>CAYSSR010000001.1:0-1609517 GCA_964433755.1 uncultured Anaerolineales bacterium
GTAACAAGGTAGCCGTACCGGAAGGTGCGGCTGGATCACCTCCTTTCTAGGGAGACATCCCGGTCGGAAGATCGGGGAGTCCCAGGTCAATCTCAGGCCTACGGGTCTGAGCCGCCCCAAGGCTTGCGCTTCCTGCCACTCCTCGGCGGTTAGGGTCCGTTGCTGTAACAGGGTATAGGGACGAGGGGGTTGCCATGGAGAGAAAGTACCGTGCCCTGCGTACCATAGCCACCATCTTCAAGATCCTCGGCTGGGTCATCCTCATTCTGGGTATCCTCAGTGCATGTGGAACTTCGGCAGCCATGTTCTTGGGTGGGGCCGCGATGATGGGTTTCACCGAGCCTGGAGGTGGGGGCGACGCCGGAGCTCTGTGGGGGGCGATCGCTGGCGTTGCGACCTTCGTTCTGATGGTCATCACCGTGGGTCTCTACGCCCTGATCCTGATCGCAGCTTCTGAAGGCATCCAGGTGTTCCTTGACATTGAGGAGAACACGAGGGAAATGGCCAGGCGCCTGGCCCAGAGAGGGGCGGCTGGTCCTCCGCCACCTGCCAGCCTTTGAGACAGCTCGCGCGGGCCATTAGCTCAGTTGGCTAGAGCACTCCTCTGATAAGGGAGAGGTCTCTGGTTCAAGTCCAGAATGGCCCACTGCGTGGATCAGGGGCCCTGGTCCCGGAGGACTAGGGCCTCGTTTTTTGAGCGGCTGAAGAGAGAGGCAGTTCTAGTCGTCTGGGCTCGGGGAGGTCGCTGGCGTCGGAGCCGGTTGACTCGTCACAGGAGTGATGGTATAGTTCGCAGGATGGACGGCAAGGGGCTGTAGCTCAGTTTGGGAGAGCACCTCCTTTGCACGGAGGGGGTCAGGGGTTCAAGTCCCCTCAGCTCCACCAGGATCGCCCAGAGCAGTGCGTCCCTATAGAGAGGGGCGTGAGGGGCGGTGACGACGCGAGCTTTAAGAAAGGCGCTCTTGACAAACTCTCGATAATCCTGTATACTTTCGGTTAGCACTAGGTACGAGTAAGGATTATGGATAGCAAGGGCAAAAGAAAGACCTAGTTGAAGGGGATAAGAATCCCGGGGAGTACTTTGCGGCCTGGGCGGTGTCCCAGGCCGTTTGTGTGTCACAAGACACTGGACTAGCACCTTAACAACTGAACAGAATGCGAGAGATTCAATTCCGCCGATCGCATGGTTAAGCTACTAAGGGCGGACGGTGGATGCCTAGGCGTCAAGGGCCGAAGAAGGGCGTGGCAGGCTGCGATAAGCCTCGGAGAGCCGCCAAGCGGGCTTTGATCCGGGGATACCCGAATGGGGAAACCTACCCAGGGGAATGCCTGGGTACCCCCAGCTGAACACATAGGCTGGCGGGGGGGAACCGAGGGAACTGAAACATCTTAGTACCTCGAGGAAAGAAGATTATTCCCTGAGTAGTGGCGAGCGAAAAGGGAAGAGCCCAAACCTATTCTGTGTCAAGGCTGTGGCCGTTGCAGGATGGGGGTTGTAAGGCACAGCGGGGTCGCCACAGCGACCCGAAGGAGTTACAAATCCGATCTCTAGCGGAAGGACACTGGAAAGGTCCACCATAGAGAGTGATAGTCTCGTACGCGAAAGGTATCGGACTCCTGCTGTTGACCTTGAGTACCACGGGGCACGCTAATCCTGTGGGAAGCAGGGAAGCCCACTTCCCAAGGCTAAATACCCTTGATGACCGATAGTGGACAAGTACCGTGAGGGAAAGGTGAAAAGAACGCCGGTGAGGCGAGTGAAATAGAACCTGAAACCGTCTGCTTACAAGCGGTGGGAGGGCTATGCCCCGTATGGGGAAGGCCTGACCGCGTGCCTTTTGGAGAATGAACCGGCGAGTTACTCTCTGTGGCAAGGTTAAGGGAGTCATACCCGGAGCCGTAGCGAAAGCGAGTCTGAATAGGGCGCACTAGTCGCAGGGAGTAGACCCGAAACCAGGTGAGCTACCCATGGCCAGGGTGAAGCGATAGTAATGCATCGTGGAGGCCCGAACCCACCAGAGTTGCAAATCTGGGGGATGAGCTGTGGGTAGAGGTGATATGCCAAACGAACCTGGAGATAGCTGGTTCTCCCCGAAATAGCTTTAGGGCTAGCCTCAGGCGTTTAGTGGTGGAGGTAGAGCACTGAATTGGCTAGGGGGCATAGCGCTTACCAAACCAAATCAAACTCCGAATGCCATCACTCTAGAGCCTGGGAGTCGGACAGTGGGGGATAAGCTTCATTGTCAAGAGGGAAACAGCCCAGACCGTCAGCTAAGGTCCCTAAGTTCAGGCTAAGTGGGCAAGGAGGTGGGATTACTGGGACAGCCAGGAGGTTGGCTTAGAGGCAGCCATCCTTTAAAGAGTGCGTAATAGCTCACTGGTCAAGTGATTCCGCGCCGACAATGTACCGGGGCTCAAGCCTGGCACCGAAGCTACGGGGGGTCGGAAGGTTGGGGACATAACGGCCCAGGGATGCTGGTCGAGCTTTGCTCCCAGTTCCTTGTGTCGGTTCTCAATCCGTTCCGGCTTCGGTAGGGGAGCGTTCTGTCACGCTGCGAAGCTAGATCGTAAGGACTGGTGGAGCGGACAGAAGTGAGAATGCCGGTATGAGTAGCGAGAAACATGTGAGAAACATGTTCGCCGTAAGCCTAAGGTTTCCGACGGAAGGTTAATCCGCGTCGGGTTAGTCGGGCCTAAGCCGAGGGCGAAAGCCGTAGGCGATGGACAACAGGTCAATATTCCTGTACCACCTGGATGGAGCGATGGGGGGACGCGGAGGGGTAGACCAGCCTGTTATTGGATTCAGGTGCCAAGCTCGTAGGAGGCCGGCCCAGGTAAATCCGGACCGGCGCTAACTCCGAGGAGTGGGCGGTGCCGTAAGGCCAGAAGTGGTCGAGCCCAGCCGCCGAGAAAAGCCTCTAAGTGATGAAACCCTGGTGACCGTACCGCAAACCGACACTGGTAGGCGGGTAGAGAATACCAAGGCGATCGGGAGAACCCTCGTTAAGGAACTCGGCAAAATTGCTCCGTAACTTCGGGAGAAGGAGCGCCCTCTGGGGTGAAACGACTTGCTCGTGGAGCCCAGGGGGGCCGCAGAGAAACGGCCCTGGCGACTGTTTAACAAAAACACAGGTCTCTGCAAACTCGTAAGAGGATGTATAGGGGCTGACGCCTGCCCAGTGCCGGAAGGTTAAAGGGAGGGGTTACCCTGCACTCGTTGCGGGGGAAGCTCTGAACTGAAGCCCCGGTGAACGGCGGCCGTAACTATAACGGTCCTAAGGTAGCGAAATTCCTTGTCGGGTAAGTTCCGACCCGCACGAATGGCGTAACGACTGGGGCGCTGTCTCAACGAGGGACCCGGCGAAATTGAAGTAGGCGTGAAGATACGCCTTACCCGCAGCAGGACAAAAAGACCCCGTGGAGCTTTACTGTAGCTTGGTACTGGGTTAGGGCTTGGCTTGTGCAGGATAGGTGGGAGACTGGGAAGCTGGGGCGTCAGCCTCGGTGGAGTCAACCTTGAAATACCACCCTGGTCAAGTTTTGGCTCTAACCTGCAGCCGTTATCCGGTGCAGGGACAGTGCCAGGTGGGCAGTTTGACTGGGGCGGCCGCCTCCCAAAAGGTAACGGAGGCGCCCAAAGGTTCCCTCAAGCTGAATGGAAACCAGCTGAAGAGTGTAAAGGCACAAGGGAGCTTGACTGCGAGACCTACAAGTCGAGCAGGGACGAAAGTCGGGCTTAGTGATCCTACGGTTCCGAGTGGAAGGGCCGTGGCTTAACGGATAAAAGCTACCCCGGGGATAACAGGCTAGTCTTGCCCAAGAGTTCACATCGACGGCAAGGCTCGGCACCTCGATGTCGGCTCGTCGCATCCTGGGGCTGGATCAGGTCCCAAGGGTTGGGCTGTTCGCCCATTAAAGCGGCACGCGAGCTGGGTTCAGACCGTCGTGAGACAGGTCGGTCTCTATCCGCTGTGGGCGCAGGTGACTTGAGAGGAGCTGCTCCTAGTACGAGAGGACCGGAGTGGACAGACCGCTGGTGTGCCAGTTGTACCGCCAGGTGCATTGCTGGGTAGCTATCGTCTGGAAAGGATAACCGCTGAAAGCATCTAAGTGGGAAGCCTCCCTCAAGATTAGGTCACCCACCGGGCTAACCGGGTAAGACCGCAGGTAGACTACCTGTTTGATAGGCGGCAAGTGTAAGGGCAGCAATGCCTTCAGCTAAGCCGTACTAATGGTCGAGGGCTTAACCTGCATTACGATCCGTCGGAGTTGCTCGAGCATACTGTTCAGTCTTTAGGGTGCTAGTCTTCACCTTTGGGGAAGAGTAGTACTCCAAACTCACCATGGAATGTTCCTCAGGTGACGTTAGCGGAGGGGAAACACCCAGCTCCATGCCGAACCTGGTAGTTAAGCCCTCCAGCGCCGATGGTACTGCACTGGTAGCGGTGTGGGAGAGTAGGTCGTTGCCTGGGGATCTCTTTTCTTCGTGACTCTGCGCTGGCCGTAACTGTCCCCCATCGTGCCCCTCGTGGTAGTCTTTCCTCTGACCTCGCTGGTCCGGCGTTCCCAGGACCAAGACAGTCCGCGCTCACATTAGCGCTACAGAGCAACCAGCCCCCGGGACACGCCGTGGGTGCCAGTGGCGATGGCTGACCGGCCCGAACGACGATCGAAGCCTCGTTCGTACAGACAGGTTAGGTGTGGCAAGGTCAGACTGCGCCGCCGTGCGAGCCTTGACAATTGTCGACGTCTGTGCTAGGCTCTCGGTGCGGATCTTGAATACGAGATGTTGTGAGATACGCACGATTGGACACGGCCCATCGCGAAGTGAGGAGGATCGTTCAGGATAGAGCTGTCGAGCCGGTGCTGCGGGAGACAAGAGCCCGGCTGTGGGAGCGGGCCCAGGCTATGGTTGAGAGTCGCGTTGACTTGAGTAGTGCTGCTTTCCCCAAGGCGCCCGTACGGGAGCGCGAGTTGCGCTACATCATGGCTGCCATGAACGAGGGGCAGTGTTGTTCGGTGGTCGCCCCTAGCAACATGGGCAAGTCACTCTTGCTCAAATCCCTGACATCGGCCGAGGTCCGCCGTGCTTGCGCTGCCAACGGACCGCCGGTCTTCATCACAGTGTTCGTGGACTGCCTGGAGGCGGGTGATAGCGAGCAGGCTTTCTACGAGGTGCTGCTCCGGCGCATCGTGGATGAACTGGAGGACTCGGATGCGCCCGCGGCTACTGTGGGCACGCTGCGAGCCATACACCAGGAGATGCTTCGCACTACGACGGAGATATCCGTCCGCTCTCTGTTTGCGGCCAGCATGCGCGAAACGGACCGATGGGGTCAAGCCCGGCTGGTCGTGATTCTGGATGAGTTCGACGATGTCTTCTCCGCGCTGCCTCCATGGCCTTTCCGGCAACTCAGAGCCCAGCGAGACGCGCTGGGCGACGCGCTGTGCTACGTAACAGGGACCTCGCGACGGCTGGAGCGGCTGCGTTCAGACGCGGAGACCTACGAGTTCAGAGAGCTGTTCCATCTCCATACTCTGGTGCTGCGTCCTCTGTCGCCGGTCGATGCTGAGAGCGTCGCCGCTCACCTGGCCAAGATGCAAGGACGACTCGAGGACGACAGACATGCGGGACTGACCGTGGAGCTCTCAGGGGGGCACCCAGGGCTCTTGGAGAGCATCTTCAGCGTTCTACGACACGGTGGCGTGAATCCGGCGACGGAGGTCGAATCGGCGGCGCAGGAACTGGTGGCGCTTCAACCGATTCAGCAGGAGTGCCAACGGCTGTGGGACGAGTTGGAGGGGGAGGAACAGGAGGGACTGCTGGCCCTGCTGGGAGGCGGCGCGGCGGCGCTGGACGAGGGCAAGCGACGTGCCCTGGAGACCAAGGGTTTGCTGGGGACGAGTGAGGACAACGCGTCCGTCGTATTCAGCCCGGTCTTCGGAGCGTTCTTGCGAGCAGAGCTGGCGTGCCGTCGTGGACAGGAGAGCAGCGGCGTGCGCTGTGACCTGGAGACGGGGCAGATATGGTCGGATACTGAAGAGATCACACTCAAGCTGAGCGATCCTCAGCGCAGACTGGTGAGGCTTCTCTACGAAAGAGAGGGAGCGGTCTGCACGTATGACGAGATCGCTGAGCAGATTTGGGGCGTGGGCGAAGGGGTGACCCCGGGCGCTATCTACGAGCTGGTGAAGCGGGTGCGCCAGAAGGTGGAGCCCGATTGGAGGGAACCCAGTTACGTGGTTACAGTTCCGGGGGAGGGATACCGGCTACAGATTCCGCGATAGAGCCAGTCTTCCCCGATCGGAACCCAAGGAGAGGCCGAGAGCCTCTCCGTTTCTGTGTCTACGCCCAACGCCCGTCGTTGGTCGGTTGTTGGACACCGTTGAGGCAACGATTGAGACAGGCGGCGGAGAAACGCGTAGCATGGAGGAGGTCATCGGACCACGCTACACTGAGGCGCTGCGAGCGGAGAAACGCCGGCAACGCCGCAGGGGTTTCTCTGCTCCAAGGCGCCAGGATATCCGATCCCAAGCAGGTGAGGATGGGGTGCCACTACGGGACATGGTGAGGAGAAAACTGCTATCATGAGCATCTTCGAAGGGGCATACTTTGCCTGGGTGATCGTTGCCTCGGCCGTGCGGGTCGTCTACACCAGGCGCTACAGACGGGTCCGGGTGGCCCGGGACCATAGGAGAGGATTGGACGCGCTGCTCTCCGGTCTGCCAGGCCTGGGGATGTTTGTGCTGCCCGTCATCTATGTCCTGACGGACTGGCTCGACTTCGCCAACTACCATCTGCCGCTGTGGGCTGGTTGGCTGGGCGTGGTGCTGTTTGGGGCAGCCGTCTGGCTGCTCTGGCGTTCCCACGCCGATCTCGAACGCAGTTGGTCGCCCAGACTGGAGATCATGGAGGATCACTCTCTGATCACACATGGGGTGTTTCGCTACATCCGGCACCCGATGTACGCCGCCCACTGGCTCTGGGGCGTGGCCCAGGTCGTGTTGCTTCAGAACTGGATTGCGGGCTTCAGCATGTTGGTGTGTATGGTGCCGATGTACCTGTACCGTTCTCGCGTCGAGGAAGAGATGATGCTGGAAGAGTTCGGGGATGAGTATCGCGAGTACGTGGCTCGCACTGGGGGGATCCTTCCGCGGTTTTGGCAGCGCGTGCCGCACAATCCGTCAAGATCGCCGCGACACCTTGATCAGGAGCGCGGTGGGCCAGAACGCTCAGGCATTCGATAGGGGGTGCCCGGGTTGCAGAAGTCCCGTCCGTGCAGATTGCGGACTGTAGAGAGCTCGGATCAGTGGGACGAGATGGGCGTGATGGCGGCAAGGGGATCGTTGGCGGCATCTTGACAGACACGCAAATCCATGCTATACTAGAATGCTAATGCGAGGCAGTTGCAATTAGGGCTACATCAAGATGATGTTCAGGAATCTCTGGCGAAGGAAGACGCGCACGCTGCTCACGCTAGTGGCGGTGAGTCTCGGTGTGGCTACCATCGTTTCTCTAGTGGCGGTGGCCAATGGGCTTATCGGAGGGTATGCTGCGCTCTGGTCTGGCGGTGAGGCCGACCTGACGGTGTCGCAGGGTGATGCCCTGGACCCCTCGACCAGCGTCATCGACGAGGACCTGGGGGCGCAGCTCCTGAAGGTGGCGGGCGTGAAGGCTGTCGCCGGCATGATCTACGGGGAGATGACGACCGACCAGATTCCTTATCTGTTGGTCTTTGGCCACGACCCTGAGGGGTTTGCCATCGAGCACTTCAAGATCGTGGAAGGGGAAGGGCTCACTTCCAGGTCGAGGCGCGAGATCATCATCGGAAAGGTGGCAGCCGATGTGCTCGACAGGGGAGTCGGCGACAGCATCAGGATGTACGACAGCGCGTATCGCATCGTGGGCATCTACGAGACGGGACAGGCCCTCGAGGAGGGAGGCGGTGTCGTCAGCCTGGATGATGCCCAGACCATGCTCAAGCGGCCGCAGCAAGTCAACGTCATCCAAGTGCAGCTCAAGGAACTGGCGGATGCAGACGAGGTTCGCGAGAGGATAGAGCGACGATTTCCAGATCTGTCCGTGATGAAGTCTGGCGACTACGCAACCGAAGAGTCGATGATGGATATGGTCAGCGCGTTTGCCTGGGGCGTCTCCATTCTGGCGGTACTCATCGGCGGCGTAGGGATGATGAACACCGTGCTCATGTCCATCTTCGAGCGTACGCGGGAGATAGGGCTTCTCCGAGCGTTGGGCTGGCGGAGGGGGAGGGTGTTGCGCATGATCCTCTCGGAATCGATCGGCCTGAGCTTGATAGGGGGAGTCCTAGGTTCTGGGCTTGGAATCGTCATCGTGATCATTTTTGGGAAGATCCCGGCGACGGCAGGGCTGATGGTGGGCGAGTTCTCCCTCAGCCTGTTTGTCCAGGCCTTCCTGGTGGCGCTTGGACTGGGGGCCATAGGTGGGCTCTATCCGGCCTGGCGGGCATCGGAACTGGACCCGCTGCTGGCGATGCAATACGACGCCGAGCGAGGAGAAGAGGCCACGAGGCGGTGGCCAGGGGGGATGATCATTCGGAATCTGGTGCGGCGTCGGACGCGGAGCCTGCTCACCGTCCTCGGCATCGGGATTGCCGTCGCCGCGGTGGTGGCTTTGAGCGGCATGGCAGAAGGATTTGGCGAGCAGTTCAATTCCATCGGCCGTGTCGGGCAGATCGATCTTATGGCAGCCGAGGCTGGCATCTCGGACATGCAGTTCAGTGCCATCGATGAGAGGGTGGTCAAGCGGATCGCTGCCTTGCCAGAGGTGAAGAGCGTTGCCGGAGTCGTGTTTGGCATCACTTCCGCCGAGGAAATACCCTTCCTGTTCGTGCAGGGTTACCAGCCCAATACCGATGCCATCCAGCACTTCACGGTTGTGGACGGCGAGCCTCTGACTGGCACGCGACAGGTCCTGGTGGGTCGTGCGGCTGCTGAGACGCTCGGAGTCACGGTGGGTGATTCGGTGAACATCGTAGGAAGTCGCTTTCGTGTGGCCGGCATCTTCGAGACGGGCGTCGCCCTTGAGGATGGGGGTATGGTCATCTCCTTGCGAGAAGCCCAAGCGTTGTTTGGAAACCCTCGCAAGGTGGCCTTCGTGGGCATAGTGCTACGGGACCCCAGGCAGGTGGACAGCGTGCTGGCGGAGTTGGAGGAGGGCTTTCCTGAGATCTCCGTGTCGAGGACGTCTGAGTTCGCAGAGAGCCTGCCAGACTTCCAGGCCATGGATGCTATGATCGGGGCCATATCTTTTCTGGCCGTGCTGGTGGGCGGCATAGGGATGATGAACACGGTGTTCATGTCGGTGTTCGAGAGAACGAGGGAGATAGGCGTTCTGCGGGCCCTCGGCTGGCGCAAGGTCCGGGTTCTGCTGATGGTGATGAAGGAGTCCCTGGTGTTGAGCGCCGTGGGAGGAGTGGCAGGAATCCTGCTGGGGATGGGCATGGGAAGCTCGTTCCCACTTCTGCTCTCCATGTTGGTGCCAGTGTACCCGGCGGAGCTTCTGGTGCGCGCCCTTCTGCTGTCCTTGGTACTGGGGAGCATCGCGGGCATCTATCCCGCGTGGTGGGCTTCGCGTCTGGATCCTTTGGAGGCGTTGAGGTACGAGTAGTCCCTCATAGCTCGACGAAGCGCTGGAGATTGTGGAGGTTGTGATGGTGAGGAAGATCGTCATTGGAGTGGTGGTTGCAGCTATCGTTGTGGCCTGCGGCATGTGGGCATACACCACGTATCTCGCTCCGCAGCCCGAGCCTGAGATGCCGGAGGAGTCTGAGGAGCAGGTGAGCCAAGTGGTGGCCGCCACGGGGATTGTGCTTCCGTCGCGATGGGCCACACTCAGCTTCCGCACGAGCGGAGAGGTGAAAGAGGTCTTGGTGACGGAGGGGGATCAGGTCCAGGAAGGGCAACTGCTGGTTCAGTTGGACAGTAGTGACTTGGAAGACGTGGTTGCTCAGGCCGAGGCCGGACTGGCCACGGCTCAGGCGACGCTGGCCCAGGTCGAAGCTTCCGCGAGGCCGGACGAACTCGCTATGGCCCAGGCCAGCCTGGCGGCGGCTCAGGCCCAGTTGGCGAAGCTGCGGTCGGGAGCCACCGCCGAAGAGATAACGGCTGCCAGAGGGGCCATGGAGACCGCAGCTCTCGCTCTGCAGCAGGCTCAAGCGGCTTACGATGAGGTCGCCTGGATGGAGGAGATCCGAGAGATGCCGCAGGCCCTGGCGCTCCAGCAGGCGACGATGGAGTACGAGATCGCCAAGGCCAACTACGAGGCGCTGGTACGAGGAGCCTCGACGGAAGACATCGCAGCCGCACAGGCTGAAGTGGAACGAGCCCGCGCAGCGTTGTCTCTTCTCGAATCTGGATCTCGTCCGGAGGATGTGGCGGTGGCGCAGGCGCACGTGACGGAGGCGCAGGTGGCCTTGTCCCATGCCGTCTCGACACTGGAGGACGCGAGCCTGACAGCGCCTTTCGATGGAACCATCGGCGCCGTGCTGGTGAGGGCCGGGGAGATGGTGAGCGCAGGTGCAGCAGTGGTCGTTCTGGGGGACGTGAGTGATTTCGAGATACAGACGACTGATCTGAACGAAGTGGATTTGTATCTCCTGCACGTGGGACAAACCGTGGACCTCACCTTCGAGGCGCTGCCGGGAAAGAGCATCAAGGGCATCGTGGCGCAGATTGCGCCCATGGCTAGCCTGGAGCAGGGAGGCACCAACTACGAAGTAACCATCGAGATGGAGGACCAGGACCCGGACCTACGCTGGGGAATGACTGCTTTCGTCGATATCGTCGTGGGGGGACAGTAGATGAGGGGGAAGACACTCGCACTAGTCGTGCTGGTCCTCTTCTTGACTGGATGCGGAGCGGTAGCGAGCCCGCAGCCGGTCGAGGAAGCTGAACCTGGTAGGACGCCGACCGTGACGGCGACTGCGGTTGTGACGACACCGCGGGCTACCGATACGCCTATGGCAACACCTGTGCCGTCGACACCCACGGCTACGGCCACGCCACAGCCTCCCACACCGACGGCGACGGCGACACCTCGACCGCTGCCTCTGACTCCGACGCCCACTCCAGGGCTCCAGGGCCGGTTTGTGTTCCAGGCGGTGAGCGATGGGGACATCTACGTGGTGAACGCCGATGGGACGGGATTGGCGCGCCTCACGAGCGGGATGGATCCCAGTTGGTCTCCCGACGGCACGCAGGTGACCTTTGCGCGCTGGACCGAGCCCTGGGGGATCTATGCCATCAACTCCGACGGGAGCAACGAGCGCTTGCTGTTCAGCTCCAGTGTGGCGCGGGGCCCCGTCTGGTCACCCGACGGGAGCCAGATCGCCTTCTTCTTCACCACGGAGGGACGGCACGAGGCTTGGAGGATCTGGATCCAGGGGTTCGGCTGGTACTACATCGAGCGAGGTTACCAACAGACGGAGTGGCATCTGGGCGTGATCGACGTGGCCGACGGATCCCTCCGCGAGCCCTACTGCGACAACCTTTCCTTCTCGCCCACCTGGACTAGCGACGGGACGCAACTGGTGTACGACGGCGAGCAAGGATTGAGAATCAGCGAAGCGCGAGGCGCCAACAACGAACCCTTGACCGACAACGTGCACGACTACTTCCCGGTCATGTCTCCGGATGGGGGGCGTATCGCCTTCATGCACTGGCAGCACGATCACTGGGAGGTCTACCTCACGAGCGCCGACGGCGTTGGCCGCTGGCCCTTGACTAGCAGTTCGCCCTTGCTGGAGACACGCCCGAACAACGTATCGCCAGCCTGGAGTCCCGACGGCACGCAGATAGTCTTCCTCTCCGATCGCAGCGGTGAATGGGCGTTCTACGTGATGAACGCCGATGGCAGCAATCAGAGGCAGATCCTGAAGAACGTGACTGCCACGTTGAAGGTCAACTATGCCGGGGTGCACGAAAGGGTCATCTCCTGGACAGAGTAGCGCGGCAAGAGAGGCAAGCAATGAGTGGTAACGACCTGATTGTCGAGACCTACGATCTCACCAAGATCTACGGAGACGGCGAGGAGATCAGGGCCCTGGATGGTGTGAGCATGACCATCAAGAGGGGCGAGTTTGTGTCGGTGATGGGGCCATCGGGCAGTGGCAAGTCTACGCTTCTGTACGTGCTCGGCGCGCTGGCCCGGCCGACCAGCGGCCGCGCGCTGATCAACGGTCAGGATCTGACTGAGGTCAAGGACCTCGATCGGTTTCGCAACGAGACGGTAGGGTTCATCTTCCAGCTCCACAATCTCATCCCCACCATGACCGCGCTGGAGAACGTGGAAGTCCCGCTACACGAGCAGAAGATGAGCGCCAAGGAGCGACGTCGACGCTCCAAGGAGGCGCTGGAACTGGTTGGCCTCGGCGAGCGACTCACTCACTTGCCGAATCAGATGTCGGGCGGACAGTGCCAGAGGGTGGCCGTCGCTCGTTCGCTGGTCAACCAGCCATCGCTGGTGCTTGCCGATGAGCCGACTGGAGAGTTGGATACTGAGAGTTCCAGAGAGACCATCGACTTGATGCACGAGATGAATCGCCAACTCGGTACCACCTTCATCATCGTAACGCATGACCCAGCGGTTGCCCGGCGCACCGAGAGGGTGTTGATCATGGGGGACGGCCGCATCGTACGAGAGGACATCGTCACGGATCCATATGCAGAGGATCTCAGGATGCTGAAGGCATCGCCCCTGGGGAGGGCGATGCTGGAAGGACGTGAGGATCTGGCCCTCGACCACGTGATCCTGTTCCAGGACGGGCAATTGACAGAGGCAGGTCGTCTCCTCAGAGAGTTGCTGCAGCAGGTGTAGCCGGACCGTTCGACCCCCGAGCGGCGCGAGACGCTGCTGGGCTACTGAGCTGTCTCCTGGAGGCGCACCCAGTACTGGGTGCCTGCTCCTCGAGCCTCCTCGCTGGCGTCGTGGGCCACGATGTAGAGCCAGCCGTCGCCGCGGGCGGTCCATCGAATGCGAGACGCTCGCGGTTCCTCCTCGTCCCGGCCGTTGTCATCCACGGACAGCTCGTTTCCCTCTTCGTCGAGGAGACGTAGCACGGTGTCCACATCCTCGCCCAGGTCGAAGGTCTCGACGACGTAGGTGTGGCCCGCCTTGATCTCCAGGCGCATCCAATCCGCATCTCCGGCCAGGTGCAGGTTGTGCGGTTGTGGCTCCCCTGGTTCGAGGCGAGTGGCCAGCCTGGGCGAGCCGTCGGGTTCGTATTCATCCTCCACGAAATGGGCCTCCTCCCAGATACGAACGTCGTAAGAGGTACCAGGCCCGGCATCATCGTCATCGACGTCGTGCACCATCACGTAGTGCGTGGAGGTCTTCTCCGCAGTCCATACGAGGCGGGAGGCCCACTTCTCCTCGAATGTGCGACCGTCATCGTCCTGGGTGAGCAGGCTGCCTTCGCCGTCGTAGAGGAAGATGCGGGTGTCCACGTCGGGTCCCAGGTTGAAGGTCTCGATCGTATAGACGTGACCTCTGGTGGCCGTGAAGCGGAAGCAGTCGCGGTCGCCGAGGGTGTGGAGATCGTGGGTCTGGCCAACGCCCGGCTCGAGGTCTGTGGCGTCGGCGAGCGTGTCGTCCGGCTCCCACTCGTCGGGAGCATATTGGGGCAGCTCGAAAGGCAGGAAAGTGAAACTGTCCACAAGGGCCTCCAGGTCTGCCTCGTGGGTGGGCCAATCCTCGAGGGTAGACAGGGCCACCAGGACGTAGGAGCGGTGCTCGCGCGCGGCAGCCAGCACGAAGCCCTTGAGCTCAGTGGTGAAGAGGCCAGGTGTTCCCTCGAGGGTGACCAGGGCGCCCGTCTGGTCGCCAAGGGCCCGAGACTGAGGCTCGCCGATCTGCATCTCCCCGGAGCTGAACACGGTGGCTCGGCTGAGGGCCAGAGCCTCGAGGTCTTCCCACTCGGCATTGGGCAGCGGTTCGACCTCAATGGCGACGCCTGCGCCAGCGGTGAACTCTCCACCTGCGATCGTCTCCTCCGACGTGCCGAAGACCACGCCCTTCGGCGTGTCGCTGGTCAGCCAATGCGCGGGATACGACAAGGAGAATCCCAGAGCTCCGTTGACGTAGGGCTGTACGGGCGATGGCGAACCGACGATGTGGGTAGTAGGGGTCGGCTGTTCGGTGGTAGGGGTGTACGCCGGCGCGGTGCTGGTCGCCGTCTGGATAGCAGTGGGCGTGGCGGGCACAGGCGTGGCGCAACTGCTGACTAACACGGCAAAGAGCAGCAACAGTGCAGACAGAGTGCTGGGCGCCACCTTGCCGCGCGGCGGCCAGGGTCCCCTTGCGGCACGGATGATCCGGATGGGACGAATGACCTTTTCGTTCATGTTCGGGTAGTCGGTAAGACCCGCAGGCGATAATCCGTGATCCCGGCTGGATAGCTGTGGCTCAGCCACGGCGCAGGCCGGTCGTCAGTGCTCGATTCCGGAGCGTGCTTCAGCGGAGGGCCGGTCCCCTGCGTCCTTGGGCCGGTCGAAGGCATTATACTTCCTGTGACGAGGGCCGCCAAGGGCTCTCCGGCCTTGGTGCCCACTGGGGGCTGTGCTATAATCGTAGTTGCCTTCACAATAGGTCTCACGTCCTCGATGGGAGCAACTGATGCCAGTAGCGGAGAGCGAGATACTCATCGCGGCCCCGCCGGAGGAGGTGTGGGCGCTGATCAGCGACCTGGAGAGGGGGCCGGAGTGGAGCGTGGTCACGCTGGAGTGTATGCTGACCTCTGACGTACCTCCAGGGCCAGGTTGTACCTACCGTTCCGTCAGCAGATTCGCGGCCAGCAAGCTCACCACGGAACACGAGATAGTGGAATGGGTACCCCCTCGGAGGATGGTTACCAGAGTGATCAAAGGGGCTGAGTCTACCTTCGTCCAGACCTGCGAAGCCCAGGGAGAGGGAACGGTGCTGACCATGCGTAACGATTTCGGTGTGCCTTCCGGCCTTCCAGGGCCGATTGCAGACAAGCTGGCGCAACAGGTCACGGGCACGTTGGCCAAGGAACTGGCGCGCATCAAGGAGGTCGTGGAGCGTGGTGCCTCGAGCGAATCCTCGGAGGGCGGCTGACCAGTTCGCAAAGACGGTGTCCTGGGGTCATAGATGAGGATCCTGGTCACCGCTGATCTCGACGATTGGGGTCTGGAGCGGCTCGGCCAGTACGGAAAGGTCAGCTACGAGGGCTTCGCCGAGAAGAAGAGGCTGCTTGCAGGCCGGAAGCTGGTGCGTGCCCTCGATGGGGTTGACGTCTTTGTGACCGAGGTCGATCAGCTGCGGGCGCGAGTCCTGGAGCAGCTCGACACTCTGCGCGTGGTCGGGTGCTGTCGCGCCGACCCCGTGAACGTGGACGTCGGGGTTGCCACCGCGATGGGGATACCCGTCCTGCACGCGCCAGGGCGAAACGCCCAGGCCGTGGCAGACCTGACCGTGGCCCTGATCCTGATGAGCCTGCGACGTATTCCCCAGGCCATGGATGTCCTGCGGCAGGAGGACGGTGCCCAGGGCATGGTCAAGATGGCCGTGGCCTTTTTCGATCTGAAGGGGAATGAGTTGTGGGGCAAGACGGTAGGCATCGTGGGGCTAGGGGCTGTTGGCCGCGAGGTGGTCAAGAGGCTGAAGGGCTTCGACACCGAGCTGCTGGTGTACGATCCGTACGTCCCTTCCGAGGAGGTGGAACGTCTTGGGGCCCAGAGCGTGGATCTGGCGACCCTGTTGAGCGCGTCGGACGTGGTCACTCTCCATGCGCCCCTGACGGAGGAAACGAAAGGGATGCTGGGCCGAACGGAGCTGGCCATGATGAAGCCCACCGCGGTCCTGATCAACACGGCCCGCGCTGAACTCACCGATGAGGACGCGCTCTACGCGGCGCTGAGGGACGGCGAGATCGGCGGCGCTGCTCTGGACGTCTTCGTTGAAGAGCCTCCCCCTGCGGATCATCCTCTGCTCCAGCTGCCCAGTGTTATCGCTACACCCCACATCGGCGGAAACACGCGCGAGATCCCGGCGCACCAGTCGCGCATCGTGGTGTCTGACCTGGAGCGCCTGTTCCAGGGGAAGCGCCCTCTTCACGTTCTCAATCCCGAGACTCTGGAGGGCTTCTCCCTGCGCTAGGCCGCCCTTCGGCGATGTGGGGAAGCCCCCGAGACGGAAGCACGGCACCAGGAGGTCTTTCTATGGCAGGTTATGAGTCCGCTGGAGATATGGAGGAGGTCATCACCAGGTGGCTGGGGCTGATACCATCCGACCAGGCCATTAAGGAGGGGTGTGAGGGTTACGATGTGTCCGTGGAGTTCGAGGTCGAGGACCTCGATTTCTTCCTCCACATCCACTTCCAGGATGGGGACTTCAGCGGTGGGATAGGAAAGTTCCCCGGCGAAGCGATGGTGGAGCTCTGTATGTCCAGCGAGGTCTTCGATGGGATGTTCAGTGGGGAGCTGGATGCGACGACGGCAGCCATGTCGGGAGACCTGGCCTTCGCCGGCGACGTGTCGGCGGCCATGGGGCTCCAGGTCCTCCAGGAGGATCTGAACCGGCTGTATTTGGCCGCGAGAGGGGAATCCTAGCACGTGTCGTCTGGACGCTGGCTGCTGGGCTGGGACGCGGGGAGCGGAAGCTGTCGCTGCCTGGTGGTGGATGGCGATGGTCTCCAGATGGCTCTCACCCGTGACGCCACGCCGGTATTCCGGGACGAAGACGTGCCTGGTAGCCTGGAGTTCGATCCCCAGCGGATGTGGGAGACCTTCATGCGCCTGACGAGGGAGGCCCTCGCGGAGCTGCCGCCAGGTGAGGTCGCCGCCATCAGCACTACCAGCTTCAGAGACGGCGTGGTCTTCCTGGACGGCGAGGGCGAGGTGCTGTACGCTGGCACCAACCGGGATGCCAGGTCGGTGGCCCAGGGCTTCCAGATGGCGCAGCGTCACGGTGAGACTATCTACTCTGCGACGGGACGATGGCCCGTAGGCACCGACGGGGCGGCGCACCTGTTGTGGATGCGTGAGCGTGGACCTGACGTGTACGAGCGGATCGACCGCGTGCTGATGGTCAACGATTGGTTGGTCTACAAGCTCTGCGGGACGTACTGTTCGGAACCCAGTAGCGCATCCTCATCGCTGCTCTACGACGTCAAGGAGAGAGACTGGTCCAGCGAGATAGTCGAACTGCTGCGGCTATCTCCCGCGATCCTACCGCCTCTGCGCTCTCCCGGCGAAGTGGCCGGCCGCCTTCGCTCAGAGGCGGCGGAATCCCTGGGCCTCACCGAGGGCACGCCCGTGGTGGTGGGGCTTGCCGACACGCAGGCGGCCTGTCTGGCCTGTGGCGCGGTGCACGATGCTCAGACGGTGGCCGTCGCCGGCAGCACGATGCCGCTCCAGATGACGCTTGAAGAGCCGCTGATGGACGAGCGGCACCGCTCGTGGACCGGAGCGCACGCGCTGGAAGGCTTGTGGAGTCTGGAGTGCAGTGCGGGATTGGCCGGTCTCACCTACGAATGGTTGTGGCAGGCCTTCGGTGAAAGCGAGCCTGTGGAGGACGCGTACGCAGTGCTGAACAGGGAGGCCGAACGCGAGTCGCCGGGGTCGGTGCTGGCGTTCATGGGGCCATGGATCGCTGACCATGGTCGCTTGACGTTCCCTTCCCGGGTGGGCTTCCTGGCTCCATTCCCGATGACCTTCGAGCCGCCCTTGACCAGGCCGAAGATGGCTCGTGCCATCCTGGAGAGTATCGCCTTTGCGGTGCGCGGGAACCTCGATCAGCTCGTGGAGATCTCGGGCAGAGAGGTAGAGACTCTGTCGGTTTGTGGGGGGCTAGCCAGGTCTCTCCTGTTTCGCCAATTGGTGGCGGACGTCTGCCAACTCCCGGTGCGGGTCCCAGTCGCCGGGGAAGCCTCGGGACGTGGGGCCGCCTTGTGTGCGTCCGTGGGAGCAGGTCTGTACAGCGACCTGAGAGAGGCGGCCGATCACATGTCGATGGGCGAGGAGGTTGTGGAGCCAGACCCCGCCATGCGCACGACCTATCGTACCGCTTACAGGCGGTGGACCAAGATGTATCGTAGCCTGCTGGGCCGGTGAAGGTCTGGTGGAGGCAGTAATCTAGAGAAGAAACGCGGAGGTCTACTCTTTCGCACAACGAGAGGTACGATCCATGGTAGACGGTCTAAACGAGCAGGTAATCGCCATCGTAGATGAACTGTACGACGCTGGCTTGATCACTCCCAAGGGGGGCAACGTCAGCGCTCGCATTCCGGGCACCGACGAGCTGTGGATCACGCCCACACAGCTCTACAAGGGCGGCCTGTCCCAGGAGACCCTGATCAAGGTGAATCTGAAAGGCAAGAAGCTCGAGGGGCGGGACCGGCCTTCGGTCGAGTTGCCCATGCACCTGCTCGTCTATCGCACGCGGGAGGACGTGGGTGCGGTGATCCACACCCATGCGCCCATGGCCATCGTGGTGGGTCTATACGAGGACCCTGTGCCCCCGATCACGATCGAGGCCATAGGGTTGCGACGGGTGCCCGTGGTGCCCTTCCTGCTTTCGGGGACGAAAGAGCAGTCACAGGCTATCGTGGATGCCCTGGGAGATGGTCCGGCGGCACTGCTTCGGAACCACGGCCTGCTCACCGTGGGCAAGGACCTGCGAGAGGCGGCCAGCAAAGCTCAGCAACTGGAGTTCGCAGCCCGAACCGTGGTCTTGTGTCGCCTTCTGGGCGGGCAGCCGGAGGCTATACCCGAAAAGCTGGCGGCGTTCCTGGAGAAGATCGTGCTGTAGGGGTGGCATCGGGGCTCTCGCGCCGGAGCCTTGTGCCGCATGCCAGGGATTCGATCAGGCGAACATGGCCTCTAGATCCGCTCCTTCGAGGGTTTCCACCTCGATGAGCTTCCTGGCTAATGCGACGAGCCTATCCTTCTTCTCTCCGAGTATGCGCAAGGCCGTTTCGTGGGCCTGGTTGATGAGGCTTCGCACCTCTTCGTCGATGGCGCGGGCGACCTCCTCGCTGTAGTTGCGCTGCTCGCCGATCTCCCGGCCCAGAAACACCAGCTCTTCCTTTTGCCCGAAGGTCAGCGGTCCAAGCTTGTCGCTCATCCCGTACTCGGTGACCATCTTCCTGGCTAGCCTCGTGGCCCGCTCCAGGTCGCTGCTGGCGCCAGTGGTCACGTCCTCGAAGATGAGCTCCTCCGCCGCTCGCCCGCCCAGCAGGCCCGCGAGCTCGTCCTGGAACTTGGAGCGCTGCTTGAGATACCGGTCGTCCTCGGGTAGCGGCATGGTGTAGCCGAGCGCCATACCTCTGGACACGATGGAAACCTTGTGCACCGGATCGCAGCCGGGCAGCGAGTTCATCACCAGTGCGTGCCCTGCCTCGTGATGGGCTATGATCTCCTTTTCTTCATCGCTGATGAGGCGGCTCTTCCGCTCGGGGCCGGCGATGACTCTTTCCACAGCCTCTTCGAGCTCTTCCATCTCGACCGCCTTCTTGTCACGCCGCGCCGCAAGGATGGCGGCTTCGTTGAGCAGACTCTCGATGTCCGCTCCGGAGAAGCCTGGCGTCTGCTTGGCGATGATCCCCAGGTCCACGAGCTCGGCCAGAGGCTTGCCCTTGGCGTGGATTTCCAGGATGGCCTTGCGTCCGATCATGTCTGGCAGATCCAGCACTACCCGCCGGTCGAAGCGTCCTGGCCTCAGCAACGCCGGGTCCAGGATATCGGGCCGGTTGGTAGCGGCCATGACGATGACGTTGGTGTCGGTGTCGAAGCCGTCCATCTCCACCAGGATCTGGTTCAGGGTCTGCTCTCGCTCGTCGTGGCTGCCGCCGAGCCCCGCTCCTCTGTGGCGACCTACAGCGTCGATCTCGTCCACGAAGACGATGCACGGGGAGTTTCGCTTGGCCTGCTCGAAGAGGTCCCTGACCCTCGAGGCTCCTACGCCGACGAACATCTCGACGAACTCGGAGCCGCTGATGCTGAAGAACGGCACCTCCGCTTCGCCCGCCACCGCGCGCGCCATGAGCGTCTTGCCGCATCCAGGCGGGCCGACCATGAGCACGCCCTTGGGGATGCGGGCTCCCAGCGCACTGAACTTGTCGGGCTCCTGCAAGAACTCCACGACCTCCAGTAGCTCTTGCTTGGCCTCCTCGACCCCGGCCACGTCTCCGAAAGTGACGGTGGGCTGGTCTCCTGAGAACATGCGCGCGCGACTCTTGCCGAAGGACAAGGCCTGGCTGTTGCCCGACTGCGCCTGCCTCATCATGAACAGCAGTAGTCCGCCGATCAGCAGCAACGGCAAGAACGAGGAGAGGATGGCGAGCCAGCTACCCCACTCGTTAGGGCTTTCCACCTCGATGGTGATCGCGTTGAGCATCTCCTGAGTCACGCCCAGGTTGGTGAGAACGTCTGTCAGGTCAGCTCCCGTCTCCTTGCGAGAGAGCACCTCCGTGCCGCTACTGCGCGTGATCCTTAGTTCGTCACCCGAAAGTAGAATCTTGGCGATCCTGCCGTCACGGGCATCCTGAGCTACTGTGGTAATGGGCACTACATCGAGGCTCGTGGATGCGCTATACACATTATAGAAAAGGGCCGCTACCATGAACGTGATGATGAGGTAGATCAGCCCGTTTCTGACCCATCTCGAATTCACTCTTTATTCACCCTCCGCAACAGAAGACTACGCCACGATGCCAGCTATAGGCACCGCGCCGAGCCTTCACTGCACATAGGACTGCATCCTCAAGTATACCACATAACGGGCCGGAACGCTAGAGTCGTGAGCCTCGTCCCATGGCGCGAAGGGCCGGTCCAGAGGTTGGATCGTCGCGCTGCGTGAGCGCCGTGGTACTGAGGTCGAGAGAGGCCAAGCCGCCGGAGGTGCCTCCGCCTGCAGTGGCAGCGGAGGGTTACGGTCACGCGAAGTAGCGGAGGAAGACCGCCAGCCACAGAGGTATCAGGCCCAGAACCGCCACGGCCGCCACCAGCATCATCAGGCAGCCGATCCAGTCCAGACCGTGTCCTTCATCTCCGCGAGAGGGCACGGACTCGAGGGGAGCGGTTCTGGAGTGCACCGGTGTGGACATCTCCAACCGATCGGGCGCAGAAGGCAGCCACGGCCCGGCGGCCTCCGGGAGGTCCGCGAGGAGTGCCCTGCTGCTCGAGCCCTGGTACGCTCGCAAGGCATCCGCCAGTTCGCCGGCCGACCGATACCGATCCGTGGAGGACCGGGAGAGGGCGGTGTGGACTATGGAACTGAGGGGAATCGGTATCTGGGGATTGGCGACGTGAAGCGGATCAGGCACTCGCCGGATGTGCTGCTCTGCGATCTCATCGTAGCTCTCGCCCACGAAGGGAGGACGGCCCAGGAGCATCTCGTAGAGGATGATACCCACGCTGTAGACGTCGGACGCAGCCGTTGCTCTGCGCCCCATCAACTGCTCTGGGGAGAGGTAGAGGGCTGCGTAGGGGGAAGGCTCCTGACCGGTTGGCGACTCGGTGGAGGCCACGTCCTCGACGCGGAAATCGGACACCTTCGGCCGACCGTCGGGCGTCATGAGCACGCTATGAGGAGTGAGCTGCCCGTGCACGTATCCGGCCTGGTGGACAGTCGTCAACCCGTCGCAGAGGGGAACGGCGATAGCCAGAGCCTTCTCTGCATCGAGCGGGCCTTCGGAGGCCAGCAGCGTCTCGAGACTGGGCCCATCCACGTACTCGGTGACCACGAAGACAAGATCTCGATCTCTACCCACGTCGTGGACCACCACCAGGTTGGGGTGTGAAAACGCGGCCATGGCGCGGGCAGCGCGCTGGAAGCGCTCCACGAATCCTGCATCCTGGAGGTACTGCTCGCGGAGGACTCTCACGACCACTGTGCGATCCAGTGTGACGTCGAGGGCCTTGTAGACTACGGTTCGCTCCCCACGGCCTATCTCGGCGAGGTGACGATAGCGTCCTTTGAGCAGGGTATCAGCCATTTCTCTGTTTCGAATACGGTGAAGGGTGATTCGGGGTCCATTTTACGTCGGGCATGGCGTGGTGTCAACCGTTGGCGGGGGCGTCCACGGGTGGTCGGTACTGCCAGACCTACGACCGTAGGGACTGCACGATAGTCAGCGTCGGGCTGGCCCACGACGTCGCCCGGTCTTGCCAAATGGGAGCAATGTGGTATAATGCTCAACGATGTCAGCCCCCATGTCAGATAGGCTATCCCACTACGTCGCCAAGGTCGAAGGTCACCTGGCGAACACTGATCAGACCACCGCCGATCCCGTACTGGTCATGCTTTGCGGGTTACCCGGCACCGGCAAGTCCCACCTAGCGCGAGGCCTGGCCGAGGTGCTGCCCTTCGTGATCGTCGAGAGTGACCAGGTACGCAGGATACTATTCCCTGAGTGTAGCTACAGTGGTGAGGAGAGTAGATGGGTCCACCGCACCTGCCATGCCTTGATGGCCAAGCTTCTACGGAAAGGCGTGCGGGTCATCTACGATGCCACCAATCTCCACGAGCGACATCGGGAGTTGGTCTACCGCCTGGCAGATGGCGAGGAAGTCAAGCTGATCATCGTGAAAGCGGTGGCTCCCGAGAGAGTGGCGCAGGATCGGCTACAGAGCCGCCACGAGGGAGACGTCGGCGATGGCGAGGTCTCGGACGCCGACTGGGAGGTGTATCGACGTATGGTCCGGGACGTCGACCCCATCGGGCGCAATCACGTCGTCATCGACACCAGCCAGGACCTGGATCCGGCCATCACCAAGCTGCTGCGACTCATTCGGCAGTAGAAGGGCATAGCACGTGAGGTACCTCACCATCCTCCTATTCTTCGTGCCGTTGAGCATCGTCGCGTCCCTTCTCGGATGGGATCAGCGGCTCGTCTTCTTCGCCTCCGCTCTGGGCATCGTGCCGCTGGCCTGGGTTCTGGGTCAGGCCACTGAGGAACTGGCGGCGCGAACCGGTCCACGAGTGGGAGGACTGCTCAACGCTACGTTGGGCAATGCCGCCGAGCTGATTATCACCATCTTCGCCATTCGTGAGGGGCTTCTGGAACTGGTCAAGGCGTCCATCACCGGTTCCATTCTGGGCAACATCCTGCTGGTGCTGGGCCTGAGCGTGCTTCTGGGAGGCCTGCGCAACAAGACTCAACGTTTCGAACGCTCCGAAGCGGGGACGAATGCCACGCTGATGATCCTGGCCATCATCGCCCTGATCATACCGTCGATCTTCGGTCACGCCATCGAGCTGACGGACCACGCGGCTGTCGAGTGGTTGAGTCTGGGTGTGGCCGTAGTGATGATTGCTATCTACGCGCTGAGCCTGGTCTACGCCTTCGTTTCCAGCGAGAACCGGGCCCTGACCGAAGGCCACGCTGCGCCCACGTGGTCCCTGCGCAGAGCAGCCTTGGTTCTCGCGGTATCCGCCATCCTGGTGGCCTGGCTCAGCGAGATCCTGGTCTCCGCTGTGGAGCCAGTGGTCGAGTCCATGGGCATTACAGAGTTCTTCCTGGGCGTGATTCTCATTCCTCTGGTGGGAAATGCTGCCGAGCACCTGGTTGCGGCTCAGATGGCCTGGAAGAACCACATGGACTTGAGCCTGGCGATATGTTTTGGGTCGAGCATGCAGATCGCCCTCTTCGTCGCCCCTCTCCTCGTGTTCGTCAGCCTGGCCATGGGGCACCCCCTGACGCTGATATTCAACGAGTTCGAGTTGCTGGCGCTCGGGGCGGCGGTCGGGATTGCAGCCTTGATCTCACTGGACGGCGAGTCCAACTGGCTGGAGGGTGCGCAACTCCTGGCCGTATACCTGATCGTGGCTTTGGCTTTCTTCTTCCTCCCCACCGGAGGTGTCTAGCCGCGCTTCGGACGCGTTCACCTCAGCCGATCCCTGCCTTGCCGCTTCCCTGCAAGATCAAGAGTAGGGACACCACGCGTGGTGCCCCTACGTCAATATGATCGTGAGTCACATCTCGGCCCGGACGGTCGTTGCGCCAATCACTTCCTAGGGCACAGATCATCCCGGCTGCGGCCTGGTACAGGTTTCTCCCTCGGGTTACCTTCCTCGACGGCTATCTGCTCCCCAAGGTCACGTCCAGGGTGAGCTCTTGGCCATCTCTGACCACGGTCACGGCGACCTGCTGTCCGGGATCGAAGCGCATGAGGACGGTCAGCATGTTGTTGGCATCGTCGATGGCTTGACCGCCGATGGCGGTGATGATGTCGCCGGAGCGTAGCCCCGCGTTGTCGGCCGGGCCTCTGGGTTGTATCTCCTGGATGTAGGCGCCGTACTCTACGGGGAAGTTGTAGGCCGCCGCTATGCGAGGCGTGAGGGCGACCCAGTCGACCCCGAGGTACGGTCGGCGCACCTCTCCATGCTGGATCAGTTGCGCTGTCACTTCCCTCGCTGAGTCACTGGGGATAGCGAAGCCCAGGCCCTCCGCCACTGTGTCGGTCATACCCGTCCCTCGCACGATGGCGGTGTTGATGCCTATGACCTGGCCCATAGCGTTGACGAGGGGGCCGCCACTGTTCCCCTCGTTGATGGCCGCGTCCGTTTGGATCAGTCCCTCCATGGTCACGCCGCCTCCGACTTCGAGACTGCGGTCTAGGGCGCTGACCACGCCTACGGTGACGGTGCCCTTGAAGTCTCCCAAGGGACTACCGATGGCGATCACAGGCTCTCCAGGCTGAAGCATCGACGAGTCGCCCAGCTCTGCCGTGGCCGGAACTTCTCCATCGACTCTCAGGACGGCCAGGTCGGAGTAGGAATCAGCGCCAACCAGCGTGGCGGCAACCTTGGTGTCGTCGGCGTAGATGACTTCCAGAGTCTGGCTGTTCTCCACTACGTGGTTGTTGGTGACTACGTAGCCCTCGTCGCTGATGATCACACCCGATCCCGAGGCCTGAGGCTCGAGGATCTGGCCGAAGTATCCACGCTGTGGTGGCATGGTATAGATCACGGTCACCACCGCCGGCTTCACCTTGGCCACGGCGGAGATGATGGCCGAATCCTCCGTCAGCGTCAGGTAGGTGGCGGCGGGTGCAGCTACTTCCGCCGCGTGCACGTCGACCTGGGCCGCCGGAGCGGCAGATGACGCCTGGTAGTTGGCTGTCGTATAGCCAACTAGCCCACCCGCGATCGCGCCCCCAGCGGCGCCGAGCAGGACTGCCATCACCAACACCACGACGCCCAGAGCAGGTCCGCAACCTCTTCTCGGTTCCTCCATGTCTTCTCTACCTCACAGGTCGCTTGCTTCTGTTCCCACCGCACGCGAGTCCACGTAGTTCAGCGATCCATGAGTCAATCCCACGTGTCGCCTTCCGGGAGCATGAAGCCCATGCCGCTCACCAGCGGGCGATACCACAGCCCGAGATAGGCCGCGATCTCACCGTTGTCGTCCCGCTCTCTCCCCAGGGTGATCTCGAGCTCCAGTATTGCCGTGTCGCCATCCGTACGGATGATGGTGAGCACTACGTCGTCTCCCGGGTCGCGCTCACGGACAATCTCTGCCAGGTCGTGGTCTGAATCGAGGGCGATGCCGTCCAGTCCGATGATGATGTCGCCCACCTCGACTCCTGACTCCTGGGCCGGGCTGTCTTCCACGACCTCGGTGACGAGGGCGGGCTGCACCAGCCCCCACGCCGACTGAGGCCACTCCCTCGGGCTTGGTGAGGGTGCAGGCCATGCCCATGGTTGCTGTTGTGGCTGCGGCGACTCCTCAGGAGTTGCGGTGGCCTCGGGCAATGGTCTGATCGAGGCTTCCCGGGCAGCGCTTTGTGTCCCGAAGTAGGCGACGGCCCCGCCGACCAAGAACCCCATAGACAGCAGCACCAGGCAGAGAGCGAGTGCACCCACCCCTATGCCCAATCCAATGAGAGATTTCTTCAACATCCTGCAACCTCCTCTACCAGCAGTTGTCACAGAGGGCCAGAGAAAGTCACTGTAGTTGCCATAGGTTGATAGGCTGTCTTCATCCGTTGAGGAAGGTAGACGGATGTCACGACACCGTGGATCATCCGCTCGGTGGCAGTCTACCCCACCTGGCGCAGTTCGGAATCGATCTCCGAGACCAGCCTCCGAAAGACATCATCCGAGATCACGCCCTGTCTGAGCAGATCCTGCAGCGTGCTTCTCGCCACGAGCAGACACTTACGATCCGCGACCCTTAGCTCTTCCTGGGCCAGGAAACCGGATTCCGTCTGGAGGTCAGCTATCTCTTCAGTGAGGCTCTGGCTCAGCGACTGATATCGTCGCACGAGCTCTCCGTACGCAGACGTGGATACCAAGCCCTCTCGCTCCATCCGCTGGAGGGCGTCCAGGGAGGCTCGTGTCGCCAGTAGTCTCCCCTTCTTGTACTCGTACTCGATCTGCTCCTCTGGTGGGCTGGCCATGCCCAGAAGGCGCAGCAGTGGCCTCATGCTCAATCCCTGGACGAGCAGCGAGAAGAGGACCACGCCGAAGGTCATAACGAGGATCTGTCCACGCTGCTGCACCGCCATGGGTATGGCCAGAGCGACCGCCACGCTGAGGGATCCGCGCAGGCCACCCCAGAACATGACGTGCTGCCAGGTGACAGGTAGCCTCGACTTGGCCAGGGCCTTGGCGACGATCGGCAGCAGGTAGGCGATCACGGCCCTGGCGCCGAGTACGGCAACGATGGCCCACGCGATAGGGTAGACGTTCTGAACGATGAGAGGGAGGCTGATCTCCATACCCAGCAGCAGAAACACGAGTGAGTTGACGATGAAGGCCATGTACTCCCAGAAGGAAGCGAGGGTGATCTTCGTGGTAGGCGACATGCTGGTGCGTGTGCCGTAGTTGCCGACGACGATTCCGGCGACCACGACAGCGATCACGCCCGAGAGATGAAAGTAATCCGCCAGGAGATAGCTGCCGTAGGCCAGCACCGTGGTCAGGGTGATCTCTATCAGGTGGTCTTCAAGACGGCGCATCAGGAGCGAGAACAGGTAGCCACCGACCAGCCCCAACATGCCTCCACCCAACACCACAGCCAGGAACCTCACCACGTTGCCGACCAGGCTGAACTCGCCCGTGAGGATCATGAGGATGATGATCCTGTAGAGCACGATGGCCATGCCGTCGTTGAACAGACTCTCCCCCTCGATGATGTATGCCAGGCGCCTGGGCACTCCAAGCTCTCTGAACGTAGCTGCCACGGAAACGGGATCCGTGGCGGACACGATGGCTCCAAAGAGCAGGGCACTGTGAAGCTCCAGCCCGACGGCGAGATGCAGGAAGCCTCCCACGGCCAGAGTGGAGATGAGAGGCGCTGGTATGGCCATGAACCCGATGAGCTTCCTGTTCTCCATCAGGTGTCCGAAGTCGAGGTTGAAGGCGGATTCGAAGAGAAGCGCGGGCAGGAATCCGAGGAGAATCAGTCCCGGCGTGAGCTGGGCTCCCGGCAGAGCCCCTGACAGCCCTATGGCCAGGCCGACGACCACTAGCGCGACGGTGTAGGGCAACCTTGTGCGTCGTGCAAGCATCGCCACCAGGCACACGAGGAGCAGGAGGGCGACGAGTGTGAAGTGAGAGGCAGAGACTTCCATATCAGCAGCTTTCCGGTCTCGACAAGGACTCCACGGGAGCCGTCGAATCAGATCAACGCTTTCCGGCGCAAGTGCCACAGAGCCACGAGCCCCACGCCGATGGGCAGCCAGAAGGCGATGAATCGAAACAGCAGCGTGGCTACCACCACCATGGCGGATGGGACGCCTAGACTGGTGTAGACGGTGGCCAGCGAGACCTCTGTGATCCCGATGCCCTCCGGCATGAGTAGCAGACTGATCAAGTAATTGGTGACCACGTACCCCACGACCAGAACGTCGAAACTGATGTCAAACCCCAGCGCGCGAAAGACGAAATACAGGGAAGCAATGTCAGAGAACAGGGTCAACAGGCTGTAGATGAGAGCCTTGCCTGTCTCCAGAGGCTTGCTGCGAGCGACCTCAACAGCCTCGTAGAAGTTGTCGATACTCTTCGCCAGGCCTTCTGAATCGTAGAGACTCCGCCCGGTGACCTTGTTGATGGGCGCAGCGACCGTGCGGATCAGGCGGTCCAGAACTCGTCTGAGCTGGGCCGGGCGTCGGTAGAGCAGGATGGAAACGACAAACAGGCCCAACATCAAACACAGCATCGCTGCGGCAACCAGGAACTGCTCCATGCCCAGCAATCGGCGAGATAGCAGGTAGAGGAGACCCAGGCAAAGGGTGGTGAACAGGATGACCCCAGTCATGATATTCTGCAAGATGAGGACCACGGCGAGGCTGCCCATGGAAAGGTCATGCTTGTCGAAGAAGCGATAGCGGACGTAGATGCCTGCCACGCCCCCGGCCGAGACGATTCGGTTGGCGGAGCCACCCGCGAACATCAGCTCCAGAAATGGCCACAACGGGATGTGGCGGCCAAGAAAGTGGAGCAGCTTCTGCGTATAGAGGGCCACGGCTACATAGCGCAACGACTCCGCGAGAACGGCCAGCACTACGAATCCTGTTTGGGCGGAGCCGAGGACCCCCACGGCTTCCTGCTCACCGACCAACCGCACCAGGAGCAGCGCGACGCCGATGCCTACGACGAGAATGAGGAAGAGCTTCTTGAGGTCTACCTTGAGCGGCGCCTCGACCTCGTCGCCT
Organism: uncultured Anaerolineales bacterium; assembly: GCA_964433755.1. Classification (GTDB taxonomy): domain Bacteria; phylum Chloroflexota; class Anaerolineae; order UBA7937; family B3-Chlor; genus JAUVXJ01. The sequence continues at coordinate 28,663 of CAYSSR010000001.1, forward strand.
TCTGGCGGCGCCTGAGTGACAACGGTCCGCATCTAGAGCCAGCCCTTACCTCTGAAGTAGGCCAGCATGCCGACCACGATGCCAGCCATGATCCCGATGATGATCACGAACGACAGGGGGTGGCTGGCGAGCGGAAGTTGCCGGAGATTCATTCCGTAGATGCCAGAGATGACCGAGAGAGGAAGCATGATCACTGAGAAGATGGTGAGGATCTTCATCACCTCGTTGATGCGCTGAGAGGTCAGCGATTCGAGGGTCGTGCTCAGACCTTCGACGACTTCCCACAGGTCCTCGAGGCGTTCCCAGATCTGTACGGCGTGGTCCGATACGTCTCCCCAGTAGACCTCGAGGTCTCCTCTCAAGAACTCCCAGTCCTTGCGCTCGAGGCTGGTGATGATCTTCATCTGGGGTTTGATGGTGCTCCTGAAGTTGAGCAGGTTTCGCCGGAGGATGGAGATCTCTCGCACGAGTTCTCTGGCGTTCACGTCGAAGATTCTCTCTTCGATATCCAGCACGTTGTGGTTCTCTTTGTCCAGAATAGGGAAGCAGTAGTCCACCAGATCATCGATCAGCATGTACAGCAGATAGTATGATCCCCGCCCCATGAACTGGCCACGGATGCCCTCGTCGATCTCGGAGTTGTCGAAGTCTTCGGCCAAAGGCTTGAGTGTGCCATCACTGACGGTGACCAGGAATCCGCGGCCTACGAAGACATCGACCTCCGACCGGCCCAGCCGCCGGGTGGCCTTGTTGAAGGCAGGAAAGTGCATGACGATGAACAAGTAGTTGTCGTATTCGTCGATCTTCGGCCTCTCGGTGGCGCTGAGACAGTCTTCCAGGTCCAGTGGGTGGAAGAAGGGGAACTGTTGGCGAAGCTGCTCCATGTCGGTTGCTGTGGCTTTGGTGATGTTGGTCCACGTGATTGCGTTGTGCGTGAGAACTCGAGCGCTCATCGTCACCTCCTTTCCACCCATTCCCCGTCGACTGGTTCGAGAGGCCTGTCCATTGCTGGGGCGTAGGAAGCGATTATACCTACTGAAGGGTGCTTTAGCAAGGTTCATAGGGCAGGGACTGCGTGGGGAGGACCTTCTGGGGTCTCAGCAGTGGGGCATTCATCCGTGTCCAACGCGGGATTGAGCGGGGGGTTGTCGAAATGTCTAGGTACTTGACAAACTGTCGAGAAGGATGTATACTGGATGAGGTCTTGGCTAGCTGATGGTCGGTGTGGATCATGTCGTATACGAATCCGTTTCTGTTGACTAGGTTGTGTTGTCGTCGAATAGCGACGGGGCCCGCGGATCACACGGAAGCCAGCGCTTCTTGGCGCGCTTCGGTGTGAGAACACCGCGGGTTTTGTGTTATCTGGGCGGAGCTGATGACTGACAACGCTGGTACGGAGTTGAAGGAGAAGCTGTTCGAGTCGTTGAAGCCTGTGATGGCGGCCATCGTGGACCTTCTCGGTCCTGGCAGTGAGGTCGTGTTGCACGACATGGCTTACCCTGACGCGTCCATCGTGGCTATCGAAGGCGACGTGACCGCTCGTCGAGTCGGAGGTCCGTTGACCGACTCCGGTCTGAGTTGCTTGCGTTCTCCGGAGAGCGGGCGGGTCTATTCGTACACGACTGTGGTTGATGGAGGCAGGGTCATCAAGTCCTCCTCGGTGTTCCTTACCGACGACCAGGGAGAGATTCTCGGTGGGTTGTGCATCAACCTCGATATCACCCCCTATCTGACTTTCGATCGACACTTGCAGGGACTGATCAAGCCAGTCGAAGAGGAGGCGGAGCCGCAGACCTTCGGTAGCGACGTCGGTGACGTTCTCGATACGATGCTGGACGACGCTATCGCCGCGGCGGGCATACCCATCTCCCTGATGCAAAGGGCTGATCGGTTGAAGGTGATTCGTGCTCTGGAAGAGCGCGGCGCTTTCTTGCTCAAGAAGGCTGTACCGCTCATGGCCGAGCGGCTGGGTGTCTCACGGCACACAGTATACAGCGACCTGGCTGAGATAGAGGAGTCCAAGGACGGGAAGTAGGAGGCCACCACAGACCAGACTGTCTGACTGAACGGTTCCGGGCGAGCGATACACGCAGGCACCGACCGCCGGTCTACGCCAGCGGGAAACACTCGCCGTTAGATTCTACCGCGTTGATCGAAGCCCCGAGTTGTGATGCGGCGATGGCTGGCTCCGACGCATGGGCCAGTCGTCTCAATGGAGATCGCGAAAGGCGAAAGGGACTGACCATGGACGAGAAGAAGCTACGAGAGGTAGTCCTGGAGTCTGGCATCAAGGTGAAGCCGATCTATGGTCCGGACGACGTGGCCGACCTGGACCATGAGCGGGATATTGGCGAGCCGGGGGCCTATCCCTACACTCGGGGTATTCACAAGTACATGTATCGGTACCGCCCGTGGACCATGCGGCAATACGCCGGCTTTGGCACTCCGCGGGAGAGCAACCAGCGCTTCAGGTACCTCATCGACCACGGGCAGAATGCCCTCAACGTCGCTTTCGACCTGCCTTCTCAGATGGGGCTGGACTCTGACCATCCACTGGCCTGGGGTGAAGTGGGCCGGGTAGGTATGGCGGTGGACAGCCTCAGCGACATGGAGGAGGCGTTTGCAGACATCCCCCTGGACAAGATCAGCACCAGCCTGACCATCAACGGCGTCGCCGCGATCATGATGGCCATGTACTTCGTCGTGGCCGAGAAGCAGGGGGTCCCCCTCAAGGAGCTGCGGGGCACTGCGCAGAACGACATCCTCAAAGAGTACGTCGGGCGTGGAACCTGGATCTTCCCTGTTGAACCCTCTATCCGTTTGATAGGCGATACCATTGAGTTCTGCGCCGAGCACGTCCCCCACTACTACCCGGTGAGTGTGTGCGGCTATCACATCCGCGAATCCGGGGCCGATCCGATTCAAGAGATCGCCTACGCGTACTGCATCGCCTCTGCTTACGTTGACCACGTGAAGGAAAGAGGTGTGGACGTAGACGATTTCGTGGCCCGGCTTTCCTTCAACTTCGACATCTGGGGCAACTTGTTCGAACAGGTGGCGAAGTTTCGGGCTGCACGCCGACTGTGGGCGAAGATCGTGCGCGACAGGTATGGGGCCAGTGACGCCAAGGCGATGCAGATGAAGATGATCGCTGGTGGTGGCGGCGGCGGGTTGACTATCGAACAACCGGAGAACAACATCGTTCGCGGGGCGTACTATGCGCTCATCTCCGCGCTGAGCGGCACTCAGACCATGGCCCTTTGCACGTACGACGAGGCCTATACGATTCCGACCGAGAAGGCGGCGCTCATCGGCCTTCGCACGATGCAGATCCTGGCCGACGAGATGGGGCTTTGCGACACGGTGGATCCTCTGGCCGGCTCCTACTACGTGGAGTGCCTCACCTCCGATCTGGAGCAGCAGATCGTGGAGGAGATGGAGAGGGTCGAAAAACTGGGCGGGATCGTCAAAGCGATCAGCGAGGGTCTGATCCAGCAAAGGGTATCCCGCCAGGCTTATCGCTGGGAACGAGGCATCCAGAGCGGCGAGATCGTCAAGGTTGGGGTGAACAAGTACCGGATCGATGAGGAGGAGCGCGACGTCGAGCTTCACGAGTATAGACCTGAGCAGGCTGAGGAGAAGATCCGTCGACTGGACCTGTTGAGGTCGGAGCGGGATGGCCAGGCGGTGAGCGAGAGCCTGGAGAGGCTGCGGCAGGCCGCCACGGGACAGGAGAACCTGATGCCGTACATCATGGAGGCTGTGCGGGCCTACGCCACTGTCGGCGAGATGACGCAGGTACTCAAGGACGTCTTTGGTGAGTTCAGGGAGCCGGTAGTCTTGTAGATTGTCCTCTGCGGCCACGCTCCTCAGGGTAGTTCCTGGAAACGACTCCCAGGGGAGGCCTGTCTGGCGAGAGGAGGAGGTGACCCTTTTTGCATACCGCCCACCGTTTGCCGGTTCCTCACCAGGATGGTGAGACACTGGTCGTGGGTGGGGTATCATGTGACGGATTGGGGGATCAGGGAGTATGCGCATCGGCATAGACGTGGGAGGAACGTTCACAGACATCGTGTTGATCGACGACCTCAGCGGCCAGATCCACTACACCAAGGTTCTGACTACTCACGGCGATCTGGCTAGAGGCGTGATCGGCGGCATCGACAAGATCCTCGAGATGGCGGGCGAGTCCTTTGATCATGTGGACTACATGGTTCACGGCACCACCATCGGCACCAACGCTCTCATCGAACGTAAGGGCGCGCGGACCGGCCTGCTGACCAGCGAGGGCATGAGAGACGTCCTCGAGATCGGACGTATCGAGCGGCCCGCCGCTGGTCTGTACGACATCTTTGTGGATACGCCGCTGCCGCTCGTGCCCCGCTACCTGAGACTTGATGTCAAGGAGCGTGTGGGAGCAGACGGAGAGGTGGTCGTCCCACTGGATGAGGATTCGGCGAGGAAGGCCGTGGGTGTACTCAAGGGCCAGGCCGTGGAGTCGATAGCCGTCTCTTTCCTCTTCAGCTTCCGCAATCCATCTCACGAGGAGAGGGTGAGGGAGATCTGCCAGGAGGTGTTCCCGGAGGCCGCTGTGTCCATCTCCTCGGAGATCGCACCTGAGTTCCGCGAGTTCGAGCGTACTTCGACCACGGTCATCAACGCCTATCTTGCTCCCGTCGTGGAGAGGTATCTGGACAACCTGGAAGGGCAGTTGCTGGACCGTTATGGCGATGTGGACTTGCGGGTGATGCAGGCCAGCGGCGGCTGCATGACCACCGACATGGCAAAACACCGGGCGGTCAACATCGTGAACTCTGGACCTGCTGGGGGGGCGCTGGCGGCGGCTTACATCGGGCGGCTGACGGGCGACGAGCAGGTCATCAGTGTGGACATGGGGGGCACCAGCTTCGACGTGGGAGTGATCGATCACGGAGAGCCACGCGTGGCCCCAGAGAGCCAGTTCGAGGGTTTCCCGGTCAAGATCCCCATCCTCGATGTGGAGGCTATCGGCGCCGGAGGTGGGAGCCTGGCCTGGGTAGACCAGGGCGGAGCGCTCAACGTGGGACCCGAGAGCGCCGGATCGGCTCCGGGTCCGGCCTGCTACGGCTTGGGAGGGGAGCGGCCTACCGTCACCGATGCCAATCTGGTCCTAGGACGGCTCAACCCGGACTATTTCCTGGGCGGCGAGATGAAGCTACACGTCGATCTGGCTGAGAAGGCGATTCTGAAGCACGTAGCAGAGCCTCTCGGGGTCTCCCTCGAGGAGGCGGCCAGCGGGATCATTCGTGTGGTGAACGCCAACATGGAGCGTGCCATCAGCGTGAACTCCACGGAGAAGGGCTTCGACGTACGAGAGTTTGCACTGCTGCCCTTTGGAGGCGCGGGTCCGCTGCATGCGGTGGAACTGGCGCGGGACCTGGACATGAAGAGAGTGGTCGTGCCGCCGTATGCCGGTACCCTCTCTGCGGTGGGCCTCCTGGTGGCCAACACGCGCTATGACTATGCCTCGACACTGGCCAGGAGTGAGGAGAAACTCGAACCTGCGGAGCTTCTCAGGACCTTCCAGGATCTGGAGAGCAGGGGGCGGGCCCAACTGCGCGCACAGAAGGTGCCGGACGACCAGATCGAAATCGTCTGGACCGCCGATCTCCGTTACGAGGGCCAGTCCTACGAGATCAGCACGCCTGTGGTTCGCAAGGATTCCATGTCGAGAGCGGACATCCGTGAGATCGTGGATCGTTTCCACGACTTGCACTACCGAATCTACGCCTATGGGTCCGTTGACGAGAAGGTGGAGTTCATCAATCTCAGGGTCGCGGCGATCGGCAAGGTTCCTGAGGTGTCACTGTCCCACGACGGAGCCGGCGGCGCTGCGGCGGAGACGGCTCGCAAGGGCCAGCGTCCCGTGTACTACCCTGGAGAGGGTTACGTGGATACGGCGATCTACGATCGAGCACTCCTGCGTGCAGGCCACGTGGTGCACGGGCCGGCGCTGATAGAGGAGATAGCCTCGACAACCGTCCTCACACCTGGATTGAGCGGTTCGGTGGACGAGTACGGAAACATCATCGTCCCTCTCTCGTAGATGAGAGCATGATCCGCGGATTGAAGGAGGTATACAGTGCCCTACAAGGCTGATTCCATCACAATGCAGGTCATTCGCTACGCCATGGAGCAGGCGGCTGACGAAATGGGCCGCACGCTGGTGCGCACAGCGCGCTCCACGATCATCAAAGAGATCGAGGATATGACCTGCTCGATCTTCGACCGGCACGGCAACACCATCGCCCAGGCCCATCACGCACCTATGCTCCTCACCGGCTTCGAGCTGGGGATGCGAGCGCTCGTTGAGAAGTACAAGCCCGAAGACCTGGACGAGGGCGACCTGATCATGTTCAACGACCCCTACTCTGGCGGACAGCACGTGATGGACATGGTGACCTTCGCGCCAGCCCACTACAAGGGCGAGCTGGTGGGTTTCACCGGCAGCATCGCCCATCACTCAGACATGGGCGGGGCCGTGCCTGGAGGGACTGCGGGCGGACTGACCGAGATCTACCTCGAGGGCTTGCGCTTCCCCATGGTCAAGCTCTACAAGAAGGGCGAAGAGGACCCCGAGCTCTTCGGCATCCTGGAGAACAACATCCGCGTGCCGGACAAGACCTTGGGGGACATTCGGGCTCAGGCCTCGGCCGACTTTGTGGGCGCGCAGAGGCTGCGGGACATCTTCGACAAGTATGGTGTGGACGTCGTCAGCGAGTGCCAGGAGATGCTCCTGGACTACTCGGAGAGCCGCATCCGCGCGGGCCTGAGGGACATGCCCGACGGCACCTTCAGCGGAGTCGATTGGGTGGATGACGACGGCTTCTCCGACGAGCCCATCAAGCTCCAGGTCAACATCCACAAACGCGGCGACGAGGTGGTCGTCGATTTCGACGGCACCGCCAAACAGGTCAAGGGCAACATCAATTGCCCCATCGCCACCGTACACGCGGCCGTCTACTACGCCCTCATTGCCGTCATCGATCCCCACGTGCCTCCGAACTCTGGCTGCTACCGGCCCTTCACGGTGGAGGCGGAGAAGGGGCTGATCGTCAATCCGGTGATGCCGGCGGCCATGGGCTCGAGGACTAACACCTCCCAGAAGATCGCCGAAGCCATGATGCTTGCCCTGTCGAAGGCGGTGCCGGAGAGGGTGCAGGCGGGCTGTCACGGCCAGATCACCAACTGCGGGTTCAGCGGCTACCATCCCAGGACCGGGAAGCGCTTCGTGTTCATCGATATCCAGGGTGGAGGTGCGGGTGCGCGACCGACGAAAGACGGCCGAGACGGCCAGGATTCGCACCTGGCGCGCTTCAAGAATACGCCCATCGAAGCCGTCGAGCTGGAGTACCCGGTGCGCATTCGCAGGTACGAGTTCATCCCGGATTCCGGAGGAGCTGGCAAGTATCGCGGTGGCCTGACTGTGCGTCGCGACATCGAGATTCTGACGGATGACGTCTCGCTGGCTCGCTACGGGGACCGACAACGCTTTGGCGCCTTCGGGCTCTTCGGTGGCAAGGAAGGCAGCAAAGGCAAGTTCTTCCTCAATCCAGCCACTGCTGAGGAGAGACATCTCAAGTCCAAGGGCGTGGATATCTTGAACAAGGGGGACGTGGTGAGTCTGCGCCTGCCTGGGGCAGGAGGCTATGGAGATCCTCTGGAAAGGGATCCTGAATTGCTGTTGCGGGACGTGAGGGACGGCAAGGTGACGCTGGAGAGCGCCCGCGAGGACTATCGCGTAGCCATCGATCCGAAGAGTCTGAAGATCGACGAGGCCGCGACCAAGAGCCTCAGGAAAGGCTGAGAACCGATGGCCAACTCCATCCTCGACAACCTCGAGTACGACGAAGGTAGCGGGACGATTTCCTTCAAGGGTGTCCGCTACATGCTGATTCGTCCCGACACCGTCGTGGACTTCCAGAAGGCGGTGGAGGAAGCTTTGGGCGGCGAGGTTGCCGACCGCATGATGGCGGGTGGATACACCGGTGGCTCTCGCTCATCGAAGAGGTACAAGGAAGTCTTCGGCTATGGGGACGATGAGATAGTGTCCTTCATGTGCAACATGGGCCGGGAGATTGGCTGGGGTGACTTCGAGGTCGAGACGTTGGACAAGGACGGCAAAGAACTGGTCGTCGTTGTGAGGAACTCCGCCTTCGCCGAGGCGTACGGCAGCGCGGGAAAAGGCGTATGCCACATGATCCGAGGGGTGATGGCGGGCATGGCTGCCGGCATCTTCGGGACCGAGGTGATTTCAGAAGAGACGCATTGTCGCGCTAAAGGGGATGACCTGTGCCGTTTCGTGGTCCGTGGCTGACGGCGTGCATGGCTGGAGGACGGAAAGGTCCAGCCGGACGGACCGCGAGGTCACGGCATTCGTAGGAGGGAAGTAGCGCTTGGAGCAGTCGAAGCAGGAAGTACTACTTGGTAATGAGGCCGTCGCGCGGGGCATCGTGGAGAGCGGATGCCACGTGGTGACCTCCTACCCTGGGACGCCCAGTTCTGAGATCCTCCCAGGTGTGGTGCGCTTCAAGAAGGAACTGGGCCTGGATACCTACGTGGAGTGGAGCATCAACGAGAAGGTAGCCTACGAGGTAGCCCTGGCAGCGAGCTACACGGGCAAGCGGGCGACCGTGATCATGAAGCAGGTCGGGCTCAACGTGGCTGCCGATCCGCTGATGAGCTCTGCCTATACCGGCGTCAAGGGCGGATTCGTGGTGATCTCCTGCGATGACCCCGGCCCTCACTCTTCGCAGACAGAGCAGGACACACGCTTCCTGGCCATGGTAGCCAAGGTCCCTGTCCTCGACCCATCGAGCCCTCGCGAGGCCAAGGAGATGGTGAAGGCGGCCTTCGAACTGTCGGAGAGACACCGTCTGCCGGTCATTCTTCGTCCAGCCATCCGAGTCTCCCACGCCCGACAGAACGTCGAGTTTGTACCTCTGCCGGAGCTGGCTCGACAGGCCGATTTCGAGAAGGACCCTGCTCGCTGGGCGGCCACGCCTCGCTTTCGTCTCATGCTGCATAGGGAGCTCAATCAAAAGCTGGAGGAGATGCAGCAAGCGTTCGAGACGTCGGAGTACAACGAGACAATCCCAGGTGAGGATGCCAGGCTTGGGTTCATTGCTGGCGGGACCAGCTTCTCGGTTCTGAGGGACACTCTCAGGCAGCTTGGGCTGGAGGGGAGGTTCCCCATTCTCAAGATGGGCACTCCTTATCCTCTTCCCCAGAGGCTGGTGGCCGACTTCGTCGCTAGTTGTGAGCACGTGGTGGTCCTGGAGGAACCGGATGCTGTAGTCGAGTTGCAGATCCTGGACAAGAGAAAGGTGCTAGGTCGCTACAGTCACGCGGTGCCGTCGGCTGGCGAACTGAGCCCGGAGGTGATACGCCAGATCGTCGTGGAACAGGCGGCGAAGCTCAACGTGGAAGTGCCTCTCGAGGTTGACACGGGCGAACTGGAGCCCTTGGTCGCCAACCTGGATTTGCCCGTCAGAAGACCCCGCCTGTGTCCGGGCTGCATGCATCGAGCAACTTTCTTCGCTATGAAGCGAGCACTGGGCCCCAAAGCGATCTACCCCGGCGACATCGGGTGCTACACACTGGGCATCAATCTCAAAGCAGTGGATACCTGTCTGGACATGGGAGCGTCCGTCACCATCGCCAGCGGTCTCTACCAGTCATACCGGCAAGACGGCAAGGATGTGGCCATCGCGGCCACCATCGGCGATTCCACCTTTCTCCATTCAGGACTCACGGCCCTGGCCAGCGCCGTCTACAATGGGGCCCGCTTCGTGCTGCTCATCCTCGACAATAGTACGACGGCCATGACGGGGATGCAGCCTACGGCTGATTCGGGGATCCTGGCGGACGGCGGCGAAGGGAAACGGGTGGCTATCCGGGACCTCGTCGAGGCGTGCGGAGTCGAGTTCATCGAAGAGATGGACCCCTACCGGGTCAAGGAATTCGAGGAGCTGGTCAAGCGCGCGAGAGAGTACACGAGGAAGCCGGACGGTGGCGTCGCTGTAGTCATCGCCAAGCACCCCTGCGTCCTGTTCGATCCCAGCCCTCTTCGAGAGAACCCGGTGCGAGTCACGGTTACGGAGGAGTGTGACAGTTGCGGGTACTGCCAGATTGCCTTCGAGTGCCCGGCTCTCGTGCTCGACAGTGAGCTGGGCCGCGTGGTGGTGGATCGCCGAACGTGTGTGAATTGTGGAGTCTGTATCGAGGCCTGTCCCAAGGGGTGTATCGTTGAAGCGGAAGAATGACATCGACTTGAATCTGATCTTGTCTGGCGTGGGGGGACAGGGGGTCCTCTTCGCCACCAGCGTGTTCTCGGAGACGGCTCTGGCCCTGGGCTACGACGTGTTGGGTTCCGAAACTCACGGGATGAGCCAGCGCGGGGGGTCGGTCATCTCGCACCTGAAGGTCGGTCCATATGAGAGCCCATTGATTCGTCGAGGGACGGCCGACGTGTTGCTGGCCTTCGACGAACAGGAGGCCTATCGGACTCTGTCATTCGTGAAGCGTGACGGTCTCTGTTTCGTGAACAGTAGCAGGGGGGATTTCTGGGACTCCGGCGTGAAGGGGTACCTGGCCAGGAACGGGATTGCGGCTCACAGTCACCCGGCGGACGACGTGGCCATCCGGTTGGGCTCTCCACGCTCAGCGAACCTGGTGCTGATAGGCTATGCGCTGAGCATGAATAGTGTGCCTTTCCACCACGATCAGATCAGGGAGACCATTGAGCGCATCACCCCGCAGAGATTCAAGGAGTTGAATCTGGAGGCTTTCGAAGCTGGCTATCGGAGGGAGCAATGAAGTGGGAGAAGTACCTCTTTCCTGCCTCTCTCGAGGAGGCTCTGTCGATGTTGGCCGATCACGAGGGCGAGGCGAGGGTCATCGCGGGGGGTACTGATCTGGTGCCCCAGTTGAAGAACAAGGAGCGCAAGGTGAGATGCCTGGTGGACGTCAGCCGCTTGGCTGAGCTGAAGGGTATCCACCGGCAGGACGGCGTGATCAGAATCGGCGCGGCCGTCGTCCATGAGAAGCTGGCTGCGTCGCCTCTGCTGCGAGAGCAGGCGTGCGCCCTGGCTGAGGGCGCAGCAGCCGTCGGCTCTCCGCAGATACGCTACATGGGCACGGTCGGCGGCAACGTGGTCAACGCGCAGCCCGCAGCAGATACGGCCATTCCTTTGCTGGCGCTTGGCGCGGAGGCTGAGATAGCCGGCAGCAACGGAACGCGCCGTGAGCCTCTGGAGAACTTGTACGTGAGGCCAGGGGAGTCGAAGGTGGATGCCAGCGCGGAGATCCTGGTGGCTCTACGTCTCCCTGCGTTGGGCGACTATCAGGGATCGGCCTTTGCGCGTCTGGCGAAACGCGGGGCTCTGTCCCTGCCGGTCTTGAATGCTGCGGTAGTCGTACAATTCGAGCCTGATGGCGAGACTTTGAAGGACGTCAGGTTGGCCCTGGGGCCGGTGGCGTTGACGCCGTTTCGGGCACGCCAGGCGGAGGAGGCTTTGCGTGGGCAGCCCGTGCAGAAAGAGACTCTAGCCTCCGCCCTGGAGATCGCGAGTCAGGAAGCCCAGCCTCGCAGCAATCCGTTGCGGGGTTCGGCAGAGTATCGCCGGGAGATGGTGAGCGTGTTGCTGAGACGTGCTCTGGAGCGTGCCGTGGCGGTGGCACAGAACTGAGCAGCCAAGCAGAACGAGTCAAGGGAGCGCAGACCGATGGAAGCTTTGACGATGACACTGAACGGCGAAGAGGTCACGGTTCACATCCAGCCTGATGCGCTGCTATTGGATGTCTTGCGCGACGAACTGGGACTGATGGGCACGAAGGAGGCCTGCGGACAGGGAGAGTGTGGGGCTTGCACCGTGCTATTGGACGGCCAACCCGTAACCTCGTGCCTGGTACCGGCCCTCAAGGCCCAGGGGCGGGAGGTGCTGACCGTGGAGGGTCTGGCCTCCGATGGAGAACTTCACCCCCTCCAGAAGTCGTTCATCGAACATGGCGCCGTGCAGTGCGGGTTCTGCACGCCTGGCATGCTCATGTCCGCCAAGGCGCTCCTGGACAGGAACCCTCACCCCACCGAGGAGGAGATCAAGGTAGCGATCTCTGGAAACCTGTGCCGCTGCACAGGCTACGTTAAGATCGTAGAGGCCATCAAAGCAGCTAGCACCGACTGACTAGCCATAGTGGAGGATGTGACAATGCCGGAGCAATTCTCCTTCGTTGGGAAAAGAGTACCGAAGTTGGACGCACCCGCGAAGGCCACAGGACAGGTGGTGTATGGTCACGACATGAAGCTGCCGCGGATGCTCTACGGCAAGATCCTGCGCAGTGAGCACGTCCATGCTCGTATACTGTCCATCGACACGAGCAAGGCCAAAGCGCTGCCCGGCGTGAAGGCAGTGATCACGGCCGAGGATATTCCGGACGTCAAGATTGGATGGGCCCGGGACAACCCTGTTCTCAAGTCCGGCAAGGTGCGTTCCGTGCGAGACGAGATCGCTGCGGTGGCGGCCATCGACGAGGAGACGGCACGGGAGGCTCTGGAACTGATCAAGGTTGAGTACGAGGAACTGCCTGGCGTATTCGACCCGGAGGAGGCGATGGAACCCGGCGCCCCTGTGCTCCACGCCGAGGCGCCCAACAACATCCAGGAGAAGATGCGCCAGGCTTACTACCACGGCGACGTGCAGAAGGGCTTCCAGGAATCCGACGTCGTGATCGAGGATCGCTTCCGGATGCCCTTCGTGACTCACTGTTGCATGGGCACCTGCTTCTGTCTGGCCAGCTTCGACCCGTCCGGCGAGCTCACAGTCTGGAGCTCCACTCAGATGCCATTCTTGTATCAGCGGGATTTGAGTGGGGCAGTGGGCGTGCCTGCCAACAAGATCAGGGTCATCAAAGCAGCCATCGGTGGCGCCTTCGGAAGCAAGCTGGACATGTATCCCTTCGAGCCGATCTGTGTGTTCCTGGCGCAGAAGACAGGCTGCCCGGTCAGGATCACTTTCACCCGTGAGGAGGAGTTCATCTCCTCTCCCACGCGTCAGCCCGTGATCTGCGACATCAAGAGTGGAGCGAAGAAGGACGGTACCCTGGTGGCTCGTCAGGTGAGCATGATCCTGGACAACGGGGCATACAGCTCTTGGGGAGCCACAACGCCCTTGGTGATGATGCAGACCATTTCCTCTCTCTACCGTGTCCCCAACGTCAAGTACGACGTGGTCGTCGCCTATACGAACAACCTCTACAGCGGCGCCATGAGAGGATACGGCAATCCGCAAGCGACCTTCGTGGTGGAATGCCATACGGACATGCTGGCTCACGAATTGGGCATGGATCCCATGGAGTTTCGTCTGAAGAACGCCAACCGCTCGGGCGACGTCTCGGGCCAGGGGGTCAAGATCACGAGTTGCGGTCTTACGGAGTGCATCGAGAAGTCGGCGGAGAGTGTCTCCTGGAAAGAGAAGCGGGCAAAGCCAGGAAACCGAGGCGTGGGCATGGCATCGATGATCCACGTGGGAGGTGGAGCCCGCATCTACCCTTCGGATGGGTGCGGAAGTACGGTCAAAGTGGATGATTTCGGCAAGGTCACGCTCATCACCGGATCTACCGACATGGGCCAGGGTTCCGACACTATTCTCGCCCAGATCGTGGCGGAGGAGCTGGGAGTGCCTGTCCAGAACGTCAGCGTGCTCAACGCCGACACCTACATTACGCCCTGGGACGTGGGTGCTCACGCCAGCCGCACCACCTTCGTGGCAGGCAATTCGGCCCGCATGGCGGCAGCAGATGCCAAACGGCAGATCCTTGAAGCTGCCGCTGAGGGTGTGGGTGGAAACGTGGACGACCTGGATATGAAGAACGGCCAGGTCTTTCGCAAGGCTGAACCCGAGGAGACAATCCCCTTCGAGAAGATGGTACGAGGCAAGCACTTCCGTCCCGACGGGGATGTGATCCTCGCTCGGGGTTGGTACGAGCCTCCCACGGAGAAGCAGGACAAGGAGTTCCGTGGCAACATCTCGGCAGCCTATGGGTTCGCAACCCAGGCCGTGGAGGTCGAGGTGGACACGGAGACAGGGCAGGTCAAGGTTCTGAAGATCGCGGCCGCTCACGATGTAGGGAGGGCCATCAACCCCATGGCCGTAGAGGGCCAGATCCAGGGTGGGATCTCCATGGGCCTCGGCTATGGCCTCTACGAAGAGCTCGTCGTCCAGGAGGGTCAGGTTCTCAACCCCAACTTTGCAGACTATGCGCTTCCAACCGTGCTGGACATGCCGGAGATCGATCCCATCATCGTAGAGACCGACGACCCCGCAGGTCCTTTTGGTGCAAAAGGGATGGCTGAGCCAGCGTGCATACCAACGGCTCCGGCCATCGCCAACGCCGTGTACGATGCGGTGGGAGTAAGAATACGGGACCTGCCCATCACCCCGGAGAAGGTCTTGAGGGCCTTGAAAGAGAAGGCCGCCAGAGCCGAGGAGGAGAAATGAAGGATCTGTTCAGTGACATCACGATACTAAGCATGGAGCAAGCCACTGTCTTGCCCTATCTCACCTACAGGCTGGCGGCAGAGGGCATGCAGGTGATCAGGGTCGAGCACCCAGAGCGGGCCGATCCCAATCGCTACGTGGGCAGCAACGTCCTGGGCGAGGAAGGGATGGACAGTTACTTCCTTCCCAACAACGTGGGCAAGAAGGCGATCACGCTGAACCTGCGAGATGAGGAGGGGAAGGCTCTTCTCCGAGATCTGATCACGAAGCTCGACGTGGACATCTTCGCCTGCAACCAGTTGCCACGCAACTACGAGAAACTGGGCATATCGTACGAGCAACTCAAGGCGATCAAAGACGACATCATCTGGGTGGGGATGACCGGTTTCGGGCCGGAGAGCAACGAAGCGGCTTACGACCCTATCCTGCAAGCACGGGCCGGGATTATGGATCTGACTGGCGAGCGTGATGGCTCCCCGCAGGTGTTCGGGCTTCCCATGGCCGACTTGGGGGCCAGCGAGCAGGGGTACGGACAGATCATGAGAGCGTTGTACTTCCGGGAGGCTACCGGCGAAGGCTCGCGCGTGGACGTCTCCATGTTCCAGAGCCTGGTCTCGTGGGAGGTCAATCCGATCATGCTCACCAAGAGCTTCGGCGCGACCATCACGCGTCGAGGAAACACCCACGAGTTCTTCGCTCCAGTCTCTGTGTACGAGACCAAGGATGGCTACGTCTACATCGCGACGGGGAACGACAGGCAATGGCAGGCCGTGACGGAGCTGCCAGGGTTCGAGTCACTCTACAGCGAGGACCGCAAGACCAACGCTGGACGGATTGCCGATGTGAAGCGTCTCAATCAGGAGCTCAATGAGATAACCAAGACCAGGAGCACAGAGGAACTGATAGAGCTGTTCCTCAGCATCACTGTGCCCATCTCCACCGTGAATCGGATTGAGGACGTGGTAGAAGATCCACTGGTCAAGGACAGGTTGATCACAGCTACTGATCCCCGAACGGGCACAGAGGTGTTCCTGCCGCCCACCCCGGTGATCACCGAGTACTTGCAGTCCACCGGGATGCGGATGTTGTTTCCTCCACGCTTGGGGGAGCACAACGACGAGATCTATGGGGACGCGCTGGGCTATGGACCTGAGAGGGTGCGCGAGTTGACAGACGCAGGAGTCATCTGAGGAAGCCACACGGAGAGGAGCGGACGCTGAGTGGAAGAGTTGGCCCTTGACCCGAACCTGTTGAGGGTTCCCGTTCGCAAGGTGGGGAAGCTGACGGAGGAGCTGCGCCTGGAGTACGGCCTGGAGACGATCATTGGTCTCTCGGCCAACGAGAACCCTCTGGGCCCGTCTCCCTTGGCTGTGGAAGCCATGAGAGAGGCGTTGCCTCTGTCCAATCGATACCCCGGCATCTGCGAGACGGAGATACGTGTGAAGGTCGCCGAACTCATGGGTTCGGGGTTCGACGAAGACAACGTGATGGTGGCTAACGGCTCCTCCGATATCCTGCGGTTGGCGTGCCAGGCGTTCTTGTCCGGGGGCGGCGAAAGCGTCGTGTGCACTGCCACCTTCCCTCTCTACCGGCTTTTCACCGGAATGTACGGCGGTGAAGCGGTGCTCGTGGAGGCGAAGGACTACGCCTACGACCTCCCTGCTATGGTGGAGGAGATAAACGACCGGACGCGACTGTTCTTCGTCTGCAACCCCAACAACCCCACCGGGACTGTGCTTACCCAGCGGCAGATCGACAGCTTGATGGAGCGGGTTCCGAACCGTGTGGTGGTGCTGTTCGACGAGGCGTACCGCGAGTACGTGGACGACGACGAGTACGCTGACGTGAGGACGTACATCGAGGAAGGGCGCAACGTTCTCATCATTCGTACCTTCTCCAAGATACACGGTCTGGCTGGACTCCGGGTCGGGTACGCCGTGGGTAGGAAGGAGTTGGTGGAGTACTTGCGGCGCGCCCTGTCGGCCTTCCATGTGGCCGCGCTGAGCCTCATCGGCGCCGACGCCGGTCTGGACGACGAAGAGCATATTCGAACAAGTAGAGAGCACAACTCCAGGGAGAGGCGGTTCCTCTACGAGCAGTTCGACAGGCTTGGCCTTCGCTACGTTCCTTCACAGTGCAACTTCGTGTTGCTGGTGGAAGTGGGGCGCGATGTACCAGCCTTGTGGGACGCCCTCGTTCGTCGCGGCGTGGCGGTTACGCCGGCCCAGGGCTTTGGTGTCCCAGACGCCATTCGTGTCAGCGTGGGTACCCGGGAGGAGGACGAACGACTGGTGGCTGCTCTGGAGCAAGCACTCCTCGAAGTACCTGGGGTGTGAGCGTACACCGGGCAGGAGCGGGTAAAGGTGGATTTCTCTTTCAGCGAAGAGCAGGAGCTCCTGAGACGCGGTGTGGCAGACTTCGTGGATGCGGAAGTTGTGCCTGCCGCTACCCGGATCGACGAAGAAGGGCAGTTCCCGAACTGGCTATTCCAGAAGACGGCTGAGCTTGGCTACCTTGGCCTGAGGTACCCCGAGGAGTACGGCGGCTCCGGTGGCGACAATGTCATGTTCGCACTGATGTGCGAAGAGCTGGCCCGTGGATCGATGAGCCTGGCCGCGAGCGTGTCTATGCAGTGCCTGATGGGAACCGATTTCGTCTACCGCTTCGGGACAGAGGAGCAGAGACAGCGGCTGCTGGTGCCTGCCATTCGGGGCGAGAAGATGGGTGTCATCGCCATGACCGAACCTGACGCCGGGTCCGACCTGGGGGCCATCAAGACCGTCGCGTTGATGGATGGTGATCACTACGTACTCAACGGGCGGAAGATATGGGTCACGAATGCCAGGTTGGCAGATTTCTTCACGGTCGCTGCCAAGACGGATCCCGAACTGGGGTTCAAGGGCATCGATATGTTCCTCGTGGAGAGAGACACTCCGGGCCTGAGTATTGGCGGGGACATCGCCAAGATGGGAATCCGGGGCCAGAGTGCAGCCGAGATGATTCTGGAGGACTGCCGTGTCCCGGCCGAGAACCTGTTTGGGGAGAGAGGGACAGGGTTCAGCAACCTTCGAGGGATCCTGGCAGAGATACGCATCATGATGGGCGCCCTCAGTCTCGGTCTGGGGCGAGCTGCGCTAGAGGCTGGGGTCAGATACGCTCAGGAGAGGGTGCAGTTCGGCCGCGCCATCGCCGGGTTCCAGGCTATCTCTCACCGGCTGGTGGACATGGCCACTCAGCTAGAGGCGGCGCAGCTGATGGTCTATCGCGCGGCGTCGGCACTCGACAGCGGAAAGCGCGATATGAAGCTGGCGTCCATGGCCAAGCTCTTCGCGTCGGAGATGGCAAACCAGGTGGCTGATGGTACGTCACGCATCTTCGCCAGCTATGGTTTCGCAACGGAGTACCCGGCACAACGCTACTTCCGCGACGCACGCTTCCTGTTGCTTGGGGGAGGAACGTCGGAGATTCTGCGAGGTATCATCGCCCACGAGATGGGCTTGTGACAGTATCCACCTAGCATGAAGGAGCAAGGTATCGAAGGGAGCGGATGAAGGATGGACTTTGATTTCACCCCTGAACAGGGCCTTTTCCGCCAGAGTGTGAGGGAGTTTGCCGACAGGTACGTCCGACCTCAAATCAAGCAGATGGAGGAGGAAAAGGACATTCCCCGGGCCTTGCTGGACCGGATAGCCGAACAAGGCTTCTACGGCCTTCGCTATGCCGAGGAGTGGGGCGGCCAGGGTGGCGACAATGTGATGTTCGCCATCCTCAACGAGGAGTTGGCGCGCTGCTACATGAGCGTGGCTGCCCGGGTGATGATGCAATGCCTGATGGGCACCGAGTTCATCAACCTGTACGGCACCGAGCAGCAGAAGCGCGACTACCTGATGCCGGCTATCAATGGGGAGAAGTATGGCACCATGTGCATGACGGAGCCCGCGGGCGGGACAGACTTGGGTGCCATGCAGACCACCGCCAGGCTGGACGGAGACGAGTACGTGATCAATGGGCAGAAGTCCTGGATCACTGGTGCCAACGTCGTGGACTTCTACACGGTAGCGGCCAAGACGGATCCTGACGCTGGTTTCAGGGGGGTCGATCTGTTCCTGGTGGATAGAGACAGACCAGGAGTGAGAGTGGGAGATCGCATAGAGAAGCTGATCGCAGCGGCGTCTGGGTGCTATGAGCTGTTCTTCGACGAAGTGCGCATTCCCGCGGACCGGCTATTTGGGGGTGAGGAAGGCAAGGGGTTCGCACTGCTCAGGAGCATCCTGAACGACATCCGCGTGCACACGGCTGCTCTCGGACTGGGGATAGCCCGGGCCGCGTACGAGGAGTCGGTCGAGTACGCCAAACAGAGGGTGGCCTACGGTCGTCCCATCATCAAGTGGCAGGCCATCCAGCACAAGCTAGCCAAGATGCGGGTGGACATCGACGCGGCCAAGCTGATGATCTACTATGCGGCGTGGCGCATGGATCGAGGGTTGCCGGTGAACGTGGAGGCCGCTACGTGCAAGTACTTCATCACCGAGGCGGTGCTGAGGATCGTCGACGATGCGACGCGCATCTTTGGTGCCTATGGCGCCTCCATGGAGATGAACCTCCAGAGGTATCTCCGTGATGCAAGGTGGCTCCTATACGGGGCTGGAACACAGACCATGATCCTCAACATCATCGCGGCCGAGATAGCCAAAGAGTAGGGGAGGGATTGGCGATGCAGTTGCCTGGCTTCGAGCATCTACAGCCCGGATCCTTGAACGAGGCCCTGGACCTTCTTGCCGAACACGGGGAAACGGCCAGGATCATCGCTGGTGGAACGGATCTCCTGGTGTCCATGAAACAGGGGCTCCTGGCTCCAGAGTATGTGGTGGATCTCAAGGCGATCCCTGAGCTGGACTTCATCGACACCGATGATGGAGGGGTGCGGATAGGGGCTCTTACCAGGTTGGCCGCTATCGTAGACTCCAGCCTGATCGGCGAGAGGCTTCCCATCCTGGCCCAGGCAGCCGCTATGGTTGCCGCCCCTCCGCTCCAGAACATGGGAACGCTCGGCGGAAACCTGTGTCTCAATACGAGGTGCTCGTATTTCAACCAATCCCGCTCCTGGAGGCAGATCCGAGGGCACTGCTGCAAGACCGGAGGCGACACGTGCCACGTGGTCAAGGGCGGGAACCGGTGTTTCGCCACTTACCAGGGCGATGTAGCGCCCGCGTTGATGGCTCTGGGCGCCAACGCTAGGGTTGCCCGTAGAGGCGGTGAGCGGAGCGTCCCGCTGGCCGATCTCTATACTGGCAAGGGGAAAAGACCTCTGGCCCTGGAAACAGGGGAGGTGCTGGTAGAGGTGCACGTGCCGGCCTCTCCGTCTGGGACGGGAGGAGACTACCAGAAATTGCGGTACAGAGGTTCGATGGACTTTCCACTCGTGGGTGTCGCAGCCGTAGTGGGCAGAGACGGCTCCGGTCTCTGTACGGGCGGGAAGGTCGTGCTCACCGCAGTGAGCAGGGCCCCGTTGGAGGTCGATGGAGCTGGCCAGATGCTCGAGGGCCACGAGGTGACGGCTCAGCTAGCAGCTCAGGTCGCCGACGCTGCGTTCGAGGTAGCACGCCCCGTCGATAACGTGGGCAGCGATGCCTCATATCGAAGAAAGATGGTCCGAGTGCTCACCCGGAGGGCCATTCTGAATGCTTGGGGGAGGGAGTGAGGCGATGGAGAAGCGACTTGTCCAGTTGAGGGTCAATGGAGAGGTACACGATGTCGCCATCATGCCCAACGAGACGCTGGTGGAAGTGCTGCGGGAGCAGTTGGAGCTGACCGGGACCAAGGCGGGCTGTGGAGAAGGAGCCTGTGGAACCTGCACTGTACTGCTGGATGGAAGACCGGTGCGGTCCTGCCTGACTCTAGCGGTGGAGGCCCAGGGCAAAGAGATCGTGACTATCGAAGGGCTGGCGCAGGGAACGGAGCTCCACCCCGTGCAGAAGGCCTTCATCGAACATGGGGCCATTCAATGCGGGTTCTGTAGCCCGGCCATGATCCTGACCAGCAAAGCATTCTTGGACGAGAACCCTCACCCAACCGAGGAACAGGTCAGGCGTGCCATCTCTGGGGTTGTGTGTCGCTGCACCGGCTATGCCAAGATCGTGGAAGCGGTTCTGGCAGCGGCGGAGAGTCTGTAAGGGGAGGGGAGCGCAATGGTGGAACACGAACTCGTAGGCCAGAGTGTGGTCAGAATCGATTCACTGGCCAAGGCCACGGGGCGGGCCCTCTACACGGCGGACCTGACTCTGCCTCGCATGCTTCACGCGAAGGTGCTGAGGAGTCCCCACGCCCACGCCAGGATTCTGAACATCGACACCAGCAAAGCGGAGAAGCTCCGAGGTGTGGAGGCGGTGGTCACGGGCAAAGACGCCGCCGGGGTGAAGTGGGGCGTATTCCGCTACACGCGCGATCATGCGCTGCTGGCCGCCGACAAGGTCCGGTACATCGGCGAGGACGTGGCCGCAGTGGCGGCGGTCGACGAAGAGACCGCTATGGAGGCGCTGGGCCTGATCGAGGTGGAATACGAGGTCCTGCCCGCCGTGTTCGATTCGTTGGAGGCCATGAAGGAAGGTGCGCCTCAGATACACGAGCACTCCGAGAATAACATCAACATCCACGTTCCCATCGAGGTCGGCGACGTGGATCGAGCGTTCGGGGAAGCGTACTACGTTAGGGAGGATCGGTTCGTCGACAGCGAGTACACGTACTGTCAGACGGAACCCTACGCCGTACTGGTCAACTGCGACAGTGCGGGCAATCTGGAGATCTGGACACCCAATGCCTCTCCCCATACCAAAGCCAAGGCGCTGGCCAACCTGCTGGAGAAGCCTCTCACCCAAGTGAAAGTCCGGAGGGTGAACACGGGCGGGGCCTTTGGGGGTCGGTCAGACATCTTCCCCGGTGAATTCATCGCTGCGCTTCTGTCCCTCAAGGCTGGCAGACCGGTCAAGATGGTCTACACCAGAGAGGAAAGCTTCAGCAGTGTGAGGCAGGTGCACAGCATGGTGGTAGACCTGAAGACCGGCGTAACGAAAGACGGGCGCTTCCTGGCCAATGAGATCAAGGTGGTGATGGATGGGGGCGCCTACAGCAGCACCGGCCCCATCGCCACGTCGGTGCCTTTCCTGGTCTGGGAGGAGACGTATCGTCTGCCAAATCTACGCTTCAACGGATACCGGGTCTACACCAACAAGCTCGTTCGAGGAATGTACCGTTGTCACGGTCGGTCCTTCCTGGGCGGGCTGGGCATGCAGTTGGACATGATGGCCGAGGAGCTGGGCATTGATCCGGTGGAGATGCGTCTCCGGAACGCGCTCAAGACCGGCGAGAAACAGGCGACTGGCTCCACCAGCATCAGTTGCGGACTCAGCGAGGCGCTCGAGGCGGCGGCTGAGAAATCGGGGTGGAAGGACAAGAGGGGAAAGCTGCCCTACGGCAGAGGTATCGGCATTGGCGCAAATGGGATGATGGTGGGCTTTCCCATGGGGATACGAGGGGGGTCGGCGGCCATCATCAAATTCAACGAGGACGGAGGGGCTACTCTCATCTCTGGCGTGGTGGATAACGGCCAGGGCAATGAGAGTATGGTGGTCCAGATCGCAGCCGACGTGCTGGGCTTGAGGATGGAGGACATCAATCTGGTGTCCGCCGATTCGGAGGTCACCCCTCTCGATCAGGGAGCCTATTCGCAGGCAGCGACGTTCGTCTCCGGCAATGCGTCCCGAGCCGCGGCGGTCGATGCCAGGGAGCAGATCCTCAGCATCGCCTCGGACATGCTGGATGCGACGCCCGACGAGTTGGAGTTGAAAGAGGGACGCGTAGTCGTCAAGGACAGACCGGAGCGAAACATCTGGCTGGGCAAGGTCATACGCAAGGCTCTCCTCGACGACACCCCCGTAGTGGGTCGGGGTTCGTACATGCCCAAGGTCGATCCGAGGAGGGAGTGGGTAAACAACCCCAAGGGACAGCACGCTGGGACCTTCAGCTACGGAGCGGTGGTAGCTGAGGTGGAGGTGGATACTGAGACCGGCCAGGTCAGGGTGGTCAACGTCACGGGAGCGCACGATTGTGGCTTCGCCATCAATCCCAGGGCGGTGGAGGGCCAACTGGAGGGCTCCGTGGCTTCAGGCGGGGTGGGCGCCACTCTGCTGGAGGAGCACCGTTGGGACGGGGGACAGATGCTCAACGCCAACATGCTGGAGTACAAGGTGCCTCTGTCTGTAGACATGCCACAGATCACGCCCATTATTGTGGAGACCATAGATCCTGAAGGTCCTTTCGGCGCCAAGGAGGCCGGCCTGTGGGGCTCCATGAACATGTTCCAGGCTATCGGCAATGCCGTCTACGATGCCGTGGGTGTGTGGATCAGGGAGTTCCCCATCACGCCGGACAAGGTGCTCAAGGCCCTGGAGGAGAAGGGCAGCGACTCATGAAACTCAAGGCCATAGACCACCTGTGTTTCGCGGTCAGAGACCTGGATCGGGCCCGCAAGACGTATGAAGAGGACCTGGGACTGGAGCTTGACGGTCTCTACGTGTCCAAGACTGAAAGGATCCGAGTGGCCCGCTACTACGTCGGAGAGGTGGCTTTGGAGCTCATAGAGCCAACTTCGCCGGATAGCGAGGTAGCCAGATTCCTCGACAAGCGGGGTGAGGGTTTCTATCTCATCTCGTATCGTGTGGAAGACGTGGACGAGGCGCTGTCCGAGCTGAGGTCCAAGGATGTCAAGACCATCGATGGCGTCCCGCGCCGGTTGAAAGGCAACCGCTACGCCTTCATTCACTTCCCAGGAGACCTCTCCGGTGTCCTCACGGAGCTTCTGGATGGGGAGTTCGACTACAACGAGGGGGAGAATGAGCAAGAAGCCGATTAGAGTGCTGGTGGCCAAGCCTGGCCTGGACGGCCACGACCGCGGGGCGAAGGTGGTGGCGCACGCCTTGCGCGATGCGGGCATGGAGGTAATCTACACCGGCCTGCATCAGACGGTGGAGCAGATTGCGGAGGCGGCTCTGCAAGAGGATGTGGACGTGATTGGCCTCTCCGTACTCTCGGGGGCTCACCTGCCGCTCACGGAGAAGCTGATGGCGCTCCTCAGAGAGAAGAACCTGGACGACCTGCTGGTGATAGTGGGCGGGAACGTGCCCAGGAGAGACGTCGAGAAGCTCGAAGCCCTGGGCGTGGGTGCGGTTTTCCGTACTGGCGCTCGCTTCGAGGACATCGTGAGCTTCGTCGAGGAAAGAATCACCCGTTGACATAGCGATGGGCAGCACCCCGAGGCCCAGTCCACGCCAGCGGTATCTGTCGCCTGTCTGGTAGTGGCCCTGGCTGCCCGGATGCGGTTCGTTTGCCGCTGTATCGACCTCGGCTTGCGGCAGGCCGCTTCATGCTCCGCAGCTCACTGCCAGAGCTCCGTTACCGCATCATAGATCAACCCGCCGACAACCCGTAGTCGCGTCCGTCTCGTTTTCCGACATGACCGTCTCGCGGGGCTGTCCGCCAGTCACGCTTGTGCCCCTGCGTTATCCCTGAACCTCTCGCCTCGAGTTCGATTCCCTGACTGTCCTGGCTCGACGGTAGACGAAGACGGGGCCCTTGTGCAACCCTGGGCTGTTGCTGATCAGGGACGGCGTGCGGCGGTCAGGAACTCAGGTGGTGAGTGAAGGGGACGGCGATGATATGGGAAGTCTAGAGGGCCTTCTCGAAGCGGTAGCCAACGCCAATCTCGGTCTGAATGTACTTGGGGTTCTTGGGGTCCTGCTCTATCTTCTGCCGCAAATGCCAGACGTAGACCCGCACGTAGTCCAGGTCGTCTTGATACTCCCACCCCCAGACGTTCTGGAGGATCTGCGTGAAAGTGAGGACCTGACCCGCGTTCTGGACGAGGTAGGCCAGGAGACGGTACTCGGTGGGTGTAAGCTTCACCTGTTCTCCGTCCACGGTCACTCGACGCTCCTTGAGGTCGATGGTCAGGAAGTCGTCCGCGTAGGCGGTGGGCTCAGCGTATTCTACGGGAGGCAGGGCGGCTCGACGCAGCACGGCTCGAGCGTGGGCGAGGAGGACTTTGATGCTGAAGGGCTTGGTGAGGTAGTCGTCGGCACCGTACTCCAGGCCACGGACGATGTCCTCGTCTTGGCCGCGTGCGGTAAGCATCACGATAGGCACGTCGGAGACCTCTCGAATGCGCCGACAGGCCTCCCACCCATCCATACGGGGCATCATGATGTCGAGAATGACCAGGTCTGGCTTGCAAGCGAAGAACTCTCTGAGAGCCTCCTTGCCATCGCAGGCCGTAACGACCTCGTAGCCTTCCCGAGCAAAGGTGTACTCGATCAGCGGGAGCAGGGCAGGGTCGTCATCGACGACCAAAACTCTCTTTTCTTCCATCCGCTGGGAAGCACCTCGGTGATACACTCAGTGACTTGTGGTAATCATACCGCAACTAGCGGCTGAGGGCAAAGACCATGCGGCCAGGCCATCGCGGTGCCGTTGTTCTTTGCGTGCGTTGCCTGTCCAGAGTTGTTCCCAGATCTTGGCCATGGCGCTGACTGCGTCGTCCTGACTGAGCATACGGGCCATTTGGTCTGTGAGGAAGCGGGACGGTCCGTGAATGTTCCACACGGCTGGCGATCTGGTGTGATGTGCAAGGTCGTTGGACTACGGCGACAGAGTACTTTTTACCCATTGACTCAGATACGATCAATCCAGTATAATTCGGTCAGAACCTTGTCAAACGACAACATCGCGTGCTGGATCACAGCGACAAAGGCAAACCCACCGAAAGGCGGGGACGCAAAGCTATGGGTCTAAGGCTCCGTGAGGGGTGATGATCGCCAGGCTGCCGAACGTGACGGCTGCAATATGCGGACGTGCTTTCACTGATCGACGCCTGGCGTGAGCCGGGCGTTTTTCTATTCCCGGCCCTGATGGGCTATCCGGGGCTTTGGCAGGAGTGGCACGCTAGCAAGGGAGAGATATCAGGATTGCTCCGACACCAGGCGTGACAGGCACTGTACAACCTGGAAAGCATCAACAGACGGCGGCAGCAGTGGGACCGGTTGATCGCGGCTGACCTGTCGGGGCAGGAGCTTGGTTGGTGGTCCCAGCTAGGTCAAGGGGAGGGCATAGTGTGAGGAACCGGAAGGAGAGGCTGCTCAGGGCCAAGGAAGCGGCCGAGTACCTCGGAGTGAGCCTGGTAACTCTGCGCAGGATGGAGAAGCAGGGCGCGCTCTCACCCTATCGTACGCCGGGAGGGCACCGTAGATACAGCGTAGAGATGCTCGAGGAATACCTGGAGAGTTCTCGAAGATACTCAGGCGCGGCTCAATAGGAGGCCACGGCCGGTGGTGTGGTTCTGAGCATTCTTCACAGCCAAGTCGTGGGGCGCGAACTGGAGGGTTTTCATAACGACGGTGGACAGCACCGACTCGATGCCGAATGCATCGTGTGCGGGGAGCTTTGCGGACACCGCGAAGAGTCTAGGACCACTACGGCCCCACACGAATGCGGACATAGGTTTGGTGGTATGGAGACGCAGACAGACAGCGTGGCCTGAAGACGCTGGCAGCAGGGGTTGGCTATTTGGTTCTGTACGAGGATCGGGAGGGTGACGAGGCGCTAAACGATGACTCAGAGCAAGGTTCTCATAGTTGACGATGACAAACTGACCCTGACCATAGTGGCAGATACGCTGCGAGAGGCGGGTTTGGTGGTGGAAACCGCGCAGAACGGTCAGGAGGCACTCGAGAAAGCCGGCGCATTCGCCCCTGACCTGATCGTCCTGGACGTGGTCATGCCCGACTTGGACGGCTACGAAGTCGCTCGTCGCTTGCGCGGCGACCCAAGTTCGGCGCTGATTCCCATCATCATGCTCACCACCAAGGGTGGCATCGCCGACAAGGTGACCGCATTCCAGGCAGGGGCGGATGACTACCTGACCAAACCTTTCGATCCAGTCGAGCTCGAGGTGAGGGTTAAGGCGCATCTGGCGAGGACCCGAGCAGCGCTGGGTGTACAGCGTGGCAAGCCCAGAGGCAAGGTCATTACGCTTTTTAGCTTGCGGGGCGGAGCAGGCGTAACGTCTTTGGCGGTCAACCTCGCAGCAGCGCTCGCTCAACTGTGGCAGGTGGAGGTACCTCTGCTGGATCTAGCTCTGGAATCGGGTCACACAGCCTTGATGCTGGACCTGAGGCCCAAGTATACGCTGGCAGATCTGGCGCGGAAGACGCTCGACGACGTCGAATTCGGCCTTCTGGAGGGCTATCTGGCGGACCACGAGTCCGGGGTTAGAGTGCTGGCAGCGCCCAAGAGTGCGGAAGAGGCAGGCCTGGTGACGCCGTCCCTGGTGGAGAAGGTCCTCTCCCTGCTCAGGGGCCGGTTCGAGTACGTGGTCGTGGACACTCCGTCCGCCTTCAGTGAAATCACCCTGGCGATGCTCGATATGTCCGATCTGATCATCTTGGTGGTCACCCCCGAGATCGCGGGAGTGAAAGTGACGGTGAACACGCTGGACATCTTCGCGTCACTGGGCTACCCGGGCGAGCGGCTACTGGCGGTCGTCAATCACAACATGCCCAAGGGAGCGCTAGCGACGGAGAACATCGAGGCTTCTCTGCGTGTACAGTTGATGGACGGCGTGCCGTGGGATAGCGGCGCGTTCGTGCAAGGTATCAACAAGGGTGTGCCCTTCGTGCTGAGCGGTACTTCGAGCGACGCAGCCAGGGTGGTGGCACGCCTGGCATACCAGATTAGCAAGCCGGACATGCAGCAGAGCAGGCCCGAGTCGCCATCGCCTTTGCTACAGAGCGTCCGGCGGAGTCTGAAGTGAGGCAAGAAGGATGAACTGTCCAGAATGCGGCAAAGAGATAGTGGGCAATGAGGCGGTGTGTCCTCATTGTCTGACCCGACTGGCTGTCCTGGAGCAGGAAGAGGAGGCCAACACGGCTGCGTCCGAGGGTGTCGTGGATCCCGTGCTGCTGCGACCACTGGGCAGGCGCTTCTCCGTAGCTTCTGTGCCCAAGCTGAGGTTGGTCATCGCGGCACTGATCCCGGTGGCCCTCGTCGTGGTTGTCTTGCTGTGGGTGACCAGAGCGCAGCGCGACGCGGCGTACTACTTCAATGAGGCCGAAAGGCTCTATGAGGGACGGCAGTACGAATCTGCGCTCGCCTCCTACCGTAGGATTACGGACCTGGAGCCCGAGCTCGGGGTGGTCTATGCTCGAATGGGGTGGTGCTACTACCACCTGGCGCGCGACGAGGAATCGGTTCCGCAGTTTCGACGGGCCATCGAGCTCGAGCCGGAACTGGCAGAGGCCTACGCGGGCCTGGGTCAGGCCTACTACTACCTGAGGGAGTACCCAGAGGCGGAGAGCGCCCTGCGACGGGCCATCGAGCTGGACGATCGAAGGGCGGAAAGCTATGGGTATCTTGGCTCCACCCTCTTCTGGCAGGAGAGGTACGAAGAGGCGATAGATCCATTGACGGTGGCTACTCGCCTCGACGCATTCGATGCTGATTCCCATGAGTTCCTGGGGCGCTCCTACTTCCTGCTGGGCAGGTACAGCGACGCGCTGAGCCCTCTGAGCACGGCCATTGGGCTGGATCCTGACGATGTGGACGTGACGCGAGCTCTGGCACAAACCTACTATGAGTTAGGACGGTATGAGCAGGCTGCCCCCTACTTCCTCGACTTGCTGGCCTACGAGCCGGATGATCCGGAGCTTTATTTGCTGCTAGGTCGCTCACTGTACGAGGATGGTGACTACAACCAGGCCATCGCTCAGTTGAACCTGGCTCTGGACAAACTGAGCGTGGCTCTCGTGGCGCCAGCAAGCTACCGTTACCTGGGTTGGTCCTACTATGAACTCGAGCGGTACCAAGAGGCGATCTACCTCTTCGAGCGGTCACTGATCTTTGAGACGGAACAGGCGGACACTTATAGCGGCCTCGGTTGGTGCTATCAACGTTTGGACAGGTGCGAGGATGCAGTGCCTATGTTCGAGCGGGCGTTGGAACTGGATCCTGCCCTTGAGTCAGCTACTGGAGGTCTCGATGCGTGTCGTTAGGTTGTGGTCTCTGAGAGCATCACGAAGCGAGGCGGAAGCCGGGCAGGGCCTGGTCGAGTACGCGCTGATCGTGGCGCTGGTGGCCCTGGTAGTCAGCGGCGTGCTGATTGCCCTGGGGCCAGCGATTGCTGATGCGTTCCGATCAGTCCAAGAGAGAATGAGCGAGAGCGGCGTTGGCGATGCGACCCCCGTCGCGACCAGCGAGCCCAGTGTGACAGTAACTCCCGGTCCTCCCAAGGTCGTCATCGACCCGTCGTGTTCGTGCTTTGACTGCAAAGCTTCATCGACGGGGAAGCCCTCTGAACGCACCTCCGAAGAGGAGCATATATGCTTCACCAACCGAGATGCTTACACGGCGGACATGACGGGGTGGACGGTGGCGGACGCGGTGAATCACAGCTACACCTTCCCGCGTTTCCACCTCCAGGCCGGGGCGAGTGTCAAGCTGTATAGCGACAGGGGCGCCGACACGGATAGCAGGCTCTATTGGGGTACGGAGGGAAACATCTGGAACGACAAGGGGGATACTGCATACCTGCGTGACGCGGCAGGGGGCCTGGTCGATAAGTACTCGTATGGACGTATGGTCGATCCGCACTCGCCGCTGGAGCCTGATCCGACCCCGCCTACCGTGAGCCCTGTGCTGCCGTAGCCAGGGATGGCCGTGGCCGTTCTCGATACGCAGAAGATACCGACAGCAAGCTGCTTGTGGGACCGCATGAGGGTAGAGGAAGTTGGAGCCGGGCGGCCGTATTGAGTTTCGATACTGTGATGGACTTGAGCTTTGAGCGTGGAGAAGTGAGAAGCCGGAGGACGTGCGCCGTTGAATCAGCTGGCACGGGTGGTGTCCAGGTGGCAGACTGCATCGTGGACATGGAGGTCGGTCAATCACTGGTGGAATACTCCCTGCTATTGGTCCTGGTGGCGGTCATCGTGCTGGGGAGCGTCTGGCTGGTTGGCCTACGGGTTTCGAGAGCGTACGGGACCGTGAACACGAGCATCGGCGAGTCGGAGGAGGTCCCTACGGCTGTGCCCACGGCCACGCCTGAGGAAGGTAGCTCATCCTGGCAGGAATGGCGCGAAACAACTGGCAGCGGGTGGCGTGCGGAGACGACGCAGTATTGCCTGGACCAGCGGGGTGAGCACAGATCCTTCTACGGCGCTGAGAACTGGACGGACTACGTCGTTCGAGTCAAGGCCAATCTCTACCAAGGGGAGGGCTATGGTGTGTTCTTCAGGGCTGTCGATACGACTCACCTGAGCGGCTACGTGTTCCAGTATGAGCCCACCTGTAGATACTTGGGTCGAGAGGGGTGTTTCAGTTTTCGAAAGGTTGTTGGTGGCACCGTCGAATACCCGTTCGCCCGAAGCGGCGCGCCTTCTGACTACGAATGGTACAACACGGCCAAGGACATCGAACTGCGAGTGGAGGGCAGTTCCTTCAGGGCCTTCATCGACGGCGAGGAGGTACTGATGGCAACGAATCAAGAGTACACGCACGGCCAGGTGGGCCTACGCGCTTGGGATGGGTCGGACGTCTGCTTCTGGGAGTTCACGATCACCTTGCTTGAGCAGGAGGATAGGGATCGGGATGATCGGGATGGACAGTAGAAGGGAAGAGGACTGGTCGCCCGGACGCGCGTTGACGGGCGGCGTTGGAGCGGCGCGCTGACGGATGCAGCGCAACTACTCTGCGAGAGGAAATGGCTGGTGATGAGATGGACACAGAGAAATACAAGGATTTGTATCTCACCGAGGCTTACGCACACGTCGCTGCGATGGAAGAGGCGGTTGCGGCGCTTGGCAACTCCACGACAGACTCTGAGCTGCTCTCGAGCATCAGTCGGGCAGCGCACACGTTGAAGGGGATGTCTGCCACGATGGGCTACGAGGAACTGGCTCAGTTGGCCGGTGGAGTGGAGCGACTGATGGACGCGAGGAGACTTGATGCCAGGGCTGGTGCGCCGGAACTCACTAATCTGCTCACCGACTGCATCCAAGCACTGCGCACACTCTTGCAGCGGGCTGTCGATGGCGATTCCCACGACGTGGAGCTGCAAACCCTACTGCAGCGAATGGAGCTTATTGCTTAGCGAGAAGGACTATGATGATCCACTTCGAGTCACCAGTCGAGAAGGAGGTAGGCGAACGTGGCAAGAATACTGTTGGTCGAGGATGAGGCAAGCCTTCGGCGTTTGATTGGATATGCACTTGAGTCCAAGGGGTACGAGGTGCTGGTGGCTGTTGACGGGCGCCAGGGACTGGACATGGCCCGATCTGAATCGCCGGATCTCATTCTCCTGGACATGGTCATGCCGGAGATGAGCGGGATGGAGGTGCTCAGCGCATTGAAGAAGGATGCGCGTTTGAAGGACATTCCGGTGTTGATTGTGACTGCCAGCGCGCAGAAGAAGGATGCCGAGAAGACCATCAGTATGGGCGCGGCGGGCTACCTGATCAAGCCTTTCCACGTGCCCACTCTGTACGAGAGGGTTGAGCAACTCCTATCTGGTGTAGCCGAGAGAGGCTAGAGGGGATGAGAGTAGATGGGCAGAATCCTTGTGGTTGACGATTCTCCGTTCATGGTCCGCCTCGTAACATACATGCTGGAGTCGGCAGGTCATGAGACGGCGAGCGCCGAGAATGGACGAGTGGCGCTTGACCTCATGGCCGAGGAGGTACCGGATCTGGTGTTCCTCGACACCATGATGCCCGAGATGGATGGCTTGGAGACGCTGCGGGCCATCAGAGCGAACCCCAAGACCATGGACGTGCCGGTCCTCATGCTGACAGCCAAGACCCAGGACGATGACTTCCAAGCTGCCAAGGAGGCGGGCGCGAATGGGTACCTGACCAAGCCGTTCAACCGGGGTGAAGTACTGGACAGCGTGGCCCGGTGCTTGGGTTACCGATCCGAAGGAACGGACGAGCAAGATGGGTGACAGGTCTCGCTCTAGAGCGGAGCTAGTCCGGCTCAAGTGGTACGTCGTCGCCGCCACCGTCTCTCTCATCACCCTCTTGAACGTGTTCTATCTGACTGTGACGAAGGTCCCGGCGATCGCGTGTTTGGTCGAGTGGGCAGTCGCGACGGGCCTGGCGGTTGCGCTCATCCAGTTCTCTTTCAGGAAGACGCTCAAGCAGCATGACCGTGTTGAACAGCAGGCGCGGCAACTCGCGGAGGCGCTTTCGGAGAGCGAGAAGGACCAGCATGCTATCAGGCGGCTCGCGTATCACGATGGTCTGACCGGTTTGCCCAACCGCGCGTTGTTCCAAGATCGACTGGAGGTGGCGACAGCTCGTGCAGTCCGCAACGGGTCCAGGCTTGTGGTGATGCTGATGGACCTGGATCGCTTCAAGGACATCAACGATACGCTTGGGCACTCAGTTGGGGACCATCTGCTACAGAGGGTTGGCGAACGGTTGACGGCTATTCGTGGGAAGACAGATACCGTGTGCCGGATGGGCGGCGACGAGTTCCTCTTGCTCTTCCCGGACCTGGACCACCAGGAGGAGGCGGACGTGATTGCTGATAGGGTTCTGAAAACGATCAGGGACCCTTTTGTCGTGGGCGATCTGCAGGTGAAGATTACTACGAGCCTTGGCGTAGCGCTGTATCCAGATCATGGCACCGATTGTGATGCTCTCATCAGAAGTGCTGACGTCGCTATGTACCATGTCAAGGATAGTGGGCGAGACGGCTACCAGTGGCATGCTTCGACGCTAACGAGGATGCAGCATCCTGGTCCAGACCTCGCCATCGGGGGGTGCGAGCTGTGACAGACGAATGCGTGACCGGAGAGCAGTTGATGCGCGAGGTGTTGGAGCTACGAAACAGGGTCGCCGAACTGGAGTCCGTGGAGCAGCGACTGACGAAGGCCGAGGAGGAAGCCCGCAAGGAGCGGGATAGGACGCAGCAATACCTCGACGTGGCAGGGGTGATGTTCTTGGTCATCGGCGCCAACGAAGAGGTAGCGCTTGTCAACAGGGAGGGATGTACGGTTCTCGGGTACGACGAGCATGAGATCGTCGGCCAGAACTGGTTTGACAAATTCGTCCCGGACAGGGTCAGGGGTGATGTGCGGACGGTGTTTGCCGCACTGATGGATGGCGCTGTCGAGCCCGTCGAACGCTATGAGAATCCCGTCCTGACCAGGGACGGGCAGGAGCGCACCATTGACTGGCACAACACTGTTATCAGGGATGAAAACGGTGTCATTGTGGGGATTCTTTCGTCAGGTCAGGACATTACCGAGCGCGAGCAGGCGCAGAGGGCCATGCGAGAGAGCGAGAGGAGCTTCAGGGCCTTGGCCAACAATGCCAGTGATGGCATCCTGATCGGGACGAGTGACGAGATACACATCTATGCGAATCAACGGGCTGCCGAGATCACAGGCTACAGTGTGGATGAGTTGCTGGGTATGGGGATCAGAGACCTCGTTCATCCCGATGAGCTGCCCACGGTTCTCGAGACCTACAGGAGGCGATTAGAAGGCCAATCGGCTCGGCGTCATTATGAGACGCGGTTTGTTCGGAAGGACGGCAGCGTAGTGCCGGTGGAGTTGTCCGGTGCGAAGACTATCTGGCAGGGAGTCACTGCAGACCTGGTCATGATTCGCGACATAGAGGAGCGGAAACGAGCCGTGGAGGCGCTG
The DNA here is from genome assembly GCA_964433755.1 of uncultured Anaerolineales bacterium. Lineage (GTDB taxonomy): Bacteria > Chloroflexota > Anaerolineae > UBA7937 > B3-Chlor > JAUVXJ01. Next base: position 61,948 of record CAYSSR010000001.1, read on the forward strand.
CGCAAGAGCGAGGGCAGATACAGAGCGCTGGTTGAGAACCTTCCCCAGATGGTCTTCATGAAGGACATGGATTCGCGCTACGTGTCGTGTAACGCCTGCTTCGCCGATGGAGTAGGTCTGGAGCCGGGTGAGATCGAAGGAAAGACAGACTATGATCTCTTTCCTCACGAGCGGGCGGAAGAGTACAGGGCTGGTGATCGGAAGATCCTCGAGTCCGGAGAGACCACCGATTTCGAGGAGATGTACCCCCGGCGGGGGGAGGAGGTGCTCGTTCGCACGGTTAAGACCCCGGTCCGCGATGGTGAGGGCAACGTCATCGGCATACTAGGCATCTTCTGGGACATCACGGACCGCAGACGTGAGCAGTTGGCGCTGGAGGAGAGCGAGAAACGGCTTAAGGCGATACTGGGTTCCGTACACGCGGGAATCATGATCGCTGACGGGGACACCAACACCATCGTAGACGTCAACCGGGTGGCCATGGATCTGATTGGCGCCCCGAGGGAGCAGATCGTGGGGCAGACTTGCCAGCGGTTCTTTAGCCCCGACGAGTGCCCCGTGACGGACCTGGGACAGGCCGTGAAGGAGTCGGAGTGCACACTGATCACTGCCCAGGGCGAGGGTGTTGCCGTTCTGAGGACCGTTACGCGGACTGACCTCGACGGACGCGAGCATCTCGTGGACGCGTTTATCGACATCAGCGAGCTCAAGCGGACGGAGGCAGAGCTCAGAGAGTCCCAGGAGCGCCTCAACATACTATTCGAGTATGCTCCAGATGCCTACTTCCTCACGGACCTACAAGGAACGATCCTGGACGGAAACAGGGCTGCCGAGCAGTTGTTCGGTGGTCGGGGACGGGTGCTGGTGGGGAAGAGCTTCCTCCAGGCTGACTTGCTGCCTGCCGACCAGCTACCTTTGGCGGCGTCGTCCATGGCCAAGAGCGTCCTGGGTCAGCCAACAGGGCCGGATGAGTTCGTCATCAACCGAGAAGACGGCACTCGAGCGACGGTGGAGATAGCGACGTATCCTGTCAAAGTCAAAGGAGAGTCTGTGGTCTTGGGCATCGCTCGTGACGTCAGCGAGCGGAAGAAGGCCGACGAGACGCTGCGTGCAAAGGAACAGCGCTACCGAGGGTTGTTCGAGAACTCTCCCATCGCCCTGTGGGAGGAGGATGCCTCGGCGGTGAAGAGGTACGTGGAGGACCTCCGGGCTTCGGGCGTGAGGGACTTCCGAGACCACTTTGAGAACCACCCAGAGGTCGTTCGCGAGTGCGCGGGCTTGGTGAAAATCGTTGACGTGAATCAGGCTACCCTGGACCTGTACGGCGCACAGAGCAAGGAGGAACTGCTGGGAGGCCTGGATCAGGTACTCTCCGAAGGCTCGTATGACATCTTCAAGGAGGAGGTACTCGCCATCGCTGAAGGCAGGACTCGTTTCGATGCCGAGACGACCGCGCGGACTCTGTCGGGCGAGTCCCGGGACCTTGCGCTGAGATGGACTGTGACCGGGGGGTGCGAGAAGACGTATTCGAGCGTGTTGGTCTCGGATGTGGATATCACGGACCACAAGCGAGCGGAGATGGCCTTGCGCGAGAGCGAAGAGCGGTATCGGGACCTCTTCGAGAGTGCCAATGATCTCATCCAGATAGTGGGACCGGAGGGTGATCTACAATACGTGAACCGCGCATGGGTGACAGCTCTGGGGTATAGCCCGGAAGAGGTGCAGGGGCTATCCATCTTCGAGGTAATACATCCCGACAGCCTCGAGCACTGCAAACAGGTACTCGAGCGGGTCAAGCAGGGCGGGGCGGTAGACGGGTTCGAAGCGGAGTTCCTCACCAAGACCGGAGAGAGCATCACCGTAGAGGGAAGCGCCAACTGTAGACTGGAGCACGGCCGGGCCACGACTATTCGGGGCATGTTCCGGGACGTGACCGAGCGCAAGCGGGCTGAGGAGGAGATAGCACACCGCACCAGGCAACTGGCCCTCATCAACCGGGTCGGACAGAGGCTGGCGCCCATTCTCGAATCTGCCGAGCTCTACAGGACATCGGTCGAGGCCATTCAGGAAGGCTTTGGCTACCAGGTGGTAGGCTTCTTCTCGGTGAGCGGCGACGAGTTGAGCGTGGAGGCGGCGGCTGGACCATCCAGGGAATCCATCCCGATGGGGTATCGTCAGAAAATGGGCGAGGGCACCATGGGGTGGGTGGCGGAGCACGGGGAGCCGTTGTTGGTCAACGATACGAGCGACGACCCTCGCTTTCTGGACGTGGAGACGCTCGACATCGCAGCCGAGCTGGACGTGCCCGTGGTCGTTGCTGGGCAGACTATCGGCGTGATAGCCATCGCCAGCGACACGGCCAACGTCTTCGGCGAGACGGACGTCACGGCCATGGAGGCGATAGCGGGTCAGGTCGCCCGTGCCATCGAGAACTCCCGGCTCTACGAGCGCGAACGGCGTCGCGCGATCGAGAGAGACACGATCGCCGAAGTGGGCCGGGCGATCTCCGCTATCCTGGACATGGATACTCTGCTCGCGCGTGTTGTGGAACTGATAGCGCAGAACTTCGGATACTACTCCGTGAATGTATTCGAGGTGGATGCAGAGTCCGAGTACGCCGTTTTCAGGGCGTCCACGGTGGATCCCGAAAGCAGCGTGCGGGAGTGTCTTCGGCTTAGAGTGGGCGATGAGGGGATTGTGGGATGGGTGGCGGGCAGCGCGCAACCTCTGATGGCGCGTGACGTAAGTCGGGAGCCCCGCTTCCGTTTCGATCGTGCGGTTCCTGACACACGTTCGGAGTTGGCGGTGCCCATCATGCTAGGAGAGAGCGTGGTCGGCGTGTTGGACGTGCTCAGTGATGAGGTAGATGCCTTCGGCGAGAGTGACCTAGAGACCCTGGAGACCCTGGCGCACTCGCTAGCCGTGGCCATGGAGAACGCCCGCCTGTACCAGGAGGAGACGAGACGATCCGAGGAACTGTCGGTGCTGCTGGAAACAGCCCAGGCACTGGCCTCGTCACTCGATCTGACGGAGGTCTTGGAGATCATCGGACATCAGGCGGCTGCCCTTACGCAGTCCGATGGTAGTCGGATCTATCTCCTCGAACCTCACGGCACTACGCTGACGCCTCTGGTGGCTCTCGGTCAGTACGTCGAAGAGGTGATGGATTTTCCCGTTCCTGTGGGGGTGGGCGTGACCGGACGCGTAGCGGCCACCGGCGTGGCGGAGATCGCCAACGATCTGGGTGCCGAGCCGGACGCTGTGCATGTCCCAGGAACACCAGCGGACGTGTGGTGTCTAATGTGCGCGCCACTCGCCATCAAAGGGGAGGTTGCGGGTGCGATGGTGGTGTCTCGGCCCGCTGGTGCGCACTTCGCGGAGAAGGACCTGGAGATACTGATCAGCATGGCGAACCATGCTGCCACCGCCATCGAGAACGCTCGTCTCTATCAATCGGTGGCTGACAGTGAGACCAAACTCCGGGACCAGATCGAGTCGGCGGCTGACGCCATCTTTAACATAGACACGGAGGGCAGATTCACGCTCCTGAACAGGGAAGCGGAGAGGATCTCCGGCTTCACACGTGACGAGGTGCTGGGCCGTCACTTCACCGAGCTGCTGCCTGCGGAGCACGTCGAGGAGATGGGCGCGGTGGTGCTGACGGACGTCGACGACGTAGTTGATCAACAAGGCAACGAGGTTGAGCTCCTGGGCAAGTGGGGGCAGGTGATTCCTCTGGAGATCCGGGTCAGCGCGCTCGAGCGAGGAGGACGTCTGGACGGGTGGCAAGTCATCGGTCGGGATGTCAGCGAGCGAAGGCGTCTGGAGGAGATGAAGAGCCAGTTCCTGGCTACTGTTTCGCACGATCTGAGAACGCCCCTGGCATCGATCATGGGTTTCACCGAGATGCTCATGGAGGGAACCCCTGGCCCCTTGACAGAGACACAGGATGAGTTCCTCGGCATAGTGTTCGAGAGCTCCCAGCGACTGATGGCTCTGGTCAACGATCTCTTGGATATCTCCAAACTCGATGTTGGGCGGACCAGCTTGGAGTTGAAGACCATCGAGTTGCCGCGCTTGATCGCTGGCGTGGTCGACGAGATAGGTCCGCTGGCCTACAAGAAGGACATCTCGCTGGAACTAGACTGTCCGGAGAGTCTACCCTCGACGCAAGGCGACCAGAGACGACTGGAGCAGGTCCTTAACAACCTGCTTTCCAACGCCGTGAAGTTCACGCCTGAGGGGGGAAAGATCGAAGTGAAGGCAGAGCTGGCAGGGGGGCAGTTGATGGTGACCGTGAGCGACACGGGCGTTGGCATACCTCCGGAGGATCTGCCGCATCTATTCCAGGCCTTTCATCGAGGTGGCAATGTGACCAAGCAGGCTATCGAGGGGACTGGTCTGGGCTTGAGTATCGCCAAGGCGCTGGTCGAGGCGCATGGCGGCACCATAGGAGTGGAGAGCGAGTTGGACAAGGGTAGCACGTTCCGGTTCACTCTGCCCGTCAAGGAACCAGAGCTGTCCAAATCGGTCCAGAGCGATGGAGGATCGGAGTAGGGATCGCTGCCACATCGGTGAATCGTGGAATTGGGTCAGGGGCGAATCACTAAGCAAGCCTGCTCCTGTGCGATGGTGGAGATCAGAACGTAGCGCAGTCCGCTCACCAACCGGGTGACAGGCTCCGTGGAACCCTCGTTGGCTCTTTAAGGGTTGTTGCTTGCAATGGGAGCGCACCTGGGTATAATTAGCAGTGGTAACCCGATGGAGCGGGGACTATCTCTGTAGAACCGTGGAAAGGAGAGTTCGAAATGGCCTACAAGATCGATCCGGACGAGTGCATCGCCTGCGCAGCATGCGAGGAGGAATGCCCTAACGAAGCCATCAGTGAGGGTGACGAGGTGTACGTCATAGACGCTGCCAAGTGCACCGAGTGCGTGGGCTTCTTTGAGGAGTCGCAGTGTGCGCTGGTCTGCCCGGTGGATGCTTGCGCGCCCGATCCGGACAACGAGGAGACCCAGGAGGAGCTGCTGGAGAAGTTCAAGAAGCTGCATCCGGACAAGGAGCCTAAGCTTTTCTAGGGATCTTCCTGCGATCGCGGACGGTGTTCTCTAGACCAATCGCCGAAGAAAAAAGCCCGGGGAAGGGGAGTCCCCATACTTCCGCACACCCAGGCTTTTTTGCTGCCTGCCATTCACCTGATGTGGGGAAGCTACGTCTGCCTGAGGCTGAACGACCTCTGGGAGTCCTGCCAGTGGTCCTCTCGGGGACTGAGTGGTCGGCGGTGATGCCGAGGCCCAACGCGCTGGCAGTCAGACAATAACGCTAGTTAGCAGAACAAGAGGGGTCGCGACCGGGGCGGGCGTTGGTGTGGGTGGAGTCGGTGAGGGCAGAGCGGTCAGCACGTAGCCTATGGCCATGCTGAGAACCACCAAGAGACTCAATACGATGAAGAGGATCTGACTGGTTCGGGGTTTCTGCGATCGTCTTCGCGCCAACTGTTCCTCCCTTGACAGAGCTTTTGCTTTATTGTATGACAATCGTCGCTGGGATGCAAAGCGACGTGGTCGGATGGCAGCGGCCCGAGCACACAGGGATGCCCAGGCGGATGGACTCGTGGAGCGGACGGATGGTCTTGGGAGGCGTCGACTGGTAGGAGACGCATATCCCGGTTCACGGCTCCAAATGTGGAGACCGGTGGTCAGATCATGCAACAGCGTGTCGAGGTCTGGTACGCTCGCCCTTGGGAGCCGTGTCGATTGGGCGCCGGTGTGTGCTCCGTGCTTGACATTGAGATGTAGCCATGGTAAGATGCGACGCGTGCCTCTAGGTCGTGTTCGGCGACACAGACTAGAACGAGGCTTGTGTGACTGTGGGTTCGCCAACGAGCGACGTCGAGGATCGCGGATCCGGTGCTTCGCACTGTGAGTTGATGGCACTCGATGCGCTTGTCAAGTCGAGTGCAGAATCCGTAGACCTAGACGAAGTGCTTTGCCTTGCCCTGAACAGGATAACGGACATCACAGGGCTCGAGACCGCCTACGTCAGCCTCTATGACGAGGAGAGCCGGGAACTGGAGGTCGTCGCCTACACGGATCCGGGTGACGATTCTTCCGGCAAGGCTGGCCGCACGATGTTACCCCAGGATCTTGTGGGGCAAGTTGCTCGTACGGCGGAAGCAGTACTGGTTGATGATACCTTGGTCGATCCTAGATTCTCGGATGGGACGGCCGGGCAACCACAGGCTCGCAGCATTGCGAGTCTACCGCTCCAGTCTAGAGGAACGGTGTTGGGCGTTCTGAGCGTAGCGAGCGCACAGCCGTTTCGATTCACCCCCCCTCATCAAGCCTTCCTGTCCATCCTGTCTGGTCAATTGAGCTGGGCAATCGAGAGTGCCGTTCTGCGACAGAGATTGGACAGCTCTCGGCTGCATCTGCGAGAACGGGTCAAGGAGCTTAGCATCCTCTACGACGTTAGCCGGGAAGCCCTGGTGGCTGGAAACGTCGAAAGCTTCTTGAGCTTCGTGGCCCGGAGACTGCCGGCCTCGATGCAGTACCAGCGAGCGAAGGCAGTCGTGTTCTGCCAAGCGGGGGCTAGCGACTACTCGAAGTGGTCAGACAACGTGGACGAAGCCATCGCAGAGAGGTTGGCTGTGGTCCCCGGCGAGGGGACGCTCGGCAGGCTCCTGGTCGAGAGGGGAGTGCTCTTGGAGTATGCAATCTCCATGCTGGACCCTTTCCTGGGGGAGTGCGACGTCAAGTCTGTACTGGCGGTACCGGTCTTCGTCGACGGGGAGACGATTGGCTCGATTGCGGTCTACTACCAGAATGACAAATGGCGCTTCCTGGAGGAGGAGATCGATCTGCTTCGCGGGATCTCGGAGCAGGTGGCTCAGTACGTGGCGCGGGATGCCGTAGAACGGGAGAACCAACGCCACGTTCAAGAAGTCTCTACTCTCTTCGAGGTCTCCAAGACTCTGGCCTCCGTCGTAGATATAGAGGGACTGCTGCCTGCCATACAACGCACGCTGATCGAGGCCCTCGCACCAGCCGAGGCCGGGGTTCTCTTCCTGTTCGACGAGGTGACGGGCATGCTCCGGGTCGCATCCTGCTTCGGCTACCACGTCGAGAGCCTGCATAGGATCACCCTGCGGGTCGGCGAGTCCATGTCGGGCACGGTGTTCGAGTCTGGGAAGCCCGAGGTCTGGAGCACTCCGGACGAGTCCGAATCTGCTATGGCCACGATGACTGCCCACAACCGCGAGTTCTTCAGACAGGCATCGCGTGGCCTGGACTTCCCCAGAAGTGCGGTTGGCGTACCCCTCATCTATCGGGACCAGAAGATCGGCGTGCTTACACTGGAGACCTTTGCGAGCGCTGAGCGGTTCTCGGCTTCACACGTTCCGTTTTTGCAGGCCCTTGCTGAGTTGTTGGTGATCAACCTGACTCAAATCCGACTGCTACAGGAGACAGAGGAAGCTCGGGCCGTGCAGGAGGCGGACCGGTTGAGATCGGAACTGATTGCCGCGTTGGCGCACGACATGCGCACCCCGCTCACCTCCATACAGGGCTACGCTTCGGCGTTGTTGCTCGACGACGTCGAGTGGGACGAAGCATCCAGGGCCAGACAGTTGCAGATCATAGAAGCGGAGGCCAGCGATCTACAGGCCATGATCCAGGATTTGCTGGAGTCATCCATTGTCGACGCTGGCCTGCTGACACTGGCCAAGGAACCCACTCTGGTGCCTCGCCTGGTGGAGAGTCTCGTCCGCGAGATGACTCGCCGCACAGCGAGGCATCGATTCGTGATCAGCTTCCCCAAAGACTTTCCGATTCTGGATGCGGACCCCAGGCGTCTGGAGCAAGTGATTCGCAACTTGCTGGACAATGCCGTGAAGTACTCGCCTGACGGTGGGCTGGTGGTACTGAGAGGGCAGGTGGTTGGGGATGAGGTCATCGTCAGCGTGGCCGATAATGGCGTGGGGATCGCACCGGAGCACCTGAACCGACTGTTCGAGAAGTTCTTCCGGGTGAAGTCGCCTATTGGCGAGAAGGTGCGGGGTACGGGGCTGGGGCTGCCTGTATCCCGCACCATTGTGGAAAGCCACGGCGGCAGAATCTGGGCCGAGAGTGAGGTGGGCAAGGGAACAACGATGTACTTCTCTCTGCCCATCCAGCAAGGCGCACACACATACGATAGCGACTGACGTTTATCCGTCAGACTAATGATGTAAGGAGAATGAAGAATCATGGAAAAGCTGAACCCGTTTGAGATCGCGCAGAGGCAGTTAGACGAAGCTGTAGAGACCCTGGGCCTCGACCCAGGAATGCATGCCTTTCTGCGGGAGCCGTTGCGGGAGCTGCACGTTACCCTCCCGGTCAGGATGGACGACGGCTCTCTGGAGGTCTTCAAGGGCTTCCGTGTCGAGTACAACGACGCCCGCGGCCCGGCCAAGGGAGGCCTACGCTTTCATCCAGCGGAGACCATTGACACCGTGCGGGCTTTGGCCGCCTGGATGACCTGGAAGACGGCGGTGGTGGACATACCGCTGGGAGGCGGCAAGGGGGGAGTGATCTGCAACCCCAAGGAGATGTCCCAGGCTGAACTGGAGCGACTGAGCAGGGCATACATCCGGCAGGTGGGTCGCTTGCTGGGACCCAAGTCCGACGTCCCGGCGCCTGATGTGTATACGAACCCCCAGATCATGGCCTGGATGATGGACGAGTACTCCGTGATGCAGGGGCATAGCGAGCCCGGCGTCATAACGGGCAAGCCGCTGCCTCTTGGAGGGTCTGCGGGACGTATGGACGCCACGGCCAGGGGAGGCATGTATTGTCTGCGTGAGGCAGGCAAAGTGTTGGGCATCGACTTGAAGGGTGCCACCGCTGCCATCCAGGGCTACGGCAACGCTGGCTACTATGGACAGGTCCTTGGCGAGGAGTTGCTGGGTCTGAATGTCGTCTGCGTGAGCGACTCCAAGGGCGGGATCGTTTGCGACGGCGGCCTCAAGTGCGAAGAGGTCAAGGACCACAAGGACGAGACCGGCACCTGTGTGGGTCTCCCCGAGTCCGAGCCCATCAGCAACGAGGAACTGCTGGAGCTGGATGTGGACGTGCTGGTGCCAGCCGCATTGGAGAACGTCATCACCGAGAAGAACGCGCATCGGGTGAAGGCGAAGATCGTAGTCGAGCTCGCCAACGGCCCGACGACGCCGGAGGCCGACAGAATACTCCACGAGAACGGGGTGTACGTCATTCCCGATTTCCTGTGCAACGCCGGGGGAGTGGTCGTCTCCTACTTCGAGGGAGTCCAGAACGCGTACAATTACTACTGGGACCTCGAGACGGTCCACGAAAGGCTGGACCGGAAGATGACCTCCGCATTCCACGCGGTGCACGAGATGGCTCAGGCCAAGGGCGTACACAATCGACTGGCCGCCTATCTGGTAGCAGTGGCCAGAGTCGCCGAGGCCGTGAGACTGCGCGGTTGGGCATAGAACCCGAGTAGCATTCTGGCTAGGAGGTCGCCGGACAGCGCCGCTTCGAATCGGCGGGCCGTAGGGTGAAGAGAGAAACCATTCTCGTGGTCGATGATGAACCGCGTCTGGTCAGGTTGGTGCACGAGATCCTGACGGCGGTGGGCTACGACGTACTCAGTGCACGCGACGGCAAGGAGGCGTTGGAGGTCCTCGCCATCGAGCAACCTGACCTTGTTCTGCTGGACATCATGTTGCCTGGCGACATGGACGGCTACGATGTGTGCAAACGGGTGAGAGAATTCTCGGCCGTACCCATCGTTATGCTGACGGCCAAGGCACGCGAGGTAGACATGCTGGAAGGATTCGACGCCGGCGCCGATGACTATCTGACCAAGCCTTTCAACGCCAAGGAGCTGATCGCCAGGGTTAAGGCGGTGCTGCGCCGCAGTACGCTGCCTGGCAAGGAAGCCATGCTCACGGCTGACCTCTCTTGCGGCGACCTGACGATCAGCTTCGCCCGGCGCAGAGTCAGAATGGGAGAACGCGAAATCGCCCTCACACCAACTGAGTTCAAGCTGCTCCAGCAGCTAGCGCTGAACAGCAACCGCGTGATGCTGCACGAGGACTTGCTCGCGGAGGTCTGGGGTCCTCAGTATCGTGACGACATCGACTATCTCAGAGCATACGTGCGTCATCTGCGGCTCAAGATAGAAGACGATCCGTCTCAACCTCACTACATCCTTACCACGCCTGGAGTGGGCTACATGCTTTCGTGCCCCGAGGGCAGTTAGAAGCCTCTTCATAGCACCCTCATTGCTATACTTGCAGACGAAGAACCCGTGATTTTCACGGGTTTTTCATTTTTCGACCCCTCCCTTTTATGAGAACTCCACGGCTTGTCCGGTAGAATGATGCTGGCGCAAGGTGTCGCGGCCAGGGGACCTTCTGGCTGCACGTGGCGTTGGGTTGGGCCCAAGAGAAGGAGAAGTAAAGTGGATTTCCAGCCGACGTTTGACGCGAGTGAGATTGATGACTTGTTGAATGGCAAGAGAGACGGCGACAACGAATCTCTGATGCGCGTGTTGGAGGAAGTCCAGGCGCGCTACCGGTATCTGCCGAGGGATGCGCTGATCTTGATAAGCGAGAGCATGGGAGTGCCTCTGAGCCAGACCTATGGCGTGGCTACTTTCTACAATGCCTTCAGCCTTACGCCAAAGGGCCGGCACGTCATCAACGTGTGCTCCGGGACAGCGTGTATGGTGCGAGGAGCCAAGAAGGTCCTGGAGAGAATCTCCGAGAGGCTGGGCATACAGCCTGGCGACACAACAGAAGACGGGCAGTTCACGCTGGAGACGGTGAATTGCCTGGGTGCCTGCGCTCTGGGACCCGTGGTCGTGGCGGATGGAGCCTACTCCGGGGAGATGACTGGTGCGAAGACAGAGGCGTTGCTGAAAGAGATGATGGCTGAGGTCGAGACGGTATAGCACATGACCATGGTACGAACCCCCGAGGAGTTGGAGAGGCTCAAGCAGAAGCTGCTGGCAGTAAGGGAGCCAGACAAGCCACGCGTCTCCGTGTGTTGCGGGACCGGCTGCCGCGTCCATGGAAGCATGGAGGTGATCGAGGCTTTTCGGAAGGAAATCGACGAGCGGAATCTGAACGGGGACGTCGGCGTCGTTGGCACAGGATGCCATGGTTTCTGTGAGAAAGGGCCCGTCGTCGTCCTCAAGCCCAGCGGCGTCTTCTATCAGAGAGTAGGTCTGGAGGATGTCCCCGAGATCGTGTCGGAGACCTTGCTCAACGGGGCAGTAATCGACAGGCTGACCTACGCAGACCCTGCTACCGGCGCGAGGGTGATTCACGAAGAGGACGTGCCCTTCTATCGCAAACAGCAGCGGCTGGTGCTGGACCTCAATGGTGACATCAATCCTACCAGCATACAAGACTATCTGGCCTTTGGCGGGTACGGTGCTCTGAGCAAGGCTCTTCTCCAGATGAGACCCGAAGAGGTGGTGGAGGAGGTCACACGGTCTGGTCTGAGGGGCCGTGGCGGGGCAGGGTTCCCGGCAGGAGTGAAGTGGAGACTGTGCAGAGAGGCAGATGGAGATACCAAGTACATCATCTGCAATGCAGACGAAGGCGACCCAGGTGCATACATGGATCGCAGCATCATGGAGGGCAACCCTCACAGAGTGGTGGAGGGGATGATCATCGGCGCCTGGGCCATTGGCGCACGCGAGGGATACGTGTACATCCGCAATGAGTATCCCCTGGCGGTGGAGAACCTGAGGATAGCCATTGGGCAGGCTCGGGAGTATGGCTTCCTGGGCGAGGACATTCTGGGTTCGGGCTTCGATTTCTCCATCCAGATACGCCCTGGGAGCGGCGCATTCGTCTGTGGCGAGGAGACTGCGCTCATGGCGTCCATCGAGGATAGGATCGGGGAGCCTCGACCCAGGCCGCCATATCCAGCGCAGAAGGGTCTGTGGGGCAAGCCGACCAACATCAACAACGTGGAGACCTGGGCGAACGTACCCCTCGTGATCGACCGGGGAGGAGAGTGGTACTCCCAGATCGGGACAGACCAGAGCAAGGGCACCAAGATCTTCTCTGTCGTAGGGAACATCAACAACACAGGGCTGGTCGAAGTGCCCATGGGGACTACTCTGTCCGAGATCGTCTACGACATCGGCGGTGGCGTCCCGGGGGACAAGGAGTGCAAGGCGGTCCAGCTTGGCGGGCCGTCGGGAGGATGCGTGCCACGGGAGCATTTCGATGTCCCCATCGATTTCGAGTCCTTGCAGGAGCTCGGCGCCATCATGGGCTCCGGCGGAATGGTGGTCTGTGATGAAGACACCTGTATGGTGGAGTTCGCCAGGTACTTCATGGATTTCGTCCAGCAAGAATCCTGCGGCAAGTGTGTCCCATGCCGTCTGGGGACGAAGGCTATGCTGGAGGTCTTGACCGCGATCACGCACGGGCAGGGCCGAGAGGGTGATGTCGGCTACCTGGAGGAGTTGGGCAAGCAGATCAGAGAGTCCTCTCTCTGTGGCCTGGGGCAGACTGCGCCCAACCCGGTGCTCTCGACCATACGCTACTTCCGCGACGAGTACGAGGCGCATATCCGGGACAAGCGTTGTCCAGCTCACGTTTGCAGGGCTTTGGTTCACTACTCCATCGATCCTGACAAGTGTACTGGCTGCGGACGCTGCCTTCGTAGCTGTCCGGCCGAGGCCATCAGCGGCACCAAGAAAGAATCCCACACCATAGACCAGGAGAAGTGTATCAAGTGCGGCTCCTGTTATGAGCTGTGCAAGTTCGATGCCATCGTCGTGGAGTAGAAAGGCGACACTGGATGATCACCCTAACGATCAATGGCCGGGCAGTGAAGGCCACAGAAGGTTCGACGATACTGGAAGCTGCGCGGGAGAACGGCGTAGAGATTCCCACGCTCTGTTACCACGAGGCTCTCGAGCCCTACGGTAGCTGCCGCCTCTGCGTGGTCGAGCTGGCCACGGCCAGGGGACCCCGGCTGGTTGCGTCCTGCGTCCATCCCGCCGAGGAAGGGGCGGTGGTGCAGACCGATTCGGAGATGGTGCAGAGCTCGCGCCGCGTCACGGCTGGACTGCTCTTGGCCTCAGCTCCGAATGCGCGAGTCGTGCGGGAGCTGGCGAACAAGCTGGGTGCGAAGGAGCCGCGCATAAGCCTGAGCGACAGCGATTGTATCCTCTGTGGGTTGTGTGTCCGTGCCTGCCGTGAGATTGTCGGGGCCAACGCCATCAGCCTGGTCAGTCGAGGGTTCACCAAAGAGGTGCGTCCGCCTTTCGAGATTGGCTCCAACGCCTGTGTGGGGTGCGCGACCTGCGTCTTCATCTGCCCCACCGGGGCGATCAAACTGGAGGATGTTCTGGCCAACAGATCTGTGCACGGCTGGGCCTCTGATTTCGAGGCCACTGCCTGCAAGATCTGTGGTGACCACTATCTTGCGCCTGAGTTCGCGGGGGAAGTGGAACAACTGCTGGACAAGCGAGGCGTGTGACCGACAGTCCGGGACCTACGTGAAGGAGCACTGGAAGTGACTGTTGAAGGTGAAGTTAGAATCGGCGTTTTCGTGTGCGAGTGCGGAGGGAAGATCTCAGGCGCCCTCGACGTCGAGACGGTCGTGGAAGGTGCCGCCAAGATGCCTGGCGTGGTGCTGGCGAGGCGAGAACGCTATGGCTGCTCCAAGGCAGGACTCCGCGAGATTGGCCGAGCGATAGAGGAACAAGGCCTGAATCGTGTGGTGATCGTGGGCTGCACGCCTCGAACCCATGGGCCGCTCTTCCAGGCGACCTTGAACGAAGTAGGCTTGAGTCCGTCATGCTTCGAGGTGGTCAACGTCAGAGAGCAGTGCGCACTGGTGCACACCGAGGACAGGGAGGGGGCGACCAGAAAGGCCCTGGACTTGACCCGAATGGGAGTGGCCAAGGCAGCGGTGCTGGGGCCTTGGCACCAGGTGGAAGTCGACGTGGTGCCCATGGCGTTGGTCATCGGCGGGGGAATAGCTGGCCTCACCGCAGCCGCGACGGTGGCTGCGAGAGGATACCCCGTCAAGCTGGTGGAGAAAGCACCAGAGTTGGGAGGCCAGGTCGCTCGGCTGTTCACTCTGTATCCGTCCGGCGAGAGCGCCAAGGAGTTGATCGAGAAGAAGACCCGAACTGTGCGGGAGCATGACGACATCGAGGTGTTAGCTGGCGCCAGACTAACAGAACTCTCAGGCTCGCCGGGTGACTACAAGGCTACCGTAACCCAGGACGGGAGGAGTCTGGAGTTCCACGTAGGGGCGGTGATCGTGGCCACGGGGGCGCAAGAGGCCGAGCCCGGTGAGGAATACGAGCAGAGCAGTGTGCGAGTAATGACGCAGTCTGAATTGGAGCAGGTACTTCAGCAAGGTGGTCCCCAGGCCAAGCGGACGGCAATAGTGGTGGTTGAGCCAAATGCAGAGCAGTACTCCTCCGTATCCGCAGCGGCAGCGTTGAAGAACTCCGCAGTGTTGAAGCGTCGAGATCCCGAAGCTACGGTCTCGGTATTCCTCAACGATCTCTCTTCGGACCTTACCAGCGGCATGATCGGGGAAGCCAGGGGCCTGGGCGTTGAGTTCTACAAGTACGATGGAGATTCGCCTCCGCGGATCACCGATCAGGGAGTGGAGGTCTTCGATCACCTACGGGGAGAAGAGGCCGCCATCCCCTGTGATCTGGTGGTGCTGGCTATGCCGCTGGTGCCACAGCCGGATGCGGCGTCGGTTTCCAGGATGCTGGCCGTGCCTCTGGATAAGCGGGGGTTCCTGCTGGAGCCCAGTGTGCGCCTGCGACCCGGGAGTTACGTCCCCAGGGGTATCTTCGCATGTGGCAGCGCACACTATCCTACGAATGCGCGCGAGAGCATCTTCCAGGGCTATCGCGCAGGTGTGAGAGCCTTACGACATCTGTCGTCGGGCAAGCTCACCACTCATGGGCCACGCCCTCGCGTGGTCGACAGTCGCTGTGTGGGCTGCGGTACATGTGTCGAGTCCTGCCCCTTCCACGCGATTTCGATGGTCAGTAGGGAAGGAACTCTGAGCGTCTCCACGATCGACGTCTCGCTGTGCAACGGGTGCGGCAACTGCACGGTGGTATGCCCGGCCAAGGCCATCGTCATGGAGACCTATGGGGATAGGGAGCTGGTTGCTCAGATCAACGCAGCGTTGGCCGCTCGGAGGGTAGGTGAATCGCGGATACTCGCCTTCCTCTGCGAGTGGAGCGGCTACGCGGCAGCGGACCTTGCAGGAGCCGAGGGACGGCAGTACCCGTCCAACGTGCGGATCATTCGAGTCGGTTGTTCGGCACGTTTCGATCCCTATCTGCTTCTGTGGGCTTTCCTACAGGGCGCTGACGGCGTCTTGCTTGGCGCATGCGATCCGGGCATGTGCCACTACGTGGACGGAAACAGACGGGCGGCAGAACGGGTGGAGGTGCTGAACCGGATGCTCAGGCACGCCGGCTTCGACTCCAGGAGACTGCTTCTGCAATGGTTCAAGCCCGATGATGCCGAGCAGTTTGTGAGAACGGTGAGGCGTTTTGCAGACGAGATAGAGTACCTGGGGCCCACGGGCGAGGTTGACGCTGGTCAGAGCTCCTGGGCCGATGTGAGCGAGGAACTGCTGGTTCCTCAATCGTAGAATCGAGGATGTAGGAGCTAGGGAGGACGCTTGATGGCGAAGCGGATGGAATTGGAGGTGTGGGACCTGGACAGATGTGCGGGCTGCGGCCTCTGCGTGGCCACGTGCTCGAAAGGCATGCTGCACTGGGACGGCGACGCCAAGCATCCGGCCAGAGAGATCAGGCAGAAGAGGATCGGTCTCACCAGCATCCCTCTCGACAGTTGCACTTTTTGCCAGGTGTTCTGCGAGGAGACGTGTCCCAGGCTTCACCAGTGGGAGGAACTGCCCACCCGTCGAGTGGTTTCGGCAAAGGCGGTGGGACCCGTCGAGAGTGGTGAGCCCATGGATGTGATCAAGGCGCTCATGATCGGCAATCTCTCTGCCGGTGCCATAGATGGCGTGATCGTCAACGACATCAGTGACTGGACCCTCCAACCGCGTGCGGAGGTGAGAACTACAGTGGAGGAGCTGGCTGATGGCCTTGGGTTGCAGGGACTGTGGGTGCCCACCTTGGAGAAGCTCAACGAGGCGGTGTACGAGCGAGGCCTGCGCAACATCGCAGTCGTCGGCACCCCTTGCTCTGCTGAGGCCATCAGAACTCTGAGGGCTTCGGAGAATGGGCGACTGAGCCCATACAAGGACGCGCTGCGCTTGAGTATGGCCCTGTTCTGCACGGGCGTCTACTACCCGGCCCAGGTGCGGCAGTTCCTCGAGGACTCGATGGGCATATCAGGCCGAGACGTGAAGCAGATCCACAGCTCGCCGCGCGACAAGGAGCTGAGGGTCGTGCTGTGGGATGATTCGACCGTCACGGTCCCTCTAGTCAAGATAGAAGCCTACACACGAGAGGGCTGCGCCACCTGCGAGGACTTCCTGGGAGAGTCCGCAGACGTCGCCGTGGGCAAGGTGGGCGCAAAGACAGGCTACTGCACACTGATCACCAGAAGCGCGGCTGGCGATGATTGCCTGGAGAACGCTGTCCATCTAGGGCTCCTGGAAACTGTGGATGAGGTCGATGAGAAAGCGTTGCTGACAGCCAAAGAGGAGAAGGAGCGCAGGAAACGGGCCCAGGCCTTCGATGACTTGATGCTGATGATGCTGGATGCTCTGAGAGAACCTCAGAAACGAGTTGAGGTGCGGCAGGAGTTCGTGAGGTTGTATGAAGTAGAGAGTGCATCTGGATCACTAGAGGAGGGAACGAGCCATGGAGCATGCGGCCAGTGTGCTGGATGCTAGGGGAAAGGACTTGAGGGCAGCGAGCACGGAGCTCAAGTCTTTGCTCACCAAAGAGCCGGTGGTGGTGAAGAACGCTTCCCATCTGCATGGGCTTTGTGGGGGACTGAAGCACGGCGAGATAACCATAGACGGAGACGGGGGAGACTACCTCGGGGTGGTCAACGATGGGGCCACGATCAGGATCACTGGCAATGTAGGAAAGTACGTCGGGGACAACATGACCTCGGGAAGAGTGATCGTAGAGGGAGATGCCGACTACGGAGCAGGTCAGTACTGCTATGGCGGCGAAGTCGTGGTCAAGGGCAACGCTGGCGACTTCACGGCCACGATGAACAAGGGTGCCACGATCGTGGTCGGCGGAGACGTGGGAGACGAAGCCGCTACGTACATGGTCGGTGGCGAGGTGATCATTGCCGGGGACGCCGGAGAGAACCTGGGCAACTATCTCATCCGAGGGAACATCTACATCGGAGGTGATTGGGCCAGTCTGGGCCACAACTGTGCGGCTAGCGAACTGAGCGCCAAGGACGCGCAGAGACTGGAATCGTTGCTCAAAGAGCACGACGTCACGGTGAAGGACAAGACGTTCCGGAAGATCGCGCCCTTGTCGGACAAACCGTTCTACTCTCACTAGGAGGATTTCTGATGTCCACTGTCGGTGCCTTTTGCGTCACGTTGAACAGGGATCAGTGCATAAACACTCGGATGCCTGGCAAGTGCGCAACGTGCGTGGAGATATGCCCGTACGGCGTCTATGCTCTCAACGGAAGCAACGAAGTAGTAGTACAGAACTACAACGCTTGTGTAGGGTGCCGCCTCTGCGCAGAGTTCTGCCCGGAGAACGCCATTCGCATCAACCCCGCGGAGTCCGAGATGGTCTCGCGGTATCCGTGGACTTTGGGGACCGTCGAGGAGATCCATCACAAGGCCCTCACCGGCGGTTACGAGTTGAGGGGCTTCGGTACCATGGGGCCGACGCCACATTTCGACGGCATCGTGGTCGTGCCTTCGCAGTTGGCCTCTCCTTCGCCGAGGGACAAGTACCGTGAAGAATGCAACATGGAGGTGGTGATCGGCGAGGATACGTGCGAGAAGCCGATCAGGTTGTCGTACCCGTTCATCTTTCCGGCCATGTCGTACGGTGCCCTGTCCAGGGAGGCAAAGCTTGCGTTGGCCATCGCAGCGGCCAAGACGGGCATCTTGACCAACACCGGCGAGGGAGGTGTGGTTGAAGAAGAGCCCTACTACGCCAATGGGTATGAGAAACCCAGCAGGAAGAAGAAGCGGTGGGAGCCGGGAGGCTACCTGGTGATACAGTGGTCTACCGGACGCTGGGGTGTCTCTGCTGACTACGTCAACGCCGGCGACGCTGTGGAGGTGAAGATAGGTCAGGGCGCCAAACCCGGGATGGGCGGTCACCTGCTGGGTGACAAAGTCACTGAGGACATCGCGAGAATCCGAGGTATTCCGGTGGGCAGCGACGCGTTGTCGCCGTGCAGATACTACGATGTAACCGACCCTGATGACATCAAGAAACAGGTGAGTTTCCTGAGGGACATCACCAACTACGAGAAGCCAATCCTGATGAAGCTCGGTCCCAGCAGGCCGTATGAAGACGTCAAAGCGGCGGCGCTGGCCGGGGTGGATGCCATCTCCATTGATGGACTCGTGGGAGGGACCGGGTGTTCGCCAGAGGTCGTCACCCAGGGAGTGGGCATACCCACCATCGCCCTGATCGGTCCTGCGGTGAGGGCTCTCAAAGACCTGGGTCTCCATCGGAAAGTCAAGCTCTTCGCCCTGGGTGGCATGAGGAACGGACTCGATGCCTACAAGGCGATGGCTATGGGTGCGGATGGCGTCGGGTTTGGATCCGCTGCTGAGATAGCGATGGGGTGCCGAGGCTGCATGGCCTGTCACCAGGGGAACTGCCCCTACGGCATAACCTCGCAGAACCCCAAGATGAGAGAGCGTCTTGATCCCGAGGAGCAAGGTCAGCGTCTGGCCAACTTCATCAACGCATCGGCCGAAGAGGTGAAGATCCTGACCATGCTGTCGGGCCATTCTGATATCAGAGAGCTGAGTGAAGAGGATCTGCGTGCCTTGGATGTGGACACGGCGGCGATAACCGGGTTGAAGCTGGTCGGTTATGAGAGGCCCCTGCCATGGTGGGAGAACGGCCATGGGAGCTAGTCTGGCGAAACCGCATTCAGATGCTTCAGGCCACGTGAGACTGACTGTTGGCGGGACAGTGTGGTCGAGAACAGGTGGGCGCCAGAGGGATGATTCGTGAAGGAACATCAGAGAAGGGAGGGCGAGATGAGGGCGGTCGGTGTGGGGGCAGGCACGACGTATGAAGGAGGCAACATGGGTACAGTGACGATCGATGGCATTGCCATCCAAGACATGGTGCAAAGTGCGCTGGCGTTCTCCGCTCAGAAGACAGCTTTGCAGGCCGCGGGGGAGGTTCAGCAGGCCGTCGGCGGGGGCGATTGCGTGGCGTGTGGATATCTCAGGTACGCCCTATCCAAGGAGATCGGTGAGTACCTTGGCACGATAGACACGTCGGTGCAAGCCGTCTATGCGTACGAGCCTGAGTACGCTGCGGGTGCGCTTCACGTCGACTCTGCTCGGCCAGCGGTGGACAACGGCATCAACCTCATCGTCTCTGTGGATCGCAAGAACGCCGCACTCAGTTCCGTCGTCGCGTCCCTGGACGACGCGATCAGGGAAGGGGTGAAGTCTCTGCTTTGCTCGAAAGCCAACGGGTCCTGCTACGCCTTCGACGTGAGGGTGGTGGATGGCGACGAGGTGGCTTCGAGGCGTGGCTACGGGGCGCTGATCTCGTCGATCTACGCTGCCCCTGTCAGGCTCTGGGCCAGGGATGATGCGGTCTAGGTCGATGACCCTGGCAGCGGAGACGACAATCCGGTAACCACCGCTACGTGGTGTGGAAACATACTTCCTTCTCCTTACATACCCGCAGCACGGGGATGCCTCGTGCTGCGGGTGCTTTTGCTCTCGGGTGGGATGGAGCGACGCGGCAGGAGCTCAGAAGGCCTCCAGGGTCCCCCTGCGCTTCGCTGTCATCTCGAACCAACTGAAGAGTACGTAGCCGACGAGAACGTACACTGCTCCGATGAGTAGCTCTCCCATCAGGAGCGGCGCCACCTCGGCGAGACGGGAACCCGCGATGACCAGGCGCGCCGCTCGGATGCCTCTAGTCAAGGGAAGCAAGTGAGCCGCGTTCTGGACCCACAGGGGGAAGTTGGCCAGTGGGACGTTGGCCCCGCTGAACACCAGCAAGAGGAAGTAGATGGTGTTGTTGATGAACATCACATTGACGGTCAGAAGGCTCATACAGCCCATCAACAGACCAAGCCCACACGTACTGACCGTGGTGATGAAGACGGTGAGCGCCAGGGCCGGCAGGTCGGCCCTCGAATAGTCCACGCCGAGCAGCACGCCTGCCCAGATCAAGCCCATGACCACTCCCAACATCCCATCCAGGACGTGAACCAGGGCCCTGCCCAGGAAGGTGAGGAGCCGGTTGGCTGGGCTCCCAAACAGGTAGATCAGAGTCCCCTCGTTCCTCTCTCCGCCGATGCTCATGGTGACCCCGTAGATGCCACTCATGGCGGTAAGCTGTATGGCGTTGCCGATGGCATAGAAGCTGGCGGTGTCGCGACCCGTGGAAAAGGTGCCCAGGAGGGTGAAGAAGAGTATCTGGTTGAGCGGTACGATGATCTTGGTGGCGATGTATGGTTCCAGCCTGAACCATCGGAACAGAGCCTTGTAGGAGAGGACCGCCCCGCCGAGGAATATGTGAAGGGAGTTCCTGAGTTTCTTCATCTCTGCATCTCTCTCACATCAAGCTCAGCGTGGCTTCCACTCGCGCCCGGTGGAGCACTATCCTGAACAGACGATAGGATGCTGCTATGTACACCACCCCGAGAAGAAGCATCATGGACCAACACAGCATGATCTCAGCAGGGGTGGCGGTGCCATTGCTGGCGGCATGCAACACTCTGGCGGCCCAGTAGGGCGACAGCAGGTAACTGAATGGGTTACTCCAACCGGGCAGGAGCAGTATGGGGAACAGAAAGCCGCCGAGGATGTACATGGGGTACTCCAGGGCGTTCACCCAGCCCGTCAGAGACATGTTCACCGCCATCAGTGGCGAGATCAGCAAGCCAAAGGATATGAAGGCCAGGATCGTCACCAGCAGCGAGGCGACGAAGACGGTTGGTTGGGCGACACTCAAAGGAAAGCGGAAGATCACGGAAGCCAGCCCGTAGCTGAAGATCATCGACACCAGGGACAGGCAGACGCTAGCCAGTGTCTTGCCCAGGACCACGGAGGCGAGAGACGTGGGGCTGGCCACTATCCCCTCCAGCGTGCCCATGTAGCGCTCAGCGTTGATGCTGAAGGTACCGCGGAAGAGCAGACTGGTCCACAGCCCTGTCATTCCACTGCCCACCACGACGTAGATGCCGCGTGACGCGTCACGCTCCAGGAGCATGTAGATAGCCATGATCGCGATGAGCAGAGGCTGGATCGCGACGCCGAAGATCATAAACAGGTCGACCGCCTGTTGTTTGACGTCCAGTTCGAAAGTGGTACGAATGACGCGCAGGTTGGCGATCATGCCTCTCCTCCCACGAGACGTACGTAGGCGTCTTCGAGCGTTGGTTCTCGCACAGCGACCCTGCCTATGCTCACGCCATTGCCATCCAATCGCTGCATAATCTGGGGCACGATCGCTGAGCCCAGGTGTGAGTGTACTCGCAGGGCCTGCTTCTGATCCCGGTTCTCCACGGAGACGGTGTCCACGTCAGGTATCTGGCGTAGCAGATCGACCATCTCGGGCGCGACGCCGAAGACCTCCAACTCGATGACGGAGAGGTCTTCCACGTGCCCCTTCAGCCCCTCGGGCGTGTCCAGCGCTACGATCTTGCCGTGGTTGATGACCGCTATTCTCTCACAGAGGGCATCTGCCTCGAACATGTAATGCGTGGTCAGGAGGACGGTCTTGTCTTGAGCCACCAGGTTGTTGATGACCTGCCTGAGCTCGCGAGCTCCCACCGGGTCCAGGCCCATGGTCGGCTCGTCGAGGAACAGCACCTGTGGATCGTGAAGCAGGCAGCGTGCCACGTGTAGGCGCTGCCTCATGCCCCGCGAATAGCCCTCTACCTTCTCGTCCTCACGTCCGGAGAGACCGACCAGCTCGAGCAGTTCCGGCAGACGCCGCTTGGCGACGTCAGGGTCCACGTGGTAGAGATCGGCGAAGTAGCGCAGGTTGTCTTTGGCGGACAGACGCCAGTACAAGCCTCGTTCTCCCCCGAAGATGAAGCCGATGCGGGACCTGATGGCGTCTGCGTCCTTGACGATGTCGTGGCCCAGTATAGCGGCCGATCCGCTGGTGGGGATGAGCAGTGTGGTGAGCATCTTGACCGTGGTGGTCTTGCCGGCGCCGTTGGGTCCCAACAGTCCGAAGAGCTCACCATCCCGAACATCGAAGGAGATGCCGTCTACCGCTACCACCTCCCTGGTCTTTCGACGGATGGTGCCGATGGTCGCTCGGAACACCCGATGCAGGTCACGTACTTCTATCGCGTTCATTTCTCCTCATTCGAGCGGTGATTGTACCCGGCTGCAACGCTCCTCGCTAGAGAAGTGGTGCGGAGACTCCGCGGCGTCTGTAACCGCAACCGCGCAGGCAACCGGCTCAGCAGGAGGCTTCTCCGTCCCGAGCTGTTTTCCGATCAGTAGGAAGAGAACCGCGGTCAGGAGCGCCACGCCGGCCATGGAGTACCACACCAGGATGGGGCTGAAGCTGTCGTTGATCATACCTCCCACCGCAGGCGCCAGGCCGAAGGAAAGACCGAAACTCATGCCGTACACACCCATGTAGCGGCCCCTCATGGTTTCAGGCGCTACGTCAGCAACGAAAGCGGTGGACGAGGGTGCGAAGATCAATTCGCCAATGGTAACGACGATCATACTCAGCAGGAACATGGAGAAGGTGGATGAGACGGCCACCGTGCCTAGCCCGAGGGCCACGAACAGTGATCCCACGCTCAGTGCGGGCGCCAGGGCAACCCTCTTCAGTAGCTTCGCCACCGGGTACTGGAACAGGACCACCATGGCTGCATTGGTGGCCATGATCAGCCCATATTGGCTCTCCACGATCTGGTACTGGTCCTTGATGTAGACAGGTAGGATGGTCATCACTTGCGCGTAGGCGATGCTCATCACCCCTAAGGTGATGCAGAATGTGAGGAAGGGGACGTCTCGCACGAGGCGTCCGTAGCCTTGAGTCGTCTGGGCAGTATCCAGGTCCGCGACGGAAGTCGTGGGTTTGGTCTCTTTGGTGAAGAACAGGATGACCAGGAAGTAGAACGCCGAGGCCAAGGCTGCCGCCGCGAAGGAGACCAGATATGAGCGTGTGGCGATGAAGCCCCCTATTGCCGGTCCGATGGCGATGCCCAGGTTGGATACGATTCTCATCAGGCCGTAGGCCTCTATCCTCTTGTCCGGTTCCACCATGTCTGCCACCATGGCGTTGAGTGCGGGACTGAACAGACTGCCACAGAATCCGGAGAGGATGATCAGGCCTACGAAGGAGGGCAATGTGCCCGCCAGTCCTAGACTCATCATGATCACGGAGCGCGAGCCGAGGCTGGCGGCCATGGCGATCTTTCTTCCGAACCGATCCACCAGCGGTCCGCCGACGACTTGCGACACGAGGCCCGCACCGGAGTTCGCGGCCAGGACAAGCCCGACCACAGTGAGGCTGACGTCTAGCTTCTCACGGACGTAGATGGTCATGAAGGGCCATACCAGGCTCATGCCTATGGCGCTCACGAGCTGACCGAAGAACAGGATCCAGAACTGTCTCGGATAGCCCGATAACCGATCCCTGAGGGACAAAGACACTGATCACTCCTCCTCGTACAGATAGCCCACGAGTCGTGGTGCGAGGGCTTCGAGGCGTTCTCTGCACACTTCGTAGGTGATGTGGTTGTCCACGGGTATCTCCTCTATCACGCCGGCCTCTTTGAGGATCCGAAGGTGTCTGGAGACGGAGGGCTGAGAGACGTGACATAGCTTGGCCAGCTTGCTGCCGTACACCTGCGGGTCACTCGCGATCCATCTGAGCAATCTCAGCCGGGTCTTGTCTCCCAAAGCCTTGGCGGTGGAGATGATCTCTTCCTCGATCTCGTGCAGTTCTTCCCTGCGTCGTTCAGTCATCTGGCAGTCGTAGATGACGGTGATGGATCCATATCCATAGAACATGAGGTGGTGACGCACGAAGTAGGAGGGCACGAGGAGCACCTCTTGCAGAGGGTATCCTTGGGGTATCTGGTCGGGCAGTGTCTGTTTGTTGGACAGTGTCTTGACGAACTCCAGGGGCTCCTGGTGCCCGAGAGCCTGAGACTTCTCCCGTATGCTGCTGTCCCAGAGCTCGACGTATCGTTTGCTTTCCTCCTCGAAGAAGGATTGCCAGTAGCTTCGCCACAGCCTCAGCAGCCTTGCCCTGTATGCTTCTGGCTCGGCCACCAGTTGAAGATAACCCTCTGTTCTGAACCTGCTCTCGGTGTGCGAGCAGCCCTCTGGAAAGGCGTGGGTGATGATGGAGAGCAGCGATTCCATGTTGGGCTGCACCTTGGCCACCTCGTCAGGCGGGGCCAGCCGCCCGAGCGTGTAGAAGAGGAACTGGGCCGTGCTCAGCCCCTCGACGTAGTCGAAGAAGCCGGGGACGTCGTGGTGGTCGGGATAGTCAACCGCCAGTTCCATCAGGAGCACGCCGTTCTCGAACCTGCTGTACAGGGAGTCCAGGTCATCCAACATATCCTGGGCTAGCCGAGGCCTAGCCTCAGCTGCCCATCTCTCATGACGAGCGGTCGGGCGGTGAAGCACACCCAGACTGAGCATCATCTCGTATATGACTGAGCTACGGAAGCTTACCATCGAGAGCGATTCTTCGGTGTCCGTGCGGACCAGAGGTGACATAGTAGTACTCCTGCTGTCTGTGTCTGGTAGCTTCAGCTAGGCCGCGTCCTGGGTAGTGGCGTCAGAGGCTAGCAGACAAGGAAAACGGCTGCGCTTAGGATGTTAGCTAATTTACTATATCACGTATTTCATATAATGTCAAGCTTCCGTCGCCCTCTGAACCTTAAAGATGCACAGTCTGGCGGCGAGGGGCGACTGGGCCCAGAGAGCGCAGGAGTACCACACCGAGATGAGCCTCGCAAGGGACTGAAGCTGGCCTGTAGGGGCGGGTCGCAGACCGACCCCTACGATGGTATTCGGTCGGTCAATGGGACGGGGGGCTGAACCTTTGCTGTTGAGGCGTGTGGCGAACCACTGAGGGGGTTGAAGTCTCTTTCAGTATGATCGATGCTGTCAGTGGATTTGATGCTTCCGCCCCTCCAAGAAGGCGGCTACAATCTCATGGTGTGGCGTGAACTGAGAGCTTGAGGGAATGGTCATCGGGTGACCGAAGTCCAGCGCTAGAAACTGGGAAGGCCGCTTCGGCCCGTGCGGAAACGTGCAGCAAGCGCCTCTTCCTCTGCCCACAGCATCTGGCTTCAATCCGAGAAGCTATGTGAACCCTTTTCTTCACATTCTGCACCGAGATTCTTGACTTTGGCCTGCCGGGAGGCTAGAATGAATCATCTGGCTGATCTCACAAGAGAACCGAGGTGTGCGGGTGAGTAGTGGGGATGGAAATGAGTCCGGAGCTTCTGCGGGCAGGCGCCGGTGGCGCCTGTCGGCCTTATGCTCACTACTGTTGATCTGTCTGCTCCTGGCCTGCGTTCCTCTTCCGGCGAGCTTGACCTCCACTCAGATGCAGGAAAGCGCCAGTCCGACGCCGATCGTGGTCGTAGTCACTCCCACCGCCATACCGCCGGGGGTGCTCGATGAAGCGTCGGCCGAGGACTTGCTCCTCATCAACCTCTACGAGAGGGTGAACCCGTGTGTGGTGAACATCGAGATACTGATGTCCTCGGCCTATTCGATGGGCGGTGACTTCTACGCCGAGGGCGAAGGCTCGGGCTTCATCTTCGACGAGGAGGGGCGTATCGTCACCAACAACCATGTGGTGGAGGGGGCGGAGGAAGTCCAGGTCACACTATACGACGGGACGATGGCAGAGGCCCGGGTGCTAGGCACGGATCCCGACAGCGATCTGGCCGTGATCGAGGTAGACCTTCCCGCCGAGCTTCTTCATCCTGTGCAGTTGGGGGACTCGGACGAACTCAGGGTCGGACAGCGTGTCATCGCCATTGGAAACCCCTATGGTCTGGCAGGAACGATGACCACAGGCATCGTCAGTGCCTTGGGACGCACTCTGCCGGCGGAGAGCCAGTTCTCCATTCCCAACGTGATCCAAACGGACGCAGCGATCAATCCCGGCAACTCAGGAGGCCCGTTGCTGGACTCCGAAGGACAGTTGGTCGGCGTCAATACGGCGATCAGCACCACCACCGGGGGAAATACTGGGGTCGGTTTCGCGGTGCCCGTGAACCTTCTGAGGCGCGTGGTGCCTGCGCTCATCTCCAATGGTCGCTACGATCATCCCCAAGTCGGCATCAGGGGCATGACGATCACTCCTCTTCTCGTCAAGGAGTTGAGCCTGCCTGTCCAAAGCGGTATCCTCGTGTCCGAGGCCACAGCGGATGGCCCCGCTGACAAGGCCGGCGTTCGAGGGGGCACCAGAGAGGTCTCCATACGCGGCAACCAGGTGCGCACGGGAGGCGACATCATCGTCAGCATAGACGGGCACGACGTAGAGCAGTTCGAGGATTTGCTGTCCTACATCGTCATGGAGGCGGAGATCGGGCAGGAGGTGGCACTGGGCATCGTACGCGACGGAGAGGAACGCATCATCAAGGTCACCTTGGGGGCCCGACCCGAGGTGGAGATCGGCTACTAGGGGTCATCCGCGGCGATGGACTCGGCGATGAGTTTGTTGATGGGAGAGAGACCTGGAGCCCGGTGAATTCGCGAGAGAGCTGGTAGAAGCGATCAGCGACAAGAAGGCATCGGATATCGTCCTGCTCGACGTGCGGGACGTGTCGCTGTTGGCCGACTACTTCATCATTTGCAGCGGAGACACGGAGCGGCAGATTGCGGCCATCGTGGACGCGGTACGGGAGAGAGGAGAGGATGCCCAATTGCGGCCCTCACAGGTCGAAGGCGCTTCCGGCTCCGGTTGGATGGTTCTGGACTATGGCGCGGTGATCGTGCACGTGTTCCTGCCATCTGAGCGCGATTACTACCAGTTGGAGGAGCTGTGGAGCGACGCTACGCTAGTGGTGAGAATACAGTGAGGCGCCGCTAGGCTACGCCCCGGCAGTCTGGTCTGAGCCGATCCCACAGACCGGGCAGTATCTGAGTCGCGGACCCCAGAAGTACCTCGTCCGCGTGGGGAGAGAGAGGTGTCCTCTCCAGATTGACCTCTATGAGATGCGCTCCGTGGTTCTTGGCTATCGCAGGTAGGGACGCAGCCGGGTAAACCAAGGCTGACGTGCCGATGACCAGCATCAGGTCACATCTCTCGGCGGCAGCGTGAGCCGCCCGCAGCGAGTTGTGATCGAGCGATTCCCCGAACCATACCACGTGAGGCCGCAGCGCCGCACCGCAGGAGCACCTGGGCGGTATCTGGGGCAGAGGCACCACCTCGTTGACAAAGACCGAACCCTCTGCCGTACAACGCACCTGCCAGATGTTGCCGTGGAGCTCGACCATCCGTTTGTTGCCCGCTCGCCGGTGTAGGCCGTCAACATTCTGAGTGATGAGGAAGAACTCCTCGCATTCCCTTTCCATCTCCACCAGGGTGTGGTGGGCAGCATTGGGCTCGCAGGCGGCTATCAGCCCGCGACGCCAATCGTACCACTCCCAGACCAGGGCAGCGTCTCTCGCGAAGGCTTGGGGGGTGGCCAGTTCTTCGGCGCGATAGTGGCGCCACAGCCCGTCTTGGCCTCGGAAGGTGGGTACTCCGCTTTCGGCAGAGATGCCGGAACCCGTGAGCACGGCAACGGAGGTGTACTTCGGCTTTTCCACCTGCGTGTGGATCTCCCAGCTAGAACATCACGGTCTCTGCCGCGGTCTCGTACGAGCAGAGCTCGTCTTTGGAGAACCAGTGGTCTATCTCGTGGGCGGACTCTTCGGGATCGCTCGAGGCATGGACGAGGTTCCTGACTGCTCTATTCAACTCGTTCGCGACGATGGGCGAGGTAATGGAGAAATCGCCTCTTATGGTGCCAGGCTCCGCGAAGGCGGGCAGGGTGAAGCCGCACATCTTTCGGACGACGCTTATGGCGTGGGCACCTTCCACTACCAGGGCCACGAGCGGGCCAGAGGTCAGGTAGTCCACGTTCCAGCCCTTGATCATGTTGCCGATCTCCATCGGATCAGCGGTACCGATCTCCTGGACAGGGTCCTTTCCCTGGTCCTGGTAGGTCTGAAGTGTCTTTTCGCCCATGCCCCTGATCCACTCTGGGGTGTTGGGATAGTGGTTCTCGGCGTGCTCTCTGGAGGCTTGCACGAGCTTCAGGGCGGCGATCTTGAGTCCCACCTCTTCGAATCTGGTGAGCACTCTGCCGACGATGCCTCGTTTCACTCCGTCAGGCTTGATGAGCACCAAGGTCTTCTCCACGCTGTCCGATTTCATCTATCAAGTCCTTTCTCCACCATCCGGTCACAGTGTAAAGGCGTGTAGCGGGCGCCACACGCCTTCGGCATAGACAGTCTCATATTCGCGTAAGCGTACGTCAACGGGTGTACTTGACTCTTAGCCAGCGGTACTTGTCCAGGGCTTTCTGTAGTTGGCCGGCCCTCACGTAGGCATCGGCGAGAAGCTCCTGAGTCCGCAAGTGATCAGGCGAGCTCTCCACGGTGGACTCGAGATCGGAGGTGACCTCGTGTATCATGCCCCCGAACGAGAGCATCATTTGGTATTGCAGTGCTGCCTGATCCAGGTCGCCTGCCTGTGAGTAGGCGCGTGCCAGGGCCAGGCGTGCGGTGTGGTCGCGAGGATTGGCGTCGAGGTGCTCGACGTACTGCTCAACGTCCCAGTCGGGTTGGGGGATCTCGTCTCGAGGTTGTTCCGGAGTGACCTCCTCAACCTCTGCCACAGCCTCGGCCACCGGCGGCTCCTCCGCGACAACCTGAGGGGCGACGGGCTCCGGAGAGACAGCCTCCGCTTCCTCTTCTTCCTCCCCGGGCCGGGTTTCCGGCTCGCGGAGGTCCGGTTCGGATGGCGGGGGCTCCGGAGATACGGCTCTCTTCTCTGATCCCGCTCGTAGGTCGCGCAGCCAGGACGGTAGTTCTTCGTCCTGTATCGGCGGCAAGGCTGCCTCATCGGTTGCGGCGGCCCTCTCGAGAAGAGGACCTGTCTCGCCCTGGGCGGCTTGTGCTCTCAGCTCGCGGAGCCATGATGGTACGTGCTCGTCCAGAGGCGGCTCGGCCACCTCAGCGGCTCCTGGCTCCTCGGGCCCGATGGCCTCGGTAGGCTCGACTGGTACTGGGGGAGACGCCGGTGCGGACGGGATCTCCCCGGTTGGCGCCTCGGTTTCTTCGAGCTCGAACCCCGGTTGTTCCCCGGCTACCTCTGACTTCAGCTCCTCGAGCCAGGACGGGAGTTCTGCCTCCACCATGTGTTCGGAGAAGTCCGCCTGGGGTAGGGCTTCGGATTCCTCGGCCGCAACCGGCGGTTCTTCCTTGTGAGCCTCTGCCCTCAGCTCTTGTAGCCAGGGTGGCACCTCTTCTTCTTCTGTGGGGAGAGGCTCTGCCACCTCAGGCGTCGGCTCAGTGGCTTCTGGCTGGTAGACTTGTTCTGCGCCTGTTGCCTCTGCACGCAGTTCGCGCAGCCACGAGGGCATCTCCTCGTCTTTGAGGGCCGATGGCATCTCCTCGGCCGGACTGGGCGGCTCCTCTGATGGCACCGATGGTTGCTCTCTGGCTGCTTCTTCGCGCAGGTCTTGAAGCCAGGTGGGCATCTCTTCTTCCTCGGCCCCAGGCACGGCCATCTCTGGGGCTGGGGTCTCTGTCGTCGCGCTCGGTATCGGTGGCTCTTCCCTGGCTGCCTCCTCGCGCAGGTCACGCAACCAGGAGGGCATCTCTTCTTCCTCGGCCAAGGGGAGCCCAGGCTCCTCGGGAGGCCCCAGTGTTGGTTCTTCTGGAGCGACGACGGCCTCCTCCACGGCTTCCTCGCCCTCCGGACGCGACTCGGTCGCTTGTGGGCCCAGCAGCCCTTCGTCTTCCACAGCCTTGGGCCTCATCTCCCTCAGCCAGGTTGGCATCTCGTCTTCCTGGGTGGGGATCGCTGCTTCCTCTTCCTCAGTATCCGCCTCGAGCATCGCTTCTTCTATGCCCTCGGCCTCCGGTCGAAGGTCGCTCAACCAGGTCGGCGTCTGCTCCTGCTCGGTGGTCTCCGACACAGGTTCAGCTCCCTGCGTCCGCTCTAGTTCCTCTGGCGCAGTGGTGGGGATCTCCTCTTCCCCGAGCAACGACTTCGACTCCTCCATCCAGGCCATGATCTCTTCGATGGAAGCCGATTCGTCCGGCATAGTCTCCCGCAGGCGGTCCATGGTATGCTCGGTGATGTCCGGTGGCCCCTCCTCAGGTCCGGTGGGCTCTCGTTCGGGCGGAGCGGTGGCGGTGAGCGCGCTCTCCAGCCCCTCATCCGCAACGGCAGGTTGGTCTGAGGCTCCCTCCGGACGCAGGCTGCGAAGCCAGTCTGGCATCTCATCTGCCTTGCCAGGCTCCGCCTCCGGCCCAGAAGCTGCCGAGACGGGCTCGACGATTTCACCTTCCATGTCGAATGGCTCTGCGGTGTCGGGGGACGGCGCGAGGATCTCCTCTTGTGCCTTCGCAGCCGTCTCTTCTTCGGGTGCAGCCATCTCGCTGGCTGGCTCGGCGATGCTCTCAGGTTCCACGGGCGGCAGCGTCTCCTCAGACGGAAGATCCTCGGCCTCTTCCCTCAGAGCGCCGAGCCACGTGGGCATGCCCTCCTCGGTCTCGCGGTCAAGAGGACCACCTGCTTCTGCCGCATCGGTTGGCTGCTCGGGGCTTTCTTCAGCGAGCTCTCGTAGCCACGCAGGCATCTCCTGCGATTCGGATGGTGTGGCGGCCTCCTCAGGGCCGGATTCCTTCTCTTCTTCCTGGAGCTTGCGCAGCCAGTCCGGTGTCGCCTCGTCCAGGCGCTTGCCTGCCCCTGAAGGAGGACCTTCCTTTCGTGCACCAGGGCCCTTGCCAGCTACGGGGGCCTCGTCCCTGATCTCTTCGAGCTCCTCGTCCATCTCTTCCCGATCGATTCTGGGCACGATCACGGCCTCCGATGGAAGTGGAGACTTGTCGTGGAACAGCTCGTGGGCCACGACGTTCTCCGGGTCCATGGCCTGGGCTGTGTCGAGAAGAGACTGAGCCTCTGATTGGCGGCCGGCGCTGAGCAGGATCTCTCCGAGGATGAGGTTCGCCTTGAGGCAATTGGGGTACTGCTCCAGCACGGCTTCGCAGATCCTCGCCGCCTCTTGCCTCTGTTCGCTCCACCAGAGTGCCTGGGCCAGTGCGACCTGGATGTCTGCGCGTTCAGGATCCTCTTCCAGAACGGCCCTGAACTCATCGATCGCGCGCTGGTACAGTTCCTCCCTCATGTACAGCCGACCGAGAGCTGCAGAAGTCAGCTTCAGCTTCTGGGGAGCCGCTCCGTCGCGATCGCCGTAGAGCCTCTGCAGTTCCTTCCTGATCTCAGCATTGCCGGGGTTGAGCTCGAAGGCGCGCTCGAGTTGCCAGATCGCTTCGTCCAGAGCACCCTGCTCGTCGAAGACAATGCCCAGGCCGACATAGACCACCATGTCTTCCATGTCAGCGCCCAGTACTCGCTTGAAAAGGTTGGCTGCCTCTATGTAGTCGCCCTTCTCGAGACATGCCTCACCCAGGACGCGGTAGGCTCTGATGTACCTGGGATACTGCTTCAGGATGTGCCGGCAGATGGCGATGGCCTGATCGTACGAGTCAGCCCTGATCAGCTCCTTTGCTTCGTCACAGTATTCGCTCAGGGTTACCTCAGCCATGGTTCTTCCTCCGCCAACATTAAGAAGCCGGGGTTTCACCCAATAGTATTATGCCTTCTTTTGCTGAGATTGTCAACGTCACTTCTCTGCGACTGGTTGAACAGAGACCATCACGGCGGTTCCAGCGCAACGAATCGGGGTCAATGCTCTCCACCTCAGGGACGAAGGTGGAGCTGTTCATCGTATTCGAGCGCTCGAGTGTCCGCTAGACCAAACGGTGTGTGCCTTTGACGTGGATGATCAGGTCATCAATGGGCACGCTTGGCTGTGGCGAAGGGCCCAACGGGTCGTAGACCTCATCTCCTATCAGCGCTTGCAGCGTGGCCGCGATGGAATATGACGTGGCTCGCAGATCGTATCCACCTTCCAGTGTGAAGGCCAGACGGCCGTCGCACAACTCCTCAGCCATCTCGTTCAGTGTTCTTGCCAGATGGGCGTAGCCGGTGGTAGAGAGTAACATCATGCCCAGAGGATCTGCCCAGTGGGCGTCGTAGCCCACGGAGACCAGGATGATCTCGGGACGATACCGCTCGGCGAGAGGGTAGAGTATCTCGTCGAAGACGCGTTCGTAGCCCTCGTCGCCGACGCCTGCCGGTAGCGGTGCGTTCACCGTATACCCTTGCCCATCTCCTTCACCGATCTCAGACCAGTGGCCACTTCCAGGGTAGTAGGGATACTGGTGGGTGGAGAAGTACAAGACCTCGCTCGTGTCGTAGAAGATCTCCTGGGTGCCGTTGCCATGATGAAGGTCGAAGTCCACGATCAGCACGCGGGAGAGCCCTCCATGCTGGAGGGCGTACGCAGAGGCCACTGCGATGTTGTTGAAGAGGCAGAATCCCATACCACGACCGCGCAAGGCATGATGTCCAGGTGGTCGCACCAGGGCGAAGCCGTTGTCTACCTCGCCGCTGACAATTGCATCTACGAGATTCAGCAAACCCCCGGCGGCGAGCAGCGCGACGTCAAAGGAACGGTCGTTCACGTAGGTATCGGGGTCTAGATGGCCACCGCCTCTCTCCGACACCTCCCTGACCAGCTTCACGTAGTGCTCGTGATGGATCTCCAGCAGATGGTCCATGGACACCTGCGTGGGCCGGACCTCAACCATGCGCTCCAGCAGCTCCTGGTCGCGCAGCACCTGCATCGTTGTCTCCAGACGTTCCCTGCACTCAACGTGTCCTACTCGGTTGTGTTCCAGATAGAGCGGATCGTAGACGTAGCCGGTGGACATGCCTTACCTTCTTCCGTCTGGCGCAGTGCTCGCCCCGGCATCGTGACTCCACGGGGCCAGCGCGTGTCTACTCGTAGAACTCCTCGTCAACGAGGGTGTGGATCTTGTCCCAGTCGGGGTACAAGAGACTGGGCTCGTCCCCGGCCTGCCTCTGGCTGGGATCGAGATAGTTGCGGTCGATGACCACGGACTTTATGTTCTCCGGATCCACCCGGCTGCCCATTTCAGCCAGGCGGACAATTGTCGTCGCCGAGAGGTCTGTGTAGAAGGTGTTGCTCAAGGCTTGAAGTAGCTCGGGCAGGCGCGGCAACATCTGGAGACTCAGGGCTTTCTTGGCCAAGGCCACCAGTGCCTTCTGCTGTCTGGCCATACGGTCGAAATCATCGCTGCCGTGTCTGGAGCGGCAGTAGATCAGCAGCGTCTCACTGTCCATGTGTTGTTGCCCTGCTGGGATGTGGATAGTGATCTCGCCGCCGCGATCATCGGGATAACTGCTATCCCAGATCTCCTTGTCGACGTAGATGTCCACTCCCCCGAGTAGATCGACCACCTCCCGGAAGCCCTGGAAGTTGATCATCACGTACCCGTGGAGAGGTATGCCGAAGTCCTGCTGTATCGTATCCATCAGCAGAGCCGGTCCGCCACCAGGGTAGTCGTTGGTCTCGCCCAGCACGTGGGCTACGTTGATGCGCTGTTTTCCGTGCCCAGGGACCTCCACGTACAGGTCCCGCGGAATGGAGAAGAGCATCGCCTCACCCGTTTCCGAATGCAGGGAAGCGATCATCATGGTGTCGGTACGGAACGATCTGTGCGCCACCTCCCACCGCTGGTCCAGGCCTATGAGGAGGATGTTGATGCGAGGGTTGCTTTGCATCGCGATCTCCGTGGCTTGCTGGTCCGGGACGCTTTCGAAGCGTGGACCTACAGCGGGGAGGAGACCGCTGGCCTCCAGCGGATGGACGAGGGTGCGGTAGATGTCGTAGAAGTATGGTATTTCGATCAGTTCGTAGAACAGGAATCCCGATGCGACGCCAGCCAGTGTGCAGATGGTCATCGTAGCAGATGCCAGGATAGCCAGGACCAGGGGGCGAAACCCGCCCAAGCCTGGTTTCAGGATCTTTTTCGCCATGTTGTTTGTCAACACCGTGTTGTCTTTGTTACGCTCCCTCCATTATACCATTTTGGGATTGCGTGTCAAGACACTCGGCCGGTATGGCGTTGGGTCCATGCACGCACAAGAGGGCCGCGTCTTTCTCCATCGGGTTTGACATACATCCATGCAGTAGGCCACCTCACTGGCAAGTGGCCACCGGTTGACGGTCTTGCCGACATCGTGGTCACGCAACGGGCCCCGTGTCAACGTTACGAGTCGACACGGGGCTCGTTCTATCCTCCACTGAGACGGCTGCCAGCCTCCACCGCATACTCAGTCAGATAGCACTTTGCAGAGGGCAGGCCCGTCTGTGATTGAGCTATTCGTCTATACAGGCTCCTGGGCCGACTCCTGGCCAATCTCCTTCTTGCTTTGCCAGATGCCCCAGACGAGGAGCACGATCAGGACAACCACCGCCACCCAGACCGCCGGCTTGCCCCTGGATTCCACGATCAGCGGGGTTGCCAGGAGACTGACCAGGTTCACAACCTTGATCATTGGGTTGAGAGCCGGACCAGCCGTATCCTTGAGCGGGTCGCCCACGGTATCGCCCTCTACGCCAGCCTTGTGAGCCGGGGATCCTTTGCCGCCGAAGTGGCCGTCTTCGATGTACTTCTTGGCGTTGTCCAGAGCGCCCCCGGCGATGGCCATGTAGACGGCCACCAATTGACCGACGAGGATAACACCCGCCAGGAAGGTGCCCATCGCTTCGAGTGAGAACAAGAGGCCAACGAGCAGCGGCAAGGACACAGCGATGACCACTAGGCTGACCAGTTCCTTCTGGGCAGCCGCGGTGGTTATGCTCACGACCTTGCCGTAGTCCGGGGTGGTTGTGCCTTCCATCACGCCAGGGATCTTGAACTGGCGGCGCACCTCGTTGACCACCAGATTGGCACCACGAGACACCGCGCGTAGGCAGAAGGCTGAGAAGAGAAACACCAGTGCCCCTCCTAGCAGGAAGCCAATGGTGCCGTCAAGGGTGGAGACGCGGATCCCGCGCTCCAAGAGTTCGGTCACCGGCACGCCTGGGTAGGCCAGAGACAGTGAATCAGCAACGAAGGAGAAGAACAGCGCTGTGGCCGCGACCACAGCCGAGGCAATGGCCACCTGTTTGGTGATGGCCTTGGTTGTGTTGCCCACTGCGTCCAGTTCGGCCAGCATCGACTGTGCCTTCTTGTCCGCGCCGGCCATCTCGCCGATTCCACTGGCGTTGTCGGCGATAGGGCCGTAGGAATCCATGGCCACGTTGTTGCCGGTGTGGGAAAGCATGCCGATGCCTACCATCGCCACGCCGTAGAGGACGTGGATCAGAGACTCGCTCCCGAACACGACCAGGCTAGCGCCCATGGCTACCACGATGGCAAGCAGACTCCACACGCTGCTCTCCATGCCCAGAGCCAGGCCGGACAGTACGGTGGTAGCCGTGCCGGTCTGGGTCGACTCTGCGATCTCCTGCACCGGCCTGCGCTTGGCCGAAGTGAAGAGTGAGGTCAAGGGGTTGAAAATCACTGCCAGGCCCACACCTACCGCATTCAACGTCGCCAGTTGCCACTCTCCTGCGTAGAGAAGCGAGAAGAGGAAGGCGAAGATAATGGTGTTGACTGACGACACTTCGTAGGAGCGGAACATGGCTCCCTCAGCATCTTCGGCCCTCAAGAACTTGATGGGGAAGTTCTCCCAGATGGGCACGGCAAGGGTGCCCAAGATTGAGGAAATGACGCCGATGGCCCGCACGATGAGCGGATAGACGATCCAGAACGTGTCACCCGTCTGGTGGTACAAGAACAAGCCCAGAACGAGGGCGGATACGATGGTTACCTCGTAGCTCTCGAAGATGTCCGCTGCCATTCCGGCGCAATCGCCCACGTTATCGCCCACCAGGTCGGCCACCACGGCGGCGTTGCGCGGGTCATCCTCCGGCAATCCTTGCTCGACCTTGCCCACCAGGTCGGCGCCGACGTCAGCGGCCTTGGTGTAGATACCTCCTCCAATCCTCATGAAGAGGGCTACCAGGGTGCCGCCGAAGCCGAATCCCATCAGAGCGTCCGGGGCCGCCTTGCCGAAGATCATGAAGATGACCGTACCTCCCAACAGTCCCAGGCCGTCGGTCAACATCCCTGTGAACGTGCCCGCGCGATAGGCCACCGTGAGGGCGCCGTTGTAGTTGCCCTTCGCGGCTTGACCTGCTACTCGGATGTTTCCCTCAATGGCTACCCTCATCCCGAGTTGGCCGACCAGAGTGGAAAACGTCGCGCCTGCGACGAAGGCCAGGCTCCTGCCGACGCCCATCCAGAAGCGAGCGGTGTTCTGGTCGTGCTGGAACAGGGCCAGTGCCTCCTCACTGGG
This sequence comes from uncultured Anaerolineales bacterium, assembly GCA_964433755.1. Lineage (GTDB taxonomy): Bacteria > Chloroflexota > Anaerolineae > UBA7937 > B3-Chlor > JAUVXJ01. The sequence continues at coordinate 98,653 of CAYSSR010000001.1, forward strand.
CTGGACCACGTATACGCTGAAGAACAGCAGTATCGCTAGAATCACCAGTAGGGGGATTATGGTCCTCAACTGCCTCCGTAGATAGGCGTTGGCGCCCAACTTGATGGCAAGCCAGACCTTCTGCATGTCCTCGCCTGCCTTCTCTCGTCGGAGTGTGTCGCGCCACAGCCAATATGCATACGCCAGGCTGACGAACGCCACGCCGATCACTGCGTAGAGCATCGTCGCTTCAAAGCTGCTCAACTCTCCCATAAGTGTCTGCCTCCTATCCGTACTCTCTGGTACGTCCTTAGCCGCTGCGCTGGCAAGAGGACCATGCATCCAAGGCCTCAGCCGCTCTTGCCATCTCTGGCCGGTCGCCGACTTCGGCGTCGGACGCGCACAGGGACAGATTCTATCAAGGGATCGGACTCAAGTCAAATCTGCCTACCTGGGTGGGGCAAAGTGCTTGAGAACGACAGCGGACCGCATCCCAGCGAGACCGCAGGCCACCTCCAGCAGGCGAGTCAACGTCGGCGAGGCCTGAACCGCGCGACCAATGTGTCTGCGAGACTGCTTCCACAGCTTCTTCGGGCGCGGCCCGTGCGCTACGGACCGTCTCGACTGATGCCTCCAGTTGATTGTAGTCTCGCTGAGTCTTGACCTGAGCCTGTGGAGGTCGTAATCAGGTCCGGACCGGCTCCCTGCTGGCGGAGGCGCTTTCGCTCTGCGCTTGCGAGTGCACAACCATTGCTAGGGTCAAGGGGTCGATGCTATAATAGCGAGGGCGTAGGTTAGGAAAGGGGGCTCTCACCGTGACTCGTGAGACATTCGACGAACAGTTAAGAGCGCTCGAGCAAGATGTCCTGGAGATGGGCAAGATGGTCGATAGGGCCATTGACCTCAGCGTGGAGGCGCTCAAGAAGCGAGACATCGAGCTTTCCCGGCAGGTGGTGCGAGACGACGAGGCGATCAACCAGGCGCAACACGACATTGAGGAGCAGTGTCTCGTGCTGATTGCCACGCAGCAGCCCCTGGCAAGCGATCTCAGAGTGATCTTTGCCATCGCCAACATCGCCACAGAGCTGGAGCGGATGGCGGACCATGCCAAGGGGATCGGGCAGATCGGAGTCATGATGGGCCCTCGGGAACCTCTCAAGCCGCTCGTGGACATCCCCCGCATGTCCAAGAAGGGCCGTTGGATGTTGGAGCAGGAACTGATGGCCTTCGTGAACCGCGACACCGAACTGGCGAGAAGCCTGGGCGACGAGGATGACGAGGTGGACAGGCTCTACGACCAGGTCTTCCGTGAGCTGCTCATTTTCATGATGGACGACCCCCGCACGATCACCAGAGCAACCTATCTCCTGTGGGTCGCTCACAACCTCGAACGGATCGCCGACCGGGCGATCAACATTGGCGAGCGGGTGGTGTTTCTGGTCAGTGGTGAGGTTGAAGAGCATAATGCCTAGGGAGAAGTCGGAAGGCGCTATGGATGCCAGCGAGACCAGACAACGACTGGAGTGGCTCGACCAGGAGCGGCAGCGCGACAAGGCGCTGCTAGCAGGATTACAGAAGAGGGTGGAGCAGCAGGAGGCTGAGCTCGCTCGCGCTCAGGAGGCTACGGAGTCGTTGTCGGAAACGGTCAGCCGGGGCTTGGTCGAGGCGCAGAGGCTGTCCAGGTTCGAGGAGGGGTTGCAGCAGTTCAAGGAAGAAGTCATGCTGGAGCTCCGCAAAGCTGAGGAGCGTTTGGCCAAGGATAGTCAAAGCGCGGATACCCATCTGCTGGAGGAACGGCGCGAGCGGCAGAGTGGCCTCGCTCGACTGGAACAGCGCATCGAGGATTCGCTCCGACTGGAGGACACACTGCGTACCCAGCGGGTGGACGTGGATCGTCTCGCCAAGACCGCGGCGGCACTCGGTGCGCAGGTGGAGGAGGCGGTCAAGGAGGGGCGCAAGCGGAACGAGACTCTGCTGGCGCTGGAGGGTCGGATCAGGAGAAACGAAGAGAGGACGACAGAACTCCTCCAGGCACGCGAAGTGGCGAGCACGAGGTACGACGATGTTGTGGAAAGCCTGAAGCTCGTTCAGACCAAGATAGAGCGACTATTCCAGCAGATCGCCGATCTGGAAGCGACTCGTGAAGAGGTCAGGCAGGAACACACCACGGTCGCCGAGCAAGTCCGGGCACTGGATGACAGGGTCAAGAAGCAGATCGCCGCGTGGTCGAAGGAGATGGGCCAATGGCGGGGCGGTGCAGAGGAGTTGAGGGAGCGGGTGGCACTCTCGGACAAGCAACTCAGGAGTGGCGAGAAGATGCTGGCATCTCTGCATGAGATGAGTATCCAGTTGGGGCAAGACCGGGAATCCATCCAGCACGTGGAGCGTACGGCAGAGGAACGCCAAAGACAGCAGCTCGAGGAGTGGAGACAGGAGAATGCGCTCCTCTGGCTGAGAAACGACGAGATGTGGGAGCAACTGGCCGCGGAGAACACCAAGCGCGATGGTCACATCAGAGAGTTGTGGGAAGCCCAGTTGTCGCACCTGCGGCGTGAGGTCGGCGAACTGGAGAAGCTGATGAAGGATCTGGGCAAGCGGCTTACGCGCTTGTAGTCGAGATGACACAGTCCATTCGCACCATAGGAACAGCAGGACACGTCGATCACGGCAAGTCTGCCCTGGTGAGGGCACTCACCGGCATAGACCCCGACCGGCTCAAAGAAGAGAAGGAGAGGGAGATGACCATCGACCTGGGCTTCGCCTGGCTGACGTTGCCCAGTGGTGCGGTGGCGAGCATCGTGGACGTGCCGGGACACGAGAGCTTCATCAAGAACATGCTGGCTGGCGTGGGCGGTATAGATGCCGCGCTGTTCGTCGTGGCTGCTGACGAAGGCATCATGCCGCAGACCAGGGAGCATCTGGACATACTCGACCTTCTGCGGCTGGAGCACGGTGTAGTCGCCATCACCAAAGTTGACGTCGTCGAGGACCAAGAGTGGCTGGAGTTGGTCACGGACGACGTCGCACAACTGATCGCAGACACCACCCTTTCTGAGGCTGAGGTGGTGCCCGTCTCCGCAGTGACTCGCGCGGGGATCGACACCTTGCTGGAGAAGCTGGATGACTTGCTGAAGCGTGTCCCCGCCAAGCGAGATATCGGGAAACCGCGCCTCCCCATCGACAGGGTGTTCGTGATGTCTGGTTTTGGCACAGTGGTCACCGGGACGCTAGTCGATGGTGGGCTCGAGGTGGGCCAGGAAGTCGAGATTCTGCCCTCCGGGCTCAAAGCGCGCATACGCGGTTTGCAGACTCACCGCGAAAAGCTGGAGGCGACGGCTCCCGGCGGTCGGGTGGCCGTCAATCTCGGAGGGGTGAGCAGCGACCAGCTACACCGAGGAGACGTGCTGACGCTGCCCGGTCGTCTGGAAAGCAGTTTCTTGGTGGATGCACGCCTCAGGCTACTACCTAGTGCCCCCAGGATCCTCAAACACAATACGCAGGTGGAGTTCTACAGCGGTTCAGCCCAGATCATGGCCTTTCTCCGGCTGCTCGACGACGAGACCCTGCGGCCGGGTGAGGAGGGTTGGGTCCAGTTCAGGTTGTCGTCGCCAACCGCCGTGCTGCGTGGTGATCGCTTCATCATACGCCAGCCTTCCCCCAGCCTGACCATTGGCGGAGGAGTGATTGTCGATCCGCTCCCTCGACGTCGTCATCGCCGCTTCCGTCCTGCGCTCGTCCAGCGGCTCGAGGCCCTGCTGCGTGGGACTCCTGAGGAGGTTCTGCTGGAGGCCGCACAGGGCCCGCGCCCACGACAGGTGGGCGAGGTGCTGAGAGAGAGCGGCTTGGCGGTGGAGAGCGGTAGAGAGGCTCTGGCCGGGCTTCTGCGCACGGGGCAGGTGCTTCTGCTCGGTGGGGGTGACACGGCGCGCGACGACCCGACGTCGGACGACCGGTACGTGATGGCCGTCACCAGCTATGAGGAATTGATGAGTCGCATGGAAGCCTGGTTGCAGGAGTATCACCAGCGGTATCCGCTGCGGCCTGGTATGCCACGGGAGGAACTGAAGAGCAGGTCGACCTTCGCCAGTCGTGCCTTCAGCCAGTTCCTGGAGCGCGCCGCTGATCAGGGTAGACTGGTCGAGGACGGAGCAATGGTCAGGGTGCCACAACACCAGATCAGATTCAGCGCCGAACAGCAGCGAAGGGTGGACGAGTTGCTGGCAACCCTGGCCGAGAGCCCGTACTCTACTCCGTCGGTGGCCGAGATCGAGAGCGGAATAGGGTTGGAGCCGCTAAACCTACTGCTGGACGAAGGGCGCCTGGTGCGTGTGAGCGAGAGCGTGCTCTTCCTGCGGGAAACGTATGAGGAGATGGTGGAGCGTGTAGTCGCTCACATGAAGGAGCACGGGAGCATCACTGTCGCAGAGGTGCGCGACATGTTCCAGGCGAGCCGGAAGTACGCCCTGGCCCTGATGGAGCATCTGGACGATCAGCGCATTACCAAGAGGGTGGGCGATGAACGAGTACTGCGCTGAGCGCGGACCATGCCGCTGAAGCTGGACTTGCTCGGTGACGGGATAACCGAGATGGTGCAGGCCAGCGCAGCGCAGGATCGCGGGCGCTGGGTCGAGAGGGCCCAACAGCTCCTTCACTCCGTCGATCCAGAGGAACTCAGGGCCAAGTTGGAGGAACGCGTCGTCCGGCTTCCCTGGCTCGTGGCTATCCCTGATGGAGACGTCGATGGAGCTTTCGAGGCGCAGGCGTGCCCTTCCAGCTTCAGTGTGGTGGCCGCAGACGGCTCCTACATAGCTCCAGATCGGCACAGCCCTTTGCGGTTCTACGTCCTCAACACCGGGCACGCCGTCTTCGGCTACGGACAGCATCCCTCCGCTGCGCTCGACTCCTCGGTTCAACTCTACTTCCAGGAGCAAGATCTCTACCTGGATCCTCTGGTGCGGAGCGCGCCGGTAGAGGGCGCCCGCCTGAGCGCCAAGATGTGCCTGGCGGAGCTAAAGGCCCTGCTGGAGGCGGCTGAGCAGGTCGATGGACGCCCACTGGTGGCTCTGCGCGACGGGTCGCTGATCACCTGGGGGCTACAGACTGAGGATCCCGCCTTCGTGCAGAAGCGGTTCCTGAAGGAGTTCCTGGGCTATCTGGACAGGTTCCACGCGCTGGGCATCCCCCTGGTCAGCTACATCAGCTATCCGGGAGCTCGCGACGTCATCAACTCGCTCAGGGTCTGGCTATGCACCCGGCACGAGGTGGATTGTGCCACTTGTCCTTCTTCCAGCGCCCAGGAGCTCTGTACGGCACTGAGGGAGATTCGAGACCGGGAGCTGTTCGGCTTCCTGCGAGACGGCGAACGGTCGGACGTCTTTGGCAGCAAGTCGGCCATTCTGGATCGATATGGGCCTCATCGCATACAGTTCTTGTACATGGACGTCGGTGGCGAGGTTGTGCGGCTCGAAGCTCCTCAGTGGGTAGTCAGCGACCCCCAGACGCTGAACCTGGTGCAGGCATTGATCTACGATCAGGCGCGGAGGAGTGCCATCTACCCGCCGTACCCTCCCGCCTTGCAGGAGGCCCACGAGCGGGCGCTGATCTCGGTGGGCGACAGGCGACTGGTCCAACTCCTGGTGGAGCGGTCACTGGCCGAGCAGGGAATCGTCTATGGCGGCTCGGCGAAGAGCAGCAGCAAGGGAAGGCGAGGCGTATGAGGATTGGGGAGATCGTCGAAAGCAGCACCACGCATTTTGTGGCTGAGAGCCTCGACCTGAGACGCCCGCCCGAACTGGGAAGGCTGGTCAAGGTCCACCTGGAGGAGGGCCGCGATCTCTGCGCAGTGGTATGCCATGGTGAGACGGGCAGCCTGGATCCGGGCAGGCGTGCCGTGCGAAGAAGCACGGAAGAGGTGTACGACGCTGGGGTATACAGGGAGCACCCGCAGCTCGAGCACGTCCTGCGCACCGAGTTCACCAGCCTCGCGGTCGGCTGGCTGGACAAGGAAGCCGTTCACCAGGGTCTGCCTTCTATGCCTCCCCCACTTCACTACTCAGTGTATGGGTGTGAAGAGGCGGAGACGACCCGCTTCACGCAGGACCTCTACTACTTCCGTCTACTGTTGGGGGTGCCGGCTCGCATCCCCGTGGAACTCGTTCTCGCGGGACACCTGAGGTGGGCGTATCGCGAGCGAGGTCAAGACGAGAAGTGGCTGGAGCAAGCTGCCCGAGAGGTTGCCACGCTGCTGAAGCAGGACTACGAACGGTTGGCGACCGTCCTGTGTGCTGTCGAGCGCGATATCTAGCTCCACGGGGAGGAGTCCTGGTGGGATGAGTTCAAAGCGATTGGGCTTGGTCACGGGTGGCACCTTCAAGACCGGGTTGGGGGTCAGGCTGGACGCCGATTGCACGACCGAGGACCTGCGCGTCGGGGAGATGGTCGTCATCGAAGGGCACTCCAATCGCTACTTCGGCATGATCACCGACATGCAGCTCCAGGTCACCGATCCGGCACTGCTCGCCTCACCGCCAGACGATGGATCGACCCTCATGCCGCGGGCCTTGGCTGGAACCGTGAACTACGCCACGGTAGAGGTCAAACCCATGCTGATGCTGGAGATGGAGGCTGATCTCGACGAGCAGAGGGGACCTGGACCAGTTCGAACCATACCCATGCACTTCGCCTCTCTGCGAAAAGCCAGCGCCATGGACTTCGACACTGTGTTCGGAAAGGAAGGGGGCACCAACTTCGCTGTGGGCACGCCTGTGCCCATGGACATCCCCATCTGTCTGCGTCTGGACAGGTTCGTAGAGCGTTCCAATGGCATCTTCGGTCAGTCGGGCACGGGAAAGAGCTTCCTGGCGCGGGTGCTCCTGTGCGGCGTGATCAAGACACGTGCCGCAGCCAACCTGATCTTCGACATGCACAGTGAGTATGCCTTCGACAAGCAGACCGAGGACGGCCACTTCGTGAGGGGTCTGCGCGACCTGTTCGGCCCTGAGATTCTGGTCTACTCCCTGGACGCGGGGGCTGCGGCTCGCCGCAACGTGGACGTGACCCTGACCATCGGTCTGAACCAGATCGAGGCCGAGGACATCATGCTTCTGGCCGACGAGCTGGATCTGACGGATACCACCGCCGCCACGGCAGGACTCCTGGGAGACCAGTATGGCAAAGAGTGGCTGCGTCAACTCCTGGCGATGTCAGCGGAGGACGTGGCGGAGTTCTGCCAATCCTCCGGAGCCCATCCCGAAGCGACGCGAGCACTCCAGCGCAAGCTGAGAGGGGTCCAGCGCCGTGCGTATCTCAAGGAGGAGGCGCCTTTCTCCCTCATCGACGAGATGGTGGCGGCATTGGGGAAGGGCCGCAGCATCATCCTGGAGTTTGGGCGGTTCGACAGTCCTCTGGATTACATGCTGGTCGCCAACATCGTGACGCGCCGCATCCGCAGGCTATACCAGCAGAAGATGGAGCGCTTCGAGGAGACGAAGGCTGAGGCCGACAGGCCGCTGCAGTTGGTGATCACCCTGGAGGAAGCGCACAAGTTCCTCAGCCCTGCCGTAGCCAGCCAGACCATCTTTGGGACCATCGCGCGCGAGATGCGGAAGTACAACGTCACGCTGATGGTCATCGACCAGCGCCCCAGCGGTATCGATCCCGAGGTGATGTCCCAGTTGGGCACGAGGATCACAGGCTTGCTGACCGAGGAACGGGACATAGACGCGGTCTTCACAGGGGTGGGCGGTCGTACTTTCCTGCGAGGTGCCTTAGCCAGCCTGGACACCCGCCAGCAGGTTCTCCTGATGGGTCACGCGGTGCCCATGCCCGTGGTGGTTCAGACGCGCACCTACGATGAGGAGTTCTACCGGGCGATGGGCAGCTCCGGCTCGCCGACGCACGACGGGGAGATCGACGCCGCCGACATCTGGGGCAAGAAGCAGTAACCAGCCTGGCCGATCCTGGGCGCGCCTCAGCCTACGCGGCCGAGCGCAACCTGTGAATCCAGGACTTGACGGGTCCCTGGTAGCGCTTGACGATCATCACCGTCTTCGAGCATTCCCTGGCCACACGCTCGGGCAGTGCGCCGAAGAGCAGTTGCTCGAAGAACCCCTCTTCCGTCGCTCCCAACACGACCAGGTTGGATTTCTCCGCTTCCTGTAGTATGCCCTCCAGGATGCTGGCGGCGGAGATCACTCTGGGCTCGATCGGGTAATCGAAGGGGGCTATAGCCTTGTCGAGAATCCGCTCGCCGAACTCCACGAGTCTCCGGTCACCGCCTCGGGCGACGTAGAGAGCCGTGATGTGGGGTTGGAAGCCATTCTCTTCTTCGTACTCTCGCGCCTGGGCAACAGCTAGTTCCAGGGCCAGGGAGGAACTAGGCCCGCCGCCCGTGGGCACCAGGATCTCGTGCAGGTCCTCTCGCTTCCTGTATCGCACCATGGCCACGTCACATGGTGGGTTCTTGCTGACGGCATCGATGACACTGCCGAAGGCCCTTCCTTCGCCGCTCGTAGTGCCCAGCCAGCCCAGGAGAATGAGGTTGGAGTTACGCTCGCGCGCGGTCTCGATCACGGCCTGGCTGACGTCGCGCCCGAAGCGGATCATGGTGTTCACAGGTACATCCAGCGCCTTGGCCTGAGCGATGACCCCCTCCAGGATAGGTTTTCCGTGCTTGAGGAAGAACCGGCCGTCGGTGATGCTAAGCTGCTTCGGTACGCGAACCACGTGTAGAGCGAATACCTCGCCGTTCTTGTCTCTGGCGATGGGTGCGGCCAGAGCACCCAGCAGGCGGGCCTGTAGCTCATCGGCCACAGGGATCAGGATGGAGTATCTCCTCGTGGAGACGATCTCCTGGTGGATGACCTCGAAAGGCTCCTTCATGGGCTCGGTTCGCGAGGCGTAGACTACGTAGAAGACCAGTCCTCCCCCGATCCAGAGAGCTCCTATGTACCACGCTTCTGGACTCAGCATAAACAGGTAGACGATGAGCACCACCTGGGAGATTATGCCGAGGATCGGCAGCAGCGGCATCAGAGGGACCTTGAAACCTCGGTCCAGGTCTGGTCGGAGGCGCCTCATGCGGATGACGGCGACGTTGACCATCATGAACAGAAGGAGGAACATGATGTCGGCCGCGCTGGCCACCGACTTTACGGGGAGTGTTATAGCCATGAAAGCAACCAGCGCTCCGGAGATGAAGATGGCCCAGTGCGGCGTGCGCCGCTTTTCGTGTATCTGGCCGAAGATGCTCGGGAGGTTCCTGTCCCGGCCCATGGCGAAGGAGACCCTCGAGGAGGAATAGACAGTGGCGTTCAGTGCCGACATGGTGGACATCAGCCCGGCCAGGATCAGCACGAAGGCCCCAAAAGGCATCAGTTGACGTGCTGCCTCGATGATCGCCGTCTCCTCGTAGTCTGCGAGAAACTGCCACGTTGGAACCCCGGGCATTGGAGACTCGACGGCCCCAATGGCGATGAAGGCCACTCCCAGGTAGATGATGACCACGATGCCTATGGCGGCGAAGACTGCGCGCGGCACGTTGCGTTTGGGTTCACATATCTCCTCTCCACACTGAGATATGACCTCGTATCCCTGGAACGCGATGGTGGTCAAACCCGCAGCCATGATCACCCCGCCGAGGCCGGCGGGGAAGAAAGGCTGGAACTTGGTCGTCCAGTGGGCTTGGTGCAGCATACCCCACAAGCCGAAGCCGACGAACAGACCGAGAATGCCTATCTTGGCCAGAGTGACGATGTTCCCTATTCTGCCGGTCTCGGAAACGCCCTGGAAGTTGATGTAGGTGAAAAGCAAGGTGACCAGCACAGCCAGAACCACAGCCAGGACATTCACGTCTACGGAGGAGGGGTAGAGGCCCACGCGCTGGAGGAAGTCGGCGGCGTAGTGTCCGAATCCTAGCGCGTAGAGGCTGCAAGCTACAGCATGGCCAAACCAGCTAGTCCAACCACTGAGGAAACCCAGAAGAGGGGAGAGTGCTTCCTTGATCCACAGGTAGCCTCCGCCTGCTTCGGGGAAGGCTGAGCCTAGCTCAGCGTACGACGCAGCCGTGAAACAGGTTACGATCGCATTGAGGAGGAAGGCTACCAGGAGGGCAGGCCCTGCGACACCAGCCGCGATCCCTGTCAAAACGAAGATGCCTGCGCCGATCATGGCCCCAACGCCGATCATCGTGGCGTCGAAGCCGCTTAGCGTCCGCGCTAGCGAGACGGATTCGCTACCGTCCCTGTCCGTGCCAGTTTCCATGGGATCGTCAGTCCAGGTACTTTCCGAGGAGCAGCTCGAGCTCCTGCCTGACGCGTCCCGGGATCCGGTCCCTTGCCGTCTGGATCGCTACGGAAAGTGCCGTATCGCAACCACACTCACGGGTGGGCGGTAGCAGCGGTATCACTTCTGTGATGGCCCGTTTCGCGGTCTCGACGTTCTTCAGCACGGTTTGGACCACCATGTCGGCAGTGACAGGGGCTTCCGTCTCGTGCCAGACGTCGTAGTCTGTGGACATGGAAAGGCTTGCGTAGCAGATCTCGGCCTCCCGCGCCAGCACGGCCTCTGGAATAGCGGTCATGCCGATCACGTCCACGCCCCACGACCGGAATAGCTTCGATTCCGCCTTGGTCGAGAATCGTGGCCCCTCGATGCAGACGTAGGTGCCTCCCTTGTGGACTTTCGCTCCCGTCTTCTTTGCGGCCTCGTAGAGAACACTGCTCAGATGGGGGCAGAAAGGTTCGGCGAAGGAAACGTGGACCACCAGCCCGTTGCCGAAAAAGGTGCTGATGCGCCCCTTGGTACGATCGATGATCTGGTCGGGAATGACGATGTCGGAGGGAGCTATGTCCTCTTTCATACTGCCGCAAGCGTTGACCGCGATGATGCGCTCCACGCCGAGCCGCTTGAGAGCGTAGATGTTGGCTCGGACGTTAACTTCGCCCGGCAGGATGCGGTGGCCACGGCCGTGGCGAGGCAGAAAGGCCACACGTTTTCCGCGGAGGGTCCCCACCACCACGGGATCGCTGGGACTGCCGAAGGGAGTGGAGACGTCGTGCTCCTCGATGTCGGTCAGCCCCTCGATCTCGTATAGCCCGCTTCCGCCAATAACGCCAATGGTCGCTTCAGCCATCTCGATTCCTCTCTGGTTGCTTCGTTGAATCCGCCAACGTTTCGTCTTTGGTTCTTCGCCAAGGAATGAGTCTAACATAGGGTCCGTGGATTGTCAAACCTTTGGGTCGAGAGTGTGGAAGAAGGAGGCACAGGATATGGCTGCGAGGCGGTTCTCACCGGTTTCGCCCCTGGCCGGCAGATGACCCTTGCGACACGGCGCCCTGTACTTCCGGGATGCTTCAGGAGGCCCGGTCGATTCATTCTCAGGATGGGTCGAACGCACCCGGCTGGCCGTTGCTCGGCTATGGGCTTCGTGCTAGAATCTGACAGGAGCGCAATGGAGGTTAGCATGATGGGAAACAAGAGCGTGGCAGTTGGTTTGATCGTCGTGGGCATAGTGGTACTGTTGGCGTCAGCGTTGGCCGACGTCATTGGCCTTGGAGGACAGCCACTTGTCTTCGGCTACAAGCAGGTTGCCGGAAGCGCGGTAGGTGCCGTGGTCACCGTTGTCGGCGTGGTGCTGTACTGGCGAGCCGGTAGGAGCGCCTGAGCGTACGGCGGGCAACTGGCGCCTTGGTCGGCTGTTGCGCAGGCCAGGGAGTATGAATGATCTACCTCGACGACATCCTGGATTCCACCGACGGCACTGTGCATGGAACTGTCTTCGGCACGGAGTTCAGCGATTTCTGCTATGACTCCCGCATCCTGAAGCGGGGCGAACTCTTCCTGGCGGTGAAGACCGACAAGGCGGACGGGCACGACTACATCGATCAGGCGTGCCGCGATGGAGCCGCCGGTGTGCTGTGCGAGCGGGCAAGAGACCTTTCCCAATACGGGGTCACGTGCGTACAGGTGGACGACATCCAGCAGGCGCTGGCCCGCTGGGCGTCGTACATTCTCGGCAAACTGGGTGTGGAGGTCGTGGGGGTCACGGGCAGCAGTGGCAAGACCAGCACCAAGGAGGCCACCGCGGCGGTCCTCGAGCGGAGCTCCCGCGTGTTCAAGAACTTCGGCAACTACAACGGCCGGTATGGTCTGCCCATAGCTTTGGGTCGCCTCTTGCCACAGCACCAGAGGGCCGTGCTGGAGATGGCGTGCGATAGCTACGGTGAGATCGAGGAGCTGAGCCGCATGACCTCGCCGCGCGTTGGCGTGGTGACGGTAGTCAATCACACTCACCTGGAGTACCTTGGCTCTCTCGACAACATCGCTCGAGAGAACGGCAAGCTGGTCGAGGCCTTGCCGGCCGACGGGTGGGCGATTCTCAACTACGACGACCCTCGGGTGCGGGCTATGCGAGAGAGGACTCCGGCGCAGGTGCTGACGTATGGAACCGAAGCTGGCGCCGATATCCGGGCCCGGGAGGTACAGGCCAGCCGCGAAGGGCTGCGGTTCCGCGTCCAGCACGAGGGGTCGGAGTTCGAGGCTAGAACTCCACTGCTTGGCAGGCACAGTGTATACACAGCGCTGGCGGCGGCCGCAGTTGGTGTGGCGTACGGAGTGGACTGGGACGAGATCCTGAGTGCGTTGTCCCACTTGGATCCTGTCAAAGGCCGGCTCAACCCTCTCCCGGGCGTCAACGACACGCTCGTCCTGGACGACAGTTTCAGCGCCAGCCCCGCGTCAGCGCTGGCGGCACTCGATGTGCTCCAGGAGCTCGATGGCGGCCAGAAGATCGCTATCCTGGGGGACATGCTGCGATTGGGCTCCTACGAGGAGGAGGGTCATCGGGAGGTGGGACGTCGTGCTGCCGAGGCGGTGGACTATCTCGTGGTCAAGGGCGATCGCGCCCGGCTCATCGCCAACGAGGCCCAGAACGCGGGGCTGAGCAGGGATCGAATCTTTCTGACCTACACCACCGACGACGCCGTGCGCAGTGTGCTGGACCTGATGCGGCCTGGCGACGTCGTCCTGGTCAAAGGTGACGTCGAGGCTCGCATGGAGGACGTGGTCGAGCGGCTGATCCTCGACCCGACCGCGGCGAGCTCGGCGCTGGTGCGCCAGAGCGCAGCCTGGAAGCAGATCTACATCAGCAAGCCCGAGCGGCCCACCTGGGTAGAGATAGACCTGGGTGCCATAGCGAACAACGTACGGCAGTTGAAGAGGATCGTGGGGGAGAACGTCGGCATCATCGCCAGCCTCAAGGCCGATGCCTACGGCCACGGAGCGGTCAAGGTGGCGCAGACCGCCCTCACTAACGGTGTGGACATGCTGGGCGTGGCCTGTTTGAACGAGGCCAACACTCTGCGTAGGGCGGACATCACCGCTCCGATTCTGATCCTGGGTTACACGCCAGCTTGGCAGGCGCGAGAGGCTGTGCTCAACAACGTGGTTGTGACGGTGTTCTCTCTCGACGTGGCCAGGGCGCTATCCCGAGCTGCCGCGGATCTCAACTCCGACGTCAAGGTCCACGTGAAGGTAGATACGGGCATGGGCCGGCTTGGTCTTCCACCTGGCGACGTCCTGGACTTCGTGAGGGATCTACAGGCCCTGCCGGGGATTGTGGTGGAAGGGATCTTCACCCACCTGGCCGTCGCCGATGCGCCAGACGCGCGAGGCGCGGCTGATTGGGGCCGTCAGTATACGGAGCAGCAACTGGCTTCGTTCCGGCGTGTACTCCAGGAGTTCGAGGAGAATGGCATCTCCTTCAGATACGTACACGCTGCCAATAGCGCGGCGGTGATTGCGTACCCGGAGTCCCGCTTCAACATGGTGCGTCCAGGGATTGCCATCTACGGGCTCGATCCCTCCCCTGACGTGCCCTGCCCCGCAGGCTTTGAGCCGGCGCTATCCTTCAAGACCCAGGTGGCGCAGGTCAAGGAACTCCCTTCGGGAAGTTACGTGAGCTATGGATGTACCTTCGTGACAGAAGGCCAGGCACGTATCGCGGTGATTCCGGTGGGATATGCGGACGGGTTCCGCCGAGGACCAAGGCGTTGGGGAGAGGTGCTGGTCAGGGGACAGAGAGCCCCGGTGGTGGGCCAGGTCTGTATGGACCAGACCATGATCGACGTCAGCCACGTGGCCAATGTGAGGCAGGGGGACGAGGTGGTGCTTATCGGAGAGCAGGGGGGCGAGCGAATCACAGTCGGAGAGGTAGCGGACAGGCTGGGCACCATCAACTACGAGGTCGTCTCCGAGATCCTGGCGCGCGTACCTCGAGTCACCTAGGCCCCGCGCACTCTTCGTACACACAAAAAACGGCGCCGGAGTTTGACACGCCGTCCGGTTCGGTGTATACTAGTTTCGATTGTGTCCCTCGTGGTTTCTGAGTCGGGAGGGCGCTGACCGGGTGGCCTCATTCCGTGCGGCGAGGTCTCCCAACTTCGCGGAAACAGCCTCATAAGCGCAGGCGCAGAGTCCTTGATCCGTTGGCTTCTCTTCGTTAATCCCGGCTGTGGTGACACTAGTTCAATAGGGTAAGGGGGCCATCAGGCGATGGCGAGAAGGAGCTCTTCTTCGCGGAGCAGGGGGAAGAAAGCCTCGCGACAGCTACGTGCCGGCGATTTGACTCTTGATCTGGATGAGCGCTGTGTGATCAAAGATGCCACTCCAATCCACCTGACGTACAAGGAGTGCGACCTGCTGGAAATCCTGATGAGGAACGGTGGTGAGGTGCTCACCCGCAAGCAGTTGATGAAAGAAGTCTGGGACACAGACTATCTGGGCGACACCAGGACGCTGGATGTCCACATTTGTATGCTGCGGAGCAAGATAGAGAACCACCCCGCCAGGCCTGTGTTCATCCGGACGGTGAGGGGCGTTGGGTACCGTTTCGAGAAGCCGGGTCGCAAGCGGAAGGCTTCTGGATGACTGGTGCTGCTTAGCCTACAGTCTGGCTGGAGTGTCAGTGAGCGCCCAACCCGTCGGGCGCTCGTTTCGTTTGGGACCAGGGCCGGCCGAACTTCGAATCCGGGCAGCTCGATTCAGCGAAGAAGGTCCTGGGAGATGAGGTAGCGCTGGATCTCGTTGGTGCCCATGTAGATCTGGAAGGCCTTCGCATCCCGCATCAGCTTCTCCACGGGATACTCCTTGACGTAGCCGTATCCTCCGAAGACCTGTACCGCCTCTGTGGTGACCTCCATAGCCACGTCAGATGCGTAACACTTGGCGATGGCTGACTGGAGCGCGTACGGCAACCCCTGGTCCACCAGCCATGCTGCTTGCCAGGTGAGCAGACGAGCGCCTTCTGTCTTGATGGCCATGTCGGCCAGCTTGAACTGGATCGCCTGGAAGGACCCTATGCTCCGGCCGAACTGCTCTCGCTCTTGGGCATATCCCCTCGCCGCTTCCAGGGCGGCGCGGGCCACTCCGACAGAGGCGGCCGCGATCCAGGGCTTGTTCCGGTTGAGCGTGTCCATGAAGACCTTGAACCCCTGACCCTCGTCCCCCAGGCGATCCTCGACGGGTACCTCCACGTTGTCGAGAATGACCTCGGTGGTGCTCATAGCTCGCTGGCCCATCTTGTCCTCGTGCTTGCCCACGGAGACGCCGGGCAGGTGAGCAGGGACGAGAAAAGCAGAGATACCTTTCGTGCCCAACTCCAGGTCGGTGGAAGCGAAGACGCAGTAGAGCTGTGCCACTCCGCCGTTGTCGATGAGGGTCTTGGTGCCGCTGATGACGTAGTGGTCGCCTCGCAGGGTAGCGCTGGTCGTGATGGAGCCCACGTCGGAGCCGGCGTTAGGCTCGGTCATACACAGGGCCGCCAGGTGAGGTCCCGCGCAGAGAGGAGCCAGGTGTCGTTCTTTCTGGTCGTCCGTACCTGCCAGCATCAGCGGAGTGAGGGCCAGCGTGTTGGCCAGGATGGCGATGCCGATGGCAGAGCAGGCGGCGGAGAGCTCCTCGCTCACGAGGCACGTCTCCAGCATCCCCAGGCCAGCTCCGCCATACTCCTGGGACACGGTCATGTTCATCAGGCCCACTTCATGAGCCTTCTCGATGATCTCCTGCGGGTGTCTGGCCTGGCGATCGTGCTCGGCGGCCACGGGAGCGATTTCGTTCTGTGCGAACTCTTGGGCCAGGGCTTGCACCGCGAGTGATTCTTCCTGGAGCGAGAAACTCGGCATCCTCTGCCTCCCCCTCGGCATCGGTGGCGTCCTCAAACGGTGCGCCCATTATAGCGGAGAGAGCTTGCCCTGTCAATCGGAGTGGTGTAAGGTGGGCGACAGGCCCTGGTTCCCGTGGGGAGGCTGGCAGCGGGGCACCGAAGAGGGCACCGCCGGTCTCCTCTGGGTTGACGGCGAATCTGGTAGGTTTTGGCAGTCGTGCTGTGTTATCATCATGGTGGCGGTGCAGGAACCCACAACGGGTGGTTGTGGATTCTTTTTGTATGCGTGGGCGTTGTTCGAGGGAGGTCTGCCATTAGTATCGGTTCGCGGATTCCGGGGTTCTACAAGCTGAGTCCGGCCCAGCGTCTGAAGGAGGTCCAGACTCGTGCCCGCCTGACGGAGGAAGAGGTCGCCATCCTTGCTGCGCAGGGACTGGACGTCGCTCAGGCAGATAGGATGAGCGAGAACGTCGTGGGGACCTTCGCTCTTCCGCTGGGGATCGCGGTCAACTTCCGGATCAACGGCCAGGACCGTCTGGTGCCCATGGTCACCGAGGAGCCATCGGTGGTGGCGGCGGCCAGCAACGCGGCCAGGATCGTCCGGGAAGGGGGAGGTTTCGTGGCTGAGGCTGCTGCCCCCGAGATGATCGGGCAGATTCAGGTGCTGGAAATCGATGATCCCCAGAAAGCACGCCTCAGCTTGATGGCCGAGCGAGAGAGACTGCTGGAGGTAGCCAACAGACAGGATCCGGTGCTCGTAGAGCTCGGGGGTGGAGCCAGGGACCTGGAGGTTCGCGTGCTGGCGGATACACTGGCGGGTCCCATGCTGGTGGTACACCTGATCTACGACTGTCGAGATGCGATGGGCGCCAACGCCATCAACACTGCGGTGGAGGCTCTGGAGCCACTGGTGGAGGAGATAACAGGAGGGAAGGTGCTCCTGCGTATACTATCGAATCTGGCTGACCGGCGACTGGCCCAGGCCAAAGCGGTTATTCCCATCCAAGCGCTGGCCGCTGAGGGTTTCCAAGGCTCCGAGGTGGCGGAAGGGATCGGCCAGGCCTACGCTATGGCCGAGGTGGATCCTTATCGAGCGGCTACCCACAACAAGGGGATCATGAACGGCGTCGATGCGGTGCTCCTGGCCACGGGCAACGACTGGAGAGCGGTCGAGGCCGGGGCCCACGCCTACGCCGCGCGGTCGGGGAAGTACAGCTCCTTGAGCGTGTGGGAGATAGATGCTGACGGGAATCTGGTGGGAACGCTGGAGATGCCCCTGGCGGTGGGCATCGTCGGCGGGGCCACGAAGGCCCATCCTGCGGCGCGAGTGGCTCTGAAGGTCCTGGGTGTGAGCAGTGCGCAGGAGCTGGCGGAGGTGGTAGCGGCCGTGGGTCTGGCGCAGAACCTCGCCGCTCTGCGCGCTCTGGCTACCGAGGGTATTCAGCGCGGCCACATGCAGCTCCATGCCAGAAGTATGGCGATCGCCGCCGGAGCGCCGGGCTCGTTGGTGGAGCAGGTGGCAGGGCGGATGGTGGAGGAAGGAGCGATCCGGCTCGATAGGGCCGAGGAGCTAGTACGCGAGCTATCTTGAGATCAGACTGGACCGAGGAGGATACAGTTCGTCATGATGAAACCTCTTAGAGACGTCGGAATCGTGGGCTACGGCGCTTACGTGCCTCGCTACAGGATCAGCGCCGAGGAGATCTCCCGCGTGTGGAAGATGGGGGAAGACAATCTCCAGCTCGAGGAGAAGGCGGTGCCTGGTCTGGACGAGGACACCACGACCATCGCCATCGAGGCTGCCAGGAACGCGCTGCGCAAGGCAGGGCTGGATCCCGACAAGCTGTCGGCGATCTGGCTGGGCAGCGAGTCAAAGCCCTATTCAGTGAAGCCGACGGCGACGATAGTTGCTGAGGCTGTGGGCGCGACCCCGCGTACCAGCGCCGCTGACTGGGAGTTTGCCTGCAAGGCCGGGACCGAGGCGATGCAGGCGGCCTTCGGCTTCGTTGGCTCTGGCATGGCCGAGTATGCCATGGCCATCGGTGCGGACACCGCCCAGGGCAGGCCCGGCGATCAACTCGAGTACACCGCGGGCGCTGGTGGCGCAGCTTTCATCGTGGGGCCCAAAGAGGAGAGCATGGCCTACCTGGAAGGGTCGTTCTCCTACGTCTCCGACACACCTGATTTCTTCCGCAGGCCGAGCCAGCAGTACCCGACTCACGGCAACCGATTCACCGGCGAGCCTGCGTACTTCACACACACCATGATGGCCGTGCAGCAGTTGATGGGTGAGCTGGGCTACGACCCAGACGACTACGACAGGGTTGTTTTCCACCAGCCCAACAGCAAGTTCCCCAAGAGAGTCGCACAGCGGTTGGGGTTCGTGGAGGATCAATACCGGGACGGCCTGTTGGTGCCGTACATCGGCAATGCCTACGCTGCTTCGGCGGGCCTGGGATTGGCCGCAGTGCTGGACAAGGCGGATCCCGGCGAGAGAGTCCTGCTGGCCTCGTTCGGATCTGGTGCCGGAAGCGATGCGTTCTCGTTCGTGACCACCGAGCAAATCATCAGGGGCAGGAATCCACTGCCTTCGGTGCGCGACTACGTGAGCCGCCGGCGAGAGATAGACTACGCCCGATACGCCAGGCAGCGGGGCAAGCTGGTGATGTACTAGGGCCCATGGTTCTTCTGACACGAGGAGCAAGCCGAAGGAGGTCTTGCAGCTATTGAGGAAGGTATACATAGCTGGTTTCGGTCAGACACGGGTTCAGGAACACTGGGACCGTTCCGCTCGGGATCTGGCCGCCAGTTCGATTTTCGAGGCACTGGAGCAAGCAGAGGTCGAGGAAGCAGATGCTCTATACGTGGGCAATGCGCTCGGCGGTGAGCTAACCGGGCAAGAGGACGTCGCTGCACTGGTAGCTGATTTCGCCGGCCTGGGGGGTACCGAGGCTGTGCGCGTCGAGGCGGCCGGTGGATCGGGTGGCGCGGCGGTGAGATTGGGATACGTGGCCGTGGCCAGCGGGCTGCACGACGTGGTCCTCGTGACCGGCGTGGAGAAGATGTCTGACCTGGCCGGGGCGGCCATCGAAGAGGCACTGGCGACCTCGACCGATGAGGAGTATGAGGGGGTCCAGGGGCTGTCCCCCGTGGCCCTCAGCGCGCTGTTGATGCGCAGGTATATGC
The DNA here is from genome assembly GCA_964433755.1 of uncultured Anaerolineales bacterium. GTDB lineage: Bacteria > Chloroflexota > Anaerolineae > UBA7937 > B3-Chlor > JAUVXJ01. The sequence continues at coordinate 117,977 of CAYSSR010000001.1, forward strand.
ACGAGTACGACTGCGAGCGCAGAGACTTTTCCCCCTTCTCCATCAACTCCCACCAGAACGCCGTGAACAACGAGTATGCGATGTTCCGGCGCCCCATCACGGTCGAGGCCTTCGCCAACGCTCGACTGGTCGCCGATCCCATCAGCTTGCTGGATTCCGCGCCCACGGCGGATGGCGCCGCCACGGTGGTGCTCTGTTCGGAGGAAGTGGCCGGGGGCCGTAAGAGGGCAGGAGTGGAGATAGTCGCTTCGGCATGCGCTACGGATACCGTGGCTCTTCACGATCGCGGCAATCCTCTGTTCCTCCAAGCGGCGTACGAGTCGGCTCGAGGGGCTTACGCCCAGGCTGGTGTGACCCCGGAGCAGGTAGACCTCTTCGAGCCCCACGATGCTTTCGCTATCATGTCCGCCCTTTCCTTGGAGGCCTGTGGTTTCGCAGAGCAAGGTCGAGGTGTGCGCCTGGCCCTGGAGGGTGAGATCGGGCTGGAGGGTAGTATTCCCATCTGCACCATGGGGGGCTTGAAGGGCAGAGGCTATCCGGTGGGCGCTGTGGGGGTCTATCAGATCGTCGAGGTGTGCCAGCAGTTGCTGGGCCAAGCCGGGGCCAATCAGGTCGACGCGCACCTGGGTATGGCGCAGAGTATCGGCGGGACGGGCGCCACAGCGGTGACCCACATCCTCAAAGGCCCCGGGTAGACCAGGGGACGACGGGCCCGGCCAGAGCGTGCCGTGGCCCGGGAGGAGCGCTTGCGGAGAATAGTCTTCGGCGACAATCTGGAGGTGCTGAGGTCACTCGAGGCGGAGAGTGTCGACCTCATCTACGTCGATCCGCCGTTCAACACGGGCAAGCGCCAAACCAGAACCAGGATGAAGACCGTTCACGATGAAGTCGACGGTGATCGTACAGGATTCCAGGGCCGGCGCTACAGGACCGTCGCGGTCTCGACTTCCGGCTACGACGACAGCTTCGACGACTATCTGGCCTTTCTCGAGCCACGCTTCCGAGAGGCCCATCGGGTCCTAAGGTCGGATGGGAGCCTCTTCCTCCACATCGACTTCAGAGAGGTTCACTACTGCAAGGTCCTCCTGGACACGATCTTCGGCCGAGACTCTTTCATCAACGAGATCATCTGGGCCTACGACTTCGGTGGGCGTTCCAGGCGTCGCTGGTCTCCCAAGCACGACAACATCCTGTGGTACGCCAAGGACCCGAAGGACTACACCTTCAACTACTGTGAGATGGATAGGATCCCCTACATGGCACCGGGGTTAGTCGGGAAGGAGAAAGCGGCACGGGGGAAGACACCGACCGACGTGTGGTGGCACACCATCGTGGGCACAAACAGCAAAGAAAAGACCGGGTACGCGACGCAGAAGCCGCTAGGCATCCTGAGCAGGATCGTGAAGGTGCACTCCAATCCAGGGGATCTTCTGCTCGACTTTTTCGCCGGCAGCGGCAGCTTCGGGGAAGCGGCCGCCACGCTGGGTCGTGATTTCATCTTGGTGGACAACAACCCCGAAGCCATCGCCGTCATCGTTCGCAGGCTCAGAGAGTATGCTCCAGAGCTAGTCAACTGCGACGGAGCCCTAGAGGAGGCCGAGATCGAAGACGACACGCCGTGGCAGGCGAGATTGCCGGAATCGGGCTGACCGTGGGGGAGTAGTGGACGATCACGTTGAGCTTCTGGCAAGGGTATCGGATGAATTGAGCACCGAGTACGCTGACGATACGTCAGAATGGAATGGTAGCCCTTTTGAGTGGATCATGGGACGGCCATCTCGGCAGGTGGGCAAGATCGGCGAACAGTTGGTATCACGGTGGTGCCGCGCCAATGGCTTGCGAGTGGATAGGTCTCCTGATCAAGAGGCCGATAGGATCATTGAGGGGCTGCGGGTCGAAATCAAGTACTCCAGAAGGTGGCAGAATGGCGGGTATGTGTTCCAGCAATTGCGCGATCAGAACTATGACTTGGTGATCTGCCTGGGTCTTAGTCCCTTTGATGCACACTGCTGGGTGCTCACCAAGCAGATCGTTATGGAGCAGTGGGGCGCCGGCAATGGTCTACAGACTCAGCACGGTGGTCGCCGGGGCTCAGACACGGCGTGGTTGGCGGTTGACCCGATGAACCCGCCCGCTTGGCTCGCTCCACTAGGCGGATCACTGGCAGCGGCGCTCGATGTTCTGGAACAGCTTCTAGGCGGCGAGGCCGGGGATAGCCGGTAACGTGCAATCCAGAGGGCCCCAGATAGGCTAGAGGTGAGTATGAGTCTGGCCAGACACTGGCGACTACAAGATCAACGCTACAGACTGATGGGCACGCAGTGCGAGGACTGCGGGGCGAGGATGATCGGCAAGCGTCTCGTCTGCACCCGGTGCAAATCGAGGGATCTCCGGCCCTGTTACCTCAAGGGGCAGGGCGCGGTCTATTCCTACACTGTGGTCTACGACGCTCCCTCCGGCTACGAAGGCTTGGTGCCCTACCCGGCGGCCCTGGTCCGATTGGACGAAGGCCCTCTGGTCGCGGCGCAGCTCACCGACGTGGACATCGAGGAGGTCTACGTGGGCATGCCAGTGGAGATGGTCACGCGTCGGCTGAGGGAGTACGGCGAGGATGGCCTGATCGTCTATGGGTACAAGTTCAGGCCGAAGTTGAAGGATCAGATCTGAGATTCCTTCTTTCTGATCGATCGCGAGCCGCTGTCAACAGGCAGCGGCTCGTTTCGTCCTGGTTGGCTGAGCAGCCACCCCGCCGTGGTAGCCTTGCTGACTCAGCGCCTCCATCCACGCCACACGGAAAAGATGAACGACACGCCAAGGCAGGAAACGAAGATCCAGGCACCGAGGAGCGCGGCTACCAGCCAGGTCGACTGTTGGTGCTCGATGAAGGTGCGTATCAACATGACCATGCCTATGATGAGGGAGGCCATGAGGATGGTGGTGGCAATCCTGTTGACAGCGCTGTCCACCGTGGCCAGCAAGTCGCGAACATCGCCAACGTTCATCGTCATCTGCAATTCCCCATCCTCCAACTGGTCGAGGAAACGGGGTATCTGTCGAGGAAGCGTGAGAAGGAGGTCGCTCCAACCTCCAGCACCTTCGAGGAGCGTCTTCCCCCAGACGCGAGGCGAGACCATACGGCGTGCGAACCTTTGCACGTATGGTTCTGCGACGGCAAACATGTCGAAGTCAGGGGCTAGTCTCAGTCCCATGCCCTCCATCATAACCAGCGTCTTGGCCAGCAGCCAGTACTCGGGCGGTAGCCGAAGGTGATAACGAAAGGCGACGGGCTGCACGTCTCTCATCACCTCTTGGATGCGTAGCTGGGCCAGGGGCGCGCCCTGGTACTTGGCCAGGAGGCGGTGCAGATCTCTGCCCAGCCTTCTACGATCCACTGTGCGCGGCACGGCATGCATGTCGATCAGTTGATCGACGATGGCCTCGGTATCCATCTGGACGGCCGCGACGAACATGCGCACGAGATCCCGTCTAGCTTCTTCCTCTAGATAACCCACGAGGCCGAAATCGATGGCCCCGATGCGTCCGTCCTCGAGAGCGAAGAAGTTGCCAGGGTGAGGATCCCCATGGAAGAACCCATCTTCCAAGACCTCTTTGATAATGATACGTGCGCTGTTCGCGGCAATCTGTTGCCGATCGATGCCCGCGGCATCGATAGCTTCGATATCATCTATCTTGATGCCCCTGATGCACTCCAACGTCAGCACCCGCTTGGTAGTGTAGTCCCAGTGGACCTTCGGCACGTACAGGGCCGGCTCGGTCGCGAAGTTGAGGCGGAAGCGGTCGGCGTTCCGTCCCTCCTGACGGTAGTCTAGCTCAGCCCACATGGTAGCGGCGAAATCCTCAGCGATCTCCACCAGGTCTTGGTAGTCGCCGAGAGCGGTGTGCTCCTGAAGCGCGCGGGCCACGTCGACGAGGATCTCCAGGTCTGTCTCGATGGTTCTCTCTATGTTTGGCCTTTGCACTTTGACGACCACTTCCTGGCCATCGAGCAACTCAGCCTGGTACACCTGACCGAGGGACGCTGCGGCCGAAGGCTCGCCATCGAAGGAGAGGAAGATCTCTGACAGTGGTCTCTGTAACTCGTCCTCGAGCAGTTCTCTGACCTGCTCCCAGGGAGCTGGGGGAACTGCGTCTTGGAGCTTAGCCAGTTCACTGATATACGGCGCGGGGAGCAGATCAGGCCGAGTGCTGAGAACATGCCCGACTTTGACGAATGTGGGCCCCAGTTCCTCGATAGCCAGGCGCAGGTGCAGGGGTGCACTCTGGATCGAGTCCGGTGACGCCTCTGGTCTCAGCAGGCGGTGCGGAAAGGAGAGGCGGCGATTCCGTCCGACTTGGTCCATCACGCTTCCGAAGCCGTGCTTCGTCATCACCCGGACGATTTCGCGGTAGCGTTGGAGATGCTTGTACTTGCTTCCGACACGCATCAGGCTACTCTTACGATATCCTTTGTCCCCTGGTCTCTACTTCCACGCCATGGGTTTGCTGGTGTCTGTGCTCCCTCAGGATCTGCACCAGAGCGGGCATAGCGGCTTTCGTGGCTTCCTCACCTGCGGCTACGCACTCTGCCGTTCGTGACAGCCCGTTGAGCAAATTGATTCCGCTGCTCAACTTGGGTCTCAGCAGGATGTCAGGCGTGTCGCAAGCCAGTTTGTGATCTGTAATCCGCATTTGCATGAGACCTACTATCCTCAGCAGACTGTGTACTACCAGAGGTGCTCGTTTCAACGAGAGGGATGCTGTATCTGGGACAGGGCCGTCGATGTAGGTGCCAACATCCACGGCGATGACGATCTCGGCCCCCATCCGCCGCACCACGTCCGCGGGCACCGGATTGAGGACTGCGCCGTCTACCAGTAGGCTGCCGTTAAATCTGGCGGGAGCGAAGATGCCGGGGAGCGATGTGCTGGCCCGCAAAGCGCTGGCTACCGGGCCACTGTCGATGATCACCTCCTCCCCGGTGTCGAGGTCCGCAGCTACCACCGCCAGTGGGATGGCCAGATCGCTGAAGTCTCTGTGCCCCAGTCGCTCCGCGAAATACCGCTCCGCTCTAGTCCCTTCCAGGAGACCCAGTGGCGTTGTAGGGAGCGAGCGGTCCACGAGGCCAATCCAGTTGCGACGAGATGCCATGCGCAGGGCCTCCTGCTCCAGATAGTCAACACACAGCCCCGCAGCGTAGCCCGCGCCGACGACCGCTCCCATACTGCTCCCGGCGAGCAAGTCTACGGCGATGCCCTCGTTTTCTAGGACTCTCAGTACACCTATGTGAGCCAGACCTCTGATGCCACCGCCGAGGGCCAGCCCTATGGTGGGTTGGTTTGGGTGACGAAACATTCTGTTCCTACCTCTCTTGTATAGACTGTTGATAGGCCGAGACGGCCTGCAATAGGTGTTCTTCGCGGAAGTCGGGCCAGAAGATGGGCGTGACCCAGAGCAAGGCCTCCGCTGCCTGCCAGATGAGGAAGTTGCTGATGCGGTGCTCTCCGCCGGTGCGGATGATGAGGTCCGGATCGCGCAACCCGGCGGTGTAGAGATGCTCAGCGAAAACGCGCTCGTCCAGGTCCTGGCTGGAGAGCCGGCCAGCGTGGCGAGCCGCGATGAGCTCACGGCAGGCGTCGAGTATCTCCATCCGCCCCCCGTAGTTCAAGGCGACGTTGAGTATCAGACCATTGTTGTGCCTGGTCAGTTCCACACATTCGTCGATGCCCGCCAGCAGAGAGGCGGGCAGACGCTGGCGGCGGCCTAGAAGCTGCACCCTGACATCGTTCTCGCGCAGGGTGCTCGCCTCCCTGCGGAGGAACTGCTCCCCCAACCCCATCAAGAACTGTACCTCGTGGTCGGGACGTTGCCAGTTCTCGGTGGAGAAGGCATACACTGTGAGTATGCTCACGTTCAGTTCCATACAGGCCTCGGTGATAGGCCGTACGTTCTTCATCCCCTCCACGTGTCCGGCCGTTCTCGGCAGGCCCCTGCTCTGTGCCCAGCGACCGTTGCCGTCCATGATGATGCCAATATGCCGCGGAGTAGTGCTCACCTCTATCTAGCCCTCGGCGGTGGAGCCAACAGTGGGGGAGCATTGCTGGGCTGGTGATAAACGCGTTCCTGTTGCCCCTGTTCCAGGCCGACAATCGGAGACCGCTTCATCTCTCCTATCTCCATGCTCGGACTCATCGAATGACGGGCAGAGGGTGGGGTGGTTGTCCAAACAAGACCATTCGCAGGCCGCTGCGGGCGGTGCGCCACATTATCCTCCCGTACCCTTCACCTCTTCTGCGAGCTGATGTGCACACCACCAGACGGGAATCGAAGGCAATCTTGCTCACCTTCCCGAGTCGCAAGGAAAGATCAACATCCTCTCCTGCGGGAAGCGGCTCGTTGGACCCACCTACCCTCCACAGAGCCTCCCTTCGCACCGCGTAGTTGGTGCCAGAGAAGCAACTGATGCCCAGGGCATGGAGGATCGTCATCAGCCCAACGCTCAAGTACCAGAGGAAGACCCGCTCGAAAGCGGTGCCGTCACGATAGCGGAAGGGACCGAAGACGGCACCCAGTCCATCGTCGCGCTCGAAAAAAAGAGCGATCCTCTCCAGCCAGTCCGGCGGAACCACGGTGTCCGCATCCGTGCTGGCGATGATCTCACCCCGGGCCGCCCTCGCTCCCCTTTGGCGGGCCCGACCTATGTTCAACACGGGTTCTGACACCACCAGCGCCCCGTATCGACGGGCGATCGCCGGCGTGGCATCCGTGCTGGCGTTGTCCACCACGATCAGCTCGAAGTGCGGCCTGGGATACGTCTGGCGCTGGAGAGCTCGGAGGCATTCCGCCAGGTATCTTTCCTCGTTGTGGGCCGGGATCACAACGGAGATGAACATGTCACCGTCTCTCGTCTTGGAGGAACACATGAGATTCTCCCGTCACAGAGCGTCCGATGATGAGCAGTTCGCTACCGGGAACAACAGGCGTATGAACAGATCGCACGGTTGGCGAAATGACAGCCTCATGGTCGAGCCTCTTCGTAGTCTGGACAACCGGCGCATTCAGAGATGGAGAGCAGCGCCCAGTCGTGAAGCACACAACCGTATCCCCGGTCTACTAGTCGCTGACCATCCGCCCCGGTCTTGAGAAAGCCGTAGTATTCCAGATGTCGGCAACGAGGTACGTCTCTGATAGCAGGCAGGCTGCACGTTCGGCAGAGAGTGCGCGCCTCGCCCACCACGTAGAAATGGAAGCCAATCTCACAACACAGGGATGTTCCTCTGCCGGGAACCAACTTGGTCACAAGAAAGCCGCAGTCTCTGGTCATCCTGTTTCCCTTCACTGTACGAAGATGAAACCGGCGGTGGCTGGTCTCGTGGGAGCGACAACCATGGAGGTGCGTCTCCCCGCGTGACGTTCCGCACGGCGCGGCTGAAGCCCACAAACATCAACGGCATCGATCTCAGCACCAGGCGTGGTGCGAGTCTCTACGAGCTGGGCTGCCGAGAGGTGGAGAGTAGTAGGCTGCCCCGAGGCCCTGCTGAGCGCGATGTTAGTCACAATCCCTCCTCGGCAACAGAAAATGGAAATAAAGGAATAAAACGAAAGAATAGACCAAATAAGAGACGCTGATCAGACACCTATGGTCTCCAGTACCTCCCGGACGAAGTCGGCCAGGCTCCTCCTGTTCTCAGCGCTCAACCTGGTGAGGTGTTCCTCGTACTTGGCTGCGTAGGAGAGGATCATGGTGGCGAGGCGACGATTGGCACGCTCCACCAGCGTCAGGCCCAGCGTCAGGCCGGTCAGCGCATTCAGCCCCAACTCTCCGGGCAAGCCCAGAGATTTTAATGTTGTGAAGAGGCGCCTCGTACCAGCTTCTCCCCGAAGCTGGTACAGGTGGAGGATCACCACGGTGATGAGCTCGCCTGCGTATAGCATGGGAGACTTGCGCTGTGGAATGCGTAGCAAGATCTCGTTGAGCAGGTCTTCGTAACCGGTACCCCTACCGTCGTGCAGGGCTTGGAGAATCCTTTCCCTGACTTGGTCCCATTCCTCTGACTCCCACGCTTGTCCGGCCAATTGACTCATCAAGGTCGTAGCTTTCTCCGTCGGATAGAAGACTATCGTCGACCGGCCAGGTCCCGCATGCTCCTTGGGTAGCACGTACTCTGAAGCCACGAGGCCACGGTCCTCTAGAAGACGTAGCATCTCGTACGCAGTAGTCTTCTTCACGTCGAGTTCCTCGGCCACAATAGAGTAGTGGAGGGCCTGCTTGTGTCGTTGATACAGGTCCAGGAACTGGCTCAGGAATGCCCTTTGACGCCGGGTCGTCTTGATGATTGCGTCTCCTTTCTGGCGGGGGCAAACCTTACCGGTCGCCCACAGTAGAGGATCTCACCCCTGACTCAAGTCTTAGAAAATAACGAAAGAAATCCTCCACATAATACCCGGACCTCTTCGATCTGTCAAGCTCGGCCCGGGCGAAAAAGGGGGCGTGATCCAGCTCCACACTCGAGGAGAACAGCAGTTGCCGGCGGGCGCGAGAGGAGCCTGATACCTGACTTGTCTCACGTCCACCTTGCGCAGCGAGCCTCGCAAGAGGAGGCCCCGGCATACTGCTGTCCCCGTGACCTGTGCCTCCTGATCCCGGTACCTGCCGTACCTCCTAGCGAGGTAGGTCTAGTCGGGCGACGTCATGACGCACTGCGTCACGGACTATAATACCAGAAACGGCGATGGTTGTCAAATGCGAGCCGCGCGGCTCACCGATGCATACATCGAGGGGGTCTGCCTGGGCATGCCGGTGGAGATGGTCACGCGCCGGTTGAGGGAGTACGGCGAGGATGGCCTGATCGTCTATGGGTACAAGTTCAGGCCGAAGTTGAAGGATCAGCTCTAAACCTCGTTTCTGCTGAGCAACCGTGAGCCGCTGTCAGCAGGCAGCGGCTTTCTTGTTGTCAGCACCGACTCGGGGAATTCGATTGGACTGAAGGGTATTCCATATGCAGAAGCAGCCGCCTGGAACTGTTGAGCCTCCACGTGTCACCTGACTGTCTACGGTCCGCACCTCTTGTTGTAGTCTGTCCCGTTGTTGTGATACAGTCCCTGCAAGCCGTGCTCACTGGTGGGAGGAATCATGGGTTTGAGTGACCGAGATAGAAAGATGCTCTGGGCCAGAGCAGGCAATCGATGCTCCTATAGGTACGGTGACGAGATATGCAACGAGCTGTTGTTCTTGGATGACGGTGCAAGAGCCGTCAATAAGGGAGAAGAGTGCCATATCGCCGGCGACAAGCCGGGTACCGCACGATACGTGGATGACTGTCCCGACCGCAACGACTACTCCAATCGAATCCTCATGTGCCGCAACCACCACAAGGTCATTGATGACGCCGAGGAGATCTACACGATTCAAGTGCTCCGCGAAATGAAGGCGCTTCACGAGGAAGAGATCATGAGGGCAACGGAGGAGGGTAGGGACATCGGCAAGCCTTCTACATTGCAGGACCTATGCGACGAGCTCTTGATAGTCAATCAGCTTCACTTTCATCATCCTCGCTTTCAGGAGTGGCATAGCACAGTGAGGGTGGTCTTCCGACAGGGATTTGGCGAAGACTCCTACCTTGTGAACGAGTACGACAAGATAGCCTGGCGCACATCCGACAGGCCGGAAGACGCAGCCGAGCAACAACAGCTGTTCTCAAGATCCTGTGCTGCTGCTCAGGGATTGTTGGAGGCAGCGATACGAACAGGTATCCCCATTAACTAGGGCTGGGTTGCAGGGGCTTGCACCGCCGGAGTCACTGGGCCCGTCGGTGGGGGAGCGGTGAGCGTGAAAGGCAGCGCGCGGGGTGAGGAGGCTGATGGATTACTCGTTGGTGACTGACCCCATTGAGTTCGCACGGGAGGTCTTGGCGCAGACAAGACACTGCCCGTTGGACGCACAGTATGGCTCGGTGCTTCGCGTGCTTCTGTACTACGTCTGGAGGGGTGCATTTGAATCTCGAGCCGCTCTTGTAACTGATCAAGTGGAAGCCCACATCGGTCTACTGGGCCTCTCAGTCTACAAGGCTTTCGTGCCGATAGTTCAGATGATTCGATTGGGTTATCCGGCCGATACGTTGGTGTTGCTTCGAGCGCTTATGGAGCGAATCGCGCTGCTCGGCTATCTGCACGAGAACCGGCACCTTGTGGCCAACTATGCGAGTGGCAAGCCAGGTCTACAGAAGCAAGCCATGCGGTGGGCCAAGGAACAGCAGCTGGAGAACTGGATGATGGTGTATGGCCTGCTATCGAAGGTGGCCCATTCAGGGATTGAAGGCTCGGCTGGGCACCTTCTGGAAGAAAACCCGATTGGAGACGCGTTTCGCCTGGACCTCACACCGAGCCCCGAACGGGGGGCAGCCATGAGTTCCGAATTGCTGGCCGGCATCGTCTACGCTCTGGCTGCGGTTGACCCCATACTCTGTCAGATCATCCAGTACAAGAGCTTGTCCGCTTTCCCCTCAGATACAGATGCCTCGACGTACTTACGCCGGTCGGACTTGGTCGAGTTCCAGGACTTCCTACAGCGGTTCCGTGACAAGCATGCCCCAAGAGGGTAGAGTCTGCTGTTGCGCACCGATGACGTTAGCGAGCCACGCTTTCTGCATGTGGGGCCGGCGCGTCCGCAGGGCCGAGGCGGGAGCGGGCATATACAGCAGGAAACCGGTCAATGACGACTATCCAGCATTACTGGGAGCAGTTCGCCTCGCTCCTCATCGACGTGCAGTAAGACTTCTGCACGCCGGGGTGACGTGACCCAGGGCACCGCCATGAAGTGGTCTCTCTGTACGACAGTCCTTCTCCTCGTGCTTGCGGCGTGCAGCCAGCCGACGGCGTCCACGACCCCGGTCTTGGACAGCACCGCTGAGCCTACTGCCACGTCGAACGAAGCGCAGGATCGAGCCACGCCCACAGGTTCGGTTGCGGACAGCTCCGGCGGAGTGTTCGACGTCTATCTGGTCGAGGAGGAGATCTCACCTCAGCAGATGAGAAACACCAACCTGGCCGCGCTTCGTCTCAAGGACACACCCCTCCTGTCAGTAGATGACATCGTCGCCTATCGCTGGGAGACGCACGAGATCGAGCTATCCGTTTCGGCCTCGAAGAGACTAACACAGTTGGAGAGGTCGATTCCCCTCGGTGGAGGACTACCTTTCGTGATCTATGCAGGTGGAGAGCCCATCTATGGCGGCGCCCTCTGGACGTCGTATTCATCCGCCACCTACGATGGCATTGTGATCGACGTTCACCCTGCTGGGCTCGGCGAACCTGTCGCCATCGGGCTAGGGTATCCGACCCCGGAATGGTTCAGCGGAGAGGACTTGCGGTCGGATCCGAGGATCTACCGAGCGTTGGAAGAAGCGGGCAAGCTCAAGTGATCTGCCGACACGACATAGCTGGTGCATGCGGAACTCGGGAGACCGGACCATGAGAAGTACCCAGCAGGGCTGGGAGCAGCTCACCTTGCTCCTCATCGACGTGCAGCAGGACTTCTGGACCGTGGAGATGGCGAAAAGCTTTCCACATTTCCCCCACCACGTGACCAGACTCCTGGAGTTGTGCCGTGCTCACGGTATCGAGGTCATTCACCTGCGGGCCAGCTTCAAGCCGGATATGTCCGATTGGATGGTGAGGTACAAGCTGCGGGGGAGTATCCCTTGTGTCGAAGGAACGCCTGGTACAGAGACCCTGTTCTTCGCGCTGGAAGAGCCTGGCGAACGTGTGATCGTCAAGCAGACCTTCGACGGCTTCCAGAGTGGGGAGCTTCTGGAGCACCTGAGGCAGAACGGTAAGCGGTTCCTGCTAACCGCGGGATTGGTGACCTCCACCTGTGTGCTCTTCACCACCGTCTCAGGCGCGCAAAGCGGCTTCCTCACCGTTGTGGTGGAGGACTGCTGCGCCGATGAGCCATCTGCGCACCAGCAGACCCTCGACCGGTACCAGTTCATCTTCGGCCGCACGACCGTGGAGGCTATTCCCGAGCGTCTAACCGACTGGCTGGCAGAGCTGGCTAGACTGGAGGACCTGGAGACGGGAGTTCGGTAGGCCAAACCCGGTCTGTGCTGCCCGTCGCTCGTCAGCTTGCCGGTCAAGCGGAATAGCGGGTACAATGGAGTGTCCCCCATCTCTCGACAACAACCCCGCCGAGCAAGTTCCCTCGGGCAAAGACGTATCAACCTTCCGGCCCTCTGGCGCCGAGGAGCAGATGGCCCCGGGGACGAGGGAGACTAGGGGACTAGGACAGACGGGATGAGAGTTACCGCATGGGGAAGCAGACCGCCACGAGGGGAGCATGAGCTTGTCTGAGAATGTGACCCGGACGGATAGTCCTCCAAGCCCAACCGAGACCACTGTTGCCACGCCGTCTACCCTGCTGGAAGAGTTGGTGGAGCGTACCGGGATGTCGTCGCTCCAGCTTGCGGTTGTAGTTGGCGTGGTCTTGATCCTCCTCGCGGCTGGTGCTATCTACCTGGATGGTGTCCTGGTCGAATCGGTCGATTCCACCTTGCGGCGAAACGTGATGCTGTACCCAGCTATCCTCGTCTACAACCTGTTGGTGTTGCCAATCCAGAGGCGATTACGCAACGTTGCCATCAGGAGCTTCCGCCCGCTCGTTGCTACAGGCGACGACGATTTCCGTCGCGTGCTGGCCGGGGCGTCCCTCTTCGACCGGCGTCGAGAATGGCTGGCCCTCGGCCTATCCGCCGTGGCCGGGGTCGTGCTCAGCCGGCCGTGGTCGAGCTATTATCCTCCGGCATTGACGGCGTACGTCATGGGCGCGGGGGCGCTGGGTCTGGGCACGACAGGGTGGTTCATCTACTCCGCGCTGTCCGGCACCAGGCTGTTCTCGCAGTTGCAGCGCCACTTCGTGCATATCAACATCTTTGATCTCAAGCCCCTGGAACCCATTGGCCGCTGGAGTCTGGGCGTCGCCCTTATCTTCATCGGTGGCACTACGCTCAGTCTGCTCTTCATCAGTCAGCACGCCTTCATTCTCGAGACGGTGGTCATCTACGTCACGCTTGTCCTGGTGACGGTGTCGGTGTTTTTCCTCAACATGTGGAGCACCCATCGCATGATAGTCGAGGCCAAGGACCGGGAACTGGCGCGCGCACGCGCCAGTTTGGGGAGAGTACGCGAGTCGCTGAACGAGCGAGTGGCGAAGGGCGAGATGGACGCTACCTCAGAGTTGTTGAGCACCTTCTCAGCCTGGGTCACCGTCGAGACTCGAGTCCAGGCGGTCCCCGAATGGCCGTACACCACTTCCATACTGCGAAGCCTGGCGGTGTCGGCCTTGGCGCCTATCGTGGTGAGGGCGATGGGAGGAGTGCTGCTGGAGGTGCTTCTCCGACTCCTCTCTCCCGCAGGATGATTGACCCTGTGGCCGAGACTTCCAGTGCCGGTCCCCATCTCGACTTACAGGCTGGGCAGACACAGCTCCGCCCGTCGAATCACCGCCGCGCCGGATCCACTCTTCGAGGATGAGCATCCTCTCCACCGTGACCTCTTGGTTTGACGTGTGCCGTCAAGGATGGTATGATCTTTTCTTGCAGTTCTCAGCCACAGGTCAGCATGGGTGCGTACAAGCAGGCGAGGGCTCGTGCTGTTACGTGTGGTCTTCCCAGACTCCTGGTGGCTGAATCGAGATCCGGACCTGGCATGATAGAGCTCAGCAGTCTGCGGTCCCATGCAGAGGGACCGTTCATCTTCCTCTTCGATCCGCGTCTCCGGTCTGACGCCCACGAGCCATGCTGGGCGTCTGGCGGTAGGAACCGTACTACGGGGGAGACCCGTGCATTGCCCATACTGCGATAACCACGTACCGAGGGACTCGTTGCTCTGTCCGGTGTGCGGCTACGCCGTCAGGAGCATAGACCCTCCGGAGCGTGTGTCCACCCGTGTAGCTCCCAGTGCCCCGGCAACAGACTCGCCCGGCGGCCTGTGGTACGTGGCCCTGGGCCTTCTGGCTTCTGCGCTTCTGGCGGTCATCGTGGCCCTGGGACTGATGGCTGCGGAGGCTGGCCTGGAGGTTCGCCGCCAGAGAGCAGCGGAGTTGGGTCAACAGTACTACGAGCGAGGTCTGGCGCACCTGGAGGAGCGCAACTATCTGCTGGCCCTGGCCGAGTTCGAGGAGGCGGTGAGACTGGCACCTGACAACCAGGAGGCACTGGAGCAATACGACCTGCTGAGGGCGATGGTGGGCTACGAAGAAACCTCGCCCGAGGGCGTGTCTGGCGACGTGCTGCTGTCTCTATACGGCGAGGCTTCGAAGCGCTACGCACAAGGCCAGTGGGCAGAGGCCATCGTGAACCTGGAGCATCTGCGTCAGGCAGATCCCACCTATCGCGCCACCGAAGTGGAGGAGATGCTCTTCCGAGCGTACCGCGAACAGAGCCTCAACCTCATCGAACTGGGCGAGCTGGAGGAGGCGCTCTCCCTGCTCGACAAGGCACTGGAGCTGGTCCCTGGCGACCCCGACGTGGCCGAGCTGCACCAGTGGCTGTCTCTATACATGACGGGCCTCTCTCAGTGGGGGGTGGATTGGGAGAAGACTGCCGCGACCTTCGGTCAGTTGCACGAGCTCAATCCAGACTTCCTCGATGTGGGGCAGAGGCTGCACGACGCCCTCGTGAGCCTGGGCGACCTCTACTACGCCGAGGGAGCCTGGTGTATGGCAGAGAGCCAGTATGGATTGGCCTTGCAGGCGAGACAATCGGAGGAGACGGCAGCCAGGCGTAACGAGGCGCGGGAGCTGTGCGTCCAGGCCATCGCAGAGGCTACGCCGTCTGCTGTGGCCTCCGACATCCCCGTGGAGCCCGTCTCCACGACGGTGAGCGTGGTGTCTCCTCTGACGCAGGGAAGGTTCGTGGGCGAGTTCCTGGGCTACGAAGATGCCGACCCGACGGCGATAGGCATCGCGGTCTGCGTGTTCGACGCTAGCGGGCACGGCGTAGCGGGCACTCAGGTGAGGATCTCGGCCTACGATTGGACGTCGGATCCCGTGGCGACCCGCTCCGACGGGTGCTGTGAGTTCGCCGGACTGAATCAAGTGCTGGAGTTCACCGTAGAGCTGACCCAACTGCCAAGTGAGCCGTTCCAGATTACGACCAAATGGGGCAAAGAGGCGCAGGTCAACTTCCTTGAGAGGTAGCCGACTTGAGACGTAAGCTCGTCCCCGCGGTTCTGGCGTCGGCGCTGTTGATCTTGTTCCTCGCCATTTTCCTCAACCTGACCGAGATAGACACCGTCGTGCGGCAGGCCCTCAGCGCCGTCGTGCCCCAAGAGCTCCAGAACGTGCTCCGTCCCTTGCGGGCGCCGATGGTAATCGACTACTCCCCGGACTGGGAGGCCACGGATGTCGACCTTCGGAAGCCGGTCACCATCACCTTCCTCACTCCTATGAACGCGTCGGTCACAGAGGAGAACGTGACCATAGACCCTGCCATCGCTGGAGACGTCTCCTGGAGAGGGTCTACCTTCGTCTTTACACCTGTAGAAGACTGGCCCATGCAGCGAGAGGTAACGGTGAGCGTGGGGCGGGAGGCTCGCAGTTGGTTGTATCGGCGTATGGAGAGGGGGTTCACCTTTCAGTTCACCACGCTAGGCCCCCCGATGGTCGTGGAGACAGACCCGCCGCAGGACGCCAGGTTCGCCTACTTGCAGAATCGCCTCTCCATTACCTTCAACCGGACCATGGACCACGAGTCTGTGGAGACGAGGCTATCCATCACACCGGAGATATCCCGTCAACAGTTGGACTGGAGCGGCGAACAACTGGTCATCAGCGGCGTGCTCAAGCCGTCCACAGAGTATCAGGTGGTGATCGACGAGGGTGTGCGAGACAAGGAGTACGGCATAAGCACCGTGGAGGAGTTCGAGTGGCTCTTCACGACTACGGAGCGTTATCCGTATCTGGCCATCGCCGAAGCAGGCAGGGAGGCACTGCTCACCGCCGGTGAACCAACTACTCTGGGCGTCAGCCTGGTCAACGTCAGCCGCGTGGACGTCGAGGTCTACGCCATCGACGTATCTACCTACATCACCATGACCGGCTTCTCCAGCGAGGATTGGCGGGAGTACGGTTCGGACGAGCTTCCTCTCTATTCCTGGTCCCTGGATCCGGAGGTCGAACTGGATCGAGACGAGGACTGCCAGCTCGAGCTCGAGGGGTTGGAGCCAGGTATCTACTACCTCGCTGCCAGTTCTCCGGAGGGGCCTCGCGACAGTCAGATTCTGATCGCCAACAGCACTGCTCTTACACTCAAGCACACTACGGAGCAAGCACTGGTGTGGGCCACGTCGCTGCGAGACGGGCAGCCGGTGGCAGGACTGGCTGTGAGCCTTCGCGATGGAACAGGAGAGGAAGTGGCCGCTGGAGTCACCGATGAGGAAGGCGTGTATGCCACCGATCTCACCGTCGCCGTCGATGAGCTCCACGCAATAGCCCAGGGCGAGGACGGATTTGGTCTATGCTCCGACGGCTGGCGGGAGGGCGTTGAGCCGTGGCGCTTCGACGACGTCTCTTGGAGCTGGGGCTCGCAGCCGACCGACTACACGGTCCTGTTGTACACGGATCGCCCTGTGTATCTCGCTGGGGACGAGGTGAACTTCCGAATCCTTCTGCGCCTCGACGACGATGGAGACTACTCTGTGCCAGAGGCGGGGACCAGCGTGGAGGTCACGGCAGCGAACTACAAGGGCGACCGCGCCTACGAGGCTTCCCTGGAGACCAGTCCCTTTGGCACGGTGCACGGAAGCTTCGAGCTCAATCCGGAGGTGGCACCCGGTGAGTACTTCCTGGAAGCGGAGGTCGATAGCGAGGTCCACCAGATCGTCTTTCGGATCGAGGAACCCGCGGAAGAGCAGTTCGCTGTGAGTATCGTGGCCGATGAAGCGGAGTTCGCGAACGGCGACGTGATCACGGCGACCGTCGTCGCCGAGTACGACTTCGGGGCGCCGGTCGTGGGTGCGACGGTCGAGTACACAGTGTATAGCATCGAGTACTCCGGTCCCTGGAGTGACGAAGATGGTGAGTCCGCCGGAAGCGACGTCTGGTCCTCCTGGGAATACGGTCGAGAGATGAGCATCGGAACGGGTGTGACGAACGAGGAGGGGGAGTTGGAGCTTGTCCTGCGCGCGGGGACCACGCGTGGAATTCAGAGCCAACTCCTCACCATCGAAGCCACGGTGACCGATGCCAGCGGCCAACGGACCTCGGGCCTGACCAGGATACCTGTACATCGAGGGGAGTTCTACGTCCGGCTACAGCCTCAGCGGTTCGTGGTGCAGAGCGGCCAGCGGGCCATCGTGGACGTCCGCGCTGTGGACACCACGGGCGAGGGCCTCGCTGATGTGAGCCTCTCCTACGTGGTCCGGCTGTCCGAGTGGCGGGAGGTTCCCAGGAGTGTGGAGGGACGCACGTACCACGAATGGCACGAGATCACCACAGACGTAGCGAGCTCGAGTCTGGTCACCGATAGCGAGGGCGAGGCGAGGATTCTCTTCGTCCCGGAGCGAGGAGGATCGTACCAGGTGGAGGCCTGGGGCAGGGACGGAGGAGGGAACCAGATCACGGCAGAGGCGGAGGTGTGGGCCGGCGATCCCGACAGGGTATCCGCGTGGCATCTACTGGAGCACGATCGTATCGCGCTGGTTGCCGACAGGGAGAGCTACCAGCCGGGGGACGTGGCGCGCGTCCTGGTGCAATCGCCATACGCAGAGGCGGTGGGGTTGGTCACCATCGAGCGCGGCCGGATCCTGAGTTACCAGGTCACCGAGTTGACGTCCAATGGTGCCGTCCTGGAGATACCCGTGGAAGACGAGTACGCTCCCAACGTCTTCGTCTCGGTGATGCTCGTGCCTCGGAACGGAGCTGCGGATGACCCACCCGGTTTCAAGGTGGGCTACGCCCAGCTAACGGTGGAAGCCCCGGAGAGTCTGCTGCGGATCACGGTGACTCCCGACGAGACCTACTATGAGCCAGGGCAGATGGCGAGCTACACGATCAGGGCCAGGGATTACCTGAATCAGCCGGTCAGTGCGGAGGTCTCGCTGGTCGTCGTCGATGCTGCGAAGCTCTCTCAGTCCCAGGAAACCACGGGCGACGTGGTGGGTACCTTTCGAGGGCGTAGACGGCTGTCGGTGCACACGTCGCAATCGTTGGCTATCCATGTGGACAGGGAGCACGTCGTCGAGGACTACGGAGGCGGCGGAGGTATAGACGCGCAGGAGCCCAGGCTGATGGTTCCAGAGGTGGCCTACTGGAACCCTGCCATCGTGACCGACGAGAGTGGTGTGGCTCGCGTATCCTTCCAGATGCCCAGCAGCCTGACCACGTGGAGGGCTCTGGTCCGGGGCATCACAGAGAGGACTGGCGTCGGTGCCGCTGACGTGGACGTTGTAACCCAAAAGGAGCTGGTGATACGCCCTGGCGTTCCTGGGTTTCTGTCCGTTGGCGACGAGGCAGTGGTGCGCGCCTCCATCGAGAACCACGCACCGGAGGGGCTAGCAATCCAGGTGAGTCTGTTGTCCACCGGAAGCCTCGTCGTGGCGGATCCCTCTCTCAGTGTCTTCGTCTCCGAGGGCGATGAGGCGGTCGTCGAGTGGGAGGTCACGGCTGGCGAGGCAGGTTCCGAGACTCTGACCATGATCGCCAACGCCAGGGAGCGCACAGACGTGGCCCAGGTCGATCTGCCCATCCTACCCTTTGGTGAGCGCACGGAAGTGCTGGACTCCTACGTAGTGGAAGACGAAGTGTCATTCACCGTCACTGTGCCTCCCGAGGCACAGTCCTCAACGCTGGAGATGGACCTGGCACCCTCGTTGTTCGGCGCTCTGGCAAGCACGGTGGAGCATCTGAGCGACCAGTCCGACGTCTGTGTCGAACAGACGGTGAGTCGCTTCCTGGCCGCAGTCGCGCTCGATCAGGTCGTGGCCGAGCTAGGTGGGGAGGACGTCGAGCCGGCTGCGTGGTTGCCGCAACTGGTGGAGACTTCGCTACAGCGGCTATACGGCCTGCAGAATCGCGACGGTGGTTGGGGCTGGGTTGAGTCGGAGGATTCACAGGTGTGGCAGACAGCCTACGTGGTCTATGGGCTGGGCCATGCGCAACGGGCGGGCTATGAGGTCAACGAGCGTGTGCTGCGCAGCGGGATCGAATTCCTGCACCAGTCGCTGACGGAGACCCCGGACCTGGAAGAGAAGGCCTACGTCTCGCACGTGCTGGCGGAGCTTGGCGAGGGCGATTTGTCTCTGGCACGGTCGCTGGCGGAGAGGCGAAGCAGCCTGGATCTTCACGCACAGGCACATCTGGCCCTGGCCCTGGAGGCCCTGGGAGATGGGCAGTCAGCGGCACGGGTCGTGGACGACGTTGTGGAGACGGTCGTGGAGACCGCCCATACCGCACACTGGACGGAAGAGAGACACAACCTGGTAGCGATGTCTAGTGATGGGCACACCACGGCGTTGGTGCTGCAGGCTCTGCTGGCCGTGAATCGAGAGCATCCGCTGGTGGCGAAAGCGGTACGCTGGTTGATGTGGAGTCGGGAAGGCGAACAGTGGGGATCGTCCCGCGAGACTTCGGAGATCGTACTATCTCTCTGCGAGTACCTGCGTACGACAGGCCCGCTGGCGGCGGAGCTCGACTACGGTGTGCTCCTGAATGGCGTGGAGATCGGCTCGGACTCGATGACCGTTGAGAGCCACGGAGGGTTTCAGACGCTGACCATCAGCGACCTGGCCCCCGGTGACAATGAGTTCACATTCGTGAACCGAGGATCGGAGGTGCTCTACCTCTCGACCGCTTTCCGGTACTCTGGGCAGGAGGGCACTGTGAGCGCTGCGCGCTCGCTGGATGGTCCCGTCGTCGAGCGCGAGTACGAACTTGAGAGCAGCGGCGAACCGGTGACACAATGTCGAGTGGGTGACCTCATCCGGGTGCGACTGAGGATCGAGTTGCCGGATGAGGGGTGGTACGTGGTGGTCGAGGATCCGCTGCCCGCTGGGGTGGAGGCTGTACGTTCGAGTGTGCAGTTGAGCACGCTCGAGGGCGTTTCACGCGAGTATGGGATGGCGTCCGCCGTGATGGGAGAGCAGGCGGCGGCATTTCTCTCGAGCTGGCTGCCCGCTGGCGTCCACGAGTACAGCTATCTGGTCCGCGCCGCCACGCCGGGGGCTTTCAGAGCGATGCCGGCTGAGGTGATCCTGATGTACCAGCCGGCGGTCTGGGGCAGATCTGGGAGCGCCGTCATCCACATCGGGGACTGAACCCAGGGGTTGATCTGACGACGAAGCCACCTTCAATACACTGGAGGTGGCTTCTTGCTTGCGAGTAGCATTTGGGCAGCGGTCCTGCTAACGGTGGCAGGCCACGAAGTGTTCCTCCTCCACCTCCACCAGTTCTGGTTCCTCCAGGCTACACACGTCCTTCGCCTCAGCGCAGCGGGGATGGAACCGGCAGCCGGGCGGGGGCGCTACGGGATCGGGTATCTCGCCCTTGGGGATGGGATAGGTGCGGCGTGCTCTCGGGTCCGGCACCGGTACGGCGGCGAGCAAGGCCTGTGTGTAGGGATGGGTTGGGTTCGTATACACTTGCTCCAGTGTGCCGATCTCCACGATCTTTCCGAGATACATAATGGCGATCCTGTCACAGATGTACTTGGCCGTGGCCAGGTCATGAGTGACGAAGACGTAGGTGAGATTGAACTCGTCCTTCAATCTGATCATCAGATCCAGGAGCAGCACCCTGACCGACACGTCGGCCATGGCGATGGGTTCGTCGGCTATGACCAGATCGGGAGACATGATGAGAGCTCTGGCGATGACGGCCCTTTGCCTCTGGCCACCACTGAGCTGATGGGGGTACTTGTCGTAGAGGATCGAAGCGGGGGTGAGCCCCACCCGTTCCATCATGCTGTGCACCAGCTCTTTCTTGGCCTCCCCCTTGGCTATGCCGTGGATCTCCAGGGAGTGTCCGATTCCCTCTCCCGTGGTCATCCGTGGGTTGAGAGAGGCGGTGGGATCCTGGAAGATCATCTGCATGTGCCGACGGAGCTTTCGCATCTCTCTGGATTTGAGTGATGCAATGTCCACGCCCTCGTACAGGATATGGCCCTCGGAGGGCTTGTCCAGGCCCAGGATCAGCCTGCCGGTCGTCGTCTTCCCGCTGCCGCTTTCGCCGGCCAGTCCGAAAACCTCGCCTCTCCTGACGTCGAAATCAATGCCGTCCACGGCGCGGACGTAGTCCTTCTTCCGTGTCAGCAGGTTCTCTACGAACCCGTGCTGCACCGGGTACCATTTCCTGAGACTGTGCACTTCGACGATGTTCTCACTCATGGGTCTCTCTACTGTACGCAGGTCTCCTAGTACAGGTGACAGGCCACCGTGGTCCTGGGCTTCACCTGCTTCATCTCGGGTTCCAGCTCGGAGCAGATGTCCATCGCGCGCGGGCAGCGGGGATGGAACCTGCAGCCGGATGGTGGATCGATGAGGTCCGGAGGCGAACCCTTCATGATCTCGAACTCCTGATCCAGGAGTTTGATGTTGGGGATAGACTTGAGCAGGCCCTGGGTGTAAGGATGCAAAGGCTCGGCAAAGAGATCGAGAGCATCGGCCACCTCGACGACCTTGGCCGCGTACATCACAGCAACACGATCAACCAGTTCGGCGACGATGCCCATGTTGTGGGTGATCAGCAGGAGGGTCAGGTCATACAGATCCTTCAACTCCTTCAACAAGTCCAGTATCTGGGCTTCGACGATCACATCCAGCGAAGTGGTGGGCTCATCGGCGATGATCAACTCTGAACCCAGGGCCAGGGCCAGCGAGATCATGATGCGCTGCCTCATGCCGCCGCTGAACTGGTGCGGATAGTCGTTGAGCCGGCTGGGGGATATGCCGAGCCTGTCCACCAGCTCCTCGGCTCGTTTCCAGGCCTCCTCGTCGCCGACGGCCTCGTGGGTGGTGATAGTCTCCACCAGATGGTCACCGATCTTCTCAAGGGGGTTGAGGGAGGTCATAGGGTCCTGGAAGACCATCGAGATCCTCTTGCCGCGGATTTGCCTCATCGACTCGTCATCTTTGTCGAGCAGTTCCTCGCCGTCGAAGATGATACTGCCGCCCACTATGCGACCAGGCGAGGGTATGAGACGTAGCAGGCTGAAACCCAGTGTAGATTTTCCACACCCTGACTCTCCAACCAGCCCCAGCAACTGGCCCCTGTCGATGTCCAGCGACACCTTGTCCAGAGCTCTCACCACACCCATGCGTGTGTAGTAATGGACGTCGAGGTTCCTTATGCTGACCAGAACATCTGACATGTGTTATTCGCTATCTTGACTCACGCTTCCCTCAAGCGGGGGTTCAGGATCTCGTTCAAGCCTTCACCCAGCAAGCTGAACCCGAGGGCGACGATGGCGATCATGATTCCCGGGAACGTGATGAGCCACCACCGGCCTCCAGGCAGGTAGGGTCGGCCCGCATTCAGGTCGAAGCCCCAATCTGGCGTGGGGGGCGGGACGCCCAGGCCGATGAAGCTCAGCCCGGCCTCGGTCAGGATGGCATCGGAGATATTGAGAGAAAAGACCACCACCACCGAGGGGATGACGTTGGGAAAGACGTAGCTGCGCAAGGTCGTGATTGCTGAGGCCCCCAGGCTCTCCGCCGCCTCCACGTAGAGTTCCTCCTTGACCGAGAGCACCTGGCCTCTGACCATCCTGAAGTAGGTGGGGATATAGATGACGGCGATTGCGACAGAGATGTTGACTATGCCCGGGCCCAACATGGCGGCCATGGCGATAGCCAGGATCAGGCCAGGGAAGGAGTAGATGCTGTCCATGACCAGAGAAAGGGCACGATCTAGCTTGCCGCCAGCGAATCCGGACAGCAACCCGACCGGCACCCCCACTATCGACGAGAGTAAGGCGGAGAAGACCGCCACGATCATGATGGTCTGGGCGCCATAGACAACCCGGCTGAAGATGTCGCGCCCGAGCTTGTCCGTGCCCATCAGGAACTGTGAGTTGGGCGCAATGAAGGGGTCGGCCACGAAGTCCGTGGGGTCATAAGGTGCGATGTAGGGGGCTAGGACAGTGACGAGAATGATGATGATCAGTATAGCTGCTCCCGCTGAGGTGATGTACCATTCGGCGCCGTACCACCTGGCGCCTCTGGCAAACCAGCCCGCGAAGCTACTCAAGCCGGGAATGATGGTCCTTGGTCTATCTGTCATGGCGTGCCCGTGTGCTCGTCATCGTCAACGGCTAGTACCTGATACGAGGGTCGAGTCTGGCGTATATGATGTCTACAATCAGACTGACCGCAGTCACCAATAGGGCGAAGAAGACGATCGTGCTCTGAATGGAGGGGTAGTCGCGCAGCTCTATGCGGCGGACCAGAAAACGTCCCATCCCTTCCCAGTTGAAGGTAGTCTCTGTGAGGACTGCGCCAGCCAGCAGGACAGCGAACTGAAGCCCCATCATGGTCAGGATGGGAATGAAGGCGTTCTTCAGGGCGTGCTGGTAGACCACCACTCTTTCCTTGATCCCGCGCGCCCTGGCCGCGGTGACGAAGTCCTGCCGCAACATCTGAAGCATGTTCGCCCTGGTCAGGCGGATGAAGACTCCGGAGATGTACAGCCCCAGGGTGATCGAAGGCAGCGTGAGGTGCTTGAGAGCGCTGATCAGACTGGCCGGCTGGATCCTGAGGATGCTGTCGACAATCAACATCCCGGTGATAGGCTCCGGCATCAGGCCAGTCCCGATCATGCCCTGGACCGGTAGCCAGCCAAGATAGATGCCGAACAGGAGTTGCAGCATCAACCCTAGCCAGAAGACCGGGATGGCGTAGATGACGATACCGTACAGCCTGATTCCATAGTCGGCTGGGCTACCGCGCTTGTGAGCTGAGAACGCGCCCGCAGCAACGCCGATGACGATGGCGATGGCCATGCCTGCGATACTTAGTTCGAGGGTCTTGGGGAACTTGGCCTTCAGGTCGGTAATCACCGGTCGGCCGGTCACCGGTGTAATCGATTCGCCGAAATCGAAGTGGGCCAGAGCGAAGATGTAGTCGAAGTACTGGCTGTCGAGGGGGTTGATGCGGATGGAGAACCACTCTATGGGAGCCCAACCGTCTGCTCCGTCCGGCTCGTACAGCCTGAGCCACTCCCCCTCATCGTTGGTCACCCTGTCTGTCAGTTGCAGTACGTCGCCCTCGGTCAGGGGGGAATCGAGCTCGAGCTCGGGCTCCTCGGCGCTGGGCCCTTCGCGCAGTGTGGCACCCGACTCAGTGACTACCGCGGTGCTGCCTCTCAGGTTGATGAACAGGGGTTTGTCCAGCTCCAGAGTGTGCCTGATCTCGTCTACGTACTCCTGGGACGCCCCCGGGCGGAGCATCACTCGCACCGGGTCACCAGGCATGACCCTCATGATGATGAAAACCACGGTCACCAGAATGAGGATCATGGGTATGGCTAGGAGGGCTCTAGTGATGATGTAGGAACGAAGGGACAAGTCCAACTCCCCGGAAGAATCTACTCAACTGTCTCTGTTGTTCCGCGCGGTTCATCCACGCTGCCCGCGATCAGTGCTGTCCAGGCTCTACTCGGTTCGTGAGCCTGAAGCGGTCTCCTTCGGCGGTCTCGTAGACTGGGCGCTTCCTCCAGTCTGACGATAGTGAGCAACGCTTGCGCGACGTATTGCGCCGCCGCAAGCACGATAAGGGAGGGGTCTTGAACAGATCGCGACCCGTCAAAACCCCTCCGGGTTATCCTCTCGGCCGCTATCCTACCTGTGTCCCTACTTCGCTAGCAGGAAGTAGTGGAGGAACATGGTGGGATCCAGCTTGACGCCGGTCACATTGGCCTGGGTGACGACGAGGAGCTGCCCCTGCGTGAAGGGGATGGTGGGGGCGTCCTCGGTCCACAACATCTGCGCTTCCTCGTACATCGCTTTGCGCTCGTCACCCTGCAATGGCGTGGTGATCTGGGCCTCCTCAAGGATGGCGTCCATCGTTGCACTGCTGTAGAAGATGCCCATGTCGTCGGACGCCTCAGAGTGACCCCAGGACCAGGTGTAGTTGTCCGGGTCCAGATAGTCGGGGTACCAGCCCAGCGTGAAGAAGGGCATGGTTCCTTCGGTCATGTAGTCGGTGTAGGTTGCCCACTCCGCGTACTGCAATGAAACCTGGATCATCCCTGTCTCTTCCAGGGATTCCTTGATCACCGCAGCCACGTCTGCCTCGGTGGGGCCGTAGTGCTCAGGGGGATACCACAAGTCGATGACCAGTGGGCTGTCCGCACTGTACCCGGCCTGCCCGAGGAGATCCTTCGCCATGTCCAGGTCACGCTCGCCATAGACTTCCTTGAAGGCGTCTATGTGAGACCACATGCCGTTGGGCACCATACTATAGAGGGGCGCATGAGTGCCTACGAAGACCCTGTCCGTGATGGTCGCACGGTCGATGGCGGCGGCGATGGCCTGACGCACCAAGGGGTTGTCCATCGGCGGCGTGGTGACGTTGAAGCAGAGGTACCGGATGTAGGCTCCAGGACCTTCGATGACGCTCAAGTCAGCGTTGGCCTCCAACTCTGGATAGTCTGTGGGCGACAACGTCTTCCAGGCAACGTCAATCTCGCCGTTCTCCAGGGCCAACCTCATCGTGGTTGAGTCCTCGAAGTACTTGACTACGATGCTCGGCCAAGCCGGAGCAGTGCCGTAGTAGTCCTCGTTCTGCTCCAACTCGAGCTCGATATCCCTCTCCCAGTTCGTGATGTTGTAGGGGCCTACGCCGCCGCAGGTGCTATCCGAATCGATCTCCGCCTCGGGGTAGCACTCAGGGCTCACAGGGGTGTAGGGAGGGGTGGCCACGAGGAGTGGGAAGTAGCCGACGGGGGCCTGGAGGACGAACTTGACCGTCAGATCATCCACCACTTCCACGTGATCGACGAAGGAGGTCACCAGCCAGTTGGGATCTCCCATGATGGTGAACACACGATCGATGGACCACTTCACCGCCTCGGCATTGCACGGTGTACCATCAGGGAACACCAACCCTTCGCGCAGCTTGAAGGTGTACTCCAGACCATCGGCGCTCACCTCGGGCATGGCCTCGGCCAGTCCCGGTTGGAGGTTGGTCGTGCCGGCGACGTAGGTCAGCAGCGTGTCAGCCGTGTTGTGGAAGATCTCCCAGGTGTGGAAGTCATAGCTCTCGGCCGGATCGAGGTCCGTGACACTGTCGGTGGTGCCGATGATCAGTGGCTCCGCCGTTGGCGCTTCTGCCGCTGGGGGTGCGCACGACGTCGCCATGGACACTGCCAGGAGCGCCACCAGGACCCCGGCAAGAAGCTTGGCCGATCTTGATGTTCCGGACATTTTCTTTTCCTCCCTTGCGTACTATCTGTTTCCTACAGATTCCCACTGCTATGGTACCTAACGGTTGTCTGGAATCACCCCCTTTCGTTGTCTCTTCCTTCGCGACTCGCGTTTCCAGAACTGTATGATGAAACACAGTATAGACTAGATCGTCAATAATGTCAAGCGTTTGCTATGGTCCAGGAGATGTGCTATAATTAGTCTGATGTGATGATGATCGAGGTGCGCGGGGTCACGACCACGTAGCGCGAGGAGGGAATAGTTGGCGCTGAGCAAGAGTAGGAAGGACTCCATCATAGAGGAGTATCACATTCACGACAAGGACACCGGCTCGCCGGAGGTGCAGATAGCGTTGCTGTCCACGAGAATCGATCAGTTGGTCGACCACCTCAAGGCTCACAAGCACGATGAGCACTCCCGCTTGGGCTTGATCAAGCTGGTGGGGCAGCGCAGACGCCATCTCAACTACCTGAACCAGAACTATCCGGCACGATATCGAGAGATCGTGTCTCGCCTTGGTTTGCGTAGGTAGCACTACTAGCATACAAAGGAGGTGGTAGTCCGTCGATCCATCCGACCTGCGGCGCTGTCCTTGGTGCCGGAGGATGGACTAGGGTCAAGTTAGTACTAATCACAAAGATCGAATCGAGTTCGGGAGGCCAGGTATTGGAGAGTGTACCTCACTCCGTGGGGGCATGCTGGCAAGAGCCAGGTTGTCCTCGGGAGTGAGCGAGTGAGATACAGTCCCCAGTCCTTGACCTCCAGGGTCGATTCGGCTTGGAGGTCAAACTATGTCAACATTGAACGAAGTAGCTTACGAAGCGACTATTGGAGACCACTCCATTAGCATAGAGGCCGGCAAGCTGGCTGGTCAAGCCGGCGGCGCCGTTACCGTGAGGAGCGGCGACACCATGGTGCTGGTCACGGCCACCGGGTCTCCCTCGGCACGTGAAGGCACCGACTTCCTTCCCTTGACGGTGGACTACGAAGAACGCCTCTATGCCGCCGGCAGGATACCGGGGGGGTTCTTCAAACGTGAGGGCCGTCCGTCCGAGCAAGCTATCCTCCTTTGCCGGCTGACTGACAGGTCTCTTCGCCCTCTATTCGACCGGACACTCCGCAATGATGTGCAAGTCATCATCACAGCCCTGTCGGCCGATCAAGAGAACTATCTGGACATCCTCTCCGTCATAGGTGCGTCGGCGGCGCTTTGTATCTCCGATCTCCCATTCCACGGCCCTATCGGAGCCGTGCGCGTGGGCCGGATAGACGGCCGGTTCGTGTTCAATCCCACCGCGTCGGAGATGGAGAACTCTACTCTGGATCTGCGCTTGGCGGGGACGAGCGAAGGCGTCGTGATGGTCGAGGCTGGTGCTCAGGAGGCAAGCGAGGACAGTATCGTGGAGGCCATCACTGCGGGCCACAGGGCCATGCAGGAGGTCATCGAGGTCCAGAAGCGGATGGCCGAGGAGATAGGCAAGCCGACCGGCGAGTTCACCTATGCACAGAACGACCAGGAAGTGGTGGATGCCGTTCACGCCTGGGGCGACGGAAGAGTCTGGGCGGCGATGAGCGAGGTGAGCAGCAAGAAGGAGCTGGGACGTGCTCTCGACAGCCTCCACGCAGAACTGTTGGAGAAGATGGGAGAATCGTATCCTGTCGAACAAGTGGAGGCTGTGTTCGACGAAGTGGTCAAAGAGGACATCCGTGGCGGCGTGCTGAGAGAGGGTCGTCGCCTGGATGGGAGGGACATGACCACAGTGCGCCCCATCAGTTGCGAAGTAGGCTTGCTGCCCAGGGCGCACGGGTCTGGCCTGTTCAGTCGGGGTGAGACCCAGGTGATGGCCATCGCCACTCTAGGCACAGCGAGTGACGAGCAGATCCTTGATGGCTTGGGGACTCAGGAATCGAAGCGGTTCATGCACCACTACAACTTCCCGCCCTACAGCACCGGCGAGACTCGATTCTTGCGGGCTCCCAAGCGTCGAGAGATTGGGCACGGTGCGCTGGCGGAAACGGCTCTGTCCGCTGTAATCCCCTCCTCGGAGGAGTTCCCCTATACCATTCGTCTCGTCTCGGAGGTCATGTCGTCCAACGGATCGACGTCCATGGCCAGCATCTGTGCCAGCTCGCTGGCGCTGATGGACGCGGGTGTTCCTCTGAAGGCGCCGGTGGCGGGTATGGCCATGGGCTTGATCACGGATGGAGACCGAAGGGTCATCCTCACCGACATTATGGGCAAGGAAGACGCCATAGGCGACATGGACTTCAAGGTGGCAGGCACGAGGCAAGGAGTGACTGCCCTCCAGATGGATATCAAGATACCCAAGATCGACGCTGAATTGCTGAGGCAGGCGTTGAGCCAGGCCAGAGAAGCTCGGCTCTACGCTCTGGGCAGGATGGACGAGACGATCAGCGAGGCGAGGGAGGACTTGTCGCCCTATGCTCCACGCATCACCTTGCTCAAGATCGATACCGAAAAGATCGGACTGGTGATCGGGCCAGGGGGCAAGACCATCCGCAAGATCATCGACGAGACGGGCGTCAAGATCGATGTAGAGGACGACGGCACGGTCCTCGTGGCTTCCACGGACGCGGAGGGAAGCAAGAAGGCTGTGGAGATGATCAAAGCGCTGACCGAGGATCCAGAGATCGGCAAGATCTACACGGGCACGGTGAAGCGCTTGACGGACTTCGGCGCGTTCGTCGAGATACTGCCGGGGAGGGATGGCCTGGTCCACGTTTCACAGTTGGCCGACTATCACGTGCCCAGCGTTGAGGACGTAGTTCACGTGGGTGACGAGATCATGGTCATGGTCGTGGACATCGACGCGGAAGACAAGATCAGACTCTCCAGAAGGGCAGTACTGGAGGGCTGGACCCCAGAACAAGCCAAGGCCATGGACCGAAAGCCTACCGGGAGAAGGAGACCGCAGTCTGAGAGACGTGATGGGCCCAATCATCGAAGGCGCAGATAGTAGCGGGCGGGCCGTGCTGGCCTGGGCTTATCTCGGAGGGTAGTTAGGAAGTGCAAGACGCCATTGGTACACAATTGGTGGAGGATGGCGTCTTTTGTTGTCTACGGAGGTGTTGGTGAGCGAGTCTACGGAATACGCTCTGGCAGGCGAGGCTGTTCTAGAGCGTTGGCAGAGCAACGCGGAAAAGGGCCTGACCGACGACACAGCCGCCAAGAGGCTGGAGGAATTCGGCCCCAACCGCTTGCTAGAGGTCGGTCGTGTGCCCGCGTGGCGCCAGTTTGTGGGCCAGTTCACGCAGTTTATGGTGCTCGTGCTCATCGCCGCGGCAATCATCTCGGGCGTACTTCAAGAGTGGATGGATGCGATAGCCATTCTCGTGATCGTCGTGCTCAACGCCGTGATGGGCTTCGTGCAAGAGTATCGAGCCGAGCGTGCACTCGAGGCCTTGAAGAAGATGGCGGCGCCGCTAGCGAGGGTGATTCGTGACGGCGAGCTTCGCAACATCGCTGCCGATGAATTGGTGCCAGGTGACGTTATTGCCTTGGAGATGGGTGACCTCGTGCCCGCCGATGCAAGACTCATGGAGACTCATCTTCTTCAGGTGGATGAGGCGTCCTTGACGGGGGAATCGGTCCCCGTCAAGAAGAAGGCGGATGTTGTCCTGCCCCAGAATGCTCCCCTCGGAGATCGCCGGAACATGGTGTACTCGAGCACGGTGGTCACCTACGGGAAGGGCAAGGGTGTGGTTACGGACACCGGCATGACCACGGAACTCGGCAAGATCGCCAATCTCGTGCAGACCATGGGTAGGGAGGAGACACCGCTCCAGCGGCGGCTCGACAACGTGGGACGGTTGCTGGTGTACGGCTGCCTGGGCATAGTGGCTGTGGTGTTTGGCCTGGGCCTGTGGAGAGGAGTCCCGGTCTTGGAGATGTTCCTCACCTCCGTCAGCCTGGCCGTGGCTGCTATCCCCGAAGGGCTCCCTGCTGTGGTCACCATTGCTCTTGCTCTCGGTGTCAGGCGTATGGTGCAGCGCAACGCACTGATCAGGAAGCTGCCCTCGGTGGAGACGCTTGGTTCGGCCACCGTCATCTGCACAGACAAGACGGGGACCCTCACGCAGAGTGAGATGACGGTTCGCAAGATTGGGCTCCTGGACAGGGTGGTTGACGTAAGCGGCGATGGCTACGCGCCGGACGGGGGATTCGGAATCGAAGGTATCTCTCTCGATCCTAGCGATCACGACCTGCGCCTCGCCTTGAGGATCGGTGTCCTCTGCAACAACGCCAGTCTGAAGCAGAACGGTCAAACAGATACCAGGTGGGACATCGTGGGCGACCCCACGGAGGCCGCCCTTCTGACTGTTGCCGCCAAGGCTGGTATCTGGCGCAGCGAGCTGGAAGCAAAGTACCAGATGCTGCAAGAGCTTCCCTTCGACTCCAATCGAAAACGCATGACCACCATCTGGCGTGAACCTGATGGGACGGTGACGGCCTACGTCAAGGGAGCACCGGACGTGGTGCTCGGCCTCTGCACCCACGTTCGGGTGGACAAATCTGCGAGGAGCGCGACACCCGATGACCGGGAGCGGCTGCTCGGGTTGAACGACCAATTCGCCGACGATGCGATGCGTGTCCTGGCAGTAGCGTACAGGACTGTTGGAGACAAGCTCTCGGAACCCAGTATCGAGGAGGTGGAGCACAGTCTGGTCTTCGCAGGCCTGTTGGCCATGAAGGACCCTCCGAGGGGCGAGGCGAGAGAAGCTATCGCCACGGCAAGGGGGGCTGGCCTGGAAGTAGTGATGATCACCGGCGATCACAAGGCTACGGCTGTGGCCATTGCCAAGGAACTGGATCTATACCGTGAGGGCGACATGGCCTTCACAGGGACGGATCTGGATGAGATCGACGACCAACGTCTCAGCGAGATCGTGCAGAAGGTGAGGGTCTATGCCCGCGTCTCCCCGGAGCACAAACTACGCATCGTTCGAGCATGGGAAGAGCAAGGGCACATTGTAGCTATGACTGGCGACGGCGTGAATGACGCGCCTGCTCTGAAGGAGGCAGACATCGGGATCGCCATGGGTATCACAGGCACTGATGTCAGCAAGGAGGCGGCCGACATGATCCTCACGGACGACAACTTCGCTTCCATAGTGTCGGCCGTGGAGGAGGGGCGAGCCATCTTCGACAATATCCGCCGCTTCGTCCACTTCCTGCTCTCGTGCAACATCGGCGAATTGTTGGCCATGTTCCTGGCGTCACTCCTCGGCATGCCTCTCCCCTTGCTCCCTATTCAGATTCTGTGGGTCAACCTGGCCACTGATAGTCTTCCTGCTCTGGCCCTGGGAGTAGAGCCGGCCGAGCCAGGGGGAATGGACAGGCCGCCGCGACCACCCAGTGAGGGCGTGATCAACAGGAGGATGGCCATCATGATGGCTATTCAGGGGGTCATCATTGGCCTGCTTACTCTGGGAGCCTTCGCCATCGAGTACTACGTGATGGGCGGCGGTGTGGACAGGGCAAGAGTGATAGCCTTCTCCACGACGATCTTTGCCCAGAACGTTCACGCCTTCAACGTGCGCAGCAACCGTCTCTCACTGTTCCAGCTCGGCGTCTTCACCAACCGGTGGTTGGTGGCAGCCTTTGCCGTGGTTGCCGTGAGCGAGTTGGCGGTCATCTACCTGCCAATCCTTCAACCCATCTTCAAGACCATGCCCCTCGGTCTGCAGGATTGGGCCGTAGTGATTGGTCTGGGTGTGATGCCCTTGGTCATTGTCGAGATCGTGAAGCTGGTCAATAGACGGCTGGGACGGATGTAGTCCACACGTTAGTGCCTTGGGGAGGGATTGGTGTCCAGACCCTGGAGCGACACAACCAAACGGTGGGTTGCGCTCGGCCTCGTGCTGGCCGGGCTCGCAGTCCTGTACAGGGTGCGCGCCGTGCTTCCGCCCGTGATCCTCGCCTGTCTTCTCGCTTACCTCCTCAGCCCCGTGGTGGACCGGCTCTCTCACCCCAGGATATCGCGCAACGTCGCTACGACGATCGCCTACGTGCTGCTCTTGCTGGCCCTCGTTCTGGCTGCCTACATGGTGGTTCCGATGGTCGTGCAGCAGATATCCTCCATCAACGTGGATCTCCAGCAGATCAGCGAGAGTGTGCTGCAGATCATGAGTCGGTACCAGACCGTCACCATCCTGGACTATACCATCGAGCTATCCGACGTGTTCACAAAGCTCGAGGATAGTCTGATACAGTTGATTACCGGATATGCATCCCGGTCGGCTGAAGAGATGCTCGTTCTTGCGTTCGGTATAGCGTCAGGGTTCGCCTCCACTTTCGTATGGCTCATATTCATCCTCGTAGTCTCTTTCTGGCTGGTCAAGGACGCCAACGAGATCAAGGCTTCCGTCGGCCGGGCGGTTCCAGAGGGCTACGCGGAGGAGGTCGAGAAGCTCTGGCACGAGGTGAGCGCGGTCTGGGACTCCTTCTTCAGGGGACTGTTACTGTTGTCGCTTACGGTGGGTGTGGTCACCGGGGTGAGTATCTGGGTGGTAGGGGTCAAGAACGCCCTGCTACTGGGTATGCTGGCCGCCGTGCTGGAGGTGGTGCCGAGCTTCGGTCCCATCATAGCCTGCATTCCTGCCGTGGCTGTGGCCTACTTCCAAGGCTCCGCCCATCTGCCCATAGCCAATGGCTGGTTCGCTCTCCTGGTACTGGCGCTGTACGCGGTCATCCAGCAGGTGGAGAACAACGTCCTGGCACCCCGCATCCTTGGAGACAGTGTCAGGCTTCATCCCCTGGTCGTTATGGTCGGCGCCATCGGTGGCTATGCGATTGGAGGCATTGTGGGGGCCTTCCTGGCCGCACCAGTGATCGGCACGCTCAAGATCCTGGGAGGCTACATCTTCCGGAAACTGATGGAGGTGGAGGCCGAGCCTGAGCCAGCGGAGCAGATCCCAGAAGCGGCAGAGTTGGCCCATGGGGAGCAAGAGGATGCACAACCCTGAGGATCCGGCTTTCCTGGCCCTCAAGAGCAAGATCGAAGCTATCCTCTTCGATCTGGATGGCACCCTCATCGACACGGATGATGCCCTTATAGAGTCCGTGGCTCGGAGACTGGAGCGATTGACACGCCTGTTCTGGGCAGGTGATCCCAGACCTCTGGTGCGACGGCTGGTGCTCGCGGCTGAGAGTCCGGTGAATTTCGTGATCACTCTGCTGGACTCCGTGGGGCTGGATGACCGGTTGCTGTCAC
The DNA here is from genome assembly GCA_964433755.1 of uncultured Anaerolineales bacterium. GTDB lineage: Bacteria > Chloroflexota > Anaerolineae > UBA7937 > B3-Chlor > JAUVXJ01. Next base: position 151,620 of record CAYSSR010000001.1, read on the forward strand.
TGGGAGGTAGACTGCGCCGTGTGAGAGGGGAGCGAGTGGGAGACGGCTTCGTCCCCGTGGACGGAGTCGTGGGCATGATCGGCTCTCTGCGCCGCTCCTACCGCTTGGGTATCGTCACGACGCGCTCCAGGGCCGAGGCCCTGGCCTTCCTGCGACAGTTCGACCTCGAAGGTCTGCTTGACGCGGTGGCCGCGAGGCAAGACACGCGGAGGCTGAAGCCACATCCCCAGCCGATCCGCCACATGGCCAAGCTGCTCGGACTCTCCCCCGCGCAGTGCGCGATGGTGGGTGACACAGCTCTGGACGTACGTTCGGCCAAGGCTGCTGGAGCCTACGCTGTGGGAGTGCTGTGCGGCTTCGGTGAGCGGGAGGAGCTGTTCAGGGCCGGAGCAGATCTGGTGTTGGAGAGTACTTCGGACCTCGCGGCGTGGTTCTGACGGGTAGGTCTCGCGTCTCAGATGATGGGTCTGTCCTCGTCTATGACGTCTTCCTCCGATGGCTCGATGCGGTACAGCTTGTCGAGGCTCTCCACGCGATCGACGAACAGCGTTCCGTCAAGGTGATCGATCTCGTGCTGGAGAACCCTGGCCATGAAACCCTCTGCCCTCAGGCGGATCCGTTTTCCGTGCCGATCCTGTGCCTTGACGAGTACTCTGGCCGCGCGCTTGACTTCGCCCATGTACACCGGGAGCGATAGGCAAGCTTCCTGTCCTTCCTCCTCGCCCCAGGTCTTGACTATCTCGGGGTTACAGAGCACGATCAGCTTCCCGCGATACGGATTCTGGCTTTCGTCGCCTTCGTCCTCGTCCTCAGGCAACTCGATCACTGCCAGGCGCAACGAGACGCCAATCTGAGGCGCAGCCAGCCCGAGTCCTGGTGCATCCTTCATGGTCTCGACCATGTCGTCGATCAGTGACTGGAGGGCGGGACCGAAGTCGCGGACCTTCTTCGCCTTCTCTCTGAGCACAGGATCGTTGGTGGACGCAAGGGGTCTGATAGCCATCCCATTCCTCCGTGAGCCGCATCCTCACGAAGAGCCGAGTTGGAGTAGCGCTACGGCCTCCACGTGATACGTCTGCGGAAACATGTCGACGGGTTGTACTTCCACGAGTCGATATCCGGACTGCCCTAGTCTGCCTACGTCGCGGGCCAGGGTCGCCGGATCGCAGGATACGTAGACGATCCTGGGCGCAGAGATTGTGCTCAGTGCGTTCAGGCATCGTTTGCTGGCTCCCTGTCGGGGTGGGTCCAAGATCACCAGGTCTACCGATTGGTCCATGGCGGGGAGCACCTGTTCGACGCTACCCTCGAGCAGGGTTACATTGGTCATCCCCTCGGCGTTGAAGTTGGCGTCTTCCATCGCCGCTTCATTGGACTCCACACCTACTACCTCCGCCACTCTGTCGGCCAGGGCGAGGCTGAGGGTCCCCACACCACAATAGAGGTCCAGCAAGCATTCGTGCCCTCGCGGGTCAAGGTACTCCTCGACGGTTCGCACCAATCGCTCGGTCTGCGAGGTGTTCGCCTGGAAGAAGCTCGTCGCCGAAACGCGAAGGGGCCTACCTCCTATCCTTTCTGTGACATAGCCGTGCCCGACGTACGTCACCGGGGTGCCGTCTCCGAGTAGCAGCACGCAGGAGACCGGTACGTCTACCTCGATGGCAGGCGCCTGGGCACCTGCGCTCTCCAGGACGACCAAATGTTCGCCTGTGGCGATGCCTGCCCGAAGCGACACCCGCTCCAGCTCGGGGAAGTCTATTTCGAGTCCGGCGAAGATGTCCCAGAGCAGGGCGTGCATGATGTGGCATTCAGTTATGGGAATCACAGTTCGTCCATCGATGCCCATGAAGCCCAGCTTGCCCTCTTGATCGAGGTGCAACTGCACGTGGTTCCTGTAGCACCATGGATCAGAGGCAGCCAGCGTGGGTCGGACCGGCACGTCGGAGAGGTGAGCAATCCTGTTGAGCTGGGACCGCAGGACTTCTTCCCTCAGCGTCGACTGTCTCTCATAGGAGATGTGCTGCCATTGACAGCCGCCACACGTGCCGTAGTGAAGACAGCGTGGCTCAACGCGATCCGGGGAAGGCGTAAGAACCTCGACCAACCGAGCACGCGAGTAAGTGGCTCGCTCCTCGGTCAGCTCGACGACCACCTCCTCGCCCGGCAAGGCGTGGGGTACGAAGATGACCTTGCCCTCGTGGCGAGCCACCGCGTCGCCGCCGTGGGCCATGCCTGACACACGGACCTGTAGTTCGTTCATCTCAGCGCGGGCTCGAAGGTTGCCTTGGCGTGAGGTGGCCAGAGTGGCGCTGGATGGAGCACGTCGCTCCATCTCATTTGTGGTACCGCTTGACGATATCCTCCATTCTCCCCAGTGCTTCTTCGATGTTCACCATCGACGTGGCGTAGGCGCACCTCACGTACCCCTCTCCACACTGGCCGAAGGCGGTTCCCGGCACGACGGCGACCTTTCGCTCGAAGAGAAGCTTCTCCGAGAAGTCCTCGGAGTTCAACGATGTGTTCTGGATAGAGGGGAAGGCGTAGAAGGCGCCTTGGGGCTCGAAGCATGGCATGCCGATGCTGTTGAGACCGTCTACGATGACGCGCCGACGCTGGTCGTATTCTGCAAGCATCTCCTGGACAGCTTTCTCACCGTTGCGAAGGGCCTCGATGCCGGCTACCTGTGCGGTGGTGGGAGCACACATGATCATGTACTGGTGGGCCTTTCGCATACCGTCGAGAATGTGGGCCGGAGCCGCCGCGTAGCCCAGACGCCATCCCGTCATCGCGTAGGTCTTCGAGAAGCCGCTCAGCAGAATGGTTCTCTCTCGCATGTTAGGAAGGGAGGAGAAGCAAACGTGCTCCACTCCATACACCAGTCGATCGTAGATCTCGTCGGAGATGACGATGAGGTCGTGCTTCTCTGCCAGGGAAGCTATCTCCTGGAGTCGCGCACGGCTCATGACGGCGCCCGTGGGGTTGTTGGGATAGCCGATGAGAAGAGCCTTGGTCTTGGGCGTAATCTTGGCCTCCATCTCGGCTGCTGTGATCTCGAAGTCGTTCTCCACTCTGGCCTCGACGGTCACGGGCGTCCCGCCCGCGAAGATAACGCCCGGCTTGTAGGAGACGAAGCATGGCTCGGGCACGATCACTTCGTCGCCCAGATCGATCACCGTCAGCAAGGCCAGGTACAGCGCCTCGGACACACCCACGGTGATGAGTAGCTCGTCGGCTGGACTATACTCTACACCATAGAGGCTGCTCAGGTGCTTGGACAGTTCCTCTCGTAGCTCCAGCACACCGGAGTTGGAGGTATAGCTCGTCTCGCCTCTCTCCAGAGATCCTATGCCGGCCTGAGTGATGTGACCCGGCGTGTCGAAGTCCGGCTCTCCCACGCCGAGCGATATCACATCGTCCATGGTGGCGATGATGTCAAAGAACTTTCTGATCCCCGAGGGGGGAACGGAGCTGATCCTCTGTGCAAGTGCCCCTCTCATGACGCTCCTCTCTCGTAGCTGCTCACGATTCCCTTTCTTCCAGCCTGAGTACGCTCCACCCGTCCGTTCTCTGGTCGTAGGTCAACTCAAAGCACTCGTCCTCCTCCGTTCTGACGTGGAAGTGGAGCCCGGAAGGGCTGCGCCAGCTCTTCACTACGTCTTTCACCGAGTGTTCATGGCCGAGAAGAACGAATGAGACCGGACGTTCGGCGTATCTGGTTCCAGAATAGCACTCGACGCGTGTGTCGTCCGGCATCTGCTATCAGGCCAGGTCCACGGTGCAGTCATCGCCGATGTCCATCTTGCAGGACTGGCCTCTTACGAAGGCGCCGCTCCCCACGAGGGATTCTCGAAGAACAGCGCTGTACACGCGGGCGCCGGCGTCGATGATCGAGTCGCTCACGATGGAGCGGTCTATCTTAACACCCTCAGCGACGGACACGTGGGGACCGATGACCGATCTGGTGATGGAAGCCGAGGGCGCAATGTACACGGGAGCGATGATGGCGGAACCTTCGATCTCTTCGTGTTCGCCGCCGCTCTTGTCCAGCAGGTAGCGATTGGTGGCGAGCAGTGTTTCGGGCTTGCCGCAGTCTGCCCAGACCTCGACGGCGCCGGGCTCGAGGCGGGCTCCCTGGTCTACCATCAACTGGAGGGCGTCAGCGAGGTAGTACTCGCCCTTCGTCTTGATCTCTCCCCTCAACACGCTTTCTATACACTTCAGAAGCAGGCCTGAGTTCTTGATGTAGTAGAGCCCGACTATGGCCAGGTTGGAAACGGGCTGGTCGGGCTTCTCCACAAAGCCGGTGATGAACCCTTCCTCGACGGTGACGACGCCGAAACGGCTGGGATCGTCTACCTGCTTGACGAAGACCACTCCGTCCGAAACCAGATCCTCGAGGAAGCCGAGGTCGGCCTCAAAGATGGTGTCCACAAAGACGATGAAGACGTCTCCCACAAGGTGGTCGCGGGCCAGGTAGAGGGCGTGGGCCTGGCCCTCGAGTTCCGTCTGCACGACGTAGCTCGTCGGGAAATCGTAGTGCGCTTCCACGTGTTCACGTATCTGCTCGCCAAGGTGCCCCACGATGAAGACGACTTCCTCGATGTGCAGGCCCTGCAACCTGTCCAGGACGTGGTCCAGGATGGTCTTGCCGGCGACGTGCAGCAGCGGTTTGGGCTTGGTGTGGGTGTGAGGTCTCAGTCTAGTCCCCAATCCCGCCAGCGGGATGATGACTCTCATGTCGTGATCGTCCTTTCTCGGGCCGGTGCCCCCAGCAGGTGCTCACTCGGCCCTCGCCAGCAAGCGCTCGTAGAGCCGCAACACCTGATCCACGTTGCGCTGGAGTGAGTACCTGGACACGACCCTGCGACGAGCCTTCCTGGCCAGGTCGTGTCGAAGGCTGGGATTGTCCACCAGGACCTTGAGAGCCAGGCCGAGCTGACTTTCCACATCCTTGGGATCCATGACGATCCCAGCCCCTTCCAGGGCTTCCCCGTCACCTCCGACATCGGTGGCTACGGTCGCGGTCTCACAGGCCATCGCCTCCAGCATGGCGATCGAAAGCCCTTCAACCTCCGAGGGGAGCACGAAGATGTCGCCACTCTGGAGGATGCGGATGAGGTAATCCAGGTCTTTGATCAGACCCGCGAAGACCACGGTGTCCCCACTATACTGGCTACGGAGTCTATCGAATTCGACGCCGTTTCCAACGATCACCGTCTTGCATGAGGCTGGCAACTCCAGGTCCTGTACAGTCTGTAGCAGAATCGCGACGTTCTTCTCGGGATCGAGCCGACCGCAATAGATCAGCAGCAGGTCGGCCCCGAGTTCCTCCTTATAGCTCGGAGCACCGGGGCGGAAAAGGGCGGTATCGACGCTGTTGGGAATGACGTGTATCCGTTCCGAGCGTACACCGTATCGAGCAAGGATTTCCTTCTGGTGATGCGAGAAGATGACCACGGCGTCATATCGAGCCAATGCAACCGACCAGACCCGGTACAGCGTACGGGACGCGAGCCCCCATACACTGGCTCGGCGGTCGTAGGGGGCGTGGAAGGTAGCCACAATAGGTATCCCCAGGCTGTGGCAGATCTCCGGAAGGCTGAAATCGAGGTTGGAGAATGAAAGAGATACGTGGGCTACGTCGACCTCTTCGTCCCGCAGACTCCGCTGGATGAGAGACCTGGCTCCCGGGGAGGAGATCAGATCGTGATCCATAAGACTGAATGAGCTCAGCCTCTGGAGATGGGGGGCATGCTCGGCCTCGTCAGCGCGCGGACCGTGGTAGAACAGCAAGACCTGTGCACCACGGGCCTCCAATCCCTGTGTGAGCTGGTTGGAGTACCTTACAAGGCCGTTGCCTCGCTTTCTGGTCTTGTGTCCGAACCAGGCGATTTTCATAGAGTCTCTGGATTGTGTCCTTTCGCGAATTCCCAGGCATGGAGGCACCCTCGCATTATAGCGCCTTGCCAGTGTGCTGGCAAGAGTCTTCGTGAGGGTTTGGCCAGGGCAGCGACCTCTCTGGTGGGCGCGCTGCCCAGGGGGCAGGCACGCGGGTACGCGATTCCGTATCTCGTGTCCGGGCTCAGTGTTCGACCAGTACATCGTGTGGCGGCGTCGACTCGTCATCAAGTAGAATCTCGAGCATGGAACTGACAGAGTTCATCCGGCGTATGCCGAAGGCCGAGTTGCACGTCCATCTCGAAGGAGCGGTGCAGCCAGAGACTCTTCTCGGGTTGGCACAGCGTAACAAAGTGCCGCTTCCGGCCAGTACGGTCGACGAACTGAGAGCGTGGTACACGTTCAGCGATTTCGCACACTTCGTCGAGGTGTACTTGCAGCTCTCAGAGTGTTTTCGCACTCCTGAGGACATCGAGTTCGTCACCCGCGAGTTCCTGAAGGGACAGGCTGCGCAGAACATCCTGTACAGCGAGGTGACTTACACAGCCTATACTCACTACGCACAGAAGAGGATCGCCTTTGACGACCAACTGGCCGCGTTGAATCGGGCGCGAGCGTGGGGTGAGGAGGCGTTGGGCGTTCGTATGGGGTTGATCATCGACATCCCCCGTGAGATTCCGGCGGGCGAGGGCAAGATCTGCGCTCAGTGGGCGATCCGCGGGATGGAATCTGGCGTGGTCGCGCTGGGCCTGGGTGGCGATGAGGTGCGGCACCCGCCGGAGAAGTTCGCCGAAGCATTTGCCATGGCCGAGGAGGCTGGCTTGCCGAGTGTTCCTCACGCTGGTGAGACAGCCGGTCCGGCGAGTATCTGGAGGGCGCTGGAGACGTTGAAGGCGGTGCGGATCGGCCACGGAGTGCGTTGTCTGGAAGATCCGGCGCTGGTCGAGGAGCTGCGCAGCCGACAGATCCCGCTGGAGGTGTGTCCGACCAGCAACCTGTGCCTGGGCGTAGCATCCGATCTGGAGAGCCACCCTTTGCCTCGGCTCGCTGCGGAAGGGCTGTATGTGACGATTGGCTCGGACGATCCGGCAATCTTCAACACCACGTTGACCGACGAGTATCTGAAGATAGCAGATGCATTTGGGTACGACGAGCGTGACGTGGTGCAGTTGGTGATGAATGCGGTCCATGCTTCGCTGCTCGATCCGGAGCACAAGACGCTACTGGTTCAGGCATTCGAGTCTGTGCTCGAGACGAAGCATGGCACACGTGCGGCGGGCGTCGACGGGTTTGACATCTGTCAATAGACGTGCTATAATAGGTCGCTTATCGTCAAAGCCGAAGCAGCAAAGCTAGAGTAATGAAGGAGGTAGTGTCTGATGGATTTCACGGTGTCTCCTGAGCAAGAGCTCTGGAAGCAGACGGTCAGGGAGTTTGCAGATCAGGAGCTAGAGCCCATAGCCAGGAAGATCGACGAGGAATGGCACCGAATACCCGACGAGATCATCGAGAAGATGGCCGACTTGGGTATTTTTGGTATTACCATTCCCGAGGAGTATGGCGGCTGCGCCGTACCGGGCGAAGAGATGCAGTATGCAGTGAACACGATCTTCGAGCTCGCCCGAGGCGAGCTGAGCATGTCGCTGCCAGTCTACACTCTTCTGTGCATCGGGTGGTCCATCCTCATGGTCGACTATGGCACGGAGGAGGCCAAAGAGGAGGTGCTGCCCAAGGTAGCCAGTGGCGAGTGGTTCATGGGCATCAATACGACAGAGCCTGGTGGTGGCTCGGACCTGGCTAACATCAAACTGACCGCCACCAAGGACACTGGGGATAGCTGGATCATCAATGGTGAGAAGGCCTACATCAGCGGTGTCCGTGAGGCCACGGAGAGAGGTGGCGGGCACTGCACTCTGTTCCTGACCCAGCCTGAGCAGGGGTACAAGGGTGCGACCTTTGCGTGGTTCCCGGCCAACGCAGCGGGTACCAGCTATACCACCTACTCCGACATGGGCCGTATGGGGCTGTCCACCGGCGGGTTCATCTACAAGGATGTCGAGATCCCCAAGAAGTACATCCTGGGCGAGGAGAACAAGGGCTTCTACGTCAACATGACGGGCTTCAACGTCGCGCGCGCGGTGGTGGCTGCGGCTTGCCTCGGTGGCGCCGAGAAGTGCCTGGAGATCAGCCGCGACTACACCAAGCAGAGGGTCCTCTTCGGCCGGCCGTTGATGAACTTCGAAGCCATCTCCTTCGAGATGGTGGACGACAAGGCCGAGCTGGAGATGCTGAAGCTCATGCTCCAGAGAGGTGCGTGGCTGATCGACCAGTCGCGGAAGGACAAGTCCAAGATCGACTACCGCGACATCAACCGCACCATCGCTCTGTGCAAGTGCTATTCCCCTCCGCTTGGGGTGCGCGTGGCCCGCAATGGCATGATGTACCACGGCGGGTTCGGCTACACCAAGGAAACACCGCTGGAGATGTCGATGCGAGGCACGATGTCCTATCTGGTGGGTGCCGAGGGCGGCTACCACGTGATGAAGATCATCATGGGACGTGACTGGTTCGGCGACGAGGCAGTGCCCTATCGCGGTAGCCAGGAAGGTCACTAGTCCAGCGAGGACGATCATCAGCTTGCCCGTCAGTGCACCTGTTGGTTAGCTCAAGATGCCAGGGGGGATGAGAATCCCCCCTGGAAGTGTGTATGACCGCCTGCGTTCGTCTCCAGACAGAGCCTTCCACAGGAGTTGGCGCGCGCCGGCGTCACGTCCACAGGTTGAGGACGAGTTCTCTCTGCACTGCTTACGTGGAGGTTTTCCACTAGTGGCCGTATATGAGTTCGAGGGTAGAGTGCCCAGGCTCGGGACAAACGTGTACGTGCACCCATCGGCCGACATTATCGGACTGGTGACTCTGGGCGACGATTGTTTCGTAGGTCCCGGCGCTCGCATCAAGGGCGACTATGGCGAGGTCATCATCGGGAAGGGCACCAGTATAGAAGAGAATTGCGTGATCCACGCCCGGCCAGACCAGGTGACACGCATAGGCGACTACGTCACTGTGGGGCACGGTTCGATCATTCACAACGCCACGGTGCACGACTACGTGGTGGTGGGAATGGGAGCCATAATCAGTGACTGGGCTGACGTGGGGGAGTGGGCTGCCGTCGCCGAGGGTGCCGTGGTGATACAGAATTCCGAGATCCCCCCGGGGAAAGTGGCAGTTGGCGTCCCCGCGAAGGTGGTCGGCGACGTGAAGGAGGATTGGAGGGAGTTGTGGGGTAGCTACAAGCACGTCTACGTGGACCTTGCTCGTCGCTATCCAAAGGGGTTGAAAGAGGTGGCGCAGGGTGACTGACGCGGATGGAGAGAAGGTAGAAGTAGTCATCGTTGGGGCCGGTCTGGCGGGCTTGTCTGCGGCATACGTGCTCGCCGAGGCCGGCATCGATACCGTGGTGGTAGAGCGCGGAGACTACCCTGGGGCTAAGAACGTGACGGGTGGTCGTGTCTACATGTATCCTCTGAGGCATTACCTGCCCGATCTGTGGGAAGATGCTCCCCTGGAGAGGTACGTCACCAGGGAAACGATCACTATGATGGCCGAGGATGCCTCCACGGCCGTGACTCTCGACAACGGGCGGTTCAGGGAGCAGCCGTACCACAGCTACACGATCCTGCGTGGGACCTTCGACCGTTGGTTCGGTGACAAAGTCACCGAGGCGGGGGCTTTCATTCTCCCCAAGTACCGTGCCGACGAGGTGATTGTCGAGGACGGCAGAGTGGTGGGCATAGTCATGGGGGAGGAGGATGAGATCCGCGCCGACGTGGTCGTGGCGGCGGATGGGGTGCTGTCACTCATGGCTGAGAAGGCCGGTTTGCGGGAGCCTCAGCAGCCCAAACACTACGCTGTCTCTGCCAAAGAGGTCATCGAACTACCGGCCGAGTCCATCGAAGAAAGGTTCAATCTGGGACCCGGTGAAGGAGCGGCTCAACTGTACTTCGGCGCTCTGACCAAGGGGATGCTCGGTGGCGGATTCCTGTATACCAACAAGGACAGCATCTCCCTGGGTATCGTCGTGGGCATCGAGTCGCTGCTGGAGAGAGAGCCCAAGATCGAAGTGCACGACCTGCTGGAGGAGTTCAAGGGTCGCCCCGAGATACGCAATCTCATCTCCGGCGGCGAGACCGTCGAGTACTCGGGCCACGTGATACCCGAGGGAGGGATCAACGCCCTGCCTAGATTGTACTCAGACGGGATCGTCGTGGTCGGGGAGGCTGCCGGATTGGGCTTGAACATGCTCCTGACGGTCCGTGGCATGGAGTTCGCCGTGGCGTCCGGCGTGATGGCTGCCCAGGTGATCAAGGAAGCCAGGGAAAAGGGGGACTACTCGGCCGCTTCGCTGGCCCGGTACGAGGAGTTGTTGAGGGACAGCTTCGTGCTCAAGGACTTGCAGACTTTCCGACACGTCCTTGGCTTCATGGAGAACCCGCGGCTGTTCGACTACTATCCTCAGGCGATCTGTGACATCTTCACAAAGCTGATGTGGATCGATGAGGGTCCGAAGCCAAAGATCTCCTCAACGGTCATCAGGGAGGCTCTTGGCAAGTTCGTGAACTGGTCTAGCATCAAGGACGTTGTGGGCGTGCTTCGTATCTGAGACGAGGGCTCAGGGGGATAACCGCTCGATGAACGTAGAAACCAAGTTAGGACTGGACGTCTTCAAGATCGATACGGACCCGCACATCATCATCGACCAGCAGATATGCAGATCCTGCGAGGAGAAGTACTGCCTCTACGTGTGTCCAGGCAAGCTCTATTCGATCAACAGGGAGACGGGAGACATGGAGGTGGAGTGCTCTGGTTGCCTGGAGTGCGGAACCTGCCGCATCGCTTGCATCCACGGGGCTCTGGACTGGAACTACGCCAGAGGCGGCTTCGGCATTCAGTACAGGTTTGGGTAGGCCAGGGTGTCACGGCGTTTGCGTTCCGTGGTGGCATGGCGTACCTTGGGTCAAGGGAAGTCTGGACTGTGAGAAGTCAGACGCTGACATAGCATTTTCGTCGAGGAGGGCAAGAAGAGATGGACATCATCGTGTGCATGAAGCAGATACCTGATCTCCAGCAGATCAGGATCAAAGAGAGGAAACCAGTCCTGGAGAGCGTGCCTCTCGTGTGGGGTGACCTCGATAAGAACGCCATGGAAGAGGCAGTCAAGGTCAAGGAGAAGCTGGGCGACGCCAAGATCACCGTGGTGGCCAAGGGCTCGGACAAGCTCCAACAGGGTATTCTGGAACCTCTGGCCATGGGAGCGGACGAGGCTGTGTTGTTGACCGACTCGGCTTTCGCAGGATCGGACAGCCTGGGTACGGCCAAAGTGTTGGCCAAGGCCATAGAGAAGATCGGCGCGTACGATCTCGTCTTGCTTGGGGAGGGCTCCACGGACAACTACTCTGGCGTTGTGGCGTCCGCGCTGGCGGAGCTTCTCGACCTTCCCGAGATTACGTACGTCCGCGAGCTGGAGGTCGAGGGCGGCAAGGTGAAAGCGGTGCGGAACATGGAGGGCAGCTTTGAGGTCGTGGAGGCGGGTCTGCCCGCGCTGGTCTCGGTGGCGCAGGAGATCAACGAGCCTCGACTTCCGAAGTTCATGGCCATCCGCAAGGCCGGCGCCAAGCCGAGGCACGAGTGGGGGCCGGGCGACCTGGGGTTGTCTGCCGATGAGGTCGGCGAGAATGCCAACAGCGTCAAAGTCATGAGCAACCTGGCGCCCGAACAAGACAGGAAGAACGTCATCCTCAAGGGTGACGTTGACGAGCAAGTCAGTGGCCTCGTGGACGCCCTGACGAAGGAAGGGGTAGTGGGGAGGTAGAGATGTCGGAGATACTGGTCTACAGCTACGTAGATGAGACAGCCTTTGAACTGGTTTCCGCGAGCAAGGCCTTTGCCAAGGAACTGGGGGCCACCGTCAGTGCGGCCCTGCTTGGTGAAGGCGCCGCCGCCAAGGCTGGGGACTACTTCGCCTATGGAGCCGACAAGGTGTACGTGTCCGAGCATCCGGCCCTCACTGATTTCTATGTCGGCACTTACGCCGAAGCTCTCAAGCAGGTGGCAGAGAGCGGGGACGTGGAATTCGTGCTCATCGGATCGTCGAAGAGGGGCAAGGAGTTAGCGGGTCGCTTGGCCCAGAAGCTGAACGCCGGGGCTGTCACTGACGCCAATGCCGTACGAGTGAAGGATGGCAACCTGGAGGTAGACAGGTACTCCTTTGGGGGGAACACGGTGGCCTCGCAGGTGATAGCGACGCCCAAGAAGGTGATCTCCGTGATGCCCAAGACCTTCGAGCTGGGACCTCGCGAGGAGAAGCAGGGCGAGGTTGTCAACCTGGACCTCGACCTGAAGGATCCTCCGGTCAAGGTCGTGGAGAGGAGAGACAAAGCCGGGGACGAAGTGAACCTCGAAGAGGCGGAGATGCTGATCTGCGTGGGCCGAGGGGTTCAGGCCAAGGAAGACCTGGCTATGATCGAGGAGCTGGCCAAACTGCTGGGTGCGGAGATAGGCTGCACCAAGACTCCGGCCAGCGACTGGGAGTGGTTCTCGGAAGAGAGAATGGTTGGTCTCTCTGGCAAGAAGTGCAAGCCAAGTCTGTACATCTCCATCGGCATCTCGGGCCAGATACAGCACACGGTGGGGATCGTGGACTCCAAGATCATCGTGACTGTGAACAAGGACGAGAATGCCCCCATCTTCAACATCACGGACTACGGCATCGTGGGTGACTACGCCGTGGTCGTGCCCAAGCTTAGCGAGAAGCTCAAGGGCATGTGATAGCGCGAGACCCAGTTGGGCCGAACAGAAAGGGGGCTGGTCGCACCAGCCCCCTTTTGTTTTGCTGCGGAGGTCTCTGTGGCTAGGATTGCTGCTTGGTCACCATGGGCACACTGCTCTGCTGGAGCGGGTAGTTGGTGACAATCAGCGTGACGGGTACCACGATCTCCTCTTGCGTGTATAGGGTTTCGACGCTGATGGCGCCGAAATAGGGGCCAGGCGTGGTCGGCAGGTCTTGGAGATAGACGGTCGTCTGACTGGCGCCGACCCCAGCGGCGCTTGTGAGCTTGATCCAGCTTGGGACGGCGCTGGCGGACCACTGATCACAGCAGTCGATCTGCAACTGATACGATCCGGGCACCGCCGTGCCTGAGCCCTGCTGTGAGAGGAAGAGCAGCACCGGGGGTGCTACAGATAGCGGCATGTCGACCATGATCTCGTCGCTGCTCTCCAGGGTCACTGCGCCTTTCCTGATCTGCGCATACACCGTTGCTGGAGAGCCTTGGCTGCAAGAGAGGCTCCAGTTCTTGTGCGCAGAGTAGGGCTCCCAGTCCGACCACGAGCCGCCCTCGTTGCGGAAGCGCATCTCCTCGGCAGGCCAGTCGGCGCCGTAGACGTAGAGGCTGACGTTGAGCTTGGAGGTCGACCATGCTTCCTTGTTGATGATGACTGGGTAGATCGGTTTTCCCTGGCTATCATTGCGCGCGCCAAGATCCATGGTCCAGTAGTGGTGGTAGGTGGCACTGCCCGAGAAGGCGTAGCCTCCTCCCGCTTCTCGGTAGACTGTGGACAACATGTTATTGCGATGATCTGGACTACCCATCCACTCGTTGACCACTTGAGCGACGGAAGTCTGCCCGGCGGCCAGGTTCTCGGCCAAGTTGACCCAGTTCACGTATCCCGCGTCCTCGATGCGGGTGGCAAAGAGTGGCTCACCGGAGCAGTTGTGAGCGAAGCAGTTGTGATCGGCCATCCAGTCGCTGTGGAACTGTGCGGCCTCCATCAGTTCGGAGGCAGCTTTGAGGGGAGGAGCGCCGTTATCTGCGCGTTCCAGGTTGACCTCGTAGACCAGTTGGTGGCCGAGGGGTGCGGCCGGCACGGAGGAGAGATCGAGAGCGGGCTCATCCTGCACGTCGGGGGGTGCCGCGTATTCCGTCAGCCCACTTTCACCGTCAGAGGTGACGAACCCGATGGCCGTGGGGACCCCCTCACCATCCTGGCTCCAAAGAGGCGCGGCAGAGAACGTAGCCACAAGGGCCAACAGGAGCATGAGGATGGGAAGTCGACTCCGTTTTCCGGCGTTCATCCGTCTGTCCACTCCATCCAGAGGTCGTAGGAGAGTGATTACGAGCAGGAGACGTTGCATGAACCGCGCAACAAGCCTATCACTCCTACTACTAGTCTAGCCCCACAACCTATGCCAGTCAATGGGAAGATGGTACTACGCCGTGTTGGGTCGTCATAGTACCATAGTACCATCGGGGCGGCGCATGCCGCAGGATGAACGAGCCGCCGTCTGATCCCACCCCGGACCAGACGGTGCATCAGGCACGGGCCCGAACTTCCAGGATTTGTTCGGACAGGAGATGACGTGCGTAGGCGCGCTCTGGTTTGCCGTGGGCGACGAATTGCGGTTCCCTGGGACTCATCGCGGTGAGCAACTCAGAGTCGTAGAGAAGCTGGCTCCCTTTCGCGGCGATGTAGGGACTGCCCTATGTGGCATCTTTGACAAGTGGTTTCAGAGATGCTATACTTGTGAGATGGAGGCTGGAATGTATGCCATCATAGAGACGGGCGGAAAGCAGTATAGAGTAACACCGGGCCAAAGCATAGAGGTGGAGAATCTGTCGGCCGAGGTCGGTCAGACTGTGGAGATAGATAGTGTCTTGCTTCTGGCCAACGGCGGAGACGTGGTGGTTGGGACACCTACGGTAGAGGGGGCAACAGTCAGGGCCACCGTGGTGGACCAGGGCCGAGGGCGCAAGGTCACGGTGTTCAAGTTCAGGGGCGGCAATCGCTACCAGCGCAAGCTGGGTCATCGGCAGTCTCATACTAGACTTCTCATCCAGGACATCATGACCGGCAAAGCTGGGAAGAAGGGCGGGAAGCCGCCAGCGGCAGTGGCGGAGGAGAAGGCGAAGCCGAAACCAAAGAAGAAGGCCAAAGCAGCGCTTGCGATGAGCATCGAGGAGTTGGACCTTCCATCTCGCGTGATGAGCACGCTGGAGGGAGCTGGTTTGGGCAGCGTACAGGATCTGGTACAGGCAAGCGACGACGAGTTGCTGGCCGTTCGCGGTCTTGGGCCCAAGGCTCTGGAGCAGGTTCGCGCCGCTTTGAAAGAGAAGGGCTTCAGCCAGAAGTAATCGGGAGACATCAACATGGCTCACAAGAAGGGTGGCGGCAGTAGCCGTAATGGAAGAGACAGTGCCGGAAAGCGCCTCGGAGTGAAGCGCTACGACGGGCAGAAGGTCAGTGCCGGGACGATCATCGTGCGTCAGCGGGGCAGCACCTTCTATCCCGGAGAGAACGTGAAGATGGGGCGAGACTATACCCTGTTCTCGGTCGTAGACGGCTTCGTCAAGTTCGAGCGCGCTTCGAAGCTCAGGAAGAGGGTCAGTGTTTACCCGGAGGCGGTGGCGTAGATGAAGAAGGATATTCACCCCGAGTACTTCCCAGAGGCTCGTGTGGTGTGCGGGTGTGGCAACACGTTCGTCACAGGGGCGACCAAGCCCATGATCAAGACCGACATCTGCTCTGCGTGTCATCCGTTCTTCACAGGCGAGCAGCGCATCGTTGACACGGCCGGTCAGGTGGAGCGGTACATCAGGCGTCTGGAGAAGAGGGAGGAGATGGACAAAGTGGTGGCGCCCGAATCCGAGCCACCAGAGGGGAAGGAAGGCGCAACTGTCGGCAAGCGCGGGGCCAAGGCGGAGGCTGGAAAGAGCGCCAAGCCGAGGAAGAAGGCCAAGGAGTAGTAGAACGAGGGCAAGGAAGCTTGCCCTCTCGTCTTTGAGCGTCTATGGTTGTCCAGCAGAGGAGGAGAGGAAGGATTCGCCACCGCCACGAGGATGGTTCCGTAGAGCTCATCTGCGGCAGCATGTTCAGCGGCAAGACTGAGGAGCTGATCCGCCGAGCAAGGCGAGCGCAGATAGCGCGTCAGAAGCTGCAGGTCTTCAAGCCAGCCTTGGATGATCGATACGAGGTGGAGAAGCTTGCCTCTCACAATGGTGTGTCCTTCGATTGTCTCGCCGTGGGTGGGTCCAGTGAGATCCTCAGACTGGTGGAACCCGACACCGAGGTCGTGATCATCGACGAGGTGCAGTTCTTCGACCAGGGTATCGCCGATGTCTGCGACGTCCTTGCCGATCGGGGCAAGCGGGTCATCGTCGCCGGACTGGACAACGACTTCCGAGGGGAGCCATTCGGACCGGTGCCGGTCCTGATGGCTCAAGCGGACACGGTGGACAAGCTTCATGCCATCTGCGTGGTGTGTGGGGCACCGGCCACCAGGACGCAGAGACTGATCGATGGACAGCCAGCCTCCTACTACGATCCTATCATCATGGTGGGTGCGAAGGAGGCCTACGAGGCGCGGTGTCGATGCTGCCACCGGGTGCCGGGGAAGCCGAACAGGTCCCCAGCCGAAGGCTGAACACCTCGAGCACGTCGAGCAGCACCAGTTGGAGTGCGCCGGCGAGATTGTCCCCGAACCGTGAGGACCGGTTACTAGTCCCAAGCCACGAAGTATCCCTCTTGCCGCACGCCTACGATAGCCTCTGCCTCTTGGCAGTGCGCGCAGACATCGCTTGACGGATCGTGTAGGTAGGAGCGGCCAACCCTCGCGTCCAGATCACTGCTGACACAGGAAGACGTGATCACTTCGTCGATGGTCGTCGTGGCGGGAACACAGACCAGGGCACGTCCGAAGTTGGGGGATACTATTGGCCCAGCCGCCTCTAGGTGATGTCCCCCACCGTGATGGAGGCTTCTGTGCCGTCCGCTCGGCGGAGGAAGAGGGTGCCATCCTCACTCACTCTTTCGAGGAGCCCGCTCTCCTTGCCCCAAGGTGTACCGATCTCCACCTGCTGGCCGAGTTGGTCCAGGCGAGCCATCCACCTCCCGTGCGGAGATTCGCCGCCTCGAAGCAGTATGTACTCCCGTTCCATGGAGCGCAGGAGAGAGTGTAAGACCGTGAGACGAGGCACATTTCGGCCCAGTTCCTTGGATATGCTGGTCGCGAAGGCGACGATCTCGGGTACCTGGGCCAGATCGAGGTTCACGTTCAGCCCTATCCCTACCACTACGTGGTCGATCGCTTCCCCGATCAGCCCGGCCTCGATCAGGATTCCGCCAGTCTTCTTGCCACCCAGGAGGATGTCGTTGGGCCACTTGAGATGGACCGCTAGCCCGGCGGAATCCTCGATAGCCTCGGCCACGGCCAAGCCGGAGGCCATCAGCAGGTGGGGAAGGCCGGCCGACGGAAATCTGGGACGAAAGACCAGAGACATCAAGAGGCTGCTGCCTGCGGGAGCGATCCATCTCCTCGCCTGGCGACCCCGCCCCGCGGTCTGCTCCTCAGCCAAGACCAGAGCCCCTTCCGGGGCGCCCTCGTGCGCCAGACGTTTGGCGACGTCGTTGGTGGAGGTCACGGAGTCCAGACTGACGACGTGTTGCCCCACGAACTCGGTGTCCAGTCCCTTTCGAATCGATTCTGCGGTGAGGTGGCCCATGATGGCGTCGTCTCGCGATGTGCGATGGCTTTGACTCGTCCCGAGGGCAACGGTATAATGGTCAATATCACCAGGATGGTATTCCCATGGTCCTGGAGTGTCAAGAAGGAGGACCGTGAGTGGAAGGGCTTCCCAGCGTCTTCGTGACTCGTCAGATACCCAAGGCGGGCCTTAGTCTTCTGCGTGGCTGCGCGCAGGTGAAAGTGTGGGAGGGCGAGCTGCCGCCTCCCCGCGAGGTGCTTCTCGAGGAGGCGAGGGCAGCGGATGGGTTACTGACTCTGTTGACGGACACGATAGACGCCGAGCTGATGGACGCCGCGCCTCGTCTCAGGGTAGTCAGCAACTACGCCATCGGCTACGACAACATCGACGTGCCAGCGGCGACCGAGAGGGGCATCGTGGTCTGCAACACTCCGGGTATCCTGACCGACACGACCGCGGATTTTGCCTTTACATTGATGGCCTGCGTCGCCCGGCGCGTGGTGGAGGCAGAGAAGTACGTGCGCGCCGGCAGATGGAGGACCTGGGGGCCGATGCTCTGCCTGGGATACGATCTGCACGGGGCTACGCTGGGACTGGTGGGCCTGGGCCGCATAGGTGCTGCTGTGGCCAAGCGGGCCAGTGGATTCGACATGCGGCTTCTGTACTACGACGTAAACCGACAACCGAGTCTGGAGCAGGATCTGGGCCTGGTGTTCGCTGATCTGGAGACGCTGTTGAGCGAATCTGATTTCATCAGCCTGCACACGCCCCTGACCTCGAAGACCTACCACATGATCGGGGCCGAGCAGTTCGGCTTGATGAAGGAGACCGCCATATTCGTGAACACCTCTCGGGGTCAAGTGGTGGACCAGGCAGCGCTGTACGACGCCTTGGCCGGTGGAAGAATCGCCGGCGCTGGACTGGACGTCACCGATCCCGAGCCCATAGATCCTCACGATCCCTTGCTCGAGCTGGACAACTGCCTGGTGGTCCCTCACATCGCGAGCGCGAGCATCGCAACTCGGACGCTGATGGCCACTATGGCCGCTGAGAACCTGGTGGCCGGATTGCAGGGACGCATGCCCCGCAACCCGGTTAATCCGGAAGTGTTCGACAGCAAGGAGAGGCGGTAGCTCCGGCAGTGGACGCGGGCCTGCCCTGAGGGCGGCGCTTAGCGTGTTCTCGGCGTTCACTATGTATACCACGTTTTGCATGCGTGTGAGTTCCTTCGTCATCGTCCATGGGGCTGTCCGCCACTTGACAAATGTGTTCGGACCTGCTAACATGCGTTGTTGACAGAATGGCGCTCACGGCGCAGTCGGGAGGCGGCTGCGAGCAGCGCGTTCCTTAACAGCCCATGGGCTCTATAGACATCTGATTGGGATGTGAGCTCTTATCCAGAGGGGTGGAGGGACCGGCCCTGTGAAACCCCGGCAACCTTCCGCGGAGACCAGGAAGCCTGGTTGGTGAATGGGTGATGATCAGGCGTACCTGCTACCCGTGGTTTCGGTGCCAATTCCGGCGGATTCTGTCCTGACGTGCAGGCCAGTGCCAACGGTATCGAGCAAGGAGTAGACTGGCTGCGGGGCAGAGTCTGGGAGATGAGAGGAAGTGACTTCTGCTTTCTCTCCAGGTTGGGGAGATTTTTTTTGACTCCGCCTGGATCGTGGACGAATGAGGTGTAGCTATGCGAACCGTCGAGTGGGATGCCGGCGTGGTGCGAATGATAGATCAGCGGAAGCTACCCCACGAATACGTGGAGGTGGAGTTCACGGACTACAGGGACGTGGCGACAGCCATCAAGGAGATGTACGTCCGTGGAGCACCTGCCATCGGGGCAGCAGCAGCATACGGATTGGCGCTCGCCGCCGTGCACAGCCCCGCGCGGAACGGGTCCGAACTCACGTCCGACGTGCGCCAGGCAGCCGACGTGTTGCGAGCTACTCGCCCAACGGCCTCCAACCTCTTCTGGGCATTGGAGAGGATGCTAGCCAGGCTGGAACGCGAATCTGCCGAAGACGTGTCTGCAATGCAGCAAGCCCTGGTCGCCGAGGCTGAGGCCCTGGCCGACGAGGATGTCCAGGCCAACAAACGTATGGGCGACTATGGGGCGGAGCTCATCGAGGATGGCTACAACATCCTCACCCACTGCAATGCGGGGGCCCTGGCCACGGTGGACTACGGCACCGCGCTGGCCCCCGTACGGACGGCCTGGACGCAGGGGAAGCAGGTCCACGTGTACGTGGATGAGACGCGTCCGCGTCTACAGGGTGCCCGGCTGACATCCTGGGAGTTGATGAGAGATGGCATCCCCATGACTCTGATTGCCGACAACGCCGCTGGTTACTTCATTCAGAAGGGCAAGGTGGACATCATCTTCGTGGG
This sequence comes from uncultured Anaerolineales bacterium, assembly GCA_964433755.1. Taxonomy (GTDB): domain Bacteria; phylum Chloroflexota; class Anaerolineae; order UBA7937; family B3-Chlor; genus JAUVXJ01. The sequence continues at coordinate 171,440 of CAYSSR010000001.1, forward strand.
CGCCGACAGGGTCGTAGCCAACGGTGACGTGGTCAACAAGATCGGAACCTACAAGGTGGCTGTGGTGGCCCGAGAGAATGGCGTGCCGTTCTACGCGGTCGTTCCCACGTCTACCGTGGATCTGAGCCTGGCGTCAGGCGACGAGGTGCCCATCGAGGAGCGGGCGGCGGAGGAGGTCACTCACGTCAGGGGGCAACCGATTGGGCCGGAGGGGGTTAACGTGGCGAATCCGGCCTTCGACGTCACCCCACATCGGTACGTTACTGGTATCATTACGGAGCGCGGAATCGTGTACCCGCCCTTTGGCAAAGGTCTCCGCCAGGCGTGTGGGGGCTAGGGGCAGGGTGACTCGGGTTCTCTGGGGTTGGAAATGAGCAGCGTATTCAAGCCTGAGCTAATGCCTGTAAACATCGGCAGCCTGCCTCACACCAGCGCACAAGAGGCTAGTGCGATTACCAGAACCTGCTTCCGAGAGCTGCCGGGCTGGCCACAGCTGCCGCGACGCAGTTTCTTGGAGAACATGTACGTCCAGTTCAGCGAAGGTTTCCCGGGGTTGGTCTTGGAGGAAGAGCGTGTGTACGTCGATCGTACTGGGGATCTCTCCGCTGAGCTGGAGCAGCTCTATCTAGCCTATCTCGAGAACGACGTGGATCGCTACGCCTTTGGCCCGTCCTATGCCTCGGCACTGGACGAATGGTCGCTGGGCGAGTTTTCCGGGTGCCGGGCCATCAAAGGCCAGGTTACCGGACCCGTAAGCTGGGGCATGACGGTGGTGGACCAGGATCGGCGTCCCGTCCTCTACGATGAGGTGTTGGCCGACGCCGTGGCCAAACACTTGCGACTCAAGGCGGTGTGGCAGGAGAGGCATCTCCGCCGGCTGCATCCCACTACGATAGTGTTCTTGGACGAACCGTACATGTCCTCCTTCGGGTCGGCCTACGTGGCGCTGACACGAGAGCAGGTGGTGGCTCTCATGGAGGAGGTGTTGGGAGGACTGGAGGGCCTGAAAGGCGTCCACTGTTGCGGAAACACCGACTGGTCGGTTGTTTTGTCTACCTCATTGGACATCCTGAGCTTCGACACTTACGAGTACGCCGAATCGCTCTCGTTGTACGCAGAAGAGGTGAAGGAGTTCCTGCGCCGAGGGGGCATCATCACCTGGGGCATCGTCCCGCGTGAGGCCGACAGCCTGGCACACGAGACAGCGGAAACGTTGGTGGACAGGCTGTTGAAGGCCATGAACCTTCTAGTGGACAAGGGTATCTCGCTCGACGATCTCCTGGGAGCAGCGCTGATCAGTCCTTGCTGTGGGCTAGGCTCTCTTGCGGTGGAGGATGCGGAACGGGCACTGAAGCTAACGGTTAGCGTCTCGGAAGAGATGAGGAGGCGCTACCTGCCGGCATAGCATGGTCTTGTCGATCAAGCGGCTCGAAGACAAAGAGGAGATCTACGCGTTCTTGAGCGAGGATCGCCTGTACGCAGCGTACGCCATTGGAGACCTGGAGCCTGCCCTGTTCAGGCATTGCGATTGGCACGCGTCCACCAGAAATGGGAGATTGACGGCGCTCTGTCTCTGTTTCAAAGGACTCGTTCCCGATCGCGTGTTTCTCATGGGAGCGTCCGAGGACCTGGCTCCGCTCCTCGATGGGTCTCTCAAAGCACCAAGAGCGTACTTTGCGTGCCTTCCGGAGCAGACATTCGTTCTGAGAAGGTTCTACTCGCTGGCCAAGACCGAGGTCATGCTGAGAATGGTCCTCGATCCTCAGCAGTTTACGCCTTGCGATGGGCCTGTGCACAGATTGGGGGCACGGCACGTCCAGCAGCTTCAGGACCTCTATCGACGGTATGGGGACGTTGCTTTCGCGCCGTACCAGTTGGACCAAGGTGTGTTCTACGGAGTCGAGCAGGATGGCATACTCGTGGCGACGGCTGGGACCCATCTCTTGTCCCGCGCCTACTGCCTGGGCATTGTGGGCAACGTCTTCACCCACCCCGACTATCGGGGGCTGGGCTACGCCAGCGTCTGCACCAGCGCTGTCGTGGAGGAGCTCCTCGCTCAGTCGCTGGACGTCGTGCTCAACGTTGGACAGACCAATGGCCCTGCGGCCAAGGTGTACGAGCGTTTGGGGTTCCAGGTCCACTGCCCCTTCGTCGAAGCCTTCGGCGTGCGCAGGGAGAGTGTTTGAAGAGTACTCAGTGTGGCCCAAGAGGCCGATAGGTCTTCATTCGTAGTCTCGCCGCGCCGGTGCAAGAAGAGATCCTTCGCCGCAACTTGACCGCGGCGCAAGGATGCCCGGGAGATCCGGTGGTCCCGCAAGACACCGGCGCGGGGTATGGGAAAGGAGCAACTCTATGAGCGACAGTTATGACGTGAAAGACACGTCCATGGCGGACCAGGGCAGGCTGCGCATCCAGTGGGCGGCGCAAGAGATGCCTGTGCTCAGTCTGATCAGAGAGCGGTTCGAGAAAGAGAAGCCGCTGGAGGGCGTCAAGCTCTCAGGGTGTCTACACATCACCACCGAGACGGCCAATCTGGCCCAAACGCTGGCGGCCGGCGGGGCAGACCTCGTCCTGTGCGCTAGCAATCCCTTGTCTACCCAAGATGACGTGGCCGCTTCCCTCGTGGTCAACGAGGAGATACCTGTGTTCGCCATCAGAGGTGTGGACAACGAGACCTACTACCGGCACATCCATGGGGCGCTGGAGCACGGTCCACAAGTCACCATGGACGATGGTGCTGACCTGGTGTCTACGCTGCACAAAGAGCGCACCGATCTCATCGAAGACGTGATCGGTGGCACTGAGGAGACCACGACAGGTGTGATTCGGCTGCGGGCCATGGCCAGAGACGGGGTCCTGCGCTACCCCATCATTGCGGTGAACGACGCGCTGACGAAGCACTTCTTCGATAACCGATACGGCACCGGCCAGTCTACCATCGATGGCGTCGTACGCGCGACCAACATCCTGCTGGCAGGGAAGACTCTGGTGGTAGCAGGTTACGGGTGGTGCGGACGAGGCATCGCCATGCGCGCCAAAGGTATGGGGGCCAACGTTGTGGTCACAGAGGTCGATGCGTTGAAAGCCCTGGAGGCGGTGATGGATGGGTTCCGGGTTATGCCGATGGCAGATGCCGCGCCCATCGGAGACTTCCTGATCACAGCCACCGGAGACATCCACGTGATCGACAAACACCACTTCGAGGTCATGAAGGATGGGGCCATCCTCGCTAACTCGGGGCACTTCAACGTGGAGATCAACATCCCGGCGCTGGAAGAGATGGCGGTAGAGGTGCGTCAGCCGAGACCGGGCGTGGACCAGTACTTCATGCCTGACGGGCGGCGGCTGTCGGTATTGGGCGAGGGACGATTGGTCAACCTGGCTATGGCCGAGGGCCATCCTGCTTCGGTGATGGATATGTCTTTCGCCAACCAGGCCCTGGGGATCGAATACCTGGTCACCAATGCGAGCAAGCTGGATAACACAGTGTATCCCGTGCCCGAAGACCTGGACCGTCAGATCGCCCGTCTGAAGCTGACCGCGATGGGGCTCACCATAGACAGCCTGACTCCCGAACAACAGCAGTATCTGTCCTCGTGGGAGGAGGGTACGTAGCGCGCGACATTGGCCTACCTCTGGGCGACAAGACATGGGAGGGCTGGATGGAGACGAGGAACATCACGGTTGAGAGTCTGGACAAACTCCCGGTTGAAGACCAGCAGGTGGAGCTGGTGGAGCGCAAGGGCGTTGGCCATCCCGACTCCATCTGTGACGCCATCATGGAGGACATCTCCGTAGCGCTCTGTGCGGAGTACGAGAGGGTCTTCGGGCAGATCGTGCACCACAACATAGACAAAGGGTTGTTGGTAGCAGGCCGGACCTCGCCCCGGATCGGTGGCGGAGTGGTGGACGAGCCCATGCGTCTGGTGTTTGGAGACCGCGCGATCTATGAGTTGGCGGGCAAGCGTGTCCCTGTGGGCGAGATAGCAGAGCGCACGGCGGCGAGTTGGCTGCGGCAAAACCTCCGCTTCGTCGATCCCGATCAGCACCTGATCTTCCAGAACGAGATCAAGGAGGGATCGCCTGAACTGACCGACATCTTCGATCGCGAGGTGATAGGCGCCAACGATACCTCTGCGGCTGTGGGGTACGCCCCACTGACGGATACCGAGCAGATGGTCTTGAACGTGGAGAGGTTCCTCAATTCCCCCGAGTTCAAGGAGCAGTACCCGGAGGCGGGCGAGGATATCAAGGTCATGGGCTATCGTAGGGATCGCGAGCTGATCCTGACCATCGCCATAGCCTTCGTGGACCGCTTCGTCCAGAGCCAGGAAGGCTATTTCTCGCGCAAAGAGGAGATTCGGGGAGCCGTGATCGACTTCGTGAACGGCCAGAGGCGGAACTTTGAACAGGTGAGCGTCGATCTCAACACCCTGGACGACGAGAGCAGGGGCGAAGAGGGAATGTACCTGACCGTCCTCGGCACTTCCGCCGAGGGAGCCGATTGCGGGCAGGTGGGCCGTGGAAACAAGGTCAACGGGGTCATCGCCCTGAATCGCCCTATGAGCACTGAGGCGGCCGCGGGGAAGAACCCGGTAAGCCACGTCGGCAAGATCTACACTATACTCAGTCATCGCATGGCCGAAGAGGTGTACAATGGCGTTCCGGGAATCCGTGAGGTCTACGTCTGGCTATGTAGCCAGATAGGTCGGCCCATTCACGAGCCGTTGATCGCGTCGGCTCAACTCACACTGGACAAGGATACGAAGCTGGCGGCGGTCAGAGGGAACGTCGAGCAGATTCTGTCGCGGGAGCTGGACGGCATATACGACTTCACGTCCCGTCTCGCCAAGGGGGAGTACTCCGTGTGGTGATCGCTCGGTGGGCTTTGCCGGACAGCGAACTTCGGCTATAATACCGCAGGAATTGGGATGGACCGATTTGGGAGAGTGATTTGAGGGCGCTGATCACCGGTGCTACCGGTTTTGCGGGCAGCCATCTGGCCGAGTACCTCCTGGCACACACGGATCTGGAGGTTTGGGGGACCGATATCAGCAGCAATGAGAGGAATATCGCCCACATCAAGGACGATCTCGAGTTCGTCGTGGGTGACATGTCCGAGCCTGAGACGACATCTCGGATTCTGTCTGAGATTCGGCCCGACTACATCTTCCATCTGGCGGCGCAGGCCTTTGTTCCCCTCTCGTGGAGCGATCCCTGGGACACGTTAGCCAACAACATCCGGGCTGAGTTGAACATCCTTCAGACACTGGTCGACACAGATGCCAGGCCCAGAGTGATGGTTGCTGGCTCGGCGGATGAGTATGGGATGATCAGCCCGGACGAGCTCCCCATCACGGAAACCACGCCCTTGCGGCCCTACAACCCCTATGCGGTGAGTAAGATCGCCCAAGACATGCTGGGATACCAGTACTTCGCCAGCCACAATCTACCTGTGGTCAGAGTGCGACCCTTCAACCACATCGGCCCGCGGCAGAGCCCCGCTTTCGTGTCCTCGGATTTCGCCAAGCAGATCGCTGAGATCGAGCGGGGGTACCGTGAGCCGCAACTGGCCGTGGGCAATCTGGATGCCAAACGTGATTTCACTGACGTGAGAGACATGGTCCGAGCGTATTTCCTCGCTCTCGAACGAGGGGAGCCGGGAGAAGTGTACAATCTCGGTGCGGAGCACGCCTCCTCCATCCAGCAGGTCCTGGACCTGCTGCTGCGCATGAGCGATGCTGAGATCGAAGTCGTGCAGGACACTTCGCGTTTGCGGCCCACCGACGTTCCGGTGGTCGTCAGCGACTGCAGCAAGTTTCGTCAGCAGACCGGGTGGCGAGCCATGGTGACTCTGGAGGACAGCCTCAGAGAAATCTTGGACTACTGGCGAGGCAGGGTGCGGGAGGATCAAGGAGGCTAGCGATGAAGACGGCTCTGATTACCGGCATCACCGGTCAGGATGGTTCGTATCTGGCCGATTTCCTGCTAGAAAAGGGCTACGAGGTCGTGGGCATGGTGCGCCGTACGAGCACCATCAATTTCGACCGCATCAGGCATATTCAGGACCGTATCGTCCTGACACAGGGCGATCTGCTGGACCAGGTGTCGCTGGTGGACATCATGAAGGAGTACCAGCCGGATGAGATCTACAATCTGGCTGCCCAGTCCTTCGTGCCGACTTCCTGGCGACAGCCGGTCTTGACCGGCGAGTTCACGGCTCTGGGAGTGACACGCATGCTGGACGCCATGCGTATGGTGGTTCCGGAGGCGCGTTTCTACCAGGCGTCTAGCAGTGAGATGTTCGGCAAGGTGCGCGAGGTTCCCCAGACCGAGAGTACACCCTTCTACCCTCGCAGCCCCTACGGCGTGGCCAAGGTTTACGGTCATTGGATCACCGTCAACTACAGGGAGAGCTACGGGCTCTTCGCCTGCTCGGGCATCCTGTTCAATCACGAGTCGCCTCGACGCGGGCTGGAGTTCGTGACCCGGAAGGTGACCCACGGGGCGGCGCGGGCGAAGCTGGGCCTGGGAGAGGATCTGCCTATGGGCAACCTGGAGGCCCAGAGGGACTGGGGCTTTGCAGGAGACTACGTCAGGGCGATGTGGTTGATGCTACAACAGGACGAGGCCGAAGACTTCGTCGTGGCCACGGGCCGTACCCATTCTGTGCGGGAGCTGCTGGAGGTAGCCTTTGGCTACCTGGATCTGGACTACCGGGATTGCGTGAGGGTCGACGACCGCTTCATACGCCCCGCTGACGTCGACCAACTGGTCGGCGATGCCACCAAGGCCAGGGAGAAGCTGGGGTGGGAGCCCGAGGTGCCCTTCGACGAGTTGATCACGATGATGGTGGATTCTGATCTGGAGCGCCTGAAGTCGCCCGTGTGATCCGGTGATTGATAGGATACTGGGGACGGCTAGATCTTGATAGAACTGGTAGATTCTCACGCGCACCTGGATTTCGCGCAGTTCGATGGAGAGCTGAACAGCGTTCTCCAGAGAGCCAGCGATGCGGGCGTGACGTGTGTGGTGACGGTGGGGTTCGACCTCGAGTCGAGCCGCAAGGCCGTTGCTCTGGCCAGGGACCACGCGATCTTGAGGGCGTGTGTTGGCGTCCATCCCCACGACGCAGCCGGGGCCGATAGTCGGGTTCTGCAGGGCCTCAGGGGGTTGGTGGAGGAGAACGAGGTCGTGGGTATCGGCGAGATCGGACTGGACTACTACCGGGATCGATCCCCTCACGACGTTCAGCGGCGTGTCTTTAGAGAACAACTGGATCTGGCGGCGGAGGTCGGCAAGCCGGTGGTTGTTCACGATCGCGACGCCCACGACGACGTGATGACGATACTGCGAGACTGGGCCGGTGGCGTCTCTTCCGCGAAGGAGGGAAAACGCCAGCCACTGGGTGTGGTGCACTGCTACTCGGGCGACGAGGCGATGGCCGAGGAGCTTCTTCAGTTGGGGTTCTACGTCTCTGTGGCGGGTCCCGTCACCTACTCCAACGCGAGCCAGCTTCGGGAAATCGTGCGTAGTTTGCCGCTGGACAGATTGCTCGTCGAGACCGACTGTCCCTTCCTGGCACCGCATCCCTTTCGAGGGAAGCGCAACGAGCCGGCGCACGTCAGACTGGTGGCGTCCAAGGTTGCCGAAGTGAAGAACATACCTCTGGAAAAGTTGGCCAGTGTGACGACCGACAATGCCCGGTCCGTGTTCGGAATCGAGTAGTCCATGCTGGTGGAAGGTGTCGCCGTTCCCGGACGTCTGGGCATGCTTTGCTTGGGGTGCCTCTGTCCGCTGGCCATTGCCGTAGTAAGAAGGTGAGTGTTGAAGATTCTATCGCTGTTCGAGCCTATACGCGGGGAGCTCGAGGTCGTCGAACAGAAGCTGTACCAGGCGGCGCATTCTGAGCATGAGCCTCTGAGGGAGACCTTGGAGTACCTGCTGGACAGCGGTGGCAAGCGCATCCGCCCGGCGCTGGCTATCCTCTCCTCGAAGTTCCACGATCAGACAACAGAGCGAGTCCTGCCTCTGGCAGCAGCGGTAGAGATGCTGCATACGGCGACGCTGGTGCATGACGATCTACTCGATGGCTCACTGCTGAGGCGAGGCAGTCCCACACTCAACTCGCAGTTGGGTACGGGGGCTGTGATCCTGGTAGGAGACTATCTGTTTGCGCGAGCTGCGGATCTGGCCGCGGCGACTGAGAGCGTCCCCGTGGTGGAGATCTTCGCCAAGACCCTGATGACCATCTGTTCGGGAGAGCTCAGGCACGTCTTCGAAGAGAACGGTTGGCGGCGTACCAAGGAAGAGTACTATCGTAGTACCTACAGCAAGACGGCGTCTCTGTTCGCTGCTTCGACAGAATCAGGAGCCCTGCTCAGCGATGCGCCAGTGGCGACCGTGCGCGCCCTGCGAGACTACGGCTACAACCTGGGCATGGCGTTCCAGATCGTCGACGACATCCTGGATTTCGTCGGTGAAGAGCAACAGATGGGGAAGCCTATTGGCAGCGATTTGCGTCAGGGGACGGTGACACTGCCTCTGCTGCTCTTCCTCGACGAACATCCTGAACACGATCTGCTCCGGTCCATATTCACGGATCGGGAGGGGCGGGAGGAGAAGATCAGAGCGCTCGTGGAGAAGGTCAGGAACTCGCCTGCCATAGGCTTGGCCCGGGAGGAAGCCAGACGGTTCACGGTGCAGTCGAAGGAGGCCATCAAGGGCTTGCTGGACAACGTGTACCGTCAGGTACTGCTCGATCTTGCTGACTACCTCCTGGAGCGCAAGCGGTAGAGACCCGAGTTCGCCTGCCGTCGTCGGCCCTTCGGTTCCACGAGCTGGCCGTTGTTGAGCGACAAACCTCTCTATCCTCCGGTCGACGAAGGGTTCCTACAACCCCGGTAGTTTCTTATGACCCACGACCTGTCCATCGTCATCGTAAGCTGGAACGTCAAGGAACTGCTGCGCCGCTGCCTTCGCTCGGCCGCGGAAAGCCTGACCTGCCTGAAGGGTCGGGATCTGTCAGCGCAGGTCATCGTGGTGGACAACGCCTCGGTGGATGGGAGTGTGGAGATGCTCCGGGAGGAGTATCACCGCGTGGCTCTCATAGCTAACGAGGAGAACGTGGGATTCACGAGGGGCAACAACCAGGGCCTCGCGCTCAGCGACGGTCGCTACGCACTGTTGTTGAATCCAGACACGGAAGTCGTGGATGATGCCCTGGGAGAGATGGTGGGCTTCATGGATCGCCAACCCGAGGTAGGCGCGCTGGGGCCGCAACTGCTGCACCCGGATGGTCGAGTACAGTCCTCTCGGCGGAGGTTTCCGCGCTATAGTACGGCTCTGCTGGAGGGCACGTTCTTGCAGCAGCGCTTCCCCCACAGCGGTCTCCTGAAGAGGTACTACGTCCTCGACGTTGGTGACGAGCAGACCCAGGAGGTGGACTGGGTGGTGGGAGCTTGCCTGCTGATGCGGAGGGCGACTCTGGATGAAGTAGGACCTTTGGATGAGAGGTTCTTCATGTACTCCGAGGAGATGGACTGGTGCTACCGGGCGAAGGAGCTGGGTTGGCGGGTGATCTACCTGCCCCAGGCCAAGGTGGTACACCACGAGGGGAAGAGCAGCGAGCAGGTCTTGCCGGTACGCCACGTGCAGTTCCAGAGGAGCAAGGTGCTGTTCTTCAAGAAGCATCATGGCCGTTACCGTGGTGAGATACTGCGTTTGTACCTGTTGGCCACCTATCTCTGGCAGATGATGGTGGAAGGGCTCAAGTGGCTCGTAGGCCACAAACGTCCCTTGCGACGAGAGCGGCTGGCAGCCTACTGGCAGGTTCTGCGTTCGGGATTGAGATAGCATGAAGGTCTGTCTGCTGAGCGGCGAGTTTCCCCCGATGCAGGGCGGCGTCGGGGATTTTACGCGCGAGATCGGGTTGGCCTTGAACAGGCTGGGCGCCGGCGTCAGCGTTTTGTGCCCGGCAAAGGCCAACCGCCCGGCCGGGGAGCTGGCCGGGCCGGAAGGTGGGAGCCTGCTGGAGAGGGATGGTTTGTCGCTACAGGTGTTCCCGGTGATCGAGCGCTGGGATTTCTCTTGTTGGTCGCGAATCGGCGAGTTTGTCGGCACCAGCAGGCCGGACATACTCAACATCCAGTATCAGACGGCGGCCTATCAGATGCATCCCGCCATCAACCTGTTGCCGTGGAGGTTGTCTCGCCTCAAGGACAGGCCCAGGGTCGTAGCGACCTTTCACGACCTGAAGGTGCCCTACCTGTTTCCCAAGGCCGGCCCGCTTCGCAGGTGGGTCACCGGGGCGCTGCTGGGCGGCTGCGACGCAGCTATCGTGACCAACGCTGAGGATAGGATGGAGGCGGAGCGCTATCGCGCTCGGAGCCTCCATCTGTTCCCCATCGGCAGCAACATCGAACCACAGGCGCCTTCCGGCTATGACCGGGGTGCCTGGCGCGAGCGATGGGGCGTGCAGCCCGTCGAGACTCTTCTCTGCTACTTTGGGTTCCTGAACGAAACCAAGGGAGGGGAGACGTTGTTCCGGGCGCTGGCTCGGCTGGTGGAGGAGGGAGAACCGGTCAGACTGTTGATGATCGGGGGCAAGGTTGGTTCCTCGGACCCCACGAACGTGGCCTATCTGCGTGAGATGGAGTCCTTGATCGCGGAACTCGATCTAGTAGACCGGGTGCTGTGGACCGGATACGTCGATGGGCCTGAGGTCTCCGCCAGCTTCTGGGCTGCCGATATCTGTGTGATGCCCTACCGGGACGGCGTGTCGTTCCGGCGGGGGACGCTGATGGCGGCCCTGGCCCATGGCATGCCCATCATCAGCACCTATCCTCAGGTGGAGATTCCCGAGATCGTAGAGGATCGGAACATGGCCCTCGTTCCCAGCGGCGACGTGGAAGCGCTGGCTCACAAGATCCGCGAGGTGGCGGCCATGGACTCCTTGCGCGCCCGCTTGGCGCAAGGTGCGGCGGAGCTATCGCGGCTGTTCTCGTGGGAAGCTATCGCAGAGCGCACTCTGGAGCTGTACCAGCAGCTTGTGGCAGAGGAAGGGTAGTTTGCTACGGTACATGCCCTGTGATAAGATTGTGAGAAGGCCGGCGCTCTTACTGGGGTCGGCCGTGCTACTGTGGAAGGATAACGACACTCAGGAGTTGGGATGAGCGGAAAAGGCAGGGTTCTCGTCACCGGTGGAGCTGGTTTCATAGGTTCCTACCTGGTCGATAGCCTGGTGGAAAAGGGCTATCCGGTTCGAGTGTTCGACAGCCTGGAGCCTCAGGTCCATGGAGCCGGGGGGAAGGTGCCGGAGTTCCTCAATCCGGCGGCGGAGCTGATCGTCGGTGACGTCAGGGAACGCCTGGCGTTGCAGGAAGCGCTGGATGGGATCGAAAGGGTCTTCCACTGTGCGGCTGCCGTCGGCGTAGGGCAGTCCATGTACGAGATACATCGTTACGTCGAGGCCAACACTCTGGGCGGGGCTACACTCCTCGACATCCTGGCCAACGAGCGACACGGCGTGAGGAAACTGGTCGTGGCTTCCTCGATGTCCATCTACGGTGAAGGGAAGTACGAGTGCGACGAGTGCGGTGTGGGGTATCCCCAACTGCGTTCTGAGGGACAACTTCGCCAGCGCGAGTGGGAGATGCTTTGCCCACGTTGCGGCGAGGCGATGCGGCCATTGCCTACGGATGAGGACAAGCCCCTCTATCCCACTTCCATCTACGCGGTCACCAAGAGGGACCACGAAGAGATGTTCCTCTGCTTTGGCCGAGCGTATAACGTCCCCACTGTTGCGCTGCGCTTCTTCAACGTGTACGGGCCGCGTCAAGCGTTGTCTAACCCCTATACGGGGGTGGCGGCCATCTTCTCCTCGCGGCTGCTGAATGGCCAGCCTCCGGTGATCTACGAGGACGGCCTACAGAGCCGCGATTTCGTGCACGTCAAGGATATAGTGCGGGCCACCCTGCTGGCCATGGAGAGCGAGAAGGCGGACTATCAGGTCTTCAACGTTGGCACGGGGCGGCCATTGAGCATACTGGAAGTAGCCAAGGTGCTCATCGACCACCTCGCCGAAGGCCGGATCGAACCGGAGATCGTGGGCCAGTACAGAAAGGGAGACATCCGGCACTGTTTCGCGGACATCGGGAAGATCCGGGAGACACTGGGCTTTGTCCCTCAGGTAACGTTCGAGGAGGGCGTCGCTGACCTGATTTCCTGGGTCCGAGAGCAGCACGCGGCAGACACCTTCTCTCTCGTCGACCGGGAGTTGAAGGACAAAGACCTGATTCTGTAGGCCGCATAGCATGGACCAGCACAGGGGGGAGGAGTTCAAAGAGCTCCAACGGGAGACCTACGACCATCTATACAGCGACCTCGACTTCGCGCTGTACAAGGTCCAACACCCTTTCCGCAAGTACTTCGAGCACCACATCGTGTCGTTGGCGCTGGAGGGGTTGCCGCACACGGAGAACATGAGTTGCCTGGATATCGGGTGCGGCCAGGGTGTCACCACCTACGTGCTGAGCAAGCGGTTCGGCAGAGTCCTGGGAGTGGATTTCTCCTCCGCCGCGGTGAGAACGGCCAGGGCGTTCCTCGAGGCCATGGAGGTGGAAAACGCCACCGCTGTGGTCGGTGACGTCGATAAGCTGGCTCTCGCCGCCGGTTCCGTAGACGTAGTCCATTTCAAGGATTTCCTGCACCACACCGCTGAGCCCCTGCGAGCGCTACGGAATCTGAGGGAGGTCAGCAGACTGGGGCGGGTCGTGGGAGCGGAGGTCAACGGACGCTCCCCGATCATGGGCCTGTTTGGCAGAATGGCCAAGCACGAGAAAGGCCTCCTGGATAGCAACAGGGAGCGGCTCACGGACCTGGCCTTGGAAGCCGGGTTCAAGGAGATCAGAATACGGGAGTTCAGCTTCTACCCGTACCCGATGCGCATACCCATCGTAGGGGATCGGCGGCTCGGGCCTCTGCTGCCCGTCGTGCAAGCGGTGGAGAGGCTTCTGATCAGGACGCCGCTGCGCCGGTTCGCCAACTATTTGATCTTCGACGTTTCGAGCTAGAGGGGTGTTCTCTACTGGTGAGGAAGATCCTTGTACTATCTCCGAGTGACATCTTTCCCCCCGTCGACGGGAATAGCGAGAATACCTACCACATTGTCAAGTATCTGGCGCCTCGAAGCATCCTGGGGGTGCTGCTGAGTCGCGTCTTCTCCCAGGGCGGCCCCGTAGATATCTCCCATCCCAATCTCACGATTCGTTATTGTCCATCCAGCGTCTTCGACCGGTATCAGTACAAGTCTTTCCTGTTCAATCCATACTACTTCAGAGCTGCAAACGACTTGATGCGGGCCATGGACGCTGACGTGATCCAGTGTCAGGTCCTCTTTACCTTTCTCGTGGGATGGTTCTTGAAGTGGAGATACGGGAAGCCCCTCGTGCTGGTCCAGGAGAACGCGGAGTACGTGAAGCAGGTCAAGTTCGAGGCGCCACGGTACGTGACCAGGATACTCAAGTGGCTGGAGGGCCTGGCCTGCCGCGTGGCGGATCGAATCGTGGCGGTATCCGAGGTGGACAAGCAGCACATGGTGGACCTCTACGGCGTTCCCGAAGAGCGCATCCATGTGATCAATCACTGTGCAGACGACGAGCTCTTCAAGTACGATAAGGATGGCCGGGTTCGGGCGAGGGAAGCCCTGGGCATCGGCCCAGATGACCTGGTCTTGACCTACGTGGGGAAGATGGACGCCCCTCACAACACGAAGGCGACACAGTACATCGCGGAGCGGATCTATCCTGTGGTCACAGAGCGATACCCGAACGCCTGGTTTATGATCGTGGGGCAGAACTACGAGCATCTGCTGGAGTACAGGAGGGATCGCCTCTTCTTCACGGGCTTCGTCAGCAGCAGGAAAGACGAGTGGCCCAATCTCCCGGCCTACCTCTCGGCTACGGACATCGTGATCGTGCCTATGGATCGGGGTTCTGGCACCAGGCTGAAGATACTTGAGGCGGCAGCGTGCGCCAGGCCCATTGTATCCACAGATATCGGGGCCGAGGGACTGGAATTCGCAGACGGCGAGGAGATCTTGCTCACCAGGGAAGTCGACGACACTTTCATCCAGTTCGTGCTAGACTTGATGGGAGACGAAAGCCTGAGGGAGAAGCTGGGCCGGCGGGCGAGGGAGAGGCTGTTGGCCAGGTATAGCTGGGAGAGAGAGGTGAGCCGGTTCGAGGAGGTCTATCGCGAACTGGATGCGGAGCGGGGGCACACTGCGGCGAACGATCTTCCCCCTGACGTTGGCGTGAGTAGCTGAGGTCTTATTGTGCGGGTGCTGGTCACCATCTTCGAGAAGTTGGTCCCCATCAGTGGAGGCGGAACTCCCCGGACCTCCAGTCTGGTGAAGGCCTTCGTGGCCAGAGGTCACGAGGTTCACGTAGCGTCCTCCATCGCCGTGGCCAAGAGACAGGCCATCGAGCAGTACGACTGCCAGGACTGGATATGGCTTCAGGGTGTCAACCGGCTGGGCAAGTGGAAGATGCTCAAGTACATGGCCGCCTATCCCTTCAACATCGCGAGGGTGGCGTCGACGGTTCGGAGGCTCAAGCCAGACCTGGTGGTGTCTCACAACTCCATCGCGGGCTACGGCGCGCTGCTGGGGAAGCGGTTCAGTCCGGCGACCGTCACCGTGCTCGATCTGACGGATCTGCTGTTCGAGTATCTGGAAGACTACTCGAAGGGGGGCTGGCTCAGAGCTGTGATGGCGGTTGGACGGCGTCTCGAGAACAAGGCCGTTCGTGACTCGGACAGGATCGTCACCATCAGCCAGGCGATGAAGGGTATCGCGGTTGAGTACGACGCAGCACGTGATAGGATCGACGTGGTGCCCGACGGCGTGGACACGGGCGTCTTTCGGCGCGTGGATGGGAGTGGGGTGCGAGAGGCGCACGCTCCTGGGGCCAGCCACGTGCTCATCTTCCACGGCGCGATCGATCCCCAGGATGATCCTGGCTTGTTGGTGGAGGCTGCCAGACTGGTGCTCTCTCGACACCAGGGCGCACGCTTCTGGCTGGTAGGAGACGGCAGCGCTGTACCAGACCTCAAGCGGAAGGTGGCCGAGTACTCGTTGGACGGCAGCTTCTTCTTCTCAGGCTGGGTGGAACAGTGTGAGATCCCGGACTACATCTCTGCGAGCGACATCGGCCTGGTGGTGCTCCCGGACGTCCTCTCAGCTCGGGGACGCGTGACCCTCAAGGAGTTCGAGTACTGGGCGTGCGGTGTTCCGGCTATTCTGCCCAGGCTGCCTGCTCTGCAAGAGGTGGGGAGCGAGGGAGAGACGGCGCTCTTCTACGCGCCGGGTGACGCTGGTGACCTGGCCGCGAAGATCTGTCGGCTGATCGAGGATGACGATCTGCGGGAGAGACTGGGCGAGAGAGGACTTGCCAGAGTGAGAGACAGGTTTGAATGGAGCAAGCTGGCTGACGAGTTTGTGGATCTCTGCGAGGGATACGTGCAGGAGAGCCACAGTCAAACGGAGGCGGTATGAGAGTCCTGGTCACCAACCCGCCCTGGCCTGGCGAAGGCTACGGGGCTCGTTCCGACGTGCGTTGGCCTCACAAGAGGAAGGACAAGTACCTGGAGTACCCTATCTACCTCGCCTACATTGTGGCTGTCCTGGAGGACGCGGGCGTGGAGGTGTGTTTCGTCGATGCCGTGATGGAAGAGATGTCCATCCCGGACTTCGGTCAGGCGGTGGCCAGGATCAAACCTGATCTGGTGGTCATCGAGTGTTCGACTCCCTCTATCCACCATGATCTGGAGTCGGCGAGGGCGGCAAAGGAGAGCGTTGACGGCACGTTCGTCGTTCTCACGGGGTCACATCCAACGTTCTTCCACGAGCAGATCCTGGCGGAGAACCCTTTCGTGGACGCGGTCTGCCGGGGCGAAGCGGAGATCACGATCAGGGAGCTGGCACTGAGTCTTGCCGCTGGGGGGGACTTGAGCGGCGTGACAGGGTTGACCTACAGGGATGGTGAAGAGGTCCGCGTCAATGGTGACAGGCCCTACCTGGAAGACCTGGATCAGCTGCCCTTTCCCGCTCGCCACATCGTGCGCGACGAGGGGTACCGTGCCGCGATCTACTCCGGTGATTCTCCCACGGCGATGGTCAGTTCGCGGGGATGCCCTTATCACTGTGTCTACTGCCTGTGGCCAGACACGCTGTATGGCCACAAGTTCAGGGCCAGGAGCGCCGTCAACGTGGTGGACGAGATGGAGCACGTGGTCAGGGACTATGGTGTAGACGAGATCTACTTCGACGACGATTGCCTGACCATCAGCAAGAAGAGAGTCATGGAGATGTGCAAGCTCCTCCTGGAGCGAGGCGTGAACGTGAGTTGGATCGTTCAGGCCCGGGTGGATACGGTGGATAGGGAGATGCTGGCCGTCATGAAGGAGGCTGGGTGCCACTACATCCTCTTCGGCGTCGAGTCGGGGTCGCCCAAGATGCTCGAGATCATGAAGAAGCGCATCACGCTGGACAGGGCCAGACAGGCCTTCAAAGACTGCCGGGAGCTGGGTATCAAGACCCAGGCCTTCTTCCTCTTTGGCGTCCCGGGCGAGACTCCAGAGACGGTCGAAGAGACGATCGAGTTCGCCAAGGAGATAGGGGCGGACAGCACTCAGTTCGCCATCGTCATCCCGCACCCGGGTACACAGCTTTACCAGACCTGTGTGGACAACAACTGGCTGGTCTTCGACAGTTGGGAGGACTTCTCCGCTGAGAACTCGTTGATCGAAACAGAGCAGTTGACGCGACAGGACGTGGAAAGGGCGAGGATCAGAGCCTACAGCCGGTACTACTACAGGCCGGGGTTCGTGATCAGGTCGCTGCTCGGGGTGCGCAGCCTTCAGGACATCAGACGTCTCCTGAGGGGCGGAAAGTCAGTCCTGGATCGGATATCGTTCTTCAAGCAGCACGTAGGATGACGGAAGGGGCGAGTCGAGGACCCGCGTCCTCTGCTCGCGATGGATCTGCCACGGAATGCGCCTAGTGCAGGGTAAGAAAGCTGTCCTCTCTCGCGTGGCGGGCGTCGCCATCGTGCTTGTGATCTTCGGTTTCCTGTTCCGCAGTCTCTATCTCGAGTGGGAGCAGGTCGTCGCCTATGGCTGGGATCTCAACTGGGCGGCTCTGGCGCTGGCTTTCGCCTTGATGCTTTCCGCATCCGCATTGTATGCCTACCTGTGGAAGGTGATCCTGGACCGGCTGGGTACGCCCTTGAGCTACCGGAAGAGCTATCGTATCTTCTTCATTTCCCAGCTTGGCCGGTACATACCGGGAAAGGTGTGGAGCATCCTGGGCCTGGTGTACCTGAGCCAGAAGGAAGGAGTGTCCAAGATCATCTCTGGCGCCAGCGTGACCTTGCAGCTACTGCTACAGATCGTCTCTGGCGTGATTGTGTTCGCCCTGGCCTTGCCTTTCTGGAAGGGTCTCGAATCGTCCGTGGGGCTGCTGGCCCTGATCGTCTGCGTGCCCGTGGGCCTGGTCTTGCTCCATCCGGCCCTTGTCACGCGCGGGGTCAATCTGGCCCTGCGACTGACGGATCAAGCGGAGACGGAGTTGAGCTGGAGCTACGGCTACTTGCTGGGCCAGTTGGCGCTGTGGGTTGGCTTCTGGCTGTGGAACGGCGTGGCCTACCACTTCCTCATCAGATCTCTAGACTCCTCGCCGCTGCCGAACGTAGTGGTGCTGGCGGGCGTCTTCTCCATAGCTTGGGTGGCCGGCTTTCTCAGCCTGGTGACACCTTCCGGCCTGGGCATCATGGAAGGCGCCCTGACCTTCTTGTTGAGCTTCTACTTTCCGGTGCACGTGGCTACGGTTATCGCGCTGTGGACCAGAGTGGCAAGGACCGCGAGCGACCTGGTGTGCGCTGCCATCGCGTGGAGGCTGTGATGGACGATGCCTCGAGGTGGAGGTTGGGGAAGGGATGAGTGGTCTGGACGACACGACCTCGACAGGTGCGCAGTCTGCGCCGCCACGATGCAACTACTGCGGGTCGTTTGACCGTCGCTCTCTCTTCGACGGCCCCTATTCAGACATCGTGGAGTGCCTGTCCTGCGGGCTGATCTTCAATGCGGTGATGCCCAGCAAAGAGGAGCTGGCCGCCATCTACACGGAGGAGTACTACCAGAGCAAAGACTCGCTCCAGTATGGGTACACGGACTACCGGGCCGACCGCGACAACATTGCGAAGACCGCCAGGAAACGCCTGCGAGAGATCGAGAAGATCAAAGCCAGCGGGCACCTTCTGGACGTCGGATGCGCCTTTGGGTTCTTCCTGGAGGTGGCCCGCGAACGAGGTTGGGCGGTCAGCGGCGTGGAGATCTCGGAGTATGCAGCCCGGTACGCCTCACGAGAGCTCCATCTCGACGTGGTAAACCACGACGCGGAGTCCTGGACGTATCCTGAGAGATCCTACGACGTGATCACCATGTGGGATCTGATCGAGCATCTGCGGGATCCGGCCGGCACGCTGCGCAAGCTGGGCCTCGCTCTGAAGGGTGATGGCATTCTGGTCTTGTCCACTCCCGACGTGGAGAGTGTGCCGGCGAGGCTGATGAAGGAGCGGTGGCTGGGCTGGCAATTGCGCAATGAGCACCTGCACTACTTCTCTCACGCCACCCTGGAGCGGATGCTGAACGCCGCCGGGTTGGAGGTGTTCAGGCGAAGCCGCGTCGGGAAACACGTGAACTTCGATCTGTTCGTCGATCGCCTGGCCTTGTACGCCAAGCCCGCCGCGTCGATACTCAGGCGGTTGAACAGGATTGTCCCCACCCCGCTGAGTTTCTACGTCAACCCGCTGGACATCATCTGCGTTTATGCGCGCGTAAGGACAGAAGCAGATGTCCCTTAAAGCCCTGTCCATGACCTACTCTGCGAGGGTCCGAAACTCCAGAGGGGCCATCGAGGAGGGCGTGAGGGTCCTGCACATCGGTTGTGGCGACGGGTATCTGGATCCCTTCCTGTGCAGTCGTTTCGCCCTGGTGGTCGGAGTGGACATCAACTACCCGGAACTGCGGAGCGCGCAGAGAAGCAACGCGAACCATGGGGTGGAGTACCTGCTCATAGATGGCTTCTCTCTGCCCTTCGAGTCGGAGAGCTTCGACGAGGTGGTGAGCATCGACGTACTGGAACACGCGGAGAACGACGTGGCGTTGGTTGGTGAGATGGGCAGGGTCCTCAAGCAAGGCGGCCATCTGACCATGACCGTCCCCAACGCGCAGTACCCGTTCACCTTCGATCCCATCAACTACCTGCTGGAGCTCCTGGCAGGACGGCACCTGCCTTTTGGCATGTGGGGCTTCGGACACCGCAGGCTGTACGAGGTGGAGACGCTGCGTGAGTTGCTCGCGGGCGCTGGCGTCGTCGTCCGTGGCGTCACCAGAATGTCCTTCTGGCTGGTTGGACTGATCGAGAATGCGTATCTGCTCAACGTCGTGCAACCCTTCACCAAGTCCAGCGCCGGTAACCTCCCCCTGGGTGTGGACGCTCAGTCGGGGGGAGCGTGGCGGAGGCTGGGCAGCGTGGAGCCGCCCCAGTTCCTGGAGGCGGTGCGAGATGCGGTGATGAGGCTGGACAAGTCGCTCTTCGGGAGGTCTCACTGGAGCATCAACTTCATGGTCAGCGCCCAGAAGAGGTAGACGAGGTGTTCATCGACCAGTTGCCCCAAAGGCTGTTACACGTGTTCCGTGGTGGTGATTCCGCGGCCACCCACCCTGGAGGCAAGCGGGCTTCTTCTCCGTACGTGGGAGGGCGGTGGTGAGCAGCCCTGCTCTGCGGCGACTGAGCGCCACGGTGAGGCGCTGCTGTGGGTTGGACACAGAAGGTCTCAACGCACGGGTTCTGGTCACCGTGCTGGTTCTATATGGCCTGCTCACACTGGTGTTTACCTCTCCTGTGGCCTTCCACTTTCTCACCCAGCCAGGCGGCAGCACCGACGTCTACGAATACATGTGGGAGCTGTGGTGGGCCAAGCGGTCGCTGATCGATCTCCAGAGCAGCCCCACGAACGTCACCGCCTTGTACCACCCCTTCGGCGCGCAGCATCCGATCCTTCTGCCCGATGCCTACCTGATGTTGACGTCCATTCCCGTGGTCTTGTTGCTGAGCCCTGCCGCCGCGATCAATCTGCACCTTCTCGCGAGCTACGTGTTGACTGGCTTCACCACCTACTTGCTCTGCTACTCGCTGACCCGTCGCCACTGGGCCGCATTCGTCGGAGGAGCGGTGTTCGCCTTCTCGCCATTCAGGTCCGATCGAGCGGCCCACGGAGTGATCAGCATGGCTCTGACCTATTGGTTGCCGCTGTATGCACTCTTTCTCCTGCGTCTTCTCCGCAGGCCCAGCCACAGGACCGCCATCTTCTGCGGTATCTGTCTGGGCTTCTCCATCCTCTCCAGCTTCCTGCACCTGGCGCATTTCGTCGTCCCCTTGACGGTCGTAGTCCTGGCCTACCAGTTCTTCGCAGACCGTTGGTCTGTGTGCAACGTGAGGTTCGTAAGGGGGCTAGTCTTGGCCGGAGGTCTGGCTTGTCTGATGGTGCTCCCTTTCTATGTGCCGCTACTGTGGGCCAGGATAGGAGGGGAGCTAGACTACTTCTCCAGGTTTGGAGTGCTGGGCCACTCTGCGGCCCTCTTGAGTTTCGTCTTGCCGCCCGCCTTTCACGCCGTGCTCAGGCAGTTCGGCTCTGTCGCGGGATGGGTGCAAGAACTGCTCCCTGGCAGGTACTACGTCGTTTATCTGGGGGTAGTAGCACTCGCACTGGCCCTGGCCGGCCTGCTGAACAAGCGGGCGGGGCTGTGGGTCGCGGTGGCCCTGGTCAGCGGCGTGCTGGCCCTGGGACCACTACTCCACGTAGCTGGGGATTTGTTGGAGGTTACCGTGGCGGACCGGACCGGATTCGTGGTCTTGCCCGGAGCCTTGCTCAACGAATTGCCCTTCTACGAGTGGGCGCGCGGCCCGGCGCGCTTCGCCGAACTGACCATCTTCTCGGTGGCTCTCATGGCTAGTTATGGTGTGGCGGAACTCTGCGCCCGCATACGTCGCCAACGTGCACGGGTGGCGGCGATGGGAGGTTTGCTGGCGTTGCTTCTTGTGGACTATGCTCTCTTCGTGCCGTTTCCCGTTCAGTCACTGAAGGTTCCAGAGTTCTATCAGACCGTGCAGGCAGACGGAGGGGAGTACGGAGTCCTGGACGTGGGCACGGAGAGGTTCAACCACGAGGGTATGTACTACCAGACCGTACACCAGCACCCCATCGCCAGGGGCTTCATCTACCGCTATCCGTCGGACAGCGAGTACTATGAAAAGTACTTCGAGCAGCTTCTGAGCCTCGACACCGACATCGTCAATGCTGGTGCGCTCGCCGACACGCTGAACGGCCTTGACCTGGGGCTGGTGGTGCTGCACAAGCTCTCGGAGGACGCCGTCGAGGAGATGGGGCCCTATCTGGTTCAGGAATTCGGAGATCCGATACTTGAGGACGACCAGATCGCTGCCTTCGCTGTGCCGGCCGCAAGTGCTCAGCGTTCGCCGCTTCTCTTGCTGGGCGAACAGTGGCACCCTTTGGAGTCCATAGATGGCGTTCCATCACGCTGGATAGTGAACGATGCTGTGCTCTATGCCAGGGCGGAAGAAGAGGGACAGTACCAGCTTCTGTTGACCGTCCACCCCTTCGAAGGTCCTCGGCACTTGCAGATCTACGTTGACGACGCACTCCTGGAGGAGCATCAGGTGGGAGGCTTGCAGAGGTACGTCACGGAGCCCTTCGCGCTGGAGAAAGGCGTGTGGACGTCCGTACGGTTCCTCGTCCCCGAGGGGTGCCAGGTGCCCAGTGAGATCGGAGATGACGAGGACGACAGATGCTTGAGCATGTTGTTCCAGGCGGTCGAGGTACTCCCAGTGGAGCCGGAGACGTAGTCGATGGTGGGCGAGAGCGTGGAGGCGACTGGCGGCCGCAATAGCCCGGTAACCGGCCGGGTGACGGCGGGGAACGGATCTGGGCACCGAGTGGTGCTCCTGGCTGTACTGGCGTTGTTGGTGGCTGCCGGTCTCTATCTGAGGCTTCAGTATCTGCTCACCACCAGCCCGTACATAGACGAGTACACCACCATGTGGGTGGCGCTCAGAACCCTGGCGCGTGGCTATCCGGTCTTCTCCACCGGCGCGGTCTATTCCCAGGGGCTGTTGATCACGTACCTGGATGCGCTCTCGTTCTGGTTCTTCGGGTTCAGCGAGGAGGCAGCCCGAGCTCCGAGCCTGATTATCAGCGTGTGCACCATACCCTGCCTCTATCTGGTGGGCAAGCGCATGTTCTCAGCCCACCAGGGGTTGATCGCTGCTGCTATGCTCGCCTTCGCACCTCAGGCCGTGATGTGGGGAGGCCGGGCCAGGAACTACGCCCTGATACAGTTCATCGTGCTCTGGGCAGCCTTCCTCTTCTATCGATGGGCCATCGCCGGGAATGGGGCCAGGTATGGATGGCTCTTCGCCCTCACGTTCGTGGCCGCAGTGTACACACACAGCGTGGCCATGCTGCTGTATCCGATCTTTCTCTTGTGCGCTTTGCTCGGCCGGGGTTGGCGATGGTTTCTCAAGAGGGAGGTGATTCTGCCCAACGTCCCGATCGTCCTGGGGATGGTGCACAGTCTGTATCTGTATCGCCGCCTGCGACCCCCAGGTTGGGGGGAGGTAGGTGAGGGGCGACTGGAGGTTGGCTTCTCCTTCAATCTCTTGGGGGCGATCGAGAGATACAAGCCCTTCTTCCTGGGGTTGGAGGATCTGCCCTTCTTTGCCCTGATCACACTCCTTTGCGCTCTGGGGGTGCTTCTGCTGTTGTGGAAAGCAGCCAGGGGAAGAGGGTTCAGGACGCTCCTCTCTCCCTCTCGTCAGGAGGCGCCGCTCGCCTTTCTGGCGCTCGTGCTCCTGCTGGTGGTGCTGGGGATGTTCTTCGTGGTCAACGAGCGGCGCTGGAGTCCTCGCTACTTCTTCCTGGAAGCGCCCATTTTCTATCTCGTTGCCATCAACGTCCTATCACGTGGAATTGCGTACGGAGAGAGGTGGTGGAGAGCCCATGGCGGATCGCCCTTGCTGAGCGAGAGCGGTGAGCGGCTACGAGCAAAGACCCTGGCGACGGTGCTCGCTATCGCACTCATCGGTCTGGTCTCCTGGCAGCCGGCGACAGCTCTCGTGGCCAAGGGAGAGTATGGATATGATGACGCTTTCCAGTACGTGCGAGAGCACCAGCAGCCTGGCGACGCCGTGATGACCTTCGCCGTCTCACCTTGCGCCCTCTATCTGGGTGAGGATGAATGCGACTACGTAGCCATCGAAAAGGACTTCCACAGCTACGCCATCCAGAGAGATGGAACGTGGATCGAGGCCTGGGCTGGCATTCCCATTCTCTTCACTGACGAGGACTTGACCGAGGTGATCGAGACCAGCCCGCGAACCTGGTTCGTGGTGGACGAGTCGCGGTTCAGAACACGATACACTGGAGAGTTCATCCAGTACGTCTGGGATAGGATGGAATTGGTGGCGAAGGTGGGGGGAGTGTTTGTGTTCCTGGGTGAGAGCCCTGCACCTCCCGCGTTGGCTGTTCAACGTTCTCTGGACTATAATCTTGGTGATCAGGTAGCCCTCCTGGGCTGCGGCTTGAGCGAAACGACTCTGGAGCCAGGAGATGTGCTGAGTTTGTCGCTCCGCTACGAGGGGTTGACCCACATCCTGCGTAGCTACAGTGTCTTCGTGCACCTGGTGGATGCAGAGGGCAGGATGTGGGCGCAGCACGACGGAGCGCCGCTCAACGGGCTCCATCCGACGACCCACTGGGTGGAGGGTGAGATCATCTCGGATGCGCGGGAGCTAGCGCTTCCCCAGGACATGCCCGAGGGCAGGTACCAGTTGCAGATGGGCATGTACCTGCCGGAGACGATGGAGCATCTTCCCGTCCTGGGACCAGAGGGCGAGCCCCTGGGAGAGGCGGTCATCCTGGGCTACGTGAAGGTGGAGCGCGGATCTCCTGCGCTCCCTGTCCCGCAGCACGAGGTCTGGTATGGCTTTGGAGGCCTGGTGACTTTGTGGGGGTACGATCTTGCGGCAGGCAGCGTGGCGCCCGGAGACACGGTACCTGTCGTGCTCTACTGGAGAGCCGAGCAGGAGATGGCAGACGATTACACCGTATTCGTCCACCTGGTCGACGAACAAGGGGTGATCTGGGGACAGCA
This sequence comes from uncultured Anaerolineales bacterium, assembly GCA_964433755.1. Lineage (GTDB taxonomy): Bacteria > Chloroflexota > Anaerolineae > UBA7937 > B3-Chlor > JAUVXJ01. Next base: position 195,734 of record CAYSSR010000001.1, read on the forward strand.
GGACCGTGAGCCCGAGAATGGCTTCTATCACACGTCGTTCTGGGACGTCGGGGAGACAGTAGCGGACCAGTACGAACTCACGGTTGACGAGGAGACGCCGCCGGGGGAGTACCAGGTCGAGGCGGGAATGTACGTTCTGGCCACGGGGGAGCGTCTGGCTGTGGTCGGAGAAGATGGGCAGACCCTGGACGACAGGGTGGTGCTGGGTTCGATTGAGGTGGAGCGGTAGGGACACTCGTATGGCCGACGGCGAGGGACTGAATCTGGACGGTGGCACGGATCCGGAGCATCGCGTGGACCTGTCGCTCGTGGTGCCCGTGCTGGACGAGGAGGAGAGCATCCGCCCTCTGTACTCCAGCCTGCGCGAGGCGCTGGAAGACGTTGGCAGAGTGTACGAGATCATCTTCGTGGACGATGGAAGTGAGGATGGTTCCTTCTCCATCCTTCGATCCCTCTACGAGGAGGATCCGGAGCACATTCGGGTGATCCAGTTCCGCCGCAATTTCGGAAAGACCGCTGCGCTGACGGCGGGGTTCAAGCAGGCCAGGGGAGACATCGTGATCACCATGGACGCCGATCTGCAAGAGGACCCGGCGGAGATACCTGGCATGCTGGAGAGCCTGGACGAGGACTACGATCTGGTCGTGGCCTGGAGGCACCAGCGGCAGGATTCCTGGTCCAAGAAGCTGCCTTCGAGGATAGCCAACGTATCCGTCTCGCTGCTGACCGGGGTGCATCTGCACGACCTCAACTGCGGCTTCAAAGCCTACCGCCGAGAGGTGGTTAAGGACCTGAAGTTGTACGGTGAGTTGCATCGGTTCATACCGGTGCTGGCACACTGGCGTGGCTTCAGGGTTACGGAGAGGAAAGTGGCACACCGCCCGAGGCAATACGGCCAGTCCAAGTATGGATTCGAACGCCTTGGGAAGAGTTTCCTGGACTTTGGCATGGTTTTGTTCCTCACCTATTTCCTCAAGCGGCCGATGCACCTCTTCGGTACCCTGGGCACGCTCCTCTTTGCCATTGGCTTCGCTATCGGATTGTATCTCACCGGGCTGTGGTTCCTCGGCGAGGGCATCGGATGGCGCCCCCTCCTGTTCCTTGGGATACTGGCCATGATCGTTGGTGTGCAGATGGCCTCCATAGGTCTGCTGGGCGAGATGATCAGGAACTTCGCCTTCAATCCCGAGGAAGAGTACTCCGTCCGCAGACTGCTTTCCTGACTGGTGTGAATCCATGAGAGGTTTGTTCTCGGCCTTTCCCTGGGACAGGAGGGAGGCCAGATACGCAGTTGCCGCTCTGGCGTTGGCTACAGCGCTTCTGTTGCTGTTCGTGATCCCTGCGCCTCGCCGGGACATCGAGGCACAGGTAGAGTTGACGGGCCTCGACCCTGGGCAGGATCTGGCGGTCACTGTCACCGATGGGCAGGCCGAGCCACTAGAGCGGGATTCCCAAGGCGTGGTTTCGCTGACCGTGGTGGCACCCCGACGTGCCCTCATCACTGTGGCGACAGACGACGCAGCATACTCCTTCACCATCCACGAGCTCATCCTATACAGGGAGAAAGAGTGGGCTGAGCCGGCGGGCCTGGTAGGCGCGGAGATCATCGGCGGCCGCGTGATGGAGGGTTTGTCCGGCCTTCCTCAGCAGGCACATCTCGCCCTCTACGAGAATCGCTTTGTATTCACGCTACTATTCGTCTTCTCCCTGGCATACTTGTATGCACGACGCAGAGCGAGGTGGCGGCCGCTGGCCCCCTGGCTGATCGTCTGCTCACTGCTGGCATACCAGCTGCTCTTCTTCTTCGATCTCACGCCCACACTGTACTGGGATACCCCTCTCTTGGATCCCTTCGTGAGGTCGTGCCTCCTGTTGCAGATGGGCTGTTCCGCACTCCTGGTCGCTGCCTGGTTCCCGGCCAGGAGGCTGGTTGGCAGATGGCGGCCTGATCTGGCGCATGGGGCAGAGAGATTCGTGGACAGATATGGGCTTTTCATCCTCCTGGCGCTGCCGCTGGCCCAGCACCTGGTCGGCCACGGCGTGTTTGGATACAACCTTCAGCCTACAGATGCCCGGTACACCTACATGGACTGGGGCCGGGCCATGCTGGACAAGGGCCTGCTCACCTTCCTGTCGCGCGGACTGTTGAGGCGGATGGAGACCCCTCTTCTGGCGGCTGTGTGGGCGCTCTTCTACCGGGTCACGCGGGATGGCTACCTGGCCTCAGCGCTGGTGCCTATGATCTACTCGGAGATCGCCATCGTGGGCACCTATCTGCTGGCCAAGGAGTTCCTGGGGCGAGGGATGGCCTTCTACGCGGGGTTGTTCCTGGCCTTGAGCCCTGTCTTCTCCTTCGCCAGCTACTTCGTGATGAACGACGTGGCCAGCGCTGCCATGACCGTGCTTACGCTTTGGCTGTTCGTCGTCGCTCTCAAACGGGAGAGTCTGCTCCTGGGCATCGCGTCGGGGCTGTGTCTGTTTCTCACGACCATCACCAAGCTGACGGGGGTATACTGCGCCTTTCTGGTGATTGTGGTGTACTGGTTCTCAGCCTCGCGGAAGAAGAGGATTCTGGTGGCCAACCTGGCCTTCCTGGCGCTCTTGCCCATCGCCTTCGTCACCCCCTACGTGATGGAGAATGGGGTGTCTTGGGCGGCTCTGGAGGACGGTCGGGAGCATCTGGTCACCTGGGCCAAGAGGCCGATGTTCCAGGACAGAGACGACGAGCCAGCAGACTGGAACGACATGATCCTCCAGTCCGGTCAGACCCACTACTACATGGGGCCGGTCCCCAGGACGTTCTACTTCCAGTACCTGGTGAACGCGATGGGCTTCCCTATCTTCTTCTGGATCGTGATGATCCTCGTCGGTGCTTTGGACGCCCGGCTGGTGAGGAACCGGGAGAATAGCGCTTGTCCTTCCCTGGTGAAGAGGAAGCTGTGGGCGCTGGCTCTGTGGGCACTACCTCTGCTAGTGTTCCTGTCACTATGGTCGATGAGGAACACCAGGTTCTCGTACATCGCGTTTCCCGCCTATGCCATGCTTGGTGCCTGTGGCTTCCTCCACGTCAGGCGGTACTCTGGCGCCGAAGGCTCGGGGCACAGCGGCCTGCTGCTGGGACTGTCTGTGATCATGCTGTCGACCCAGAGCCTCGCACACTACTACAACGTCTCCTACCTCGAGAACGCCGACTATCGGGATCCTGTCTTCGTAGAGACCACCGAGCCTTACTTCTACGTACACCGGCACTACGCCGGGTGGCACGTAGGGTGGAACGGCGCGGGCACCGATCATCACTTCACAGGGTCCATCACCACCGATGGCTTCTTCGAGGAGGTCGTGCCTTTCGAACTGGAGCAGTACCCGGACGTGCTCGAGGTGGCCGACTCCCAGAGCAGGATCGACCTGGACACCTGGACCAGAAGCGGCGAGGATGGATGTGATTTCGTGGTCGAGGATGCCACTTTCGTGAGGTTCGATCTGCTCATAGACGAGACGCTGCGTCCGGAGAGGGTCTTCGTGTTTACGGGCTCTATTGGCCTGGAGGCGGAGACCGCCGGCGCCTTGCCGCTCGTCTTGGAGGTGGAAGACTAGGGAAGCATGGCTGAGCGGCGACGGGTATTCGTGGTGGCCTGGGATGGAGCGACCCTCGATCTCCTTGCGCCCTGGTGCGAGCAAGGTAGGCTTCCCACGCTGAGCAAGATCCTGGAGCAGGGCAGCCACGGCAGGCTCGCTTCGACCTATCCACCGCTGACAGGTCCGGCCTGGGCTTCCTTCATGACGGGCAAGTCCCCCGGCAGCCACGGCGTGTTCGAATTCTTCCATCGCCGGGAAGGCAGCTATAGCCAGGCCCTCGGCGGACCTGCTTCGATCAAAGGCAGGTCACTGTGGCGGATCCTGAGCGATGCGGGCAAGAAGATCGGTGTGATGAACGTACCGCTCACCTATCCCTCGGAAGAGGTGAACGGCTTTCTCATCACCGGCCTTCTAACCCCCCACGATTGCGACGACTGGGCGTATCCACGAGAGCTCAAGGCGGAACTCGAAAGCAACGTGGGTACCTATCTCATACACCACGATGAGAAGTACACCAAGTCGAACGTGGACAATCTGGTCGCCGAGCAGTATCGGATCCTGGAGAGCAGAACGCAGGCGGCGCTGTACCTGATGGCGGCGAAGGAATGGGACTTCTTCATGGTCCACTACTATGGGCCAGATCGTATGACCCACGAGTTCTGGCACCTGATGGACCCCTCTCATCCTCAGCACGATCCCCAGGAGTATGCCAAGTACGGCGACCTGGTGCTGCCTTTCTTTCAGGAGTTGGACGCGAGTCTGGGCCGTCTGCTGTCCGAGCTCAGCGACGACGACGTGGTTCTGCTGATGTCGGATCACGGAATGGGGCGGGTCACGAAGTTCCTGAACGTGAATTCCTGGCTGCTGAGAGAAGGTTTCATCAGAGTCAAGAGAGACCTCTCGTCCAGGCTCAGGTACGCCTTGTTCCTTATGGGGTTCAACTACTACTTTCTGGGCAAGCTTGTGCTCCGGACGGGTTTGGGGAAGCGCGCTGTGCAGATGGGCCGGGGCAGGCGTCAAGAGCTACAGGAGAAGGTGTTCTTCTCGTTTCGAGACGTAGATTGGCCCGGCACGAGGGCGTATTCGATGGGCAACTATGGGCAGATCTACGTCAATCTCGAGGGCCGGGAGCCTCAGGGAAGCGTCAAGCCAGGCCGGGAGTACGAGGACGTGCTGGATGAGTTGACGGCGAAGCTAGACGGCCTGGTGGATGAGGAAAGCGGGGGGAGAGTAATCGGGGATGTGTTTCGCGCGCAGGACGTCTATCGTGGACCGTTTGCAGGACGCGCTCCGGATCTGATGTTCGTGACCACAGACATGGAGTACAAGGCCCTCGGCCTGTCGGATTTCAGCTCACCACGGACGTTGGAGCCTGTATACGGGTGCACCGGCAATCATCGTATGGAAGGTGTCCTGGCGCTCCAGGGGAGCGGCGTGATAAAACCGGGTCAGGGTATAGATGGCGCCCGGATCGAAGACCTGGCGCCGACTATCCTCCATTTGCTGGGACTCCCTGTCCCCAAGGACATGGACGGGCGGGTTCTGGAAAGCGTCTTCACGGACGACTTCGCAAAGGAGCGCCCTGTGGAGTACACGGAGCCGGAAGAGCCGGGCGAGGGGCTGGAGGAGAGGGGCTACTCCCCAGAAGAGGAAGAAGAGCTGGCCAGGACGCTGAAGGGTTTGGGCTATGTGTAACCGGGTTCAGAGGTCTGTGGGCGGAGGAGGCCCGTGACGGACGCCGGCAGAATCCTGATCGTAGTGCCTGCCTACGACGAGGAACAGAACATCAGCGATGTGATCGCCCACGTGCGGGCGGAGGTGCCGGAAGTCGACGTCCTCGTGATTGACGATGGCTCCTCCGACGAGACAGCGGAGGCAGCCCGGCGATCGGGAGCTTCCGTGGTGTCCCATCCCTTCAACCTGGGCTATGGCGTCGCCTTGCAGACAGGTTTCAAGTACGCACTGCTACACGGCTACGACTACGTCGTGCAGATGGACGCCGATGGACAGCACGAGGCGAAGAGTGTGGTTGACCTGATCGAGGAGGCCCGCAAGGGAGACGCCGACGTGATCCTGGGGTCCCGGTTCCTGGGTCTGGGTCACTTCAAGATGCAGTGGGCCAGAAAGTTGGGCAGCCTGCTCTTTCGGGTCATCGTGTCCCGGGTTGTGGGTGAGCGTATCTCCGATCCAACCTCCGGGTTTCAGGCACTGAACAGAAACGTCCTGGAGTTCTACGCCACCGAAGCGTACCCCGTCGACTTCCCGGATGCGGACCTGCTGATCACGGTCCACCGTGCGGGCTTCAGGATCAAAGAGATACCTGTGGTAATGTACTCCAAAGCGGCCGGGGGCAAGTCCATGCACAGTGGACTGCGGCCGCTCTACTACGTGTTCAAGATGTTTCTGTCCATCTTGGTCACCCTGATGCGACCACGCAATGCTCGAGGAAGGATGGAGTAACCATGGAGATGAAGCCTCGTTTTGTGGCTCTGGGCATCGCGGTCGTGTTGCTGGTGCTCATCGTCGAATTGGTGCGGCGCCGCAAGCTTCGCGAGGAGTACTCGTGGTTGTGGTTGTCGTTGAGTCTCGCCATGCTCGTCCTGGCCTTGTGGCGTGGCTTCCTGGACTACGCTACGGACCTGATAGGCGCCGTGCTGACCACGTCGACTCTGTTCTTCTTCGCCATCGTCTTCCTGATTCTGATCAACATCCAGTTCTCCGTGGAGATCTCCTCGTTGAGGACCCAGGTGAAGAACCTGGCCCAGCAAGCGGCGATACTACAGAGCAGTCTGGATGAGTATGAGCCCAGGTCTGAGGTGCCAGACTCCGGGCAGGAGAAAGGGCTGGAGGGTGACAGGGACTGATCGGCGCGTCTTTGCCGTGGGCCTGGATGGGGCGACGCTGGACCTGATCAGGCACTGGGCCGCCGAAGGCAAGCTGCCCAATCTTGCACGCATCATGGATGAGGGCAGCCACGGCACACTGGAATCTACCATCCCGCCGGTGACCGGTCCTGCCTGGGTGTCCTTCATGACGGGGAAGAACCCCGGCAAGCATGGGGTGGGCGACTTCTTGCAGAGGGCGACAGGACAGTACCAGCGCGCTCTAGCGGATTCGAGAAGCGTGCGGTGTGAGCCTTTCTGGGTCACGGCAGGTCGTCGAGGGAAGAAGGTAGGCATCGTCAACGTGCCAGTCACCTATCCACCGTACGAGGTCAATGGTTTCCTGATCTCTGGCCTGCTCACGCCCCGAAGCACGGAGGAGTACGCCTACCCGTCTGGCTTGGTCGAGGAGCTTCGAGAGGCGGTCGGTGGATACAGGGTCAACCTCGATCACTTCTACTCGGAGGGATCGGGTGACCGGTTTCTGACCGATCTGCGAGAGCTTGTCGACGTTCGGAAGAGGGCCGCGCAGCACCTCATGAACAGGTATGAGTGGGACTTCTTCATGGTTCACTTCATAGCCACCGACTGGGTGCAGCACTTCCTCTGGCACTGTCTGGATCCCACCCATCCGCGGCACAATGAGCGTGAGGCGAGGCTTTACGGCGACGCAATTCTGGACATCTACCAGTGCGTCGACCGCGCACTGGGTGAGTTGGTTGCCGGTCTCGACCGGGACACGGTGCTGCTCGTGATGTCCGATCACGGGTTCGGCCCGTTTCACAAGTACATATACTTGAACAATTGGTTGCTCGAGAAAGGTCTTCTGTCCCTGAAGAAGGGGCCGGCCACCCGCTTCAAGTATGCACTCTTTCGAGCCGGTCTCACACCGTCAGCGTTGTATCAGGCTCTTGCCAGGTTGAAGCTGGTCAGGGCGGCGTTCAGGGCCAGCAAGAAACAGAGGTATGACCTCTTGAGCAGATTCTTCCTTTCGTCGCAGGACATCGACTGGCACACCACCAAAGCATACTCCGCGGGCAACATTGGACAGGTCTACGTGAACGTCAAGGGCAGAGAACCGCGCGGGATAGTCAATCCCGGCTCCGAGTACGAAGCGGTGAGGGATCAGATCATCGCCTTGCTTGCCGACCTCGAGGATCCGGAGACCGGAGTTCCGGTGATCGAACACATCTACAGGCGCGAGGAGATCTACAACGGTCCCTACGTAGATCAGATGGCAGATATCCTCTTCCTACCCGTGGACCTGGAGTACATCGCCACGGGTCTTTCTGAGTTCGTATCCAACGCTGTGATAGCACCCAGTTTTGCGTACAGTGGCACGCATCGGATGGAGGGCGTCTTCGCGCTGTGGGGCGGCGGAATCAAGGCGGGCCTGGAGGTTGAGGGTGTCAGGATCATAGATATGGCCCCCACTCTGTTGCACATGCTAGGCCTACCGGTTCCCCGCGACATGGACGGTACAGTCCTTACTGACCTTATGGACGAGGAGTTCGTTGCCTCCAGGCCGGTGCGATACTCGGACGAGGAGGAGTTGTCGTCGACAGCGGGGCCTGGCCTGACCGACGAGGAGGCCCAGGAGGTGAGAGAGCGGTTGAGGGGCTTGGGCTACGTAACCTGAGCTGGGGCGCGTCATGAAGATCTGCTACTACGGCAATCAACTGGGGTTCATCAGCGGCAGCCACAGGTACGTGCTCGGTCTGGCCAAGCGGTTCATGGCCGAAGGCCACGAGGTTACAGTCGTCACCAAGGGCAGGGACACCAGGGTGACAGTACTGGACGGCGTGAGGTATGAGGCCGTCTCCTTGGAGAGGAGAGAGACTCCAGCAAGCTACTACGTGGAGTTCCCGGTGCGGTCGCTGGCCTACTTCGCCAGGCACAGGGAGTTCGATATCATTCATAGCATGGCCAGCTATCATCTCTTTGCCGTTCTGGCCAGGATGGCGGGCATCATGGCTAGAACACCGGTCGTCTATGGCGTCGTGTCACCTGCCAGCCGTGTGCTGAGGTTGTTGCGGTTCTCCAGGCTGGTTTGTTCCAGCAGGGCCATACAGGCCCACCTGGGCCAGGGCGCGGTCTTCGTGCCGCACTTCGTCGATCTGGCGGAGTTCCAGACGGAGGACCAGTACGACTATGGGCAGGAGGGGAACTTCACCGTGGGCAGCATGGGTTCGCCTGCACCGAGGAGGGGCTTCGAGTTCCTGATCAGGGCCTTGCCTATGGTGTTGGGGCGCCATCCCAATACACGTCTCGTGTTGGCTATCGAACACCCTCAGATACGGTATCGGCCCAAGCTGCAACGTAGGCTGGAGGAGATCAAGGAACTGATCGAGCAGTGTGGGGTGTCGGACCACGTGCAGTTGGTGGGGGAGGTAGACGTACCGAGGTTCTTCAACTCGTTGGACGTATTCGTGTACGCGGTGCAGACAACCAAGGGTATGATCGACATCCCGCCCACGATACTCGAGTGCCTGGCCGCAGGATGTGCCTTGGTGACCTCCGCGCGTGGAGGCATCCCCGAGTTGGTGCGAGACTGCGAGAACGGCTTCATGGTAGGCGAAGATGGCCACGACGATCCGGCGGCGTACGCACGGAAGCTCGTGGAACTAGTGGAGAACAGGGATTTGCTCTCCAGGGTCCGCGGCCAGGCTCGCCGCAGCGTTGAGCCCTACGATGTGAACCAGGTTGCGCCCCAGGTGATGGACGTGTACGAGGACGTGCTAGGATGGAAGAAGTAGAGCAAGGGGCACCACTGGGCGAGTTGGGTGGAAAGACCTATGGACGGATCCTGTCCATCCTGGGCGTTGTCGTCTTCGCGGCTATCCTCTACTACGGCGGAGTCGAGGCCTTGCGCCGGCTTGCGCAGGTCAACTTGCTGTATCTCGGGTGTGCCTTCGTGGCTGCCGGATTGGCAGCCTTTGTGACCTCGGCCAGATGGGGGCTGATTGTGGATTCGCTGGAGGGGCACTCGACGCGCTCAAGGCTACAGTACTTCTACTACGTGATGGTGGGCAAGATCTCCAGCACGTTCGTCTCCCAGTACGTCGGCGACTACGGCGTGAGGCCGTTGGCGCTCAAGGTCTCCAGCAAGACCAGTATGGGGCATGCTTTCTATTCGGTCCTGCTGGACAGGTTGTTCGACCTTGCGCTCTCGCTTCTGTTCCTTGTCCCTGGGGTCTTGTTTGTGGGGGGACTCATCTCTCCCGAGGTGCTGATGGTGCTGGTTCTGGTGCTGATAGGCGGCTATTGGGCGGTCAGCGCGAGGAATCATCGCCTGCTATCGGGCCCGTTGGGCCTGGCAGTCCGGGCTCTGAGAGGGATAGGGAGATGGCTTCCCAGGCTCGACCGCGTGGTGGCCAAGCTAGCGAACGCTGTGGAGGGTGCCAGGGCCGGTTTCGAGCGGCTAGGCCCCGGCTGCATCACCAAGGCGAACGTATTGACTCTGGCCAGGTATCTGGCCATGGCCATGCGCGCCTACTTCATCGCGTGGGCACTGAACCTGCCGATTCCTTTCTGGCTGGTCTTTCTCGCCGTAGGACTGGTGCGTTTCACGCTTCTCTTTGCCGTAGCCCCTGGAAGGCTGGGCGTGCTGGAGGTGGGCTGGTACGGGATCCTTGCTCTGGGCGGCGTTCAGGCCTCCACGATCATTCCTTTCTTGCTGGGCCTGCGGCTGTACGGACTGGTCTTCAACGCAGTGCTGGCGTTGATGGCTCATCTGGCTATGATGTTCAGCCGGCGCGCGTCGGCTTGAGAGAGAAGGTGATGAGCCAGAGTGTGTGTCGCCTCTGACCTGACCGTGGGTAGCCCCTGCTTGCGCCTCGGGCCTGGTTGTACCGTCAAATCTGTTTCGTCTGTGCCCGACTTGATCTATAATGGTAGCACTGTAGTGGCGTTCTCCTGGATGCCAGAGCTGGTGGGCATCGGTGTCGTGTCACGCAGCAGACTTGCGTAACATTCCTGGCGCTGGCCGCGGTGCGCTGTGACACGATCCGGAAGGGATATACGAACAGGGCTGTTGTTGGCCATTGCTGGCTCGAGGGGGATGGCCTGAAATCCCAAGGCTCTGTAGACGACTCAGGGGGGAGTAGTGGATGAGCGGGAAGCCGTTGGACCTGAGCCTGGTGCTCCCGTGCTACAATGAGGAAGTGGTGCTCGAGGATAGCGTGGCACAAATCATCGAGGTGTTGGATGGCACACGCTACTCCTATGAGATCATCTTCGTGGACGATTGCAGCAGCGACCGAACGAGGCAGTTGATCGACCAGGCCATCGAGCGCTATCCGGACAAACGGATGTCCAGGATCTTCCACGAAAAGAACGTGGGCAGAGGTGGCACCGTTGCCGATGGCATCAGAGTGGGCACGGGAGACGTCGCTGGCTTCATAGACATCGATCTGGAGGTCCATGCCCGGTATATCCCCTCGTGCGTGAACGCAGTGCAGAATGGGGCGGATGTCGCCATCGGGCGCCGTGTGTACAAGCTCAATCTGTGGTCCCTGGATCGTTATGTGATGAGCGTCGGATACGTCTGGCTGGTGAGGACGCTACTCGGCGTGGATCTGAACGACACAGAGACAGGGTACAAGTTCTTCAAGCGCGAGCGGATTCTGCCCGTGCTGGACGAGATCGACGATCAGCGGTGGTTCTGGGACACAGAGGTCATGGTGCGCTCACACTACAGGCGGTACCAGATCGTGGAGATCCCCTGTTTGTTCCTACGCCGGTTTGACAAGAAGTCCACGGTCAGCCCTCTGTCCGATACTGTCAGCTACTTCCAGAAGCTGTGGCGGTTCAGGAAGACAGTGAGGGACGAGTTAGGAAGTTGAAGGCTCTACGAGAGATTGGGCTCCGCAAAGCTCTCAGGTTCGCGGCGGGCACTGTGTTGCTGGTGTTCTTCCGCCTGATGATCGTGCCTCCCTTGAGGACGGCCTTCTTGCGTTTGGTGGGAGCGCAGATCGGAAAGAACGCCATCGTCCACGCGGTCAAGTTCTTCAACGTATACCGCAAGGGCTTCGCCGCTATCCGGGTGGGGGACAACTGTTTCATCGGCGACGAAGCGCTGCTCGACCTGGCTGACGAGATCGTTCTGGAAGAGAGCGTGACCCTGGCTGAGAGAGTGACTATCCTGACTCACGTGAACGTTGGTTTCGAGGACCATCCTCTACAGAGGCATTTCCCTTCCTACTCCAAGAGGGTTGTCCTGAAAAGAGGGTGTTTCGTAGGCACCAACGTGACCATTCTGCCTGGCGTCACCGTAGGGGAGTGTGCGTTCGTGGCCGCAGGTGCCGTGGTCAGGGAAGACGTGCCTGCCTATCACGTGGTGGGGGGTGTCCCCGCTCAGACCCTCCGCGTCCTGCAACCAGACTAGCCATGGACCCCACCGCCTACGATGTCGTGCACGAAGTCGAGGAGTCCCACTGGTTCTTCGTGGGGCGGAGGAGGATTCTCTCTCGTCTCCTGGACGAATCCTTGGATGGACCGGGACGGCCCCAGATCCTGGACGTAGGCTGTGGCACCGGGGCCACGATGGGCTTCCTGGAGCGCTACGGGCAGGTCACTGGCATCGACGTATCGCTCAAGGCCATGCGGTACTGCCAGACACAGGACAGGTCACGTCTGTGCCTGGCAGATGGAGCGTCGCTGCCTTTCGCCGATGAGAGCTTCGATCTGGTTACAGCTCTCGATTTGCTCGAGCATCTTCCACAAGAGGCAGGCGGGCTGCGGGAGATGTGGAGGGTGCTGAAGAGTGGTGGCCGGATGATCCTCTTCGTGCCGGCCTTCATGTTCCTGTGGAGTGATTTCGACCTCTTCTCCGGTCATCACAGAAGGTACACGAGACCCGAGCTGAGGCAGCGGATCGAACGGGCTGGCTTCGAGGTGGTGAGGATCTCGTACTTCAACACGCTACTGTTTCCAGTCGTGTGGGGAGTACGCACCGTGCAGAACATGGTGGGCGGATGGAGGTCAGTTCGCTCCGATCTGGACCTGCCCAGTGGTGTGTTCAATGGGCTGCTGACCACGATCTTCTCTCTGGAGGCTGGCCTGATCGACAGAGGATCCATGCCCTTCGGTGTATCGCTGCTCTGTGTGGCTGGCAAGGGAGCTTCGAACCGGATGCCCCATGAGCAACCATAGGCGGTGGATGCTCTTGGAGTGGGAGCTGCCGGTTCCTGTCGTGCTGCTGCTGGCGGTGTTGTGCCTGCTTCCGCTTGTTCTGGTTTTCGGCTTCTGGACTGCGTCATCCCCCTTGGCCTTCCCCCAGTTTGTGATCGTCGTGGTTGCATCGGTCTATCTGCCGGGCAAGTGGCTGCTGGACCTGGCGAGATCCAAACTCGGACCCCTGGAGGACCTTACGCTCTCGCTCGTGCTGGGCATGACTGTGAGCACCCTTGCCTACTGGATCACAGCTTTGGGCGGTCTCTCACACTTGTTCTTCCTTTGGCCGGTCACGGCAGTGGTCGCCGCTGTATGTCGCAGGCGGAATCGCTGGATGACGATCTGGCGATCCAGCGTCCGTCTGGACGCAACGCACATCTTGCTCTGCGTCGTGATCGTGGTGCAACTCGTCCCTCTGGCAATGCTCCCCATGTATTATCAGAATGCCGCTTCGGCGCCGCAGGGCGGCATGAGCTTCTTGAGCAGGCCCAAGGATGCGATCTTCCACCTCTCCATAGCGTACGAGTTGACACACTCCATCCCTCCCGAGGTGCCATATCTGTCTGGGCTGCCCCTTGGCTATCACTACGAGATGGACCTTCTGAACGCGATGCTCAGCAACGTGGGACAGCTCAGCGTTCTGGATTTGACCGTGAGATTCACACCTACGTTGCTGCTCGTGATGACGACGCTGGCGATCTTCTGCTTCAGTCGATTGTGGCTTCGTTCGGGCTACGGAGCTGTGCTAAGTGCCTTTCTGGTCATCTTGGGAGAAGACCTGTCTTTCGTCCCTGGACTACTCTACGGCTCGAATGAGGTATGGTCGGCACAGTTCTTCGGTGCGCCGACCACCTATTCCCTGTACTTCATGAACCCTATGCTGCCTGCTTTGGGCATTCTGTTCAGCGGGCTGTTCTGCCTGACGAAGTTCCTTCGCGAGCCTACCGGTATGTGGCTGGTCTTCACCGGTTTTCTCTTCGCCGTGGCTATGGAATACAAGATCTTCGTCACCGCCCAAGTCTGCATCGTCCTGGCCATATCTGCGGCTGTCTACCTGCTCTTGTTTCGAGACAGAAGGCTGGTCATGGTCGTCGTAGCAACCGCGCTTGCGGTGGCGCCATTCGCCCTCTATTCCTTTCTGGGAACAGAGGCTGGATCGCTGGTCTGGGTGAGGTTTGCACCCTGGCCATACGTCCCGCAGGCGCTGGAGGAGCTGGGTCTGAAGAGTACGTGGCTGGCGCAGCAGGTGGATAGTGTCTACGGCGGTGCCCTGAGTCCAGCAGGACTCGTGTCGCTGTGTGTGGTAGCTCTGCCCATCTACCTTGCAGGGAGTCTGGGTTTCCGCGTGCTCGCTCTTCCCAGCGTTCTGAGGGGGGTTCTAGTTCCCTCTCCCTCGACCATCGTGAGATTCTGTCTGGGTCTGATGGTCTTGGTGGGGCCAGCTATGGCCCTAACCTTGTCCATCACGCCTCTGGGCTATCCCGTCGAGCCTGAGTATAACCAGTCCATCTGGTTCTACGTGCTCAGCAAGTACGTGGCCTCGATCCTGGCGGTGGAGCTGATCCTGCAACTCTGCCGGGGCCGACGCCTTCGCTGGGCGGCGGTACTGGTGTGCGCCGTGGTGGTCCTGAGCGTTCCTTCTGCGGCACAGTTCTTCCATCGTCAGATGTCCGCCCGTCTGGACGTGGTGACCCAGAGTGAGCTGGAGTTGACCGGGTTCCTGGAGGAGGCTTGCTCAAATGGCCGGGTGGTTCTATCCCGTCAGAGGGTCGGGGAGTTGGCCTCGGCGCTGACACCTTGTCGAGTGCCCGCGCTCAACATCGCCGACTACAGCCATTCCTTCGTATCGCTGTCGGGTCTGAATGCGCGGCTGGAGGATCGGGACCGTTTCTGGAGCGACTGGAACAATGAACGAGTGCTGACGGACATCCTGGAGCGGTATCGCGTGGACTACGTGGTGGTGGACCGCAGAACCGGAGACGTGGCCCCGCAGGAGTGGACGACTCTCGTCGGAGGACCAGCAGGGACCTCAGGCTCCGTGACCTTGGATCGGGTGATGGAGAACGCGGATTTCGCCGCGTACAGAGTATGGTGGGATGACGAATAGACCACGTAGCATCACGGATACGCAGAAGGACCTGCTCGCGATTCTGGCCCTGTTCCTGTTGTCAGCGGTCTTCTTCGCCAGGGTCCTGTTCACCGACGAAGTCTTCGTCGGTGATAACCTGGCCCGAAACATACCGTGGAACTACTACGAGGACCCGGAGAGCCAGTCGCCCATCAACTACGAGTTCGATACCCTGCTGGCCTACTATCCGCAGATCCTCGTGGCAAGGCAGGCCTTGCAGAGCGGTGCGCTTCCTCTGTGGAATCCCTACTACCTGAGCGGTCTCCCTCTGGTGGCCGCAGCGCCCTGGCTCGGACTGTTCTATCTCCCGTACACGCTCTTCTACCTCGTTGATCCCCTCGAGGGCTTCGGCTACGTGTCTTTCTTGCAGGTGGGCCTGGCCGAGACCTTCATGTACCTCTATCTGAGGAACATCGAATGTCGCAGAGTGGCAGCGCTGGCGGGAGCGGCGAGCTTCGGTCTGGGAGGCTTCCTGCTGAGCAATCTAACGTGGCTGCCGAGGGTGAGCACAGTGTTGTGGATGCCCCTGATCTTCCTGGCACTGGACAGACTGATGAGGAAGGAGTGGGTTTACACCCTCCTGCTGGCCTGTGCGGTGGCCATGAGCGTTCTGGCTGGAAATCTGGCAGCGGTGATCTACGTCCTGTTGGCCGCGGGCCTGTATGGAGCCTTCAGAGTTGTCCTGGCCTGGCGGCGTCAGGGAGCTATGGTTGCTGTGCGGCGCGGTGTGGTCGCCCTGGCGGCAGTGAGTCTTGGCCTTCTCCTGTCGGCGGTGCAATTGGTGCCCACGTTCGAAGCCTCCGCTTACGCCGGTCGCGTGCAGACCTCCTATGACGAGCGGGTCGAGGGCGGTCGGTCACCGCTGGCGCTGGCGACGGTTCTGGTGCCCGACGTGTACGGAAACCCGGTGGACCGCCCGTGGGGCCGCAACGTGTTCGCGACGAACATCCCTGGTACGTATGGAGAGACCAGCCTGTACGTGGGCATCGTTCCTTTGCTTCTGGCTTTCTGGGCCGTATGGCGGAGACGTGATGGCCTGTCGGCCTTCTATGCGGCCCTGGCACTGGTGGGCCTGTTGATCTTCCTGGATACTCCGCTCTTCAGGGCGCTATACGAGTTGCCGCTGTTTCGCATCGGCAGGCAACTGGAGGCCAAGGCGCTGTGGGCGATGCCGATCTCTGTGCTGACAGCCATGGGCGCAGATTTGCTCCTGGGCGACCTTTCGACACAGGACTCCAGGATGCTGCGCCGGGCCGGCGTGGGGCTGCTGGCCGCAGCGCTCGCGGTGGTCCTGGGGCTCGTCTTGTTGCGGGTTGGAGAGTGGCCCTTGACGACTGAGCTTGCCTCCCAGTGGTACCAGTACAACGTCAGCAACTTCCTGCGACTGAGCGCACTGCTGCTCATGTGCGGGGCTCTGGCCGTGCTGTGGTCTCGGGATCTGTTCAGGCCGAGTCTGCTGGCGCTCCTGGTAGTGGGCGTGATGCTGGTAGACCTGGTCTACTTCGGCTGGAAGTTGAATCCTTCCCGGCAGCCTCAGAGTCTCTATCCGCAGATGGAGAGCGTCCAGTTCTTGCGGGAGGACAGCAGCATCTACAGGGTGATCAGGGGTCCCCTCTCCAGAAAGGTGTTCCCGCCCAACAGCTTCACAGTCTATGGTATCTCGGACGTGCAGGGCTATTCTCCTGTTCTCATGGACTACTACGTAGAGTTCCTGCGGCTGATCGAGGAGGACATAGCGAGCGCTCGGATGGTCTATTCCCTCAAGTATCCAGCGTCCACCACGTCTCCGCTGCTCGACTTGCTCAACGTTAAGTACGTCGTGACCATAGCCGAGCCAGGGGAGGAGATGGTAGAGCTGGACGAGACCGAACCCGATCTGGAACTGGTCTTCGACGGCGAGGTCAAGATCTATGAGAACAAGGATGTGCTTCCCAGGGCCTTCTTCGTGCCCGACTACGTGATCGCAAGGGACGGAGACGAAGCACTGGCTCTATTGGGCGCGGAGGGGTTCGATCCTGCCTCCGTGGTAGTCCTGGAGGAGGAAGCTGTGCCGGCCGCCGGCACTGCCGAAACGGTCGCCGATGAGCAGCAAATCGAGGTCGTGCAATACACGCCCAACGGAGTGGTGATCGACGCCTCTATTCCAGGAGACGGCTTTCTTGTGCTGAGCGATCTGTACTACGTTGGGTGGAAGGCGGTGGTGGACGGCGCAGAGAGAGAGGTGTACAAGGCCGACTACGCATTCAGGGCGGTGCGACTCGAGGCCGGCGATCACCGCGTGGAGTTCGTGTTCGATCCGCTCTCCTTCAAGATCGGTCTCGCCGTGAGCCTCGCTGCCGTGTTGGCGTTGGCGGCACTGACAGGCTTCTGGCTGGTCCAAAGGAGAACGGAGTGACTCACTGGGCAGAGCCCAGAGCGGCCAGGGCTGTCGTCACGGTGAGGTTGATGGGTACAGGACGGTGTATGCGTGGGTTCCTTTCTCATCACGAGTCGTCCAATCCCCGGGATCGGCATCCCGAGGCAATTGCCAGCGTACGCAGGGTCGAAGCCCATATTGTCGATGAGGGTGGAACTCTGGCGCTGCGGCTACACAAGGGACGCTTGGACACTTGTTCTGGACGTCCCATATGGTATAATAGGTTTGGAGGGCAGCGGGTACTGGCGCGTTACCAGGCAGGGAACAAGGGTGATGTGCCGAGTCTGTTCCGCACACAGCGCGCTGCAAATCACGCTGGGGCGGCTGAGACTGTGGCTTGAGTCCACAGCGACTATGATAGCGGAGTCTTTCCGTCTGGTGTGAGGGTGATCATGGAGCATCGTGATTGTCAAGCGGCTGGTCCTCGCTGGCCGATGAGGATTGTTGCACTAGTTGGCGTTTTGTGGTCGAGCACGATCATTGCTCTAGCACAGAGCCCCACGAGTACAGGCGCTGCGGAAGCGACCGGTACACCCTTCTACGAGCCTCTGGTCATGGTTTGGGTGCCTACACCCACGCCCACGCCGGTCCCGGCGCCGGGGCCCATCGTCTACGAGTCGAAACGGTTGGACAATTGGGACATCTGGGTAATGGACGCCGATGGCAGTGGCAAGACTCGAATGACCAAGAACCCACAGCGGGACTCCGACGCCTCCTGGTCGCCGGACTACTCCCAGATCGTGTATGCGTCGGAGCGCACAGCCGAAGATCCTCCAAATCGTGAAATCTACACTATGAGCGTCGACACGGGCGACTCGAGCGGTCTGAAGCGACTGACTTTCGAGGATGGAAAGGACTACGACCCATCGTGGTCGCCCGATGGCACGCGAATCGCCTTCGTCTCCAAGCGCGATGGGGATTGGGACATCTATCTGGTGAACCCCGATGGTGGGAACCTGGTGAACCTTACGAGCAACAAATACAACGAGACAGACCCCTCGTGGTCGCCCGATGGCAGCCGCATCGCTTTCGCGTCGGACCGCGACAACCCGGAGGGCGACTCTGAGATCTATACTATGTGGCCCGATGGCACCCACTGGAGAAGGCTCACGAACAACGCGTATGCCGACGGGGACCCGTCATGGTCGGCGGATGGCACGCGCATCGCCTTCGAGTGCTGGCGAGGTGGCAGTTTCGAGATCTGCACCGTCAACGCCGATGGCACAAACCAGACGAGACTCACTCACAATGAAGTGTCCGACTCCGACCCTAGCTGGCAGCGGTGGGGAGAGCAGATCGTCTTCGGCTCATACCGGACGGGCAACGGCGATGTGTACGTGATGAACTCCAGCGGCGGGGGGGTGACCCAACTGACCAGCAACGACTTCATCGAGGGTGATCCCTGTGCGCGGCCCAGCGGGCCGTGAGACAGCTCTCGCCTCTCTCTTCCCCGGTGAGGCGGCAGTGATTCGCGGGGCCTGAGGTACGACGGTCAGGAATCGGCGGCGCAGTGGACTGTCTGACCACTCCAAGATGCCCGCGAATTGCGACGTCCTCATAGGGAGTCCGTGACTCCTTGGCTTCCTGTGTAGCTGGTTCACCGGGGCTCGTGTTGCCCCGTGCGGACCCGCGGAGGATCGCCAACCCCCGCTTCAGAGATTCCTCAAAGAAGGCCCAAAGGGTTCGCCGTAGAGGCCAGGGGGGGTGCTCTGTTGCCAGGAGCAACCCGCGTTGGCGAACCGCGGTCTTGTGGACGGTTTGGGGAGATGGTATAGTACCGTGTCTCGTCCGTGGAAGGAGCAACGCCTATGCAATTGCGTGTCAACCAGACGGCTATGATATCTGTGGGCGTCGCCGTGCTGTTTTGTGCGGTAGTGGGCATCTGCCTGTTTGGCGGGTACGGATACCTTCAACTGCGCCCTTTGCCCACGCCCACACTCTCCTTCATAGACTCGGTCCGGGCCACGGCAACGGCCCAGGCCTTGGTGGCTGAGTCACGCCCTACGTCTACGAGCGCCCCTTCCCCGACCGTTGAGCCCACAGCGGTGGAGACACCTCTACCTGCTCAGAAGCCGACGCATACGTCAGAGCCGACCCTGGAGCCGACGGAGGAGCCTCAGCCCACAGCTACGCCGGGAAGCTCGGCGCCTGCTCCGCCTCCAGCACCGACGAATACCCCGGTTCCTCAGCCCACAGCCACGTGCAGGCCCTCCGGGGCCACCAGCTTGGTCCGTGGCCCGTACCTCCAGTGGGTCCGGCCCCAAGCCATAACCATCGTCTGGGAGACGGTGGACCAGGTCAACAGTGTGGTACAGTACGGATCGACGTCGACGTATGGGTCAACCGCGAGCGAGTGTGACTTCACGACTCACCACGAGGTGACCGTCACGGGCCTCAACCCCAATACTGTGTATCACTACCGGGTACGAAGCAATGCCCAAACCCTTAGCGATGATCGTACCTTCAAGACAGCCGCTGGCCCCGGACAGACTTCCTTCACCTTCGTCGTCTTCGGCGATACCAACAGTGGGATCGACCCGGCCCAGGATCACATGGGCCGCTATCGCAACAGTGCCACGGAGGGTCACACGGCAGCGATGGTGTGGCTCAACGGCATACGGCCTGATTTCTATCTCCTGGCAGGTGATCTGGTGGCTAGAGGAGCCGAGATGACTGCTTGGGACGAGTTCTTCACGTTCGAGGGAGACGTGATGAGCACTATCACCATGTTCCCTACCATGGGGGAAGGGGAGGCCAACCATTACAACTACTTCCGCCTGTTCAGTCTCCCCAACAATGAGCGGTGGTATTCCTTCGACTATGGCAATGCACACTTCGTCTCGTTGGAGATCGACGGCTATCAGGACATGAGTCCTGGGAGCGAGCAATACCGTTGGTTGGACAACGACCTGGCTAACACCGACAAGACGTGGAAGATCGCTTTCTTCCATTATCCTCCCTACAGCTACGGACCGGTAGGTAGCAAGCCGGAGGCCAGAGCTGCGCATTCCCTGTTCGCGAAGTATGGTGTGGACCTGGTCTTCAACGCCCATGACCGCAACTACCAGCGCTTCGTCGTCGATGGCGTTACCTACATCGTAACCGGAGGCGGAGGAGCGGCGACGGGAAATCTCTCCGGTGGAGCTGAGTTCCCGCCGGTGTACATGGAAGAGATGAAGCACGTGATGAGAGTGACCGT
This sequence comes from uncultured Anaerolineales bacterium, assembly GCA_964433755.1. Classification (GTDB taxonomy): domain Bacteria; phylum Chloroflexota; class Anaerolineae; order UBA7937; family B3-Chlor; genus JAUVXJ01. The sequence goes on from CAYSSR010000001.1 coordinate 216,109, forward strand.
ATCCGGCAACACCTTGAGCTGCGTAGCCATCAGGACCGCTCCCGAGCCGATGGGAGAGGAGGTCGATCCCATCACCCTCACGGCGCAATGAGCCAGCGTACTGCCGGCCAGGAATCGAAGCTGTAGCGCGCAGTTCCTGCTCAGCGTCTTGCGTTTCCAGGGATCCATGCGCTCTGTTGGCCGACGTTGGGTGCTTCGTCCGGCGCTCTCCTTCTGGTAGACTATGAGATCCCACGTGCGAGCCCTACGCCAGATGGAGGCGTCCTCAATAGGCAATGCCCCTTGATCCAGGCAGTGTCAAGGTGCTGTTGCTCAGGCCGGGGTGTATGATATAATGTCGCTTGGCACGGTCTCAGAGGCTTGGAAGGGAGTGTGGAGCGAGCGGTGGCGGACGATCTTGTGGAACTCTCGGTCGTCATTCCTGTCTACAACGAAGAGGAGAGCATAGAGCCGCTCTACACGGCGCTCAAGGCAGCGCTCGAGGGCTTGAGCAGGAGCTATGAGATCGTCGTTGTAGACGATGGTAGCATCGACGGCAGCTTCGAGGTGCTGAAGAAGCTGCATCAGGGTGACTCGAAGCTCAAGGTGGTTCGACTGCGGCGGAATTTCGGACAGGCTGCGGCTTTCGCAGCTGGCTTCGATGAGGCGGCCGGAGAGATCGTGGTCAGCATGGATGCCGATTTGCAGTTCGACCCCGCTGACATAGGGAAGCTGCTGGACAAGATGGCTGAGGGCTACGACATCGTCAGCGGGTGGCGCGAGGACCGGAAGGAGCCTTTCCTCTCCCGGCGTTTGCCCTCCACGGTCGCCAACTGGCTGATCTCGCGCATGACTGGCGTCAAGTTGCACGACTATGGCTGCTCGCTGAAGGCCTATCGTCTCGAAGTGATCCGCAGTGTTCGCCTCTACGGTGAGTTGCATCGTTTTATACCAGCGTTGGCCAGCTCCATGGGGGTGCGTCTGGCGGAGGTGAAGGTGAGCCACCATCCGCGCCGCTTTGGTGAGTCCAAGTACAACCTGTCGAGGACGATCACGGTGGTGCTCGACCTGGTGACGGTCAAGTTCCTGCTTAGCTATGCCTCCCGGCCCATGCAGGTCTTTGGCCTGCTGGGCATGTTCTCCTTCATGCTCGGTACCGTGATTGCGGCGTACCTGTCGTTCCTGAGGCTCGTTCTCGGGAGCCCTATTGCGAACAGGCCGCTCCTCTTGCTGGCCATACTCCTGATCCTCGTGGGCGTCCAACTGGTGACCATGGGCCTGCTGGGAGAGCTCACGGCACGAACGTATCACGAAGCCCAGGGCAAGAAGATCTACGCGATCAGAGAGATGCTGGAATGAGTGATGCGGATCTTGATGGTTAACTACGAGTTTCCCCCTCTGGGAGGGGGAGGGGGAGTGGCCAGCTACCACATAGGCAGAGCATTGGCAGAAAGGGAGCATGAGGTAGACGTTCTGACCACGGGCTGGGGCGACCTTCCCAGCGAGGAGACGGTTGAGGGACTGGGTGTCTATCGCGTCCCTGTGTGGGGTAGGGGGGACCTGTCTACGGCCAGTCTTCCGTCGATGCTCTCGTTTCTACCGTGCGGAGTGGCGAAGGGCTGTCAGATACTACGGAAGAAACGGTACGACGTTCTGAACACCCACTTCGCCATCCCCTCTGGTCCCACCGGGGTTGTATTATCGCGGCTGTTCAGGACGCCCATGGTCTTGACCATCATCGGCGGCGATATCTACGATCCCAGCAAGAAGCTCTCGCCCAGCGGCAACAGAGTGCTGAGGGGAGTGGTGCGGCGTGTGCTCGATTCCTCGTCTCACATCATCGCCATCTCGGAGGACATCAAGCGCAGGGCCCTGGAGGATCTACAGTGCCAGAAGCAGATCGAGGTCATCCACTACGGGCTCGCCGCCCCTCAGTTCGAGCAAAAGAGCCGCGCTGAGCTAGGCATTCCGGAGGAGCACGTAGTCTTGATCACCATCGGGCGCCTGATCAAGCGCAAAGCCCTGGACGGCTTGCTGATGGCGCTGGGCAAGTTGGAGCGCGGTGACGTAAGACTGTTGATCATAGGGGAGGGGCCGGAAGAGAAGCACTTGCGTGACCTGTCCGAAGACCTCGGTCTCTCAGCCAGGGTCGAGTTCCTGGGCGCCATTTGGGGGGAACGGAAGTTCCAGTACCTGGCGGCGTCTGACATCTTCGTGCTTCCGTCCGTACACGAGGGCTTTGGGCTCGTGTTCCTGGAAGCGATGCATTGTGGTCTGCCGGTGATCGCCAGCTCCACCGGGGGGCAGACCGATTTCCTCAAGGACGGAGAAACGGGCTTCCTGGTTCCGGTGGGAGATGTGGATGCTCTGGCGGAGGGGATCGCGCGCCTGAGCGGGGATTCGGCCTTGCGTGAGAGGATCTCCCGATTCAACCAGGAGCACGTGAAGTCCTTCCACATCTCTGGTGTGGCGGAGCGGTATGAGGCCCTCTTCTCGGAGGTCGTTGGGCGCGTCGCCCAGACCGGCCACGGCTTGGACTCAGCTCCCCTCGGGCTGAGGGAAAAGGGCACGCACGGATCCCCGCATGACGCTCAGTAGACCCTCCAGGAGCTCACTTCCACTCTACGCAGTAGTGATCCTCCTCGCACTGCTTTGCGTCGGCCTCGGTTTCCGCCTGGCCTACTTGACGAACATCAGCCTTCATGTGGACGAGTTCATCTCCCTCCTGGCTATCCGGGGCGTCCTGGAGCACGGTTACCCGTTGCTACCCTCAGGCACGCTGTATGAGCAGGGCCTCTTGTTCTCGTATCTCGAGGCAGCGTTGCTCAAGGTCCTGGGCTTCGATGCCGTGGTGGGCCGTGCCCTCAGCGTAGTGCTGAGTCTGGCCACGATTGCTCTGGTCTACTATGTGGGCAGCAAGCTCTTCTCGACGCCCACGGGCCTGGTAGCCGCTGCCCTGGGGACACTCTCTGCCGAGGCGATCGCCTGGGGGGCACGCGTAAGGATGTACTCCTTGCTCCAGTTGCTGGTGCTCCTCTCGGTCTGGTTCGTGTGGCGCGGCTGCACCGACCGAGATGGCGCTCGGTACCGTTGGATAGCAGTGTGCTGCTACCTGGGGGCTCTGTTCACGCATCCGGTGAGTGTTCTGCTGTACGCACCCCTGCTCCTGGGGCTGCTTCTTCTCGTGGGACCTCGTCGCGCGATGAGGCCAGGTCTGATCGTTCAGGCAGGTGTTCCTCTGGTGGGCATAGCTGCGACCTTCGTGCTGAAGGCCGTTGGCCAGCCGGGCCAGCTACAAGCACTGGCCGAAGCTCGTCCCTATCTGGCGCCGACCCTGGACGTGGTGACCGGCCTCCAACCCATAGCCCCCTTCTTCCTCGTGCTTGAGCGCCTGCCTCTGAGCATCCTCTGTCTGGCAGGCCTTGGCGTATTGGTCGCGGGCCTGGTAGTCGGTGCGCGGAGCCAGGGGATGAAAGTCCTTTTCGAGCCACGGTGGCGCGCGCCTCTGTTCTTGTATGTCGTTTCAGGATCGACCATCTTGGAGATGGTGTTCCTGGTGGGGCCAACGTGGCGGGATAGCCGGTATCTGTTCATGGTGGAGCCGTTGTTTCTCCTCACGGCGGCCTGGATGGCTGTTCTGGCTCTGGGCTGGTTCTGTGACCAGCTGAAGCGCGTTCGTCCGGGCTGGAGATGGGGCGTGGCGGTCGAGGAGCCCATATCCCGTCCGCTGACCTGCCTGCTGGTGCTGGGGGCCTCGCTCCTTCTGGTGCCTGCCGCTCGCGAAACGGTCACCCAGCAGGAGTGGGGCTACGATTTGGCCTTCCAGTACCTGGCAGAGCAGTGGCGGGAGGGCGACACTGTGATGACGATCGTGCCCTTCGCCTGTGAGCTCTATCTGCCTCGGTGCGACTATTATGCCTCGGGTAGGGCGTACGAGGAATACGTCTTCCTCGAGGATGGTGTGCCTATCGACCGTTGGATCGGGGCACCCTTGCTAAGCTCGGCCTCGCAACTCGAGGATGTCCTCAGCAGTGGTTCGCGGGTCTGGTTCGTGGTGGACGGGTGGCGAATTGCCGCGCGCTTCGACCTCGATTTCATCCGCACGGTGGCCGAGCAGATGGACGTGGTACACGAGGTCCAGGGGGTCAGGGTCCTCCTGGCCGAGGGGCTCCGTTCTGTGCCGGAGCCCGACGTGACGGAATCGCGTGCTGTCGCCTTCGGAGAGCAGGTCCGGCTGGTGGGCTATGAGCTTTCGAGCGATGTGCTGGCCCCTGGTTCGGAGCTGTCGCTGACCCTGTACTGGAAGGCGCAACAGCCCATAGCCGAGGAGTACACAGTCTTCGTGCACCTACAAGGGAGCGATGGGTCACCGATCGCCCAGGACGACTTTCCTCCCTTGAGGAACCTCTACCCAACCTACTACTGGACGGAGGATGAGACGGTGCCCGATCCGCGGCTCCTGACTATTCCAGGCGACGTGGCTCCGGGATGGTATCGTTTGGAGGTCGGGCTGTACCGCAGCGGAGATGAGGTACGCCTTCCGGTGGCCCAGGAGGTCGCGTCCTCTGCCAGTGACGTCGTCGTGCTCGACTACGTCTGGGTGGGCGGCGACGAAGAAGTGGCGCCTTCTGAACCCCTGGCCGCCAATCTAGGCCACCAGGTGCTGCTGCTGGGACACGACGGCGTGCCTGCCTCGGTGGAAGCAGGTCAGGATGTGTTTCTCACGCTGTACTGGCAGGCACTGGGCGCGATCGCTGAGGACTATACCGTCTTCGTGCATCTCTCGGATGAGGGCGGGCGGACCGTAGATCAGTACGATAGCCAGCCGACACAGGGCTTCTATCCTACGTCGCGGTGGGACGTCGGCGATAAGGTACGAGATGAAGTGGATCTCCCTGTGGAGTCGTCTGTTCCCCCGGGCCGGTACCAGGTGGTGGCGGGGATGTATCTTCTGAGCACGGGCGAGCGGTTGCCTGTGCTGGACGCGCAGGGAGAGGTGATCGGTGACACGGTCCACCTTGGCGAAGTCACGGTGATGGAGGACTAGCATGCTGGCACTCCGCACTCAAAGTGAAAGCGGAGCACGCTGGGGGCGCTACTTGACTGGGGCGGCCCTGCTGGGCCTCTTTCTGTTCCACACCGTCCTCAACTGGCTGTGGACGGAGGCCAACGTCACACTGATGGGTTGGGATAGGTCCTCCCACCTGGCGAAGACGCTGATCTACAACGACATCCTGGGGGAGATCAACCTCAGGTCGTTGTTCACTGCGCTGACGTGGCCCTGGAATCGGCCTCCTTTCTTCTTCCTGACCGTGGTGCCTTTCTATCGCCTGTTCGGCGAATCGACCGACGTGGCGTTGATGAGCAACTGCCTGTATCTGGCCATTCTTCTGTGGTCGGTGTATAGCATCGGGCGGTTACTCCATGGACGCAAGATGGGTCTCCTGGCTGCCTGTCTGGTTTCTCTCTATCCCGTCCTGTTCAGCATCTCTCGGCTCTCCTACGTGGACTATGCGTTGACGGCGATGGTCGCCCTGGCTATCTATCTGCTTCTGAAGACCGACGGCTTTCGTCACCGGGGGTGGTCATTGGTCTTCGGGGTGGGGATGGGACTGGGGTTGCTCACCAAGTGGCCGTTCATTGCCTTCGCCGGCGTTCCCATCGCTTACGAGGCGTGGCGCTCTGGTGCGCTGAGACGCCTGCTCTTCGTGTCCTGGGACGGCGCGAGGGGCTCCACCGGGCGTCGCCGGGTGGCAACCTCTCCTTTGTTTCACATTCTTGCTGCCCTGGCGTTGACAGCGATCTGGTACGTCCCCAACTGGGATCGCCTCTCTGGCTTTGTGCTCGCAGGGTGGCTTCCCCTGCTTTCCTGGATACTCCTCAGCCTTACCTTCTACGTGGCGTCCAGGGGCGCGAACCAGGGGACCAATCTCCTGAGCGCGGTCTTGATTGGGGGCACCCTGGCCTCAGCGTGGTCCTTGCCCAACATCGGCTTCTCGGGACGATTCGTGTTCGTGGCCTATGGTGGCGTCAACATCGAGGGCAAGGGCTTGAGCTTCCTGGATCCGACCTTCTACGTGCGCTACCTGAGCATGATGCTCACCGAGCAGCTCTCTCCTCTCTATTTCGCTGCCTTCCTCCTGGCGATCGTCGTGCTGGCCTACGCCTGGTTCCGAAAGGGCGCTTCGACTTCTAGGCGGTTGAGTCACGAAGCATGGTTGCTGGCGCTGTGGTTCGTGGTGCCTTTCCTGATCTTCACCCTGTCTCAGACCTGGAATTCCCGGTTCAACATCGCCTTGGTCCCGGCGGCGGCTCTCATCACCGCGCGGGGTCTAGCGAGCATACAGACGCGCGGGTTGAGAGCAGCGGTTGTCTCGCTGCTGATCGTTTGCGGCGTGGTGCAGTGTCTGGTCCTTTCGACAGATGCCCTCTACGCCCTTTCCGAGAGGACTGTGATCGAGGTACCTGTGATCGGCCGCCTCAATCTCCTCGGGGAGGGGGCCTACGTCATGCCTCCCAACTCCGACCGAACTGACAGCGGGTACTGGCTGGTGCCACAGATCCTGAACGCCATACGGGAGGACTCAGAGGGTCCGGCCACCCTGGGGCTCCTGGTGAACTACACCTATTTGAACGCCGACATCCTGAGGTACCAGACGTTGCTTGACTTCGAGGAGGTCGAGGTACGGGATCTGGCCAGGGATGAGGGTGGGCCTGCGGTGTACACCCAGGTGTTCGCCTCTGACTACGTGGTTTACAGCACCCACGACCCCTACAAGCTCAGCGACGGTGCGAAGGAGGCCGTGCGCAGGATTGGCGAGTCGCCGGAGGTCTTCCAGGCAGTCTTCGAGCTTCTGGGCGAGTATCAGTTCCCGGACGGAGAAGAGGTGTTCCTCTTCGGCAAGCGCGTGCCTGCTGCGGAGCCACGGGTGGAAGAGTACTATCAGCACTTGGTTGCAGGTCTAGCTGCGACGTCGGGAGACGGAGACGCTATCATCGTCGCCCCACCCCAGGAGGCGAGCACTTTCGCCCGCTTCTACCAAGGGCCTTCCACCCTCTATCTCTTGCCCACGGGAGAGACCGGCGAGGACCAGGCGATTCTGGAAGGGATCCTGGAGAACCACCATCGAGTACACTTCGTTGTACGGGGCGGTGCCGAGGCGGATCTCGACTCTTCCTTGGAGCGCTGGCTGAGCGAACACGCATACCGAGCGGCAGACGAGTGGTATGGAGATGTGAGGTCGATCCTGTATGCTTCCCCTGGCGGAGAGGAGACGGTTGCCGTGGAGCGGCGAGTCGACGCTGACCTCGGCGGCTACGTCTCCCTGGCAAGCCTGGAGATCCTAGATGAGACGGTGGAGCCTGGGGAGATCGTGTGTGTCACTCTGAAATGGTCTGCTCTGAACGAGGTGGCTGACGACTACGCGGTGTTCGTCCACCTCCTCGATGGTGAGGGCCAGGTGGTCGCCCAGCACGATGGGCAACCAGGGGGCGGCTTCCTCCCGACATCGAGCTGGAACCTCGGAGGGAGAATCAGGGACCAGCACGGCCTTCTGGTTCCTCAGGACACAGGTCCCGGCGAGTATCTGCTGGTGGCTGGTCTGTACCTGCCCACTACGGGGGAGCGGCTGCGAGTCCTCGACGGAGGAGAAGCAGGGGCGGATAGCATCGAGCTCGGGCACATAGTGGTGGTGCCCACAGAGTCCAGCCTTGACGGTGATCAGGATGGGTGAGGTATCCGGAAGAAGCGGGCCGAGGCATGCCGGGTGGGCGAGTCTGGCCGCCATGGTCGCGCTGGTGGCCTTCCACGCGGCCAACAACTGGACGTTCGTGACGGCCCAGGTGACCATACTTGGCTGGGACCGGCCGGCGCACCTGGTGAGGACTCTCATCTACAACGAGATGCTGGCTCAGGTCAATCTCAGGAGCCTGTTCGAGGTCATGACCTGGTCGTGGAACCGTCCCCCGCTCTATCACCTGGTGGCGGTGCCCTTCTACCGTCTGTTCGGAGTCTCGACAGACGTAGCGCTGATGAGAAACGTGGTCTTCGTGGCTATCTTGCTCCTCTCGGTCTACGGCATCGGCCGCAGGTTCTACGGCGAAGGTGTGGGGTTGCTCGCTGCGTTTCTCGTCTCCACCTACCCTATCCTATTCTCCATCTCGCGCATGCCGTACGTGGACTACTCGCTGACGGCCATGGTGGCTCTGGCCGTGTACCTTGCGGTAGCTAGCGAGGGGTTCCGCCATCGAGGGTACTCGCTGTGGTTGGGGCTGGTGATCGGTCTGGGGATCCTCACCAAGTGGCCCTTCGTAGCCTTCGCGGGCGGACCCATCGCCTACGTGGCTCTTCGTTCTGGAGCGCTGAGGGACGTCAGAGCGACTCTTACGACGAGGATAGAGATGCGCTCCGGTTGGCAGCGGTTCTGGAGATCTCCCCTCTTCCATGCGGCTGCCGGACTGTGTGTGGCCCTGCTGTGGTACTGGCCGAACCTGGACCGGCTGGAGGGGTTCGCTTTGGGCTACTGGCTGATACCCATCTCGTGGCTGCTGATCAGCCTGACCTTGTTTGCCCTGTCGCGCCCTCCCGGTCAAGGCGCCCATCTCCTCAGCGCGATGCTCATCGGGGCCACGGTGGGGAGCGTGTGGTCATTGCCCAACCTCCGTTTCTCCGAGCGATTCTTGACGGTGGTCTACAGCGGGCTGAACATGGAGGGCACGGGTCTGGGCCCGTTGAACCCTTCGTTCTACGTACGATACCTGAGGTACTTGCCCTACGAGCAGCTCTCGCCCCTGTACTTCACGGTCCTGGTGATTGCCGTGGCTCTCCTGCTGTACTACCGGTGGCGCAAGACGGGAATCAGGTCCCTCCTGAGAGGTGTGAGCCAGTCCACGTGGATCCTGGTGCTGTGGTTTGTCGTGTCCATGTGCGTTTTCACCTTTTCCCAGACCATGAACTCGCGCTTCGACGTGGCTCTTCTGCCCCCGCTGGCCCTCCTCTCGGCTCGAGGACTCCAGGAGATCAAGCCGGTCCTGGCGCGACGCATCCTCGTCGCTGTGGTGGTCCTGGTGGGGCTGGTGCAGTTCTTCGCCTTCTCGTACGACGGCCTGGACTGGCTGCGGGAGAGCGCACGGGTGGAGCTGCCTGGGTTTGGAGAGGTGAACCTGCTGGCTGAGGGAAGCTACGTGGAATTGCCCTCGTCGGACCGTACTGACTCCAGGTTCTTCGTGGCGCCGCTGGTGCTGGACCTGGTGGAAGAACGGAGAGTGCGGGACGGCAGGGACGTTGTCCAGTTGGGCAACCTGGTCAACCGCTCCTACTCCAACAATGCCATCTTCCAGTATCTGCTGTACGACGCTTACCCGGGGATCACGCTGCGGGAGTTCGCCCGCGATGGCTGGGAGGAGCCGCCGTTCTACGAGCGTCTGTTCGAGTGTGACTTCCTGCTGATGAAGAGCGATCCGCTGCCCGGCTTGAGGGAGCACGGGCTGGAGGCGATGGAGATCATCCAGAGTGGGCCATCCCTCTTCGAGGAGTGCTTCGAGGTGGTCTGGGAGCATACCCTGCCTGATGGGGATACGGTCTACCTGTACGAGAAACGGTATCACCTGGAGGGGGAGTACGTGGAAACGGACTTCCGGGCCGCGGCAGCGGAGATAGAGAGCCTGGCGGGGGATGGCGATGCCATGATCCTAGTCCCAGGGGGCCAGGTGGAGGTGCTGGGGCGGTACTACACGGGTGATGTTCCGCCCTATCCCCTGTCCGCGGATGCTCTTCTCGACGAGGAGGCCCTCGGGCAGGAACTGGCGACCATCGTCGCCGCTCACGAAAGGGTATTCCTCGTCGTGTGGACCGGCGGCGATGCGGAACTCGGCGCGTTCGTGAATGGCTGGCTGGAGAATCACTCCCTTCCCATAAGCGAGTCCGAGCACGGGGAGGTGCACGTGCTTCTATACGGGTCCACAACGGGCTGACTCACAGGGAGCTTGATAGAGAGATCCCGGATGCAAAGGCAGGCGCGTGTTTCGTGGGTTCGATCAGGGTGACAGGTGCAGGGCGAATGCGGGTTGCCGTAGGACACCGCAGTGGTGACGGATGAGCGGCGAGCGTCGTGGAAGCGATACTGCTCGAACCTGGGGAGGGCTCACAGGCGTGCTCCTGGTTGCGGTCCTGCTCCTTGCCGTGGGACTACGGCTGTGGGGCCTCGACGCCAGAGGGCTGTGGCAGGATGAGATCTTCACCTCTGCCATCGCGTCCGCTGAGAACAGCCTGTACGAAGTGGTCTCCATCCCTCTCTACAACACAGCACTACCGGCTCCGCCACTCTACTTCCTTCTGACCCACGCCTTCCTGCGTCTGGGAGACAACGACTTCCTGCTGAGGTTCCCCGCACTGGTCTTCGGCGTGCTGGGCGTGGCTGCGACGTGCGCCCTCGGAGCGCGGCTGTGGGGGAAGAGGGAGGGCGTTGTTGGCGCTCTGCTGCTGGCTGTTGCTCCTCTCCACCTGCGCTACTCCCAGGATGCTCGCTTCTACACGCTTCAGGTGTTGCTCTCGTTGTTGTCTGTCTACTTCCTGTATCGGGCGATCTTCGCCAGGGACAGGGAGTGGAAGTGGTTCGCCGGGTTCGTGGTCTGCACGGTCTTGAACCTGTATAACCACCTCTTTGCCTTCTTCGTGCTCGGGGCGGAGATGGCCTTCGTGGCCGGTCTGTGGATCGCTCGCGGGCAGGGGAAGCGGCGGAGAGTCCCGCTGGACAGAAGCAGAGTGTTGGCATTCGTGATTAGCTTGGCTATCATAGCTCTGGCCTATATCCCCATGGTCCCACACCTGTGGCGGGGGTTGAGCGGGAGCAAGGGCCTGGAGGGGATAGGAGGGGCGGGGTTGGCTCCTTCCCTTATTGTCCAGGCGCTGGACAGTTGGGGGCTCGGTTCTGGATGGAGAGTGCTGGTTCTTCTCGTCCCCTTCGCTCTGGGCACAATTGCCGCGGCGCGTAGCGAGCGGGTCCAGTTGTGGCTGGCATGTTGCTGGATCCTGACACCCTTCGCTGCGCTGGTGGTGATGCCGGCAGGACACAACTTCAGGCCCCGCTACGTCCTGTTTATGTTGCCGCTGTACCTGCTCTTCGTGGCCAGAGGTCTGACCGCGATGGTTTCCCTCGTCAGACAGCGGTGGGCAGGCGGCGGAAGGCGTCTGGAGATAGCTGGCCTAGTGATCTTGCTGGCCTGCATCGGGGCGGCGACGATCCCTGCGGTGCAGGCATACTACGAGGAAGACAGGGCGGACTGGAGAGGCGTGGCGTCATTGGTGGCGGCCCGGATACTTCCGGGGGAGGTGGTCGTGTCACCCGGGCCGTTCTCTCAGGTGGTTATGCCGCGCTACGAGGAGAGTCTGGAAGAGGCGACTTTCCTCATCGGTGGCAGCGAAGTGTTTCTGTCAGGCGGGGCGGCTCAGGAAGGCGGAGTGTGGTTCGTGGGTCCAGCCCGGGACAAGATGGGTGCCGTCGACGACGAGCTATCAGAGGCCCTGGGTTTCTTCTTCAAGGTGGTCTTCGAAGTCGACGACGAGACCGCGGCGCGAGGGAGGGAGTTGAAGATCGCACCCGTGATGTACGACGATCTGTGGGTGATCTACGTACAGCAGGGTCTGAATAGAGAGGGAGTCCCGAGGCTGTACGAAGAGGTCCTGACATCCGTGCCCCCTTCCGCTGCCTTCTCGGTTCACCTGGCCCTGGGCGACTTGCGCAGAGAGGCTGGGCAGTTGGACCAGGCGGTGGTTCACTACGAGGAGGCCGCTGGGTTGAAGGCGGACGCGCCGGAGCCGCACTACGGATTGGCGCTGGTGTACGAGGCCGAGGGTCGAGGGGACGAGTACGCCAGGGAGTGGCAGATCTACGAGGAGTTGCAGGATACACAGTGACCGCGGAGAGCACCTCGGGACCCGGGTCGATGTCCGGACATAGTCTAGAGAAAGTGAAGGGCCTCTTGAGGAGCAGGTGGCAGGTCCTGCTCCTGGGTTTGCTCATCGCTGCCCAAGTGGCCGTGAACTGGACCTGGCTACGGACGAACGTGGTGATCGTGGGTTGGGATCGACCCCGCCACCTCATCGAGAGCCTGGTCTACAACGATCTGTTGCAGCAGGTCACGCTGCGCTCCACCTTCGAGGCCTGGACCCACAGTGGCTACTACCCGCCGTTGTTCCACTGGGCCATGGTAGCGTTCTACAAGGTCTTCGGCATCTCGATGGACGTGGCGGCCTCTGTGAATTCGCTCTTCCTCGTGGTCTTGCTCCTGTCCGCCTACGGGATCGGCCGGCACGTCGCCGGCAAGGGGGTGGGCCTGCTTTGCGCCTTCGTCACTTCTACGCTGCCCATGATCTTTGGGATGTCCCGCTACACCTACATCGAGTTCTCTCTCACCGCCATGGTAGCTCTGAGCTTCTGGCTGTTGCTGTCGAGCCAGGGGTTCAGCCACAGGGCGTACAGCTTGCTGTTTGGGTTGACCGTGGGGTTGGGGCTGTTGACGAAATGGACCTACGTACTTTTCGTCTTCCCTGCGCTGCTAGTCGTGGTCTTGAGGTCGGGGCTGCTGTCCGAGGCCGGGAAGGGCCTCCGCTCACTACGTCTGGATGCCAGGTGGGCGGTGGTTTCTGCCGCCTTGGCTGCAGGGCTGAGCCTCATCTGGTACCTGCCCAACGTCGACCGGGTGGCAAGATTGCCGCTGGGACATCTCCTGCTGCCGCTCTCATGGTGCCTCCTCGGCGGGCTCATCTACCTGCTGAGGCAGACAGGGAGCAGGGGCTGGAATCTGTTGGCAAGTCTGTGGCTTGGCGCCGTCGTGGCCGGATCGTGGTATCTGCCCAGGATCGACTTCATCGACCATACCTTCCTCATCGCATGGGGCAGGCCGGAGCGACAGAGCTGGGCCTTTGGCTATTATCTGGATCATCTGGTCAACGAGCAGCTCTCCCTGATGTACGTGGTGGTGCTGGCGCTGGTGATCGTCGGCTTGCTGGCGTTGGCCTGGAGAAGTCTCAGGAATGGCTTTGCCTGGCGGCGAGCCCTGACCAGCGAGTTCCTGCTGCTCTTCTTGTGGATCGTTGTGCCCTACCTCGTGTTCTCCTTTCGTCCAAGCTCCAAGCACTCTCGCTTCATCATGCCTATCCTCCCTGCGCTGGGAGTGGTGACGGCCTACGGGCTGAGCAGGATCCGCTGGAGCAGGTTGCGCCTGGCAGCGCTGGTGCTGGTGGCCGTGCTCGGTACAGGGCAGTGGCTGGCCCTCTCGTTCGACGGTCTGTACTGGCTGCGCGAGGCCGCCGACGTGGGGCCGGTGAACGTCTTCGCGCACAAGTTCCAGAACCAGTTGCCCAACTGGGGTGACACCGACAGCGGGTACTGGGTCGTTCCGGAGGTGCTGCAATACCTGTCGGAGCAAGCCCAGGCCCGGGGACAGTCTGTAGAGCTCGGCTTGCTGGTCAATACTCGACAGGTGCACGACGAGCACTTCCTGTACGTCATTTACACGGACTTCCCCGACGTGACGCTGCGGGAGTTGGCCCAGAACTGGACAGGGAGGCCGGCGTATCCGCAGTTGTTCGAGGTGGACTACGTAGCGGTGCCTTCGGCCAATCCCGCGCACAAGCTGGATGTAGCGTCGCTAAAGGTGGTGAATACGATCCTTGAGCACCCGCCGACCCTCTTCCGGGAGGCTTTCGAGGTGGTGCGAGAGTATCCACTCCCCGACGGCAACATCATCTACCTCTACGAGAGGCGGTATGCGTTGCCAGAAGGTTACGAGGCGGAGCAATACGAGGCCCTGGCAGAGGAACTGGACCTCTATCTGGGTGATGGAGGCGCTCTGCTGCTCCATCCCGCGCACGAGGTGGCGTTGCTGGGACGGTACTATGAGGGGCATGCGGATCTGGTCCTGCTCCCGGAGGCGGAGAGTATGGCCCCTTCTTCCTTGATCGAGATAGCCGAGGAGACGGTCGCCGGGCACGAGCGAGTGGCTACCGTGTTCGAGGCGGGTGAGGGGGAAGGCGCCCGGTCCGTGCTGGGGCCGTGGCTGAGCGAGAACTGTGTCCCAACCCTGGATGCCTGGTATGGGCCCGCCTTGCTCAGTTTGTATACCTGCCCTGCCGAGTCTCTCACTGGGGAGGCGAGCCGGACGGTGGAGGCTGATTTCGGTGGGCAGATCACCCTGCTGCGTCACAGCGGTCTTCCTCAGACCATGGAGGCCGGCGAGATCTTGCCGGTGACGCTGGTTTGGGAGGCAGGTGAAGCAGTCACAGAGAGCTACAAGGTTTTCCTGCACCTGGTGGACACGACCGGCCGAGTGGTGGCGCAGCAAGACAGCGAGCCTGTGGGTGGGTGGAGGCCGGCGACTGGTTGGCGCGCGGGGGAGCTGATCGAGGATCATCACGGCGTGGCGACCTCACCCAGCACGGTCGCGGGAGCGTATGAGCTGGTGGCGGGCTTGTACAACGCCGAGGGGCAGCGACTCCCCGTGATGGACGAGGAGGGGCAGGTCATCGGAGACAGGGCGTCTCTGGGGAGAATCGAGATCGACGTAACCTATCACCTCGTGGGGACGGCGGATGCCGCGGCGAGCACGGAATACGAAGACGCTGACGAAGAGTGATGGACTGGCGTAGGAAGGTGAGCGACCCAAGGTTGATGGCCGCTGTGGTATGGACGGCCATTCTGCTGTACGTCGTGGTTTTCAGTTACTTGACGGTGCTGAAGCACGAGGCTTTCGAGACCACGGCCTTCGACCTGGGGAACATGGATCAGGCGGTGTGGAACAGCCTGCGCGGCAGGTTTCTTCCTTTCACGAACTGGGGAGAGGAAGGCACTCGACTAGCCTACCACGTGGATCCCATCCTGATTCTGATCTCGCCTCTGTACCTGATCTACAGCGATCCGCGCACCCTTCTGGCGTTGCAGACCGTGGTCGTCGCCCTGGGTGCATGGCCCATCTACCTCCTGGCGCGTGAGCGATTGGAAACGAACCCGGCTGCCCTCGTGTTCCCCTTGTCATACCTCCTCTACCCCGCACTCGAAGCGGCCAACATGTTCGATTTCCACCCCACTACGCTCGTGGCCGGGCTGTTCCCGTTTGCCTTCTACTTCCTGGAGAAGAGGCGATACGCCCTTTTCTTCCTGCTGGCAGTGCTGATCATGTGCTGCAAGGAAGAGATGCCGTTGTTGGTGATGATGCTGGGGTTGTACGCCTTGCTCCTACAGCGAAACTGGCGAGTGGGTTCGGCAGCCATGGCCCTGGGGATAGCCTGGTTTGTCGTCGCGGTCTGTGTCATCATCCCCCATTTCAACCCAGAGGGACAGTCTCCGTATCTGGGGTCTTATAGCCAGGTGGGAGAGGGCCCGGTGGGCATCCTCAGGACCGCCCTCACCGACCCCATGGCTATCGTGCGGACTATGCTCACCAGGGAGAAGCTGGTCTACCTGCGGGATCTGTTCACCCCGGTGGGCTTCATCTGCCTGCTCGGTCCACAAGTGCTGTTTCTGTGCCTTCCCACGCTGGGCATCATCCTGCTGAGCGGCGACCCTCAGGTGTACACGCTGGAGAAGTTCCACTACGCGTCTCCCGTGGTCCCGGTGGTCGTCCTTGCCGCCGTGTGTGGCACGGCCTTCCTTACCCGTAGGCTGTCCGCGAAATGGCCTGCTCCCGGAAGGAAGTGGCTGTACTTCATCTCCGGCTTCGTGCTCCTGTGCACGCTCCTCTACCACGGGGCCAGGGGGTTCACGCCGCTGGGTGGGAACTTCGTGCTGCCGGTGGTGACGGAGCACGACCGGCTGGCGAACAGGTTTGTGGCGCTGGTGCCCCAGGAGGCCGTAGTGTCCGCCCAATCCAAACTGAACCCGCACCTGAGCCAGCGCGAGAAGATCTACATGTTCCCTCGCGTCGAGGACGCGGAGTACGTGTTCTTCGACGTGACGGCCGATTCGTGGCCCATCCACCCCAACGACCAGTATCGACAGTATCGTACTCTGGTCACAGAGGAAGGCTTCGGTGTGCTGGCGGCTGAGGATGGGTACATACTCCTGCAACGGAAGGCGGGCCTTGCCGCTGAGCTGCCCGATCAGTTCTACTCCTTCGCTCGACCGGAGGAGCCGGAGATCGAGTACCCAACGGAGATCGAGTTCGGCCAGGTTCTGCGTTTGCTGGGTTTCAGCTTGGCGCAAGACGGCGACACCACCAGTCTGTCCCTGTACTGGGAAGCCCTCGGTCCGCTGGATCGGGACTATCACATCTATCCCTTCTTCTACGACGACACCGGGACCATCGTCGAGGACACGAGCCTCCGGCCTATGACCACCGCGGTCTGGTATCCCACCAGCTTCTGGGAGCCGGGGGACATCGTTTGGATGCAGACGCTCCCTTGGGATGTGGGGTCCGACTTCCACATCGGGTTGGGCGTGTCAGACGGCGACGACTGGTCGGTGCGGGAAGACAGGCTCCAGGCCGTCGTGGTGAGTTCCACGCTCGCCGTCTTTCCCTTCGATGAAGACACAGCGGTAGAGCTAGCCGAGGTACGCTCGGGGGAGGTCGTAGCGCGGTGAGGGAATCCGCCGTATTATCCCTTCCACAGGTGTCCCTGGTTGGTCCGGGCGAGCGGGGCCGCACGTGGCCAGTGAAGGTGGAGGAGTATTGAAAGACAAAGCACTCAACGTGTTGAAGATAGGCGTCAGCGTCGGTTTGCTGCTCTTCCTGGTGTGGAAGATAGGCTGGCGAGAGACGTGGGAGACCCTGAGACAGGCCGACGCTCGGTATCTCCTTGCTGCCTGGGGCATCTACCTGTTCAGCATGGTGCTGAGAGCCTATCGCTGGCAGGTGCTGCTTCGTATCCAGAAGCTGGAAGCGCCTCTCTCCAAGCTGACATGGCTCTACTTCGTGGGCACCTTCTTCAACACCGTGCTGCCCACGGGTTTCGGCGGAGACGTGGTCCGTATGTACGAACTGACGAAGCACAGCCATCAGGGCACTGAGTCGGTAGGCACGGTCCTCGCGGATCGGCTTTCCGGTTTTGTGGTCTTGTTCGTGATGGCCTGCCTGGCGCTTCCGTTCAGCTATCGTCTGATCCCGCCCGCGGTCAGCGTTTTCATCGTGGGCATCACCTTGCTCACGCTGGTCGGTCTGGCCATGGTGCTCAGCGACCGGGTGTGGGAATGGTTCTCCCGGCTGCCCGTGCTGAGGTGGGTGCTAGGCAACGCACGGGTGCAGCAGTTCCGTACGTCAATCGCCGCCTATCGGACCAGGGACATCGGCGGGGCACTCGTGGCCTCGTTGGTGTTTAATCTCTCACTGATGGTGCTGAACTGCCTCGTGGCCCTGGGCCTGGGCATCAATATCTCCCCGTGGTACTTCTTCATCTTCGTCCCCATCATCGCTTTCCTTCTGACCCTGCCGGTCTCGTTCAGCGGCCTGGGAGTGCGTGAAGGTGGGTATATCCTGCTCTTCGGACAGGCTGGCGTCTCCAGTTCGCTGGCGTTCGCCTTGTCGCTCTGTGTATACGCAACTGCGGTGGCGACCGGTCTCCTAGGGGGCCTGCTGTACGCATTCCAGGGCTATCTCGGTCTGGAGCGGGCCGAGGGCTGAGACGTTAGCAGCGCCACCGTAGATGTGGTAACATGTCTTGGGCGCGGGCCACGGCGTCACCGACGCCTATCCGTCAGGCTGAGACACCCTTCATTCACACCGCTTCACGTTTCTTCTCACACCCTATCATTGGCGGACAGTGATGGTTGGCAAGATCCTGGGTGAGCACCGGGGATTAACCATAGTCGTCGTACTCTTCCTCCTGGTGGGATGCTCCTACAGCGTGATCACCCCTCTCTTCGAGGTGGCGGACGAGATCCAGCATTTCTTCCACGTCAAGCACATCGCCGACGGGAAGGGGCTGCCGGTTCTGAAGCCGGAGGGTGAGGCTATCTACGGCCAGGAAGGGGGACAGCCATCGCTATACTACCTGGTTGGCGCTCTGGCGACCTTCTGGACAGACACTAGCGACGCGGAGGACTTGCTGGACTACAACCCCTTCGTGAACCTGGGCGTGCCCACTCGCGATGGGAACAAGAATACCATCTTGCACACCACGCGGGAAGGGTTCCCATACGTGGGGACCACCCTGGCCGTGCACATCCTGCGCTGTCTCTCGCTGTTATACGGTGCGCTGACCGTGGTGGCGACCTACTTGGTGGGTCGGGAGGTCTTCCCCGGCAACAAAGCCGTGCCCCTGGGGGCGGCAGTGGTCACCGCCTTCAATCCTCAGTTTCTCTTCACCAATGCGGCAGTGAATAACGACGGTCTGCTCACCGCCCTCTGTTCCGTGGCTATGCTGCTATGCGTACTCTTGGTGACGAGGGGACCCTCGACCAGACGGTACGTCCTGCTGGGAGTGGTGGTGGGGCTGGCGGCGCTGACCAAGCTCACCGGACTTGGCCTGCTGGCGCCGGCGCTTCTCGTGCTGGCTATGATCGGCCGAAGACGCTCTGTCCTGGAGGCGGTCAAGGGTGGCGTGATCGTCGTTGGACTCGTTCTCCTGGTAGCCGGCTGGTGGTTTATACGCAACTGGCAACTCTACGGAGACTTCACCGGCATGAGCATGTTCTTCCAGGCCCTAGGGGATACACCGGGCCGGGGCCTGACTCTGGAGATGTTGGTGGAGGAGTTGGAGGGCTTCCGCCTGTCCTACTGGGCGGTCTTCGGCTGGTTCAACGTGTTGGCCGGTCGCTGGGTCTATGGCTTCTTCGACGTCCTGGTGTTCGCGGGGGTGTTAGGTATCCCTCTGGCTCTCGTGCGGGCTTTCAAGAGGCGAGGCACCGTCTCTTTCTCTGCGCTGCTGGTGATGGCGGTCTGGATGGGTGTCGTGGCGGCGGGCTACGTACGGTACAACCAGTTGATCGATGCCGCCACGGGAAGGCTGGTCTTCCCGGCCATCTGTTGCGTCTCGGTGTTGTTGGCGTGGGGATTGGTGCAGTTGCCTCCACGAACCCACAGGAAGACCTTCGTGAGCGTGTTGGCGGCGGCGATGGTCGTAGTAGCCGCTGTCTGTCCGTGGCTGTACATCAAGCCGGTCTATTCCCAACCGCCTCTCCTGGCGGGCGAGGAGGTCGAGGGAATCCCCAACCGAACCGACGTCACCTATGGTGAGCAGATGGAGTTGGTGGGCTACGAGATAGAGACGGAGGAGGTCAGGCCCACCGAGGCTGTCTACGTAACTCTGTACTGGCGGGGCCTGGTGGAGATGGAGAGAGACTACAGTGTGTCGCTGGTGGTCCTGACGCCTGGCGGCGAGCTGATCGGGCAGGAGGACAGCTATCCGGGCCTGGGGTCCTATCCTACCAGCGCCTGGCATCCCGGTGAGGTGGCTGCGGACCGCGCCTGGGTGCGTATCGGGCGGCGGACCTCGGCGCCAACCATCGGCTGGATAGGGGTCAATGTCTACTACCTGCCGACCATGGAGCGGCTGGAGGCCTCCAGGGGCGGAGAGGCGGTTCGCCAGGTGTTCCTGCAACCGGTCAAGGTTTCACCGTGGCAGCCGGTGGAGTACGAGATCTCTCAGCCCATGAGCTCGAATCTGGCGGACAAAGTCGAGCTGGCAGGATACGATCTGGACGAATCGAGCGTGCAGCCTGGGGAAGCTTTCACTCTCACCCTGTACTGGCGAGCGCGGGCGGAGATGGACGAGGACTACACCGTTTTCACCCACCTTGTAGACGGCGAGGGGCACACCTGGGCCCAGAATGACGGCTACCCTGTAGGGGGAGACTATCCTACCTCGTTTTGGGAGGAAGGGGAGCTGGTTCGCGACGAGTGTGAGCTCGCTGTTCCTGCGGACGCCCCACAGAGAGAATACGATATAGAGGTAGGATTCTACCTGGCCTCCTCTGGCGAAAGGCTGTCCGTGCTTGACGAGGCGGGTCAGGTGCTGGATAATCGGGTGGTGTTGGATACACCAGTGGTAATCGACTAGTGGGCAGATGAAGGACTGCCTTGAGCGCGCCAGCCGCGTGCGGCTTCCGGGGAGGCACAGGTGCCTGACGGTGACAAGGTCATAGTGGTCATGCCGGCGTACAACGCGGCACAGACTCTGGAGAAGACCTACAACGACTTGCCCCAGGAGATCGTGGACGAGATCATCCTGGTGGACGACGTGAGCCGGGACGACACGGTGAAGATCGCCCGGCGGCTGGGATTAAAAGTCGTCATCCACATCCAGAACACCGGCTACGGCGGAAACCAGAAGACGTGCTACCTCGAGGCGCTGAAGGATGGCGCTGACATCGTGGTCATGCTGCACCCGGACTATCAATACGATTCCCGGTTGGTGCCTGAGCTGGTCCTCCCCATCAGGGAGGGCAAGGCGGACCTGGTGCTCGGTTCCCGAGTCCTCGGGGGAGGCACCCTGGCGGGAGGGATGCCGGTCTACAAGTACCTGTCCAACAGGTTCTTGACTCTGGTGGAGAACGTCGTCTACCGCCAGTGGCTGTCTGAATACCATACCGGCTTCAGAGCCTACAGTCGTCGCTTTCTGGAGACAGTTCCTTTCTTGCTCAATTCAGACCGCTTCGTCTTCGACAGCCAGATTCTGGCCCAGGCGGTGGCGTTCGGATTCGAGATCACGGAGATCCCCGTACCCACACGATACTTCGCGGAAGCCTCTTCGGTGGGCCTCAAGGACGGCATCGTCTACGGCTTGGACACCTTGTGGGTGGTGTTCAAGTACCTGCTGAACAGACTCGGGCTGCTCAGGTCCGACGAGTTCAGAAAGGAGCTGTCCGAAATCGTGAGCAGGTATCACTCGCCCGCCATTTTCCGTCAGGAGATGGACTCATAGGCCGGCGCTCGCCGGGGACCGACGAGCTTCGGTGAGGTTCAGATGGCCAGGAGCAGGCGCCGGGCGAGGCATAGCTCTCACATCCTGGTGGCGGCGCTGGTTCTCATCTTCGGTCTTGCGGTGTGGAGCAGGTGTCCCCGCTCCTGAGCCACGAGACCCACTCTAGGCTACATCCAGTCGATCCCAGGCTGCTTCGCCTGAAGGCAGTGTTGAACCCTGGTCGTTGCGCGTCCCGCTCCCTTTTTGACACTCCGGCATAGTCCTGGTGGCTTGGCGACCAAGCGCGTTCCCTCATGTGGACGGAATCGATTGCACTGGGCACTGAAGCTTGACACATGTGCTCGTTTGTGCTATGATATGCAGCACTAGCTCACCTCCGTTTCCTCATGCCAGACTTCGCCGTACTGCTTCGATCAACCGGTAACGGACCTCCGCTGTCTCTACCTGTTCGTCTCCGCGCAAGGGGCTAGTTCACGCTATCACTCTGACTGGATGTGGCGGTGGAATACTCGAGGTAGGCCGCCTGCTGACACGTTGAGAGACGTTGTATGGGGCGGTGTGTTTTTCGACAATCGGCTCGTGTGGGCCTGACGAACGGACATGATAGGCAACTGTAGTGGATCAAGGCAGGGGGAGCACAGTAGTCCAATCAAGGAGGCGGAAATGGCAGGCAAGAGTCGTCTGAGCTGTGTGGTTTTGGTGGCAGGCATCCTGACGGCAGTCCTGATGGCCTTGATCGGGGCCAGCGCGGTGGCTGATGCTACCGAAGACGATGAGCCTTCGCTGTACTGGCTCGACGACCGCGAGGACGTGATCTACGGCCCTGTACTGCCGCAGAGCATAGATGTGGACGTCGCTGTGAGCGGCGCGCTGACGGAGCATCTGACCGTGACCCTGCGTGCCCTCAACTTCACTTCGTCAGATGGCGAACTGGTGCCGTTCAGCTACATCTTCACGGACGCTGGGCAGCAGGAGCAATCGAAGCGGGTACACACATCTGCGGACCCGATAGACTTCGGCCTGACTGTGCATCCCACACTCACCAACGGTTTGCACTCGAAAGTGGAGCCCGGAAGCTACACTGGCCAGTTGGTGGCGCAACTCGGAACCGATGAGCCGATCAGAAAGGAGCTCACCATCGTGGTACCTGATCGGCACACCTTGGCGGGGCTAGTACCTGAGAGCGAGACACTCACTGTCGGCGCGTCGGTTAGTGGTTTTCCACTTGCTCTAGCCAATGCGTGGGGAGCACTCCTGGACAAGTATGGCATTGAGCAACTTGAGAGGCAGACATCCGTTGACGAGCTAGCCAGCCTACGATTGTACGGTATGGGACTCGATGTGCCCGACTTGAACAGCGTGACTCCGGTGAGCGTGACACTCGTATCCGAGCAGGGGCTGACGGTGACGACCACTCTCAGTCCCACGGCAGAATCAGCCTCGGTCGGCCATCTGCTGGCGACCTTGAGGCTAGGCGATCTGGCGGCGCCGGGCAAGTACACTGGGACTATCCAATTGGAGCCTGCCGATCCTGAAAAGGGCTCCAGTCTGAGCATCACTGCTCTCATACGTGATGATTGGCGCTGGCCACTGCGGATCCTCGCGATGGGCCTCGCAGTGTCGAATGTCCTGAGCATGTGGGCTGGGCACAGCATTCCATCGAAGCGGCTGCAGATCAGCCTCAACCGCTTGAAGGAGGAGGCGATTGGTTTACAGGAGGCGGGGAAGGAAGCGGCGGACACGGAAAAGCAGAAGGAGAAGGAGCAGCATCCTGATTCCCCCTTGTCATTCGATCTAGGGGCATACCGTATCTACGACAAGGGGAAGAAGCAGACCGGAGAACCCAGCGCAGAGAGCGGCCTGCTGGCAAGTGCGGCCGAGCGGGTTCTCGAAGCGTTCGGCGAGGCGCGGACTCCGGAGGAGCAAACCAAGTGGGGACTCAGCGGAGACGAGTTCCGGCGGGTCCGTGACTATGTGGCGCAGTTGGCTGGGCTCCACGCAGTTGCCCGTGAGACGTTCAGGCACTGCTCCAGACTGAAGGAGCAGATCGACCATCACGACGGAGATGAAGTCGATTTCTACAGCTTGCCTGTGGCACTGAAGGCGCGCAGGGCTCTCGAGCCCCGATTGGTGCCCAAGGCTTCGGATCTAGAGGACCTTCAGAGGGATCTGAAGGAGGCAAGCTCCTTCGTTGACGAGTTCAGGGATCTGTATCTGTGGCTGCTGGAGCTAAGGAAGAAGGCTGGGGGGAACCAGCAGTATGTCGAGGAAGCGGAGAAGTTGCGCAGACAGCTGATTACGACTCAGATCGAGAACGCTGACTGGGTTCGTCAGATAAGGGCTGACGCCGAACGCCTTGCGCGTGACATCGCTGTTCTTGGTCTACCGATCAAGGGATTCAAGGGCTTGGCCCGTACTACCTTGTATGGTCAGCTCACGGGGGCGATCATCAGTCGTGCGTCTGAACGAGGTCTCCGTCTGGGTGGTTTGAGAGATCCGGGAGAGCTGTTCTACCTGCTCGGTTCCGTGGAGTCTGTCTCTGAGAGAGTACGCGAAGGGAGGTTTGCACTCCTGTTGTTGAACGGGTTGTTCGTCGTCGTGTCCGGAGTAGTTGTGCTTCTGACAGGTCTGACGGCTCTCTATATGACCAATGACACCTTTGGATCACTGGGAGACTACGCGGGCATGTTTCTCTGGGGAACGGTTGTAGACGAGGGATTCAAGCTGGCACGCCGGTTCGGCCCGGGCCTGGCGGGTCGCCTGGCAGTGAAGTGAGCGCGGTCGCAGTGAAGCCAGAGCGGCGTGGAGAACTGTCCTGCTTGCTGAGCGGCTGATACGATGAACAGACCAGGGAACGCGCTGCGCGTGAGTCTCTTGGGGGAAGTCTGTGTGTGGCCTAGTGGACAAGGAGGAGGCAGATGTCCAAGAATAGGGCTGGCAAGAACGAACTGTGCACAGCCACGTACTCGGCATACCAGGTGGGCGACTCGGTGACTCTTCTCGCTACGGGTGTTCACCCTAGCTCGGGATACCACGTGTTCCTAGAAACATCGGTCATCACGGCGTTTCCGCCCGAGTACAGGTTGTGGCACATCGCGCCGGGAGGGATTGTGACGCCGGCGCAGACACCGTTTGCCGTGTCTACAGGCTTGGTGGCAGCGGAGCCACTACGAGCCATCACGGTGTACGATGCCGGCGGGGAGAATACCGTACGCGTGGAGCAGGTCGAGGCGCCGATCTGCGACGGGTGACGCGTCTCGACGCGGTCGGCCAGACTGTGTCTGGATCACGGCGGCCGGTTTGCCATGCCTGTCCACCGCTTCGGATTGCCTGCGACAGGCATCCGCGCGACTCGGCAGTGGAGTTGGTTGGTAGCCGGGCACGGATGAGGCTGTGTCCCTTAGCTTCTTGGAGCCTCAGCGAGCACCTGGCTTAGTTCCTCGCTGGCAATGGCTCCTTCGCGCACGACTCGCGGCGATGGTCGCGTCAGATCGACCACCGTAGAGGGAACGCCCCCGGAGCACGGCCCTCCATCGAGGATGAGGTCGATACGACCCTCCAGATAGCCCAGCACTTCCTCAGCAGTCACCGGATCGGGACGGGCTGAGAGGTTGGCACTCGTCGCCGCCAGTACGCCTCCCGCCTGCCCGATCAGACGCAGTGCAAAGTCGTGGTCGGGCACACGTACGGCCACGCTCGGTCCGCCGGCGGTGACCACGTCGGGCACGTCGGGACTACGCGGCAGCACGATGGTCAGTGGGCCCGGCCAGAACCTCTCCGCCAGCACCAGGGCGCTCTCGGGGATGACTTCAGCCACCCTGCCCAGCCTGTCCACGCTGTCCAGGAGCAGAGGGATGGCCTTGCGCAGGGACCTTCCCTTCACGTGGTAGATGCGCTCCACCGCTTCTGGCAGAAACGCGTGGGCACCCACCCCGTAGACGGTGTCTGTGGGGAAGGCCACCAGACCACCCTGTTCCAGCACCTGAAGGGCCTGGACTATCGCTTTGGGATATGCAGTGGGCATGACCTCGGTTGATCTCTGTTTGGGCATGGCTCCCACCTTTCAAGTGGCGATCACAGCCACGCGGTCCAGACCTGCCAGGTCGCGAACCAGCGCGACTGTGGCCGCAGGGAACTCCTCTCGCGCGACGTCGTTCACGGCAGAGGCCTGAGTCGCACCTATCTCCAGGCAGATGATGCCTGAAGTCCTCAGGTACGAGCCAGCCTGTCGAAGGAGTCGCCGGATGTGTTTCAGGCCGTCGGCGCCTCCGTCGAGGGCGCTGGTGGGTTCGTATTCAGCGATGTCCGGGGCCAGGGTCTTCCACTCCGACTCGGAGACGTAGGGAAGGTTGGCCACGATGAGACCGACCGGCTCTGGCAGCGGCTCCAGTAGATCGCCTTGAAGCAAGAACACTCTATCCAGCACCTGGTGGCGGCGGCAATTCTCCTCGGCCACCGCCAGCGCATCGGGGGAGCTGTCTGTGGCGTAGATGACCACTCCCGGCAGGTTGACGGCCAGAGCGATGGCGATGGCTCCACTCCCCGCACCTACCTCCGCCAGCGAAGAGAGTCCCTGCTGGCGGACGATGGCCATGGCAACCTCAACCAGAGTCTCCGTCTCCGGTCTGGGGATCAGCACGCGACTGTCAACCTCCAGGTCGAGGCCAAAGAACTCCTTGTGGCCGGTAATGTAGGCCACAGGCTCGTGTCGCAGGCGCCGGGCCACGAGAGATCTGAAGGTCTCTTCGCTCGCTGTGTCCAGGTTGTGGTTCTTCCGAAGATGAAGCTGGCTTCTGCTCACGCCGAGGGTATGTGCCAGAAGAACCTCGGCATCCAGTTCCGGGGTCTCGATGTCCGCCTGCGTCAGAGCAGCGATGGCCCAGTCGAGCAATTGTCTCATGCGGAAAGGCGGTCTGTCCTGGCGTCCGAGAAGGGCGAAGTCGTCTTGAGCAAGCAAGGCAGCCGCTTGTTACGTGAACGGCTGTCGGTTCTTGCTATCGTCGCTGCCACACCTCGCGAGTGGGATCAGCCCGCTTCTTGCAGTGCGGCAGCCTGGTCGGCGCTAGCCAGCTCATAGATGAACTCGTCCAGGTCCCCGTCCAGTATCTCCTCCAAACGATGGCTGGTGAGGCCGATACGATGGTCGGTGACCCGGTTCTGAGGGAAGTTGTAGGTCCGGATCTTCTCACTGCGGTCGCCGGAGCGTACCTGGGAGCGTCGTTCCTCCTCCATCTCGGCTACCTGTTTGCTCTGCTCCATGTCGTAGAGGCGGGCGCGAAGGATAGCCATGGCGCGTTGCTTGTTCTGGAGTTGCGAACGCTCGTCCTGGCAGGTTACGACTAGTCCTGTGGGCAAGTGAGTGATGCGCACCGCTGAGTCCGTCGTGTTGACGCTCTGGCCACCATGCCCGGTGGCTCGGTATACATCTATGCGCAGGTCCTCGGGCTCGACCGACACTTCGACCTCGTCCATCTCCGGCAGGATGGCTACGGTGGCGGCAGAGGTGTGGATACGCCCCGACGATTCGGTGACCGGCACTCGTTGTACACGGTGTACGCCGCTTTCATACTTGAGCTTGGAGTAGGCCCCCTTGCCCCGTAGCAGGAAGATCACTTCCTTGAACCCGCCAATGCCCGTATCGTTGGCCGAGAGGATCTCCGTCTTCCAGCCCTTGTTCTCGGCGTAGCGGGTATACATACGGTACAGGTCCCCTGCAAAGAGCGCGGCTTCCTCTCCCCCCGTCCCCGCTCTGACTTCGACGATGACGTTCTTGTCGTCGTTTGGATCCCGAGGCAACAGGAGCACCCTGAGCTTGTCCTCCAGTTCCTCCGCCTCGTCCTCCAGGGAGTCGAGTTCCTGCTGCGCCAGTTCGAGCATCTCCGGGCTCAGGTCCTCTTCCAGCAGGGAGTGGGTGTCCTTCAGTTGATCCTGTACCCGCTTGTACTCCCGGAAGCCACCGACCACCTCCTCCAAGCCGGAGCGCTCCTGGGCATACTCACTTGCCTTGACATAATCGGAGGCGATGGCGGGATCTGCGAGCAGTCTATTCAGTTCCTCGTAGCGTGCCTCTACACGCTCGAGCTTCTCCAACATGTCGGTCGTCCAAACCTTGTCCGTCAATTATGACAGCGCCCCTCGCGGCGAAGGGGCATTACCATTATACAGAATTGTGTCGCAGTTGGCAAGACCTTGTCAGGCTGCTACTATGTCTGTATAATTGGCCTTTGGCATCCGCCGTGGCAGAGTCGCCCGACGCTGAATGGTCTTGCATCTCGGAGTGCTGGGCGCTTCACGCGGAGACAATCAAGAAGGGGTAGGGTGGATGGAGTACGAAGTGGTGATCGGCATGGAGGTCCATGCGCAGCTGTCTACCAGCAGTAAGATGTTCTGCGGTTGCAGCGCGCAGATCGTCGATCGAGGTCCGAACACCGCGGTCTGTCCGGTGTGCTTGGGCATGCCGGGCGTCCTGCCGACGATCAACCGGCGGGCGCTGGAGTACTCCTTCCAGGTCGCGTTGGCCCTCCAGTGCGAGGTCAGCGAGGGCAAGGGGTGGTTCGATCGCAAGAACTACTTCTACCCGGACTTGCCCAAGAGCTACCAGATCTCCCAGCACAGTTCGGTGCTGGGCAGGAATGGGCGCCTGGTAATCGACGTGGGCGGCCAGGCCAAGGAAATAGGCATCTCCGACGTTCATCTGGAGGAGGACACAGCTCGACTCTATCACCACGAAAACGGCGAGGAGCGATACACCCTGGTGGACTTCAATCGCTCGGGCGTGCCTCTGATCGAGATTGTGACCAGGCCCGACATGCGGTCCCCAGAGGAAGCGAAGGCGTACGTGCGAGAGCTGCGGAAGCTGCTGCGCTACATGAACGTGAGCACCGGGGACCTGGAGGCTGGATCCTTCCGCTGCGAGGCGAACATCTCCCTGCGGCCCAAGGGGACCGAGGAGCTGGGCAACAGGGTGGAAATAAAGAACATGAACACCTTCCAGGCGGTGGAGCACGCGCTGAGGAGTGAAGTGGAGCGACAGAGCGCGATTCTCGACTCCGGGGGCACCGTGATCCAGCAGACCGTGGGCTGGCGGGACGAGTTGGGGAAGACCGAGGTTCAGAGGATCAAAGAGGCGGCCCACGACTACCGCTACTTCCCCGAGCCGGATCTGCCGCCGTTCGAGGTGACGGCAGCCTGGCTCGCGGATCTGCGCTCCGGCGTGTCCGAGCTGCCGCACACCAAGTTCGAGCGTTTTATGACGGAGTATGGCCTTCCTGCCTATGACGCAGAGTTGCTCACAGAAGACCAGGCGCTTTCCGCCTACTTCGAGGAGTGCGTGGCGGGGTTCGGGCAACCAAAGGCGGTGAGCAACTGGCTGACGGGAGAGATGTTCCGGCTCCTGAACGTGAGCGGTGCCGACGTGGGTGCGGTCAAGGTGCGGCCAGCACAATTGGCTGAACTACTGAAGCTGCTCGACTCGGGCAAGATCAACGTCAGCACCGCCAAGAGTGTCTTCGAGGAGATGTTCGGGAGCGGCAGGTCGGCTGGAGAGATCATCTCGGAGAGTGACCTCACGCAGATCAGCGACACAGAAGAGCTGACGGGGATCGTGGACCAGGTCTTGAAGGAGAATCCAGAGGCAGTCTCAGATTATGCCGCAGGCAAGACTCAGGCCTCGCGCTTCCTGGTAGGGCAGGTGATGAAAGCCACGCGTGGCAAGGCGAATCCGCAGGTGGTCAACGACCTGCTCACGCAGCGGCTGGGAAGAATGGGTCAGGACTAGTAGGCGCTTTCCTCAGATGGGATTCATACGGTGAGGAATACTCCGGCGTGTTCGAGGAACAGGGACTGATGGGCGCAACGTGGAGGTGGGAGATGAGTCATCGGAGTAGGGTACTCCCGATGTTGGCCCTCCTGCTGGCAGGGCTGATGGTGCTGGTGGTCAATGGCTGCTCGGTGCTGCAGAGCTCGAGTGCGGCGACGCCTACCCCCACTAAGACACCCTTCGTCGCCGCCGCAGAGGAACCGACGCCCACGGCTACCGTGGTCGTGGCTTCGCCGACCCCGGAGAGGAGCTATGACTACTGCCCGTTGACCGGATTGAAGATGGCGGATCCGACATTGGCCATGCGCCGTCCCTTGGACATCAAGGTGGACAACTATGTGTCGAGCAGGCCGCCCTCAGGCCTGCACAAGGCCGATGTGGTGTTCGAGCACTTCGCGGAGGGTGCCATCACCCGCTTCAGTGCCATCTTTCTGTGCCAGGAGGCCGAGCAGGTAGGCCCGGTACGCAGCGCCAGACTGATCGACGTGGAGCACCTGGTGGACATGTTCGATGCCGTGCTGGTCCACTACGGTGCCGCCAACCGGGTGCTGCCCATGATCGACGCCGCAGGCTTTCCGGACATGGATGGCTACTTTGGCGCTAAGGGCTTCGTCGTCGTCTCAGGCAGGGTCAGTCCTTTCAACAAGTTCTGCGATACCGAGGCCCTGTGGGAGGCTGTGGAGGAGAATGGCTGGCAGCAACCCGCCGACAGGCCAGGATTCACCTTCAGCGACTCAGTGGATTGGGATGATCAGGTCTCCGAGATCAAGGTCGTCTACGCCCCCCAGAACTGGGCGCGTTGGGAGTACGTTGAAGAGGATGGTTTATACGTCCGGTATGCCGGCGACTCGCTTCACGTGGAGGAGACGACCGGGGAGGCATTGACGGCGG
Organism: uncultured Anaerolineales bacterium; assembly: GCA_964433755.1. Taxonomy (GTDB): domain Bacteria; phylum Chloroflexota; class Anaerolineae; order UBA7937; family B3-Chlor; genus JAUVXJ01. Next base: position 245,652 of record CAYSSR010000001.1, read on the forward strand.
CGAACGTGGTCGTTCTCCAGGCCCAGCACACAACCACTGATATCGACGAGGGATACGGGTCCTTCTCGGTAAGAATCGATCTGCTGGGGCAAGGGTCCGCACTGGTCTTCCGAGATGGCTTGAGAGCAGAGGGGACGTGGGTTCGCCAGAGCCAGGAGGAGATGATTAGCATAGTGGATGGGGATGGAGATCCTATCCCTCTCAAGCCAGGGAACGTATGGGTGCAAGTCGTGCCCGAGGTGGACATCGTGGAGACCAGCTAGGCCAGGCTTATGTACATCGAGCAAGAGAAGAAGCGAGGCCGTTTCCTGGCCTGGATACTGCTGCTGTTGATCATCCTCGCCGCTCTGGCCGTCTACGCGATCGTGGAGAGGCCGGAGCTGGTGGGCCAGGAGCCTCCCGAGGAGCCCGTAGAGACCGCTGAAGGACACGTTGAGGAGGCGGGCATCCTCCTTGACGCGGGCAAGATAGATGAGGCCATATCAGAGTACGAACGAGCCATCGAGCTAGACCCTGCGAATGCCGTGGCGTACGTACGGCTGGGGCGACTGCTGACCCTTCGGGGGCACCACACGGAGGCGCTGGAAAGGACGAGCAAGGCCGTCGCATTGGCTCCGGAGAACGCCGAAGTTCAGGCTCTTCACGCCATGGCACTGGACTGGAACGGCCAGTACGATGCCGCCGTGGCTGCCGCGCTGAGAGCGATAGAGCTGGATGAGGATTATGCGGAAGGACATGCGTACCTGGCTGAGGCCTACGCAGACAAGGATAGATGGGACGAGGCGCTGGAGAGTGCCAAGACCGCTGTCCGCCTGGATGGGTCGAGTTGGGTCACTCACCTCAACCTTGGCTACGTCTACGAGAAGATGGGCAGCTACAGCCAGGCTGTGGCCGAGTACGCGGAGGCAGCATCGCTACAGCCCAACCTCAGCTACCTGTACATCCGTCTGGCTCGCACATACCGGGTCTTGGGACGATACGAGTTGGCCGTAGCCCAGCTTGATCTCGCCGAGAACGTGGACCCCCATAACCCGGAGGTCTACGACACCATGGGCCAGGTGTATTTGGAGCAGGGCGAATTCGAGCGTGCTGCGGACCGGTTTCGCAAGGCTATCGAAGAGGACGAAGAGTACGCTACCGCCTACGGGCACCTGGGCATAGCCTACTTCCGGCTGATGCGCTGGGAGGATGCTATTCCGAACTTCCTCAAGGCCATCGACTACGGCTCGAGCGCGCCCGAGTATTACTACGCACTCGGTTGGTCCTACATCAATCTCTCCGAAGACTGCGAGCAGGCGGTTCCCTACTTCGAGAGGGCTCTGGAGTTGGACATCTGGGCCCAGCCGGCCTGGGACGGGCTGGACTACTGCGAGGAGTGAGGAGTGCGCATCTCTCGTTGGGTGGTCAGCCTGGACAGTGAGGTTTGTTGTCTCTGTCACCTACCCTGGCCAAAACAGTCGATTTGGTGGAGAAAAACGCAGGAAAAGAGAAGAAAAGGGAGATTCGCGTAGGAGAGGAGGGGATACCGCATCGAGGCTCTTCCAGAGTAGGCTTGCACTTTTGTATGGAATAGTGTATCATAGTGAGTAGATTAGCACTCTGGGATTGAGAGTGCTAATTTGTGTGATTCGGTATACACCACAAGGGAGAATATCATAAGAAGGAGGACTGGGAAATGGCATTGAAACTCAAGCCACTGGCTGATCGGATCGTCGTCGAACCTGTGGAGCAGGAAGAGATGACGGCGTCTGGCATCTATGTGCCGGAGACAGCCAAGGAGAAGCCACAGGAGGCCAAGGTGGTGGCAGTTGGCCCAGGGCGTCTGCTGGACAACGGTGAGCGGGCACCCATGGAGGTCAAGAACGGCGACCGGGTCATCTTTGCCAAGTACGCAGGTACAGAGGTCAAACTGGATGACACCAAGTACCTGGTACTCGGCGAGAAGGACGTTCTCGCCGTGCTCGAAGGAACGAAGACGAAGAAGAAATAGAGCAAGCAGCGGCTGCTGCTTGACGCTTCATGGAATCGCATTCGCTCGCTAGCTTAGATCGATCCACACACTGCGCACAGGAGGTAGAACAGGATGGCAAAACAACTGGTCTTTTCCGAGGAAGCTCGTAGAGACTTGAAGAATGGTATCGATGCTCTGGCCGGGGCTGTCAAGACTACGCTGGGACCCAAGGGGCGTAACGTCGCTTTGGACAAGAAGTTCGGCGCCCCCACCATCACCCACGACGGCGTCACAGTGGCCAAGGACATCGAGTTGGAGGAGCCCTTCGAGAACATGGGGGCCCAACTCCTGAAAGAGGCGGCCACCAGGACCAACGATGTCGCCGGCGACGGCACCACCACGGCAACTGTCCTGGCCCAGATGATCGTAAACGAGGGGCTCAAGAACGTTGCTGCCGGTGCCAATCCCATGATCCTCAAGCGCGGCATAGAGAAAGCCACCACGATAGTAGTCCAGGCGCTGAGGGACATGAGCCTTGACGTCAAGGGCAGGGAGGAGATCGCTCACGTTGCGGCTATCTCTGCTGCTGACGTGGAGATCGGCGAGTTGATCGCCGAGGTCATGGACAGGGTAGGCAAAGACGGTGTGATCACCGTCGAGGAAGGAAAGGGGCTGGGCTTCGAGAAGGAGTACGTCGAGGGCATGCAGCTCGACCGAGGCTACATCTCGCACTACTTCATGACCGATCCTGAGCGACAGGAGGCGGTGCTGGAGGATCCTTATCTGTTGATCACCGACAAGAAGATCTCCGCGGCCAGTGACATCGTGCCGGTTCTGGAGAAGCTGGCCCAGATAGGCAAACGGGAAGTGGTGGTCATCGCAGAGGACGTCGACGGAGAGGCCCTGGCTACCCTGGTGCTCAACAGGCTCCGGGGGGTGTTCAACGCGCTGGCCGTGAAGGCGCCGGGCTTTGGCGATCGTCGCAAGGCTATGTTGCAGGATATCGCCGTTCTCACAGGCGGCACCGTCATCACCGAGGAGGTGGGGCGCAAACTGGAGACGGCTACCATCAATGACCTGGGCAAGGCCGGCAAGGTGATTTCCACCAAGGATGACACGACGATCATCGAGGGCAAGGGCGAAGAGTCCGACATCAAGGGCCGTATCGAGCAGATCAAGGGCCAGATAGAGACCACCACGTCCGACTACGACAGGGAGAAGTTGCAGGAGCGGCTGGCGAAACTCGCCGGCGGCGTGGCCATCGTCAAGGTAGGTGCCGGGACCGAGGTAGAGTTGAAGGAGAAGAAGCACCGTGTCGAGGATGCTCTCTCAGCTACCCGGGCCGCCGTGGAGGAAGGTATCGTCCCCGGTGGTGGCGTGGCTTTGATCAACACCATAGCGGCACTGGACAAGTCGAAAGACCTCAAGGCGCTGAAGGGTGATGAGGCGACAGGCGTGTCCATCGTTCGTCGCGCTCTGGAGGAGCCTCTACGGCAGATAGTGGAGAACTCCGGCAGGGACGGGGCAGTGGTGCTCGAGGAAGTTCGGCGTTTGCAGAAGAGCGGCAAGAACACCAACATCGGGTACGATGTACTGGCCGAGGATTTCGGTGACATGCCTGCGAAGGGCATCATCGACCCGGCGAAGGTGACTCGCTCCGCTGTGGAGAACGCGGCCAGTATCGCCGCCATGATCCTGACTACGGAAGCTCTGATCACCGACATACCGGAGAAAGAGCCTCCCATGCCGGCGATGCCACCTCAGTACTAGGGTGAGCAGCCAAGAAGCCCCTCTGAGAAGAGGGGCTTCTTCTTTTGTTCATGGAACTTCGGCCCCAGGTGAAGTATAATCGGTTTGTCATCAGAATCGCGCGCAGGGAGCAAAGCCTATGGAATTGGGCACGGTCAGACGCATCGACATTGACGAGGAGATGAAGGGTTCATACCTCGATTACGCCATGAGCGTGATCGTGGCCAGAGCCCTGCCTGACGCGAGTGACGGGCTGAAGCCTGTCCATCGCCGCATCCTCTACGCCATGTACGACATGGGCTTGCGTCACGACCGCCCCTACAAGAAGAGCGCCCGTATCGTGGGAGAGGTCCTGGGCAAGTACCACCCACACGGGGATGCCGCCGTCTACGACGCGATGGTCAGGATGGCTCAGGATTTCTCTATGCGCTACCCGCTGGTCGACGGCCAGGGCAACTTCGGCTCTGTGGACGGGGACAGCGCAGCGGCGATGCGATACACGGAGGCACGTCTTCACGCCATTGCCGAAGGGATGCTGCAGGATATCGACAAGGACACCGTGACCTTCGTGGACAACTTCGACGGCACTATACAGGAACCCGCCGTGCTTCCTGCCAAGGTGCCCAATCTGTTGCTGAACGGCGCGTCGGGAATCGCCGTGGGGATGGCCACCAACATCCCACCGCACAATCTCAGTGAGATCTGCGACGGTCTGATCTACCTCATCGACAACTATGACAGACTCGACGACATCGCCCCCGATGACCTGCTGCGCCTGATCAAGGGCCCGGATTTCCCGACCGGCGGAGTCATTCTGGGGGAAGAGGGCATACGAAACGCGTATGCTACGGGCAAGGGCCTGGTGGGCATCAGGGCCAAGGCGCACATCGAGGAGATACGTGGCAACCGCCACCGGATCGTGGTGACGGAACTACCGTACCAGGTGAACAAGGCCAGGCTCATCGAGAGAATCGCGGAACTGGTGCGCAGCAAACGGATCCAGGCCATCGCTGATCTTCGAGATGAGTCGGACCGGCACGGGATGAGTGTCGTGATCGAGCTGAAGCGAGGTGCGCAGCCACGCGCGGTCCTCAACCAGCTCTTCAAGTACACCCAGATGCAGACCACGTTTGGGGTCAACATGCTGGCCCTGGTGGACGGCGTGCCACGGGTCCTGACACTCAAGCGCATGATGGCTCACTACATTGAGCACCGTAGGGAGATCATCACCCGCCGTACGCGCCACGACCTGGCCAAAGCCAGGGAGAGGGCCCACATCCTGGAAGGGCTGCGCATTGCCCTGGAGCATCTGGACGAGGTCATCGCTACCATTCGTCGCTCGCGAACGGTGGATTCTGCCCGGACGAACCTGCAGCGCAAGTTCAAGCTGAGCAAGGCACAGGCTGACGCCATACTGGAGATGCAGTTGCGGCGGTTGGCGGCGCTGGAGCGCAAGCGTATCGAGGATGAGTACGCAGAGATCATCAAGAGGATTGCCTACTTCGAAGACTTGTTGGCGAACCCTCGGAAGATACTGCACCTGATCAAGGAGGATCTAGATCAACTGCGAAGCGAATACGGCGACGCCCGCCGGACGGTCATCAGCCCTGATGCTGGCGGGGAGCTGGCAGCGGAGGATCTGGTGCCCGAGGAGGATGTGCTGATCAGTCTCACGCAGAGAGGGTACATCAAGCGGGTACTGGCCGGGATGTACTCACGCCAAAGGAGGGGCGGTCGCGGAGTGTCGGGGGCCGGCACACGCGAGGAAGATGTGGTGGAGCACCTTTTGCTGGCCAACACCTTGCACAGCCTGCTGTTCTTTACTGACAAGGGCAAGGTCTATCACGAGAAGGCCTACCAGGTGCCTGACGCCGGTCGCAGGGCCAGGGGATTGCCGCTCATCAATCTGATTGGGCTGGGTCGCCGGGAGTCTGTGACCGCCGTGATAGCAGTTTCCGATTTCGACCAGAAGGGCTACCTGGTGATGGCTACCAAGAGCGGCAAGATCAAGCGCACGTCCCTGGAGGAGTTCGCCTCGGTGCGGCCGAGTGGCCTGATCGCTCTCACTCTGGAGACGGGCGACGAGCTGCGCTGGGTGAAGCTGACGACGGGCAAACAGGAAGTGCTGATCGTCACGGAGAATGGGCAGGCGATTCGCTTCCCAGAGGAAGACATCCGCCCTATGGGGCGCGTGGCCGGTGGGGTGATGGCCATCAAGCTGGAGAAGGGAGATGCGGTGACCGCGATGGACGTCGCGATGCCCAAGGCCCATCTCCTGGTGGTGACTGCCAATGGGTTTGGCAAGCGGACCGAGATCGAGGAATACCCTCTCCAGAGCCGCTACGGCAAAGGCGTCCTGACCATAGATGCCAAGAGGTTGGACGAGGTGGGCAAGATCGTCGATGCGAAGGTGGTGCGGCCGAAGGACGAGGTGACGTTGATCTCTGCCAAGGGGATGGTACTGCGCACCACGGTCGACAACATCTCACAGCAGGGGCGAGCTACCCGTGGGGTGACGCTGATGCGCCTGAAGAAGGGCGACGCTGTGGCTTCCCTGGCGGTGATCAGTGGAAGCGCCAAGAAGTGAACGCGGACGTCTGATCCGGGAGGAGATATGAGGGAACGCGTAATGCTGTGGGGTGCTGCAGTGGGCGGAGCGGTGCTCATCTTCCTGATCGCGATCGGTCTCTACCAGGGATACCGGTGGTATCAGCAGCGTTTCGGCCCCACGCCCGAGAGAGCGCTGGAGAGCTACTTCACAGCTCTGGCCGACGGCGACTACGCGACCATGTATGAGATGACTCCCGATTCCGACTTGATGGTGCTGGGGCACAAGCTGTCTGAAAGCGACTTCGCTAGCAGGGTAGAGGAGTTGCTGGGCGGAGAGGAGATGGAGATACAAGAGATCTCCCTGGAGCGGATAGCCCAGCGCGATGAGTATCACTACTACCGCGTTTCTTTACACTATCGGCTGGGAGGGACCGGGAAGGTCACACGCCTGCTGGTGGAGATGAAGCCCGTGGACGGGGATTGGGAGATTACCTACCCCTTCACGCCCAACCTGTAGAGAGAGCCGACGTGGGTGTGAGAGTAACGGTCCAGGATCAGATCGTCGGGATCTGTCATGTAGATGGGGCGCCAAGGCAGATTGGCGTCGATGAAGGCAAACAGCAAGGCGTAGGGATCGCCGTCACCGGGAGGCACGTAGATCTCCGGGTGGTGCCTGGTCAGCGTATCTCTGTACCACTGGTAGTGGAAGAGGCCCTTGGCCACAATCACAGCCTCGGGTTCGGTGGCCTCGACGTAGCGGACGTACCATAGCGAGAAGATGTGGGCGTCCGTGTCGGCGATGACCACCGCATCAGCCGGGGTGTCGGCGAGGACCTGGACCGCGTAGTCCCGCGCCTCTCTATCTTCGCTCAAATCCAGGGCCCGGAGGTTGGTGCCGAGGAGAAGCAGCGGCAGAACCAGTATCGATAGACTTGCCAGTCGCTCCAGACGGGACCCAGTCGAAGGACGGTCCCGTCTTATTGTATGCCAGGGCACGAGATCACGAAGTAGGAAGCTCGCTCCCCTGACGATCCACAAAGCGAACACCAGATAGGATGGGATGAGGTAGACGTACGAGTCTGAGGTGTTGTATGCCAGGGAGTAGATCACGACGGCGGCGAACGATGTGAGGGTGAAGGCAAGGTACTCACGGTCACTGTCCCACATCTCCCACACGCCGGCGAGACCGACAGCCAGTCCCAGCCACGTGAACTGCTGGCCGAGGAGACTCAGCCAACTGGCGACACGTCCCGGGAAGTGGGCGATGGGGAGACCGAAGGCATAGTCACTGTAGATCCTGGCTGACACCGTCCACCAGAAGCCCGACCACGTATGGGGAGCACCCCAGTTCACGGGCGGGTTCTGCATCGAGCGCAGAGGCAAGTAGGCATAGACACTCAGGCCTAGCACCACGAAGCCGGCCATCTCCAGGAAAGCGACCGGCCGAGCGCGTAGTCGTCGGACGAGGAGAATCAGCGTGCCTGGTACAAGCAGGATAGCGGACAGATGGTTGCTCAGGCTCAGCCCCAGGGCCAGTCCCAGCAGCCAGAGCAGCTTGCGCTCACCCGTAGATCTGAACGCCGTGGCCAAGAGGAGGATCGCGGCGACGAGGAACGCATGGAGAGCATAGACTTCGGCGATGACGGCCTGCGACCACAGTGTGCTGGACAGACCAAAGGCCAAGGCTGAGCCTGCTGCGATGACCAGCTTGCGCTGGCCCGTGGTCTCGCCGGGTTGAATGAGGAGAGCAGTCCAGTACAGAGTTGTCGCTGCGGCGGCCGCGAAGAACGCCGACATGAGGTTCACTCTGTAGGCGATTTCGCCAAAGGGCAGCAGAGTGAAGATCTTGGCCAGCGAGAGAAACAGGGGATAGCCTGGAGGATGGGCGACTCCGAGTGTGTAGGCGGCGGTGACCAGGTCTCCGCTATCGACACCGTCGTGTTGCCACGTTATGGAAGGTGCCAGTGTGACGACGTAGCAGGCGAGACATGTCACGAAGACCAGGGCAGCGACTACTGCGTTTGACTTGCTGGAACTCATACTCTCATCACCGGCGTAGACGGGCGAGGCTACCGGTTCCACGCGGCGCGAGCGGATCATCTGCTCGCCAGCGTGCGCTTCTAGCGAGGATGCAGAACCGAAGCGGTGTCGCCTGACGAGTCTCCAAGGCCACGAACCTCCTGCCCCGCCCTGGAGGCGCGCAGGAATCGCGCACAGTTGCCGGACTAAGAGACCTTCATGGCCCGGCTTCTTCTTCGTCCTCGCTCGTGCTCTGCGGCTCTCGTGGGAGCAGGTTCTCAGCCAGAGCAGACAGGCCGGCAAGACCGCCGAGGTTCATGGTGTCCACGGCGGTGGAGGGGACGATGATCATGGCTCCTCTTTCCTTCAAACCTTCGAAGAGCATGTTCATGGCGCGCAGATGCAATGCAGTGGGGCTATCCTGATACGTCTTGCCGGCTTCCAGGAAGCTCTGGGCAATCTGCTTCTCCGATTCGCCCAGGATTACCCTGGCCTGACGCTCTCTCTCCGCCTGGGCCTGGCGGGACATTGCGTCCTCCAGCTCCTCTGGGATGATGATATCGCGAATCTCCACCGACTGGACGGTGATTCCCCATGGGGTGGTCCGCTCGTCGATGATGTGTTGTAGTTCCTCGTCTATCATCTCGCGTCCAACGAGGATGTCGGACAGCATCATCCGGCCCACGATATCCCTCAGTGCGGTCTGGGCCGCCCAGGTGATGGCGACTTTGTAGTCCTCTACCTCGAGAGCTGCCTTCTCGGCATCCCAGACCACCCAGAAGAGGACAGCGTCGATGTTCACCGGGACGGTGTCCTTGGTCAGCGTGCGTTCGGCGTTGAAGGGGGCCACCATGACCCTGTGGTCGATCCAGCTCGGCACGCTGTCTACGATGGGGATGATCCAGAACAGACCAGGTCCGGCGAGCCGGCGGAACTTGCCGAAGCGCAGCACAATCGCTTTTTCCCACTGCTTCGCGATCTTGAGGGAGAAGAGCAGGTAGAGGGCGACGAGGCATCCCGCACACAGCAACGCCACAACCCATGGGTCCTGAACTCCCCAGATTCCCATCAGTGCGGCCACCGAGCACGTAACGAGCATGACGAGCACACAGGCGGAGACGGAGACGGGGTTGGCAAGCCTAGTGTCCCACTCCGCCCTGCTGCCAGCTTGCCTTGCCGTCTTCCTGCTTCTCTTCACAGAACCCACGAAAGACATCTGCTAGTCCTCCCCGTCGTGTTCATTCGCAGATCCATTCCGGTTGAGCCATTGGGTGAGTCTCTCCTCGAAGGCGCTCCTTATCTCCTCCTCTGCATACCCCAGGCTGAGTGCTTCGAGAAGCGCGCCGCCGACTATGACGCTCAACCTCTCCCGCCGCATCTGGCTCAGTTGTGCGCGGTCCGGATGTTCGCTGATGAAAGTCCCTCGACCTTGCTGGGTGGATATGATCCCCTCGCGGTCGAGCTCGCGATAGGCGTGTACCACGGTGTTGGGGTCAACTCGCAAATCCACTGAGAGTTGACGGATGGTGGGCAACTGGTCCCCAGGCCGGAGCGCGCCGGTAGCCACCAGGTGCTTGATGCGGTCCATGATCTGTACGTAGATGGCTACGCCGCTGTGGAGATCGATTCGAATGAGCATGTCTGCTCCAGCAGTATACTACTTCCACTAGTACAATTATACAACTTGTGCGACGTGCTGTCAAGTACCATCTTTCGATGTACTGCCCACTGAAGCAGTTCTGCCCACGTGACCCGACTGCCTCGTGGCCAGGTATAGAGAGAGACGCTACCGTCTTGGCAGCGTCTCTCGTAATCCGTCCGAGGTGATCGAAGCAGGCTATGCGCTCATCTGTTGGCCTTCTGGGCGCACTCTATGCAGAGGCGAGCGTGAGGCAGGGCCTCGAGCCGCTGGGCGCTGATCTCTTTTCCACATCTCTCGCAGATGCCGTAGGTGCCCTCCTCGAATCTACGAAGGGCCTCCTCCAGGGAGTTGACCTTCCTTCTGGTGCGCCGCCGGAGGGCCATGTTCATCTCGCGTTCATAGATGATGGGGTCCCCTTCGCCCAGGCCGTATTCGACCTCGACCTGTAGCTTCTTATTCAGACGGTCGAGTTCGTCCATCGTCTCGGCGAGCTCTGCTTCCAGTCGTTGTCTGATTGCCTGGGCGCCTTTGTCATCCATCGTAGGACTACCTCATGATCTCCGATCCCGGCACGAACCAGGCGCCACGCTGCCGGCGCACGTGCTCAGGGGTCCGCGTCCAAGAGTCTTCTGCGGGGTGAAGAAACAGGAACCCCTTTGGAGACCACCCAAGACAATGGAGGGTGGTTGGGTTCAGGTGTCCTCTTGGGGAACGACGTTGATGGCCTTCGGCCCTCTGGGTTCCTCAAAGATGTCGAAGCTCACTCGCTGCCCTTCGAAAAGGGCTTTGAAATCCTCCCCCTCGATGCCGGAATGATGAACAAACACGTCCCCACCACCGTCGTCCCGTGTGATGAAGCCGTATCCTCTTCTGATGCTGAACCACTTCACATGACCAGTAAGTGTGTCGACACTATCGTCGGGTGGGCCGGGCGACGCGCTCTCCACTCCCTGTCGTGCCTCACACTCGGGGCAGAGCAGCGGGGCGTCGGACTCGCCTTGGGCTGCCAATGCCCTCTGTTGCTCAACTCTGAAGACGAACTCTGCTCCGCATGACGTGCATCGCAGCACTTTGTCGGTGAAGATCATGTCGGGCCTCAGTACTATCGACTCACGGCAGGCCTCGTAGACTATTTCCTCCTATTGCGGCGCTGCCTGGCCTTGCGTATGGCCCGCTTCCGCTGCATCCTTCGCTTCTCGCCCTTGGAGACGAACCATCTTCGCTTTCTGAGTTCTCCAAGGACGCCGCTGTTGGCCACCTGCTTGCGAAAGCGCCTCAGCAACTCATCCTGAGATTCCCCTGGTTTGAGTTGGACGCTCATTTAGCACTTCTCACCACCTCTCTTCTTCGATCTCCCAGCGGTTTCGCTTCGCTGGTCCGATCGCGGCACTGGTGCGAGCTTCGTTGAGAAACAAAAATCTCGGTCGTCATCCTGCGAGGCAACGCGTGGACAGCAACCGAGACCAACTTCACAACAGACCATCCCCCTCAAGTCATAGGACAATCTCGTCATTCGCACCGCACTGGCGCCGTCCTACACACTATAATAATACAACTGTTGTGAATTGTCAAGTGCTACAGCATGATACCTCTGACCCCTTCACAATCCACCGATGGTCTGGCTTCGACCCGATCAAGGAGCGGTTGAGCAAGAAGAGGGCAGCCTGAGCGGCGCTGCCACCCTCGGCGCGCCAGATACCTCCGCCACTTGACGTATGAGGTCCGCCCTGCTAAAATTCGGTGCTGGTGACGATTCTGTGCAATCCCTCGGCACGTATAGTTTCCCCACTCGGGTCCTTGGCAGGCTCTGATCTGTTCGTTACAGCGGGGATCCTTCCACCCGGGTGTCCGTATTGATCGTTCTCGCCTGTCCAGGCTCCCTGGGCAGAGGACGTATACCGGTTTGGGCTGGAGTCGTAGTCGGGGCCATGCGGCAGGACGTAGACGCCTTGGCCTGTCAGCAGGGGTTGGTTGGGCCAGATGTTTGCGGGAGGGCGGAACTCGTGCTGACACAAAAAGCAGACGGCCGACCCGCCGACAGGGTGTAACCTGCACCGGAGTGCGAAAGGGGACGGAGATGAGAATAGCTCTGGACGCTATGGGTGGCGACAACGCGCCGGAGGTGACGGTAGAAGGCGCTGTCTGGGCGGCTCGCGAGTATGGAGTCCAGGTCTTGCTGGTGGGCCAGGAGGAGCTACTGGCGCCAGAGCTTGCCAAGCATGTGACGTCCGGCTTGGCGCTTTCCATCGTACATGCCAGCGAGGTCATCGGCATGGAGGACGAACCAGCCATTGCAGCCAAGACCAAACAGGACTCGTCTATGATAGTGGGGATGAACCTGATCAAGAACGGTGAGGCCGATGCTTTCTTCTCGGCGGGCAATACCGGGGGGGTGATGGCGGCGGCTTTGTTCCGCCTTGGGCGCATACCAGGCGTCAAGCGGCCAGCGCTAACGGTGCACTATCCCACTATCAAGGGACACTGTCTCGTGCTGGACGCGGGAGCCAACACCGACTGCAAGCCGGAGTGGCTGCTTCAGTTCGGCGTCATGGGTAGCATCTATGCCCAGACGGCGCTCGGTATTGAGGTACCCACGGTGGGGATCGTCTCCAACGGGGAGGAAGAGGGCAAGGGCAGCACCCTGGTCAAAGAAGCCTACGAACTGCTCAAGGGGAACCAGGTCAACTTTGTTGGGAACGTGGAAGGCAAGGATATACCCTTTGCTCTCGCTGACGTGGTGGTGACTGACGGGCTGACGGGCAATGTGATCATCAAACTCTCTGAAGGCGTGACCAAGTTCCTGATGGCGGTGATCGAGAGCGAGATCAAGAGCAGTGCGATGACCGCCGTCGGTGGTGCCCTGGCGAAGCCCGCTTTTCGAAGAGCGAAGAGAGTCCTGGACTATGCGGAGGTCGGTGGGGCGCCATTGTTGGGGGTGAACGGTGTGGTTCTGGTGGGGCACGGACGGTCGAATTCGAAGGCGATCAAGAACGGGATCGCTGCTGCCATGCGAGCTGTGGAAGCGGGGATGCTGAACGCCATCACCGATCGCCTGGCCGAAGCCCAACTCTAGGCGCACGTCAGGATAGCCAGGGAGGCGAAGCCGATGCTCGACGTCAAACATCTGTTACGACAGCTTCCTGTCGACGCGAGGGCGACTCTGCGCAAGCGTCTGGACGAGCTGGAGGGCGAATCACCCTCGGGCGAGGACCCTGCCGAAGGTCGGTTGGGAGACCTCTTGACGCAGTTGAGGACTCGGTACCGCGTCGTCATCACGGGCATGGGCGCTATCACTCCCCTCGCCCTGAACGTGAAGGACAACTGGCAGGGGCTGCTAGAGGGCAGATCGGGCATCGATCTCCTCACGCAGATAGACGCCAGCAAGTACCCCACCAAGATTGGGGGTGAAGTAAGGGGCTTCGATCCAGCGGAGTACATGCCGGTCAAGGAAGCGCGCCGTATGGAGCGATTCAGCCAGCTCGCCGTGGCTGCGACCAAGGAGGCGCTGGACGACGCGCACTTCCCGATCGATGGGCTGGATCCGGAACAGGTAGGTGTGCTACTGGGATCAGCGATCGGCGGGTTGGATGCCACGGACGAGGCCATTCGTAACCTGATCAACGGCAAGCGCGTCTCTCCCTTCTACCTGGTGAGGACCGTGCCCAACATGGCGGCGTTCCACGTGTGTCACATCTACGGGCTGAAAGGGTACAACAACACCATCACCACGGCTTGCGCAGCGGGCGTCCAGGCAGTGGGCGAAGCGGCGGAGGTCATACGACGAGGAGCAGCACGGGTGATGGTCACAGGGGGTACAGAGAGTTCCAGCGCAGAGATAGGCCTGGCGGGCTTCTCTGCGATGCGTGGTCTGTCCACCCGGAACGATGATCCTCAGGGGGCATCCCGTCCTTTCGACAAGGATCGCGATGGTTTTGTCTGCTCCGAGGGGTGCGCGATCCTGGTTCTGGAGGAGCTTTCTCACGCGCTGAACCGGGGCGCTCACATCTATGCAGAGATTCTGGGCTACTCGGCCACCTCAGACGCGTACAATCTGGCGGCGCCTGATCCTGAGGCCGAGGGGGCTGCCAGAGCCATTCGCTGGGCTCTCCAGGATGCCGGCGCGGATCCGGAGGACGTGGACTACATCAACGCTCACGGCACGTCTACGGTGCTCAACGATGCCATGGAGACAGTGGCCATCAAGAAGGTCTTCGGTGAGCACGCGTACCGCGTTGCAGTGAGCTCCACCAAGTCCATGATCGGACACATGTTCGGAGGTGCCGGTGCTATGGAGACGATCGTCTGTGCCCTGACGATCGAGCATGGGATCATTCATCCCACCATCAACTACGAGACGCCCGACCCAGAGTGCGATCTGGACTACGTCGCCAACGTGGCACGCACGGCCGAAGTCGACGTTGCACTCTCCAACTCGTTTGGTCTGGGAGGGCAAGACGCATGCCTGGTCGTGGGCAGGTATCTCCCCGGAGGCGTTCTCTGAAGCCCAAGAGGGAGTTGGAGACCTCGGAAGAAGGGTGACCGGATGAGACAACGACAGCCGAACTCCCGCATGTGCTTCGTCTGCGGTATGCAAAACCCCATAGGACTCAAGATCATCTTCGAGGGCGACGGAGAGCGGGCGTGGGCCAAGTTCACCGCCAGCGACGAGCATCAGGGCTATCCAGGTGTGTTGCATGGAGGGATCACCTTTGCGCTTCTGGACGAGGTGATCGGACGCGCAGCCATGGAGCTGGATGTGACGTCGCCCTGGATGATGACGGCCAAGGCGGAGCTGCGTTATCGGAAGCCGGTGCCTATCGGCGAGGAACTGACGCTGATGGGGGAGCTCACCCGAATTCGGAGCCGTGCGGTCGAGGGGCGCGGGGAGATTCGCCTCAGTGACGACTCGGTGGCGGTGGAGGCCACGGCCATGTACGTGAAGGTACCGGAGTACTTGGCTGAACGGATGAAAGACCAGATGGAAGAGGAGATGGAGTACTGGCGTGTCGTCGAGGATTGAGTGTCTGTCTCCGTTGATCTCGGTGACTCACGCTGCGCTGCGGCCTGCGTTCCGGGAGACTGGTCGTTTATACCTCTTTGAGGAGCGGGAATGGTAGACGCGAGAGAGGATTTCATCATTCGAGGGGCTATCTCGGAGGTGGATCCTGACATAGATCTTTTCATAGGGCTCGAGGAGGAGCGCCAAGCCAGGAGGCTGATCCTCATCCCTTCTGAGAGCTTCGCCTCACTGCCGGTTCGCCAGGCGCTGAGTTCTGTGTTCACCAACGTCTACGCGGAGGGCTACCCTCCCCCTCGGATGACGAGGGACGACGAGGAGCTGCTGCTGGACGTCGACCACCAGTTGGCCTACTATCGCCGATACGCTGACCGCAGGTTCTACAAGGGCTGCGACTACGTGCACTTCGTGGAGACGCTCGCCAGGCGCCGTTGCGCCCAATGCTTCGCCACTGACAGGATCGGTCCCGATCAGATCTTCGTGAACATCCAGCCTCTGTCGGGCGCGGCGGCCAACAACTCAGTCTACGATGCCATGGTGGAGCCAGGTGACACCGTGATGGGCATGAACCTGGCCCATGGAGGCCACCTCACTCATGGCAGCGAGTTCAACCGGTCCGGAAAGAACTACAAGATCGTGTCCTACGAGGTCGACAGCCGCACAGAGCGACTGGACTACGACCGGATTCGGGAGCTGGCCGTGGAGCACCGGCCCAGAATGATCATCGCCGGCTACACTTCCTACCCCTGGGCGCCAGACTGGAAGAGGTTCAGGGAGATTGCAGATGCCGTGCCCGGAGGGTGTGTGCTCTTCGCCGATATCTCTCACCCCGCTGGGATGGCTATCGCCGGTATGTACCCGAATCCCGTTGGCTACGCCGACGTGATTACTTTCACTACTCACAAGACTATCTGTGGACCTCGCGGCGCGGTGATCCTGACCACCGACGAGGACAGGGCCAGGTTGATAGATAATGCGGTCTTCCCTGGGGAACAGGGTGGACCTCACGTGAACAAGTTTGCTGCCATGGCGGTGGCCTTCAAGCTGGCTCAGACGGAGGAGTTCAAGCGCCTACAGCAGACAATCGTGGAGAACGCTGTGGCCCTGGCGGAAGGGTTGCAGAAACGAGGCTTGCGGCTGGCCTACGGGGGCACGAATACCCATTTGCTGGTGATCGACCTCAATGCTATAGAGACGGGGACGAGCTTTCCCTTGAAGGGGGAGATTGCCGCCCGGATTCTGGAGCTATGTGGGCTGGTGACCAACAAGAACACCATCCCGGGCGACGAGAGCGCAGCCGATGCCAGTGGAATCCGCCTGGGCACGCCTTGGGTGACCCAGAGGGGGCTGGGGCCGGCGGACATGGACGAGCTGGCAGGCATCATTCATAGGGTTCTCATCGGGATTAAGCCTTTCCAGTACACGGGAATAACGGGCGAGCTGCCGCGCGGCAAGATCGACATCTACCTGCTGGAGGAGATGAAGGCCAAGGTGGCTCAACTGGCTGGCAGGGCCGCTGCCGAGGGCGAGACCAGGCACGATGGATACCCCCACTACTTCTGGCTCCCGAAGGTCCCGTCGACGAAGGCAACGCCGCTCCTGGAGGAGCATCGTGGCCTGAAGGCGGCGATGGCCGAGGAAGACGGGTGGCAGGTGCCGCTTCATTATGAGGGCAAGGAGCAGGAGCTGGAGGCGGCCAGGCACTCGGCTGCCCTCTTCGATCTGGGCGACGCGGGCATACTGGAAGTCAGCGGCGCCCGGGCCAGACCTTTCCTCCAGGAGTCCAGCACCAACAACGTGGCGGCGCTAGCGCCTAACTCCAGCCAGCGCTCGTTTCTCCTGGACAAGGATGGTCTGCTCATCGACGATGTCTCCGTTTTGAAGCTGGAGACGGACGAACGTGGTCGTGAGCGGTATCTGGTATTCACGAACCCAGCCAACACCGAGAGGGTCAAGGCCTGGTTGCGCGGTCTCTCGGACTGCTACGTCTTCTTCGACAACGACGACATCTTCCGCAAGGTCCAGGGTCCGGCGGTGGTGAAGGATCTGGCTGAGACCCTGGACCGTTCCTGCCACAGGGTGGCGCTGGCACTGGTCGGACCGGACTCGTTGAATGTCTTGACACGAGCAGGTGGTTCACTCTCTGAACTGGGGAACCATACGTCCCGTCAGGCCGAGATCGGTGGCGCTGAGGTGTTGGTGCACCGCAATGGCCTAACTGAGGACGAGGAACGGTACGAGATTGTCGTTCATCCCGACCGCGTATCCGACGTGTGGCGCGCTCTCGTGGCGTCCGGTGCCAAGCCGGCGGGCGTGGCAGCCAGGGAAACGATACGTCTCGATGCCGGTCTGCCCTCCTATGATCCGGACCACAAGAGACCTGATGGTGCCTCTCTCTGGAAGGGCGGTTTCGCCTCTCTCTTCCATCTCTCCAAGACCTACGCCGTGGGTCAGAAGTCCCTCGACGGCCTGAGACCCCACGTGCAGAAGGAGGAGTTCACGTGGGAGGAGAAGGAGGGTGAACCTAGACGAACGCCGCTGTACGAGGAGCACCGCAAGCTCACGCGGAAGATCATACCCTTCGCCGGGTGGGAGATGCCTGTTTGGTACACCACGGTGTTGGAGGAGCATCGGGCTGTCCGAGAGACGGCCGGGCTGTTCGACGTAGCCCACATGGGCGTGCTGGAGGTGTCGGGCGAGCACGCAGCCAGCTTCCTGGATCTGGTGAGCACGAACTACGTCAGGTGGCTGGAGGATGGGCAGTCTCACTATTCCTACCTTCTTGACCCCGATGGGCGTGTGATAGACGACATCATGGTCTATCGGCGCTCTGTGGACCGGTACATGATCGTGGTCAATGCCGCCAATGCGGAGAAGGACCTGGCGTGGCTGAGGGCGGTGAACTCCCGACGCCACATGATAGATCGTGCGTTTCCGGACAAGGAGATAGAGGGAGAAGTGACCATCCGGGACCTGAAGGATCCATCCTCTGGCGATGACCAGCGAGTGGATATGGCGCTTCAAGGACCCCATTCATTGGCCATTCTCCAGAGGCTGGCCGACCGTGTGGTGGAACGGGACAGGCTGGCACGGATCAGCCGCACCGGCTTCATCGAGACACGGTTGTCGGGCCTCGACATCATCGTCTCCAGGACGGGCTATACGGGAGAGGACATCGCCTACGAGTTGTACGTGCATCCCAGGGATGCAGTTGTGTTGTGGAATCTGATCCTCGAACGCGGTGAGGATCTGGGTGTGAAGCCGGCAGGGCTTGGCGCCCGCGACTCGACGAGGACCGAAGCAGGGTTGCCTCTCTACGGGCACGAACTCGCTGGTGAATTCGATATCTCCCCCACAGGGGCCGGATTCGCACCGTACGTGAAGCTGCACAAGCCCTACTTCATCGGCAGAGAGGCGCACCTGGAGCGGGAGGCCCGCCGCACGATGCAAATCGTACGTTTCCGCATGAGGGACAAGGGTATCAGGGCCATCAGGACCGGCGACGTGGTGGTGACGCGCAGGGGAGAGTACCTGGGGGCCGTGACCAGTTGCTCCATCGACGTGGAGGGCTACCAGTTGGGCATGGCCTACGTCGAGGCCAAGAAGGCCAGAGAGGGCGCTGAGTTGCGCATCTTCCCTCTGCCACCGGGAGAGAAGCATGCACCCGAGAAGGACAAGAGAGATCTAGCCGTGGGCGACAAGGTGCTGGTTGCCGAGGAAGCCGTAGTGCTGTCGCGGTTCCCGGAGAAGGAGGAATGAGCGGCAGTTCGCTCAGAGTTACTTCATTCGGCAGTAGCTATGTGGTCCAGCGGATTGACATGCTGGATAATTGACTTTCCACTATCCGTATGTGATAATCGAGACAGGGCAATATCGTGCACGGGGGTGCACAGAGCGGAGGTTGACGGACGATGGTGCAGAAGGCGAAAGGACACTACAACAACCAGGCTTTGACATTCGACCTCCCGGAGGGTTGGAATCTCCTGGCCATGAGTGAGCCTCAGGACGTGCCTGCGGCGAAGAGCGTAGAGCGTTTGGTCAGAGATGGCTTGGCCAACCCCATCGGGATGTCTCCGTTGTCCGAGGTGATCGGAGCGCTGGAGAACAAGACGGCCGTTATCATCAGTGACGACCAGACCCGACCCACTCCTGTGGGTGAGGTGGCCTTGCCCTTGATCAACGAGTTGAACGCACTGGGCATCGGCGACGCAAGCATCCAGGTCGTCGTGGGGAGGGGAACCCACCGCGCGATCACCCAGGAGGAGCTGAGGACCAAGCTGGGTGACGAGATCCTGAGCAGGGTGAAGGTCAGTCTTCACGATCCGGATGACGAGAGCAATCTGGTCAAGGTCGGGACCACCAGCAGGGGAAATCCTTGCTGGGCCAACCGCAAGGTGGCAGAGGCTGGGTTCAAGGTGGGCATCGGCACCATCAATCCTCACTATTTTGCCGGTTACGGCGGCGGGCCCAAGATCGTCCTTCCTGGCGTCTCAGCCAGGGATACGGTGCGGCACAATCACGTCCTGATCAGGGAGCCCAACACCACCCAGGGGATCCTGGACGGCAACCCGCTGTGGGAGGACATGCTGGAGGCAGCGCGTATCGTGGGGCTGACGATGAAGATCGACTGCCTGCTCAACTCTGAGACGCAGATCTACAAGCTATACGTGGGTGACGTAGAGGCCGCACAGAGGGAGGCGATCAAGGGCCTGACGGAGGTCTACGGGGCGCCCGTGCCGAAGCTGGCAGACGTGACCATCACCTCCGCGTATCCCCTGGAGACCAACCTCATCCAGTCGGGCAAGTCGATCCTTCTGGCCGACGAGATCACCAGAGATGGTGGGACGGTAGTCCTGCTCTCGGCGTGCCCCGATGGAGCGGGTCCATTGATGTACGAGACGCTCTCTGAGAGACCTGACCCGGACGACGTGGTGGACTGGATCGAGGAGGGCAAGGCCAACACCACGGGAGGTCCCATGGCGTCCCGGCTGCGTAGGCTGCTGGCGACGAAGGCCCTTCTGGTGGTCACCGAAGGGTTGACGAAGCAGCAGTTGCAGGACATGGAGATGGGGCACGCGGCGAGCGTGGAGGATGCGCTGGCACATTTGTCCAAGAAATACCCCACGGCCGACGTGATCGTGCTGCCTATCGGTGGGTCCACCTTCCCGTTCGTGGAAGAAGCCAAAGAACCGGTCCCTGGATAGGCAATCGTCTTATGGCTGCCTGTCCCACGCGTGGTGGAAGAGACGTCCACAGGGATCTCGGGTGGTACAGTTGCCACACCAAGTGGCTAGAAGACGAAGACGAAGGTCAGATCGTTGACGTTGGTGTTGGTCGGCCCGGTCAGGAGTAGGTCGTCCAACTGCTCGAAGAAATGGTACGAATCGTTGTTGGCCAGGTAATCCCTGGCCAACAACTTTTTGGCGCCCGCCCGCCGAAGGGTTGACCCGTCGGCGATAGCTCCGGCGGCATCCGTGGGTCCGTCGGTGCCATCGGTGGCCAGGGCCACGATCATGGTCTGATCCAAGCCGTCGAGCTGAATGGCCGCGGAGAGGGCCAACTCCTGGTTGCGCCCACCCTTGCCCTGGCCTCGTATGGTCACGGTGGTCTCGCCGCCAGCCACGACGCACGCTGGCCGAGGCAATGGGCGCCCCGAATGCAGGATCTCCTTGGCGATAGCGCAGAAGACGTGCGCTACCTCCCGGGCTTCGCCTTCCACGAAGGTGGAGAGAAACAAGGTGTGGAACCCTGCGCCCTCGGCCTGGTCTATGGCTGCCTGAGCTGCGATCTCGTTGCTGGCGATGATCAGGTTGTAGGTCCTGGCGAAGAGGGGATCGCCTTCCTTGGGCGTCTCCGGCACGACCCCGTCCCTGCCTTGGCGCAGGTGCTCGATGATAGAGGAAGGCAACTCTTCCTCCAGATCGTACCTCTCCACTATCTCGTACGCATCGGCGAAGCTGCTGGAGTCCGGTACAGTGGGGCCCGATGCGATGACGTCGAGGGGGTTGCCGACCACGTCGGACAAGATGAGGGAGACCACGTCTGCTGGGTAGGCTGCCCGCGAGAGATTCCCTCCCTTGATCTGCGACAGGTGCTTGCGTATGGTATTGATCTCGTTGATGGTGGCCCCGCAGCGTAGGAGGGACGAAGTGAGCGCCTCCATGTCCTCCAGCCGGACTCCGTCTACGGGCAAGGTCATGAGGGCGGATCCGCCACCCGAGATAAGGCAGATCACCAGGTCTCCCTCCGAGGCTGCACAGGCCAGGTCCACCATCTCTCTGGCGCCGGCCATGCCAGCAGCGTCCGGGATGGGGTGCCCTGCTTCGTGGACGCGCACGATCTTGGTGCTGGCGAGGTAGCCGTACTTGGTGTTGATGGTTCCGGCGGTGAGCCGGTCGCCCAGCACCTCCTCAGCGGCCTGGGCCATGGATCCTCCGGCCTTGCCGCCGCCGATGACGTAGATCCTGTGGTACCTGTCGAGGTCATAAGCCCTGTCGCCGATTCGAAGCTCGGTGCCCTCCAAGGCCATGTGACGCTTGACAGCAGCAACAGGGTCTACGGCCTCCAGGGCAGCGGAGAGGATGGGCAGCGCTCTCTCCCGTTGTGGCCGCGTCTCTTCACAGTCGAGGAGACGGGGATCGAATGTGCTCATAGCTTCACCTCAGTCGGCGGCCGTGTCTTCAGAAAGCGCCATCCGCAGCAACTGCACCACGTCCATGACTCTGATCCTGATCTTCTCACGACGTGCGGCCATGGATAAAGTACGCTCACATTGCTGGCAGGCGCTGATGATAGCCTCTGCTCCCACGGCCTGGGCCTGCTCCAGCCGTCGCCTCGCCACTGCTCTGGATAGGTCGGGGTCGATGGATTCCAGGTTTCCACCACCGCCGCAGCACATGGCGTTCTCCCCGTAGTCTTCCATCTCTACGAACTCTATGCCAGGTATGGCCTGGATGATACGTCGCGGTGCGTCGTAGACCTGGCTCTTCCTACCCAGATCGCATGGATCGTGGTAGGTCACGCGTTTCTCCAGGCGCTGGAGAGGCACCCGTCCCGCCTCGAGGAGCTCGGCCAGATACTCGGTGGAGTGCTTCACCTGGACGAAATCAGGCTGATAGTGCTGCTCCCAGGTATGGAAGCAGGAAGGGCAAGTGGTGATCAACGTCTTGGCCCTCAACTCCTTGACCGCCGCCAGATTGTGTGCTACCAGGTCGGAGACGGGCAGACCAGCCGAGAGCAGTGGATATCCGCAGCACCACTCCTCGCCGCCAAGCGTGGTGAAGTCCACTTTCGCTGCCTGGAGGATCGCGACGAGGTCTTGGAGGATTCCGTAGGCCATGGGATAGAGGGCCGAGACGCAGCCGGTGAACAGCACGACCTCGGCGCTCTGCTTCCCGACCAAGTGCTCCGGTCGATCCTCCAGGTTCTCCGCCCAGAGGAGCCGGCTCTCGGCAGGTTCGCCGGAGATGTTGTGGGAAGACCGCACCCGCTCCTCCAGTTCGTTCAGTGTGGGGGGCAAACGGTCGCTCTCCGCTAGTAGATGTCGGGCAGCTCCGAATATCTCCGTAGTACGCACTCCCCCGGGGCAGCCCACCTGGCAGGATTGGCAATCGGTGCAACTGAAAATGCAGCGACTGATCATCTCCGAGAGGGGAAGCCTACCCTCAGCGACGGCCCTCAGTAGCTGTATCCTTCCGCGCGCGGTCATCGGTTCGCGACGCATTACGTCGTAGATCGGGCACGCCGCCTGGCAATAGCCGCAGCGGTTGCAGCGTAGCATCTCAGGTTCGAACTCTCTTAGTCTCTCCATACCATCCATAACATGTCTTCCACGGTTATCCTGTTGCGGCATCCATAACGCCGGACCGCCTCGGGCTCACGCAGGAGGCGGTGGCGTCCAGCTACCAAGAGCGGTCAAGAGCGGGGCGCTGCCGAGGAACGCTCAGTCTGTCTCGTGTGTTCCACCCAGTGCTCCTCGTTCGATTCTCTGGAGGGAGTAGTTCTCTCTCATCATGTAGTATATGCCCAGGAGGGTCAACGGCAAGAAGGTCAAGGCATGCAGTGCGAAGGCGAAGCTCAGGGCCGGCTCCCTTTCTACCCCGAAGATCTGAAGTGTGCTCACCACCAGCCAGTGATAGACGCCGATATAGCCTGGCGAGGAGGGAACGGTCATTCCCAGGCTGGTGACGCACAAGAGGAGGAATGCAGCGGCCGGGGGCGCCTCGATGTGAAAGGCATACATGACCACGAGCATGAACAGGCCACTGGTCACCCACACTGCAATGGACCAGGCCCAGAGTATTAGGTTCGTCTTGAGGGAGCCGAGTACGTCAAACCCTGACAGTGCCGAATCGATGTATGCCAGGAGCCGCTCGGCGCCGATACGTGGAAGACGCTTCAACACCGAAGACACCACCCCCAGCGTCCTGGTGCGCTGGTAGGCCAGGGCGAGGAGGAAGACGAACAGGCCCACGAAGACAGGAGCCAAGACGAGGGCTGATTGTTGGATCCATGAGGGCAATGTCACGAAGGGCAGCAGCAGTACCAGAAACAGGAGGAGAGTGAGAACATCCAGCACTTTTTCCACCAAGATGGTGGAGACGGCCAGCGACTTGCTCAGGTTCTCCGATTCTCCGATGACGTACGCTCTAGCCAACTCTCCCAGCCGGGCTGGGAGGATGGTGTTGAGGGCGTAGCTGATCATGAGCGCGGACAGAAGCTTTCCACGCCGGATCCTGGAGTGATCGCCTGGAAAGAGGAGTTGCCAGCGCAAGACCTTGCTGGCGATGGTGCCAGCGAAAGGCACCGCGGCTGGCACGAGCCAGGCATAGTTAGCTCGTCCGAGGGCGTCCAGTACCTCGCGATAGTCGACGTTCCACAGGACGAGGACCAGGCACACAAGACTGATGATGATTCCTACCCAGAAGCGCCACTGTTTCATCCGATTTCCGTGTCTTGGCTAATCTTCATTCGCAAGGGATAGCATAATCTGAGAGAACCTCGGGAATACCGAGGGGCATCACTGCAAGAGGGATGACAGACCTGGCAGGATCGAGTTCGTGAAGACGGGAACGGAATAGAATCCTGCCAGGGCGAAGGCGACGTCCTTGATTGACTTGCCTATCCAGGCCGCCAGGAAGAACGCCTTTCCTGAAAAGCCGGATGCGCCGGCGGCGACGCCCGCGAGATCGAAGAAGGGGTTCGGGATGGCGGACAAGAAGAGGATGGTCAGGAAGCCGTTCCGTCGCATCCAGCTCTCGAAACGCTTGTAGAGACCCCACTGTTCGACCAGCCCCTGGCCCGCGTATCCGGCCAGATAGCCCGTGGCCTCCCCCAAAGCATCCCCAAACCCGGCAACGAGCCCCACGGCGACCGGATTCCACAGGCTTCCCGCCAGGTAGACCACAGCCAGTCCTGGGACCGGCAGGACCACAGTGGCGCTGCCAGCCAGGGTCGTGAGGAAGACACCCAGATACCCGTATCTCTCGTACTGTACGAGGCGGTCGCGGAGGAGGAGAACGGCGAGGGTAACCAGGATCACGACGAGAAGCGCTCCTATCCGCTGGATTCGAACGGTCCGGCGGGAGCGAGCTTCGGCTGCCTCAGTACGCTGCACGGTCCAGATCCTCAGTCACTTCAGAAGCGCTCCCTCATGAAGTCGAGAATGACTGCGTCCAGCAGGTCATCGTCCCGCCACCGCTCTTCCAGGTTCTCGGTGCTCACGAATTCTCTGAAAGCCTTCTTCGTCTTCTCGTCGTACACAACGGTGGTGGCACCCTTGAAGTATCCGGCCCTTCGGAGGATCTCCTGTATCTCGGCCAGGGTCTCTCCCTCGATCTTCACCAGATTCTCGGGATCTGTTTCCCCCAGATAGAGGTCGTGCAGCTTGCGTAGGCGGGCCAGTTCTTCGATCGGGGTGGGATGGTCGTCCACGCGGAGGTCCAGGTACCGGTCGTTGAAGCCCGCGTAGCCACCCCCTTCTCTCACCACCAGGACGGCCGCCGACTGCTGGCCTCTGCGGTCGCCTCCAGCCTTCTGCCCTGCCTCCAGCGCGGCAATGAGGCGATCGACGAGGGCTCCCTGCGCCTTCTCGAAGGTCCGAGCCATGGCTTGCACGGTATCCCCACTGACCAGGATGTTGCCCTGGCAGGCGTAGTTGGCGCCCACGAAGTGCCCTGCCCACTCGAAGCATTCCTCTCCGGTGAAGGCAGCGGCCTCGCCCCGGGCATCCACGACGCCTACCTGTCGAGAGGCGCGTTCCTTGTCCTCCTCGGTGAGCCAGGCGATCACTTCCTCAGCGGAAACACCCTCCTCCATCATGGCCAGCCCTCTCGGCCCGTAGGAGGTGTTGGCCCAGGACTGTGTGGCCACGGCCCCCACACCGGCTTTGGCCCAGGGCACGACTGCGCCCACGGCCAGGAATTTGGACTGGACGGCGACGCCCCATTCCTGCTTCACCGCGTCGTGGGCCACGATGGAAAACGTCCCCCTACGTCCACCGCTGTCGCTCATCTCTTTGCCCTCCCGAGCGTCGATTATAACATAGCTGGTCTTGGCGGGCCAAAGCCTCACGGCAACGTGGTCCCGACACGTGCCCTGGTGGGTCTTGCTGAGCCCGGCAGTGAAGTGCGGGTCAGCGCTGAAGCTGAGGAACGATGAAGAGGTACAGGCATCCCAGGTCGAGGAGGACGAACCCGAAGTAGTAGACAACGAGGGCGGCGCCCTGCACGAGGGCAGGAAGCGAGACGTGCACGCGGTGCGGAAGTCCTAGGCGAGCGATCAGGTGCGCTGCGAGAAGGCTCCACTCGGAGATGCCGAGGGCGAAGGCCAGCCCTATGGGCACCAAAGCGGGGAACAGGTAGCGACCCTGGTGCTGAACGAACTTGACGTTGTAGGAGACGTGCGCCATGGCTACCACGAGCAAGACCAGGAGCAGGAGGAGCAGCGCCCACCGCTGGAAGCTGGCTAGGAGCGCACGGTTGCGGGCAATGCGCCACAGCCAGAGCACGAAGCCGAGGGCCACCGCGGCTGAGACAATGCCCAGAAGAGCATAGAGGCGCGAGTCTATCAGGACGCCCATCCAACCAAACTGGGCCCAGAAACTGCGGAAGGAGACCGTGAAGAAGTCCTGAACCGTCCTGGCCAGGCCTTGATCGGCGATCCATTGGGCCGTGGTGGGCTGCCCTACGACGATGGAGTCGTGGCGATTCCAACCAAAGAGGTCCAGGCCTCCGTAGGTCAGTGCGTTGCGGATAAACCACCAACTGGACAACACGAGACCCAGGCCATAGACTGCTCCTAACCGTTGGACGAAGCTGTTCCACCCCCACTTCCGCCCTCGGACAATGAATGCCACAGGCACCGAGAGCATCACTGGCACGTAGATGGTGGTCTTGGTGAGCAAGGCTAGGGCGACCAGCAGGCCCAGGACCAGCACCTGGCGCCGAGAGAGGCCCGCCCTGATCTCTCTGACACCCAACCAGATGACCAGGGCCAGGATCAGATCGGATAGCGTGTCGTTGTTGATAGCGGCGCTGACAGCGATGAACATGGGCACGGTGGCGATCACGGCCGTGGCGGTCAGGGCCAGGAACGGGTTCTCGGGGAAGATCTCTCTCACTGTGGAATAGGCGACGACGAGGAACATGGCTCCCAGGAGCACGGAAAGGAGGCGCAGGGCGAGGAACTGGATCTCGAACCCCAGCGGTGTGGCGATCCGGTAGATGGCTGCTGCCACGAAGTAGTATAGGGGCGGCTGGTGATACTCGTAGCGGATGGGTTCGATGGACATCTCGGGCGGGAACTTGGCGGCCTTGATCTCTGCCAGGTACTCGTGGGGGTAGTCACCCATCTGGAGGACCGGGAAGCGGCAGTTCTCGGCCAGGTAGACCACGTAGTTGTAGTGAGCGGGCTCGTCCGGAGCTTGCCACTTGGGGGTCTCCACTGCGTAGGCGAAGCCCAGCGCGCAGTATACGGCCACGATCACCAACAGACCTATCCTGCTAAGAAGCGAGCTACGTTCGCTCATGCTACGTTCTCCCTTATGTCGTGCCTGGAAGGCGAGGCGATTCTATCACAGCGGACTTGGCCGAAGCAACTGGACAGGTGTAGGGCAATGGCTCGCCCGGCGGCCCCGGCTACGCGTGACGCGCATGCCCTCGTGTGCGCAGCGCACCGAGCGTGTGCGAGGAAGGTCAGACTGTTGAGGCCCACAGGCCGCTATGCTATAATGCCCTGGCCGTCTTTCTGCCTTGATCGACATCGCGCGCAGTGTCGGTGTGGACGTGCGCCGACTGGAATGTGGAGCGGCAGCCAGCGAGCCGGGGCAAGATCTGTCCCATTGGAGAGCGGGGAGAGCAGTTGTCCTACTCCATCGAAACCTTCTCACTGACCAAACGTTTCCCTCGACAGACAGGGCTGGACGTCCTGCTGCGGCCATCCCGCCGCGAGGAGGTGATCGCGGTGGACGCGGTGACCGTGTCCATCGAGCGCGGTGAGCTGTTCGGTCTGCTAGGGCCCAACGGCGCTGGCAAGACTACGCTGATCAAGCTCTTGAGCACTATCGTCTTGCCGAGTTCGGGGGATGCCCTCGTGGGCGGGTATCCGCTGTCGGACGGCGAGATGGTGAGGAGGCGAATCGGTCTGGTCACGGGCGAGGAGCGCAGCTTCTACTGGCGGCTCAGCGGGAGAGACAATCTCCTGTTCTACGCTTCCCTCTACGGCTTCTCGCGAGGTGAGGCTGAGGGCAGAGTCGGAGAGCTGGCCAGTCTGCTGGGGCTACAGGAGGTGCTAGACCAGAGATTCGACACGTACTCGTCGGGCATGAGACAAAGGTTGGGGCTGGCCCGTGGGCTGTTGAACGATGCGGAGATCCTGTTCCTCGACGAGCCGACCAGAAGCCTCGATCCCCGTTCGGCGGCGAGATTGAGGGAGACGATCCAGGGTCTGGCGCACGAACACGGGCATACCATCGTGCTGGTGACGCACCAGCTTTCCGAGGCGGGGGAACTGTGCGACCGCATAGGTATCATGCACCGTGGCAGATTGGCGGTGGTGCACGAGGTGGGGCGGCTGAAGGAACTGGTGACGCCGGAGGCCCGGTATCAGATGGAGGCGGCAGGCGTGTCGGAGGCGACGCTGAGGGAGCTTGGACGTCTGGATGGCGTCCTGGAGCTTTCGACGAATGTCCTTGGTCCGGACAAGGTCGCCTTGGATGTCCGTTTGCTCGAGTCGGCGCTGGCACTGTCTGAGATTCTGCGGCGTATTGTCGAAGGCGGCGGCGAGATCGAGAGCATCCGCACAGAAGATGTGACGCTGGAGGAGATCTTCGAGGAGTTCACCGGCGACGACTGGGCCGATGATGTGAGAGCAGTGCCCTCTCCTTCTGAGATGCCGTCCGCGGGCGTGGTGCTACACCCGGACGAAGGGTCAAGCCCCGAGGCCGCCAGGATCTCCGGCCTGCTGCGCGCTGGTCTCGGGAAGACGTGGGCCTTCGTGGTCAGGGACTTCAAACTCCAGGTCAGCTATCGCCTGGCCTTCCTCTTGGAGTCCTTGGGCATCCTCTTCTCAGTGGCCAGCTTCTACTTCGTGGCCCCGCTTTTCGGTGAGGCAGCGGCACCGCACCTGCAAGCGTACGGTGGTGACTATTTCGCCTTCGTCCTGGTGGGAATAGCTTTCATGCGTTACCAGGGTGTGGCCATGAGCACTTTCGCGGCCACGATCCGGAGAGGACAGATGATGGGCACCCTGGAGGCGATGCTGGTGACGCCGACGCGGCTTTCCACCGTTCTCGTCTCGTCGAGCTTGTGGAGCTTCGCTTTCACTTCCGTTCAGGTGTTGATCTATCTACTGCTGGGCGCGTTTGTCTTCGGGGCGGACCTGGGACACGCAAACCTGCTGGCGGCGGCGGTCATTCAGGTCTTGACCATTCTGGCCTTCAGCGGAATAGGCATCCTGTCGGCAAGCTTCACCATGGTCTTCAAGAGAGGTGATCCCATCAACTTCTTGTTTGGAAGCGTCTCCACCCTGTTGGCGGGCGTTCTGTACCCGATCACCGTCTTGCCGGCCTGGCTGTTGCCGGTCTCGTACCTATTGCCCCTGACTTACTCACTGCAAGCCATGCGGCGTGCTATCTTGAATGGGGATTCGCTCTCCACGATGGCGTCAGACGTGGTGGCTTTGCTGCTATTCGCCGCCATTCTGCTGCCGGTCAGCTTCGTGGCTTTTCGTTATGCGGTGAAGAGGGCCAAGATCGAGGGCAGCCTCACGCAATACTGAGGGGCTGGGACGTTCCGGCGGCTGGCGAGTGGAGACATCTTCGCCTTGAGGGCATGGCCCTCAGGGGAGCGAGGAGGTGTAGTCTCGATAGGCTCTGCCCAGCGCGGTCAGTGACTTGCTGTCAGGGTCAAACAGGTGGCTGTGGCTTTCTTGCCCCTCGAAGTCGTCGTCATCCAGACTGTACCAGTTCCAGGCCTGGACCAGCCTGTTGTCGTCGTCGGCGTAGCCGAGCCAGCTCACCTTGGTGTCAAGGAAGTAGTCGAAAGTGGCCAGCATGAAGGCCTCGACGCGTGGTTCGTCGAACCCCAGACTGTCGGGCATCAGGATGCCGTACTCGCTGACGACGAGCGGCTTGTTTCTCTCGCCGTGCTCCTTCATCCAGATCCGGAAGTCGCGGATCTGCTGCCCAAAGATGGTCATGTTGTCGTGGTCGTCGAGACTGTACAACATCCCCTCCTGGACGCCCTCGATCCCGCACGGGATCTGGCACCCCCAGGATTTCTTCTTCTCCTGCAAGATGAAGCCGTGCACGTTCCATACGTCCACGGGGATCATCTGACCGTACAGGTCCTCGTACTCGTCGAGGATCATGTCCAGGTACTGGAGACGGAGTGGCGTGGCCTGCACGACGCCTCCGATGGCTACCTTGGCCGTGGGGTCGGCTCCCTTGATGATCCCGTAGAGCTCGTGGTAGAGCTCCGCGTACCGCCTCGGGGTGACGCAGTCCTGCGCAGGAGCGTCGGGCTCGTTACCGATCAGCCAGAGTGTGCCGGGTCGCAATCGAGCGTACGACTCCATCGCCTCCAGCGATACGTAGTATCCGCTCTCGGAAAGACGGATGGTCTGGACGTACTCCAGGTCGACCGCAGCGGGCGGCTGATCGTCGAAGCCAAAGGTGAGGTACCAATCGCCCCCCAGCAGGGACACATTGTACTCCTCGATAGGGTTCTCCACGACCGCGAACCCGAAACGGGCGGTTCCGGACCAGGAAGGCGGAACGTACCTCAGGGCCAGGGGCAGGTACTGCTGTGGGGGGTAGGTGGGTTCGTTCTCGAACAGACCGGCCGTGCCTGGTCTTTCCGCTGCGCCCGCTTGCGCGGCATTCCGGGCGGGAGCAGCTGGAAGCGGTGGCGGAGCGACGCAGAAGAGGACTGTCGCGAGAAGCAGAAAGGCCGTCGCGATTCTCGTAGCTCGATGTCTACTGAAGTCTGAATGGCTCACTGCGGTAGGAAGCTATCCCTATCGAACGCGCCGCCTTGTTCCCAGTATTGACAGACAGAACGCCGACTTCCACTGCAACCAACCGCCCAATCCATGCCACACTGCATCGTTGGGGACTTTCGATTTCTCATCCTCCAAGCCGGTGGGCCGTACTGCGAAGAAGCCTGCGATGTCGGCGGTAAGCCAGGCGGGCAAGTTGTCACCTGGGAGCTATTCTACAGCAGGTCTGGCAGCTTGACAAGGTTGAAATCTTGTGCTATTATAGGTACTACGAGCGTGGGTGCGCTGAGGCACCTAGAGCAGGAAGCGAGGAGAAACGCTATGGTTTCTACAGTGACTACGACTACCGTCTCGACCATCACCACGGGGGCGATGGTAGGTTCTCTTGGTTTGATCGCCGTCATCACGCTGCTGGTGCTGCTGGTGCAGAAAGAGATCATCGCGGTCAACGAAGGATCCAGAGCTCAGGTGTTGGTCCGGGCTCTGAACATCGCCATTGCGCCTCTGCTGATGGGCTTTGCGTTGACGGCCGTGGTCAAGGTAGTGGAGCTGCTCCCTCACTAGATCACCCGACGGGATTCTCAGCAGGAGCTTCTACCTACAGTTTGGATTCCATTTGAGCCGGACGGTACACCGTCCGGCTTTCTTGTATTCTAGCCCCAGAATGGCATCACCATGAACAGGATCACGTTGGTGAGGCCATGTGCGAGTGTGACTCCAAAGAGGGATCCGGTTCTCCTCACCACCCATCCGAAGACCATGGCCACCACGAATACGAAGGCCACGTCCTGAACGGATTTGTAACCTACGTGGAGCACGGCGAATAGAACGGCCACGTACAGGAGGCCAAAGCTCCCTAGCGCTTGCAGCGCAGTGTACTGCATGACTCCACGGAAGATGAGTTCCTCCGCGAAACCCGTGCATATCATCAGGATGAGGAAGCCGCCAAGGACGTATGGCCAGGACAGGTTGTCGATCAACGGCTCGGGCCTGAGGATGTGATACTCGACTACTCCGAACACGATGCCCGTGGCAGCTACCGGGAGTTGCAGAGGCATCCGTCGCAAGGTGAGGCCTAGCTGCTCTCGCCCTAACCCCAGTGTGCGTACAGTCAGGATGGTCGCCACGAACAACGGCACGCTGATGATCAAGTACCAGTACATCTGGGGGATGCTGGCTACGGCCAGGGGCAGGGACAGGCTCATGATCCTTGTGAGGGGTGCTATGGTCAGGGCCAGAAGCAGGCGGTGGTACGTGCGCTGAGAGGCGACCGCGCTGTGGGCCAACAGAGCCACGAGCAGCAGCCCGTGCAGCACCAATCCCGTACGAGGCTCGGGGGTGGTCGTGAGAAGCTCCGCCACTGTGATGAGGGCCAGATATGCCAGCGCTGCGGCGACGCCGGGCCGCCGGATGTGGAGATCGCTGGTCAAGCGCTTCAGGGTATCCCTGGGGCTAGCCTGACGCGCGCAGAACAGCGAGGGCATAGTCTATCCATTCGTCGCGTCGCGCCATTCGGGCCCCAAGTGTGGAGAGAGCGGCGAGCCCTGGGAAGATGGAGGCCGATTCCTTGAACAGGCGCGAGGGAAAATCGATATCGCCGTGAGTGGAGATCAAGTCCTGTATCGTGCGGTTGCCCAGCAGACGGAGGACTCTGTCGAAGTCTTCGTCCTTCAGCCTGGTGAAGACCCTCCTGAGCAGCATCCCCAGCTCCAGTTCCTCACCCATCTGCCCCAGCCACTGTTCGTGATAGCGTCTCAGTGAGCTGGCGGACAGATCGTCGAGAGCCAGCGCATCGGTCGCCACCTGCGCACAGGACCTGGCTCCCTTGAGACCTGCGTACAGGCCGCCTCCGGAGGTGGGTTTCACCTGACAGGCGGCATCTCCCACCAGCATGACGTTGTCTGCGTAGGTGCGCTTCGGGAGGCCCAGTGGAATGGAGCCGCCTGATATGTCCAGGATCTCCATGTTCCGAAAGCGGTCGGGAAAAGCGGCAATCCATTCGTTGAAGCAGTCCCCTGGCGACCCTTGATCGGTGCCGATGCCCAAGCGAGCTTGCCCTTCGCCAAGCGGGATCACCCACGCAAACCATCCCGGTGCCAGGTGCTCGCCCACGAAGACCTCCACGAGGTCGGGAGAAGGGGTGGGCAAGCGGACGTGCACGTTCAGAGCACGGACAACCTCGTCGGGGCCCGGTAGTTGGGCCCACCGGGACACCCTTGATTTCGCGCCATCTGCTCCTACGAGCAGTCTGGTTTGCACGACCTCGCCTCGATGCTCGTTCTGGAGGTGGACGCGCACACTGCCTGAGAGACGCTCGAAGTGAGACGCCTTCGTGCGCAGGAGCAGATGCACGCCAGCTTCCTGCGCCTCAGCAGCCAGCTTGGCGTCGAGCTTGGGGCGGTCGATCGCTAGAGCTTGCACTCTGTCGCCGCCAATGGCGTACTCGCTCCCCGAAGTCGAGTTGATGGTAGCGCCCAGGAACTGGTTCTCGACGAGTCCGTCCTGTCCATCGAGGTCCGCGAGTCCCAGCGTGCGCGGGGTCACCAAACCAGCGCAGTGGTTGGGGTAACCGACCTGTTGGTGCTCCTCGACGAGCAAGACGGAGAAGCCTTTCTCGCCGATCCCGCGGGCTACCGCTGATCCGCTGGGTCCAGCTCCAACTACTACGGCATCGTACACTTCGTTCGACGGCACGACTCGAACCGATTGCTCCTCTCTCCGGCTTGGGGCGCAAGCGTGACGCTCCAGTCTGGGTTCGCGCACTTCGCAGCGCCACGGATGAATGGCTCCCCAGCATTATACGGGAGCTTAGGCCGGTGGTCAAACCGTGGCCTCGGTACGAAGCTCTACGCATTGAATACCGCCATCGGGAGGGAAGTTGTCGTCAGGCGGCGGGGCCGTGTTTGAAGAGAAGTCAGGCTTCGTTGGAAGGGGGTATGATCATCTCCTGGCCAACTTCGAGCAGGCCGGGGTCCGACAGGGCATTGGCGCGAATCAGGGCCTCCAGAGTCACGCCATACTGCCTGGAAATGCTGGATAGAGTCTCGCCGGGCTGCACGATGTGGATTTGGCCGACGCCGGGGCTGTAGGTAGGCTCGGGAGCTGGACTGGGGGTGGCGGAAGGGGAGGGCGACCTCTCAGGCGCTCGCGTGCGGGAAGGTTGTGGAGTCGGCGTCGGCGGAATGCTGACGGTCTCATCGGGCAGCAGGGCTACCTGCACATAGACCGTACGGTATGGCTCTGTCTGATCGTCCTTGTAGAGGAGGAAAGTAAGCTTCTCCAGGTAGCACGCGTCGCTGTGGCCTTCCGGCAGACTCATGGAGAAAGCCAGGGGTTCCTCCCACCGTTGGCCATCCGCAAGCTCGATTCGGGCCATCTCGGCTCTCTCTCCGCCGCTGACATCTCTCTCTACACGATAGTGGACGTGCTCGTGCTCGGCATTGACTATTCCCAGGACGACAACGACTGGCTCGCCCTCCACAGCCTCCAGAGGATACCCTTCGAGCGACCCACCGGCTCCAAGGACGTAGAACTCGGTGTAGCGCTCTGTCACCTTTGGGCGAGCCAGGAAGTAGAGCACAGTCCCTACTGCCAGGAGGATAGACAGAGCCAACGCTGTCATCGCTGTCTTCTCAAGCACTGGCGTCGCTGACCACCCGGGGAGAGTAACATCAACATGGGGTGCGAAGCGATCCTGAGGTGGCAGCCGGGAGCGTCTGAACGATGCCACACTACAGGCTGCGCCGATGAGCAGCGTGACCGACAGCAGAGTCGGCTCCAATCTCACCCCCCAAGGCGTCCAATTCAAGATCAAGATGACAAGCGAGACGGCGGCAAGACTCAGGATCAGGCTTAGAGTGAGACGTTGGACGGCAGGCAAGTCATGGCGCCCAGGAAACAGGGCAGCTACCAGCGCGTAGCCGGGAAAGAACATGAGGTACAGCAGCCCGAGGATAAGGCGCAACGCTGGCACGTGCCACACCCACGCCGTGACTGCGGCGACGATGGACAGCGCCACCACAATGAGAAGATCGTGGGGCAGCCGGATTGTGAACTTCAAGGGTTTCGTCCTTCTCTGGTGTGTGGAAGATCTATAGCGGCGTCTGGGCCCGTTCGGCAATGCCCAAGGTCAGTCGTATGGTCTCGGCGAGAATCGCACAGCTTCGGATGGTGCCTGCAACCACGAAGTATGGCACCAGGCGCGGCCTACCTTTGGCCAGCGCCAGTACGCTGCCGGTGATTGGAAACAGCAGCGCCGGGAGCAGTATCCTCGCAGACCTGTGTTTCCACGAAAGGCGCGCGGTGCCCCGGCCATACCAGAGCCTCTGCTGGACCAGATCGCCCAGGTCCGTGCGGTGTCTGTGGAACACATGGACCGAACTGATCCCCAGCGTGTACCCGGATGCCAGCAGCCTGTGACAGAGATCTCCGTCCTCCGCGCCCGACATGAACGGATCGAACCCGAATTGGAGCACGACGTCTTTCTTGTAGATGGCGGCCACCGTACCAATGGCAGTCGCTGCCCCCTCCCTGTTGAAGGTCAGGCGGAAATGCTGATCCTGTGCCCGCTCCCAATAGGTTTCGCCTGTTGCGCCTAACACCTGGGCGTGAATGCCCGTGTAGCCTTTGGATCGTAGCTCGGCGAGCATCTGGGCGAGGGCGTTAGCAGGAAGCACCACGTCGGAATCGACATAGGCTAGGTACCGCTGGGTGGCTCGTTCAGCAGCCAACTGTCTGGCAAAGGCCAGTCCGCGTCCGCCGTCGAAGTATACGCTGGATGTGTAGCGCCGGGCTATCTCCACGGTCTGGTCGGTCGATCCACCGTCGACTACGATGATCTCAGCAGGTCCGTTCGTGACCACCGAGTCCAGGCATGACCCAATGAACTCCTCACGGTTCCTGACACAGACTGCCACCGATAGGTCCCTGGCGTTGTTGGTGACTTCGCGTTTGGGTTCAGCCATGGATGAGAGTGTCTCCACTAACGTGTGCCCAGGTCGTGGTCGTCCTTCCGCCGGTCAGGCACGACGATTAATCGCGGCGTCTCACGTTGTGCCCCACCGCCTCCGTACACGCCTTTAGCATGGCTCTTGCGACCACGTTCCAGTCATAGGCGAGTACTGCCAGGCGTCGTGCCTCCTCCTGAAGCCGTAGACGCAGAGTACCGTCCTGCAATATGCTCGTGACCGCTTTCGCGATGGCCGGCGCACTGCCAGGATCTGCCAGCAGTATGGCGTCGTCCTGCTCGGCAATCTCCAGGTGCTGGGGGAGAGACGAAGCCACAATGGCTCTCCCACAACTCATAGCCTCGAGTAGGGCAAAGGGGAGTCCCTCCGCAATGGATGGCAACACGAAGACGTCAGCCAGGCAGTGGTAGTAGGGAACGAGAGAGAGATCTACGGCGCCGGTGAAGATGATCTTCTCTTGCAGTTGGTTTGTGACTACGAAACGGCGAATCTCTCCTGAATAGGACAGATCATCTTCGGAACCAACGAAGACGAACACTGCGTCGGGCACCTCGTCCAGGATAGCCGGAACGGCCTTGATCAGTGTCATTTGGTTCTTGTAGGGCGCGATCCTGGCTACACACAGCACCACTCTGGCAGTAAGGGGTATCCCGTGTCTTTCCATGAGCAGGGAGGAACGTGGCAGCGGCTTGAAGGCTTCCGTGTCCACGCCATTGGGCACGAGAGCGACCTTACGCGGCGAGATCGGGAAGCGCTGCGTGATGCGTTGCCTGGCGTATTCCGACGTGACGGCCACCTTGGTGGCATCTCCCAGTACGGAGAACTCCATGATCTGGCTAGAGATACCTGCCCAGACGGGGAGTCCCAGGGCTGAGTAGTCGAATCGTCCCCTGTCCGCTCCCGGTGCTTGTGTAAGGAGAGGATTCTGATAGCGTAGGAGGGTCGGGATTCCCCGTAGCCGGGCCACCTTCATCCCCAACAGCGCAGGTGTCGTGGCGTGAAAGCAGACTACGTCCCACGCGTGACGGTCTTTTCTCAGCAGCTTTGCCGCTACCTGGAGCCCGAACACCGCTTGCGAGATACCTGTGGCCAGCCACCCGTGCCCCAGGCGTGACCACGACGGGGAAGGCACGCGCTCGACGGTGTAGGGAGTCGCACCGGGGTCCGGTCCACCAGCCTCTGAAGTATAGATCACGTGCACCGAGTGGCCGAATTCGGCGAAGGCTCGACTGACTCCGTGTAGACCAATGGTACACGGATCGCTGGACTGAGGATCCGCGCCTGACGCAACGTGAAGGATTCTCACAGTTGTGGCGCCTCGTCGTGTGGGTCCATGCTGTCTCAATCCCGCCGGGCCAACAGGTAGAGCGAGCGCCCACTACGGCCCAATCCGGACAAGAGCGCTTTCAGAGGTAGGGTAAGGGGCAGCAAGAGACCGTCGCTGATCCGGGAAACCGCCATCACGCTGTGACCCGCCTGAACTGCCGGTCCTCGTCCGCGATGCGCAGAGTCGTATCGTTCAAGCTGACCGAGCAAGGCCCGTCCCAGATCGTTGATGCGCGATACCTCTCTGATCCACGCAGCCAGGTCGACCAGGCAGGGCGGGGACGCTCTGATAGAGAGTTCAGCAAGACTCCAGTGGTCACATGCCCTCCGCAGCGCGTGCGCGTTCCAACGAGTGAAGTGGTGTGGAGGAAGGTCCCACGACTCGTGGCTCGCGGGCGGCCACCCCTCGCGGTTGGGGACGCTCAAGGCGACAAAGCCCTGGGGCCTGAGTAGCCGCCTGATGGAAGCCACGAAGGCGGTGGGGTCGTCCTGGTGTTCCAGTACTTCAAACGAGGTAATGACGTCGAAAGACCCAGACCGCTGTTCTGCGGCGAAGCTCTCCAGAGAGCTGGCATACACAGAATCGAGGCCGAACCGGGAGCGGGCGAACTGTACCACATCCTCGGCGAAGTCAATGCCCGTCACTTCGTAGCCGGCATCGCGCGCGGCGGCCAGGAACGCGCCTGTGCCACAGCCCACGTCCAGCAGCCTCCCGCCGGGTGCAGGACTGTCTTGCAGACACTGCTGGTGCTGCCAGTACACTTCCGCCGGCGGCAGCCACTCCATCCATGCGTAGCCGTAGTGGCTTGTATACCATTCCGCTCCAGGGTTGTTCATGGGATGCCACGCCTGCACGCCGCAGTACTGGCATTGGTGCAGAGTCCAATGGCGATGACTCTGAACAGGTTCCGCACCGAGGATAGTAGCGCAGATCGGGCACCGTCTCTCAGACACTCCACTCCTCGCCAGCAACGGAGTTCTTCGCTGCCAACCTGATCCCTCTACAGAATCCCACGAGACCGTCGAGGTTCGTTCTAGACGGTCCAGCCACCAGGGTTGCGATACAGTGCAAGAACACGCCGACCATGGCCCACCAGAAGGCCAGGTGATTGCTGGGACGGCCGAGGTTCTTGCGCATGAAATAGTGGTGATTCAACACCACCGATAGGTAGTAGTCATGTCGGTTGAGGCGTGCTCCATGTGGGCTCTTCTTGTGCCACACCCTGGTTGCGTCGGTCCACAACAGCTTCCAGTCCAGGCTGGCTCGGTACGAGAAGTCTTGGTCCTCCGACATGGCGTAGGGCCTTGTCTCGAAGCCGGGATCGAAGCGCACCTTCTCCACGACCGAACGCCTGACCGCACATGCACACCCAGGCATACACTGCACCCAGGAGGTCTCGCTGGGGAAGTGTGATCGAAATCCACTGGGCAGCACTCTACCAGGTCGTACAGAGTCCAGAAGGAAGGGGATCCGCACTGCCAGCCTGGTGTAGAAGCGGAGTGCGCCATCAGGATGGAGATTGCTGTTCATACACACGCCGCCTAGCTCGTTCGCTTCGTCCTGTTCGAAGATGCTGAGAATCGTGTCGATGTAGCTGTGATCTATGAGGACCACGTCGTCGTCGAGAATGAAGATGATGTCACCACTGGCCTGGTCGATCGCCCTGTTCCTACCTGTAGCTGTCCCCAGCGATGGGTGGCCGCGATCGTATAGCAGAGTGAAGGGGAGGGTGGCTCTGCTCTCCCTGACAAGCTCGGAGGTGGCTCTATTGGACGAGTTGTCGAGGATCACAACCTCGTTCGGCAGCACCGTCTGCTGGGCCAGGGAGCGAAGGCATTCGTCCAGATCCTCGGGACGGTCCCTGGTGAGGATCACCACAGAGGCCCTCATCGCAGAGTCTCCCTGTGCTGGGCAAGGATCTCCATAGAACCATTATCGTACAGTCTCACCGTCTGAGGCGACTGATGCCGCAGGTATTCGGTTACCTCGACGGTTCCGTGGAGGAAGGACTCGTGTTGCTCGGATGGCGTGCCAAGGGCGGTGAAGACCCACTCGACGTCTGGGCTAGGATAGTATTGCTCCAGATATTGGTACCTCCAGACTCGAGCCGGGTAGGTGACGAGGCCGTAGTCGGAGGGACGGTGCTCGTAGAAGAACTCCACCGCCACAATCTCAGTGGGAGGTACGCGGTCGATCTGTTCGTTGCCCCACATGTTGATTGGCGACAGAAGAGCCGCAGCCACGACGAGGGCCATGATGAGGGGAAGCTTGACACCGACCAATTGCTTGGACGCCAGGATCACCAGTGCGAAGAAGGCGAGGCCGAGGGCTCTGCCCAGGATTTCACCGCTGTATGCCGTGACCAGGACGGTACTGGCCGCCCCTGCTACCCAGACGCCTGGCAGCGCCCATTCCATGCGCAGTCTGCGCTCAGAGCGCAGACGCTGTACGCAGGTCAACAGGGCCAGCGAAGAGAGTACGCCAGCGTAACCCATACGAACCAGCACCACTGCCGTGTGCTGTGGTGCTCCGCTCCCGGCCAACTCGCCGCTCTCCGTGATTACGGTGTCCAGGCTGAGGATCTCCCCGAGGACACGCGGGAGAAGGGCTGCGGTCACGTTGATGGCCGCGTACAGCATCCAGCAGGCCAAGGCTATTATCAGCAGTGTCGCTGTGTTCAGTCGCCCCGCCGAAGCCCCGGTCACTCTAACCATGACGTAGGTCAGGACCAGACTGATGGCCAGAGCCACAGACGTAAGAAGGTGAGCGGGGATGATCGCGAGCAGCAGGACAAGCAACGCCATCTGGTAACCCAGTGAGGAGCGAGGTGAGGGTGCTTGCCTCAAGTAGTTGATGCTGATCAGTGACAACGCTGCTATCATGAACAGATTGGCCAACGTGCCGGGCACAAGATAGCCGCCGCCAGCGGTGAACAGCATGCCAAGCCAGAGGGCTATCCAGGTCTCCTCTCTGCTCTCGGAAAGCACTCGCGATACGAACGCCAAGGCCAGCACCGCCAGCCCATGGACGACCGGGGCGGACCAAAGGAGCAGATCGATGGGGTCGATGCCTGAAACCTCCACAAGAGCGGCGTTGAGCAGATGTAAGGCTGGCCAGTTGTGATAGGTCAGGCTGAGGTCGAGGTGTCCGTTTCGCACCAGGTAGTCGGCGTATCCGTAGCTCTCGTAGATGTAGGTGAAGCGAGGCGTGCCCTCCAGCAGGATGGGAGTGAGGTGAGCGAAGGCCAGGAGACAGACCAGATGGATGACGAGCAGGTACGGTTTCGACTTGGACCAGAGTAGTGCGACCAGGAAGGATACGCTCAACAGCCCGGTCGCAGCGAAGAACGACAGTGACAGACTGTGCACCAAGCCGAAAGGACCGATGCTGAGCTCGGACCGCCATATCGCAAGCGCCCAGGCGGCGAGGGCTGAGGCCAGCAGAATCTGCGGCGCCACTGCTCTCAGGTTCTCGGTGCTCAGCGCGCGGGCTGCTCCGTTCAGACCTACCCTAACCATCGGTGTCTCCGGCTGTCCCAGGGTGCTGCCGATGCTTGGTCCCTTGTTCGAAAGCCGCCAGGTGTCGCCGAAGGGACAGAATCAGGTCTCGTCGCGGCTGAACCACCGGTGGCTCCGAAGACGAATCCAGCACGGCCTGCTTCAAGTTGCTGACGTCGTAGATCGCTGTCACCAGGCCCCGATGTTCCATGGCTCGCACGAAATCCACCTGATGGTCATCGATGTGCTCTCCCAGACTCGCGCGCCTGGGCACAGCGATCAAGGGTGTCCCGCAGCGGAGCACTTCCGCGGCTGACGCTCCGCCGTGGGCGACGACCACTCTGGCTTCCCGATAGAGTCTGACCATCTCCTCCCCGGTCGTGAGCCTGAAGTAGCGCGCGTGACGTGGTTCGTAGGTAGCGTGCCCAATCTGCATCACGACTTCCTCGTCCGTCACCTGTGCGATCTCGTCCATGCTCTGGATCAATCTGTCGAAAGGCTGAGTGTGCATACCCACCGTGACCAGGATCATAGAACGGCACCCTCGTATCTGGCTTTGGGTCCGTAGCTGGGTAGGAGCTCCTTCCACTGTACCAGGAACACATCCGCTACGGGATACACGATGCGTCCGGTGCCCGTAGGCCTGTAGACTCGTGTCCAGGCCTCTATGAAGATCGTCTTGATGCCCAGCACCTTGGCTAGATAGAAGGCGGGAATGGCGATCTCGGCCCCGGTGGAGACGATTACGTCTGGTTTCTCCCTGCGCAAGATGCGCCAGATGGTGACGAAGGCTGCGGCCATCCTGATGGGATTGGTCCCGATGTTGCCAAGGAGGTGCTTGCGGTCAAGGAGCCGCGTCCGTTCGCAGTCGTACGTGACGAAGAAGGTCTCGTGGCCCTCGAACGCCTCTGCAACCTCGAGTATCTCGGTCAGATGTCCACCGTGAGAACAGAGTAGACAGATCTTGATAGTATCACCCCCCCATATGCAAGCCACCTGGGAGGCTCACGCCGAGCCCCGCTCGCAGCTCTCTACCACCACATCACGTATAGACACACACGATGGAGCAGAGTCAGTAGCGGATCAAGAAGCATCTGGGCAGCTCTGACGATCCGTCCTTCGGCCAGTTGCTCGTAGGCGAGAGTAGACTCGCACTCACCGAGGAGTTCCTTGTCTGTGATGCGTCGCTGCGTTTGCACCTGGCGTCGGCTCTCCGCCACTGTTCGCCAGTTCCGCAGGATCCAGCCGTACGCTCTGGCCTTGTTGTTGATGTTACGCGCATCGTGAAGGACGATCCAGCTCCAGGTGGTCAGTTCCGACAACAGCAGCGCTGGCAGGAGCAGACCGATAGTTCTCCATCGCAAGTTCTTGAGCAGCATGAGCCAACGGTTGCGCTCCTGGTAGTAGCTCTTGTCCGGTCCGAACGTCAACTCATAGTCGTGAAGCACGATCGAGTCTGGCACGTACAGACATGAAAAGCCAGAGAGCCTCGCCCGCCACGATAGATCGATGTCCTCCATGTACAGGAAGAAGTCGTCATCGAAACCACCGAGGTCGTTGAATACGTCCCTGCGGATGAGAAAAGCGGCTCCCGACACCGCATTCACACTCTCCAGCTCTGGAAAGCTGCCGGCCGGCTGACCAGCGCCTCGGCAGAAGGTCAACCCCGTGTAGTGGGACTTGTCTCCACATGCGTTGATCCTGTCCGGATCGTCCATGAGGAGGATCTGGGGAGTGGCCAGTGCGGCTTCAGGATGCGCCTCGAGGGCCACCACCAGTTGGTCTAGCCACCCTGGCCGGACCACTGCGTCCTGGTTAAGGAAGGCGAGGTATTCCCCTGAGGCGTGTCTGGCGCCCAGGTTGTTGGCGCGACCAAAGCCGAGGTTGGACTCGTTCCTGATGACCTCGACCGAAGGGTACTCCCGCTCCACCACTTCCGCAGTTCCGTCGGTGGAGGCGTTGTCCACCACGATCACTTGCAGGTCAGGGTAATCTTCGGCGAGCACGGAAGGGAGGCACTGTTGCAGGTCTCGTCGCCCGGCGTGGCTGGCAATGATCAAGCTGACGCTGGGCATGTTCCGCTCGCCTGCCAACCGTTGGGTCTCTGAAGACAATCCTGGCTGGTGTCCTACAGTGGTCAAGGTGTCGCCTTTGCTGAGCCCAACAATCACCTGGCCACGATCCTGTGAAGCAGGGATCTGAAACGGTGTTTCAGAACCATCAGGGCCACCCCGACACCGTGTAGCACGGGGTTCATACTGTGGCTGGCCGAGTGATAGATGCACGAGACGGGTACCTCTCTGATGACCAGACCTTTCTCCCTCGCTTGCTCCAGCACCTCCACGCTGAAGCCGAAGCCAGCTTCGGTGACGAGCAAAGAGTCGAGGGCTCGACGACTGTACCCGCGGTAGCAGCTCTGGGAATCCGTGACCTGCACCGAGGCGCCGAGATTGTAGAGCCAGGTGATGACGTCGATTCCGAACTTGCGGTACCGAGGTATCTCATACTCCCCCAGGAAGCGTGACCCGATGACCAGGTCAGCCTCGGCGGCAAGCAGCGGCTCCAGGAGCCGAGGAAGCTCGCGAGGGTCGTGCTGGCCGTCGCCGTCCAAGGTAACCAGAACGTCCGCGTCCTGCGCCCGAGCAGCTTCCAGGCACCGCTGGTACGCCAGTCCAGGTCCCTCGTTGGCAGCGTGCCTGACAACCGACGCTCCCGCCGATTCCGCGATCTGAGCTGTGTTGTCGGTGGAACCGTCATCGACGACCACTACCTGGCCGACGTGCGCCTTCGCCTCTGTTACGATGTCGGCGATGAACTGGGCTTCGTTGTGGCAGGGGATGCCTGCCAGCACCTTCATGTGCAGATTGCCTCCAACGACTCCGTATACCGGCAGTTCGGAGTCAGACGCAGTTCACTTTCTTCTGAAGCCACCTGGTTGTCTAGCACTACTCCAGGTATCCAAGATTCCGCAGCCGCTCCAGGATTTCCTGCTCTTCTCGTGCAGAATATGCCCCAGACGTAGACGGTGGTGTACTGTCCGGCACGTGGAACGAGCTCGACCGACTGGGCGCGGCCAGTCCCCCCTCGAAGGCTTCCTGCATGGGCGTGCCGTCCATGTCGTCGGGGATGGCAAGTCCCATGGCTGCCAGCACTGTGGGAGCCACGTCCATGATGGAGCATCGTGATAGTTGCCTGCCCTCTCTCACACCGCGTCCCACTGCCAGGATGATGCCGTCTCTTCGATGAACGCCACTCCAGTCCTTGGACGATATCTTCTGGAACACTCGCCGTGCTGAGCGTGGTCGGCGCGCCACGTATGGACCGCCGTCCAGAGAGAATACGAGATCGGGGGCCTCTCGGGCGTACGGGCCGTCATAGACTTCTTCCCCCAATTGTACGTCGGAAACGACCAGCTTGCCTGTGTTGGGATCGTGCAGTTGACGCAACTCACGAACCAGGTGATCCCCGATCTCCGCTAACTCCTCGTCAGATTCTACGATTCCGTGGGGATCTCTGCCCCGGCGGTTGATGCGGATTCCCTTGCCGTCGGACGTGCAGCAGTAGGCCTTCGTTCGCGACCAGTCGATCGACGGTGCTGAGAAGACTGTGTCGAGCATCTGGCCGGCGGCTATTCTGGATGAGGTGGCTAGTCTGTGTCGGAGGTCCAGGAAATCGAGCCTCGCGAGCAAGCTCAGATCGACCCTTTCTGCGATAGCTGCCCGCAACCCCCGCCCGGTCTGCAAGGAGAGTAGTCCGATGTCGATCAGGAATCTGCTGGTCTCAAACCAGGTAGACGCTGGCCCAAACCCGTGATCGGATACGATGAGTAGGAGCTCGTCACCCTCGAGCATCCCCAGGCGGTGTCCGATAGCCTGGTCGCATCCTTCGTAAACGCGGTCCAGGAAGGGGCCGAATGTGCGGCTGGCCCTCTCGTCGTAACGCGGATGCCCTGGATCGAGGGCGTCATAGAAGTAGTGTTGGACGAGGTCCGGTCCGCG
The DNA here is from genome assembly GCA_964433755.1 of uncultured Anaerolineales bacterium. Lineage (GTDB taxonomy): Bacteria > Chloroflexota > Anaerolineae > UBA7937 > B3-Chlor > JAUVXJ01. The sequence continues at coordinate 289,867 of CAYSSR010000001.1, forward strand.
GATCACGTTCATGAAGAAGTCCCAGTCGCGCCTGCCGAGCAGAAACCGGCACGCAGTCTCCTTCTGATCTGCCCAGTGAAGGATCTCTCGCAGGAACTGCTCGCTCTTGCCTTCCTTGACGTAGGGATCGGCGACGTACGTGGCTCCGGACTGCCTCACCTGTCCCTCTATTCCGGGTGGATAGGCGTAGTCCTCGGCATCTCCAGGCGTCATCATCCCACTCAACATATAGCCGTTGACGGGCTCTGGTGGGTAGGTCATGGGAACGTTCACCACACCCACACGCTTGCCCTGTGAGCTCAGGATGCGCCAAAGAGTAGCGGCCTCGATCGATCTGGAGTCGACAGGCACTTGCCGGCCGTCCCGTATGCGTACGAAGTCCAGCACACCGTGTTTCCCTGGATTCTTGCCGGTGGCAAGGGAGGTCCACGCCACCGGCGAAAGAGGCGGCAGCGTTGATTCGAGCACGCCCCACGAGCCCATGTCCATGGCCCGCTTGAGATTCTTCATCTTGCCCTGCTGGATCATGGGCAGGAGCAGATCCCAGGTGGCGCCATCGAGGCCCAGTATCATCACTCTCACGATTGTCGATACCTCCGTCGCATCGCCACTCAAGCCCTGTACGATCCACCAACGTACCCGGCTCAGCGAGCGTGGACGTTGCACTACTCGAAATCGGCGCGTATGAGCACGAGCTGACAGGCGACCTCAGCCGGCAGGATTATGGCGAAGCCGCACACTACCAGGGGCAGCAAGTCCAGCACTGCACCCACCTGTATCCCCATCGTGAGGATGGGTATGAAGCGCATTGACAGGTGGCACGCGGCGTTCAGCCGTCTGAGCAGCACTACAACGTGGCTGTCTCGCTGTGCCGTAGCCGATTGCACAGCATCCCGCTTCTTGGTCGCCTGGGCGCGCGAGAGCTCTGATCTCGTGAAGTCTAGGAGCGGCATGACCGCTTGGCCCAGCGCCGCAGCGTAGCCCCATAGGAAGATGTTGACGTTCTGGGACGTCCGGTAGACTCCAAGAGTGACGCCAACCAGAAGGAGTGGCCGGACAAGATAGTGGACCCAGGCGTCCCAGAGTAGCTTTCCCTTGACGGAAGCAGTGCCTCTGTACCGGGCCACCTCTCCGTCCACGTGATCCAGCAGTTCCATCAGCAGAATCAACGCCGCACCGGCCACAGAGCACCAGTACTGACCGTAGGAGAGGAGGAGCGCTGCCAGTACACCAGCTATCCCTGACATCAAGGTCACCTGGTTCGCGGTCAAGGGAGTGAGAATGACTACTCTCGTGATGTGTATGGACACCGATCGCATGACGTGGCGATAATACCACGATGTCTCCCGCTCTCTCAGTCTGGATTCCTGACAGGTCTTCCTCAGGGCGGAGATGGAGTCAGGCATGTTTCATGCTCCGTGGGTACGTTGAGTCGTCAAGACTAGTGGCCTGCGTGCGGGTGGCCGAGAAGCCTGGGGCGAGGAAGCTCACGAGATATCCGGGTTCCGCCGTTCGAATAACGTCTGGGCTCTTTTGTAGTCCTCTGGTGTATCCACTTCCACCCACGGACCCCGTGCATCCACAACGCTGACGCGGTGGCCTCTCGCGGCCAGCAGATCAAACGCGGCAGGCCACCATTGCTGGGGATCCTCGGTCGCACAGTGACCCAAAGCCTCTCGGAACTGCTCGGCTCCCTCACGGTTGACCTTCGCGACTTGGGCGAACGCCCCGCAGGTTTCTTCGACGTCAAGCGTCTTGGAGATACCGACAACAGTCCCTCCGGAGACGGCCACTTTCATGTCTTCGGCATCGCACGTGTCCTTGGTTACCAGGAGAGAGTATGTATTGCCGTCGGCAAGGAGACGTCTGATGGACGTCTCTGTGAAGACAACGTCGGCGTTGAGGACAAGGAAACTGTCCGTCATCAACTCTCTGGCCAACCAAAGCGACACTATGCTGTTCGTAGATTCGTAGTCGGGATTGTAGACGATGCAGTTCTGGCTCGCAAAGTGCTCCCTGATTCTCTCGTGCTCGAATCCCGCGACCACGGCAATGTCGGTGACCCTACAGCTTCTCAGGATTCGTAGTTGTCTACCCAGGATGGTCTCGTCTTGGATGGCCAACAAGCACTTGGGCATGTCCTGTGCAAGCGGGTACATCCTCGACCCACAACCTGCCGCCAAGACGAACGCCTTCATGCCCCAGCACTCCGGGAGCCCATGGTTAGTCGCTGCCGCCAAAGGAGATCATGTTTCAGTTGCTGCGTCTTCTGCTCTGCCAGCGGTGTCTCAAGAGGGAGAGGACTACCAAGGTCGCAGCGACTGCTTGACTAACCAGCCAGCCGACGGCGGTTGCCTCCACACCCCACCGTGGCATCAACCCATAACTCAGCGCCAGCGTTCCGACCGCAATCAGGGCTGACAGCGTGACGATGGGGGGCATGTGTCTCTCCACTCTCTTCACGGTGAGGTAGGCTGTGTTGACGAGTATGGGCAGAGCTGCCAACGCCAGGATGCGCAGCAAGACCGCCCCCTCTTGCGCGTAAGCTGCTCCGAAGAGCAGTAGTAGCTTGTCGGCCAGCAGGAATGCCCCCGCCACCACCGGAACCAACAGGTACAGCGACATCTTGACGGCCTTGATGACGTCGTCCCTCAGATCGCGCTCGAACCGAGAGCCTTCCGCAAAGAGCGACTGGCAGATGGCGTTGGGAATCACACATAGCAGGCCTCCCAACATCCACGATACGTAGAACGACGCGTTGGCTTCTGGACCAAGCTGCCTCAGCACGATCAGTGGCAACAACAGTGCGGGTGCCCGGTAGACGAGGCCAGCCACGTAGTTGGCTAGCGAATAGGGCATGAGCGTAGCAACAGCTTCCCTTCGCAGCCACGCCGGCTCGCCCTGAGGCGTGTCGACACTGTGTCTCACCCACAACAGCGCGACCGCCACGGTGGGAAGTGTGGCCAGACCGATCGAGCCAAAGACACCAAAAGCGCCCGCCGGTACAACCAGGAAGACCAAGAAAGGGATCCTACCAAAGCCAATGAAGAGGTTCTTGAGCATGGTCAAGCTGGCTCTGCGCAGGGCGACGAAGAGATTGTCCAGGAGAGCCGAGACGGTCGAACCGGCTGTGAAGAGAACGAAGGCAACCAGGAGGAGGGGGTCCCGAGCGATGAAGGCCAGATCCGGAGACCACACGCTCACCCCTGAGACAAACAGGATCCCCAACGCCACGGACATAGCCAGTGCCACAGCGACACAAGTGGCGATGAGGGACCACGGCTGCTCCGAGCTGGGCAGAAACCTGATCAGGCCGGTTCCCAGATCCAGACCCGATATGCTGGCCAGAAGTGTCGAAGCGGCGATGAGTGCCGAGCCGATGCCCACGTCCGAGGCATCGTACACTCTTGCAGCAATGGCCCAGAACAGGAGGCCAGAGAGGCTAAGAAAGCCCGTGTTTGCCATCAGGTAGTAGGCGTTGGCGTAGAGCGGCGTTCTCAGGTGCCGTAGCACCGCCGTCGGATGCAGAATCGACGCGGCGTTGTGTATCCTGTCGGCACGTGTCAGGGGAGCTACTCCCAGCTCACCCTCTCTCGGTTGTTCACTCTCTAACATCCAAGTTCTCTCAGCAGGACTTGCCTAGCTCCTGCAAACGTTCGCAGGCCACTACATTCTCTGGATCAAGCCGCAGTGCCTCTTCATAGGCAGTGATGGCCTCATCGACGCGAGCCTCTTCCAGGAGGGCGTCCCCCAGGCCCAAGTACGTCCGGGCCAGCGAGGTTGGTTCCAGTCCCTGTTCGAGACCGATAGCCACCGCAGTCTCATAGGCGCCGATGGCCAGATCCGGCTGGCCGGTAACCAGAAGAGTATCTCCGATCCTCGAGTGTGCCGACCAGTGCTCTCGCCAGTTGTCGCCACGGTCGGCCGCCGCTGCGTAGGCTTGCAGGGCCAAATCGTAGCGCTCCTGGTTGAGGTACAGATCGCCGAGCAGAATCGAAGCCTCTCCGCTCTCGGGTGATGCCTCTGCCGCCAGGAGGGCCATGCCCTCGGCTTCTTCGAGACGGCCTTCAGCCTGGAGTATCCTCGCCAGGCTGAGGTAGAGCTGACCTGCTTCCTCACAGGTTGTCAACGCCTGCTCCAGGAGATCCATAGCGGCGGTGGCTTCTCCTTCTCGACTGTACAACAACTCCGCCGCCCGCACGTATGCCTCGGGCCCTGCGGGATGATGCTGGAGGCAATCCATGTACGTTTGCAGGGCTTCCGCCCATCTTTGTTCCCGCTCGTACGAACTGCCCAGGAGCAGCCACGCATCTTCTATCGTCGGATCGATGGCCGTCACGGCCTCGAGCAGTCCCTGAGCTTCATCCACGTTCCCATCGGCCCAGAGTAGCCTGGCCTGATACCAGAGTTCGTCGGCAGCGCCGGCCAAGGACCATTCGCGAACGGCCTGGTTGTGCTCACCTGACTGGTGGAAGAGCTGGCCGAGCGAATAGTGGGCCAGTTCGTCGCCTGGGTCCAACTCGACGGCGTGGAGCAAGGATTCAATCGCCTCGTCTTCCTCACCGAGGCAAGCATGAAGCTGTCCGAGCCAGTAGTGGGCCCGCCCGCAGCCCGGGCTCCAGCGCAGCGCCTCAGCGAGGTGGCCACGCGCGACCGCCAACTCTCTGCTCTCTTCGGCGCACGACCGGTCCTCTGACGCCAGCACATTGTGAGACTCCATCACACCGAGGTTGAGATGGTACGCGCCGACAGCGCACGGCAACGCCAGAGCGACCAACAGCAGTGCTGGGGCAGCTAGCAGCCACCTCTTGCGCCTCGACAGTAGAGGAGCCTTCTCGGCCAGGGGGCGCTCCACCTGCATCCGCAGAGCGGCTGCCGTCCCCAGTGCAATCCACAGGACGACCGCCGACTTGTGGCCCAATGTGAGAGTGTCCAGGATGCCGTAGCCCAGCCAGGCTGCTACGGTTCCGCAGAGGCCGATCAGCAAGGCCCGCTGGTTCCGGGCGAGCGGGCGCCGCCATGCACGGGCGATAGAATAGCCAAAACCGGCCAATAGCGCCAGGACAGCAACCAGGCCGGGGAGTCCCAGGTCGAGCGCAGTCTGCAACAGAGTGTTGTGGGCATGAGGGTCGTAGTTGGGCCCCATGGTATACAGTTGGGCTACCCTCGGATAGTTGTTGAGCCCAATGCCTGAGAACGGCATGTCTCGTATCATCCACACTGCCCGGTGCCAGATCCCCACACGTCGTTGCAGCGATCCAGTGAGGTACTCGGCCGCGTCCGAGGGCAGCCACCCGACCATTCCGCCGACGCTGCCCCAGAGGGCGCCGCCCACGAGTAGACCGATGACCACTACCGAAATGGCGATTCGGAGCCGCCTGCTGTAGCACAGCCCGATCAGAAGCATCGCGGCCATGATTCCCAGAAGGCCTTGAGGCGCCTGGGTCAGACCCAGCACGGCGGCCATCACCAGAGCACTCAGGGCAGAGAAACAGCGCAATCTCGACCCGGTTCCCAGCACCAGGTAGGCGAGTGGTATGGGGATCAGAATAGCCAGTGCGCCGGCTACCACTCTTGGGTTGACCAGATCGTACTCCTCGATCACCCCGCTGCCCGGCAGCCCCCTGATCAGCGGTGGGGGAAGTCGGCCGTAGATGGCCGGGATCTCCAACACCTGTGCGGTCTCGAAGTCCGTACTCAACAGGCTGAAGACTGCCACGGCCAGACCCAACGCGACCAAACCAATCCCCATGAGTTGTATGCGGCGGGCGGTATCCAAGGTATTGACTACAGTGTAGAACCAGGCGATGCCCAGGAGAATGATCCACAGTCGGTTCAGGGCCAGGTCGAGGTCGATCGCTGGGACGAGGCCGACGCCTAGAGCCAGGAGCAGGAGCAGAATCGGGAAGTCCATCGCTGTCGGCTTGGAGATTCGGCCGGTGGCAAGCCAGCGTGACGCCCAGGCCAAAGCGATGATTGCGGCTCCAAGCGGAGTCCAGATCCCCGGGAATAGCAGAAGCGGCGTCGCTGCGGCGAGGAGGACGAATTCGTGTCTGGCTAGTGCCCTGATTGCGCTTCTCATCTGAGCGGCTTGCCCTTGCTGGTCGGGGCTTGGTCCGATCATCATGACCAGCATCCCGCGCTTACTGGACGGGCAGACTCACTGAACGTGAGCGATGCCAGTCCCTTCGGCGCATCGTTCAGTATACTGCGTTTGCCGGTCGGCTTCAACAATGGGTACGGTCTAGCGCGGTTGTGTATCTCCGGATTGATCTGTGCCGTAGTCAGGCTGGCCGTACACGTGTGGGGAAGCTAGTGCCGCATGACTCTAAACCGGAGTCATCCGCGCTTGAGTTCCCCACGAGATGGCTGCCCAGGCCCGCGCGCAGATGGATCCACCGGAGGACGGCCCTCAGAGTTGGCGCTCTGTGATGATGCGACGTCGCTTTGACGATAGCCAGTAAGAGAGGAATGCGAACCTGGGCTGCAGGCCTGGCATGACGGCGAAGTTGAAGAACACAATGCTGGCCGGGCTGTGTCGGCCAGACATACAGCACAGATACGCCGCTCTGTCCAGGGGTCCGATTCGCGCGCTCTTCAGTCGCTCTAGGACCCTCTCAGGGAGCGGCAGTCCAAGAAGGTCCTGGCATTGCTCGAGTGCGATCCTGACGGGGAGCACGAGCCGCGCTTCCACAACCAGCCTGACCAGCCTATCCCAGTCAAAGGATTCGTCGCGACACATCTCGACGATGTCACAGACCCACCGCAGGTGGCTCACTCTGTGTTGCAGCAGGTGTAGACAGGCGTGAATGGCTGCCTTCTCGGTCGACAACATCAGTGTCGGCGCGTCGTTGATCGAGAGCGGGCGTGCGTCTTCCCACAGCCACCCCTCAGACATCTGCCTTCTGTAGTAAGGTGGCCCTACGATGTGGGGATGGACTTCCAGATCGATGAGCAGCGGCCCGCCCATACGGAAGACCGAGTGGTCGCCGAAGTCCGGATGAGCCAGAGAGGCCTCCAGCCCCTGGTGAAGTAGTAGGTGCTCTACCTGGGACCAGTCCCTGTGCCTCACCAGCAGGTCAACGTCGCCCACCGGTCGTAGCGCAACGTTTCGGTATAGAGTCTGGGCGAGGGCAGCTCCCTTGAGGAGCATCGTTGGCTTGTCCGCATCGGCGAGCCTTCTGAGGATCTGTTCCAATTGGGCGTAGAGAGAGGTGTTGCGGAAAGCCGTGTGATAGTATGAGACCTGGAGCTTGCGGTCGACGCGGTCCGGAAAGAGGTCGCGCTCGTCTCTGAACGTGTGATATACGATGGGAGCCACCGCGTGCTCTGCCGTCTGATGCAAGAAGTCGTCCCAGTGGACGTCTCCCCCGCCTACGATGCGCCTCGCTTCGTCGAGGAATGCAGGATCGTAGCGAGCTCTGACGCAGGCCACCAGAAGCTGGCTCTCGGGCGTATCCACCATTTGAACGCATTGTACCGTGTTTCCTGCTGACAGGCAACGGTTTGCCCTACGGCACGATGGCCTTGCAGTTCTGTCGACTGAGAGGTTATAATTGTGAGTGTTAGACGATAGTACAAAGGCGGAAAGCTCGTTTTCATGATCACTACGTTGGTGACAGTAGTCGCGGTCGTTCTCATCTTCACTCTGATGGTTCTGGCCCACGAGGTGGGTCATTTCATTGTTGCCAGGCGGGCCGGCGTCACGGTCGAAGAGTTCGGCATCGGCTATCCCCCCAGGATCCTCACCTTCGCCAAGCGAGGCGACACGGAGTACACCCTCAACCTGATTCCGGTGGGCGGCTTCGTGCGTATGTTGGGTGAGGAGGACCCTCAGGCACCGGGCAGTCTAGCCAGCAAGAGCAAGCTAGCCAGAGGTCTCGTCCTCTCCGCTGGCTCGATCATGAACATCATCCTGGCCGTCGCTCTTCTGAGCGGGGTGTACATGATTGGGACACTGACGGTCGACGAGACCGAACCGGGGGCAGGGATTTACGAGGTCGTGGCCGGGTCGCCTGCGGATCTGGCGGGCCTGCAACTCGGGGACACCGTGGTCGCTGTGGATGGCCAAGACGTCGAGGACTACGAAGCTCTAAGTACATACACCCACTCGCACCTTGGTGAGGAGATCAGCCTCAGTATCGTACGAAATGGGGAGCTTCTCCCTTCGGTTGACATAACACCCAGGACTGAATGGCCGGAGGACGAAGGGCCGATAGGGATAGGAATAGGTCCTGCACTGGTGGTCAAGTCGTATCCTATCTGGGAGGCCATTCCACGCGGCGTGTACGAGACCTTCGTGTGGCTGTTTGCCATCTTCCAGTGGGCGGTGGGGGTGGTGAGAGGTCTGGTGGCGCCTCAGGTGTCGGGACCGATAGGCATTATGCAAGCCACGAGTGAGGCGGTCCAGTACGGCCTCACCGATACGATGCGCTTCGCCGCGTTTCTGAGCACCCAACTTGGGATCATCAACATGTTGCCGTTCCCTGGCCTGGACGGCGGGCGGCTCGTCTTCGTGGTACTGGAGGCCATCAGGAGAGGCAAGCGTGTCTCTCCTGAGAAAGAGGGTTTGGTGCACATCATTGGCATGGCCATCCTCCTCGGCTTCGTGATGCTGGTATCCTATTTCGACGTCGTCCGTCTGACTGGGGGCGGGTCACTACTACGGTGATAGGGGGATAGCTTACAGTGGATTGGCGAGTGATCGCGAGCACTTTTGGACTGATCTTCCTGGCGGAGCTTGGAGACAAGACGCAATTGGCGGCCATCGCCATGTCGGCTGACACGGAGTCTCCGGTCGCAGTCTTCATAGGAGCAACGGTGGCTCTGGCCCTGGTGACGCTAATCGGGGTGGCAATAGGGGGCACCTTGACCCGGGTCATCCCGGCGCGCTACATCAGGATGGCCGCAGGGGCTCTGTTCGTTGTGATGGGCATCTTCATGCTTCTGCCAAGAGGATCATAGCGGTATGGAGAGGTGCAGGTGGTGTGGCGCGTCTGTCTCGCCGAAGGACGTAGTCTGTCCGAGTTGCGGGACGCGGCTGCGCAGGGAGAGCTCGGCTTGCCCGAGATGCAAGCAGCCAATCCGATCCGGCCTGGTGGTCTGTCCCCACTGCGGGGAGGAGTTGCGCCGGACGAGGATCCCTTGGAAGCTCATCGGTAGCTTCCTGGGAGTGGTGGCTGTCGCCGCTGTCGCGTACTTGGTGATGACCATGGTGCCACTGCCATTCGAGCTGCCCTTCGTGGCCTCGGCTCCAACGGCCACGCCGACTGAGATTATCTTGCCCCCGACCCCCACTGCGACAGCCACGCAGCGGCCGCCCACCTCCACCCCAACATCCACAGCGACTTCCACCCCCGTGATCACCGCCACACTCACCCCGGCGGTCACCGTCACGGCTACCATCACCGTGTCGGCCACAGAAACCGTGACCGCGACGGAGTCGCCAAGCCCGACGGAGACACCGGCGGCCGTGGAGACGGAGCAGCCCGGCTTCCGCTATCCCGCCCCAGTGCTCCTGGCACCCGCCGACGAGAGCGAGCTGCCGACGGGTGGTTCGTTCAACTTCACCGAGGGCTCGACTATCGAACTCAGTTGGGAACCCGTGGGTTCTCTGGGCGAGAAGCAGTACTACTCAGTAAGCTTGACCTTCGCAGGAAGCGGTGGTGAGCCAGAGGTGAATTGGTGGAAGGAGACCACGTTTGTGGTGCCGAGCGACTACTACGGCGAGGTGGGTGCTAGCCGCGAAGTGTACTGGAGCGTGACTGTGATCTCTGGCACTCCTGGTACGGGGCAGAGCAGGGCGATCAGTCCTCCCAGCGAGACCTGGATGTTCCGCTGGGGATAGCGACTTGACCAAGACGAGCGTATCTGGTAAGATAGTGATGACACAAAGTGGGGGCGTGGTGTAGCCTGGTTGAACACACCTGCCTGTCAAGCAGGAGATCGCGGGTTCAAATCCCGTCGTCCCCGCCAATAGCATCCAAAGCCTGACAGATGCGGGGGTCGGTCACGAGGAACGGATCGACCTCTTGCGTCAGGCTGGGAAGGACTGAGAATAGTGGCGCGAAGCCGGCTTTCGGCTTGAGGGCCACTATTCTTTTTATGGTCGTATCAGCATAGACAGCGACCACCATGAAGCGAAGCAAGTCTCCTTGCTCCTCGGGACTTGCGGCGTGCCGTGCGTCACCCGACGATTCGAAGTGGGCCCCGGCGGGTAGCGACTCCCTTGCCTCTGGGATAGCAGGTCCGAGCAGCGCAGATTCCACCTGCCGTTTCCCGTGTGGGCACTCCCCTTCGTCAACCTCAAAGTAGCGATACTGCTTGTTGAGCCTCTTGAGCTGCTCCTTCAGCCTCCTCTGTTGGCGAAGAGCCCTCAGTGCCTCACACTGAGTGCTGGCGAGTTCGATTGCCTTGTTCTGCCAGGATGGTGGCAGCTTCAGCCCAGTGAAGGGGAAGAACTACAGAACGAGGTGCAACAGCACGTAGACGACCGTCGCTACGATTGGCCTCACCTGGGCCTCGGACTGCAACCTGCTTCACTACCTACTCTGCGCATTTGACATGGGAAACGCCGAATGCTTGACAGTTTGGACAAAATCTGCTATTATGTGAACGTTAGCGGGAACGATCACATAGACAATGAGGCGGAGCGTAGCGTGATGCGTAGCAAACGGGTAACCATCAGACAGGTCGCGGAACAGGCTGGCGTCTCAACTCAAACCGTCTCCCGCGTCCTCAACCATCGGCCAGACGTTGCACCTGCAACGCGTCAGCGGGTACAGGAGATCATCGACCGGCTGGGATATCAGGCCAACAACATCGCCCGGAGCCTGGTCCAGGGGCGTAGCTTCACCCTCGGTGTCGTCTGCTGGGGCCTGGAGTACTTCGGCCCCTTGAGTACCATATCAGGGATCGAGCAGGAGGCCAGCGAATTGGGGTATGTCCTCCTGTTGAGTCTGATCCGCCAGCCGGGGGACAGTGACATCAGGCCGCTATTGCGTGATATGCTCGCTCGGCAGGTGGATGGCATCGTCTGGGCTGTGCCCGAGATCGGCGGCAACCGGGACTGGATAGGAGAGGAACACTCGGGACTTCCTGTACCTGTGGTTTTCCTCAGCATGCGCCCCCAACCCGGTCTGTCTGTCGTGGCGGTCGATAATCGGGCCGGCGGTCGAATGGCCACCAGGCACCTGCTCGACATCGGCTACAAGAACGTGGGTCTGATCACTGGCCCACTGACTTGGTGGGAGGCTCGTCAACGTCAGTCCGGCTGGCAAGACGCGCTGCAGCAGGCGGGGATACCCATCCAGGACAACCTCGTGGTGGAGGGAGATTGGCAGCCACCAAGCGGAGAGCGAGGCGTGCACCAACTGTTGGAGCAGCGTCCTGATGTAGACGCCGTGTTTATCTCCAACGATCAGATGGCCCTGGGCGCACTACAGGCAGCACGCAAATTGGGTGTGCGGGTGCCGGAAGACCTGGCTCTTGTTGGCTTCGATGATATCCCCGAGTCCGTCTATTTTCATCCGCCACTGTCCACTGTGCGGCAGGATATGGTTGAGCTAGGTCGTTGCGCTGTGAGAGAGCTTGCACGCACGATAGAGGCGACTCAGCAAGGTCAAGCGGTTGTTGAGCCCAAAACCACTCTACTCGAACCAGAGTTGATTATCCGAGAAAGCTCTCTTGTTCCGAAGCCAACCGAGTAGGCGGCGGAGGAGGAGGAAGGGCAAGATTCGAGTCCAGCACAGGGAATTGCCTGGCTGGTGTGGGGTCTGGTGCAGTGGGCGATCCAAAGTGGCTGCGATAGGCCGGGGAGACAGCTAGAGGGATCTCTGGTCTGTAGCGCATCAACCAATCTCGGCCCGGACTGGTGCTACTCCCGGGAGTATTGCTAGCGCCTGATAGGACTTGAGAAAGGAGGTGAGGATAGCCTAGCCTAGTCGAAGACGTTGTGGTTGCACGTGTTGTTCTATTGCACGCGTTGGGCTTTGCTGAGGGGTATCCGACGAAGAAGCCCAGGCAATCCTCGAAAAGGAGAGAGAGATGAGCGCAAAGAAACTCAGTCTGCTAGTCAGTAGTCTCGTCCTGGTGTCCTTGCTGGTTGCCAGTTGCGCGCCGGCGCCAACTGCGGCACCGGAGGCGGAGACACCCGCAGCGGCCCCGGTCGCCACGGGCAAGACTTGTGAGGGTGTGAAGATTGTCTTCTTCCCAGGCGGGCCGCCCGGGTGTCCCTTCGGCACCGTCGTCTACAATGGGGCGGTGGCAGCCGCAGCGGACCTGGGGGCCGATGTGGAGTACATGTTCTCGGACTGGGATACGACGAAGATGATCGACCAGTTCAAGGAGGCTATGGCCACCAACCCTGATGGGATCGCCGTCATGGGCCATCCAGGAGACGATGCTTTTGGGTCCCTGGTAGATGAAGCCGAGGCCAAGGGGATCATCGTAACCAGCCAGAACACCACCCTGCCCACCATCGAGGAGATGTACAAGGCGGTGGGGTTCGGTTACGTAGGCCAGGAACTGTATGCGTCCGGCTACTTGCTCGGCCAGGATGCCATCAAGAGGACTGGCTTTGGAGAAGGCGATCGGGCCATGGTCTGGGGGCTTCTGGCCGAACCGACCCGCGGGTTGAGGACGCAGGGCGTGATAGATGCCTTGGAAGAAGCGGGCATGACCGTCGACTACATAGAGATCGACAAGGCTACAAACGCTGATGCGACAGCGGGCACCCCTGTCTTCACCGGCTATGTCTCCTCCAACCCTGACGTCAAGCTGGTCTGCACCGATCACGGCGGTCTGACCTCTACCCTGGAGACGTACCTGACGGCAGCAGGCAAGGGCCCGGACGACATATACGCCATCGGGTTCGATGTCTCGCCCGCCACACTGGAGGCGATCAGGGGCGGGTGGACTGACCTGGTGCTCGATCAGCAACCCTTCCTGCAAGGCTACCTGCCCATTGTGCAGATTTGCCTGACCAAGCAGTATGGGTTCGCCGGTCTGCACATTGACACGGGGTCTGGCTTGATCAGCCAAGAGAACGTTGAAGCGCTGGCCCCCCTCATTGAGCAGCAGATCCGGTGAGAGCATCTGCACTCTCGCCCCTCAGATCTATCGAAGCGGTAGTCTGCGGAAGGCGGTGCAGAAGCAGAACCAAGTGGGGCAAACGGCGCCATCGTCCAAGTCGCCTGCTAGCCGCGCCTCGAACCGTGTGGCGATCGGGTGGGTTGAGAAGGGACTTCTCTGGTGCCGTTTGCCTCCTTGTTTTGTTACCTGGTTGCAGGTAGAAGACAATACTGGGTCGAGAACTCGTCGACGTTCGGTCGGTTGAGCGCGGACTGCTGCGAGTCGCCACTCGATGTTCGTTCAAGGAGATCGTCTGATGGACTACATACTTGAAATGAGGAACATCTCCAAGCGTTTTGGGGAGGTTCAGGCCCTGCGCCAAGTTGACTTCGTCGTCGCTCGCAATGAGGTTGTGGGCTTGGTGGGCGATAACGGTGCCGGCAAGTCTACCCTAATCAAGATAGTCACCGGCTACCATACACCGGACAGTGGCGAGGTGTATTTCGATGGAAAGGAATTGGAGGGCCTGTCTGTCGCAGAAGCCCGACAACTCGGAATCGAAACCGTTTATCAGGAACGCGCCTTGGCAAACCTCCAGACCTTGTGGAGGAACATATTCATGGGCCGAGAGTTAACGACTCACCTAGGGTTCCTCGATGTGAACGGCATGGAGCGAGAAACGGAGAAACTGATGGTCAGCTCCATGGGCTTCACATCGGCAGCCGTGTCGCCTGATGCGGTGGTCGGGACCTTTTCCGGGGGCGAAAAACAGGGTGTATCGATCGTGAGAGCCCTCCACTTCCAGGCTGAACTCATCATCTTGGACGAACCTACCATGGGTCTGTCTCTTTCGGAGACGAGGAGATTACTGGAATTCGTGCGGGGGATCAAGGAAGCCGGCAAATCCTGCATATTGATCGATCACAACGTGTTTCACGTACATGCAGTAGCGGACAGGATTGTGGTGCTGGATAGGGGCGTGGTCGCCGGTGAGTTTGCGACCAAAGATATCACCTTGGACGAGCTCATGGAGAAGATGTACCGGGTCGCACAGACTGGAAGTCTGGACTGACGCCAAGGTGACCCACCGGAACGGAGCTCACATCCCGAGTCGACAGGCAAGAGTAATCATCTGAATCAAAGGGGAGAAGGAAATGTCCTCTCGTGTTGAAGACCCAGGAGCGGCTCTCGGCCGAAGGCGGTTGTGGCGGGCCGGTCTGACTAGGTTTGGCCGCCGGTATGCCCTACAGATCGGCATAGTTGGCGTGTTCTTGGCCATGTGGGCATTCTTCATCATAGCAGCACCTCGTACGTTTCTTGCCCGCGAAATGTATGGCGCATTCATGTCTACCATACCGTTCTTTGCCATCATGGCTTTGCCTTTGACTATGGTAGTCATCGCCGGCGAGATAGATCTTTCCTTTGGCTCTATCATGGCCGTGGGAGTGCTGGTGTTTGTCAACGTTTTAGCGACGACTGGGAACCTAGCATTGGCATTTGTGCTATTGCTGATTGCGGGATTCCTGGCAGGACTACTGAATGGGATCATAGTGGTCAAGTTCGGAATCCCGTCGCTGGTGGCAACCCTCGGTACGCAGTTCTTCTGGAGAGGAGTGGTGCTGGTTATCACAAACGGGCACCCGGCTTCTCTCGTGCCGGTGAAAGACACGCTCCTACACCATGCACTGGTGGGCAGGTTGGCCGGCTACCTGCCCGCTCAGATGATCTGGACCGTTGTTGTGGCCATACTTGTGTGGGTGCTCCTGAACCGCCACAGATTCGGTGCCCACGTCTATCTGGTTGGGGATAACAGCGATAGTGCCAGGCTTATGGGTGTCAACGTTGATCGAACAAGAATGATGGTATTCGCTTTCGTCGGTCTCGCGTCGGCTTTCGCGGGCCTTCTAGCCAGCATGGAAGTGAACTACTTCTGGGTGAATCTAGGTGAAGGGTATCTCTTGAGGACGTTAGCCTCGGTGTTCTTGGGAGGCACTTCGGTCTTCGGCGGGGTGGGCACGGTGTTGGGGACCTTCATCGGATGCTTCATCATCGGTGCAATAGAGGGCGGGACGGTTGCTATAGGCTTGACAGGGTTCTGGACGCAACTGATATATGGTCTGATTATCATCATCTCCATCTCGATGCACTCTCTGGTACGTACACGGCTGGCACGTTCATAAACGTCTGGAGAGCCGCCCGGCCCTGCTGTGTACAGAGGCGCGGGCTGAGAGAAGGGTTGTTGGATGATGCATCGAGATCGGGTGCTTGTGGCCTTCAGCCACGAGGAGTCGGGTAGATGCCCCGTGCACATGAGTTCAAGGTCCGAGTTCGCCTCGGTAGGGCCTCTAGCTGGTCGAACAACCTTACTACACTAGGGAAGAGGTGCTTATGAAATCACCAGTGTTGGGCGTAATCGTTGGCAATCGGGGCTTCTTCCCCGACCACCTGTGTGAGAGCGGGCGAGAGACGGTTTTGAGAGTGTTGGAGGATGAGGGGGTCGAAGCTGTTGCGCTTCAGCCGGAAGATACCAAGTTTGGCAGCGTCGAGAGCCTGACCGACGCCGAGAAGTGTGCTGCCCTCTTCAGGCAACGCCGGGACGAGATCGATGGGGTGCTGGTGACCCTGCCGAATTTCGGCGACGAGCGCGGCGTGGCCAACGCCCTGCGCTGGGCCGATCTGAAGGTGCCGGTGCTGGTGCATGCCTTCCCCGACGACGCGACCAAGATGACTATCGACGATCGGCGAGACTCCTTGTGTGGCAAGATATCGGTCTGCAACAATCTGCGTCAGTACAGCATCCAGTACTCGCTCACCAGTCTGCATACGGTGGACCCGAGAAGCGACGGTTTCAGGGCTGATCTACGGCGCTTCGTGAGCACGTGTCGCGTGGTGCGGGGCCTGCGAAACGCACGCATCGGTGCCCTCGGCGCGAGGCCAGCCGCCTTCAACACTGTGCGATATAGCGAGAAGTTGCTGGAGCGGATGGGCATCAGTGTGGAGACGCTGGACCTGTCCGAGGCTGTGGGGCAGGTGGAGCGGTTGGACGCTGAAGCCAGGGCCGTGCGTGCCAAGCGCGAGGCTATCGAGGCCTATGCGCAGACGCGAGGTGTGCCCGGGGCAGCCCTGGATAAGATGGCCCGCTTTGGGGTGGTGGTGGAGCGGTGGATGGAGGAGAACCGCTTGCAGGCTACCGCCATTCAATGCTGGACTTCGATGGAAGAGTTCTTCGGCGTGGTGCCGTGCACGGTGATGAGCATGTTGAGCAACAGCCTGTTGCCCAGCGCCTGCGAGACTGACGTAACGGGCGTGGTGGGGATGCTTGCGCTGCAACTGGCGTCGGGCACGCCCAGCGCTATAGTGGACTGGAACAACAACTACGGCGACGACCCGGACAAGGCGGTCATCTTCCATTGCAGCAACCTGCCGAAGCACTTCTTTGGTGAAACACTCAGGATGGACTATCAGGCGATCATCGCCGGGACGGTGGGTAAGGAGAATACCTATGGCACCGTGGTGGGCCGTTTGAAGGGTGGACCCTTCACCTACTGTCGCGTCTCCACGGACGACGTGGAGGGCAACCTCTCGGCCTACGTGGGAGAGGGTGAGTTGACCGACGATCCTCTGGCAACCTTTGGGGGCTACGGCGTCGTTCACATCCCGGACTTGCAGCGGTTGCTGCACTACGTCTGCGATGAAGGTTTCGAGCATCACGTGGCCATCAACCTTTCACAGACGGCCTTGGCTGTGTACGAGGCGCTGGGCAAGTACTTGGGATGGGACACTTACTATCATAGGGGAAACGACAGCAACCCATAGGAGGATGCGGACACGACCAAGAGCTGTAGTCGATGAGCGAGTTCAGTCAAAAACAGGACCGTATTCACACCCTATTGAAGGAGCACAACCTCAAGGCGCTCCTGCTTCGGCGCGTGAGTAGTTTCGCCTGGGCCACGTGCGGCTCGGCGTCGTATGTCAACACCGCGACCACCAACGGCGAGGCCGCGCTGGTCATCACCCCCTCCGGCCGCCACATTGTCACCAACAACATCGAGGCTACACGGTTGGAGAAGGAGGAGAAACTGACGGCGCAGGGTTGGGAGTTACGCGTCGTGCCCTGGTACGACGCGCAGGACGCCGTGGCCGAGTTGACCAGGGGGTTGAGGCTCGGCGCCGATGGGCCTTACCGCGACGCAATCGACCTCTCACAGGATCTGGCTCACCTTCGCGCGCACCTGACGCCAGAGGAGGGCGAGCGTTTTCGGACGCTGGGGCGGTTGTGCGCTGAGGCGGTCGAGAGCACGGCGCGGATGGTCAGGCCCGGGCAAAGCGAATATCAGATCGCTGGCCTTCTGGCCCGCGAGGCGGAGAGCCGTGGCGTGCAGGCTATCGTCAACCTCATCGCCACCGACAAGCGCGTCTTCGACTTTCGCCATCCCCTCCCCGTGGACAAGAAGTTGGAGCGCTATGCCATGTTGGTCTTGTGTGGCCGCAGATGGGGCCTGGTCGCTTCGCTGACACGTCTCGTTCACTTCGGCGCCCTTGCTGATGAGTTGAGGAAGAAGCAGGAAGCGGTAGCCGAGGTGGATGCTGCCTTGATCGCCGCCAGCACACCAGGGGCGAGGATTGCCGATATCTTCGGGAAAGGGGTGAAGGCCTACGCGAAGGTGGGCTTCCCCCATGAATGGAAGCTGCATCACCAGGGAGGGTTGGCTGGCTACGAGCCCCGGGAACATCTGGCCACCGCTGCGTCGTCTCAGGCCGTGAAGCCTGGTCAGGCCTTTGCCTGGAACCCATCTATCACGGGTGCCAAATCGGAGGACACGATCCTCGTCGGCGATGACCGAGGGGAGGTCATCACCGCCATGGAAGAGTGGCCGCGGATCGCCGTTCGCGTGGGGGGCCAGCTCGTCGAACGACCGGCGATCCTGGAAGTCTCGTGAAAGGCGTACCTCCCTGGAACACCGGTTTGCCGGGCAACATGGATGGGATTCCAGACAGGGGGCGAGAAGACACCTGATCTAGTGATAAGAGGAGACGTGCATGGGGGGTGAGAAATACTCCATAGGGATCGATTTCGGCACTGAATCAGGTCGCACGGTGCTGGTCGATGTGAGCACGGGTCAGGAGGTGGCTACCTCAGTCTACCAGTACAGAGACGGGGTCATTGACGAGGCACTGCCCGGCACGGACATCAGGCTGGACGCCGATTTCGCCTTGCAGAATCCGGCGGATTACGTCGAGACCATAAAGGCCACCATCCCCGTTGTCTTGGAGGAGAGCGGCGTCGATCCCGAAGATGTCATCGGCTTGGGCACGGATTTCACTGCCTGCACGATGATGCCTACCGACAGGGAAGGCACTCCCCTCTGCATGAAGGAGGGGTGGCGAGATAACCCCCATGCCTGGGTGAAGATTTGGAAGCACCACGCTGCCCAGCCGGAGGCCAACAGCCTCAACGACATCGCCCGTGAGAGAGGCGAGGAGTTCCTGTCCCGCTATGGAGGCAAGATCTCCTCAGAGTGGCTCTTCCCCAAGATCTGGCAGATCCTGGACGAGGCCCCCGAGGTCTACGAGGCCGCGGCTCGCTTCATAGAGGGAGCCGACTGGATCGTGCTGCAGCTTGTGGGGCAAGAGAGGCGCAATCTGTGCACCGCTGGTTACAAAGCCATCTGGGAGAAGAGCACAGGCTACCCTTCGGACGACTTCTTTGCCGCTCTCGACCCCCGGCTGCGCCATGTGGTCGACGACAAGCTTTCGCGCAAGATCTATCCTTTGGGTGGGAGGGCCGGCGGGCTCACTCTGCAGATGGCCGAGTGGACCGGTCTCCGCGAAGGCACCGCCGTGTCGATCGGCAATGTAGACGCTCACGTATCGGTGCCCGCCTGCACAGTCACAACGCCAGGCTGTATGGTCATGATCATGGGCACGTCTATCTGCCACATGGTACTGGGCACAGAGAAGAAGATAGTAGAGGGGATGTGCGGTGTTGTAGAGGATGGGATCATCCCTGGCTACTTCGGTTTCGAGGCGGGGCAGTCCTGTGTGGGGGACCACTTCGCCTGGTTCGTGGAACACGCCACTCCGCCGGAATACCACGAGGAGGCTGCCAGACGCGGCTGGGATCTACACCGACTCCTGGAGGAGAAAGCAGGCAAGTTGAACCCAGGCGAGAGCGGACTCCTGGCCCTCGACTGGTGGAACGGCAACCGGTCCATCTTGGTGGACGTGGACCTGACGGGGATGCTTCTGGGTGCCACCCTGGCCACCAGAGCTGAGGAGATCTACCGTGCGCTTATCGAGGCTACAGCCTATGGCACGCGCATCATCATCGAAACCTTCGAGAAGAGTGGGGTCGCGGTGGATGAGCTGGTGGCCTGCGGAGGCTTGCCGGAGAGGAATAGACTGCTGATGCAAATCTACTCCGATGTCACAGGGCGGGAGATCAAGGTTGCGGCCTCTCCTCAGACCCCGGCTTTGGGCTCGGCGATGCATGGCGCGGTGGCAGCGGGGACGGGTGCGGGCGGATACGAGGGCATCTTTGGAGCTGCCAGGCAGATGGCTCACCTGAAGGACGAAACCTACCGCCCGATCCCAGAACACCGAGAGGTGTACGATCGACTGTACGGCGAGTACGTCCGCCTGCACGACTACTTCGGCCGGGGCGAGAACGACGTGATGAAGGCCCTCAAGGGGATCAAGGCCGAAGCCGCGCGGGAGAAGAGGTGAGGAGACGATGCTGGAAGGACTGAGAGAGGAGGTCTGGAAGCTCAACCTGGAGCTACCGAAGCAGAACCTGGTGGCCTGGACCAGCGGGAACGTCAGCGGGAGAGATTCCGAAAGCGGGCTGGTAGTGATAAAGCCCAGCGGGGTACCCTACGAAGAGCTGACCCCTCGCCGTCTGGTGATAGTGGACCTTGCTGGGCAAGTGGTGGAAGGTGATCTTGAGCCTTCGGTGGACACAACCACCCATCTGTACATCTATCGACATCGGCCAGACGTGGGAGGTGTGGTGCACACTCACTCGCCGTACGCCACCAGTTTCGCTGCCCTGGGGCGTCCGATCCCGGTCTATCTGACAGCGATCGCGGATGAGTTTGGGGGGGCGATCCCCGTGGGCGCCTATTCGCAGATCGGAGGCGAAGAGATCGGGCGCGAGATAGTCCGCTCCATCGGCGAGTCGCCCGCGATCCTCATGAAAAACCACGGCGTTTTCACCGTGGGTTCTACCCCCCAGGCGGCCGTCAAGGCGGCGGTGATGGTGGAGGATGCAGCGAAGACCGTCCATCTGGCCCTCCTTTTGGGCGAGCCAGACCCTATCCCTGACCAGGAAGTGGCTCGTGCTCATCTCCGGTACGTCGAGAAGTACGGCCAAGATCCTTCCGAGAGCAACCGAGAAAGGCATGCTACGAAAGGCAACAAGTGACGGCCTCTAGTCTAGTGGCGTCCCGTACAACTGTCTCTCGGTGGCCTACCGTTTCTTCCCCTTCTTGCCCAGACGCACGAACAGTCCTTGCGGCTGGTCTCAGACCAGAGGCGACCAGCTATCCTGAACGGCTCCGTGTCTGGTGCCTCTCGTCCGGGAGCAACAGCATCTGCCGTTCTGAGATTGCCCACGCATATGACCTCAAGAGACCGAGAAAGACTCCACTGGGAGATTCAACGGACTTCTCCCGCTGGACCCGCAACCACCGCTTCTGCTACTCTCTCGCCCTGCTGACTCTGTGAGCCCCGGAAATCGTACGCTGCCGCCGCTACGTTGTGGGACCGCTGCCTCTACCACCACTAGTATCGAGTGGATTCACCGCTGGCCGTGGTCATGACCTTCTGGGTGCGGTTGCCGGCCAGACGGATGATACGCTGGCAACAGCCTCTACTCCCGCGTCTGCTCAACGCTGCTGCCAGCTGACGGGCTACACACGTAAAACTCAGGCGACAGGCCCGTTTCAGCGACGTAGCCGGCCTCGACTACGGATATCACATCGTCGGCTGCGTCGGCCCGGACCAGACCCACCGCACATCCGCCGAAGCCGCCGCCCATCATTCGTGCCCCAAAGCAGCCGGGGCGTGAACGCGCCAGTTCGCTCATCACGTCCAATTCGCGGCTCGAAACCTGGTAGTCGTCGCGGAGACTGGCGTGGCTGGCATTGAGCAGATCGCCGGCGCGTTCGAGGTTGTTGTCTTCGAGCACCTGCTGCATGGCGAGCGTGCGCTCGTTTTCTGTGACCACGTGGCGCGCCCGACGATATCGTATCTCGCCGAGTCTATCCTTATGTTCCTCGACCATTTTCGGCGTGGCATCACGGAGGGCGGATATACCCATCAGTGCGGCGGCTTCTTCGCACTGTCGGCGACGTTCGGCATAGGCCGAGCCTGCCAGTTCGCGGCTCTTGGTAGTATTCATGACCAGAACCAGGACGCTGGCAGGGATGACCACAGGGGTGATCGCCAGGGAGCGACAGTCGAGCAGCATGGCCCTGCCTTCGCGGGCGGCGGCAGATGCGATCTGATCCATGACTCCGCAGGGCACGTTCATGAACTCGTGCTCGATCTCGACTGCCATAAGTGCTTTGTCGACCTGGCTGTAGGATTCATCCTCGCTCAGGGCAAGTGCGGCCTCGATGACTGCCACGCCGATTGCGGCGGAGGACGACATGCCCACGCCGATTGGAATCTCGCTGCCGAGAACGATGTCGGCTCCCGGCAACTTGACGCCCCTCTGCGCCATGAACCACCACCCCCCGCGCACGTGCTTGGTCCAGTGCGGCAGACTGTCGTCTTGGAGTTGGGATAAGGAGAAAGAAGAGACGACGTTTTCGAAGTCCATCGAGCAAACCCGGATGGTGTCGTCGGGGCGCGAGGAGACGGCCAACCACAACGCCTGCGAGACCGCCAGAGGCATGACAAACCCGTCGTTGTAGTCGGTGTGCTCGCCAATCAGGTTAGCCCGTCCGGGTGCACGAATGACGTAGCGCGGTGTGCTGCCGTAGACGGATTGAAACTGAGAAAGCACCTCTCCGCGCGTCATGAGTCCTGAGTGCCCCTTTCCAAGTAGTGGACATTGGGCAATGCTCGCAGGCGTGCGGCGGCGGCCTCTGTAGTGATGTCGCGCTGGGGCATTCCGAGCATCTCGTAGCCGACCATGTGTTTCTTCACCGTCGCGTTGCGCAATAGCGGTGGATAGAAGTGGGCATGAAGTTGCCAGTGGGGATAATCGCCGCTATCGGTGGGTGCGCCGTGCCATCCCATAGAGTAGGGAAACGGGACCTCGAAAAGATTGTCATACTTGGTAAGCAGGCTCTTGAGGATGTGTGCCAGGCCATCCCGCTCGGCGTTGCTCAGGTCGGGCAGACGCAGCACATGACGGCGGGGCAGCAACATCGTCTCGAAGGGCCAGACCGACCAATAGGGGGCAACGGCCAGCCAGCCCTCGTTTTCGACGATGATGCGTTCCTGGCGGGTCGCTTCCAGGTTAGCATAGTCCACCAGCAGGGGCAAGCCATGCTCCTCGAAGTAGGCTCGCTGCTGGCGGTCCTCTTTGGCCGGTTGGTTGGGCAGTGTGCTCTGCGCCCAGATTTGCCCGTGCGGATGGGGGTTAGAAGCCCCCATCATCTGCCCTTTGTTCTCAAACACCTGCACCCATCGGTAGGACTGTCCCAACTCAATCACCTGGCCTGCCCACGCATCCACCACATCGCGGATACCCTCGGCGGCCATCTGTGGCAAGGTCAGGTCATGGCGAGGAGAGAAGCAGACAACACGGCAGGTTCCCGGATCACTTTCGGCGCGAAGCAAAGGATGATAGGCAACCGACGTCTCAGGAACGTCGGGCAGGAGCGCGGCGAAGTCGTTGGTGAAGACATATGTGCTTGAGTACTGCGGGTTGCACACGCCGCCCGCCCGTTCGTTGCCTGGGCACAGATAGCAGGTCGGGTCGTAACGGGGCCGTGCCTCCGGCGGGGGCTTTTCAACCTGACCCAGCCAGGGGCGCTCGGTGCGTTGGGGCGAGACCAGCACCCACTCGTCGATCAGGGGATTGTAGCGGCGATGTGGGCGGCTGAGGAGGTCTGTATTCACTGCTTGCCCGCTCTCAATCTCTGGGTCAGACCTCTGGTCTTGTTTGGAGGCAGGGTTCACTGTAGAAGCGCCGGAATGGATGCTCCATCGCCGGAGCGCAAACGCCCTATCTGCGGGCTGGCACCTACGATGGATTGTATCGAGAACTGCGTGTGCCCGCAACTTGTCTCAGGTCGTGCCCCGCTGCGGCTGAAGGATGGCTGCCAGGGGTGGGGGGCATGGACTTGGACCGCGCTGATGCCTTGAAACCGGGCGGCCGTCTCTCGGCGCGTCGAGCGGGTTCTCCGCAAGCCGGACACGGCCAGATTTGGGAGAATGCCTGCGGTCCGACTGGTTGGTGCACGTCTTCATGATCTGATCGATCCGTTGGCGGTTGACGCCAAAGCGCTTGGCGATTCTCTGAAGAGTCCAGCTCTCTTTCCTGAGTCGGGCGATGGTGGCATACTCTTCGCGATCGATCTTGGTGCTAGGATAGGGGTGTTTGAGCAGGAACTGACCCCCGTCGTGCCCGCCTCTTACATTACAACAGTGCCATCACGGGCCAAGCAGGTAGACCGCCGGCGCAACAGCACTGGCTGATTCGAAGTAGCGCAGAGAAACCCCACCGAGAGGTGGGGTTTCTGCTTTGAATCGAGGACTCCTCGTACTCAATGCCGCTTGTGTGCGCGCGTTCGAACCACCGGGGCAGTACTTCCTACATATACTCTAGAACTTGTCTTCTCCTGAACCACTTGCCCAAGTGGCCGCACCCCTGCCAATGGGGGCCCAAGCACGGCGGTTGAGCTGGAGCGGGTGCTGCGCTTGGCGTGACCTTGCACCCGCAGCGCTGGATTCGTCGTCTGAGAGCGATTTGACGAAGAACCGATGGGTAGGATCGGTTTTGTGATGGACAGGCCATTCGGGGATAATCTGGGGGATGACTAGATGGCAAAGGTGTCCGACTACTCAGTAGTCAGGCAGCGCGCCCATCTTGACCCAGGTTTGGAGGGTAACATGGTATTCTCAGCTTTCACATCGAGAAGAATATCAAGCACAGG
The DNA here is from genome assembly GCA_964433755.1 of uncultured Anaerolineales bacterium. Taxonomy (GTDB): domain Bacteria; phylum Chloroflexota; class Anaerolineae; order UBA7937; family B3-Chlor; genus JAUVXJ01. Next base: position 314,049 of record CAYSSR010000001.1, read on the forward strand.
TATCATCACCTTGGATTCCCCGCTGAGAGAAGTATTCCCGCTGTTTGGTCCCATAAGAGAAAGAGAATGGGCCGTTGGATGGGATCCTCAGATACTCTACTCGACCACAGATCTTGTGGAAGAGCATATGGTCTTCAAAACACCGTCCCACCATGGGCACGGCGAACCTGATTGTACCTGGATAGTGTCGAAGTACGTGCCTGACCAAGGGCTCATCGAGTATACGGTCTTCACCCCGGAAAGACTATGGTGGGTTACGATCCAATGCTGTGAGGGTATTCCGAATCAAACAACCAAGGCGGAGATCACGTACACGTACACAGGACTGACCGACAAGGGCAACGCAATCAATGAAAAGGCTCTCCAATTGACTTATGCTCACGATCTGAGAGACTGGGAAGAAGCCATCAATCATTACCTCAAGACGGGGGAAAGACGAGAACACCATTAGTCACCTCTCTTGCGCACGATCTCGGTATCTTCTGTTGGGCACGAGAGGAGAGGGGGAGGAAGCGAGGGCACTAGGGCGACGACAAGATGATTCACTCCGATGGTTCTGCAAGAACACCCGGTGGGGGACCTCATGCAGAACCGTTCTGCACAAGTACTAGTCAGCCCGCTTGCTGGAAGGAGAGGAGAAGAATGAAGGCCCACTTCTTTGTCACCATATCTATCTGCCTACTATTGGCAGCTTGTGCACTTGCTTCGACTTCAACACCTACTGTTGACTTGGGTACGGATGCTCTCACAGTCACTCCTACCCTGCCGTCAACAGCCGAACCCTCAGAGACAATCACACCCACGTCTCTTCCAGAAGGGAGAACTATCACCATCACAAGCACAGATGACAGCGGTCCCGGCACTTTGCGAGAGGCTCTGGAAGATGCGCAACCGTACGATGCGATCATCTTCGATCCGACCGTATTCCCTCCGGAGGCACCGGGATCGATCATGGTTCTTGACGCTCTGCCTCAGATCCAGCAGGACGGCTTGCGTATCGATGCCAGTGACGCGGGAGTGATCCTGGATGGGAGCCAGCTCGCCAGAGACACCTGGATACCGGGCCTGGAAATCCTCTCTGATGGGAATGTAGTGCGCGGATTGACGGTCACCTACTTCACAGGAACAGGCCTGGCCGTTGCCCAAGGAGAGAACAATACCATTGGGGGTGACCGGAGTCTTGGGCAGGGTCCTTTTGGGCAGGGAAACCAGTGCGTCAACAATAACTTCGGCATCGGGCTGTGGGACTATGCTTCGAACAACCTGCTCACAGGCAACCTGGTGGGGACGGATTTGGCCGGAGGAAGCGACCTTGGCAACTGGGGCTCTGGGGTGTGGGTAGTCGAAGGTGGCAGGAACAACACCATTGGTCCCGACAACATCATAGCCTTCAACCACAAGTGCGGCATTGCAGTCGAGGGTGTGGATTCCCTCGGCAATACGTTTTCCCAAAACAGCATCCATGACAACGGGGTAGCAGGGATATGTATCGGGGGCGGTGCGAATGCGAATGTAGGTGTCTCCTATATCACTGAGTTCGACATCACCGCGGGTCTGCTGAAAGGCACCGCCTGTGCCAACTGCACGGTAGAAATCCATTCTGACAGCCGTGATCAGGGCGCTGTCTTCGAAGGTCAGACGGTAGCTGATGAGGATGGTGTTTATACGTTTGACAAGGGAGCTGCCTTCACGTTGGACAATATCACCGCCACAACGACGGATGCTGACGGCAACACCAGCCAGTTTTCACGCGCCGTTGGTCTCATCGCTGGTATCCAAAGCCTACAGGATGGCAACAACCTGCCAAAATACCAGCTGCTGAGCAAACCGTCCAGTCAGCTCCCGGCAGACATCAGGCTTGGGGCGGGTCTGTACAGTTCCAACATCTTTGGTGATATGGCCAATCTAGACTATCTTCTGCAGGATTACCTCGATATGGGGACAAGGCGCCTCGATACCTCTATGCAGGAGATTGAAGAACCGATTGACTGGAGCAAACCGGAATTCCATATCTATCCAGAGTACGATCGCTTCATTGATGATCTGAATAGCAACGGCATTGCGGTCAATTACATGCTCCATTTCTGGGATAAGGATAGGCGCGCCAGTGGGGAGCAAGTGGATGGTCCGCGCTTCAAGACCGAGGAACAGATCCAGGATTTCCTGGAGTATGTGCGCTTCATCGTGGGGCATTTCAAGGGGCGCGTTCAGTACTACACCTTGTGGAGCGAACCGGATGCCTGCGGCGGCACGAATGTCAAGTGTATTGAACCACTCGACTACATCGAACTCGCCCGGCGTACTATTCCCGTCATTCACGAGGAAGACCCCCAGGCAAAGGTGGTAACCGCTCCGAACGTTCTATTCTTCGACCTCGAATACCTCTTGACCGTTCTTCGGTCCGATGTTGGACCAATGTTTGATGCTGTGTCCTGGCACGGGATATACGATGTGACGCCAGACAACAGCGTTTATGGGGACTATTATGACAGGTATCCTTCGATCCTTCAGCAAATCAAGGATACCGCCTCCGCGAATGGACTAGTCGGGGAATTCTGGGGCACGGAGATTACGTATTGCTCGGAAGAGTTCCCGTCCTGCCATCCCCCTGAACAGGAACAAGAGATTCAAAAGACAGACAAGGCTTCAGCAAAGTACTATGCCCGCCTATTCGTCATTCAGATGGGGTTGGAGGTAGGTGTTGGGTGGGGAGGTTTGGAATCCACATCCCAGCCCTGGACGTACCCGACCATTCGCCGCCTGAATACGGTCATGGCAGGAACCAGGCCCACGGTTCTGGATGTGGAGATAGAGAATGAACCACCCAAGACAGTGACCTACGCGTTCACCTTGCCAAACGGTGATTTCATGTTCGCACTCTGGATTAATGACAAAGACGTTGAGGATGATCCGGGTGTTCCCACCACCCTCAGGTTCAGTGATCTTGCAGCTCAGTATGTGGAAGGGATAGACGTATTGAATGGATATGTGCAAGAACTGATCACCGAGGTTGAAGGAGGGAGCCTGGTCATCAATGACCTGATTGTAAGAGACTACCCAATCTTCATTCGGTTCAGCGAATCCACGTCGCCATAACCGTCACCGCAGGGTCATTGGTGGGGTTTGACGACATATCTGTAATCTCACACCTGGCTAGACCCGGGCTAGCCGCGCTTGCGCACGACGCCGCTTGGCGGCCTTGCATCCCGGCGTAGTTTGGCGGGCTACCTCCTCCAGCGGCGCCAGGTTGCGCGCGGCGACCACAACGCCAGCTCCTCCGTCGGCGAGGGCCAGGCTGATGGCTTTGCCTATGCCTTTGCCGCCTCCAGTCACGATGGCTACTCGGTTCTCTAGCTTCATGACTTCTTTCCTCGTGCTAGACTGTCTCAGTGTTCTGTGGAATGCTCGTGGCGCCGAACTGGGTCGCACGGGTACTCCCAGCACGTAGTTCCTACCCGCGGTCGGGTCTTCTTTGCGCGAGACTGCGCTTAGATGAAGAAGGAGGGCCTCACGAGGCCCCCCTTCTTCATGCCCCTGACTGGACTCAAGCACCCCAATGCCCGCACGATGACTACGACGAAGATGACTCGGAGCTAGGCGGCACAGGATAGTCTGGACTAGGATTCCTTCCGGCTACGCAGCGCTCTGAGGAGGCGACGGTGCCCGTGTTCGAACCCCTGGCGCAGTTCATTAAGGAAGAGAGCACATTTCAGCCGCTAGTGGTGACCTTCTGAGCCGATGATAGCCAAAGATGGACAAAGTCGTTGCCCGGCTCTTCCACGCCCGCTAGAGAGGGCTAGAGTCCGCGACGACAATCGGATCACCTCGGTCATTCCTCGGGAGCGTCTGGTGGGCTCCCTGCCCCTCGCTTGCCTCGCGGTCCGTGAGTCAGATTGGACAGCGCTTCATCCAGATCCGTAGACTATGACACAGGGCAGCTGCGCGAATTCGTCAGGGCACTCGTGGACCCCGATCCGCCACGGTCCCGTGGGAGCCCTGAGTCTCGGGTCATACATTCCGGTGCTTGCCTCACCACTTCAACCCTCGGCCATAGTGGGTCCTGTCTGAACTACTGTTCTTTTGGTTAACAAACCGCTTGTGTGTGCACTCATTCACACACAGATGATGAACTCTTGCGGTCTCGGCGTTCACACCTACCGCGCGGGTTCGCCATCCTTCATCGCTTCGGCCAGCAGCGCGGAAACATCCATCACCTTGATCCTGGCGCCTGCCCGTCGGGCGGCCATGGCCAAGGTCCGTTCGCACTGCTGGCACGCGCTGGCAATAACCTCGGCGCCGACGGCCTGGGCTTGGGCAAGCCTTCTGTCGGCAATGGAGTAGGAAAGCTCCGGATCGATGCTCTCCAGGTTGCCTCCACCACCGCAGCAGAAGGCCTCCTCTTGGTTGGCTTCCATCTCCACCAATTCCAATCCCGGTATGGACCGGAGAACCTGCCTCGGTGCCTCGTAGATGCCGCTCTTGCGGCCCAAATCACAGGGGTCATGATAGGTTACCCTCTTGGGAAAGGGTCTTAGAGTGGGCGCGCGTTCGTCCAGAATCTGAGCCAGGAACTCGCTGCTGTGCCAGAGCTCCAGGTCCATGGCTGGGTAGTGCGCCTTGAAGGTACGTAAGCAGGAGGGGCAAGCTGTCACAAGCTTCCTGGCGCTCCTGGCCTGAATGAGCGCCAAGTTCCGCTCTATCTGTTGGTCGATAGACAGACCAGCGGCCAGCAGGGGGTAGCCGCAGCACAACTCGCGTTCTCCCAGAATGGTGAAGGCTGTCTTCGTTTGGAGCATGATGTCTATCATGCTCCGGAGGAGCGGGTAGGCCATGGGAAACAGAGAGGGTACGCAGCCCATGAAGAGAAGGACCTCTGCGCCTTGCATCTCTGCGGATTTCCGTAGTACATCGCCGTAGTCATGGCCCCAGAGGAGGCGATTCCTGCCTGGCTCCCCCGCGATGTTCCCTGATTCGAGTATCCGAGTACGGAGTCGGTCCAAGGCTGGAGGGAAGGACTCCGTAGGAGCCAGTATCCTCTTGGCATTGTTGAGAATGTCAGTGGTATTCACGCCTCCAGGGCACGCCAGTGTACAGAGTTCACAGCCGAGACACTGGTACACTTGCTTCGCCAGATTCTCAGAGGGGTCGAGACGCCCTTCCATCAAGGCCCGAATGAGGGCAATTCTGCCGCGAGGGGAAGCGCGCTCAGTCTCCAGGGTAAGGTAGGTGGGACAGGTGGGGAGGCAGTATGCGCAACGCATGCAGTTCGCAACCAAGTCAGAGGTCTGGCTGTCGTTCACGTTGCGCGAGATTCCTCGAAGATCTTACCGGGGTTGAGGATGCCGTGCGGATCCAACAGGTTCTTGATCTTGACCATCGCCTCCAAAGCGGGCTGGTCCACCGCTTGCGGCAAGAAGGGACGCTTCTTGAGGCCCACACCGTGCTCCCCCGTGATGGTTCCTCCCAGATCGAGGGCCGCGGCGAAGATCTCGGTCAAGGCGGCCTCCACACGCATCATTTCCTCCTCGTCCCGTTCATCGGTCATGCAGGTAGGGTGAAGGTTCCCGTCCCCGACATGACCAAAAACCGCAATCAACACGTCGTGCCGTTCCGCGATCTCTTTCACTTTCTTCACCATTGACGGTAGCTGGCTGCGAGGCACGGTGACATCTTCCAGGATGGTCGTGGGTCGAATCCGGGCCAGGGCGGGCAAAGCCGCCTTCCTGGCCTCTCTGAGCGCCACGGCCTCGTTTGGACTGGAGGCAACTTTGACCTCATCAGCTCCCCGGCGATGACAGATCTCGGCTATCTGTGAAGCTTCTTCTGCCACCTCTGACTCAGGACCGTCCACCTCGATTAGCAGTAAGGCCCCCAGATCGGAAGGAAGGCCCAGGCCCTTGTAATCCTCTACGTACCTGATGGTGGTACCGTCCAGGATCTCAAGGGTGGCGGGGACCAGGTGAGCGGCGATGATCCCGGAGACAGTCCGGGAAGCGTCCTGCACGTGGTGGTAGAGGGCAAGCAAGGTGCGTGTGGCCCGAGGAAGAGCGATCAGCCTGACGGTGATCCTGGTGACCACACCCAGAGTACCTTCGGAACCGATGAACAGAGACGTAAGGTCATAGCCGGCCACGTCTTTGAAGCACTTGCTACCGGTAGTCATGACCTCTCCGGTGGGCAGTACTACCTCCAACTCCAACACGTAATCCCCTGTCACTCCGTACTTGAGTCCCCTCAGCCCTCCAGCGTTCTCTGCCACGTTCCCGCCGATGGTTGAGATGGAGGAACTGGCTGGATCTGGCGGATACAGCAGTCCGTGGGGCCTGACCGCCGCCTGTAGTCGATCGGTGATCACCCCGGGCTCCACAGTGACCGTAAGATTGTCCGCGTCGATCTCCAAGATCTGGTTCATGCGACCAAGACTCAACACCACGGCTCCTTGCAGAGGGATGGTGCCACCGCTCAGATTGGTGCCTGAGCCGCGCGGGACCACCGCGAAACCCATTCGATTGGCCACTCGCAGAACCGCTGCCACCTCCTCGGTGGAATCGGCGTTCACAACAGCGCCAGGCAGCTGATCGGAGGTGGGCTGCGACGCATCGTAGGAGTAGCAGATCAGGTCTTCTGGTGAGGTGAGCAGATCCTCTTCTCCCACGATATCCGCTAACTGTCTGAGGGTGCTGGTATCCATCCTCGGGCCTTCAACATCCCTGTCGGTCTTTGCTCGGTCACTAGTGTCATTGCTCAGCGAGCCACCGTGGAGCGAGCATCTTCAGCCCACGTTGTGATGTACTACCATGCCACAGGCCTTGCCTCAGGTCCTGTTTGCAGTCTTCTGGATGGGGCCCATCCGAGCAGGGTTTGCTGGTGTGACGTAGAATCGGAAGACCACGTTGGCCTTCGCTCGTCTCCTTGCAGCCCACTAATCACTCTGCCGGAGTCGAGCTTGGGTCCAGAACCCTTCGCGCCAGGTCCTCAAACTCTTGCTCGCCTAGCAGGCCCCTCTTCTCCATCGCTGTCTCTTTCACCAACTGTAGCAGTTGCTCGATCTCCTCCTCGGAGGCCTGCAAGCCCAGCTTCTTCAGCCAAGACACGATAGAGGCCTGTCCTGAGCCCTTCCCCAGGACCACTTCGGGGGAGTCTTGTCCCATGAGTTCCCAGTGGAGGGGGAAAACCTCGGTGGCCAATGGGCCAGTGCATCGATCCAGCCACATGGCAACGATTCCCGACTCCACGGCGAATAGCCCATCGCCAACAATGGACTTGTTCGGGGGTAGCCGATGTTTGCAAAGCTCGACGGTCGTCTGGGCCAGCTCATGAAGCCTGCTATAGTCAAAGCCCAGATCTATTCCATACAACGTCAGAAGGGCCAGCACCACATCCTCCAGGGCGGCAGCCCCAGACCTCTCCCCGACCCCACAGACGGACGTATGGGCTACCTCGACTCCGCTGGCCATGGCGGCAAGGGTATTGGCAACAGCCAACCCATAGTCATTGTGAAAATGGGCCTCCAGGGGCTTGTCCACCCTTTCCTTGACCCTGTGCACGAAGTACTCTATCGCCTGAGGTATGCAAACGCCCATGGTATCCACCAGGACCAGAGCGTCCATGTGCCCCTGGGTGGCCACGTCATCGATGAAGTCCAGCAGCCAGTCTAGATCCTCTCTCGTGGCGTCGATGGTGAAGAAGGAGGTATACAGGCCCAACTCGTTGGCCCTGCTCGTGGCCGCAACCGATTGCTCAAGGGCCCTCTCCACCGGCCATTGGTAGGCATACTCGATGAGGTGGCGGCTGGATGGTATCTCCACCACGATGCCGTCCACTCCGCAATCGGCGGCGTGTTCCACATCGCCCACCATGCAACGGCAGAAGGCGAATACCTCCGGCCCTAGATCGCGTTTCACAATCTCCTTGATCGCCTCCTCATCCTGTTTGGAGACAGCGGGCATACCGGCCTCTATGCGATGAACGCCCAATTCAGCCAGCATTTCAGCGATGCGAAGCTTGTCTTCCTTCCGCAGCTCGATACCCGCCTGCTGCTCTCCGTCCCTCAGAGTCATGTCGTGGATCTTGACCTCGTTGGGGAAGGCGAAGCCCTGTGTCACCTCCGGCAAGTAGTTCCAAGAACTGGTGAACCATTTGTCTGTCTTCCACGGTTGAGTCATCTAGTCTACTCCTTCTGCAACTTCGCATGGGCCAGTCCTTTGGCTGCGGCCATCCAGTCCCGGACTGAATGATAGACTGGCACCCCCACTTCCTCTATGGCGCGGGACATCTGGTCGGTGTAGGATCCTCCGATGGCCCCACAGATGATGGGCTTCTCCCCCCTTTGACACGCATCCGCCAGCACTTGGACAATGTTCTCATCCAGTGGCGTGTCCTGAAAGACGAACCAGGGCATGACAATGTCGACATCAAGGTCTTCTACAAGCACCCTTATCCCCACCTCATAGTCCTTGCTGGTCGCGGAACCTGTGACATCGACTGGGTTCTGGACCACGAAATAGGGGGGGTAGATTCCCTGGAGCGTCTGTACCGAGCAAGGTCTCAGCGGGATCATGCTCAAGCCATACTGTGGGAGCAGGTCGATGGCCTGAACCATTGTTCCCGCGCCGTTGCTGATCATAGCCACCCGAGGGCCCCGAGCCTTCGGTTGCATAGACAAGGCTTTGGCCACAGCGCAAAGCTCCTCTATACTGTCTACGGCTACCAATCCCGCCTGCGTGAAGGCTCCACGACACAGATCGTAGCTTCCGCCAAGGAACCCCGTGTGGGAGATGGAGGCGCGGGCCGCTTGTTGCGTCCTACCGGCCTTGAAGATCACTACTGGCTTCTTCTGCGCTACCTCCCGAGCGGTGGATATGAACTTCCTCCCCTCATCGAAGCCCTCCACGTAGCAGACAATGACCTTCGTGTCAGGATCGTCGGCCCAGTACGCCAGGAGATCGGCCTCGTCCACGTCCATCCGGTTGCCGTAGCTGGCGAACTTGCTGATACCCACGTCCGACATCGCCTCCAGGAAGGAAGCCCCCACCGTACCCGATTGAGTGAGCATGGATATGACCCCCTTGCGAGGGCGATCCATTCTCTCGTGGATCTGAAAGAACGTGTCAAGGCGAGAGGCGCTGCTGAAGACACCGATGCAGTTGGGCCCGATGATGCGTATCTTCCTGTTGGCCGCTAGTTGCTTGATAGTGGCCTCAAGTTCTGCCCCTTCATCACCCAGTTCTTTGCCTCCTGCAGAGACGATGATAACATTGTGAATCCCTTTGGAGGCACACTCGTCCAGGATTTCTGGCATCACGGAGAGGGCGACCGTCACCACCACCAGTTCGACTTGTTCAGGCACTGCCCCGAGGGAGGGATAGGCCTTCAGCCCCAGCACCTCTTCTCGCGCGGGGTTGATCGGGAAGACCGTGCCCTGGTACTCGTGTCTGGCCAGACTGTCCAGCACGGCATTCCCGATCTTTCCATAGGTGGCAGAGGCACCGACGAGGGCTACGGACTTGGCTTCAAAGAACCTTTCGAGATAGGCCGTGTCGGGCTTCGTCTCGGCAACTGCTTTCTCCTCCTCTCGCAGGAGGACTTTCATATCTAGGACCCTATGCTCGCTGTGCCAGACCATGATTGGATTGAAATCCACGGACTCCAATCGGCCTGACATGTCCATCCCCATCCGTCCGGCTTTCAGGAGCAAGTCTACAAGCAGGTCCCGAGACACTGGCGGCAGGCCGCGATATCCCTGCAGTATCTTCCGCCCCCTTGTCTCCTCAATCATGGCGCTAGCTTCCCGCTCATCGATGGGGAGAACTCGAAAGGCCACATCCTCCAGGATCTCAACGAAGATGCCCCCCAAGCCGAACATGATGCTGGGACCAAACTGAGGGTCGTTCAGAAGTCCGATGATGATCTCGTGCCCTCCAACGCACATCTCCTCGACCCGAACCCCATCGACCCTGGCTTGCGGAACCATCTTTCGGACGGTGGCTGTAATGCGGTCGTATGCCTCTCGAATCGCCTCGAGGGAATCGAGCCCAAGTGCCACACCTCCGACATCCGTCTTGTGCACGATGTCCGCAGAGACCACCTTGAGCACAACTGGGAGACCGATTGTGGCAGCCAGTGACGCTGCTTCATCGCCGCTGTATGCCATTTCGCTCCGAGGAGCGACAAAACCGTATCCTTGGTACACGTTCGACCTCTCGCCGATTGTTAGAGAACAGTCCATGTGGGCTTCCGCGTCGCCTCTGGACGCTGATGTCAGGGGCAAGTGGCTGGTATGTCGCTAGAATCGGGCGTGATCTGTACCCTATCTTCCCTGGTCACCCCCGCCATTTCATAGCACCAGGCAAACACATCGGCCCAACCGTCGATGTCCTTCTGGGTGTGGCAGACCACAGTCTTCTTCCCGGTAGTCCCTGATGAGGCATGAGTGCGCACGATATCTTCAATGAGGAAGGGCCCGGCACCCGAAGGGGTAGTTGTTCTGAGGCTCCGATTTGTCCGTGAAAGGCAGTGTCCTCAGATCGTCGAGCGTCTCGATGTCTTCAGGAACGACACCGGCACTTTCCAGCTTCTCCCTGTACAGGGGCGAGTTAGCACAGGCATGAGCGACACTCTACTTCAGCCGATCAAATTGAAGCGCGGCCATTGCGTTCGGAACGAGTTGTGATAGCTGATGCCTTCCTCCGCCCTCCCGTCGCATAGCTTCTTCCTCTTCAAGGCAGATGTGGCACAAGAGCCTCCACGGCTTCCTGCAGGAGTGGCCCTGGAGTATCGGGATCGCTGTCAGATGTCACTGGACACACAACTGGGCCCCAGCCAGCGCTTTCGCCATCAGATCGGTGCGGAGCACTCTATGATCATGATTCCTGTAGGTAGCCATTGATGGCCCGCTCCTAGGCGTTCTGTTCATGTAGTCCTCTTTCTTCCTCGCTCTCCCAAGTGAGCTGTGCCAGGAAACGTCGTGTTCTGTCCTCTGTCGCGTCAGTGAAAATCTTCTCGGGCGTACCTTCCTCAATGATGACGCCTTCATCGAACATGAGAACGCGATCCGCGACGCGCTCGGCGAAATGCATCTCGTGGCTCACCACCAACATAGTCATTCCCTCGTCAGCCAGTTCTTTCATGACATCGAGGACTTCTGTAATCAGTTCAGGGTCGAGCGCGGAGGTGCATTCATCGAACATCATCACCTTGGGGTCCATCGCCAGCGCTCTTGCGATGGCAACCCTTTGCTGCATCCCCCCGGACAGTTCGTTTGGACGAACACCCGCCTTGTCCTCCAGGCCTACCTTGTGCAGCATCTGCATTGCGCGCTCTCTGGCCTCGCTTTTTGGCATCTTCTTGACGGTGACCAGCCCTTCCATGACGTTTCCGACGGCGGTCATGTGGGGAAAGAGGTTGAAATGCTGAAAGACCATCCCGATATGCTGTCTTATTCTCGGTAGGTTGGCCTTTGGGGCTGTGATCTCCTCTCCGTCTATCCAGATTCTCCCTCTGTCTGGCTCTTCAAGTCTGTTGATGCAACTGAGAAGCGTGCTCTTTCCAGAGCCGCTCGGGCCAATGATGACCACAACGTCGCCGGGTGTCACCTCTATGTTGACGCCTCGAAGAACCTCGAGCTCTCCGAAGGACTTGTGCAGGTCCTCGACCTTCACCATGTACTCCACGATCATTCCTCCTGCTGCGCACTAGTCTGTTGGATCGTCAAGCCCAGCTCGTGAGAGCCAGCAGCCAGAGGCAAGCCAGTCCCACTCGTACAGAATGCGTTTGGTGTGGCAGATGCCGAAACCACAGTTGCTCGCCATGGTGCATGCGGTCACGGCACGCTTGCCCGACACGTGCCAGCCAGGCACGTCTGTGTATTAGTAGGGTCGGCTACCTGACGACCCCAGACGTTCTGCTTTCTGCTGCATGCGACCCCTACACCCGCAGGCGGCGACACGCCTTGCTGGACTTGCCGCGTGGCAGAAGAGTAGCGATAGTCCCCTAGACTCTGGAGCCCGCCATCGGCCACAGCAACCTGACGGCCGGCAGGAGATTCTAGCTGGCGGCAGAACGCGGCAAGTGTTGAGAGGCCGGTCCATTGCCTAGCCTCGCGTCCTGTTGTCGGTCTCGTGAGGGGCTTGTCCGATGAACCCCCTCTTACGTTGAGTGGTACGACAACCACAGAGGAGTGGTGTGTTCCCGCCGAAGCCAACCCTTGGACCGGATAGGTGATAGCGAGTCGCATTGTCCTGCGCACCCCTCGCGATGATGTGGTCGCCGACTCCCCTGATCCCACAGGGTGATGAGGGGAGTCGGCTTCTCCACTAGACATGGCTATTCCGGCGGCCGCAAATACTCCGGGGCGCTGTACCTGATGTAGCTAGCATCAATCTCATCTCGATGAGCCTCGACGACGTCCTCCAGGTATGCTTTGAACGCTTCATCCCCTTTGCTGAGGGCCATAGAAACCGGAGCTGGCAGATCAGGATGCACGGAGCAGTACTCCGCGCTCTCCGGAAGGACCTTGATCTGTGGGAATTCCTGCTGATAGACGATGATTAGAGGCGAGTCGATAGTGGTGGCGTCACACCGGCCGGCGAGTACCTCCTCAATACGCGCCTCGCCCCCGGGCGGCGCAACGATGGTATCGTATTGGGCGTCAGGGTACTTGGCTTGCACAGCCTGCAGGGTGCCGCCCCCTGTGTATTGACACCACACTACATCGGGTCGGTTGAGGTCCTCCAAGGTCTGGATCTTATCGTTGTCCTTGAGCACCATGTGGCATAGGCCAGCCTCCAGGTACCCCACGAAATCGGCGACCTCTTGACGTTCCGGCGTGGGATTCAGGGGAGCGATGGCTACTTCGAACTTGTTTGCCTGAAGCCCGGCCACGATCACGTCCCAATTGGATTCGACAAGCTCCAGTTCGACGCCCAGTCCTTCGGCGATCCACTCCCCGATCTCAATGGATGGTCCGAAGAACTCCCCGGTCTGGGGGTCCTGCCCAAGCCATGGTAGAGCTACCGCAATGCCCGCGCGTAGCTTGCCCGCCTGGCGGATGGCGTCCACTGTAGGGCTTTCACCGGGTGCCGGGGGAACAACGCCTCCCTCGGCAGTGGGCTCGGAAGGGGCGTCTGTTGGCCGCAGGTACTCCGGAGCGCTGTACATGATGTAACTCGCATCGATATCATCTCGATGAGCCTCGACGATGGCCTCCAGGTATGCTTTGAACGCTTCGTCGCCGTAGTTCAGCGCCATGGAAACCGGGGCTGGCACATCGGGATGCACAGAGCAGTACTCTGCACTCTCAGGGAGGACCCTTATCTGCGGGAACTCTTCTTGGTATACCATGATTAGTGGCGAGTCGATAGTGCAGACGTCACATCGGCCGGCGAGTACCTCCTCGATGCGCGTCTCGCCCCCCGCGGGTTGTACAATATTGTCGTACTGGGCGTCGGGATACTTGGCCATTATGGCTTGCGTAACGCCTGAGCCCGTGTATTCACACCACACAACATCCGGGCGATTGAGGTCCTCTACCGTTTGCACCTTTTCGTTGGTCTTGAGCACCATATGGCACGCGCCAGCCTCGAGATAGTCCACAAAATCGACGACCGCTTTGCGCTCCGGGGAGGGATACAGGGGAGCGATGGCCACTTCAAACTTGTTGGCCTGGAGCCCAGCGACGATTTCGCCAGGGTTGGATTCCACCAACTCCAGTTCTACACCCAGGCCGTCGGCGATCCATTCCCCGATCTCGATAGACGGGCCGAAGAACTCCCCGGTCTGGGGATCCTGACCAAGCCAGGGCAGGGCTACTATGATCCCAGCGCTGAGCTTGCCCGCCTCGCGAATGGCATCAGCGGTAGGGCTCTCACCGGGTGCCGGAGCCAAACCCGCTTCCGGAGGAGGCTCGCTGGGAGGCTCCGTTGCTGGTGCCGTGGGCTGTGCGGCCTGTCCGCACGCGCTAACACATAGACTCGCGATGACCACTATCGCCATGAAAAGAACAATCTTCTGCTTCATCGCTCTTCCTCCGTTGTCTCAGACTCTCCACTATCCCACTCGGATCGCGGTGCGGCGAGCCTTGTCTTCTCAACCTATCGACTGCTTCCTGCACGCGCCTATCTGCAGCGACTTGTCCGGCAATCACCTCCTTCCTATGCTCGGCGCTTTTGGTGCGCTGCATAACCACCTTTCCCATCGTAGACACTGCGTCTGGGAGAACGCATCTACGCCCATTGCCATCCTGCCTCCTGCAAGGATTGGTTCGATCACTCAACAACACGGAACTTGCGGTGTAGGAAGTCTACACCCCGTGCCTGCGGATAAGTGATGATGAAGTATATCAATGCCGTAGCCGTTAGTATCTCCAAGGGACGGTAGGTCTCGACGGCAATCACCCGAGCTGCATGCATCAGGTCGGGCACGGCGATCACGGATACGATCGCGGTGTCCTTGAAGAGACCCACCCACATGCTTCCCATGGGTGGCACCACTCTCGAGACTGCTTGCGGAAGGACCACGCGGCGCATGACTTGTGCGGGAGTCATGCCCAATGCAAGTGCAGCATTCCTTTGACCGCGTGAGATGGACATGATTCCTGCGCGGTAGATCTCGGAGAGGAAGGCACCTATGTTCAGGCCGAACGCGATGACGCCGGTCTCGAAGCGGGGCACGGTGATGCCCGTGGTGAAAGGGATCACATAGTACATCCACCATAGCTGTGCCAGTAGCGGCGTGGTGCGAAAGAAGTCGACGTAGGCGCTGGATAGCACTCTCAGTGGCCTGAATCTTGACATGCGTGCGAAGGCCGCGACAAGCCCCAGCGCCAAGCCGAGGGCAAAGGCCAGTGCGGCCAACATCACCGTCCATCTTAGACCACCCAGAAGCGGCACGAGGTTCTGCCACACTACCTCAAAATGCCAGGTATACTTCTGCATTCTCTCAGCCTCCTTTGACGGTAGGCAATCCCTATGTTGCGCGCTCAGGCAGCAGCCTGCGGTGTAGGTAGTTGACGATGATCGCCTGTGGATAGGTCACGACGAAGTACAGCACCGCAGCCACCGTAAACACCTCCGAGGCACGCAACGTGTACGCCGACAAGTAGTAGGCTTGCCTCATAAGCTCCGCCACTGCGACGGTCGAAACCAACGATGACTCCTTGAAGGTGCTGATAAAGGTGCTTCCCATAGGGGGGAGCATTCGGACCACGGCCTGAGGCAGAATCACTCTCCTCATGGCCTGTGTTTCCGTCATGCCCAGCGCCAAAGCTGCTCTTCTTTGATCTGTCCCTATGGACATGATCCCGGCACGGTAGATCTCTGCGACGTAGGCTGCTACGTAGACGGAGAGGCCCGCGATACCAGACGTAGTTGCGGGAATCTCCAGTCCGGTCAAGATGGGTAGACAGTAGTAGAGCCAGATGAGAATGACCATCAAGGGCACGCTCCGGAAGAAATCGGTATAGCCGATGGCTATTCGCTCTAGGATCGCAATTCGCGACAGACGCATCAAGGCAACGATCAAGCCGATTACTAGGGCAATTGCTACCGAGACAATACTGATCACCACCGTCAACTTCAGGCCTTCCAGAAGAAACGGAAGGTTAGCCAACACAAGGCTGAAGTCCCAGTTGTACCGCATTCCAACACCCCTGTCTCGTCAGACGTAGTTCGCCGTGTACTTGTGTCTAATCCCCCTGGCTACCGTCAGCTGTCCATCCTTCCAGCGGCACATGACTCCCCGTCAGGCATGGTGTTCCACAAGAGCTCTTAGCGACTGCTCGGCTGCCTCCAGTGTCCGGTCCACATCCTGCTGCGTGTGGGCCGCACCTACATGGGAACGCTTCAAGCACATCGGGTGCATGAAGATCCCCCTGTCGACCATCCCCCAGCGGAACGCCATGTCCCTCTCACTGTTGTTGCGTAGGAGATCCGTGTAGCTGACAACTGGCGGTTCCAAGAAGTAGACGACAAAGACCGATCCGAAGCCTGCTACATGAGCCTCTATCCCCAGTTCAGTGATGATCTGTGTGATTCCCCGGCGGATCTCCTCCCCCAGTCTGAAGATGTGCTCGTGGACTTGCCCTTCCTCAAGCAACTCGATGGTGGCCAATGCAGCCGTGGTGGCTAGACCGTGGCCATTGAACGTGCCGGCGAAGAAGACGTCGCCTCCTGCTGTGGCGAACCTCTCCATCAATTCCCTCCGGCCGCATATCGCCGCACAGGGGAAGCCGTTGGCGATGGCCTTTCCCAACGTAGTGAGATCTGGGGTGACCCCGCACAGCGCTTGGTACCCACCTAGATCGTGCCGAAAACCCGTGATGACCTCGTCAAACACCAGAAGGATCCCCTCTGCGTCGCAGATACTACGAAGACCCTCCAGGAACTCCTGCCTGGGCAGCACGCAGCCTATGTTGTGGGGTATGGGTTCCAGGATTATTGCCGCGATCTGGCCACTGTTCTCGTCCACAGCTGCCTTCACCTCGTCCAGGCTGTTGAAGGTCAGGACCAGGGTGTTGTCGATCGCTTCTTGCAGCATTCCCGCCGAGGCTGGATCCTTCCCGCCCACTCGGTCAGCCGGGCTGATGATGTTCATACAGAGATAGTCATGCCAGCCATGGTAGCACCCTTGGAACTTGATCAACTTTCTCCTGCCGGTTACCGCCCGGGCGAGGCGCACTGCGTGAAAAGTGGCTTCAGATCCGGAGTTGCAGAGGTGCACCATCTCCGCCGACGGGATGTGCTCCACTATCTTCTGTGCCAGCTCGGCCTCCAGCTCTGTCGTCCCGGCTCCGAAAAGGTCCATGTGTTCAAGAGTTGCCTGCACCCTTCTGTTGACCTGGGGATTGCAGTGGCCGAGGATCAGCGGCCCGAAGGCAGCATGGTAGTCGATGTATTCGTGACCGTCGACATCGTAAATCTTCGATCCACTGGCCTCGCAAAAAGCCATTGGACGGACAAGTGCGCGAATGGACGTGTTGATCCCTCCCGGCGTGTATTGGCTGGCCCAATCAAGAACCTCTCGCGACCGCTTGCCTTCTGGCATGGCTAGCCTCCTCATGGTGTGCTTTCGCTGCAAACGACAATCCGTGCACAGGGGCTCGGTCCATGTGCTGGGTTAGTCTGCCCGATCTCGTCCCGCTAATTTCCCGCTGTGTCCAGCAGCTCCTGCGTCCCTCTCGCCATGCGAGATAGCCCTTCCTCCAGGCGCTCCATGGAAGAGGCGTACGCCAGCCGCAGATGACCTTCTCCCCGAGAACCAAACGCAGTTCCTGGGACACCAACTACCTTGCTACTCTCTAGAAGGTGGAGGGCAACCTCCTCTGAGGTGCGGCCCAGACTGCTAACGTTTGGGAAGGCGTAGAAGGCGCCCCTGGGCATCATGCAGGAGACTCCGTCCATCCCGTTGAGAGCTTGTACTACGAACCTCCGTCGTCTGTCATACTCCTCCACCATACGATCGACGCAGTCCTGGGGGCCGTCGAGGGCGGCGACGCCCGCCTGCTGCACGAAGGCAGGGATGCACGACACAACGTCCTCCTGCAGTTTGTGCATCACATCGATAGCCTTAGGTGGGCCGACCACATAGCCTAGGCGAAAACCGGTCATTGCATAAGTCTTGGAGAGAGTGAAAACGCTGATAGTTCTCTCCTTCATTCCCGGAAGACACGCAAGGCTGATGTGCTCGGCTCCATCATAGGTCAGCCTTTCGTAGGGTTCATCGGACAGAACGAAGATATCCCGGCGCTGGGCAATCTCGGCGATCGCCCGCAGATCCTCCATCTCAAGGACTGTGCCAGTGGGATTGGCCGGGGAGTTGATCATCAGAAGCCTTGTCTTCTGACTGATGGCTAGTTCGATGTCTCCCGGGTCCATCCTGAATCCATTACTCTCCAGTACCGGAACGGTGACAGCACGGCCCCCGGCCAGCTCGATCTGTCCAGGGTAGTTCGTGTAGCAGGGATCTCCTATGATCACTTCGTCGCCAGAGTCGACCACAGCCAGAAGGGACAGCATGACCCCCTCCATCGCGCCCGCAGTGACCATGACCTCCGTGTCAGGGTCGGCTTCGATGCCATTCTCTCTCCACACCTTCTGAGAAATCGCTTCTCTCAGCAGCGGTATCCCCAGACCCGGCGTGTACTGGGTTTGCCCTTCTTCCAGGGCACGTGTCGCTGCTTCGATGATGTGTGGGGGGGTATCGAAGCCTGGTTGGCCTACACACAGATTGACTGCGTCCGGATTCTGGTCTGCCAGGTTGAACATCTTTCTTATGCCAGACCACGGTATGGCTTCAGCTCTCCTGGAAAGATCTGCCACGTCTTCCACCTCCGGCCTGCCTTGAACACCCTACGGGCCCGCTATTCCTAGGTTGCGTGTGCATGGAAACGTCTCAGGGAGGCGCCTGGCTGTCCGGATGCTCCTCGCCCGCCCTCTGCTCGTCCACTGAGCCGGCAAGGGAGTCGGCGACCAGTTGCACTACATCCAGAACCCGCAGGGCGAACCCGCCTTCCCTAGCGGCTTGTCTGAGAACCCTTTCACACTGCGGACAGGCGCTCGCCAAGATCTCAGCGCCGGTGCATGCTGCCTGCTCGATACGCCGGCGAGAGACCGATTCCGTGAGCTCTGGCTTGAAGCCTTGCACGTTGCCCCCTCCGCCGCAGCACAACGAGCTGTCGTGGTGGTCCTCCATCTCCACCAGAGTGATCTCCGAGGACACATCTGTGAGCAACCGCCTGGGCGCTTCATAGACGCCGCTCTTCCGTCCCAGATCACACGGATCGTGATAAGTCACAACTGCCTTGACTCCCTCCCTTAGGGGCAGTCTGTTCTGCGCTAGTAGTTCCACCAGGTACTCGGTTGCGTGTACCACCTCGAACTCGGCTGCGCAATCCAGCAGGCGAGGATAAACCTGCCGCCACATGTAGTAGCACGACGGGCAGGTTGTGACTACCCTGGCTGCCCCAGATCCCCGCAACCACTCCACATTCCGCTCCGCTGCCCTCCTGGCTTCCCCCGCCAGGCCGGCCAACAGAAGAGGGTATCCGCAACACCATTCCCTGTGCCCCATCAGCTGGTAGCGTACGCCCACTGTGTCCAGAATACGCGTGAAGCTCTGAGGCACTCGATAGCTGGAGGGATAGAAGGAAGACAGGCAACCCACGTAGTATACAATCTCTGCAACCTCGCTGGCGTGTTCACCTCCATGGTTCTCGTGGCCAACACCCCAGATGAGGCGCCTCTTGTTGTCATCCCCAGAGATGTTGCCTGTTCTGCAGATGGTTGTGGACAGGCTCCGAAGCGCGTCAGGCAACGTGGCCGCGTCGGCAAGGTCTCGCTTCACGTCCAGCAGGCACTGACCAACGGGCACGTGCGCTGGGCACGCTATCGTGCAGGCGTCGCACTGTAGGCAGCAGAAGGTATTGTCCGACACGGGAGAATCCGAGACAGATGGTGGAAGCTCTCCCAACAGTCCCATGCCAGCGAGCCCGCTTGTCAGTGCAGGACCCAAGTACTGATCTGGTAGCTCTGTCACCACTGGGCACGCCGCATCACAGGCAAGGCATTCAATGCAGTCCGGCTGGGCTGGATCTCGCTCCTCTCGAGGCGGAACCAGGCGAGCGCAGGCAGCGTTCTCAATCGCCGAGACAAGCACGGAGGAAAGCATGCGGTCGAACCGTCCGCGGTCAACGACCAAGTCCTTGATCACTGGGAAGTTTGACAACGGCTCGATGACCAACTCGCCTTCACCCTCAGTCAACTTCTGACGACAACTCAAGACCGGCCGCCCGTTCATCGAGACAGCACAGCTCCCGCACTTGCCGATCCCGCACGAAGACCTGAAGCACAACGTAGGATCTTGATCATCATAGACACTGCGCAGCAGATCGAGGAGCGTCATGCCCTCCACGTAGGGTACCTCATAGGTGCTGTAGGAGGGACTCTCCCCTGTGCTTGGATCGTACCTGAGAATCTGTGCCCTCATTGTCATGGTCGAGAGACGCCATCCTCACACAATACCGGCTGCGTCTGTGTCCTCAGGCGGCCCTGCTCTAGCCGAACCACCACATTGTGGGGCAAACCTTCGCTCTCACTGCCCTCGTCACGATCTTCCAGGCAATGCGCCCCTAGACTCTGTCTACGAACAGACGCCGAACGCGCGATGGCCTGTGCCACCAAGACCATGTTGTCGAGCTCGAGATAAGCGAAGAGCTCCGGGTTGCACTTCCACGACTTCTGCACAAGCGCTGTTGCCGCCAACTCGTTCTCTAGGTCGTCGAGTAGACCAGTGGCCTTGGACAACGACTCCCTGCTTCGGATGACTCCTACGTGGTCCCACATGATCTGGCACATCTCGCGCCTGAGCTCAGTTGTCCGCCTTCCACCACAGCCTCTGGAGATCAGGCGTTCTATTCGCTCGCGTTCCGTCTCGATCGATTCCTTGCCAGGGCTGGCCACATGCGCCGTTCGCGCGAATTCTGCCGCCTCTTTGCCCGCGATGGCGCCAAAGACCATGATATCAGCGAGGCTGTTCCCATTCAGTCGGTTCGCCCCCATCACTCCCCCTGTCACTTCACCAGCGGCATACAGGTTAGGAATGGTGGACCGACACTTGTCGTCGATTCTTATCCCGCCCATGCAATAGTGTGCGCTGGGGGCGATCTCTGCCCGCTCCTTCTTCAGATCGAGACCCCTCTCAAGACACAGTTCGTACTCATGTTGAAAGCTTGAGAACTCGCTGTCTGGAACATGGCGAGCGTCCAAGAAGACGCCGCCGTGCTCGCCCGTTCGCCCTGCTCTTATCTCCGAATAGACACACCGCGCCAGCAGATCGCGACTGGACCTCTCCATATCCCCGCAACCGTAGCGAGATAGGAACCGTTCGCCCATGCTGTTGTATAGCATGGAGTACTCTACGAGACCGAGACCGAACCCTTTGAGAGAGGCCGGGAACACCAAGCCCGCAGGGTAGAATTGGAACTGTTCCATGTCAACCAAGTCCGCTCCGGCTCGCAAGGCCAGAGCCAGACCGTCTCCTGTGGCCTGAACCGGATTGGTCGTCACGGTGTACAGCTGGCCAGCTCCTCCCGTCGCGAGCACAACGGCCTTGCAGCGCACAACCACAAGCTGGCCCGAGCGAGCGTCGACGGCGGTCAGGCCCGCGGCTTTGCCGCCCTGTACAAGGATGGAGGTTACAAAGGTATCTTCGGTCAAGTTCACGCGGAGCTGACTAGCTCTTCTACGCAGAACCCTGGCGACATGAAGCCCCACGCGATCTCCCATCAATAGGGCTCGAGGGAAGCTGTGTCCTGCGGCGTCACCTAGCAAGTAGTCGCCATTTGCAGTACGGTCGAAGACTATCCCCCAACGCTCCAATTCTCTCACGCGGACGCTAGCCCCGCTTACAAGAGTCCGGACCAGCTTGGTGTCGTTTATGTGCTTGCCACTTTCGACCGTGTCCCTATAGTGAGCGTCTTGACTATCTTCAGGGATGCTCCAGGGACCGACTGCGGTCACACCGCCCGCGCTCACAGTAGCACCGCTCCTGCCGATGAGTCCCTTGTCCACCAGGACGGTCTTCGACCCCGACTCCGCCGCCTTGATCGCCGCATACAATCCTGCACCACCCGACCCGACGACGCCTACATCCGCGACTATCTCTTTCAAAGAATCTCCTTCGTACGTGGCCGATTCCTCCACCCTGGGAACTTACTTCACGAACAAGGACAACTCGAAGTCGGTCAAGCGTTCGGCCCCGTCTTCCGTCACAAGCACTGTCTCGCTGTTGCCTATCCCGCCGACGCCCGGGATGAGCAGAGCTGGAACCAGATGGAATATCATACCGGGCTTCAGCAACTCCGGGACCCCGGTATTCAAGCTGAACACAGACCGCTGAACCCACACAGGTGGAAAGGCAATACCGATGTGATATCCCAAGCGGTGGTGGTGATACTCCGACAAACCTGCCTGCGTGGTGATGTGTCTCGCGATGTCGTCCAGTTCCCCAGCCGTCACTCCGGGCTTCATTGCCTCGATGGCCCTCGTCAGCGCAGTCATAGAGGCCTCAGCCGCCCTTTGGACGAGGGCGCTGGGGCTGCCAATGACTGCGCTTCTCATCAGCCCTGCATGATACCGTTCCACTGCGGCACCGAACTCGAGAAAGATCACGTCGCCATCCTCTATCTCTCTACCCTCCCAGGTAGCGTGGGCCAGCCCAGATTTGGGACCGGTCGGGCAAAGCGGAATGTCCGCCACGTATTCGCTACCTGCTCTGGTGCGCGTTGCGTAGATCACCGCAGCGAGCTCGGAATCAGGCACTCCCTCCTGAATCGCCTCCAAGACCGAGTGCATGGCCTCGCCCGCGGCGCTCGCTGCCCGTCGCGTGTACTCTATCTCCTTCTCTGACTTGATCAGCCTCAGGTGCTCCACCGTTCCAGTGGCGTCTATGAACTCCGCGTCAGACATGAGACTGACCAGCTTCTCGTAACTCTCGATGGTCAACCACCAGCAGTTCTTCTCTACGCCGATCCTGCCCTTGTCCATCCCCATGTCGGTCAGTGCCTGCTTGGTTAGTGCCTCAGGGTCTTCTTCGTCGCGATAGTCGTACGTCGTCTCCAGCCAGCTCGTCCATCGGACGTTGTCCGCCTCAAGGTGACGGGTCACCATCGCCGCCTCGCCCTCCAGGGGAAGCAGCAATGCCTGATAAGTGTAGAAGCCCAGCCCCGAATAGCCGGTGATGTAGTACATGTTCTCAGGGGTGGTCACGATGAGGAGATCCAGGCCGCGTGACTGCATCTGTCCGCGAACTGCTTGCAGCCTGGCCCTATACTCGGACATCGCAAAGGGAAGATCATCTCGGTCTTGCACGGCTAGCCTTCCTTTCCCCGCAGAGTCGGACTCTGCGATTCGTGGTTTCTGTAGCGCATCTCTCTGTTGCGCTGCTGGCGAGCGAGGCCTCCTTGGTTGCTCGCCGATGTTGCTCCTATCGCTCACGAAGAAGGTCAAAGACGGCCAGCGCCAGAATCTGGGCAGCTCGCACCAGGTTCTCGATCTCCACGTACTCGTCAGGCCGGTGCGCTGCAGCACCGGTGCCGGGACCGAATATCACCGTGGGGATTCCTGCTTCGTTCACAAGGTAGTTGGCATCGCAGGTTCCGGGAAGACCGTGGAATCCTGGGTCTCTCCCGGTTATGATCTGCGCTGCCCTCCGAACACTGAGAGCGACCTTCTCATCCGAGGACATTTGCATCGCTGCCGCTGTCACTGTGCGCGACACCTCCACCTTCATTTGCGGATCGCCTGCGCACAGATGGTTGACCATCTCCTCGATCTCATGATCCACTAGTGCCATTTCCTCATCCGGGTTGATCCTTCGATCGACAGTGATCGTGCACCGATCGGGGACTATGCAGGTATCCAGTCCGCCTTCGATGGTTCCGACGGACAGATTGGGGTGCCCCAAGAGAGGATGCTCCCGGCTTTCCAGGCTGTCGGCTACCTCACGCAAACCAGCAACAACTTGGCACATGTGGTATATCGCGTTCACACCCGCATGCGGCATGCTGCTGTGCGCCGCTTTGCCGATGGTGGTGATCCGGTATTGGAGAGTGCCTTGATGTGCTATGATCGGCCTGAGCTCAGTTGGCTCGGGGATAATTGCGCAGTCAGCCTCGATCCCAGCTTCCACCAATGCTCTAGTGCCAAGTTGATCCGTCTCTTCTCCCACCACAGCTGTAACGATGACCCTTCCTGAGGGCTCAATCCCGCAGTTCTGGATGGCGGCGAGCGCCCCAATCATCGAGGCGATACCACCCTTCATGTCGGTGGCTCCGCGCCCATAGAGTCTGCCCTCACTGATGTGCCCGCCGTACGGGTCTACCGACCAGCCATCCCCGGTGGGAACCACATCCGTATGCCCGTTGAGCAGCACTGTGGGCCCTGGTTCTCCGCTGTCCCAGATGCCGAGGACGTTCGGCCTATCGGGTGCTGCCTCCTGCAACTCTGTCTGCAGACCCATTCCCTCCAGCAGATTGGCCAGATACTCGGCAACCTGCTTTTCCTCCCCGGGCGGGTTCGGGCTGGCAATGGCCACTAGATCCTGGGTTAGCCGCACGATGCTGTCAGAGTCAACGCTTGCTAGTAGCGCTTGTCTTTCCTTGTCCACCACGTGAGGCCTCCAAGTATCGTGAGCTCACGGTAGTCCCGTTCCCGAGCACTGCATGGCGCGTGCCCTTCGGGCGAAACGGGCAAGCATTGCGTCATCAAGAGGAGCGACCAGCTACAATCGGAAGAGCTGTCCCAGCCCATCCAGTCTCGTGTCACAGCCAGCCAACTGCAGAGCATTCCAGATGCTCGCCTGGTTGGCAGTCACTACTGGCTTCCCCAGCGCATTCTCCAAGTCATCGATGATCGCCGAGGTCTTGAGCCCCGTACAGCTTATGAAGATGCCATCTGCCTCGGCTCGATCAGTATCCATAGCTGCTTGGCGCACCGTGTCGAGGGGATGAAGGCCGTGGTCGTGAGTGAGGGCCAGCGGGTTCTGGTTCACTACAACAAAGCCATTCCCTTCGAGGAAGGTCGTTAGCTTCTTGTCTAGCGCCTCCACATAGGGCGTTGCCGTTGCGATGTTTCTGATATCAAGCGTTCTCAACGCTCTCAACACTGCAGAGGTGGTGGTCACCGCCTGCACTCCCGTGGCTCGCTGAATCCGATCACTTATTCCTGTGTCATGTCCAGGACCGTTGATGAAGCTACATGCCGTGCTGAGGAAGGAGAAGCAGGCGGGGTTAAATCTCATGAGCCGTTGAGCGGCGATCTCAATGTCGGGCGATTCAGCGATCGCCGCTACCTCCTCAACTCCAACAACGCCCGGAGGTACATACACGTGGGCTGAGACCATCTCCACACCCTGTGGAAGGAACCGCCTGAGTTCTTCGAGCAGCTCGTGAAGGTCCTGATCCACCCACGGATCGTCTGGGTACACTATGCCAATTGTGGTTGGCATACTCATCGCAGCCCCTCCTCTTCAGACGATGAAGCTCTAGGTCCCTAGTGCAACCTGTTTGATTCGCGTTGGCAATAGCTGTCCCTCATTCGACGCGGGTTCCTACATGCCCGTAGCGTCCAGACGGGTTGCCATCGTGTCTCAGTTTGCGCTAATGACCGCCATTGCGAGTATGACTACGACGCCCTCGATGCCGATCATCTCTCTGAAGCGAGTGTGTCAGGCGGATGGGCCTTTCGCGTGCGCCGCATGGGCGCTTCAGATGAAGCTGGCTCAGCCCATTGCCCAGCGGACTTCTCACCTGGACTCGCGCAAACCCGCCGAAGTGCAACACTGCACATTCGGCGTCATCATGCACATTCAACCGATTCTCTCTTCATGCTACGTTTCAAATCGGAAGCCCTTCCGAAGGCGCTTGCTCGTCGCTGGCCGCGCGCAGCGCTTTTTCAATGTGTGAGATGTGGTCCTCTATGGCTTTCCTGGCGGCATCCGCATCGCGCAAGGCTATCGCCTCAACGATGCGGCCATGATCCTCCAGGGCTACCTTCCGAACTCCAGGAATATACGCCGTGCGTTGGCGAGTGGCAGGACCCAGGCTACTGATGCTGGCCATGATGCCAATCAACAACGGGTTGCGGGACGCCTCTACGATCACGGAGTGCAACTCGAGGTCGGCCTCGAGAAAGCCGGCAGGGTCATCGACGCACTCTCTAGCCTTGGTCAGGCAGGATCTGAGCTGACCTAACTCATCCTCGCCGATCCTCTCAGCAGCCAAAGCAGCTATCGCGGGCTCAATGCTCCGCCGGGCCTCCAGAACCTCCAAGTAGGTTACGTCCTGGAGGCGCAGCAGAAGTCTGAGAGGTTCAGCCAAATGCTCGGCCTTGAGGGAGCTGACATACGTTCCATCGCCGGGCCGAACCTCTACTACGTTCATCAACTGTAGGGCTCGGAGAGCTTCCCGCAACGAGGGACGACCTACCCCCAGCAGGGATGCTAGCTCCCTTTCCGCTGGCAGTCTCTCGCCTGCTTGCAGCTTTCCATCCTGAAGAAGACGAAGGAATCTCTGGGCTATCTCCTGCGCCAGGAACGTCCTCTCTACGGCTGCGAATTTGCTCGTGTTGGCTTCTTGGTCAGCTGGTATTACCACAATACCAATTATACACTGCTTCCTGCTCGTTGTCAAGTGCGAAGTCGGGCGTGTCGAAGGCGCGCCTCGAGATTTAAGGTCACCGCCACGATGATCGGATCACTCAACTCCGGAGCGACCATGCCAGCCGACAAGACACCCCTGTACCTAGAGATCGTCGAAGTCATACGGCAATAGGTCCTGAACGGAGAACTACAGCCAGGGGATAACCTGACCTCGGTTCGAGAGATGTCTGCACAGTGGGGATGCGCCCCTGGCACCGTCCAGGGTGGTTTGCCAGGTCAAACTCAACGTGGTATACTCCCAGCCACGTCGCATGGTGATGTCGATCATCAAGGTTGAATGACTGACACATATCCGAGCCTCAGCTGCCTACGGACCATGATCTAGGGCGTGAGGCCGATAGGGTGCAACCGGAAACGGTTGGGCCTCCCGTGTTTGGAAAGGAGATGCACCGGCGGCCGCGCACTTCGGCGGGTCATCGTCCGAACGGCGTTCCTTTCCGGGACGCCGTTCTTTGTGCGGGCGACGATCACGTGGTGCGGCGGGGCACGCTGTGTGGGCCCAGCGGTTGGCTGGCAGATACGAACGCCACGAGCGGTCCCATTCCAGGTTCCAGGTGCGTTCCGTCTGAAGGGCCGGGGACAGGTGGGCTTTCGCGGAGGTCCGGCAAGAGCGGGCGGAGCGGACTAACCGGAGAGGTGTAGCACCAGGACATAGACAATGTCTTGGTGAGCGTGGTTGACGTGGTCAAGGTTCTGGCTTTGGAGGAGGAGTGATGATGAAGTCGTTGTTGAAGAAGCTGCACATTGAAGACGTCAATCCCGGCGCCTGTACTGGTGAGGGGGAATGGATCGCCGATAGCAAAGGAGAGTCGCTCGCCTCGTACAACCCGGCGACCGGCGAACCCATCGCCCAGGTGGTGCAGGCCACAGAGGAGACCTACGAGGTGGTGGTCGAACGAGCGCGTGAGCGCTTTCAGTCCTGGCGCACGCTCCCGGCTCCCAAGCGAGGGCTAGTGGTGCGAGATCTGGGGAATGCCTTGCGCGAGGTACAAGAGCCCTTGGGCGAGCTGGTCACGCTGGAGATGGGCAAGATTCGCGCAGAAGGTATCGGCGAGGTGCAGGAGGTAGTCGACATCTGCGATTTTGCGGTGGGGCTCTCGCGCCAATTGTACGGCTTGACGATGAATTCGGAGCGCCCGGCACATCGCATGTACGAGCAGTGGCATCCTCTGGGAGTGTTGGGTGTGGTCACGGCCTTCAACTTCCCCGCTGCGGTCTGGGGTTGGAACGCTGCCATCGCCGCGGTGGCTGGCGATACCGTGGTCTGGAAGCCTTCGTCAAAGGCACCCTTGACGGCCATCGCCCTTCAACACGTGGCCAATCAGGTGACTTCCGACCATGGGGTGTCCGGGCTTTTTAATCTGGTGGTCGGTCGGGGGAGCAGCGTCGGGGAGTTGATGATCAACGATGCGCGCGTGCCGCTGATCAGTTTCACCGGATCAGTGGCCATGGGCCGCCATGTGAGCGAAGCCGTAGCGCGTCGCCTGGGACGAAGTATCCTCGAGCTGGGTGGGAACAACGCCATCATCGTCTCGGAGAAGGCCGATCTCGACCTGGCCGTGTCTGCCATCCTGTTTGGTGCTGTGGGGACCGCCGGACAGCGTTGTACCTCAACCCGCCGGATCATAGCGCACCAAGCCATCGTGGACGAACTCTCGGCCCGGCTCGTCAAGGCCTACAAGCAGGTGCGGATCGGCGACCCATCACAACCAGAAACGTTGATGGGACCATTGGTCGACGAGGGCGCGGTGACGGACATGATGAGAGCGGTGCAGGCGGCTCAGGAGCAGGGTGGTGAGGTGCTCTACGGTGGGAACAGCCTGCCTGAGATGGGGGCCTGCTACGTGGAGCCCACGATCATCAAGATGCCGCAGCAGACCAGCATCGTCTGTGAAGAGACCTTCGCGCCCATCCTCTACGTGATGGCTTACGACTCGCTGGAAGAGGGCATTGCCATCCACAACGGTGTGCCGCAAGGGCTCTCCAGTGCCATGTTCACCACCAACCTGCTGGAGGCGGAGCAGTTCTTGTCCGGGGTAGGTTCTGACTGTGGCATCGCCAACATCAATATCGGCACCAGTGGTGCGGAGATCGGAGGGGCGTTCGGCGGGGAGAAGGAGACGGGCGGCGGTCGTGAGTCCGGGTCGGACGCGTGGAAGGCGTACATGCGCCGGCAGACCAATACCATCAATTGGTCGACGGAACTCCCGTTGGCGCAGGGCATCGAATTCGGAGCTTAAAGGTTCAGTAGTCGTTCCTGGAGAGGCGTGATTGAGGGGAGGGAGGCAAACGAGATGGACTCTGGGGCAGCGGCGCAGAGGATGCTTGACGAATGCGGCGCTTTCCACAACGAGCCGCTGACGGACTTCAGAGCGGCAGATAACGTCCGGGCCTTCGAGAAGGCTCTGGACACTGTTCGTGCCCGGATGGGCGAGAAACACCCTCTAGTGCTTGGAGGTGAGGAGGTGTGGACCGAAGAGACATTCGCTTCTGTCTATCCCGCTCACCCCGAGCAGACGGTGGGCGTCTTCTCGCAGGGTACCAGTGCCCTGGCGGAACGCGCCATTGACGCTGCCAGTGAGGCGTTCGAGGGATGGAGTCGAACGCCTGCGACGGAGCGAGCGGCGATTCTCCTGAAGGCGGCAGAGATCATGCGGGCGCGCAAGCACGAATTGAGCTCCTGGATGGTCTTCGAGGTAGGCAAGAACTGGGTGGAGGCCGATGCCGACACGGCCGAGGCCATCGACTTCCTGGAGTACTATGCCCGGCAGGCGCTCAAGCTCGAGTTGATCGAGGTAGCCCAGTGGCCCGGGGAGCATGACACATTACACTACATCCCTCTGGGCGTTGGGGCCGTCATTCCTCCCTGGAACTTCCCTGTGGCGATCACCGTGGGGATGAGCAGCGCAGCCATTGTGGCCGGGAACACCGTCGTACTCAAGCCCGCGAGCGCGGCTCCCAAAGTGGCCTGGGAGTACTTCGAGGTCCTGATGGAGGCCGGTCTTCCTGATGGTGTCTGCAACTACTTGTC
Organism: uncultured Anaerolineales bacterium; assembly: GCA_964433755.1. Classification (GTDB taxonomy): domain Bacteria; phylum Chloroflexota; class Anaerolineae; order UBA7937; family B3-Chlor; genus JAUVXJ01. The sequence goes on from CAYSSR010000001.1 coordinate 343,291, forward strand.
GGGCCCTGGTGGCGTGGTGGGGGAGTATCTGGTCGAGCATCCTCGGACGCGCTTCATCGCTTTCACCGGTTCCAAAGAGGTGGGATTGCGCATCCACGAGCTTGCGGCGAAGACGCAGCCTGGACAAACCTGGATCAAGCGCACGATCCTGGAGATGGGAGGCAAGGACGCCGTGGTCGTGGATGAGACGGCTGACTTGGATGCTGCCGCGAGGGGCATCGTGGTCTCCGCTTTCGGCTACCAGGGACAGAAGTGCTCCGCCGGTTCCCGCGCTATCGTCGTAGACGAGGTTTACGACAGGGTTCTGGAGAAGGTGTTGGAGCAGGCCCGTGAGCTCCTGGTGATGGGAGATCCGGACAGGTTGGAGCACTACCTCGGGCCGGTGGTATCTGCCGGCCAGTTCGACAAGGTCCTCGCGTACATCGAGGTCGGCAAGGGTGAGGCAAGGCTCGTTCACGGTGGTTCGGCCGCGGATCGTGAAGGATACTTCATTGAGCCTACCATATTCGCCGACGTTCCTGCCGAAGCACGTATCGCACAGGAGGAGATTTTCGGGCCGGTGCTTTCTGTGGTCCGGGCGCGGGACTGGGAGCAGGCTCTCGAGATTGCCAATGGGACGGAGTTTGGACTGACGGGCGCCTATTACAGCAGCGATGCCCAGCGTATTGCCCATGCGAAACTGGAGTTCCACGTGGGGAATCTGTACATCAACCGCAAGTGTACGGGCGCTCTAGTGGGTATCCACCCGTTCGGCGGGTTCAACATGAGTGGCACAGATTCCAAGGCCGGCGGACCGGACTATCTCCTGTTGTTTACGCAAGCGAAATCCATCGGCGAGCAACTGATCTAGGAGACAAGGCGAGGCACGAGTACATTGATTCTGCACGATTTCGATTACGAAAGGCCAGGGACTCTGGAGGAGGCCCTGGCGCTGTTGGACGAGTACGGAGACAGAGCCAGCCCATTGGCTGGAGGCACAGACCTCGTCGTCGACATGAGCTATCGTAGCATGCTCCAGTTGGTGGACGGAGCGAGCACCGCCGGGGCGGAGTTCGCCACGGCGGCCAGGGCTCAGCCCGTGCGGCGTCCACAGGTGGTCGTATCGCTGGCTGACTTGAACGAGCTCGGAGGAGTTAGCGAGGACGACGGGGTGCTGCACATCGGGCCTTTGACGACGATGGCCGCATTTGCCGCACGATCGGACACTTCACCGGCGGTGTGGGCTCTACGGGACGCGGCAGCGATCATGGGCTCTCCACTCATCAGGAACAGGGCTACCATTGGCGGCAATCTCGCACATGCGCGACCAGCGGCCGACACTGCCGTGGCTATCTTGGCACTGAACGGCCGCCTCCAGTTGGCGAGCGCGAGAGAGAGCCGTTGGGTTGACATCTCCTCGTTCTTCACTGGGCCGGGAGAGAGCGTCAGGCGACCGGATGAATTGCTCGTCTGCATAGAGCTACCGTGTCCCCCTGACGCGGGCAGTGCCTATCTCAGGCAGGGCACACGACGGCAACTGGAAATCGCCCTCGTGGGAGCTGCGTCCTGGCTCAGGCTCGACCGGTCATCGCGTGTGGTGACCGACGCTCGCATCGCCCTCGGTGCGGTGGCGCCTACGCCCGTGCTAGCGACCCGGGCAGCGAGCTTTCTCGTGGGTCAGGAGCCCACAGCGGAGTCGTTCGCGGCGGCTGCGGCGCTGGCGAGGGAGGAGGCCAAGCCTATTGATGATTTTCGGGGTTCGGCGGCCTATAGACTCGAGCTGGTCGACGTGCTGGTACGTCGTTCTCTGGGCGTCGCTCTGTCGAGAGCGAAAGGAGGAGAGCGATGAAGCACATCCTGAAGACCAGGGTCAATGGACGCACATACGAGGTTGCGGTCTCGGCCAAGCGAACTCTCGCCGAGTTCCTGAGGGAGGATCTCGGCCTTACCGGCGTCAAAGTGGGGTGCGGTGAAGGTGAGTGCGGCGCCTGCACCGTCCTTCTGGACGGGCAGCCTGTTGCTTCTTGCATCCTCCTTGCTCTCGAGGTACAGGACCGAGAGGTGACCACGATCGAGGGGCTGGCGGATGGTCCGGAGCTCCATCCATTGCAGAGAGCGTTCGTGAAAAACGGCGCGATCCAGTGTGGGTTTTGCACACCAGGGATGATCCTTACTTCCAAGGCCTTGCTGGATCACAATCCACACCCTACCGAGGCCGAGATAAGGGAGGCGCTGTCCGGCAACCTTTGCCGTTGCACGGGCTACCAGAAGATCGTCGAGGCTGTCGCGGAGGCCGCCGGTGAGTTGGCGTTGAGAGGAGAGGGCGGCAAGTGAGCGGGTACAGGATCATCAATACGCGCGCCGAACGTGTGGACGGACCGGACAAAGCTACGGGTCGGGCTCAGTACATCAACGATTTGAAGAGACCTGGAATGCTCTATGCGGCTCTTCTCCAGAGCCCGGTGGCTCATGGAAGACTGCTCGAGGTGGACGTCTCCAGGGCCGAAGCACTCCCGGGCGTCGCAGCAGTGGTCACCGCTGCGGACGCTGGTGACGTCAAGTTTGGGGTCAGCCCTGCGCGCTACGACGAGACCGTCTTCGCAATAGACAAGGTCAGGTACGTGGGCGAAGAGATCGCGGCAGTGGCTGCCGATAGTCTGGAGACGGCTCTGGAAGCGGTGTCGTTGATTGACTACGAGATCGAGGAATTGCCTCCGGTTCTAGACATGGATCGCGCACTGAGCGAGGACGCTCCACAACTCTTCGAAGAGTATCCGGGAAACGTGACGGCAGAGGTCTATCAGCACTTTGGGGATGTAGACGCCGGCCGTAGGGACGCGGACAGGGTGTATACAGATCACCTGCTGAGCAAGATGCAGGACGCTGCTTTCCTGGAGCCTCAGGGGTGTATCGCCGAGGTGGATGGCGCCGGGAATCTGACTCTGCGGAGCTCCACACAGACTCCTCACTACGTGCAGCGGACGATCGCTATGGTCCTGGGACTTCCCCTGGGGAAGGTGCGAGTGGTCAAGCCTGCGGTCGGCGGCGGTTTCGGGCCAAAGGCCTCTGCCTCTAACCTGGAACTGGCGGTGTGCCTGCTGGCCCTCAGGACGGGCCGCCCCGTGAAGGGCGTCTTCACGAGAGAACAGGTTTTTCTGAGATCCAGGGCGCGGCACCAGTTCTTGCACAAGATGACCATCGGCGCGAAGGACGATGGTAGTCTCGTCTTCCTCGATCACCAGGCCTGCCTGGATGGTGGGGCCTATTCCAGCTTCGGCATCGCGACGATCTACTACGCTGGCTCGCTGCTGGGAGGTCCGTATCGTCTTCCTCACATGGAATACCACGCCGTGAGGGTCTGCACCAACAAGCCTGCCTGCGGCGCTCAGCGAGGACATGGCGGCGTGATCGCGCGGGCGCTGTTCGAGTCGATGCTGGACGGCATAGCTGAGGATCTGGCTGTGGACCCCATCGAATTGCGACTGAAGAACGTGATGTCGACCGGAGAGACGACCTGCAATGAGTTGAACATGTCGAGTCTGGGAATGCGGGAATGCCTGGAGGAGGTGAGAGATCGCTCCCAGTGGACTCGCAAGAGGGGAGCGCTCAGCGCTGGGCAGGGGATAGGCGCTGCCTGCGGGTTCTTCGTTTCTGGCGCGGGCTATCCCATCTATCGCTCCGATACGTGGCACTGCACGGCGGCGGTGCAGCTCTCCGAGGTGGGTGGAACCGCCATCGTCCGCACGGCGTCGGCGGAGATCGGACAGGGCTCGGACACCGTCTTCGCCATGATCACGGCCGAGGAGCTGGGGATATCCTTGGAGGACGTAAGGGTACAGAGTGGGGATACCGATCTGTCGGTGGACCTGGGAGCCTACTCCAGCAGACAGACGTTGATGACCGGCCACGCCGTGCGCCAGGCTGCCATGGACGCGCGGCGACAGGTAAGCGAGGTGCTTGCCGAGGTCTTTGGAGGCCCACCCGACCGGTTCGTATTCGATGGGGGGTTGGTGACCGCTCGAGACGGGGAGATGGACTTCGCCGGGGTCCGAAAGCAGTTCGCCGCGGAGCACGTGGGGTTCACGGATCATCCCCATGCAGATCGCTTCACCTTCAAGGAGGCAGCCAGGTTGGCCTTCCTCAGACGCGGCACGATCATCGGGAGCGGCGAATACAAGCCGCCCGCTCTGGGAGGTTCGTACAAGGGTGCTGCGGTGGGTACATCTCCCGCATACGGGTGCTCTGCCCAGATAGTCGAAGCGGCGGTGGACCTGGAGACGGGCCAGGTCACGCTGACAGATGTCACCGGCGCGCACGACTGCGGCTTCGCCATCAACAAGGTACAGGTGGAAGGCCAGATGCAGGGCAGTCTGTCCATGGGACTGGGAGAGGCGTGCTTCGAGGAAGTCAAGTTCGACGAGCTGGGGCGTGTCGTCAATGCCAACCTCGCCGAATACAAGATCCCTACCGCACTGGACGTGCCCAATCTCGATCCGATCATCGTGGAGAGCAATGAACCTAATGGGCCGTACGGTGCAAAGGAGGTGGGTGAGGGCGCGATCATGCCCACCCTGCCCGCGATCCTGAATGCGGTATACGACGCCACGGGCATTCGCTTCCGTGAGCTGCCGCTCACGCCGGAGAGATTACTGATGGCCATCAAGGCCAAGAGGGCAGGTGCGGAAGCCGTCTTCTCGTCGGACGATTTGTGCGTTATCGTGTCTGAGAGGTTATCCGCCAGAAGGCCAGATCTGGCCAGGAAATGGGCACAGTCACGGCGGAATTCCCGCCGCAACTCGCGGCAGTAGTGTTGCAGCCGCGGGAAGAGTGAAGGCACTGATCTGGGCACTGCGTACACTTTGTTTGACGTGCGACCCGGATCGCGTTACAGTCTGGTTAGCGCGCCAGCGCCATGCTGCCGGTGATGCGGACGCCAGCAGCAATGGCCGGGTTCGATCAGTCTCGAGGACGGGAGCACACGTGTGCGGCCCTGTCTGTGGCGCGCAGGACCTGGGTTTGTCGAGTCCGTCTGCGGAGCACCAAGGTGTGCGGAGCCGATTGGGCCTAGGAACTGCTCAGTACCCCGAGCGACGACGATGGCTTGAGAAGTCACGTTGAGACCAGAATCCGACTGTCGACGGCCTGTGGGTCGACGACTGGAAGGGAGGGGTATTCGCAGAGGCAAACGCTCATTGGACTGCTCTTGAGATTGGTGGCAACGACTGGTTCATGGTGTTTTGTACTTCAATGGAGTCTACGTAAGGAGGAAACAGGCACATGAAGAGGTATCCTGGCAGCAACTCTGTCGAGGCGCCCGCGCTGCAGAGCATATCGCGTCGGGACTTCCTGAAGTTCTGCACGCTGATGGCTGGGACGCTGGCCCTGCCCGCTGGTATGGTCCCCAAGATCGCCCACGCCCTGGAAACAGCCAAGCGCCCACCGGTGGTATGGCTCGAGTACCAGGACTGCGCCGGATGCACCGAGTCCTTCCTGAGGGCCAGTCGGCCAACGGCGGCGGAGTTGGTGTTGGACACTATTTCTGTCAATTATCACGAGACGATCATGGCTCCGGCCGGCAAACAGGCCGAGAGGTCCTTTGAGGAGGCGATCCGAGAGGGAGGGTACATCACGGTCGTGGAAGGTGCCATTCCCACCAAGGATGATGGGGTCTACTGTTGTGTGGGGGGACGCACCGCGCTGGACCTCTTGCAGGAGGTGACCGCCAACACAGCGGCGGTGATCACAGTGGGTGCCTGCGCCTTCTACGGCGGCTGGCCTGCCACTACCCCCAACCCAACAGAGGCCAAGGGCGTGAAGGACCTGATCTCCGGCGTACCGATCCTCAATCTGCCCGGCTGCCCGATGAACGTAGACAACTTCACAGCCACTGTGGTCCACTATCTGACCTTTGGCGAGCTGCCGGCGATGGACGATCTGGGGCGCCCTCTCTTTGCCTACGGCCGGCGCATCCACGACAACTGCGAACGGCGCGGCCGCTTCGACGCTGGCGAGTTCGTCAGGGAGTGGGGGGATGAAGGTCACCGCAAGGGATGGTGCTTGTACCAGATGGGGTGCAAGGGACCTGTGGCCTTCCATAACTGCCCCTCCGTTCGCTGGAACGAGGGAACCAGCTGGCCCGTGGGCGCTGGGCATGGCTGTATCGCCTGCGCAGCCCCGGACTTCTGGGAAAAGGGAGCGTACGAGACGGTGCCCATTCACCAGCTTACACCGCCCGCTGCCTTTCCGGGTGTAGAGCCGACAGCAGTAGATACTTCCACAATGGCAGGCGCTGTTGCGGGTGCAGCGGTGGGTGTCGCGGCCGGCGTCATCGGCACTGTAGCCGTGCAGCAACTGGCGAAGAAGGAGGAATAGGGTGGCTGAGAAGATCGTCATCGATCCCATCACGCGAATAGAGGGGCACTTGCGCATTGAGGCCCAGATCGACGAGGGTGTAGTGAGTGACGCCTGGAGCTCCAGCACCATGTGGAGGGGCCTGGAGGTCATCGTCAAGGGGAGGGATCCCCGTGACGTGTGGCTCATGGCGCAGCGCATTTGTGGCGTTTGTACGACCGTTCACGCTCTCGCCTCGGTGCGAGCCGTAGAGAACGCATTGGGCATCCGCATCCCCGACAACGCTCGAATTGTCCGGAATCTGATCGGCGGGGTCCAGGCGGTGCAGGACCACGTCATCCATTTCTACCACCTTCACGCACTGGATTGGGTGGATATCACCGGCGCACTTAGCGCCGACCCCGAAGAGACAGCCAAGCTGGCACAGTCGATCTCCGACTGGCCCAAATCCAGCATCGACTACTTCCGGGGTGTGAAGGAGAAGATTGCCGCTTTCGTAAACAGCGGGCAGCTTGGCCCGTTCGCGAACGGCTACTGGGGCCATTCGGAGTACAAGCTCCCCCCAGAGGCCAATCTGATGGGAGTAGCTCACTACCTGGAGGCCCTGGAGTGGCAGCGAGACGTGATTCGCGCACACGCCATTTTGGGGAGCAAGAACCCGCATCCACAGACCTACCTGGTGGGCGGAATGGCCGTGCCCATCGACCCCGACAGTGAAGCGGCCATCAACGCCGACAAGCTGGCCCAGATGCGCAAGATCTTCAATGCTGCACAGGCATTCGTGGAGCAAGTCTATATCCCGGATCTCCTCGCCGTGGCTTCCTTCTACAAGGATTGGGCCAGCTATGGCGAGGGTTTGGGCAACTTCCTGGTCTACGGGGAATTCCCAGACGCGGCCGGAGAGAATCTGTTCCCCGCCGGTGCCATCCTGGACAGAGATCTGAGCACAGTCCATCCCATGGATCATGAGAAGATCACCGAATACGTCACCCATTCCTGGTACCAGTACGGAGACGGAGACGAGGTTGACAAACATCCGTGGGACGGGGAGACGGAACCCAACTATACTGGCCCACAGCCGCCCTATGAGTTCCTGGAGACGGACCGGAAGTACAGTTGGGTCAAGGCTCCACGCTACGAGGGACAGGCCATGGAGGTAGGTCCCTTGGCGCGGATGCTCGTCGCTTACGCAGCGGGCGCCGAGAGGGCCAAGGAACTGGTAGACGGCGCGCTCGACACGCTCGGGGTTGGAGCCGAGGCGTTGTTCTCCACGTTGGGACGTACGGCTGCCCGTGGCCTGGAAACCGTGATGGTGGTCGAGCAACTGGTGCCGTGGCTGGACGAGCTGGCAGCTCACATGGCGGACGGTGACCTCGAGATCCACAACGGAGAACTGTGGGACCCGGCCACGTGGCCCAAGGAGGCCAGGGGCTGGGGCCACCACGATGCACCACGAGGTGCGTTGGGGCACTGGATCGAGATCAAGGACCAGAAGGTTTCCAACTATCAGTGTGTGGTGCCATCCACCTGGAACGCCTCACCGCGTGACGCCAGGGGGCGGATGGGCGCATACGAAGCTTCGCTGGTGGGCACGCCGATCGCCGATCCAGAACAACCCCTGGAGATCCTGCGGACTATCCACTCCTTTGATCCTTGCCTGGCCTGCGCCGTCCACGTGGTGGATACTGAGGGCCGGGAGCTGACTCGCGTCCACGTGGACGGGTGTATGTAGGCGATGTCTCAGACACTGGTGCTCGGCCTGGGCAACATCTTGATGCGCGATGAGGGGGTCGGCGTGAGGGTTGTAGAGCGGCTCCTGGAGCGCTACGACTTTCCGGCAGAGGTGCAGGTGCTCGATGGTGGCACCCTGGGGCTCGATCTGCTGCACTGGGTGGAGGGCGTCGACCGCCTGCTGGTGGTCGATGCTGTGGACATGGGCGCCGAACCTGGGACCACGACCCGTCTGGAAGGTGAGGAGGTACCCGTGTTCCTGGGTGTCAAGATCTCGCCCCATCAGATGGGGCTTGCCGATCTGCTGGCTGCCTCGCGACTGTGTGGCTACTTTCCGCAGCAACTCGTACTGTGGGGAGTCCAGCCGGACGCGATAGAGGTGGGCCTGGAGTTGTCTCCGTTGGTAGAAACACAGGTGGAGACATTGGTGGAGAGTGTCCTGGCCGAGTTGACCAGTTGGGGAATCGAATGGACGAGGAGATCGGAGCAAGAGACGGAAGGTGAGACTCGATGGAAGTGAATCGGAGGGACTTTCTCAAGCTTTCCGGGGCCGCCCTCGCCAGTGGCGTTGTGGCCCCGTCGTTGGCGTCGAAGCCTCAGTTCAGCCCGGAGGATCGACTGGGCATACTCTATGATTCATCCAAGTGCGTCGGTTGCCGGGCGTGTCAGGAGGCATGCAAGCGCTGGAACGACTTGCCTGCGGAGACGGAAACAGCGCCGAGACTCGCGGCGGAGGAGGGAAGCGTCTCCAGGCTGTACGATGCTCCACGGGGCCTGTCTTCCGACACGTGGACGCTGATCAAGCTCAACAGGCGCAGCGAGACCGAGTGGCATTTTATGAACTACCAGTGTATGCACTGTGCGGATGCCGTCTGCGTGACCGTCTGTCCCACGGGTGCCCTCTACAAGGACGCGCGCGGGTTCACGGCCTTTGACGAGTCCAAGTGCATAGGCTGCGGCTACTGCACCCAGTTCTGTCCGTACGGCGTACCCCACTTGAAGACCAAGGACGTGCTCGCGGGAGAGGCGAAGGCGGCAAAGTGCACCTTCTGCCAGGATCGAGTGTATAGTGGGCTCGGAGGGCCTTACTGCGCGACGAGCTGCCCGGTGGGCGCGCTGGAATGGGGATCTCGCGCGGAACTGCTCCAGCAGGCCAAGGAGAGGGTGGAGTACCTGAAGGGAGAGGGCTTCGCTTCCGCACGGCTCTACGGTGAGCACGAGGCCGGGGGGCTAGGGCGTCTGAGTATTCTGTTCGGCGAGCCGGGCGAGTATGGGCTACCCGTGGACTTCACCTCACTGACGGTGGCGCGTATATGGCAGAACGTCATTCAGCCACTGGGAGCCGTCGCCATCGCCGGTAGCGCGTTGGGGGCGCTTGCGGCCTTCTTCATCAGCCGCCGTTACATCCGCATGGAGGAGGTGGACTGAGCACGGTTCGTGGCCGGTTCCTGGCTTGAGTGTGGAGGATGGTGCGCGAGAGCCCCACGCTGGATGGTACTCTGGCGAGGACCAGGCCAAGGACTCGCGGTAGGCCCTGTGGAGGAGTCGAGGAAAAGCAGCCAGGGCCTGGAGTAGAGATGGTACTCTTCCGGCAGTGAGGCGGTTCGCGGCACGCAGGTTGTTGCCGCTGGGCGTGGTGGCACGTCGGATGACGCCGAGTCGGTGGACGGAGGTTAGGGCGCGTGTGTCTGGCTATCCCAGCTCAAATCAAGTCGATCACCGGCCTCGAGGCCGAGGTTGAAGTCTCCGGAGTCGGGCGGGCAATCAGTCTGCGCCTCACGCCTGAGGCGCGGGTAGGCGACTACGTCTACGTCCACACGGGGTTTGCCATCAGTGTCGTCGATGAGGCGGAGGCACAGGAGACCTTGCGCCTGCTGCATGAACTGGCTGAGACCTACTCCGAGGATCAGCTATTCTACACAACCGGTGACCTTCCCCGGATGGAGGAGAGATAGGCGTAGAAGGTCAACGGCGGTGCTTCGGCGGGAGACATGTTCGGCTGCTGGATGTTCTTGCCGCTGGTCAGTGCGTCGACGACTGGCGCGTCGTTCTCAAGGGGGAGGCTGTGTCTCTGTTGAGTGCAAGAGCGAAGTAGCCACGGACCGTCGGTTTGCGGGTCCCACGCCGCCCATGGGCTGCCGCTGGCTTGACGGGCCGGCGTAGATAGTGCCCTGTGACGTTCCCCTCGTTGCTTGACCGGCCGCGGGTGTCGGCTACGTCGGTGGTCAAGCTGGCAGCCTCGGTGGAGAGCTACTCCCAGTAGTGTGCGGAGACGGTCGAAGAGGACGGAAAGGGCTGAGGATGGTCTGTCCAGGCAAGTGCCCTCGGTTTCTCACGGCCACGTCGGGAGCTGCTGCTTCGCGGATGATGGTTTGGCCAATTCGGTCACTTGACAGTTTGTGAAGTCTGTGCCATAATCGGTGCGATTGCCACGGACCCTGCCGTCCAGGTGTTTCGGCGACTTGACACTTTGTGAAGCGATGGTGTGCAGGCGATGTGGCGGTTGGGGCCGGCCGCTGTTCGTGCGCGGCTCGGTTGCTCGTTTCCAATAGAGAGCGTTGGTTTCGATCTGGTGGGCCTTTGGCCATTACCTTGGTGTTCCTTGGCGGGCACAGGGTCATGGGTGATCGGCGGTGGGACGTTGGTTGGCTGGTATGAGCCGAGGGTTCGGAAGCCGGTGCAGACCAGGCCAATCCTCTAGCGACTAGATGGTATCCAAGAACGGGGGTGGGAGGAGAGCATGTCTACGGATGTGGTGACCATCAGGGCCATGCCGCGTCAGGGGCTTTCGGCCGAGAAGCGTGAGGTCTTCGACCTACTCAAAGACGTGGGTCTGGCTTTGAGCGCGATGCTAGGGAGATGCTGTGAGGTTGTGATCCACGACACGAACGATCTGGAGCACTCCATCGTGTGGATAGAGGGGGATGTCACCGGCAGAAGGGTCGGTGGCATGATGAGCGATCTGGGCCTCGAGCATCTCCGAAAGGGCGAGACCCACCCGGTCTTTAACTACACAACGTATACCGAGACGGGCAAGACGCTCAAGAGTTGCAGCATCTGGCTCCGAGATCACAGAGGTGAGGTCTACGGAGCCTTTTGTATTAATCTGGACGTCACCGCCGTTCAGCAATTGCAGGATTTCCTCCAAGACCTATCACCGGACAGTGGGCGCGCTGACCTGGGAGAGACGCACGCGCAGAGCCTGCACGATCTGCTCGATGACATGATCGCCGAGTGTGAGTATCGGCTGGGCACGAACGCAGGCGACATGACCAAGGACGAGCGAATCCAGATGGTTCGGCTGCTCGAGGAGAGAGGTGCCTTCCAGGTGAGGAACTCGGTGGCCTACGTAGCGAGTCGCGCCGGTGTGACCAGGAAGACGATCTACAACGATCTCGGCGAGGTTGCCAGGGCTCGAGCCGAGGCGGATACCGAGTAGCCGCAGTGTCAGGACTCCGGTCTGCGGCCTCGATCATCTTCAGAACGTGGGTTCACGCCCTTTGATTCCAGCGAACACTTCCCTCTGTGCAGCGACCGCGTCATCGCCTGGTGAAGCGTCCGTGTGCAGGCCGGGCGCGTTTCTGCCCGCTCCCTGCGTTGAGGGTGGCCACGCCGGTGGGTGGGGCGGCGCGCATGTTCGGTAGAGGGAGACTACTGATCGTGGCCTCTCTCGTGGCGCTGCTGGCCACGGGCAGGGAGACCGGGCTTGCCCAAGCCCCTGACGACGAGACACGCTTCCGGTGGGTCGAGGCCGTAGAGCGGCTCAGGCCGCGGGAGTACCCTGACCACCTATCACGCAGTGCTGGCTCGTACCCTCTTTTGCTGGGCGCAGCCTCCTCTCCATCCGGTCTGGCTGCGGACTTCGAGCACTACCCCTCCGCTGCCGAGACGAGAACCTTCATTGCAGAGCTCGAAACGTCGTATCCCCACCTGGTGGAGACCTACGAGGTGGGCTATTCGTGGCAAGGCAGGAGCATACTGGGTTTGCGTCTGGGCAATGAGCAATCCGGTGACCCTGATGCCCGGCCTGCTCTGTATCTCGACGGGCAGCATCATGCGAGGGAGGCTATCAGCCAGCAGGTGGTTCTCTACACCATCTGGCATCTGTTGAGCAGCTACGGCACTGATCCGCTCGCCACCCATCTGTTGGACACCCGCACGGTCTACGCCATACCGTCAGTGAATGTAGACGGCAACGATATCTTCCTCTACGATGATTTCTCCCAGCGTCGAACAGCAAACCCCTCGAGCAGCGACGACGATGAGGACGGAAACTTCGACGAGGACCCGGCGAACGGCATGGGATACGGCACGTATGCCGTCTACCGCTTCGATTTCGACCAGGAGTGGGCTGATGCTCACCCTAACGATCCCTTCGCTCCAGGCTGGGAGGATCACTATCTGGACCACGAGTACCTGGGCGCATTTGACGACGAAGGAGAGGAGATAGCCCAGGTGGATGAGGACGAGGACGACTCGACGAACGAGGACCCGGACGGGGGCGTGGACCCCAACCGCAACTATGACTTTCACTGGGAGCTGGGCGAGGACGTTCCCAGTTCCAGTACCTATCGGGGTCCTGCGCCCTGGTCGGAGGTGGAGGTCGGCGCGGTGCGAGATTTCGTCCTCTTGCATCCGAACATCATCTCTGGACTCACTTATCACTCGGGGGCGGACCTGATCCTGCATCCGTGGTCCTGGTCCGACGAGGCCGGGCTGGAAGACGTACTGATGTACGAGCTTCTATCCAGAAAAGGCACGCAGTTGACGGAATCGTACGGCTTCATGGGATCGCCGCATGCCTGGGCAGCCAGCGGGTTGTACGTCGCGCCAGGGACCGCCATGGATTGGCTCTACAGCCAGGGAGTGTACGCCTGGACCCCCGAGGTGTACGCGGCCAGCGCTACTGCGTTTACAGAGCGGATCGACGGCGGCGGCTCCTTCCGAGTTGGCCTCAGCGAGGGGGTCGGCTCCAATCCAGATCCTGACGACATCCTGCCCACCGTTGAGCGCTGGAATACGTTCAATCTGTACGTGCTGGCCGCGACGCCGAACGTCGAACTGACCGGAGCCTCCGCAGACGACGGGTTGCTCACTGTCACTGTGGCGAACGATGGCTTTCTGCCCGTGGCGGTGGACGTTGCCGCACTGAGCGGCGGCGGACACGTGGACACGGCATCGATAGCGTACCTTCAAGCGTCAGAACAGGCTGTGACGCTGACGTATCCGTCGGGTCTAGGTGCCCAGACGGCGGTGGTGACACTCACGGCGCACAGCCTCATCGGCACTTCTCCGGGTGAGGTGGAGGTAGAGAGTATCGTGCTTTGGATCGCGGGCGGGATCGGGCCGGAGAAAGTGGCCGTCATCGAAGGTCACATCGTCGACTTCATTGACCTTGGCGGCTTCTTTGAGGATGGGTCGTGGCTCGCCTCCGGAGCTTGGGACTTGGAGGGACAATATCATCTCGGACCCGAGCTGATTGAGGAGGTGTTCTTGCCCTGTGCATACTGAGGGCTGCCGAGAAAGATGACGGTGCTGTCCGGGCCTTCGCACGATCGCAAAGCCCTGTGCGGCGGCTGGCTGGGCCATCGAAGCCGATCTGAGGCTTCGCTCCGGACGGGCACGGTAGCGTCCGTATGGCTTGACAGGAGATCGGATGGGGTATATAATTGAGTCAAATGTCTGTGGAGGAGTAGCTGGGTCACGACTTGGCGACAAAGCACAGAGGCATGAAGGGGTGTCGCGCTGCAGCGAGCCGACTGCTAGGATGTGCCACCGGGCATCACGGCCAGGCCGTTGGGGTTATCGTTGCGGCCTGGCTTTGTTGTGGGTTGGAGCTCTACTCTCTCGCAGTTATCCGCCGAGTTGAGTTGCCCTCGAACACCACGGGCGTGATCGGATGAGTGACACGGAGCAGGAAATCTTCCTGAAGAGGCGGTACCGCAAGAACCCCGATGTCGTCTCCAGGGAGATAGGGGACGAGTTCATACTGGTTCCCATTCGCCGAGACGTGGCTGATCTGGAGTCTATCTATACCCTGAGCGGGACCGGAGGACGCATCTGGGAGTTGATCGACGGCCAACTGACCACTCGGGAGCTCAGAGACAGGATCGTCGAGGAGTTCGACGTGGAGCCTGGGGATGCCGAAACGGATCTCGCCGAGTTCCTGCAGCAGTTGACGGAGATCAATGGCATCGTCCCGGTCGATGAAGACTGAGCAGGAAGCCAGTCGAGGCACAGTGTAGTGGTTGCCACAGAGAAGACGTGAGGTGAAGTCAAGGACGCATGGCTAGCGCAAGGGAGAAGGATTAAGGAGGAGAGGAATGCGTAGCAGGATACTGTTGCTGATGGCGCTGGGGTTGATCTTGTCATCCGTGTTGCTCATGGTTCCTCGAGACACGGCCAAGGCACAGCTCGTGGCGGGATACTCGGGGTTCCCAACCCTCATCGAGGACGATGCCAAGTTCCTGTGCATCGTGGGCACGCAGGAGCAGACCTTTGCTAACGTTCCCATCGTGATGTGGATCGGAGTGGAATCGACGGAGGATTCCTTCGAGATAGGCATCTTCGACGGGGACACGGGCCTGACGAACGCCGGCGTCGAGAGCTGGACGGAAGGAAACTGGGACGCCTCCCCGTTCGGGACCTACACTGAGATGGTGTACGAGCTGTACCCAGATCCTCTCAAGACGGGGGCGACCACTCAGTTGCTCCACGATTCGTGTGGCAAGGCGCAGTGTCGTTGGCGCGGCAACGCCGACGACATGCCCAACAACGGTTGGTATAACATCACGGTGGACACTACGGCAGCAGCCCAGGCACCCAGCGGGAACTACTTCTACCGCCTGGTTGTCTCACCGGAGGCCAGCGCGACGCGAGACTACAGTTGCTTCAAGCTGCGCTCCAGCGGGCAGGCCAGCCTGCTTCCGGGTGTGTTCACGGTGATGGGGGGCCCGGTCAGTCCGGCTGACTACGCCATCATGTTCCCGGACTTCCCGGCGACGACCAACGCCACCTACGATGGGGTCTGGCAGTTCTACGCGTGGGTCGGCGATTCCCAGAGGACGTTGGAGTTCTGGGATGGGGACTTCGACTACGGCGACTACCAGAACAACGACCTCGATACGAACGATCCCAACAGCTCGGGGATCCCGTCCTGGGCGGGAGGCGGTGCGGTGCCTGAGGGCGCCCAGGGGCAAGGAGATCCTGCGGACGACAACATCAGCGACTATTTCCGTGTGTCGCCGAACACGGTATACAGCATCATCGACCCCAACTGGAACTCCTATCTCAATGACAACCCCTCCGGCAACCTGGAGTGGGAGAGGTTCGTGCTCAGCACGCAGTCCGGCGCGTCCCCCGATGTGAAGGTGAGTAGCCTTCCGGCAGGGTACTACTGGTGGTACATCGAGGGTATGGACGGGCACAACCTGAACGCGATCCGCACAGAGTGGGAGATGTTCCCTCCCGACGACGACGAACCTCCTGAGGAGCCTCCTTTGCCGACAGAGGAGGAAGAGTTCGTCCCCGAGCCCGGCGCGCTGTTGCTCCTGGCGAGCGGATTGACCAGCCTGGCGGCGTACGCGCGGATCTCCGTGCGGGGGAAGAGGAGCTAGGCGGGGTCCTGAACATAGGCAATCTGACGATGTGCGGAAGTACGCGTCGCGTGTGGCACGCGAGGTGATTTCCGCCCAGCTTTGAGTGCATGCTATGGACTGTTCTCTCGTTCCTGAAGTGGAGTTCGAGGAGTGGGCCAGCGGCTTCTGGCCGAAGGCCAGGGCCGAGCGGTGGCCGCTGAATGGCAGTATCGAGCTGACCTTCAGATGTAATCTGAACTGTGTGCAGTGCTACTGCAACCTGCCTGCGGGAGACACACAGGCCAGGGCTCAAGAGCTATCCAGCGATGAGATCAGGTCTCTGGTAGACCAGATCGTGGCGCAGGGCTGCCTGTGGTTGTGCTTCACGGGCGGAGAACCGCTGCTGCGGCCCGATTTCTCAGAGATCTACTTGTACGCCAAGAAGAAGGGACTGATCGTCAATCTGTTCACCAACGGCACGTTGATCGACGAGCACGTCGCTGACTTCCTGGCCGAGTGGCCGCCTCGCAGGATCGAGGTGACCATGTACGGGATCACTGAGCGCACGTACGAGGCGGTGACGCGAGTCCCCGGCGCCTTCGCCAGATGCAGGCGTGGCATCGATCTGCTGCTGGAGCGTGGCCTACCGCTGATGCTGAAGACCACCGTGACGACCTTGAACGCGCACGAGGTCCCAGAGATCAGACGGTTCGCCAAAGAGCGTGGGCTCCGGTACCGCTACGATCCTCTGCTGATACCGAGGCTCGATGGCTCGAAGGAACCGACTTCGTATAGAATACCGCCAGCACAAGTCGTGGAGCTGGATCGGCTCGATGGGGGCCGCGTGGAGGTGCTCGGAGAACTGAGCGACAAGTACCGTGGATCCATTGGCGATGAGGCGCTCTTCGGCTGTGGGGCCGGAAGAAACGGCTTCAACGTCGATCCTTATGGGAATCTGGGCCTCTGCATGTCGAATCGCTACCATACTTACTCTCTCCGCGAGGGATCCTTCGAGGAGGGGTGGCGCGAATACATTCCGAGCGTGCGCGCGTTGACCGCGGAGGGTCAGCCTGGTGATGATGAGTGCAGATCGTGTACGAAGATTGCGCTCTGTGGGCAGTGTCCGTCCTGGTCGTACCTGGAGCATGGCGATCTCCACTCCCGTGTGGAGTATCTGTGCGAGATCGCGCACCTCAGAGAGAGGTTCCTACGAGGCGAGATGGAGCTCCAGGAGGCTGGCGCAGTCTCGGCCTAGAGCTGGAGACAGATGAGGAGGTTGGGGAACGTGAAGGATACACAGGAAGCCAGGAAGCGCTACGTGAAACCTGAGCTGCGACGCATCAGACTGGAGACCCGGGAGGGCATACTGGCTTGCAGGGAGCCCACGGGCGGCGACAGGTCGCCGTACGGGACCGACATGTGTGCGTTGAGCATTTGTTTCAGTTCAGCCGCTGAGTAGAGGGCCGTGACTTGGTGCTTGCAGGATGTCTGCCGGTTTCGGGATGCTGTGATACGTTGTAGGTAGGAGCAGGCCTGGCTAGGCGTCTTGCGGTTGACACGGTCCAGAGTAGGATATGGCCATTGTGGACACGCCGTCACGTGACGGCGTGTCTGGTATCTCTGGGGAGAACGCAATCGGATTGCGGGAGGCCAGGTGGGCTTGACGGAGCGAAGGATCGAGATCGCCGAGATCTGTATGGGTTTGCTGACCCAGGGCGCCGACTACGTATGGTCGGACGCGGACGAGCTCGAGGAGTTCTTCGTCGAGAGAACGGCAGACATCACGATCCGGGTGCACGTGAATGGTGAGCCTCCGGAGATCGACACCGCAACCCGGGTGTTTGGGTCGGACGCCCGAAGCGCATACCTGGGTTCCGGCAAGTGGTGGCTGGAGCTGTCCCGGCCGCCCCATCTCGACGCGGCCTTCTCGGACCAGGTCCTGGCCTTCGACGATCTGTTCACCTCAGGAGAGTTGTTCCTCTTGGAGCGGGATCCCCAGCGCAGGCCCTCGTTCTTGTTCAGGCTCGTGTTCGATGACCTGTGGGGGAACCTCTTGCCGTTTCACGGCGGTCTGCTGATTCACGCAGCGTGCGTGAGCGTTGATGGAGAGGGCACGATGTTCGTGGGACCCGGCGGCGCAGGCAAGACCACCATGGCCACCTTGTGGCAGGATTGTGTTGGCGCGCGAGTGCTACACGACGACCGCGTCGTAATCCGCAAGAAGGAAGACCGCTTCTGGGCCTACCCGGTGCCCCAGATGGGGGAGTTTCGACCTTCGTCGTCCAGGGGCGTGGCTCTGGAGAGGGCTTTCTTCATCAGTCATGGGCCCGACAACGCCTTGACCCCGAAGTCAGCACCCCAGACCGTGACCGGCTTCTTGTCCGAGTCCTTCGTTCCTGCCTACAACGCTCGCGCGGTGGAATTGGCGCTGCAATTGCTGCACGACCTGAGCGGAGTGGTGCCGTGTCAGGATCTGGCCTTTGTCCCCGACGAGAGCGCGGTGGAGTTCCTGACGAGGAGACATCTCCCAGATGCTGCTTCCCAGCCGGGCCGTTGACGAGCGTGGGTGGAGAGCGTCGTGGTGTGTGCCCCATGAAGGAAGAATCGGGCCAGGTGCAGGAAGAAACCACTCTCCTGGAGGCTGACGCCGAGGACTGCGGCGTGGTGCTGTGCGGGCCCCAGGATTTCGAGGGTCTGTCCTCGGAGGTGCTGCGCAGCGGCAAAAGCCTCCGCTTTCGAGCCAAGGGTGGTAGCATGCACCCGTTCGTCAGGAATGGCGACCTGCTTCTGGTGGAGCCGGCGGATGGCTCTGCGATGAGGCTTGGCGAGGTGGCCTTCTACCGCACCGAGAATGGCGGCATCGCCGCTCATCGTGTCGTGGGCAGACACAGAAGGGACGGGCGAGAGTTCCTCGGGACGAAGGGCGATGCGGTGAGAGGTCCTCTCCGTGCTGTTCCCTGTAGTGAGGTTCTGGGTAAGGTCGTAGCTATCGAGCGACAGGGCGCCGAAGTCAGGTTGGACGGTGGCCGGGCCAGGGCAGTGGCGCTGCTTTACGTGGCGTCTTTCCGCTTCGCAAGGCAGGTCTGTGCGGCACTGGGAGGGATGGCGAACGTGCTACGCAGAATGACCACGGTTTTGGGCTAGGAGAACTGGCGAGACAACTTGCACAGCGTCTATTGTTCTTCGGGCCGGATTAGAGCAGCGCGACCACCTCACGAGACTCTGGACCGGAGAGCAGAACCTTAAAGTTTGGGCAATTGGCCACGGTAACGGCGTGAAACGGCGGGTGTCGACTTGACATGCGCCAGGGAGTTGAGTATGAAGAGGGTAGCGGGAATAGGGTAGTTTGTAGAGAGACCGATACCGAAGGGGCAACCTTCTCGAAAGGGAGGGCACGCAAAGCCGCGGATCTAAGGCTGTGATCACAAACCAGCTATGACTGCCGGGCTGCCGAAGTACGTTGGCGGCCCGGCTTTTCTTATGCCGCCGGAGAGAGGAGGTGGCGAGCAGATCACCGGTGGGTGGTCGAAGTAGTAGACATCGGCATTGACGGGGAGGTACCCTCCCCTGCAATAGCTCACCAAGCAGTACGTCTGAGGCGTCTTCGAGCTTACGTCGGTTCCCCCAGCCTTAGCAGCCGGACAGCCGGGACTCAGAGCTTGGCCTGTCCGGTTTTTTGTGTGTCTGAGACACGCCGAGCGGCCTGGGAGCGACCACAGAAGCAGCGGGAGGGACGAAGGTTCAGGGACCAGGATGGGGAGATAGTCCTGGTTCCACAGTGAAGAGAACCGAATTAGGAGAGAGATGTCGCGCACATTTGGCGACGTAGATCGAATAGGGAGTAAGCGATGAACAACAGGGCGTTTATGATTATTGCCTCGGTGCTGATCCTGGGAAGCCTGCTCGTGATGGGCCCGGGGGAAACCGCCGAGGCGCAGATCAGCTTCGGATACAGTGGGCTGCCGACCATGATCGAGAATGATGGCAAGTTGCTCTGTATCGTGGGCGAGGAAGAGCAGACTTTCGCCAACGTTCCCATCAGCGTATGGATCGAGGTGGACCCGACCGTGTCCAGCTTCGAGATCGGCATCTTCGATGGTGACACAGGGCGCACCAACGCTGGCGTCCTTGATTGGGTAGCGGGGAACTGGGACACGAGCCCCTTCGGCAGCTACACACAGATGATCTATGAACTGTATCCCGACCCTCTCAAGACTGGCACCACAACTGAGATACTGAAGGACGTGTGCGGCCGGTCCGAGTGCCGCTGGTTTGGCAACGACGACGGCATGCCCAACGATGACTGGTTCAACATGACTGTGCAGACCTCGGCCGAGGCACAGGGACCGGATGGCGGGTACTACTATCGGATGGTGATCTCGCCGCAATCGTCTGCCACGAGAGACTATAGCTGCTTCAAGCTCCGCTCCAGCGGAGAGGCGAGCCTGTTGCCGGGGGTCTTCACGGTGATGGGAGGCCCGGTCAGTCCGGCCGACTTGTACATTCTGTTCCCCAGCTTCCCTGCGTCGTCGCCGAGTACCTACGACGGGGTTTGGGAGTTCTACGCCATGATCGAGCAGTCGCAGAAGACGCTCGAGTTCTGGGATGGGGACTTCGATTTTGGTGACTCTCAGGGTTTGAACCTGGACGACGACGACGCCAGCACGACCACCATCCCACCGTGGGCCGGTGGCGGGGCCGTGATGGAGGGCGCCCAGGGACAGGGCGATCCTCAGGATGACAATGGGAATCCGTACTTCGTCGTGTCGCCCAATACGTACTACGAGATACTGGACCCCGCGTCCAGGAGCTACCTCAATCCCAACCCGTCGGGTAACCTGGAGTGGGAGAGTTTCGTCTTGAGTACCGATGCTGGCGTGACCGCGGACTATCTGGTGGACGAGCTGTCGGCAGGGTACTATCGCTGGGTGATCTACGGCATGGATGGCCACAACCTCAATGCCATTCACAGCGATTGGGAGCTGCATTCTGGTGAGCCGCCCGCCGGTTGTACGCCTGGGTACTGGAAGCAGAAACAACACTTCGACTCCTGGGCGGGCTATGACCCCAGTGACATGTTCAGCGACGTATTCGGCGTGCCCTACAACAAGACCTTGCTCGAGGCCTTGAAGACGGGTGGAGGCGGCAGGAAGGCCCTCGGTCGCCACGCTGTGGCAGCGCTTCTCAACGTGGCCAACGGCGACGTCGGCTACAAGTACACCGTGGAGGACGTCATCGCCATGGTGCAGTACGCCTACGAGACCGGGGAGTTCGAACTGGTCAAGGACCTGTTCGCGGCTCAGAATGAGCTGGTCTGTCCGCTGGACTGACAACCAGTCGGCAACGCAGATAACGGAGTAGCAACGTCGGGCCCGGGCCCTCGCCTGGGCCCGACTGTTTGTGCCGGACATCGGTCTCGTGCTCGTTCCCAGCCGGGGAGCTCGTCCTATCGACCACTGACGTGTCAGGGGGACGTGAGATGCCGGAGAGGCGCCCGATCGCGACCGTGCCCGGCGACGTAAACTTTGCAGGCGACGATGGGTGGATACCTTGAGTGGCTCGGGAGATGGTGATATAATGCTCTGGTAGATGGTAGGTCAGTCGGAGAAGCAGAAGGAGACATCGTGGCCGCAGAGGGTGTGAGCTACGACGATCTCGCCAGGTGGAGATGGACGCCTCTCGCGCTCCTTGCCGGAGAGCCTTTGGGTGCGAGGGGCGTAACCGTTTCCGACGTCTGAGGGGAGTGAAGGGTAGGCGTGGACCGGAGGGTGAGTCCCGAAGTTCTCAGGGATTACGTCGTTGCTCTCTTGGCAGCGATGGGGGTGCCTGAGGGCGACGCCAGGGCGACGGCTGAGGTGCTGGTGGCGGCTGACCTGCGCGGTATCGATTCTCACGGGGTGGCGCGCACCAGGAGGTACGTACAGGGCCTCGAGGATGGCGTCATGGTGGCCCGGCCGGAGATCCGCACCGTGCAGGAGACCCCGGTCACCGCGCTCATGGACGGCGGTGCAGGATTGGGGCAGGTAGTGGGTGTCCGGGCTATGCACGCGGCCATTACGAAGGCGTTGGAGGCGGGTGTAGGGTTCGTGGCCGTCCGCAACAGTAACCACTACGGCATAGCGGGCTACTACTCCATGATGGCTCTGGAGGAGGGCCTGATCGGTATCTCCATGACCAACTCCGCACCACTGGTGGTTCCGACCTTCGGGAGGGACGCCGTCTTGGGCACAAACCCCTTGAGCATCGCGGTGCCCTCAGGGGACGAACGACCCTTCGTTCTGGACATGGCTACCAGTGTGGTCACCAAGGGCAAGCTGGAGGAGTGCCAACGGCGAGAGCAGCCACTCCACCGTGGTTGGGCGACAGACAGCCAGGGACTCGATACCTCCGACGCTGGCCAGGTTCTTAGCAACTTGAATGAAGGTGTTGGGGGCGGCATCCTGCCCCTAGGAGGATCCGGCGAGGAGCTAGGCGGACACAAGGGGTATGGCCTGGCTTTGCTCGTGGACATTCTGTGCGGCGTTCTCCCAGGTGCGGCCTTCGCTGCGCAGGTCTACCCCCGGGATGAGGATGGCCGGCCGTTGCCGGCGAATATCGGCCATTTCTTCGGTGCTCTGAGGGTGGATAGCTTCCGGCCCGTCGACGAGTTCAGGGACTCCATGGACCGGATCGTCCGGGGCCTGAAGAACTCGGCCAAGGCCGAAGGTCGGGGACGCATCTTCATCCACGGCGAGAAGGAGTTCGAAGCGGCTGAGGAGCGACAACGGTTGGGCATCCCTCTGCATCCCAAGGTGGTGAGCGACCTGCGTGCGCTGGGAGAGGAACTTGGAGTGTCTTGTCCCGTTTGAGACCGCCCCTCGTCGGGAAGAGAACCGGCTCGAGGAGCCTTGACTTTTCGAGGGGCACCATGTATAATGATAATGTAGAGTAATACACTCCACATTATCCGTCTAGCAAACGGAGCGCTCACAACGCCGGCGGACCAAGAGACGCCGGGCGGAGGAGGGGCGATGAGAGACGTGTATCTGGATTATGGGGCGACGACACCCGTGCGGAGAGAGGTGGTGGACGCCATGCTCCCGTACCTGGGGGAGCAGTTCGGAAACCCTCTGAGTCTGCACAGGTACGGCGATGGGCCTCGCCAGGCTGTTGACGAGGCCAGAGAGAGGGTTGCGGATCTGATAGGTGCGAGGAGCAACGAGATCTACTTCACGGCCAGTGGCAGTGAGGCCAACAACATGGCCGTAAAAGGGATCGCCCTCATGAACCGCAAGCGAGGCCAGCATATCGTCGTCTCGGCCATTGAGCATCTATCGGTGATCAACGCCGCCCAGACCATGGAGAAGCTGGGCTTCGAGGTGACACAGGTCCCCGTGGACAAGCAGGGGTTGGTGGACCCCGCAGATGTGGAGAAAGCCCTGCGTGACGATACCATCCTGGTCTCGGTCATGCATGCCAACAGCGAGGTGGGTACCATCGAGCCCATCGCTGAGATCTCCAAGGTTGTGAAGGAGCGAAGCAAGGCCTACTTCCATACCGACGCCGTGGCCACCGTGGGTCACGTGCCCGTCGATGTCCAGGAGCTGGGCGTCGATCTACTCAGTCTGGCAGGGAATCAATTCTACGGGCCCAAGGGAACCGGGGCCTTGTACATCAAGAGAGCCACTCGCATCATGCCCCTCATAGATGGCGGCATCCAGGAGGCAGGCCGCCGTGCGGGCACTGAGAACGTGCCGGCCCTGGTAGGGCTGGGGGTTGCGGCGGAGCTGGCCAAGTCGGACATGGACCAGCGGCGGGCTCACGTAGTGCCTTTGCGGGATGCTCTGATGGAACGGCTGACGAAGGAGATAGATCGTGTCTATCTAACCGGACATCCGACCCAGCGGCTGCCTGGTCACGTCAGTGTGGTAGTGGAGTACATCGAGGGCGAGGCGATGTTGCTCTTGCTCAACATGCAGGGAGTGGCAGCATCGAGCGGTTCCACGTGCACTTCCAGGGCCTTGAAGGCCTCTCACGTGCTGACGGCCATGGGCATCGAGCCAGCGCTGGCCAACGGTTCGCTGCTCTTGACGCTGGGCCGGGAGAGCACGATGGAAGACGTGGACTACGTGATGGAGGTGTTCCCGCCTATTGTGGATCGCCTGCGGCAGATGTCCCCCTTGTACAGTGGGGCATAGGCGGCGGCAAGCCACCGGGCGGAGAGGAAGGAGATAGAGATGCCTGCGTACAGTGAGATGGTCATGGATCACTTCATGAACCCGCGTAACGTGGGCGAGATACCGGACGCCGATGGTGTGGGCAACGAAGGGAATCCGGTGTGCGGCGACATGATGACTTTCTACATCAAGGTGGACGATGACCGCTTGAGCGACGTCAAGTTCAAGACCTTCGGCTGCGGGGCGGCCATCGCTGTGTCCAGCATGGTCAGCGAGATGGCGAAGGGCAAGACGCTGGAGGAGGCCAAGAAGATCACCAATGCGGACGTGGCCGCCGAGCTGGACGGGTTGCCGAAGAACAAGCTGCACTGCTCGAACCTCGGAGCGGATGCTCTGCACAAGGCTATCGAGGACTACGAAGCCAAGAGGAAGGAGACGTAGATGGCGACACAGGATGTTGGCAGCAAGGCCGGAGAGAAGGCTCCATGTGTGTGTCCGTTCTGTGAGGAGGCGATGGATCCCTCGGCTCCGTGGTGCGCCACCTGCGAGGTGGAAGTCCGTTTGTGCGTTTCGTGTGAGGAGCCGTTGCCGCACGATGCCACCGAATGCCCCAACTGTGGAGCGGAGTGCAGCGAGTGAAGCTTCCAGCCGGGTACCGGCCCGGGTCCATCCGTCGCCCTGGGGGCAGGGATCAGGATCTCTGTTGGCATGGGTAGACCGGAGGCCGGCAGCATTTTCATGGCCGGGGGGTTGATTCGAGCATGAAAGCGGACGTCACTTTGGACTGCGTGGGGCTTTACTGCCCCATGCCCATCATCCAGACCAAGGCCAAGATGGCAGAGCTGAAGGCAGGCGAGGTCCTGGAGGTCGTCGCCGACGATAAGGGTATCGAGGCCGACATGCCCGCCTGGTGCCGGAGCACCGGGAACGAGTTCCTGGGTTCGGAGGAGGAAGACGGGGAGTATCGGGTCTACGTCAAGAAGCTGACGGGCTGAGCGGCGGACACCTGTAGCGCCAGGCGCTCCCAGCGTTGAAGGCGATCCGGGCCTCGGTGCCCGATGTGGTGACCTGGGCTCAGACGGACCCGGTTTCTCCGAGCACGGAGGAGGGCAGGCTCAGGAGGACGCTTCTCACACTGGTCTTGTCGGCAGCGATGAAGGGCAGTACCTGCACCCCCTGAGCAACGTTGGGGATCTTGCGCAGCCCATCGCCTTCAATCCAGCTCCTCCAGCAGCAACTCGGCGTGTCTCAAGAGGACTCTGGCTCTCTCCGGTGGCACCTGCTTGGCTTTGAAGTAGGTCTCCAGAATCTGGCGTGTGGTCATCTCCTCGTAGTTGCGCTCTCCGATCCTCAAGCGGATCGGTCTATCCACGTCTTTGATCACCGACGCCACGTGGAAAGCGCCCGCCAGACTGCGCAAGACCTCGTTGTCCCTGAGCAAGGACTCCTGTTCCGGCGTCATGTGTACGATGAGCCGCACCACCTTGTCGCTGATGTCGTGGGCCGAGATACCTTCCAGGGCCTCGGCGGTGGGATCCTCATTCTTGGCCTCGACCTCTATGGTCAGGAAGTCGCGCACCTGAAGGGGAAGGAACTGGAACTGCGTTGACCCCTTTTCCAGTTGCACGAGCACGAAGCCCTTCTGTTCCCCTTCCTCCCCGAAGTCCAGGCGCTCGATGCTGCCTGAATAGACGGCGGGTGGACGCTCCTTGCGGATGGTCTGATGCCGGTGCAGATGTCCCAGGGCTACGTAGTCGAAGGCCGGGTTGGCGAGGAGGCTCTGGGGGATAATCACGTCCTGTCCACGGAACACGCTGGTCCCGGCGCCATAGGACGTCTCCGCACCGAAGACTGTGACGTGGGCGGCCAGGACGGCGGGCAACTCCGGATCCAGACCCTCGATCTCCTTGCTCACCAGCTTGGTCACGGCTTTGGCCAGCTTGGCGTTGACCTGGTCGGTGGTCAGGCCCTTGAGCTGAGTCTTCGCCAGGAAGTGGCTGCGTATCGGCCACGGTATGGCCACGATCTGGAGCCTGCCGCTCCCGGTGTCGATCGGGTAGGTGCTGATGGTGTCAGCCACGTAGACGTTGGGCACCTCGAGCGTGCCAAAGATCTCCGTGCTGGCAGCCTTGCCGGTGGACAGAGGCAAGTCGTGGTTCCCTACGAGCAGGAAGACGGGTATGCCGGCTTCCGAGAGGCGGCGGATGCGCCGGGCGAACTCTCGCTGGTTGGTGGGGCTGGGGTGGACGGTCTGATAGGCGTCTCCACAGAAAACCACCACGTCCACGTCTTCGCCGAGGGCGTAGTCGACCACCGAGTCGAAAGAATGAAGGAAGTCACCCACGCGCGTACTGAGCCCGGTCGTGGGGTCCAGCCGGCCGTAGTTCTCTACTCCCAGGTGCAGGTCGGAGAAGTGTAGTAGCTTGATCATAGCGTGGTTGGCGTATTGTAGCATTGGCCTTCACGTTGGTCAATGCCGTGCTGATGCGGAGTTTGAAAGCGCCTCCGCCGGTATGCTACAATGGACTTGGACCGGCACATGGAACTTGGTACGGTGGGGCAAGGATGGATTCGACCACCTGGTTCGAGAGAGAAGGCGTGATCGAGACGGTACGCGGACTGCTAGCCGAGCGGTCATGTGCGGGCTACGTGGTCGGAGGTTACGTGCGCGACCTGCTGCTCGACCGGGGTACACGAGACCTGGACGTGGCCGTCGCTGGAGACGCCTTGGCCGTGGCCCGGGAGCTGGCCGACCGCCTGGGCGGGGCCTTCGTGGTGCTGGACGAGGAGCGGCACACGGCTCGGGTGGTCCTCCGTGATCAAGACGACAGGTACTACGTGGACTTCGCCACCCTGAGGGGAGGGAGTCTGGAGGCAGACTTGATGGCCCGCGATTTCACCATCAACGCCATGGCGCTCGACGTCCAGGACCTGGCGCTGGAACCGTGGATTCTGGATCCCCTAGGTGGACGGCAGGACCTGGAGAAACGTTCGGTGAGGGCGGTATCCGACTCTGTCTTCCGCGACGACGCCATCCGCCTCCTGCGGGGCGTTCGGTTGGCGGCGGAGCTGGGGATGGAGATCGAGCGACGCACTGAGGAGCTGATGCTCAGGCATGCTGAGCTCATCGCGGGGGTCTCTGCCGAGAGGGTCAGGGACGAGTTGTGCAAGATCCTCGCCGTTAGAGGGGCGGAGGCCCATCTGCGGCAACTGGACAGGCTGGGGCTGCTGGCGCCTGTGCTGCCGGAGCTGGATACGCTCCGGGGGCTGGAGCAACCGTCTCCTCACTTCCAGGATGTCTTCGAGCATTCCTTGACCGCTGTCGGCGGTGTGGATCGAGTGCTGGTGGCCGTGGAGCGCCTGGCCTCAGGCGAGGATCTGTCCGTGACCGAGGAGTGGGGTGCAGGGACAGAGGCGCACGAGGCGCTGAGTACAGCGCTAGGGCCGTTCTCGCAGCCGGTGCTGGCATACCTGGAGGAGGAGCTCGTGGAGGACAGGAGCCGTGCAGTTCTGCTCAAGCTGGCCGCGCTCCTCCACGACGTGGGCAAGGCGAGCACGGGCAAGATAGACGAGGATGGTCGAATCCGCTTCTTCGGCCACGCGCGAGAGGGCAGGCTGGTGGCCGCTCGCGCGCTGCATCGGCTGCGCTTTGGCGGTCGAGAGGCACGGCTGGTACGGACGGTGATCCGGCACCACATGCGCCCTCTACACCTGGCGAAGGCAGAGCGGGTCAGCCGCCGGGCCATCCATCGCTTCTTTCGAGACACGGGTGGCGCCGGTGTGGATGTCCTCCTCCTGGCCCTGGCGGACAACCTGGCCCTGTTGCGCCAGGGCTTCAACGTGGAGCAGTGGGAACGCATCTGCGAGGTTGCCGCTGTGTTGCTCAGAGCGTACTATGCGCAGTTTGACACACTGATCGCGCCCCCTCCTTTGCTGCGGGGCGGCGACCTTCTGGAGTATCTGGGCATGGAGCCGGGTCCTGCCGTCGGGAGAGTACTGCGAGCTTTGAGCGAGGCGCAGGCCGCAGGCCAGGTGTCCACGAAAGAAGAAGCGCTCAGACTAGCGGAGAGCCTGCTTTAGGCCGAGCACTGCGTGCCACCCGGCCCCGTTTGCCGACTCAGGGTTCCCTCGCGCTTCTCAGCCTTTCCACAGCATGGGCGGCACCTGGGCCGGCTCTGCATAGGGTCCTGCCTTGAAGTCGTCCCAGTAGCCGTTGCTCTCCACCAGGGAGTAGGCGAAGATGGCCTGCCCCTCAGCTCCAGCCTGGCGGGCCACGTCGATGCGGGTCTCGATCTCGGAGAAGGAGGCGTACCCGGCGTGGATGCCGGCGTAGATGTGCCGTCCGTGTGACTCCTGGACGAAATCGTCGACCAGGATCTGGAAGCGGTCTGGGTAGTTCTGTACTGAGGTCCCATAGAGCATGGGGGCCAGGAAGTCGACCAGCCCTCCCTCCAGCCAGCCTCGCGAGTCTTGGTAGTACCCGTCGTAGCCGTCGTAGGTGACGTCTCCGTAGGTGACCCAGCCCCACTTGTCCTGGTAGATGGGCCAGGCGGCCACGGAAAGGGCTGCATCCGGCCTCAGCCTTCCCACCACGTTGTGTACGCGGGTCACCAGGTCGGTGATCTGGTTTCTTTGCCAGTCTGCCCAACCGATGGGCTGAGCGTCCGCGAAGCGCTGCTCGCTGACCGGATCGTGGGAGTAGTAGGGACCGCTGTACCTGAGATAGTCGAGATGCAAGCCGTCGACGTCGTAGTTGCGGAGGATGTCTCGACACACGGCCACGATGTGGTCGGCTACTGCTGGATGGCCGGGACTGGCGGTGAGATACGACGAGTTGAGCTCCATAGGCGTGCCGTCCTCGTGCCACTGCACCCACTCGTTGCCGTACAGCGCGTTGAAGCTGTGGTAGATATGCTGGGGAGCGGTGTTGGCGGGAGGCGCGGTCGAACCCAGCCACACCGGGTATACGTTGACATAAGCATGCAGCTCCAATCCTGCGGCATGGGCGGAGGCGATGGCTACGGCCAGGGGGTCCCAGCCCGGATCCTGGCCCAGGGTTCCCGTGAGACGGTCGGCCCAGGGCTCGTAGGACGAAGCGTAGTAGGCATCACCCTGGCCCCGCACCTGAAACAGGAGGATGTTGAAGTTGGCCTTTGCCGCCTTGCTCACGATGCTCCGTACGTCGGCCTCGGTGGAATACGACCAGCGGGGGACCCAGAGGGCGCGCGCCTCCAGGTTGGCGGCGGGAGCAGTGCTGCTGGCCTGCACAGAAACAAAGGGCAGGTAGGTCTTGAGCCAGGAATCGGGGTCGTAGACGATCACTGACGCGGTGGCCATAGGGCTTCCTCGTCGCGAGAACCAGCCTACGTCGCGGTGCAGCAGGTCCCATTCCAGTGTGTACAGGCCTGGCTGGTCGGGAGCCACGATGGGGACATCCTCCGCCTGGACCTCTTCTCCATAGGACACGTCGTGCGGGAGCGCGGTGCGGGCGTGTCCCAGGGTAGCCGTGCCCTGGCTGTCGCGCCAGCGATAGCCAATGACCACACTGCCGCTGCCTTCGGCCAGCCAGGTCAGGGTGCCCTCGTTCCTGATGTGGAGGGACACGGTAGCCATCTGGCCGGTGCTCAAGAGCGTAGGGCTGTCGTGGCTGAGGTAGTTGGCCCAGTAGGTAGGCGTGGACTCGAGGATGGAGTCCCAGATCCCAGTACGTATGGCGGGCAGCTCGGCGTAGAGGTAGTCCCCAGGACAGGCGGTGGCGTTGTAGTCCCGGTGCCCGGCGACGTTCTCTGTGACCTTGTCCACGAAGTAGGAGGTCTCTCTGGGGTCGAGCAGGGTGGCGCTGCACCGCCAGGCCGAGACATCGATCAGTCCCGAGAGAAGCTCCTCGCTGGGCGGCACGCTATTGGACGTGTTGCCGTAGGTGCCCATCCCGCAGACACCCACGCTTCCGTAGTTGTAGTGGTAGGCGTGTCCTCCCACCACGTCGGGCCCGCCGTAGCGGCCCGCGTAGATGTTGCCGTGCCAGTCCACCAGATAGTTGTAGCCGACGTCGCCCCAGCCCAGCGTGACGGCGTGGTAGTAGTAGATGGCCCGCACCGTGGCCGGCGGGTTGGGATCGTTGTTGCTGGTCACACTGTGGTGGATGATGATCTTCTGTGGGGTCTGGTACTCGGTGGGCCAGATCTCGTTGCCCTGGCTGTCGAAACGGTAGCTCTCGTTGGCTCCCCAACTGGCACGAGAGATGACGGGAGGCTTGGGCACAGCGCCCAATTCTGGTTCCGCAGCAAGCTGGAGCCCCTCGACCTCCTGAAGCGAGGGTCCTGCGCGAGAATCGATCAAGGTGAGGGTGATGTCTTCGAGGCGTGGCGTCACCGCCTGGTCTGCGGTGTTGAACTGGAGACGGTACTGGACGTAGCTTCCGTGCTCCACGAACAGCGGGGCCAGGGCGTAGAAGTGCCTGGCGTCCCGTTCGGGCTCGGCGATCTCCTGCCAGGGCGACCAGTCAACGCCATCGGTACTGACCCTCACGGAGACCGCCAGTTCTGTAGAGTCAGGCACCTGGGCGTGCCACTGGACGCCAATGGCGTTGAAGTCCAGGCCAGTCTCCTTGACGCTGGACGTGTAGGTGCCCTGGAGGGATTGATGTTGACCCTGAACGTCCAGAGCCAGCGCGCCGTCGTCCACAACGATCAGGCCATCGAGCGTGCCGGCCGCGAAGTCTGCCGCCGTGGTCTCAAACCACTCCTCGGCCTTGGTCGTTTCTCGGGCGGGGGCGGCCTCCGTGAGGGTCTGACCGGCCATTGTGTGGGAGAGCAGAGTGAGGCACAGGCAAGCCAGCAGCAGTCTGTGCCGGACCGTGTGCCTTCTTCGCCGGAGGGAGGTACGTATCACAGCCTGGCTCTCCCTGCCGGCCTCAGCCCCGGAGGCATGGTGCGGACAGAGGGAGTTGCTCCCTGAAGGAAGAGAGGGCACCGGGGAGCGAGTCTGGTCCGTGTTTCTGCGCAGGCTGCTTCACCGGCTCTCGGCTCAGGTCCATGGCACGCTGCCGCTGACCTTCGGGACCGCACAGGCGCCCGGTCCTCAGGGGCTGACCTTCTTCCAGTCGTCCAGGAAGCGTTCAACGCCTATGTCCGTCAGGGGGTGCTTGACCATCTTCTGGAGCACCGCGTAGGGCACCGTGGCGATGTCTGCACCCGCCAGAGCGGCCTCCGTCACGTGCAAGGGGTGCCTGATGCTGGCCGCGATGATCTCTGTCTCGAAGCCATACATGGAGAAGATCTGAGCGGCCTCCGCCACCACGGCCATGCCCTCGTGGCCGATCTCATCGAGGCGGCCCACGAAGGGGGAGACGTAGGATGCACCAGCCAGCGCGGCGAGAAGGGCCTGGTTGGCGGAGAAGACGAGGGTGGCGTTGGTCCTGATCCCTTGCATCAATGCCATCTCGCGAGCCGTGTCTCTGTCCAGCGGGCAATCTTCCATCCACTCACAGCCCTGGCAGATGCTGTCTGCGTCCAACTCGGTCTGGGCCAGGGTGCTCATGGCTTCTAACCCGTCGGTGGTGATAGGTACCTTGATCACCACGAAGGGCGACCAGACGGCAATGCCAGTGGCCTCTTCGATCATCTGGTCCGCCTTCGTGCCCACGACCTCGGCGCTGATGGGACCCTGCACGAGGTAACAGATCTCCTGCGTCACCTGGCGGTAGTCGCCTCGTCCGGCACGTTGCATGAGCGAAGGGTTGGTGGTGACACCGCTGACCACCCCCATCTTGACAGCTTCTCTGATCTCGTCGATGTTGGCGGTGTCCAGGTAGATCTCCATGCTTGGCGTACCTCCTTCTGGCTGGGCAGGCAGTCTCTTGCCTCGATCTTCGTGAAGCCCAAGAGTGGGACGAGTTGTCACGGGCTATTATAGCATCTTCAGTTGAGGTGGCAAACCTTCCGCTGGCGCGATACGCGTGGTTGGGTCGCATGCTTCGATGCAGCCTTCGGCCTATCCTTCGGGAGGACCAGGACGCGGCTCAGCATGCTGAATCACTCTGCCGACCCCGATACTCCGTTCCCGGCTCAAGAGAGCATCCTGAGTAGCGGCCGAACGTAGTGAGGTCGCGTATCGAAGGATCGGCTCACACCGGACACCCTCGCTGCCCCCTGCAAGCCGACATCGAGACTGGTAGACCCGCATGCTTCGATACGGCCTTCGGCCTACTGAGCATGGTTTCTAGTGCGTCCGGCCTATCCTTCCCCAGGACCAGGATGTGGCTCAGCGTGCTTGCTGCTGGTGACGCCTGCGCTGCGCTGTTTCTAGGGCCTTCTGCTTGCCAATGGGGCTTGACAGGTCCGAGGGATTGTGGTATACTAGAGGTGACAATAGAAGAACGAGTTCAGCCGCGTATTGCGAATAGTGCAGTACGGAGGCCAGGCACGCGCAGAGCGGTTCGACACCAAACTCTGCACTACCAGGCTCATCTCGCGCGGTGCGACGATGGGCCTTCTTATTTGTCTCTTCTGATTCCGGAGGAGGAGAGAGGATGAGAGGACCGTGGCGGCGATCGTACCGAATTCTGAGCGCACTGGTTGTCGTTTCACTTCTGGCCGGCTTCGTGCCACCGTCGTCTGGGCCTGGCGGGGCCTTTGGTGTCGGTAGCGCACGAGCACAAGATGAGCTTCCTACTGACACTCCTACCCCCACTGAGACCAGTGCTCCTCTCCCCGTAGATGAGCGGACGGCTACCGCCACGTCGACCCCAACTCAGACCGCGACCCGCACCGCCTCACCCACGTCCTCGCCCACCGAGACCTCCACGGCGACTCCGACTGACACCATCACCGTCGGACCTGAGGAGACGGGCACGGCCGTGGGGACATCCACACCCACGGCTACAGCCAGTGCCACAGCCACGATGACGCCGTTGGCCACGGCCACGGGTGCCATAACTCCCACGGTGACCGGCACACCGACCTGTACGCCCACCCCTACGGCAGCCCCTCTGGCGCTGCTGGAAGTGAGCAAGCTGGCGCAGCCTGCTCAGGTTGCCCCGGGAGAAACCATCACCTACACGGTGATCCTCACGAACACCGGCAGTCAGGCGTTGACCGAGGTTGTGGTCAAGGACCTCCTGCCTGAAGGCGTAGACTACGCCGCAGAAAGGGCTGACTGGCGATACGACTCTAGCCAGCGGGAACTCACTTGGCGAATCAGCACACTGCCTTCGTCGGAGGTCATTAGCTCCACTCTGACCGCGCGAGTAGGGGAGACCGTCCTCGGAGGTCTGGTCAACAGTGTGGAGGCCACCGCCAAGGAGCTCCTCGAGGCCGTGAAAGCCAGCGTCACCACCAACGTTGTGGAGCCTGGGGCGGCGGAGATCATGGTCTCGCCCGACGAGGAGACTGTGCTCCTCTCCCTCGATGGGCGTGTGGAGGTCCGTTTCCCCGCCGGGGCCGTAGCCCGGCGCCTGCGGGCCTCGATAGCCCCGCAGCGGCTGGAGAGAACGCAAGAGCTGATCTACGTCTTCCGGCTGGAGATGAGAGACCTCGGGGCGGAGCTAGTCGAGGTCAAGTTCGTGGAGCCGGTGAGCGTGATCTTCCACTACACCAAGGAAGACCTGGAAGCAGTGGACACGCCCTACCTGGGGTTCTACTGGCTGGACGAAGAGAGTAGCGTCTGGTGGCCCGTACATCGAGTCGTCCATGAGGAGGCGCAAACCCTGATCACCCACCTGGATCACTTCAGCATCTACGGAGTCGGACCGTCATTCACGCGGTACGTGCCCGTCTCCATGCAGGACTGGCCGCCTTACCTCTCCGTGGTCAAGACGGCGATCCCTGAGATCGTGCGGCTGAACGACTTGATCACCTATACGCTGACCATCACCAACCCCACAGAGGAGGATCTCCCGGGAATCTCAGTGGAAGACACCCTGCCCACTGGCTTTAGCTACGCTGGCGAGTGGGGAACCGACCCGCCCGGAATTGAAGGGATTGGGTTCTCCGACAATGGTACGACGCTCTCGTGGACCGGCCTGCCGCTGGACGATCACCAGACGGTGGAACTGTACTACAACGCGGCAGTGGGTGAGAGCAGCGATCCGTTGAGCTGCAACGACGCGGAAGTTGATCCAACCTACCAAAGCTGGACCAAGTCCTCCGCCCAGCATTGCCTGAGGCTGGAGCTGCCCTGGTGGAACGACGCGTACCGCTACCGGCGTCCTCTGGATATCCATGCTCACCACACCGTGGAGGTAACTCCCACCGGGACAGTGGAGATCCCCATCGGCCTGGTGCTGAATACAGAGTCACTGATTCAGGAGGGTAAGCTGCTTCCTGACGGCAGCGATCTCAGGGTCGTGTACTGGTCCCAGCCGGGCTGGCTGGAACTGCCCCGAGAGGTCCAGGGGCTCGACTCCACCGCGTCCACGGTCTGGTTCCCCTTGCAGGACACCATCGAGGCCGGTGTGAATGGCAATTACTACATCTACTACGGGAACCCCCGGGCCGAGGCTCCCTCCGACACCATCGGCGACGTCTTTGGCTCCAGCAGCGTGCTCGTGGCTCACCTCAATGGAGAGACCACAGGCAGCGAGGGGGAGGTGGGCACCATTGGTGGCTCGGGCTTCTCCTGGGTGGAGGAGGAATCGGGATACACACCCGCTCTGATCACCGACACGGCCACCCTCACCTACTCCCACAGCGGCAACATCGACCCTGCCCAGGGCACCATCGCCCTCCACGTCAAGCCCCCCTGGCAGCCGGGTGATGAGACCACACACTACCTCTTGCAGGCCGGAAGCGCGGGCAGCGACCGGTTGGAGCTATACAAGGACGACGACGAGGACGACCCGCAGGTGCGCTTCAAGGTGGTGGCTGGAGGGCAGAGCTACGAGGTCAGCGAGAACGCGGACCTGGTCGCTGGGGGCTGGAGCAGTATCGTGGCCACCTGGCACGGCGGCGGCGATGCCTACCTCTACCAGAATGGGGAAGGCACTCAGTCGGCGACGGTCACCAACTCCGTGAGCGACACGCTGGACATCTGGCTAGGTTCCCAGGCCGGAGGGGGACTATCGGCAGACGCAGTGATGGCCAACCTGATGATCTACAGCGAGGAGCTCAGCCAGAGCCAGGCCTTGAGCCTGCACCGGGCATTGATCTGGACCGACATCCGTCCCCAGGAAGAGGAACTGGGCGGGACACCTCCATCCCTCAACTGGTGGGACGACGACTTCTTCTACCGCCGACAGTTGACCATCACTCCCACCATTCCCGTGAGCTACACCAGCAACGCAAGCGTGGAAACGCCGGTACGGTTGACTCTGGACACGCAGGAATTGGTGCAGGCTGGCAAGCTACGTACCGATGCGGCCGACCTCCGGGTGGTGTACCGGGACGGCGACCTGTTCCACGAACTGCCGCGGGAGGTGCGGTGGGCCAACACGGTGACCACGACCGTGTGGTTCCCCCTCCACGGGCCGTTGGCAGAGGCCGACTCCAGCTACTATCTCTACTATGGCAATGCCGTAGGGTCCGACCCGTCTGACAGCATTGATGGCGTGTTCGGCAGCGGCCAGACCTTGGTGGCTCATGTGGACGGGCGCACGGAGGGCAGTCAGTGGGAGGTCGGAGCGATCACGGGTGACGGCTTCGCTTGGGTGGGAGGTGAGGAGAGCGGGCAGATCGCGGCCTCGATCACCGACACGGCCACACTGAGCTACGACAGCACCAACATCTACACGGACACCGGCACCATTGCTGTGCACATCCAGCCTCAGTGGCCCTCCAACGACGGGCACGAGCACTACTTGCTCCAGGCCGGAAGTGGGCTCAACGGTCTCGCTCTGCTCAAGGGAGCCGACGACGACCTGCACTTCAGGGTGGGGGACGGCACCGAAGTGGTGACGGCCACCGGCTCGGTCTCCTGGAGCGCCGGCGAGTGGCTGGACCTGGTGGCGATCTGGGACCAGCAGGACGTCGCCTGGTATCTGGATGACCAGCCGGCGGTGAACGCGGGCACAGCGCCTGTCACACCTACAGAAGAGCTTGCAGTCTGGCTAGGCTCCGAGGCAGGAGGATCCGAAGACACGAGCGGTCAAGCAGCCTTCATGGATCTGATGATCTACGACCAGCCCATGACCGAAGAGCAGGTCCTGAGTCGATATCGCGCCTCTCAGGTCGGGACCGAGTTGGGTTTGGAGGAGACCCCGGTCATCACCGTCACTGTCCAGCCGGACGAGGAGGCCGTTCTGGTCTCGGCGGACGGGTCACTCATAGTCAGTGCGGCCGCAGGCACCTTCACAGAGACGGTGAGCCTGGTCCATACACCTCACCAGGCCACTGTCCCTCAGGGCAGCGGGAGCCTGGCTCGCTTCGACCTCACCGCGGAGACACAGGGAGGCACTCCCATACACGAACCCGCTAATCCCATTGAGCTGACTCTCGACTACTCGGCGATGGGGGTGGACGCTGACCTGGAGGAGACCATTGCGGTGTTGATGTGGGACGAGATAGGTCAGGAGTGGGAGTACATCACCACCACGGTCAACATCACCGAGAACCTGGCTATGGCGTCTGTGGACCACCTCAGCGACCACGTCTTCGGCGTCACGGGCGACACGGGCAGCCCGCCTTCGGTGCCCACTGTGGCCAGTTACGAGACTGACCTCTTCACCGGGGCTGCTACCCTCAGCTATCCCATCGAGGTGGCGCCGGGCACCAACGGCATGCAGCCGGATCTCACTTTGACCTACAACTCCATCCTGGCTGAACAGAAGTGGGATCAGCAAGCGGGCGCGCTTGGCCTGGGTTTCGACTTGGGGGCAGGCTTCGTGGAGTACTTGCCTCTGGAACAGACCTACAGACTCGTCCTCAACGGAGTGAGTGAGGAGTTGGTCTACGATGGGAGCCAATACTACCATACGCAGTACGAGACCTTCTGGCGCATCGAGCGACGAGACTGGGACGTAGCCTGTAACAACGGCGTGGAGGACCAGCCGTACTACTGGATGGTCACCACGAAAGACGGCACCCAGTACCGCTTTGGATGCACCGAGAACTCGACCCAGCGCTGGTTGGAGTACTATGGCCATCCCATTCGGCAACTCCTAAGGTACCCTTCGCGATACTACCTGGATAAGGTTACCGACACCAACGGCAACTACATGACCTACTCTTACACCAAAGAAAGCACTGATTGGACGACGTGGCTCCTATGGCAGACGTACACTGACGTGCGGGATGATGCAGTGTATCTGCAAGAGATCTCCTACACCGGCAACGATGGGACCGGACTGGTCCCTCAACGCAAGGTCACCTTCAGCTACGTCGACCGCACAATCAGTGACACCCACGACTACCCGGATCAACCTGATGGTGGACCCTTGCCCAAGGCCTATCTGACGAAGCTTCTGGACTCTGTGACCGTAGCCTTGACCTTGACCGCCCGCACGGTGCGCACCTACGAGTTTGAGTACGACTACAAGTCGAGCGACGAAGGGAACGGCCCTCACAACAACCTAGTGCTGGAGGACCTGACCCTTCACGGCACTACGGGGGTGACACTCCCCAGCACCACCTTCCAGTACCATCCTGTGGATGCGCCGCAACTGGCTCAAGGGCTGCTATTCAGGGTGGACAACGGGTACGGCGCCAAGATGGAGTACGAGTATCGCCCTTACAACGCGACGCCTTGCGTGAAGGGCCTGGCTGTCGCCACCAGGCGCATTCGCGAAGGAACGCGAATCCTCGAGTACGAGTATGAGTACACCCAAACCGCCTGCGTCGGGCGTGGGAACGGGACAGTCTACGTCACCGACCCCACCGGTGCAATGACACGCTACCGGTTCCACGGGCTGACAGAGGGCGCATTGAAGGGACGCCTTGACGCGGTTTGGAGGGCCCCCACGCGGGAGGCTGTTGACAGCGATCCGGACTCCAAGACGAAGTACGTGTATACGGACGCTGATGAGGTCTGGCCCGGCGTGTACTTCGTGGCGCTCCATGAGGAACAGTACCGCGTCAAGAGCAGCAGCCCCATCACTGTGACGCGGGCGTATGACTACGATGAGTACGGCAACCTCAGGGAGATTGACGAACTCGGAGACGTGGCCAATGATGGGGATGACCGGCGCACGGAGATCTTGTACACCTACGCCACATCGGACACCTACATCGTGGATAGAGTTGCTAGAGAGGAGACCTTCAGCGCCAACAACGACAAGGTCGCCGAGACACGCTACTACTACGACGGCCACGTTCACATCACGACGCCTCCCATCCTCGGCAATCTGACCTGGACGACACAGAAGAGCCTCACGGACGGCCAGTCCGACCTGCACACCCACTACGGGTACGACGCCTATGGCAACGTACAGGAGGTCAGCGTGGGCGACCATCCTCCCACCATGATGGAGTACGCCCCCCCATACTATACCTTCCCCATGACCACCACGTACCCCATCACCACCACCGAGCTCTCCACGATGAGCCTCTACGACGTGGGCTTTGGGACCCTTGCCCACTTCACAGGCTTCAATGGATGGGGCACCTCCTACTTTGACGATCCCTTCGGGCGCTTGGATTACGTCTCCGGCCCTCAAGGGGTGATAGACTACGAGTACGTCGACTCGGCAGCCGGCCTCATAGTGACAACTCACCAGCAGGATCCGGACTCTTCCGACGGTTGGTACACGACCAGTGAACACTACAACGGGCTCGGTCAGCTCACGGGCACCGAGAGCGATGGTGAGAACGGCACGACCATCAGGGTCGGATACGTGTACGACGATGTGGGGCGGCTGGAGAAGGTGTCCGCCCCTTACATCATCGGTTCGGGCCAGGTTGTCTGGACACAGTACGAGCATGACATACTGGGCCGGACGATCACCATCACCAACACTGATCAGAGCGTACGGAATCTCCAGTACGACGGCTGGCACGAGGTGATCCACGTCGATGAGGAGAAACGCAAGACGGAGTACCAGCTCGACGCCTTTGGGCGGACCGTGGTGGTCGATGAGTTCCTGGGCGAGGAGGATCCCTACACACACTATGCGAGGACCGGCTACGAATACGATGCTCTGGACAACCTGGTACTCATCACCGACGCGGAGAATAACCAGGTGGAGATGCAGTACGACGGCCTGGGCCGAAAGGTCTACATGTGCGACCCGGACCTGGGGTGCGCGGGTGGCAACTCAGCGCGCACGTACTTCTACGACGAGAACGGCAACCTGGACCGCGAGGAGATGCTGGGCGAGATCTTGATCGACTACGAGTACGACGTACTGAACCGGCTCACCATGAAGGACTATCCTGGCGACACCGGGTCTCTCCTCGGCGCTGGCGTTCCGGCGACCTACAAGTACGACACGTACGAGGAGGGCAATGGCAGCACCTACGGGAGGGGACTGCGGACCTCCATGTCTGACGGATCTGGGGAGACCAGGTACGAATACGACAACGTCGGTCGCCTGGAGACGGAGACCAAGGATCTCCACTACTCGTATTGGCAGAACTTCGAGGAACTGGGTGCGGGTCCCTTCATCACCAGCTACACGTACGACCTTATGGGTAGGGTCAAGACCATGACCTATCCTGACGGGGAGATAGTAACCTACAGCTACGATGACCAGACCCTGCTGGGCGGCATGGTTGGCGCAGACACCTACGTGGACGATCTTCAGTACAACGCATTGAGCCAGCCGGTGACCCTGACCCTGGGCAACGACTTGCACACGGTCTATGATTACTACCCAGACACGTTCAGACTCGAGTCCATAGTCACCTCCAACGGCGCAGGGGATGTCCAGGAACTTCACTACGACTACGACAAGGTGGGCAATCTGGAGTCGTTCCAGAGTGTGGTCGGCGAAAGCATCTCCCTCTCCTACGTCTGCGACGGCCTGAACAGGCTCACCGACGTTGCCGACGTAGCAGGCGGCTACGAGCGTCACTACAGATACGACGCCATCGGCAGGCTGACGGACAAGGAGGGATTGACACTCACGTATGGCCTGTCTGGACCACACCAGGTCGCCAGCACTGACGATGGACGCAGCTACGCCTACTCAGATAGGGGCAACCGCGAGACGCTGGAGATAGGTGGAACCTCTACCATCTCCATCACCTACGAGTACGACGCGGAAGACCGGCTCACTCAGGTTCTCTCCTCAACCAACGGCATCACCGAATCCGTTCAGTTCCTCTACGATGGAGACGGCAACCGGGTGCTGAAGATAGAGCAGGGGGCGATCACTCTGTATGCCGGCGACTACTACGAGGTGAGGCTGCCTTGGAGTGAAGCGCAGCCTGTCTCCCGCCCCGACGAGCGGACGAACAAGCAATTGTATCCGGCCATTGCCATAGATGCGGCGAGTGCCGTGCATGCCGCCTGGGCACACGATATCGGCGAGGAGGGCTACTACCCCATTGTCGAGCACAACCGGATGCTACGAGGTGGCGACCTGTGGGAGACACGTCCGGTCACCGTCACGAACTACGGGGACTACGTCTCACTAGCCGCCGACAGCTTGAGCAACGTGTACGCTGTCTACCGAGCTGGCAGTAGCATTGGGTATGCCACCCTGGAAGCAGGCAGCGATACGTGGGAGCTGCGAGGTTCCATCCGGGCCCAGTCCGTCTGGCCCGTCTACCAACCCGTCGCCGCCGTCGACAGCGACGACAACCTTCACGTGGCCTGGATAGACACCTGCCAGGGGAACGCAGCGAGTGCTGATGTGTACTACGCGTGGTTGGACGCCGACACAGGTACGTGGAGCGAGAACCAACGAGTTACGGACGGTAATACGGTCTTCATACACCTCGGTCTCGAATCCTTCTTGGTGGGCAACAAGCTGGACATGGCCATAGACGGCCAGGACAATGTCTATCTCGTGTGGGTAGATAACAGGGACGATCCTGATGGCTACGTCTATTCGGACAAGCGTGATGCGGCCACACAGGCCTGGGGGACCGATGTGCGTGTCAACGATGACTACGACTCTCAAGAGCAGTTCCCCAACGTCGTTGCCGACCAGGAAGGCAACGCCTACGCCGTGTGGAGCAATGCACTACCTCAGGAACCTGCAAAGGTCTACGCTGCCAAGCGCGCGGCAGGCGCGGGCAACTGGGGGCCGACAACCCAGGTCAACGACCTCCAGCAGTCAGGGCTGAACAGGTACGTGGAGGCGACTATTGACAGGGGTGGCAACGTGTACGCCACGTGGGTGACCAGGGATGACCCCGTCCCTCTCCGCTACTCAGTGCTACCAGCGGGTGGAAGTAGTTGGTCCCCGAGTGCGGCCATCCCTGCCGACGTAGCAGATCAGTGGGACATCGCCGTCGACCTCGATGGTATCTTCCACGTGGTATACGATAGCGGCATCGCCTACCCTCATGGGGGGCACGAGATCCGCCACATGAGGCTCCTCCGCGAGTACAGCACCACCAAGTACTACTACGCCAACGGCCAGCGGGTGGCCATGCGTTACACCGAGCCTTCGAACGGTGTGGACGACCTGTACTTCATCCACGGCGACCAGTCCGGCTCCACGGTGCTGATCACCGACGATACCGGGCAGGAGGTAGGGCGCG
Source organism: uncultured Anaerolineales bacterium (assembly GCA_964433755.1). GTDB lineage: Bacteria > Chloroflexota > Anaerolineae > UBA7937 > B3-Chlor > JAUVXJ01. The sequence goes on from CAYSSR010000001.1 coordinate 384,667, forward strand.
CCCACTACGAGCCTTTCGGAGAGACCTTCTCCTCCACCATCCCCATGACCCTCACCGAGCGGCTGTTCTCCGGCCAGGTCCTTGACAGTTCCACCGGGTTGTACTACTATGGCAACGGTCGTTACTACGATCCATCCATCGGCAGGTACATCAGTCCCGATCCCTACCTGGACGCGCCCTTCAGCTCGCAGAGGCTGGACCGGTACAACTTCGGCTTCAACAATCCCTTGCGCTACAAGCGCAGCGAGGCCCTGCCCGACTTCACCTTCGATTCGGCAAAGGGGGTGTTGGTCGCCGACGCCGTGTCGCCGGCTTCCCTGTGCAGCAGCTTCTCCGACAGCCTGACGGCAGAGAGCATGAGCTGGCTGCGCCGAGGGGTTGCCGCGCTGAAGCTTGTCCACAGTGTAGCTCCGAACATCGAGAAGGTCGTCTTCATGGCCAAAGGGGGCTTTCGTGTCGTACCACGAGGTACGTATGCGAGCGAGCTACCCAGATTCATCGTCTATGGCAGCCACTGGTCGAAGGCGGGGTTGTATCTTCCCACCCACCTCACACACGCGGGTGCAGCGTACGACGATCTGGCGCGGTGGGCAGCGCCGAGCGCGGCGGGAGAGTTCACCCGTGCCGTTGGGACAAAGAGCTTCTGGATACTGACCATCGGGTCGGCGGTGGTGGTCAATGTGATAGACTATGGGTGGGGAAGCAAAGCTGACGTGGGCATCGGGAGCACCGAGTTCTACGCTGCGATGACCGTGGATGTTGGGTTCGCAGTCGCAAGTGCTGGGACTGGAGCTCTACTCGTTGGGCTATTGCTGTTGGCCTCGCCCGCGACACCGGCGGCGGGTACGATATTGGTGGTGTACTTCTTCGGCCAGGGCGGCTTCACAGTCGCGTCGTGGCACTTTGGATGGCGAGAAGGTGCACTCCGAAGAGTCACGCGGGTGTACGAAGGCGCGCGCACACGAATGCTATCGGGTTCGTACCAGGGAAGCATCGGCACTAGTCCGCTGCTGCGATGACGGCTGCGGCCTTTCGGACCAGGGAATCGAAGGAAGGGGCGGAGCAATGGGAGAACGGGCCGGGAAGGGCGGCCAGGACTGGCAGCGTGACGTCATGTTAGGAGGGATGCTGACACGCCCAAGGTGGCTGCAGAACAACATACTCCTTCTGCCCTTGGGACTGGGTTTGGTCGTCGCACTGATTGTCTACTTCCCCACGTTCTCGCCGACGGTATTCCTATTCGGTGTGGTCGCATGGCCACTCCTAGCCATGTGGTCCGTGCGCCTGTTCTTCTGGGCGAGACGCCGTCGTCTTGGAGATGGCTCTGTGGCCGATAGATCAGTCCTGCTCGAGACGACGGGCGAGGTCTTGCCGCTGCAGACAGCGTGGGCCCCAGTGCTCGGCCTACTGTTCGCCTTGGCCGGAACCCGATTCGCCGAGGCCGCCGGCCTGATTGACTCTCGGGGCTGCGCATACGCGGTTGTCGTCTACCTGGTGGTGTTGGGCACCTCATATCTGGCCCTAACCGATTGGATGGTGCGACTGGAGTTGGACAGGCTCAATAGCCGACCAGCCACTCGGCTCGGGAGGTTGCTTAGGCCTGGAATGCCGAACTTCACGGCCATGGCTATCTGCGGGACTGTGCTGTTCGCGGTGCTTGTGAGAGTCGGTGGCGGCGAGTTGTTTGTAGCGGTATGTGGCCTACTGGCTGCACTCTATATGGTCCAGGTCTCCGTTGTGAACCTGGAGCGCTGGCGCCGTTTCGGGCGCTTCATGCGCACGGAGCGTGAACGGTTTGACGACCGCACCGCAAAGGACTGAGTTCCGCTGGGGCAACGCACCTTTCCAACCTTAGATACTACGACCCATCCATCGGCAGGTACATCAGTCCCGATCCCTACCTGGACGCGCCCTTCAGCTCCCAGAGGCTGGACCGGTACAACTTCGGCTTCAACAACCCGTTGCGCTACAAGCGCAGCGAGGCCCTGCCCGACTTCACCGTGGACCTGGCGAAGGGGACCGTGGTGGCGGCGCAAGGCCTGCCCGCCGCTGCGCTGACCAGCAGCTTCGGTCAGCTTGCGGTGGAGCTTGAAGCAGCACGCTGGTTCGTCAAGGAAGCCTTCGGGGCGGTAGCGGACGCCGGAGTGCAGCAAGCCTTCGGGGGATACGTGATTGGGCGCATCAGCATCACCGCCAGCATGACCAGGTTGCAGGATCCCAAGTGGGTGTCGCGCAATGTGCAGGAGCTGTTCGGGGGTATCGAGACGCTGAAGGGCACCGGTGAGCCTCAGACGGTATGGTCCCAGCTCTGGATGACGAGGAGTCAGGCAGATGAGTTGGCAGAGACCATAGCTGGGTTCAAGTCCGGGAAGCCTCGGCCGGGCAGCGCCAGCAAGTGGTGGCCGGGGGTCCGCGGGAGGATGATACCCCTGGACCTGGCGGTGTCGTTCTTGTTGACCGTCGGGATCGAGGTAGGCTTCTCATGGTATGAGGACAGCCAGGTGAGAGACATCTACGGGCTGACCGACGAGCAGATGGTCGTGCGGACGCTGTTTCGAGGTTTCGGTGCTGTGCTGGCCTTCATCGCGGCCACCACAGTCGTCGCAGTGGCGGGCGTCACCTTCGTACCAGCTCTGGTGATTGGGGCGATGGTGTTCGCGGGGGTTCAGTTGGCCTGGGAGTGGGGTCCTCAGCAAGTCATATTCCAGGGGTATGACTTGTACGGACTCTACGAGCCTAGGCCGCGCAGTCTGGATGTGGGCGCCTCGCAGCGGCGAAGATTCATACACTGAGAGGAGGGAAGGATCCCATGGGGCCAGAACGAGGAGCCAGTGGACCCGCGTGTGGTATGATGTTGATGTGCTTCGCACTGGCGGTGCCACTGCTTATGTACGGCCTGGCCATACGACTGGGGCACTTCAAGCGCTACTTCCTGGTGCCCGGACCGGCGCTCCTTCTCGGGCCAGGTGCCTATCACTGTGCGATACTGGGCGGCCCGCTCATGATCGTCCTGGGGCTTGGAGGATTGCCTGCCGACGTTGCCACGAGGCAGAAGGTCGCACTCTACCTTTTTGGCCCGTCGCTCATCCTGGCCATGATCATCAGTGTGTGGCAGCCGTGGTGGGTGAAGCCGAAGTGGATCAGGCAGCTCCAGGAGAACCACCGGGACATCTATCCGTTCTTGCGGGAGGCCGCTCAGGAGGAGGTGGGCACAGACCCGAAGAAGGCTGAGGAGTGGGCCAGCAAGATGGACACGGTGGAGAGCCAGAACGAGTGGGTAGCTGAGGTGCGGAAGCGGCTGGATATGCCAGATCCGAGAATCACTGAGGGCACTGAGGAGGAGTGAAGAGTGCCCCAAGAGCGTGGGGCCGGTGGTTTGGACGGTTCCCCTCCACTCGATCCTCTTCCCCCGATGGGGAGGACTTCGTTCATGGTGTACGCTCCAGCGCACACGACGGGGCTGAAGCCCTTACTACGGACCCATAGACTCAGGCAACGAGGGAAAGCATCCTGACTAGCTGCAAAGCAGCCTGTCGAAGGATGCGGCTCACCTTGCTGCACCCGCTCCCCAGGGGTCGATTCGTTGACCTGCATGCTTCGATACGGCCTTCGTCCTACTCAGCATGCTGTGTTGTGCCTTGCTCTACTCAGCGTGCTGTGTTGTGCTCTGCCCCGCTCAGCATGCTATGTTGTGCCCCGGCCTGCTCAGGGTGCTGTCTCGAAGAGCCCGGGCTGTCACCTTGGGCCTGCCGAAGTATGGGGTCCCCGCTCATCCTCACCCCCGCCAGAGGCCCGAAATGGTTGCAATTGTGAGGGCCGTGGGCTATACTTGCCCATCGGTTAGCTTCGATACACGGTCTGTGTCCGCACAGACCGTGTACAATGCGGGGGTAGTACATGGAGTTGGGCTCGAAGAACGGCATCTCGGCCTTCTTCCCGGCGTACAACGACGGAGGCACTATCGCGAGCATGGTCCTCTCAGCCGTTTTGGTGCTAGAGAGACTGACAGATGATTACGAAGTGATCGTGGTCAACGATGGGAGCTCTGACTACACGAAGGAGATCCTGGACGAACTGGAGCAGCGGTACGACAAGGTGAGGGTGGTCCACCACGAGAGGAACAAGGGGTACGGTGGCGCGCTGCGCACGGGGTTCTCTGAGGCCAGCAAGGAGTTCGTGTTCTACACCGATGGGGATGCCCAGTACGACGTCCGGGACCTGCCGGCCTTGTGGCAGGTGATGAACGACTCCATCGACATGGTGCAGGGGTACAAGATGGGGCGCTCGGATCCATTGCACCGGGTGATCATCGGTCGGCTGTACCACTGGATGACCAATCTGGCCTTCGGGATACATCTCAAGGACGTGGATTGCGACTTCCGGCTCATTCGTCGGTCGGTGTTCGACCGGGTGCATCTGGAATCGGATAGCGGCGTGATCTGCGTGGAGATGATGAAGAAGATCAGGGACGGTGGGTACCGCATCAGCGAGGTGCCGGTGCATCACTACCATCGGGCCTACGGCCAGTCCCAGTTCTTCAACTTCGGGAGGATAGCACGGGTGGGCCTCGATCTGCTGCGACTGTGGCGGCAGCTTCGACTGCCCCAGCTACTGGGCAGGGACAAACCGGCGGATGAGCTTTAGAGACAGTTATCGGGACAAGAAGGTCATGCTCACCGGGGGCCTGGGGTTCATCGGCAGCAACCTGGCCCACCGGCTGGTGGAGTGTGGCGCCGACGTGCTCATCGTGGACTCCTTGATCCCCGAGTACGGGGGCAACCTGTTCAACATAGACGGCATCAGAGATCGGGTACGGGTGAACATCGCCGACATCAGGGACAGCAGCGGCATGGACTACCTGGTCAGGGGACAGGACTACATCTTCAACCTGGCCGGTCAGGTCAGTCACATCGACAGCATGCGCGATCCCTACACGGATCTGGAGATCAACTGTCGCAGCCAGCTCTCGCTCCTGGAGGCCTGCCGGCGGAACAATCCAGCGGTGAAGATCATCCACGCCAGCACCCGGCAGATCTATGGGGTGCCAGACTACCTACCGGTGGACGAGAAGCATCTTCTGCACCCCACGGACGTAAACGGCATCAACAAAATGGCTGGGGAGTGGTATCATATCTTGTATAGCCACGTGTACGGCATTCGTGCCACCTCGCTGCGCCTGACCAACACTTACGGACCTCGCCAGTTGATGAAGCACAACCGCCAGGGGTTCATCGGCTGGTTCATCCGTCTGGCCATAGACGGCGAGGAGATCTCGGTGTACGGGGACGGAACGCAGTTGAGGGATCTCAACTACGTAGATGACGCGGTCGAGGCTTTTCTGCTGGCGGGAGCCACCGACGACGTCAACGGAAGCGTGTACAACCTGGGCGGCCCGGAGCCTGTCAGCCTGCTGCACATCGTGGAGACGCTGATGGAATTGTGTCCCGAGGCCTCTTACACGCTGGTCCCCTTTCCTCCGGAGAAGAAGCGAATCGACATCGGGGACTACTACGGCGACTACTCGAGGATCCGCGAGGCCCTGGGGTGGGAGCCCCAGGTCGGACTCCGCGAGGGTCTGGCTAGAACGATCGAGTACTACCGCCAGCACAAGGCGCACTACTGGGAGTAGCCTTGTGATCCCCTTCAGCGACCTCAAGGCGCAGTATCTTTCTCTCAAGGGCGAGATCGACACAGCGGTCCAGCGTGTCCTCGCCAGCGGTTGGTTCATCCTGGGTGATGAGGTCCGGGCCTTCGAGAAGGAGTTCGCCTCCTACGTGGGTGCTGCTCGCGGGATCGGCGTGGGCTCCGGCACGGAGGCGCTGCATCTTGCGCTGCTGGCTTGTGGTGTGGGTCCTGGCGATGAGGTAATCGCGGTCTCCCATACGGCCGTGGCCACCGTCGCGGCCATCGAGCTGACCGGGGCTCGGCCCGTCTTCGTGGACATAGACCCACGCAGCTACACCATGGACCCCTCACAGCTCGAGGACAAGATCGGACCGGCGACCAAGGCTATAGTGCCGGTCCACCTCTACGGGCAGATGGCGGACATGGATCCCATTCTGTCCATAGCGCAGGTGCACGGCCTCAAGGTGGTGGAGGACGCGGCCCAGGCCCATGGAGCGGAGTACAAAGGACGCAAGGCCGGCTCTCTGGGCGACGTAGCCTGTTTCAGCTTCTACCCCACCAAGAATCTGGGTGCCTACGGGGATGGCGGGCTGGTGGTGACCGACGATTCGTCTCTTGCCGAGCAGGTGGCTCTCTTGCGCCAGTATGGGTGGGCGGACAGGTACGTCAGCTCGGTCAAGGGCCTGAATAGCCGTCTCGACGAGTTGCAGGCAGCCATTCTGCGGGTCAAGCTCCAGCACCTGGACGAGTGGAATACGACGCGCAGGAGGCACGCCGCGCTATACGATGAGTTGCTGAGGGATGCCGCGGTGGTGACTCCGCATCATGCGGGGTATGGCAAACACTGCTACCACATCTACGCCGTCAGGTCCCAAGGGCGGGATGAGTTGCAGGCGTACCTGCGTGAGAGGGACGTGGGGGCTCTGGTGCACTATCCGGTGCCCGTTCATCTCCAGGCGGCCTATGCGGACCTCGGCCTCGGCCCTGGGACGTTGCCCGTGACGGAGAGGTGCGCGCAGGAGGTCCTGACCCTGCCGGTGGCTCCAGAAGTGAGCGAGGATCAGATACGCGAGGTGTGCGAGCTGGTCCGCGAGTTCGAGTCCCAGAAGGGCCTGGTGTAATGAAGATCGAAGAGTACCAGGTCATGTACGATGTGGAGGACACGTACTGGTGGTACGTGGGTATGAGGAGCATCTTCTTGTCGCTCCTCAATGGCCACTACAGGGCCAGGACAGACTTGAAGATCCTGGACGCCGGCTGCGGCACTGGAGCTATGCTGGGCCACCTCAGACCTTATGGAGATGTGGTGGGAGTGGATGTATCATCGGAGGCGCTCCGGCTGGCTGCTGAGCGCGACGTAGAGGGATGCGAGCTGGTGCAATCATCGCTCACCGACCTGCCCTTCACAGATGGAGCCTTCGATCTGGTCACCTCCTTCGACGTGATCTGCTGTATCGAGAATGATGAGTCGGCCTTCGGGGAACTGGGCAGGGTTCTCAAACCCGGCGGACGGGTCATCGTCAATCTCCCCGCCTACAACCCGTTGCGCAGCGAACACGACCTGGCGGTACACATCAAGAGGCGCTACACACGCGCGGATATCACCGTCGAGACAGAGAAGGTGGGCCTCACAGTGGAACGTATCGCCCACGCGAATACGTTGCTGTTCCCTTTCGCGGCCGCTCTGCGCATCATCAAGAAGATACCGGACAAGCCCGCCGACGAGGCCAGGTCGGATCTGCGGGACTTGCCCGACGTCTTGAATCGCTGGCTGGCTCGGGTCCTGTTCGTCGAACGGGCCCTGCTCCAGAAGGTCGATCTGCCCTTTGGTCTCTCAGTCATCTGTGTGGCGCGCAAATGATCGCTGGACGAAGGCTTGAAGGCTTGATGCAAACCGTGCAGGGTATGGTGCTGCGCGGCGGACGGCCCATGCGTGTGGCGGTGGCGGCTACGTGCGTTGTCTTTGGGGTGGCTGGCGGGCTGTTGCTGGTGCTTCTGCACCCCCTTATCATCCTGGCCATGGTGGGAGCAGCGATTGTGGGCCTGGCGATGCTGAGGAGCACCCAGCTTGGCCTTTTCGCCCTCGTGGCGGTGATCTGCCTCCTGCCCTTTGGCGCCATCCCCTTCAGTATCGGGTTCTACCCTACGTTTCTCGACGTCGCGCTGCTGGCCGTGTTTGGCGTGTGGGTAGCGCGGCTTCTCACGCGCGCCCAGGAGGGTTTCGTTACCTCTCCCCTCGATCTACCGATTCTCGTCTTCATCTTGCTGGCTTTCGCAGTCTTCATCGCCGGGAGTGCTCATGCCGGCATCACCAAGGACACACTGCGCCATTTCGTGGAGATCATCATCGCCGTCTCACTGTTGTACGTGGTCACCAACTCGGTGCGCAGCTACCGGCAGCTCAAACAGCTCGTGGTGGCGATCATCCTCGCGGGCTTCGTGGCGTCGTTGATGGGCGTGGTTCTTTACTTCCTGCCCAAGGCGCTCACTGTGCGCCTGTTGTCTCTCCTGCGTGTAGTCCACTACCCGTCGGGCTGGGGCGTGCTCCAGTTTATCGAAGACAACCCCGATCTGCCCATGCGAGCCATATCCACGTCAGTGAACCCGAACGTGCTCGGAGGACTGCTGATCCTCGTGGTCTCTCTGACCGTGCCACAGCTCTTCGTGCGGAGACCGTTGATCAGGAAGGAGTTCGTGGCGCCTATGCTGGCGGTGATGCTGGTCTGTCTGATGTTGACCTTCTCCAGGGGTGCCTTCGTGGCCATCGGGGCGGCGATGGTGCTGATGGCCGTGCTCAGGTATCGTCGTTTGCTGCCTGTGATCGCGCTCGCCGTGGTCCTGGTTCTGATCTTGCCTCAGACCAGGGAATACGTACTGCACCTCCAGCAGGGTTTCTTGATCGAGGATACAGCCACCTTGATGCGCATGGGAGAGTACAAGGACGCTTTCAGGCTCATCTCCCGCTATCCGTGGTTCGGGGTCGGCTTCGGAGGCACGCCCTCCATCGATATCTACATCGGTGTCTCCTGCGTCTATCTCCTCATCGCCGAGGAGATGGGTCTCATCGGGCTAGGCGCGTTCCTGCTGATCATGGGGGTCTTCTTCGCCTACGCGTGGGTCTCCTGGCGGCGCCTGGAGCCCTATTCACAGGGTGAGGCTCTGTTGCTGGGGTTGTCCGTGGCTTTGTTCGGAGCGATGGTAGGCGGGATCGTCGATCACTACTTCTTCAATCTGGACTTCCCGCACTCCGTGTCTCTCTTCTGGCTGTACGCCGGGTTGGCTGTAGTGGCCGCCAGAATGGCTGTCCATTCGCCGCAGGAGATGGAGGAGCTGGGAGAGACCACGCTCTGATCGGGCGGACAACGCGGTCAGACACCGCCTCGACCTCTACGCGACATCGTCCCACGTCTTGAGGAACGCCTTCGCGATCTTCCGAGTCTTTGGGCTCTTGCTGTCGAGCAGTGCCCTGGCGAACTCCAGGATCTCCTTCTTCCGTTCTGAGGTTTCGAAGTACTCCCCGAACGCCTCCAGCGCTTGACCCTTGATGAGGTCTTTCCGTTCGGCCGGGTGGCTGGTCTCGTCGATGGCCAGGAGCTTGCTGGTGATCCGGTCCTCCAGGTCCGGCTTGGCCAGGGCGATCTTCCCCGAGTTCCTGGCGATGTAACACGCCGCGATGACGCCGCTCCCGTTCAGGATAGCGTAGTATTCCTCCAGGAGGCCCTCGAACCTGTGCTCCGTGTCAGCGGCGGAGCAGGTGGCGATGAGGTTGGCGCCGCGCAGCTTGAAGTAGGTGTTCTCGTTGCGCAGCAGCTCGACGAAGAGGTCCCAGTGGGGATACAGCAACTCGGGGTGCTCCTCACCCAGCAGCAAGAGGGCCCTCACGCAGTTGTAGGCCACCCTCTCCTGCTTGTCGGACAGGCCCTCGAGTAGCTCTGAACGCACCTCAGGGTCTTCCAGGGCTTGCTGAGCCAGATCCTCGATGTCGATGTCCTTGGTGTTCAAATCGGGCAACATGGTGAAAGCCTCCCTCTCGGGGGATAGGCGCCCAGGAGCATCGGCGCAAAGGTCAGCAGGAGGAACCGGCCTCCCCCTGGGCGTTTGGACTTCCAGGCGTGATGGAGATCGAGTATGGTGCTGTGTCTGAAGACAACCGCAGGTGAGTCCTGGTGCGATGGGCTCGGCGGGCGCTGAGCTGCCAGAAGGGTGTATAGGGTTTGGCTCTCTGTCGGCCAGGATCTGTCACGTCGCTCTTAGCCTCGACGCGCATAATGGCGCCATAGCAGTGAAACGGCTATCAGAATGGCGGAGACTATGACTGACACGGTGATGAAGAAGAAGCCATGAAACACAAACTCCAAAACGATATCCAGGGAAGCCAGGAGAATGATTAGCCAGATGGACCACTCTTGCTGCTTGGCCTTTCCTACTATCCCGATCACGAAGGAAACGAAATACGCCAGATTCAGCATCGCCATGATCCCATTGCTGATCTGAAAGGTCGTGCCGATATCTGGTGTACCTATGGCAGGGATATGTACGAGAAAGAGCAGAGCCGTCAGAAGATGCTGTACTGCTTTCTCTGAAGCAAGTACGTAGATCAGTACGTTAAGCAGTCGTCTCCTGGTCTTGTACATGAGCCACCTCGTTCTAGCGTCGTGCAGCTACTGGGGCACCAGGGCGTAGTGCGGGAATGTCTGTGGAGGACTTGACCCGAGACCTGGCAGCCGCCAGCGACAGAGCAAGCGATGATCCCAGCGTGGGCTGTGGGGTTGCCTGGCTCTTCCCTGCGCGCGCCTGCTTCATATCTGGGATATCAAGGTTCTCAACGCCTGCGCAACCTCAACGAGCCTAGCACAATCGACGATTTCGGGCACATCTCTGGCGGTATGTGTGACGGTGGCCATCAACTCGGACATTCTCTCTGACGTCATCGCCAGGGCTGCCTTCCCGCTCTGGACGAAGACCATGTGGTCGCCCTGGTACCACTGATCCCCCTGGATCAAACCACTATAGCCGCCGAAAGCAGTCTCCGCTTTCGTCTCGATCTCGTCTGGACACTCGTAGAACGAGTAGGCCGTCTTCCCATGGACGTATCCCACGTCGTCTACGTTGATGGCTATGAGGACCTTCTCCAGCTTATCTCCGTAGCGGTGTAGATAGTCCATCTGTCCGGCAGCGCTGTAGTGATCCTCGCCATTGAAGGCGACTATCTCGATGCCCATTGGTCCACTATAGGCTTCGAGCATCTCCGCGAGCAGTAGCTGTACGACGATACCGGAGGCATCGTCCGAGGCGCCAGGCGCGTCCCCATACGCGTCGATGTGAGCACAGACCACGATCTTCTCTCGCGCTTCAGGGTTCCTGCGAGCAATGACGTTGTTGGCGGTCGCGGGTGGACGCCTGGCGTCGATCTTCAGTCTGAGGGCGTTCCCCGTTTCCTCAGCGATTCTCTCCCCCACGGTGTCTGTGCAGTAGACCGAAGGTATATCGAAATCGCCGTCTTCGATCACAGGAAACGGGTACAGGGCACCGACCATGTCCGGGTTCTTGCCGGTGGCGGTGATGATCGCAGCCGGCTGCTTCTCCTCCAGAAGGGCGTATACCCGCTTGTGGTGATCGGGGTTGTAGAAAACGAAGTTCTTGGGCATCAACTGCTCAACGCACAGTGCCCCTTTCATCAGCAGGATCTTGCTCTCGCACACGCATTCCTCGAGTTCTTCGACTGTGGAGACCGTTGCCAGCTCAGCCGTGACGTCGCATCCCACAGAGTATGGGCTGACGTGGACCTCGAAAGACTCGTCTCTCAAGGTCAGCGACGATCCACTGTCGTGAAAATCCAGGCAAGGGAAGGGGCTCGCGTCAATCGTGTGGACCCACGGCTCTATGGTCTGCTCGAGGAATTTGGTGGCCGCGCGGTTTCCCGGAGAACCGACCTGTCTGTTGGGCTTCACGTTGCACAACGTACTGAGGTAGGATCGAGCGTTGGCGAGGTGGCGCTTTTCACTCATGGCGCCAGGTAGGGCCCGAGAGAGGACACGTGTTTGGCGGAGGGGGTGGGATTCGAACCCACGGTGAGGTTGCCCTCACAACGGTTTTCGAGACCGCCCCAATCGTCCACTCTGGCACCCCTCCGCGGCAAGAAATGAGCTGGTCTCTATGCCTGGCGATCCCGGAGCTCCCCGAAGAACGAATCCAGTAGCTCCTTGGACTCTTCGGCCAGGACGCCCCTCGTCACCTTGACCTGATGGCTCAGCCTGGGCGAGCGTACAATGTCGAACACCGAGGTCACGGCTCCCGACTTGGGATCGTCCGCTCCGTAGACCAGACGCGGCAATCGAGCGAAGACCATGGCGCCCGCGCACATGGGGCACGGCTCCAGCGTGCAGTACAGTGTGACACCCGATAGCCGCCAACGCCCGAGCATCTGAGCGGCCTCGCGCAGAGCGATGATCTCCGCGTGAGCCGTGGGATCGGCCAGTTCCTCTCTGCGGTTGTGCGCCCGGCCCACCACGTAGCCCTTGTGCACAGCAACGGCCCCCACAGGGATCTCGCCTCGCTCGAATGCAGCCCGGGCTTCCGCCAGGGCCTCGCGCATGTACATCTCGTCTTCAGTCATGTGTGTTGCGAGGCGATTATAGCACATCGCAGGCTGCAGGCCCACATCGCCGCTACTTGCCGACGCAGAACTCGCTGAAGATGACCTCCAGCAGGTCTTCCGTGGCCGTCTCGCCGGTGATCTCCCCCAGGGCATCGACCGCCGCGGTGACGTCTATGGCCAGCAGATCGGTGGGTAAACCCGTTTCGGCTGCGTGCCGGGCCGCGTTCACGCGGTCGAGGGCTTCCAGAAGGGCCTGCTTGTGGCGTGGATTGGTCACCAGCGGCGTGTCGGAGGCCACCACACCACCCGAGAAGATCAGTTCGACGATGCTCTCCTCCAGGTCGGCCAGACCCTCGCCGGTGAGGGCTGAGATTCTTGCCTGCGGCGCTCCTGGCAGGAGGTGGTCTGTCTGCGCCAGCTCCGGCAGGTCTGTCTTGTTGAGGACGACGAGCGCGGGCTTGTTGCCCACCAGACCGGCGATCTGAAGGTCGGAATCCAGGAGCTCTTCGCTGGCATCGATGACTAACAGTGCCAGGTCTGCGCTGGCCAGGGCCTGCCTGCTGCGCTCTACCCCCAGTCTCTCCACCAGGTCCGCGCTGTCGGCAATGCCGGCCGTGTCCACCAGGATCAGCGGAACGCCCTGAAGGTTGATCGTCTCCTCCAGCGTGTCTCGGGTGGTTCCAGGGACCGGGGTGACGATGGCTCTTGACGTCCGGAGCAGGCGGTTCAACAAGCTCGACTTGCCGACGTTGGGGCGGCCCACGATGGCGCCCCTGATCCCTTGCCGGTAGATCAGACCCTGGTCGGCGCTGGCGATGAGCGCTTCCAGGGCCTCCGTAGCTCGGCTCAAGGTCTGTCGTATGTCCTGTTCGGGAATCTCGTCTTCGGGGAAGTCGATGGCTGCCTCCAGATAGGCCAATACCTCGACCAGCTCATGCCTCACGGTGCGTATCTGGCGCGAGAGATGCCCGCCCAACTGTTCGACAGCCACGCGCAGTCCGGCCTCGGTCTTGGCCCGCACGACGTCCAGGACCGCCTCGGCCTGGGCCAGATCCAGCCGGCCCAAGAGGAAGGCGCGGAGGGTCATCTCGCCTGGGCTGGCCAGGCGCGCCCCCCGGCGCAGGGTCAGCTCCAACACCCGGCGCAACGGCACGATGCCCCCGTGGCAGTTGATCTCTGCCACGTCCTGGCGGGTGTAGGTATGGGGCGCCTCCATGTAAGAGACCAGCACCTCGTCCACTGTCTGCCGGGTCTCGGGGTCCACGATGTGCCCGTGATAGAGATGGTGCGAGACAGGTCCCCAGTCCGGGTCGGCGGCAGTCTCGGCAGCACCTGGAGCGAAGATGGCTCGAAGGATGGGCAGCACTTCGGGGCCGCTCATCTTTACGATGCCGATGCCGCCCTCGCCGATGGGGCTGGATACCGCGGTGATAGTGTCGTCGAGGCTATACATGAGAGAGACTCCGTTTCGTATTATACACAGCGGGGTAATGCGCCACAAAGTCAACCTATGGGTAACGATGCTCGGCGGCGCGTTCTGGCTCGTGGCACTCGCGCTTGACAAGCTCCGGTCAGTTGTGCTAATATAGGCGTCAGGTGATTGAGAGATCTCGAAAACGAAGGGGAGTAGCTCAAGCTGGCAGAGCAACGGTCTCCAAAACCGTAGGTTGCGGGTTCGAATCCTGCCTCCCCTGTATCTGATTGGAAGGGACGAGGACGCATCTCGTCCGTTCACGCATGGAGAGAGGTACGACTTTCGTCAGCGGTCAGAGTAGGCTATCGGGGGGCGTGCTGGTGCTCAACGCGAGCCTGGAGCCCCTCCACATCGTCTCGGTGCGCAGGGCCATCGTCCTGCTGCTCAAGGAGAAGGCCGAGGTCGTAGAGGCTGCTCGAGCCAAGGTCCGTTCCGAGAGAATGGCTCTAGAGATGCCTCTGGTGATCCGGTTGGTCTACTACGTGCGCGTCCCGCATCGACTGCTGATACCTCTCACCAGGCGCACGATTCTCGCACGCGACCAATACACCTGCCAGTACTGTGGGGCACAACCAACGAAGGGGAAGCTCACGCTGGATCACGTGGTGCCTCGCTCGCGGGGCGGGGGGCATAGCTGGGACAATGTGGTGGCCGCTTGTATACCCTGCAACCAGAGAAAGGGAGGCCGTCTGCCAGAGGAGGCAGGCATGAACTTGCTGGCACAGCCCACAGCGCCACGCTACGCGGCGGTGGTGCTGCTGGGCAAGATGCACGGTCACGAGGTGTGGAGGAAGTACGTGTACTGAGGGTGCCGCCGATGAGGACGGACAACGGCGTGGGTGCCTACCGACGCCGTTTTTGTTTGCTTTTTGATGGAAACACGAGCATAGATGAGGATTGAAGAGAAAGAGGAGGTAGAGGGTGCCTGTGCGTGGGAGAGCGGTGTTGTGGCTCATTCCTGCGCCTTGACAGAGGTACCCATTAGTGCTATCATGCTTAAGCAGTTCTAAAAACGTGGAAATAGTCGCATGGTGTGCGTATGGATTCCGACTTCTCACAGCAAGCGATCAAGGTGTTCAAGGCCCTGGCAGATCCGACACGCTACCAGATCATCAGGATGCTGATAGTAAGCGAAGAACTCGGTTGCGAGGACTTCGATTGTGTCTGCGGAAAAAGCAAGCCGGCCATGTCTCACCATTATCGGGTACTGGAGAACGCTGGCTTGGTGGCCAACAGGAAGGATGGTCTTCGTGTCTTCTACAGGCTGGAGAAGAGGCAACTGGACAGATTCGTCCCACGGTTCTCTGAGGTGCATTGCCCAGGGGAGGACCAGGAGGCTGACTAGGAACTGGCAGCAGGTGTAAAGGAATCCTCTACGCTCCTCATGCAGTTAGCAGTTGTCTGTCAAGACGGCTGTTACGGGAGGAGAGAAATGAGAGTCAACGAACTAGAACTACTGGAAGATCAAGAACTCGGCGTCAGCGAGCTTGACGGCGAAACACAGGCAAGAGCAGGTCGTGCTTCCCTCAGAGGCATCGAGAGCGATGACGTGATCTCGATGTACATGCGGGAAGTGGGGACCGTTCCGCTACTTAGCGCTGAGGATGAGAGGGAGCTTGCTCTGAAGCTGCGCGAGGGTAGGACCGCCGAGGTATTGCTCACCAAGGAGGATCTGAGCCCGAGGCAGAGGGAGCGGCTCGAGGAGAAGGCAAGAGAGGGACAAGAGGCCCGCGGCCACTTCATAGAGGCCAACTCTCGTCTCGTGATCAGCATCGCCCGCAAGTATCTGGGCAGGGGTCTGCCCCTGTCGGACCTCATGCAAGAGGGCAACCTGGGCCTGATCAAGGCTGTCGAGCGTTTCGACCCTGATCGGGGCCACCGCTTCAGCACGTACGCAACCTGGTGGATTCGCCAGGCAGTACTCAGGGCTGTGGCCGACCAGGGGCGTACGATCCGGTTGCCTGCACACATTGTCGACGAGTTGAACAGGGTTCATCGGACCGCGAAGCGACTGGCGCAGGAGCTGGGACGAGAGCCCACCAACGAAGAGTTGGCCGAAGAGCTGGAAGTGCCGCCAGACCGGGTGAGCGAGCTGATGCACGTGGCCGGCCAACCTCTTTCCCTGGAGACGCCAGTGGGGGAGGAGGAAGAGAGCACTCTGGCCGAGTTCATCGAGGACGAGGACACACCGACGCCCTCGTCCATGACTTCGCGCAGCCTGATGGGGGAGCGGGTGGAGGATGCTCTGGATTCCCTGTCCGAGCGCGAGGCGCGTGTGCTCCGTCTGAGGTACGGCCTGGAGGACGGCGAGGACTACACTCTCGAGCAGGTCGGCGAGAAGCTGGGCTTGACCAGGGAGAGGATCAGGCAGATCCAGTCTCAAGCGCTGCGGCGCCTTCGCCATCCCAGCCGCAGCCGCAATCTCAAGCCCTTTCTGAACTAGCACGCTGCACCCACTGGGGGCTGACTCAACTCTCAGGCATCCACCTTGACGGGACGACCGCTCCGACGGTGGAAAGGGGATCATAGTATGGGAAGAACGGCGAAGTTCGTCCTGGGCGCCGCGGCGGTGGTGCTCGTGGCAGTGTTGGGCTTCCTTGCCGCGACCTCGGGCAGAAAGCCCGCCGGTCAGGGGTTCGTCGTTGCTGCGGACTACGATCCCGAGTATCTCGTCTTGCCTGGTGCGGAGGCGGGTGGACCCAGCCAGGTACCCACAGACGAACCGCTCACCGAGGGAGCCGGACCCCCGATCGAGCAGGCAGCGATACCATCCAGCGAGGGACGAGCGATCTGGGTCCCTCGCTGGTCCTACAAGACCGCGGCCGACGTGCGGACCATCGTGAAGAAGGCCGCCTCGGCCAACTTCAACATCCTCCTGTTCCAGGTGCGGGGGAACGGCGATGCCTACTACTCCTCCGTCTATGAGCCCTGGGCCGACCGCCTGACGGGGACTCTGGGCCGGTATCCCGGGTGGGATCCTCTCCAGTTGGCTATCGACGAGGCACACGCCGCTGGACTCCAGTTGCACGCCTACGTCAACGTCTATCCTTCGTGGCTGGGCGAGACTGCGCCCGCGAACAGCACCCCGCGCCAGATGTACAAGACCTTCAACAGCTTGTACGGGAACGAGTGGGTGCAGTGGGACAGCAGCGGCAACCCCATGAAGCTCAACACGAGCTACCTGGCCGCCAATCCGGGCCATCCCGCGGTGACCGAGCATTTCGTGGCTGTATGCCGGGACATCGTCCTGAACTACGACGTCGACGGGCTCCATCTGGACTACGTGAGGTATGCGGGACCGTACTACTCGTACGATCCGGTGGGGGAGCGGCTGCGGAAGGAACAGGGCGTGAGTGATCGTAGTGCGTGGCAGCGTGCCCAGATCACCGAACTGGTGAGCCGCATCTACGACGAAGTTCTGCCTCTGAGGCCTGGGGTGGCGTTGTCTGGAGCGGTGTGGCCTATCTACAAAGACAAATGGCAGTGGGTCACGTACGGGAGCAGCACCTACGAAGGGTACGCTGGATACTCCCAGGACTCCCGCGGCTGGTTGGAGATAGGCAAGATGGACTTCATCGCTCCGATGCTGTACGGGACCGCCGTCAAGGACAGCCGAAGCCGTTTCAAGACGCTGGTCGCCGATTTCAGCTCGGAATCCTACGGACGCCACGTCTATGCGGGTATCCACGCTGACTACGCGTCATTCGCGGAGATCGAGGCCCGGATCAACATGGCGAGGAACGCGGGATGCCAGGGGCAAGCGATCTTTGCCTACTCGGTGGTCGAGCAGAGGGGTTATTGGGACGAGTTTCGCAACGGGCCCTATGCCCAGCCGGCTTCGGTTCCGGCCATGACCTGGAAGTAGCAGGCCCTCTCAAGCCAACGTGAGGGGGCGACCTGATCCAGGTGCAGCGAGGACTCTGCCAGGCTCGTAGACTTTGGTGCCCCGCAGATAGACGCTCCGTACGCGGCCCTGGACTGACCTGCCCTCGAAGGGGGTCCACCCACACCTTGTGAGCAGATCTGCCCCTCTGATGGACCACGTTTCGTCCAGATCTACCTCCACGTAGGAATCCTCGGGCGGGCGCAGGCCCATGATCCGGGCTGGTCCTTCGTGGCACAACTCCGCGACTCTCTCCAGCGGCAGCCGGCCCTCGTGGACCGCGTTCAGCAGCAGGGGCAACGTCGTCTCCAGGCCGGGGACCCCCGGAGGCGGGGAATCGCTCTGTTTCTCTTCCAGCGTGTGGGGGGCGTGATCGGATGCCACAGCATCGACGATGCCCAGATTGTCCCACAGGGCATCGTTGTCCTCCTGTGTGCCCAGCTCAGGCTTCATGTAGGCGAGGCTCCCCAGCGAGGGCGCGTCGTCTTCCGTGAGGAAGAGGTGATGCGGGGTCACTTCACAGGTGACGTGGGCGCCCCTCTCCTTGGCCCTCCTCACGAGCTCTATCTCCGATCCCCGGCTCACGTGGCAGACGTGGGCCCGCCGGTCATAGAGTTGGGCCAGTCCGATGATCACCGCTGTGGACAGCCCTTCGGCGTGGGCCGCGATGGGCTTGTTCCTGGGCCAGGACTCGAAGTGTCTCAGTAGCGCGGGTAAGGAGGCCAAACGAAGCGGGCCATACGTCGCGTCGAGGTACATCTTGAGTCCCGCCACGTGGGGGTCTATCACGGGAGTGGCGGCGTTCTCCGTCGAGGCCCCAACGTAGAAGGCGTAGTCGCACCGGGCCTTTCGTCTGGCGAGCTCTATCTTCTGATCGAGGATCGATCGGTCGACGACCGGAGGTGTGTTGTTCGGCATGTCGAGGACGGCGACGACGCCTCCGGCCAGGGCCGCGGCAGTGCCTGAGGAGAAGTCCTCCTTGTGGGTGCCGCCGGGCTCCCTGAGGTGTACGTGGATGTCGATGAGTCCTGGCAGCCTGATCGTTCTCATTCCACCAACTCAGCCCGAAGGGGCGATTCGTACGTGTCCCGATTTGCGTGATCTCGCCTGGCGGTGGGAAGGGGCAGGGTTTGGTCAGTAGGCGCCACGGCCAAGCAGGGCAGTGGGGATCGTTCTCAGCAGGATCTTGAAATCCAGCCAGAGCGACCAGTTCTCGGCGTAGTGGAGGTCGAGCATGACCATCTCGTCGAAGGTCAGGTCGCTTCGGCCCATGACCTGCCATAGACCGGTTATGCCTGAAGGGATCCTCAGTCGCTCGTGATGCCAGTCTTCATACTCCTCCACCTCGCCGGGGAGCGGCGGTCTCGGGCCGACCAGGCTCATGTCGCCGCGGAAGACGTTGATGAGCTGGGGCAGTTCGTCTATGCTGAAGCGGCGCAAGATTCTGCCCACTCGTGTAATCCGTGGATCGTCTCTGATCTTGAAGATGGGTCCCTCGGCCTCGTTTAGCTTGGTGAGGCGTGGCTTCACCCGTTCGGCATCTTCTCGCATGGACCGGAACTTGTAACACGTGAAGGGCCTCGCTCCACGACCAAGACGGGTCTGTTTGAAGAAGACCGGGCCAGGTGAGTCGAGCTTGATGATCCATGCAATCAGCAGCAGCAAGGGAGAGAGCAGCAACAGCCCCGCAGAGGAGAGGGCGATGTCGATGAAGCGCTTCAAGGCGATCCTCCACCCCTTCAGGGTGGGTTGCCGGATGCCGATCAGCGGGATGCCATCCATGACATCCGTGTCCACCTCACTCAGGCTCATCTGGAGGAGATCGGGAACGAAGCGTGCTCGTACGCCCTGTCTCTCGCTATCGGTGATGATGCCCAGCACCTTACGGTGCGATATCCAGGGAAGCGCAATGATGACGTGGTCTATGGCCTCGTTCCTCAGGATCGCCGCCAGATCGGCCGTGCCTCCCATGGCCTTGAAGGGACCGATGTCGCTTTCCTGCTTCTTGGGGTCATCGTCGACGAAGCCGACGGGGCGATATCCCAGTTCTGGTTGGGCCAGGATGCTGCGCATGATGGCACGGCCTGTGGTGCCGGCGCCCACGATGAGCACGCGATCTACGCCGATACCTCGCCGCCTGAGGTACGCCGCGACCTGTCGCTCGATGAGGCGGCTGAGGCTCAGGGACGTCACGATGAGGAGTACGGCGTAGAAGAAGATGAGCCGCGAGTAGAAGTAGGCGCGATAGAGGAAGAAGATGCAGATCATGATGGCTATGCCCACGAGGGTGCTCGTGGAGATGATGTAGATGTCGTCGAGCCAGGAGGAGCCTCGCCGCCGATCGTAGAGACCTTCTGTCTTGAACACTGCGAGCAGGATCACGGTGAGGAGGATGGACACCGGGATGTAGGACGTGAAGGGTACGTAGTATGCTTCGGCCACAGCTCGAACCCACTGCAGCTCGTACCGTAGGTAGTGCGAGAGCACGAAGGAGACGTTGATCAGGATAACGTCGGACAGTACCAGAATCAGGTTTGACCAGCGTTTGTACGTCCCGAACACGTTGGCTCCTAGCTCGTGGAAACGCTCATGGCCCGATCATACGTCCTGGCGGTCTCCCGAGCTGCTCGCTGCCAGGAAAAGGTCCTTGCTCTCTCCAACCCCTTCGCCCGCAGGGTGTCCTTCAACTCCGAGTCGGCCAGGACACGGTACATCGCGTCGGCCATCCCTTCGGCATCGGTGGGCTCCACGAGCAAGCCTGCATCGCCTACCACCTCGGGCAGGGCAGAAGTGTTCGAAGCAACCACGGGGGTGCCACAGGCCATAGCCTCCAGGGGAGGCAGTCCAAAGCCCTCGTACAGTGAAGGGTATACGAAGAGTGACGCGGCATTGTACCATAGGGGCAGTTCGTCGCGCGGGATGTAGCCAGGGAAGAGCACATGCTTCTGCAAACCCAACTCCTCCGCCAGGGAGAAGACCTCTTCGTGGCGCCATCCCTTGGGGCCGCCGACCACCAGCGGCGGAGGATCGAATCGTTGTCTCAACAGGGCATAGCTGCGCAGCAGGGTCGTGAGGTTCTTGCGGGGTTCGAGGGTGCCCACGAACAGCAGTATCTCCGGCGGGAGGTGCCGCTTTCTGCGTAGGGACTCCAACTGCTCCTCGCTCTCGATGGGGCGAAAGTCGTCGTCTACCCCACAGGCTACCACATCTACCCTGCTCTCTGAGACGCCTAGTAACCTTACGATGTCGTGCTTGGTGCTGGACGAGATGGCAATGACCCTTGTGGCTCGCCGGGCTGATGAGGCGGTTCCCCATCTGAGGTACTCGCGCCTCCAGGACGGCAGCCGCTGCGGGAAGAGAAAGAAGCTGAGATCATAGATGGTTACTACTCCAGCACAACCCAGGGCCAAAGGCTGGACGAAGGCCATGGAATGCAGTAGATCTATGCGCTCGCGTCGGAGTTCTACAGGTTGCCAGAGCTGCTCCCACAGTATCCTGACTGCGGGATTCCTCGTAGGTAGCGTTGTCACCTTGGTCCGCAGTCTCGGAAAGGACCGACTTGCCTCCTTGTCGCCCAAGAATGCAGTCAGGCTGTGCCCGTCAACTGCGTCAGGCAGATGCTGCAGCAGGCTGTAGATGTACCAGTTGATGCCTGCGGCACGATAGCTCTTCGAAGATGAGAGCAGGTGGGCGTTCAGGCCAATGTGCATACTACGTCGCTATTATATTCACATGAGTGCAAGTGGTCAAGAGCCCCGTGGCAACGGCGGGATGAGGGTGACAGCTTCACCGCTGTTCCGACTCGACCATGCTGACATAGACGCCGTACGTAGCCTCGGCGATGATCTTCTGGGTATAGTGCTGCATCACACGCTGGCGTCCCTTGATCGCCAGCGAGGCGTACAAGTCTTCATCTCGCATCAGGCGGTCGAGAGAAGCTCGTAGCTGCTCCTCGTCGTTCTCAGGGAAGATCAGGCCTGCGTCGCCGATGACGTGTGTTATCTCCCCGCAGTCTGAGCCTACCACAGGGATGCCACAGGCCATGGCCTCGATGAGCACTCGTCCGAACTGCTCCTTCCAGTTGGGGCGCGATCTGGAGGGTAGCACCAGAGCCTGTAACTGTCGATAGTGGGCCGGCATCGCCGACGTAGGTACAGGCTCCTGGAAAGTGACCCGATCCTCCAGGCCCAGGTCTCTCGACAGCTCGGTCAGGCGGGCCTTGTCTGGGCCATCTCCCAGGATGGACAGTCGCCAGTTGCCCCGCAGACCTGCTACCGCCTTCAACAACAGGTCTACCCCTTTCTCCTCCACCAAGCGTCCGGCGTAACCGATACGAAAAGAGGAGTCCACGCCCGTCTGCTCGATAGACGGGCTGTACTGGTCGGGATCGACGCCGAACTGGGGGACAAGGGTTACCGGGCCCTGATAGCCCTTTCTGCGGAGCACATCTTCCCCCTCGCGGTTGCCCGCGATGGCGTGGGCGCAGTGGCTGTAGTTGTACCGCTCCATCCAGTTGAAGGGGAACGGATAGCGGCGCAGCAGGTTCTGCCAGGTGAAGAACAAAGGCTTGGCCCCGACCCTCTGCGCCATACGTACGGCGTGGAGGGTGGCGAAGTTGTACGGCTCTTCGTCGACGTGCACGATCTCGGGTCGCACCCGCCGGATGTGCTCGCCGAGACCTGGATAGAAGTGGAGATGGAAATGGCCGTTAAAGGCCATCTTCTCCACTGTGAGGTCGTAGCCGGCGGTATGGCTGCGCTCCAGTGGGATCACGTGGCCTTTCTCCTGCCAGTATGGCGGCACGATGGCCGTGAGCTGGATGTCCTCGAACCTGGCTAGCTCCTCCAGCTTCCTCTGGTAGCTGCCCCTGACGCAGGCCTTGGAGATCATCAATACTCTCATGTGCTGTCCGGGACTGGCGATGGAGACGCGGCTACCGACCTGTACGTGTCCAGCGTCTGGCCGACAGTCTCTTGCCAGGAGAAGAGTTTGCCCCGCTGGAGTGCCCTGGACGCCAGTTCCTCCCTGCGAGGCGCGCTCTCCAGCAGAAGGGTCATGGCTGCTGCCAGACCCGCCGCATCGCCCGGGTCAACCAGCAGGGCTGCATCTCCTGTGATCTCGGGCAGGGAGGTGCACTTGGAGGCGATGACAGCCGTGCCACACGACATAGCTTCCAGGACGGGAAGGCCAAACCCCTCGTAGAGGGACGGGAAGACGAACAGCGTAGCAGCGCTGTACAGGGCTGGCTTGTCTTCCTCTGCCACCCATTCGGTGAAGACCACCCTGTCCCTCAAGCCCCATCTCTCCACCATGGGGCGTGGGTCGGGAAAGAAGTCTGAGTCGCGCGTCGGCAGGCGGCCCGCGATGACGAGCCGCGTCTGCTTGGTCAGGTCGGCGTCCATGGCGGCGTAGGCGGCGACGAGGGTCTCGACGTTCTTGCGCTGGTCGAACCCGCCGAGGTACAACACGTACTTCTCCGGCAGGCCGTACTTGCGTCGGAGATCAGACAGCCTATCCCTTTCCACCACGGGCTGGAAGGCCTCGCTCGCTGCCAGGTGCACCACCCGCACCCGCTGGGCTGGCACGCGCAGAAGCCTGACGATGTCCTTCTTCGAGGCGTGGGAGTCGGTGAGGATGGCGGCGGCTCGTCTGGCGGCCATGGCGACCAGTCCAATGTATGCGCGTACCAGAAGGGAGCCACGGTAGGCTGGGAGGACGAGGGGGATCAGGTCGTGGATGGTGACCACCATCTTGCGTGCGCCGAGTAGCGACGGTGCGAAGTAGGGCACGTGAATGACGTCTACGCCCTCACGGAGGCAGGCTCGAGGAAAGGAGACTTGCTCGAACCAGAGCTTGGCGACGTTCTCTCCCAGCGCCAGGGGAGTAGCCAGCAGGCGCTCGCCGATCCGCGCCGGTGGCGAGAGGGCCGCTCCATCGCCCGGGCCGTCGCTCGGCCTGAAGAGAAGGCATTCGGGCCTGGCCTCGAGATCGAGCAATCCAGAGACCAGTCGGCGGGTGTATTGGCCGCTGCCCGTGCTCTCCATGTCCCAGAAGAACCCGTTGATCCCCAAGCGCATCTAGTGTTTCTCGATCCCCAGGATTCTCTTGACCCCATTGGCGATTCTCTCGTCTTCTTTGTGGCTGTCCTTCACGAAACGCTCCATATAGTCGCTTCGGCGCTGGCGCAGCGCCAGGGGCGCCACCACGGCCACGTCCTCCTCCGTTACCTCCTGTCGCCCGTCGGCCGCAGCCCTTGCGCGAGCGGCCTCCAGGAGCACGATCTCCGCACGGTGCGACTGGACGTGCAGAGAGTTGATGAGCCGCATACCCGCCTGGGCCGTCCTCGGCGGAATGGTGACCTTGGGCAGCAGGTCCTTGGCGCTGGCGATCTCATCCGCGAGAGCCATGGTCTGATCCGCGTAGCTGGCAGCGAACGACACGGGATCGTCGGCAAAGCTCCGGTTGCGTTCGTAGACATCCAGGCGCTGCTGGGCTTCCTGCACCGGGGCTACGACGACCCGGAGACCCAGACGATCCATGAGCTGAGGGCGAAGGGTGCCCTCCTCAGGGTTCATGGAGCCGATGAGCAGGAACTCCGAGGGAAAGGTCCCGATCAACCTGCCTCGTCGCACCACGTAGTAGCCTCGCGACGCCGCATCGAGGATGCAGTTCACGATCTCCTCGTCCAGCAGGTTCACCTCGTCCACGTACAGGACGTTGCGGTGGGAGTAGTGGAGGATGCCTTGCTGCAACTGCCAGCGGCTCTGCTCCAGGGCGACTCTGGGGTTGGGTCCGCCGATCACGTCGTCCATGCTGGCGTTGAGGGGCAGCTCGACCAACTGCATGGGGGCCAGATAGGTGATCTCTTCACCCTTCTCCAGCTTCTCGGCACACTCCGGGCAGATGTACTCCATGGAGATGGCGGCGAGGCGGGGGTCACACCCGTGAGGGCAGCTACTCTGCTGCACGGGCGGGAGCAGGTCGACGAGCCCTCGAGCTGCCGTCGTCTTGCCCGTGCCCCTCGGTCCCATCAGGAGAACGCCGCGGAGTCTTGGGTTTATGGCCGCCAGGATCAGTGCGGTCTTCATCTCTTCCTGGCCCACCAGGGCCAGCAAGGGGTAGTTCACGATCTCGGCCATCACTCCCCCCTAGAAGGCGCGTAGTGCGATCCCTGGTCCCGTGCTCAGCTCTCGCCTGTGCGGCGTGATCTCCGGCCATATCCGTCCGGATGGGCTCGGTGCCAGCGCCAGGCGCTCTCGATGATGTCTTTCAGGTGCGGAAAACGCGGCTGCCAGTCGAGGTCCTGCCGAATCCTGTCGGAGCTGGCTACCAAGGTCGCCGGGTCCCCCGCGCGGCGAGGTGCGATCACTGCAGGGATGTCATGTCCGGTGACCGCTCGTGCTGTGGCCACCACCTCGTGCACGGTGAACCCCTGGCCATTACCCAGATTGTACACGCAGCTTCCACGGTCCAGGGCCTCTAGCGCCAGGACGTGTGCCTGGGCCAGGTCCACGACATGGATGTAGTCACGCACGCAGGTCCCGTCCCTCGTGGGATAGTCGTCACCGTAGATGTCCAGAGAATCCTTCTGACCGAGGGCCACCCTGAGGACGAGAGGGATGAGATGGGTCTCGGGGCTATGGTCCTCTCCGTAGGCTTCCGATGCCCCCGCTGCGTTGAAGTAGCGAAGGCTGGCGTACCTTAGCCCGTATCGAACTTCGCACCAGTGGAGCATCCTCTCGATCATCAGTTTGGACTCGCCGTAGGGGCTGCTGGGGGCGAGCCTGGCGTCCTCCGCGATGGGGACTCGCTCCGGATCTCCGTAGACGTTAGCGGTGGAAGAAAGGATGAAACTCTTCACGTCGTGGGTTGCCACCGCTTCGAGCAGATTGATGGCGTTGCTGACGTTGTCCCTGATGAAGGGCAGAGGATTCTGCATGGAGAACGGCACGATGCTGTGAGCTGCAAAGTGCATCACTGCATCGATGGAATGTGCGTTGAAGACGTCGTTCAGCCGATCCTTGTCTGCCAGGTCGCCTTTCTCGAAGACCGCTTCCGGGTGCACGGCCTCACTGTGCCCGTACAGCAGGCTATCGTAGACGACCACCTCGTGGCCAGCCTCGATCAGCACTTCGGTAGCTATGCTTCCGATGTAACCCGCGCCACCTGTGACCAGGATGTTCATCGTCCCATGCCCGGACCATTATACGCTTTCCTGTTGGATTCCTCAACTGAATCGACGAGCAACCGCCAGGCGCCCGGCACGAAGAGAGGATATGGGGGACGTATTCCCATATCCTCCCTGGCTAGTGCTCTGGGCGCGGCGAGATGCCGCCAGGCTACGTAGCCGACTCTAGTAGGGCCAAGCGCTCTCGTCCACTACGAAGGTGTTGCCCGCGTGGTTAAAATCGCCTGTGTAACTGTTGAACACCGCCTCTGGCGCGCCAATGGCCAAGGCGGAGACTAGATTGCCCTCTGGCTTGAACAGCAGGCCGACGTCCATTAGCTCTCCGTTCGCGATGTACCTGAAGACGACCAACACGCCGCCGTCGTTTTGGGCCTCGCGGCTCACTTCCTGGTACCCTTCGGCCTGACCAAACCCGGCGGAGATAGCGACGTCGATGAAGTCATCCAGGCCCTGCGCGCTCAGCGTTTCACCCACGTCGACGAGCTCCGCGAAGATGAACGCTCCGCTTTCCCCCGAGAAGCTGATGAAGATGTCCTGCCCCTGGGTCGACAGGTCCTCCACGAGCCAACCTGCCGGGTATTCGATGCTGAATACTCCACTGGGGTGTACGAATGCTGTATAGCTGGAGGCTGGTCCCTCAGCGGTCGGGGGCGTAACCACGAGGCTGTCGATCATGTGGTCCAAGACTTCGGCGTGCTCGTCCCACCGGTCCTCCGAGCTGCCCAAGCACAGCGCGGAGAAGAGGCTATCGTGGATCTCGAAGAAGCATGCAGCCTGCGTGGGTTCTTCCTCACGTGTGTAGTAGAAGCGGAGGAGAACGCTGCCGTCTGCCTGATCCTCTCGGCTCAACTCCTCATAGGCGTCATCCGTGGCGAACGCGGACGCGTCGACCATCCACTCATCGATCAGGGCGTGCATCTGGCTCTGCGGATCCGCTATCCCCGTGAGCTGACTCAGGAACAGCGACGCGGATGCATAGAGCTCCTCCGGATACCAGAAGATGGATATGGTATCCGAGCGTGAACGGTCGTCCGTCGTCCAGTCGGCCGGATAGTCGATGCTGAAAAGGCCCACCGGGTTTTCGTATTCTGCATACTCGACGGCCGAGTCTCCTTCGTCCGGAATCGGAGTGGGAGGGATAGCTGTGGCTGCCGGGGGAGCCGATGTGGCCGATTCAGCGGGGGCAGGCTCTCCACCGCCACAGCCCACGATCAGAACCACCGACACGGCCACGGCCAGAGTGAGCAGCATTGTACACGTTCTCGATCTCTTCATTCTGATACAGATCCTCCTGTTATTCATGGTATCCGGCGTGGGTCCACGGGGGGCGTTAGTTATGCACGTTCGACGAAGAAAAGTCAAGGAAGGGTCTTGGTCATCCACGGATGCCCAGATGACTCCTCGATCGAGGCGATGTGACGAAGATTGGTGGGTAGCGGACCGGCGCCGAAGGAGTGCTCATCAAGAGCACGCCTGTCACAAGCGGGGTCGTGTCGCTCCTCGTGTACGTTTCTGATCCCGGTGCGTCTATACACAGAGTTGGCAGACCCCGGCTACCTGGCGGTGCGAATCGATTCCAGGCTGCTGGGGAGGCGCGGCGCAAGCAATGCGGCTGGTACCGAGCACCCAAGCGTGTCACTGGTATGTGCTCCCACGTAGGTGAACGAGGTCGCCTATTCCAGCAGCCAGCGGCCAACCCTGGCGTAGAGTCTGTCCAGTAGCTCCGTGCTTCTTGGGTCATACTGCCGCAGGTCGTACGCGTTGGTGGAGACGACCTTCTCGCCCTGACGTAGCGTGGTTTCGACCTGCCCTGGCT
Source organism: uncultured Anaerolineales bacterium (assembly GCA_964433755.1). GTDB lineage: Bacteria > Chloroflexota > Anaerolineae > UBA7937 > B3-Chlor > JAUVXJ01. The sequence continues at coordinate 412,251 of CAYSSR010000001.1, forward strand.
CTTGGTTCAGCAGATGTTCCACCCACGCAACAGGCTGTGAGGAGTCGGATGGCAATGAAACCGTGTCCGAGAAGAGAGAGACCCCGTCCAGTCGCACGTCCAGCATACAATCGGGCATGTCGGTCTGGAGGTCGTTGATGGCCCACACGCGGGCGCGGAAGAGGTCTCCACGCCTGTACTGGCGGAGGGGGAACTCCAGGCAAACGAGGACCGGATGGTACAGCGACTTGAGCCGCTCGTACGCTCGTTTCGGCTGGCGGTAGTAGTCGAAAAGACTCCAGGAGATGGCAGGCCAGGCGTCGTTGAGCTGCCAGACGACGGTGCCACTGGTGCGGTACTTGCGGCGGCGGAAGTGCTCGATAGCGACCTGAAGCGCGTAGGCCTGTGCCCTTTGCGATGCCTCTATCCATTCCTGGGGGCTGCGAGGGGAGATGGGATCGACGTATCGCTGTAGCTTCTCCAACTGGGCGCAGTGATAGCGCCAGCCACCGCCCGGAGGGTAGATTCCTTCGGCCGGCAGGAACCGGGAGAGCGAGGACAGGTCGGGCACCGCCTGGAGCCCGAATTCGGTGATGAATTGAGGACGGTCTTTGAGGTACTCGCGCACGGAGGCTTTGCCGTGCCACACCAGCCAGTTGTGGGTGGCTCCACCACGAGGCGAGGTCTTGCGGAAGGGGCGGGTTCCATCCTCGGTGCGGACGATCGCCTCCAATGAGTCCACCTGTCTTCGGTTGCGGCGGTAGCTGAATTCGTTCCCCCCGCACCACAGCAGAAGCGACGGATGGTTGCGCAGTTGGCGGACGATGCTCCTTCCTTCCTGGGCGAGCAGGTCCTGGAAGCGGGCAGTGCGCGGCAGGTGCCCCAGGAGCAGACAAGCCAAGGGGAACTCCTGCCACACCAGGATGCCGAGCTCGTCGCACAGATCGTAGAAGGCCCTCTTCTCGCGCAGCCCTCCTCCCCACACACGGAGCAGGTTGATGCCTGCTTCTTTGGCCATGAGAATCATGCCTTCGTAGTCGTCCCGAGTCAGCCTTCCCGGCAGGGCGTCGAGGGGCACCCAGTTGGCCCCGCGAATGAACTCAGGCTTTCCGTTGATAACCACCGTCCAGTCTTCGTTCTCTTCGGGCGTGTCCGGATTACGCGCCATCTTCACGCTGCGGACCCCGAAGCTCTGGGTGAGGGAGTCCAGCACCTCACCATCGCGCTCGATCTGGAGAGTGAGATCGTAGAGACAGGGTTCCCCCCGGTCCCACGGCTGCCAGAGGCAGGCCTCCGGCAGGTCGAATCCCAGGTGGGCGGTCTGCTCGCCGGCTTTCAGGCGGAGAGGGAATCCCAGGTGCCAGGTCTGAGAGCCACAGTCTTCGCGGCTCCGGACGTCCACCCGCGCCAGGACCTCCTGGGGTGTGTCTGAGTCCAGCGTGAGGCGGACGGTGACGCGCGCGTCGTTGCCCTCGGGGCGCGCCTCGACCCACACGTCTTGCAGGAACACCGACCGTGTCACGATGAGAGCGACGTCGTCCCACAGGCCCATGGTCCTCATGCGAGGGGCGAAATCCCAACCGAAACCCATCTGGCACTTCAAGGTGGCGGAGCGAGGAGGAAAGGCCTCCCGGCCACGCTGGAGGGCCTTGGCCACCGGTGACCAGAGGCCTTCCCACCAGGAGAGCTCACGCTGCGGCAACGAATCAGAGGCCCAGATACGCACGGCCAGTTCGGAATCTTGGGGCCTCACGAGGCTGGTGATCTCGTAGACCTGGCGAGAGAACATACCCTCGTGCCGCCCGAGTTCCTCCTCGTCGAGGAAGATGGCTGAGATGTAGTCGATCCCTTCGAACGAGACGAAAGCCCTCTCACCGGGTGTCAGGGTGAGATGGAGGGGCCGCGCGTACCACCAGTCGTAGGCGTCTACCCACTGGCTGTCTTCGTTGTTGGTGCCGTAGAAGGGATCCTCGATGCGACCTGTGGCCAGGAGGTCGGTCCGCACGTTACCTGGCACGGTGGCCGGCAGCCACTCCTGCACTTCGCCCCGGTCATCGAGTCGGGTGTGGAGGGGCTTGGGTGTGACAGGGCCGAACCGCCACTCGGTACCGCCCAGGTTCTCGGTTCTGCGTGTCACGGCGCTCCGTCTCCGTCCTGGATCATTGGCCTGCCCCACGTGTTGAATGACACCGGAACATTGCAGGCAGACCTCCCTGGCGGGAAGATCATACGCCAGTCTGTGAGTGAAGTCAATAGCACTGGCGTGCCGGACCGGTCAGAGTCTTTGCCTACGGTAGTCCTACGACAGCCCCACGGGTAGCCTCCGCGCCACAGACACCACCCCCAGGACTGGTATGGATTGAACAGAATCCATACGAAATGTGGCGTGTTTGGCACATCCTGTTGAGTATGTATAAACAAATCCTTGACAACGAGGGGGAAATTTGGTAAAATGATAGTGGATTCTCCCGTGGGAGTGAGGCCCTTGGCGCTCACCCCACTTTTCTATAGACGGATATTTCCTGGTAGGCACAACAGTCAGTCGGCGCGGTAGAAAGCGGTCGACGAAGGTGACGGGCCACTTCCAACTAGAAGCCAGCCGAAGCTGGTACCTGTTCCACGTACAAGTGATGCGAGGTGAGGGCCCCAGATGAAGACAGTCTATTTCCGAGCTGAATTGCTCTTCCCGCACGAAAGCGTGTCTGCTCTCACGGAAGTGGGAAACGGACGGTGGAAGCGTCTCGTGAATCGGGTCGCCGACCTTCCCGAGACCGACGAGGACGCACTGGCATTCTCTCTGATGATGATCAGATTGTGTGGCTGCCTCAGGTGCAACCCTGGCAGCTACAAGGCCTCGCTGGGGTGTTCCGCCTGTGGCAGGCGGATCATCGGCATGAACAAGGAGTCGGACGAGGCTCTGATCGAGTACTATGACCGCGCGAAGGAGGACCTTACGAGGTACCTCCGTACCGGCGAAGTGATGGTACAGGAAGAGGTCTTGGTCTAGCGGGCGACAGGTAGCCCGTGTGCCAACAGAGCCGTCTGCGGCAGCAGACGGCTTTTCTTTTCGAGACGGCCCTCGGCTTTCGAAAACCTGAGGTTGCTGCCGGGACGATGCCAAACGTGGACAGAGCTGAGTGGCGTGCGAGAGGTCATGGGTGAGGTAGCTGCGGGACAGTGCCAGGTGTGTGGCAAGTCGACTCTGGTGGCGCAAAACCTGGCCGCCTGCGCCGACTGTATTCGTAACTATCCCCAGCGAGTGATGGCCCACATACGCGAGCTGCAGCAAGCGTCGCGAAGCGAGTTTGGCTTGCCGCCGGCGCCTCCGCAAGCGAGAGAGGGGGTCACGTGTCGCCTGTGTGCCAACGAGTGCCGCATCCCCGAGGGCGGAAGAGGGTTCTGCGGACTACGCACCGACCAGGAGGGGAGGCTGGTGCATCTGGCGGGGACCGCGGCCAGAGGTATCCTGCACTGGTATCACGATCCACTGCCCACCAATTGCGTAGCGGCGTGGGTGTGTGAGGGGAGGCGGAAACACGGGTACAACAACCTGGCCGTCTTCTACGGGGCGTGCACGTTCAACTGCATGTATTGCCAAAACTGGCAGTACAGGAGCATGTCTGCGCAAGACGAGGCCATGTCGGCGGAGGAGCTGGCCGGGGCAGCCGATGCGCGGACTCTCTGTGTGTGCTACTTCGGTGGCGACCCAGCCGCCCAGATGCTCCACGCCCTTGCGGCCTCTGAGATCTTGTCGAAGCGTGGCGTCAGAATCTGCTGGGAAACGAACGGTTCCATGCACCCCAGGCTTCTGGACCGGGCGGTGGAGCTTTCCGTGGAGACCGGTGGCTGCATCAAGTTCGATCTCAAAGCCTACGACCGGAGTCTGCACACCGCGCTCACGGGCGTGAGCAACGAGCGCACGCTGGACAATTTCGCCAGGGCAGCGCAGAGGATCGGAGAGCGGTCGCAGCCGCCTGTGTTGATAGCGAGTACGCTGTTGGTGCCGGGCTACGTGGACAGCCGGGAGGTGGGGCAGATAGCGGCTTTCATCGCGTCTCTCGATCGCCACATCCCGTACTCGTTGCTGGGCTTCCATCCCCACTTTCTCTTGCCGGATCTCCCCCGCACGTCGGTGGGGCACGCAGACGAGTGCGAGAGAGCTGCCAGAGAGGCCGGCTTGGTCAACGTCCACATCGGCAACCGGCACCTGTTGTCGCGGGACTACTAGCCGCCAGGGAACGCGCCGCAGCGGAGAGGGACAGCAAAGAGAGCCGCCTCTGACCGATGGCGGCTCTCTGGAAAGGGCATAGGCTGCACCGCGCCAAGCCTACTCGTCGACTAGATCCTCCTCGAACAGCGCAACGAAGTCGCCGTCGAAATCACGCAGGAAGCAGTGCACGTCGAGGACGTCGTCGCTACTGATCGCAGGGAGGCTGTGCACCCGCTCCAGTTCGTCGGGGCCCAGATCGGTCAGCAACTCTACTTGCTCGTCTTCCTTGACCATCGCCAGGATGATCCCTTGGGTGCCACAGTGATGGCACGAAACCATCAGCATCCAGAGCTCATCCTGCTGGCCCATGATCGTCACGTCGTTCTCGTCGTAGGGCTCTGAGCAGACGACGCACTTGATGTTCTCTAGAAGCTGCCTGACAAAATCGTACTCAGGCGAGTCAGGGTCAATCTTCCTCATCAGCACCTTCTTCCGCCGTCGTTTCCCCGTCCTGTCGAACGACGTCCACCCGGATGGTGGGACTCATGTAGGACAAGAGGCGGATCGGGACCGTGTAGATGCCGAGCTGGCGGATAGGCTCTTCCAGCTCTATCCTGCGCCGGTCGACTTCGATGCCAGTTTCCTCTTCCAGAGCCCGCGCGATGTCACCGGTGGTCACCGAACCGTACAGGCGATCCTTCTCTCCGGTCTTGGCGGAGATGGTGAGTGTGATTCCCTCCAGATTACCGGCCAATTCCGTGGCCTCTGCTTCGAGGGCTTTCTCCCGCCGCGCCTCTACTTGTCGTCTCTGCTCGCGTTGGCTCAACGCCCCGCCGGTGGCGACCACCGCGAGTCCCTTGGGGATCAGATGGTTGCGCGCGAAGCCCGGAGCAACCTTGCAGAGATCTCCAGCCTTACCCAGTCTGGATACGTCCTGTAGCAGAATAACCTCCATCAGGGCACCTCGTTCCTAGTTCGTGGTCTAGATTGTACAACAATGGCCCACAAAGCTCAAGTGCGGAGGAGGCTCATCCGGCATATCAGCCAGAAGCCCACCGCCCAGGAAAGCGCGGCGCCACTGAGCGACAGGGCAGGCCGGTCGATGACGGCACGGGTGAGAGCGGCCCAGCGAGGGAACAGTGCCCAGCCTTTGCGGTGTATGCTATAATAGCGGGCGGTGTGGAAATGTTTTTGAAACGCTCGAGGGCATGGTCGGTGGCCTCGCGATTTGGAGGCTGGGGAGATGGAAGCGCCATCTGGGTCACGCTACTGACGATCCTGGCCTTCGTTCTCCGTGTCTGGAGGCTTGACTTCCAACCTCTATGGTGGGACGAGGGCTGGACGGTCTATTTTGCCACCTCGGCCACGGGGGAGATGATCGCTCGCACGGCGATCGACATCCATCCGCCTTTCTACTACCTCTTGCTTCATTGCTGGATCGCGCTCGCTGGGCCCAGCGCAGCATCTGTGCGGTTCTTCTCCGTTCTCGTGGGCACTGCGTCGATTCCTCTGCTGTTCGTGGTCGGCCGCCGTCTCTTCGGCCAGAAGGTTGGCTTGATCGCGGCTCTGGTTTTGGCCGTGGCTCCTTTCCACATCTACTACTCCCAGGAAGCCAGGATGTACGGCCTGGTCACGTTGCTGGTGCTTGTTTCTACCTGGTGCTTCCTGTCCATCCTGGAGAAGAGAGAGACTCCCCATCGCGATTGGCCCAGGTGGCTGCTCTACGTCGCCGCTACGTCTTTGGCTATGTACACTCAGTACTATGCAGCTTTCGTCCCGGTCGCACAGACCCTGTTCGTGCTCCTGCGCTGGCGGCGCCACAAGGGGGTGATTGGCAGGTGGGTGGCGGCGCAGGTCGCTCTGATGGTGGCTTACCTGCCCTGGTTGGTCTACGCGGGACCGAAGCTGGTGGCGTACGTGGGCAACAAGCTGGTCAAGGAAGGGGACGTTCCCGTAGGTCTGTACACCTACTTCCAGGAGCATCTCATCGCTTTCTCGGTCGGCCATCTCAGCGCGGCCAGATCCTATCTGCCGTGGTCTGCGGTGGTCTTCGTCGGGCTCGCACTCCTGGGCGTCGCGGCGGGCCTGTCGTCGTTTCGTCGAGGATCGTCGCACGAGGGGCAGGAACAAGACGCGACGGTGTTCACACTTCTCTACCTGCTGGTCCCGGTCACCCTCGGCTACGTGATCAACCTGCGTTTCCCGTTCACGTCTCCCGCCATCGAACGTCTGTTCTTGCTGTGCGCCCCGGCATTCTGCTTGCTGATCGCCACAGGGCTGACCTGGCTGGTGGGCCGTTTCCGTGGGGGCTGGCTGACAGTGTTGGTGGTAGTGGTGTTGAGTGGACTCTCCATCACCGATTTCTATACGGTAGAGCGGTACAGTGGGGAGGACTACCGCCCGCTGATACAAAAGGTACAGGCGCTGGCTCGAACCGACGACGTAGTGGTGGCTGTGCACCCGTGGCAGATAGGATACTTCCGAGCCTACTACGAGGGTGGAATGCCTCTCCTGTACCTGACCCCCAAAGAGGCGACGGACGTGACCAGCGAGCTGTGGGCGGCGGACAGCGCCCGGATGGCCAGCGATCTGGAGGAGTTGTTGGCCGGGCATAGATTCCTGTGGTTCCCCGCTCACGAAGCTCTAGGAAGGATCCTGGAGAGTGAGGTGGAGAGCTACCTCTCCCAGCAGCACTACCCGGTTCTGAGCCAGTGGTTCAGCGAGAGCACGCGGCTGCTCTGCTATGTCGCGAACGGGGAGATGGACCTGACGGAAGGAGACGCCAACTTCGGGGACCGGCTGAGCTTGCTGTCGTACGGAGTTGCTCCTCTCAGCGCCGAGGCAGCGTGGGGGACCTTGTTTGTCGATCTGCGCTGGAGGATAGATCAGCCGCTGGACGACACGTACAAGATGGCCCTGCGTTTGGTGGACGAGGCGGGCCAGGTCTGGGCCGCTGAGGACAGGGAGCCGTGGGGAGGGTTGCGTCCGTTCCACGAGCAACCCATCGGCAGTGAGCTTTCGGACCGCCAGGCGCTCTTGATTCCGGCGGGCACACCCCCTGGCCTGTATGAGCTTCGGCTGGGCCTGTCCCGGCTGGAGAACGGCGAATGGCTCGATGTGCTGGGGGAGCGTGGCGATCCCCAGGGCGTGGAGAGTACCCTCGCGGAGATCGAGGTGCGCGTGCCTGAGGATCCCCCGCCCGAGGAGGCTCTCTTCGTGCAGTATCCCCACGTTGCGGAGTTCGCCGATGGCCTGCGTTCTCTGGGGTATTCCCTCGGGGGTCAGAGCTTCCAGCCTGGAGACACCTTGCGCATTGGGCTGTTCTGGGAGGCCCGGACAGACCTGCAGAAGGAGTACGATCTGCTCTTGTCTCTAGAGGACGCTGGGGGAAGGACCTGGGCCAGCGTGGAGGCACCACTGGCCACCCCTGGCTATCCGACCAGCCAGTGGACGGCGGGGGAGTTGGTGCGCGGCCAGCAGAGTCTGACCATTCCGGCGGGCGCGCCCAACGGGCCTTGTCGACTGGTCCTCGCTCTGTTTGGAGCAAACGACGGGGCGCAGGTGCCGATGCGCCGGTGGGGTCTGAACTGGGGCGAGAATCTCGTTTTGGGCAGCGTAGAGATCCAGGGCAGGGAGCACCAGACGGAGGCTCCGGAGTCTATAGCCTTTCCGATGTCCCTGCAGCTTGGGGACACCATACGCTTGCTGGGTTACGATCTGGACACGCAGGACGTATCCGCGGGAGGGACTCTGCACTTGACCCTGTACTGGAAGGCCCTCGCAGAGATGGAGACGTCCTATACCGTGTTCAACCATCTCATCGACGCTGAGAACGGAATCTGGGGCCAGAAGGATGGCATTCCCGGAGGAGGTACGTTGCCCACCAGCGGTTGGATCGCTGGTGAGTACGTGGTTGACGAATTCGAGATCGTGGTTCAGGCCGACGCGCCGCCTGGTGAGTACGTTCTGGAGACAGGGATGTACGACCTGGCGACTATGGCCCGGCTGATTGTCGTCGATGCCGAGGGAGGTGTGATCGGGGACCGTATCCTCCTCGATACCACGCCCATTCAGGTACGGTAGGTAGGGTGCGCTATGTGGGTCGAGGCGATACGTCTGCTCCGGGCGTCGGTCGGGGAGGTGGACGGTTGAGCCGGGTGCGGGAGGTGCTGGCAGTCTCTGGCGTGCCCTGGGAGACGGCAGTCCTGGTCGCCATCCTGCTGGTAGCCACCTTCTTCAGAGCTTTCCTCTTCGAGGCCGCGCCTCCGGGCCTCCAGCACGACGAGATCTTCAAGGCCAACTTCGCGCTGGACATCCTGGACGGGGGCTGGTCGGTATACTTCGACGCGAACGGTGGGGAGGAGGCGCTCTTTCCATATCTCGCTGCCGTATCCATCTCGCTCTTCGGCGGTAACTTCTTCGCCCTCCGCTTTGTGTCTCTGGTATGTGGCATCCTGAGTATCGTTCTCAGCTACCGGTTGGCCAGGGAGTTGTTCGGGAGCCGGGTGGCGGTCCTCACCGCGGCCGCGATGGCGGTCTCCTTCTGGCACGTGTTCGATAGCCGGGTGGCCTTGCGCCCCATCACGCTGCTCATGATGGGCGCGGCCAGCTTCTATCTCTACTGGCTGGCTCTAAGGACGGGAAGGATCTCCTGCTTCGGTCTTGCAGGCTTGTTTCTGGGAGTGAGCTTCTACACCTACACCTCTGGCTTCCTGATCCCGGTGACCATCCTGCTCTTTCTGCTTCTCTACCAGCTTCCCTTTCAGAGGGACCTTCTGCGGCGGAGCTGGAGGGGCATCTTGCTGGTTGTGGTCGTCGCGGTGATCGTCGCTCTTCCTATGCTGCATCACGTGTATACCCATCCAACGGCGTCCACCGCTCGCGCCCGCGATCTGAGCGATCACCTCAACCTGTTTCTGGCTGGGGATCCGGGTCCCCTGGTCACTGACGTCCTGAACGTGTTGGGGATGTTCGGGCTTCGAGGGGATCCCGAGTGGCGGTACAACCTGGCGGGACGCCCCGTGTTTGATCCCATCACGTTCGTGCTCTTCTGTGGGGGAGTCGTCATCGGTCTGCGCAGGATCCGCAGGCCCGAGTATGTCTTTCTGTTCCTCTGGTTGTGCCTCAACGTGGTGCCAGCGGCCATCACTCGTAATAGCCCGTCGACGCTTCGGGCCATTGGCTCGCTGACGGCGATCTACGTCCTTCCGGCGCTGGCCCTCGATCTCTCTTTCGATTGGGTGAGTCGCAGGTTTCCCCGCCGAGGAACGACGGCCCTGGCAGGCGCGGTAGTCGTGCTGCTGTCAGCGAACGGTTTGTGGACCTACCACGACTACTTCGGCGTTTGGGCTCAGAACGCCGAAGTCCGGGACATCTACCGGGCGGACTTGACCGCCGTGGGGCGATACCTGGAGCAGAGTGCCGCCGGCGAGGTAGTCTGCGTATCTGCGCCATTCGCCGCAGACCTCGACCAGCAGGTCTTGACCTTCATGATAGGTGAGGAGCGCGCCATCCGGTGGTTCGACGGAGGGCAGGCGCTTGTGCTGCCAGAGAACGGCACCTCTGGAGATACCGTCTACGTCTTCCCGGCCACGGGCCCGCTGCGCGAGGATCTGGCAGCTCGCTTCTTCTCGCATCTTCCCGTCGCTGAGACCGTTCTCGATCCGCGGGGCGAGCCTGTCTTCGTTGCCTATCGCCTCAGCCCGCAGGAGTTGGCGGAATTGCGTGCCGTAGGGCCTGCATACGAGCTCTCAGTGGCGCTCGAGGACAGGGTGGAGCTGCTGGGATACGATCTGCCCGCCTCTGTGGAGGCAGGCGCCCAGCTTCCCTTGCTGCTGTACTGGCGTGTGTCCCAGCCCATCAGGCCGGACTTGCTGTACTACTTCTTCGCCCACCTCGTGGACACCCGGCAGTACTCGTGGGACCAGGTCGATAACCTGGGCTATCCGGTGTCCAGTTGGATCGAGGGCGACGTGGTCGTTCAAGCCTTCGACCTCGAGGTACCTGTGGACGCGCCCCCCCTCAACTACAAGGTCAACGTGGGTATGTACGACTTGATGACAGGGCAGCGCTTGACTCCGATGGTGGAGGGCGCTCCCGTGCCCGGCGGCGTAGTGGCTAGCGATGCGTTCGCCGTCGAGAAGCCGGCCATTCCGCCCGCGGCCGGCAGTCTGGACATCCCACGGGAGAGGTACGCGGATTTCGAAGACCAGCTTCTTCTGCTGGGCTGTGACCTGGAGACGCTGGCCGCGCGTCACGGCGAGGCGGTGCAGATCAGCCTGTACTGGCAGGCCCTCGTGGCCCCCGAACGCGACTATGAAATCTCCATCTTGATGACCACTGAGGAAGGGGAGGTCCTGGACGAGATACTGCGAGAGCCGGTCGATGGGCTGTATCCCACCAGCCTCTGGTCGAACGGGGAGGTCCTGCGGGACCGGTTCGCGCTCTTCGTGGACGAATCCATACCCGAGGGCAGGCACCGGCTGTGGGTTGGGCTATGGGACCCAGTTGCGCAGAGCTATCTTCATTTGTCCGGCTCCGAGGAGGAGCGCGTGAGGGTGGGCAAGGTATACGTGTCTGATTCCGAGCAGAGTTGAACTCGCGGGCGGAGGTCGATCGAAGGTGACTTCCTGACCTGCGGGTTAGCCATACCTGGGCGTGGACCGGTCGGCGACTCCGGTGGAACACCGTCGTTCTGCCGGGAGGGAGGTGGCGCAGAATCGGATGAAACGCTCTCGCAGATGGTGGGCTCGCTCGTGGCTCTACCCGGCATTGTGCCTGGTAGGCATCTTCACACTGTCCTTAGGCCTCGCTTCTCGCGGATCGCTGACGCCCAACCACTTCCTGGCCCGCGACCTTTCAGAGGAGTCCGTGGCGGAGGCCATCGCAGCGCTCCAGGTGGCCTTGGTGGGCTGCGGCTCGGTGCTGATCCTGGCGGCCCCGGCTCTGTACCTGCTGCGAGACGAAGTCTCCAAGTCTGTCCATGCCGTATTTCGTCCTCAGGGTGACTTCTATTCGTGCCAGGGCGTCACGCCAAGGGGCGTCGATCTCTTCCTGATCAGCTTCCTCGGTCTATTCTTCGAGATGTTGGCTATCCGGTGGCTCTCGGAGGAGTTCCGCCTCTTCGCCTACTTCAAGAATCTGCCACTGCTCGCGGCTTTCATGGGGTTGGGCATCGGCTTCGCCCTCGTGCGACGGTGCGAGGACCTGTTCCCCGCCGCCATACCTCTGATCATTTCTCTGTGCGTTCTGACCCTCTTCGGGTCCAGAACCCGGGTCTTCGATCTGATCAGGTATCCTACGCAAGACGAGTTCATCTGGTCGCTTTCGACCCGGTCATCGGTCTTCACCGTCGCGCTCTTCTTCGCCACCATCGTCATCTTCTTCTTCCTGACCACGGTTGTCTTCCTGCCCTTTGGGCAATTGACAGGGAGACTGATGAACCAGTTTCGACCTCTGACTGCGTACACCATCAACATCCTGGGCAGTCTGGTCGGTATCTGGGCTTTCTCCACGATGTCCTTCCTCAGCCTCCCTCCCATCTCCTGGTTTCTGCTCACACTGCTGCTATCATTGTGGTTTCTGCGGGGAAGGAGGCGAGTGCTGCTGGGCAGCACGGTTCTGGCGGCAGTCTGCCTCGCGCTGTTGTTCCTCAACCGAGGAGAGTCGCTGTGGTCTCCCTACTACAAGATCGACGTGCAGACGATCACGCTCGGGGGCGAGGGCGCGGCAGATCAGGGTGTGCCTTGGGAGCACAGACTGGTGGTGAATCAGGACTACCACCAGAAGGCGCTCGATCTATCACCCGAATACGTGGCACGTTACGGACATCTGTCGCCCGACGTGGGGGTAGCCCAGCGCGCCTACGCTCTCCCCTACGACTTCGTTAGTACGGGCGACGTCCTGGTCGTCGGCGCGGGTGCCGGTAATGACGTAGCCAGTGCCTTGAGGCACGGTGTCGATCACGTGGACGCCGTCGAGATCGACCCCCAGATAGCGGAACTGGGCCTGACTCTTCACCCAGAGGAGCCATACCAATCGCCCAGGGTCGACCTGGTAATCGACGACGCCCGTTCCTACTTCGAGAAAAGTGACAAGAAGTACGACTTGATCGTGTTTGGCTTCCTCGATTCACACACACTCTTCTCCAGTATGTCGAGCGTGCGACTGGACAACTTCGTGTATACGCTGGAGTGCCTGGAAGAAGCCAGGGATCACCTCAAGGAGCGCGGTGTACTGGTGCTCACCTTCTCGGTGGCCAAGAGGTGGATCGGAGACCGTATCCAGGAGATGCTGACCACTGTCTTCGATAACGAGCCTCTGGCCCTGGAGGTCGGCTACGATGGAGGGATAGCCTTCGTGGTGGGGCCAGGGCTGCCGAACGTGGAGCTGACGGAGCAACATCGGCTCGAACAATTGGCGGCGGAGAAGCGCCTGGGTCACGAAGCGTCTATTCCTCCGGCGACGGATGATTGGCCCTACCTCTACCTGCGGGAGCGAAGTGTGCCGGATGTCTACTGGCAGGTCCTGCTCATCCTCTTCGTTCTCTCTGTCCCCGTGGTATTGCGGGTCTTTCCCGAATCTGCGAGGGTCAACTCTCACTTCTTCTTCCTGGGCTGCGCCTTCTTCCTGTTGGAGACCAAGTCCATCACCGAGATGGCTTTGCTCTTCGGGTCCACGTGGATCGTCAACTCCGTGGTCATCTCCTCGATCCTGATCATGATCCTGGGCGCCAATCTCGTGGTGCGAAGGTTCAATCCGGGTGACTTGCGTCCGTACTATCTCCTGTTGCTGTGCTCGCTGGTGCTCAACTACGCCGTGCCCGTGAGCGGCATCCTGGGACAGCACTTCCTCCTGAGGGGGCTGGTCTCAGGCTTTCTGGTATCGCTGCCCCTGTTCTTTGCCGGGATCATCTTCGCAACCTCGCTGAGCACAATGAAGACCATCGAGCTAGCCTTCGGCTCCAACCTCCTGGGGTCTGTCGTGGGTGGCATGCTGGAGTACGGCTCCCTGATCTTCGGCATCAAAGCTCTCTACGTGATCGCAGCCTTGGCCTATTTCCTGTCCTGGGTTGGCCTCCGGCAGAAGACCGGCTAGCTGCGAGACCGGCGTTGAGGTAGGTTATCGGATGCAGAAGCGCAGAGGCTGTGCCTCCTCCCCATGCGTGCTGGGTTGTGGGCTTGGCCTCCAATCGAGCCAGGATGTCTCACCGGATTCGGCCACAGAGGGTGCCGTGCCCTCTCTACGGTGCATTGCTCAGGGCCCAGCAATCCCCTATAATGGGGCAGTCCTCGACGCCCGTCGGGGATTTCGGTTCTTGGAATGACCATCAGCGGCGACTGGCCACAATGAACGACATAGATCTGCATCTGCTGGATTCTGTGTCTCAGTATCTCAAAGAGACACAGGCGTTCCTCGAACAGCAGCTAGCCAGCCTCGAGCGGTTTCGCGAGGCCGGCCTCGGGGAGGACGTGCCATCCTCGGAGTCGGGGCCTCTCGCGCTGGAGGCGGAGCGTGTGCCGCAGATGCTGGAGACGGCTCATCGTATCGAGAGCTGGCTTCCCCAACTGGAGAGGTCGATCTGGGGGCTAGCGAGCGAACTGGATCAGCAGAGGAAGGATCACGACCAACTCGCGGCCCTCTACGACGTCGGACAGGTCATCAACTCCACGCTGGACTTGGATCAAGTGCTCGATCTGGCCATGGACCAGGTGATCGAGGTCACCAAGGCGGAGCGAGGCTTTCTGATGCTCCTGGAAGAGAAGGGTGGTGACCTGACCTTCAGAGTGGCCCGTAACGTAGACCGGGAGACCATCGCCGGCCCTTCGTTCGAGATCAGCCGGAGCATTGCCAGACGTGTGGCCCGGGAAGGAGTGCCGCTACTGGCCACGAATGCGCAAGTGGATCCCCGGTTCAGGGATCAGTCGAGCGTGATGAGCTACAACTTGCGGTCCATACTGTGCGTGCCACTGGTGGTGAAGAGGGAAGTGACCGGCGTGGTGTACGTGGACAACCGCGCCAAGGTAGGGCTGTTCTCACCGAAGGACCGGGACCTTCTGGTGGCTTTCGCCAATCAAGCGGCAGTGGCGATAGAGAACGCCAGGCTGTTCCAGAGCGTCAGGCAGAGTATGGACGAGATCGCTACGATGAAGAACCGCATGGACGACATCTTCGCCAGCATCGCCAGCGGGGTGGTGACCACCGATGTCTCGGGAAGAGTGACCATGTTGAACCGGGCGGCTGAGGAGATCCTGGGTGTGCCGACAGTGGAAGCTCTGGGTCAACCTTACGCGAAGCTCCTGAGTCTATCTGATGAGGCAAGTGTCCACGGTCTGGTGGACCGCGCCATCGGAGGCGATGAACGCTTCCTGGGCTGTGAGGTGGAGTGCGCGACGGCCGGGCGGGAGAAAGCGGTGCTGAGCATCAACGTCTCTCCGCTCAGAGATGCCTACGAGCGCACCCTGGGGGTGGCGCTGGTCGTGGACGACTTGACGGAGCAGAGACGTCTGGAGGAAGAGCGAGAGAAGGAACAGCGCGAGAGACAACGCACCCGAGAGGTTCTCGAGCGCTACGTACACCCAGCAGTTGTAGAACGTCTGCTCTCCAACCCGGAGGAACTGAGGCTGGGAGGGACGAAGAGGGTCGTGACCGTGCTCTTCGCCGACATCGGCGGCTTCAGCGCCCTGGCCGAGAAGCTGTCACCCGAGATCCTGGTCGACACCCTGAACCAGTACCTTGGCGTTGCGGCCGAGGCGGTGCTGGCGGAGGGAGGCATGTTGGACAAGTTCCTGGGCGACGCGGTGATGGGGCTCTTCAACTGGCCAGAATCTCAGGAGGATCATTGCCTGCGCGCCCTCAGGGCGGCGTTGAAGATCGTCGAGGATACCTCCACGATGGCCGACGGGGCGTCGGACGTGGCCCTGGCCTTCAAGGTGGGGGTCAGCGTGGGAGAGGCGGTAGTGGGGAACGTGGGCATTCCGCAGCGAAGCGACTACACGGCCATCGGGGATGCTGTGAATCTGGCGAAACGGCTCGAGGAGCACGCTCGGCCAGGAGAGATTCTACTGAGCCGTGCTGTCTACGAAACGATGGAAGATCTCATCGTGGCCAGAGCTCTGGGACCGATCATGGTCAAGGGGCACAGCAGGCCGGAGCAGGTGTACGAGCTACTGGGGGTGAAGGGAAGCTGAGGCCTCCAACCAGGGTGCGTTCGGGGGGCAAGAAGCAGGGTAGCGTGGGACGATGATCATGACGTCAGACTCCAGGCAAACCTGGACACGGGCACGCCGCCTGGCGAACTGGATAGCGGTGAGGCTCGACCCGGGACTGCCGGTGGTGCTGTTACTGCCTGTCTTCGTGGCCATACCCCTTCTTCAACCTGGCCTGCCCAAGACGGCCGATGGCTATCTGCATCTCCTGAGAGTTGTGGAACTGGACCAGTGTTGGCGGGACGGCGTGCTCTACCCACGCTGGGCACCGGACATGGCTCTCGGCTACGGTTATCCCATCTTCAACTACTTCGCTCCTCTGCTCTATTACCTGACCGAGCTCGTGCACATAGTCGGCCTGGGCTTTGAGAGCTCGTTCAAGCTGGTGTTGATTGGTTGTCTGGTTCTCGGTGCATGGGGCACATACGCCCTTGCCAGGGATATCCTGGGCGCTAAAGCGGGCATCCTGGCTGCTGCTGCTTACTACTACGCCCCCTTCACGCTGAGAGAGATCTACATCCGTGGTGGATATGCCCAACTCCTGGCCGTATCTCTCATTCCCGCCGTCTTCTGGTCGTTCAATCGCCTGGTGAGTAGGGATAGCCTGTTGTACGTGGTCACAAGTACGCTCGTGCTTGGCGCAGTGCTCCTCAGTCACAACATCACTGCCATGCTTTTCTTGCCACTCTTGGCTCTTTTCGTTGTTTGGATCATCAGTACCCATGGAAGGTGGCGGAAGGTCAGGCATGCCGTCTTGGTCCTGGTGCTTTCCTTTGGCCTTGCGTCGATCTTCCTGCTGCCGGCACTGGCCGAGAAGCCTCTCGTGAAGTTGGACAGGTCCACCGAGGGCTACCTGGACTTCCGCCAGCATTTCCTCACCGTAGGGGAGATTCTATCTCCGTCGGCAGTGCCTGACGCTTCTTCGCTCAACCCTACGTGGTTGCACAACCTTGGCACGGCGCATCTGCCGCTGCTGGTTCTTGGCTTGATAGCCATGGCTCTGTGGCCTCGTACGGGCCGACAGCGGATTCAAGGTGCGTTCTTCCTGGTGATGCTCCTTCTCTGTATCTTCATGACCTTGCCGCCCTCAACTCCCCTATGGGAGCATGTGCCGCTTCTAGCCTTCACACAGTTCCCCTGGCGAGTTCTGGACGTCGGCGTGCCGGCCAGTGCCATTCTGGTCGGCATGAGTGTGTACTCGTGGTCCAGACTGCCGGGTCGGCGCACGGGTCTGATCCTGCTGACGCTGACGGTCGTTGCGGTTGTGGTGGCCGCATTCGTTCACCTCCACGTGCAGTGGCCCCCTGAGAGCAAGGAGCAACTGTCCCCCGCGGATGTTGTGCTCCATGAGCTGAGGACCGGCATCATCGGCACCACCAGTACCGGCGAGTGTCTGCCCACGTGGGTCATCGAAGAGCCGAAGAGCTCACCTCTGGTGGAGCAGTATCTCAATGGCGGGGCCATATCTAAGCTTGATGTCAATAGTCTCCCTGTCAGCGCCCAGTCGGAGTTGATCGAGCACACGGTAGTGTCCGACCGGTATTCTGTCGACACTTCCGAGCCAACTACGGTGCGGTTCAACACCTTCTTCTTCCCAGGCTGGCAGGCGTTCGTGGACGGCGAGCCTGTCTCCATCAGCCCTTCGTACCCCGAGGGTTTGATCACCTTCCAGGTGCCAGCGGGCGAACACGAGATCCTGGTCATCTTCGCGGACACTCGCATCAGAACGCTGGCCAATCTCATTTCTCTGGGGACGGCCATCCTCCTGGTGGGCGGCATCGTGTGGCTGAGCCTCAGAAAGCGGTGGAGCGTCGGTGGGGTGGTCGCAGGGCCTGCCGGAAGCTCACTCTCGCTGACCGATGCCGGGGTCCTGGCAGTCGCTGTGGTCGCTCTGCTGCTGATCAAGACGTGGTTCATCGATCCGCACACCACGTGGTTCCGCAAGAGTTCGCCCCCAGGTCAGGTTCTTGGTGTGCAGCATGCTGAGCAGATCAACCTCAGCGACGAGGTGCTCTTCCTCGGCTATGACCTGAGCGGCGAGAGCGTCACCGCCGGTGACGACTTGCAGGTCACGCTTTTCTGGGAGGCTCAGGAACGCTTGGAGGAGGACTACAGCGTCTTCGTGCACCTGGATGATCTCCGCTCCAACTACATCTCGTGGAGCCTGTCGGAGGAGCGCAACCCGGCAGATATCCCGACCTCTGGCTGGACTCCTGGGTTCTACGTGTCGAACCCACACGTATTGAGTGTCTCAAGTGAGACGCCACCTGGCGTCTACGTGCTCCGCGCGGGATTGTATCACGCGGATACAGGAGAGAGGCTGCCCATCCTGGACGACGCCGGCAATACGGTTGCCGACAGCATAGACCTGGGCACCATCCGCGTGAGTGGGGCGCGGCCGGTGAGCCTGGAGGGTGTGACGGAGCTGGGGAGTCTGAGCTTCGGAGACCGAATCACCCTGGTCGGATACAGGCTTGTGGACAACGACGCGAAGCCGGGCAACTACTTCCGTCTGTTTCTGTATTGGGAGGCCACCCAGGAGATGTCTGAGGAGTACGCGGTCTTCGTGCACCTCGTGGATGATCGAGGCGAGACGTGGGCCCAGGGAGACGGTTTGCCAGCGAACGGGATCTACCCTACGTGGGCCTGGCGAGTTGGCGAGGTCGTGGAGGACGAACACCTGGTCCCACTGGATATGGACGTCCCGGCCGGCACGTACTACCTGTGGATAGGCTGGTACGAGCCGGACACTCTCAACAGACTGGGTGTCATCTCTGCGGAAGACGCTTCGCTGGGAGATGAGGTCGTGTTGCCCACGCCCCTCGAGGTGCTTTCACCATAGAAGGGTGCTACCCAATCCCACACTCAGAGTATCTGCCCGGCATCGGGAGCCTGGTCACACGGCGGGAACGGGTACGTAGACAGGCTCTACCCAGTGTCTATACTCTTTCCTCTCCCCGCGTGCGATGCTGAAGTAGAGATCTCGGAGCTGCTTCACGATGGGGCCGATCTGCCCTGTGCCGACCGGGCGATGGTCGATCTGGGTGATGGCCGCTATCTGTACGCCCGTGCCGCAGAAGAAGGCCTCGTCTGCTACGTAGAGCTCCGTGCGGTCGATGGGACGCTCCACCGTGACGATACCGAGCTCCTTCTCAGCCAGCTCCATGAGCGTGGACCTGGTGATGCCCTCCAGGATATCGTCGGTGATGGGGGACGTGACCAGCTTTCCGTCCTTGACGATGAACAGGTTCTCTGCGCTTCCCTCGGAGACGTGTCCTTCTTGGGTAAGGACGATGGCCTCGTCGAAACCATTCATGACTGCGTCGGTCTTGATCAACGCGGAGTTGATGTACGCACCGGTGATCTTGGCCCTCGCGGGAACGGAGTTGTCGTTGATACGGCGCCAGGACGAAACGCCCACGTCAGCGCCTTCTTCCTTGTCGATGTACTTGCCGAACGGTAGCGCGAACATGGCAACCTCGTCCTTCAGGTCGTGCAGCCTGACACCGACGACTCGGTCTGCCTTGTAGGCCAGGGGACGGATGTAGGTATCCTCCCGGAAACCTTCCTTGCGCAGAAGCTCCAGGGTTGCTTCACACAGTTGGTCTACGGTGTAGGGGAGGGAGATGAGAATGATCCTGCACGAGTCCAGGAATCGCTCGAAGTGCTCTCTCAGCTTAAAGACGTAGAGCTGCTCCTCGGTCGCGTTCCAGTAAGCTCGAATCCCCTCGAAGCAGCCCGTCCCGTAGTTGAAGGCGTGGGTCATGATGCTGACCCTGGCCTCCTCTAGGGGCACGATCTTACCCTCGAAGAACGCGTACTTGTTGGCCATCACCGACTTCCTCCTTCGCGCTGCCCCGGCGTGCGGGGCTCTATTCGTGACGCGCAAGCGATTATAGGCGCGGTCCCCCCCTTCTGCAAGCCAACCGAGCGCAGTGTGGAGAAACCGCACCGAGATAGCCTTGATGATCGACCAAGGCGGGCATGTAGGGGCGGGTCTCAGACCCGCCCCTACGAGTGTGCTCAACGCTGTCATGGCCCCATCTTGCGCACCCTCCGCCAGAGTGAGGAGCGGACGGGAGCAGCGAGTCGGGATCCACGTCACCACAGAGTTCGCGGAGGGCGCGGAGAGAGGGTTGGTCGATGGTCGTGGTACGGTCTCTTGTCTACGGACGAGCCGTGGAGTCACAACTCAACGCAGAGGACGCAAAGGGCGCGGAGAGAGGATTGGTCGATGGTCGTGGTACGGTCTCTGGTCTACGGATGAGCCGTGGAGTCACAACTCACCGCAGAGGACGCGGAGGGCGCAGAGATAGCGTCACTCGATGGTCGTGACTACGGTCTCCGGTGCACGACGGTCGGTTCCAGACGAGGGGTGGCCTGTCGGATAGCCGATGGGGATTATGGCTACCGGGCGCAGATGACCCGGAAGATCGAGGGCTCGAGCGGCTGCTTCCTCGTCGAAGGCACCTACCCAGCAGGCGCCCAGGCCCGAGGCCACGGCCGCCAGCAGAAGGTTCTCCGTTGCAGCGGCTGTGTCCTGAAGCGAATAAAGGTACCGCCCGCGGTCTCCATACCTGGCAGCCGAACGCTCCGGATCGGCGCAGACCACTATGACGACCGGGGCCTCACTGAGGAACCACTGGTTGAGAGCGGCTTGTGCCAGTGCTCTCTTGGTTGCTTCTTCTCGGACCACGCAGAAGTGCCAGGGCTGGCGATTACCTGCGGTTGGCGCACGGACTGCGGCCTGGATCAGCCTGGTCACTGTCTCGGGAGGAACGTCGCGCTTCTGGTCGAAAGCACGTATGCTGTGCCTGGCCTCCAGTACCTCCCAGAAGTCCATCGCCAGCCTACCTCTCTCGTGGCATCACCCGTGTCAGCCCTGCGAATGCTCAGTGGACGCTGCTCCACGGACGACGTCCCAAGTTCTTAGCTTCTCCGCGAACTCGTAGTCGGTCATGTCCAGTTGTATGGGGGTGATGGACACACACTTCGACGCCAGCGCCCAGATGTCGGTGCCCTCGTCGTCGGCGTGGCCGGTCGGCCTTTCTCCGCCGATCCAGTAGTAGTCCCGTCCACGAGGGTCCTTTCGTTTGATGAGCTCGTCCCGGTACAGTCTTCTTCCGAGACGAGTGATCTCCACACCGGCGATCTCTCGCTGGGGCACATTGGGCACGTTCACGTTCAGGAGGACGTTCCTGGGGAGGCCGCGCGACAGGACCTCTTGGGCTAGGCTGGCCACGAACTGTGCGGCGTAGGAGAAGTCTCCGCCCTCATAGGTGTCCAGGGAGGCAGCGATGGAGGGGATGCCAGAGATGGTAGCTTCGAAGGCCGCGGCCAGTGTCCCGGAGTAGGTGATGTCGTGGCCCACGTTGCCACCCAGGTTGATACCCGAGATGACCAGATCGGGCATCGTGCTGAGGAACCCCAACACCGCCAGAGCTATGCAGTCAGACGGAGCGCCGGTGCTAGTGTAGGCCGGGGAACCATCGGCGAGGGCGGTCTCCTGGATGCGGAGAGGCTTGTGCATGGTCTTGGCATGACCTGAGGCGCTCCGTTGCCGATCAGGGACGATAACCGTCACCTCCCCGACGGCAGTGAGTGCTTGCTTGAGGGGAAGCAACCCCGGCCCGTTGATGCCATCGTCGTTGCTGACCAGGATTCCGCTCATGCCGGTCCAAGGATTTCCTCGTCCCGACGGACGAGGGCCCAGGTGTATGCCGGCCGCACGCCAAGACCGGCCTCTGTGGTATCCTCTTCTTCCTCCTCTTCCTGCTTGTGGATGACGTAGATCATGATCTCTTCGCTCTCGGTGCGGTTCCCCGCGGCGTCTACCGCCTCTACACGAATGATGTGAGGTACGGTGATGCTGTTGGTCACCTCGAGAACGGGATCTTCGGCATCCGCGAACTCCGCTGGGAACTCCTCAATGGGAACCTCCTCCTCAAGCAGTTTGCGGAGGTCGGCGTCTTGCTCCACCGTCTTGGTCATGACGATGGTCCAACGCTGGTTGTAGGGACTGACCGTGTCGTAGGTCAGCAGTTCATCGTCGAAGAAGAACTCGACCCTGTCCATGGAGAAGTTGTCAACCGCCTGGGCTTGGATGCTGACCCACTCATCCTCTTCCATCACGTAGAGTTGCTCGGTGATGGGGTACGTGATCTCGATGGTGGGCGCTTCGTTGTCCACGGTGACCTGGATGGTGGACTGCTGATAGTGGTTGCTCCAGTCCACGACCGAGAGTTGCAGGGTGTACAGTCCATCTAGATCTCTAACGTCCCAGGTTTCCAACAACCCATTGTCCACGGTGTTGTAGTGATCGCCACCTATCTGTGTCCAAGAGGATGGGTTGAGTCCGGGTCCGAACTGAAGACGATACAGTTGCACGTTGCCACCTCGGGCGTTGCCCTTGATCTGGACAATCCCGTGTATGTAGTCATAGGGCTGCGGATTGGCAATCGCCACGTCTCCCGTGACCGGGCTGGGACCATGCACGTCACAGTACGCTGTGGGCGGTTGAGGTACGTTGTTCTCACGGACCCAGTCCGCAGCCTCGGTTGGGTAGATCTCGAATACCTTTTCCACAACCTCGTCCAATGGACAGTAGACGGTGGCCAGCTTGCCCGAACTACGGCAGATCTGGAAGGCCTGGTGGATATTGTCTTCCTCTGTAGGCACCGTGCCCGGGAGGAAGACTTCCCTGACGGTGGAGGGGCTGTGTTCTGTGGGCAGCAGGCCCGACGTCGCGTCCACAACGGCCCACTCCAGGCCGGGGGGCTCCACGAATGGCATGGTGGGCTCCCCCTCCAGCGCGGCCAGCATAAAATCGTGCCAGATAGGCCCACCTCCCAGGGAGCCTGGGACGTGCTCCATGGGATCGTTGTTGCTGTTCCCCACCCAGACGCCAGTAACGAGCTGCGGCGTGAAGCCCACTGTCCACGAATCCCGGTAGTCGGTGGTGGTGCCGGTCTTGGCTGCCACCGGTCTGTCATTGCCCAGCCATAGCGAACTGCGAGATCCGAAGGAGGGGGTCCGGGCGACGTTGTCCGAGAGCATGTGGGTTATGATGTACGCGACCTGGGGACTGAGGATCTCCCGCTGTTCGGGGCTCTGGTATTCCTCCAGCACGTTTCCGTTGGCGTCCTCGACGCGCAGAATGGCCACCGGGTCCAGTTCTCGATAGCCAGGCCGCAGCTCGTCCTCGGAAACGGGCTGGCCGGTCATGTAACCGCCATTGGCGAGCACGCTGAAGGCGTAGGTCATGTCCACCAGTCTCACCTCGCCGCCACCCAGGGTGAGACTCAGCCCGTAGTAGTCACGTGTCAGGGTGTTGATCCCCATCCGGTGGGCAAGGTCTATGACGTTCCTGACACCAACCCAGCTCATGACCTTCACCGCAGCTACGTTGATGGAACGGGCCAGCGCCTGTCTCAGACGGAGCGGCCCGTGGAACTCGCGGTCGTAGTTCTCTGGCGTGTAGGGGTTGGAGTAATCGGGGTCAGGGAAGGTGGTGCGGACGTCCATGACCATGGTGGCCGCTGTATAGCCCTGCTGGAGCGCCTCGGTGTAGGTGAACATCTTGAAGGACGAGCCTGGCTGCCGCTCCGCCAGGGCCACGTTGACCTGCCCGTCTATCTCTCTATCGAAGTAGTCCAGGCTGCCCATCATGACCAGGATCTCTCCAGTGGCGGGCTTCAAGGACACCATGGCAGCATTGCTGGCGTTGCGATCGTCAGCCTGGAGCTCAGCGATGTGTTCGCGGGCAATGTCCTCGGCGGTGTGCTGCAAGTCCAGGTCGAGGGTGGTGTAGACCTTGAGACCGCCTTGATAGAGCAGGTCGGAGCCATACCGCTCCTCGAGGATCTGCCGCACGTACATTACGAAGTGGGGCGCTTCGATATCGTAGCGCACCGGTGCGTAGTGCAGCTCCTCGGCCTTGGCAGCCACGATCTCCTCTTGCGTGATGTAGCCCTCGCGGAACATGGCGTCCAGCACGAGGTGCTGGCGTATCCTGGCCTCCTCAGGGTTAGTGAGGGGGGAGTGTGTGGCCGGGGCGTTGGGGAGTACCGCCAACATGGCGCACTCGGCCAGACTCAGGTCCTGCACGTGCTTGCCGAAGTAGTTCTGGGCGGCAGCTTCCACCCCGTAGGCCATGTTCCCGTAGAAGACGGTGTTGAGATACCATTCCAGGATCTGGTCCTTGCTGTAGCGTCGCGTGATCTCAATGGCCAGGATGGCTTCCTTGATCTTGCGGGAGAAATCGCGCTGCGTTCTCTCCTCTACAGGTATGATCACGTTCTTCACCAGTAGCGTGGTGATGGAGCTCCCGCCCTGGAATCCCTGACCCGTGATGTCCACGTAGACAGCACGCGCGATACCACGAATGTTGACGCCTGGATTGGTGTAGAAGTCCTGGTCCTCGATGGCTATGGTGGCGTACTTGAGATTGTCGGGAATCTGATCGATGGGGACCACGGTGCGGTTTCCCCAACGAGGGTCGAAGACTTCGTAGAGCAGCTTGGTGCCGGTACGGTCGTAGATCTTGGTGGTCTTGAAGCTCTCCGAGGTCTGGACCTCGATGGCCTCAGCAGGCGGCAACTGCTGCGCGTAGTACGCATACACGCCGGCGACGGAGCCGAACGCCGCCACCACGGCGAACACGAAGCTGAGAACCACGATGCCTACCGCAGACAACCCTATCTTGGGCAGATGGGTGTTGTTTCTGGCAGTGTGTTTGCGCTGTCTGCGTCGGGCGATGATCAGTCGAAGGTTGGAGGTCATGCTCGTCTTCCTGTGGAATCAGTCTAAGAACATAGTATCAAAAGTGGGGGCTCTCTGCAAGCGCGGTATCGAACGGATGTGCTAGCCGTGACCGGAGCGGGCTTCTCGACGACGAGGAAATGAGAGAGGCCGAATGAACGCAGGGGAGTGCCCTCCATCAGGTAGGTGACACGGCGGAGCAGCGATCCCAGCCTGCGGTGGCGGGCCAGGATGTTGTCATAGCCTGGATAGATCTGCGTATGGACCACCAATCGGCATTCCAGGCCGTCAAGCAGCCGTTGGAGGTCTCCTCTGGTGTAGGCACGAACGTGGGGGCAAAGGCGACTTCGCTGCGATGCAGGGAGATAACCCACCAGAGGGAAATTGCCGAACCTATAGCAGCCGCGCCAGTAGATGCCGTGCGTCTCGAAAGGGTAGAGACGGTTGGGGACGAAGATGACCATCCTGCCCCCTGGTACGAGGAGCCTGTGCGCTTCTTCCACCACCTGGCGGTCGTCTTCCACGTGCTCCAGAACCTCGTGGAGGAGGATGATGTCGAAAGATGCTCCGGCGAAAGGAGGGCTCTCGGCGGCTGCGACCAGCAGGTTGGGGAGTCGCTTTCCACCTTCCACGACCCTCTCCACATCGACGTCGATGCCGTAGACGCGGTCGCTGAATTGGCGCAGCTTGTCCACGTAGGTGCCGATGCCGCATCCCACGTCCAGCACTGTGCGTCCGTCCAGGGGGGCATAACGGTTGATCAAAGCCAACCGTCGCTCTTGACCGAAACGCCAGACATAGCTCGGCAGCCCGCGAAGGGCCGCCTTGTCGTCTTCAGCGCCCACTGCGCCGTCTCCCGGCACCAGGCTGCATGTCCACACCCGCCTTCGCCGTGCTATGTTAGCTCAGCCTGAGGCCCTTGTCAATGACAGCGGTGGCGCGTACAATAGGAGTGTGCGTTCTGGCGGGTATGGCAGTCCAAGGACCCAGCCAAAGTACTTCGCGCCGCACTCGTGCTCTCGTCGAGGGCAACGTGTCTCTAGTAGACATAATCAGGAGGATCGTCTATGGAACCACGCAACGTGATCATCTTGGGCTCTGGGCCTGCCGCCCTCACGGCCGCGATCTACGCCGCTCGAGCCCAACTCGCACCCTTGGTGATCAGCGGCAGGGACGTGGGCGGGAGCGTGGCACTCACCGAGCGGGTGGATAACTACCCCGGGTTCCCAGAGGGCATCGGGGGGTTCGAACTGGCCCAACTGATGCAGAGGCAGGCCGAGAAGTTCGGTGCCGAGGTGCAAATCGACGAGGTCGTAGCTGTGGAGTTGTCCTGGGTTCCTTTCCAGGTGAAGACTCACGGGGAGACGTTCGGGGCCCAGACGATGATCGTAGCCACGGGCAGATCGCCGCGAAAGCTGGACGTGCCAGGGGAAGCTGAGTTCGCCGGGCGCGGGGTATCGACGTGTGCCACCTGCGATGGCTTCTTCTACAAGGATCAGAGGGTCGTGGTAGTGGGTGGCGGTGACACAGCGATCAAGGAGGCTATCTTCCTCACCAAGTTCGCCAGCGAGGTAGTCGTTGTGCACAGAAGGGACAGGCTGCGGGCGGAGAAGGTGGTGGAGGACATGGCCATGAGCAACGAGAAGATGAGGTTCATCTGGGACACAGTGGTCACCGAGATCCTGGGAGAGGACGGAGTGACTGGCGTCCGCTTGCAGAACGTGAAAACCGGGGAGGAAACGACCCTCGAGGCGCACGGTGTCTTCACCTTCGTGGGCAACGTGCCCAACACCGGTTTGTTCAAGGATCAGCTAGAGCTGGATGAAGCGGGCTACATCGTCACGGACGAGCGGCAGAGAACCAGCGTGGAGGGGGTCTTTGCGGCTGGCGACGTCCAGGAGGGTGTGGCCTGGCAGATCGCCACGGCGGTGGGCTCTGGCGCCAGGGCCGCCATGCAGGCGGAGGAGTACATCGCCGAGCTGGAGGGGCGTGCTCACCCCGAGCGCGACATGTAGGCGTGATGAGACTTGCACTATGGCCTGCCCAGGCCTGAGTGGCGCGCGTGGTGTTGGGGGAGCTCTTGGATGCCCAAGGTGACCATAGCTGGTGATGAGGTCTTCTACGTCTTCCGCCCATGGGAGAAGAGCGAGGATGCGCTGCTCTTCGTTCATGGAGCGGGGGGAACGCACAGGCACTGGGGAAACCAGTTACAGGGGTTGGAGGGTGTCAACAGGTACGCGGTAGATCTGCCTGGCCATGGCCGTTCTGGCGGGCAAGGGCGGGGGTCCATCCTAGCGTATGGGGAGGTCTTGCTTGAACTGCTAGAGGCTCTGAACCTCGCTCAGGTGACGCTGGTGGGACACTCCATGGGCGGGGCCATCGGGCAGTATCTGGCCCTCAACCATCCTTCGCATGTGGAGAGACTGGTCCTCGCAGGCTCTGGTGCGCGCCTACGGGTGCTGCCCAGCTTGCTGGAAGGGCTGCTCCAGCACTTCCCGGTCAGCGTGGAGCTGATGCTGGCCTGGGCCTACTCCGGTCAGACGCCGGCCGATCT
This sequence comes from uncultured Anaerolineales bacterium, assembly GCA_964433755.1. Lineage (GTDB taxonomy): Bacteria > Chloroflexota > Anaerolineae > UBA7937 > B3-Chlor > JAUVXJ01. The sequence continues at coordinate 438,961 of CAYSSR010000001.1, forward strand.
GGTTCACCTCGGCCAGGAAGAATGGCTGGAGAACGATCCCCAGGTGGTTCACGACGATTTCGCGGCCTGTCATGCCTTCGACGTGATGGAGAGACTGGGGGAGATCCGCTGTCCCACGCTGGTGCTATGCGGCGAGGAGGACAGGCTGACGCCCTTGAAGTATGCCCACTACCTCCGGGACCACATCCCTGGTGCCATCCTGACGGTCGTCCCCCAGGCCGGGCACATGGTGATGCTTGAGCAGCCGCAGGCGGTGAACCAGGCTATCCAGGAGTTCGTTGCAGCCACACGCGGATAGAGGCGTACCTGGGGAGACTACAAGTCCGGGTCTTTCTCGAAGTCCACGCCTTGTTTCTCCAGCCAGGCGGCCCTCGCCTCCGCCACCACGAACAACGAGCCGGTGACGCAGACCAGGTCCTCGGGCTGTGCTTCCTCGAGGGCAAACCACAAGGCGGCGGGGACGTCCTCGACGATGGTGACGTGTGTGCGGTTGTCGCTGTACCTCTCTGCCACCTGTTCAGGATCGGCCGAGCGCGGGTGAATGGACTTGGTGAGCACCAGCTCGTCCGCTGTGGAGGACAGTTCGTCCATCATTCCCGCGATGTCCTTGTCTGCCGAGAAGCCGGCCACCACTATCAGCCGATCGAAGGACAGGTCGTCGACCAGGGTCCCCGTCATCCGGCGCATGGAATCCACGTTGTGGGCTCCGTCCACCATCAGCAAAGGATTCCGGGAGAGGATCTCGAGCCGCCCGGGCCAGGTTGCTGCCTCGAGGCCTTTCCTCAGGTCTCTTAATGACATGCTGAATCCCTGACGGTGAAGCTGGTCGAGAGTGGCGATGGCGGTGGTGGCGTTCTCCAACTGGTAGAGGCCCAGGAAGGGCACCCAGAACTCATCCGTGGCACCCTGACCCATCAATCCGCCCTCGTCCGGTATCTGACAGTCCACTCTGACGGCTTGACCTTCGATACTCACGCCTGTGCGTTTCCAGCGCCAGTCCCAGTCGACTAGGATGAGTCGCGCGTGCCTTTGCCGGCAGGTCCTGTCGATGACTTTCAGCGCCTCTGGCTGCTGTGGGGCGCAGACCACAGGCTTTTCCTCCTTGATGATCCCTGCCTTCTCCCCGGCGATCTTCTCCAGCGTGTCCCCCAGGATGTAGGTGTGGTCGTAGCTGATGGAGGTGATGGCCGCGACCAGGGGATCGAGGACGTTGGTGGTATCCAGCCGACCCCCCAGCCCCGTCTCGATGACGGCGAAGTCCACCTCCTGCTCTGCGAAGTACTGGAAGGCCAGGGCGGTCATGATCTCGAAGGTGCTGGGGTCGGGAAGCTTCTCGATAGAGCGTTTCTGCTTCTCCAGCAGTGCCACCATCTCCTCTTCGCTGATCGGGTGACCGTCGATCTGGATACGCTCGCGGAAGGTGTGGAGGTGGGGCTGGGTGAAGAGGCCTACCTGATAGCCCGCTGTCTGGAGCACGCTGGCGATCATCGCGCAGGTGGAGCCTTTGCCTTTGGTGCCGGCCACGTGCACCGCCCGGAGGCGGCTGTGGGGATCACCAAGCATGCCCATGAGGGCGTGCATGTTGGTGAGGTCGAAGCGCCTCGGCGAGTACTTATCGGGCTGAAGCTTCTCCTGGTCTATGAAGGAGTAGATGTAGTCCAGGGCTTGCTGGTAGGTGAACATGGGTGGCCTCGTTTGGGGCTATTCTACGCCAGTTGGTGCTGGATGCAAACTGTTGGGTAGTTGCCCACCGTTCATGGAAGTAGCTATACTATGGCAAGGTTGTCGCCAATGCCGTGGCGTTCTTCCCCGCGGTTCCAGCAGAGGAGCAGCCGTCCTTGGTGAAACGAGTTGCCTGGAAAGAGCACTTCATCGTCGTGGGGCTGTATCTGGCCCTGACGGTTGTCTTGACCTGGCCCCTCCTCTCTCTATTCACCACCCACGTCCCCGGCGACGGCAGCGACGATCCGGCCCTGGTGTGGAACCTGTGGTGGGTCAAACACGCCGTGATCGACCTCCACTCCAACCCTTTCCTCTGTGACTATATGTTTCACCCCATCGGCATCGACCTTACTTTCTACACGTTGACCATCGTCAACGGCTTCGCCTCGGTGCCCCTACAGCCCCTCCTGGGCCTGGTGACCACCAACAACGTGATCGTCTTCGCCACCTTCGTCCTGTCGGCCTACGGAGCCTATCTGCTGCTGAGGTATCTCCTCCCCAGGGACGTCCACCCATCCGTACCGTTCATCGCGGGAGTGATCTACGCCTTCTCGTCGAACCGGTTCCTCTATGCCTCGTTGGGTCAATTCAACATCTTGAGCACGGAGTGGATACCCTTCTACGTGCTGTTTCTGATCAAGTCCAGGAGACGGCCGCGCGGGACGTACTATCCCCTGCTGGCTGCGGTCTTTCTGCTCCTCAACGGCTACACCGAGTTCACCTACGCTTCTTTCCTCGTCGTCTTCACCCTGGTGTATTTCCTCTACTGGCTGGCTGTGGAGGGCTGGCGGAAGAACCTGCTATTCGTGCGCAACCTGGCCCTCATGGGGACGCTCTTCGTCGTGGGCATGTCTCCCATCCTCTATCGTATGTGGAGGGTGATGGCTGTGGAGGGCGACATCCTGGTGGAGGGTCTGGGCTTCGCCAACGTCTTCTCGGCGGACCTGCTGGGCTTCTTCGTGCCCAGCAAGCTCCATCCTCTGGCCGACCTGTGGCGGAAGAGCTTCGATTTCTCCTATCTCAACTTCGTGTTCGTCGGCTATGGCGTATTGGGGCTGGCGATCCTGGGGGCCGTGTCTCGGTTCAGGGACCGTGCCACGCGCTTCTGGATCGTGGCCGCCATTGTCTTCGTCGCCATCGCGCTGGGTCCCACGCTGCGGATCAACGGTCAGGAGCACGAGCTACCTCTGCCCTTCGATCTGTTGCTGGCGCTGCCCTTCTTCAAGGGCAATCGTTATCCGTCTCGATACAGCGTGATGCTGGCTCTGTGCTGGGCCACGCTGGCTGGCTACGGTCTGCATCGGGTCACTAGCCTGCTGAGGGGCAAAGGCCGGAGGTGGGTCGTATCCGTCGCTGTGGTGGCGCTGGTAGTGTTCGAACATCTTTCCCTTCCCCTACCGCTCTCGGACTTCAGAGTACCGGAAGTCTACGACGTCATCGCCGAGGAGCCTGGCGATTTCGCCGTGCTGGAGATGCCCCTGGCCTGGAGGAACGGCTTCCGGGTCACGGGCACCATGGACCCGGTGATCATGTTCGAGCAGTACTACCAGACCACGCACGAGAAGCGGCTGCTGGGGGGCAACACCTCCCGCAACCCGGAGTTCAAGTTCCAGTACTTCACCGAGGCGCCGGTGATCAACACCATCATCGCTCTGGAGAACGGCCACGAAGTGGACCAGGCCACGTGGGAGAACGACCGGGAGCTGGCTCCCGACGTGCTGCGGCTGCTGGGTGTCCGGTACGTCATCGTGCACACCGGGGACGTGCCATCGCGGCTGATCGACTATGTGCAAGGGGTGATCGGCGGCGAGACGGTCTACGAAGGGGACGGTATGCTCGTGTATCGAATCGCTCCGCTGCCTCCGGAGGAGGAGGTGTTTATCGACCTGGGCAGCGACGAAGCACGCCTGCACCTGGGGGAGGGTTGGAGCGAGAGCGGGAGCGACTACGTGTGGGCGCAGCGCTCCGAGGCCCGGCTACTAGTTGATCTGCCGGGAAACAGCCAGAGGATGGTCGTGCGCGCCAGGGCCGCCGGGCCGGGTCAAGAGATGGATGTTCTGCTCAACGGCAGTCTCGTGACGCAGCTCGAACTGGCAGAGGGCTGGCAAGAGTACGAGGTGGAGATTTCCTCGACATTCTTGCGTGAGGGGCTCAACGAGCTCCGGTTCCGGTTCAGCCATCTCTTCCCCACAGAGGAGATCGAGGACGGAGAGTACGCGGTGGGGGACACCGGCGTGAGGTCCCCGGCCAACATCCTGGTCAAGAGCGCCGGGGAGGAGGTGGGCGACTTCGGCCACATCTACGTGGACGGGCGCAACGTCTCCCCGGATCAGCGGGGCTACAACGTGGTGGTTCTGGATCCGATGACTGGCGCTGTGGAAGGAACCGGCCAGTTCGACACCTTCGCCAGCGAGGAGGAATCGGCTCGACTCGCCGAGTTTCTGGCGGGGGTTCCGCAGGGGAGGATCGTGGCCGTAGCCGTGGAGGACGAGGCTTCGCTCCATCTGACCGAGGCCGCGGTTCAGGCCCTGCGCACGATTGGTACCGAGGGTGATCTGCGCGACATGTTCCGCTGGGGGCACGCCGTTATCGGCGTCAAAGGGGCAGAGCCAGGCCAAGCCCTGGAGGCCACGGGGCTTCTGCGGCCCGTAAGCGTGGGTGTGGGGCAGGGTTTCACTGAGCCTGGCGTCGCTGCTGCTGTGGAGTACGTCGCCTTTCGAGCGCTGGACTAGGCGACGGGAGTGATCAGAGAGCAGATCTCCCTTGACGAGGCGGCACGATTCCGGATCCGCGCTCTGCGAGCGAGCCGAGACCAGGCCGACAGTCGAGACCGACCTATACTCTTGGGAACGCTCGCAATGCTTCCTTGACTACTGCTTCTTGCTACGCCATAATGGCAGCCAACGGTGTCGAGTGGCTCGTAGCAGTGACGAGGATCATCGACGAGGACTTCGGCTATGAGTGGGCGTCGTTCATCGCACAGAATCGTGTGGTTAATGGCGCCCGCTGCCTTTGATGCCGGAATGTCGGCAGCCCGGAGTTGGCCTGTCTTGTTGTGACTGCGAGGGAGGAGGCGAGATGAACGGACGTTCATGGGCACTGGTTGCCCGGTTGACAGTACTTGTTCTTGTCGTGGTGTTTCTGTCTGCGTGTGCCACCGAAGGAGAGCGGGCCGAGCCTCGGGTGTGGATAGATGCCCCGCTGGATGGCAGCCAGCTTGAGTTGCGCGCGATCAACGTTATGTCCCACTCCTCGTGCGAGACCGGCACTCGCGAGGTGGCCTTACTGGTCAACGGGGTGGAGTATCGCAGGGATGCGCCCGACGATACTAGCGCCAGCCTGGCGAGGCTGGTGCAGTCATGGGTCCCGCCGGCCGAGGGGGAGTACACTCTGCAAGTCATCGCCTACGCCAGGGGGCGCGTGTCCAGCGACCCCGCTACTGTGCGTGTGACGATAGGAGCACCTTCCGGCTCCCATCCACCGACGGCTCAGCCCACGATTCCGGCGTCGCCCCTTCCAGAAGCCACAGCGATGCCGGCCGCGCCCAGTTCGGAAGCCGCCGCACCGACCTCCACAGTCGCACCGGCTGCGCCCACACTGACACCGCCTGTCCCTAACGCAACGCTGGCGCCTGCCGCACCCACCGCCACCGTAAGATCTCCAGAGATCGACTACTTCGAGGCTTACCCGAGTCAGATCAACGCCGGCGCATGCTCCGAGCTGAGGTGGGGTGTGGACTACGCAGAGGCGGTCTGGCTGGATGGGCAGGGCGTGGGCGACCACGAGACACGACAAGTATGTCCAAACGTGACCACTACCTATACGATCGAGGCTCAGTCTGCGGGAGGTCGACGGCAGGCTACCGTGACCGTCACCATCAGTGAGCCGCCGACATCCACACCCGTGCCCGACACAAGCGGGCCTGAGATCGTGAATATCCAGGAGTCAGCAGACCCGATCTACACCTCCTACCCTGGAGGGTGTGACCCCACGCAGGTGACCATCACGGCCAGAGTCACCGACCCTTCAGGGGTACAGGAAGTGAGACTCCGATACAAGCTCGGCAGTGGCGACTGGGAGGGACCGCTGTTTCTCAGCCTTCTGAGTGGGGACAGATACAGGATCACCCTTCCCGTGACGTCGAACGCGCCGACTACCATCCAGTACCAGGTCCTGGCCAAGGATAGTCTGGGGAACCAGTCGAGCGTGGAGCAGGGATCCGTGCAGGTTGTGCAATGCACGACCGGGTAGCAGCCTGGCTCTTGTCCTGGGCTCGGCATCGGCGACACAGGCGTGCGACACTTGGTGGTTCACTCTAACGGAGGAGGCGGAAATGAGGGTGCGCTGGATAGTCTTGATCCTCTTGGTGGGGATACTGGCCTGTCTTTGCCTGTCTTTCGGCATGGCCTGGGCAGGGGGACGCCTCAAACACACGCCTGGCACCGGAGCTGAGATCCGGATTCTCGAACCTCACCATGGCGATCGCGTGCCGATGGAACGGGTGGTGCTGATTCACTCTGAGGCCAGGGACCCCACCAGCCGGGTCACCCGGGTAGAGCTGTGGGTGGACGGTCAGCTACAGCGAGTGAACAGCAGCCCACAACCCGGAGGCATAGATCAGTTCTTCGCTGCCCAGAGCTGGCAGCCATCCTCTCCTGGTTCTCACACTCTGCTCGTCCGAGCGGTGAACAGCAGAGGGGCGGTCGGCCAGGCCATGATCGTCGTGGAGGCGGTGCAGGGCCTCGTAGATGCGGGTGAAGAGGGGCAGGATCTCCGAGCGGAGGACGTGACCTCTGTGATCTACGTAGCCTCGGAGGGGGACACGATTCCCGATGTCGCGGGCAGCCGCGGCGTGTCAGAGCAGGAGATCCTGGAGTTGAACCCTGATCTCGGGGCGGGCGATGTCCTGGAGGAGGGTCAGGTCATAGATGTGCCTTTCGATGCTGGGTCCGAGTCCGAAGGGGAAGGGGGACAGGAACAGGAGGAGCCTGTCGTGGGTCCTCAGGTATCCGAGCAGGGAGAACCTCCGGAGCCTCCCGTGATTCTGCCCGAGCCTCCGGTGCAGTTGGGATTCGAGGGGGCGCCGCCAGACCTGGCCATCACGAACCTCTTTGTGAGCAATTTTAATCCTCAGCCCGGCGAGGAGATAGTGGTGGGCGTGACCATCCTGAACGCCGGTGGAACGCCAGCCGAGAACTTCTTCTGGGCCTGGGATCCCGGGACCGGTGAGGGTTGGATAGAGGACGAAGTCCCCATCGATATCCTGGTCCCAGGCGACGATGTGGTGCGGGAGATGTCCTACGTCTACCGCTGGGACGGGGATTTCTCTGGTCAGGTGTGGGCCGATTCGCGGGGTGCCTACGTTGAAGTGGACGAAGAGAACAACCTGGCCGAGGCGAGGGTGACCGTGGGAGAGGAAAGGCCGTTCGAGCTCCTCGATCCCATACCGGGAGGTCTGTGGGGCGACCTGGTCAGACTGATCTGGCGGATCAGGCATGGCCAGGATGAGCCGGTTGCTGATCCCGAAGAAACGGTCGATCTCGACCAACCTCCTTCCCCGCCGTCCCTCGAGACCTCTCACCAGGAGTGTGAGGTCGCCGTCCAGTGGTGCTCCAACTCTGTGAACGAAGAGGGCTTCTACCTCTACCGCTGGGACGCTACCACAGGAGGGGACTTTGAGCAGGTCGCCGAGTTCGGCCCGGCCCAAGGGTGTGGCACGTGGACGGATAGCGTGCCGCAGCCGGGCGAGTACTACTACCAACTGGTCGCCAGCAACGCGTTCGGCGAGGGAGTCAGCGACGTGGTGCGCGAGCAGGTGACGTACGAGGAGTGCCACGTCGTAGGTTGTGACCGCTCGCTCCTGGAACTGGAGGTGGATGGGGGATCGGTGGGACAGTACCTGGACAAGGTGTACTGCTATGCCGCGCTGTATGATCTGCCTGAGGAGAGAATCCCACCCAGCCAGGATGAGTTCCTCGGAGTGGACGCGGACCAATGGTTCGACCTCGGGCAATACCTTAGTGGGGAGAATAGTCGGCTGGTCACGATGCCCACTGACGAGGCGCTGCGCGTCTTCGCCGAGTGCTGGGGCTGGACCCCAGGAGCGCAGGAGCCGGTGCTCCTGGGCGAGTTCACGAATATGCACGGGGAGGAGGATTGGGATGGCTCAGTCCTCTACGGCGAGGGTGGAGGCTTCCGGGCACAGTATCGCATCAGCCGCCTGGCCAGTGCAGGCTGCATGGAGGTCTCCGAGGGGCCGATGGTGCCTCCAGTGCCCTATGATCTGAAGATCGCGCCCGCCTTGATGGGCGGGTACGGTCTGGAATGGAAGTGGAACGGCAACGAGAACTGGATAGACGGGTTCTGGATACTGGTCGACGGAGAGCCGACGATCTGGGTGGAAACGAACGACGTGGACATGACGCAGGACGTGGGCATGCCTGGTGTCTCCATAACCCAGTACAACGAGAAGCTCCCCAGTTATCTGGCCTACCCGGACTGCGAGAAGGAGTACAATCTGAGTGTGGTGGCCGGGTACCGCAACGAGCCCTTCGCCTCCGACGCAGGACTGAGCTCCGAGCCCAGTGCGCCGCTGATCCACTCGGGTCCTCTCTGCCCCGCGGTGGTTACCGTTCGCTTCGCTTTGATCGAGTTCCCCTCTCTGTCTGAGGAGCCCTCCGAGGTGTACGGCTATTTCTCCGTCAATGGCCACAGGCTGAGCCTGGGGATTGGACAGAGCATGGACGGCCGGTCTCTGGAGTTGCTGTCGGCAGAAGAGAGCCCACCAGATGTGTACGCTCCAGGCCTTCACGTGGGGGAGTATGTGTCCAGCGACGAAATCACGATCAGCCTGGACGAGGATCAGGACCTCACTGTGAGTGCGGGTCTATATGACTACGATGGCGCGGGCGTCCTGTACGAGAGGGAGTCCGACATTATCTGTGAACCACTCACGTTGTATCCCGCACGGAGCCAAGAGGTGTGGGCCTTGACTGACAGCCAGCTGGCCCGGACTCTCGTGGGATACGGCCACGCTGGGAGCTGTGTGGTCACGTTCTTCCTGGAGCCGGGCGAGCCATCAGACTGAATCAGCGCTGCCGGGACACCGCGTGGATGGCGGGAGTCTCGCCGTGCCGCACGCCGAGAGGGGCCTCCCTGGATTGTAGATAGCCGGGGAGGCTCGCACATTGTGGAAGCGTAGCCCGACCGAAGACGACTGCCGAGGGTGTGGCCGCTAGCCGCTTCTGGAAGACCAAACGGCGGCTTGCTAGCCCGTGGAGGCTGTGGTACCATACGCCGGAAAGAGGACACCCTTGATGGGCACCCGATCCAGAATCCCACAGCTGGCCTTGCTGGTCTTCCTCTCTTGCCTGGCCTTTCTCCTCTACACCTTCCGCCTGGACTACCAGAGCCTGTGGTACGACGAGGGCTTCAGCGTCTATCTGGCTCGGATGGGCCTGGGTGAGATCACCTCTCGTACGGCACACGACATTCACCCGCCGTTCTACTACTACCTTCTGCACTTCTGGGTCCTGGTGTTCGGAAGCACCGAGTTCTCACTGCGCTTCCTTTCGGCCATCTTCGGAGTGCTGACCGTCCCCCTGATGTGGGCTGTGGGTAAGCGCCTCCTGGGCGAGAATGGCGGTTTGCTCTCCGCGGCCCTGGTGACCGTCTCACCGTTGTTTCTGTGGTACTCCCAGGAAGCACGGATGTACACCCTGGTTACGTTCCTCTGCCTGCTGTCCACTTATCTGCTGCTGCGCATCGTGGGCGGACGCGGGGGACGGGCCCTGCTGTGGGCTGCCTACGTCGTGACTAACGTCGTGGCCGTGTACACGCATTTCTATGCCTTCTTCGTGCTGGCTTTCCAGTTCCTGTTCTTCCTCTGCTGGTGGGTATCGTGGAGCAGGGGGCAGGTCCATCAGAGATGGCCGACCATGGTTAGCCTGCTGGTGGCCCAGGCTGCGGTGGTGGGGGCGTATCTGCCGTGGAGCGGCTTCGTCCTCCAGCGGTATGGCGCCGACGTCAGCTACTGGCAGGGCACGCTTCGGGTGGGCGAGGTGCTGCGGAAGACACTGATCACCTTCAGCACGGGCCACAGCGTCCTGGAGGTCCTGGCCCAGCCCATCGCGGTGGGGTACCTGCTGATCCTGGTATTGGCGCTGGTGACGTTGACGGTCAGGGCAGTGCGGGGACGGGGGCTGGTTGAGGATGCCGACGCTGCTGCTATGCCCATGATCGAGCGCCGCCCCTGGCTAACCCTGTGGGGCCTGCTGCTGTATCTTGGTCTTCCGTGTCTGCTGCTGGTCTTGATCTCCTACCAGCGGGCCAAGTTCCACCCACGGTACTTGATGCTCTCGGCCCCAGCGTTCTTCCTCTTGATCGCCGGGGGCCTCGCTACACTGCTCGATCTGGGTAGGTCCAGGGCAGGGTGGGGCAGGAAGGCCGCCCTGATCGTCGGGTGGCTGTGTCTGTGCTACCTGGGTGTGATCTCAGGATACGCAGTCTACAACGCCTACTTCGACATCGACTTTCTGAAGGACGACTTCCGCAGCGCTGCTCGCTTCATTGAGGAGCACAAGGGGCAGAACGAGGTCGTCATTCTCTCTTCGGGGCACTTCTTCCCGGTCTTCAGCTACTACTACCAGGGCGACGACTGGTATCCCATCCCGGATGAGCCTACTCTGTCCGCGGAGAACGTCCTCGGCTACAGCCTGGCCGATGAGTTGAACCGGATCCTGCCGGGACGGGATGGCGTATGGGTGCTATTGTGGCAGCACGACGTGGTCGATCCCGTCGGGTTTCTCCCCGAAATGCTTGGGGAGGAGGGCGAGCTGGTTCCCTATGAGGGCGGCTTCTGGGGTCTGAAGCTGGTACACTACGCCTTGCCTCCTGAAGTGTCTTTCTCGAACGAGCCGAGGCCGGACTGTCCCCTCACCGTCAACTTCGACGACCGGGTGCAACTGCTGGGCAACTCCGTTTCGACAGAGGAGGCCAGCACCAGGGGGCTGGAGGTCACCCTCTACTGGCAGGCTCTCCAGCCACTCCCGGAGGACTACAAGGTGTCTCTGCGGCTGCGGGACGACGATGGCCACGAGTGGGGAGGATACGACGGGCGTCCCACGTCACTTCTCTATCCGACCTTCCGCTGGTCGGTTGGGGAGAAGCTCTTCGGTACTGTGGGTATCACCCCCACCGTGGGGACGCCACCTGGTTGGTACGAGCTCCAGGCGAGCCTGTACAGCGACGTCGATCTGGTGGGGCTCGATGTTCTAGATTCCAGCGGCACGCCCATGGGAACGACCGTCACGCTCGGCTCTGTGGAGTTGTCGAGAGGAGAGCCAGCGTTTGTGACAGAAGTGGAGCCCGAGCACAGTGTTCAGGCTGCACTCACCGAAGATGTGGAGCTTGTGGGCTACGGAGTGAGTGCGGCCTCGGCTCAGCCGGGGGATACTCTGCAATTGAATCTGTACTGGCGGGCGACCTCCTCGGAGAGGCGTGACTACGTCTTGCTGGTGAGGTTGCAGGATGAGTCAGGGCAAGCTGCGGATAATGGGATCGGAGGCCCGGACGTCGGGGGTTGGGCTGCGCCAGGGGGGACCGTCCTTCGCGGTGAGGTCTATCACCTCGCCAATGTGTACTATCCATGCTCAGTGTGGCGGTCGGGAGAGGTCATTCTGGGCCAGTACGACTATAGAGTGCCGCTGTTTGCCCAACCAGGGCGAGGGGAGCTGTGGGTTTCGTTACTGTGGTGTCGCGATGGGCTGACTCCGACCTCCTCGTTGCCAGGCGAGACGGAGGTGCCAGAGGGCGAGATGGTGGTGGCTTTCGGATCTCCAGCGGGTGAAGAGCCTGGGCTCCTTGCCTGTCGCGTGGAAGAAGTAGCCGGTGAGATGTTGCTCGCGGGCCTGGAGATCGAAGCCACGGAGCGTGTGTTCTCCACGCCGGAGGTCCAACATCGCGTCGACACGGGCAACCTGGGGAGCAAGGTAGCGCTATACGGGTACGACCTGAGTGGCGACGTCCTGCGACCCGGTGAGACTCTGCACCTGACCCTGTACTGGCAGGCGCTGGACTCCATGGACACGTCATACACCGTCTTCACCCATCTACTGGACGAGGACAGCCAGGTGCGTGGGCAGATGGACAGCGTGCCCATCGGCGGCGCTCGTCCCACCACGGGATGGGTGTCAGGGGAGTACCTGAGAGACGAGTACCAGTTGACTGTGGGTGCCGACGCTCCGCCCGGAGAGTATCTGATCGAGGTGGGCATGTACGATGCCGCCACGCCCGACTTTCGACGGTTGCCGCTGGTGGATTCGGCAGGGAATGTGCTCGACAACCGCATCGTGCTGGGTGTCCCGCTCCGGATGGAGGCCGAGTAGGGCGTACTCCGGGCGAATACGAAGGGGTCTGCATACGTCCCTTCACGATTCGATTGCCCCACCCGCTCGGGTGTGGTAGACTGCGTTTGCCGGGTTAGCGAACCGAGGGAAGCGTTCGGTGACTCCTTGTCTGGTCCCACCGGTAGGATTGCGGGAGATCAATGATGAGAAGAAGTCTTGCTAGGATCCTGCTGACACTAGCCTTCCTGGCTGCGCTTCTGCCTCTGTCGGGGCCTCCTTCCTCAATGGCCCAGGAAGAGGGAGAGATTCTCCAGTGCCACTGCAGTTCCGATGAAGCCACGATGACACTGGAGTTCCCGGCCGGCGGAGGCGCGGCCAGTGGGACTTACACGAGCTCGATGGTCATCGAGGAGGTATCCTCACTCTTCGACGAAGACGGGTCCAGCGAGGAGTACCTCGAAGAGCGAGCCGTGAACGTCAGTGTGGAGTTGACTGGCAGCTACTCTCCAGACGTTTCTCCCCCCTTCTCCCTCGATCTCGCGGGCGTGGGAACAGTGGACATCGACAACCTTGACGATGACAAGTTCGACCGCTCGTACCAGGGCACGCTAGAGGGTACCGCCACTGGCGTCCCAAACGAGGATGGCTCGCTGACTGTAAGGGACATCACCGTGGAGTTCACGCTTGGGCAGAAGGACGCCGGCGAGGTCCCCAACTCTGAGTGGATTGATCCACCCACTGAGCCCATGCCGACCGAGTTGACTCTCAACTGTCAGTCGCCGACATCTGCCGCGGCCCCTGCTCCCGTAGTCAAGGGACCGCCCATCCAGGGGCTACCGGAACCGCCGCGGCCACCCACGGCCATGCCGCGCCCCCCGGCGCCGCCTCCCGCTCCTCCACCCACTGGCGAGTGTGGCCCGGTGCAGGTGATCTATCTGGACGACCTGGGCATCAACATGGACCAGGTGGAGATCGACGCTTTCGTCGAGAACACGCTGGAGCAGGGAGGACCGGACCTGAGCCTGATCCTTTCCAACCGGCAGGCTCTTCTCGATAGGTATGGTCAGCAGGGCTTCGAGCAGATCGACGGGCTTCTGAACGACCTGGGAAGCATCGCCGAGACGTGTCCTTTTGTCCTGATCGTGGGAGATCCCGTAGTAATCCCCTTCGGCGTCCTGACGAACCCTACCGACGATGGCGACGTTCTCTTCACTGACGACGTGTACGGGGACAACGATCACGACGACCTGGGGATGCCGGACATCCCTGTGGCCCGCATTCCCGATGGTTACTCCCTGGATCTCCTGGTCACTCAATTGTCCCCTTCCGCTGTGCCGGAGAGTGGAGACTTCACCCTCGCGAACTCGAAGCGTCCCCACGCCGATGGTGTGGCGAGCCAGGTCTTCGGCGCTGATCGTGTGCTGATGTGGAGTTTGCCCACCCAACACGAGCAGGTGGACACCTCCCAGGTTGGTGCTCGGCATAGCTACTTCATGCTCCACGGTGGCTCCTGGGACACAACTGTGTGGTGGGGCGAGGAGGAGGACTATCCGGAGGCCTTCACCGTGGACGAAGCCTCCAGCCAGGGCATCGTGCTCAGCGGAGCGTGCTACGGGAGCTACACCTTCTGGAGGACTCCTGACAACTCCATCACCTTGTCCTTCCTGGAGAGTGGAGCGCGCGCCTTCGTGGGTTCGACGGGGATAACGTATTCACCCATGTGGACGTCGGGGCCGAACCCGACGGGTCCCATGCGCCATGATGCTGCGTTCCACGAAGCCTTCTTGAGCGCTGTGGCCGGTGGTCAGGCGCCTCTGGCAGCTTTCATGGAGGCGAAGCAGGAGATGGCGAACGTGTGCCGCCAGGGAGATTCGACCCCGGCCGAACTGAAGATGCTTCACGAGTTTATCTACTTCGGAAAGCCATAGGTGGAATCCCCTGCACAGGATCAGGGAGTGACTTGGGACTGTGAGAACGCCTGGCTAAGGCGCCGCCCGGCCGGCGAGGGATAGCGAGGGAGGTTGTTGGACATGAGCGCTTCTCGAGTCTTCTGCCCCAAATGCGGGGCCGAGAACAGGGCGCGGGATCGCTTCTGCATTAGCTGCGGGGCCGAGCTCCCGGTCGCGCAGCCGATGCCGCCTCGGTTTGTCCCGGAGTCCGTGTACGAGGCCCCGGCGAAACGCAGCAACTGGCCTCTGCTCGTGACCATGGGGGCGGTCTTTGTCTTGCTGATCCTGGTCGTCGTGGAAGCGCTAATCATTGTGATGTCGCCTGGCGCCGTTCAGGAGATGGGCGCTACACTTTCCGTCCTGGAGGGCAACGTCTTCGTTCAGGGGGGTGGGGAAGGCAACTGGGTGGAGGTGGCCGGCGATTTCGTGGTCACGGCGGGGGATCGGATCAGAGTGGGAGGAGGATCGGAAGCGCTGCTCACGTTCCTGGAAGATACGACGACGGAGCTGAGGGCGTTCACGGAACTCACGGTCTCAGACCTGCAACTCGACGAGGGCCAACCTGTGGTCATCGACCTCGACCTGGCTTTGGGAGAGATCTGGAACGTCATCGGCAATCTCCCGTCCGGTTCCCTGCATCAGGTGACCACGGTCGCAGCCAGGGTGATCGCCGGCGGGACTGAGTATGGTGTTGCGACGGACGGGGAGGATAACACGTGGCTCACCGGCCACGAGGGCAAGGCGAGTGTCATGGGCGGAGGGCGGACGGTGGAGCTCCAAGCGGGCGACACCTTGCTGGTCAAACCCGGCGCGGTGCCACAGAGCTACGCGGGGGAGGTAGTCGCAGCGCCTTCTCCTGTCTCGGAGGAACCTACCTCTGCCCAGAGTTGCGCGCTCGAAGGCGCGGACCTGCCCACATTCCTCAACGAGCCTTTGCCGACTACCACAGCTACCAGCACCCCAACAGCCACCAGGGCGCCGACCAGCACGCCGACGGCTACCAGCACCGCCACGCCAACGGCTACGGCCACCCGGATGCCCTGTCCTCAGCTCACGATCAACGTGCCCAGCAACTGCTATCCGCGACGTGACTGTGGCCTGGAGTGGGATTCCAGCGGAGCCATCCCTGCCGGCTACGAGTTCGCCATCGAATACAGCGCGGACGAGGTGAACTGGATCCGTCTGCCGGTACCTCTGGTCCCCTACTGGTATCAGGAGGGCGGCCACTACAAGGCGGTGGTCAAGGGGCCGGGTGCAGGCACGTGGTACTGGCATATTTGTCTGGTCAATGCGGCGGATCCATCGGGCCCATCTGAGTGCTGCGGGCCGTCTCACGCCATTATCCACGCCAGGGATGAAGGCTCCGACGAAGAAGAGGAGGATCCCTGCTACTACGACTACTGACGCAGTTCCCATGCTGACCCGTGTGGCCTGGGGTGACGTAAGGTGATATAATCGCTGTGTGTTTCACCCGCACCGTGGCCGCGGACAGGGTGTACGCAGCACGTTTCGAGAGCGGAGGGCAGCGATGAAGAGCAGGCTATTGAGGGCTTGGCTGCTGTTGGCGTGTCTGACGCTGGCGTTGCCTCTATCAGGTTCTCCTCCCATCAGGGCTGACGAGCACGAGCAAGAGACCGGGATGATCCAGTGCCTGGCAGCGTCCCGCGATGCCTTGATGACGCTGGAGTTCCCGGCCAGCGGAGGCGCGGTGACGGGACAGTATCTGGTCAGCTATACCGCCCACGACTCGTCCCCTCTCTATGACTCGGATGGGACCTGGGACTACTACGACGAGGACCGAACCGTATCCCAGAGTGTTGAGTTCAGTGGGCTCTACTCGGGTGGCGCGGAGGGTTCCTTCTCGGACCTGAGGGTCCAGGGAACGGGTACTGCGTACATCGACAACCTCACGGATGACAGGTTTGATCGTTCGTATCGCGCCGAGATAGACAGCCCTGCCACGGCTACCTGGGGGCCGGGCAGCAGCCTCACGATCGAAGGCATCAATGCCACATTCGAGTTGGTGTCTGTGAACACCAGCGAGATCCCCAACACCGAGTGGCTGGATCCGCAGGGCTTTGCCTTTCCTGACCCGACGATGGTCTGCACGCCGGCGATGAGCCCACAGACTCCTCAGGATGTTGCGTGCTTCATCACAACAGATCCTCCTGAGCTTGGCGAGCGGGACACCGAGTTCCAGGCGAGTGTCACCGTGACGGGGTTTGATGAAGACGCCGACCTCTCGTACAACTGGCTCATGGGTGCTGTCGGGGAGGGCGACGTGACCGCCCAGGGCCAGAGTACGACGATCACCTGGCCGTTCACGATGTTCAGTCCCAACTACTACACGCTCTACGCAGTAGTGACCGATGGAGGCTTTTCCGCGCATTGCGTCAAGCACTTCGCAATCGGTGACGTTCCGCCCAACAACCCACCGGAATGCCTGGATGTGGTCGTTGTGCCGCTGCCGCCCCCGGCAGGCTCCTCAGTGCTGGGGGCAGGCGTGGTGGCGCGCGATGCCGATGGCGATCCGCTCACCTACTCCTTCCTGCTCATGCGCGGACTCGCCGTCGTGGCAGACTCGGGTGCTCTTGCCGACCCTGACACACACGTCTTCAGTGTGCCCGGAGGTCTGCAGCCTGGTCCGTACACTGTGGCGGTGACCGTCCACGACGGCAGCTTCATGACTGTCTGTACCTTCCACTTTGTCGTCCCCGATCTTCCTGGAGGCCAGGCGTCGTCGGAGTGCGGGCCTGTGGGCATCATGTATCTGGACGACTACGACGTGGAGATGAACGTGCTGGCCATAGATGCGGCCATCGAGGCTGCTCTGGAGGACGGCGGGCCGGAGTACAGTCTGATCGTGTCCCACCGGCAGGCGTTGATCGACCAGTTCGGCGAGGAGGGTTTCGCGGAGATAGATGGTCTGCTACAGAACATGCGCAGCGTCGCGGAGACCTGTCCGTTCCTCCTTATCGTGGGGGACTGGGACATTGTGCCTCCGGGAGTACTGCCGAACCCCACTCAGGACGGAGATCCACTGATTACAGACGACATCTATGGTGATACCGACCATGATGCCCTGACAGTGATAGACATCCCCGTGGCGCGTATACCGGATGGTGATTCGCTCGATCTGCTGACGACCCAGTTGTCTACGTCGGAAGGGCCCGAGGCAGGGAATCTCACGCTGGCTAACTCCAAGCGGCCGCACGCTGACATAGCCGCGAGCCAGGTCTTTGGCTCCGACCGGGTCTTGCTGTGGAGTCTGCCGACAGAGTACACCAACGTCGACCCTGCCCGGGTCAACGTCCGCTACAGCTACCTGGTGCTGCACGGATCGGACAGGATCGCCAGCGCTTGGTGGGGGGAGGAGCCTTCCTACCCGGTAGCCTTCACGGTGGACGAGGCCGATTCGCAGGGTGTCGTCCTGAGCGGAGCGTGCTATGGAGCGATGACTTACCTCCATACCCCGGAAGATTCCGTCGCCCTGGCATTTCTGGCCAATGGCACTCGTGCCTTCGTGGGGTCCACAGTGATGTCGTATTCGTACGTGAGGGCTCCCGACCCTATGGACCTGATCAGCGGGGCGGGCGGTAGGTTCGAGTATACCTTCTTGAACTCGCTGGCCGCCGGCCAGGCGCCCCTGGAGGCCTTCATGTCGGCCAAGCAGGAGATGGGCGGCTGGGCCGGGGGGGCCAGGGGCCGCTCTTATGATGTGAAGACCCTGCACGAGATGCACTACTACGGGAGGCCATGAAGGCCTACGGAACTCGCCGATACTGTCCGTGCAGTCTTTCGTAGCTATCGAGCACGGGGACGTGACATAGACATCGTGCGGTAGGAGAGCGAGGATGGACTTCAAAGAGGCAGAGAGCAAGTACTTCGAGTTGAAGGGCCGGCTGGATTCCGGTGCGCTGACGGCCGAGCAATTCCGCGCTGCGATCGCTGAGCTTCGCGTGCAGGACAGCGAAGGTCGCCACTGGGCCGTGGATGGGCAGAGCGGCGGCTGGCTGATGTACGACGGCACGCGGTGGGTCCCGTCGCAGCCATCGAGTGGGGTCACTCCTCCACCTCCTCCGGTGCAAGCAGCGGCACGGCCGGCGAAAGGTGGTCCCAGTCCCGTCCTGCTTATCGGTGCTGTGGCGCTGGCCGCTGTGCTGTGCCTGGTTGCTCTGGGCGGCGCCGGCCTGATCCTGACGCGGTCTCCTGGCGGAGCGGGAGGCGACGAACAGCCTGTCGCGATCAGCCAGCAGGAGGCGGAGAGCATAGCAGATGACTTGATCGCGCAGGACTTCCCCGAGATGGCAGATGCAGAGAAGACCATGGGGAGTTTCGAGAACCTGGCGGGTAGTCAATACTGGACGATCACCTATCGCAAGGACGGCGAGGCGGAACTAGAGGGCGTCACGTACGAGATCCCCAACCTCGTTATCGTTTCTGTGGACAAAGATACTGGCGAGGCTATCGCTGCTGTGTCCGGGTAGCCGACGCCACTGCTGGTCCGGCGAGGGTGCATAGGCCGACCAGGAGCGTGGGGAAGGAGGCGGAGCATGAGCTCGTCCGGCATATTCTGCTCGAGTTGCGGAGCGCGAAACGAGTCCGACGCGGCCTTTTGCAGTAGCTGCGGGGCACGTCTCGTTGCTCCTCCTGCGGCGGAGAGGGTGCCTCCGCCACCACCCTTCTCTGCTGTTGCATCGGCACCGCCCCGACCTGCCGGGCCTTCGAAGAAGAGCAACCCCTTGCCCCTCCTACTGGCGCTTGGCGCCATTGTGGTCTTGTTGGTCGTCGTTCTGGTGGAGGCGGTCTTGCTTGTGTCTTCACAGGGAACGACGGTAGGAGGCGAGGCGATCGTCCGCGCCTTGGCCGGCCAGACGATGGTGCAGAAGGGTGGGCAAGGTGAATGGATAGAGGTGGTGGGAAGCATGGCCGTGGAGGCTGGAGACCGCATCCGGACCTCCGACGCTTCGCAAGCCGTGCTGGCTTTCGTGGAAGGTACCACTACCGACCTGAGTGCGTTGACGGAACTCCGCATCAGCGAATTGGACGTGCGACCGAGCCGGAAGGTCGTGATCAAGCTGGACCTGGAGCTAGGTGAAGTCTGGAACTGCATTGCGGAGCTTCCTGCCGAGTCGGTGCACGAGATATCCACTGTGGCGGCCACCATAACCTGCCGCGGGAGTGAGTACGGGCTCGCCGTCAACGACATGGGGACGACCTGGGTGAGAGGCAAGGACGGCGAGGTTGAGGTCGCCGCGGGTGGCAGTACGGTGGCGGTGGCTCCTGGTGAGACGCTCCTGGTGGAACTGGGCTCGTCGCCGGTTGACTACGAATCTGTGGCCATGGTGCCGACCGCTCCGGCGGACGACACCGCTGTCGAGGGTTCTACTCAGGTGCAAGGGGCCGACATGCCTACGTTTCTGAATCAGCCCTTGCCGACGGGCACGCCCACCAATACGCCCTCACCGACGTCGACCTCACGGCCAGTGCAGCCATCCCCTACCCCAACTGCCACATCGAGGCCTAGTCCCACGGCCACTACCGCCGTGTGCCCGCCGAACTGTCCGAGGTTTCGAATCAGGGTTCCCTCTGGAGCACCTCCCTACGGCCTATTTGGTATTGAATGGGACGTGGATCGGCACCCGTTCCCCGCCGGCTACTCCTACGTGCTGGAGTTCAGTCAGGATCAGAGTTCGTGGGGCCGGACCCCTCCTCTCACGTGGAAGGATTCACAGGGCCAAGGTGAGTTGTGGGAGGAAGGTGGGCACATGCACGCCGAGGTTCATGGCGCGGGTCCAGGCAACTGGTATTGGCGGGTGTGCATCGTGGGAACCGCGACGGGGCCATCCTGTTGTTGCGGTCAGCCTCACCTCATAGTGCATGAACGCGACGACTCGTGCTGAGACGGCACCAGCGCCGTGTGCTTTGAGGATTCATCGATCACATTGCGGGGAAGCCCATCCGCGAAACACTTAATGGTGAAGCACAGCGGGTGGGCTTTCTGTCTTCTCCTGCTGTTGGGCTTCGGGATCCGCCTCTACAACTTCACGTTCCATAGCCTGTGGCTCGACGAGGCGGTGAGCGTGTACCTGGCCAGTTTTCCCCTGTCAGAGGTGATACGCCAGGGCATGACGCTTCAGGAGCCCAATCCTCCCTTGTACCATCTGTCCCTGGCGGTCTGGATGCGGGTCTTCGGCTCGGGCGAGGCCGCCATTCGGCTCTTCTCGGTCTTCCTGGGGACTCTGTACTTGCCGTCCATCTGTTTGCTGGGCAGACGCATGTTCTCCTCTCGCCTCTCCCTGGTGGCTACCTTGCTGGCCGCGGTCAACCCTTTTCTGGTGTGGTACTCCCAGGAAGCCAGGATGTATGCGCTGGTGGCGACGCTCAGCGTGTGGTCTGTGTATTGTTTCGCACGCGCCTTGGATACCCCTCGCTGGTCGTGGTGGCTCGCTTACGTGGCGCTGACCGTGTCCAGCCTCTACACACACCTCTACGCGGTGTTCGTTCTGCCCGCCGAGTTTGCCCTTCTTCTGCTGTACGCCCGGCGACGCCGCGCGGCGGTCAAGCAAGGGATGTTCTGTTGGGCGGCGAGCCTGCTCTGCTTCGCGCCCTGGCTCTGGAGAGCCTGGCAACTGAGTGGGAGCACTCCCTCGTGGAGACCCAGCTTGGGTCTGGGGGCCATGGTTATGGAGTGCCTGGAGGCTTTCACTGTGCGCCAGGTGCCCTGGTCTGGCACGTGGCTGAGCGTCACCCTGGGCGCGCTCGCTTTCGTTGGGGCTGCCGGAATTCTGCTTCCTGGCGTGAGCAGGCGTCCGGCTGGGCGATGGGGATGGAAGCAGACGGACGTCAGAGCCAGGGCTTTCCTGGCGCTCTGGCTGCTGCTTCCGTTGTTGGCGGCGTACGTGCTATCGTTTCGTCAGCAGATCTTCACGGTGTACTACTTGATCGTCATCGTCGCGCCCCTTCTTCTGGCCTTCGCCGCCGGAATAGAGAAGGCTGCTTCGTTGCACAAAGGGGCGGGGTTGGTCACTCTGCTCTTGGTCCTGGTTCCGTTCTCGTATGGCTTGCAGCATGAGTGGAGTCTCGAGGAACGCAAGGAGGACTGGAGGGCAGCAGCGCGATACGTGGAAGAACACGCCAGCCCTGGCGATGCGGTCCTTTGTCACGCGGACTACGTACGCATACCCTTCCAGTACTACTTTCGGGGTGAGGAGCCGGTGTTCGCCCCCTTTGGGGGTCCGGTGGGTGGGGCAGACGAGGTCGCGGGCACGCTGGAGGGTCTGACAGACTTCGAGACGGTGTGGTTGGTGCAGTCGCACATCGAGTGGGTCGATCCGGAGCGCGCTGTAGAGGGCTGGCTATCGGAGAGTTTTCCCATCGTGACGGAGCAGTACCCGCCAGGTGTGGAGGTCAGAGCGTATGCGGCCGACTACCGGCCAGAGAGCGTGCCGTCGTCGGCCAACCCTATAGATGCGGTGTACGGCGATAGCCTGCGGCTCGTAGCCTACGAACTCGACGACAGCGTCTATCGCGCGACAGACGACACATACCATCCGCCCAGTGGCTGGATCCACGTCACGCTGTATTGGGAGGCTCTGACAGAGCTTCCAGAGGACTACCTAGCGGTGGTGCGTGTCACAGACGACGCACATCAGATGTGGGGAGGCTCGCTGGAGCGGGCAGGGAACGCGATGCGCTTCTACCCGACGAGTGGTTGGCAACCGGGTGAGCTCGTGCGGGACGACTACGACGTCAACCTCAATCCGCAGACCCCGGAGGGAGAGTACGCGTTGGAGGTGAGCTTGCTCACGGCCACCGGAGAAGAGGTTTCTGCTGTGTACGAGGGGGGACAGGGTCCCAGTGTGCCGCTACGCCGGGTGAGTATACAAGCGTTCTAACATGACCGAGGTGGAGCTCCCCAAGCTCGGCAAGACCAGGAAGGAATGAATGCCCTATCTGAGCACCAATGGTATAGATCTGTTCTACGAGCAGCATGGCGAGGGTGACCCCATGCTGCTTTTGCACGGGTTCGGTGGCACCGGCCACAGTGATTGGAGACACCAGGTTCCGGTCCTTTCTCAGAGCTTCCGTGTGATCGTGCCGGATGTGAGGGGGCACGGTCGAACCGATCATCCAGAGACGATCACGGGTCCGGAGTTCTTCGAGTCGGCGACCACCGATATGGTCGCGCTGCTCCGCGCCTTGACGCAGGGTCCCGTCCACGTCTGCGGCTTCAGCATGGGGGCATCCATCGCCTCGTGGATCTACTTCTGCGCCCCCTCGTTGGTGAGGTCACTGATCCTGGTTTCGGGGGCAGCGAGGATCAATCGGGAGATCGCCCCAGGTCTCTTCGAGCTGTGGGAGAGTCTGGCAGACCCCGATGGCGTCGATCCGGCATGGGCAAGAGCCCTGGCCCGTCTCCATGGAGGAGATCGGTGGCGCACGCTGCTGCGCAACTACGGGGCGGCGGTCATCGCGCGAGTGGAAGCGGATGGGGAAATCGCGTACAGTAGAGGTGGCGAGATCTCCTGTCCCACACTCGTGATCCAGGGCAGCGAAGACACGCTCAGCCCGCCCTTGCTCTCTGAGGAGTTGCACGCGCGGATACCGGGGTCCGAACTGGTGATGATGGAGAGCGAGCATTGGGTGCAGGGTCAGCAGCCCGAGCGGTTCAACGCTGCGGTGCTGGAGTTCTTGGAGCGCCGCTTCCAGGTGCGGCTGGTGACCCCCTATGGCAGCGAAGGTAGTCGATGAGCGGACGTCGCAGGGTGCTGATAGCCACGAGGAATCCCGGCAAATTGAGGGAGTACGAGGAGCTTCTCGCCGGCCTGCCTGTCGAGCTCACTTACCTGGAAGAAGAGGGCATCGCTGAGGACGTCGAGGAGACAGGGAGCAGCTTCGCCGAGAACGCGGTGCAGAAGGCGGGCCGATACGCTTTCGTCAGCGGCTTGACCGCTCTGGCCGATGATTCGGGGCTGGAGGTGGACGCTCTCGGGGGAGTGCCAGGGGTGCACTCTGCCCGTTATGCGGGACCCGGGGCCACCGACGAGGACCGGTACCGGTTGCTGCTGGCGAAGATGACGGACGTACCCAGAGAAGAGCGCGGCGCCCGGTTTCGCTGCGTCATCGCTCTGGCGGAACCGGAGGGCCAAACGTTTACGGCAGAAGGCACCTGTGAGGGAACGATCGCCTTCAGGCCCCAGGGCGATCTTGGCTTTGGCTATGATCCCATCTTCTTCTTGCCTGAGTACGACAGGACCATGGGCCAGCTTCCGCCAGAGGAGAAGAACCGTATCAGCCACCGCGCCAGAGCAGCCCAGGGGATCAGGCCGATTCTGGAGGCGTTGGTCGGGGGGGATGATGTATCAGGTAAGGGTTAAGCGGCATTTCGACGCGGCGCACGCGCTACGAGGGTACCAGGGCAAGTGCGAGTCCACTCACGGACATCGCTACGAGGTGGTGGTCTGTCTGGAGAGCGAGGCGCTAGACAGCACGGGCCTGGCCTACGACTTCACGCTCCTCAAGCGGGTGCTGGATCCCATTGTAGAGCGCCTCGACCATACTCTCCTCAACGATGTACCTCCGTTCGACGAGGTGAACCCCAGCTCGGAGAACATCGCCCGTTTCTTCTACGAGGAGTTGGCGGGGTCCATCGAAGGGGCATGCCTGAGCTCGGTGGAGGTGTGGGAATCGCCCGACGCGTGGGTGACCTACCGTCCATAGCCGTTTGTGGCCCTTTTCCTTGACAGATCGATGTGCTATAATTGGGTTGGTGGTGTCGTGCTTGTCCCGATGAGCGTGCGCTATTGGAATCTTGTCCTCTGACGGAGGGTGCGCGCCAATGAGCAGAAAGACCACGTCGAAGAGCATTGTCGTCCTGTTGATGCTGGCGGCTTTGCTGAGCCTGTCGGTTCTGCCTGCCCAGGCATCACCACGACCCACCGATCCTGTCGTGCATATCGTCCAATGGGGCGAAACGCTCCAGACGATAGCACGCCGGTACGGTACTACCTACACTGCCATCGCCAGTGCCAACAACCTGAGCAACCCCAATTTCGTCTACGCTGGACAGCGACTGGTCATCCCCGTGAGCGGGTCTTCTCCCTCGGCTGGCAGCACTGCCACCTACGTCGTGTGCCGGGGAGACACCCTGCGCAACATCGCGGCTCGCTACGGGACCACGGCCAGCTACCTGGCTAGCCTGAACGGACTCGGCAACCCGAACTTCATCTGGGTGGGGCAGAGGCTCCAGGTTCCATCGACCGGGACCAGCGTCACCAGCGAGTCGCAGATTTCGAGCGTGATTCACGTGGTGCTCCCTGGGGAGTTCCTGGCCCGTATGGCGTGGGAGTACGGCACCACTACCGACGCGATAGCCCGTGCCAACAACCTCTCCAATCCATCCTTCATCTACGTGGGCCAGCGGCTCGTCATTCCCGTGGCAGGGACGAGCCCGTCGACCACCGACTCGTCCAGCAGTGTGCCTGCCACCACCACGGCCGAGGGGAAGTGGATCGACGTCAATCTCAGTACCCAGACCTTGCAGGCCTACGAGGGTAGTCGCGTTGTCTACACGGCCCGCGTGTCCACAGGCATAGCCCGCTATCCCACACCTGCGGGAACCTACTACATTCAGCGGAAGTACAGATACGACGACATGACGGGGGGCTCCTATGCCCGGGGCGACTACTACTATCTTCCCGATGTGCCCTACTGCATGTACTACTACGCCGGGTATTCGCTCCATGGGACCTACTGGCACAACAACTTCGGCACCCCCATGAGCCATGGCTGCACCAATCTGAGCATCACCGACGCAGGCTGGCTCTTCAACTGGGCGCCCATAGGGACGAAGGTGGTGAACCACTACTAGTTGCAGCCAGGTTAGACGCTGCGCAGTCTGCGCAGCGTTTTGTATATGGACGGGTTGCAGAGACGCGATGGAGGGGGACGGACCCCGTCGCCTTGATGGTGGAGGCAGTGAAGATGTACAAGTTCTTCAAGTCTGTGCTGAGGGTTCTGCTACGTTTGCTCACCCACTATGAGGTCACGGGTGAGCAGAACTTGCCGGCGGGAGGGCCGCTGCTGCTGGTGTTCAACCACCTGGCCTGGTGGGATGCTCCGGTAGCCATGGCTACGCTCCCGTGGCGGATGACCGCCATGGCACTGAAGGACCTGCAACGCGTGCCCCTCACGAGCCAGGTTCTCTCCCTTGCCGGTTCGATATGGGTTGACAGAGGCCGATACGACCGGGAGGCGTTGCGTCAAGCCCTTGCGGTGTTGAAGGCGGGCGGGGTGCTGGGCATTGCTCCCGAGGGGAGAATGAGCGTTACGGGAGCCCTGGAGAGAGGGAAGACAGGGCCCGTCTTCATCGCACGGAAGGCGGATGTCCCCATCTTGCCCGTGGGCCTGACCGGCACAGAGAAGTTCTTGGGCGAGTGGAGACGCCTGCGCAGACCGCATCTCACAGTGAACATCGGCCCGGTCTTCAGGTTGCCCGAACGCGGCGGGCACGCCTCGCGCAAGGAGGAGCGCCAGGCTGACGCTGACTTCATCATGGAGAGACTGGCCGAACTCCTTCCTCCTGAGTATCGTGGCGTGTACGCCGACAGCGTGGAGTAGCGGACTTGGGTGATGCGGACGAGCAGGACGTACCGCTGGGCCAGGTCGCCTTCACTGTCTTGGATGTGGAGACCACGGGCCTTAGTGCCCATCTCGGCGACCGTGTCTGCGAGATAGCTCTGCTGCGCTGCCGAGGCGGCAGGGAACTCGCACGGTTCCAGAGCCTCGTGGACCCTGGCCGGCCTATCTCCCCGGGGGCCCGAGCGGTGAATGGCATCACCGACGAGGAGTTGGCCGGTGCGCCCACCTTCGCAGAGGTCAGCGCCACGGTGCTGGACTTGCTGGATGGCAGTGCGCTAGTGGCCCACAACGCTCCCTTCGACCTTTCTTTCCTCAGCAGGGAGCTCGAGATCTGTGGGCTCACGACCGTCAGCAATCTGATCATCGACACACTGGCGCTGGCCCGTCACTGCTATCGCTTCCCCAGCAACAGCCTGGGCAGCGTGGCTCGCTGCCTGGGTTTGGACACCTGTGGTGAACACCGTGCGCTGGCTGACGTCGTCACCACCAGGGGTGTGCTGGAGCGATTCCTCGTGGATCTGGAGCAGAGAGGCGCAACCACACTGGGCCAGTTGGTGGAGGCCCAAGGCGGGCGTATCGGGCTGCCCAGATGCGAGGCGGTATCTCTACCGCCACAGATCGAGGAGGCCCTGGAGTGCGGTGGCGATCTGTGTCTACGATACGTGTCTGCTCGAGGCGAGGAGACGCTGAGGATGGTCACTCCTCTGTTCGTAACACCGCGTGGAGGCTACCTCTATCTCGTGGCCGAGTGCCACCTGCGGAAGGAGCAACGGTCGTTCCGGTTGGATCGCATCCTGGAGATGGAGACCCGAGGAGACTCGGAACGGGGAGTGGGCATCGCCGGCTGAGGGTGTTCAGCTACTGGTGTGGGATGGGCCGCGAAGCAGACCCAATACGTGCTGAGCCATGCGGTCTCGATTGGCTTCCGTCACTTCGAGGACGGTCACTTCGGGGAGCGCCTTGAGGTCGTCGACCCACGCGTTCCTGCTCCTCATCACAGTGCCCACGACGGGTCTGTCACTGCGGATGGCTTCCAGCACAGCTCTCCGGAAATCCTCGGAGAAGAGTTCCATCTTCCCTATCTCATCGATGAGAACGTAGTCAGCGTCGGCGATCGCCCTGCGCAGGGCTGCGACTCCAATCTCTTCGAGATCCTTCAGGTTCACGCCGTACCTGCTGACGCGAGGAGTGCCCCTGATGTTCGCGTGGGAGAGGATGCCTTCCTTGCCGTCCAGGGTGACGATCCTGAAGCCCTGACGGCGGCCGCCCTCGCGTATCTCGGCCGTGTAGAAGCCTCCGGCCGCAGCACCGAGCCGTTCTGCGATCTCTCTGATGACTGTCGTCTTGCCTACGCCTGGGCGCCCGGTGAGCAGGATTGTACGGCCCATCGTTTCATCCCGAGGAGAAGGTCTACTTCTGGATTGTGCGTCTCTGCGGCTCTCGTGTCAAGCGGACGCGCAGAGAGTGTCGTTGCTTGTGCAGGGGCCGGGGGCTGAGTTGAGGGTGGTCGAGGCGTGTACCACTGCTGGGACAAGGGCGTCGCGGTGTCTGGGTCAGGTTGCAGAACCCCGCTTGACTCCTGAGCGAATCTATGCTAAGATACTACATAAGGACGTTGCGTGTACCCATCGAGGGGAGTATCACAGGTGAATCACTTGAAGAGGGAGGAATATGAGGTGAGGGAACGAAAGAAGCGATGGGGATTCGTGGTTCTCGTGTCCACGGCACTGGTTCTCGTGGGACTGCTCTCCCTGACTTCCACTGCGTGGGCCACGCCCGCACAGGAGTACGCTCAACAGCAAAGCGTTCCCCCGGTGAAGACCAGTAGCAGCACCACCGTCTCGCCTGGGGAGGAACTGGTCTTCGAGATCACGTTCACTGCCGGTCCGACCACGTGGTACAACGTCGTCGTCACCGACGATCTAGACCCATTCTTGCAGATCGACTCTGTCTGGACATCCCAGGGAACCGCAGGTTGGTCCGGACAGTTGGTCACAGTGAACGTGGGCAATGTCGATCCGGGGGTGCAGGTGATCATCAGGATCTACTGCACCGTCCGAGACGATGTGCCCGGGGGGTATGAGATCGTGAACACCGCTGTGCTCGTCGTGGAGCGTCCTGCGCTGGAGTACCGGCCTCGGAGGACCGTGGATGTGGAGGAGGAGTTCGTTCCTGAGGCAGGTAGCCTTCTGCTGCTGGGAAGCGGTCTGGCCGGTCTAGCCAGTTACGCAGGGGTGCGTTGGGCCAAGTATCGAGCGCGGTGATTTGAAGAGGCTCAGTCCAAGACCTGACGGACGGAAAGACTAGCGAGAATCTGGGAAACTGGCTCCCGCCAGGCACGGGTCCGTGACCCGTCGTGGTGGGTGTAGCACGCGACCACGAGAATCAAGAGCGGGGTCGCGTGTTTCCTTTTTCTGTGGATGATTCGGATGACTGCGTGCACGACAAGAGGAGGGTATCGTGGCAGAGACTGCCGGCAGCATCACGTACTTTGACAAGCCTGGCAAGGACAACACGGAGCGCACGCTCCAGATCGCCAGGGAGCGGGCGGAGCAGTTGGGAGTGCGCCAGGTAGTGGTCGCCACCACGGGTGGTGAGACTGGCAAGAGAGCAACGGAGGTGTTTCAGGGTTATCATCTGGTGGTGGTCACTCATTCGACGGGGATCCGCGAGCCCAATGTGCAGGAGCTTACCGACGACAACAAAGAGGCGATACTCGCTGGTGGTGCCCACCTCCTGACGTGCCAGCACGCTTTCGGCGGGGTAAACCGCGCCATCCGGCGCAAACTGAACACGTACCAGGTGGATGAGATCATCGCCTACACGCTGCGCATCTTCTGTGAGGGGATGAAGGTGGCGTGCGAGATCACACTCATGTCGGCCGACGCGGGGCTGATCCTCACCGGCGAGCCTGTTCTGGCCATTGCGGGCACCGGCCGCGGCGCTGATACGGCGGTTATCTTGAGGGGCGCCAATGCTCAGGACTTCTTCGACCTGCGGATCAACGAGATCCTCTGCAAGCCCGTCTTCTAGGGAATTGATCCTGACCGGACCACGGCAAACCAGTTTAAGGTCTCGGCTATTGCGAGAGTGTTCAAACTGTAGTATACTGTTCTTGAGGGGACATCATCGCGCCAAGAGGCTATTAGAGCGTCAAGACGCGTTCGGTAGTTTGCACTCGCGAAATCTCCCAGCGATGTGTGTCGAGAGGAGGTGATGTGCGTGACCATGAGGGAGGTCACCGCCCGGATGCTGCGGTGATCTCAGTGCCCGTCTCCGCGCCCCGATGTCTGGCGCAGTCGTCGGGGCTGGCTAGAGTATGACAAGGGAGGAGCGATGAGAGTGCGAATCGGGATAGGATCCGTTCTGGCGTTGCTTGCTTTGCTGGTGGCCATCGTCGTCGTGCCTTCCATCGCCGGACCCGCGGAGAGCCTCGTGAACAATGGCGATTTCGAGAGCGGTTTCGGGGTCGATGGTGTTGGCGATGGCTGGACGGAGTTCGACAACGGCGGTGAGATGACCGCGAGCTGGCACGATGATACCTGGCTTCCCGTGGTGTATGATGGCGCTCATTCCCAGTTGATCGAGATCAACACCATATGCCGGGGGGCCTCAGACCCGGACCGCTACGCTGGCATCTACCAGGAACTGTCGGTCGAGGCTGGCACCACCTATGAGCTGTGCCTGCACGGCATGCTTCGCTCACTGGCGGGAGACCCGGATCCCATGAGCTGGGGCTACACGGCTCAGGTGGGGATCGATCAGGGCGGCGGCACCGACTGGTCTGCGCTGGCGGCGGAGGATTGGACGGACTTGCCGTGGGACACCGTATATCCACGTACCGAGCCCGGTGAGGAGATGGACTCCTATTGTATGAACGTCAAGGCAGAATCTGATAGCTTGACCCTCTTCATCAGGTTGTGGAAGAAGTGGCCTACGGCGGGCCGTGAGGCATTGCTGAACGTCGATGGCATAACCTTCGAGGGCTAGCGAGCTGGCAACTCAATCCTCTAGACACGAAGAAGTCACGATCGCAGAGGTCTTGACTCAGGATCTCTGCGATTGTGTTTTGGATGCTTGGGAATCCAGTAACCGGTGTCGTGTACACAGGACGGTGCGCCGTGCCCGAGTGGGTTCCCGTCCCTGAGAGGGCTCTACTGCTTCTGCTCGGCCTGGCATTGGTGCTGGCGTGTGGGGCTCTGATCATATTTGTCGGGGCCTACGGCCTCTCCAATCTGGGGGTCGACGAGATTAGCGTGGTCTCCCCATCCAGTGGTTCTATCGTGGCGGCGGGGGAGACGTTGGCCGTGCACGCTGTGGCCACGGGAAAGGGTCTGGTCAGGTCAGAGTTGTTAGTGGACGGGGCTGTGGTCGACTCGCTGCCCAGCCCTCGCGTGACGGGCTTGACCGACTGGTCTATCACCCACTCCTGGGTGGCCCAGCTTCCAGGGCAGCATCGAATCACGATCCGAGTCCGCGATCTGGCGGGTTCGGCTCTGGAGTCGCGATCGCTGGTGGTTGCGGTCGCGCCGCCAGGGCGCATTGCCTTCGCCAGCAATCGTGGGGGGGCGTACCAGATCTACCTCATGCCGATTGGCCGCGGCGAACCCACAGGAGTCACTGGAGGGCCGGAAGAGAGACGTCAGCCGTCGTGCAACGAGGCCGGACGTTTGCTCTACAGTGCGACTCGGCCCACAGGAGGCGGTGACATAGGCTTGGTGGAACTGGAAACGGGCCAGAGCATGGACCTGACGGCGAGCCTGGGTCGTGATTATTCACCCCGGTGGGCGCCGGACGGAGAGAGTATCGCCTTCGTCTCAGATCGATATGGTCTGAGCCAGCTTTTCGTGATGGACGCCGCCGGCGGCGGGCAGTTTCAACTGACGAGGGGAGACTCGCCTGCGGAACAGCCAGGCTGGTCTCCTGATGGCTCGTTTGTGGTCTTCTCCTCCCAGAGCGAGGGCAATTGGGAGATCTTCCGCATGTCTGTTGGGGATGGCGACATTCTCAAGCTGACGGACGACCCCGGACTGGACTTCTATCCAGCCTGGTCGCCGAACGGTGACTCGATCGCCTTCACCTCGGACCGGGACGGCAGACAGCAAGTCTACGTCATGAACGCGGACGGGAGCGAGCAGAGGCGTATCACGTCGTTTCCTTCAGGGGCTGAGCAGCCTCAGTGGTCGCCTGACGGTGAGTGGATCGTGTGTGTGGCCTACACCGGTCGTGGCACGGGTCTTGATGCCCGAGAGGTTTATCTCGTGCGCCAAGACGGTAGCGACCAGATGCGTCTCACGGACAACGCCTATGACGATACAGAGCCGGTTTGGTGCGAGTAGGATGGATGACAGGGACACCACCCTTGAGGATCTCAAGCGAGCGGTGAGGGAGTTCAGGGACAGGCGGGAGTGGGAGCAGTTCCACACCCCCAAGAATCTGAGCATGGCTATCGCCATCGAGGCGGGTGAGCTCATGGAGGAGTTCCTGTGGCTGAGGCCCGATGAGACGCCCAATTGTAAGGATGGTGGAGACAGTGCGGCGCGGATCGCAGAGGAGTTGGCGGACGTCGTGATCTACGCTCTGAGCTTCGCGAATGCGGTCGACGTTGACGTGACCGGTGCAGTACTGGACAAGTTGGCCAAGAATGCGGAGAAGTACCCCGAAGCGAAGTGCAAGGGCTTTTCGTCGTGGCTCGACTTGGGGAAGGGAGAGGGATCGTGAAGTTGGGGGCTGGGGTGATCCCTTTGGTGGGGTGGAGTCTGAAGGGCAGCGAGTCTCTCGAAGCGAGAGAGGCACATCTGGACGCCATCCGCAGGCTCGTAGAGGAGTTCCAGGTGAGGGCTGTAGAACTGAACGGCGACTTCACGACTCTCTATCCCGAGACGTTCGGCAGGAGCTACTACGAGCAGGTGGCGGAGATGCAGAGAGAGCTGGGTTTCGTTTGCACTCTTCACCTGCCGTTTCTGTGGCTCGATGGGGCCAGCCTGGCGGAACCGGTGAGGTTAGCCACCGTACAGTGTTTGTCGCAGGTGCTGGAGGCCACGCAGAGCCTCTCTGTCGAGTCCTACGTACTTCACTTGTGGGGTGTCTGGACTTCGCTCCTGGGGACGCTTCAGCAGATGCCGGAAGAGGAGAAGCAGCAACTCATGGCCCAGATCTTCCGGAGCGCCGAGCGGACCCTGGAGGAGGTGGGTGCTTTGATTCCTCCGGATGAGCTGTGTGTGGAGAACCTGGAGCGAATGCCTTTCGACTCGTTCGCCCCCTTGGTGGAGCGGCAAGGAACAAGAATCTGCCTCGACGTAGGGCACCTTGCTCTGCAGGGTGGAGATCCGCTAGCGTTTCTCGATCGGTATTGGCAGATCATAGGAGAGATACACTTGCACGACGCGACGACAGCGAAAGGGCGTGTCCCTGCAGCGACGGATCACCTGCCGTTGGGAAGAGGCTCGGTGGACTACTCAGCGCTGATGAATAGACTCGCTGAAGGAGGTTTTGGGGGAGTGGTGATCCTAGAGGTGAACAAGGAAGATGACTTGCTGGAGAGTCTGGAGCGGGTGCGACCATGGCTATGAATCCTCCCATCGTTGACTTCCACTTCCACGTGACCACGGCCGACGAGTACACCGTTTGGTTCCACGACTGGTTGCGAGAGTATGCAGGCGAGGAGAGCATCGTCCGTCTCCGCCGAGTCTTGAGCACCCCCGAGGCGATGCTCAGCTACCTGGACGAGCAGGGGATCGATTACGCGGTAGCGCTCGCGGAGACCAATCCCTTGATCACCGGCACCAGCCCCAACGAGCGTGTGGCGGAGTTCTGTCGGGGCAGCCATCGGCTCATCCCGTTCGCGAACATCAATCCCTACATCACCGCGGACCTGGCTAGCGAGCTGTGCCACTGTGTCGACGACCTCGGCTGTCGAGGACTGAAGCTGTACCCCACGTATCAGCACTTCTACGTCAACGACAGCCGCCTGTACCCCATGTATGCCGAGGCTCAGAGGCTGGGTGTGCCGATTCTGGTCCATACCGGCTCATCGGTATTCCGTGGTGCACGACTGAAGTATGGAGATCCACTGTACGTGGATGACGTGGTGGTCGATTTCCCGGAGCTTGTGATGGTTATGGCCCATAGCGGGCGAGGTTTCTGGTACGACGAAGCGTTCTTCCTGGCCCAGTTGCACCAGAACGTGTACATGGAAATAACGGGTCTTCCGCCACTGAAGTTGCCCACCTACTTTCCCAACCTGGAGAAGAACGCAGACAAGATCATCTTTGGCTCGGACTGGCCGGCCATCACCGATATCAAGGGCAACATCGCAGATGTCCGTAGCTTGCCCCTGAGCGAGGAGAGCAAGGCCAAGATCCTGGGAGGGAATGCTGCCCGACTGCTGGGGTTGCGAGGGTGATGGTGGACAGTGAGGGCACCCCGGACAGCAAAAGGGCGTTGATGGAGGTGGCTCTGGGCAGGCGAGAGGCGGATCTGTGCCTGCTCAACGGCAGGCTCGTCAACGTGTACTCCGGCGAGATACTGGAAGGACAACGGGTCCTCGTGTGCGGCCAACGGATAGCCTACGTGGGCCCGCCGGAGAGGGAGCCAGGCTCTGGGACCAAGGTGGTGGACGTCGAGGGGTCTTTTCTTGTCCCTGGCTTCGTTGATGCTCACGCACACGTGGACTTCTTCGCACACCCCTTGACTCTGGCTCCTTTTCTCCTGGCTAGCGGCACGACCGCCCTGATGGCTGATCCCCACGACGCGGTTGGGGCACTTGGCCCGAGGGTCCTGGAGATGCTGGTGCAGGTGACCAGGGGCCTGCCCTTGAAGGTGTTCTTCAGTGTGCCAGTGGCCACTCCGCCTCTCCCTGAGATCGAGGGCGAGCCGGTGTTTTCTGCGGAGGAGGTGGAAAAGTGGCTGATGCGGCCGGAGATGAGGGCTCTCAGCGAGGTGACTCCGTGGCCCAGGATCATCTCCGGAGACGAGGACCTGCTGCGCAAGTTCGCCATCGCTCGACGTTTGGAGCGAAGGATCGAAGGGCATACTCCGGGGGCGTCGTTCGAGAAGCTCAACGCGTTGGTGGCGTCAGGCTTGACCTCGTGCCACGAGGCGATCAACGCGCGGGAGGCCCGGGACAGACTCCGCTTGGGATTGTACGTCATGCTGCGTCACGGCTCCATCCGTCAGGATCTGGAGCACCTGGCGGAGCTCGTGGCGGGAGAGCCGAGTGTGGATACGTCCAGGGTGATGCTGACCCCGGATTGGATGGATCCTCCGTCGATACTCGAGCGAGGTTACATGGATAGCCTGGTGCGTGCGGCCGTGCGCCTGGGAATCCGACCGATGATCGCCATCCAGATGGCCACGCTGAATCCGGCCAGATACTTGGGCCTGGACTCTGAAATCGGCGGTATCGCGCCGGGCAGACTGGCGGACGTACTGGTGGTGGACGATCTAAGGGAAATGAGGCCCAGACTGGTCATCGCCAACGGCCGCATCGTAGCCAGGGATGGTGAGTCCTTGGTAGAGCAACTCTCCCTACCGGCTGAGGCACTCCGGCTTGAGTGGCTGCCCCACCGGGTGCTCCCCCGGCACGTGGAGGCCGGGGACTTCGAGGTCCGGAGCCAGGCATCCTCGGATTGGATCACCGTGCCGGCCATGCACATCGTGGATCGGACCATCACGGAACGTCAGGACGTCTCCCTCGCCGTCGACGACGGTCACATTCGTCTGGCAGACGACACTGATGTGCTCAAGATTGCCTTGCTCAACGCCGACCTGCCTGGCTTCGTGACCGCGTTCCTGACGGGTCTCGGTGCACCCGTGGGCGGACTTGCCTCCAGCGTGGCGCACGAGCCTCACCGCCCGATGGTCATCGGTCGGCGAGAGGATGACATGGTGCTGGCCTTCCAACACATGCAGAAGCTAGGTGGGGGTCTGGTGCTGGTACACGACGGGAGAGTACTATCCGAGATACCGCTTCCCATCGGGGGCGTGATGTCTGTGGAGCCGCTGAGGGTGCTGGCTGGTCAGATAGCACGCATGAACGAGATACTCCAAGATATGGGATGCCATCTGGACAATCCAGTGTTCACTATCGGGTTCTTGACCTTCTCCACGCTACCGTGGATACGGTTGACACCCCAGGGGCTGCGCGATGTCAAGGAGGGGCGTGTAGTCTGGCCAGCGTCAGCGAGCTAGCTCTCTGGACGGCCCGGCGATGACACCTCTCTCTACCAGTGCTTTGCACTGCACGCAGTAGGTGGTGTACGGCAAAGCTTCCAGACGCTCCGGACTGATGTCCTCACCACAGACCTCGCATTTGCCGTAGGTATCGTCGTCCATCATGGACAGTGCGTGGGCGAGGGAGTACTGCTTCTCTTCCAGGTTCCGGAGAAGAGCAAGCGTCTTCTCACGCTCGTACAGGTCTGGATCTCCCTCCTCAGGGTCGGCGTCTAGCTCGGACTTGAGCACCTCGCTCAAGCGACTGATCTCGGCTAGTGTCTCTCGTTGGGCGGCCTCAAGCTTTTCCCTGACCTGCATCCACTTATCCTCGGTCAAGACGTCCTCCCGCTAACCTGTACTCAAACCCGAATGGCCCACTGTGATTCGAACAGCAGGCATTCGCTTCGCCAATACCGCATGACCTATAGTCTATTCTATATACTCCATTTCTCTGGCGCTGTCAAAGCACCCCAGCGTGTGGAAGCGCCCGAAACCTCCTTGATGCTCGCAGAACCTGGCGAAACCTCCCTTTCTTGCTGTCCGCGCTCGAGAGCTTTCCCAGATGATGTCCCTTTGGTATAATACGCGCGTATGGCTTGAAGGCGACCGGGAGGTAGTCTGTGGCAGAAGAGCGGGTAGTGTCTGCACGCGCTGCGGCCGAGGAGCGGGTCCACGAGACGAGTCTGCGGCCCCGAAGCTTGGAGGAGTTCATAGGACAGACCAAGACGAAGGAGAACATCCGCATCCTTCTAGAGGCGGCTGCGAGTAGAGGCGATGCTCTGGACCACGTCCTGCTATACGGTCCCCCTGGGTTGGGGAAGACTACGCTGGCCCACATCGTGGCGCTGGAGATGGGTGTCAAGATCACCGTGACCTCGGGTCCAGCTCTGGAGCGAGCAGGGGACCTGGCCGCGATCATAACCAATCTGGGCCAACGGGATATACTGTTCATAGACGAGGTGCACCGCCTCAGCAGACCCGTGGAAGAGCGGCTCTATCCTGCCATGGAAGACTACGCGTTGGACATCGTCATCGGGAAGGGACCCAGCGCCAAGACCATCCACCTGCCCTTGCCGCGTTTCACCGTCATTGGAGCCACGACTCGCATCGCCTTGTTGACTGCGCCGCTCCGAGACCGCTTCGGCGTGGTGCACCGTCTCGATTTCTACGACGGGGCAGAGATGGGGCGTATCGTCGAACGCTCCGCGTTCTTGTTGGGCGTGGAGATCGACGCAGGCGGGGTGGAGGAGGTCTCCAGGCGCGCCAGAGGAACGCCACGCGTGGCCAACCGCTTGCTTAGACGCGTACGGGACTATGCTCAGGTGCGAGCGGACGGCGTCATCACCCAGGAAGTCGCTCGCCGGGCCCTCAGGATGTTGGAGATCGATGCACTGGGACTGGACGACATAGACCGGCGGGTCATCGAGACGATCATCGTGAAGTTCGGTGGGGGGCCGGTAGGGCTGGACACCATCGCGGCGTCGATCTGCGAAGAGGCGGACACCATCATGGACGTATACGAACCGTATCTCCTTCAGTTGGGTTTCATCGACCGTACGCCCCGGGGCAGAGTAGCAACCAAGCTGGCCTACGGACATCTTGGCATCCCCTATGACAAGGAGCCTCCGCAGCCCCGATTGCTGTGAACCTGGCGAGGTCACGATGAAGACGGTACGGGTTCTCGACAGCAACGGCAGGTCACTGTCTCCTTGCTCCCCCGAAAGGGCCACGGCGCTGGTCGCTCAGGGTAAGGCCCATGTCGTCTGTGAGGACCCGTTGACCGTTCAGTTGCCCTATGCCGTCGAGTTGCCTCCCGATCCAGAGCCAGAGAGAGTTCAGGCTGTGGGAGAGGGTAGGAGGATCCTGCTGCACACGTGCTGCGGCCCGTGCTCAACCTACAGCATCGACCGGTTGCGGGAGGAAGGCTTCGAGGTGACGGGCTTCTGGTACAACCCCAATATCCATCCCTTCATGGAGCACGAGAAGAGGTTGGCGGCCATGACGGAGTATGCTGTTGCTGTGGGCTTGCCTCTGCTGCGCGAGGAGGCCTATGAGATGCGTGAGTTCCTGCGCGTCGTGGTCGGCCACGAGGCTCACGGGGAGCGGTGTGGCCTGTGCTACGCGATGAGGCTCACGAGAACGGCACAAGAGGCGGCAGAGCAGGGCTTCGACGTCTTCACCACTACGCTACTGATCAGTCCCCACCAGGATCAGGAGCGGATCCACGAGGCGGGCGTGGCAGCGGCCAGCGAGCATGGTGTGGACTTCTATTTCGAGAATCTCCGGAGAGGATGGTCGGAGAGGGGACGGTTGACTCGCGAGCACGATCTCTATCGCCAGCAGTATTGTGGTTGCGTGTACAGCGAATGGGAAAGGTACTCGGGAGAGCAGATCGCCTCTCCGCGGGCAGGTGGAGACCATGAGTGAGTTGGGGGCAACGGCGCCGTCGAGCCTGATGAGGCGTCCGTGGGTCTACCTGGCGGTAGCGTGCCTGCTTCTGCTGGCCCATCAGGCCTTCTACTACCAGGACCTGGGCGCGTACGCTGTGGATGACGCCTACATCTCCTTCCGATACGCTCATAACCTGGTGGAAGGACGTGGGCTGGTCTTCAACCCCGGCGAGCGGGTGGAGGGATACACCAATTTCCTGTGGACGATAGTGATTGCTCCTTTCCTGCGGTGGGGTCTCGATCCATCTGCTGTTGCCATCGCGCTGGGCGTACTGTTGAGTCTGGGGACCTTGTGGTTGGTCTTCCGGTTCGCCCACGTGGCCTCGCTCGGTAACCCGATGGTTCCCATCATTGCGGCCTTCTGTCTGGCGTTGGACGGGTCGTTCGCGCTCTGGGCGGTGAGTGGGATGGAGACCTCCATGTTCGCATTCCTGACCCTCGCTGCGCTTACCTCCTACGTGTGGGAGTGGAACACAGGAAAGCCGGGGTTGCTGTCGGGCGCCCTGCTGGCGCTGGCAGCCATGACCAGGCCAGAGGGAGTGCTCGTGCTCGGCGTGGTGGTGGTGCACCAGGCGGTAGCACGCCTAGTCAGGGACAGGCGACTGCTGACTGAGGGCGACGTGCTCAGGTGGGGCGCGTTTGCGGTTCTCTACCTGCCGTACTTCCTGTGGAGATACTACTACTACGGCTTTCTGCTACCCAACACGTTCTACGTCAAGGTCACCGTACAGGACAGCGCTGCTCAGCAAGAGAGGGGGCTGCGACATCTTGCCACCTTTGCGGGCTTGCATCAGGGTTGGCTGATGGCTCCGCTGCTGCTGGTTGCGGTGGTGAGGAGGCGGTTCGCTTTCTGGTGTACGGCTCTGTTCTCGGTGTTGCTGGTCTATCTCGGGTACATCGTGTACGTAGGCGGCGATTGGTCAGTGGGCCGGTTCTTCGTGCCGATCCTGCCGCTCGTGTACATCTTGTTGGCCACTGGCATCGTAGAGGTGTATCAGATGCTGGCGGAGTGGGTGGGGCGGCTGACGAGTTCCCGTGGGGCCATGGTGGCGCTGCGATGTTCCGCCGCGATCTCTCTGCTGGTGGGCGGTGCGGTCCTCTTCTGGTCGTCGTCACTCAGGGGTGAGCACGAGTTGTACGTGGGCGGGTTCGAGGCTGGTAAGGCGTCGCAGGCGCGAGTGGCCATGGGAAAGTGGCTCCGTGACAATGCTCCTGCGGACACCTTCATCGCCGTGGACGCGGCGGGTCAGATCCCCTACTACGCCGACCTCCAGACGCTGGACATGTTTGGGGTCAACGATGTGCACACCGGGCATCTGGAAGTCGACACCATGGGGGAGGGAGTGCCCGGCCACGAGAAGTTCGACTTCGACTACATCATGTGGCGGGCCCCCGATTTGATCATCGCCACAGCGGCCTTCCTCGAAGGCTCTGATCTATACGAGCGTTGGGAGATACCGTGGACCGACGATCCTTCGCTCCTCGAGTTCCTTTTCGTCTACCGGCGGAAGGGATGGTCGGGTTGGGCATGAACCCTCTGGACACACTGGGCAGGTTGATGCTGCTCCTTGGCGGGCTGCTGGTCGGCCTCGGTCTGCTGCTTCTCCTGCTGAGTAGGTTCCCGATGATGGGCCGACTGCCTGGTGACTTCAGTCTCAAGTGGGGCAATGCCACCTGCTATTTCCCACTCATGACCGGTATCGTCCTCAGCATCGTGGCAACGGTTCTTCTGAATCTTATCGTGTGGCTATTGCGCAAGTGAAGACCGCCGACTTCGACTACGAACTGCCTCCGCATCTCATCGCACAGGATCCCGTCGAACCTCGCGATTCGTCCCGGTTGATGGTGGTCCGGCGCGAAGATGGGAGCATCACGCACACGCGCTTCCGGCAACTGGGTGATTTCCTCCGCAGTGGGGATCTCTTGGTCTGCAACGACACGCGAGTGATCCCGGCTCGGTTGTTCGGCCACAAGGTGCCCACCGGGGGCAAGGTGGAGCTGTTGCTCACCGTGAAGAGGGACGAGACCCTGTGGGAGGCGCTGATCAGGGGCCGACGCGTGCCCGTAGGTGGGCTCGTGGAGTTCAGTGGAACCAACGGCAGCCAGCCAGACGCGAGCGTCCGGGCGGAGATCGGGGAGCGGACCGCAGCGGGTGGAAGGCTGGTGAGGTTCGAGGCACCTGTGGAGCGGTTCCTGGATACCTTGGGAGTGGTGCCTTTGCCGCCCTACATCCACAAGAGTCTAGAGGACCCTCAGCGATATCAGACCGTCTACGCCGACAAGAACGGCTCGGCGGCTGCGCCCACTGCTGGACTACACTTCACACCTCGCCAGATAGCCGCGCTGGAAGACGGAGGCATAGAGTTCGCGTTCCTCACTCTGCACATAGGCGTGGACACATTCCTGCCCATCCGGGAAGAGGAGGCCGAGTCTCACCCGATGCACAGCGAGTACTGCATCGTGTCCAGGGAGACGGCCCACGTGGTCAATGAGGCAAGCGCCACCGGGCGCCGGGTTATAGCAGCCGGCACCACGGCGGTGCGCGCGCTGGAGACGGCGGCCCGTGGTGTCCCTAACGGGGACACGGACGCTCTGGCGCCATACGAGGGATGGACGGACCTGTTCATCTATCCTGGCTATGACTTCAGAGTGGTCGACTGTCTGGTCACCAACTTCCACCTGCCACGATCCACCCTTCTGTTGCTGGTATCGGCCTTTGCGGGCAAGGACCTGCTGGACCACGCATACCGAGAGGCCATCAAAGAGGAGTACCGGTTCTACAGCTTCGGCGATGCCATGCTGATACTGTAGGGGCTGGATGGGCTTCGGTGGGTGGATGGACGTACCAGTCGCGTGCCATGAGTCTTGGCGCGCTCGATGCCTGCAACACTGACGACGTACTCCGCGGTTGGATGATGGCCTGGCTCGCTTGGACTTTATGGAAAGTTGTGATACAATGACGTCCAATTGGCTGCCTGCCGACTTGAGACCTTCGGGGAGGGCGTAGTGGGTAGGATAGAGGAGTTCCTGACACATCTGTCTGGTGAGAAAGGTTGCTCCGAGAACACCACATCCGCCTATCGCGTTGACCTGACTCAGTTCAGGGAGTACCTGGGGCGACGACTCAGTGGCGACGAAGATGCGCTCTGGGGTCGCGTGGCCAAGAACGACATCATCTCCTACATCATGTATTTGAAGGGCGACAGGGAGTATGCCGCCGCCACGTCCGCCCGAAAGGTGGCCGCGATCAGGTCCTTCTTTCACTTCCTGGTCGCCGAAGGTTTGATCAGGGACGATCCTACCGCGACCCTCGACTCCTTGAGAGTCAAGAAGCATCTGCCAAAACCGATGACGGTTCAGGACGTTGATAGGTTGTTGGCCGAACCTGCGAAGCTACCCACCCCCAAGGGCTTGCGAGACCGGGCGATTCTCGAGCTGCTCTACGCTACGGGGATGCGAGTGAGCGAGGTGGTGTCTCTCAGGGTGGACGACGTCAACCTGGCCTCGGCGTCCGTCCGCTGTTGGGGCAAGGGATCGAAAGAGAGAGTCATCCCCATGCACCAGGAGGCTGTGGCCTCGATACGCGACTACATGGAGAAGGGCCGGACTCAACTCGTCAAGGACGCAGACGAGAAGACGCTGTTCCTGAATATGCGGGGGAGGCCGCTAACCCGGCAGGGACTCTGGCTGGTGTTCAAGGAGTACGTCGAGAAGGCTGGCCTGTCCCCTGAGATAACGCCGCACACACTGCGGCATTCCTTCGCCACCCACATGCTGGATCGAAACGCGGATCTCATCAACGTACAGAAGCTGCTGGGGCACACCAGTATCTCCACGACACAGGTGTACACCCACGTCAGCAGCGAGCGGCTGAGGAAGGCCTACGACGATTCCCACCCCCGCGCGAAGTAGCAACTCTCGAGACGCTGGCCCTCGTAGCGCCTTGCACCATGAATAGAAGGAGTTCTGGTTCAATGGGGTATCTTGAAGGTCTGATGGGCGGGAAAGAGAAGATCGTACTCAAAGAGAGGCAGCATTGGCTAGTGATCGGGCCCAAGCTGGTGTTGTGGTCAGCGGTGGCCTTGGTGATCTTGCTGGTCACTGCAGTCCTGAGCGTAGCGACTCCCTTGGACGGACTGGCCCTGGTGCTGCTGCTAGCGCTGGTCGTTCCTCTCTGGAGGATCCTGGTAGACCTGCTCAACTGGTGGAACGAGCAGTATGTGATCACCAACAGGAGAGTGATCCAGCTCGAGGGGATCATCAACAAGCACTCCATCGACTCATCGCTGGAAAAAGTGAACGACGTGGTGCTGGAGCAATCGGCGTTCGGGCGGGTGCTGAACTACGGGGATGTACAGATCCTCACGGCCAGCGAGTTCGGAGTCAACTTGTTCCGGCGCATTGCTCATCCGGTGAGGTTCAAGACGGAGATGCTGAACCAGAAGGAGGCTCTCGGCGATCTCGACGTATTCGAGGGCAGAGCGAAGCGTGTCCTGGCCGAGGAGGCTCCATCCGCTGGGGACATCCCGGAACTCATCGCCGAGCTGGACGAACTGCGCAAGAGGGGTACGATCACAGACGAGGAGTTCGAGGCGAAGAAGAAGGCCTTGCTGGAGAAGATCTGATTAGCTTGAGGGAACGGACTGTGGCAGAACAGGCGCTCGGGTGGGACGAGATAGAGGAGACAGCTTCGTACGTTCGAAGCAAGGTGTCGGTTGCGCCGTCCGTGATGGTGATCACGGGTTCAGGGCTCGGTGCCCTGGCGGAAGGGATAGAGGGCGCGACGTCGCTGCCATACCGAGAGATTCCACACCTGGCGCCAACCGGCGTTCTGGGTCACGCGGGTCA
This sequence comes from uncultured Anaerolineales bacterium, assembly GCA_964433755.1. Lineage (GTDB taxonomy): Bacteria > Chloroflexota > Anaerolineae > UBA7937 > B3-Chlor > JAUVXJ01. The sequence goes on from CAYSSR010000001.1 coordinate 481,135, forward strand.
GTTGGTCCTCGGGGAGCTGGCAGGCAAGCAGGTCGCGCTGCTTCAGGGTAGGGTGCACTTTTATGAGGGCTACCCCATGCAGCGCATCACTTTCCCGGTTCGCGTTCTTCATAGGCTAGGAGCGAGCACGTTGATCGTAACCAACGCCGCAGGGGGACTACGGCAGAGTTTCCGGGCGGGCGACCTGATGCTGATCACCGATCACATCAACCTGGTGGGCATGGCAGGGTTCAACCCTCTGAGCGGTCCCAACGATGAGAGGCTGGGGCCCAGGTTCGTTGACATGTCTTCCGCCTATGATCACGAATTGCGAAAGCTGGCCCTAGCGGTGGCAGACGAGGCAGGGCTAGAGTTGCAGCAAGGGATCTACGTCATGGCTGCCGGACCTACCTTCGAGACTCCAGCGGACGTGAGGTTCCTGCGTCTCATCGGGGCCGATGCAGTCGGCATGTCCACAGTTCCCGAGGTGATCGTGGCCCGGCACGAGGGGGTGCGAGTCTTGGGAGTCTCGCACATCAGCAATGTCATACCGGACCATGAGGAGCCTCCAGCGGGAAGCGCAGCCGACGACGAAGGACTTCACGCAGAGGTATTGGACGCCGGACGTCGAGTGATCCCCAGGCTCAGCGTGTTGATCAGGGAGATCGTGGCGCGGCTTCCCAAGGCATAGAGTGACGCGCGCTCTTTTCGGAAGGGCAGGGAACGGAGGCGAGTCTCTTCGTTCCCTTTTTGACAGCCGTGGAGAGGGATGGTAGAATAAGCAGGTTTGCCAAGATAGGTCCATGACCGTACTAATTGAGCTGATAGACAACTTCGCCATCTGGATATACGTCGCTTGCGGCTTGACAGCTCTTGCCTATCTCAGGGTCATCTACCTGGCCAAGAAGGAGCGAGGTGCCTCGCTCTTCACGATCGAGAAGGAAGTTGCCACCGGCAGGGCCTACCGCGCTACTTTCACCATCCTCGGTCTGTTGGTCATCGCCGGGCTGGTGGCCTTCGTAGATCTCTACCTGGCGCCCACCCTGGGTGTCGCCGTGGGGAGCAGCACCCCCACGGGGCCCCTGGTTCTGCCAACTCATACCGCCACCCCTGTGCCGTCTCCTCCTACGGCCACACCCACGAGAGGGACTCTCGTACGTCCCACACCTCCCTGGACACCGACTCCCGAGGAGACTGCTACCCCCAACGTGGCGCCAGCATCCTGTCCTGATCAACTGGCCAGGATCACGTATCCAGGCGTGAACCAGACTGTGGGGGGAGTTGTCGAGATCAGGGGAACCGCCAACACTCCTGATTTTCAGTTCTACAAGGTGGAGTTCAGCTTCGGGAACGGCAGCGGTGAGTTCCACGTCGTGGACGAGTTGAAGTACTCCGTGGTGGAGGATGGTGTACTGGTCGTGTGGAGCACCGGCGAACTGTCGGGGCCAGTGACCCTGAGGCTCACAGTCGTGAATATGGACGGCAACTATCCACCACCGTGTGAAGTCCCCGTAGTCGTGCGGCAAGGCTGAGGCCGCACTTAGGAGACAGCCTTGCGCAAGTACGCCCTCGCCCTCGTGACACTGGGCATCTGCATCTGTTTGTGTTGCGCCTTCGACGTCTTCGCAGCCTCGATCCTGGTGGCGAGGAATGTCATGTCTTCACTGGAGGAGCCGGAGGTCACCCCCACCGTGTCGCGCGTGCCGGTGGGAGAAGCGACCCTGTCCACCGCTGAGACCTTGCGTGAGACGTCTATCCCCAGCAGGGATCTGTACGGGCTTGCCGAGCGATTCGGCCACACAGGCCCGGTGGCGCGGGTAGTCAACGAGACCTCGCCCAGCTACTCGATTGGCCAGCGTGAGACCTTCTGGGTGAATGACGAGGCACTCTCGGACTCTTACATCACGATAGAAGCCACTCTGCGCTACACGACTGCCCACGTATGCATGTGGGTCCAGGATGGCCTATCTCTGCCTCAGAGCGGCGTAGAGGCGTCTGCCCACCAGTTTGAAGAACACACCTATCCCACGAATCGCAGCTACTTCGGGTCTGAATGGAGCCCAGGCGTAGACAACGATGTCTGCATCCACGTGTTGAGTGCAGACCTGCCGAGCGTCGGTGGCTACTACTCCAGCTATGACGAGTATCCTAGAAGCATCAACCCGTTCAGCAACGAAAAAGAGATAGTCTACATCAACGCCGCCGCCGTGCCTCCTGGAACGGATCTTTTCGACAGCTACGTCGCGCACGAGTTCCAGCACATGATACACTGGAACGTCGATCCCAATGAGGATACCTGGGTAAATGAAGGGTGCGCTCAGACTGCGGAGAGCCTGAACGGCTATGATGCCTGGATCTTTGCGTTTCCTTCAGAGCCAGACACACAGCTCACCGCCTGGGCGGATGAGATGGACCAGGCCGGCGTGCACTATGAAGCCTCGCATATGTTCGTGTACTACTTCGTACAGCGGTTTGGTGCAGAGCTGACGAGGGAACTGACCGCGACAGAGGCGGACGGCATGTCAGGGTTCGACGAGGTGTTGATGAGGAATGGATTCGATCTCACGTCCGGCGACGTCTTCAAAGGCTGGCTAGTAGCCAACTTCCTCAACGATACCACTGTGGGCGACGGTCGGTACGGCTATCAGGATTTCGATCTGCCGTACGGGGCAGCCATCGACCACGAGCATCGCAGGTATCCCGATACGCGCTCGAGTACGGTTCACCAGTACGCTGCTGACTACATAGAGCTGGTATCCGGACGCGGGGATCTCGTAGTGGAATTCACCGGTTCGACTCAGGCCAAGCTGGTGGACAACGAACCCCACGGTGGGCGGTACGAATGGTGGTCCAACAGGGGGGACGTCAGCAACATGTGGCTGAGCAGGGAGTTCGACCTCAGCGGTCTGGGGACGGCCACTCTGGAGTTCTGGACCTGGTACGATATCGAGGACGACTACGACTATGCGTATGTGTCCGTGTCCGCTGATGACGGCCAGACCTGGCACATTCTGGAAGGTGAACACACGACCGATAGCAACCAGTATGGGAATAGCTTTGGTCACGGCTACACGGGTACCAGCGGTGGCGGAGCAGACGCCGTGTGGGTCGAGGAGCAGATGGACCTCACACCCTACGTCGGTCAACCAGTGCTGATTCGGTTCGACTATGTCACCGACGACGCCTACAACGATCCAGGCTTCTGCATAGATGATATCTCGATTCCGCAGCTCGGGTACAGCTACGACGCTGAGTCGCTAGGTGGATGGGAGGCTGAGGGCTTCTTGTTGTCCAGCAACGTTGTTCCCCAGGAGTGGATCGTTGAAGCCATAGCCTTCGGGCCTGAGACACAGGTCCTGGAGATGGAGTTGAGCGAGACCGAGGAGGGGCGACTGGTGATAGAGGACTTTGGGACCACGGTTGATAGGGTCGTGCTGGTGGTTTCGGCCCTGGCTCCTTCGACGACAGAGATGGCGAGCTACCAGTACTCGGTGAGCTTGACAGAATAGGCGGCTGAGCAATCCTCAGGTTCCTGGGAGGGGTGTCGAGCGATACGGCTCGGCACCCCTCTTGTGTTGCTGCTTGACAGGGCGAAGCCGTGGGTGTATAATGGGTCTAATTGAAAACATTTTTCAATTAGACCGGAGTAGCTTTGGTGAGACACACGGCTATGGCCAGGGAGCTGCGAGCGAGAGGACTGAGGCTCACGTCGCAGCGGCTGGCGATCATCAAGGTTCTATTGGAGGCCGACGAGCATCTGACACCCGCGGAGGTGTTGGAGCGGGGCATCGGTGCATGTCCAGGATTGGGCCTGACCACGGTGTACCGGACACTCGAACTGCTGAGAGAATCGGGACAGGTTCAGCGTGTCCATCTGGAGGAAGGGTGTCATGGCTACGCGCGTGTGCAAGAGAGAGAAGGGCATCACCTGGTCTGTCAAGCGTGCCACCGGGTGGTGGGCTTCCCTTGCACGGGCCTGACAGATCTCGTGGAGGAGACAGCGCAGCGCACCGGCTTCTCCGTAGAGTCGCATTTGCTGGAGTTGGTGGGTCTGTGTCCAGAGTGTCAGGAAGCTGACCCGGGACGGCGGAATGCAGCGGGCGAGGCCGGCAATCCATCGTCGGGCTGACCGGGGAGCGGGACGCTCGGGTGTGACGGGGAGGATGCGGACGGCAACGTGGGGGTGGGGCGAGGTGCGGACAAGTGCTGGTGTCCGGCACCCATCGGCGGCGACGGAGTTCCGCGTAGGAGGGGTGTGGAGGTGAAAGGGTCGTTTACGGCTGCGGTACTGGCGCTAGCTACGTTGGCTTTCTTCTCGTCCTGCGCAGCGCCAGGTGGTGATGTAATCGATACGTCAGAGTCTGTCGTCCACGTGTGGGTCAGCATCGTGCCCCAGGAGTTCTTCGTGGAGCGTATAGGTGGTGAGCGCGTCTTTGTGGAGGTTATGGTCCCCCCTGGCGCCAGCCCGGCGACCTATGAGCCCAAACCGAGCCAGATAGAGAGCCTGGCCAACGCTGACTTGTACGTGGGGATCAGAGTGCCCTTCGAGGAAGCGTGGATGAGTCGTATCGAGGCCGCCAACCAGGGCATGTTGATCGTCGATCAATCCGGTGGCATTGAGCGCATCGATGGGACGGATCCCCACGTCTGGCTCTCGCCTCGTCTGGCCAAGACACAGGCGGACAACATCTTCCAGGGCCTGGTGGAGGTAGATCCAGACGGCGAGAGTGTCTATCGGGCGAACCTGGAGGCCTTCCTGACCGACCTGGATGAACTGGATGCCAGGATCCAAGAGACGCTGTCCGGGCTCGAGGTTCGTGAGTTCATGGTCTTCCACCCGGCCTGGTCCTATTTTGCGCGTGACTACGATCTGACGATGATCCCAGTACAGATAGAGGGCAGCGATCCCAGCGCGGCGGAGATGACCGAGTTGGTGCAGACAGCGCGAAGCCACAACATCAAGGTCATCTTCGCCCAGCCGGAGTTCAGCACCCGGAACGCGGATACCATCGCCGAGGAGATCGGCGGGCGTGTGCTTCTGATCAGCCCGCTGGCACCTGACTGGCTGGAGAACCTCGAGCGGGTTGCCGATACCTTTGCTGAGGTTCTAGGGGAGCAGCAGCAGTAGGGCAGCCTGGCCCGCCCAGGCTTCTCGGTCTCTGGTGCATGGGCGGTTGTTTCCGGAACTGGCTGCCCGGCGGGGTTCAAGTACGACAGGGATGGCACAGCAAGTGCAGAGGTTGCCAGGGCCATCACCGTTCTTTCGCTGGTCAGGGAGTCTGGTCGGTCCGTCGCAGCCACAGTGCGTCTACTGGTCCTCCGCGTCGCTGGATGCTCTGGAGAGGGGGTGAGGAATTGCCTGAACCACGCGAGGTGATTCGCTTTGAGAACGTGTGGGTGCAATACGATGGGCGCATCGTTCTGGAGAACATCGATCTCACCATCAGGGAGCGGGATTTCGTGGGCATTATCGGCCCCAACGGAGGAGGAAAGACTACGCTGCTCAAGGTCTTACTGGGGTTGGTGTCGCCCGCTCGTGGTCGCGTGACCGTTCTGGGGCGAACTCCCAACAAGGCTCGCAGGTTCGTGGGGTACGTGCCGCAGCACGTGGAGTTCGACGACGACTTCCCCGTCAGCGTTTGGGAGGTAGCGATGATGGGCCGTCTCGGCCGCCGTGGGCTGCTGAAACCGTACACTGAAGCCGACAGGCGCATGGTCGAGCAAGCGTTGCTCCAGGTGGACATGCTGGACCAGAGAGGCCGCCAGATTGGGCAGTTGTCAGGAGGAGAACGGCAACGAGTCTACGTCGCGCGGGCGCTGGCGAGTGATCCCGAGATCCTTCTCTTGGACGAGCCCACGGCCAGCGTGGACACGCGTGTCGTGGGCGGCATCTACGAAGTGCTCGAGGACCTGAACCGTCGGGTCACCATCATCCTCGTCTCCCACGATGTCGGCGTCGTGTCCTCGTACGTCAAGACCATTGCCTGTTTGAACAGGCGCCTGATCTACCACGAGTCAAAGGAGATAACGCCGGAAATGCTTGAGGCTGCGTATCAGTGCCCCGTCGATCTGATCGCACATGGGCTTCCGCATCGCGTTCTGGATGTGCACGAGTCGGGGGAGTAGGAGAAATGGTAGACGTGCTTCAACTCGAGTTCATGCAGAGGGCTCTGATGGCCGGGCTGCTGGTGAGCGTCGCCTGTGGCATTATCGGGACCTACGTGGTCATCAATCGGCTTGTCTTCATCAGCGGCGCTATCGCTCACGCCGCCTATGGGGGCGTGGGATTGGCCTACTTCCTCAGCGCCAATCCTGTCCTGGGAGCCATGGGGTTTAGCGTAGGGTCTGCTCTGGCGATGGGTGTGGTGCAACTGAGGACCAGGGAACGCGCAGACACCATTATCGGCATGATGTGGGCGATTGGCATGGCCATTGGCATCATCCTCGTAGATCTGACCCCAGGGTATACAGCCGATCTGATGAGCTATCTGTTCGGGAGCATCCTCACTGTTCCGTGGTCTGACTTGCTGATCATGGTGGCTCTGGACATCGTTATCGTGGTCCTGGTCGCGGCCTTCTATAAGGAACTGCTGGCTATCTCCTTCGATGAGACGTATGCCTCCACCGCCGACGTGCGGGTGGACATGATCCATCTCCTTCTCTACTGTCTGGTTGCCCTGACTGTCGTGATGCTCATGCGTGTCGTGGGGCTGATCATGGTCATCGCTCTCCTGACCATGCCTGCGGCCGTCGCGGGCCACCTGACGACGGATCTGAGGAAGATGATGCTGAGCTCCATTGGGTTGGGGATCATCTTCACGACGGCGGGGTTGTATCTCTCGTATGTACTCGATCTGACCTCGGGAGCCACGATCATCCTGACCTGTGCTTCAGGTTTCGTGGTGGCTATGGTGTGGCGCTCGGTGCGGAGACACCGCCTGCGATGGGCGAAGTCAGGTCAGGATTAGGAGGTATCGTGCAGGGCGTGGATTCGGAGAAAGCAGCGCGTGACGAGAACCTTGACCTGGAGGTCGCTTCGCGGCAGCGGATGAGGTTGGTTGTCGACGAGGTGCTCCGGGATTGCAGGGAGTCTTCCATCGATGGTGAGGACAACGCACCCTTCCCTTCTCGCCGCAAGGTGGTCCAGGTGTTGGAGGATGTGACCTGTTTGGTGTTGCCCGGCCGTCTCAAGGAGAGGACTCAGCGTGGAGACGTCGGCGAATACGTGGACTGTCTGGTCAGGGAAGTCTTGGACTCGTTGTCCGTTCAGATATCGGTGAGTCTCCGGCACGGGTGTATGAAGTCGGGCGATCCTTGCGAGCGCTGCGCCGCGTCGGGCCGTGAGCGAGCGTTACTCTTTGTGGAGCGTTTTCCGGCCCTGCGAGAGGTCCTCGCCACCGATGTCCAGGCGGCGTTTGATCGAGATCCGGCGGCAAGTGGCGTGGAGGAGGTGGTGCTGAGCTATCCCGGACTGGCGGCCATCACCGCCTATCGGGTGGCCCATGAGCTGTGGTTGTTGGAGGTGCCCTTCATCCCCCGGATGATGACGGAGTACGCGCATAGCCAGACCGGCATAGATATCCATCCTGGTGCCCAGATCGGCTCGGCTCTGTTCATCGACCATGGTACCGGCGTCGTCATCGGCGAGACGACGGAGATTGGCCACAACGTGACCATCTACCAGGGAGTCACCTTGGGGGGGTACAGGTTCAAGAAGGATGCCGAAGGCAATCTGCTGCGGGGCTACAAGCGTCACCCCACGGTGGGTGACGACGTCGTCATCTACGCAGGGGCCACCATACTGGGAGGTGACACCGTCGTCGGTGCCCGGACGGTGATCGGCGGCTCTGTGTGGCTAACCCACTCGGTGCCTTCCGATGCTGTGGTGGCGATGCCCGAGCCTGATCTCAGGTACAAAGTCGGATACTGAGGAAGGGGAGAGGATGGGCAGGATCTATGATGATATAACTCAGACCGTCGGGCACACACCGCTGGTGAGGCTGAACAGGGTCGGTGCCGGACTTGAGGCCTCACTGGCCGCCAAGGTGGAGTCCTTCAACCCTTTGTCCAGTGTCAAAGATAGGATAGGGCTTAGCATGATCGAGGCTGCGGAGAGGGAAGGTCAGATCGGTCGGGAGACGATCCTCGTGGAGCCGACGAGCGGGAATACCGGGATCGGACTGGCCTTCGTGTGCGCCGCCAGAGGTTACAGGCTTATGCTGGTGATGCCCGACTCGATGAGCGTGGAGCGCAGGACGCTCTTCAAGGCCCTCGGTGCAGATCTGCTACTCACGCCGGGCGGCGAGGGTATGTCAGGGGCCGTGAGCCGCGCCGAGGAGCTGGCCGCAAGCGATTCGCGCTACTTCGTGCCCCAGCAGTTCAAGAACCCCGCCAATCCTGAGGTGCATCGACGCACCACCGCGCTGGAGATTTGGGATGACACGGATGGGGAAGTCGACGTGTTCGTGGCCGGCGTCGGTACCGGCGGCACGATCACTGGCGTTGGTGAGGTCTTGAAGGAGCGCAAGCCTCAACTGAAGGTTGTAGCTGTGGAGCCTGCACGGTCGCCTGTGCTCTCCGGAGGGGAGCCGGGTGGACACGGAATCCAAGGCATCGGCGCCGGGTTCGTCCCCGAGGTCTTGAACCTGGATATCATCGATGAGGTGATCACGGTGGAGGACGAAGACGCCGTCCTCACGGCGCGCCGGTTGGCTGCGGAGGAGGGCATCCTGGCGGGTATCTCCTCAGGTGCGGCCGCTCACGCCGCACTCGAGCTGGCTGGGAGGCCGGAGCACCGTGGGCAACTCGTGGTGGTCATCCTGCCGGATTCCGGCGAGAGGTACCTGAGCACCTCGCTGTTCGAGTAACGCGGCCAGGGGCCACCCAGTGGATCAGAGGGGAGAGCCGATCAGGTCATAGTCCAGGGCCTCCGTGATCTGCACGTTGGCGAATTCGTTGACAGGCAGTTCGTCGAGCACGATCACGGTGCCGTCGACCTCAGGGGCATCTCTGTAGGATCGGCCCACACTGATGCCGTCGCCAAACCCCTCGACGAGAACCTCCAGGCTCCGTCCTACGAACTGCTCGTTTGTCGCCAGGGAGATCTCCTGTTGCTGGAGCATGGCGCGCTCGTACCGTTCCTCTTTGATCTCCTCAGGCACCTGGTCTGGTAGCGTGGCGGCGCGGGTCCCCTCCTCCCGAGAGTAGACGAAAACGCCTACCCGGTCGAAGGCGATGTCACTCATGAAGGACAGCAAGGTCTGGAACTCTTCCTCTGTCTCACCTGGATAGCCCACGATGAACGAAGTGCGCAGTGCGATGTCGGGCATGGCCCGGCGCAGGCCGGCGATGACGGAGCGCACCTGACCGATGTCGTGGGGCCGGTTCATACGGCGCAGCACCTGAGGGTGGGCGTGTTGGAGAGGTAGGTCCAGGTAGTGACATATCTGATGGTGGGTAGCCATCGCTTCCACTAGCCGCTGGCCGATGCGTTGGGGATAGCTGTACATGATGCGCAACCAAGCCAGCTCGGGGAAGCTTGTGACGATGTCTGAGAGGAGGCAGGGCAGCGCCTCCTTCTCTCCGCGGTCGAGACCATAGGCTGTGGTGTCCTGCGCGATGAGGATGATCTCCTTGATCCCTTGTTCCACCAGTTCGCGTGTCTCGGCGAGAATGGCGTCTGGGGACTTGCTGCGGAAGGGACCCTTGATCTGCGGGATGGCACAGAATGCGCAGGGCGCGTCACAGCCCTCGGCGATCTTCACGTAGGCGGTAGCCAGACCAGGACAGCGGCGAGCCAATGGATGCACAAGGGTCGGCTTCGGCGCGGGCTGTGGGATCTGGCACAGAGTTCCCTCCTCCTTCTCCGCGAGCAGCGCGTCCAGCAGAGTGGAGATCTCCTTCCAGCGTCTCGTGCCGATGATGCCGTCGAGGGAGGGAACGAGATTCCCCATGGCCGTTCCGTACCGCTCGGACATGCACCCCGCGGCCACGAGGTATTGACCTGGCGACTTGAACTCGGCGAGTTCTCTGAGGGCGCCGACCGATTCATCCCTGGCGGCCTCGATGAAGCCACAGGTGTTGACGATCAGGAGGTCAGCATCGTGGGGGTGATCGGTGACCTGGTGTCCAGCCGCGAGCAGCAACTCCCGCATACCCTCAGACTCGACCGTGTTCTTGGGACAGCCGAGGGAGAGAAGGTAGAAGCGCATCTGCGTCGCTACGGAGTGGCGCTAGGAGTCAGGGTGACTGTGCCGGTCAATACCGGTGTGCCGGAGACGGGCACAGGCTCCGGGGTGGCGTTGAGGTTCTCCCACGTCCACTCGATGTCGACGACCTCATCCTGCCCTCCGAGAGCACCGAGTTCCCTGCCGTTCAGAGTGACGACCACCCCGCCCGCGTTGCCTACGTGCATCGCGATACTCTCCTCTGCAAACCAGGACCAGTTAGTCCCCGCCTCGATGAGGCCGCGGAAAGCAGGCTCCTGATCCACAGTGACCTCCAACCAGGTGCGGGCGACGATCTGCACGTCCACCTGGAGCCGGCCGGAGGGTACCTGGGTCGCTGTCGATGTGGGGGAGGGCGTATTGGTGGGGGTGAATTGGATCACTGGGGAGGCCAGGCTGGCCTGGCGGGTGGGTGTGGACGAGGCGGAGGCGGTGAATGAGGGGTACCATCGGTTGTAGATCAGAGATCCCACGACCACACCGGAGGCTATGATGAGTACAGCGAGGAAGAGGTCTATGAACAGCCAGGAGGTTATAGCCATGCCTTTCGGCGGCTCGAAGCCCTCAGCGACCACTGGAGTTGCGCTGCTCCCGGCGTCTTCGTTTCCATAGAGCTTCATCACTTCCGCCAAGTCCAGGCCGAGGTACTGAGCGTAGTTGCGCAGCAGCCCCTTCACGAATATGCTCGACGGCAGCTTGGCGTAGTCTTCCGCTTCCAGAGCCTCTATCTGTGCCTGTCTGATCCTGGTGTCCTCTTCCACCTCAGCGATGGACAGACCCTTTTCCTCGCGGGTATCTCGTAGTAGCTCACCTAGCTGTCCCAACGTGTCCTCCCCTCATGCTAGCGTGCCGAGGCCCTCACCCATTGGCTCCCGGACGCTGACGTATTGCTCCAGGCGGCGCTACATCTCTCTTCTGCCTTCCAGCGCGCGTGTCAAGGTCACCTCATCTGCGTACTCTAGATCGCCTCCCATGGGCAATCCGTGCGCCAGGCGTGTGACCCGCACGCCGAGAGGGCCCAGTTGTCGAGAGATGTACATCGCGGTGGACTCACCCTCCAGGCTGGGGTTGGTGGCGAGGATGACCTCCTGAACCGGGTTCATGCGTAGACGACTCGTCAATTCTGCAATCCTTAGATCCTCGGGTCCCACCCCCTCCATGGGAGAGATGGCGCCATGTAGCACGTGGTAGAGGCCGTCGTACTGCCCAGTCCTTTCGATGGCCAAAACGTCCAAAGGCTCCTCTACCACACAGATGAGACTCCGATCTCGCTGTGCGTCTCCACAGATGCGGCAGGGGTCCGTCTCGGCGATGTTGAAGCACACTGAGCAGGTAACGACCTTCTCCTGCAGCTCACCGATGGCCTGCGCCAGGGCCTGGACCTGCTCCTGCGGTGAGCGAAGCAGGTAGAAAGTCAAGCGCGACGCGGTCTTGGGGCCAATGCCGGGCAGGCGGTTGAGCTCCTCTATCAGGCGCTCGACAGATCTGGGAACTGGTCGCATCCTACGTCAAGCCCGGGAGTCCCAGTCCGCCCGTGAGGCCGGCGATGCTCTGCGTGGCGAGCTCACCTGCCTTGTCGGAGGCCTCGTTGATGGCGGCTATGATGAGATCCTGGAGCATCTCGGGGTCATCAGGATCGATGACCTCGGGAGAGATGTTGATGGATTGAAGCTTGTGGTGGCCGTTCATAACCACCGTCACAGCACCACCGCCCACAGAGGTGCTGACAGTTTGCTCAGCGAGCGCTTCCTGAGCTTCCAGGACCTTGTTCTGAAGTTCCTGCAACTGTTTGAGCGTGCCTCCGCCTTGGCCTGGGAACTGCGTCTTCCTTCTCTTCACCACTGCACTCACTCCTTCTCGTAGAGCATCGCTTGTTACTAGGGCCTCGGAGAACTGAACAGACTCCTGCTCATTCTCGGCGCCGGCCTGATACGGCACCGCGCTGGACGATAGGGGGCCTCATTTGACCGTGCCTATCTCGCCCCCCAGCTCCAGCCCGGCCTTGATCACAGGGTCCTCGGAGAGCGTCTGGAGGTCCTTCTCCTTGGGGCTCTCGCTGGCCTTGGCCTTCTCGGAGGCCAGGACGTATCCCACACGACAACGCCGGCCCAGCATCTTGCTGATCGCCTCTTCAACCAGCGTCCTGGCGCGATCAGATTCCAGTTTCTCCTTGTGGAAGGGCGATCGTGCCTGGAGCGTGAGAGCGTCGTCCTGGAAGGATACGGGCGGACAGTCTCTCACTATGGCTGCTACGTTCCTATTCTCCCGATTAACCTCCGCGGACACTTCGCTCCATTTCTCTTGCAGCACATCCAGCACTGCGTCACCAGTCAGTTCCAGCGCGGGAGGAGGAGTATTGGCTCGAGCGGGCTCTTCCTCTGGAGCGGGCTCAGGAGATGCTGGCTTGTCCTCGGCCACAGGCGTGGCTTCAGCCTCTTTGGCAATGGGTTGCTCCACGGGCTTCTTCTGGGCCCTCTTGCGAGGTGCATCCGCTGAGGGGCGGGTAGGCGGGTTCTCGGACTGCCTGGCAAGGACGGCCTCCACGAAGGCCAGCTCCAACGGAAGCTGCGGCTGCGCAGAGCCCTTCACGTCCACGGCGGCCTGACTGAAGATCCTGATCGTGTCCACGAGATCCTCGAGGGAGAACTGTTGCGCCTGGCTCTTCATCTGAGCTTGCTGTTCGGCGGTCAGGTCTGCCGGACCGTGGCTGGTCGTCTTAGCGATGAGAAGGCCCCTCAGGTAATCGAGCAGCCCCCTGTTCAGCTGGCGGGGATCGGCGCCATCGCCGACGGCATCACCTATGCTGGTCAGCCCGGCGGCGACATCACGATGCGCCAGGTGATCTACCAGTTCCTCCACCGCCTGGGAGGAGGTGGTGCCGAGCATGGTCTGCACCTGCTCGAGCGTGATCTCAGTGTCTCCGAAGGAGGCTACCTGGTCCAGAAGACTCTCCGCGTCACGCATGCTGCCGGTGGATTGCCGGGCAATGATCTCCAGTGCCCCGTCCTGGACGTGCAGGCCTTCCTGGGACGCGATGGCCTTCAGCCTATGCACCATCACAGTGAGAGGGATAGGGCGGAAATCGAAGCGCTGGCATCTGGAGAGAACAGTGGCTGGTATCTTGTGGGGCTCGGTCGTGGCCAGGACCATCATGGCGTGGGGCGGCGGCTCCTCCAGAGTCTTCAGCAAGGCGTTGAAGGCCGAGGTGGACAGCATGTGCACTTCGTCGATGATGTAGAACTTGTACCTCGCCTCTGCGGGAGCAAAGCTGATCTTGTCCCGGAGATCCCTGATGTCGTCGACACCGGTGTGGGAGGCAGCATCTATCTCGATCAGATCAATGGCCCTGCCCTCGTCAATAGCCTGGCACATCCGGCATTGGCTGCACGGCTTGTCGTCGCTGTCGCTCAAGCAGTTCACTGCCTTGGCCAGAATGCGCGCTGTGGAGGTCTTGCCAGTCCCCCTCGGTCCGCTGAAGAGGTAGGCATGGACGATACGAGAACTGGCAATTGCATTGCGCAGGGTCTGCGTGACGTGCTCCTGGCCCACCACTTCGTCGAAGGTACTGGGCCGCCACTTGCGGTAGAAAGCGTGCGACACGATGGGTCTCCTCAAGTTAGCGGACTACGCAGGGTCTGAAGAGTGTGGTAGGAGGCCCCGGTTGAGGCCGGTGTCTAGTTTATCACCACCAGGGGACAATTGCAAGATTAGGCGGTCACGGATGACTGGAAAGGAGCGCACGCAATGGTGTATGACGCCGCCGTCACTCCAGTACGGTGAGGGTAGGGTCGCCATAGAGTACAAAGGAGGCCCAGGTCACATCGTGGGGGTGGGTTTCTCTCAGTGCTAGTCTTGCCAATCGCACAGCCTCGCCCAGGGCCTTCCGCGAGAGGAGACCGTCGTAGAAGGTGGCCGCGAACTCGGCCGCGCTCTCATCGAAGATGGGCCACAAGGTGCCCAGAATGCCCAAGGCTCCGCCACGTATGAAGGATGAGGCCAGGCCTTCGGTCTCGGAGGCGGTGTAGCTCACCTCGCCATCCTGCATCATCTCCCGCCCGGACTCACAAGCGTTGAGAAGGATGAGAGGTCTGCCTCTCAGCGTACGCTGGATAGTCTGTGCGATGAACACATTCTGACCGGCGAGGAGTAGCCCGCTTTCATCAGGGTTCTGGAGGTTGAAGTATGCGTGGCCGGAATAATGGATGACGTCGTAGCGTCCCGAGGCCAAGGCCCGGTGAAGTCTGAGCCCGGTGACCTGGTCGCCGAGCCACATCTCCACTTCCGCCTGCTGCTTGCTCAAGCGACGGGCGATCGCTTTCACTTCCTCCTCCGTTGCTGGGAGGTCACCAGTGGGGTTGCCGATGAGCAGGAAGCGTAACTTGTCTTCGCGGGTGTAGTCGTTGCGACGCGGAAAATCCCGCAACATGGGCATCCGTCCGATGGGGACACGCAGGCACAGGAAGTCGTCGTCCACGTACATCAGCTCCCACGGCAGCTCCAGGTCGTTGGATGCTATGAGGATGGGTGTATCCTCACCTCTCAGGTGTTTCTGAATGGCTGTAGGCAAGAACAGCCTGTACATCAAGTCTCCCAGTTCAGAGAGGGAGTCCAGGGCCTCGTGCTCCGGCAGATCGGGCATCTTGCCACGCAGGGTGGACTGTGCTCCGAACAGCACGTTGATCACCGTCGTTAGATCGTCGATGGCTTGCCTCAGATCGACCCGATCACTGCACGCGATCTTGATACTGCCCTGTATGGAGGACGCGTCGTACAGCCCGGCGCCGGAGACGTTGAGAATGACGTTGTAGCTGGTCACTCCGCCAGTCTCGGGCATCCTGGCCACGGAGAGAGTCGTCTTCCTCTGGAGCAGTTTGGCGCTGGACAGCCTGTCCTCGATCTCGTTCTTCAACTGATCCAGTTGCTCCTCGTCGATCGCGTCCAGCGCCGTCGAGGCCTCCTGGCTTCTCCCCTGGAGGCTGAGCTCTTCCGCCCGGCCCAGGAGGGCGGTCAACTGTGCCAGTTGTTCCCTCTCTTCGCGAAGCCCCAGGCCCTCTCGTTGCGCGTCCTTCAGATCCTGCGCAAGCGCCTTCGCCTTGGTCTGCATGCGGGCCAGACGCTCAGACACCTCCTGCTCCGTCTGAATCCTGGCTGACATGCTCTGGGAGAGCCTGGCGGGATCTCCCACACTGCTCAGCACACTCTCCAGAGGGCGCGCGTTCTCGTACCGGCTCCTCTCGAGAACGCCTGCCAGTCGAGTCAGGTTGGTCTCAATGGACTGCCGCTCGGTGGACCACTCCGGACCATCGAACTTCGCCACTTGTTCGCCCAGGTGCTCGTATTCGTGTTGGAGGGCGACCACGCGATCTCGCAACTCACCTATCTGATCATCCTGACTCTGTAGTCCGGGAAGCTGCTGTCGCAGTGTTTGCAGATCGCGACGGATGGCATTCAGTAGTGTCTCTGCTTTGCGGGGCTCGGTAGACTCGGCCTGTGCGAGTCTTCGCTCCAGTTCAGCCAGTAGCCTCGACTGGCGGCTGGTGTCCAGGTGGGACAGCTTCTCCAGGTCTGCTCGAAGCGTGCCGACCCCCTCCGCCAGGTCGGTCCTCTCTTGATCCAAACGGGCATCGTGGGCTTGCCTGGTCTCTTGCTGCCTGGCTTTGGTCAGGCGATGCTGATCCAGGGTGTCCAGGTCTGCTTCCGCTGAGTCAACAAGCCGGCGAGCCCGCGACACATTGCCCTTGTCTAGCACACCTCGGGCTTGGACCAGGGCGCGGCCAACGCGGGCTAGCTTGCGCTCGGCTGTGGTGGATTCCACTCCATCGCTCAGGAACTGCTGCCTGATGTCGTCGTGCCTGGCCCCAAGGTCATCTAGACGCTCCTCCAGCTGCTGGACCTGGACCGCCAGACTGTGTTGCCGACTCTGGGCTGCGGCCAGCTTGTCCGCGACGGCGCTGGCCTCATTCTCGGCCTTGGCGCCCGCAAGCACCGCGTGCGCCTGCCGGAACTGGTTTCTTTCGAGGGCTCTGGTGCCGGACGCCAGCCTGATCTCCAGGCGCCGGAGGGCTTTCTCGACAGCCGACGTGGGCACGAGAGTGAGGCCATCCAGAGAGGATCTGGCGTCTTCGATGACACCGGCCATCGCTTCCCGTGCTTGTTGCGCCAGCCGAGCCACTTCGGCGGCTTCCTCGAGTTTGCTCACCCGAGCCGCCAAAGAGGTATTCTCGCGCTCGACCTGGGTCAGCAGCTCGCCGGCCCTGACCGTGTTGCCCGCTTCAAGCGCCTCCCTCGCCTGCAGAAGGCTCGGTTCAAGACTATTCAACGTGTCCTGTTCTGGCTTGCTGAGCTCAGCAGGCACGCGGGAAAGAGCGTCCCGCGTGGAGGCCAGTTGCGCCTCGATCTCGGACAGCCGGAGGGCAAGGTCCAGCAGCCTGGCCCCGCATTGGCGGCAGAACCTCCTGTCGCTGGGGTTGTCCGTGCCACACCGCCAGCAGACTACGCGCTCCCCGGAATCCGGTACGCCCGATGGCTCGGCATCGCCTGGCGGAGGGCTCGTGGCATCGGTGATAGCCACACCGGCGTCACGAGCGCTCTCGGAGACAACATCGGGAGTCTTGCGTGTGGGTTCCGGTGTCGGCGCCACACCGAGGCTGGTGCCGCACTTGGAGCAGAACTTGGCTCGGGGTGCAGTTTCTGCGCCGCAGTTGGGGCAGTTCACGATCGTTCCTCTTGCTGCTCAGCGAACGTCAGGCGGCGGGCCGGTAGGCCACCCGTATTGTGTCCTACATGGTCACGGATAGCCGGGCCTGGCTCTGTCTACGTGACCTCGATGACAACGTAGGTGGTCTCGCCTTCGCGGACGGCAAACTCTTCAGTGTACAGATGACCGTTCACGTAGGTCTTGACCACGTATTCCCCTGCGGTGAGGTCGCCCAACACGAAGTTCTCTTTCCATTCGTCATCGGCGTTTACGTCAGTTGCCGGGTAGGTGGTAACATCCTGCCATCTCTGCTCTCCGCCTTCCAGGCGGTACACTGTGAGAGGGTGCGCAGGTATCGGCTGTCCTTCGACATCGACCAAGCGACCCAGCATGGTGCCCTTCCCTGGTAGAGAGCGCAGCCATAGCTCGGGATTCCTGGTGTCCTCATAGCTACTCCTGCCCAAGCGTACCTCTAGATGGAGGTGCGGCCCGATCGCGACGCCGCTCATGCCGACTTCTCCTATCAGATCGCCCGGTTCAACCTCTTGCAGGAAGTGGACGTGCACCTCGGAGAGATGGCCGTAGAGCACGTACACCTTCTGACCCCGGTATTGCTCCTGGAGCTGGATAACCACCACCTGCCCGTAGAAACCAAGCCGCTCCCCGTAGATCACGTGAGCATCTTCGCCGGCAATGATCACCCGTCCTTTGGCCGCGGCGAGGATCGGTGTACCGAAGATGCCGGGGAAGTCCGCGCCACGATGGATACGATACTTGCCGCCCCCTGTAGAACCATAAGGGTAATACCGTGTGGGCTCGTTGTACTCCGCCTCGTTGAATGGGCGTTCGAGCCATTGGTGCGCCTGGGGTTCACCTACCGTAGGCGTGGGGCTGGGCGCCTGGGTGGGCGTCGGCAGAGGGGGCGGAGTGCTGGTGAAGGTCGGCACAGGAGTCGGCGTGGGACTGGGCGTGTGCGTGGGCTGAAGAATGGCCGCCAGCGTGCCTTCGGGCGCCGACGCGAGGAGCACAGCAGCGATCAGACAGATGAGGGCCAGAACCACGCCCAACATGGCCAGGACGACCCTCGGCGGCAATGCATACGTGTCGTGATAGTTGTTGCTCACATACGCATTATATCACAGCAAACGATAGCACAGCGAATTCTTGGCCTTGACGCGAGGCCACGACTCTTGTAGAATAGCGTCGTCGAGGTGGGAGAACGTGAAGATGAGTGGCGAAGTCGTGTCGCTGGAAAAGGCTCGCTCACTGCGGGAGCAAGCAGCATCCGAAGGCAAGAGCGTCGTATTCACCAATGGGTGCTTCGATCTTCTGCACGTGGGGCACGTTCGGTATCTGAGGGAGGCCAGAGAGCAGGGAGACTTGCTGTTCGTGGGTCTCAACGATGACGAGTCTACGAGGCTCGTCAAGGGGCCAGGCCGTCCCTACGTGGGCCAGGAGGACCGGTCGGAGGTGCTGGCGGCGCTACGATGCGTCGACTACGTAGTCCTCTTCAGCGAGAAGACAGCGGAGAGGCTGGTCAGCGTACTGAAGCCAGACACGTACGTGAAGGGGGGCAACTACCGGCAGGAGGAACTGCCCGAGGCCAGGGTGGTCACCGGGTACGGTGGGCGCGTGCACCTTACCTCACTCATCGCCGATCACTCGACGAGCGATCTCATCTCCACCATCGTGGCTCGCCACTCAGGAGAAGATTGGTGAGCCAGGGATTGGTGCCTGGAGGTGAGCCGCAAGACCAGGCGCTGTCGCAGGAGGGCGAGGGGCAGCAAATCGCCCGGGCTGCCGTGATCGTGGCGCTGGGGAACGTCAGCAGCCGGGTGCTGGGTCTCGTTCGCGAGACGGTGATCTCGCATCTCTTCGGCGCGACAGGGATGGTCAGCGCGTTCCGCGTCGCATCCATCGTGCCCACGATGGTCTACGATCTGCTCATCGGGGGCATGATCAGCGCCGCTTTGGTCCCCGTCTTCACAGACTACACAGCTCCATCGAAGCGAGAAGAGCTGTGGCGCCTGGCCGCTGCCTTGTTTTCCCTGGTAGCCATCGTCTTCTCGGTGATCGTGCTTCTGCTGGAGTGGGCCGCCCCCACCGTGTCCTGGATGCTGGGTGGCGGATTCGATGTTCGGCTCCTGGCACAGACGACGATACTCACCCGGTTGGCCGTGCCTTCTGTGTTGTTCCTGGGGCTGTCTGGGGCGGCGACCGGTCTCCTCTACGCGGACAAGCGATTCGTCTATCCGGCCTTTGGTGCCAGCGTCTTCAACCTGGGCATCATACTGGGGGCGCTGTTCCTGGGGAACCGGTTCGGGGTGGCGAGCCTGTCCATAGGGGTACTGCTGGGCTCGATCCTCCAGGTTGCCATCCAGTTGCCAGGCCTCCGTGGGTTGCGTCTCTCCTTCCGCGTGGGTCTCACTCACCCGGGCCTGAGACGTATGGGCAAGCTGTATCTCCCGGTGGCGCTGGGCCTCGTCGTGAGCCAGTTGGGCATCGCTATCGACCGGAACCTGGCTTCGCGGACCGGCGATCAGAGCATCGCCTGGATGCAGAACGCGACCACGCTCATCCAGTTCCCCCTGGGCCTGGTGGCCGTGGCCATATCCACGGCAATCCTGCCTTCGTTGTCCAGGCTGGCCTCGAGTGCCGAGCTGGACAGGTTTCGGCGGACTCTGGGCATGGGCTTGCGTATCGTGATGCTGCTCATCGTTCCGGCGAGTGTTGGTCTCTTCGTCTTGGCTACGCCGATCATTGCCCTGGTGTTCGAGCATGGCGCCTTTCAGCCGCACGACACCATCCGCACTTCCCAGGCGCTGCGGGTATACCTCTTAGGGCTGCCCTTTGCCGCACTGGATCAGCCATTGATCTTTGCGTTCTACTCCAGGAAAGATACGAAGACACCCGTGTTGGTGGGCATCTTGGGCGTGGTGGTTTACGTCGTCGCGGCCTTGCTCCTGATCAGGCCGCTGGGAATGCTGGGGCTGGTCTTGGCGAATTCGCTCCAGTTGACCAGCCACGCGCTGGTGATGCTGTGTCTCGCCCATCGTCGCTTCGATGCTCTTCGCCAGCAGGATCTGGGCAAGACTGCCCTGAAGGCTGTACTCGCCTCTGCGGTGATCGGTGCCGTGGTGTGGTGGGGGATGCCAGGGCTGACTCGGTTGGCGGCTCTCTCATCGGTGTGGGGTGAGCTTCTGGTCGTGGCGGGCGGAGCTGGCATAGGTGTGGTGACTTATGGTGTGATGGTCTGGCTCCTGCGCGTGGAGGACCTCACTACCTTGAGGGAACTGGTGTCGGCACGGTCGTCGTCAGCTACTCGTCGTATCTCACGGTGACAGGGGATCAGGACAGCGCCATGGTCCGAGGACGAAAGGGGGGTGCAGGATAATGACATCGCCTTCGCCGCTGGCCCGGCCCTTCGATACGTCCTTCGATACGCTGCTTCGCAGCTACTCAGGACTACTCAGGGTGCGGTCAGCGGCGAAACCAGTGATAACCGGCTCGCAGGCGCATCTTGCGCCTCATTCTCCACACTCTCCGAAGGGAGCTTGACTATTGTCCAACACCGTATATAATTTACATAAGGTACTTGAGTCCTCCCTGTTGGCTGTCTTTGCCGGTGGCTGAAGGCACGGGGGAATGAGGCATCGTGCCATGAGCGACGAGTCTTCCATGGACGACTTGACCATAGAGGAGCTCGAGGAGATCCTTGAGGCGAAGCGACGTGCCCGCGCGCTGGAGCGGTTTCGGCGTGTCTCTTCGGGCGAAGGGCCGGGGGAGAGTTCCTACCTGGAAGCCTCTGATACGGTTGCAGAGCGCCCCGCACCACGTGGACGATACACAGACTCGCGCCGGTGGTCCAACGGTGGCCCTGCCCAGGTCTCCAGTGCGCGCCGGATCCAGAGTGAGAGCGATGCACTGGACGAGAGCGCCTCGTTCAAGGCCGTGGAGATCGTCCCCCAGACCGGTGTGATGGGCAAAGCGACGTCTGTTCTGGGAAAGCTGGGAAGAGGCTTGTGGCTCAAGGGTTTCCCCAGATTGCGTGATCGGTTGCTCTTGCTCCTCGAGCTGGCCGCCCTGGCGGGACTGATCTTCGTGGTGTACAGTTCACTGTCGGAGCTTCAGGTCTTGAACAGGGAAGTCGCCGAGGCCTTGGACGCAGAGCCCGAGGCTGTTCCGGCTGCCACGAGCGCGGCGGTCTTGCCTGGAGGTAGCGTGCCGCCAGGGTCTGAGGGCACCGTGCCCGATCAGATGCGCCATCTGGTGGAGCCTGGGGCCTCGATCCCCATCCCCACGCCTGGACCTCGACAGGCCTCGAGGATCGTGATTCCTTCCATCGATGTCGACGCCCCGGTGGTGGAGGGAGACGGTTGGGAAGAGCTAAAGATGGGGGCGGGGCACCGTATCGGCTCGGCGAACCCTGGTGAGAGAGGGAACATCGTGATCTCCGGGCACAACGATGTGTACGGTGAGATATTCAGGCGGCTGGAGGATGTCAGCGTAGGGGATGAGGTGGTCGTGTATACGGGAGAGACACCCTACAGCTACCTGGTGGTGGCCAAGATGATCGTCGAGCCAACCGAGGTGAGCCTTCTGGAGGCGACTCCCGATGCTACGCTCACGCTCATCACGTGCCACCCATATATGATAGACAGTCATCGGCTGGTACTCATCGCCGAACTCGCCAATCAGTAGAGCAAGGAAGAAACAGGATGGCCAGGAAATCGCGTCGAGCACAAAGGAAGCGGGTGGAGAGGAGAGCCCAACGCTCGGTGACCACCCCATCACCGGTACAGCGGTCAACGCAGGCCTTGGACGCTCAAGCCGAGACGACTTCGAGCCAAGGCTTTGCAGCGCAGTACTCTTACGTGTACGATGACCTCAAGCGGATCGCCGTTCTGGCGGGCACCCTTCTTGTGGTGCTAGTGGCTCTCTCCTTCGTAGTAGGGTAGACCACTCGACAAGTTCAGGAGAGACAGCAGACCGAACTGCATAATGAGGTGAACTACGAGGCATAGCCATAGATTGGCTGTGAAGTAGTAGATCACGCCGACGCTGAAGGCTATGGTCGCGGTGGTCAACGCCTCTCCGCCCCGCGTGGCGACGCCCAAGTCGTTGCGGATTGCCGGATTCAGGCACCATTCTGCCAGCACGAGCAGGAAGCCCAGGAAGACCCCATAATACTCCCCTGCGACTCGGATGGTAGCGCTCCGGTAGAACGCCCAGTGCATCTCCAGGTACAGTACTTCGAGCACCACTAGTCCCCAACCCCAAGGTGCTGCCAGAAGGCTGCGCTGGAACAAGTAAGGTTCACTTGCATGACGGCCGTCATTCTCCCCCGTGGCCAGCAAGTAGTGGCGCCAACCCCAGAGAAGAAGCAGACACGCTCCAAGACCAAGCGCCAGACCCGAGGCTAGTTCGCCGAGCCAGCGCTCCTCGAACCAGTCCGGGGCCCACATACCCATCAGCGTGGGGTTGGACACGCCACGAGTCAGTGCGAGGTAGGGGACGCCCAGGTAGTAGACTAGACGTAGGACCTGGAATAACCACAGGCTATGCGGCCAGCTTTCGAACGTTCTCAGGCGCCGGCCCACCCGACTCGACGGAGAACGTCGTAGGAGGCACCACAGGTTGACTGCGATGCCATAGACCAGGATGGACACGAGAACCCAGATCACCAACTCGAGCTTGTAGTCGAGGATAGAGTCCAGGAACTCAGGGATTGACATAAGCCGTCGCTGAGGTACGTCGTAGTTCGCGCGGGGACCAGAACACTAGGGAGTCTCCTCTTCACCGCTCATCGGGGCGGAGAGAGTGACCGTCGTTCCTTCCATGGGCTTGGACTCAATGGTCAACACGCCGTGGATCAGCCGGGCGCGTTCGCGCATGTTGACCAGTCCGAGGCTGCTCCGATGTTCATAGGAACGTTCTACCTCGGCCACGTCGAAGCCCTGACCATCGTCTCTCACCTGGGCGAACAACTCGCCGTTAGTGCTCGCCAAGCTGACCCAGATGTTCTGCGGGTCGGCGTGCTTCTTGGCGTTGTTCACGGCCTCCTCAAGAATGAAGAACGTGGCGCCTTCGACGAGCGGCACAGGTCGCGACTTCAACCGCGCGGCATCCACGTGCACGTCGATGTCATCGGTCTGCCGGATGCGGTCGACATACTGCTCCAGAGCAGCAGCCAGACCCTGGGTCTCGAGGATCATCGGGCGCATGCTGAAGAGCATCGTCCGCACTTCGGTGACGGCCTGTCCAGCTAGCCTCTCCAACTTGTCGAGCTCTTGTCTTGCGCGCACCGGATCGGATTCGAGGAGCGTGCGGATGAAGTCGAGTCGCATGGCAATCGAGGAGATGGTCTGGGTAGGGCCGTCGTGAAGTTCACGTGCCAGTTGCTTTCGTAGCTCCTCGTCACTGAAGAGGATCCGCTTCCTTTCCTCCTTGAGGGTCTGGTACAGCTCTGCATTCTGGAGGGCGATGCTCGCCTGGTTGCAGAATGCCGTGACGAGCTCCATGTAGGTGTCACCGTAGGCGTTGCGCTCCGGGCTGCCGAAGAGCGCCACTCCGTACAGTTCCAGGCCTGCTCTCAGCGGGACGCACAGCAAGGAGCGGCAGCGGCGTAGAGCACGGTAGGTGGATAACTCACGATCCGCGTCGGGACGGCCGGTTCGCGCCGGCTCGCCCCGGGAGAGGACGTGACGTATCAGGCCGGACGATCCTTTCACTCGCTTGAGCTCATCGGTCTTGCTGAGATTGCGAGACGCAGCGACGTAGAGGTTGTCCTGCTCGTCATCGAAGAGCAGCACCATGCTTGCGGGACGCTGGAGGCTCCGCTGCTCGCTTTCTTGGTAGCCGGCCACGCTCACGTCGAGCATCTTCTCCAGGACCAGTTGGTAGTTGAGTGTGGCGATGAGTTCGCCGGTCATCTCATATATGGCCCGAAACCGCTCGCGATACGCAGCGCTTGGGGGCGCCCCCTGTTCACCCTCAGTGGTCTCGAAAGCCCCGCGGTCCTTGGGTCGCAGGAGGCTTATGGCGATGGGTGCGATGAACAGGGCCAGGATGGTGACCAGAGTGGGGATGAGGCTCTGCCCACCTGCCAGCCATGGCTGAAAGAAGAAGACGAAGCCGCCGTAGGACGACGTGACCAGACTGGCCACTAGCAGGCTGACCTCGATGCCGAACCGGAGTGCAGCGACAACCACGGGGAATAGGGTGAAAAGGAAGTACGAGGGCTGACCTGATAGATAGGTGACGATCACGAACAGCAGCGTATCCAGGCCTAGCGTGACCTCGCGGAAGTGGGGGAACGGGCGCTTGAAGTATAGCAGCAGGACCAGAGCGACGTTGTACAGTCCACCCGCCAGCAGGATGGCGAAGATGGCTGGGAGCTGGGGTCTCTGCGAAGGATCCTGGAGACTTATGATCAACGTGGCGACCAGCATGGCCCAGCGGAGGTGACTGATGCGCCACTCGGTCGACATGTCTGGTTTGTTGGGCATGACTAGGTCACCCACAGCAGGAGCGCTGGTGAGACTAGTGGGCGAGATAGGACTCGAACCTACGACCTCGCGGATGTGAACCGCGCGCTCTGACCAGCTGAGCTACTCGCCCCTGTGGTTGCTGCCTATTATAGCACCTTGTCCCCCAGGGCGCAAACGGCGGGCCGGGCTGCCGTTGCATGGGCTGACGAGTTATGATAACATCGCTGACAGGTGAGTTCCGCACGTGCTGGGTGGTACTACCTGAACATCGATGAGGGATAATGGCTTTATGCAGAGTAGGGGTTCCGCGCTGGCATTCATGTTCGTTCTTCTCGTCATGTGTCTTGGTGCATGTGTAGCATTCTCCGTCCTGACGCAGGGCAGGCAGTCTCAAGCTGTTGCTGTGGAAAGCTGGACTCCAACCGAGGCGTCCGTGAGCAGCCCTACGGGATCGACGCCGGTGGCCACCGATACTCCTGCCGGTACACCCTCCCCCAACCCTGAAGTGTCCACGCCCGTGGTGCCGACGGCTACTCCCGTGCCTCCGGCGACACCCACTCCGCCGGAGTCTCCGACGCCGAGAGCAAGCCCAACCTCGACGCAGACGTCCGGCGAGGCCACCCCGGTCGTGCCCCCGGGCGGATACCAGTTCGGCGTCGTGCGGAATGAGCAGGATTGCTCAAGGGTGCGACTGATAGGGGGCCGGGTCTACGATGCAAGCGGCAACGGCCTAGCTGGTGTGCAGGTGTACCTGTACAACGACGCCACATACGCGCACACATTGGAGACCGAGGGACAGGCCCAGGCGGGCAAGTACGAGTTCGCCATGGGCTCCGACGTGGACGTCTTCCACCTGGTGATCGTGGACGGGGCGGGGAATCCGCTGAGTCCCGTGGTGGACATAGACTACCATGCCGATTGCAGTCAGCACGTCGACTGGCAGCGAATCCAATAGCCTGACCAGCTACGGCAGATCTCCCGCAGCCCTGGCCGCCGCTAGGGTCTGATAGGCGAGCCTTTCGGACCAGTCACCCCGCAGGATTCCAAAGGCGGCGCGCTCGTCGGCAACACCTCGTGCCGGCGCGAAATTGAGGTTCCACACGAACATCACGCCCATGTATCCCTTGTCGCGGCCTATCTGAAAGGCCCTGACCAGGTACTCAGCCTGCTCCAACTCGGTGTTGTCTGCGGCGTATTCGTATCCTTCGTTGGGCTTGTCCGTGAGGTTCTTGATGGAGGCCCAGCCGAATTCGGTGGCCCACAGTTTCCGGTCTCCATCGCCAAAGGACACCATGATGTCGTGGTATCCCTCGATGGTGTTCAGGAAATAGAACTGCCGGTTGCCTCGGAAGGATTCTGAATCACCTGGCTCGCTGTACGCGGGCGGATAGAGCCAATCCGGCGGATTGTTAAACCCGCTGGGATGCACCCCAACGGCGTCACAGTGGTTGCTCAGTCCGGCCTGGTACATCTGGCGGAGATAATCGAAATCATCTATGGCGGTCTCGCTCGTATAACCCACCGGTGTGGGGCCGCCGGAGACCACAATGGCGCTGGGGCAGGCCGACTTGATGCGGCTGTATGCCACGCTCAGGAGTTGCACGTACTCCGCAGCACTCAAGGAACCCGCGGTGTTCCATTCGCGCTTGAGGTTCTGCTCGTTCCAGATCTCGTAGGCTTGGACTCTTCCGCAATAGCGCGCGGCCATAGCACCCATGAAGTCACCGTAGTCGTTGTAGTCCACCGGTGGACCGTCTTCTTCCGTGTGACCACCCCTGGCCCAGTCGGGCGCCTTGACCACACTGAGCAGAGTCTTGAGACCTGCATCGCTAGCTGCGTCCACGATGCCGTCGATGGACTCCCACAGGTACTGACCCTTCGCGGGTTCGAACTCTTTCCACTCTACCTGATGCTTGATCCACCCGAAGTGCATGTTATTGACCAGTTGACAGGTGTACGCAGCGTCCAGGTGGAACAGGTGAACCTGTATGCCATAATCGAAGCCGGTTCCAGGCGATGATGGCGCGGGCGACGCCGCGGCGGGCGCCACCGGGGTCTCCGGGGCAGGGACTTCGGTCTCGGAGGGCGCAGTCGGTGACGGCTGTGGGCTCGCGTTCGGCTCTTGCGGCGAAGGAGTCGCTTCGACGGTCGCGGTCGGTAGAGGTGTTACGGTCGCTTCGGGCTCGCTCGGCCAAGGTAGCACGCCCAACACGTTGGCGACCGCCACGCCGGCGACCAGACCCAGGACGAGTGCCACACCTATGATCGCGCCTGCGCAGCCCAGCCAATTCAGACTTCGTCTTCCCTTTGGCGTCGTTTTCACTGAGTAGTCTTTCCTTTGCATCATGGTCTTCCCCAGCAGCTCTGCGGAGATCCTCCCGATCTCAACGGGCCCACGACAGAAAATGGAGCATGGGCGGGGAGGTCCCATGCTCCGAGTCATACGCGATCATGGCTTCGCGTCTACTTGGCCATCTTCGCAAGCGCGGTGTAGGCCGGTCTGGGAGTCCCGTCGGCCCTCAGGAGGCTGAACTTCGAGCCCTCCCAACCTCCACCAACCTCCACGGAGAAATCGAGATTCCAGATGAACATCACTCCCATGTAGCCGCTCTGCTTGGCAATCTGCATCGCCTGCACCAGGTAGTCAGCCTGTGTGGCCTCGGTGTTCGTGGCCGCGTACTCGTAGCCCGGATTCGGGGCAGCAGACATGTTCTCGATGGTGGCCCACCCGAACTCAGTGGCCCATAGTCTCTTGTTGCCGTCCCCGTTCTGTACCATCACATCGTGATAGGACTTGATGGTGTTGTAGAAGAAGAACGAACGGTGTCCGTTGAACCCAGAAGAGTCTTTCCACGTTCGCCAATCGGCGTCCGGCGGGTTGTCGAAGCCGCTAGGGTGGACGCCGACTGCATCACACACGTCCTTGAGACCATTGTTGTACATCCGGCGCAGGTACTCGACGTCGTCGATAGCCGTGTAGCCGTCGCTCAGTCCGGTCGGCGTCGGGGCGCCGGATACGACGATCATGCCCGGGCAGACGGCCTTGATCCGCCGATAAGAGATCTTCAGCAGGTCCATGTACTCCTGAGCGTTGATCCCCCGGCCGGTGTTCCATTCGGTTAGCAGGTTCTGCTCGTTCCATATCTCGATGGCCTTTACCTTGCCACAGTAGCGCTCGGCCATGGCTGCAACGAAGTTGCCGTAGGTGTTAGGATCGTCAGGCGGTCCCTCGCCCTCCGTCCTGGCTCGTGCCCAGCTAGGTGTGGTCACCACAGAAAACATGAGCTTCTTTCCCGCACCATTGGCGAGCGCCACCACTCCATCGAGTGTTCCCCAATCGATGGCTCCCGGGGCCGGCTCCTGAGACTCCCACCGGACCTGGAGTTTGATCCAGGTGAAGCCCAGGGCGTTCATGTGCCCGAGGGTGTTTGAGGCCACGCGGGCCAACTGCGCGCCGTAGCTGAAACCTGTGCCCGCAACAGCAGGGGCTGCCACCGGTACCGGCGTAGGAGCTGGCTGCGAAGGCGTGCTGCTCGTGGACCCGGGTGTAGCCGTGGGCGTCGGGGTTGGCTCCGGTGTTGGAGTCGGGGTGGCGATGGTGAACGACACCCGCCCACCTTCGGTTCCCGCGGTCTCGCCGCCATCGGCCGAGATGACGGCGGAGATGGAGTACTCGCCGCCTTCGTCAGGCGCCGTCCACGCGAACATCGGCTCGGACAGAGCCTTGACCTCTTGGGACAAGCTTGCTCCTACCGCGCTCTCGACCGTCCATACCACGGCGAACTGAGTGTCGGCGGTCGGTGTCACCGAATTGAGGTACTCCTGCAGAACGTCCCACATTCGCCCGTCGATCCCTTCGGCGAGAAGACCTTCGACGCTGACTCCCTTGAGGTTATACAAGCTCACCAGGTCGAGCTTGTGTGCCAGGCTCGTGGCGTTCTCCAGCCAGACGGTATGTTCGCCCCTGTCGTCGGCATAGGTGAACCAGTAGTATTGCGACTGCTCGTCGAAGCTGACAGAGGAAGGCGCGCCTGCCAGCTGCACGGTGACCTGCTCACCGGGTGCAAAGATGTCCCTGCCCTCTGCCAGCATCAGACTGCCTCCCAGCAGTTGCAGGGTTTCCGCGTACGACCTTGCCGTGTAGGAATCCCCCGTCCAGTCGGTGCTATAGCTGGGCAGCACGATCTGGATTCTGTACCTGTTTACGTTGGCGACAGCGTAGCTGAGCAGCGCCTCCATCTGACCTCCGGACTCGTAGGCGTCGGGGTGCGCCGGGGCGGGAAGCTTGACGGTGTCGACAGCCTGACCAATGGCCGGCCAATCGAAGACTCCGGTGTCCCATTGATCTTCGGCTATCTGAGTCGGCGCTTGCACAGTTATGGCCAGGAGCTTGTGATTGGCGTGGAGTGCCTCGCCGAGCTCCAAGACGAAGGCCGTGAAGCTGTCTCTCAAAGCTGGGTCCAGGCCGCGATAGTCGAGATTCACCCCCGGGTACAAGTTCTGGACAACCAGGTCCACGATGTCGCTCACGTGATTCTGCCGGAGTTCCTCGTTGACCAGGATGTTGTTAACCAGGTCACTCCTGATGGTGCCCTCCATCTCGTTGCTCAGAGCGGGGAGGACGATGTACGACGTGCCTTCTCCGGGCTGCTCCATGAGCCCGCTTGCGGCAAACACCGTAGTGTTGCCGTCGATACCGTCGCTCTGTACGGGCAACGATTCGGCCTCGACCTCCACGAGGACTTCCCTGGCCTCAGCTGGAAGCACAGCTCCCGCCTCCAAGGGCGCGGAGACTGAGGGCACGAGGGCACTCGTTTGCATGACGGCCACAGCGCCAGGAACGAAGGCAAGGCTCGATTCCACACGATCATCCTCCAAGACGATGGTCTTGGGAACCCACTGCCACTCACGCCCTGTCCAGGCGTAGACATCCAGTGAGCTGAGCGGTTCCGCATCGTTGGGGATGGGTATGGAGAGGGTAATCTCCTTCGGTGTCTCGCCTCGGTGAGAGATGGCGTACAGAGGACTCTTCATATCCAGGTAGCCGGGGATCGCCTGCGAAATGGTTGCATCTCCTGCGGATCCTGCCAGGAAGTCGGCACGAGGGATGGACGAGAACCGTAGTTGAGCTTTACCTGATACCGATCCTGGAGGTACCGTCAACTGAGTGCCATCGGGGTCCAGAAGGGAGCCGCCGACCTCAGTGAAGGTAGTGTAGCCCGCGGAAAGGAAACGTTCGGGCAGGGCCACTGGGGGAAGGACCAGGCTCGCGATGAAAAGAGCCGGAATCACCGCGAAGACGAGGATCCGCCCGGCCCACTTGTTTTCCAGCACCGTCTCTAAGCTTCTTAGAAACGCGGGATTCATCCCTTGTTCCATAGAGAACATCAGCTCCTTTCAGCCGCAATAGGGTGTGATGAGAGAATCATAGCACTCGCAGGCTGGTTGGAGAATATTCTACCATAACCAATTCCCCTCAGCAAATGTAATCCAGCCTACACATCTCTCAGTCTACAGGCTGTGCCTCGAGCATTCTGGTGGAGCCGCCGAAGGCTCCTGGCAGCACGCCATTGACCCGTTGCCGAGAGACCGCACGTCGGTCCTTACGATGAGCGGGCTTCCCTGACCTCGGAGCGTAAGTCACGGCATTATAGCCTGCGGTTTCTGGCTTGTCAAACGCAGGGACCAGGTCGTGGAAAGCTGGTCCCCCAAGCGCACCATACAGGACCGCCAGTACCATGGGGGGTCTTGCGAGGAGCCTGCCTGGCCGGAGCCTGCTTGCAGGAGCCACGCCGGATCGTCGCCCGGCCCGGGAGCTGCTCCAAGGGGCTCTGCAAGACCCTTCTCTACCGTGGTTGCAGAAAACCTGCCGACGTGTGATAATAGCTTGGTGGAAGCCTGGCTGTATGGAAGGAGACTGTGGCATGGCTAAACCCGTATGGTCCACGTTCTCACTGCTCTTGATCACGGCTGTGCTGGTTGTCGGCTGCGCTAGCGAGGCAACGCCCTCGGCGACCACGCTGGCGACCGCGAGTCCTGGTGAAGGGCTCGCCGCCTTGGTCAACGGACAGCCCATCTCGTCTGCGGATTACGAAAGGCAAGTTGAGCAGGTGGAGGCGTTCTTCCAGCAGGAGGGCCTCGACGCTGAGAGCGACGAGGGGCGGGAGCGGCTAGCGCAGGCGCGTCGCCAGGTCCTGGAGCAGATGATAGATCAAGAGCTAATAGGACAGGCGGCCGCCGAGATGGGCATCAGCGTCTCGGACGAGGAGCTGGAGGCCAGCATCGCCGGCATCATCGAACAGTCTGGGGGTGAAGACGGGTTCAACCAATCGTTGGCGGCCACGGGCACTACCTACGACGATTTCCGGCAGATGCTTCTGGACCAGCTCTTGAGCGAGGCCGTGTATCGTTCTGTTACAGAGTCCATCGAATCGGTGGCAGAGCAGGTCCACGCGCGACACATCCTGTTGCCGACCAGAGAGATGGCCGAGGAGGTGCTGGCCAGACTTCAGGCGGGAGAGGATTTCGCGTATCTGGCCCGGGAGTACTCGGAGGACATCAGCTCACGGGAGACGGGTGGAGACATGGGTTTCTTTCCCCGCGGTGTGATGCCTGCCGAGGTGGAGGAGGTAGCATTCGGGCTGGAAGTGGGCGAGCTGAGCGGGATTGTGGAGTCCCAGTTTGGGTTCCACGTCTTGCAGGTGTTGGAGAGGGACGAGCGAGAGATCGCTGTCGAGGTCTTCGAGAGCCTCAGGCAGCAGACGTTCATGCAGTGGCTGGAGGAGCAGAGAGCAAGCGCCAGTATCCAACGGTTCGTCGACTGAAAGGTGAAGATTGACGTTGGACGCTGCACCTGTCATTGCGCTAGGCAGAGTGTGGTGGATTCTGATATACTAGGATACAACGGGGCGGGGGTGACACGCCCCAATCTCGAACAAGGTGGAGTCTAGGATGGTGCTAGGTGCAGGTGGTGGCTCGAGAGGTACGTGCCTGTTGAGAGGCATTCTCGGGCTTCTGGCGCTGCTGGTGGTCGTTGGCTTGGTCAGCGGCGCAGCCTACCTCTATCTTCGTGGTACTGGTTCCCACGGTGTGGCCTACGCGGTTGATTATATGCGGCCGAACGAGATCGATCCCACTGGCGCCCTGGCCACGTTGGCGGGCGTGAGTGATCTCGAGGTGCTCAACCAGGCTCTGCCGCAAAGGGATCTGGGGACGGCGTATACCACCGTGATCTTCGGCACGCAGTTGACCGATAGGGAGCAAGTGGGGAACCTTCTGCTGCTCGGTCAGGCGTACGCGGCGGAGGGAGACAACTCGCGGGCTCAGCTCTGCTATCGTCAGGCGAGCTTGATATCGGTCTTGAGCCCGACTTTGTCCGATTTTGGGAGGGCCAGTTCCTTCCTGGAAGTCGGCGAGGGTTTCGCGGAGTCTGGAGATCGTGAGGAAGCTCTGTTCAACTACGATCAGGCTTTCGTGCTGGCTGTGCACAGCCCTTTCATGAGAGATCCTCACCGCGCGGATACTCTAGGCTCGCTGGCTGCTGGGTACTCCGAGGTAGGTAGAGCGGACAGGTCCCAGGAGTGCACCGCGTTGCAGACGGAGATACTGTACTCCACGGATGTGACGGGGACCACTTCGACGGCGACCCCGGAGCAACCAATAGCCAACTTCCTCACTCAGATTCCGGCGCCGCCGGCGGCGATGGTCGCTTCGTACGAGGAAAGGCGCAAAGAGGCGGTCCGAGAGCTCAGGGATGCGTTACAGGCTAGTGCTGACGTCAATGCAGTCTCGCAGGATCTTGTGACAGGTGTCACGCAAGCCCTGGTGAACGAGGATAATGCGCGGAGCACGGCCTACGAGGATGAGTTGGGGGCTGCATCGTCCATGGTCCTCAGGATAGGCATAGCAGAGGCGCGCGTCGACTGGTTGGTGGTCAAGTATAGAGTATCGCTGGGAGGGTATGGCCTCGATCTCGTGCCAGCATGGTCGGACGACGTGGCTGGTATCGCAGCCGAACTCAACGCGGCACGCGCGGAACTACACGGCATCTATGGAGAGCAGATCGACACCTTCAGCGATGACATGGCGAAGGATCGGGCGTGGTTTGACGTGCTGCGCGTCGAGATCGAACAGGGGCAGCTCGGTCTTTATCCTGACTACCCGGAGGACGAGCTGATCTCGCAGTTGTCGGAGGTGAGCGCGAATCTGGCGGACGCAGGGGATCCGTCACTGCATCCGGAGGCTATCTACGAGGATGGCGTGCCGGTTTTCGGTTTGGCGTGGACTGAAT
Organism: uncultured Anaerolineales bacterium; assembly: GCA_964433755.1. Taxonomy (GTDB): domain Bacteria; phylum Chloroflexota; class Anaerolineae; order UBA7937; family B3-Chlor; genus JAUVXJ01. Next base: position 513,817 of record CAYSSR010000001.1, read on the forward strand.
AGCCGATCGCTGGCGGGTGACTAGCTCCGCGGAAAGGGGGGTACGGGGAGATGCTGAGTCGGATAAACGACAGGGTGGCTCTGTTGGTGACCGTCTTTGTTCTCGCACTCACTCTCATGACGTGCCTCTGTTACTTGACTATCTTCATCAATCCGCGCATGCCTTTGAATCCGTTTCCTCCACCCCGGGAGGTGGCGATTGCCTCTGCCACACCCACGGTCTCAGAACAAGAAAGTGTTCCCACCTTCCCGCCGACTTGGACTCCTACTCAGACTTCCACACCGACGGAGACGCCCCTGCCTACGGATACGCCGACGATCACTCCGACTCCGACGGATACGCCGACGCCTACCTTCACCTCTACAGCTACGAGGACGCCAGCCCCGCCTCCCACGGCGACTTCTACTCGTACGCCTACGCCGAGCCCCACACCGTGGCCGTATGAGCAACATGGCTACACCTACATGTTGCCCAATGACAAGAATGACGCCGGATGCGCATGGTTGGGCGTAGGGGGCCAGGTGTACGACGCCGATGGCGTACCCGTGCCCGGTGTCACGGTCAGATGCTGGGCGGGAGGCTGGGAAGGGACGGGTGTCTCCGGTCAGCACCCAGAGTATGGCTCGGCTGGGTGGGAGGTGTATCTCTACGATGGGCCTCGAGACGCCACCTGGAATTGCCAGGTCGTGCAGGGCGGTGCGGGCGTGTCTCCTGTGGTCACCTTCACCACGACGACCAACAACGGCTGCAACTTGAACTCGGTGCGCATCGATTTCAAGGCTACCTCGTGACCTGGAGGCGGTGTCCTGAAGGTTTGGGCTCGGCCGTCATCCTGGGCCCGCGATTCGCTCCCACGCGCGCCGCTGCCTAGCGGCTGGGCCGGGGCGTTCCTCACGCTGAGATCGCGTCACGGTTTCTTCCGGGGCGGCCTTGTCCGGCTGCGCGGGTCAGTGAACAGGTGCGCAGCAAGAGCTGGCTATTCCCCCGTCGAGTCAGGGCGGAAGAGCTCGTCCACGATCTCACGTAGCTTGTCGCGCTCCAGGAAGAGCACGTCGGCGCCATTGTCGAGGACGATGGGGACGGTCATGGTTTCGTCGATGACTGCGAAATGGATGTCCTCTGCGTCTATCTGCGCGGCGATCTGGGCCAGTGTTATCACCTCGCCCAGTTGGAGATTGGTGCTCACCGTGTGGCCCATGGTGGTAGCCAAGGCTGGTATCTTGGGCAGAAGATCGAGGCGCAAGGCCTTGTCTCTCACGGCCATGATCACCTGCTGCTGGCGACGCAGGCGATCGAAGTCGGTCCCACCGTGTCTCGTGCGTGCGTACTGCAAGGCCATGCGGCCGTTCATCAGTTGCGTGCCCTCGGGTATGTGCACGGTAGTGTAGCCGAGTTGTCCGTCCGGGTACTGGTAGTCCCAGATCTCCTCCTCGACGTCGATAGTGATCCCACCCAGGTAGTCGATGATCTCCCTGAAGCCCTGGAAGTTCACTCGAACGTAGTAGTGAATGGGTACGCCGAGATTGTACTCGATAGTCTTGACGGCCAGCCCTGGTCCGCCACCCGGGTAGTCGTAGGCGTCGCCGAGGAAGTGGGCCATGTTGATGCGCTGCTCACCGTAGCCGGGTATCTCGACGTACAGGTCGCGCGGAATGGATATCGCCCCCGCCGTCATAGTCTTGGGATCGATTGTGGCGACGATCATGGTGTCGGAGCGCCAGGGACCCTCCTCGTTCGGCCGCTGGTCCACCCCCAGGAGCAGGACATTGACACGCTCTTTCTGGCTCCAATCGGGTGTGCTGTCTGAACGAGGTGCGGGATCGACTGCGATGGGTAGATCTACCCCCGGGGACAGAGGTGAGAAGGCGAAAATGTCCCGTACGGAAACGTAGAACAGATACGCACAGACGAGACCGCCAGCGAGAAAGAAGATGTAGACCGTGCTTGCCAGCACTCTGGCCAGGTAGGAGTGTCTTTGCTGTCGAGGCATAGGTTGCTGCCGCTTGCCGCCCCAGTAGGGGCAGATGGTCATCAGGTATTATACAGTACGCGGGACCCCTCAGCAACAGTGACGGAGGAGTTGGCATCAGGGGCAACCAGATGCGTGGAACGTGGTTTCTGTTTCGCTTGCCCGCGACGGGATTCGTAACGGACTGGGGAGGTCCTGTGGGTGATAATCCCACCGTCAGATGTGGAGGCTAGTCCCCGCTCCGCAACTGCCAATGTCATTGTCATGGAGAGCAGAATCGGCTACAATTCCATAGAGTCTTTGTTCGTACTGAAGGGGGTGTGGAGATGGAAGGTGCCAGGAGGCTGCTTAGTGAACCCCGCACCATAGAGGAGACGGGGATGAGCAGAGGCTTCTTGAGCGACCTGGCTCTGAAGACCATCTACTCGGTGGGAGAGTTGAGTGGTCAGGCCATCGCCGAGCAGTTGAGACTCCCGTTTAGCGGAGTGGTGGAGGAGGCGCTCACCTATCTGAAGCGGGAGCAGTTGGTCAGCATCACCGGCAGCAGGGGCTTCGATGAGCGAGCCTTCAGGTACTCCATCGCCTCGGCCGGAATCGAGCGCGTGAGGGAGGCCCTGAATCGAAGCCAGTACGTCGGACCGGCTCCCGTGACTCTGGACGCCTACCAGGAGATCATGAGGAGCCAGAGTATAAGCGGCGTGGCGGTCAGTAGCGACCGGGTGCAGCAGGCCCTATCGTCCCTGGTGATAAACTCCACGATGCTGATGAAGATCGGGCCTGCGGTCAACTCCGGCAGGTCCATCTTCCTGTTCGGCCCGCCTGGCAACGGAAAGACAGTGATCGCCAAGGCCATGGCGTCAATGCTCGGGGGGGAGATATACATACCCTACGCCATGGAAGTGGATGGGCACATCATCAAGGTCTTCGACGAGCTGAACCATCAAACTGTGGACGAATTGAACGACTCAGCGTCGCGGCCCGAGGGCGGGCGGCACGATAGGCGTTGGATACTGATCCAAAGACCGATCGTGGTCACAGGGGGAGAGCTCACTCTGGAGAGCTTGGACCTGGTGTATGACGACACGTCCAAGTACTATGAGGCGCCCTTCCAGATGAAGGCCAACGGAGGGATGTTCCTGATAGACGACTTTGGTAGGCAGCAGGTACGACCCAGAGACCTGCTCAACCGTTGGATCGTGCCCTTGGAAACCAGGGTTGACTACCTTACTCTACATACCGGGAAGAAGATCGAGATACCTTTCGATCAGTTGATCGTGTTCTCCACTAACATCGATCCCAAGGCGCTAGTGGACGAGGCCTTCCTGCGACGCATCCGTCACAAGATCCAGGTGGGCAATCCGAGTGAGCGTGAGTTCTACGAGATCTTCCTGCGAGTTGCGGCCGAGCGGGACGTTCCTTTCGATCAGGATGGTTTCATGTACCTGATGCGTAACTACTACCTGCAGATGAAGCGCGAGCTACGAGCGGTCCATCCCCGTGACATCGTCGATCAGATCATCGACATCGCCCACTACCGGGGCGTCGAGCCAGCCTTGACCAAGGAGTTGATAGACCAGGCCTGCAGCTCATACTTCGTGGAGATCTAGACCCTCGCTCGAAAGGGTTTCGGCCGCGCCCTCCACCATGACCGTCAACGCCAGGCTCGGGGCTGAGCCACTGGCGGATGATTGACTAAGGTGCTGCGCAGCTAGATCTGCCTCAAGACCTCCTCTGAGGGGATCTTCTTCTCCCCTTTCTCCTCCAGGATCCAGTTGACGTTAGTCAGCAGACCCTTCTTGAGATCCTCAACTCTCTGCGGCTGCTCTAGCGTCAGTACCTGGAAGAGGGCATCCAAGACAGCACTCAGTGAGGCCGTGGATGGCATGCCACTGGTCGACTCGCCGGGGCAGACCAGGATCTTGTCGGCGATGGAGGCGACGGGAGACGTATGAGAGGTAGAGAGGCCAATGGTCATGGCCCCCTTCGAGCGCGCCAGCCTGAGCATCTGAGAGGTGTCGTGGTGCAGGGCTGCGAGGGTCACGCCCACGACGACGTCTTGTCTGTCTACGTTTGACAGACCTATGGCCGCATCGACCTGGTTGGCAGGCACCAGCTCGGCCGACATTCCCAGCAATCCTCTCAATTGGGCCACGAACGTCTGTGCCGGACCGCGCGCCAAGCCATGAGCAACGACGTAAATGGTTCTGGCTGTGAGCAAAGAAGATACGACTTCGGTGACGGTTTCCCCTCGGAGGTGCGTTATCGCCCGCTCGAGATTCTCTTTCTCCTGTGCCAGAGCGTTGAGAAAGAGATCCGCCTCCTCTGTCTGCTCCGTTGATGGCCTGTAGGCCATCTTGAGCTCCTTCTTCACCATCTCCTGGATCTCGTGCAGGAGCTCCGGGTAGCCCGAGTAGCCGAGACGCTGTGCAAACCTGGTCACTGTGGCGGGATCCACCTCCAGGCGCTGCGAGAGGGCGAAGGCGTTGATGAACGCTGCCTCGTGGTATCGCTGGGTCAGAAAGTCGGCGATCTTCTTCTGGTTCCTGCCAAGTCGAGCGTAACACTGTGCGATCTTCTCTTGAAACATTCAAAACCTCTCATCTATTCTTGGAGAGACGGCCAATGTCTCTCGTGTGGCCAATTCTAACATCTCTAAGGGTGTTCCGCAAACAGTGCAGACATGTCTTGCGGAGTCCGGTGGGCATCGACACGGGCCCGCAGATGGAATGTGCTGGCCATGGCAGAGGCACTCACTGCTGGATAACCTCTGGGATGCACACAGAGGCGCTGTGGGGCTCGGTAGGAGAGTGATCGACTCGGGGTCGGAAAATCCTCAAGCTACACCTCAACGTTGCGACCACTTGCCAGCTTCAGTCCTTTCAGGTATTCTCTGTCAGTGTTCTACCCTGAACGAAGGAGAGATGGTCTGCATAGGTGAGGGTCGTGGGAAGACGCCGCGTGGTGTCCGTCCTAGTGGTGGGTCTGCTCGTAGTGGGGACGGCACTCCTTGTCCAGTCACAGGTCGAGGGGCAGGAGTGTGACCCTTGCCCCAGTGCACAGGGGCACGAAGAGGGCGGTGGGTCCCGTATGGGGACTTTCCTCGGGCCGGTGCGCCCGTCTGCTGCCTCGGCTCCAGCGCAGTCGTTGGGAGTATACGCCAAGATCGAGGCCCCCATGGCGCCGTCTAAGCCGACCCCCGAGCGCAGTCTGCTTCCCACGGCTACCCCACTGCCCAAGCCGACTCCCGACGGCACGCCGAGACAGTTGGTGATCCCGATCCTCATGTACCACCACATCGCCGTGCCTGGACCGAATGCGGACGCCATACGGCGGGATCTCTCGGTGTCGCCAGCGAACTTCGAGGCGCAGCTAGGCTATCTCGTGGAGCATGGATACGAGCCCATCACTCTGGAATCGCTGATTCTGCACCTCCAGGCCGGTTTCTCGCTGCCGCCGAAGCCGGTGATATTGACCTTCGATGATGGATTCAAGGACCACTACACCAACGCTTATCCCTTGCTGAAGAGGTATGGCTTCTTTGGCACATTCTTCGTGATCACGGGGTTCGTGGACGAAGGGCGTCCAGGACACATGTCCTGGCCCGAGATAGAGCTTCTTCATGCCAACGGCATGGAGATCGGGAGCCATACGTACACCCACCCTAGCCTGGCAGGGAAGTCCTTCGACTACATCGTGTGGCAGGTGCTTGGCTCGAAGGAGGCCATAGAGGCTCGCACGCAGGAGCCGGTGCGCTTCTTCTGTTACCCTTCCGGTCAGTACGACCAGCAAGTGGTTGACGTGCTACGGTCGGCTGGGTACTGGGGCGCGGTGACCGTGGAGACCGGGTCGTTGCAGGCATCGGAACGACCATTCGAGCTGAAGCGTATCCGCGTCCGAGGGGCGTACGATCTGGAGGACTTCGATCACTGGCTCAACTACTGGCTTGCCAATCCGTGAGGTGGTAGCGCCGGACCCTCTCCAGGGGGGCAGCGTTCTCCAGCAACTCTCGCACGCTGGTCTTCAGAACGGGGTGTAGCAGGTTCGGCGCGAGCTCTCCCAGTGGCACGAGCACGAATCCCCGCTCGTGAAGGCGTGGATGAGGGATCTCCAGTTGCTCTGTAGCCAGCACCTGATTGTCGTAGAACAGGATGTCGATGTCGATGAGGCGTGGACCGAACCGCACTCCCTCTCGGCGGCCCAGTTCTCGCTCGATTCGCTTGACAGTGTGAAGCAGATCCTCGGCCGGGAGATCGGTCGCTCCGGCGCAGACCAGGTTCAGGAACCACGGTTGGTCGGTAACACCCACCGGTTCGGTCTCGTAAAGCGAGGAGATTTGCTCCAGGCGAACGTGTGATCTCAGCCGGCGTAGAGCCGCGTAGATGTTGCGCGCGCGATTGCCGAGGTTCGAGCCCAGACCGAGGTATACAGTCGCCATCCGCCCTCTCGTACCAGCCCTAGTGACTGACACGCTCGATGTGAGCGCCCACGGAGCACAGCTTCTCGTCTATCCTCTCGTAGCCACGGTCTATCTGGCCGATGTTCTTGATGACGCTCTGGCCTTCAGCGCACAGGGCAGCGATGAGCATAGCCATGCCGGCCCGGATGTCTGGGCTGGTGAGTGTTTCGCCGTGCAGCTTGGTGGGGCCCATGATCACGGCCCGATGAGGATCGCAGAGGATGATGTGGGCGCCCATGGAGAATAGCTTGTCCACGAAGAACATGCGGCTCTCGTACATCTTCTCGAACATCAGCGTGGTGCCGCGACATTGCGTAGCGACCACAGTGGCGATGCTCATCAGATCGGCGGGGAAGCCTGGCCAGGGGGCGTCGTCTATCGTGGGGATGATGCCGTGCGCATCAGCCATGATCTCGAGGCTTTGCTCGCGAGGCACGAACACGTCTCGACCTCGCAGGTCGACGCAGATCCCCAGCCTCTTCAAGGTCAGGAGTATCATGGGCAGGTGCGCAGGTATGATACCCTCGATCAACAACTCACCACCGGTAACCGCTGCGGCGCCGATGAAGCTGCCGATCTCGATATGATCGGGCCCGATCTCGTGCTCTCCTCCATGGAGCCGCTCTACTCCGTCTATGATCAAGGTGTTGGTCCCGATGTTGGATATCTGCGCGCCTAGAGCGTTGAGAAACTCGGCCAGCTCCTGCACGTGCGGTTCCGACGCGGCGTTCCTGATGATGGTCCTGCCTCGCGCGGTGCAGGCAGCCATGAGCGCGTTCTCTGTCCCTGTCACGCTGGCTTCGTCCAGGAAGATCTCTTCGCCCTTGAGCTCGCTGGCCTTCATCTTGTAGCCGTAGTCCACTTCTATCTCCGCTCCCAACGATCTGAGCGCCATCAGATGAGTGTCGACTCGCCTCCGACCGATGACGTCGCCTCCTGGTGGCGGGAGCTTGATCCGTCCGCAGCGAGCAAGCATCGGCCCAGCAAGGAGGATGGAGGCCCGGATGCGACGACAGAGCTCGGCTTCCAGCTCCGTCGTTCGAACGTTCCTGGAAAGGATGGTAAGCTCACGATCGCCAGATTCGTGAACCTCGACCCCGAGGGCACTGATGATCTCCACCATGGTGCTGATATCCTCTATGCGAGGCACGTTTCTGAGCACCACGCTCTCATCCGTAAGCAGGCAGGCAGCCAGCATGGGCAAGGCTGCGTTCTTGTTGCCGCTGGGGATCAGGCTCCCTTCCAGGGGATGGCCTCCCTCGATTACGAATTCGTCCATGACGAGCTCGCTTTCTACCTTGTTCTATCGAAGTGCGCTGTCTACTTGCTTGCTTCCACCGGCAGGTGAGGCAGCAAGCCAAGGGCAGGAGGGGTTCTCCACGATCGAGTTCCTTGTCAAACTGACGGCTTGGAGGAAGCAGGTGGCTTGTGGGCAATGCATATCAGAGACGTGCCCACCGGGAGATCGAAAAGACGCAAGACGTTGGCCTCCAGCCAGCCGACGCCTGTGAGAAGCGCGTTGACCGGTGCTGACGTTGGCTCCATCTCTACTTGGTAGGCGTCCTCGTCTTTGGAGGGTGTGGCCAGATCAGGTGCTTGATCTGATCTCCCTCTGGCCACGAGCAGTGCTGCCGCGGCTGGGAAGATGAAGAAGTTGTTGTAGGTCATGCGTCTGACCGTGAACCCAGCCTCAGTGACCTTCTCACGCAGCTCGGAAGACGAGTATCGGCGCTTGTGGTCGTTGATCACGTCATTGTTGGTCCACAGCCATTGGAGAGCAGGCACCGTGATGGCTATCAGTCCGTCGTCCGCACAGACACGGTAGCATTCACGCAGAATCTGCTCGTCGTCTTCACAGTGTTCAACAACATCCAGTGCCGTCACCAGGTGGAAGGACCTGTCCTCGAAGGGCATATCCTCCGCCTGGGCCAGACGGGCGTCGTAGCCCCGCTCGTGCGCGATGCGCAGGGGTATGGGGTTGTTGTCAATGCCGACCACGCTTCCATAACGACTGAGATGGTGTATCATGTTCCCGGCGCCACATCCGACGTCGAGTATCTTCTGATCGGTGTCCGCTATATTCCTGTCGAGAAGCCCTATCAAGGCACGTGTTCTGCTGGCGAACCACCAGTGAGAATCCTCTTCCAGTTGTTGTGGCGTTACTTGGTCTGGCATGGGCGCTCCTGGTCCTTGGTTGTGGGGGATTATACCATTCCTCCGGTGGGGCGGCTATGATCCCTGAGTAGAGTATCGGCTGCCTCCAGCACGCGGTCTACAGGGATGGAGCGGACACAGTCGTGGGCCATCAGTTCATGTGGTGCGTAGTCCAGGCGGTTGCACGGCACGCAGTCTTTCTCAGAAACCAGAACCAGGTGCCTCTGCGGGTTGCCCCAGGGACCGAAGGTACGATGGTCCACAGGGCCGAAAAGGTGAATAGTGGGCGCGCCCTGTGACACGGCCAGGTGCATAGGGCCGCTGTCTACCCCGATGACCAGCTCGCAGCGCCCCATGATGGCTGCAAGTTGCCCAAGGCTTGTCTGTCCCACCATGGTCATGGGACATGTCTTCATGAACTCAACTATGCTCTCCACCAGCCGGGCCTCGTCGGCCGAGCCTGTGATGATCACCTGAAGGCCGTACCGCTGGGCAAGGGTGTCGCCCACCTGTGCGAATGCCTCTGGCCGCCAGAGCTTCACAGCCGCGCCAGATCCTGGATGGAGGCAGAGGTATCCCTTGAATGGGCCACTCTGTGCCAGGAGCGTGTCGGCGTAGTGTACTGCCTCTGGAGATGGCTCGAACTCGAGAGGACCCGGCTCTTCGACGTGGCCGTCGGCAACGACCTCGGTGAGAGACATGTTCTGCTGGACCTCGTGCCTGCCGCTCGTGTAGGGCACGGCCTGTGTCAGGAACGGTGCCACGTTGGGAACCCCATACCCGATCCTCTGAGGAACACCGGCCCAGTGGCAGAGCATGGCTCCCCACCAGTGATCGAAGCGAAGGACGACGGCGGTGTCGAAGCGATCTGCGCGGAACGCCCGGGCGTACCTCCACATTTCCAGGTACGGTTGGAGCAGGTGCTTCTTGGGGAGACGGGTGAACCCAGGAAAGGGGCAAGTTAGAACTCGATCCAGGTGGGGGTTGTTCTTCACGATCTCGGCAGCCCAAGGCCCAACCATACAAGCGATGAAGGCATCGGGCATGGAGTGGCGCAGGGCTCGAATGGCTGGCGTGGCGAAGAGCAGGTCGCCGATGTGATCGGGTCGCAAGAGCAGAATACGGCCAGCGCCCCCTGTTGTGCCGGAGGTAGAGGACGGAACGAGGGGCGTGGAGGCACGGGCTACGGACCGAAGCATGAGCGAGCGAAGCCTAGCTCTCATACACCCGCTCCAGCAATGGAGCTATCTGGCTCCAATCGTGTTCTGACTCCGCGATCTTGCGAGCTGCGATCTGTAGTCTCCTGCGCCGTGCACGATCTTTCGTGAGATCTACGACGGCTCGAGCGAACGCGGGAGGATCGTCGGCGATGAGCAGCTCACGCTCGTGTGAGACGTCTATCCCTTCGCATCCCAACGAGGTTGAGACGATGGCCTTGCCCATGGCCATGGCTTCCATCAGCTTCAGGCGAGTGCCGCCGCCGACTCTCAAAGGGACCACGTAGACCGCTGCTTCGGCCACGTAGGGTCTCACGTCGCTGACGTAACCGGTCAGGTTCACGCCAGGTATCTCGCGAACCTCATGCAGGCGTGGGTGAGGGTTCCTGCCCACCACGTTGAACTGCGCCTCGGGTATCTCCTGCCAGATGAGAGGCAGCACCTCCTGCACGAACCAGAGCACGGCATCTATGTTGGGTCTGAAGTCCATCTTGCCCGTGAAAACCAGCACTGAGTCCGATTCGGTCTCAGGGTTCGAGGGCAGGAAGTAGCCGCTGTCGACGCCGTTGGGGACGACGAAGCAGTGAAGGTCAGGCAGTAGCCGGCGAAGTGCTCTGGCATCGGCCTCAGAGACGACGACGGTCCTGTCCAGCCGCTGGCAGACGTCCTTCTCGTAGCGTTGCAGTTTCTGCCACTGTATGAGGGAGTAGAACGCGGGCAGCCAACGGTGGGGATGCCTGATGTCGGTCTCGAAGGCTCTACGTTGAAGCACGTATTCAGCGTTGATGTCGTCGAACACGACTGTTGGCTGTGAGGAGGCCATCATCTCCTTGATGGTCACGCCGTACTGTGCCATCTCGATCGCTTCCACCTGGACGAAGTCAAAGCGCTCACGACCCAGGAGAATCCGTAACTGATTTGTGAACGCTGAAGAGGGCAGGCGCAGTGCCATGTCTGGGCGCGAAGAAAACAGGACGGACAGCGCTCGATGCGCCGTGGAGCGAGAAGGTGCGGGCACGGTAGCCATCGTGGCACAGTAGGGGGACAAGTGCTCCAGTCTCTCGGCTTCGCCGTGTCCCTGGACGAAGGACAGGAGGTGGATCTGGTGGCGCGGCGCCAGGTTCTTGATCAGGTTGTAGGTTCGGATGGCAGCTCCCTGGTGAGGAGGGTAGGGAAGGTCTGGGGTCAGGAAAAGGAGCCTGGGGCTCATCCTGATATACGCCGATACAGGGCGAGGGTCTCACGGGCAGCCCTCCCCCAGGAGAAGAGCTTGGCCCTCTTGAGGCCCTTCTGTGACATCTCCTCGTGCAGGGAGTCGTCGGTGAGGAGTCTCCACATGGCGACGGTCCAACCGTCGGTGTGCTCCGGCGACACCAACAATCCGGCGTCTCCCACCACTTCGGGCAGCGACGAGACGTTGGCCACGATGGTAGGTGTGCCGCAGGTCATGGCTTCCAGAGGAGGCAGGCCGAAGCCTTCGTAGAAAGAAGGGTGCACGTGCATCCGGGCGGCGTTGTAGAGCAGGACCAGGTCCTCGAGGGGCACGTGCCCTAGAAAGGCGACGGCATCGTTCAATTCGAGTTCTTCGGCGACTGCGAAGACCTCTCCGCAGAACCAGCCTCTTTGGCCTGCCACGGCAAGCGTCACGTCTAGCTTGTAGTGGTCGAGGAGTTTCCGAAAGGCCCGCAGCAGGGTTGGCAGGTTCTTTCTGGGTTCGATGGTGCTCACGAAGAGTGCGTATGGTTTGTCCAGTTGGTACCGTGCCCGGGCCTCCATCAAGAGCCGCTGGTCCTCGACCGGGCGATAGATGGCGTTGGCCGCTGCATAGATCACAGAGATCTTGGCCTCCGGCACACCTAGGAAGTTGACGATGTCACGTTTGGTGCTCACAGAGTCCGCGACGATGTGGTCGGCGTACCTCACTGCCTGGTCTATCTGGCCGTAGTAGCGGGCGCTCTCCTCCGTGAGGAAGTGCGGGTAGAGTAGGAAGGCCAGATCGTGAACGGTGATAACCGACTTGTAGTCTCTTCGGAAGGGCGGTATGAAGTCGGGGCTGTGAAGAATGTCCAACCGCAGAGGGCTGATCTCAAAGGGCAGGACTAGCTGCTCGAGTCGGTGGTGGCTCGGCGTCCAGAGGGATTTCCTGACGAAGTTGTGTCCTTCGGCCAGGACGGAATCGTCCTTACGGCTCTGTAGGAGGACGAACTCATTGTCCTCGTCACATTCGCTCAATCCTCTTACAAGGCCGGTGATGTATTGTCCGATGCCTGCGCGGCTGTAGTGTACCAGACGGGCGTCGATCCCGATGCGCATGGAACTATGGTTCTCCTCATGCTGGCCTCCACTTTGAGCATGGCCTCTGCGAGGAGGTACATGACTCAATTGATTATACTGGCTGCACACCCCGGAGGCAAGCACCTCGGGCCAAGCCCGGACAAATGGCTCTGAGAGCGTGTCGGATTGGCGGCTAGTGAAAGGATCGGAGAGAAGCGTGCGCGCGTCCAGCTTCCTATCCGGCGCTGCTATTCTCCCACGCTGATCTGAGCAAGCGTGGCCCAATCACCCAGGGATTCGTCGACGTCGTTCACGATAGGCAAGCGGACGCCTGTGAGATCGAGGGAGCAGATGCCGCGCTTCCCCCCAGCAGCGTCTTTCCCGGACAAGCCATGGCGCCTGCTGAGTAGGCGCAGCACGGTCCTCGTGCTTGGCGGTTGAGAGCACACCAGGTGGAAGTGAGGGTGGCGCCAGCAATCCCCGCCGTGGTCTGACCAGGCTCCGGGAATGTGGACTGCGACTCGACCTGCCGGGGACAACCTGAGGTTGCATACCGGGGCATCGCACAGTCCTCCGCCAGAGACTGCGGGTCCCAGGCTGGTCGGTCCTGTGCTGTGTGAGGCCCTGATGAGGCTACCGCTATTCCGCGCAGGAACTGGAGGTCTCTCCAGTCCCAGACTCTGGCCGGATCGTCGTCGACACCGACCGGCTCCTCATTCCAGACGTGGGTGTCCCACCTAGTGGCCCCCCTGTAGTGTATGAAGAAACTGACGAGAATGAGGCCGGACAGCAGAGTGGCCCAGAGCACCTTCGTGCGACCTTTGAGACCAGACATCCTGACGAAGACCGGAGTCGTGAAGTACACGAGATAGGGAATGACGTCGCAGAAGAACCTCGGACCGTAGGAATGCCCTGCCCACCACTTGCCAAAGGAGGATATGGCCAGCCAATGCAGGATCACGATGGTCAGCAGAGCAGAGTCCAGGCCTCGCCATTCTCGGTGCCGGATTCTCAGGAGAACCCCGAGGATCGAGGTCAGTAGTACCGGCGAGAAGACGAGCAGTCCTCGGCCTGGGCTCACCACATTGGCGACCAGAGCCTCGAGGAGAGCTGGGTTGGACCCCACTTTCTGCGGCAGGTAGTAGGTCGACAGCGGTGAGTGGTAGATGGTGAAGTTGAAGGCAAGGAAAGGCACGGCGACCACGGCGGCCCACAGCAGGTACTTCAGCAGGTATCTCCTGTACCGGACCGCCACGTACAGGGTCAGTACGAGAACAGAAACGCTGTTGGTGGGGCGGATGACGAAGGACAGCGCTAGCGGCAGACCGGCAAACTGCACCAGCGATGGCCTGTCTCTGGCTAGCAGGATCAGACAAAGCGCAGCGCTGAGCATGAGCATGGATGGGCCGTGCTGCCATAGAGCCCTACTTGCGGTGGACCATGCTGGCGTACAGAAGGCGAAGATCCAAACCACCAGCAGGGAGTATCTGCGATTCAGGAAGCGAAGGGCGATCAGGTAGATGAATAGCGCTGTAAGAGCGACGACAAAGGAGGCGACGAGCCGTTCGAGCTGTCCAGAGCCGCCGTATCTCACGTATTCATCCAGGTCGGCATTGAGCAGGTAGTGCAGGACGTTGTCCATCAGCAGGAGAGGCGGAACAGCAACGATGGAAACGCCAATTGGCTGCTTGGTGTACAAGTGTCCGCGGATCTCCTCAATGGTGTAGTGGTTGTCGTTCCGCACCACGGTCTCCCCGTAGTACTCGTTGCTGACCGCTATCTGCTCGTATTCGTCCACGTCGGCGTTGTGCTCTCGGATGAAGCTCATGGCGACAGGCACAGACCAAACTGAGTCACCGGCATAGCAGCACACGCTGCTGAGCGAATGGCTGATGAAGACCACGAGGAAGATCAGGACCAGGGTCAGAAGTTGCTTACACGTCGCGATCTGAGGATGTAGGAGTCGTGTCCATAGGCCGCGCACGCGCCTCGCGGATGAGAAGACGTACACGACGACGTTGGCCAGTACGAGCAATACCACCAGCCGCGTCGAATACAGGCCCACGAGAAGGCGCTGCTGGGCTACGAGTACTACAAGAACCAGTAGAACCAGGGTCGCTGTGACAAACGCCACAACGCGCGTCGGCCAGCACAAACGGGCCAGCACGAAGCTCGCCAGTACGGCACACCAGAGACAAAGAAGATGGATTGGTGGGGGAAGGATGACACCCGCTGCGCCAGGCTGGTAGGCCACGGATATGGAGTCGAGAAGAACCCCCAGCTCTCGAAGGTCACCTTCGCCGCGTGTTTCCGCCGCTGAGAACACCTCGGAGTCAATCTCGATCTCCAGGTTGCCTGGAGGGCCAATCGCGTCGCTATCTACGGTGAACTCATAGGTCTCGAACTGGTCTGAGGGAGTGAAAGCAGAAAGCTCAGTTCCATTGGCTTTCACGTGCACGAGAGGAGAAGGCAGGCCGGCGGGCCTGTAACCGTTGAGAGCCACGCGCAGGACGAGAGGAGTGCCGCTGCCTATGCCTGGCAGATAGACGAAGGACCTGTCACTGCTCCAGCGGTAGGAGAGGTCGTCGCTCCGCTCCACGTCGTAGAAGTTGCGAAGGAAAGGAGCATCCTCACCGCTGCCCAGGTCGATCTGAACCGGAGTCTTGACCTGATAGGCCAGCGATAGGGCCAGGAGGGACAAGGCGGCAAGAGTGTAGAAGACTCGGCTGCGCAATTCACTGCTGATCATGCTTCTCCACACTACAGGCACATCTAAGGAGCGATTCGGATCTCTTCCAGCAAGAGTCGGTCCCCTTCCAACCTTTGGTCGTCCACAAAGATGGAAAGCCGCTCTCCAGTCGTTGCGTCGTACATGCCGATCTCGATGACGTAGGCACCCGGAGGTGCCTCGGGATCCACGACGATCTCGTAGCGATCAGTGATGACCTCTCCTGGTAGCCAACTCGTCGTGGGAGCCTCCCCACCCAGGGGGATGCTGTCGGCCTGGCCCCAGACCCGTTCGTCTACGTCCAACAGGTGGGTGAACACCGTGTAGGAGACATCCATTTCCTCCAGAGCCTGCCAGTAGAGGGTGAACTCCAAGGGTCCATCTGGCGCGACTTGATCCACGAGCAGGTCATAGCCCACGAAGAGCACACCGTCCCCGATTCTGGCCTCCATGGGGAACTCAGGGGCCGGAGCAGCGAAGTCGCGCGATCGGCCCTGCACATCGAGATGGCCTAGCTGCCGCTCTACTATCACCCGGCCGTCCTCCAGGACCTGCAAGAGAAGGTCGTGGCGATCCTGCGGTGCGTCTGGAGGCAGAACCAGATCGTGCCAGTCTCTGAGCACTTCGCCTTCGTCCCACTCCGTGGTGGGGTATGTTCCATCCACAGGGCGCTCTTCTTGCTCGAACCATACGACACCCTCCTGGTCGACCAACTGCAACGACAGGAGGTAGTCGTTTTGCACATCCTCGGCCGCGCGCCAATAGAGGGCCAGCCTCACTGTCTCCCCAGGGCTGGCCTCGGTCACGGACAAGTCGTAGCCCAGGAGTTCGAGGCCGGGGGCCACATCCCTGTTGGCGGGGGCGAGAGGCTCCGTGGGCTCAACGTCGGGTGGTGTCAGGGGCTGGACGACTTCCATGGTGCCTGCAGCCACACTGCTCTTGAACGAACCCGACTCCACGTCGAGGACCTGGAGTCTGTCCATGGTCTCGGCGTCGTACACCACCACCTCTATAGAGTACACACCGGGCGGAGTGGCTGCCACGCAGGGAAGGCTGTAGTAGTCGATCTCGAGCTGCTCGGCCGACCATCTGGACGTGGGTTCGAGGTTGTTGCTCAGGAGCAGCTTGTCCACCTGGCCGACAGCTCGTCCCCGGCTGTCCAAGAGGTAGACGCCTACTTTGTAGTTCCTGTCCAGGTCTCGCAGGGCCTCCCATTGCAGGACTACCCATCCCTCCTTGCCAGAAGGCAGCACCTTGCTCTCCACTTCCTCGACCGAGCTCGTCGCGTGCACGGACGACCCGCCGAAAGCTACCCCTTCCAGCCGCAGGTCCGCCCCGAAATCGAGCCCTAGTTCCTCGAAAGAGTCCGCGATGGAGAACTGAGGCGAGCCAGGCAGTGTATAGGTCACGAGATCGAAGCTCTCGTACGTTTGGCAACGTACTAGGCGACCGTACTTCCTGAAGAGGAAATCGAGCAGTCCTTTGGGGTCAGAGTTGAGGGAGAGGTAGGCCTCTTCCAGGACGTAGTGCTTCCACTCAATCACCGCGGCCTGACGGTACCCCTGACAGATCTCTGCCAATTCCTCGGGAGCGGTGGACTCGTCCACGGTCAGGGTGTACTGGGGCTCGGGGCCATCGTAGAGAAAACCCACCTCGTAGTAGGGCAGGTTGCGCGGCCGCAGGGTGGAGGCGGGCAGGATCCAGAGACCGTCCGGTATGCGGGTATCGTTCATCACCGCTGCTGCTTCCATGTAGTCGCTGCCGATGATCACGCCGTTGTCGAGGCGCCGCTGCCACGGGTGGAAGTAGTCCTTGACACTCAAGATGGTGGTGGCGACCAGTACGAAGGACAGGACTGCCCAGGATGTCGCTCGGGCCCCTCTCCAAGGCAGACTCGCCTGAAGCCAGTCCTTTACACGCTCCGTTCCCAGCGCACAGAACAGACACAGTGGCGGTAGAGCGCCTATGCCCCGATGGAAGTGAGGAAGGGCCTCCGCAGTGAAGGCGCCGGGCAGGGCCATGACCAGGAACCAGACCACCACGAACAGGTAGTTGGCCTGTCGCCACTTCCAGAGCGCGATAGCCAGCCCAACCAGAAAACAGAGTGAGCTTATGGGGTCCAGCACCGCCCTCTGTCCCGGGTTGCGGTCGAATTGGGGATCGCCGCGAAAGTTGAACATACCCATGGTCTTGACCAGAGCCACGCCGAAGGCCTGGACAGGCGAGCCGCGTCCCCAGTCTGGATTCAAGATGGAGACGTGCATCTCACGCGCGAAGAAGATATCTGGGTAGACAACGGCGTAGATGCCCAGGGGTAGACAGATGATGGCTGCCACTAGCGCCACCAGGACCAGGTTCACGAAGTGGTGCCGGCGGAAGTCCCGGCTGGCGAGGACCCAGCCTCCGAAGAACAAAGTGAGGAGGATGGGCAGAAAGCGCGCCCCCCGGTAGGAGTAGAGGCTGGCTCCCAGCAGCAGGCCGCAGATCAGGAACCAACGCTTGCTCCCAGTGCGTATCCCTTTCCAGAGGAAGTAGATCACGGCACACGAAAAGAGCGGCAGGCTCACCACCTCCAGCCCGGCGCGGCTGTAGATGATATGCCAGTACGACGTGGCCACGAAGAAGGCGGACAGGAGTGGTAGCAGGGACGGCGGGCTCTCCTCGCGGGCCAAGAGCTCCTTGGCCAGCCAGAAGACCACGGGAATGGCCAGGACGCCGATGAACGCTGAGACGAAGCGGATGGCCCAGAGGCTGACGCCCCAGATAGCGAAGGAGAGAGCCACCAGGTAGGTGTGCATGGGCTCTTCCCCGTAGTCCTCTGTGATGAATAGTGGCAGCTCTTCACCCCGCAGGATGCGCTTTCCGCCGAGGCCATCGGCGCCTTCGTCACCGCTCAAGCCGACAGGTATGGAGTCCAACTGGTAGAAGCGCAGGAGACACGCCAACAGGACGAGCAGCGCGAGGCACACGTACTCTCTCTTTCTGAAACTCAGTCCGTTCCATCTCTGGATCAGGGACATCCGCATCGCCTTCCTTCGTTCGCTCAGACTCCGGGTCTACCGAGCGATACTCACGCTGTTCAACAGGATCCGGTCACCCTGGACGATGCCCTGACCATCGTACACCGGCAGTCGTTCCATGGTATCCGGGTCGTACATTCCTATCTCCACGGTGTATTCGCCTTCCAGAACCTCTGGGTCCAGGGCTATCTCGTAGGCATCCGTGACGACCTCTCCCTCGACCCAGCTCGTGGTTGGAGCATCACCGCCCACCGGCGGGCTGTCAACCTGTCCTCGGACCACGTTGTTGGCGTCCAGGACGTGGGTGAACACTGTATAGGAGGTGGTCATCTCGGCCAGACACTGCCAGTACAGGGTCAATCGGACGGGTTGCATGGCCTCCACGGTGTCCTCCAGGTCGTATCCCAGAAGCCGCACTCCGTCACCGAGGCGCAGATCGAGTCTGTGCTCCATGGGTGGGACGTCGTAGGACCTGGATCTGCCTGAGACCTGCACCGTGCCCAGGTCCACTCGTTGCACAAGTTGCCCATCTGCCGTCAGTCCAACAGAGAGTCGGTAGCTCCCACTGGGAGTCTGTGGGTCCACGACCGCTTCGTGCCAGTCGCGGATGATCTCCCCGATCTCCCAGTCTGTGGTGGGATAGTCTCCATACGCTGGTCTGCTCTCCTCCTGGGCCCAGACGTTTTCTTGGTTATCTGAGAGCTGCACCACGACGACGTAGTCACGAGACACGTCCTGGAGAGCCTTCCAGTAGAGTGCCACCTCCATCTCGTCGCCAGGGTTCAACTCACCGCGCGGCAGGTCGAAACCCAGCAATCTCACTCCTGGGGCCATCACTCCGCCGCTGATTCTGAAAGCCGGCTCGACGACGGGCGGTGTGTCTGGCTGGACGATCCTCAGTTGGCCAATCGTGTAGCTATGCCCTTCCGTTTCACCGGTCTGGCCTTGGAGAGCAAGCCTCTCCATGGTCGTCGCATCGTAGACCACGACTTCGATATCGTATTCCCCAGGAGGCGTGCCCGGCAAGCTGGGCAGGACGTAGTAGTCGATCTCCACCTGGCCCTGTTCCCACTCCGAGGTCAGACGCATGTGGTTGCTGAGGAGGGCTTTGTCAACCTGCCCCACGACTCGGTCTTTGGTGTCGAGCAGGGTGACCGCCACCTTGTAGTCACGGTCCAGGTTGGTCAGGGCGCGCCACTTGAGCGCTACCCAGGCCTCTCCGCCAGAGGGCAGCGCATCTCCCTGTGCTTCCGTCGTGCCACGGACCCCGAAGTCCACAGACGTGAGCAGCAGTTGGCCACCAAAGTCAGCGGAGACAGGCTCCAGCGAGTCCGCGATGGAGAACTCGCTGGACGCCGGCAGATCCCAGACCTGGACGTCGAATCCGTCGAATTCGTATTGCCCAAGCTGTTGACCCTGCTTGCCCAGCAGAAAAGGTGCCAGCTGTTTGGGATCGGCGTCGATGTAGTTGTAAGCTTGCTCCAGAACGTAGTCCTCGTAGTCAACGAGGAAGGCCCTGGAGGCTCCCTGGCTCAGGTCGGATAGCTCGGCGGCCGCCGTCGCCTCATCCAGGCGCAGGAAGTGAAGAGGCGCTTGGCCCCGATAGAGAAACTCTACCGTGTGGTGACCCGCTTCGTCGTGGGGTGAAGAGAGCGCGCTGATAGGCAGTATCCACACCCCATCGGGGTCATCCAGCTCGTTCATGGCCGTGGCCAGATCGACGAACTTGCCGTCGAAGTAGTGGTCGCGCAAATCCGGGTTGCCGGCCCATACGAAGAAGTAGTCACGGACGGTGAGGGCTGTACTCGTGATCATTACCGCGACCACGCAGAGCGATGCGAGGACTCTGGCCCTGGAGGAGGGTCTCCTGGTCTGCAGCCAGCGCCACAGCGTCTGCACGCCCAGCGCCGGAAAGACGCAGGCCGCAGGGAGGGCACCGATGGAGCGGGAGAAGTGAGGCACGTCCCTGGGCGGCGTGAGAATGGGGGGCAAGGTCAAGACTACGAGCCAGAGCAGGAGCAGGGAGTGGGGTCGCTCCCGCCACCTCGTCAAGCTAACACCCAGCCCAACGAAGAAGAAGACGGAGGTCAAGACATCGAAAGCGGGGCGACCCGGAAGGTTATGCCGCCAGTAGGGATCGCCTCGCACGTTGTAGGTGCCCAGCACATTGATGCTGCTCTGAATGAAGGAACGCAGGGGGCCCTGGGGGTTCTTCTCCGGGTTGAAGATGGAGACCTCGCTGGCCCGGCGAAGGAAGACGTCGGAATCGGTGAGGTAGTAGGCGGCCAGAGGGGCGAAGACCATCACGGCTACCAGGAGGCAGACTGCGATCCTGGTTCCATACTCTCGCCAGAAGCCCTTCTCCACTACGGAGCGGAAACCGAGATAGCACAGGATCAAGATGGGCAGGAATCTCAACGCCTGATACGTGTACAGGCTGGCCCCCAAGGCCAATCCCGTCCACACAAACTCGCGCCAGCGCTGCGTCGTCAGTCCTCGCCACAGGAAGTACAAGGTGAGCACCACGAATAGGGGGCAGAGGATGATCTCCCATCCCAGCCTGCTGTAGCTTACGTGCCAGTAGGAGACGGCAAGCCAGGAACTAGCCAGCAGTCCGGCAGCACGTGAGTTGAGCAACTGCCTGACTAACAGGTGCAGCAGGGGAATGGTAATCGTGCCCACGAGGGCGGAGAGCAGCTTGATGGCTAGTGGTGTGGAGCCGAGCAGCTTGAAGAAGGCAGCCAGCAGGTACATGTACATGGGCTCGATGCCGCCCCAACTCTCCGCGAAGAAGATGGGGCGCTCGCCCGCCAGGATACGATTGGCGGCTGCTCCTTTGTACGCGGTGTCGCCGGCCAGGCCAGGAGGGGTCTCCTGGAGCCCGTATAGACGCAGGCCAGCTGCCATAAGAACGATGAGAGCCAGGAGCAGCAGTTCACGTCTGGAGAAGGGCAGACTCATGCTCCTCTCGCGACCTCCGTTGTGCTGCGCCAGAACGTACCACGAGGCGCCCACATAGCCCTAAGCCGCCTGCCTTTCTTCCACGTCTTCAGACCTGGGCGCATGCTCCACACGTTTGCCGAGAAGGAAGCCGCAAATCCAGTAGACCAGGACACCGAGGTTGACGAGCGCATTGGCGTACTTCAGAGGCTCGGTGAGCCATTCCTGCTCCAGTACGCCCAGCATGTCCAGGAGGGCGGCGTCGTGCAGGCACATGTTGGCCAGAAAGGTCAGGGAGAGGATCACGTAGATGATCCTCCACCGTCGCTGAGTGTACAGGGCCAGCGCCAGGAACGGAAGCACCGAGAAGGCGTATGTCTCGTGCACCTGGGTGAGGGACATGTAGCAGCCGAAGCCCAGGAACGCAGCCACGACGGGGACGGCGGACTCGTCCCTGTCCCTCCACAGCCTCCACAGGCCCAATGCGTAGAGCAGGCCCAGCAGCGCGAGGCCGATGGTCCTGGGGGTGATCAGGGGTCCGAGAGCAGGAAGCTGCGAGAGGGGTCCCGCCGTGTCGCCCACCTCTGCCCCCAGGCCAAGGACCCACCACAGGTTGTGGGCGCCCATGGTCGTGTAAGCGGGCAGGCCCGGGATGTCCAGATGGCCGATGGACAGCAGGTAACCTACCAGGCTATCCCCGGTCCCCCGGAAGAAGAAGGGTGAGAAGATGAGGATTACAGTCACTCCTGCGGTGATCAGCCCCTTCAGCACTGCGCGCGTTCCCAGTTGGCGCCAGGTGAGAAAGAGGATCAGGGGCAGAAAGAGGGCGCCTTGCGGCTTGCTCAGGGCGGCCAGAGCAATGCTGAACCATGCTCCAACCACACGCTTCTCCAGGATCAGAACCACGGCCAGCACGGCGAACAACGAATGGATGGCGTCAGCCTGCCCTCCGTAGGCCGAATCGAAGAGGATGGCAGGATTGAAGAGATAGACGGCCATGGAGATCAAGGCGACTCGCTGGCTGGTCCTCCTGCGCAGGAAGATGAAGATGATGCCACCGGTGGCCAGGTTGGCGACAATCATTGGCAGCTTCATCATGGAATAGAAGAGAAGCGTGGTCTGCGCCAGTGGGAGAGGAAAGTCAGGCGTGAACAGTCGCTGGTATAGGGAGCCAACGAAGGAAAAGAGGTATGGAATGAAGGGCAGATAGTTGATAGGCTCCACCTGCGGGTGGGGCAGATACGCGGTGTGAAGTCCACCAGTGGTCAGCTTCCAGGCCCAGAGCATGTAGATGCCCAGGTCCCCCACGAAGCCAGGCGTGGGCGCTAGCGCCAGATTGCAGGCCAGGGCCAGCAGCAAGACGCCCAGCACCGGTTTGTACCGCGCAGGCTCCAGGGCGGGCCCTTGGAATCGACCCGCCAGCTTCGCGAGCAACCAGTGCAGAACCACCGCTACTACCGCCGCGCCACCCAGTAGAGTAAGCACCAGGAGCGAGACGTAAGTCAGGTACTGGCGGTGCAAGGCGGTGACGAAACCCAGCGTGACTACAAGAGGCAAGCTGCACCAGAAGGAGAGGGAGTGTGAAGCGCCCATCCAGCGCAGGAAGAGAAACAGAAATAGCACCGATGCCAGCAAGACGAGCAGTGTGAGAGGCGAGGGGAGGACGACGACCCCTCCACCAGCCGGTTCGATGCTGATGCGGCTGATCAGCAGGCCGAGCTGCCGCGAGTCGTGCTCAGGTGAGAAGACCTCTGGCTCGATCTCCACGAGCACGTTCCCCGACCAGTCTATCATGGAGGCGGGGATGGGGAACACGTACTCGGCCATGCCATCTTCGGCTACGAAAGAGGCGAGGTGGTGATCGTTGAGCCACACCTCCACCTGGGGGACGGGTTGCCCTTCAGGCCGGTAGCCGCTGGCGTAGAGGGAGAGGGTCCAGCTCTGCCCGGAACCGAGTCCCGGGAATCTGACGGAGGCGTGAGGCCCTGTCCATCGGTAGTCGTCGGCCGCGCTGCTCTCTCTCTGGTAGAAGCCTGTGATGTAGAGGTCGTCGTCGGCCTTCACCGCTCCGATGTCCAGCGAGTAGGTGGCGTCCCATTGATACGCAAGGAACACCATCGCCAGCGTGAACCCCAGAAGGGGAAAAAGCCATCGGCTCGACAGTGAGTGCCTGGTCAACGTTTGCCCTCCCATGGAGAGCGAGGTGGGAAGATTGATCTCATGGACCTCCCCCTGCTTCCACACCGGGCCTCCGGTCCAGCGCCCCATCACTAGACGCGATGCTACCTACAAGAGAGCTTCTGTTCTGGTCTGTGGCAGGGGGCGGAGACTCCAGTCCGTCTTCCACGTCGGCGGGGTAGATAGATACGTGTATACTATACCCGTCCCCCGTCGGTTCAGGCAACCCCGCGAGGCTGTAGTACGATACCTCCTGCTGGCCCACTTCCCACTGGCTCGTAGGTTGGTCCTCTTGGCTGAGCAGGAGTCTTTGGACGTTGACTGCGGTCCCTCCTGACGCATCGGTCAGGGTTACCTCTACAGCGTGGTCGACGTCCGGGTGTGCGTCTGCCTGCCATCTGAGCGCCACCCAGGCCTGTCCTGAATCAGGTGGGCCAAGACCGGAGTCCAGGCCGGTCAGGCTCAGACCTTGGCCGAAGTCTATCTCCAGGGGTTCCAGTTCGGAAGGGAAAGAGAAGACCACGTCGTCTGGTAGCTGGTAGATCAGCACGTTGAACCCATCCAAGTGTTGGGTCTCCAGCTCTACGCCGTGCTTGCCAAGGAGGAAGGGCAGAAGGCCCTTCCAATCGGCGTAGAGGTCGTACCAGGGCTGTGCTGGCCAGTCGGCTGTTCTCTGGAGCACCCACGCCGTCTCGCTGCCCTGGCAGGCCGCGGTGAGCTCCTGGGCCAGCGTCGCCTCGTCGAGATGTACGTAGCGGTGGGGTGCCTCACCCTGGTAGAGGAAGTCGAGAACGTAGTAGGCCATTCTCTGTTCGCCGTGGGGGCCGAGAGGGACGATCCACACCGAGTGAGGCTCGGCCAGTTCTTCCATCACAGTGGCCGTCTCCACCATCCGTGGATCGAAGGCTTTGATCAGTTCGATCTCCTCCACCTGTGGGGCGAAGTAGTCCCGGTAGGCGAGCGTGGCAGTGACGAGAAGGCAGCCCGACACGAGAATGGCGAGCAGGATCCGGGCCTTGGAGGACCAGGCTCGGCCCTTGAGTACAGACCAGGCAGACTCCACTCCCAGGGCGGGGAAGACGTAAGCCACGGGCAGAGTGCCGATGGCCCGCAGCGAGTGGGGCAGCTCAGGATAGGTGAGAATGGCGGGCAGCAACATGGTCAAGAACCAGAGGAGACAGAAGCTGTAGGACAAACCTCGCCAGCGGCGAAGACATACGGCGAGGCCGACGAGGGCACAGGCGAGAGTGAAGAGCTCGAAAGCCGGGCGACCAACGGGGTTGTGCCTGGTGTTGGGATCGGCCAGGAAGCCGAACATGCCGAGCTGGCGCAAGGTGTTCTCCGCCAGCAGGCTGGCGAGGGGCTTCTCGTCCAGAGCTCCGAAGACGGAAACCCCGGACCGGACCAGAAGACTCCCGGGGTCGGCTACGAAGTGCGCGCCCAGGGGTGCGAAGACGACCACGAAACAGATCGTGAAGGCCCCAAAAGCGGCGATGGGCAAAGTGCGGGGGGCGGTGGGGTCCGATGCGCCGTTCTGCGTGCGAGCGCTGCCTCTACTTCTTCTGACGGCCTGGGCCAGGAATGGAAGGAGCAATAGAGGAAGGAAGCGACTCGGCGTGTAGGTGTAGAAGGCCAGCGCGAAGCAGCATCCGGAGAGAGCGAACCACACCAGGACCCTACGCGAAGGGAGCCCATTCCAGCCCCGCCACAGCAGGTAGAACGACAGCGAGACGAACAGGGGAAGCAGGACTCCCCTGAAGCCCAGGCGACTGAAGTTGATGTGCCAGTACGACGTGGCCAGCCAGAGGCTGGCGAGGAGAGCTATGAGCCGGGCCTGGCGCTCGGTTCGCTGGAAGACCTCCTTGACCAGGAGGTAGGCCACCGGAATGGTGACTGTCCCCGCCAGGGCGGCCACGACACGGACGGCCACAGGGGTCCGGCCCAGGAAGGCGATGGACAGGGCGACGAGGTAGATAAACAGAGGCTCCCGTGTCCCGTAGAAGATACTCAGGTGGCCGTCGAGGACGCGGAGGGCCTCGAGCCCATTGGCGGCCTCATCCCTCCACAGGCCGATCGGTATCTCATTGAGGCGGTAGAAGCGGAAGAAACCAGCGACGATGAGCAGGAGAACGACGGCGACGAGGTCTGGCCTGGTTACTTTTCTCATCGAGGGTCCCCGAGAGAGCACTAGCTACTGCACGACCACCGTGGACGGGAGCAAGAGCCGGTCGCCAGCCAGCTCTCCTGACGGCTGACGGAGCTGTAGCCGCTGCCCCGTTGCTGCGTCGTACATGCCTATCTCCAGGACGTACTCCCCTGGAGGTGCGTCGGCGTCGATAGCCAGTTCGTAGACGTCGGTGATCACCTCCTGGTCGACCCAACTGGTGGTCGGCAGCGTGCCATCGCCTGGAATGCTGTCCTTCTGTCCGCGTACCTGATTCTGGGGGTCGAGAAGATGGGTGAACACCGTGTACGAGGTCTCCGTGGTCCCTGTGGCTTGCCAGTAGAGAGTCAAGACGAGAACGCCGCCGGGCTGGGCTTGAGTTTCAACCAGGTCGTAGCCCAGCAACGAGATGCTGTTGCCCACCAATATCTCCAGGGGATGCTGGATCTCCGGGACGTCGAAATAGTGGGGCCGGCCTTTGATACTGACCGTGGCCAGTCTGACCTCTCCCACGACCGAGTCGCCTTCCAGCACGAACAGCGAGAGTCCATACTCTCCCTCAGGTGCGTCGGGGGGCACGGGAACGTTGTGCCAATCTCGCAGGACCTCGCCGGCCTGCCATTGGGTTGTAGGGTAGGTCCCATCGACGGGGCGATCCGTCTGTTTCGCCTGGACGCGGCCTTCCACATCCACCAACTCCAGTGAGAGGACGTAGTCAGCGTCCAGGTCTGCCAGGGCCTCCCAGTACAGGGCACAGCGGAGAGTGTCGCCGGGCTCCACCTCTTGCTGGGGCAGGTCGTATCCCAGCAGCCTGATAGAGGGCGCCAGGTGTCCGTCTGAGACCTGGATCTGGGGCCCCACTTCCACCGGAACCATGGACCTGATTACTTGCAGTGATCCCGCTCTCTTGCTCTGGCCAACGATCTGGCCCTGCTCGTCCAGCACAGGGAGTCTTGCCGTGGTCTCGGCCTCGTAGACCGCCACCTCGATGAAGTACTCCCCCGGCGGAGTCGCCGGCGGCATGACCAGGGTGTAGTAGTCCATCTCCACCTGCCCCGGCTGCCAGAGGGACGTCGTCGCTAGGCCGTTGCTCTGCAGGAGCTTGTCCATCTGAGACAGCACCCGGCCCCGGCTGTCCACCAGGTACACCGCCGCCTTGTAGTCCGAGACGGGTGTGTTCGAGGCCTCCCATCGCAGCACCACCCACGCGTCCTCGCCTGAGAGAACGAGGTGCTCGTTGACGTCGGCGGGAGTGTCAACTGCCTCCTGTAACGAGCCGCCATAGGCCACTCCGGTGAGTGAGACCTGATCCCCGAAGCTCGCCGAGGCGTCTTCGAAAGAGCCGACGATGGTCAGCTCCTGATCCTCCAGCAAGCGGTAGCTAGCCACGTCGAAGGCGCGAAACTCCTCCAGGCCTACCTGCTCGCCATACTTGCCCAGCAGAAAGGGCAGCACCTGCTTGGGATCGGCATGGTAGAGGTAGGCGCCACCCAGGATCTCCGCATCCCACTCCACGACCCGGGCCTCGTTCGATCCTCGTAGCAGGGTGGTCAGCTCCGCCGCCACGGTCTCCTCGTCCGTGCGCAGGAAACGGTGAGCAGCTTCACCCTGGTACAGGAACTCCACAGTATAGTGAACGGAGCCAGGCTCCGCCAACGAGGTGAGGGGGAGGATCCAAACTCCGTCCGGTCGAGAGAGCTCGTTCATAGTCTGAGCAGCTTCCACGAAGGCCACGTCGAAGGCGGGAGGCAACTCTGGGCTGTCCCAGGCATTGAAGTAGTCGTTGCAGGTGGAGATCCCCGTGACGAGGAAGACCAGGACACCCAAAGCCAGCACCAGGCGCGACAGGGTCGCTCGTGAGGAGGACGACTTCGACCACTCCAGGGCCTCCTGGAGGCCGATGGCAGGCAGGATGCACGCCAGGGGCAGCAGCCCGATGCTGCGCGACGAGTGGGGCACGCCCGAGAGGCTGAGCACGGCAGGAAGCGACATCACCGCAAGCCACACCAGAAGGAAGAGGTACTGAGGTTTGCGCCATCTACGCAGAGTGAGCGCCAACCCCACGACGAGCAGCAGCCCCGTCAGGGAGTCGAGGAGGGGACGCTGGGCCGGGTTTTGTCTCCAGTTGGGATCCGGCAGAAAGAGGAAGGAGGCCGCGGTCTTGGCCGTGCTGGTCAAGAGCGCGCGGATGGGAGAACCCTGGTTGTACTCGGGGTTGAGGATGGAGACGTCGGCGGCCCTAGAGAAGTAGATGTCGAAGTGCGTGAGGCCAAAGTAGCCCAGCGGCAGGAAGGCTGCCAGAGCTACGCCGAAGAGGACCACCCAGTTGAGCAGAAGACGTTTGTCCAGTCGTCGAGTGAGCAAGACACAGCAACAGACGTATAGCAGGAAGACGAAGGGGACCAGCCTCGAGGCCCTGTAGGTGTACATGGTCAGACCGAGCATCAGGCCGCACAGGGCGTAGAACAACACCCTTCCCGTCCTTCTGGCTCGCCAGAAGAAGAAGGCTGTGGCTGTGATCATCAACGGCAGGGTGATGGGCTCCATTCCCAGCCTGCTGTAGTTCAGATGCCAGTAGGAGAGGGCCAACCACAAGGCCGACATCAACCCCATCTGAGAGGCCGCTCGCTCGGTCCGTTCGGAGCGAAAGATCTCCTTGGTCAGCAGGTAGACCAGGGGCACGGTGATGGTGCCTATCGCCGCCGAGGTCAGCCGGATCACGAAGGGGCTCTGGCCGAAGAGCGCGAAGAACAGCGCTACGAGGTGGATATGCGTCGGCTCTTCGCCCAGCTCCTCCTCGAAGAAGACGAAGGGTCTTCTCTCCTCCAGGACGCGCCTGGCCTCGTATCCGTTGAAGCCCTCGTCGGAGTGCAAGCCCAGAGGGATGGCGTTCAGTCTGTAGACCCGCAGCGAGAGGGCTAGCAGGGTGATCAACGCCAGCAGCAGCCATTCATTCCTGATCAGCGCCGACAGACGTCTCATGGAACGCTCCGAGGTGTGCGTCCTGAAGCCCCACCAACAACGATCACGGCTCGACCTCCACGGAGGTCAACAGAACACTGAGACCCACCGGACTGCCGCTCTCGTCCAGGACCTCCAAGTTCTCCATTGTCTCCAGGAGATAGGCACCAGCGTCCAGGCGGTAGCTCCCCGGCTCCAGGTCCAGAGGTATCTCTATCTCGTGCCGGTCCCACACGATCTCCCCCGGCTCCCACCTGGTGGTGGGCGAGAAGTTGTAGACCGGCCACCGGTCGCTCTGGGAGAACAGGCCGGTGACCTCTTGATCGGTGAGGTGGACGAAGACCTTGTAGTTCTCATCCGTCTCCTGGAGGGCCAGCCAGTAGAGGGTGACTTCGATGGCGTCCCCAGGATGGACCGAAGTCTGGTCGAGGTAGAAGCCCAGCAGCTTGAACTGGTCGCCCAGATTGGCTTGCACGGATTGCGGGTGCTGGACCGAGGAAGAGGAGCGCACGTGCCAGAAGGTGGCCGAGCCCAGCAGGACACAGACCGCCAGAAGGGCGAGGAGAACCTTCCATCTCCTGGCCCAGAGGAGCAAGGCTACCACACCAGCCAGGCAGGCCAGAGAGGCGAGCGTCGCGGCCAACTCCAGGGGCGTGTCCTCGAAACGGGCCAGGACGCTATGATCACCGGAGGGCAGATCGACGGCCAGCAAACCCATCCTTCCCAGAGGGTAGGCTGTCGCTCTCTGACCGTCCACGTAGACCCCCCAGTTGGGCACGTAGAAACTGTGCCAGCAGAGGGTCATGGGTTGAGCTGTGGTCACCTCCAGGTCCATGGACAGAGGCCCGTGCTCCTGTACAGAGACGCTGGGCACCGCCGATGGGTCGAGGTCGACCGGCTCCAGCGGGCCCTTCTCCAGCGGCAGAAAGATGGCCCCCGGCTCCTCCTCCACCCACGCGGGCAGGTACTCCAGTAACCAGGGGTCGGGATATAGTCTGGCCCACAAGCCCGTCAGATAGTCGTACTCGGCCATGGTGGCGAAGTTGACCGTGTCCTCGGTTAGCGGCTCCTCGTGCTCAGGCAGGTACTGGGGCTCGATAGGGAGGCCAGGCAGCGCGGTGACCATCAGGCTTAGAACGAGGACCAGGGTCACGGCCAGCCCCCACAGGGAGCGGCTCGCCAGCGACCAGGTTTCTGTTTCCTGCGCGGGCCGTTGCCCAAACAGGAGCAGAGGGATGGAGCCGATGGCGAAGGCGCAAGTGAAGCTGGTCAGAGTCAAAAACCGGAAGGGGTATTGGAGGTAAGGGAGCAAGGGCACGTGATCCCACAAAGGGCGCGAGTAGACGAAGAGCATAAACAGGGACACGAAGGTCGCGCACAGAAAGAAGAGGACGTGTCTCCGCGCCTCAGTCCACGAGGGGTGCCGCAGCCGCAGCGGCACCGCCAGCGAGAGACAGAGCAGCCCGAACTGAAGCCAACTGATGGGGTGCTCCAGCCATACGCCTTGCTCTGGGAAGTAACGGTACATGAAGTAGGGCGAGAAGAAGTCGGCCATGGTGATCAATTTGGGGATGTAGTCCGTGGCCCGGGGGCCTACCAACCCCAGCCGCGCCCACTTCGATTCCGCGAACCCCGGGAACCAGTAGAAGGCGGACAGGCCGAAGGCCAGCACGAGGGCCGCAGCCACCAGGCCCAGCATCTTGAGATCACGTTCTTTGAGCCAGATCAGCCCGACATAGGCCGCCAGGAGCGGTGCGAAGATGAGCGTCATCAGGTTGTGGGTGACGAAGAGCCCCGCCAATGATAGGGCGCTCCAGGCGACGTACTGCAGCCGCTTTTCCGTTAACAGCTTGCAGAAGCACCACAGGATGAGAGGGAAGAAGGGAAATGTGAGGAACTCCGCCAGTGCGCCGCGGACGTAAGCGTCCGCCAGGTGGTAGGGCAGGTAGACATAAACCAGGCCAGCCAGGATGGCCGGGACACGTCCCAGGTGCTCCCTGGCGAAAAGGTACATGGTCAGCCCGGAGCCTACGAAGCCAACCGCGTAGGTTAGCTTGATGGCATCGATGTACCCGGCTCCGAAGACGTGGAAGACCTGACCCACATAGTAGCTGAGGGGCGCATAGTAGTTGAGGACCGCGTACCCGTAGCCGAAGCCCATGTTGGGCAGCCAGCGAGGGTAGAGCGCGCCACTCCTGAGACACCAGTCCAGGTCCACCAGGCGGTAGAGATGATGAAGCCCGTCGTGGGAACTCAGATAGGCTGGCCCCACCAGAGGCCAGAGGACGGGCAGAGAGAGGACGAAAACCGCAATGTAGCCCCAGTCGAATCTGGGTGCTCTGATGATTCTACTCATCTTGCTGAGGGTCGCCGCCTTTCGGTGGGCATCGGGTAGTGGCCCCGCCCGTTTCCCGCTGTGGCGGGAGAATTATACCAGACCGGCGGTGCACTAACCAAGCGTCGGGCCACGAGCTGTGCGGCTACGGGCAACACGGCTGTCTCACGGTAGAAGCGCCGGTACTCTCTCTGTGGCTAGAGAGCGGTTCTTCCGCGAGCGAGACGCCACGATCATTCTACGATGTGTGCTCCTCTGGCCAATGCACGGTCGGGCGAAAGGGTCTGGGTCTGGCCTTCATGCTCGACGGGGAGCATGCGTTGGCCTCGACCATCGTCTCTCCCGACGAGGCCGGAAACCCGCCAGGGTGGGGTGGTCTCGCAGGTTAGGCTCTCTCCATGCCGCTGAACGGAGAGGGATGATGCCTCGTCTCCGAGCCCCGCCCCTGGCCGGACGGTGTCAGGCATGCGTCCGACGAGGGCCCATGGTGCCATCTTCTCCATGACAATCTCGCCGAAATACTTGACGTGAGTGGCTATTCGAGGTATAATCACAAGAGGGAAAGGTATCCCGCGTTTGTAGTATAGTCTGCATGCATCAACCGATCTTTGCCAGAACCGTCTCTTCCACACATTTCCTGCCCACCTGACCAGCAAAGGCGATGGAGAAGTCTGCTTTCCAGAGCAAGAGCAGTGAGGACAGGAAAGGGGGTGATCGAGGGCGACATACCGCTGTCTCACATGGCCTGCCAAGGTCAAAGGTGCGGTTCAACATCATGAGTTGAACTCCCGTACGTATGCGGGAAAAGGAGGCCGAGGAGATGAATTCGATCATCGTACTGATAGTGGGAGGTTTGGCGATTGGCATCGGCTACGGTTGGTACGCGAAGCGCATTGACCGCGGCATCGTCCAACCTGACCCGGCCAGGGCTTGTCCAGCCAAGATGTACATGGATGGGGTGGACTTCATGCCCTGTAGCCGCAACGTGCTCTTTGGCTACCAGTTCAAGTCTGTGGCCGCTCTGGCCCCCCTCACCGGGCCGGTGATCGCGGTGCAGTGGGGCTGGTTGCCTGCACTGCTGTGGATCCTGCTGGGTGTCTTCTTCATCGGTTGGGCGCAGGACTATGGCGCGCTGATCATGGGCGCCCGGCGTGACGGGGAGACCATGAGCGCGCTGAGCTACAAACTGATCTCACCCCGTGCGCGCAATATCCTCATGATCTTCATCTACTTTTACCTGTTGCTGATCATGGGGGCGTTTGGCAATGCAGTGGGCAAAGTGCTGATGACCAACCCGAAGGTGCCCTTCGGGATGATCGCCCTGGTGGTGATGGGCGTCTTGGCCGGGCAGATGACCTACAAGTGGAAGCAGAATATCATTCTCACCACCGTGGTTACTGTTGGCCTGACGTTCGTCGGAATCTGGGTAGGTACGCTGCCGGCAGTGAGCGGCTTCTTCTCGTCCATCTACGGCGGCGGCGAGTCCCCGGTCATCTTCCTGGGCAATACCCAAGCTGCGGTGATCGGCACCCTGCTCATGCTGCTCTTCTGCTACCTGGGCTCGGTGCTACCCATCTGGTCTTTCGCGCAGCCGGTGAACTACATCTCCTTTTGGATCGTCACACTGGGGATGGTGGGCGGCGTGATTGGCCTGGTGATCTGGCATCCGGGAATGGGCGACTTCCCTGTCTTCACCCAGTTCACGGCCGCCAGCGGGCCGTTGTGGCCCATGCTCTTCGTCACCATCGCCTGTGGCGCCATCTCCGGCTGGCATAGCCTGGTGTCCACCTCCGGCACGGCTCGTCAGTTGGAGTCGGAGACCGATGCCCTACCGGTGGGTGGCGGCGCCATGTTCATGGAAGCCGCGTTTGCGGTCATGGCCTTCCTGACCGCCACGGTTGCCTTCGGAGGCTGGCAGGGATACCTGGACGCCGGCGGCGCTGGGGCTGCCCTGGCCGTCTTCGCAGGTGGGTTGGCCAGCTTCTTGAGCCACATCGGCGTCCCTGTGACGTTCGGCACGGCCTACGGCTCGGTGTTCCTGACCATCATGGCTATCACCATCATGCAGTTGGTGGTGCGCTTCATGAGGGTAGCTAGCGCCGAGATGGTAGGTGACGCGGTGCCCGTGATGAAGAACGTCCACGTGGGGAGTGGCGTGGCGCTGTTCTTGACGTTCATCTTCGTCTTGATCATCCCGTGGCTGACCATTTGGGGGGCCTTTGGCGGCGCGAACCAGTTGATGGCTGGCCTGGCACTGCTGCTGGTTTCGTTGTGGCTGATGTCGGAGGGTAGAAGATACGCCTGGGCGCTGTACCCGGCGATCTTCATGATCGTTACGACCA
This sequence comes from uncultured Anaerolineales bacterium, assembly GCA_964433755.1. Taxonomy (GTDB): domain Bacteria; phylum Chloroflexota; class Anaerolineae; order UBA7937; family B3-Chlor; genus JAUVXJ01. The sequence continues at coordinate 546,555 of CAYSSR010000001.1, forward strand.
TCGGCGCGCTCCTCTACATCGCCTACACGAACCTGTTGAAAGCGCCGGCAGCCATGGCCGCCGGCAACTTGCAGGGGGCTTTCGCCACCGGCCTGATCGGGCTTATCTGCCTGGTCCTGGTTGTGGCGGCGCTCGTGCTGGTGTGGGATGGCTGGCGAGCCATCCAGCGGACGAGGAAGGAGGCGGCGGCCAAAGCCTAGGAGCCGCGAGATTGAACCGGATGGCGGGAGAGCCGGTTCCGGCTCTCCCGCTTCTACGCAACTGATCGGGTTCTCTGAGCTTCGGATGGGGGTCAGATAGGGGCGGGGTGAGAGTAGCCGCAAGAGAGGCGATACCAGATCGCTTGCGCAGAGTGGCGCGTGCATGTGGTGAGATCCTCTACGGGATGACCATCTATGACATGGTGCGCGGCCTCAGAAAGGCCCGAGCCAACCTCGAGCACCTGTTCATCTTGGTGGTCTTCGGGGACCTGTTGGGTGTGCCTATGCTGCCGCCCTACTATTCTCTGCGGCTGTTGCCTTTCATCGTGCCTATGGTCCCTACATGGCGACGTAGCATGTTGAGGGAGAGAGACCTAACAGACCAAATCGGTTGACCGGTCCATGCAACGACCGGATGCCGTCAGGAGGTAGTCAAGTGCCAGAAGAAAAGGAAATGAGTCCGCTCAAGAGGCTGGCCGCTAGTGCCATCGATTTCGTGTACGGGATGGCCGGCCACGACATGACCCGCTTCGCTCTCAAGACCAGGGGCAGCATGGAGCATCTCTTCATCCTCATCACCATGGGTGACCTGCTGGGCGTGCCCATCTTGCCGCCCTACTACTCGCTGCGGCTCCTGCCTTACGTCGTACCTCAGATATCCACCTGGAAGCGCCGCATGTTGAGGGAGCGCGACCTGACAGACGCGCTGGCGTAGAGGCCCTACCTGGGCAGGCTCGGGCGAGCGGGTGCTCGAGATGTGCCCGCCAGCGGGCCTGCACAGCAAGGAGGTGATCACCATTTCGCTAGCAAGGGTGTTTGAAGACTATCCGGACCGCCGTTACGTCATGTTTGGCGGCAAGGGGGGGTTGGGCAAGACCACTTTCTCGGCTGCCACAGCGTATTGGCTGGCGAAGCAGGGCTACAAGGTACTGGTATTCTCCGTGGACCCCCAGGCTTCCCTGACCGACATCTTCCAGCGGGACATTTTCGGCAAGGGGGCGGTGGAGATCATGCCGAACCTCTACGCCCAGGAGATCGACGCCGATCAGCGCATCAAGGAGTACCAGCAAGAAATCCGACAGAAGATCTTCGACATGTACGGCCTGGACGAGATCCCAGAGGAGATCGAGAGCTATATCCAGGCGGCCGCTGCCGAACCAGCGATGGAGGAAAGCGCCATCTTCGACAAGGTGGTCGACATTGTGGTCGGCAAGGAGTACGACTACTACATCTACGACCTGGTTCCTTTGGGCCACGCCCTCTACTATCTGAGCATGGCCAGCGTCTACGACGACTGGATCGACAAGATCACCAAGCTGCGCGAGGAGATGCAGGAGTATCAGCAGGTGGCAGCCGTGGTGCAACGCGATAAGGAGAGCGAGGAGGACCTGATCCTCAAGGAACTCCAGGACATCAAGTACCGGATCAATACCTCGTCGAGCATTCTGACCGACAAGCAGAAGACAGCCTTCTTCTTCGTGATCATCCCTGAGGAGATGGCGATCCTCGATACCCAGAAGGCGGCTACGCTCTTCGCCAAGTTTCAGGTGCCCTTGTGCGGGTACGTGGTCAACCGGGTCCTCCCTACAGAGTTGGCCACACAGAACATCCCCGAATACCTGCGCCATCGTCTGGAGATGCAGGCCGGCGCACTGAAGAGGATAGACGGCCAATTCGGCGACCAGGTGCTGGCTCACGTCCCGGAGTTCGAGCGGGACATAACCGGCCTGGAGATGATCGAGCAGATGGCCGAGGCGATGTTCGGAGGCGCCCCATGATCGAGAAGACAATGCGGCAGTTCCTTGGTGAGAACCCGGACATGAAATACGTCTTCTTCGGAGGCAAGGGCGGGGTGGGGAAGACGGTGCTGGCCGGGGCCTCGGCCCTGTGGTTCGCTCGTCAGGGCAAGCGCACACTGCTAGCTTCGACCAATCCAGTGCACAGCCTGACTAGCATGTTGGATCAGGACGTCTTTGGCAGGCCCACGTTGGTGAAGGACGCAGATGGTTTCTACGCCTACGAGATCGATACCAAGGACACCATCGAAAAGTCCAAGGTTGAAATCCGTGACAAGATCAGTTGGTTCCTTAAGTACGCCGACGTCAAGACCAAAGCCGACGAGTTCGTGGAGTCGGCCACCATGAACCCGGCCTTCGAGGAGTCGGCCATGTTCGAGAACATGATTGATCTCATGTTCGAGGACGAATACGAGACCTATGTCTTCGACACCGCACCTACGGCCAACGCCCGACGCTTGTTGGGAATGTCCAGCGTCTACTCCATGTGGGTCAACAAGATGCTCAAGAGCCGCGAGGACGCCATGAGCCTCAGGGAGTTGCTCTCCTATAGTAAGAAGAAGCAGCAGAAAGACCCTCTTCTGGAGTATCTGCTACAGTTTCGGGAGCGCATGGGGCGGGCCAAGGACCTCTTGACCGATGAACAAAAGACGGCCTTCTTCTTCGTGACCTTGCCCGAAGCTCTGCCTATCGCAGTGATCAAGCGCTTCATCACCTGGTTCCACGATTTCGGCATTCCAGTGGGTGGAGTGGTGGTGAATATGATGATCGAAGAGGCTGCGGTGGGGGACGAGGCGCCGGACTTCGTGAAGAACCGTTTGAAGATGCAGCAGGAGTACATGAACGAAATCTGGAGCAGCTTCCCCGACGTACGGGCAGTCGTCCCCTTGTTTGAGACGGAGGTCCGGGGCGTGGAGATGCTGGGGCGCACGGCTCAGGCTATGTTTGTCTGAAAGAGGCGCTTTTCTGGTGAACTAGCCCCTGCTGTCTAATGAGAGATGGCAGGGGCGTGGTTTGAAGAGGAGAAAGTGAACCCCCACTTGCTCACAATCGTGATCGCCCTACTGTTCATCCTCATCTTCGGCGGCATGCCCGTGTTGAGGAAGGAGGAGCCCTCGCTCCAACTCGTGGCGGTGGTACTGGGAGTCACCGCCTTGGTCATCGCCGCCTCCGATCTGACCGGCGTCTACGTGCATCCGGTGCTCTTCTTGATCCTGCTGTATGCGAGCGCCATGCGTTGCCGGGCGCTGGTCGACCTGGGGAACCTGCTGTCTTCCTGGGGATACCATCAGAGGGCTCTGTCTCTGTATCGTCTGGCCATGAGGTTGGGACCCGACTCGCCTGCCCTGCTCTCTGCCTTGATCAGCTACGGCGCTGTGCTGGTGCGCGTGGGAGCCCTGGACGAAGCTATTCGTGTCTTGGAGGAGGTCCTGGAGAAATGGGGGCAGGACTTGCCTCCCAAGCACGAAGCAGCGTGTCACTACAACCTGGGGGTGGCCTACCTGCGCCAGGGCAACGAGAGCCAAGCTGTGCGAGAGTTCAATCTGACCGTCGATGCGTGGCCACCGTCGCCGTACGCTCAGCGGGCCAGCGCAGCCTTGGAGAGGAGGCGATCCACAGGCCGGCTGCTCGGAAGGGAGAGCAGCGAGAGCGGCAGCGGCGACGAGCGCGCGAGTTGAAGCTTCGGGCTGTCTCAGCGGCGGCCAGGGGCGATGGCCTGAGCTACATCGCGCAACGATGAGATGAGAAGGGCCACCGACTGCTGGTCCAGTCCAGCCAGGGAGAGATTCGCCAGGAGGTGAGGGGCTTTCTTGCTGAGTGATAGCCTCACCAGGCGAGGACTGAGGTCCTGCACCAGGTGAGAGAGGGCATCGGCTTGTTGCTGGCCTGCTTTGCTCCGGAAGGCGACAATCAGGCCACCTGGCATGTCCTGATGGGACCAGCCGCTCTCATCGATACCTTTCATCACTCGCTTGGCCAAGGCTCCCTTCTTGCTGACTACCTCGACGTCGGCTCGTGGCGGCGTACGCAGGGTACATCTGAGGACGAGGGAGTCGGTGCGGCCCCGCAGCAGGTTGAGGATCCAGAGCAGGAGCACCTCTCTGGGCTGTAGCAGGACGGTGGCCTCGATGGCCTTGAACGGCGCCCGAGCTCTGCTGACGTTCACCTGGAATCCGGACGTGCCCAGACGGGCGACCGTCGTCTGCTCGCCACCAGCCCGCAAAGCTCGTACAATCCACTCCAGCAGGCGCTCTCCACGCCTACGGTTCAGGAGCCAGCCCACCGCGTACCAGACCGTGAGCAGCACGCAGAGGGCGATCACGAGCTGGGTTGCGAGATCAGGCATGGGTCTCACCTACTGCTTTGCGACGTAGTTCGTTGGCGAGAAGGGAATCCAAGGTTCTGTGGAAGTCTAGCGGAACGTGTGCTCGCTGTCAACTCTCGTGCGGGCCAGGTTGGGACCGGGCACTGGTGTGGGCAGCGGGCCGAGTTCGGCTACAGCGTCCCGCCGAAGATGGCGTCCGCCCAGGGGGTTGGGGACGGCACCTGTCCTAGCCAGGCGTTCTGCCGGACGGCGGCGCGGACTTGGTGGGAGCAACGGACATCAGACGACCGCCTGGGCCCGTGCCCGCCAGGTGCGGGGGCTAGCTTGCAGCGCGATGCCTCTGAGCGCGGCACGGGGCCTGGCGGCGTGGCTCTCTTGTGGCCATTTCCACTGTCGATGGGTTCCAGTCCGTTTCATATCGCTAGCGGAGGGCTGAAGGTGTCCGGTTCGGCGAGTGTAGATCCCAGAACAGCGCTGGAGTCGTTGTTTGGCGCCAGCAAGTACGTGATCGGCATGGTCCACCTGCTCCCACTGCCAGGATCTCCACGCTGGGCTGGGGAGATGGATGAGGTGCTGGAGAGGGCCGTCGCCGATGCGCTGGCTCTGGAGAGCGGCGGGGTGGATGGATTGATGGTGGAGAACTTCGGCGACGTCCCCTTCGGCAAGGGGCGGGCGGAGGCCCACACCGTGGCTGCCATGACGCTGGCGGTGGCCACGGTGAGAGACGCCGTGCAGCTCCCCGTGGGAGTCAACGTGCTGAGGAACGACGCCAGGTCGGCCCTGGCCATGGCATCCGTCACAGGGGCCAGCTTCATCAGGGTCAACGTGCACACCGGGGCCATGGTTACCGACCAGGGTCTGATCGAAGGCAGCGCCTACGAGACCATCAGATATCGTAGGGAGCTAGGCGTAGACGTGAAGATTCTCGCCGACGTGTTGGTGAAGCATGCTGTGCCGTTGGGCAGTCCAACGATCGAGCAAGCAGCGAGGGACACAGCGTATCGCGGGCTGGCCGATGCGCTCATCGTCACGGGATCAGGTACCGGCGAGCCCACAGAGATGGAGGATCTCCGGCGGACGAGAGAGGCGGTGCCCGACTTCCCGGTGCTGGTGGGGAGCGGCGTGTCCCAGGAAAGCGTGGGGCAATTGCTCTCTATGGCGGATGGAGTGATCGTAGGGACCAGCCTCAAAGAGGACGGCATCGTCTCCAACCTGGTGGACCAGACCAGGGTAGCGGCACTGATGGCCGAGGTACAGAGACTGCGCTAAACTGGGACACATCAGCATTCGATCACAGCAACGCCCTGGAAAGAGCATCCATGCCTCGAGTGGTGACCCTCGGCGACATCAACGTGGATATCCTCGCTCGCGTTCCCTTCTACCCACCACCGGGAGGCGACAGCCTGGCGGAGGCAGGGGATCTGCGTACCGGGGGCTCCGCTGCCAACACGTCCGCGGTTCTGAGCAAGTTCGGATTGGAGGTCAGCATCCTGGCGCGCGTGGGCCAGGACGCCCTGGCGGAGCGCGCCCTGTCCGACTTGCAGCGGGTGGGGGTGGACCTATCTCTCGTGCAGCGAGACGCCGAGACTCAGACGGGGCTGATCTTCGCTGCTGTGACGCCCGACGGCGAGCGCACCTTCTTCAGTTGCCGTGGCGCAAACGCGAACACCACCCTCGATGGAGACGGCGAGGCACGGATCCGTGAAGCGCGGCTGCTGCACGTCTCCGGATATGCTCTGGTGGAGAACCCCCAAAGAGCGGCTGCACTCCAGGCTATCACGGTGGCTCGTCGCTCTGGCGTGGCGGTCTCGGTGGACCTGGGCGCAGAAGTGGAAACTACACCCCGGAAAGGGATAGTCGAGGCGCTGTCCAAGGCTTCCATGCTCTTTCCCAACCTGGCCGTGGCCCAGTGGCTAACCGGGGAAGAAGGCGCCCGCGAGTCTGTGGCGGGCTTGTTGAGTCTGGGGCCGGAACTGGTGGGACTCAAGCTACGCGAAGAGGGGTGCCTCATAGGCGGGGACCAGGAGATCCTTGCGGTGCCGGCTTTCGAGGTGGAACCGGTCGACGACACCGGGGCTGGCGACAGCTTCGATGCGGGACTGATCCTGGGATGGGTGGCAGGCATGGGCTTGAGGGAGTGTGGAATCCTCGGCAACGCCCTGGGCGCGCTGGCTACCACGGTCACCGGGGCTGGAAGCTCCCTGCCTGGGCCTGAGGAGGCCCTGTCCTTCCTGGAGGAGCGAAGGAAGGAGACCGGATGGCAGGACTGGGCGGAGGAACTGAGAAGGGTGTGCCAGTATCTGGAGAAGACGGCGTGAGGGCAACTCCGAGCCGGGGAGCCAGTTGCTGCATATTCGTTTGGCGCGGCATGGGCGCGCCCGACTGTTTGGAGCGGCGAGGACGTTGAACAACCAGCAGATGAGCGGTAGCCACTCCTGCACGATTGACCATTTGGCGCTGATGGCTCTGCTCGTACTGTGCCTGGCCAGCGGCAACGCATGCGGCACAATTCAAACTCCAGCGTCCGAGCTGCCCGGCGATCGATCTAACGGAGCCGGGATTGCCCACGCCCTTGACACTGCGCAGAGCGCGCAGAACCGGGCCTTTTCCCCTGGCAGCAGGGCCTTCTCGTCCACTGTGCCTTACGAGGGCAATACCGCGGACACGGTTAGTCTCCGGCGCATCGAGACTTCGCCCACTCCCCCGCCGTCTGTCTATCTGCCCCTTGCTCTGAAGGTCTTCGGTGGAACGCCGCCAACGTGGTGGATACCGCCGGTCAAGGCTACCTGGCAGTGGCAGCTAACGGATGCTCCCATAGACCGGTCGTTCGACGTAGACATGTACGATATCGACCTGTTCGACACTGACGCCAGCACGGTGACCACGCTGCACGCAGAGGGGCGAAAGGTCTTCTGCTACATCAGTGTGGGTTCCTGGGAGGACTGGCGCCCCGACGCGGATCAGTTCCCGGAGTCGATCATCGGCAACGACTACGAGGGCTGGCCGGGCGAGAAGTGGCTGGACATCCGCCAGATTGACCTCCTGACTCCTATCATCCGCGCTCGCCTCGACCTTTGCCAAGCGAAGGGGTTCGACGGCATCGAACCGGACAACGTCGATGGTTTCACCAATGACACCGGCTTTCCGCTCACGTACCAGGACCAACTGGAGTACAGTATCTGGCTGGCGGGCGAAGCCCACGCCCGGGGCCTGTCCATCGGACTCAAGAACGATGATGACCAGGCAGAGGACCTGTTGCCCTACTTTGACTGGGCGATGACCGAAGACTGCTTTGCCGAAGACTGGTGCGACGAGATGCAGCCTTTCATCACGGCCGGGAAAGCTGTGTTCGCCGCCGAATACACCGACCAGATGAGCACGTGGGAGTTCTTGAGCCAGGTCTGTCCAGAGGCTGAGGAGAAGAGCTTCAGCGTGATACTCAAGAATCGTGATCTGGACGCCTGGCGCCGGGCCTGCCCGTGAGAAGACTTGTCAAGGACCGGAAGCCTGGGATCGGTGAAGGAGTGGCATTGTCGCTCCAAGAGTACGCGGCCAAGTCGCCGCCGTCGGCACGGATTGCACCAGGGTCGGCGAGCGCTGGCGAGCGGCACATCGCCCAACCACACGGAGTCTTCCGGTGCTGGCAGCGATGGTATTCCTGGGTTGCGCTGCCCTCAATGCCACGCGCACGTCTGAAGGGGAGACTACGGCCTGGCCTGGGCTGCTGGTCGTCTGCAGCCAACTCTCCCGGGGCGCCGGCAGGAAGGACCTGGTTATGGAAATCGCGGGCTGGCCCACCTGAGGGGTCGCCTTGTCGAGGGATCTCGATGTCTACTGATGGGCTCCCAACCGCGATGAGAGGACCACCTGGCGCGCCTGCTCCAGCGGGCTTCCCGCAGTGCAGGTTATCTCAGCATCAGAGTCTGACTGCCAAAGCGCCATGCCTTGCAGAAGGGACGCCCCGGGAACGTGAGGGCCTATGCTCTCAAGCTAACAGATGTCCAAGGTGACCACCGAGATCGTACACAGTCTTCCTGCAGCCATTCTCCACTCAGGGAAATGTGACCGCGGTAGACCGTAGCCACAAATACGCGCTTGTGTATGTTGCATGCTTGGTGTATTGTTGGCACAAATGTTGTCGTATGGCGATTGTGGCGGACTCCGTTTCGTGTGAGGCAGCACGAGAATAGGGGTCTAAGGCAGCGCCTGGGGCCGTCAGCAATGTGGAAAAGCGTGACCTGTGGCTGACGAGTGGATGCCGGGGTTTAGTGAGAGCTGTTCCATGGGAAGGGGAGGTGAGGAGATGCCGATGTCCGCCGTGCTCGGGATGGTCTCCACGACGTTTGGCAGGAGGTTCGTGGCGGAGGCGTTGCTGCCTGCGGCCGTCTTCGTGGTCTCAGGCATCATGATGCTGGCATGGTTGACGGACGCGGACGTGGCGTTTCAGGCTGGGCTGGGACGACTGTGGGAGGAATGGGCAACCATACTGACCCTATTCCTCACGGTTGTTATCGCCGTCATGATGTTCTACGCTCCGATGGGCTCTGCGCTTCTCTGGGCGGCAGGGCGGATCAGGAGGACGGGTGAGGAGGACGTCGTTTCTGTGATTCGTAGCTATCTGCGACACCGATATGGGATGGATTTCGACCGTATGTGGCCAAGATTGCTTGCCGTAATGCCTGCGGACTCCATTGAACGCCTTGAGGACTCCGGCAGTCGCTTCCGGTTGTTGGCGAACATGTGCCTATCGTGCGCGGTGCTGTACCTGCTTTGCCTCTTTCTCGGGCTCCTGTGGGGAGTGCCATTTGCCTCGCGCGCGACAACGGTCTGTTTCGTGGTCGTGCTATCGGCACTGGCTCTTTCGTGTCTTGGGTTCTGCCGGTGGGCTTTTCAGAGCGCACAGGACTGGGGCGAGAGGGTCGAGGCAGCTTTCGATTTCCATCGATGGGATCTTCTGAAGCGGCTCGGCTATTCGCAGGAGCCCCGTACGCCCGAAGAAGAAGTACAACTATGGCAAGGGATATCCAGAGACATCTGTGAGAGCCACAGAGAGGGCAGCGCTGTGACTCCGTATGGCTCCCCGCGGGACGGGGGGTCGGACATTGGTAGGATCCCAGGCTACCGCGTTTGTCGTGCACTGCGGGCGCTGTCTGGTATAGCAAGGGTGCGCCTTGGTCGTTGATCTGGCGGCACGAGATGACAGTGAGGAACGAGTCGAAAGTCCGTGCGAATGATGTCGTCCCCACAGACCGGCTTGCCCAGAGGACTGAGTCGCGGTTGGGATTTTCGGCTGTGAACTCGGGGCGCGCACCAGATCCCACGACCCGCAATCGTCACCCTTGAACCCGCGGCACAATCAGGGCCGCGGGCAGGGAAGTGTTGACCTACAAGGCAAGTGTGCGGCCCTGGCACCGCCTGGCGGGCTCGCTTGTGATGGTCCAACCTGATGCGCGACGGTGGGCTCGTTGCCGAGGAGACTCTTGGCATAGAGGTCCCACGGTCGGCCGGCCTAGGGAAGTCTGAGAGACGGGGGTGTTGACTCAGGCGGGGGGTGCCACCTGCCTGAGAGGTGGGTTGTGTGGCCTGGACCGACGATGGAGCGATGTTGGGCGGTCACACACGGGTGAGCGTGCCTACGAGTGGAGCGAGTTGGTACGTCCGAATTGTTGACATCGTCGGGCTGCGGACCGCCGGAGTGTAGGGAAGGAGTGGCAACTATGTGCTCTGACTTGTCGGATTCACTGTCTAGCCGGATGAGCCGTCGGGCCAGTCGGTGCATTCTTGTAGCAGGTGTCTTTGTAGCGCCCGTCATACTAGCAAGTCCACTCGTCGTTGCTAGGCTTTTCGCACGGCCGGCTTTTCTGGTCTGTTGTCTGCCCAACCCACAGTTCTCCGGCGTTGTGTGCCGTGGTTCGGACGTGGACAGTTGCACCGGCATCTGTCCGGTGGTCACGGAGACACCGGGGCCCCTGTACACGGACACCGTGAGGATAGGCATTGTGGCCGACATGCACACGTCGCAGTTTGGACGAGGCTGCGACAGATACCCTCACAGCATAGGTGATCTCGAGCATCTGGCAGAGCGCTGGAGGGACGAGGAAATCGACTTGGGGTTCGTACTGGGGGATGTGCTGGAGTTGGATCCCAGCGATGGGTGTGAGGATGACTCGGTGCCCTGGGAGAGACACGCCAAGCCTGCCCTCGACAAGTTGTGCGAGCTCGACGGGGCTGTGCGAGTACTTGCCGTTTCTGGCAACAACGACTGGAGGACCATTGATGAACTGCGGACATATGCCTCCATGTTTGTGAAGGGAGATTCCCGCGTGGGGCTGGACTGCGACGACGAGGAAGAGCTCAGCGCCACATCTCCCCTGGAACCGTATTGGTTGCTTGAACCCGAAGCGAATGGAGTTGCCGCCATTGGGTTGTACATGCCGGATCGGCGGCTCTATGCGGAGAACTATGGCCTCCTTGAGGCATCTGGTTTCGAAGGTAGTGCTGAAAAGCTCCCCAGCTGGCTTGCTCAGAAGGAGTGGCTGGAGGCAACGCTCTCGAGTATCCTCGGTTCCAATCAGCCGCCCAGGCTCCTCCTCGTCCTGATGCACCAGCCTGTGCTCTGGACAAACCCCTTCAGGCTCGAGACCAGAGTCGAGGACTGGCCAAAGAGTTCGGTGCTCTCGGCACCTCTCGTGGAACGGTACTATTGGGAGCAGATGCTTCCCGGACTTATCACCATGCTGGGTAGGGGAGACAAGGATATCACCCACGGCATCACCACCGACGTCGTGGTAGTGGCCGGTCACTATCATCAAGGCGGCATCGTTCGACAGGTCGGATGGCTGGACGAACATAAGGACTCGTCGGCCAACGTGGCGGGTGGCCTTGACTACGTCCTAGTCCCCAGTCTGGTCCAGGGCGTACGAGGGGATCCCGACGTGGCAATGTGGGCCGAGCTTGAGTTTGACCCGGGCGCTGAGTCTCTTCACGTATCGTTCCTGACTTTCGATGCACTGGTCTTCGAAGATGAGATCCAGCTAGCCCCCGCATATCCAGTTCCTACGCCTACGCCTGCCGAGTCCTAGCGGCTCCCGGGAGACCGAAGCTCCCTGTCCTCGTATGCGATTGTGCCTTGTAGTCCTCTCGTAGGCCCCTTCTGTCGCAGGTCTGACCTCGGCGCGCGGCGACGCGACTCGCGTGACTGCGGCTTGATTCTTGAGGTGCTCCGGTGCACGACACAAATCGGAACGCTCGGCCCTCGCTCTCACGGGCAACACGCGCCTGAGCATGAGGTGTATCTTGACATAATGGCGTCAGTGTAGCGTGTTTGCTGCCATTTAAGAAAATTAGATATTGACAAACAATGGGAAAAGGAGTACAATGGAAGTTGGTCATGGAGACGACGGTTGGGGTCATCGGTCAAAGGATCAAGAAGCTCCGGCTGGAAAGACGGCTTACTTTGGGGGAATTGGCTGAGAGCACCGGATGCAGTGCGGCGTTCCTTTCGCAGTTAGAGAGGAACCGGGCTGCGCCCTCCATCTCCATGCTCTACTCCATCGCCAGCGCCTTGCACGTGCCTATCACCTATTTCTTCCCTGAGGTCGTCAACCCCACCAAAGTTGTGCGGGCGCACGAGCGCGAGACGTTCCGCTTCGAGGGCTCTCCCATCACCTACTCCCTCCTCACTACCCGGTTCCCTGATCGGGTCATGGAGTCGCTGATTGTGATCATCGAAGCACAGGATGGCTCGCTCCCTGCGGATGAATACCGTGCTCACCCTGGAGAGGAGTTCGGGTATGTCCTGGACGGCACGCTCAGAGTCTGGATAGGTGATGAGCGGTACGATCTCTCTCCAGGGGACAGCATACACTTCCTGGCTACGGTCAAGCATCGGCTGGAGAACCCAGGCACGAAGCCGGTCACGGCGTTGTGGGTGCTGACACCTCCAGTCTTCTAGTTGCTCGTGGGGATGATCAGTCGGTATTGTACCAGTGTACCTGGGCTGAGGTATCCTCGCGAAGCCGGTAGTGGCCTCAGTAGAAGGCGGATCCGAGAATCGCAGCGGAGCGGGGATTTGTGATAGAAGCGGAGAGCGGAGCAGAGAGCGTGGGGAGCCGATTGAGAGCTCTCCGCACCGAACAGGGGATCACGCTGGCCCAACTGGGCAGCATGGTGGGCCTTTCGGCCAGCTACCTGTCTCAGATCGAGAGGAACAAGGCCAAGCCCTCGCTGACCACGCTTAATTCGGTGGCCGAGACCCTGGGGGTGGAGCTGAGATCGTTCTTCGAGCATCCTTCCCCGGTCTGGCACGTGGCAAGGGGAGGCCACCGCCAGGACTTCCGCGACGAGACGAACGAAGTGACCTACGAAACCCTCTCTTCGGGCGCGGTGAGGGGCAGGTTCGAGCCGTGCAGAGCAACGTGCTCTCCGGGCTTGAGGACGGAGGAGAAGACTCATCCAGGAGAGGAGTTCGTCTTCGTCACCAAGGGACGGCTCGAGATCAGGGTGGGGGGGGAGGCTTGGACACTGAGTGCTGGCGATAGCATCCACTACCAGGGAAGCCAGCCCCACTCTTGGCACAACAGGTCGGGACAGCAATGCACACTGATATGGGCCGTGTCTCCTCCCTATTTCGCCTCCAGGGAGAGGTAGCAGCCGGGCGAAGGTTGAGGACCTAGAGATGGGAACGGAGAGCAGGAGAGAGTACCAGCGCCTGGAGCTGGCCGCGGCGGCCAGAAAGCTGCTCGACGAGGCCATGCCCGTGCAACCAGGGGAGCAGGTGGTGATCACCGCTGATACGTCCAGCGACGAGCGCGTGGTGTGGGCCACTGCGGAAGCTGCCTACGCTGTGGGCGCGACGCCCAGCGTGATGTGGTATGAGACCTTGCCCAATCCTTGCCTGAGCCCTCCTCCACCGGTGGCACGGGCGTTGAGAGAGGCCGACGTGTGGATCGAGTACGCCGTGGCCTACACCCTCTACAGCGAGGCCCAGCAGGAAGCCGTGGCTGCGGGTTGCCGGCATTTCTGCCTGGCCGGCATGGACGTGGACATGATGGTGCGGACCATCGGCGAGGTGAACTACCCTGTTCTGGAGCGAATGGCGTCGGCGCTCTATGAACTCTCCCACGAGGCGAAGGAGATCCACGTCACTTGCCCGGCCGGAACCGATCTGGTGGTGGAGCCTGATCCCCAGGCGCCTCCCACTCTCACCCAGATTGGGGCGGGAGAGGGTCGGGGTTATTCTCAGATGCTGGCTGGCCAATCCTGGTTCGAGGAGCTGGCTGACACGTTTCACGGGACCCTGGTCTTCGATGGTGCGATATGGCCTCCTGCGGAACTAGGGTTGCTGAGGGACCCGGTAGAGATCACCATCGACAAAGGGCGCATCGTGGGGATCGAGGGAGGCGCAGAGGCGAGGACCTTCCAGCGATGGCTGGATGCGTTTGATGACCCGTCGATGTACCTGGTGGACCACGCTTGCTATGGTTTCAACCCGGGGGTGAGGCGACTAACGGGGAGCATCCTGGAGGACGAGAGGCTTTTCGGCTGTATGCAGTTCGGAATAGGGCGGGCCCGCCTGGGTGCCCCAAGTCACACCGATGGCATCGTGACCAGCCCTTCGGTCTGGGCGGACGGCGTGCAACTGGAGGACCAAGGGGTCTATGTGCATCCCCGGTTGGTGGAGTTGTGTCGACAGATGGAGGTGCCCGGATACTGAGAGAGAGGGGGTGATGCGGAGGAGAGGTTCGTTGGCTGCCTAGTCCCATAGTGCAGAGCTATAAGGAGGAGAAATGTATACGAAGCGCTACTTGTGGATCACTCTGAGTCTCCTGGTGGTGGTGGCTCTGGTATTGCCTGGCTGTGCGACCCCCACCGCCGCCCCAGTTCCTGAAGTTCCTGAGGAGGGCACTCCGGCTCCGCCACCGCCCGAGGACACTCCCGTCCCGCCCCCGGAGGCTGCCGAGAAGCTCCTCAGGATTACCTTCTCGTGGCCCACCTACATCGACCCTGCGGTGGGGTCCGACTTCTCCAGCACGTCGTCTCTGGCCAACCTGTATGACACCCTCGTCTTCCCCACTACCGAAGGTGGGGTCGAGCCAGACCTGGCAGAGAGTTGGGAGCCGTCACCTGATGGGCTCACCTGGACCTTCCATCTCAAGGAGGGGGTCAAGTTCCACAACGGGAGCGAGCTGACGGCCAGCGACGTCGCCTTCAGCATGAACCGCATCTTGGAGATTGGTGAGGGGCTAGCCTACGTGTTCCTGGGCACCGTCGAGAGTGCCTCGGCGGTTGACGACTACACCGTCGAGTTCAAGCTGACGGAGCCCAGCGGCCTCTTCGTCATCAGCCTGATCCGCCTCTATGTCCTCGACGAGCAAGAGGTGATGGACAACATCGTCACCCCTGGCCAGTACGGTGACAAGGGCGACTATGGCAAGGAGTACCTGCTGACCAACGATGCCGGTTCCGGGCCCTACATGGTCAAGGAGTTCCCGCTGGAGGAGTATCTCCTGATGGAGAAGTACGAGGACTGGCACGGCGAGTTCGCCGAGAATGCGCCAGACCTGGCCAAGTTCATCGCCACCACCGAGACAGCCACTGTGCGCACGATGATGTCGCGACAGGAGTTGGAGATCACTGACCAGTGGCAGACCGTAGAGGCGCTGGAGGCGCTTGACGAGCTCGAGGGGGTGGATGTGGCCGCCTTCCCAGTCCTCACCGAGTTCTACTACATGATGCACACGAGGAAGCCGCCCTTGGATGATCTCCACTTCCGCCGAGCCGTGGCCTACGCCTTTGACTACGAAGCCGCGGTGGCTCTGGAGTGGGCGGGGACGCAGCAATCGCAGGGACCGGTACCGGCGATCACGGCCGGTCACAACCCGAACGTCTTCATGTTCGAGCGTGACCTGGACAAGGCGCGCGAGGAACTGGCGCTGTCGGCGTACGCTGACCAACTCGATCAGTACCCGATAGAAGTCCACTGGATCACCGAGGTGCCTGCCGAGGAGAAGTGGGCGCTCCTGTTCCAGGCCAACATGGCGGACGTAGGTATCCCTGTCGAGATCGTGGGCACACCATGGTTGTCGGTAGTCGAGGAGACGGCCAGCGAGGAGGCGAGCCCTCACATCGTGACCATCTACGTCTCGGCCGATTTCCCAGAGGCGGGGCCGCTGTTGAAGGTGCGCTACCACTCCGATGCCGCCCCCACGTGGTCGCAGAACGAGTGGCTGCTGGACGCGACGTTGGATGGTATGATCGACGATGCCCTGGCCACCGTCGATGAGGAGGAGAGGTACGCCAAGTACAGGGATTTGCAGGACTACATCGTGGACCTCTGCCCATCCCTGTTCCTCTACGACCAGTATCAGAAACATGCCTACCAGTCGAGCTACGTGGATTGGCCTACCGCAGAGGGGGAGGTCATCCCGGTAATGGGCTACAACATGTTTGCAGCCAGAATCGGGGTCACGGGCCCGTAGGCGTGGCAGATGTGCCGACTTCGAGCCCCTGAGGGGCTGTTGAGGTCCCTCAGGGGCTCCGGTTGGGTTTTCCATCGAGGATAAGATGACTTTTCTCAGCTTCCTGGCTCGCCGCGCCGTGCATTCCGTCTTCGTGATACTGGGTCTCTCCATCTTGATCTTTGTCATCGCGCGTATCATGCCGGGCGATCCTGCACGAATGGCTGTGGGGCCGAGGGCACCGCAGTGGGCGGTCGACCAGATACGCGAAGAGATGCACCTCACCGAACCGCTCTACATCCAGTACTACTACTGGCTCCGCGACGCCCTCCACGGTGACTTCGGCACCTCTCTGGTGACGAGGAGGCCGGTGGCCGATGACATCAGGGAGTTCTTCCCAGCCACGCTCGAACTGGCTCTGTTGGCCGGTTTGATCAACGGGGCGGGAGGGATCGTCTTGGGGGCCATATCCGCCTGGCAGAAGGACAAATGGGTGGACAACGTGCTGCGGGTCATCTCCTACCTGGGGGTGGTGACCCCCTCCTTCGTCTTCGCAGTCCTCTTTCTGCTCGTTTTTGGCATGACCTTGAACTGGATGCCAACCATGGGGAGGCTGAGCCCCGAGATCGCCAAGCCAACGACGATCACCGGTCTCCTGACTGTCGACTCCCTGCTCGGACGCGATCCTCGCGCCTTTCTCGACGCACTCTGGCACTTGATCCTGCCTGCGGTGGCATTGTCCCTGGGAGGCATGTCCCAGGAGGCGCGCATCACCCGGTCCACGATGTCCGACAACCTGACTAAGGACTACATCGCCGCCGAACGTTCGCTAGGCATCCCGGGAAGCGTGATCATGAGAAGCTTCCTGCTCAAGCCCTCACTGATACCTACAGTGTCGATCCTGGGTCTCGACTTCGCGGCCACGCTGGGCAACGCCTTCTTGGTGGAGTTGATCTTCAATTGGCCCGGGATCTCTCGATACGGCATCAACGGGATGCTGCGCAAGGACCTGAACGCCATATCCGCAGTCATCCTGATCTTGGGAGTGGTTTTCATCGTGACCAATATCGCGGTCGATATCATCGTGGCTAGGCTGGATCCCCGGATCCAATTGAGGGCAGGAGGGAGCGAGTAGCAAGATGACGTCAGTGCAACTCCTGGCTTCGAGCAAGAGGGGGGAGAACCTTCGCCGCAACTGGTACAAGTTCTCCCGCAATCGGCTCTCCATTGTGGGTCTGTTCACGGTCCTCCTGGTGATCTTCCTGGCCATCTTCGCGCCGGTGGTGGCACCGTACCCGCAGCATGCCAGCGCTTTCGTGGATTTCGCCAACGCGAGCCGCGCACCCTGCCGGGAGTACCTTTTCGGTACGGATGTGGTGGGACGGGATATCTTGAGCCGCATATTCTTCGGCTTCCGCTTCTCGCTGAGCATGGGCATCGTAGTTCTTTGTCTGGTAGTGCCTCCCGGCGTGATACTCGGACTTCTGGCGGGCTACTACCAGGGGAGGTGGCTGGACACCGTGATCATGCGAGTCACCGACATCTTCCTGGCCGTGCCACCGCTGGTGCTGGCCTTGGCCATCTGTTCCGTGCTCACGCCAAACCTGTTCAACGCCATGCTGGCTGTCTCCCTGATGTGGTGGCCGTGGTATTGCCGTCTCGTCTACGGTCTGGCCTCCACCTTGAGGAACGAGTTCTTCGTGGTCTCGGCTGAACTAGTCGGAGCCAGCAAGCTCCACATCCTGTTCCGGGAGATCCTGCCCAACTGCATCTCTCCGATTTTCACCAAGATGAGCCTGGACATGGGCTGGGTGATCCTCATCGGCTCCTCCCTCAGTTTCGTCGGTCTGGGGGTACAGCCGCCCCGCCCCGGGCTGGGGACCATGGTCGCCGATGGCTACCAGTACCTGCCAGACCAGTGGTGGATCGCTGTGTTCCCCGCCCTGGCCATCGTAGTCGTCGTTCTGGGGTTCAACCTGCTGGGGGATGGCCTGCGGGACATGCTGGCGGCTGAGGAGGTGTGAGATGAACAGAGACCTCCTGCTGGACATCAAGGACCTCCGCGTTCATTTCGACGTCTTCGGCGGCACCCTGAAGGTGCTGGATGGGGTGAACTTCTCTGTATACAGCGGGGAGAAGGTCGGCCTCGTGGGGGAGACCGGCTGCGGCAAGACAACCACGATGAAGGCGGTACTCCGTGTTCTGCCCATGCCGCCGGCACGGATTCCAGGGGGCGAGATTCGCTTCAAGGGGCAGGACATCCTGAAGATGAATTCGAGGGAACTGGGGCGAGTGCGGGGCGAGGGCATGGCTATGGTGTTCCAGGATCCGACGGCGGCTCTCAACCCGGTCTACACCATCGGCCAGCAGCTAGAGGCCGCGGTCAAGTACTCCGCGGCGGGCGACAAGAGGCTGTCCGGAAAGGAGATTGGCCAGCGGGCGGTGGAGGCCCTGAAGGAGGTGGCCCTGCCTGATCCGGAACGGCTGCTCAAGAACTACCCGTTCCAACTGAGCGGTGGCATGCGGCAACGGGTCTGCATCGCCATGGCCTTGGCGGGCACCCGGGAGCTGATCATCGCGGATGAGCCTGGCACCTCGCTGGACGTCAGCATCCAGGATCAGATCCTACGGCTGCTCCGGAGGCTGGTAGAGGAGAAGAACACCTCCATCATCCTCATCACGCACACGCTGGGGGTGGTGCGAGAGACGGCGGACCGCGTCTACGTGATGTATGCCGGCAACATGGTCGAGGTGGCTCCCACTCACGAACTGTTCTCCGATCCTCTCCACCCCTATACCGTAGGGCTGATGAACGCAGTGCCGAAACTGACCGGTGGAGGCATCGCCGATGGGATCCCTGGGCGGATACCCGACTATCTCAACCCGCCGGTTGGCTGTCGGTTCCATCCACGTTGCGACAGGGCTATGGAGGTCTGTAGGACGGAGAAGCCGCAGTATCGCCAGGTGGGTGAGGATCACGAGGTGGCTTGCTTTCTCTACTCCTAGCCATAGGAGGGAAGTTGCAGAGTATGACGACCGATCTGTTGACCGTCACTGACCTGAAGAAGCACTTTGTCATCGGGCAGACCGGGGTCCTGCGCCGAGAGCCCATCACCGTCAAAGCGGTGGATGGCGTCTCCTTCACGGTGCGGGAGGGGGAGACCTTCGGTCTGGTCGGCGAATCCGGCTCCGGCAAGAGCACCGTGGCCTACACAGTGGTCGGCATGTACCAGCCGACCGAAGGCGACATTGCCTTCCGGGGGCAGAGCCTGTTCGCGAGTGACAGGAGTCGCAAGCCGGGCCTGAGGAAAGAGATCCAAATCGTATTCCAGGATCCAGGCTCTTCTCTGAACCCGAGACGGACGATCAAGGATATTGTGGGACTTCCGCTCCGGCTTCACCAGCCGGATGGTGATCTGTTGCCGAAGACTATTCAGTTGCTGGAGATGGTGGAGTTGCCCGAAGAGTATGCCCTTAAGTACCCCCAGATGCTGGGGGGTGGCGAGAAACAGATGGTCGCCATCGCCAGGGCCTTGGCCACCAATCCCTCTTTCGTCATTCTCGACGAGCCTACTTCTGCGCTGGACGTTTCCATCCAGGCCAAGATCATCAACCTCTTGATCCGGCTTCAGAAGGAGCTGCATCTGTCCTACCTGTTCATCACCCACGACCTGAGCCTGATGCGCAACGTGGCCTCCAGGGTCGCAATCATGTACCTGGGCAAGATCTGCGAGA
Source organism: uncultured Anaerolineales bacterium (assembly GCA_964433755.1). Taxonomy (GTDB): domain Bacteria; phylum Chloroflexota; class Anaerolineae; order UBA7937; family B3-Chlor; genus JAUVXJ01. The sequence goes on from CAYSSR010000001.1 coordinate 566,071, forward strand.
CCGCCGAGGCTGCCGAGTTCTTCCGCAACCCGTATCACCCGTACACCCAGATGCTCCTTTCCTCCATCCCTGTGGTCTCGGAAGAAGAGGAGCAGATGAAGCCCAAACGGATCACCTCGCGCGGCGAGATCCCCAGTCCAGTCAACGTTCCCGGTGGGTGCAGTTTCCACCCGCGGTGTCCTCAGAGCACCGAGTCTTGCTCGGAGACAGATCCGGTCATGGTTGAGGTTGAGCCCGGGCACACGGTCCGCTGTCACCTGTTCGGACAGGGAGGCGCCTAGCTGGAAGAGCACCCTGGCTGGCTGACTGCTCGTCCTGGAGATGACCGTGAAACAAAAAGTCCTGTACATCGATCCGGTCGGAAAAGGGGTGGTGGACGAGGGTCACCGGTTCCTGACCTCCCACAAGCGGGAGGAAACCGAGCTGAAGATGGTCATGCTTCCCAGGGGACCGGAGCATCTCGAGTACCGCTACTACGAGGCTCTTGTCCTGGTGGACATCCTTCATCTCATCGCAGAGGCGGAGAGGGAGGGCTTCGACGCCGCCATCATCGGCTGCTTCTACGACGTAGGTTTGCAGGCAGCGCGGGAGGTGGCGAAGCTCATGCCCGTCGTAGCTCCCTGCGAAGCTTCCACCCACCTCGCAGCCACCCTGGGAGACAAGTTCTCCATCATCGTGGGGCGCAGGAAGTGGATCCCGGAGATGAGGGAGAACGTGGTCAAGTACGGCATGGGGGAGCGCCTGGCTTCCTTCAAGTCCGTGGACCTGGGGGTACTGGAGTTTCACCAGGACGAGGTGGAGACGGCCCGCAGGTTCAGAGAGGTGGCTCGGGAAGCCGTGGAGGACGACGGCGCCGAGGTGATCGTTCTCGGCTGTACGGCCACCTATGGTTTCTTTCAAGAGCTTCAGGAGGAACTGGGCGTGCCGGTCATCGACCCCATGATCGCCGCTCTGAAGACGGCTGAGTTCGCCGCCGAGCTCAAGATCCGACTGGGGTGGAGTCACAGCAAGATCGGAGCCTACGAATCACCTCCTCCGGAGGAGTACGCCCCTTGGCGACTCGGGGAGCAGTACGACTTTGGTGATATGAAATCCTGGTTGCGGGGGAACTGAGTCCCGTTTGAGGAGTAAACACAGATGAACGGGCAGGCGAGGTTCAGGAGTCGACCATAGTCTCGTAGTGGAGGATACCAACATGCTGCGGGTTGCTACGGACATCGGAGGCACATTCACAGATCTAGTCTTTGTCACCCCTGAAGGTGAGGTTGTCACCGGCAAGAGCCATACGACCCCCGCCCAGTATGAGCAGGGCGTGATGGACGTCATCTCGGCCGCCGACATACAGCCGAGCGAGTTCGCGTCGTTCGTACATGGGACGACGATCGTGATCAATGCCATCACCGAAAGGAAAGGGGCCAAGGTCGGACTGCTCACCACGGAGGGGTTCCGCGACATCATAGAGATCGGGCGTGGCCATCGCCCCGATTTCTTCAACCTCGAATACCGCAAGCCAGAGCCCTTCGTGCGGCGCTACCTGCGCCGGGAGATAAGGGAGCGCATCAACTACAAGGGGGTCGAGACCGCGCCTCTGGATCTTTCGGGGCTGCCGGCCATCCTGGACGATTTCCGGGCGGAAGCGGTCGAGGCCATCGCCATCAGCTTCATCAATTCATACGCCAACCCGGCCCACGAAGAGGCGACGTTGGCCAAGGTGAAGGAGCTGTGGCCGGAGGTCTCCGTGGTGGCCTCGCATCAGATCACGCGCGAGTGGCGAGAGTACGAGCGCACCAACACCGCCGTGTTGTCGGCGTACGTGCAACCGGTGGCCCACCGCTACCTCGACCGCCTGACCAGCGCCCTCTACGACGCTGGGATGCGCTGCACGCCGTACATCATGCAGTCCAACTGCGGCGTGGACACGGTCAAGAGCGCCCGTCAGATCCCCATCACCATGGTGGAGTCAGGTCCGGCCAGCGGTATCTGGGGTGCTGCGGCGTTGGGTCGACTGATTGGAGAGCCGGATGCCATCGCCATTGACATCGGTGGGACGACGGCCAAGTGCGGTCTGATCACGGGCGGCCAGGTCAAGCTCAACACCAACTATGTGATCGAACGCCGCGAGACCTGGGCAGGTTACCCGGCGATGGTGCCGGTGGTAGACCTGGTGGAGATCGGTAACGGCGGCGGCTCTATTGCCTGGGTGGACGATTTCCAGAGGTTACACGTCGGTCCACAGAGCGCCGGGGCCGTGCCTGGTCCAGTATCGTACGGTCTGGGAGGCACCGAGGCTACGACCACCGATGCCAATCTGGCCCTGGGCCGCATCAACCCGCACTACTTCTGCGGCGGTACGATAGAAGCCGACATGGACGCGGTGGACCGTGCGCTGGGCAAGCTGGCGGCGACCCTCGACACGGACCGAAGGGAGGCGGCGCGCGGCATCGTGCGTATCGCCAACAACAACATGGTCAACGCCATCAAGCTGATCTCGGTCAACCGCGGCCACGACCCCAGAGACTTCGCCCTGCTGGCGTTCGGCGGGGGAGGCGGCATGCACGCTTGCGCGCTGGCCAAGGAGCTGAGCATCAAGAAGGTAGTCATCCCTCGGCAATCCAGCGTGTTCTCTGCGTGGGGCATGTTGCTCAGCGACCTGCGCCGCGACTATCTCCTGACGCAGATCGTTGATCTATCCGACCCGGGAGCAGCGAAGCAGTTGGACCAGACGCTCAGAGAGCTGGAGGACAAAGCGCTCCGTGAGTACTCCGCGGAGGACATCGACCCGGCACGTGTGTCTTTCCTGCGCTACGCCCGGTGCCGCTACCAGAACCAGGAGCACTCGGTGGAGATCGTGCTGCCGGACGGGGAGATCACGTCGCAGCAGATCGAGGCCATACGCGAGCGCTTCGACACGGACTACGAACGTGAATACACCTACCGGCTGGATGCGCCGGTCGAGCTGGTTGAGTACCACTTGGTTGCTCTGGGGGAGGTGGACAAGCTGAAGCCGGAGAAGTACCCCACCACAGGCCGGAAGCTCGACGACGCGATCAAGGAACGCCGGGAAGTGGACTACGTGGAAGCCGGCATCCAGGAAGCGACCGTCTACGACGGTGATGCCCTGGAGCCAGGCATGGCTTTTGCGGGCCCCGCGATCATCGAAGAATCTGGGGCCACGACAGTGATCCCGCCCGGCCTGCCGTGTCAGGTCGATGAATACGGCAACTATCAGATCCACACTGCCCGATGAGGAGGATTCCCGATGAGCCAAGAGTATGACCCCATCACGATGGAGATCATCCAGAACTCCCTACAGGCGGCTGCCGATGAGATGTTCGGTGCCCTGCGCCGCACGGCGATGAGCGCCATCATCTACGAAGTGCTGGACATGGGCACGGGGATCATGGACAAGCGTGGCGAGCTGGCTGGTTCTGGAGCTGGAATCCCGGCCTTCGTCGGTGTGCTGGACAAGACCGTCAAGCGGGTGATAGAGAAACACAACAAGCCTGGGGACATCGAGCCGGGCGATATCTTCATCACCAATGACCCCTACACCGGCGGGGTAACACATCTGAACGACGTAATCCTGGTCATGCCCGTCTTTGCGGATGGCGAGATCGTGGCCTGGACTGCCGACATCGCCCACTGGAACGACGTCGGGGGCATGGTGCCCGGCAGCATGTCCACCGACGCGACGGAGATCTTCCAGGAGGGCATGATCCTGTCCGCCATCAAGCTCATCTCCCGCGGCCAACCAATCCGGTCTGTGTTCGACATCCTCACCTCGAACTGTCGTATGCCTGATTTCCTCACGGGCGATCTATGGGCTGGTGTTGCGGCGGTGCGAGTCGGTGAGCGGCGCGTCCTGGAAATCGTGAACAAGTACGGGGCGGAGGTCTTCTTGCGAGCGGTCAGAGAGTACCTGGACTACGGCGAGCAGGTCACCCTGGCTGCCCTGAGACGCTTGCCCAAGGGCAGGTACCATCTGTCTGAGCCGCAAGACCAGGGGCCGAATTACGTAGTCACAGTGGATATCACAGATGACGAGTTCATCGTCGATCTGCGGGACAATCCCGACCAGGACCCCGGTCCCTTCAACATGAGCCGGGACGAAGCGGTGGTGGCCTGCCAGATCGCATTCAAAGGCATCGTCTCTCCGGAAAGGTTGAGCAACGGTGGCACTTTCCGTCCTTTGAAGGTTCTGACGCGGCACGGGAGCGTCTTCGATCCCATCTACCCCGCGGCCCAGGGCATCTATTACGAGATTACGATCAGGCTGCACGATCTGATCTGGCGGTGCCTGGCGGAGCAGATGCCGGACCGGCTGCCGGCGGGGAGCTTTTCCTCGGTGTGCGGCACGCTCTTCGGCGGCATCCATCCCGACACGGGCCGGAGCTACGCTGTGATCGAGCCCGAGCTGGGCGGCTGGGGCGGATCGCCCACCTCCGACGGTAACTCAGGTCAGTTCTCCGGCCTGCATGGCGAGACCTACAACTGCCCGGCCGAGGTGGCGGAAGCGCGGTACGGCGTGACCGTAGACTACCTCAGCTTCCACGATGAGGATGGCGGTGCCGGCTTCCATCGGGGCGGCAAGGGTGTGCGCATCGATTATCGCATCAAGTCCGACAACGCCTGGTTGACAGTGGCCTACACCCGCGACAAGGTGCCCCCATGGCCCCTCAAGGGCGGGCAACCGGGTTCCCCCAATCACGTGCTGATCAGGAGAGCCAACGGTGAAACCGAACGTTATGCGGTGGTGAGCGGCTTGACCCTGAACACGGACGACGTGATCCAGGTGATGACGTCCACAGGGGCAGGCTGGGGCGACCCGCTGGAGCGCCCCGTGGAACTGGTGCAAGAGGATCTGGAGAACGGCTATATCACGCTGGAACAGGCCAACAAGCACTACGAGCTGGGCAAGCGCAGCAGAAGTGGATAGGTAGGAGCATCGTAAGAGAGGATTGGGCGGGCATAGCATCACACGTTCTCTGGGCGGGCAACCAGTGTCCCCATCGGAAGCAAGTTGAGCGTGACGCAACAGACGCGGGCTCGATTGAGAGGTGGGTCACATGGAGGAGAAGCAGTACGCGCTTGCCATTGAGGTCGGAGATGACTACCTGTCTGTACGTGCGAGCGGGGTGCGCACCGGCGCCACGGTGGCAGCCGTGGCCATGGAGATCTTCGATGCCGCGGTGGACCACCGCGTCTCAAAGGTCCTCATTGATGTCAGGGAGCTGGAAGGGCGGCTCGGGATACTGGATAGCTACGTCGTGGTCACCGAGGTGTTTCAGAAGCTTCGTGGAAAAGCGATAAGGAAGGCCGCCATCGTGGATCGGCAGACTTCTTCCGTTCGCGGATGGTTCCTCGAGACAGTGGCACGCAATCGCGGCTTCAACTTCCGTGTCTTAGCCGATGAAGAAGAGGCCTTGGAATGGCTGGAATCGTGATGGGCCTCGCTTCGTGGTTTGTGGAAGCTTGATGAGGACAACCACAGGTGCTGGCTGGGACGACCCGCTGGAGCGCCCCGCGCAACTGGTGCAAGAGGATCTGAAGAACGGTTACATCACGCTGGAACAAGCCAACAAGCAGTAGGGGCTCCACAAGAGCAAGTGAAGAGGGGGGACCATGATCAAGCTGACTGTGGTCTATAATCTGCCGGCCGGCGCAGATCATGAGGAATTCCTGAAGTGGCGCACGACCACGCATCAGGAGAGCAACATGTCTCTTCCAGGGGTGATCAAGAGCGACTTCTATGTGATCAAGCAGGCCTGGAAGATGGACGAGGCTCCCTACCGTTACATGACTGAGGCTTACTTTCCCGACCTGGAGACCTTCGAGAAGTCCTTCTTCGATGCTGACTATCAGGCCGAGCTGGCGGAATCGCTGAAGCGCATCGCTGATCCATTGTTTCTCATCTCCGAGGAGGTGTTGTCGGAATCTCGCGAATAGCTTCGTGAGCGCGCCTGTGCGCGAGCTCGAGGGACGTGGTAGGTCACGTTGGGCGGGCACATATCCGTGCCCGCCTTGTCTGTGGTACAATCAGCCTGGCGGCAGCAAGGACCGCCCATGACTGCCCGAAGGAGGATGGGATGGCTTGGCCGGTGAGAAGACTGATCGAGGACGGCGTGCTCAGCATGTTGCAGGTGAACATGGGGCTGAAGGACGGGGAAAGGCTGCTGGTGGTGGCTGATCCTCCCACGGTTGAGCACTGGAGGGAGAAGGAGTTATCGACGCTCGTGGAGCAACTGGAGCGCTCTGCGTTGGCTAAGATGGTGGCGGTGATCGCAGTGGAGTCCTTTCCCCAGTGCAACGTGGAGTTCTATCCCTACCCGTCTGTGGGGCAACACGGCAGCGAGCCGGGCGAGGCTATGGCGGAGACGATGTGCCAGGCTGACGTGCTCATCGCTATCGTCAACTACTCTCTCTCCCATACCCAGGCCCGGGCAAGGGCCACCGAGGCTGGAGTGCGCATCGCCAGCATGCCCGGGTTCGAGGCCCGCATGTTCCACCCGGGCGGCCCCATGTCTGTGGACTATCAGCAGGTGGCGCAGGACACGGAGAAGCTGGCCCAACTGGTCACGGAGGCCGAGAGGGCCACGGTGCGCTCTCCAGGTGGGACGGACATCTCCTTCAGCCTGGCCGGGCGAGAGGGGGGGATGGACACGGGCCTCTGTACCGAGAGGGCCGCGTGGAGCAACCTCCCTGCCGGGGAGACCTACGCCGCGCCGGTGGAGGGCACGGCCGAGGGGAGAATCGTGGCCCAGGCGGGCTGGTATCCTCATCTGAAAGAGGACATGATATTCCACTTCGAGAGGGGACTGGTGGTGTCTTGCGAGGGAGGAGGGAAGGTGGGCGACGAGTTCAGGGAACTGCTCCAACTCAGAAGCCAGGACGAGAAGCACTTGGCTCGCCGCAACCTGGCGGAGTTAGGCATCGGCACCAACCCCAACGCCAAGCAGCCAGACAACGTGCTGGAAGCGGAGAAGATCAAGGGCACGGTGCACCTGGCTATCGGCGATAGCTCCCACATGGGTGGGACCGTGGTGGCCGACCTCCACGAGGACTTCGTGATCCCCCAGCCCGACCTGCTGCTGGACGGCAAGCTGATCATCGAAGGCGGCGAGTGGAGGGTCTGAGCAGAGGCGGCCGCTGAGACTCTGGTCGGTGGACAGATGAAGCTCACCGTGCTGGTGGACAACAACACGCTCATCGACCGGTACTTCCTGGGCGAACCAGGGGTGTCGTATCTGATCGAGACCGAGGGCCAGAAGGTTCTGTTCGACGTTGGATACTCGGACGCCTTCATCGTCAACGCCCGGAAGCTGCTCTTCGATCTGTTGGACGTGGACTTCGTGGTGCTCTCTCACGGCCACATCGACCACACTGGGGGGCTGGTGCCCCTGTTGCGGCTCTACACCGAGGCCAAGATCGAGAAGCTCGAGGCCAGGAAGCCCACACTGGTCGCCCATCCGCTGGCCTTGTCTTCCAGGAGGATGGGCGACCTGCCAGAGATTGGCTCCCTGCTCTCTGCGGACAAGCTCTCCGGCTTCTTCCACCTCCAGCTCAGCAGGAATCCCGTGTGGTTGACCGAACGACTGGTCTTCCTGGGAGAGATCGAAAGGTCCAAGGACTTCGAAGCCCAGAAGCCCGTCGGCAAGATTCTGGAAGATGGAGTGGAGAAGGACGACTTCCTTCTCGATGACTCTGCGCTGGCCTACAAGGCGCCTGAAGGACTGGTGATCATCACCGGCTGCTCCCACGCTGGCATCTGCAACGTCGTAGAGCAGGCGAGGAGGGTCTGTGGTGAGGACAGAGTGGTGGACATCGTGGGAGGCTTGCACCTGTTGGACCCTCCCGCTGCACAGTTGGAGGGTACGCTGCAGTATCTGAAGGTTCTCGCTCCGGGCTCGGTGCACGCGTGCCACTGCACAGACCTGAAGTCCAAGATAGCTCTGTCAAGGGTCGTCGATCTCAAAGAGGTGGGGGTCGGCCTGGCGCTGGAATACTGAATCGGAAGGAGAGGAGCGGAGGGTTGTCTCGATGAGAATACTGATCCTGGGCAGCGGGCTGATGGGGCCGGCGGCGGCTTTCAACGCCATGTCCGATCCTGACGTGTCGGAGGTGGTGCTGTGTGATCGCGATCAGGAGCAGTTGGAAGCTGCGCGGGCCAAGCTGCAGGGTCTGGAAGGCGCAGAGAAGCTCTCCACCGTGGCCCTCGACCTGAGCGATCTGCCCGCAGCAACACGCTTGATGGCGGACTTCGATAGCAGCGTGGGTGCTCTACCCCACGCCGCTGTGGATTGGGGTATCCGGGCGGCATTGGCGGCCGGGACTCCCATCGTGGACCTGGCTCGTCCCGAGCACACGGTGCTTCCGAACCTGAGGCGGGAGGTGGGGGCTGCGGGCGGACTGGTGATCCTGGGGTGCGGTGTGGAGCCGGGCTTGACGGAGATCCTGGCCCGCTACCTGGCGGAGAAGCTGGACCAAGTGGACGAACTGCACATCAAGTGCGGCGGCATCCCCGAACATCCCACCCCGCCCTTGGGCTACAAGATCGTCTTCGGCGGGCGGCACCTGCCGCTGATGGAGCAGGACGCCCATGTCGTCGAAGAGGGCGAGTTGAAGCTGGTTCCTCGCTACTCTGGCGTGGAGACGACGTCATTCTCCGGCGTGGGCGAGGTGGAGGCTTGGCACGAGGGCTTCTTGCCCTGGCAGATGGACCTGGAGGCCTTGAAGGGGTTGAAGGTAGGCACGCAGAAGACGTGTCGCTGGCCTGGATACGCCGCCAAGGTCACCGTGCTCAAGGAGCTGGGGCTGCTCAGCGAGGAGCCGGTGGAGGTCGACGGGGTGGAGGTGGCGCCCAAGAGGGTGGTCGACGCGGTGCTCTACCCTCACGTCAGGCTGGAGGAAGGGGAGCGCGACCTGACTCTCTTCCGCGTGGAGGCCATAGGGAAGAGGGAAGGGGATGCCCTCCGTCTCAAGATGGAAATGGTGGATCGATACGACGAGAAGCTGGGCTTCACCTCCATGGCCCGCACCACGGCCTTCACCGGGGCCATCGTGGCCCGTATGATCGCGCGAGGCGACCTGAGGGGCAGGGGTTTGTGCACGCCGGAGCAGGTGATCACCGGGCCGCTGCTGGATAGCCTGCTGGAGGAGTTGGCCGCCCTCGACGTTCGCTTCGAGGAGACGGAGGAGAGGATCTAGGCTCCAGAGTCTGGCGAGTCGTGCGACCGGGCGCTGCTCAGCGCACACGCACCCTCGGTTTGCCGGCTACCCCCTGGTGGCCACTAGTGGCCGCGCTTGCGCAGGCCCGAGGTCCCAGCGTGGTGTAGGCACCCGCGAGATAGGCGATCCACCTGCCGAGCATCGCAGGGGCGGCAAGGACAAATGGGGCCGTGGGCCACGTGCACCGCATTGAGCTTGGTGCTCAACCAACTACACATCGAGATACCCGACCGATATTCGACCCACTTCAGGGTCATGGCCGCCAAAGAGGAAAGGCCTTCCGAGGTTCAGATTGAAGTACTGACAACTGATCTCAGCAATATGTGTGCACGCATGGCAATTCCCGCCATTGTCATGACACACTGGATCATAAACACAACGCCGGCTATTGCGAATGTGCTCAAGCCATTCGACTAGTGCCTGCTCGTAAAGTGCAGTGAATGCCCCGATGGTGGCGCCAAAGCGGTGGCTTGAGTAGATGGCGAACATCAGGGCCCTTGGTAGCACATACTCTGACAGGCTGGTACGGTCCAGACCACAGAGCATAGCAGCGCTGCGGAGACTCAAGTGACTGAGAGTATGCAGTAAGCCGAAAACCAGTCTGGTTTCAGGTTCGTCGGATTTGATGGTCTGACGCAGAGGCGCTTGATCGAACAGATTGACGAAGTAGGCCCGCTTCTCGAATACGCTTCTGCTACTCAGACCTGACGCGAACCCATTCGTCTCCAACCACGCTACGACACGGTCGATGTCAAGGTGCAGCATGATCGCATCTGCCTGGACTGTGTCAACGTAGATAGGATACCGCCCATCCTGCTCGCGGTCTGGGGGGAAGGGGTTAACGTGGCACAGGTTGGGCCGATAGTCGGCCCGGCTATACCCGTAGACAGCTGTTGTGATGGGAAAATCGGATATTAGGCTGATCTGCTCCGCGCCGACAGACCGAGCCCAGTCGCGGGCGTTCTCTGCGCTCTCAAGACCTGCGTTCTCACTGAACACCTGGCGGACCAATCCTTCTTGGAATGGCATGACAGCTTCCAGCAACTCAAACCCTGCGCGGTTCCATATCTCAAGACGTACGCCTGTACGGCTGACTAGCATCTGTGACATGTCACGCGGACTGATCGCCTTCGCGCTTTGGCCCACGCCCGTCGCCAATTGTCGCTGCATGTGAAGGAAGTCCGCGATCTGGTCCTCGGTATAGCCCCCAGACCTGAGAGTTTCCATATCATCATCTGAAAGACCGAACTGCGCGTTGCCGTGCTCGACACCGGTTTCTTTCACGAAGTCAATCAGACGTCTATCTCCAACCTCGTCAAACCCGAGGAAAGTGGCGGCCACAATGGCCTGCCAATGCTCCATCTCCAGGAATGTTGCTAGCTCCCGTCTCGGTTGGTTTAGCAGTACAACATGGTGCGGATAGAAGGTTCGTGCGGATCTATGTACCTCGACATCCATGTTGCGTGGGTTGCGGACTCTCGAAACAGGCTCATTCCAGCTGCACTCTCGGCACGCACCGCCGAAGACTCCCCGTACTTCACCACATCCTCTGCAGACCCATCGGAAGTTGCCTATGCGCTCACTGCCTCTCGTAGTCAACGCCATGTTCGATGAGGTCCTACATGTCCTGCAATAGGGCGGAGTCAGAGGCAGCAACGCGCCACAACGATGGACGCGAACCCAGCGTAGTTGAATGAGACGACCCTCATTGCACACTGGACAGGTCCTCGACGAGGGGGGGGCATTCCTATCGAAGACTCTGTTGCAGTTTGGATTCTGACACCAGAAGACCAAGGGGAACATCTCGGCCTCGACACTTCGTGGCTCGATGAGCAGAAAACGCTCGGGTCGCTCAATGATGCCGTGCCTGGTTATGAACAACCGACGATGGTCTGGGTTTGTCCAGGCTTCGACGCGCTGAGCGATCGAACGCAGCACTAGTTCGAGATTGAGCTCGAGGTCTGGGGCCCCACGTACGTAGCTAGTCCTGGCAATGACCCCGGTGCGTCCAAAGTCATACGTTTTTCCTGGGAGATACTCGAACATGACTGAGCGCTTGCCACGGCGCAGTTTACGGATCATTGCCACCCATCCCTATCTACGTGACGCCCACCTGTCCCCGTTTTCATCCAGAATGATGGGGAGTTGTTCATCCACTTCGCGTAGACTCTGCATTGGAGACGGATTGAGTGCCTCGGATACCCATGCAGCTTGCGGTCCAGCAGCTAGAATCTGATCCATGAAGTTGCCCACTCTAGCGACAATGTCCTCCTTGAACGCCGATGCCCCTGGATTGTCGACCTCGTTGACAAGGTAAGCATCTTCGAGTATGGGAATGAAGTCCTCGGCCGACAGATCCCCCCTCTGGATTCTTCCCCTCACATGATCTGTGCGGGTGTACCGGCCTGGGCTGTCCGATTGAGACCGGTTTGCGATGAGCTGCAGGAGTGTCGCCATGAAGAGTCCTGGCAAGGTGCGGTCTGCACTGAAGCGCGACCACCGGTTGATAGCCACAGGTTCAACCAACTGGCCGAGGAATTCGTGGAACTTTGTGAAATACTGGTAGTGACTCTGGTCACGCTCTCTAGCTGGATGCAGGCAGACGAGGATCAGGCCAACATGGGCACGGCCGATTCGACTGGATGCCTGGATGTACTCTGCCACCTGAAGCGGCATTCCATAGAAGATCATCGTGTTCAGTCTGTCTATGTCGACTCCGTGGCTTACCATGCTGGTGGCGAGAACAGCGTCGGGGGCGGAACCGGGTGCGGGCCGGTCTGTCTCCAGTTGCTGAAGAATACGGGCCACTTCATCCGTTGTTGTGCTTCCGGTCAATTCAGCAATCACCAGGTCTCTGTACCCCATCTCTTGAAGGTCGACGTTCACAGCGTTCTGAAGGTCGGTCTTCGCGCTGTGAAGATCGAGGGTCTTCCTGAAGTAGGTGAGCGAGGTCGAATACGGGTCCAGGAGCAAGGTCCAGTCATCCGTGCCGGGCTGAGTGGAACCTTGCCAGGGGTTTGCCGACCCCGGAGACAGCCTCACGAGATCCTGAAGGGTCTCATGATAGTACTGCACGAGCTCGAGGATCGCGTTGAACAGCGTCTTGTTGTGAGGGATGATCCCGAGAAAGACGCGTTGAGGATAACTAAGTGTCGTCCCATAGAACGATTCCCCAAGGGCAGGGCCCATCCCGGGAAACACTCTGGCCTGGCCTGGAGGCCGCCCATAGAGGTGTTCCACCTGTCGGTCAAATGCTTCAATAGTAGCTGAGGAAGCAATGATCTTACTGGGTTGACGCGCTCCAAACTCTGCCATGAGCCTCTGCACGAAGGTCTCATAGTGGGCATCAAACGTGCCAAGACCTTCCTTGAGTAGGTGTAGCTCGTCTTGCACGAAGAGTGTTGGTCCGGATAGGCCGTCAGGTGTGCCCGGGACGAGTCTGTTGCGCTCCGTACAATCCTTCTGTGCACATCTGTCACCCGTGTAGTAACCGTGCACCGGGCACGTCCCGTCCACCCTCCCGAGGACCGACGACAGCTTGCGCTGGTTTCCTATCCCAGCAAGCTTGTCAATGGTACCTACTATGAGGCTCGGCAAGTATCTGTAGATCTCCATGTCGACAACATATACCGGCAGTCTCCCATCAGGGAATTCGCAGTGCGGATTCGAGCATCGATGAATCAACCTCGACGTCTCTTCCTCGAAGTCAACGAAGATGGTATTGGTGCGGCAGGCCGGGCAGCGATAGACACGCTTCCAGCGTTGACGTGCTTCAGCGTCATTCGCGATTGACCACTCAGGAGATGGAGACTCATTGGACCGAGGTGCAACTATCTCGTTGGGAGTGGCATCCTTTCCCACGAAGTACCCGACTGCAAACCCGGCTACGTCTTCGCCCGTAAGCCGTGGCTCGTTCACTCGGGTCCGACGTACCAGTTCGGCAAGGCCGACAATCTCCGCAGAGCGCTGTGTTTGCTGGAGAGTCAGCAATCGCAAGGGGAAGCGAGTCCAGGCAGTCACACCTGCCTTCTTCCCCCTTAGCCTATCAAAGAAGCAATGGAACACAATCGTTCCCAAGTATGCTTCTGTCTTGCCGCCGCCAGTTGGAAAGTAGATGACATCGACGATCTGGCGCTCCGGAATGGCGGGGCTTTCGTCACAGACCAGAGCGACGATACTGGGAACCTGTGATGCCAAGAATACCAACTGGAATAGGCGCCATGCCTCTCTTCCCGTCCTAGCGAATGTCTCGTTGGTCAGCCGGAACGCCGTGTTGGCGTCAGCGTTTGACGCAATAGTCTCTATGCCCATGCGGAACCGGTCAATCTCAGACTCGAACAGATGACGCGCTGAGGCAAACTCCTCAGCGTGTTCCCCGCACCAGCCCTCTGTTCCCTCGAAGTAGACTTGCCACTCGTCCCAGACACCCAAGTAGGAGGTCATGGCCTCGAGAACCTTGTTCAGAGTCTCGATTGGTCGCGCCGCCAAATCACGAAAGCGCGCCTCGGGTTGGGGCTGAGTGATATAGCGCATTTGGTCATATCGAGGAGTGTTTGTTGTTACGTACTCAACCGGTCCATTCTGGCCCACGTGCTCTACTCCACAGTTGAGACCTCTTGCATCAATGTTGCGATCATATCTGAATCCCCGAGGGGCAAGTTGGACCTCAAAAGGCAGTACTTCACAGTCCTCGAATGTGAAATGCGCCCGTGGCTCGAACAGGAAAGGCTCCACGTTGGGTGAAGTGTCAGGCATAGGGGTAGCGTTGGTGAATGCCATGCTCAACACCCAATCATGGGAGCCAGCGGTCTTGTCTTGGCTGCGGACACTAGCGTCGATTCTCCATCGCCAGTCGTGCAGGATCTCATGCGTGAGACTGTGACAGAACGCAGCATAGGTAGTGGGGGATCGTAGAGCACTCTCCGGCACCTGTATACGTGTGTCCTGCATTCCTCGTGTTCGTAGCCTTCCTTCGTCTTGCTGGATCCTGTGTTGTACGCGGGCCCATTCTGTCTCTGTTGCGGCCTCAAGTCTTGTGAGGTCACAGTGCCAGTTGCCATCTTGTGATTGTTGGACACAGACGCGGCCGATAGTGCTGCACAGTATCTTGCGGTACCGTATGAAGAGTGTGTCCTGGGGCTCGCGACGAGCACGACGGTCACTCGGTGAAAGGGCTGCCTCCACCTCTACCCCCTCGACTCCGTCCTCATCGTCGGGCCGTGGTGATTGCTCGTCATTCCCAAGGGTTAGCGGTTCATTCCCCCTCTCTTGCTCTGCCGTGGATCCCGCGAGGGGAACCCGTCCTCTTTGATGCTCGAGCTGCTGCTCGTACGTCGGAAAGACACGATAGTAGCAGGCCCATCTCAGTTTCACCTGTACTGCGAAGTGACTCTCTTGCAGCCGCACTCGAAACTCTGCTCCGAACGCCACTGGCGCCAGCTTGTTCACAAGCTCACTCATTCCGGCTTGAGAGAAGCCTGGTTCTCGCTCGTCAGCGACAAGTCCGCCCGCCGAGCGCAGATTGCCAATGAAGTATCGGTCGCGAGGGTAGGTGCGAAGGCATTCCGAGTGGGCCTCGCCGCTTGCCCGGCCAATGACTTGGCTGCCCAAGTAGGAAGCGAGTGCTTGTTCCTCGCTTGCCAGGGCGTCTGCTTCTGGCTCGCCACATACGTCACTCATGATCCGCCATCCTCTCCAGTTGGCCCAAGGAATCGGAAACAAACGGTCCTACCTTTGTCTCTGAACGCGAGACAGTCAGTATCTGAAGAGAGTCTCGGAAGTCGGCAAAGGTCAGGCCCAACTCCTTGTCCAAGATGTCATCGACGGGATGCTGTCCTGCCTTGCGATAAATCTGTTCGCGAATCCAGCTATGAAGTCTGATCCCCAGCCCCCGGTGGATTCCCCGAAGACGCTGGGCGGCACCATTGATGCGCCTGTAATGCTGGCGCACGAACTCGAGGTCCATTATCTCAGCCAGACGACGCAAGTCTTGTGGGTCTTCCGGTGCGATTGTCTGGCCGTTCAGCCAGTTTCGTAGCGTAAGCGTCGAGACGATGTTGCTTCCTCGATCATGCAGCTCTTCAAGCAGGTGGGGAATACCCCATCCAGGTGTCTGTTGCTTCCGCCGACGATAGGCCAGTCCAAGGTCGTCACGCCAACGCTGGATGAGCTTGACATGCAGGTTGATGCCCGGCCTCTGGTGGATTCGTGAGATGATCAAGTCATAGAGGTCCTGGTGATGTCTTCCTTGGATGAACAACACACGATCACCAGGACGGAGTGCACTTGCATGGCGTTCATCCAGGTACGCTGTCCCGCGGTCCATCTGCGTGAGTATGACTTGCACCAGATCATCTCCACCAAGCAGGATGCGCCAAGGCTCCTTGAAACGCACCTCAATGGCTTCGTCCAAGACCTGGATAGAGTCATGCTCAGCCATGTCTAGCGCATGAGTTGACAGCGGGTCTCCATCGGATTCTGTGGAGAAGCCCTCCGACTCAGCCGCATTCAGATTGGCGCGGATCAGGCGCGATACTTCGTCCAACGGGTCGTGCGGTTTCCACAGCACGGCACGCTTGGCGCTGTCCTTCCGCTGGATACTTCCCTCCCGCCCCAGCCTGAGCAGCTCTCCGGGTACCAACAAGAGGTGAGCCTCTGCCGCCTCGGCCAACTCGGGTGGCGCTGCTGCCTCCAGCAGGTTGCTCAGTCCGTCGGCGAAGTCCGTCAGACTGGGGAACAGGCCCGCATCCCATTGCTCGATCCGGCGCGCGAGAACAGGTCCCTGATAAGGCAGTATCAGGGGCCAGAAGCCGTTGTTGCCTCGCACGAGGGGGT
The DNA here is from genome assembly GCA_964433755.1 of uncultured Anaerolineales bacterium. Classification (GTDB taxonomy): domain Bacteria; phylum Chloroflexota; class Anaerolineae; order UBA7937; family B3-Chlor; genus JAUVXJ01. The sequence continues at coordinate 582,130 of CAYSSR010000001.1, forward strand.
CAAGCATTGAAGAGGCATACTTGCTCGGGAGGCCTACAAAGAGCACATCCCACTGCCGGCCGTCAACGATACGGTGGCCAAGCGACTTCCGGTTCTTTTCTGTGGAGACTGACGTGACCAAGTCATAGAGATCGCTCAGCGCAACTGGCCATACGTCAAGCTCGCGCAGATCGTCGGCAGTTATGTTGTGGTAGGCCAGAAGGCCGAAGCTGAACATCTCCCTGGACGCTCTGGAAGGGAACGTAATAACAGTACCGTTGTCGTAGCTCTTCACGCAGAGCTGACTCAGTGCTAGCCATAGAGGCGGGTCGCTGCTTTCGAGCTCCCGCTTGGCAGCAGATAGGGAGTAGAACACGTCGGCAAGGCTGGCTTGCGTTTGGGGCATGAACGCTGAGGTAGCGTCTATCAGATGACCAAGCGCCACCTGTAAGCCCCCAAGGCTGCTCGCTCCCCAGAGGTTCTTCGCTTCGCTGTCGTGTAGTTGCGCAGGAACCGCAAGTCCCTCAAGTGCACGGAGGTAGCGCCATCCCACCCTGATGGTGTCGCTTGCCAGTCTGCTGGAGCATTGCTCGGACGCAGCCGCTGCTGAGGCGGCCAAACTGACGTATGCCTTGGTGAGGTGGTGTTGCAGTGCTTGGCTTTCTGGATCATCAATGATGATAGGCGAAATGGGAACGATGCTATCGCCACCAAAACAACAGCGGAGACACTCCTTGACACCTATGCCCAGCTCTGGTGGGGCCCCTGATGTGATCGCGGGCCAAGCCAGCACCGGAAGGCCCGCTTCGCGAAAGTCGTCTACCACGTCCGATAGAGGGTTGCGTGTCCAGGCTACCAGAGGGATTCCGCGAGATCGAGCAACGTTCAGTACGCTGGATATCCAAGCCAATTGTCGAGCGTGGCCACAGTCAACGGCCACCCAATCTGGCGGGTACCTGCTGAATACGCCTTCCACATCTGCTGGAGAATAGACGCACAGGACCAGCGGCAGCGATACGCCTCCGCCTTCAGGGGACGATTCTCGCTGATAACGAGAAGGGGTTAGATGTGAGAAGTGATCCGTGTCGAAGGTTTCGTCACAAGCCTCAATGGTGGAAGACCGCCTTCTAGAGCGGCCGCGAGGCGGTATTGGCCGTGCCGCCAAATCGTGTGCCAGCCGGGCTTGCCTGAAGACACTGTCAAGCCTGAGATAGCTAACACGCATATCAGACAAATGACCTCTTATGCCGATGGTCGACCCGAAGTACAGCACGCAGCCACGCGTGTTCAGGCCCGTGCCCTTGTTGCTGAGAGTCTGGAGTATGAGGCCGGTGGTGAAGAGGTACGGCCCTCGATGAGGTTCTCTGCCAGGAAGCACAATAAGAGCCTGCTTGCGCTTCTGCAGTATGGTGCATACCAGACGAGCGTTTATCTCATCGCTGCAATCGGGCTCTACTGCGAATACGTCGGAGCGCAACCTGCCATTTGACCACAGCGCTCTGTAGAACTCTCGATTCAGGATGGATAGACCACTAAGTTGGCCTACCGTCCAGTCGGCTCGGCTGCTGGATTGACGATACATGGGGGACCCCAGGCCCAACGCTGCGCTCGTCCTACGCAGACAAGGTGGAGAACACCTGAAAGTCTATCACAGTGAAATAGTGCGCATCCTTGACTCCTGGATACTGCTCGAGAAGAGCCCTTCGCAGATCGTCCACATCTTTGAATCCATCAGCCATGGCGTTGTCTTGGTCCAGGTGGCGTAACTGCCGACAGAACGTCCTGGTTACGTTGACCGCCATGGTCTCACTGGCGCTTTCCAGCAAGAGCAGGCCAGGCCGTATCCGCAGACGCCCTTTTCGGATGGTAGATGTCTTCCTGCCGCTCTTCACCCACTCCAGATGCTCTGGCTGGATGCGGAGGCTGCTTGGCCCCAGACCGCCTGTTCTGGGCTTGGGCACGGATTGAATGAAGTCCTCTCCCGATAGCACGAAATGCTCCCAAGCATTCGTCAGCTTGATGATCCTGTCTGGAGATAGTGACTGTACGAAGGACTCACAATGGGACGCAGCAGCAATCACGGTGACCCCCAGCTTGCGTGCCATTCTTTGAAGCTTGTCGGCTACCACATTGGCGGTGACAGGATCGAGATTCGTACAGAGCTCATCGATTATCCAGACGTTCTTCTTGCTCGCTATGAGGTTCGCCAACATTGCTCGAAACTGCTGGCCCCTACTTAGCTCATCGAAGCGTCTGAGGTAGACATAGGCATCAGAGAGGCCCACCACACCCATGAGATTGAGGGTCGTCTTGACGTCCTTGCCTCCCAGGACCTCCACAAGTGGCTTCCGTGAGCGAGTTTCTTCCAAGACCCCTGGACAGTAATTGTCGGGCAGTGAGACTGTCCCCTCTACTCGGAGATGATTCGCCGGCGCTGAACGGTCTTCTAGGAGACAGTGCAACAACGTCGTTTTGCCGGAGCCCGAGGGGCCAACAATCAACACGATTTCACCGGGTTCTATACTAACGGAGAGATCATGGATAACAGTCGTTTGGAAGCTGTCTGGCGACATACCGAACGCCTGTTGGATGGCATGTGTCTGCCGAGTACGGCGAACCTTCGAAATGAATGACACGGTGAGAGAAGTCAGCGAAATCGCATCCATCATGGGGACTACTGCTGGAAGGGAGAATGCGTATCCGTTGCTGGGGGCCACCCGAAGAGCCCTCTGCGACACGAACTCCTCGGCTGTTGGGTTCAGACCCTGAAGATAAGTCGGCTTCGGGAGGCTGATGATGTCGTGGAATAGTGCAAAGTCACGCAGGACTTCCACCCGGCTCAGACTCTGTATTCGCTCCAGGAATTCATCAAGGTCTATGCCCTCTTCTCTCATTAGCTGAAGTGCGTTCTTCATCCGGTCAACCTGTTTGTCCACGATACCGTGTGAGGCCTCCGACAGTATTTCTCCTGACTCCACCCGTGCAGCGTTCCTCAGCAAATAGGACATGTCCTTGTGGACACGGGACAGGTTGCCTTCGGTTTCGCCAATGTAGGTCATGCCAGCGTGGTCAGCAAATGGAGCATACTTCAGCATGTCCGCCGATATCTCCATGAAGTAGGGCTTCAGCCCCGCCACCTGCCACCGCTCTTCCGAGAACCTCGCTGCGTGCCTTACAAGCACCTGGCCTAGGCCTAGTCCTCGAAACTCCGGGTAGATTACGCACCTAGCAATGCGCACAAGCAAGTGGATGTACTTTCGCTGCTCAGGCATCTCCCAGCGATCCCATGCCAGACCGTTGTAGCTGAAGGGAGCGTCCAGAATCTCCGAGCGAGGTCTGTTCATGTAGAATGGCGTCGCGAGTTCGATATATCCAATCACGTGCGGGAACAGAGGGTGAAAGGCACGCACCACGAGGCGAGCCGTCCTACCATGAAGCTCGTTGGCGCGGTAGTGGTAGTCGGCCAACGATTGGTAGGCCCGAAACTCGTCAGTTTCGGTTACTTCCTTGACAACCACGGGCATGTCAATCTGACCTAGCTTGATGACTTCGCGAGCAGCATATGGTGGTAGCAGCTTCGCGAGCCCGTTCTTGCAGACCACTGTCAGTTCGCCCCCAACCAGGTGTACCTCGTCGCCTGCAGTAACACAGGCTGACAGCGGAACGGCAATCCACCGGCTCCCCGGCTCTAGACGAATCTTCTTGTAGTGGCCTTTCCAGACCACTGAGGCGACATTGAACTCACTGGTGGGCGTAGTATCCATTCGACAACCAACTCTCTAGACCATGACCGCCCGCAAACCGAGGTTGGGAATGCTCCGTTCCCAAAGCCGGAGCGCCTTCTCACTGGAGGGAGCGAGCCCAAGTGTGACCCTGCCGAATGTGACAACGAAACTCTGTTGGGGCAACTTGGCGGCGTCTTCCGAGAGCTGAAGGGCCACGCGAGTGACTGTACTTGCTCGGACCCACAAGCAGTATTCGGCACGCACAGGTCCATGACGGCCATATCCAGCCAGCAGGGTCCGACTCGGCCCAGCCAGGGTGGGCAGCGTCATGCTGGAAGGCCAAGTGTGCCCCGAGTGGTGCCAGCGGCTGACAGACAGGGATCCATGCGCAGCCAGCTTTGCCGCCACTGACCGAACGCGGCAGTGGACGGTCCACCGTAGATTATACACCGGTCTCCCTAGTCTGGAAACACATATCCGGCGACCGCGGACGTCAACAGCAGCCGACATGTCGGCACACATCGTCCAACAACGTTGTCGTGACTTCAGCGCGCATCTTTCTCACGTCCGTGATCTCCACTGCTTCCGGCATGGCCCGCTCTGCATTGCTCACCAGCAACAATGTGCCGCCATTCGCGTCACCGTGCGCGCCCTCCTGTGCGTTGATGCCGACCTGTAGCCAACCGAGCACCTTTGACAAAGGCCGTGGACGCAATGGCCACTACGCCCGATAGGGCGAAGCCAGTGCCCTAGACTATACCACATGCCAGAGGATACGTCAACCATGGTTGAAAGGCTCATCCTGGACCTAAGCGTGGGCGATCTCCGCGTGGCAACGGGTCCGTGTGCGAGTGCGGGTCTGACAATCCCGCTAGATGCTGGTACAATGCTGCCCACGAGCTCACGACCGGACGACGGACGATCCCACCTGGGGAGAATGCCAAGAGACACGCAGGTGCACCTACTGCACCAAACGGGGCGCGCGACGATGGCGGTCATGCTTGCCGTTCTGCCGGCTTTGTCTCTCAGCACGGGTACTGACGACGGCTCCATCTGCGGCATACACACCATCCGCGCTGCCGACACCGCTCTCTCCCTCATCAGTGATGCAGGCTGCTCCTTCGTCGTCCAGCACTTCGATTGGTCGCAGATCGAGCCCCTGTCGGGAGAGTATTTCTGGGAGTATCCCGATTCGGTAGTCCGAGACTGCAAGCACTACGGGCTAGACCGGATCGTGCGCTTCGACCAGCCGCCCGATAGGGCCCTGTCCTCTGGTCAAGACACCCCACCCGTAGACGTAGAAGCCTACACTGGATTCGTGGCCCGCGCGGCCCGGCGATACGAGGGCCAGGCCCAGGCCGCAAGTATGTGCCCGATCGGTGCGTTCGGCCTTCACAGCATCTACGCACAGTCTTAGCAGCTCCTTCAGTGGGTGCCTATGAGATGTACATCTCCCTGTTGTAGGAATAAGGTGTGAATTGGAGTGAGCAGAGCCAGGAGAACGTCCTGAACAGGTGGAGGCAGGGGAGGGTCAAGAGCACAGGCTGCCACAATTGTAGGATCGGGGATTCCTGGATGGAACGTGCACCCGAGTCGCGCCAGAGAAGATAGGGGCGCTGTCTAAGGCAAGGTACTGACCATGTTGCGTTGGTGGAGGTGTTGGGGGTACAGGAGGATCAAACGGGGGGCTTGCCCCAGCCCGTGGGATACCTACAGGATTGGTGTGGCGATTCCTTCTGGGAGGAAGCTTCTGGCCAGCGGCGAGATTACCTCGGCGGGGAAGACCGGGGAAAGAGAGCGTCTGCGTTCCGGAGCGTAACAGTCGTATCGCAAGCGAAGAGGAGGGCTCAGAGTGGCGCTCCTTCTTTTTGCCCGTCACTGACGTCTAGCGCCTCGGTGCCCGCGTGCGTGGCTGGGAAGGTGGCACATTCCAGCCGCTGCCGGTGAGATCGTGGTGTGGGCCGACGAGGGTGCGCGCTCCCAGAGGCATCCAAACTGCGCTGCCCTGATGTACGAGCCTGCTCCTGAGACAACCTGGGCTGGGGTCCATCGTTGAGATTGGAGACTTTGTGCTGTGTCAGTATCCTAGAATGCAGATCAGGCGCTTGACAGGTAACTCGATATGCTATATGATATGTATCAAATCCCTCATAAAGGCACATAGCCAGCAGACAATTGCCGCCCTCGCAGTCTATGCACCGCGATATCTTCGCGAGCGTACTGTTGGGAGTCGGGAGCGAAGAGGTGTCAAGAGCGTCGACCACTTGCTGAGGAGGCGAGAGGTTGGCGCTTTTCGCTTCTCGAACACGAACACATGTCCGGCGGAGACTGTCAGCTTGTTGTTGATCATCGGGGTATGAAGTGAAGGCATCGGAAGGTCTGACTGACGAGGAACTCGAGGAGTTGGACCGAATCAGCGAGGGATTGGCCACCCTCACTGCCGGAAAGAGCGAGGTTGTCGATACAGTTCTCCATCGGCAACGTTTCGCGCTTTGTCGCGAAGCGATCCATCTCTTCCAGGACGTCATTCGAAGGCTCAACGAAGCACACGAGGATCTCGCTGGTCGAGGCTCCGAGACTCTTGTTGATCTTGCCAGAACAGCCATGTGGGAACTGGGTGGAGAAGCCGAACCTGCCGCCAATTCCCTGAAGGACTACGACCATAAGTCGCATGGTCCTTTCCTTGGCGTTAGTGATGAGGGAAGCGCTGTCCATTTGATCCGTCGGGTAGCCCTCAACTCTCCGAAGATGACTGTCTTGGGTGCTGCGCCACCGATAGTAGTGGGCGTGTCACACGATGCGGAGCGATTGGCAGCAGCGGGAGAGGTCGCGGTCGGTCCAAAGGAGTATGCAGATGTGCGGTTAGGCTCTGCGGGTAGTCTACTAACCTCCACGAATGTCGGCACCCGACTGAATCTCAAGTACTACAAGCTCAGGCCGACGATTCATATCCCACGAGATGGCCCAACCGAGGAAGCGTTTGTGGATGCAAGACGACGCGCAGAAGAATCACTTCTTCCATTCATCCGAACGCCGGATCGGAGTCCCCGACCAATAGCTATTCTTGCTCGCTTCGAGCCCGGTACGCGTTTCACCCGTCGCTATGAGATTCTCAGACGACTTCAAGATGCATTTCGCAATGCTGAGTTCTCTGATCCGGAGATCCACCACCTGGGCCTACTCGTAGAGACGGGTCGAGGTGGATGGGGTGTCAAGACAGCGATGCGCAGCATCAAGATGGCGTCGGAGGTAGGTGTCACTCTGGTTGCATTCAGCGGAATCGTCCTATCGGAAGCAGAAGACAAGATATCGATGCCTGGTTTGCTTCAGTACTTCTCACCCGGGGTAGTCAGCCGGATGATGGAGTACGCTGCTGAGCGGGGTGTATCCATCGAACCCAAGAACATGCTAGATCCAGACACGGTCGCCCGAAGTGTGTGGGCGACACTTCAGACGGCCCGCAACATGGGCCTGGAGCTAGGCAAGTACGGACTCTTCCCGCTGACGATCATGCAAGCTGACGAGGTGATGGGGCAGGTACAGGCATGGTTCGAGAAGTGGACCGCAGCACCGGCCTTCTATGTCGACTTTCCTGCGATTGGCCGGGAACAGGTATATGGCATACAGACGATCGCTGAAGGCCTTAGAGAGTGGCTGGAAATCGTCGCCTCGCATGGAATACCAGTCGTCCTGATCGACACTGCCGACAAGGACAAAGGTCGGCGGTTGATGAAGGAGTCGTCCAGTGATCGAGTCGGAATCCTGGAGCCAGGGGAGATCAAGGACCTCAACGAGTTTGCTGCACGACGCGGAATTCGGGTTTTGTGGGCGGGTGGAATCAAGCTTCGCCAGGTATTCCAGTTCGGCAAGCTTGGGGTCTTCGGCGTTTACGTCACGAGTTCAGCCGCCAGTCTCGTTCCGGCCACCCAGGGTTATGAGCGTGACCCGCTGATAGTTGCCGTCAAGGAGCCTACTCGAGAGGGTGTGGCGGCCGCGTTGTTGCTACTTCAGTCGGGGTTTCTGGTGACCAGACTGCGCGGCTATGCGAGGGCAGAGGACGCTCGTGAGCTTGAGCTGGCGGCGGAGAGCTTTGTTGAGAATCTGAACCCTGGACACGTGGGAACTCGGTTCGATGCACATGCTGCTAGACTGATCTCACTTGCCGAAGAGGGCTGGAGGTATCACTACAAGTCCATCGGTTGGCCAACACATGGAGTACATGACTGACACTTGCTTTCGCAGCAACTGAGATCGTTGCCAGACTCTGTGACTACGACTACGGCGATGTCGAAGCAGAGACGACCCAGGAGACCAGTGGGCAGTTGGCGGGATAGAATCAGATCGTTCGAGTAGTAGGTAGGTCGACCCCTCAGACGCATTGATAACCATTAGCCACGGAGGTTGCGATGCCTGAGTTCAAGATCATGAGCCTGAATGGGGAGAATATGATGGACCTGATCCCGAAGGATCCGGGTGCCCAACCTGGGGACGAGCAGTTATGGCGGTCTAGACTGTTGGCCGAACTTGTTGGCGAGGTTGATCCCGATATCATTGGATTGGTCGAAGCGCCACCTGATATCGAGCGCACAAGACGATTCGTCAAGTCGTTCCTGGATGATCGATACGATGTCTATCAAGGGGAGAAACGTGGCGCGTTGGGACTCGCGTTCCTTATCAGGAAGACCCTTGGCATTCAAGTACAGGAGGAATCCAAGCAGGAGGGTCTCAAAGCATTCAGACTGGACCACTTCGATGCTGATCGAGATGGCATCAAGGAGATCTACTCGTGGGCAAACCGAGTTCCTTACGAGATAGAAATCTCCGGCGGGAGTATTGCTGCACCAGTAGTCCTTATACTGATCCACAGCAAGTCGAAAGGTGTGTTCATCCCCGGCGATCTTTTCGCGTACGAACTGCTATCTCGCGCCAATCGGATGAAGCTCCGAGCACAGGGTTCGGCGGTTCGAAATCGGCTCAACAAGCTGATCACCGACGCAGGAGTGGGACGCGTGATCGTCATGGGGGATTTCAACGACGGCCCCGAGTTTGACGTCCATGCAGCCTACCTGGGAGGAGTGTTCTTGGAGCCGGTTATGGGGAGTGTATGGGAGCCCCATCTCATCTTCTCGAATCATCATCGAAGCATCAAAGACCGGGATCGCTGGACAATCGATTTCCGTGACCGGGTTGTCAATCCTGTGATGGAGTCGCGCTACGGACAGCCGACGACCATGCGGTCGTGGATTGACCACATACTGTTTTCGCCAGAGCTTACTCCAGACGTGGTCGACGGAAGCGCTGGAATCGCGCACAGGCAACCTCGTCCGGCGGGACTGCCGGCCAAGTATCGTGGGCTGCGTGGAACGGATCATCACCCCCCGTACGTTTCCGTGGTTCTTTGAGCACGCCGAGGCGAAGCTGACTGCGGTCTCTCACAACGGAGAACGAAGCATTGGAGATTCCTGAGAGTTGATGTATGATGGGTTCGGGGGCTGAACCAATAGAACACCAGCAGCTAGCACCGGCAGGGTTGTGACGCACTGAGCAACGTCCACAGTAGATAGAGGCGATAGGCGTTGGGGGGATCGCCCGTGCACGTCCTGGTCGAATCGCGAGCCGCAGCGAAGCGAAAGCTCAGCGGCTGTGTGAGACGAAGTGGCCTTGGATCTGGCTTGGAAAGCGCAACTTCGGCCTCTGGAACCTCTGGTCGATGGCTTTCCAGTCACCTGCTGTGAGAGTACCCTGCCCCCTACTCGTGCAGCGTCAACTCTCGCCACAGTCTAGTGCAGCATCGGCTCTCAAGATTGGTCCAGCCGTAGAGGGGCTACTATGAACAACAACCTTCTCCAGGGTGCAACCTGCTACCTGTCTGGTCCGATGGACTTCGTCACAGATCGAACCATCGAGCGTACTACAGGATGGAGGAACCGGGTTACGCAGTTCCTCGAGGATCACGGATGTCGGGCATTCGATCCCTGGTACAAGCCCGCGGTCCGCAACCTTGGACGATACGGCGAGGAGACGGATGGGAGTATTGGATCACGCGACGCATGGACATTCAGTCCGACAAAAGAGGCTGCTCGTATCCGCTACCGTCTCGCAAGGGAGTTCTGGCCCGTCATGCACATCGACCTTCGCATGGTCGATCTAAGCGATTTCGTGATTGCCACCTGTCCCACTAACCTCTACAGCGTCGGGACTCCCCATGAGATTGTCGTCGCCAGGCAGCAGCGGAAACCGGTTCTGCTCGTAAGCCCCCCGATCAGACACGTGGCGTGGAACGAATTGAAGCACGAAGCAGGCAGACTAGGCGACTTTGGTGACTTGATCGATGAGGTGGAACGTGAGCTTCGAGTGAAGCCGAACCCAACCGGTACACCGAGTGCATGGTATATGTCGTTGATCGACTCAGAGAGCTTCTTCGATGGGTTTGGCTTCGGGCAATATCGGGAGAGGTATGGTTGGCGGGAGACTTCACTCGACCAGAGTGAATCGGAGTCACCACCAGTTCGACCTCTGCTTGCATTCCTGGAGAGTCTTGCAGAGGGTCAAACACCGAAGCGATGGAACGGTGTTGAGTATCGCCAGAATGATGACTGGCTGCTACTAGAGCGGAAGGCGACGGATTCAACGAGAGAGGAAGTAGAAAGGGGGAGCTGATAGTGGACGCAGCCGGACCACCGAGACGGATTTCAGCCCTAAGGCTTCGGTCGATTCGCAGATTCAGGGATTTCGAATTGCGGTTCGATCGTGTGACCCCAGAGGGCGGCGGCTTGAGCCTGGTGATCGGGAAGAACGGCACCTGCAAATCGACGCTCCTCAGAGCAATCGCTGTTGGCGTGAGCGATTCAGTCGATGCGAGCGCGCTGCTCGCACAGCCCTTAGGCACTCTGGTAGGCCACGATGCCGAGAGAGCCTCGATTGAGATCGAACTAGTGGGTCTAGAATCTGACATGGAGCCAGTCTCCATAACTCGTGAGATTGGGTCCTTTGACGGGAAAGATGAGCTCGTTTCTTCCGGTGAACGTCAGATCTCCGACGCGCGTGGCCTATTTCTATGTGGCTACGGGGCGGGGCGTGGGACTACAGGGACCGACACAGGCCGAGCCTACCGTATCCTCGATTCTGTCATTGGATTGTTCGACTACAGCCACAGCCTTATCGATCCAGAATTGACCCTCAGACGGCTTCAGGACTTCCTGGGCACGCGTCGCTATGAAGCCACAATGAACGGGATCAAAGGTGTGTTGGATCTGGGACCCGAAGACGAGATCCGCCTGGGGAAGGGTGGTGGCGTTGAAGTTACTGGTCCCTCCGTGGGCACGACGGTCCGGCTCGATGAGTGGGCCGATGGATACCGCCTGACCTTCAACTGGCTACTCGATTTCTATGCGTGGGCCATGCGAGCTGATCGAGTGAATGAAGATGGTACTGTTACCGGGATTCTGCTTATCGATGAACTCGACCAGCATCTGCATCCTTCGCTACAAGCCACGCTAGTTCCACGGCTCCGCAGCATGATGCCGAGGGTCCAGATCATAGCCACAACCCATAGCCCACTGATCGCCCTGGGGTGCGCTCGGGATGATCTTGTCGTTCTCCGGAGTAGAGAGGATGAGGTCGTCAGAGAGCCACAAGTACCCGACTACTCCGGTTACTCAGTGGCAGACATGCTGGAGGACGACAGGCTGTTCGAAAGCGACATTTATGGCCCCGAGACTCAAGAACAGCTATCGAGGTATGAGGCTCTAGTCCGCAAGGGTCCAGGCATGCGAAGTGCTGAGGAACATGAGGAGTTGATCAGTATTGTGGGCCAGATGAAGGCTCAGCCGCTTCCCCAAGAACTTGACGAGTCGCTTTCCAAAGCCTTGGAGGCCGTCGAGAAGCGGCTTGGTTTGAACAGGGGTGAAAGCTAAGGCCGTGCCGGGCAGGAGCATGGGTAATGGAAGGCGGGGAACAAGGAGATGATCCAGGTCTTGCGCAACCGGAACGACGACAACGGAAACCCTATCAAACCACCTGATTCTTGGTTTACCCGTGCCGCGACCAAGACAGCCCAGGCTAAGGCGGAGCGGGAGAATCATGATCCCGACCCGGGTACATACGGGCATGTTGAGCTGAGACGTGCGTTACTCGAGCTGTTCCATGGGAAGTGTGCCTACTGTGAGTCAATGATCGCCGGTATCTTCGATTGGGAAGTGGAGCACTTTCGTCCGAAGGGGCGGGTGGCAGAGCGGAAGGATGATCACCCCGGCTACTATTGGCTGGCCTATGAATGGCACAACCTCTACACGGGCTGCACGTACTGCAATCAACGCAGGCGAGACCGCGGCACCTGGGAAGACCCACAGATAGGTGAGTCCGGAGGCAAGCTTGACCAGTTCCCGCTGCGGGATGAATCAAAGAGGGCTATGGACCACAATGGGGACATCGGAGCGGAAGAAGCCGTCCGACTACTCATTGATCCGTGCAAGGACAATCCGGAGACGGAATTAACCTTTGACATGTTGGGCCACGCCCAACCGATTGGTTCCGGGGATCGGGCAACTGAGACTATCAAGGTGCTGCACCTGAACCGGCGCGATCTCTCAAGGAATCGTCGCGTGCACGCTGCTCTACTACGTGAGCTGATTGAACAGATCACGCAAGTGCTTGGTTCGGGAGCCACGTGTAGGCAGGTGCGAGACGTCGTCCTGAGTGAGCACGCCCGCGAAGACCGTCCCTATGCTGGTGTCGTTCGCGCCATCCTGCGAGACCCGGATGCGTTTGGTGTGTGATGATCACCTGCTTCCTGTGATGTAAGGAGGCCACGGGTCAGGTGCCCCAGGGAATCGCTGACTGTGGCAACCAAGTTCTCGATGGGCTACGCACGCGGGTTCGCTACGTAGCCCCTTTTCTTCCGTGGCCAGACTGACGTTGATGTGACTTTCGCACGGCAGCCATCCCGTCGGGCGTTCTGGGGAAGCACGTTCTGCTAGCGAGTGGGTGGTAGGCGTAAGGCAGCAGGCAGAGCCAGCTCGAGCATTTCGGGTTCTTAACGGCCGGAGATCGACGCGGGACTACAGCGGGAGGGCCTCACGAGGCCCTCCTGTTCTGTGCCGGTGACAGGCGTACGGACCACAGTCCCTGTGCGAAGATGGGGGCAAGGATGGTTCCGTTTGTGTGCCCCGTGGTAGAGACAGAAGACGGCTGAAATGGCGGAGACACAGCAAAGCGCGGGACCAGTTCACCCAGACCTACAACAGGCCCGGGTCGTACCATCAGACGTGTGCGCGCCTTGCGGCCTGTTGGCGACGAGTTGCGCATCGCGGACTACAAGACATATTCTTGAGAGGGGTTGTGTGACGGGGGCTGCACCAATGACTCATGCGCACGCCCAGCGGCAGCGCAAACGTGGGAGGGTCACTGCACGATGACCAAACGAGAGCTGAGTTACACTGAGATAGCTGAGAGCGTTTCCCGCCTGTGCGTGGAGGCGAATTACCACCTGGGTGATGACGTTATCGATGCCTTGCGGCGGGCGCGAGCTGAGGAGGTTTCTCCAGTGGCACAGGAGGTGTTGCATCAGATTCTGGAGAACTCAGTGGTGGCGCGCGAGGAGGGCCTTCCCCTGTGTCAGGACACCGGCCTGACGGTGGTCTTCCTGGGACTGGGACAAGAGGTCCATGTCGTCGGTGGGGAACTGTACGAAGCCATAAACGAAGGGGTCAGGCGTGGATACGACGAGGGCTATCTGAGGAAGTCAATCGTTGACCCGCCGTTCTCGGTGCGAACCAACACGAAGGACAATACTCCGGCAGTGATCCATTGCCGGATCGTCCCGGGGGATAGACTCCAGATCACGGTCGTTCCCAAGGGCGGTGGCAGCGAGAACATGAGTGCGCTGGGCATGCTCAAGCCGGCGGACGGCCGCCAAGGGGTGGTTGACTTCGTGGTGGGGACCGTAGAGAGAGCGGGGGCCAACCCCTGTCCACCGACCATCGTCGGCGTGGGGATTGGGGGCACCGCCGAAAAGGCGATGCTGATGGCCAAACAATCACTTCTCAGGCCCGTAGGGCAGCCGAGTCCTGACCCCGAGGTGGCCGAGCTGGAGCGAGACATGCTGGAGCGTGTCAACAAACTGGGTATCGGACCCCAGGGCCTGGGCGGTAGGACCACTGCGCTGGCGGTCCACGTCGAGACATACCCTTGCCACATCGCCAGCCTTCCGGTGGCGGTGAACATGCAGTGCCACAGCACGCGGCATAAACAGGCAATTCTGTGAGAGACTGGAGGGCCCAGCGCGACTGCGTCAAATGGACTCTCCGACCCCTCCCCACTTCCCCAGGAGCAAAGCAAGGTGAGGATCACAACTCCGCTTAGCGATGAGACCATCGAACGGCTGCGGTCAGGTGACAGGGTGACCATTTCGGGCACGCTATTCGTCGCTCGGGATGCCGCCCACAAGAGGATGATTGAAGCCCTGGAACGAGGTGATCCTCTGCCCTTCGACCCGCGTGGGCAGATCGTGTACTACATGGCTCCTTCGCCCGCCAAGCCGGGCAAGCCCATCGGGTCGGCAGGGCCTACCACCAGTCACCGCATGGATCCTTACGCGCCGCGCCTCTTGGAAGCCGGGCTAAAGGGGATGATCGGCAAGGGCAACCGTTCTCCTGCCGTCAGGGAGGCGATGCAGCAGCACAAGGCCGTCTATCTTGCTGCAATCGGTGGTGCCGGCGCGCTGATCGCTAAGAGCATCAAGGAAGCCGAGATCATCGCCTACGATGACCTCGGTGCCGAGGCGGTGCTTCGGCTGATAGTGCAGGACTTGCCCGTAATCGTCGTCAACGACATCTACGGCGGGGATGTCTACGAGGAAGGACGGAAGCGGTACCAGCAGGTGTAGAGATGGGTCTGGACACCGGAGAGGCAGGGAGTGGGCCCGGTGCTGCTGCGAGATGACAGGGCATCCCGGCAACACTGGCATAGGGCGCATCTCGTTAGAATAGCGTCGCCCGTTTTGGTTTGATGCTCATCGTGGGCTGCGCGGCTGGGGCAGTCGTTGCCGGAGGGGACCTCGCTGGGAGGAACGCGGCCACTTGAGTCTTCTTCGGGTCCAGCGGGGGCCGCGTCGTACGACAAGGAGGGCTTCGCCAGGCCCTCCTTCTTCGTGCCCTTGACTGGACTCGGGCACCCCAATGCCCGCATGGAGTAGGAGGCGAGTGGATTCCTGCACCTGGGCCACGCCGTGAAGCGATGGCTGTGCTCGCGCTCTAATCCCCTGGGGAGTGCTTCTTCTTGGGTAGGGATCCTCCAGGGTTGGTCTCGGCCAGGGTGCCCGCACCTAGGACGATGGCCATCTGTAAGTGTGGCCGAGTGACTCTCTTCCAGGTCAGCGGACCATGCGCCACACCCTCGGGTACACACAACCCTGAGGTGGTGTCGAAGACCAGCGGCTGACCCTCCACGAAGAACTCGATCTCGCCCCCCAGGTCCTCGGGGTTGTCGGGGTCGGTTCCGATGTGTAACACGATCTCCTTGCATCCTTTCGGATGCCTGTGTTCAAAGATGTGAGGGTTGGGCTCTGGCATCTCGTAGATCCAGCCCACCTCCACATAGGTGTCCACTCCCGGGACCAGGTCGTTGCTCATCAGGGTCATGGTGGGAAGCTGGCGACCCTGAACCCCGCGACCCACCTCGTATTTCGGTTTCCTGACCAGGTTCTTCTCCCAGTCTCTTGAGGCCATTGTATCCAGTCTCCCCTCTACAGTTTGCTGAACTCGTGCGGGTGAAGCAAATGAAAACCACAACTAGCAATCAGATTGTGGCCGGTGATGGCGCTGGAATCGTCTGAAGCCAGGAAGACCACAGCCCGGGCTATCTCCTCAGGCTCGGCTATCCTGTTCAGCGAGTTGGCGCCGTTGACCTTCTTCCACATCTCCTCTTCCGTCAGGCCCTGACGCCTGGCCAGAGCCCGGATGAACCGTTCGAAGCCCTTGGTGCGGGTGGCTCCGGGGCTGATGGCATTGACCCGGATGTTGTGTTGGCCGGCTTCGATGGCCAGCACTTCGGTGAAGCCGATGATGGCCCACTTGGAGACGCAGTAGTGGCTCTCCGTAGGATGCCCGGAGATACCCGCCACGCTACCTACGTTGACGATGACTCCGCACCGGTGAGGTATCATGGCCTTCAGCGCTTCCCGGGCACAGAGCATGGTTCCGGTGACGTTCACCTCCAAGGTCTGCCGCCAGAAGTCCAGGTCCATCTCGGAGACCTCCACCTCTTTGTGGTCGTAGGCGGCGTTGTTGACCAGGATGTCGAGCTGACCGAACTCTTCGACCGTCTCCACGACCATTCGTTCTACCTGGGCCGGATCCGCAATATCGGTCTGTATCGCTTTGGCCTGGCCTCCCTGGGCTCTGATCTGGTTAGCTACCTCTTCCAGCGGGGCCAGGCTGCGCGCGGCAACCACTACGGCAGCTCCTTCGTCGGATAGGGCGAGACTGATGGCTCTGCCTATGCCTCTTCCACCTCCAGTCACGATGGCTACTCGGTCTCTCAGCTTCATGGTTTCCTTCCTCGTGCTAGGCCAAATGAGTGTTTCGTGGGTTGTTTGTGGCCTCGAACTGGGTTGGCTGGGTTTTGTGTGATCACGAGGGGTCATGGTTCCCAGCGCCAGGCGCTTACGCTGTGAAGTATAGACGTTCGTTGAGTTGGGGTCAAGGTTGGTCGCAGCGAAGAGCGCTGGGGCAGCGGGCTGGTGACCTTCTGTGGGTGAGACGGCGCGCTTGGAGGCCCAGGCAAGCTCGATGACGGCGAACTCTCTTACTGAACGCGCTGTGGTAGCAGCCGAGCTGTCGGGGACCGTCGGAGATGTCGCCGCCGGGGTAGCGGTAGACCTTCGGGACCATGCGGTGATCCGCGGTCTTCTCAACGGTAGCCAACGCACGTATGCGTCAGCGAGCATGGTGTGACACAGACAGGAGGGCCTCGCAAGGCCCTCCTGCTTCATGCCCCTGGCTGGACGCAGGCACACCAATGCCCTCATGATGACGACGAAGATGACTCGGAGCTTGGTGGAACAGGGTAGTCTGCACTAGGATCCATTCCGGCTACGCAGCGCTCTGAGGAGGCGACGGTACGCGCGTTCGAACCACCGGCGCAGTCCGTCGTAAAGGGTAGCACATTTCATTTGTCGTCATCTTCTCTTTGGTGGGCATAGCCTCCTCGGTAGCACTATCATTCGAGTGAACCATACCACTTCGGTACCAGCATGGGTGAATGAGTGCGCCTGGTTGCCAATTGCAGGTGGCCATGGTAGCATTCGGCAGCGGGACGTCGCCGGCTGGTCTTGGGTCTTTTCGATACTCGACCTTACTCTGAAGGTTGCGGCGCTTGTTGTCGACAGCACCCTTGGTGAGCGAGAACGCAGAGAGGACTACCGCGATGATCGACAAGAAACCCTTTGGCCGAACTGGTCACATGAGTACGCGGACGCTCTTTGGAGCATGGGCGCTTCAGGCAGCGACTCCTGCTGAAGCGGACCAGACGCTCGGGGTGTTACTCGAACACGGAGTCAATCATATTGACACGGCGGCCAGCTACGGCGATGCTGAATCGCTGATCGGCCCGTGGATGGATCGCCACCGACAGGACTTCTTCCTGGCCACCAAGACAGACGAGCGCACGCGCGAGAAAGCCTGGGACCAACTGCACCTCTCTCTGGAGAGGCTGTGCACCGACAGAGTGGATCTGTGGCAACTGCACCACCTGGTCGATCCCGGGGAATGGGAGATCGCTATGGGACCGGGCGGCGCTCTCGAGGCAGCTATCGAAGCCCGAGAACGTGGTCTCGTGAGGTTCATTGGAGTCACCGGCCACGGCACGACTGCTGCGGCCATGCACAGGCGTAGCCTGGAGCGCTTTGACTTCGACTCGGTATTGCTGCCCTACAACTACCTGATGACGAGGGACCCGCAGTACAAGGCGGACTTCGACTCCCTGATGGTTCTCTGTCAGGATCGAAACGTCGCGGTGCAAACCATCAAGTCCATTGCGCGGGGCGCTGCTGGCGAGACAAGACTTGCAACGCTGACGGCTGGGGACCGCTCGTCAGCGCAAGACGTCGAGCCCATCCCGAACACGTGGTACCCGCCTCTGACTGCTCAAGAGGACATCGACCAAGCTGTGCATTGGGTGCTTGGCAATGAGGCCGTTTTCTTGAACACCGTGGGTGACATGCGACTGCTGCCCAGAGTATTAGATGCGGCAAGCCGCTTCCACACGCCACCTGCTGAGGATGCGATGAGGGAACAGGTGGCAAGGCTGCAAATGATTCCTGTCTTCCCCGAAAGTTCATAGGGCTGGCTTGGCCCCCTTGGTCGGCCGTCGCCTCACGCATCCGTACAACTCTCGGATCCGAAGAGTGCGCGCGTTCGAATCCCCGGGGGAGCACTTCCCACATATGCTCTCGAACTTGACTTCTCCGGAACCACTTGCCCAAGTAGCCGCACACCTGCCAATGGGTGGCGCAAGTACAGCAGTCGAGCTAGAGCGGGTGCTGTGCTTGGCGTGACCATGCACCCGCAGCGCTGGTTTCGTCGTCTCACAGCGTTGACCAAGAAGCGATGGGTCGGATCGGTCTTGTGATAGACAGGCGATTCTGGGATAATTCGGGGGATGACTAGATGGGAAAGATGTCCGGCCAATCAGTGGTCAGGCAGCGCGCCCATCTTGACCCAGGTTCGGAGGGTAATATGGCACTCTCAGCTTTCACATCGAATAGAATATCAAGAACAGGTGTCATCATCTTGGACTCCCCGCTGAAGGAAGTATTCCCGCTGTTTGGACCCATCAGAGAAAGAGAATGGGCCGCTGGATGGGATCCTCAGATACTCTACTCGACCACAGATCTGATGGAAGAGCATATGGTCTTCAAAACACCATCCCACCATGGGCACGGCGAACCTGACTATATCTGGACAGTATCGAAATGCCTGCCTGACCAAGGGCTCATCGAGTACACGGTCTTTTCCCCGGAAAGACTATGGTGGATTACTATCCAATGCTGTGAGGATACTCCGAATCAAACAACCAAGGCGGAGATCACGTACACGTACACGGGACTGACCGACAAGGGCAACGCAATCAACGAAAAGGCTCTCCAATTGACCTATGCTCACGATCTCAGAGACTGGGAAGAAGCCATCAATCATTACCTTGAGACGGGGGAAAGACGAGAACACCACTAGTCACCTCTCTTGCGAACGATCTCGATACCTTGTGTTGGGCACGAGAGGAGAGGCGGAGCAAGCGAGAGCACTAGGGCGAGGGCAATCGCAAGAGGAACAGATCCAGGATTCCCTGGGCGATGTGCGTTTCATAGTGGGGCATTTCAAGGGCCGCGCTCAGTACTACACCCTTTGGAGCGAACCAGATGGCTGCGGCGGCACGAAAGGCCCTCCTTTTTCATGCCCCTGACTGGACTCGAGCACCCCAATGCCCTCGTGAAGAGAAGGACAAAGACAGCTCCAACACTGGCGCCAGAGAGTAGCAGCGGAGTGGAATCCGCCAGCCGCGCTACCCGCTCAGGCGAGCACTGTGCGCGCGTTCGAATCCCCGGGGGAGTGCTTCCCACGTATACTCTAGAGCTTGTCTTCTCGTGAACTACTTGCCCAAGCGGCTGGACGCACGCCCGCGTGGGGCGGGATTGCGGGAGTGGAACTGGTGTTGTGCCTGAGTTGACCTCGTCGGCTTTCTTGGTATTGCGGTGGCTGTTTGCTCCGCAGGCCGCATCGTGATAGAATGTATCGCTGCGGCGCTACGTCTCCAAGGGTTTCCGCGATGGGTCACTGGGGTGGCAGGAGAGAAGACGCTGCCTCGAGAGGAAGGCCCCGACGCGGTCTCTCATCGGTCGGTTCAAAGTCGCTGTTTCGCTGTCCCCGGAAACCGGCCGCACGTGTCGTGCCAACAGTAGCCAATTGCGCTGGCGGCGGATCCCCCAACGGAGGGCGCGAGACCCGGAGGATCAGTGTGGAACTGTCGGAGCCACGAGCCAAGAGAGAGGAAGCTGACTGGGACGACTACGTAGGGGAGTGTCCGACCGCATCCCCGTTTCACTTGTTCCCCTGGAAGCGCGTCATGGAGCAGACATACGGCTATGCCTCTCATCACCTTGCCGCCAAGCAGGCCGGTCGCATCGAGGGCGTGTTAGCACTGTTCGAGGTCAGGAGCCGGCTGGTAGGCAACTATGTCACCACCCTGCCGGGTGGCGTCTGTACCCAAAACCCTGAGGCTGCCGAACTGCTAATCGACCGCGCCAAGGAGATCGCCGGTCAGACCCACAGCAGACACCTCGTGCTGAGAGACTCTCTTCAGAGTTGGGACTCCGAGCTGACATCTGCAGACGGATACTACACCGCGATTCGCGAGTTGTCCTCCGATGCAGAATCGGTCTGGAGTAGCCTGGACAGGGATACTCGTCGACAGGCCAGATCTGCGAAAAGGTGCAATCTGCGGTCCTCGGTGGGCGGCGTCGAGTATCTGGAGGAATTCTATGCACATTTCTCGGGCTTTGCGAGAGACATGGGGATGCCTGTCTTCAGCAGAGAGTTTCTCCGCAGAATAGCCAGGGAGCTGCCAGGCTTGCCGCTCATCTTCCTCGTGAGGCGCGAGGGTGAGACAATCGCCGCACACTGGGCGTTCGCGTTCAGAGACACGATCTTTGGGTTCTGGGGAGGCTCCTCTGCACGCCATCTGGCCCTGGGTCCCGAATACCTCACCTATTGGGAACACTTGCGATATGCGTGCCAGCATGGCTACTCCCGTGTGGACTTCGGAAGATGCCGCGAGGGTTCAGGGCACCATGCGTTCAAGGGGAGATGGGCCTCCGAGTTCGTGCCGCTGCACAGGCAGTACTATCTCATCGGTGCGACAACGTCGCCAGACATCCTGGTTCGGACAAGAACGGATCCTGCGTTTCGGCTTTTCACCGGCCTTTGGAAGAGACTGCCAGTCAGGGTGTGTGTGTTCTTGGGGCCGCACGTCCGTCGCCACGTACCGTTTGTCTGACGGTCGCTGGGCCGAGCAATGGATACCCGCTTCGACGAGGTTTGGACGACCAGAGAGGTCGACTGTCTAGATCACAAGCAGATGTCCAAGAGCGATGAGTTGACGGCCAGCGTGATTGTGCTCGCCCACAATGACAGGGAGTATCTCGACGGATGCCTGAGCTCCCTGCTCGATCAAGACATGGGCGATCACACCTACGAGGTGATTTACGCTGACAACGCCTCCACCGATGGTTCCGCGGACTTGGTGGAGAACCGATTCCCCTCGGTGAGTGTGCTACGCCTTGACCGCAACTATGGCTTCGCAGAAGGCAACAACAGGGCGGCGGCCGTGGCCAGAGGGCGGTACGTCGCCTTCCAGAACGCCGATACGGTGGTGCACCGACGGTGGCTCGCAGAGATGATCGACGCGCTCGGGAGCGATCCGCAGATCAAGGGTTGCCACCCAGTGGGACTGCCCCTCAAGCGGGATGGGCACAACGAGCGCGAGAGGCTTGTAGCTCGGGGCGTCATGTGTGAGCTCACTCCATTCGGCTATGTTGGCTTCACAGAGATGGACCTGGATCGACAGCCTGTCCCGACCCTGTTCATCGCCGGAGGATCGATGCTCATTGATCGAGAGATCGAGGGTGAGTTGGGGTACTTCTTCGATCCCAGCTACTTCATCTACTGTGAGGACACAGACCTTGGGCTACGCATCAACAACCTGGGATACAAGGTGGTCTTTGTCCCTTCAGCGGTGGGCTATCACGAGCGCGAACCATCGAGGCGCTTGCGCCCCGACGGGAGGGCCCTGCGCATGGCATACCTGCTCACTCGCAACCGCTTCATCACCTTCTATAAGAACATGTACGGCCTGGAGTTCGCGTTGGAGCTGCCTCTTCTCTGTCTAGCCAGTATCGCCAAGGCAAAGACCCTCGATGTAGGGTTGGCTGCAAGGATCGCCTACTCGCTGGGCCTGGTTCCCATAATCGTATCGGCCCTGTTCATGGCGATACTACGCTTCCCCCTATATGCAGACGACCGGCGCGTGATCCTCAGCAAGCGGCCACACGGTCGGACATGGCTACTGAGAGAGCTTTGGAGACGGCGACAGCCTCAAGATGAATCTCCGAGGCGGGACTAGCGTCAAACGATCAGCTTGTGGAGGCCATCTGTCTTGTTCGCTCCGTCCGAACCCTCGCCCCAAGTGTTCAAGTGGCCACGGACCTTTCGCGCCCTGCGCCACCGCAACTTCCGACTATTCTGGTCAGGACAGACCGTATCTTCGATCGGCACGTGGATGCAGATCGTAGCTCAAGGCTGGTTGGTATATCGACTCACGGACTCAGCACTGCTCTTGGGCCTGGTGAGCGTGGTCGGCCTTGTGCCTGTGGTCCCCATTACGCTACTGGCGGGAATTGTCAGCGACCGCTTCTCGCGTCGCCGCCTGATCATTGCCAGCGAGGTCGTGCTGATGATTGTCGCCTTCGCTCTGGCAGTCCTCACCTGGTTACAGGTAGTAGACGTATGGCACATCATGTTCCTGACCTTCGTGCTAGGCGCTGCGGCAGCACTGGAGCAGCCAGCACGTCTCGCGTTCGTGATGGACGCTGTGGGCAGAGAGGACTTGAACAACGCTGTCGCGCTAAACTCCGCCATGTACAATAGCGCTCGTATCGTCGGGCCGGCCATCGCTGGCACCCTCGTACTGTGGATAGGGGAAGCGGGATGCTTCTTTATCAACGGCATGACCTATCTCGCCACGATAGCTGCCATGCTGGCTATCAGCCTGCCGCGACGGACTGTGTCTACCGGGGCTCTGGAGCTTCGGGGCAGCCTTGTGGAGGGACTCAGATACGTGTGGAATGCAAAGGCCATTCGGGCGCTCATGAGCATCGTGGCGGTGTCTAGCGTGCTCACTCTTCCTTACATAACTCTCATGCCCGTCTTCGCCCGCGATGTGCTGCTGGCGGGACCACAGGGGCTGGGGTTCTTGATGACTGCGGTGGGAGCTGGGGCCATCGTGGGCGCACTAGGGGTAGCCAGCATCAGAGAAGGACGTCGGGGAAGGTGGTTGGTCCTCGGAAACGCCGTGGGGCCCCTCTTCCTGGTCTTGTTCTGTTTGTCCAGATCCTTTCCCCTCAGTCTGGCCCTGGTAGCCGCAGTGGGCGCCAGCAATGCTGTGCGCCAGACGCTCGCAAACAGCTTGATCCAGGTTCTCGCCCGGGACGAGTATCATGGTCGGGTCATGAGCATCTTCAACCTTACCTCCAATGGTGCGTCGCGCATGGGCGCGCTGGGAGTTGGTGCGCTGGCCGAGGTCACGGGTGCCCCGCTAGCCATCGGGTTGGCAGCGCTGGGCGGTGTTGCCTGGGCCGCGGTTGTGCTCTGGCGGATGCCCTACGTCCACCGCTTGGCCTGATGAGGAGTGAGATGCCTGGACAGGGTGACCGATCGTTCCAGAGGCGGCCCATGCATCACGTTCCCCCCACGGCAGTGCCCATCGAGCTCTCCGACTTGAGAAGCGGCCTGGTGTCCCTGTCCAATCCCCAAGGTGCCCTCTCTCACTTCCGCTCGCTCCTGTCCAGGCACACGGGTTGCCCTGATTGCTTTCTCGTCTCGTCTGGGCGGGCAGCTCTGACGGTCATCCTCTTGGGGCTGGGACGGCTCAGTGCTCGCACGAGGGTGATAGTCCCTGCGTACGGGTGCCCAACGGTGCCGCAAGCCGTGTTGTCCGCCGGCCTCCAACCTGTCCTGTGCGACGTGTCCCCGAAGACGTTGGATCTGGAGGTTGCCACTCTAAGACGGCTGATCGTCAAGGATGTGCTAGCCGTTGTTCAGGTCCATCTTTACGGGTTGGCTCAGGACGTGGGGCCAGTGCTGGAAATCGGGCGGGAGCACGGTGTTTTCGTGATAGAGGACGCAGCTCAGGCCTTTGGTGCAACTCTGCGTGGTAGCCAGGTGGGCACTGTCGGTGACGCTGGCCTCTACAGCCTTGGGCGGGGCAAGTGCCTGCCCACTGGCCATGGAGGGGTGATCGTCGCTCAGGAACGGTGTGCATCGGCCATCGCTGAGACGATGAGCGAGTCCGTCCATCCACCGCGTTCAGTGGACATCGTCTCGCTGGGCATGTTCTTGGGTTACGGTCTGGCGACCCACCCCAGGGGTTGGTGGTTTGTCGCTCGGTCGCCGCTAGATCCAGCCCGAGAGGTACCTGATCTTCAGAGCTTGCGTCCGATCCGCCTGGCTGGATTGTCGGGAGTACAGGCCGGGGTGGGATCTTCGCTTCTTGGCCGGTTGGACCGTGTCCAGGCAATCCGCCAAAAGAACGCGGGCCTGCTCAAGGCCGCACTGTCCGAATTCCGCTTCATACGCTTTCCCGAAGTGCCGGAGGACGCTGAACCGGTGTTCTTGCGTCTGCCTCTCGTGGTGGACGCAGAAGAACGCGTTGACAGGCTTGTTGGCCTCCTGAGACGACAGGGAATCGGCGTGGGTCGGCCGTACAGGATACCACTCGCCCGTCTGCTTGGCAACGCGATTCGACAGGAGGAGCATGACTTTCCTGGGGCTTCGCTCTTGTCATCACGCCTGTTGACCTTGCCGACTAACCCCTACCTCGACGATGATGATACTGCCAGGATTGTGGGCGCGTTTCGTTCTCTGGATCACAGATATGCCTAGGGTAGGAGAAGGAGACGACGACGGTGGCAGTATCACCGCCTGACAAGGACATGTTGGCCAGGATGCCCCTGTCGAGGCATGAATACGAAAGGCTGCGTCCACGCAGCAGACTAACCCTTCTGAAACAGAAGCTCCTCAACATGGTAGCCCGCGTCACTCTCCATAGAGGCCTTAGGATCTGGCTCTACCGCCAGATGGGCGTGAACATAGGGCAGGATTGCGTCGTGGAGATGTACTGCTATATGGACGATCAGTTTCCAGAGTTGATCTTTCTTGAAGACCATAGCGGACCCTCTCGGCACGTCATCATCATCTGTCACGATGATGTGCGGGCCAAGAGCGACTTCGGCGGCACCGGCAAACAAGGCTTTGACACAAGGCACGGATTCGTGGCTCCGGTACGGCTGATGAGGTACTCTGGCATTGGCACGGCGAGCATCCTGCTACCAGGGGTTACAATACATGAAGGAGCCGTAGTGGGCGCAGGATCCGTGGTGACCAGGGACGTGCCGCCGTACACGCTTGTCGGTGGTGTTCCGGCAAAGACGATCAAGCGCTTGAGGTCGACCAACGATGCAGAGGCAGTAGCGAATCCCGGTCCGGGCCCTATGCCAGACCCAGAATGACGCCAAGCCGTGAGCGCACGGGCGCAAGTGACGTGACACACCCGTTGAACTGGCCGGGGAGATGGTGGGCCGAGGGAGAGCGCACTCACAGCTCCGGTGGAGTCCAGGCAGGAGCGGCGGCAATGACTCTGAACGATGGCTCGCGTGAATGGAAGACGAGGTGGTCGCACGTCGAGCGGCATCGCTGCCGGTAGTGACTGCCTTCGTTTGGTTCTCAACCGTGCCGGAGATGCCCGGTGTGGATGCGTGCCGACAGCCCAGCCCAGGTGAGCCTCCGGTACGGAACTGACGCAGATCCCGTCAGTTGCACGGAGAGCTCACAAGCTGCTGCCGCGGAGTCGAGGGAATACACCACCAACATCACCCTTTGGGAACCGGGTCCTCTGACGGTCTGCTACGTTGATGCTCTGGTGAAGGATGTACCCCAGTGTGCTGCACCCTGTCCCCGCTTCAAGCCTCTTGCCCTAAATGGAGAGGTGACTCGGTTCACGCACACGATGTGCGCACACATTGCCCATCTGTCGCTCGTCGCCACTGGCATCTGAGGCGGGGGCGAACGATCCCGGTCAGCCAGTGCTCACGGCGTACGTTGGGAAGGTCGGTCTTGGGCTAGAGTGCCGTGGGCTGTGCGCAGGGGGAGCGAAGTGCGTCCCAGGATTTGCCTCCAGGGGCGTTCTCCAGGCTCAAGCCACTTGACATCTAGCTGGCGACAGGCTACGATTGCGGCACTGCGTGAAAGTCCGCACTGCGAGACGCACCTGCCCATGCCCCGTCTCTGCACACGTCTGGGAGCTGGCCAAGCGAAAGAGAAACCAGGACTGGGGTGAGAAATCCACTCAGATCGGCGGTACTCGTGATGAGCCTGTCGGGCATCCTTCTGGGTTCACCGGATGCGGGCGCCCAGGTGGACGAGCCTTTGGTGGTCAATCTGGCCGACGCGGACCTCACGTTCCTAGGCGAAGAGGCCCGGGACTGGGCGGGGTACTCAGTGTCACCAGCTGGCGATGTCAACCAGGATGGTTTCGATGACTTCCTGGTGGGGGCGCCCAGGGTCAAGATCGAGCGCTCTCCTGGCGTCTCCGTCTGCGTTGGCGCGGCCTACCTTGTCCTCGGGCGCTCGTCGGAGGAGTGGCCAGGGACGCACATAGACCTCTCTCAGGCGGACGCACAGTTTGTGGGCGAGCTGAGTGATGGTATGACTGGCAGGCAGAACTACGCGGCCGGGGACGTGAACGACGACGGTTTTGGTGACTTCCTGATCAGCGGGTGGTTGGACGAATCGACCGTGCCACGGCAGGGCAGGACGTATCTCTACCTCGGCAGATCGAACGTCGACTGGGGCCTGGGATATCCGGCACAACAAGCCGACGCGAGCTTTCTGGGGGAGAACGAGGCGGACAGCGCGGGCTACTACCTATCTACCGCTGGCGACGTCAACGGCGATGGCTATGATGACTTCCTGATCACGAGCCCACGCTACGACGTATCCAACACCGACGTCGCCACAGACACAGGGAAAGTGTACTTGATTCTGGGAAGGCAGGCCGCCGATTGGGGACAGGACTACTCATTGGCCGTTGCGGATGCCTCTTTCATAGGAGAAGCAGGGGATGATCGAGCTGGTCGCTCGGCGGCAGGCGTGGGTGACGTCGACGGCGACGGCTACGATGATTTTCTCATCGGCGCAATCTACAACGATGACGGGGGCACAAACGCTGGTCAGTGCTACCTGATTCTGGGCGACGAGGCGGCTGATTGGGGCACAGACTACCCTCTGGCCGACGCAGATGCCTCTTTCATCGGCGAGGCAGCGGGAGACGAAGCAGGGCGGCGCGTGGCGGGGGCGGGTGACGTCAATGGCGATGGCTATGACGACTTCTTGATCGGGGCCTCGCGATACGATTATGCTGCTCCAGATGTTGGCAAGGCATATCTGATCCTGGGAAAGCCTGCCGCAAACTGGGGGATGGACTTCCCTCTAGCTCAGGCGAGCGCAGGTTTCATAGGAGAAAGTGCGTACGATCAGGCCGGGCGGCGGGTCAGCGGGGCGGGCGATGTCAACGGCGATGGCTTCGACGACTTCCTGATAGGGGCGCCGCACAACAACAGAGGCGGTCAGGGCGCAGGTGCAGCATACCTGATGTACGGGCGGCCAGACGCAGCCGCCTGGACCAGCGGCTTTTCTCTCCGGCACGCCGATATCATCTACGTGGGCGAGGCAGAACTCGATGTGGCGGGATACGATGTTGCACCGGCAGGGGACGTGGACGGCAACGGTTGCGACGATATCCTCATAGGCGCCTATGGCAGCAGGGCGGAAACCGAGTCACCGGGCAAAGCCCACGTGATTCTGATGCGGTACGAGAGATTCTTCGTGCCGCTGGTGGTGTCACCCTAGAGGTGAGAGAACCCTTTGGAGCAGAGGCGGTTGCGAGAAACCACAAGGGTGGTATTGACCGCTACGCTGAGCTGTCTCACCGTCTTGGCCGCGTGTACACCGGAGCCTGAGCCAACTGTCCCCTCGCGCAACTCCGCCTTGCCTCTGGCTGGAGAGTCCACCGCTTCTGCGGTCGATACAGCCACTTCAGTGCCCACCATCATGACCAGCGCAATAGCCATTCACCAGGCAACGCCGTCGGGAACGGCGATGGTCCCTCCAGCCGCTTGCCCTCTTGGGGCCGGTCTACGTGAAGATACCATCGAGATCCATCTGTCTTACCAGACTCCGGGGAGAATGTACGTCACTGGCAGCCTTGGACTGGCAGAAGAGTACTTCGGCCAGATCGAGACTGGTCTCAGAGTCCTGGTGGGTCCCTCTCTGACGCGCCTACACGAACTGGCCGAGGAGGCATCCGAATCGGCAGTGCCCTATGATGTCCTGGCATATAGCCTGGAGGCCGGTAGGCACACGCCCGCAGCAGAGCAGCTGGACGTCGTGAGAGCGACTCAACAGGCCTCAGTCCTGGCCCACGAGAACGGCAAGCTGCTACTAATGGGTCCTGGATGGGGGTTGATGGAGGAGAACCGGGTGGAGTATGCGGCAATGGCGTCCTACGCCGATCTCTGGATTATTCAGACCCAGCGTCTTCAGTCGAATCCGCCCGGGCCCGTGTACCGAGAGGAGGTTGAGGACGTCATCACCCAGTTGCGCAGGGGCAACACCAACCTACGTGTGTGGGCCCAGATATCGGCCACACCTGGAGGACGCGCCCTCAGCACTGAAGAGCTGCTGGCCTACAGGGAGGCTATAGTCGACCTGGTGGATGGAGTCTACGTCTATGTCGGCGGGGATCCGAATCGATCAGAGACTCTAGAGGCCATCTTCGCTACAGTCTGCGGAGGTGAACGATGAGCCAAGGTCGAAGGTCAGGCTGGGCATGAAGACTCGCCGCAGGGTTCTCGTCGTTGGCCTGGATGGGGCTACTCTGGACCTGATTGAGCCGTGGGCCAACGCAGGGATACTCCCGACATTCAAGCGACTGATGGATGAAGGGGTGTGGGGTGCACTGCGCAGCACCCTCCCGCCTATCACTGGACCAGCCTGGACCTCGTTTGCCACAGGGACGAACCCCGGCAAACATGGCGTCTACGACTTCCTTGGACGACAGCCTGGTACCTACAGACTCTCCTCGTTCAACGCCACCCGTCGCCACGGTGCATCGCTGTGGCGAATCCTGAGTCAGGCCGGCAAGAAAGTAGGGGTGCTCAACGTACCTCTGACCTATCCTCCCGAGCCCGTCGACGGCTTCGTGGTTGCCGGCTTGCTGACCCCGCCCGACGCCGAGGACTACTGCTACCCACAAGAAGTCGGCCGGGGCCTTCGCGAGGCGGTGCCAGACTACGTGGTGCAACCAGGCGGCAACTTCGATGCTTCTGGACGTGAGGCGGATCTGCTACGAGTCCTGCGCGAGATGAGTGCGATGCGCATGGGAGCAGCCTGCCACTTGTGGGAAGCCATAGACTGGGATTTCTACATGGTTGTGTTCATGGCCACGGACACGGTTCAGCATGCCTTCTGGCACTTCATGGACGATACGCATTCCAGGCATCCCGCCGATACGCCCCCAGAGTTCAGATACGCCATCAGGGAGTGCTACAGGCAACTAGATAGGTACCTGGGGGAACTCCTGGACATGGTGGACGACGGTACCCACGTTATCGTTGTTTCGGACCATGGTTTTGGCCCCCTCGAGAAGTACATTCACATGAACACCTGGTTGTGGCGAGAAGGTTTCCTTCACTTCAAGAGCACGCCGATCACGTTTGTGAAAAGCGCTCTGTTTCGATCGGGTTTCACCCCACTAAACCTCTATCGCCTGCTACGTCATTTGCGTCAGGCTGGGACCGTTGTCAAGAGTATCAGGAGACGCCGGAACAGAGCCCGCAACCTGCTTGACCGTTGCTTCCTCTCCTTCGACGACATAGATTGGGCCAGGACCCGTGCATACTCGGTCGGCAACGTCGGACAGATCTTCGTGAACTTGCGTGGGCGCGAGCCGGAGGGCGTGGTTGAACCTGGACGCGACTACGACTCTGTTCTGGATGAGCTGGAGCAGGCTCTCCACAGATCCCGCGACCCGTGGACCGGCCAGGAGATTGTGCAAGAAGTCCACCGTCGCGAGGACATCTACTCAGGGCCACGTCTGGAGCAAGCCCCAGACCTGTTCTGCGAACCGCGGGATTGGAGGTATGCTGGCTTTGGCCTGCTACAGTTTGCATCGAATGACTGGCTGGAGCCGCCGTTCGACCGTACCGGAGGACACAGGATGGAAGGAGTGTTGCTCGCGACCGGGCCAGGGATGCGGTGTGGCTATGCTCTCGAAGGGGCCAGCATAGTGGATCTGGCACCAACCATCCTGGCTCTGCTCGGGGTGCCCATCCCCTCCGACATGGATGGACAGGTCCTGACAGGTCTCTTCTCCGATGATTTCCAGCGCAGGCTGCAGACCAGGCGTGCAGCCCCGGCGCTCGAGGGCGACAATGCCCCCGCGACGCTCTCGGGCGAGGACGAGGAGGCTGTGCGTGACATACTCAAAGGCCTGGGATACGCTGGGTGACATGCCATCGAACTCTTTTCTCCTGCGGAGCGCTAGAGGTGCGCCAGGTGATGACTGAAGACCTTGATGCGAGGGTGCTCGTCATCGGGTTAGATGGAGCAACCTTGGACCTGATCAGACCGTGGGCGGCGGAAGGGAGACTGACGGAGTTGGGACGGCTGATGCAGGAAGGCGCCTGGTGTGAGTTGAAATCGCAGTTGCCACCTAGTTCCGTGCCCAACTGGCCTTCGTTCGCCACAGGTAAGAACCCGGGGAAGCACGGCGTCCTATGGTGGACCCAGGCACGCGGTGACGCTTCCGCACCATCCATAGTGGACAGGCGCTCGATCAAAGGTCCGACCCTCTGGGAGATCGCCGGCCGTCAGGGCAAGCGGGTCGCAGTGATCAATGTGCCCGTGACCTATCCACCAGAGAAGGTCAATGGCGTAATGGTCACAGGACTTCTGACCCCGCCTTCCGCCGACGATGTGACATATCCTGCCGACCTCAAGGCTGAGTTGGACTCTCATGTTGGCGGCTACCGAGTCACCCATTCTGTGGTCCATAGACGAGGTGCAGAGGAGGAGTTTCTGCAGGACGTGTTGGATGTGCTCCACCGCAGGCTTCGGGCGAGCCTACACGTGATGAGGACATACGATTGGGATCTCTTCATCGTCGTTCTCAACGCCACAGACACGGTCATCCACAAGTTCTGGAAAGACATGGATTCGCAGCATCCGCTCCACGTTGCGGAAGACGGCAAGCGTCTTGGGGATGCGATACTGCGGGTCTATCAAGCAGTCGATGAGGCTGTCGCATCTCTGACGGAAGAGGCGGGCAGTCAGACTCATACCATCGTCATGTCGGATCACGGGGCGGGCGGATTCTATGAGGCCTTCTTCCCAAACAACTGGCTAATGGATCAGGGATTGCTGAGCGTCCGCCGCCAGGCCTCATCGCAACTGAGATACTGGCTATTCCGCCTGGGCCTGACCGTCAACAAGATCTATCCAGTGGCGAATGCCTTCATTGGCCGGCTTGGTGACCGGAGACTCAGAAGCCGGCTGGGTGTCCAAGGAAAGGGAGGTGGCATTCTGGGCAAGCTCTTCCTCTCGGAGCAGGACATCGACTGGTCGAGAACCAAGGCCCATGCGTCGGGCGCTTTTGGCCAGATCCGCATCAACCTGAAAGGTCGGGATCCTGAAGGCACAGTACTGCCAGGCCATGAGTATGAGGCGCTTCGGGACGACATAATCGCGCGCCTGGAGGGCGTCATCGTCCCGTCGACCGGTTTGCCCTACTTGGGCGGCGGATACAGGAAAGAGGAGCTGTTTCACGGGTCTGAGTTGCAGGGCTTGCCAGATATCATCTGCGTTCCCAGGGACGGACGCTATGTCGACATGGGGCTGGGCTTCGTATCTAACAGATGGTTCGACAAGGTGTCCATCGTGTCTGGCACGCACCGCCAGAAAGGGACGTTGATCATTCACGGCCCTGACATCAGTCCGGGTTTGCAGATGGAGGAAGCCGACATCGTCGACCTGGCCCCCACCATACTGCACCTGCTTGGGCTCCCAGTGCCGGACGACATGGACGGCAGAGTGTTGGTGGAAGCCTTCCTGGATGAGCGGGTCCGCACCTGCCCTGTGGCGACAGTTCCGGCCGAGGACAATGAAAGCCAGGAGCCGATCGGGGAAGCCACCAAGCGTGACGTTGCGGAGATCGAGGATAGGCTACGAGGACTCGGGTATCTGCCGTGAACGGGGAAGGCAACAACACTCTGTCCTCAACTGAGAAGTCACGGCTAGGGCCGCAGGCCGAATGCGCTCGCCGCCCATCGCGGATGTACGCACCGGCAACGGAGGCTTCCTGCCAGGAATAGCGATGGTATGAACAGAGTCTCCGATGCACTCACCACTCTCCCTCGTCGGAAAGCCGCCCTCGAGATCATCGTACTGTTGGCAATCGCCCCGGTCCTCCTGATTGTCGCGCCGCTCGTTGCCGACTTCTCTCCGTTTCTGGCAGTAGCCCTTAGCTGGATGTGGTTCATCCTGCCAGGGCTCCTGGTCGCCCCCCTACTCATGGGGCGTATCCCCTGGCTGGAACGGGTACCCATCGCGTTTGTGCTCAGCACAGGACTGGCAACTCCCTACACGATTCTGGCTATCCTGCTCCGGATGCAGCTACAGCACCTGTTGGCGCTGTCGATCGCGATGCTTGGCCTTACAGCCGTTGTGTGCACGACCTACTATCTCAGGAACCAGAGGGACACGGCTGCAGAACCGGTTGGCGGCCCAGGTCTCTTTGGCGCCAGGCCAGACGCTCCAACGATTCTGCTCCTTTGCCTTGTGCTCCTCACCTGCGGCGTGCTTGCCCACTTGTCGTCACAGTGGCGTCCCACTGGCGACGACCTGGCCGGACTGGCCTACTTTCAGGAGGTCTTGCGACTGGACCGGATCACGGGTACGGAGCCCTTTCACGGCACGGGGACGTCGCTCATGGCCCGCACCGAGCTCATCGTCGAGGGATATCAGAACATGCTCCTGTGCCAGCTAGCCGGCACGTCAGCGGTCGAGTTTCTCACGAGGAGTCGGCCCATTCTCATCATCCTTGCTTTCCTAGCTCTGTACACCTTCCTACGTCACAGTCTCCACGATCAGCGCCAAGTACTCTTCCTGCTCAGCTTGTGGTGCATCTATCTCGTGGCCACCATCTCCGTGGAAGGAACAGGCAGCGACCTCGTGACGCGTATCTTTCAGGACAAATTCCGAGCCTGGTTCGTTGTGCTCCCCATCGTACTCATGTTCCTGCAAAGCTTCCTGGAGGGTGGAGAGCGGCGCCGGTTGGCGGGCTTGGCCTGCGGGTCTCTGGGCGTTGCGCTAATGCACCCCCTTGCCCTGATCCAGGTTCTGTGCTTGGCGACGGGTCTTGGCGCGGTGTTTCTCATCTGCGAACCCTCTTGGCGCTCGGTCCGACTCCTGCTAGCGGCGGCGTTCGTCCTAGCTCTGTGCATGGTGATCCCCGCCATCCAGTATGTGCGATACTCGGGCCTCACGGCCATTGAGGCGGCAGGACTGGAGGACGTGGTGGAGCTCGGGCGTCTCACCTCGGCTGTGAATAGGTACAGGCTGTGGCCTTTGGACGGCGGCATGTACATTGTGCACCCTTCCATCATTCTGCGGCCTGTCGTTGTCGCGGGATACCTTTCGCTGCCTCTACTGGTCCGATACGTCCGCAGAAGCAACCTCGCCCGCCTGATCTTGGGGTCGATGATGGTCTTGCCGCTGCTTCTCTATGTGCCTCCCATGGTCTCCCTCGTGGGCAGGATAGTGGATCCGTTCCTGATGTGGCGCCTAGCCTGGCCCTTGCCGCTGCTTGCCACGCTAGCCATCGGCTGGGTAGTCTGGACAGCCATCGAATGGCTCGCAGATCGTGCCGGGAGCCGTAGCTACTCGATTGCCATACGCGTGCGTAGCGCCGGTCCGATGGTCGTCGTCATCGTCGCGCTTCTGGCGTGCTGGCCGAGCGTCCGCGCAGGCTTCGCCAACCTTGGAGAACGCTCTATGGCGGAGGGTTTCTCCACGTGCGCGACGGCAGAGGACGCGCTATTGCACCTGGACCAACTAGCCCCTGAGCAGCCCATCAACGTCTTGGCCTCGAGTTCGTTGAACCTTTGCATCCCAGGGTACGCTGCCCTGGCGAACGTCGTCGAATTCCGTGGTTATGGTACTGTCAACAGGCTGCCGGTGGACCAGATTCCACGGTCACTACAGCGGATTGATGACGTGAGCCATTTTTCCACCGCATCTGCGATGGACGATCTGCTCGTAGCAGCGATCGAACGGTATGACATCGACTACGTCCTGGTCGAGAGGGAGCGGATTCACTTCGATCTCCAGTTCCGATACCTTCCCGACATGTTCACAGAAGTGTATTCGGATGCCGACTATGCGATCTACGAGGTATGCAATCCCTTGCCACGGTCGCTGATCGTAGACGGCAACTCGGCTCTGAGACAAGGCCGCTGGGACGTGGCAGAGGCGGTCTTCAGAGAAGCGTTGGAGGAAGGTGAAAGCCCGGTCCTGGCTCACGTTGGAATGGCCTTGGTCCACGAAGGACGGGGAGAGTTGGCGGAGGCGTTGGCCTCTCTTCTGGAGGTCAAGCGACTTGCAGTGCGTGAACCTGCCGTTCTCGCAAGATTGGGTGAGACCTATCTACTTCTTCGGGAAGCTGACCAGGCTGTCGTCGAGTACCGGGAAGCCGTAGTCCTAGACCCGGCCAGAGAGTCCCTCCACGCCTCCCTAGGACTAGCGCAGCTGCTCGTCGGAGATAAGGATGCAGCGGAGGACAGTCTTGAGTACGCTGCCGGTCTGCAGAGCAAAGCAGGAACAGCCACCTACTACTCGGTGTTGGGTGACTTCATGATGTCCGCCAGATGGTCGTCCGAAGCTGCCCACGCCTATCGAGCGTCCATCGCCGTTGAGCCCAATCCCTCTCGATACGTCGCTTTGGGCCTGGCCCTAGCGCAATCGGGCGACCCGGTGGCCGCTATGGAGGCCTACCAACAGGCGATCAGAGGCGAGCCCTGGTTGGAGTTGCCCCACCTGTATCTCGGCAATCTGTATCAGGCTCGGGGGGAACTCGACGCGGCGATCCGGGAATACGAAAGGGCCTGGCGACTGGACCCCACGAACGACTCCGCTTTCGGCGCTCTGGCACAAGCCTTGCAGGAACGGTCGGGGGTCCTGCCCGCCATCGATCGACTGGAGAGTCTGGTATCACTCAACAGAGTGATTCCCGGCCCGCACAGGGCTCTTGCACCGCTTTACCAGGCCAACGGTGATTTGGAGGCGGCTCTGGGAGAACTCGACCTCGCCATGTCCCTCCAGCCAAGGGACGCGTCGATCAAGGTTGCGACAGGCGACCTCCTCAGAGGGGGTGGTCAGATCGAGCAAGCGCGGCGGGCCTACAATGAGGCCCTGGCCATCGACCCGCACATGATCTATGCACACATCGGCATGGGCTACCTGCATGGAAGGGCTGGCGAACTCGATCTGCAGTTGGGCCGGTTCCTGTCCGTGGCAAGGTCTTCTCCGGCTGCGGCGTGGCCGCGGGTCGCCATTGCGGACGTCTACAGGGCCAAGGGGGACATCCAAGGTAGCCGTGAGGAAATCGAATGGGCAGTGAGACTCGAGCCCAGCAACTCGGCGGGGTACGCTGCGCTAGGCAGCTACCAGGCATCCAGGGCCGATTGGCAAGCCGCCATCGCATCCTTCGACCGCGCCCTTGCCCTCCGACCCGCCAATGTCGAAGCTCGTGTGCGCCTGGGGCGGTTGTATCAGGCGCTGGGCGACCTGACGGAGGCGAGGGTGACCTTGGAGACTGCGGCCGCTATGACTCCTGGTGCAGCCAACGTGCTACTCGCCCTCGGAGACCTGTATCGACTTGAGGGCGACCTAGTCGGAGCAGAGGAGCTGTACGGGCGTGCCATCGAAGCAGAGCCGGGGTACGCTGACGCCCACGTGGCCCTGAGCGAAGCCCAGCAAGCCAGGGCGGATCTGACGGCCGCGTCAACAACCCTCCAGAAAGCGATCGAGACTGTGCCCTTGTCCCTTGAGATCCACAACGCTCTGGCCCAGTTGGCCATACGTCGCGGGAGCGCGAGTGAGGCCTTGTCCTGGGCTCGGAAGGGGGTAGAAGCCAGTCCCCAAGAGGCCGGCGGCTACATGATCCTGGCCGAAGTGCAAAGACAGCAGGGCAAATGGGATTCCGCTGCGGAAGCATACCAGCAAGCCATTCGGCTCGAGCCGACGGTGGTCGAGGGACACATCCGACTGGCCACGTTGTATGAGGCACGTGGCGACTTGGCGAGAGCAGCCGCCGGGTTCCTGGCGGGCACGGAGGCGGCCCCCTGGTCGGCACTGGGATACGCGGCGTTGGGAGATCACTATGCCCGCCGAGGCGACACGCAACCGGCGGTGGAGGCATACCGCAAGGCGCTCAGTGCGGAACCGACCTACGTGGATGCCTACAGCATGCTGGCGGATCTGTACTCCGGTATGGGGAGGTTCGACGAGGCTCTCGCTTTGCATCAATCAGCGACGCAGGTTAGCCCCGGGACAGCCTCGACCTGGATATCCTTGGGCGACTTCCAACGGCAGCGAGGCCACTTCGAAGAGGCGTTGTCCGCCTATCAGCAGGCAGTCGCGGTTGCGCCCGGGTCGACCGCGGCTCAGTTGGCTTTCGGCCTGGCCTACCAGTCACTAGGACGAGCCGAAGAAGCAGCGGACACGTATCGGTTTGCCCTATCGGTCGAGCCTGGCAGCGTGTCCGTCTACCTGGCCTTGGGCCAGTTGGAGGAAGCGCAGCTTGATAGAGAGGCAGCAGAGACGCTCTACCTGCAGGCGATAGAGGCAGCCGCTGGAGATCCCAGAGGATACCTATCTCTCAGCGATTTGTACGCCGGCCTGGGTCAGCGAGAGAAAGCCCTGGAAGAGATTGAGGCCGCGGCCCGGGTAGCCCCAGGCAACGCCTTACCCCTCATCTCTCGGGGAGAGTGGTATCGCACCGGGGGCCAGTGGGAGGAGGCAGAACGGGCCTATCAAGAGGCGCTAGAGGTAGCACCTACGGGTGTGGAGGCATACCTGGAGCTAGGGCGGCTGGAGCAATCTCGCCTTGACCGAGAGGCGGCCGAGCATCACTATCAACAGGCCATCGCCGCAGCCCCCACCGACCCCAGAGGCTACCTCCGCCTAGGAAACCTGTACGCAACCATGGGACAGCCCCAGGAGGCGCTAGCTCAGCTCCAGGCTGCCGTCCAGGCTTGCCCAGCGGACGCACTAGCCCTCGTGGCCTTGGGCGATTGGCACAAGTTCCGTGGCGACTGGCAACTTGCT
Source organism: uncultured Anaerolineales bacterium (assembly GCA_964433755.1). GTDB lineage: Bacteria > Chloroflexota > Anaerolineae > UBA7937 > B3-Chlor > JAUVXJ01. Next base: position 619,103 of record CAYSSR010000001.1, read on the forward strand.
GAAGACGCCTACAGGCAAGCACTCGAGGCGGCCCCTACCGAAGTCGCAGCCTATGTAGCCCTCGGACAGCTTGAGGAAGAACGACTCAATAGAGAGTCAGCAGAGCAGATCTACCTCCAAGCCATGGATGCGGCTCCAGGCGTCCCCGACGCCTATGTGAGCCTAGGACGCTTGTACGCCGTCCAAACCGACGTGCAACAAGCCCTCGAACAACTCGAGAGGGCTACGGAAGTGGCCCCCTCCTCAGTGGAGGGCCAGATTGCCCTGGCCATGCTGCACGAAGCTCGGGACGATCGTCCTGCTGCAGAAGACGTCTATCGCCAAGCCATAGACATAGCCCCTGCGAATCCCAGCGGGTACATCGGCCTGGGACAACTCTATGCTAAAGAAGGGCGAAATCAGGAGGCCATAGCCCAGTTCCAGAAGGCAATCGACGTGGCCCCGGCCTATCCCCAGCCTTACATCATCTTGGGGACCTTCTACCAGACCCGCGGCGATTGGCAGCGAGCCGAAACACTCTATGAGCAAGCCATAGCTGCTGGCCCCGGCGAGGGAAGGGAGCCCCTCGAACTGGAGCAAGATGCAGATCAGGAAAGCATAGAGTTGATGACTGGCCCGCCGAGTGCGTACGTGGCATGGGGACAATTGAAAGAGAAGCTGGGAGACCGAGACGAAGCCAGAGAGTTGTACTCACAAGCCATAGCGGTCGCCGCAGCCAACCCGGATGGCTACCTCAACCTCGCTGCACTGTATGAAGCGGAGGGACAGTATGAGGAGGCCCACTCCCAACTGTTGGCCGCCCTCGACGCAGCGCCAGCCCACGCAGCAACCTACCTGGCCCTGGGAGACTGGCACAACGCACGCGGCGACCCCCAGCAGGCTGAGGAAGCCTACCGGGAAGCCCTCGACCTGGCGCCCACTCAGGTGGAAGTCTACCTGGCCTTGGGCCAGTTGGAGGAAGCGCAGCTTGACAGGGAGGCAGCGGAGACGCTCTGCCGGCAGGCGATAGCGGCAGCCGCTGGAGATCCCAGAGGCTACCTATCTCTCAGCGATTTGTACGCCGGCCTGGGTCAGCGAGAGAAAGCCCTGGAAGAGATTGAGGCCGCGGCCCGGGTAGCCCCAGGCAACGCCTTACCCCTCATCTCTCGGGGAGAGTGGTATCGCACCGGGGGCCAGTGGGAGGAGGCAGAACGGGCCTATCAAGAGGCGCTAGAGGTAGCACCTACGGGTGTGGAGGCATACCTGGAGCTAGGGCGGCTGGAGCAATCTCGCCTTGACCGAGAGGCGGCCGAGCATCACTATCAACAGGCCATCGCCGCAGCCCCCACCGACCCCAGAGGCTACCTCCGCCTAGGAAACCTGTACGCAACCATGGGACAGCCCCAGGAGGCGCTAGCTCAGCTCCAGGCTGCCGTCCAGGCTTGCCCAGCGGACGCACTAGCCCTCGTGGCCTTGGGCGATTGGCACAAGTTCCGTGGCGACTGGCAACTTGCTGAAGACGCCTACAGGCAAGCACTCGAGGCGGCCCCTACCGAAGTCGCAGCCTATGTAGCCCTCGGACAGCTTGAGGAAGAACGACTCAATAGAGAGTCAGCAGAGCAGATCTACCTCCAAGCCATGGATGCGGCTCCAGGCGTCCCCGACGCCTATGTGAGCCTAGGACGCTTGTACGCCGTCCAAACCGACGTGCAACAAGCCCTCGAACAACTCGAGAGGGCTACGGAAGTGGCCCCCTCCTCAGTGGAGGGCCAGATTGCCCTGGCCATGCTGCACGAAGCTCGGGACGATCGTCCTGCTGCAGAAGACGTCTATCGCCAAGCCATAGACATAGCCCCTGCGAATCCCAGCGGGTACATCGGCCTGGGACAACTCTATGCTAAAGAAGGGCGAAATCAGGAGGCCATAGCCCAGTTCCAGAAGGCAATCGACGTGGCCCCGGCCTATCCCCAGCCTTACATCATCTTGGGGACCTTCTACCAGACCCGCGGCGATTGGCAGCGAGCCGAAACACTCTATGAGCAAGCCATAGCTGCTGGCCCCGGCGAGGGAAGGGAGCCCCTCGAACTGGAGCAAGATGCAGATCAGGAAAGCATAGAGTTGATGACTGGCCCGCCGAGTGCGTACGTGGCATGGGGACAATTGAAAGAGAAGCTGGGAGACCGAGACGAAGCCAGAGAGTTGTACTCACAAGCCATAGCGGTCGCCGCAGCCAACCCGGATGGCTACCTCAACCTCGCTGCACTGTATGAAGCGGAGGGACAGTATGAGGAGGCCCACTCCCAACTGTTGGCCGCCCTCGACGCAGCGCCAGCCCACGCAGCAACCTACCTGGCCCTGGGAGACTGGCACAACGCACGCGGCGACCCCCAGCAGGCTGAGGAAGCCTACCGGGAAGCCCTCGACCTGGCGCCCACTCAGGTGGAAGTCTACCTGGCCTTGGGCCAGTTGGAGGAGAGCCTGGGGAGCCGCGAATCGGCCCTGCAACTCTTCCAGCAGGCGGTTGAGGCTGCGCCCGGCGACGTTGGCGGCTACGTCGGCGAGGCCGGCATCCACCAGGCACAGGGAAGGCCAGAGGAGGCGCTGGAGTGTCTTCTCACGGCGGTCGAGACTTCACCTGGGTCAGGGTTGGCTCACGTGGCTCTAGGGGATGCCTACCGGCACCGAGCGGACCTTCAATCTGCGCTGGCTCAATACGAGAAAGCTGCAGCTCTTGAGCCGCAGTATCGTGAAGCCTATGTGGCTCTGATTGAGACAAACCAGTTGCTCGGAAGAAAGGACCAAGCGCTCGACTGGGCTGAGAGCGTGGCGAGGAGAAATCCGGGTATCGCCTGGCCAGAGATCATGCTGGGGGATGTGTACAGCAGCCAGGGTCAGGCGGGAAAGGCGTGGGACGCGTACCAGCGCGCCGTCGCGAATGAACCCGGCAGCATCGAGGCCCTGATCTCGGTGTGCTGGGCCAACGTTGTTCGGGGGGAGCACTCGGAAGCCGTGGCGATCTGCGAGCGAGCCATCAGACTGCAGCCTGGCAGTACTGACGCTCACATGGCGATGGCGCGCGTCCTTTGGACTCAAGGTCGCACTCAGGAAGCGCTGGGTGAGTATAGGCGTGCCATTGAGGTGAACCTCCGCTCCCCAGATCCCCGTGTCGCTCTGGGCGACTTCTACCAGATGAGGGGAGAGCTCGACGCAGCTGCTGTGGCATACGGGCTTGCATTGGATGTCGATGCTTTCAATGTCACCGCCATGATCGCTCTTGGCGACGTGATGCAGGCACAGGGCCGCACATCGGAAGCCGTGGTGCAATATCAGAGTGCCGCCGAGGCCAATCTAGGTCTGGCTGCTGCTCACCTGGCGCTGGGCAACCTCTGGAGCGAGATGAAGGATTTGGGTCAGGCTGAAGGAGCGTACAGGCAGGGGATCGCCGTGCAGCTGGGCGATGTGAGATCGTACGTCAATCTAGCTATCGTGCAGCAACTGGCCGGAGAGCGGGAGGAGGCGCTACAATCTTGCGATCGGGTACTGACGATCAGTCCCGGATCGGCCCTGGCGCACAGTGCCAAGGCCGGCATCCTCGCTAGGGAATACGGCGAGTTCGACTTGGCTCTGTCCTTGTACGAACGTGCTGCGCAGCTCGATCCAACGCAGACACAGGCATATGACAACACCGGCCTGATACATCTGCGGGAGAAGGAAGACCTGGACAGTTTCATCGCCCGTAGCCGGCTTCTCCGCCACACCCTGCCTGAAGAGGCTTGGGTACTGGGCATGCTGGCGTATGCTCACCGGGCCGAAAAGGCGGTGGTAGATGCCATCGATGCCTTCGAGTCGCTTCTGGAGCGTGTCCCCGACTATCCCGAGGCGCACTGCGACGTGGCGGAGTTATACGCGGGACTACTCGAGCGCGAGCCAGCCTACGAGCACTGGGATATGTGCGCTGCTCTGGCGCGAGGCACGGACCTGTACGCCGACGCGGCCGCGCATCGAGATCAACTTCAGAACTCTGCGATCACGTCACCGTCCGATGGGGACACGGTCAGTGGGCTGCTGGAGGTCACAGGGTCAGCCTGGATAGATCAGTTCCAGTACTACAAGGTGGAACTGGGGATTGGCGATCAGCCAACCGCGTGGTCAGTCGTTGGCGATATCTCAACGGTTCCCGTGTTGGATGGCGTTCTGGCGACGCTCGACACTGGGGTGCTGCCCGCGGGCACGTACACCCTCCAACTCACGGTCATCGACAACACTGGCAATCTGACCCCACCCCACAGAGTGCAGATCACAGTGCGCCACTGAGCCCACCAATGCCACGCGTCTGTGAGATGTCCTCGGAACCGCCAGACCGGGAGAAGACTCTACCGTTGCCTCTTGCGCAGTCCAGCGTAGCCTGCGAGGCCCAAGAGCCCGCTGCCGAGGAGGAGCATGGTTGCTGGTTCCGGCACGAACTCTTCCTCAGCGCCTATCACAGCGCAAGGGACGAGACAGATCTCGCCGTGGTACGGAATGCACTCGGAGCATGTCGTCCAACCCTCGGCGGGCGGGCAGAGCTGCCAGAAGTCCTCCGGCCATATAGCCACTGGGCGATCCGCGAGCGCTTCTGGTCCCTCCATGAGCGACGTGAAGTTGTCTTCTTGCAGGGCCGGCCAGCTCTGGAAGACGGCAGTGAAGCAAGGGCCCTTAGCCACATCGAGATCCAACGGCGACTCAGCAAGATCGATAGCGACCTCGTGCACACCGTAGGCGCCCGCTCCGTTGAGGTAGGCCTGGAATGCGTACTCGACGCCCGGCGCCGGCGCTACCGGATCACCCTTGCACGCTTCGGGCATGCCCGCCTGGACTCCGCCGAACCTTTGAATGTAGGCGGCCTCAGGCAGATCTCCGTCGTCCATCGGCGCGAAGAACCAGAACTGGCCTTCGTCGGACCAGCGGTCCACATCGGTCTGGTTCCAGTTCCACAGGGGGCTCTCATCCTCAAAGAAGAGCGAGAACTGCGAGAAGCGCGGAAACTGCGCCGCATCCACCTCGTTCTCCGGCCAGTACTCGACGACCGCAACGTATAGATGCGTGAGGTCGTGGCCGATCCCAAACTCCACGTACTCCGCATACTCGGCTTGTTGGACCGGGGCGTCCAACATCCAAGTATATGGTATCTCCTGCCAGTGCGCTGAGTCCCAGAAGGCCTCACCCAGGTCGCCGTCGATCACCGGGGACCCTTCTGTGCTGCAGAGGAGATCCTTCACCGGCCTGTCCGCCTGGGAAAGGGCCACGGTGGGCGAGAAGAGCAAGACAGCCAATCCTGTTATGAGAAAGACCTTGCCGAGCTTGTTCATTGCCTTGTCGCCTCCTTGGATTGTCTTCACGGCTCCTAGCTGTCATCGCCAAGGCTGCCCACGAGAGACTCTACTGCGTCCCGTCACCTCCGTTCTACCCGCGACGCCCGACTAAGGAAACACGCTACTGCCGGTTTCAACATATTATAGCACATCTTCGAAGGATGTCAAATCCCGTGTATCGTCTCTCCGCAGCGCGTGACCTATGGCTCCGGCGGAATCCCCGAAGCTCTGCCACCGGTATGATGCCACAACCTGCTCGAAGGCCTTGACCGCCGGGATCCGATACCCTGCCAGCACACTCTTGGCCCAGGACTCCGGCACCCTGGTATTCGCCAGGACTTCCCAAGGATGGATGTAGAATGCTCCGACTCCGACCCGCTCTTCTATTCTACGCAGCAGCGCGACGTCCACCGCTGCTCCCAGCAACCTGAGATAGAAACCACCTACGGGGATCCTTATCCCGGCAACTCTGTGAATCGACAACGGAATCTCCAGAATCTTGGGAGTTGCCCAGAACGGGGTGGAGTCGCGGTACATGGACCAGTCATAAAGGTGAGTCTTGATAGGGAAGACAGACGAATCGTACTCGAAGTTGTTCTCCTCCAGTACCTCGAACAGGAATGGAGCCTGAGTGCAATTCGACGCTCGAAAGCCGACGGGCCTGTCAGTGAATGCCGCCAAGACGTCTTGTGTCCTCTTGATCTCGTCCTCGAAGCTGTTCTTCGTATGTCGATGGATGGGGATATGAGTGTAGCCGTGAACCGCCAATTCGTGACCGTCGGCGATGATAGCTCTCATCACATCCGGGTACCATTCGGCCACGGACCCCAGGCAGAAGAAGGTGGCTTTCGCTCCGTGCTTGGCAAAGATCTCCAGCAGGCTGTCGACGGCCGCGGGGATGAAACCAGCGTCTTCGCCCTTGGTTTGCCTGTCGAGGGGGATGTTGTAGATCGGGCGGTGAAGCCACGACTCCAGGTCCACAGACATGATGAACATGTGTCGTTCAACCCTGTTCAAGATCGTCGGCGGGCGCTCCACCACGTTCGACGAACTACTCCCGACGCCCGCGAATCTCCGTTCTGCCCATGGTGACCACGGATGCTATCTCCGACTCTTGTCGCACCAGTGGTCTTGCAGGTAGGCCACCGCGTCTCCTACGCTCGGGGAACTCTCGTTGGCCGACCCTCACTTGGGAGGTCGCCACTGACTACTCCAATCCTGGGCGGTGTCCGCGCAACCAAGCGAACCGCGAAGTCCGGCGGCGGAGGGAGCATTCTCGGCGCCCGCAATTGGTCGGCGGCGAGCGTGTCCAGGTAACGCAGGCGCAGTCTTTGCTCAGCACCCAGTGGAACGGGACGTGTCCGGCCCTTCAGGACATTCGAATGCTGCTGCGTCGCCTGTCACTCTGGCGGCTGGACCAGTGCCTAGAACAGCATCCCACTCTTCGATCACAATTATAGCAGACTGCCGTGCTCTGTGCACAGCAGGGTACTGGCCAGGCCCGGAGGGCACGATCGTCCTCCGGGATCTCTTCTTCAGTCAGCCCCTGACGCCTGGCCAGAGACCGGATGAACCGTTCGAAGCCCTTGGTCAGGGTGGCCCCGGGGCTGATGGTATTGACCCGAGTGCTGTGTGGGCCAGCTTCGATAGCCACCACCTCGGTGAAGCCGATGATGGCCTATTTGGAGACGCAGTAGTGGCTCTCCGTAGGATGCCCGGAGATACCCGCCACGCTACCCACGTTGACGATCACGCCGCTCCGGCGAGGGATCATCACTTTCAGCGCTTCCCGGGCACAGAGCATGGTTCCGGTGACGTTCACCTCCATGGTCTGCCGCCAGAGGTCCGGGTCCATATCGAAGACGTCCACCTCCTTGTGGTCGTAGGCGGCGTTGTTGACCAGGATGTCGAGCCGGCCAAACTCTGCGACCGTCTCCACAACCATCCGCTCTACCTGGGCCGGATCCGCGATATCGGTCTGTATCGCTCTGGCCTGGCCTCCCTCGGCTCTGATCTGGTTGGCTACCTCTTCCAGTGGCGCCACGTTGCGCGCGGCAACCACCACGGCAGCTCCTTCGTCGGATAAGGCGAGACTGATGGCCCTTCCTATGCCTTTTCCACCTCCAGTCACGATGGCTACTCGGTCCCTTAGCTTCATGGTTTCTTTCCTCGTGCTAGATTGTGTGAGTGTTTCGTGGGTTGTTTGTGGCCTCGAACTGGGTTGGCTGGGTTTTGTGTGATCACGAGGGGTCATGGTTCCCAGCGCCGGGCGCTTACGCTGCAAAGTATAGACGTTCGCTGGGCTGGGGTCAAGGCTGAGCACAGAACCAAGGCGGGGTGCTATTGAGCGTAGCGCGGTGACGTTATCCTTGGAAGAACGTGGCAGCTGTTCCCCTAATTCTGCCACGGCAAACGGGGTAAGTCCACTCGCGTTGCTCGCGCAACGTTCATGATGCCATGTAGTACCGGCAGCGAGACAGTCGGCCCATAGGAGCTCTCTGAGCTCGGCAAGACGTCTGTCTGCGCGCATCAGTTGCTAACTAGACCAAGTGGCTAGAGCCGGAACAGGACAGTCGGCGGCGTTGCACCAAGGCGACAAACGTGCGCACACGTGAACAGCAGGGCAGGGAGGGGTTTCGTACGGTCTTACCCTAGCCATCGCGGCCAGAGCATCAATGGCGGATAGCGAATACCTTGCCGCAGCAGGTCGAAGGACCACGAAGATCGGCCGTATTGACCAGACAGACGCGCCAATACCAGATTCCGACTTCTCCAGGCCCCCCCACCTGGGCGTGAAGATGTCCACCTTCCTCCCACCACCCAAGGGGAACTGGCAGGCGGGTCCAGACGCACTTCCAGGAAGGTACGCAAACCTCAGGTCTGAACTCTAGGGCATACTCCCATCCGCTAGGGAGTGGCATCGTCGAGTCCCATTCGATTCCAAAGAGACCCTGAGCAGGTGCCGATGACGGGACATTGATAGTCAAGATGGGACAGACCATGGTGGGAGTAGGTCTCGGAGTTCGGGTCGGGGGCAAGGGGGTACTGGTGGGAGTTGGAGGCTGCACAATCACAGGCGGCGTGTCGGTTGGCGTTGGCGGCAATGGTGTCTCGGTTGGCGTGGGAGGCTGCGGCGTATCGGTCGGTGTCCGGGTTGATGTGGGCGCAGGAGTGGGGGTGCAGGAGGCGGTGGCGGTAGCCGTGGGAGGCGGAGGTGTGCAAGTCGCAGTGGGTTGCGCCCTGGCAATGACTTCGAAGTCAGTCATGATCATGTGTCCAACGACCAGTATCGCCCCGGCTAGGACGCCCAAGGCAAGTCCCCCCACGATGGGGACCATGCATGCACCGAAACCTCTCCTTGGCAAAGACACAGAATAGCCACCTGTAGGTCGTCTACAGTACGTGCATCTGCCGTAAACCTGGCAGAGTCCTGCCCCGCAGTTCATGCAGCGCTTCGTGGCGAGGCTGTCCTGGCGACACTTGGAACTGTACCGCAAGTCCTGTGGCAAGTCAAGTGGGCGTGGTGTCTGCGCCAAGTGCAAACCCTGCCTTGCAGTTGGCCTGCATCCGAGTAGTGTCTGGGACTCTGCAGAGAGGCGTGCTGGCGGACGCCTCTCTGCCCATCGTGCCCACGGGGCTGTGGCCAATGTGCAAATCTCGGCACTCGCCCCCACTTCGGGAGGGATCCGTTGTACGAGCCAGTACGCTGATTGGAGAGCGGCGCAAAAGCGCGAATCCGATCTCAAGACTTGAACCGCTCTCGTCTACCAGCACTTGCGTGCCAACCTCTGAGACGGAGAGCGGCATGCTTGCCGATTTGCTTGACTTATGGTATTGTTGCGCAGTCCTTCCCACGCATGACAATTGTGTGCTCGCATCATCACATAAGGTTGGATCAGCGAATGGGACCGTGTCAGAGAGTGGCATGTGATTGTGTGGGACATCGACAACCGTGGCAGGTGCGAATGAGGACTCAATCATCACTAGCGCCTGCTAAGGGGTACAGCGTTGTAGGGAACTAGCCCTGGACTAGGGTCTCCACCATGTCACGAGAGTCAGAAGAGATAGCGGTTGTCACAGACGGGATCACTGACCTGCTATCCCTGACACGGGATGGGCCTGGCGTGGTAGTCGTGCCTTGTCCCGTTCGAATAGGCAAAGAGACCTACGTCAGCAGTCTGGTACGAGACGCGCAATTGGCCTCCGACCAAACCCTGGAGGTAGCCGCGCCTTCGTATGGTGAGTTTCTCCGGCTATACCAGGAGCTGGGGTCCCGTAGTGTAATCTCTATCCATCCAGCGCGGACTCTACACGAGGTCTTTCACCAAGCTCGCTTGGCGCGCCACCTGCTGTACCCTCAAGCGAGCAAGAACGTATTCATCTTCGAGGCTAAGACTGCGGACACGGGTGTTGGCTTCTTGGTGCGCGTAGCTTCGCAAGCCGCCAGAGACCCGAAAGGCTACGAGGTAGGTCAGATTCTCGTCACGCTGCACTTGCTTCAGACCGAGTTGCTCAAGACGTTCCTCGTCACCAGGAGCATTCGGCCGTTGATAGGCAGACTAGGTCTCAGCCGCTGGGACAGGCTCCAAAGCAGGGTTCCAGGGAAGGAATTCCTGCTGGAATTCGACACATCGTCAAGCTACTTCAGACTGCTGGCACGGCACAGCGGCTTCAGCTACAACCTGTCACAGTGGGAGGAGTATCTCGAACCCGTGCAAAGACCTTGCCAGATTCGAATGAGACATCAAGGTTTCGGACAAGCAGTACAACTCTTGCGGGATCAACTTGCGCATGCCTTCCAGCCGAAGGACATGCAAGTGCAGATGACGTCGATCACCAGAGCGCCATATCCCAAGGAGTATGTGGAGGTCACATTCTACCCCGATGAGGAAAGAATCGAGAGCACAAGGGACTTCGCCGCAAGGGTGTGGAAAACCTATGGCGCTCTCTCCTCGGAGACCCCCTTCCCAGTCTGAAGACTCGATCGTGGGAGTGATGCGCAGCCGGTGAAGGGATAGACGAGCAAGGAGGCACGTGCATGGAAGCCTGGAGAAGAAGAGGCATAGCCTTCATGACCCTGGCCTTGGCGCTGGCAGCTATCTCCGGGTGTCTCGTGTTTGGGTACTTGCAGGAGTTGGAGAAGCGGATTGGCGAGACTGTAGAGGTCGTCGCCGCTAGCCAAGATGTACCAGCAAGGACGCTGATCACACCGGAATTGCTCACCATGGAGACAATCCCTCAGAGATACTTCCTTGAATCGTACGTTCTCAACCCTGCCGACGTTATTGGTTGGATTACCCTTGTCGACATTCGCGCGGGTCACTACTTGTCGCGTGAGATGCTCGATCAGAACGCTGGTCTGGGGCCGGGAGAGAGAGCGGTCAGCATCGCGGTGAATCAGGTCACGAGCGTGGGTGGGAATGTTCGGCCAGGCAATCGAGTGGATGTGTTGGTCTCCTATGAGGACGAGACGGGCAGTGGCACCACTGTCATGCTCTTGCAGGACATCGAGGTCCTGGCAGTGAGTACGCTGCTCCCATCAGCGGAGGAGGGTGGACTGGGAGCGACCCGTTTTCTACCGACTGGGGAGCTAGCCAGCGACGCCACCGTGACTCTTGCGTTGACACCGCAAGAAGCCATGCAACTCACGTACATGAGCAACTTTGCAGCGGAAGTACGCTTGATGATACGGCGCCTCGACGAGCAAGAGATGCCACCTCTCGAACCAGTCTCGCCACGCACGTTCAGATAGGCTCCTATCATCCTCAGCGGAGGGAGTTGTGATGCGCAGTTCTGACGATCCAATGCCCAACGTGTCCCGCATGATGCCAGGTGGAACCCGGGTTATCGTAGCCGGGGATCACTCGGACACTGTGGACCAGGTTGCGTTGCTCTTGAGAGAGAGCGTGGCGCCAATGGACGTGGTGGCAAAGTGTGGCATCAAAGGTTGCCTCGAGAGGGCAAGGGACCTCGGTCCCGACGCGGTCGTGCTCGTCGACCTGGCGTCAAAAGTGGAGGCGCTGGAGATAGCGCGGTCCATATATGAGGATCTGCCGGGGACCGCGACTATTGTGTTGACCGAGTCCAGACAAACCGGGGATCCCAGCTATGTTCGTCGTGCGGTGCAGAGCAAGGCCAACGACGTGCTCTCTCTCCCCCCTGAGTTGGACGCGCTGACCAGAAGCATCTCTGAAGCGGTCAGTCTTGAAGCACGTCGCCGACCCCTTGGAGGGGCTCGCGCGGTCCGCCGGCAGCTTGTTACGCTCTACAGTCCGAAGGGAGGCGTGGGGAAGAGTGTGCTGGCCGCAAACCTTGCTACATTGCTGGCGAAGGAGAATCCCGACCTAAGCATCGCGTTGGTCGATCTGGACTTGCGCTTTGGCGATCAAGCGGTCCTCCTAGACCTGGATCGTTCTCGCTCGATCCTGGACCTTCTGTTGGTGATTGACGAACTCACCGCCGATGCCATCCTCAACGCTGTCACTACCCATCCCTCGGGACTACGAGTGCTGCTTCCCCCACCAGAGCCCCAGCAGGCCGACTTGGTGGGGGAGAGTCACGTGAGGCAGATTCTTCTGGCCATCAAGCGGTTCCATCACTTAGTCATTGTGGACACTAGCTCGGCTCTCTCTGATGTTACGCTGGCTGCGCTTGAAGTGGCTGATCGGATCATCCAGATCTGCACTCCTGACGTGCTCTCAGTCTGGAAGACGCGGGCAGCACTGGAGCTTTGGGAAGCGTTGGGCATATCTCAAGACTCAGTCTGGCTACTGTTCAATCGGACGAGCGAGAGAAGCGAAGTGAAGACTGAGCAGATGAGGGATCTTTTCGCAAATCGCGTAGTCGGTGAGATTCCCGCCGATTTCTTCTCCATGCAGCCGTACATAAACACAGGGATACCGCTGGTCGATGCCCCCAAGGGTGGCCCGGTTCTGGAGAGCTTGAGCAGGATAGCTAAGGAGATCATACCCGTTGCAGGACAGGCGTCGGCCTAGTGGCGGTTGGGCGCGGGGCTGGCCTCTTCTGGAGCAGGCCCCTGGGGAGGAGGGGCCGCGTCGATGGATCGGGCGTTAGGGTACACTCATGTCCGCGCTTGAGTGATCGGCCCAGGGCCTGCTTACAAGTACCCCCGCCTTCCACACGCCTCGTCCCCGCTCCTTCCGCGAATCTGGTTCCCCGAGTGCCTCTTCGACAATGGTTCAGAGCGCCTGCAATGCGCTGGCGTTTGACAGATTCGTGCGATTCTGTCCGGCATGGTAGTTGGGCGCAGCCAACCATCGTGAGGGGTGGGCTGGAACCGGCCGAAGAGAGAACAGCGTCGAACTCAGGTGAGGGGCGTGCTGGAGTCCAGCCAGATGGGCGATAGGGTGTGAGATCCAGGAGTCCGGTGTTGTGACTGAGGGTCAGGCAAAGGGTTTCCTGACTCGGCAGGCGGTGGCCTGTAGGGCCGTCCTTGGTGCCAGCCTCTTCGCAACTGGTTACCTCCTCGGCAGTGCGGCGGCCCGGATACTTCTGGGAGTCGTCTACGGTGCGTGCCTTCTGGCTGTCGCCCTCACGGATGTGCGCGAGCGTCGTGTCCCGAATGTGATAGTCTACCCCGCGGTTGTCCTCGCTCTTGGCGCTGCGCTGGCCCAGCCCGATTGGTGGAGATACCTGCTGGGTGGTGCGGTTGCCGCGCTTTTGCTGACCATCCCCATATTCATCTATGGGCCAGAGAGAGCGGGGATGGGCGATGTGAAGCTGGCCTTCTTAGTCGGTCTGATCCTTGGTTTCTCTGCGCACCTCTACTGGGCCTTGATCATCGGTTTCGGCAGCGGTGCGTTGGCTGGTGGGATAGGGATCCTGCTAGGAAGGCTTCACCGGAAGAGCACGTTGCCTTTTGGAACCTTCTTGGCATTGGCGACGTTGCTTGTCGTGCTACTGCGAGCTTAGAACGCCTACCTGGATTCTCATGTGCAGAATCAGGCGCTTGACGCAATGGCCGAACGAAACAGGGTCGTCCATTCACACCTCAATCGTCAAGACAATGGCGGTGACGTTGTCTGTTTCCGCCTCTCTCGCTCGCTTCAGTTATCAAATGCTTCACCGCCTTGAAGGGATCTTCCCTAGTCGCCATCCTCCTGATCTCCTCGTTGGCCAACTTGGTGCTCTCGGCAAGGGCCTCACGGGTATCAGAGGCGGGGGTCTGATATTGTCGTTGGGCCATTCTGCCGGCAATGTATTGGCTCACCATTTCGCCTGCCTGGCGACCGCCGACACCGTTGTCCACGATATAGACATAGTCTCTACAAAGGATATCGTGCGCAACATCTGGCTCACTATGGGACATGCTATCCTCGTTGAGATCACGTTGCATTCCCTGCTGAGACAGCATGCCGTTCTGTATCAAGAGTGATCATCCTATCGACCTCATCACGTTGGACAGCCTGTTCTCCCTAAATGGTACACCGGCCGGGTAGCGATCTACAAGGTCCCCTTCTGTGTCAAGCGCTTCCTGATGCTCGTCACCACGCCCAGCCTTTGCTGTGCGCTAAAGGCGCTGGGCAGCAAAGCCTCCTATCAAGGCCACAGCCGAGAACAGCCCGGTCTGAATCACCAGCGGTGTCAACCTGATCCCCGCCGTCAAGGCGGAAAGACCCAGTTGAGCCAAGAAACAGAGCCCACCGGCCAATAGTCCCGCCCAGAACCTGGATATGCCCTCCTCACTTTGTCGCGCTGCAGCATACACGATGATCAAGAGCACCAGACTCGTGATGACCATATCCGTAGCTGGCCCAACTTGTTCCCCAGCGCCGTTGATCAGCAAATCGCCCATAACAAGCATGAACAAGACGTATATCAGAGGACTGACAATGCAGGGACCCCAGTTGATCTTCATACCAATCACTCGCTATCCGTGTCCACTCGCGTCCTCTGCTCCCGAGACATCGCCAGCTAACTAGTCCTTTCTCGGAGAAGTTGAGCGATCACAGCACCCAGGGCCACTATTACGGCGATGATCAGCGCTTCCATAGTCAAGAGTTCCTCGGAAGGCATATCTCCTCCACCGAGCACTGCAGACAGGAAGGAAGAAATCAAGAAAAGGACTGCGCCTGCGCAGAGTGCATTGAGCACGGGATGCCCCCTTCTGGCCCTATACCCTGCCCAGAGACCAGCAGGCAAGTAGGTTAGAACAGCTTGTGTCAGATTGCCAAGGGGAATCTGCAGCGCGCCCGCAATGACAACTCCCCCCAATGGTGCCATGGCGACTCCAACCAACACTCCGAGCAGGACTTCTCGCCAATCCACGCCTTCCTCCCGACCGGTCCAACGGGCCTCTCTGTACTCGCTGCCTCCCAGATCCATCAAGCCCAGCAGTCAGTTCCTACCAGCAAGAACAACCTCACCGGTTTCTTGACCTGGTGAGGTTGTGTACCAAGATTGCCACAACGGTGCACGTGATGCAATAGCACAACCTGTCTGCCCGAGATCTCTGCGCGCAATCACTGCGCCGTGGCAGAGACGCGATCCACCTCCACAGGCCAGGCCCCGACGGTTGGTGCGCATCCCGCTGGTCCCTCGGGGGTCTATCTCAACAGGCCTAGCGCGCCGTCATACAGTTGCTTTACTACCTCTTTCCCCTTATCAGTGGCCTTCTTCCCAGTGATCTTGCAGACCGCGTAATCAATACCTACGAGGAGAACCGCCGCACCGATGGCTGCTGCTATCCCTGGGCCAAGGACTGCCGTCGCAACCGCTCCAGCGGTCACTCCTGCTATCGTATCGACAGTCACCGCCGATGCGAAATCCGTACTCGCGATGGGTTTCCCCTTGTTGGCGGGGTTGAACCACCCCCACTTGTAGTCAATGAGGTTGATCGACGTGGCAGCGATCCCATTTGATATCCACGCATTGCTGGACGAGACACTTCTCCACAGATCCCCAAGTTTCGAGGGCGGTCTGTAATCCTTCACGTAAACGTACGGATAACGGGAACTTGTCAGCCCCTCGTACGTCTGTTTTGGCGTTCCCGAGAGCGGGAGTTTCGACGAGAACTTCGCGAGCTCTTTCCACCAGTTAGGGCCGCAATCAGGACAGGCAGCATCGAGCCTGCCGTTGGCAGTCGCAGAGCTGGCGTAGGGGTCGGAAGTGCCCAGAACATCTGGGTCGAGCCCGCCATAGTAGGGATCGAACTGTTGATCGTGAGACACATCCAGTGGGTAGGTGTCCCCAGGCGAGAACGACCCACGGCCCAGATCCGCACCCAGTTGTCCCGCACTGCTCCAAGCTTCCACCCAGGTGCTGATGGTGCTGTGCATCGCCGCGCCAACGGCCTGACCGCCAGCGGGCATCGTGCTGAACATGCCCAGCAACAGCGTCAGGACCAAAGCCGAGAGGCCTACCCACTCGAGAGTCTCGACTCCACGCTCGCCTACGCCTCGACGGCCCTTCGTCTTTCCCTGGAGCGCTCTCCTCGACACGGTGTGTACTCCTCTCTATTAGCCTCGGGTCCCCACGTTCGCTATGAACCTATAGATACTGCCTCAATGGTCTGCCATGTGGATATCAGGACAGCCGCTCCATCAGCGGACCACCCGATGATCTTCTGTACGTCGCCGGTTTCCGTAAGTTGGCGCGCAGTCCCCGCCTCGACCCGCATCAACCACACGTCGACGTCGGCACCCCTTCTCAGCACGGCTGCCAATTGAGTGCCGTCCGGTGACCACAACAGCTCTGTTGCCAACTCGAAGGCAGCTCCCGCAAGGTCCATTTCCATGGGGTGTGACCCGTCGGCATCGACCACTATCAGGCCCACTCTCTCCTCCGACGGACTCTCCACCAGGTATCGTCCTTTCAGAATCGCGATTCGCTGGCCGTTCGGAGACCAAGAGGGAATGAAGGCCGCTGTCCCATCCGAGTTGGGCCAGAGCACCTTCTCCTCCAGCGTGGAGAGCTCGATTACGTGCAACTCATGTGGCCCTGAGTCGGACACCGGATACACGAGCCGATGGCCATCGGGAGACCATGTTAGACCGTTTGCTGACAGCGGGGGGAGGGCCACGCCCTCCCCGACCAACACATGGTGGCTGCCGTTGACATCCACCAAGTGCAGCCTATCCCCATCCGCGACGGCCAGCGAGTCTCCCCCAGGAGCCCACTTGATAGCTCTGATGGAGCCTTCGGCCTCGTACAGCACCGTGCTCTCTCCCGCGGCAATGGAGAATAGCGAGACCTTGTAGTCGCTTCCAGGGGGCAGTCCTGCAAACGATACGAAAGCCAGGCTTTGGCTATCCGGCCCCCAGGCGAGGCTGTGGTAGTTACTACCTCCACCCTCGGCCGATAGCTCCACGGGTACGCTGCTATTGCCAGCAACCTCCTGAGCCCAGATTCCAGATTCGTCATCGAGGAGGCCCAAGCAAGCCAGCCACGCACCGCCGGGCGACAAGAAGCCCTCCACACACCCGGAGGGTAGTGGAATCGTGGGTGCTGACCGGGGTCCGTCGGGAGTTGACTGTTGGGACGAACAAGCGCTCATCATCATCGCTACGAGAAGCACTACCGGAATGACCAACCGCTTGGCCTTCCACCAGGACTCTGTTGACGCGGGCACGTCACACGAAGAGTTCATCGAGGTGCTAGGGGACCACCACGTAGCCGTGATTGGGGACATCCTGGAAGCTGCCCCAGGACTTGCTGAACTGCTCCCATGAGATCTCCCTAGGTCCCTGCATCGGATCGTTGATGAACACCGTCTGGCCATCGGAAGAGATGCCTGTGACGACAACGGAGTGGGGGTATCCAGTGGTTCCCAGGCCCTCCCTGACTGTAGTGATGACGGGATGTCCTGCATCGATCTCCTGCCGCAGGTTATCCAGCGTCCAGTTGGTGAAGAAGTGGGAGTGCTCGTACCCAAGCTGGCGTGCAGCCTCTGCGGCATCGTCGGCAGGGATGCCCTTGCCATCGGTGAACCATCCCTTGCCCTTCATGTAGTCGATTATGGCCTGGGTATCCAAAGTGGGATTGCTGGCGTCCTGCGCATGATAATACTCGAACACCATGCCCATGGATGTCGGGCTACAGGCATAGTCCCTGCCCTGCCTGTCTTGCAGGCGTACAGGAACGGCCAACCTGGAGGGAGAGTAGGTGATGGTAATAGTATTGCTGTCATCAGGCCCTATGCTGAAGTTGTTCTCGCCAATCGACAATCGCGACACGGCTATGGACAGGTTCCAAGTGCCGTCATCCTTGACCGTGACTTCCCCAACAAGCTGACCGTCGCGGTAGATACTCAGCTTGTCGCCGGGGTTGCCTGTGCCACCGAAGATCACGGAGCCTTCGGTCACTGTATCAGTGGGGTAGGAGCTGAACTTGGGCACATTCAACAGCCGGCCGAATCCAGACTCTTCAGACTGTGAGGTGTCGACCGTGCTTGGTTGGCCGCCCTGTCCAAAAAGACCGGCGATCAGTCCCCGAAACGCATCCCATAGTCCACCGATGAGACTACGCACCCGGGAGGGCACGCCGGTGTCCAGAACACCGCCGGCCTCTGGTAGCTCCCCCGCGGCAACGTCCCCACCTTGCGACCAGCGATCTATCCAGGCAGTGAGCTGCCCGTAGATGTCCGTGGCGACCTGGCGCCCCCCTGGGGTCGTGACAATCATCATGCCCAGGAGCAAGATCAGGATCGCGGCCGCCAGCGCGATCCACTCGACGGTTTCTATTCCGTGCTCGGGGGCCAAGGCATCAGCGTGCGATGTCTTCTTCTCGGTCCCTCTCTCAGCCATCCCACTCATATGCCGCAATATCGGCGACCGGTACCGCACCACAGGTCGCCTAGGACTCTGTGGCTATCACGCATGGCCAACGACACCTAGGGGTGTGACCATCAGTCGAAGCCAAGCGTTCGCTTGACAAGGTCAAAGGCGTAGTCACACATGGGCACGTCCTCTGCAACTGATCGGCAGCTTACCTCGTAGTAGCTCGCATCCTTCTCCCAGAAAAGCACCCTTTCGGCATACGCTATCGCCGGCAGCTCTCCGCTGTCCCCGACCGAGAGCTGATAAAGAATCGTCATCTCTAGTGCAGGAAGTCCCGCCACTGTGGTTTCCTCGTCACTCACTACCATGACCGAGCCAACAACTCGTTCCCTCAAACGCCAGTCGGCATAGGCTGAGATGTCTCTTGTGCTCGCGTTGGCCTTCGGGCCAGGGTTGGAAATGAGGTCAAGGATGGGCCTAGTCACGGTATTCGCGTCACCAAGTCGCACGATGCTGACCCAAAGATCCCCTTCCACATCAAGGTCGGTTTCCTCCGCGACAACAGTCCACTCCAACGGATACTCGAAATGCAGACCATGTTCTCCGTTCTCGTATCTTGCGTGTCTGGACGCCTCTCCTGCGCAGCCCACCCCCAGCACGACGGTGAGAACGAAAGCGCTCAGCACTCGACAGCGTCCAAGGTTCCAAGCACTCACTGATGTCCAGAGAAACCAGGGTCTCCAGATCTCGGATAGTTCAGGAAGTATCATAACAGGCAATTCACGTAGTAATCGAAGTAGTAAGCCTCTATGTCTCTTCTGGCATCCTTGCGAGACCTGTATCGTCCGTCTTCGTCGAAGATCACCGTGACGTACCAAGGAGCCTCGGAGAGTGGTTTGTCTCCGTTGAGTTCCATCCAGAACTCCGCTTCTGCCTTGTAGGCTTCATACTCTTCGCTGTAGCTCCATACGACCAAAGGCGTAGCGAACTTCCTCAAGTCCTGCGCCGCTTCTTCGTCGCCCACCACCTTCCAGTAGACTCCAGCGAGAAGATAAGTACCGATCTTCCCGCCGAGCTTCATGACATACCAGGGCGTTCGCTGAGCATGTGTTCCCTCATGCACTAGGCACAAGGCAAGCCCCTTCACAACCTTCTCACGGTCCTCTTCACCTGCTCCCCAGGCGGCTGGCCCTATCACAATCTTGCCCCGGATTGGGTCAAAATGGCACACGCCTACACTCTCTCCGAACTCGATCGGTATGCGATAGAGGTCAATGAATAGCTGGATCAATCGCCCGTTGCCAGTCTGACTGAGTAGGGTCCTTGCCTCATCGATAAGCTGGTCGATCTCTTGTTGCGACAGCTTCGGGGCATTCTCATTCCTGGCAGGACATTCAAACGGAACGCTCGGAACACTGAGTGGCGCGAGTGAGCTGACGCCCAATGTCTCAGGCTGGCGATATGGCGAAGTGCGACTTCCCCCCTGCTCCCACAGCGCAATCTGCTCGTCCATGCTAGAGCCCGCAGCGGCACCGACCTGGCCACCGTGTACCTGCATGTAGGCGATGACAGCGCTCAGGAGGACCAGCACAACAGCGGTCAACCCTATCCATTCAACGGTGGAGATGCCTTCATCACCATCGATGCGTCGCCTCAATCGGCAATGCAGGTTCCTTATAGAGCTAGACATCTGATACCTCCCCGGGCTACTCCTCCGTTTCGATCAACCGTACCACCCAGTAGAAACGGAACAAGTACAGGTACACTGGCTTGCCTTCTTCCTCACCGCATTCCAGCGTTCTCTCGGTGTACCAGTTCTGGGGGTGGAGATAGGCTTCAGCGGTGGCGTACGCTGGTGCCTCGCGAGCTCCTCCGTAGGCACTCTGGTATATCAAGGGCACGGGGCGCCGGGTCTTGGCGTATATCTCCAGCGCTGGAATGGACACGCCATGAACGGACCTTGAGTATCCTGTGTGGGAGGGGTATCGTTGCCAATACTCCTCCAAGTCGCTCTGATGCCGTCGCGCATAGGTGGACGCAGGCCCTCGCCCGATCCCCCAATCGTTGGCCAGCGGAATCACCCACTCGTAGAGGTAGGCCATCACCACTTCTTCCGGAGTCGCGCCGCAGAATCTGTCCCAATCTGCTGGGAACGGCCACTCGACAGAGTACAGTTCCTTGTCTTGCAGGGCATACTCCACCGCAGCAGCATGAGCCGCCGTATCTGCTCCAGTCTGGGAGATCCGGTGCGAGAAATGGAGGCTGGCAAAGTCCACGAAGACCGGCACGAATAGCAGCAACCCGAACATGATGGCGAGGGTGATGAACATGTTTGCCCCGCGCTCATCCATATGTGCTTCCTTGAGTCCTCGCCTAGGGTTGCGGCTCATCCGAGTTGCTCCCTAATCATCCAGAGTGGATGGGTTCGCAACGAGCAGTGGCTGTCGATGTGGTCCATACGTCGGGAAGCGAGACGAAGGGGATGTCGATGATGGGGAGCTTGATCTTCACCGTCACCGCCACCGGCTCGCCCGGCCCCCCGCACTGCCCGCCGCTCATCTGGTAGTCATATCTGCCACCCACCGCTTGGGCTACCGCTGCACCTGCGCCTCGGTATGCGGCAGCGGCCCTGGCACCCTGGCGCGCAGCATCGCCAGTCGTGAGCATGGCGTGTCCGAAGACCATGAATTGCCAGACTATGAGGCCCACGATCAGAATCCAGGGCAAGAACCCGATGAACTCCACTAGCTCAGCGCCGCGTTCATCGTCGGATGGGTGCTCTGTCCTTGGCACCCTCCTCGACTTCCAGAGAATCATCCCGGTCCTACTCGTCATCATCCAAAAAGGGCGAGAGCTCTCTGTTTCTCGCCCTACCCCGCGTTGTCCTCGCACCAAGCCCTGGCTCTGCCCTGCGTCCATATCTCGGGGAGATCAACGAAGGGAATCCAGGTGACCGGTACCCTGATCCTCACTGTGACAGTGGTGATGGTACCCTTTCCTCCGCAGCCGGTGCTGCTCCAACTCACCACGTAGCCAGGACTGCTGCGCTCGACGGCCGGCCCCACGGGTTCATACACCGCGGCTGCTCTGGCGCCCTCTTCGGCCGCGCTGTTGGCGATCATCGAGGCGTGGGCAAACCACATGAACTGCCAGATAACCAGGCCGACCATGAGAATGATGGTTACTACCCCGATGAACTCGATGAGTTCCATAGCTCGATCATCGTAAGGAGACCTCTGGCCACGAGTGGTACTCTTCTCGGTCAACACCTTCTCCCATGCAGACAATGACCACGCGGCACCCGAAGCGGTGACTCTTCTGCTCTGGTCGAGAAGCGGTCCCTGCTGTTTGGTCTAGACTAGCGGCGTTTGAGTCAGCTCACATTTGCGAGTGTCATTGGTGAGCGACAAGCTACCTAGCCCCACCTGTTGATCCACTCGGTGAGCTTCGCGATGATCGCCTCGCCCACCGCCCGGCCTTGCTCCGAGAAGACAGCCATGATCGACAGAAGCAGGACCAGAATGACTGCGGCTAGCGCTATCCACTCTACAGTCTCGACACCCTTCTCTCTCCTGAGTCTACTCCCAAGAGAGACCCGCCAGGCGTCAAGAGAGGCATAGATACTCACCATCGTTCCCTTCTCCCTTCCTTTCCTCTGTCGTACGCGCTCAGCCCGTGCTTACATCTTACCACGAACCTTGAGCTATGTCAATATCAATGATGGCAACATCTAGCGACCTCAGTTCCCCCTACGTAGGCGAAGGCCCCTTCCGCTCCCTATCCGCCGCCTCCGAACAAGACGTTGAACTGAGATCCAACCTCCACGATGACATGGAAAAGGAGGATAGAGATCATCAGACACATCGCTGAAGGTGCGATCAATAGGGTGGTCACCAATGCAATCTTCGGCGAAGCCCTGGCTCCCTCCTCCTTGGCGCGTTGGAGTCGGCGAGTTCTCATCTCGTCAGCCTGCTCCTTCAGCGTCTTGACGATGGGCACGCCTAGCTCCTGCGCTTGTGATATGGCTCCGATGATGGCGTGCAGTTCCTCAGAGTTGTTCCGCTCCAAGAGACGCCTGTACGCCTCACGACGTGGAATCCCCATACGAAGCTCTTGAAGGAACTTGCCGAACTCCTCTGCCAAGGGGCCTTCCAGTCGCTGCACCAGATGTGTCATCGCGGCATCGAAGTTCAGGCCTGCCTGGACGGAGATGGAAAGGAGTTCCAGCGCTTCCGGAACTGTTTGGGTGATGGCTCGCTGCCGCTCCTTGGCCCGCGAGTCAAGCCACACAAGGGGATACAATGCCCCGCCTACCGTAAAGGCTGCTGTCACGGCCACGCCGGCAGCCACTCCTTGAGGAAAGCCAGCCAAAGCGCCCAAGACGCCGAGGAATAGGCCGCTCAGTATCTGAACGCCAAGCATTACCTCCAGATCCAATCCAAGGGGAAAGCCAGCGTGGGCCAGATTCGCAGCCGTATTGCGGGGCTGGATCAGAGGTTGTAGGAACCGAAAACGAGGAGCAATCCGCAGGGCGGATAATCGGATCCTGCGTTCGAGATGCGATCGCCTGGTCTCCTCTTCGCCTAGCATCGAGTACTGAAGCAGGCTCTCTTGAATCGCAGGCTTCCTCAAGCAGCGGCGCAAGCCTTCCAGGAGGAGAAGGACCGACACCGCGACTCCGAGTGCTATGATCAGGCTCATTGCTGCGGCTCCTCTTCGGGCGACCGAGCTCCTAGCAGGGGGAATAGGAAATGCTTCGCTGTCTACACTTTGATATCCGAGATCCTCTGGACGAGGACGAAAGCGACCACCTGTACAGCTATGTAGACGGATATGATAAGCCAGCCAATGGGGTGGCCAAGGAAGCGCGCCACCGACCCTGGCATCATTCTGTTGACCAGGGCCAGGGTAACGATAGGCAGAATCACCAGGAGAACGCCTGTGTAACGAGCTTCCGCAGTCATGGCGCTTATCTCTTCCCTGAGTTTTCGGCGAGCGGTGATAGCGCTGGACATCACGGCGAGAGCCTCTGCCAGATTCCCGCCAGCCAGCCGCTGGATGGAGACAGTGGTCACCATCATTCTTAGCTCTTCGCTGGGCAAGCGATCCAACATCCGCTGCATTGCCGTATCCATGTCCACTCCCATCCTCAACTCTCGATCCGCCCTCGAGAACTCTACACCAGCCGGTCGGGACATCTTGTCAGCCACTACGCCAAAGGCCTGGGGGATGGAGAGGCCAGCTCTCAAGGAGTTGCTGATCAAGGCCGCTATCTCTGACATCTGGCGGTTGAATGAACTGAGATAATGATCCCGTCTCATGCGGAGTAGATAGCGAGGGATGAGCATCACCGCCGCAACAGTCACGATGGCTGTATAGACGAAGCTCAGTTCGAAGAGCATCTGCACAACAAAGTATACGATGATGGCGAGCAGGATAAGGGCGGCCGTATACTCCGAGGGCCGAATGGGCAAGTCGGCTTGCGAAAGCTGCTGCTGCGTCCTTCTCCCCCAAGCTGTCCGGTCAAGGCGTTCACCAAACTGCAGGAAGACGCTGCGACGGTATAGCTCTCTCTCCTCTGCCTCGGCCGCCAGTCGAGCAACTCGAACCCCCAAGCCACTACGGCGCCTCCAGTACACAAGTAGAGAGTACCCGCCCGCACAAGCCATCAGAATGGTCGCCGCAACCGTGGCGGCAATGACCTGAGGCGGCATCAAGTCCAGCATGTTGGTCGTCTATCCTCTGGGAGAGATCCTGATCATGCCCAGAAGGCCCACAAGCATGACCCCCACGCTTAACATGGCTGTCGGGCAAATGCCCGACTCGACATTGTAGTCGAACAGAACTTCAGCATTCTCTACGACGACAGACGGATCGTCAGATGCAAATACCAGCTTGAACTGGCCGTCCCGGCCCGCTTGCTCGGAGGCAGTGACTCTGAAGGTGAAAGTGCCCACATCTTGCGGAGGAACGGTGATGCTTCCTGGTAGAACACCTCCTCCCTCCAAGCCACTGACAGAGACTCTGAGGGTCTCTGCTTGCGGCGACCGGGAGCTGATATTCACCGTCACCGGGATGTCTCCGATGCTCCCGGTCACGATGCTGGTTTCTTCGGCTGAAACAAGGAGCGAGTGGATCGTCTCTGCTCCATAACTCACCTGAGTGAAATCGGCATAGGTTATCTCTCCCCCTTCCACACCGGCGCGAATGCTAGCCCACGCGCCGATCTGGTAGGCCCCTTCCACGCTAGGTGTAAAGGCTCCGACCAGTTGATCCGCCTCCTCGGTCAACTCCACTTGATATCGATTACCGCCCGGCTCGGTGATCAAGAGGGTCACATCGGCACTGTTTACCGGGACCTCCGACCCACTGGGTTGCACGAACCGTACGCCTACCGGAATCGCCGTGCCCGGCACGACCCTTTCAGTGCTGGGCACTTCAATGGCGAGAACTGGCAGAGGCCTGGTCTCCAACACGCGATCCTTGACGAGACGAATCGGATCCTCCTTGGCGAACGGCACCTCGATCTGCATGACGCAGCCCTGCGCCCCTTGCATCTGGCACAGTCCTGTGTAGTGACCGTCCTCCTTGGTCATGTCGGATCCATCTCCGGCGTCAGAGAGGGTCAAGTCTTCGCCTGACAGCGAAGTACACCTGACAACAGGGGCCAGGAACCTCTCTAGCTGTCCCTCCAGGCCGCTGGGGAGCCCTGGGTCCCACGTGTACACGGACGGCAGAGCTGCGTTCAGCACACCGACGTCCACTAGGATGGGATGCCCCGTGGGAACGTATCTCGTCGATAGTTCATCCCAGGTGTTCTGAGGTGGTGGTGCCGACAGTTGAATCCCCAACTCTGAACGTATCAATACTGCGACGTCCACATCCCCCTCTCCAAGAACACGCGTCTGCCAAGCGCCTTCCAGAAGCACTGCCTCACGCTCCACAACCCAGACCTCGTAGCGTGGGTCGTAGGCATGATACACGCCACCGGCATATGCCGGGTCGACGATGTTGACATTCGCAGGGGAGACGAGAAGTTCGATGGGCAACTGGCCATCGCCAGCAACTCTGGGGACGGCGAACGCCAGACTGGTCACCCGCTGTTCCTCAAGCACGGTGCCCAGAGTCTGCAGCGCGTTCGCCGGTGCCGATATGTAGTTGACATAGGCGTTGTACCTTATGGCCGCAAAGATCTCCGTATACACTCCAATCAACTCTTCCGGAGTAGACGCCCTGTACGCTTGCCCGCCGGTCCTGCCGGCCACCTCAGTTCCCAGAAACTCGAAATCTGCTCCATCTCCCAGTGCAATGGGGAATACCTTCCAGAATCTGCGTTCTTCGAAATCGCCCAGCACCTCATCCAGCACTTCTCTACTCTCTACCTCTTGGACTCCGTCCGTCAAGAAGACCACAAACTGCCGACGTCCCGGCTCGGTCCGATCGAGCATATCGTAGGCGTGCCTGAGGGCTTGGCCCATGAAGGTTCCGCCCATAGTCGGTGTTGCCAAGTCCTCAAGGGCATCCTTGAGCGCGCGTCTTCCCATGCCTGTTCTGTCCAGCCAGGTGCTAATGGAGGTCAGCCCCGCCACTATCTCAGTATGATCCCGACCAGACATGCTGACTATTCCGACGCGATCCCCTTCACTGGAGAGATCAACGAAGAGCTTGGCTGCTGAAATGCGGATATTCTGGGGGTCGTTATCCCGCATGCTCCCCGAGTTATCTACAACGAGTATGACATCAATGGCATCCGAGCGGAACTGCGCCTGCGCATTGCCGCACGGCGTTAGCAGGTAGAGCACCATGCCGAACACCACCAAACCGGCTATCATTGCCGAGCGCTTCACTGTCCAGCCTCTCGTTCGATGCTATTGGTGGCCGATAGCACTAGGGCTATGTGCGCGCCGCCTTACGTAGCTTGTTGGGCTTGAAGAGGTCATCGTCCAAGACTGCCTCGTACTTGCCCATCCGCTCCAGGTTGGTGGGAATGCTGCCAGTTGCTCCGAAATGCCCAATGACCTTTCCTTCAGCATTCACCTTTTCCTTCTCGAAGAGGAAGATGGGCTGGATTCGGATTTCGCCATCCTGAATGCCCTGCACCTCGGAGATGTCAACCACTCTGCGTGAGCCGTCTTCTAGGCGCTCAAGCTGAACCACGATATCCAGAACGCTGATCTGCCTCATTACAAATCCCGAAGGCAGATCCCCGCCTGCCCAGATGACCATCGTTTCCAGTCGTGAGAAGGCATCTGCCGGAGAATTGGCATGGATGGTGGTCAAAGAACCCTCATGGCCAGTGTTCATGGCCTGCAGCATGTCCAGAGCCTCTGCTCCACGCACCTCGCCCACTATGATGCGGTCGGGTCGCATGCGTAGGGCGTTCCTCACTAGTTCCCGAATGGTGACCGCTCCCTCGCCTTGCTCGTCGGGCGGTTTGGCCACAAGCCTGACTACATGGGGTTTCTCCAATCGCAGCTCTGGCACTTCCTCGATAGTGACTGTACGTCCCTCTTCGGGAATGAACCTGGACAGTACGTTCAGCATCGTGGTCTTGCCGCTACTCGTTCCTCCAGAGATTAGAAGGTTGAGCCTGGCCTTGACGCACGCCCTTAGGAAGGCAATCATTCTCTCGTCGAAAGTGCCCAGCGCTAGCAACTCTTCTTCACTGAAGGGCAGATCGCGGAAGCGCCGGATACTCAGAGCGGGCCCTCCTTGACTGACAGGAGGCAACACAGCATGGACACGGGTGCCATCAGGAAGCCACCCGTCAACCATAGGGCTATCCTCGTCAATGCGTCGCCCAAGCGGAGCGATAATGGCGTTGATCAAGCTGCGCAAGTGGTAGTCGTCCCTGATGCGAGCGGCGATGTCGGGCCGGTCAACGAGGCGTCCGTCCTTCTCAACGTAGACCTCATCTGGACCATTCACGGAGATCTCCGTGACATCCTGGCTCCTAAGCAGCTCTGTTCCCATCTCGGCCACGAGATGTTCTGGCTCGAAGATCTCATCGGGCACCGGGACACCGTATCGCTTCAGTCTGGGTATTGAGTTGGGACGCATGCCTGTAGGGGTAAAAGACCCGATTGCAGCCCCGCTTTCTTGATCCAGACCCACGTGCTCGTAGAGGAAGATGTCACGCAACACGATGTGGCCTCGTTTCACAGCCTGTATCTCGGAGATGCGCATGATCTTGCGGGCACCGTCTGGCAGACGCTCTTGGTGGACCACTATGTTGATGGCACTCACCAGTTGCTCACGGATAGTGGCGGACGGCAACTCAGTCCCCGCCCACATAACCATGGTCTCCAGTCGAGAGAAGGCATCCTGAGGCGAGTTGGCGTGGATGGTGGTCAACGAACCCTCATGACCGGTGTTCATCGCCTGTAGCATATCCAGCGCCTCGGCACCCCGCACCTCGCCTACGATGATGCGATGAGGGCGCATCCGCAGCGCGTTCCTCACCAGTCGACGGATGGTGACCTCACCTTGGCCTTCCACATTGGGTGGTCGAGATTCCTGACGCAACACATGAGGGTGAGTGCGATAGAATTGCAGCTCCGCCGTGTCCTCCACCGTTATCACGCGCTCATCTGCTGGTATGAAACCCGCGAGGACGTTGAGCGTGGTCGTCTTGCCCGAGCCCGTCCCGCCTGAAATCAGGATGTTGAGCTTGGCGATGACACAAGCCCTCAGGAAATCTGCCATTTCCTGGGTAAGGGTACCGCTTGCGATCAGATCTTCCATCCTCATGGGTGTTTCTGGAAAACGCCGAATGGTCAGCACTGGTCCGCTGATGGACAGGGGAGGGATTATGGCGTTGACACGGCTGCCATCCGGCAGCCTGGCGTCCACCATGGGGCTGCTCTCATCTATACGTCTACCCAGTGGGGAGATGATGCGATCGATGATGTGGCGAATGTGATCTTGGTCGTTGAACCTGATGTCAGGTCTTGGAGATATCCTTCCGGAACGCTCGATGTAGACCCTGTCGGGCGCGTTGACCATGATCTCCGTAATCGACTTGTCACGCAAGAGGGGTTCGAGGGGGCCGTAGCCCGCTGCCTCGTTGGCGATGAACGTAATCAGTTGAGCCCGATCCGAATAGGAGATAAGCCGGCCCTCCTCGCGGATCATCGCTCCTGCCAACGCCTCTATCTTTGCTCGCAGAATCTCAGGCGGCAGAGAGGTCAGCTTTTCCAGGTCCTGTTCCTTGAGAAGCCGTCCCCGGTAGTGGTCTGCCAGCTCCATGAGTGCTGCACTCCCAAGCTCTCTCGTCCCGTCGGCTGCTTCGTATACCGACTCCTGACGCCTCTGCAAACGATCGAGTACTGTCATTCGACTCTCTCCCTGGTTCGCCGAGCGGCAACGTGAGCTACAGCGAGGTTGTCAGGAACACCTGACTGCATGAGTGTCATCAAAGGGAATCGCATCAGAAAGGTGCGGACGAACGAGACCTCGGCGGATCCAAGCATATCATTCTTCTCTCCTGAGTGCAATGCGCCGACAGGCCAGCTCTAGACGCGAGCATGCAGCAACCGCACGCGCCTGTAAGTCGGTACTCAACTGCTCTGACCAACGCCAAGTGTCTGACTACACATCGACCACCGCCGTGCGGCTAGCCACCAAGCATCTTCCCTGCAATCATGAGGGCAGGCGACCGCACGATTGGCCACGAGGACTATCCCAGGAGCTACTAGTCCACGGTTCTCGCGCAACGGAATCCTCTGGAGCAAGCCACCGGGTCAGGTCCTCGTAGACAGTCCCACAACGAGTCGTTTGATGCCGGGGCGTCGTATGGAGACTTGTCAGCCGTTGAATAGCAGCCATCCAGACACAGGACCCTCTCGCCCGTGCCGACGACGGCATCAGCCACCCATTCGGCTAGAGTGAGCTGTCCGATCGCCCACAGGGTAGCTCGGTTCCATCTCGTGGCATTCGCGCAGGCGTTCCGCCACTCAGCCAGCGTGGGTAGTCGCTTTTCCGCCCATCGACAGTAGCGGTCTGCGTCGTACCAGGAGACCCTGTGCACGGGCATGTAGTCCCTGATGGGAGCCAGTTCGTATGAACGTCCCTCCGCAGGGACAAGCATGTAGATATCCGTTATCCTACTGCAATACGTGTCTTGCACGCACTTCTGGTATTCTCCCCATGTAACCGCGTGATCATCGATGTAGTGAGCCTCATAGGCCAGCACTGCACCGTCGGTTATCGTCGCCTCGCCCGCCGGCACATAGATCATGCCGGGCGGTGCTTGCCTGGGGACGGGCGTCGGCGTGGTTGGCACCGGGGTTGGTGGCCTTGGGGTCGGTGCAGCCACTCGGGTAGCAGTCGCTGGCGGGCTTGTAGCAGTCGGCATCGATGTAGCTGTAGGGCTGTGTGTCATCGTTGGCGTGGCGGTGGGAGACGAAGTGGCAGTGTGACTGGGCGTGGCAGTCAGAGTGTACGTCGGGACGAGGTCGGGAGCTACGGTTTCGTGGTCCGAGTCTTGTGGTGTCGTCGACGTGTCGCCTGGAGGCAGCATGGCTGCGAGCGATCCCGCGAACTGTGGAAGCGCCAGCCAGTAGCAGGACAGACAGAGCACAAAGCCAAGCAGAGCGGAGATCACCATCAACACTCGCGCATTCGGATAACTGAGGCTACTCCGGGCGCTCTGCCAGATGCTCAAGCCTGGCTCTTCCGTAGGCTCGACAGCCGCAGATGCTGCGGCTTGTACTCCTTTCTCGACCTCTGGTTCTCGCTGCCGGGCCATCGCTGCCCGGGCGGCGCGGAGGAACTGATGACTCTCCTTGAAGCTCGGCTGCTGATCCAGGATCTCTTCGAAGAGCTTGATCGCCTCAGGCCACTGGGCTTGCGCCATCAACTCCTGGGCAGTTTCGTACTTTGTCTCCAGTTCGCCGCCCCTCTGGGCCTCTTGAAGCTTCTCTCGGGCTTCGACGTGAGAGGGACGCTCTTGGAGAACCAAGCTGAATCTGTCAATCGCTCTTTCCCGGTCTTGCGCCTTCAGAGCCTCTGTGCCTTGTCGGTAGAGGTCCTCAATCTCCCTCTGCGTCTGCAGACCATCCTCGGCTTGGGTAAGGAGAGACTCTATCTCACGGTTCGCTGGCGCCAGCGAGATGGCTTGCCGTAGACAGTCCACTGCCTGTTCCCATTGCTCCCTGCCGATGAACCGCTTTGCTCGTTCACGTAGCTCCTCGGCGCGCCTAAGTCGAGCTTTCGCCGCTTCGTCTTCCTCAGCATCCTGTTGAGCCCGAGCGAGACGCTCAGCGAGCTCTTCATCCTCTGGCTGAAGAGACAAGGCGGACTGGAAGACCTCGATTGCTTCAAGGGCACACCGTTCTTTGAGAAGTTCCTCCCCTCGAGCCTTCAGGTCAGCTAACTGTTGCTGTCGGGCGAGACCCTCCTGCGCCCTCCCGAGCAGGACTCGAGCATCTCTGTGGTCGTCATCCAGCAGCAGAACCTGGTTCAGCAACTCTATGGCTTCCTGCCAACGCTTTTCCTCAACTGCCTTCAGCGCCCGTGCGTAGAGAGATTCAACAGCCTTCTCATCGGGTACCGGTTCCTCAGGGGCTGGCAGCTCCTCCCCTCGGATCGCTGCCTCCAACGTCTTTGCCAACTCTCCTGCCGTCTGGTATCTGTC
Organism: uncultured Anaerolineales bacterium; assembly: GCA_964433755.1. Lineage (GTDB taxonomy): Bacteria > Chloroflexota > Anaerolineae > UBA7937 > B3-Chlor > JAUVXJ01. Next base: position 649,807 of record CAYSSR010000001.1, read on the forward strand.
CTCTGGAGCCTTGGCCAGGACGCGCAGAACCACTCTCTCCACTGCATCTGGCAGATCGGAGTTGATCCGCCGAGGAGGCACCGGCCTCTTGTTCACCTGCTGGTACATCACCACCAACGGTGTGTCGGCGGTGAAGGGCACTTGGCCCGTCAGCATCTCGTACAGGACAACGCCCAGAGAGTAGATGTCGCTCTTACTGTCTGCCTGCTTACCATCGCACTGCTCGGGAGACATGTACTCAGGTGTGCCGATGGGCGCCCCCTCTTTGGTCACGCTGGTGCCATCGACGGTCCTGACGATGCCGAAATCGGTCAATGTTGCATGGTCATCCGGGCCAACGATGATGTTCGAAGGCTTGATGTCCCGATGTACGAAGCCTAAGGTGTGAGCATAGTCGAGAGCACTGGATATCTGTCCGAGGATCCTCATCGCGCGGTGGAGGGGCAGTGCTCCCTGCTCCTTGATCAGGTTGCTGAGAGGCTGCCCTTCCAGATACTCCATCACGATGTAGTGGGTGTCGTCTTCTTGGTCGACGTCGTGGATGATGACGATGTTGGGATGACTCAGCGTGCTGGCGGCGGTTGCCTCTCGATGAAACCGCTGCACGAACTTCTTCTCGAAGGTGAACTGGCGGGGCAAGACCTTGATAGCCACGTAGCGGCCCAACTGAGGGTGAACCGCCTTGTAGACAACGGCCATGCCGCCTCGACCGATCTCCTCGATGATACGATACTTGCCCAAACTGCTCGGAATCATGCCTGCCATTTCACTCTCTGTCCCAGATGGCAACGGTCTCGCTGCCTACCGAGTGCTTCGAGCGGCTGTCGGACTGTCGGCTGTCGTGGTTGCCTTTCGCGTGGCACAGTAGACGGTGTGGGGAGGATGGACTGACCGCCCGGCCTGCCAAGCAGGCCAGAGGCTCTCTGCGAGCTTGGGGCGGACCAGGCAGACACTTCGCTCTCGTGGACGACACACTCGAGCCTCGAGTAACCATCGCTAACGCCTGTCTTTCTGCCAGGGCTGCGCGGTCTGCGGCGACGCATAGTCTCGTCCTATTGATTGTACCACGATGGTTGAGGCATGAGCAAGGACCCGCGACAGTCTTGTCGTGACCACACGTGGGGTTAGCCCCCCCTTCTGATCGTCTGTTGCCGCCCGTGGTGTGAGTGTTGCAGGCAAGAGGTATCCTCGCACTGTCGCCATGGAATGAGAAGCGTGGCGTACTGCTCTTGGGTTGCCGCTGAACCGGCGCCTGGATGACGGCCCGGCGGTGAACGTGATAGCGGGAGTGTGAAGCTCAAGCACGATTCTGTGGCTACTTGTTCTGCTTGACAAGGGAATACCCAAGGCAGGTCGCGGGGATAGGCTCACTCTACTCAGTGGACTCCCTCACTCCCACAACCTGATAGCCGGATCACCGCTCGCACGAGACAGCACTCGCGGTGTCCAGACAGAAGGATACGGGGCGGAGCAATCTGGCCTTTTCTGTTCTTCAGCCCAGGTGGCACACGCAGAACCTCAACAGACACGAGCCGCCCCTGCGGTGGGCGGGAGTCGCCATCACGAAGGGGAACCGGGGCAGGGTACTAAGGACCAGAGCTGACTTCGATGAGGAGCACACGCTAGGACTAGCCTGAGACGAAAGAAGGAGGGCCTCACCAGGCCCTCCTTCTTCATGCCCCTGACTGGACTCAGGCAACCCAATGCCCGCATGATGACGACGATGAAGGTGACTGGGAGCTTGGCAGCCCAAGATGATCCGGACCAGGATCCCTTCCAGTTGCGTTACGCTCTGACGAGGCGGCGGTGAGCGCGTTCGAATCCACGCCGCGCGGCCACATCTTGCGCCGTCAAGCGGGGGTGTCCTCTTGGAGCCATCATGATCGAAAGCTTGAGAGTGTCAAGCTCGCCGCAAATCTGGGCGGCGATGCTGACTGGATCCCAGGATGGGGACGTGACTTGAGGCTCTATTGAGGCCCAGTGGCAGACTGCCGCCATGAGCAGAGGGGGTGGCTCCCTAGCGGAAAGCGCGGTATGTCCTGAGCACCATGTTCCAGCAATGTCAAAACCGCTGACGGGTCTCTTGACATGCGTTGACGTGGCGCACTGATTGTCTTATAATACGATCAGAGGGTTCAGCCGGGCCACTCATCGCCGAACACAAGTGCTTCTTCGATCCCCGAGTGGCCTCTTCTCTCTGTGACCACTCCATATCCAGCAGACAAGAGCGGTCATCTGTACATCAGCGCACCCGACTAGCAGGCTTGGAATCGTCACCTCTCGTTCGGCCAAGGCAGGCGGGACTCCTCACGGTCGTCTGCATCTATCAGGGTCACCGAGGACCCGTCCAACGCAGAAAGCGCCGGGCTTTGCCAACCTCAGGGCATAACTAGGTTGAGTCTGGCAGAGCCGATCACCGCTAGCACCGGATGCTTTGGCGGCACGCTCTAGTGGGCGTGCAACACCCAGAAGAAGAACTGCCATCCTCGAGGGTCTGCCGTGCACAACCAGAGATGCCTCGCCATCCAGCGGGCACAGAGCTTGCGCGCTGCTCATGATATCGAGCCCTGGAGCGAGTTGCCATGACTGAGCTGGCTGTTCGTCTCTTCCGAAGACTTGAGATTGAACGTGATGGGCAGATGCTCGCGGACATCAATGGCCGGAAGGTACAGGAGCTCTTGTGTTACCTCCTACTGTACCGGGATCGCCCTCACCATCGCGAGATCCTGGCCAGTCTGTTGTGGCCTGACAGTTCAACCGCTCAGTCAAAGCGGTACTTGCGACAAGCCCTGTGGCGGCTTCAGGCGCACCTGAGGTGTCAAGACCAGTCCGCCTGCGCCAGGGTGTTTCTGGTCGAACCGGAGTGGGTTTGCCCCGCCCCTGCCGCCGACCTATGGCTTGATGTCGCCGAGTTTGAGCAGACCTTCGCACGCGTCGAAGGCGTTCCAGGTCAAACGCTTGACAAGGTGCGAGCCCAAGCGCTGTGCGAGGCGGCGGATCTGTACCGCGGTGATCTGCTGGAGGGCTGGTTCCAGGACTGGTGCCTGTACGAGCGGGAGCGACTTCAGCACATGTACTTGGCCATCCTAGACAAGCTCGCGGACTACTGCGAAGCCCAGGGCGAGTACGAATCCGGGCTGACCTACGGAGATCGTATCCTGTCCTACGACGGGGCGCGGGAACGTACTCACCGGCGGCTGATGCGCCTCTACTACTTGGCGGGCGACCGCACGGCAGCACTTCGTCAGTACGACTCCTGCGTCAAAGCACTCCACAGGGAGCTGGCAGTGGAACCATCCCCACGCACCGTCGCCCTCTGCGAACAGATCCGCGCGGCGCGGTCGCTCAGCTCCTCACACTTGCCCGCGCCAACCACCACCGAACCCGCGCTGGGCACCTCTGGGAGGTCTGAGGTGCTACGTAACCTCAAAGGTCTTCAGGCAACGCTGGCCAAGACCCAGGACCAGCTTCGGCAGGTCATTCACCTCATTGAGGTGGTCACGAAGGGCCAGCAGTGACCAACTCTCCGCGCTAGACAGACGCACCCACAGACGCGAGAAGACGCTCCCCCGTACTGCACCTTGGTATGCTATGACTGTAGCCGGTGTGGGGTGGGTGTAGTGCGACTGGGATGCTCTATCGCGGGTTCCTACGCCCTTGATACTCCTGTGGGCTGGCCCGCGGCAGCAACAATGAGGTCGTGCCACCATTCCCCACATCCAATGGGTCTCCACAGGATGTTTGAGACGCCCGGCTTGTGAGACCGTCACGCCCTGGGATGGAACTGGCAGCCAAGGTACACCGTGGACCAGTATGAATCCAATACCCATTCTTTCATCGTCAAGATCTGGCTCGAGGACACAGGCGAAGAAGTCGGCCAAGCTACCTGGAGAGGTCACATTACCCACGTACCCAGCGGTGAGCGGCGCTACTTGAAAGAGCTAGACGGCATCCGGTCTTTCATCTTGCCCTATCTGGCGGGAACGGGCGTCAAGCTGGGCGCGCGGTCGCGGCTGAGACGGTGGCTAGCGCGGAGTGTGCGGCAAGTATCAGATCTCGGATGAGGAAAGGCGAATAAATGGCGCCGTTTGGGCTGGAGAGCGCGTCAGGGAGATCTCTTGAAAGTGCAGGGAGGTGACAACAATGGTGCAGGTAAGCTATCCGGGGGTCTACGTCGAGGAGGTGCCCAGCGGCGTACACACCATCACCGGTGTGTCGACATCCATCGCTGCGTTCTTTGGACGCTCAAGCAAGGGCCCGATCAACAAAGCAGTGAGGATTCTGAGCCTTTCGGACTACAAGCGCCAGTTTGGCGATCCTCACCCAAAGAGTGACCTGGCAGACAGCGTTAGGCTTTTTTTTGCTAATGGTGGAACAGACTGCTACGTAATCAGACTGGCCAAGGATGCCAAGGAAGCCTCCGTGACCCTGATGTCCTCGACGCGTGACAAGGTGCTGGTCGCCACGGCCAAGGCCGAGGGAGTTTGGGGCGACACGGTGCGATTGGAGGTCGACTACGACACTCCAAATGCAGACGAGACTTTCAATCTGCAGGTCATTCATGAAGCAGATGGGCGAGTGGTAGCGACAGAGACTCACTCAAACCTGTCGATGAATCCCCTATCGCCACGCTTCGCGCAGACGTTTGTCACGCGAAGCTCCGAGTTGATTGATCTGGCTCTGCACAGCTCGCTGGGAGATCCGGACAACCCAAGCGACCCTACCAAGAAGATCAACCAGGAGACTGAAAGCTTGCACGGTTTCTCGCAGGCTCGTCGGCCTCTCGGTAACGCAGGCGAAGTACTCGGCAAATTGGATGGTCTGATCAATGCCGCGCTACCTGACAAGAAATCGAAGTTCGAGATCAAGGTGAACGACGCGCCCTTTGTCCTCGTCAACCTGACGTTGACGCAAACGGCACTTAACGCAATCAGGGGCGAAATCGAGGAAGCCATCAACGACGCCTTGAAGACTGTGGCACCTACCTATACTGTCAAGTGCTCATTTGTCACGCAAGGAGACATCCGCAACCTGCTGACTATCACCTCTAACAGCGGCGACTATTCAAGCGTACGGGTGCGGCGGGCTTCCTCCAATGACATCTCTGCAGCGTTGATGCTGGGGATCGAACAAGGGGGCATCGAACTCGTGCGTTGGAGCAACTTCCGACCAGCACCGACCGCGACGTTCTTGGAAGTGGGCACGATCCCAGACGCTGACGAGAAGGTGATGACCCAGACACTGAACAAGATCGCTGACTTGCAGCAGAATGCAATCCAGTCCATCACGGTCGATGGCGTCGAAGTAAAGCTGAACGATCCCTCCGGCCACAACCTACAAACCACTGGCGCATCGGACGATTGGTACGAGAGTGCTGATGGAAGCAGCAGCCCCCATGTCGGCAATGACGGCGTGCGAGAGAAACTAAGGATCATGGCCGGGGCCGTCAACAGTGAGGCCGCACTGCCCTACCGCGCAGAGGTCTGGGGTTACCACCTTGCCTTGATAGCCAAGAAAGGAACGATCAACTTCAAGCCCTCGGACATCACGACCACGCCTAGTGCCCCCGACTTCACAGGAGGGTTGATGAAGAATGTCCGTCAGTACTCTCTGGGAACCGCCAGCGCAGTCGGTGCAGGTTATTTCGTCAGCGATGGAAGTGGGGGTGATGACGGCGAAGCGCCCAAGGAGAAAGAGTATCTAGGAGACCCTGACAAACAAACCGGGTTTTACGCACTGGACCAGGTTGACCTGTTCAATCTCATGGTCATCCCAGGCGACGAGGAGGTCGGCCAAGATGTCCTGGACAAGGTATGGGGCCCGGCAAGCAACTACTGTGAACCACACCGCGCGTTCTTGCTGATCGACCCGCCACAGTCATGGGTCAAGAAAGGTCGGCCTGAGGTCGTGCAAAACACAACCCTGGTCAGCGAGTTGAGCTCACTTGTTGTGAAAGACCATTCCGCGGTGTTCTATCCTCGCCTGCGCTACGCATCTGATGGGCTCACAAAATCGATTGGACCTGCGGGAGCAATTGCGGGGCTGATGGCCCGCACCGACACGACACGCGGAGTCTGGAAGGCGCCGGCCGGAATCGAAGCTGACATACGAGGTGTTCTCGGTCTGGAGCTCAAGCTTACCGACATGGAGAATGGCGTACTGAACAAGCTCGGAGTGAACTGTCTGCGCGTGTTGCCGAGCGGTTTTGTCAACTGGGGCGCTCGTACGATGGCTGGCTCTGATGATCTGACCTCGGAATGGAAGTACATACCCGTCCGCCGTCTGGCCCTCTTCCTCGAAGAGTCGCTATTCCGTGGCACAAAGTGGGTAGTCTTCGAGCCAAACGATGAGCCGCTCTGGGCCAAGATCCGGCTCAACCTGAACGCCTTCATGATGGGTCTCTTCCGCCAGGGGGCCTTCCAGGGGAGTACCCCAGACCAGGCGTTCTATGTCAAGTGTGATGGCGAGACCACGACACAGGCTGACCGCAACCTGGGCATTGTCAACATCGAAGTGGGTTTCGCACCACTCAAACCGGCTGAGTTCGTCGTGATCAGGATTCAGCAGATCGTAGGCGAACTCTAGTCCAGACTCATGACTGTTGATTGAGGAGGGTGGCCAATGGCTGACGGTTTTGTCGTCAACGTTCACCGCTACGATCCCTACAAGAACTTCAAGTTCAGGGTTCTCTGGGATGACAAACCGGTTCTGGGGGTGAGCAAGGCGGGCGCGTTGAAACGCACCACGGAGGTCGTGAAGCATCGATCGGGCGGTGAGAATAGCACCGATCACAAGTCGCCTGGGCGCACCACGTACGACGGAATTGTCTTGGAGCGAGGCATCACCCACGATGCTGAATTCGAGAAGTGGGCGAACATGGTGCATCCCTACGCCGGAGATGCGGGGAAGGACTTGGCCAACTACAAGAAGGAGTTGACCCTCGAGGTGATGAACGAGAAGGGGCAGGTTGCGCTGCGCTACTTCCTCCACGGCTGCTGGGTCAGTGAGTTCACCGCGGTGCCGGATCTGGATGCAAACGCAAACGTCGTTGCCATCGAGAGCATCAAGGTTGAAATGGAGGGCTGGGACCGCGACCATGATACGCAGGAGCCGGATGAGAAGGCCGGTGTCCCTACCGGGTGATCCGTGACTGGTCCCTGACAGCAGAGGCGAGACAACACATCTGAGGTCATCTCAGCAGACCGGTGACATACCATGGTGGACGAGAGAATGGCTGGTCTAGGATTTCGACGTTTTGGGGTGATCGAGAGCGACCTCAACATCGACTTCACCCAATCATCCCGTCCCCACCTGGTGACTCAGGTCCTGAAGTGCTGTACGGCGATTCCAGATGACTTGGTGCACGACGAGATTCCCTTCTGGGGATGGACCGTCGGGAAGAGGATCGCGTGCCTGGCGAGAATCTCTGGCTTGAACGGGAGATCCGATTTCACCGTGCATGTCGAGTGCCTGAATCAGGCGTGTGGGAGAGGGATGGACCTTGAAATCTCAGTCGAGGAACTCCTCAGATTGCAGCGTCGAGCTGACAGAACTGCCTACCTTCCCGTTCGGATCGGTGCTTCGACTCTGTCCCTTAGAAAGCCGTCCGGCAGTGATCAACTGAGGTGGCAGCAGGGCTCCTTCGATGATGAGAAGGCAGCCCTTGACGCCGTCATCAGGACGCTCGTAGCTGAGCCTAGCGCCTTCTGCGAAGAAGGTCCCATACCGGATGACACGGTTCGGATCATCGATGAAGCCATGCAAGAGGCAGATCCCCTAGTCAATGTGAGGCTAGCAGTACATTGCCCACATTGTGGGGAGGAGAACACGTACGAGATAGACCTGCAGGAGACGGCACTAGCTAGGCTGCATCAGGCCCAAGTGCGCCTTCTTGAGGATGTCCATCGCCTGGCCCTCCACTACCACTGGAGCGAGCAGCAGATCATCTCCCTGCCTCCCTGGCGGCGAGATCAGTATCTCGCTTTTCTCGAACGTGAGAGGGATCAATGAGAGGGTATTTCGCGCGATTGCTGCGCCAAACGGGGGTCACGGTCGGGCCTGCTGCGGCTTTCACACCAGCAGGCTTCCAGTCACATTTGCCGGGGGCGACGAACCTGCTCGAAGCCCACGAGAGGAAACTCATCCAATCCCATCGCGAGGAAAGCAGCCCCGAGATGCCTCCGCTTGGAGGGTGCGCGCCTGACGAAGACGAAGACGATAGCATCAGGCAGTCCGAGCAACAAGGGTCAGCCGCGGCCTTGACCATGAATGCTGGTCGGCTGGAGAGAGATGAGGCGGTAGAAACAGAACCTACTTACATTCCTCGCTATTCGGCCAATGACCCACTGGCCGAGAGCGCAACAGCCACGAGACTCTTGCGGCAGAGCGACGCGGCTGACAGAACCGGGGGGGGCGGAACGCGCTCCACTACAGTCAGCGCTGGGTCACTGGAGAGAGAGCAGGTGCAGGAGGACGACGACGCGGCTTCGGAAAAGACGCCGGTATCGCGTTTCGATGAGATCGGTGTCGCCCTCGATGCAGGTCGCGATGGTGAAGAAGCCACTCCGCCAGTTGCGTGGCACACCGCGCTGAGAGAAGCTCGAAAGTGGGTTTCCGCAACACCGCTGATGCAGGAGGCGATAGAGCGCCAGGAAGTCGGTCTGAACAGCGAGCTCAGCGACGAGAACAAGTTGTACTCCGTTGACCGAGCAACACCGCTGATGGAGGAGGCGGTAGAGCGGCAAGACGTCGGTCTGAACAGCGAGATCAGCGACAAGGGCAAGTTGTACTCCGTCGAGCGAGCAACACCGCGTGTCGGCCACGCAGATCCCATCGTGTCCAGTGAACAGGCACCGGAACCTGAGAGCCAGGAATTTCATCTATCGATCGGAAGCATCAATCTTACGGTCGAAGAACCTCCCAGCGAGACCGAGCACCGTGCACCCCAGCAGATCAGCGCGGAGAGGACGCCTGCGCGAGAGCGTGGTCGTTCACGGTTGAGCCGCCACTACTTGAGAGCCAGGTGAGACACCCGGGCCATGGCACTTGCAGATACCAGCACAGCAATAGGCAAAGTCACGGAACTTCTGCAGGAATGGCTCGGTCACCGGACGAACATCGCGACCATTGTGGGAAGGCCTGAGCCGCCGACGAGTGCGAGTGGCTTGACCAAACCGAGGCTCAATCTCTTCCTGTATGAGGCTCTGTTTGACCCGGGTCTGAAGAGCTTCTGTCTCGACGAAGGGCAGCCGCCCCCACTATGGCTCGTGTTGAAGTACCTGATCACCTCTTTCGACGACAAGGGCGAGAGCGACACTGCTCAAGCCCATGAGAACCTAGGCAAAGCACTTCGGGCTCTTCAGGAACTCAGCTTCTTGCCCTTGTCCTCCATCACTCTGGATCCCGCTATTATCGCCGCGCTCAGAGACAACCCGGAGGTCCTGAAGATCACCTTCGATGAAACGCCGTCTGAACTGCTCTCCAAGCTGATGCAGGGGTCTGACGAGAAATACAGATTCTCGATGAGCTTTCAGGTCCGCCCTGTCATGATCGCAACAGGTGAACTGCCTTCCTATTCACTACTGGTGGGCGTCGACTACAGTGTCACTCCCCCTGACGAGATTGGCGAGAAAGGGATCCGCCTTCCGGTCACGCCCTCCATGGTTCCATCCATTACTGAGGTTAGTCCTTCGAGATTCGAAGTAGATGACACGTTGACGCTCCGCGGAGTGAACCTGGACTTGACTGGCTTGACGGTGCGCCTCGGTGCGGCAGACGTTTCCGTTACGGATCAACGTCCGGATAGCCTGCAATGCACTGTTGACGGGGACATCGCCGGAGGCGGCGCCATATCCGCGGGGAGCCATGCCCTTTCGGTCGTTCAGACGTTGCCCACCGGAAGACGCCGGTCGAGCAATCTACTGGTCGGGGCTCTTGTGCCCAGGTTAGTCGGTGCAAGCACCGATGGGCTGCGTGTCGTTGCTGGAACGCCCGCGGGCGTTGCAGGCAGGATCGTGATGGATGGCATGCTGCTGGGTCGCGAGCAGGACGACATCTTCGTCGCGCTTTACAGGAATGGCAAGGTCGTCAGCGTCTTTGACGGGCCTTTCACCAACGTATCAGATCAGACTCGCTTGACCCTTGAGATTCAAGACAGTGCTCCCGTGGCTCCCGGGGACTATCTCCTCATTCTCAGGGTCAATGGACAGCAGGCCAGGAACAGTCCCGAGGTGACACTCACCTCATGACGATGCAGATGCGCGTGGAACGCCCGATCACGTTCTCTCCCGCGATAGCGGCCGAGGATGCCTGCGCGAACTACTGGCTGCGGCAGGTCACTGTGCGCTTGCGACGGCAGATCTGCTGGCTCCGGCATGAGCGCGGTGCGCTCCCCGAGGCTCACTCCGGTGCCCTGCCACCATATGTCGACAAGGTACAGGCAACTCTTGACATGAGCCGTTTCGCGGACGAGAAGAGCACCTTCCACCAGACCGACCCTACCGCGTGCTATTTGACCGACCTGCTGAGCGCAGACCCGCCTCGCGCCGACGAGCATCTCGTTCAGGGTTCGTTTGGGTGGGTCATCAACGAGCTGGGTATGGATGATCTGTCAGCATTCGTCCTGGCGCTGGGGCTGGCCGTGGCGTTTGACAGCGCAATGGGCGGTCCGATCGCTGCTTGCCTCAACGACCCCACAAAGAGACAACCCAACCTTGCCCTTGCTCAGAAGCTGTGGGATGAGCCTGATCACCTCTTGAGTCTGGTAGACCCTACCCATGCGCTGTTTCGCCGCGGTCTACTAGTGGTGGGTGCTCAGACGCCGCACGACCACTCGGGGATAGACTGGGACACTCCGCTGAGAGTGCCCCCTGCGGTTGCCAACCAACTGCTATATCCTAGCTCGCCAGTGCCATCAGCACTGACTCTCATCGCGTCCGCGGACGAGAACGGCGACGAATCACCTCTGACCGACAGTGTCCGTCTGGTTGCCGCAAGACTAGCCTGCAACTCCAGCGACTCGCTTCGTGTCGTCCCTGTTCGCGGGCCAAAGGGTTCTGCTCACGTGGAAGTGGTTCGCGCCTTGGCGAGCATGACTCAAAGAGCGGTCGTGCAACTGACGGCCGATCCCCATCTTCTCGCGGACAGACAGTACCTGAACTCGCTGGCTACCGTGTGTTGGCTGAGGGGAGTGGACCTCTTCGTCTGCGAAGACCTGGTCTCGGTTGTGGACGACGACAGACCTCATCCGCCAACCCATTTCCTCCCTGCCCTGTCTATACCTATCACAGTATTGCTTGGTGTCAGCGATCGAAGCCAAGTGTCCAAGCTCCCCAGCGGGAGCATGATGCCGATCGTTGATGTTCCGCGATTGTCATATCACCAAAGAGTGGCTCACTGGAAACAGACACTGGGCACGAGAGCAGAGGGTCTCGATCCCGTCATATCAGAAGCCTCACGGCGCTTTCGGTACGGGAAAGAGACCATCAGTTCCATCTGCGAAGGGCTGAGAACGTTACCTGGACCGATTTCTAGGAGGGACTTGGTGGCAGCCTGTCGAGCCGAATTGGCCCCGGACATCGGCCAACTGGCCCAAAGAGTGACGCCACGCTTCCACGACGAAAGTCTCTTCCTGCCTCACAGGCAGGAACTCCAGTTTCAGGAAGTCGTCAAGGCGATGCACTCGCTCACCGAAGTCCACTATTCCTGGGGAACCGCCACGGCGTGGAACGAAGCTGGGATTGCCGTACTCTTCGCTGGTCCCCCTGGCACAGGTAAGACGATGGCAGCGGAAATCCTAGCCATTGAGCTAGATCTGCCGATGTACCGGATCGATCTATCCCAAGTGGTCAACAAATACATCGGTGAGACAGAGAAGAGCTTGAAGCGGCTGTTCGATGCAGCCGATGCTACAGACATCATCCTGTTTTTCGACGAAGCTGATTCGCTGTTTGGCAAGCGAACTGAGGTGAGAGATGCACATGATCGATATGCCAACCTGGAAATCAGCTATCTACTGGAGCGCATGGAGCGGTTCAAGGGCCTCGCTATCCTGGCCACCAATCGCAAGAAGGATCTGGACGAGGCCTTTCTTAGAAGGTTGCGCTTTATCGTCGACTTCCCCATGCCGGACGAAGCACAGAGGAGAAAGATCTGGCTTCAGGTCACGCCCAAGACCGTGGACACCTCGGAGATCGATTTCCATTTCCTGGCCCGCCGGTTCCAGTTGGCCGGGGGTCACATTCGGTCGATCGTCTTCAGCGCTTGCTTGCAGAGTGCCGAGGGATCGAGCGTGGACGACGGGGCCGGCGAGGGTCGTTTGACGATGAAGGACATCATAGTGGCTGTGAAGAGGGAGTACGACAAACTGAATCGTCCCATCAGTCTTGAGTGTTTTGGACCTTATGCCGGGATCGTCCAGCTACTGGAGCACGCGCATGAGCCGCGTTGAGGTCAACCGGCTGGACTTACGTCTCACGGGTATGTCGCCGCAAGTCGCCCGTTCCGCAGTCTCCGGGCTTGGCGCTCACGTACTGGAGCAGGTTGCGGGAGGGGCTAGCGTTCGCAGGGTCAGGGGCAGACGCCGAGTTCCAGATATCGAGTGCGGCACGATTCGCGCCGCACGTGGCACCACACCCTCCGGCCTGCGCGCGATAATCGCTCGCGCCGTGTCCGAAGCCGTTCTGTCTGGCGCCCAACAGATGACTCGGGAGAGCACAGAGCTATGAGCTATTTGTTGAGAGGAGCGCTCATCGAATACGGAAGCGACTTTCTTGGCCCGATCCCGAATGTCGTAGTCTTCCAGTTCAATCCGGAGAGCCTGACCCGAAACATCCAGATACCGCCCCGCCCCACGGGCGCGAAGAGTCGTGAGACGAACCAGGCGGGCGAGGTCCCGGTTGAGAAGACGACCCTCACTGCTTACTTCAGTGCAGCCGATCAGTTGAAGAATGACAACATGTTGGCAAGGGCCTCTGGGATTGCGCCTCGGCTGGCGGCGCTTGAGAAGATGGTGCGCCCTGTGGGAAGAATCAGCGGTCTGATCGGAGAGGGGATTGACGCCATCGGCGACGCCATCGGCGGCGGCGGTGACGACACTCCCACCCAGCCCATACCCAGGGAAACGTATCCGCGCATTCTTTTCATCTGGGGCTTGACGAGGGTATTGCCTGTGATCATAGATTCTATGACCATCACCGAGCAGGAGTACGACTACTTGCTAAACCCAATTCGAGCCCAGGTCGCTCTTGGCCTATCAGTCATCACCGTCAGCCAGTGCTGGGACGACGGCGTTGCCAGAGGGGCGCTAGAGTACACCAATCTCGCGAAGGATACTCAGGCGATCGCGAATCTCGCCAGTACAGCCGCCCAAGTGGTCGATCTCATCCCATTCTAGGAGATGCAACGTGTTCCTGGAATCATCACGATATCACAGGGTGAGGAAAGACGAGACGGCAGCAACAGGTCGGGTCGTCAAGGTCATCATGCTGAGAAGGCTGCCTGATGTGACTGGCAGCCCGGTTACCATGAAGGAGAATGACAGGCTCGATATCATGTCTCACCGCCTTTACGACGACCCTACTATGTTCTGGCACATCGCCGACGCCAACACCGAGTTGGAGGCCGGCGAGTTGGTGAAGGAGCCAGGACGGACGATCCATGTCCCGGAGCAGTGATGCCGATAGCCGAATTCCGACTGTTCTTCGATAACGATCCTGCCAAGCGAGAGCAGCTGGACAGGGTGGACAAGATCACCGTCGAGCAGGAAGTTGACATGGCCTGGGAGGCCCGCATCGAAATGCCCGTTTGTGTGGACGAGAAGGGCATATGGAAGGGCGAAGATGAAGGCTTCATGGAGTCGTTTTCGCGGGTTCGGGTGGAGATCAGAGTTGGAGGGGATCCCTTTGTAGCGCTGATTGACGGTCCCATCGTCGGATATGACAACAACAAGAGTTCGGAACCAGGGCAGAGTTCCATCATCTTGATGGTCCGGGACGATAGCGTCTATCTGAATCGTGAGGAACAGCTCGCACGTTTTGAGGACATGGCAGATCACGAGATCGCCGCACAGCTATTCGGCGAAGCGGAGCAGATCGCCTCCACTGACATTGACGACACGCCGCGGCCGGCAGGGAACCTGATGCCCGTCGTGATTCAACGTGGCACGTCGATGCAGATACTCAGGGCGCTGGCTCGGCGTCAGGGAATGCACGCCTACGTCCTGCCCGGCGAGGAGCCAGGACAGAGCATTGGCTGCTTCAAGTCCTTCTCCACCGAGGCAGCAGGACTACCCCCCCTCATCCTTCTGGGAACTGACCGCAATATCGAAAGGTTCAACGTCGCGCAGGATGCTCAGAGTCCATCCAGGGTGCAGGCCTTCCGCTTGAGCATCACGGACAAGGTAGTGATGAGCAGTACCTCCAGTTTTCGCGACCTTGATCTTCTGGGGCCCGAACACGCCTTTGAGGACGATACGAAGGTGGGGACTCAGATCTCCATCCCTGGTCTGGGCAGTTCGGTCGATCTCGACCGCAGGGTCACAGCAGAAGCTGACAGAGCAAGCTACGCCTTTGAAGCGACAGGAAGTGTACTGGCGGGCTGCTACAGAGGCGTGCTGCAACCCTATCGGGTGGTGAGCGTACGAGGAGTGAATGACCGATTAGGCGGGGACCATCTGATTAATACTGTGACTCACACCCTGACGCGCTCGGAGTATTCGCAGTCATTTGCGCTGAAAAGGAATGCCCGCTCCGAGGGGCCCGGCGGCGACGCTGGTAGTGTGGCAGGCAGCGTATTCTGATGACTGATTTGGAAACAGAGGAACTGATTGTCGAAGCAGCGGAATACATGCGTACCCGGCATTTCGGCAAGTTTCGGGGCATCGTTCGCAGCGTCGATGAGGACCTGGGTCGCATCGTGGCACAGGTGCCCGAGGTCTACGGCGACCAGATGGATTCCCCCCCGGCTTTGCCTTGCGTACCCTTTGCCGGCAAAGACCATGGCCTTGTGGTCCTGCCCGAAGAGGGCGATGGGGTCTGGATAGAGTTCGAAGCGGGCGATCCCTCCCGGCCGATATGGACCGGCTGCTGGTGGGCCAGCGACGAAATGCCCGCGCCAGGCGGGAAGGCAACGCGAGCCCTGGTGACTTCCGGGGGGCACAAGGTAGTCCTGGACGACGACAGCAAGCAACTGCAGTTGATCCACTCGGGAGGGGCGGAATTGACCATGACCGACAATGACATCACGCTGAAGATAGGATCCGCCCAGATTGTCCTCTCGGCATCTGGAGTCAATGTCAACAACGGCGCGTTCGAGGTGAAGTGATGCCGGGAAACCTGTTGACGACTGCTAGCACCATCATGTGTCCCCATGGTGGGCAGGCGATCTTGTCCACCTCCAATGCCAGGTGTCTTGCCGATGGTGCGCCGGTCCTCCTGGAGTCAGACATTCACCCGGTCGCAGGATGCCCCTTCACTCTTCCCCTGCCCAAGTACTCTCCTTGTGTGCGAATCGAATGGGCTGCCGGTGCAGGGCGGGCAACTGTCAATGGCACAGCAGTCCTGGTCAAATCCAGCATCGGCAAGTGTATCAGCGCCGAGGGCGCTACCCAGGGTGTAGCCATCATTGTGAACACTCAAATCAAGGCATCTGCCCAATGACAGGAGAGTACGGTAGGCATCTGTCCCATCCATTCCGAGTGGGATCGGACGGGCGAACGGCGCAGGTCACCTCCTTGGAGGACCACGTCCGCGACGAGTTGCTCCAGCTGCTCTTGACCAATCTGGGAGAACGGGCTTCCCTGCCACAGTTCGGAGGAGGGGTGCGGCGCCTTGTCTTTGAGCCGATTGACGAGGCAACGCGAGCCATGACAAAGGCGATGATCACCCAGGCGATCTCCAACTGGCTCGGCCACCGGATCACGCTCGAGGATCTCAAGGTTGAGGCGAACAAGGAAACCATTGAGGTGGAGATCAGATACCGCCTCGCCGGGACTGAGGACAGCCGAACTATGAGATTCCAGCACCGCGGTGAATACTGATGACTATCAAGAACCAGGAAGCGCTAGAGGGGCGAGCCCAGGCGCTGAAGCTGAAGACGTTCAACGGCATCAAGCTCGTGCTAGTGGAACTGCAGCCCGATCCCGATCCAACCGAGGCGATCCTGACGGTTCACTTCCACAACAACAACGAGATACAGAACATCCTTGACGACGTCGCCGCTGGGCCGATTCAGGCCAAGGACATCTTCCCAATCTCAGGAGGTCATCGAATCCCAGCTGGCCCCCTTTCCGAACAAGTGCAGGCGGTGGGGGTCTCGAAAGGCCCGGACGATGAGGCCGTTCTGTGCTTGACGGTGAGGCCCATCGGTGACTACTCAACGTACACTCTGAGTATCGACTATCCGAAGTTCGATCCCATCCTCAGTCAGATAGACTTCAAGTTCCGTCCGGGCTGTTTCAATTACTGTGCTCCCGATTGGGAACGCCCCCCGGAGCCGAAACAAGATCCACCCATCGACTATTTGGCGAAAGATTACGATTCATTCCGACACACCTTGATCGCCTGGATGGCCAACCGCGTGCCCGGCTGGCAGCCCACAAGCGAGGCGGATCTCGACCAAGTTCTCCTCGAGTTGTTCAGCGCCGCGGCGGATCAGTTGAGTTACTTCCAGGACCGGGTGATGCACGAGGCGTGTCTCGGCACCGCTCGCAAGCGCGTGTCGCTGGCCCGCCACGCTCGTCTGATGGACTATCACATTCACCAGGGCAACCAAGCTAGCACATGCTTGGCCTTGCGCGTCAACAGCCCACTCACGGTGAACAAAGGTCTTCGAGTCGGCACTGGACACGATCTGGACGACCCCGCCTCTGTCGTTTTTGTCACGCGCCATGAGCAAGACGCTCATCCGCTGCTGAACGACATGAGCCTGCATACGTGGAGTGATGCAATTCCTGCTCTGGCCGCTGGCACGACCCGCGCCGATCTCAAGCTGTCAACCTCCGGCCGGAAGTCGGCAATGACTGTCCAGAAACTGATTCGCGATGGCAAGGTCACGCGCCTTCTGATCCAGGAGCGCCTGAATCCGCTTACCGGAGAGAGGCGCGGTCGAGACCCCAGCAGGAGACAGCTCCTCAAGCTGCTTCCTGGCAACGAGGGAGCCGAGGCCAAGCACGATCCTGTGGAGGACCAGTGGTTTGTGCGCGTAAGGTGGGAGGCGCAGGATAGCCTGAAGCGGAACTACTGCTTCACCGTTGACTGTGACGACGGCAAGGTAGGAGACGTCTCTCGGTTTCATGGGAACCTGGTGGAAGTATGTCACGGTCGCCCTAAGAGGGTCATCTTCAAAGAAGAGGAAAAGCCCCTGGCAAGCCCAAGCGCGCCCACCGACCCTGAGGAGCGTCACTATCAAAGGAAGAAGGAGGGAACGAGGAGAGGAGAGGTGATCTGCGAGTTGCCGGATGGCCCCCTCGCCTACAGGGATTCGCTGCCAGGAGGTGAGGTTCCGCCCGAGTCGACGCTCGAAGTCAAGGTGGAAGTCGGTGGCCTCAGTGATCCCTGGAACGAGCGTATCTCGCTGATACACAGTGATGACAGCGACGAAGGGGGCGATCACTTCGTAGTGGAGACCGACGAGAAGGGGCGAAGCTGGATCCGCTTCGGGGATGGAACCAATGGTAAGAAGCTTCCACAGGGGGCAGCTGTCCGCTGTGTCTACCAGGTTGGCAGAGGGCTTGATGGCAATGTGGGCGCGGACACACTCCGCACCATCGAGAGCGGTCCCCCCGGAGTTGATGAGTGTTGGAATCCTTTCGACGTCGCCAACGGCAGAGATCCGGAACCCGTCGCTCAGATCATTCGTCGCGTTCCCGAAGCCTATCGCTATCGTCAACTACGAGCCGTCACGGAGAACGACTACGAAGATCGGGCCGAGGAAATCCCTGGCGTCGCAAGAGCATCGGCCAGATATGTGTGGACGGGCAGCTGGAGGACGGTGCGGATCACCGTAGACCCCGTCGGTACCACAGTCTTGACAGAGGAACTGGGAGAAAGGGTAGCACGGCACCTGGAGGCGGTCCGTTTGATCGGGGAAGATCTGGAAATCCGCCCGCCGCGATCCGTACCCCTGGACATCGTGGTCAGACTGTGCATTGACGCCGACTACTGGCCCGAGCATATCAGGGAGGTACTTGAACAGGAGTTCTCGGATGGCTATACCCCCGATGGCAGGATGGCGTTCTTCCACCCAGATCGCTGGACCTTCGGCCAGGCCTTGAGGACAAGCCAGATCGTCGGCGCAGTGCAATCCATCAAGGGAGTGGATCACGTGATCGAGACGAGCATGAGGCGCTGGAGCGCGGCCACGCCAGGGATCTCAGATGTGATCGAAGTGCAGCCCAATGAGATCATCCAGGTCGAGAGCGACCCTGACCACAAGGAGTGGGGCTTCATCACGTTTGAGCTGAAGGGGGGCCGACAATGAAGCAAGACTGCCGCAACGATTGCGTTGAGGCCCTTCAGTTTCCCAAAGCGGTCCGTAATCGTCCGGGACTCTCGCACATAGGCTATCGCATCGGGACGTTCTCCGATTTCCTGGAAGCGATGATGCAGGATCTCAACAGGAATGATGTGCTGCAGGCCTGGACCCACAGGGGACCCGACGATCCAGGAATCGCCTTGCTGGAAGGTGCATCGATTCTGGGGGACATTCTGACTTTCTACCAGGAACTCTATGCGAATGAAGCGTATCTGCGAACCGCCCGGTGGAGAGAGAGTATTGCCGACCTGGTCCGTCTCGTGGGCTACCGCCTTTCACCAGGCTTGGGCGGGCGTGCCACGTTTGCCTTCGAGGTCAAAGGCGACAAGCCCGTGGTGATCCCGGCCGGATTTCCTATCAAGGCGCAGTTAGAAGGATTGGGAGAACCTGCTGAGTTTGAAACGGTCAAAGAGACAGTCGCGTATCCTGCGTTGAGCAAGTTCCATCTGTATCGGCGTAGATGGACGCCACAGCCGATCACGGTTGGCCTCAACCAACTCGAGATCCAGTCGGTCAATGGTCACAGTGATGCGGCGAGCATCAAGGCAGTTGACGTCAAGGCAGGTGATCGGATTGTACTGGTGCCGGACGCCAGCATGTACGACATAACTGGCACACCGTATGCAACACAACAGAAGGCCGAGATATTGATCGTCTCGGAGGTGCAGCGCGTACTGGATCGCACCACTGTGAAGTTCGAAGGTGCATTGACTCAAGATCGTGGTACCCAGGTGATAGCTTACCGCATCGGTCGCAGTTTTCGTCACTTCGGCCATAATGCGCCAGCGCAGCTCACGACGTATGACGAATCGGCACAAGCTGTCACACAAGTGCCGACGCGCCGTCTGCGGTGCTTTTGGGGCACATTTCCTGTCTCTCCGGGTACGCTTTATTACTCCACGCTGTTGAGTCGTGAGATGCCTTTGGACGAGGAGGTGGATGACCTCTCAGAGGGCGGCAAGATGGTCTGTCAGGGCAGGGTCACGTTCTATGGGCCATACGGGCCGGAGCCTCTGACAGACGAGCCGGTCCCTCTGACAGTCGTGCGGGGGGTAGAGAGCGTGGAGGCAGATTCCCTCGTATGGGGCAACTTGAGCGGCCCATCAACCGTAGTGACCCTCAGCGATGAGTTGATTACCAACGAGGCCATTTATGGCGAAGGAGCCGACATCTGCAGTCTGCGCTTCCATGAGGTGACCAGCGCAGAAATGAGCCTCCGTGCGCCAACCAAGTGGGATGACTACCCCTTTGCGGATGTTAGACTCAACTATCATGGGACCTACGACGAAGTGATTGCCTTGGCCGGCCGGCAGGTCCTCATTGAGGGGCAGACCGGCACCTGCCAGCGCGCAACGGTCGCCAGCAAGAAGTCCGACTACTCGCTGTATGGGAAAGACAAGAGCCAGAAATGGCTATGGACGGTGGCGCTCGATAAGAAGCCAGAACCATTCGTGCAGAAGGACTTCGATGAGAAAGAACCGAGAACGACGGTGTATGGCAATCTGGTCGAGGCGACGCAGGGTAAGACGGAAAGGGAAGCGGTTCTGGGAAACGGCGACAGCCGACAGACGTTCCAGACCTTCAAGCTCCCGAAGGCGCCGCTGACCTATCACAATCTCATCGATGAGACACCTCCCGAAGTTCCCGAGTTGGAGATCTACGTGGATGACCTCCTCTGGACCCGGGTACCTTCGTTTTTCGATAGAGGACCTGACGAGGAGATCTATGTCGTGCGCGAAGATGCAGAGGGCAGCAGTTGGGTCCAGTTCGGCGACGGGACAACCGGCAAGAGACTTCCGTCAGGCGTCAAGAACATGGTAGCCAAGTATCGAACCGGCATTGGGGCATACGGGGCTCTCAAGGAGGAAACCACAGTCCAAGCCGGGGGAAAACTCAAGCGCCTCGAGAGGATTCAGTTGCCCGGTGTCGCCACAGGTGGCAGCGATCCCGAGAGCGGAGACACCGCCAGGCAGGCTGCTCCCGGCAAGGTTCAGAGTCTGGGGCGGCTCGTCAGCCTCAAGGATTTCGAAAGCGAAACCCTCGCCATCTCCGGCGTATCGAAGGCATCGGCCGTATGGGGCGTCGTCAAGGAGATCCCAACTGTCGTATTGACTGTCCTCATGGAAACCGGACGGGATCAAGAGTTCGGCGAGGTACAGGAGATATTGGCCGGCTACAACCGTCGTCGTGGCCCACAGCGATTCCCAATCAAGGCGGATCAAGGCTGGTTGAGCTACGTCTACATAGCCGCCGACGTGGTGTATGATCCAACACTCCGGCAGCCGGATGTCCTCAAAGCCATCAAGGAGGCGCTGGGCCTCGCCGGAGAGGAAGGTGATGGGATCGACGGCTCCAAGGGGCTGTTTGCCCTGGGCAAGCGTCTCTTCGGAGAGGACGAATACGCCACGACGATCGAGGGCATCATTCAGAACGTGAAAGGCGTGCAGTGGACCAAGGTCACTCACCTCCTCTCACTTGACGAATCCGAGGATCCATCTCAGCTCGACATCAACCCGTCCATGACCTTCGACAGCAAGGTCGAATGCTTGGACAGGCACGTACTTGGCTTGTATTCGGGACATCTTCAGTTGTCTCCCGTCTCCGGACCAGCCACGGAGGTGTGTTGAGATGGACGACAAGCGCGTCCCACTCTACGAGCGGCTTCCCGAAATCTACAGGATACGAGACGAGGAGCAAGAGCCACCATATCAACTTCGCAACTACTTGGCCCTCGTGGAGGAGATATTCGGGGACATTCATGAGAATATCGAGGCGCTGTACAGCGATCTATTCATAGAGACCTGCGACGACTGGGTGATCCCGTACATCGGTGACCTGTTGGGGGCGAGCCATCTGAGCGGTGAACCCTGGACGCTACGAGCCGACGTTGCAGACACAATATCCCTTCGCCGTCGTAAGGGCACTCTGGCGAGCATTGAACGACTGACATACAACCTGACTCAGTGGGGTGTGCACTGCGTGGAGCTCAGGGAGAATCTCCTCTGGCATCAGCGCTTGAATCATCAGCGGCCCGATGCCGGCGGCGACGCTCCCTACAGCCTCTCGTCGATCACTCGATTCACGCCGATACGAGGTGGAATCGTCACGCTGCGCGATCCAGCGATGCTCAGCCTACTGTACACGCCATTTGATCCCTTTGCCCACGTTGCCGACCTCAAGCCCCCAGCTTTCGGTCACATCAGGTATAACCTGCCCAATCTGGCCATCTTTCTCTGGCGGCTGGAGGATTACCGCATTCAGATCTCAAAGCCGGTCTGGAAGGGTGCGGACGTCGTAGGCGCCACGCACATCGTGCGGTTTGAGGTCCACCCTCAAGGCGAGCCCCTCAGACTGTTCAACACCTATCAGTTCGACCCGGGGAGAGACCCGCCCGTCGTGACGCAGATTGATGAGACCCCCAGCCCGATCCCCACGCCACGCCTTACCGAGGATTCTGAGTCAGGCAACCCCGCCGAATACGTGTGTGTCGACACCTATGATCCGGGAGATGCCGGCGTCACATCGGTCGACATATCGGATGTCGGCCTTCAGCTGCACCTGCCGGAACCGGTGTTCCCGGGCCAGGTCTGGTCAGGCGAACACGGGAGCAGATGGAACATCAGAGGAGCGAATCTCTGCGCATGGGAAGATGGTGTGCAGCCTCCGATGCAGGATGGGGACATCGTGATCGATCCCGTCATTGGCAGAATCGTCATCGGGATCGCCAGTGGGGACGAAGCAACAGCCCTCAAGGAGGATCTGCTGCTCACTTATACCTACGGCGCGGTGGGACGGGTTGGTGCCCACCCGATATCACGCCGCTACAAGACGAAAGCGGACAAAGAAGTGAACCGCCACGTCGACGCTGACCCTCATAGCTTGAGAAAGGCTCTCGACAACGTCCACCTGGCGACGGCGCCCGTCATCATCGAGATCGACGACAGCATGATCCACGAACTGGATATCAATGATATCCAGGGAAGGATTCCAGAGGATGGGGGATTGAATGTGCGCCTGGCTGGCCCTCTCGTGATTCGCGCCGCCGACGGCCAACGCCCCATCGTCAAGTTGAAGAGGCCCCTGAGGTTCCGCCCTCTGCATGCGGACAAGGCCAGCGGTGCAACACTTCGTCTTCAGGGGCTCTACATCACGAGAGATGAGTCGTTCCAACCGAGCGAACCCCTCATCGCCAGAGCTGCTCTGGACAGCCTGGAGATTGTGGACTGTACTCTCGATCCAGGGGGTAGCAGAGAACTTGACGGAACCGCTCAGGGGACGCGCAGGCGTATCCGTGCTTCTCTGCACTTGAGGAAGCCATATGGGTTCCATGAACCGGCTGATGAGAAGGCGTTCGCACAGGCCCAGACTCCTCGAGTCATTCTGCAGCATAGCATTGCTGGCCCGCTGCTGATCGACGGTGGGTACAGGCTCTCTCTCACCAACTCGATCGTTGATGCTGGGAAGGGCGTCGGCGATGACCCCGAAGACAGCTTTGCGATTTCCAGCGCGACGGATCCCACAGACGGGTGGGGACCACCCGCGGAGGTCCGCGGCCTTACTGTCTTCGGGCGCATGCGAGTTGAGAGCATCAATGGCAGGGGCGGTGTCTGGCTGCACGCGCTGCAGGTGCTGGACAACCAGAGGGGCTGCATCAGGTATAGCTGTTTCTCGGGCGTGGACGACCGACTGCCGCAGCATCTGGGGTGCGTGAAAGCAAGCGAAGCCGACCTTCGGTTCGTGAGCGAGGTGTTCGGCGAGCCTGCCTATGGACAGCTCGCTCACGCGTCTGACCTTCGCATCAGGGAGAGAGGTCCGAATGACGATGCCATGGGAGCCTTCGGCTTTCTGCTGGAAGCACACAGATGGCGCAACATCCAGGTCCGCTTCCGCGAGTTCATGCCTGTGGGTATACGACCGGTTCTGATACCGGTGACTTGAGGAGTAGGCAAATGAAGGGCGACTTCTCCAGATGGGACTTGATGAACGAGGAGAATCTCAGTGGAGTCTTGCACCAGCAAGGGCGGCTACTGATCGATCGTGACTGGAACGACCAGACCAGACTGACCATGGACTGGGAGGATCGAGCTGCCAGGCACGTGATTGGTCGGGGCGTTGCCGCCATACCTGCGCAAGAACCAGATGCGTTCAAGATCACGCGGGCATGGGTAGAGGGCAGCGACGTGAAACTAGAGGTGCATCCTGGGCGAGGATGGGCCGATGGCCTAGCTGTGACATTGCCGGGCGTCGCTCCCAATGTCGAGGCGGGAGTCACCCGCAGCGCCTCATACTGGGGGCCGCCGATCCACAATCCGGCACCCGCACTAGCCCTCGTTGGGCCCAATGTGCGTGACGCGGTCGTCCTCGAAGTGTGGCGAGAAGCCTTCAATGCCTTTCAGCGACCAGACCTACTCATCGAACCCGCTCTGGGAGGGCCAGATACTACCGAGAGGATCCGTACCGCGATGCGCTTCAGGCTATTCAGGCTGGTGCCCGGAGACACCTGCCGGAGCATCGTCCCCTGCCTTCAAGATGACTTCGACCAGAAAGGGAAGTTGAAGGTCACTCTGCGAAAGACCACATCCACCGACGGCGATTGCCCGGTGGTCGAGGGTGGAGGCTATGTCGGCTTCGAGCACTTCCTCTATCGCATCGAAATCGCTCAGGTAGATGGGCCTGATGCCATGTTCAAGTGGTCCCAGTTCAACGGCGGCCTAGTCGGGCGTGGAGTCTGCCATCTGGGGGGTTCCGATAGGAAGATCACGATAGTGGCCAACGATCAGGCCATCAAGATGTCTGGCCTGAGCAGTTTCTACCTTGAGGTGATAGAAGAGGACACCGACCAGGGTATCTGGCACGTCACCTACGGAGCGGACATCACCTTGAACGGGGACGACCTGGTGGTGGCACAGGAGAAGTACCGTGCGGCATCGCCTCCGACGGGAGGAGTATTCTTCCGCCTGTGGAATGGCATCGGAAGAATCGCGGACTATCCCAAGGCCGCACAGCCCAAAGAGTTGAAGGACGGCATCCGGCTGGAGTTCGATGCCAGCAGCGGAGCCAACTACCAGCCTGGGGACTTCTGGTCCTTCAAGGTGCGCGCGGGCGAGATCTCAAACCCCGACCCGCTGATCGATGACCAAGCCCCGCAGGGCATCCACTATCACCGGGTACCGCTAGCCGTCCTGAACTGGTACAGCGATGGGCGGCCCATCAGCTCCGACCACGAAGAGATAGAAGACTGCAGGAATGTGTTCCGGCCTCTCGTCAACCAGACGGTTTGCTGCACCTACACGGTGGGAGACGGAACTGACACCTTCGGGGACTTCAATGCCATTGAGGATGCGTTACGCCATCTTCCTCCCTCGGGCGGCGTGATCTGCCTCTTGCCCGGAGAGCACGAGGCGAACGTCGTCATCGAGGAGAAGGCCAATGTCAGGATTTCCGGATGCGACAAGAACACGCTGGTCAAGCCGAGGCAATCCGACGAATCCCATCGACTTGCCCCGATCTTCACCGTGAAGGACTCGGAATGTATCACTCTGGAGCACATGGACCTCGCCACCCTCGAAGGCACAGCCGTCGTTCTGCAAGGCAATGAGCCGGGCAGCTTGCGAGAGATCGAGATTCGCGACAACAGGATACTCGCCTGCCAGAATGCGATCCACGTGACGCAAGGAGCAGACATCAGTATCCATCACAACAAGATCAGGATGCTGGACAGAGAGGAAGGCGATGTCGCGATCTTCCTGTCCGGGGAAGACGCCCTGATCGAGCGAAACGATATCTCCGTGGTGCCCGCAGGAACTGTCCCGCCGACTGAGAACATACCGAACGACGTCGAGACCCCAGATCCAGCCGACCTTTGCGCAGATCCCAAACTCATCTACGGGAATCTGCTCTACTTTGGACTGTACCTTTATCAAGTCTGGGCGCTGGACTCAGTTGTCCTCTACCCGTTGAAGCCCTTCAAAGCCCTGGGCGGCATCCAGATCGCCGCCGGGTGCGAACGAATCAAAGTGGTAGAAAACCGAATAGCCGGGGGGGCAGGCAATGGCATAACCTTGGGAAGCAACTTGGACCTGAGCGACCTGTCAGCCAATGCGGAGGCCATTTCGCCGGAGACGGCACCTGAGATCACGTGGGAAGTGCTTGACTCCATCTACGACATCTCTGTCAACGGGAACGACATAACCAACATGGGACTCTCCGGCATCGGCATTCCCGAGGTGAACCTCGAGGGGATCCCGGATGACGAACTGAAGCGTATCATGGACGCTCAACCGGAACTGGTACTGTGGCTTGCACTGGCCAAGTTGTTCGGAGTGGTTGGTGGGCTGGTGGTCAGTCTAAGCGTCACAGGCAACCACGTTGTTCGCTGCCTCCAAAGGAGCCTTGATCCTGGCAGTGAAGGCCTTGCACCAGGTCGTGGTGTGGGCGGCATATCGCTGGGTCTGTGTGAGGACCTGCTGATCCACGAGAATCACATCGAGACTAACGGTACGGATCACCTCAACCCTGTGTGTGGCATCTTTGTCCTCTATGCGGACCGGGTTGGCATCAGCAGCAACCACATTCTAGACAACGGCTTGGTGCGGACAGCCGCCGGGACCGAACTGCGGCAAGGTCTCTGGGGTGGAGTTGTCCTGCTGTTCGCCGCTGCCTTCTCCATAGCCGGTCAAACCGCGGACCGGGAGCGTGCGGTCGTCAGTAGTGGACACGCTGCCCGAATCCACGATAACGTCGTCGATCAGCCCGTGGGGCGTGCACTCACGATGGGCGCCTTCGGCCCAGTATCCGTGGTGAACAACCGTTTCAGCAGTGCTTGCTCTGGGCCTGAGCAACTGGATAAACTTGTCGGCGCCGTGCTGATCGTCAATCTCGGAGGTCTGCAGTGCGTGGCGCAGGCTCAGATCGCGCTTGCTCAGACCAAGGCCGTTGAGACAAAACATCAACTATTCGCCCGCAAGGTCGAGCCAGACCTGTCTGGGATCCTTCAGCCGCACCCTCTCTTCCCAAGCGGTAACACGTTGTTCAACGATAACCAAACGCGTGTCGGGCCTGACAGCCGTAGCTCTATCTCACAGTTGATTCTCACTCTGGATGACCTGGGGTTCGGTGGAAATCAGTCTGAGATGCTGGTCAGCTTTCCAGCAAGCTTGCGGGAATACCGCCAGGTGCTAGGGATCAACACGTTGTTGGGCGGCACGACCCTGAGGGCAAGCCATAATCGATTCAAGGAGATGATGGAGGCCCAGTCAGGGACACGAGCGATGTCTCTGTTGACGATCACTCTGCTGACAAACAACACAACGCACAATCAAGGTGACCACTGCATCGTAGCCGCCAGCGTGTTGGAGTCCTCACTGCCCGCCTTGTCGCTCAGAGTATCGACGGGGAATCAGGCACTGGTCCCGGAAGGCATACAAGAGTGCATGAGGTCTGAGGAATCGGTTGCCAGTCAGCCAGGGCTGCTCGTGACATGGCTCACGCGCCTATTGCTGGGGAGGTGACAGGGATGAACGAGGAGGGACCGACCCACAGACTGGAGGACTTGGAGGCAGCGCTGAGGGAGGTCTTTGGCGAGCCTCCGGTGGGGCTGGACGCACTTAGGGATATCCACCTCATCCATCGGAGCCTACTTCAGCATGAAGAGAGAAGGCTGACCAAGAGACTTGGCAGAAAGCATCCACGTGTCCGGGGACTGGGAGCACGCCTGGAGCACAACTTGAGCCTTATCAAGGGCTTCGAGGTTCAGGTGGAGCTTGCCGCAATCCGAGTCCCTGAGGTTGAAGCGAAGGATGCGCTCATTCACGGTCGGGTGGCCGACGAGCATCAGCGTGGCCTGACCGGTTTGACCGTGGAAGTGGAGGATGAGAGGGGTAAGACGGTTCGTTTCCTCGGCAAGGCAGACACGGACGCTTCCGGGTACTTTGCGCTGCGGGTCGACCCAGCCACGGTTGCCAGGCTCTCTAAGGTCGAGGGGGAGGGAGGCTACCTTACCGTTCGCACGAGGACAGGCAAGCTCGTTCACCGCGAACCGGCGCTGGTCAAGCTTGCCGAAGGGGACCGGGTATTCGTGCAAGTTGGCTTGAAGAGAGAGGACCTGCGCCCAGTGCAAAAAGGCAAGAATGGAGTTGCTAGGAAGGAGGGAGACAAGGGAGGGGGCACACCTGCATCCGAGCCGTGGGTCGTTCGAGGTCGGGTGACAGACGAAACCGGGATCGGAATGAAGGGCCTGATGGTTCGTCTTTTCGACAAGGATCGCCGCTATGACGACAAGCTGGGGGCCACACTAACGGACGAAGAAGGCGATTTCACGATCAGCTATCGAATCCAGGATTTCCGTGAGGGTCCCGAACCTGGCGCTGATCTCTATCTTTCGGTTATGGACGCAGAAGGAAAGGAGCTCTACTCTTCGGAGAAGGCTGTCAGATTCGACGCGGGTCGGGAGGAAGTCTTCGACATAACCATCAGGAAGGAAGAGGACGCTGACGACACTAACGAGTAGAATGATCTGTGTCCAACAAGTGGGTGCGACCCGATGAAGACCTACGCAGCACGACAGCCTGCAAGAGATCCTTCAAGAAGGAAACGTCTCGAGGCAAACAGCGCGCCGTCCCCCCAATTACGCAGTCTTCCCACATCCTCAACCGATTACACGGTGCTTCAACGTCAGCCTGTGTGCGTCTGCGACGGCGGCTGTCCCCGCTGTGTGCCGGTCCAAGCCGAACTCAAGGTTGGGCAGCCTGAGGACGCGTATGAACAGGAAGCAGACCGGATCGCGGATGCGGTGATGCGCATGCCGGAGCCAGATACTCAGCGCCAGGCTGGGCCGGAGGAGGAAGAAGAACCACTTCAGGCCAAGCCATTGGCCGTTCAGATTACGCCTCTAGTTCAAAGCCAGGTCGCGCCGGAAGAGGAAGAGGAGGAAGAACCGCTTCAGGCCAAGTTGGCCCACGGCGATATGGTCCGGAGGCAGGAGGAAGACCTGGAGGAAGAGGAGCAAAAAGAAGCCGTTCAGACGAAGCGGGGCCCTGGACAGGCTCCGCGAGTGAGTGCAAAGGTGGCAGCCCAGATTCGCCCACTGAAGGGCGGAGGACAGCCTCTGCCCTTGACCATACGCAACTTCTTCGAGCCGCGCTTCGGCGCCGACTTCAGCCACGTGCGGGTGCACACCGACGCGCGGGCGGCTGCGTCGGCGCGGTCGGTCAATGCGATTGCGTTGACGGTGGGGCGGGACGTAGTGTTCGGGGTGGGACAGTATGCGCCAGATACCGAGACCGGCAGGCGACTGCTTGCCCACGAACTGACACACGTGGTGCAGCAGAGAGAGGGCCAGATCTCGAAGCAGAAAACAAATCGTCAGAGTCCCCGGCTGGGCAAACCGGAAATGAACTCAGGCGGCGTACCGGTTCTGTGCATCGCTGTGCAAAGGCGAACCAAGACAGCAGCTTCAAGAGCTGCTACCAGATACATCAGACTGATCGATGTACGGTTCACTTCGACAAAGGATATACCCAGCCTACTCTGGAGCATCATCGGGAAAGGCATGCGGGCGAGCTTTCCAGGGCTTTCCAAGCGAACCGACTTCACGTTCGACTACGGCGAGGCCAAGGCCAAGTACTCCGACAAATCGGTGGAAACCTTCGATGTTTCTGGCGGGGCCATCAAGAAGAGGAGATTCAAGACTCACCGGACTGGTCGGAGGAAGTTTGCGTCGGTCTTCCGCATGGGTGGGCCCAACTACGTGAGCAGCAAAGGTGATCCTATGCCCCACGCTTCGTTCTTCTATCGAGGGCAGGCGTTCCATGGTTGCGGCGCCCGCACCTATCTGGCCAGCCTGTTTGCGCCTCTCATCTGCCTGAGCATACCCTCTCACGGATGCATTCATGTGAACAACAAGCAGATGGCGAAGATCTATCCTTTCATCAAGGTCAAGAGGACGAAGGTGCGTATCGTATAGTCCGGTGAGTGAGAGGGATGACCATAGCAGTCCGCACAGCCAAAGTCCCCACAAGAATACCCAGTGCGCAGCAGACCTCTAAGCGCGTGTCCAAACTTCCTGCTTTCAAGGCCAACGGCTCCATCCTCTCAGACGGGAACCCTCTCGTTCAGCGTCAGCCCGCCTGTGTTTGCGACGGAGGCTGCCCGCGCTGTCTGCCCGTCCAGACCAAGCTGACCATCGGTCAGCCGAACGATCGGTACGAGCGAGAAGCGGACCGGGTGGCCGATCTGGTGATGCGCATGCCGGAACCGCGCATCCAGCGCCAGGTCGAGCTGGAGCAGGAAGAGAAGGAGACGATCCAGACGAAGCCAATTGCCAGCCAAATCGCACCCATCATTCAGCGACAAGTTGGACCCGGGGAGGAAGAAGAGCAAGGGCTGGTGCAGGCCAAGCCACCACTGCAGCGCCAGGCTGAGCGGGAGGAAGAGAAAGAGACGCTTCAGTCCAAACCGCTCTTTGGTCAGATTGCGCCCATGATCCAGCGGCAAGTTGAACCCGAAGAAGAAGAGCAGGAGGAAGAACAGCCCGTAGAAGAAGAGGAGGGGGAAGAACCGATTCAGACCAAGCTGGCCGAAGGCGCCAAGGTGCAACGTCAGGAGGCAGAACCGGAGCAAGAGGAGGAAGAAGAACCCATTCAGTCAAAGCGGAGTCGTGGACAGTCGCCGCGAGCCGGCCCGCGAGTGGCAGCCCAGATTCGTGCCTTGAGAGGCAAAGGGGAGCCCTTGTCTCCGTCTGTGCGCAACTTCTTCGAGCCACGTTTTGGTTATGACTTCAGCCAGGTGCGTGTCCACAACGATGCCCGGATGGCGCGGGCGCTAGATGCGCGCGCATTCACTTCTGGACAACATGTCGTGTTTGGGGCAGCGCAATATGCGCCCGAGACAGCGGTGGGAAGAAGGCTGTTGGCGCATGAGTTGACGCATGTGATTCAGCAAACGAGTGCTATCGGACACATGATACAAGCATTCACCGCTGAACTCGACGGTAACAGGGTCTATGTGAAGCCAGAGAAGAATGACACCGACGCCGATTTGGATCAGATTCTCTTTGGAAGGATGAAACGACGCAGGATCGCTGGAAGAAAGAAGATAGATGTCACCGACTGTCTGCCCGCGGCGACTATCAAGGCTATGAGCCTTGGCCCCTACAACTGTGCGGAGTTTGTTAGACTGGCGTTGGGTAAGACCCGACCGAAGGGCGAGCTAGAAGCTAGATGGCTTCTTACCCCGAAGTTGTGGGATGAGCTTCTCAA
Organism: uncultured Anaerolineales bacterium; assembly: GCA_964433755.1. Classification (GTDB taxonomy): domain Bacteria; phylum Chloroflexota; class Anaerolineae; order UBA7937; family B3-Chlor; genus JAUVXJ01. The sequence goes on from CAYSSR010000001.1 coordinate 680,595, forward strand.
GAAAGGCTATCGAGTTCGTGGCTTTGGAATCGTCAAGCGAGATGGAAAGATCGAGGCAGTTGAGAAACTGACTTGGGGGCAATTGAATCCTAGAATGGGTGACCTAGTCTTCATGCGGGGAGAGGTACTTCTCAAGAAAGGTGCGAAGGAACCCGATCCAGCAGGGGACAATTTCAGGGTAACATGGGACCACGTCGGGTTTTTCATTGTCAGAAGCCGCGGGGGTTTCGACTACCATCTAGCTAAGGATGGCGATGAGAACCCGATTGATGTCTATCATACGGGATCTGCACGCACCGAAAACGTCGCCCCGGGTGCCTACGTGAAAGGGGTGGCATCTCTCTTGGCCTATGTAGGTCTTCCGGAGCTGGAGAAGAAGACGGAAACAGAAACACGTTGAGTGGGCGAAGCCCATGCTACTTATGGCAGATGCCAGCCAACTGGGCGGACGAAGAGCTTTCAGCGGCGTGGGGCTAGTCGTTTGCAGGAATGGTGGTGCAATGGCGTGCGTTGGCTAGTAACATTGTGATTCGGCCGCCCAAGGATAGCGTCTTCAGGCAGACACTCCGTACCGGCCTACGCGCGCAGTGGGTTCAACTGGATTGCTCCGTATTGGCGCGATACAGGATCGGCTACTCGGACGCGATCGGTGGTTGATGTGGATGATCTCACCCTTCGATCCTAAGGCCGACCGTGAGACCGCGAAGAAGCTGCGTGATAAGACAGACTCGAAGATGAAGTTGGCTGGGGTGTTGGGTGGCCTGATCACGGCTATACTGACCTTCCTGCTTGGATCTCGGCTGGATCCCGAGAAGCTGTCGTCCCTGAACTACGCTTCACGATTGAGCATCTGGGTCTCCGCGGGGTTGTCTCTCGTCGCGCTGGGGTTGTATTTGGCAATCATGTATGCCTTCGACAGACTGCTTATGCCCACTCGTTTCTGGGCTGAGAAAGCCGCTAAGAAGGATCGGAGATGGCTTGTCCAGCGACCTCCAAGCTCGAGAACGTGGGTGCTATACCAGAACATGATTCGGGTCTGGAATTGGCTGTTTGCACCGGCCACAGGGGCTGCTATCGCAGGGTTGCTGCTTCTGGCTTATGCCGCTTTTCGCCCTAATTGGATTGTCGTCGTGGGCGCTGTTCCTCTTCTTCTCGTCTTTGCCTGGTATTATCGCCACTTTCGGCCTGCCCTGGGTACCGAAGACTAGGCTCTGCGGACTCGTTGCCGGACAGCCTGTTCAGCGCGCCACTGAGTATGGCGCGCCAATATCCACCGAATTGCTGGCCGGAGACGCAAGGGTGGAGATCCGGGGAGACACCAATGCATTGATGCCGGACCAGATCCGCGCGTACAGGAATCTGGTGCGTCTGGCCAGAGAACGCAGGAGCCAAATTGCCATCGAGAAGGAAGAGGCCGGGGCGGCTCGATCTGCTCTCGACCTGGCGGTCAAGAATCTCAGATCGAGTCAGTAGCGCCGATTCCAAGCCACGGTGTCCACAAGCGGTTGGATCACCCTGGGGCAGAATGAGCTTGTGCCCGATAGCAGCCATGACTGCTCCAAGACAACAAAAGGAGGGCCTCACAAGGCCCTCCTTCTTCATGCCCCTGACTGGACTCGAACCAGCACGCCCTCACGGGCACAGGCCCTCAACCTGCCGCGTATTCCAATTCCGCCACAGGGGCTACGGCTACTATTATATCCCCTCGTCGAGCGGTTGTCAACCATGAAGGGGAAGCAACCGGCCTGAAGCCACAGGGCAGAGAAGGGCTCGACTGACTCCTCGAGATCCGCCAAGATGACTGGAGCTTGCATAGCTGTCTGGTTGGGTCAGGGCAGGCCAGAATTGTGCGCCAGGAGCAGATTCGCGCCAGGTACTTGACAAACGGTAGGCATTAGGGTATAATCTAATAGTAATGCTAACCATTTGCAATAAGACACGATAGCGGACTTGGACCTGGGGAGACGGCGAGAGAATGGGCAAGACGGGTGTGGTCATAGCTGCCAGCGGAAACGCACAAGGTGGGCGATGGGGTCGAGGAAGGGGCAGACATCTCCATTGGTGGCGATCGAGGCACACGATGGCCCCGGAGCATGATAGGCTGGCTGAGATGGTGAGAGAAGGTGGCGGCTACGACCTGGTGGAGGTCGGGTATGACCATGGCCAGGAGCCGTCTATCGAGAGGGCTGTGGAGGGCGTGATCGCGCGGGGTGCCACTCGAGTGGTGGTGGTTCCCGTTGGGATGATGGATTCCGGGCTGTCTGAGGTGATAAGTAGCGTGGGGCAGAGGCACCCGGAAGTGGAGGTGGTCAACGGGCGACAGCCTACGGACATGGGGCACTACGCTGATTGGATCCTGAGCAAGGTCAGGGAGCACGATCCTGGCTACGCAGACGGCGAGGCTGCGTTCGGTTTGGCGCGGCTGGAGGCGCTGAAGGCAGGCGAGAGGGCAGTGATCCACGACTTCGACGCAGGTCACACCTTGGTGAGCCGGCTCTCGGCGCTGGGGTTCACCCCGGGTGCCCGCGTGATCATGATACAGAACTACGGCCACGGGCCGGTGATCGTGAGCGTCAGGGATACTCGCATTGCACTGGGGCGCGGCGAGGCCTCCAGGATCCGAGTGAGACAGGTGGCTTGTGGGGAGTAACCGGATGAAAGAACTAGGCTTGGACTGATGAGCGAGCGACGAGTTATCAAGGTGGCATTGGCCGGACAGCCCAACGTGGGCAAGTCCACCGTCTTCAACTTGCTGACGGGACTCAGTCAACACGTGGGCAACTGGCCGGGGAAGACGGTTGAACGAAAGGAAGGGGTCTACTCCCACAACGGCACCGAGGTCCACATCGTGGATCTGCCCGGCACCTATAGCCTGACGGCCAACTCCTCCGAGGAGGTCATCGCCCGGGACTACATCATCAAGGAGCAACCGGACGTGGTGGTGGCGGTGGTAAACGCCTCCTGTATGGAGCGCAACCTCTACCTAGTGGCGGAGCTCCTCCCGTTGCCTTCACCTGTGATCGTGGCCGTGAACATGATGGACGTGGCGCACCAGCACGGGATGAACGTCGAGCCCAAGGTGCTCGAGGCGGCGCTGGGAGTGCCTGTCGTACCTATGGTGGCCACCAAGAACGAGGGTATTCGTGAGCTGGTGGAGGCCATAGACACTCTGGTTCAAGATGGTGCCCTCTACCGGCCCAAGAGACCCGAGATCAAGGATGACCATCGTGCGGTGCTGAGGGAGATCAAGGACCTCGTGTCTCCCTATGTGCCAGAGCCCTATCCAAAGGACTGGATCTCCTTGAAACTGCTCGAAGGGGACGACGAGATCCTGAGGATGATGGAGGGCCGCGTCCCCGAGGATGTGTGGCAGCGCGTACACGCGATACTGAGGGACCACGAGGACGCAGTCGTGGCTGTAGCCAGCGGCCGCTACGAGTGGATCGGACGCATGACCCGCGCAGCTCTGGTCAGGCCTGGCGTGGGGCAGGTGTCAATCACCGAGCGGCTGGATCGTTGGGCGACTCATCCGTTGTGGGGTCTGCTGGTTCTTGCCGGGATCCTGGGGTTGGTCTTCTGGCTGACCTACTCCGTGGGCGCGCCCATCCAGGGTCTCCTGGAGACGTACGTCGTCGGGGGTGGTGCTCAGCTTGCAGAGGGGCTTCTGTCCGGAGCCCCAGCCTGGCTGGGTAGCCTGGTCGTCGATGGGGTCATCGGCGGCGTAGGGACGGTGATCACCTTCATCCCCATCCTGGTCATCTTCTTCGCCTTCATGGGCCTGTTGGAAGACGTGGGCTACATGGCTCGCGCGGGCTACGTGATGGACCGGTTCATGCACCTGATGGGCCTACACGGCAAGAGCTTCATGCCTCTCTTTCTCGGTTTTGGCTGCAACGTGCCGGCGGTGATGGGTGCCCGCGTCATCGAGTCGCGCCGGGGACGTCTGTTGACCATCATGCTGGCTCCTCTCGTGCCCTGCACGGCGAGAATGATGGTCCTCGCCTTCTTCACGCCGCTGTTCTTTGGATCAGCGGCCCCGTTGGTGGCCTGGAGCCTGGTGGGTCTCAGTCTCGCTGTGCTGGCCGCTTCCGGCGTGGTGATGAACAAGGTGGCCTTCGGCGGCGAGTTGTCGGCCTTCATCATGGAGTTGCCGCTATATCACGTGCCCAACTGGCGGACCATTGGTATCTTGATCTGGCAGCGATCTCTGTCCTTCCTCAAACGCGCAGGCACGCTGATCCTGGTGGTGTCTGTGGTGCTCTGGGCGCTGTCGGCGCTGCCCACCGGTGAGATGGAGACCAGCTTCCTGGCCAGCATAGGGCGGCTGATGGCTCCTGTAGGAGCACTGATGGGACTGAGTTGGGAGATGATGGTGGCCCTACTGACCAGTTTCATCGCCAAGGAGAATGCCATTGCCTCGCTGGCGGTCATCTACGGGGCTGGCGAAGAGGCTGGTCTGGCGCAAATACTTCCCCAGGTCTTGACGCCGGCGGCGGCCTTGAGCTACCTGGTGGTGCAGATGCTCTTCATCCCCTGTGTGGCCACCGTGGCTACGGTGTACAGCGAGACCAGCTCCTGGAGGTGGACGCTCTTCAACTTGCTGCTGCTATTTGTGATCTCCTTCGGGTTGGGCATCTTGGTCTTCCAGGTAGCCTCGTTGGTGGCGTAGGACCAGGTTTCGGGAGAGGAAAGTGCTAGATCTGCTCCTCAAGGCCATTGGCGAGGGTGGTGCGCACAGCCAAAGCGAACTGGCCAGAAGTCTGGGCGTGAGCGAGGACTTGCTGACGCAGATGGTAGAAGACCTGGTCCGCATGGGTTACCTTGAGCCCGTCGGGGGCGAGTGCACCAGCGGGTGCAAGGAGTGCCCCATGGGAGATCTCTGCGCCGTCGGCGGGCAGGGAAGGGTCTGGACCCTGACCGAGAAAGGACGACGCTCTGCCCTCAAGTCGCGGTAGCCTACCCCTTGCATTCGGCGTGCTCTGAGGGCGCATGATCTCCACCGCTCCTGCCAGCCTCATACAGGACTAGCGTCACTCAGCGCGCCATGGCTCTGAGAGCGTCCTCCAGAGTGGATCGCCAGTCTTCATCCCGCAACGAGGAGTGCAGCATCAGGCGGTCGTCCTCGATCCTGGCTCCTTTGGGCAAGCGATCCTCCGCCCGACGCCGTTTGACCTCGGCCACAGTGCCCAGCCCTATGACCAGAATGTCGTCTTCGGTGGACACGGTGGCCGCTCCTGCTGCGGTGGCCAGGACCTTGAGGCGGAGCAGGTAGATGAGGTTCTCTGTCTCCTCGGGCAGCGAGCCGAAACGGTCCTCGAGCTCCTGTGCGATCTGCTCGATCTCTTCGAGCGTCGTGAGCCCTGCCATGCGCCTGTAGATGCCGAGCCGGAGATCGACCTCCGGCACGTAATCCTCTGGCAGGAGGGCATCGAGGGGCAAACCGATGGTGGGGCCGGCGTCTTCTGGCGAGGTAGTGATGGAGGCACGCGAGGGGCCAGTGACCTCGGCGGCTTTCTCGCTGCCTTCCTCTCTCAGATCCTGTATGGCCTTGGCCAGCAAGCGGCAGTAGAGATCGAAGCCCACGGCGCTGATGTGGCCGTGCTGCCTGGTGCCCAGGACGTCACCTCCGCCCCGCATCTCCAGGTCCCGCATGGCGATGCGGAAACCCGCTCCGAGCTCGCTGGCTTCTTTGATCGTTTGCAGCCGCTGGCGGGCGTCGTCGCTGAGAGGCAGTTCTGCGTCGTAGAGCAGGTAGGCGTAAGCCCTCAGGGTGCTGCGCCCTACGCGCCCTCGAAGCTGGTATAGCTGAGCCAACCCGAAATGATCTGCACGGTTCACGATCAGGGTGTTGGCGTTGGGGATGTCGATTCCACTCTCGATGATGGTCGTACAGACCAGAACGTCGTGTGCTCCGCCAGCGAAGTCGTTCATCACCTGGGCCAGCGTGCTCTCGTGCATCTGACCGTGAGCGACCACGATGTCTGCCTCGGGGACGATTCTGCGGAGCCGGTTGGCGATTTGCTGGATGCCGCGCACTCGGTTGTGGACGAAGTAGACCTGTCCCCCGCGGTCCATCTCACGCAGGATGGCCCGGCGAATCAGGGCCTCGTCGTATGCTGCCACCCGGGTGACGACGGGAAGGCGGTACTCCGGAGGCGTGTCTATGGTGTTCATGTCCCGCGCCCCGGCCAGGGACAGATAGAGAGTCCGCGGGATAGGCGTGGCGGTGAGGGTGAGCACATCGACCTCGCTTCTCATTCGCTTCAGGCGCTCTTTGTCTGACACGCCGAAACGTTGCTCCTCGTCGATGATCAACAGACCGAGGTCCTTGAAAGACACGTCGTTCTGGAGGAGCCGGTGGGTGCCGATGACGATGTCCACCGCCCCTTGCTCCAGACGCTGGAGAACGAAGTCCTGCTCGCTCCGTGTGCGGAAACGGGACAACATCTCCACCTGGATGGGGAAAGCCGAGAGTCGCTGCTCGAAGGTGCGGTAGTGTTGCTGGGCCAGGACCGTCGTCGGTACCAGAAGAGCCACTTGCTTGTTGTCCATGACCGCCTTGAAGGCTGCTCGCAAGGCTACTTCCGTCTTACCATAGCCCACATCCCCGCACACCAGCCGGTCCATAGGCCTCGGCCGCTCCATGTCTCGCTTGACCTCTTCGATGGCCCTCAACTGGTCCTCGGTCTCGAAGTAAGGGAAGGAGGCGTCCAGCTCCCGCTGCCACGGTGTGTCTGGCGAGAAGGCATGGCCTTCGACGATCTCCCTCATGGAATACAGATCCAAGAGGTCCCTGGCGATCTCCTCCACAGCCTGCTTGGCGCTCTCCTTGACGCGGGACCAATGTGTAGTGCCCAGGCGGTCGATACGAGGTGGCTCTGCTTTGGCACCCACGTACCGGCTCAGACGGTCGCCCTGGTACGTCGGTACGTAGAGTCTGTCGCCCGCTGCATAGTCCACCTGGAGGTACTCCCGGTGTGCCTGGTCTACGTCGAGATGGACCAGGCCCTGAAAGATCCCGATGCCGTGTTCGATGTGCACGACGTAATCCCCTGGCTCTATGTCGGAGAAGAACGCCTCAGGGGGCAGAGGCTTCGAGCGGAAAGGCCGCCGGGGCTGCGGCTTGACCCAGCCGAAGATCTCGCCATCCGTCAGGAGGACCGTTCGCCGGCTGTCGTCCTGCCGCATCTGCCATCCGGAAGAGAGGTTACCTTGGAGGAGGGTCAGGCTGCCCTCGGGAGGGACCTCGGCGAGATCCTCCGCTGGCTGCAAGGACACTCCCCGATCCTCGTACAGCACAGACAGACGGGGCATCTGCCGCGAGACGACCACCACTCGCCACCCCTGCTGTGTCATCTCGAGAGAGTCGGCGATGACGTCCTCCAGTCGCCCTGCGTAGTGGGTACCCGCTACGAAGCCTTCGTTCACCTCCAACTGGGAGTCCACGTCGTAGCGGAACTCCAATCTGGCAAACCGCTCGAAGTGACCTGCGAGAGCGGTCCAGTCGAAGTGCGGTGGCTGAACCCCCTCGGGTAGCTCACCCTTCTGTATCAGGTCGTGACGCAGACCTGTGTTCTGGATCTGTAGATTGGTGACCGTGGCCTCCAGGCCCAGCGGATCCTCTAGCACTACCAGCGCCTCGGGATCGAAGTAGTCCACCAGGACACCTGGATTCTGGTAGAGGTACGGCAGATAGAACTCGGAAGTGTCGGGAACGTCTCCAGAGCGGATGGCATCCAGGTCTCGTTCGAAGTCACTGGCCACGTCCGGATGGCAGGAGGTGAGATCGAGCTCGTCGATTCCACTCTGGAGATCGGCACCGAGAGGGAAGGCTTCTCGCGCAGGGACGATGGTCGCGGACTCCACGGTCTGCACGGAGCGCTGACTCGAAGGCTCGAAAAGGCGCAGCGACTCGATCTCATCGCCGAAGAGCTCGATCCTCACGGGCTGGTCATACTGCGGCGGGAACACGTCGACTATGCCCCCTCGGGCGCTGTACGTGCCGCGATCCTCCACCACAGTTACGCGTTTGTAGCCCAGGCCGTGCAGTGTCGAAAGGAGCCGGCCCCTGTTCAGACTCTGCCCTGCCTGTAGCTCGTGGACATTAGCCACGAAGCTGTCGCGGGGTACTGTCTTCTGGAGCAAGGCACGAACCGAAGCCACGACGACCGGGGGAGCACTGTCAGACGGTTGGACCCCGGTCGCCAGCCGCGTCAGAGTCATCAAGCGGTCCTGGGCGATCCCGGTGTCCCAGGGGACTCTTTCGGGACTTAGCACGTCTGCCTCCGGGAAGAGCAGCAGCCCGTGGGGCGAGGGCGCCCAGGTATTGAGTTGCTCGTGGATCTGGCGGGCGCGATCCCGACGCGATGTGACAATCAACATCGGTCGGCCAAGGTCGCGGGGGAGAGCAGCCCACAGGAATGGTCGGGCCGCCTCCAGTACGGTGACAGCGACCAGAGAGTTGCTCTTGATGGATCGAGGTTTCAACCTTTCCAGTAGCTCGCCGTAACCTCTCAGATCGCGGACGAGAGGGACAAGTCCATGGAGCTTCAACTGGCACCCCTAGTTGTATTCGTTCATGGCGGCGGCAATACCGTCTCTTAAGAAGCACAGAGTCGCAGCAAATGCGGTATCGTAGGCGCCTTCCATGATGATGCTCTGGTCGAGAGTGAATTCGTGGAGTACGTACGCCTCGGGAGGTTCCCCGCTCGGCCTGCCGATACCGATGCGGATGCGCGCGATGTCCGCCGTGCCCAGTGAGGAGATTATGGACTGCATGCCGCGGTGTCCGGCCGAGCCACCTCCGGCTCGGATCCGAATCGTGCCCAGAGGGAGATCCAAGTCGTCGTAGATGATCAGAACATGCTCCCGCTTGACCTTGTATCGCGAGACGATAGGTTTCACGACCTTGCCGCTCTGGTTCATGTAGGAGAGCGGTCTGAGGAGGATCACAGGTGTCCCTGCCGTCATGCCCTGACCTAGCAGACCCTTCGCTTCCACCCGGTCCAGGGAGAGATGCAGCTCGTCGGCCAGTCTGTCGACGACCCGGAAACCAACGTTGTGCCGGCTGCCAGCGTACTCTGGGCCAGGGTTCCCCAAGCCCACGATCAGCCTGGCATCCTCTGGCGTCCTTCGTTCCCTCCAGGGCAGGATTCTTCGAAGCATGTTGGGTTCTCGCTCTTTGTTCCTGGTCAAACACTAGGGGCTGGCTATACCACCAGCCCCTTTACAACGTGGCAGCTTAGAACAGAAGCTGGCTTTCTAGATGAATCGGCGCAGGAGGAGGATAACCCCCACGAACACGAACAACACCACGGCAACGAACGCTCCGTAGACGAACTGTCTCACAAACGACCCCAAGCTCGGAATCGTGATAGCAGTAGACTCTTCGTCCTCTGGTGCGACGGTGGCGGAGGGTTCGCTGTCGACTTCTGTGACCGTGGGACTGGCGCTGACCGCCGTGGGCTGCTCCACGATCGCTGTCGTCGGCGTGGGCACGACGACGGTGGGCGTGGGCGTAGCAGTCTCTTTCGGGGTGGGCGTCGGCTCTGGCTCCGCGTTCGCCACGTACACTGGCATGCGCTCGGTCTCTACCGCTTGGTAGTCTTGCTTGACTATGACCAGGTGCAGGTAGTACAGGCCGTCGGGGAGAGCGGTCGTGTGCCAGACCTCGAGAGTAGCGTTGACTCTCTGGTCTGGGTGGGTCTCTCCAATGGAGATCCAGAGATCAGGCGTGGCAGAAGATGCGTATTCGACCTTGTAGAACTGGAAGTCCGGGCCGAACTGCGCAGAACCCACAATGTCTATGGTTCCGCGGACTTCCTCGTTGGCCCGGGGGGAAGTAATCTCGTAAAGCTGGTCCTGAAACGGAGGAGCCGCTGCCAGGATCTCCGTGGACAGAACCAGCAACAGAGACAACGCGGCAGCGGTTGCCCAACCGAGTCTCATGCTGTCCTCTCCGAACCGTGGTACGTCTCAGATTCAAGTCTAGCACAAAACAGACGCTCAGGCAAACGATTCGTCGAATCTTCGGATAACCAGAGCGCCGTTTTGCCCTCCGAGACCCAGAGCGTTGACGAGAATGGCGCGGACCGAGGCAGCACGAGCGACGAGCGGTACGTAGTCCAGGTCGCACTCGGGATCAGGTGTATGGAGGTTGATGGTGGGGGGTATGATGCCAGTCTCGATGACCTTCACCGCCGTGACTGCGGAGATAGCGCCCGCCGCGCCGAGCAGATGACCGACCATCGACTTGATGGAGTTGATGGGGATGGCGTGGGCTTTCTTGCCAAAGACCCGCTTGATGGCGTTCGTCTCTGCCACGTCATTGAGAACGGTAGCCGTGCCATGGCTACAGATGTGGTCGATGTCGTCCGGGGACAGTCCGCTGTCTTCCACGGCCAGGTTCATGGCCCGCGCAGCGCCATCTCCCGTCGGATCGGGGGCAGCCAGGTGATACGCGTCGGCGGTGAAACCGTAGCCCAGCAGCTCGGCGCGTATGGAGGCTCCACGCTTGAGGGCATGGTCCAATGTCTCCAGGATCACCACTGCCGAGCCTTCCCCCATGACGAAACCGTCGCGATTTGCATCGAAGGGACGGCTTGCGCCAGGAGGGTCCTCGTCGTTGGGGGACAAAGCACCCAGGCGGGCCAGCGCAGCGACGGCGAGCGGCGACTCGGCTGCCTCGGAAGCACCGGCGACCATCACGTCCACCTCCCGTCGTTGGAGGCGCCGCATGGCCTCGCCGATTGCTATCACACCCGTGGCGCAGGCGGCGACCGGTGCAGACACAGGTCCCTTGATCCCCAATCTGATGGCCATCTGACACGGCGCCATGCTCAACAACACCGCTGGCAGCACCGTAGGCTGGATACGTCGCGGGCCTCGATCCTTGAGGACGCACGCCTGCTCCTCCACGAGACCCATACCGCCGACGGCACTTCCGATCTCCAGCCCGACCCTGGTTCGGTCCTCCGCTGACAGATCCAGTCCAGCGTCTTTCAGGGCCATGTTGGCTGCAGCAACGGCGAACTGGATGAAGCGGGAGCTCCTCTTGGCCTCGCGACGGTCCATGTGATCGAGGGGGTCGAAGTCCTTGACCTCGGCGGCGATCTTGGTCGGAAGATCGGTGACGTCGAACTGTGTGATGTGGCCCACGCCAGAGCGGCCGGCGGTGACACCCTCCCAGTATGTGTCCACATCGTTGCCCAAAGGGGTGACTGCGCCGATCCCGGTGATTACGACCCGATCTCCATTCTGACCCTTCGCGGTCATCGAACGCCTCCTGGAGTCACACGTTTCGCGTATTATAACACTCTATGTTGATGAAGGCTACTTCACAGCATGTGGGCGTTGCTGCGATCACCATGGCATGGTATACTCTCCAAGTCAGGCCGAGGTAGGCTTGCCTCGCACGCGACTCAGCCCAGCACTCTCGTCCGTCTCGCCATAGCCGCGGCCATCGTTGCACGGATGCACCCAGTGGGCCGTCAGTGAATCGGTTCTCAGCACGGGTACTCCCTCTGCAAAGCGGAACGTGCGTCCCACAGCAGGTCTCCTGGCGATGGCAACCAGGTTGAAGTCCTTTGCAGGGAGCCCGCGGAGCTGCGCTAGTGACAACGGACGGTAGGAACGGGCCCCTTCGTGGCATGATTCCTCCATGGCCTTTCCCGGAGTGTACTCGTTGCTTGCCGTGCTTGCTTGGGCGCGCTTCCTTGGATTGTGAGACTGACGCAGTGACACTGGTGCAGAAGCCCTGTGCTCTCCGGTGGGTTGTAGAGGAACCTCGATCTCGCGTGCCTGGCTACGGACCTGCGACCAATCTTGTGGCGGTGGGAAGTGGCTGTACACGATAGAGACTGAGCACATCGGTGTGCTCTGGCCTTCAACGGTGGTGGATAGGCAGCTGGAGCTGTCCGTGTCACCCTCGTAACTGTGCTGTCTGAGGAGTGTTCTAATGTTGCGGACGCTCGGCAGCGACGTGGAGTTTGGTCTTGAGCGAGCCTGAAGAGAAGCTGATAGAGCGGGCCAAGCAGGATCCAGAGGCTTTTGGAGTCCTCTACGAGAAGTACATCGATCAGATATACCAGTACGTCTTCTATCGGATAGGCAATCGATGTGATGCTGAGGACCTGACGGCAAGGACCTTCTACAAGGCCCTCGCCAACCTGGGACGGTATCAGCACAGAGGGTTGCCGTTCTCGGCTTGGCTGTACCGTATCGCGCACAACCTGGTGGCCAACTGGCATCGCGACCGCAAGCGCCGTGCTGGTATTCCCTTGGATGACCTGGCGATGGTCAGCAAGGAAAGGGATTCGGCTGAGACGTTCGTTGAGTCCAGTGAGCGCGTGGAGGTCCTCAGGGAGGCCATCGCCGCTCTTCCTCGCGAGCGACAGGAACTGCTCGTGCTGAAGTATACGACGGAGCTCACCAATACCGAGATTGGCAAGGTCATGGGCCGCAGCGAAGGGGCAGTGAAAGCCTTGTACCACCGTACTCTCATTGCCCTGAGGAAAGAGCTGGAGCGAAGGGGATTCTGAAGCCATGGCGGCATCGTGCCGGCGAGAAGGAAACGCTTGAAGGAGAGAGAGGAGATCATGATCAAGATAGTGACGGACACAACGTGTGACCTGCCTCCCGCTATGGCGGAGGAATACGACATCACCATCGTGCCCATCAACGTCCAGTTTGGCACAGAGGCTTACCAGGAGGGTGTCGATCTGGACTGGGACCTGTTCTACCGCAAGATCGAGGAGACGGGACTCCTGCCCACCACCTCGCAGCCATCGATAGGTGCGTTTGCGGAGGTCTATCGGCGCTTGGCGAGTGAGGGTGCTGATGCCATCATCTCAACCCACGTGACCAGCAAGCTGAGTGGTACGTACGCCTCGGCGGTTCAAGCCGCCGAGGAGGTGAAGGATGAGGTGAAGGTCTACCCGCACGATAGTCTGGCCGGCGCTCCTGCCCTAGGGCTGGCATGCGTGGAAGCATCGCGGATGGCTCGTGCCGGCAAGACCGCGGCGGAAATCGTGGCGCGTCTGGACGAGATCAGGTCCCGCATCAACGTGTTGCTGGTGCTGGAAAACCTCGAGTATCCGCGAAAGAGTGGACGCGTTGGGGGATTGAGCGCGGCACTGGGCTCTCTGCTCAAGATGAAGCCCATCATCACTCTGAACGATGGACTCCTGGAGACGGTAGAGACCATCAGAACGCGAAAGAAGTCCCTGGATCGTCTCGTGGAGATCGCGGAGGAGAGGGTAGGTACCACGTCCCTGATCAATATGGGCGTGATACATGCGAGAGCACCCGAGGTAGGGCAGGAGATCTACTCCAAGGTGACGGAGAAGTTCAACTGCCAGGATTCCTATGTGGTCGAGTTGTGTGCGTCCCTGACGGTGCACTTCGGACCCGGCGTCATCGGACTGTGCTTCTATGAGGTTTGATGGCCTCGACGACTCGTGAGACCGTCGTCCGTGGCCAACCCTGGGTGTGACTGCTATGAGCGCGAAGCCTGACAAAAGGCGGACCGGGAGTACACCAACGGAAGAGGAGATCAACGGGTCTCTGGTGCGCCTCTCCGGGGAGGTCGAAGGGGCCTTTGGGCCGGTGCAACCGCGACCGGCTTTCAAAGAGCATCTCGGGGATGGCCTACAGCAGACGATGCGCCACAAGTCGAACCTGCGCGTCGCTGAGCCGGGGCACCATCGTTCCTGGATCCTGCTCGCCGGCGCGACCATCGGCTCTCTGATCCCCGTCTTGGGAGTAGTGGCTTACCTGTTGCACTCGCGGCTTGTGGGCAAGCCTCGACAGGCTACGTGTCGATAGGGCAGGCCAGCCCTTGCCGGTGGCGACGTGACAGCGGCGAGCACATCGTGGCCGCGCTGAGGCCACCTCTAGCGAAGAGCAGAAATCAGTACGCTGGGCGCGTTCTTCAGCAGATGGCCACACATTTGCTCGAAGCTGGTGCGGCCGTAGATGACGTCGGCCATTCCCGATTGGACCATGGGACTGCTGACGAAGAAACGATAGGCGAGACGGGGTAGTCGATAGAGCAGAGCGGCCAGGCGGCGGGCGTAGTGCAGGTCTTGCACTATGTCCGCGTTGATCTGCATGGAGTAGGCTGAGAGATCATCTGTGCCTTCTTGCAGGGCTCGGCAGATGACGTCAGCGGCGATTGCAGCGCTCCTCACCGCGTAGTAGATGCCCTCGCCGGTGATTGGCTCCGCCAAACCTGCGGCATCCCCTGCCAGCAGAACTCGTCCCTTGTGCAGAACTCGGTCCTCTCCTCCCAGCGGTACCAGGTGCCCTCTCGCTCTCACGTCGTCGGGGTCACATTTCAGCCCCAGTAACTGCATGAGGCTGAACAGAGACACTCTCAGGTTTCTGGCTTTTCCCAGGAAGCTTCCTACACCAACTGAGAGGATCTCTTTCTTGGGGAAAACCCAGCCGTATCCCCTGGGAACCGAGCCGAAATCGAACTGAACACAGCCTCGTCGCTCTTCCAGCACTTCGGGCGAGGCCTCGATTTCCGTCTCAATAGCAACCGCGACGTGACGCCGGCTCCGCAGTCCCACGCTGCGAGCTACCACGCCATTGGCGCCGTCCGCTCCTATCGCCACTGAGCAGCGGAAGTCTCCGTCAGGCGTTTTCACGGTTACGCCTGTGTTGCCCAATTCAATCCCTGTGACCCTTTGCCGGTCAAGGACCTGAGCACCGGCTGCTGCGGCCTGCTGGAGAATGAGATGATCGAACTTGTCCCGCATCACGGTCCAGCCCACCACCTCTCCGAACTCGATGGTCACCGGTGATCGGCCTCTGAACGTGCACCTGCCCCGGGTGATGGCCGATTCGTACACCGGCGCCAGATCGAAATCGAGCAATTGGACGGTTTTCGTGGTCAAGCCACCGGCGCAAACCTTGGGGCGAGGCAGCTTCTCCTTTTCCAGGACCACGACGTCGAGACCTCTGCGAGCGAGTTCGTAGGCAGCGGTTCCTCCCGCTGGTCCGCCTCCCACGACCACTACGTCGCTTCTCCTCGTGGTCACGCCTACCACCCAAGAAGGCGCAGCAGAGGCGGCCCGAGGACAAGTAGGCCTACGACAACCGCTGCTACGGACGAGGCCAACACCGCACCGGCGGCGACGTCCTTGGCTTGCCTGGCGAGCGGATGGTACTCTTCGGTCACCAGATCGATCACTGTCTCTACAACGGTGTTGAACAACTCGGAGACGAACACGAAGCCGATGGTCAGGGTCAAGATGGCGAACTCCACGGGTTCCAGTCTCAGAGCCAGACCGAGCAGGACTACTGCCACGGCGATGGAGACGTGGATACGCGCGTTCCTCTGCGTGCGCAGGGCGTAGCCCAGGCCCTCGAAGGCGTGCTGGAAGCTCTCTATCAAGGTGCCTCGCTGCTCTCGCATACGACTATCGACTAGCCTCCCGGCCCACAGGGTCGAAGACGCCTCCGTGCCATCGAGACACTCTCAAGGTCATTCCCCGTGGTCATGAAAGGAGCGAACAATGGCTTCCTGCCGCCTCCACATAGCTTCACGCTCTTCCTCACTCTGGTCGTCGTATCCCAGAAGATGCAAGACCCCATGGACCACCAGACGATCCAACTCCTCCTCAACGGAGAGGCCGTGCTCGACAGCTTGGGCGACGGCGCGAGGAAACGAGACCACGACATCGCCCACATGGGGAGGCTCAGATGGCGGGGAGACGAACCCGTCTGAGCCCTGGCTGTGGGGAAAGGCGAGGACATCCGTGAAGCTATCTTGCCCGCGATACTGAAGGTTCAGTTCTCTGATGGTGTCGTCATTGGTGATGAGCAGCCCGATCGTTGCGGGTTCGTCGAGCCTTTCCTCTCTGGCGGTGCTCGTCACCAGCTCACGCAGATGCTCCCGATTTACCTCGCCCTCTAGCTGAGGATCGCTTTGAACGCCGAGCTCGATTTGCACCTTCGTCCTGTCTTCCTTCTTCCTGCACAGGATCCTCCGGGTACTTGATGCGCGGGTGGTAGATCCCTTGCAGGAGGTTCACAAAGGTCTCCTTGATGGTCTGTAGGTCGCGCAGTGTCAGGTCACTGTCGTCGAGCTGGCCATCGTCTACCCGGGCTCGAATGAGAGTATCTACGAGTTCGTCGATCTCCTCTACTGAGCGGGGACGATTGGCTCGCGAGGCGGCCTCTGCCTCATCGGCCAGCATGAGAATGGCCGCTTCACGGGTGTGCGGACGCGGCCCCGGGTAGCGGAACCGTTCCTCATCGGCCTGTTGAGCACCATCACTCTGCTCACAAGCCCGGCGGAAAAAGTAGGTGGGCACGGCCGTCCCATGGTGCTGATGGATGAAGTCCTGTATCTCGGCTGGCAACCCGTACTTCCTGGCCAACTGTAGCCCGTCCTTCACGTGCGAGGTGATAATCTGGGCGCTCGTCTCAGGATCCAGTCGGTCGTGAGGGTTCTCGCCGTCAGTCTGATTCTCATAGAAGAAATAGGGCCTCAGCATCTTGCCAATGTCGTGGTAGTAGGCCCCGACTCGCGCCAGCAACGAGTCGGCGCCTGTTGCCTGCGCTGCCTGTTCCGCTAGATTCCCGACCATGAGGCTGTGATGATAGGTCCCGGGCGCTTTCAGCAGCAGTTCGCGCAGGAGAGGGTGGGTGGGGCGTCCCAATTCCAGGAGCTGAAGCGACGTTGTGATGCTGAGCAAGTTGCTGAAGAGAAAGAAGCCGCCCAGGGTCAGACTCATGGTCAGAACAGCGTTGGCTACCCCGGCACCAGCGATCTGGAGTGTGCCGAGGATGTCGTGGTCCTGTTCCAGGACGCGAAAGACGAGGACAACGCCCAGGTTGCTGAGGGCGCCGTACACTCCTGCCCAGAGGAAGGCGTTGAGTCTCTCGATGCGCCACAGCCGCAAAGACGACACGACTCCTCCGGCAAACGCGTAGACGGAGAACTCTAGAGACCCGCCCGCTATGAAACCGATCAGCGGGCTGAGTATGGCGGTCAGGACGATGGCGATCTCCGTATCGACGAGCGCGGTCAGGAGCATGGAGATCGCGGCGAAGGGGAATAGATAGCCCAGCACAACGTGCCCCGGAATCATCAGCTTGGCGGCCAGGATTGCCACCGTTGACAGCACACCCAGGAGGAGCATGTCGCGCCAGTTGGCCCAGAACGTCGGATGAAGGGTCGTCAGGTACAGAGCCAGGATGAGGGTCAATAGCGAGGTGAAGAGGACCCTGACTGCTATGTCGCGCCATTCTATGCGTGGCTGGAGCAGGCCCAGCTTCACCAGAGCTTCCCAGACGACGGGGTCGGCTACCTCGCCCTCGCGGACGATGATCTCGCCTTCCTCCAGGGTGATGTAGACAGGCTCAACTGCCTCACGAGCCTCGGCACGGGCTTCCTCTGTCGCAACAGGGTTGGGGAAGCTGTTGGGGACCATCAAGCTCCGCACCCAGGTCTCAACCAGAGCAGCTTGTGCCTCTGAAAGCTCAGGCTCGAACACGCGGAGTTGGTCCTTTTGCTCCTCCAAGTGGTCGCTGCGGATCTCCTGTCCTTGAACCTCAGCCAGAACCTCCAGGCTCTTGGTGACCACCTCGTCCCACTGCGCTTCCTCCAGTCCAAGAGAGTCGGCGGCGGTCGTGGGGGATAATTCTGCACCCTCGATGGCCTGGATCAACTTCGCCTTCGTTTCTGCCGAGGCATAGGGGTCCAGCCGCACGGCCGACACGTACTCGAAGAGCCTGCGTGCGTGATCGATCTGCTGGCGCGCGATTGTGGTGTCAGTCGGGTCGTAGTCGTAGATCTCGTCCACGGACAGCTCGGCTTGGTCTCGCGCAGCCTCTGTCTCCGTATCGCTCACGTAAGTGATTCGGCTGGGGGCACGGATGTCGTAGGGGCTGACGTCACCGACTTCAAGGTAGACTTGACTCGGCAGGAACTGGAAGGTGAGTATGAAGCTCCAAACGACCACCAGGAGAAGGGAGAAGACGAGGACGCGAAAGATCCGCCTCGTGGTCAGCCTCTGCTTCGGTCCGCCCGACTCCGGCAGCGCTTCGTTCCAGCCTGAGGACATGCTATCGTGGCACCATCAAGTTCCAGCTAGGCAAGGGAGCGCTCGAGGGCGCTCCAACTCGGTCTTCCACAGCTCGATCCCTCCTGGGGAGGGTCTCCTGCTGACTGACGGCTCACGCCGCATCGCTCAGAATCGCCTTGACCACCGCACTCACCATTTGACCGTCAGCCTTGCCCTTGAGTTGTGGCATCAGCACCCTCATCACGTCGCCCATCTGTGCCATGCTGGTGGCCCCGACCTCGGCGATCACGGCTCGAGCCTGGGCTTCGATTTCCTCCTCCGACACCTGCGCTGGCAGGTACTCCATGAGGATCCTGAGTTCGTCTTCCTCCTGCGTGACCAGGTCCTGGCGACCACCCTCAGCGAATTGGGACGCCGATTCACGTCTTTGCTTGGCCTCCTTCGAGAGCACCCCGATCACTCCGCTGTCGTCGAGTTCCTCTCCCTTGGCTATCTCTGCGTTGTGGATGGACGCCAGAGCAAGCCGGAGAGTCGTCTTGCGACGTTCGTCCTTGTTGCGCAGGGCCTCTTTGAGATCCTTTTCGAGTTTCTGCTTCAGTCCCATTCCGTCTCCCGATTCTTCGTGCGATGACCATGTCCGACGACATCGACCCTGTCAGAGCTTGTATCCGATCTGGCGTAGGAACGCCTTGCGCTCTGTTACGTCGTCCTCGGTCTCTATGCCTTTGGGCTTCTGACCATCAACGACTCCGAGCACACCTCGGCCCAGTTCCGTTTCTATTAGGACGACCTCCACCGGGTTCGCCGTCGCACAGAAGATGGAACAGACCTCGGGAACCTGTTTGATGGCTCCCAGCACGTTGACGGGAAAGGCATCCCTGAGGACGATGATGAAGGTATGGCCCGCCGAAAGCGCGTAGGCGTTGTCCTGCGCGAGTTTCGTCAACTCGCTGTCGTTTCCACTGGCACGGACCAGACAAGGCCCGGAGGCCTCACAAAAGGCCACGCCAAACTTGATGCCCGGCACTGCGTTGACCAGCGCCTCGTGAATGTCCTCGACCGTCTTGATGAAATGCGACTGGCCAAGGATGATATTGCTGTCTTCGGGCTTGTCAATCTTCACCACCAACGTGTCCATGTGCAATCGACCTCCCATCCTACGTCATTAGGTGCTTCCAGCGCAAGGTCATTCCGTCTGGTTGCATGGACTTGCCGCCGAGCAGATGCAGGTGTAGGTGGTCTACCATTTGACCCGCATCGGGACCTGTGTTGATCACGAGCCGGTAGCCTCTGCCAGCTATTCCTGCTTCCTCTGCGAGCGCATGTGCTTCCGAGAACATCCTGACCAGTACTGAACTGTCCTTGTCGAGAAGCTCCTTCGCTGTGGATACGTGCTCGTTGGGGACGATGAGGATGTGGGTAGGTGCCTGGGGACGGATGTCACGGAAGGCCGTGATCTTCTCGTCTTGGTACAGAACCTCAGTCTCGCTCTTGCCCGCTACAATGCGGCAGAAGACGCAACTCATTCCAGAGCCCTCCCGGAGGGAAGTGGTGTAGACACTAGGCTGACATGGACGGCCTAGGGCTCCAGGACCAGGTCCTGCTCCTGGAATACGTCCGAGGCGATGACAAAACGTTGAATCTCGCTGGTCCCCTCCAGGATCCGTGTTGCGCGCGCGTCTCTGTACACCCGCTCCACGGGTAGATCCCTGATGTAGCCGGCACCTCCGTGAAGCTGCACCGCTTTGTTGGCCACTCTGCACGCCACTTCGGATCCGAAGAGCTTGCACATGGCCGCAAGCTTGGTGTAATTCTCCTCTTGCTCCGCAGCCCAGGCCGTCCGGTAGACCAGATAGCGGAGCGCCTCGATCTCTGTGGCCATGTCGGCTATCATCCCCGAGACGGCCTGCTTCCTGGCCAAGGGTACGCCGAACTGCTCCCGATCGGTGGTGAACCTGACACTTGCCTCCATGGCTCCCTCGGCTGCGCCTAGACAGGTAGCGGCCATGCTCAGACGAGCGAAATCCTGCGTCTGGGCCACGATCTCAGCGCCCCTGCCAGGCTCGGCCGCTTCGCCACCCAGGAGACCCTCGGCGGGCACAACACAGCCATCGAAGAAGAGCTGGACGACGTGGCAGCCCCGAACGCCCATGGTGCGTTCCGTACGACCGACCTTGAAGCCAGGGTAGCCCTTCTCCACGACGAACCCTGCTATCTCGTCCTCGGGAGGTCCTGGGACCAATCTGGCGAATACGGTGAAGATGTCCGCGATGTCGCCATTGGCGACGTAGATCTTGGAGCCGTGCAGGACGTAGTGGTCGTTCTCCCGCAGGGCAGTGGTCCGTATGCTCGACAGGTCCGATCCGGCGTCAGGCTCCGAGAGACAGAAGGCACCGATCTTCTCCCCCTTGGCTAGCGGTACCAGGTATTTGGTCTTCTGTTCATCGGTGCCACCCAGGTTGATGGCCATAGCGCCTGCCGAGGTGTGGATGCCCAAAGAGCAAGCCGTGGCCAGGCAGGCTTTGGCCAACTCCTCCACCAGCAGGCAATAGCCGATGGCTCCAACCCCGGCTCCACCATACTCCTCTGCGAAAGGCAACCCCATGAATTCCATCTCTGCTGCCTTCTGCAGCGTTTCGAGGGGCGGGCGCTCCTCTTTGTCTATCGTATCGGCAAGTGGCTGTACTTCGTTCTGGGCGAAGTCCCGGAACAACTCCTGGAACATCTGTTGTTCTTCGGTCAGGGCGAAGTCCATGGACATCCCCTCCTATTTGTCCTGGAACTTGGGTTGCCTCTTTTCCAGGAACGCGGTCAGCCCCTCACGCATGTCTTCTGTCTCCACTAGGCTGGAGAACTTCTCGGCCTCTATCTCCAGACCCTCGGGGAGTCCGACAGCCAGGCCTTGGTTCACTGCCTCGATGGCGGCAGCGATCGATGGTTCTCCGAAGGACGCGATCTTCTTGGCCAAGCCGACTGCCGCCTTCATCACCTCGGTGCCGGGGACGGCTTTGTTGACCAGACCGATGTTGGCGGCCTCGGCACCTGTAATCCTGTCCCCTGTGAGGATCAACTCCAGCGCCTTGCCCTTTCCCACCAATCGGGCCAGCCTCTGAGTGCCTCCGAAGCCGGGTATGATGCCCAGCCCGATCTCCGGCTGTCCAAACATCGCTCTGTTGTTGGCTATGCGCATGTGGCAGGCCATGGCCAGTTCATTACCAGCGCCCAGGCAGTGCCCGGTGATGGCGGCGATAATGGGCTTGCGCGAGTTCTCGATACTCAGGAACAACTCGTGAACCTGCTGCACTATCGCCTTGGCTTCTGCGGGAGTCTTCAATTCCAGAATAGCGTTGATGTCGGCGCCGGCTACGAAGACCATCTGGCCTCCTGCCGTGAGTACGATGGCCTTGACCTCGTCGTCGGCCCATACCTCTGCCAGAGCACTCTGAAGATCGTCCACCACCGCTCGCGAGATCATGTTCACCGGAGGGTTGTCGATGGTGAGGATGGCTACGTGGTCCTCTCGCGCTACTTTTACGTGCTGCCTCTCAGTCATTTCTGCTCCCCTCGAGAAACGCCTTGGTGTGCGGGTCACTGCGAACGAGGCGTCGCCGTTGGCCCACACAGCACTGCTAGCCTACGTGCTCCAGGAACCCTCTTTTTGTCTTCTCACCGAGGTGATTGGCCCTCACGTGGAGCCGCAGGAGACGAGCTGGGTGAAACCTGGGTCCTAGTTCTCTCTTGAGCTGCTCCAGCTTGTCCAGCACTACATCGAGGCCCATTCTGTCGGCCATAGCCAGCGGACCCATGCGCTCGTCGCCCATCTTCATGCCGATGCCAGCGATGGCAGCCATGTCGATGTCGCTGGCGGAGGCTACGTGCTCCTGGAGACACAGGATCGCTTCGTTGATCATGGGCATCATCAGCCTGTCCGTGCTGAACTCAGTCCCTGTCACGGCACCGGGCTGTGCCTGGATCTCCTCGACCATCTCTTGTACCGGTTCGTCGGTCTGGTCGCCGTATCCGTAGAAACCGGCACCTGCCCTCTCGCCCCAGCGACCGGCCTCGTAGAGCTTGCCGAAGATACTGGCAGCCTGGAGGCGGTCCCCATACTCCTCTGTCAAGTACTTGCCGGTGGTGTAGCAGATATCGACTCCGACCATGTCCATCAAGGTGAAGGGACCCATGGGCCAGCCGAAGCTCACCATCGCCGCGTCGATCTCCTGCGCAGTTCCCGCACCCTGCTCCAGGCAAAGGGCCGCTTCGTTGAGGTACGCCATGAGCAGGCGGTTGACGAGGAACCCGGGGCACTCCTGCACCACCACGGGTATCTTTCTCAGTGACTCTGAGAACATGACCACGTCGTTGACCGTCTCCTCGTCTGTGTCCAGGCCGGGGATGACCTCCACCAGCTTCATGATGTGCGCTGGGCTGAAAAAGTGCATGCCCACCATCTTGTTCGGCTTCCCCGTGGCCGCTCCCATCTCTGAGATGCTCAGGGCCGTGGTGTTCGAGGCGAGGATAGTGGTGTCCGGACAGACCTCCCGCACTTCCTTCAGCACTTGCTTCTTGAGATCCATGTTGTCCGGCACAGCTTCGATAACGATATCTGCATCCTCGAAGCCATCGTAGCTCAGAGTTGGCTGGATCAGATCCATCTTCTCCGTGAGGGTCGACGTGCTCATCTTGCCCTTGTCCACACGCCGTTGGTAGATGCTTTGGATGCGCTCGAGACCTTTATCCAGCAGCTCCTGGTCGATGTCCTTGAGAACCACCGGCAACCCAGAGTAGGAGATGACCTGTGCGATTTCGGCGCCCATGAATCCCGCGCCCACGACTCCAGCCTTGAAGATGTACATCCTCTACCCTCCCTCCTGCGGTGCCGCCGGAACCTACCAGGTCTTCAGGGGCAACGACGCTTCCGGCGAACCAATACGCACGAAGTACAGCCATTGGTCGGGATACTTGGCGAATGCCTTCTCATTGGCCTCGTTCAGGGTCTTCCCCAGGAAGTGATCCCTGCTCTCGGGATGGATGGCCACGATCTCGGCCACATGGTTCGACTCCAGGTCCTTCTTGAGTGTGTCGTACACCTCCTCTCCTGTGGCGATGAATTCCTTTCTCTGGGCTCTGTCGTACATCTCGATCCCTTCCCCTCACTTCCTCTCGATGATCAGCGCGCCCCCCTGTCCACCACCGACACAGGCAGAGGCCATGCCCAGGCTGGCGTCTTGTTTGATCATCTCGTGGAGAAGC
Organism: uncultured Anaerolineales bacterium; assembly: GCA_964433755.1. Classification (GTDB taxonomy): domain Bacteria; phylum Chloroflexota; class Anaerolineae; order UBA7937; family B3-Chlor; genus JAUVXJ01. The sequence continues at coordinate 703,886 of CAYSSR010000001.1, forward strand.
GTGACGGTGATCCTGGCGCCCGTGCAGCCGACGGGGTGGCCGAGGGCGATGGCTCCACCGTTTGGATTGACCTTCTCCCAGTCGAAGCCGTCCTTCTCCAGCTCTATTCCGCAGGCCAGCGCCTGGGCGGCGAAGGCCTCGTTCAGCTCGATGAGGTCGATATCCGCGAGCTTGAGGCCGGCCCTTTCCAGAGCAAGGGGTATGGCCTTGGTAGGGCCGATGCCCATGATCTCAGGCGGCACGCCGGCGTATGCATAGCTCCTGATGTAGGCCATGGGTTCCAGGCCCAGTTCGTCTGCTTTCTCCTTGCCCATTACGATGAGCGCGGCCGAGCCGTCGGAGATAGGGCAGGCGTTGGCAGGAGTGACCATGCCGTCCTTCTTGAAAACCGTGGGGTAGAGGGCGGCTTTCTCCACCGTCAGGCCAGCGTTGATGTTCTCGTCCTGGCTGACCTCCTCCCTGGCGACCTCCTGCCCAGCTATGCGCTTGATCACCGGCACGGGCACGATCTCGTCTCTGAACTTGCCCATGCGCGTAGCCATGAATGCCTTTCTGTGGCTCTGTACCGCGAATTCGTCTTGATCCTGGCGCGTGATCCCATAGAATGCGGCCAGGTTCTCCGCAGTTTGCCCCATGATCATGTCGCAGACGGGATCCGTCAGGCCCTCCCACAGGACGTCGATGAACTCTGTGCTTCGGAGCTTGAGTCCCCAGCGGGCTCCACGGACGGTATAGGGAGCGGAGCTCATGGATTCCGTACCGCCCACCAGGTATGCGTCGCCATCACCGGCCTTGATGCCCTGGCAAGCATTGGTGATCGCGACCATGCCGGACACACAGTTGCGCTGGACCGTATAGCCTGGGACGTGGGTGGGAACGCCAGCCATCAGTGCTGCCACACGGGCGACGTTTGGGGCATCCGAGAACTGGCCACAACACCCAAAGATGACGTCATCGAACACATTGGGGTCCAAGTCTGTTCGACTCATTACCTCGGCCATGACAATCCTGGCCAATTCTTGAGGCGTTACGTCTCGTAGCCCTCCGCCGTGGCTGCCTATCGGAGTCCGTACCCCGCCCACGATGACGCTCTCGTTCATCACAACATCTCCTGCCTAACAACATCACGTGCGAGGCCGCTTCCCGGCACTATTCTACACGAAGAGGCCACAAAGAACAACACCACGGATGCTGCTGTGGTCAATAGCAGCCGCTGGAGCGGTCTGGAAAGCCGAAGCGGCGCTTCCGTGCCGTTGGCAGACCACGAACCGCTATGATACAATAGCTCAGGTGCTTTGGTGCCACGTGTCCGGATCCGATTATGGTGGTCCCTCCAAGCTATGGCTATTCAGATCCTATCCCAAGAGGTTGCATCGAGAATCGCGGCGGGCGAAGTCGTGGAGCGACCGGCGTCTGTCGTGAAGGAGTTGATAGAGAACTCCATCGACGCCGGTGCATCGGACATCAAGGTGGAGGTACGTCAGGGAGGACGAAGGCTGATCAGGGTCATCGATGACGGGTGCGGCATCCCGCAGGGCGAGGTGCCGCTGGCGTTCGAACGCTATGCCACCAGCAAACTCCAGTCGGCCGAGCAACTTGCTGAGATCTCGACGTTGGGCTTCCGTGGGGAGGCCCTGCCGAGCATTGCTGCCGTGTCTCAGGTCACGGTCACGACGCGCGCGAAGGGTGAAGAGACGGGGACACTGATGCGGCTCGAGGGTGGACGGATCGTGCACCACGAGCCACACGGAGCTGCACAGGGCAGCGTGGTGACGGTGGAAAACCTGTTCTTCAATACCCCAGCTCGCCTGAAGTTCTTGCGCTCCGATGCAACTGAGGCGCTCCATATCAGCGAGATGGTAACCTGCTACGCTATGGCCTATCCAGCTTTGCGTCTTGGCCTGCTCACTGATGGGCGCACTGTGTTTCAGTCCAAAGGCACCGGGAATCTGTACGACGTGCTGGTGGACGTATACGGCCTCGAGGTCGCCGAACAGATGCTGAGAATCCCAAACGGTGCGACGGGCGGGTCAGGCGTCTCCGTAAGCGGTTTCGTGGGCGATCCATTGCTGAATCGCTCACATGCCCGCAACGTGACCGTATTGGTGAATGGCCGCTGGGTCCGAGATCGGTTGACCAGCTATGCTGTCAGGGAGGCATACCACAGCCTCTTGCCGAAGGGGCGGCATCCTGTCGTGGTTCTACACCTGCAGATACCCTCCGATCAGGTGGACGTGAATGTACATCCGGCCAAGAGCGAGGTGCGGTTTCGCAACACCGGGGAAGTATTCTCGGCTGTGCAGAAGTCGGTGAGGCAGACGCTGGCTTCCATGGCGCCTATACCAGGCGACTCGGCGAGCTTCGGCTGGGAGGCCGTGGTGGAAACGAGGCAGGGTCGCCTTGTCGAGGCGGGGGAGAGGGGATGGCCACGACCTGGCGAACTGGCCCTGGAAGTGCAGCGCACAGGCGATGCGGGCATGTCTCTTGACGAGGATTCCGCCAAGGACAAGCTGCCCATGCTCCGGGTGCTGGGGCAGATTGGACGCACGTACATCGTCGCCGAGGGACCGACTGGTGTGTATCTCATAGACCAGCACGCGGCGCATGAGCGGGTGCTGTACGACCGCTTCGCGGAGGAAAGCGCAAGAGCCTCGGTCGCCTCACAGAGTCTGATGGAGCCGATCACCGTAGAGGTGGGGCCCAGACAGGCGGCACTGGATGATGAGCGCATAGCCAAGCTGAGGGAATTCGGCTTCGATATCGAGGCCTTTGGCACGGGTACGTACCTGGTCCGCGCTGTACCAGCTATTCTCAAGGCGACGGACCTGGCCGATTCCATCGTGGACATCACGAGCGAAGCCCACGCCGCCGACGGTACGCGGCCGTGGGAAGAGGAGATCAGAATAGGTCTCGCGTGCCACGGTGCGGTCAAGGCCGGTGAAGTGCTCTCTATGGACCAGATGCAGGAGTTGGTGGTACAACTCGAACAGACCAGTCTGCCGCGCACGTGCCCGCACGGACGACCCACGATGCTCCACGTGAGCGCCAGGCAGTTAGAACGAGGGTTCGGCAGGAGATAGGGATCAACATGGAGGTACCGGCGTTGAGTAGGCTGTCTATATGGCTGGTGCTGGCGGTGACGTTGGGGTCAGTCTTGGTGTTGACCACCGCGTGTGCGGAGGGGCGTTCACTGGTATACGACGTTGAGATACAACCGTCGACGATCTCTCCCAATGCCGACGGGGTGGACGATGTGGCGAGGATAAGCTACAAGGTATCTGGTCAGTGCCTGATCTACGTCTACTTCGTCGATCAAGAGGGACAGCAGCACGTCTTCCGCAACGGAAACAGACGTTCACCAGGCGAGTATGAAGCCTTGTTTGGGGGTGCCATCGAGGGTCAGGTGTTGCCGGATGGCGAGTACGCCTGGGTAGTTGAGGCTGTGAATGAGAGTTCGGGCGAGAAGGAGACGGTCGACGGCCAGCTTACGATTACGGGGGCCGATAGCCAGGGGCCACCGATCGAGGACTTCACGGTCTATCCTGAGGTTTTCACTCCCAACCAGGACGGAATAAACGACCGCGTTGCCATCAGCTATCGCTTGCTGGAGCAGGCCGACGTGGAGGTCTATCTGCGGGACTCGGAGGGCCGGCACCACCCCGTAGGCCTCCCCAAGACGAGATGGGACGAGGATGACTTCGATCTGGAGGGAAGTCCCAGCAAGGTGGAACTTGAGCCGGGCCTGTGGGAGTATGACTACGATGGTGGAATCGATCTAGGAGCATCTCCACCAGTTGATGGTGACTACACAGTGGTGGTAGAAGCCGCAGACGCCGCCGGCAACATGGTGGTCAAGGAGGCCCCGTTGACGATCGAAGATGGCGGCCTGCCGTTGGCAGAGATCAAGACTGTGGAGTTCTATCCGGAGGTCCTTCCTCTCGGGGGCACCCTGCACGTGACGGTGTCCGTAGAGAACGTGGGTGCCATCGCCATTCGCACCAAAGGGCCTGCCTCAGGCACCACTTACACAAGTAGTGAGAACTTCAACACCCTGGGGTTCTACGAGGAACCAGGCATCTTCCGGGTGGGGGTTGATTTCGAGGGCAACAGCAGCGGGCGTTCCTACTCGTATCGGTGGCAGTTGGGGGAAGACGATGATCTGGAGGAGAGGATCATCAACGGCCAGAGACAGTTGTATCTGCTCCCCGGGCGGCGTGTGACAGTGGTGGGGCACATAACCATCATCGACGAGCCACCCACCATCGACCCTTACTACTGGGCCGGTCTGATCCATGAGCAGGTACGCATCGTGAACGATAGGCAGAACCCCACCGAGATCAGCATCGGTTTCTGAGGCCAGCGGGCCAGGATGGACCTATCCGTCGTCACGGTCAGCTACAACACGCGGGAACTAGTGCGGGGCTGCCTGGCTTCGGTATTCTCGACTCTGGGCTCTACGCTGAGATTCGAAGTCATCGTCGTCGATAACGCCTCTTCGGATGGCAGCGTGGCCATGATCAGAGGCAGCTTCCCCGAGGTGCGCGTACTAGCCAACTCGGAGAACGTTGGTTTTGCGGCTGGAAGCAACCAGGGGATTCGAGAGAGCAGCGGTCGGTATGTGATCCTCCTCAATCCGGACACCATGGCCACGGACGGGGCGTTGGTGGAGATGGTGAGGTTGATGGAGGAGCGGAGCGAGGTCGGAGCCGTGGGTCCGAGCTTGCTCTTTGCTGATGGCAGTTTCCAGCACTCTGCCTTCACCTTTCCCACGCTGCCTATGATCTTCTTGGACTTCTTCCCGCTCAATCACCGGTTGCTCGACTCTCGCCTCAACGGCCGCTATCCTCGCGCCTGGTATTCACAGGGAGAACCGTTCCCCATCGACCACCCTCTTGGAGCTGCCCTGATGGTGAGGAGATCGGTCGTGGAGGAGGTTGGCTCGCTGGACGAGGGTTTCTTCATGTACTGCGAGGAGATCGACTGGTGCATGCGCATCAAGCGGGCGGATTGGCAGATCCTTTGCTGCCCGGCGGCGAAGATCGTGCATCACGCAGGCCAAAGCACGGGGCAGTTCCGCGAGAAGATGTACGTTGAGCTTCACCGGAGTCGCTATCGCCTCTACGAGAAGCACTATGACCCCTCCTTCCGGCGCGCTGCGAGGTGCTTGGTAAGACTGGGGATCACCTACAAAGGCCTACGGGTGCGTTGGGCGCATCTCAGAGGCGATCTGGACACGGAGGGTCTGAACCAACGCCTGCGCGCATATAGGGAGATCAGATCCCTGGTCTAGATGTCCGACACGAGATCGAGGCTGGACCTTCGCTGGGCGGTGCAGAAGAGCAAATGACAGAAGTGTCGGTCGTCGTTCTCACCAGAAACGAAGAAGAGAACATCGCTGAGTGCCTGGACACGGTTCGGTGGGCGGACGAGGCACTGGTCCTGGATTCCTTGAGCGATGATGCCACGGTGGAGATCGCCCGGTCCAGGGGCGCGAAGGTGCTAGAGCGGCCGTTCGACAACTACGCTCTACAGCGGAACGCTGCGCTGGAGATGGCCAGCAGCGAATGGGTTTTCTTCGTGGACGCCGACGAGCGAATACCCCCTGAACTGGCAGACGAGATCAGACGAGTGGTGAGCCGCACAGATCTGGACGCGTGGTGGGTGCCCAGGAGGAACTACATCTTCGGCGCGTGGATCCGTCATGCGGGCTGGCACCCTGACTACCAGTTGCGCCTTCTGCGGAGAGCGAAGGCTCGCTACGACGAGCGCCAGGAGGTCCACGAGCTCGTACAACTCGACGGCGAGGCCGGCTACCTGAAGAGTCCCCTCATTCACTACAACTACTCCACGGTAGAGGAGTTCCGGCACAAACAGGACAGGTACACCGACTTCGAAGCCCGCATGTTGTTCGAGAGCGGCCAGCGCGCGAGACCCTGGAACTTCCTGCTCCAGCCTCTCCGGCAGCTCTACTGGCGCTACGTGACCCTGCAAGGGTACAGAGATGGCTGGCGCGGGCTCCTGCTCAGCCTGCTCATGGCCTACTATGAACTGGTGAGGTACTGGCGCTTGTGGCGCCTTCAATGGGCCTAGCGGCTCAAGTCCCTTCCGTGCCCTCTCGAGCTAGCTCCAGGATGCGGTCGTAGCCCCGACGCAACAGGCCCTCTATCTCGCTGGCACACGCGCGATAGAGCTCGAGCGAGTCACTGCCGTAGGGGTCCGAGATGTCGTATCTGTTCCCCGCCAACTCGCTGAGCAGGGAGGTCTTCTGGCCTGCTTCTGGGAACTCAGCGACCAGCGACTCCTTGTGGTCCTGGGTCATGACCAGGATCAGAGCGGCCTGGCGGACATCCTCGGAGGTGAGGTGGTGGGTGCGGTGACCGGTGAGGTCCAGGCCGAGTTCCTGCATAGCTTCGACAGCGAGACGTGAAGCGCCGCGGCCGTCGATAGTCCACGTTCCGGCAGAATGTACGCGATAGAGGTGCGCCTTGCCATCTGCATGCAGTTGATCCTTGAGGATGACCTCCGCCATGGGAGAGCGGCACATGTTGCCGGTGCACACTAGGAGGATGGTCGGCGTGGGAGTCATCCCAGCTCCGGTTCGATGAGACCGTAGTCGCCGTCTCGCCGCCTGTAGATGATGTTGAGATCGCCAGTGTTGGCGTTGAGGAACAGGAAGAAGTCGTGGCCCAGCAGTTCCATCTGTTCGGCAGCCTCTTCCTCACTCATGGGTAGAACGAGGAAGCGCTTGGTCCTCACGATCTGTCTTTCAGCCTCTTCCTCATACTCTTCGACAGGGGGCAAGAGCTCCTCTTCCTGCGGCCGTCGGCGCCCACGCTTGCTAGTCTTGTAGCGCGTGATCTGACGGTACATCTTGTCCAGCACGGCATCGAAGGCGGTGAAGACGTCTGCTGCCGTCTCCTCGGCACGGAGGATGGTGCCCCTGACCCGCACGGTGAGCTGCGCTATGTGCCGGTCCTGGGCGCTCTTGGAGCTCGCTCTCGTCAACTCCAGGGAGGCCTCGTCGATGTTTCGTAGGTAGCGGTCTAGTCTGCCGGCTTTCTTGTCCACGTAATCGCGGATGTTGTCGCTTAGCTCCATGTTCTTGCTGGTGATTCTCAACTCCATGTCGTGAACCTCCGTCCAAAGGACAAATCGATCAGCTCTCTCGCCACTTCTCCCGTGCAAGCACGAATCCCCATACAGGCCCGGACGCAGCCTCTCGTAGCGCCGTGCTGCAAGCCTCCAGTGTAGCTCCGGTGGTGCATACGTCGTCCACGAGCAGGATACTCTGTGTCCTGAGCGAGGTAGAGGTGCATGAAAATGCATCTCTCACGTTTTCCCTACGTCGTCGAGCGGTGAGTCCAACCTGGGGGATGGTGCTCTTGACGCGGATCAAGGCGTCATCAACAACGGGAAGACCCAGGGCGCTGCCGATCTCCGTGGCCAGAAGGCTAGCTTGGTTGTATCCTCGCTCTGCGAGGCGGCGCTGGTGGAGAGGAACGGGGACAATGGTATCCACAGCGAGATCATAGCGCAGGAGAGATTCCACCGCCAGCCGTCCCAGCAACTCCGCCAGCCCGCGCACGTTGGAGTACTTGAAACGATGAATGGCGGTTCGCAATGGTCCCTCAAGATAGCCCACCGCACGAATCCCGTCTATCTTCAAGGGCACCCTCTCGCAGGCAAGACAGCGCCGGGGTGCGGGCATGGATCGGCCGCAGACGGGACAAACGGGAGGCTGAATGAACTCGATCTGGTCCTGGCACGATGAGCATAGCAGATCCGCGCCGCGGTTACAGGAGACGCAGCGGCGCGGGAACACCAAGTCGAGTAGTCTGTGCGTGGCTGTGCGCCAGTCTGGGGGTGGGTTCAATCGCTCGCTTCCTGGTGCCGTGCCCTGCCCATCCATCGTTGGGATGCTATCTGCCCTCGATTCTCGCGAGAGCTGGAGCGGGTTTACTGGTGCGCTCGCGCGTAGGTGAAAGGCTAGAAGCCGCCAAAGGCGGTTCTGAGCGACGGCAGGGCAGGACCGAGCAAGACAACGAAGAGGGCTGGGAAGATGAGAAAGACCAGAGGTATCATCATCTTGATGGGGGCTTGATTGGCTAGCTCCTCCGCGCGCTGGCGACGCCTGATACGCATCTGTTCGGACTGGATGTGCAACACCCGTGCCAGGCTCACGCCCAGTTGGTCAGCTTGGATGATAGCTGCCACGAAACTCGTAAGCTCCGGCACGCCTGAACGGTCGGCCATCTTCCTTAGCGCCTCTCGGCGTAGCGTTCCCATCTGGATCTCGATCAGGACGCGCGTGAAGGCCTTACTCAATTCGTTGTCCCATTTCTCGGCCACTTTGCTCATAGCAGCGTCGAAGCCGAGGCCTGCTTCCACACTGATGGTGAGAAGGTCCAGAGCGTCGGGCAGGGCTCTGAGGATTTCCGACTTGCGACCGTTGATCCTCATGGTCAGCCAAATCGTGGGCAAGAAGTAGCCGAGCACTCCCGCGATGGCTGTGGCAAAGAGTTGGTTCTTCAAGGGCGCACGGCCGATGAACGTCAGGCCGAAGCCCAAGCCAGCGCAAACGAAGGCGCACGCGAGCCGCAGGCCCGTGAATTCGGTGGGAGACCACCCATAGGGGTTGCCTGCCAGGTCCAGGTTGTGTTGGATGGCCTCCATGTTCCGGCGCGGGGTCAGGCGCGCAAAGACGTTAGCGACTGTTCTCAGCATGGGCTTGATCACGCGCTCGGAGAACGGTTCGGAGAGCTCGAGCTCTTCGAGACTCATCACCGACCGCGTGCCGAACTCGCCGAGGCGTTCCTCTACCACGTCAGGCTGGCGGCGCGAGGCCAAACCCACAAAGACGATGACTATGCTGCCCCCGATGCCGAAGGCGATCAGCAAGGGTAGTAGCATGTCTGACATCGCATAGCTCCCCTAGACTGGTGTTGGTATCTGAGCATCAGATCTCGATGGCCACGACGCGGCGAATGATGATCCAGCCAGCAACCATGCCAATGGCGGCCGCGACGATCATCTGTATTCCGCAGGGGTCCTCCCAGAGACCGGACATGTAGTCGGCGTTCATGACGAACAGCAGGCCGGCGACGGCCACGGGCAGGATGCTGACCAGATAGCCAGAATACCTAGCCATGGCCGTTAGCGTACGAATCTCGCCCTTGATGCGTACCCTCTCTCGTATGGTGTGTCCGATGGTGTCCAAGATCTCGGCCAGATTGCCGCCCACCTCGTGGTGGATGTTTATGGCAGTGATCATCATGTCGAGGTCATCGCTCTGGATGCGCCTGAGCAGGTTGTTGAGCGCCTCCTCGTTGGATAGGCCAAGGCCGATCTCTCTGGTCACACGCTGGAATTCCTCGTTCATGGGCGGCGGTAGCTCTCGCCCCACCATCTCCATGGATTGCAGAAGGCTGTAGCCGGAGCGCAGCGAGTTCGCCAGCAGCGTGATGGTGTCACCAAGCTGGTCGTTGAAAGCGTTCAATCGTCTGCTCTGACGTGTCTTCAGGAAGAAGCGGGGCACAACAAAGCCAATCACGCCACCCCCCGCAGCTCCGACTATCCACATCTGGCGAACGACCATGGCGCCAAGACCCATGCCCGCAGCGATGGTTCCGACGGTCAAGAGCATGAACTCGACCACCGTGAGTTTGAGATTGGCGCGCGCTAGATCGGTGGCGACTCGCTTGGCGAAGCTCTGCTCGGCGATAGCCCGATCCAGGCTTACCACCACTTCTGGCACGGCGCGCTCGCCGCGAGCGGGACTCTTCGCGGACTCCTCGGCCACCACCGCTGTGACGTCGCCCAGCCGGGTAATGACCTTCGAGCGTGAGGACAGCACCCTGGAGATCCCCAGAAAGACGACTAGGATGGAACCCCCGGCCAGTAGTGGTAGGAGAATCAGCATGGGGTCCAGTTCGGCCACCTCCTCTTATGCTCTCAGTCGTCCTCGCTGATCGTAGCCAAACAGCTTGGCATCCAGATGGTATCCGGATGCGTCGATGAGTTCGGTGAACTTGGGCCGTACTCCGGTAGGCCGCAGGTGACCGACGATGTGGCCGTCGTCGAACCCAGTTTGCTCGAAGGCGAAAAGGTCCTGGAGGACTATTACGTTCCCTTCCATGCCTTGTACTTCGGTGATATTGACGAGCTTCCTCGAGCCGTCTCTGAGTCGTTCCTGATGGACGATCAAGTGGAGGGCCGACGAGATCTGCTCGCGAATGGCTCGGTGTGGGAGATCGGTGCCGGCCATGAGCACCATTGTTTCCAAGCGGGCCAGGGTGTCCCGAGGGCTGTTGGAGTGGCAGGTGGTGAGGCTGCCGTCGTGCCCTGTGTTCATGGCCTGGAGCATGTCCAGCGCCTCGCCCGAACGTACCTCTCCGACCACGATGCGGTCGGGCCGCATTCGCAAGGAGTTGACTACCAGATCTCGAATACTGACCTCGCCCCTGCCCTCGATGTTGGCCATGCGGGACTCCAGCGAGATGATGTGTTCCTGCTGGAGCTGGAGTTCCGCCGCGTTCTCGATGGTGATGATGCGCTCATCGTTCGGTATGTAGCCCGAGAGCACGTTGAGGGTCGTTGTCTTTCCAGAGCCGGTGCCACCCGAGATAATAACGTTGAGCCTCGATTTCACGCAGATCTCCAGGAACTCGGCTATCTCAGGGGTCAGAGTGCCGAAACCTACCAGATCCTCCATCGTGTACGGTACCTTGGAGAACAAACGAATGGTGATGATTGGCCCTTGAATGGCGAGGGGCGGGATGATCACGTTCACACGGGAGCCGTCGGGGAGACGCGCGTCGACGTACGGTTGGCTCTCGTCCACGCGTCTTCCCAACGGGGCCACGATCCGGTCGATGATGCGCATCACGTGTTCATCGCTCTCGAACCTGTAAGAGGTCTTCTCGATCTTGCCCTGCCGCTCGATGTAGATCCTGTGGGCGCCGTTGACCATGATCTCGGTGATGGTCTCATCCTTGAGCAAGGGCTCCAGCGGACCCAGACCCATGATCTCGGCCACGATTTGCTCGAGAAGTACGTTCCGCTCCGCGCGGCTCAGGATCGCGTTCTCCTCAGCCAGGACGGTGTTGAACATCTCTTCGATGACGCCGCGTACCTCGCCCGTCTGAGAGAGGTCCATGCGCGGGTCCAGTTCAGCGATGACCTTCTTCTGCACTCGGTTCTTCAGTTCGGAGAAGGTATCGCGTGCTGGCTTCGCAGGTCTGCGTTTGAGCCTCAACTCTTCGAGTTTAGTAGTACGGATCTCGTCTTCGGGCTTCTGGCCCTTCTCTATACGTTTCAGAAGCGACATTCAGGTGTGCCTCCTTGACCTCGTCCTCACTGGTCGGGGGGTTGTTGGATCAACCGAAGATGCGTCCCAGGAGCGTTCTGCTCGCCGTCTCTTGAGACCCCTCTCCTCTCTCGGATCGCTTGTCTGCTGCCTGGCCCAATTCCGTGCGTACCAACTCCGCCAGTTTGGAGATGCCCCTGGCAACGGGAGATTTCTGACTGCTGACCACGATGGGAACTCCCTGGTTGGCGGCTGCCATCACGGGACCATTGTCTCTGGGTATGGTGGCGAAGACTGGGTGCTTGATGTGATCAGCGATGTCCTTGTCGGTGATCCCGTCTTTGCGCCCAGCCATGTTCACGACGAGCCGAGTCTTGCTGAGATAGTCCAGCGCATCCAAGGCTTCGAGGAGAAGTCTGACGTTCTTGATGGCAGGGATCTCTGGTGTGGTGATCAGCAGGATGGTGTCCGACAACTCCAGCACGGTGAGGACGACGTCGTCGAGATAGGATGCTGTGTCCACGACGGTGTAGTTGTAGAGCATCCTCAGGTTCTTGAGGATCTCCCTCATGTCGTCTGCCCTGACCATTTCAGCCACGTCCGGCCTGGGCGGCGCCAGCAGGGCTTTCAGGCCCGATGGGTGCGCCATCATCACGTCGCTGAGGAAATCAGCGTCCAGGGAGTCCATGTGTGCAACGATGTCGTTGATGGTCCTGCTAGGCTGCATGTTCAGCAGCACGGCGATGTCGCCGAACTGTAGATCGGCATCGACGAGGGAAGACCTGCTATCTCCGTTGTTCAGAGCGAGGGCCAGGTTGGTGGCGATGGTGCTACAACCCGTGCCTCCCTTCGGGCTGTACACGCAGACCACCTCGCCCTCTGTCAAGGCGAGGGTGGGCGTGGAAAGTCGCCCCTCCGTGACGGGCTCTGGCCGTAGGATCTGTGGCTGAGCTGGAGCGGCTTTGGGCTTGAGTTGATAGACCCGCCGTATGCTGGCTATGAGCTCGTCGGCCGAGAAAGGCTTGACCAGGAACTCCCGAGCTCCCGCAAGCATCGATCGCCTCAGGTAGTCGGTCTCGCCCTGGACCGACATCATGATGATCTGCACCTCGGGTACCGACTGGGAGATGGACTCCGTCGCGGTAATGCCGTCGATGTCGGGCATGTTGATGTCCATGAGGACGATGTCGGGGCGCAGACTGCGTGCCATCTCGATGCCTTCGGTGCCATTGGCTGCTGCGCCAACGACCTCGATGTCCTTCTCGAAGTACAGCAACTTGCGCACGTTCTCCCTGGTCTCGGGAATATCGTCCACGATGAGGACACGTATCTTGCTGTCAGGTATCTCAGCCATACTTATCGTCTCGTCGCTGGGAATCGCGTCATGGACCTCCGCTCCGGGAGGCTTGGTCTACGGTTGATACGACTTGGGCAGAAACCGCATGGGTTCCGGCGGCACGGTGATCTCGAACCTGGTCATGACGTACTCGAGGCTCACCGTCTCGGTACGCACGGTTTCGTGGTCCTCGCGCCCGCGCAGGATGAGGTCTATGGACGCCTCGCTTTCGCGAGCGAACTTGAGAACCAGAGCGTCTTGCTGATCCAGCAACAGGGTGAGGACCACCTCCGCCTCGGCGGAGACCGGCACTAGTTGTTCCTCGGCCTCGCCTTCGCCTTCCTCTTGCGCGGCGGCTGACTCGCCGTCCTCTCCCCCCGCTGCCGTCTCCTCGGGAGGGACGGCGACGCCGGCCCATGCGCCTACGCGAAGGACCTCCACGTCTTGTAGCAGCAGTTGCGCCAGGAGAACGTAGGATTCTGGCGGCGCTGCTGCTTCTTCTTCCCCACCCGTGGCTACTGGTTCCGCCTCCGTATCCACCATCCAGTAGGAGATCAGGATGTCCACGAAGTCACCGTTCTGGATAGCCCCGGCCACAGCACGTAGCTGAGTGGTGCGGAAGGCTACGGCCACCTTGCCCTCCGGGATGTTGAGGGAGGCGTTGTAGCCCAGTTCGAGCACCTTGCTCTCGTCGAGAAGCACGTCTGTGGTGATGAAGGAGCCCCTGGAGACGGTGGTCATGGTCTTCTTCCCGATGACCGCCTCTGGGTCCAGCAAGTACTTCGACGTCAAGGCCGACTTGGGGATGAGCAGCGTTCCCACGGCATCGGCCGGTATCTCGGTGAGGGCAGGTATCTCCTGAGCGGCGATGACCACCGAGATCTTCTCTTCTGGAGTCGCCTGGGGTGTCGCCTCAGGCTGCGCACCGGATGGCCGGAGCAGCACAAACACGACTGCTGTAGTCCCCAAGGCCAGGATGATGCCGACGATGATGAGTATGGTCCCTCTGCGTGGCATTTTAACTCCTATCCCTTCATCTCGACCTTAGCACCGGCAGCGAGATGGGTTCTGGTGTCTTCATATTCTACCGCGAACTCGTCGGCCTGGCAATAGTCAATTCTTCTCATTTGGATAGGATTTCCGCCCTTCCGGAGTATGCCCGTCTCGGATACGCCCCGTCGAAGACCAAGCCCTCGGCGCGCACGCGGGTGAGTATCGGCCACCCCGGCAGCGCGTGCCTTAGCTCACTAGACGCAAAAAGATGTGCTGCGCGATTTCCTGGAAGATGCCTTCAAGCTGCTCGGTCGTGTCCGCGCGGCTGTGTGTGCCCCCTGTGGATTCGGCGATCTCCTCCATCAGGTCCTCATTTGTCTCGGACCCCAGGCTAATGGTGAAGATGACGATGCCGTTCTGGACAGCCCAGTCTACGGCATCGCGGACGTGGGCCACAGCGGTGGGATTACTGTAGCCGCAATCGTACGTGCATGGTCTATTGGGTTCTCCGTCGGAAAGAAGGATCATCACGTGGACCGCGTTGGTCCGGCCGTTGTGTCCCTCCGCTGCGTTGGTGCTCAACACTTCGCAGCCTCGGTAGATGCCATCGCCGATGTTGGTGGAAACGCTGGCCTCCATGGTCCACAAGGCGGAGACAACTGGCGAGAAGTCGCTGCCCAGGAGCTCCGAGACGGTTGTCGAGTCGTTGCTGTCGGGGTAGTAGTTGGACGCGAGTCCGTCGTCGTGATACGAGGCCAGCCCCACCTGGTCGAGCTCCGGGTCCAGGCAGGGGACCTCATGTTCGCCGGCGGGGACCGTACACTCGTTGATGAACCACTGGGCAGCGTGCAGGGTGTCCCACAGCGGCTGGGCCCTGTATCTGGACGCGAGGCTGTCGTAGCCGCACTGCATCTCTGAGGAGCTAGTCCTGGTCTGGCACCGGCAGTTGGAGCTTCCGCTTGCGCATTCGACCTCAATGTATGGGCCCACGCCGGGTGTCACGGCGCTCACGCTGATGTTGTCGAAGAGGCCGTACTCTCCGGTTTGCACGTAATACAAGCCGAATCGGAGCCCGTAGGCGCTGGCAGACTGCGTGTCCCTCAAGAAGGCCCGATTGCGCCAGTAGTAGTTGCTGTTCGTGTTGTAGTTCATGAACGTCTGCCAAGTACCGCCGGGCTTGTGCCATCCCCTGAGGTAGTCGCTGTAGTTGTCAAACCCGTAAGTCCTTTCCTGGAGCAGGATCTCTACGTACGGGTAGCTAGACATGTCGAGGTAGCGGTAGAAGTCGACATTGACGGCTGTGCTTGTCCCCTCGGTCCGGGCGTATTGGCCGTCGATGCTGCGGGAATCCTCCCAGGCACCGACCCTGCTCGAGACGTCGCACGACCAGGGGGAGCTGGGGCCGCACAGCCGACCGTCGTCTGCATAGTAGCCCGGGTCGTAGCTCTCGAAGTCTTCGAAGAATACCTCCGTGGTAGCATCCCACCATGGGCTACACCCATTCGACATGCTCCCTGCTGGCTTGCAGGTGTCGTCGTCCATGGAGCCAGAGATATCGATCACGAGGGCCACATCAAGGCGGTTGGCGTTCTCCCCAACGGCGTAGGCCGAGACCCCGACCGTCTCGAAGCCCAACACCCTCATGAAGGTCAGGTCGACCTGCTTTGTGCCGCTGACCACGATATGGTAAAAGCACATTGTTCCGGTGCACCCTGGCTCGCGGAGGAACGTCCAGCCAAGCTCGAAATCGTCTGCGTTCTGATCATAGCCGTTGTATCTGATGTACTCTTCCATGCGCCCCTGGGCAGAATCAGTGTCGGGCAGTTCCTGGGCGCCGGCCAGGGCTGCGGCATCGATGGCACGGCCGAGTTTCACCTTCTCCACGTACATCAGCCCCAGGTCCACGGCCAGACCCACCGCGGCCAGGAGGGCGACGATCAAGAAGGCGACGATGATCAGACTCTGTCCGTGCTGCTGGTCGTTCGAGAGCAGGAGATCGCGCACTCTCCTTGCTCCAAGTCGTATGTTGCGTTCAACCATCGTAGGCCTCCCGGGTGTGTCGAATGTTGTCCTGTTGTCGGGGGCGCGTTCGTCTCCGACTGCGTCCATCATTCCTCGCTTGTTCCAGCACATCGGGCTTCCTGCCCCTATTGGTACCTGGAAACACCGATGCGGTTGATGGAGCGGCTATAGAGTCTGAACGGTCCGAGACCTATCCATCCGCTGGTGATACGGCTTCCTAGTAGCAGGTCGTGGTCGTAGAAGACCTCGACCACGACGACGTTGTTCTCAGTGGTGAACGACCTGGCGTTTTCGCTTGCGATCGTCTCATAGTCGTCTGTCGACATGCGTGATTCCACGGGGAGCGTACCAGTGACGTAGGGTATGTCGCCGTCTATGCTCCAGGTCCCATCGGCGGCGATGGGCACCTTGGTGATGATGATGGTGGCGTCGGCGTCAGGTCCATCGAAGACGGGGTTGAGGGAGAGCATAGCCACGTAGACCACTTCCTGGATCTCTTCGTAGTCGAAGACCCGCCGGGCGGCAAAGCGAGCACCCTCGCGACAGGCTGTAGTCACTGTGAGGTGGGCGCGCATGGCCCAGCCGACTTCCACCATAGACACGAGGATCATGAGCAACAACGGCAGCACCAGCGCCAGCTCAGCCAGGCTTTGTCCGCGTTGTCGCTCATCAGATTGTCTCATCGCTCTCTCCGGGTTTTCCATAGGCCCGTCAGGGCGCTCTGCTAAGCAGTTCGCCGGTGGTGGCGTCCACGGTCACCACCAGCGTGGCCCTTTCGGGGCTGTAGATGCCCATGGCGTACCACAGCAATCTTTCGCCGCTCTCGTCCAGTCCGACCCTGAGCGTGATTGTGGCCCCAGGGTGCTGCGCCATAAAGTCGCGACCTCCATTGTCCAGGAAGAGTCTCAGCACTTGCTCGCTGTCCACCTGCCACAGGCCCGCGTCTACGCCGCGCGTTTTGGCGGTCGCGTCCAACGTCTGCGCCTGCTCCGAGCCATCCGGCGTCACCGATATCACGCGCACCTGGCGTGTCTGAGGTGACAGGAAACTATAACCCCAGGCCACAGCCTGCTGCAAGTCATCCTCGCTCTCAACGTTCGACCAACTGGCGGTGGCGCTTACCAGTTGGACATCGGTCTGCCAGTCTTGTGCCTCCGTGATGGCGGCCGGATACCACTCTCTGGCCGTTTCCAGCGGAGGAAGCGCGGTCTCTCCGGACTCTGGTTGCCCCATGGCGACGACGAGGACCGCCAGGGTACCGTAGACCACTATGACGAGCACTCCCAGTATGATCAGTATCAACCTGATTCTCACGTCTACCTCACTCGTAGGTCTTCAAGGACAATGGCAGGTAGCCCACGGGCCAGACAGTGGGCGTGTTCGTTGGCGTCGAAGTGCTGGTCGAAGTGGGCGTGCTCGTGCTGGTGGGCGTGGAAGTGCTGGTCGAAGTCGGTGTGCTTGTCGGCGTCGATGCGTTGGGGACGGTCGGTGTGGCGTAGTAAGGATCGTACGGATCGCAAGGGTCCCAACCGTTGGCGACCTCTACCCCATCCAGAATGCCATCGTAGTCTGAATCGGGATTGGTCACGAAGGGACACTGGTCCATGTACTCGTCCTCGTCAGGCAGGCCGTCCCCGTCCGTGTCCAAGCTCACTGGAGAGCAGCGCAGGTCCTCGGCGATCTCGCTCAGAATCGAGTGTAGCTCACCCGTGTTCGCTGCGTGGTGGGAACTACCGCCGGTGTCCTCGGCGATTTGATCGAGCAGGTTCGTGTTCGCGTCACTGCCCAGGCCGACGGCATGGATGATGACGCCGTTTTGGACAGCCCAGTCCACCGCGTCTTCAACGTGGGTCACGGCGAGGGGATTGTCATAGGGGCAGTCGTACGTGCATGGTCTGTTGGGGCTTCCATCAGAGATGAGGAGCATGGCATGAACGGCATCGGTGCGCCCGAAGTGGCCCTCGCCTTCGTTGGTGCTCAGGACCTCACAGCCCCGGTAGATGCCATCACCCAGGTTGGTCGAGCCCTCGGCGCCAAGCTCGGTCCACAGAGCGTTGGTCACCGTCGAGTAGACGGTGGTCAGCTCACACACGGTGGCGGAGTCGTTGCTGCCCGGGTAGTAGTTGTCCATTACTCCATCGTCGCTGAAATAGGCCAGGCCCACCTGGTCGAGGGCCGGATCCAGGCAGGGCGCCCCCCCTTGTGTCTGACACTCGCCAACCAGCCAGTCGGCCGCTTCCAGTGTGTCCCACAGTGGCTGGGCTTTGTATCTGGATGCGAGCTCGTCGTAGCTGCACTCTAACTCTGAGGGACTAGTCCTGGTCTGGCACCGGCAGTTGGAGTTGCCGCTTTCGCATTCCACCTCGATGTACGGGCCCACGCCGGGTGTTACGGCGCTCACGCTGATGTTGTCGAAGAGGCCGTACTCTCCGGTTTGCACGTAGTACAAGCCGAATCGGAGCCCGTAGGCGCTGGCAGACTGCGTGTCCCTCAGGAAGGCCCGATTGCGCCAGTAGTAGTTGCTGTTCGTGTTGTAGTTCATGAACGTCTGCCAAGTACCGCCGGGCTTGTGCCATCCCCTGAGGTAGTCGCTGTAGTTGTCAAACCCGTAAGTCCTTTCCTGGAGTAGGATCTCTACGTACGGGTAACTAGACATGTCGAGGTAGCGGTAGAAGTCGACATTGACGGCTGTGCCCGTGCCCTCGGTCTGGGCGTATTGGCCGTCGATACTGCGGGAGTCGTCGCGAACGCCGACACTGCTGTCCATCTCACAGGACCAGGGAGAGTTCGCGCCGCAGAGACGATCCTCATAGCCTTCACCGCCGTAGTCGCCGGTCTCGTAGGCCTCGAAATCCTCGAAGAGTATCTCGCTGGTGGTATTCCACCATGAACTACAGCCATTCGAGAAGGTCGCTGTCGAGCACGTATCGTCGTCCATGGACCCTGAGACGTCGAGGACGACGGCCAGGTCGATGGGGCTTGAGCATTCATCTACGATCCGATCCTCTGCTTTCATGATACTCGAGTCCGTTGGGCCGAGCGCTGCCGCGTACAACATCGGTACTGCAACAAGTAGTGTTGCTCCGAGCGCGAGCGGAGCCCCGCTGAACCTCATTCCCTCCTCCCTACTGCGCCTCCTCAGTAAGTCTTCAGAGCCACCGGCAGCGGTGTGCTGATGGGAAACCGCTTCGTGTAGTAGATATCCTGGTCCGCGCCGGAAACCTTCTGCTGATAGAGGAGATAGACGAACTCGCCGTCCGCTGCCAACGAGGCAAAGCCGTCGGGCCAGCTATCTCTAGGGCTTGCCGGCACAGGCTTTGACCAACTTGCTCCTCCATCACTGCTGACGGAGTAGTAGATCCGGTCGGAGTAGTCACCTCCCTGCATACCATTCCAGACGACATGTAGATTCTCAGTGCCGACGAGGGCCACGACCGGGCTGGCGTACGTGGGGAGCAACTGGGAGATATCCACTCTGCTGCCAGGTATCAGGGTAGGTGAGATGCCGCTCGTGTTCGACACAGGGAAATGCGCGTAGTACACGTCTTGTACGTGCACTTGGTCCTGCACGTCGACGCCGAAGGCCACGTGGACTACGTCGTCGCTCCCCACCGCGACACAAGGGGTAGCGGCGTTCTCGGAGAGGCCCACGGAGATGGTGATCGGCGCCGACCACACGGTGTCTGTGGTGTATACGGTGCCCGAGATGTATAGGATCGCTCGCGGACTGGTGTTCTCTTGCCACACCACGTGGAGGTTGTCGTGCTGGTCTGTGGTCATCCTCGACTGTAGCGAAGTCTTTCCGGTCTCCGTCACCTTGGCCGGTTTGCTCCAGAACCCACCGAACTCGCCCCTGGCGTAGAATACCTCAAACGGTGATGAGCCACTTGGACCGACGGTCTTCTCGGACCAGATGGCATGTATCCAATGGTCAGCGACTTCCACGTCTGGTCCGAAGATGGGGGTGGTGACAAACTCCGTCGTGGTGATCGTCACACGCTGTTCCCAGCCACCCTCCCAGATCTCTCCATACCACACCTGGTGGAGGCCTGGTGATTCACGCCACACAAGATGCAGCCCGCCGTACTCATCTACGTCCACGACGGGCTCGTACCTGTCGGTTGTGGTGGGCGTGAGCGGGGTGGTGAGCGACCAGTTGTCTCCCCCATCTGTGGACTTGGCGGGGAAGATGGTGTAATGGAGGGTGTCGGTGAGCAGTGCCTCCTCCAGCCAGAACGCGCGGAGCGTGCCACCATCTTCCAGCAACAGACTGGGTACGCGCGACGTGGTGTCTCCGCTTTGGGACACCTCGATCGGGGGTGGCCAACCGCCGCCGGTCGCGCTCGGCGAGGCCAAGGCCGTAGCCAACGCCACAGTCAACAGGAATACGGCCCCCGCAGTGGAGACAATGAGCAGCGCAATTCGCCGTGATACCTGCATGACGGAGGGATTCCCCTAGAACGGGTAGAGTATGATGTCGACAGGGCTTGTCTCTTGATTGGCTGTGACCTGGATTCCGGTCGAGTAGCCCATGTAGAGCACACCGTCGATCTCGACGAAACCCTCAACCGTGTAGCCGGTTCCCGCCGATACGCAGTCGAAGGCGTAGCTGCCGTCAGTCTCGCTGAGTGCCGAATCCAGCGGGTCGCCGCCCTTCCACAGCGACATGTTGACCCTCTCAGAGGGCACGACCAGTTGCTCCGCGATGATGGCCCAGACGGTGCCCGCGATACTCCCGCAGTCGGGGTCCTGGGTGGGAGTGGCCGTGGGAGTAGGGGTGTCACCTGCGTATACGACGGGGACCGTAATAGGGCCGTAGACGTTGTTCAGTTCGCCGTCCGGAGGAGCCTCGCTGACGAACCCGAAGCTATCAGTCTGAGCGTAGACGTAGTATGTATCGCTGATGGTGAACATGTGGCTGAATAGGAGGCCCGTGCTGGAGTTGGCGCCCAGACTACTGACGCCGCTCCAGTCCACGCCTTTCTCTCCCACAGCAGGACTCACTGTGTCGGTGTACACGTAGAGATCGGTCCAGAAGAACTGGTTGCAGGGGCCAGTGGAGTCGTTCTTGACTGTAGCGTTGATCATCACCGATGTCCATGCGTACACGGGGTCAGCCTCGACCGACATGCTAGTGATTATCAGGTCGGGCTGGCGCACTGGGGTAGGGGTGAAGGTTGGCGTGCTGGTGGGAGTCGCCGTGTTGGTGGGCGTCGGAGTGGGGACGGATGAACAGGGCACGTACACGGGTGCCTGAGTCTGCTGGCCGGAGATGATGACCAGTGCGTAGAGGTTGTGCTTACCCTCTGTGACCTGGCTGCCCGCTACCGTGAAGCTGGTGGTGAACGTACCATCCGTCTCGGGGATCACGCCGGCGTCCCCTGTGTAGGAGCGGGCTGTAGCCCCCGTTCCGTCCCACCCGAACAGGACCTCGGTCTCCCCATCGCCGGGCCATCCACTGCCCTCGACTGTCATGTCGAGGTCGGATCCTACATCGTCGGTACAAGAGTATATCATCCCCGCTGGGGGGGTAGGGTTGGCGATATTGATCGCCGGGGCCGGCGTGGGCGTGGCTGTGGGCGTCCTGGTCGACGTGGGGGTGGGTGTGTTGGTGGCGGTCGGCGTGTTGGTCGGCGTGTTCGTGGCTCCCACAACGATGGCCGCATCCCAGCCATAGTCGCCGAGGACTCTGATCTCGTGTCCTGCCACGAGCGGTGGACTGACCTCGATTCGAAAAGTACCACTGCCCTCTATGATCCCGTACCCGATACGTTCCAGGATCGTCCAATCCCAGACCGTGAGTGTCGCAGGCACGTAGCTTGGATCCCCGACGCCGGTAACTACCACGTCGTTGGCGCGCAGAGGTTCGTTGATCAAGAGAGGAATGGGGGTGGCGGTCGGCGTGTTGGTGGGCGTGGGCGGCTCCACCTCCGGCGTGGGAGGGTAGGGGTCCTCGTAGTTGCATGGATCCCACTCGTTTTCCACCTCCACGCCATCTAGGAAACCGTCCCCGTCGGAGTCAGGATTGGTTACACAGGGGCACCCCAAGACCTCCTCGTCGTCGTCGATCAGCCCATCACCGTCGGTATCAACGATCGGGGCGGTGGGCATGGCGGTCAGTCGCGGCGGGGCCTGGGCGCCTACCCAGGTCTGGAAGCCTTCGTTGATCATTTCGGTCTCGGCTGAGACCTGGATAGTGGGCATGACCCCGGAGAGCACCGGGGTGATAACCGGCAGGTTGAAGTACACCCGGACTCGCACCCGAGCACCCGGAACGCCTGGACAGTCCATCAACGCCGGGTCGTAGAAAGAGGGCTGCCCTTGGACTGATACACCGAGGTAGCGGGGTGCCGAGTCCCTGGTCTCGGTGGGGTCCCAGGGCAAGCCAATCGCTGCCTCCCGCGCCTTCTCCTTGATCGCCTCCGCGCGGAAAGCGCTGTACTCCGTAGGGCACACGTCTCCGTCCTCGGTCCTCGCCTCGCAGTATCCACTCTCATCGGTGTCGCCGCCTGAGGCTACGCACACTTCTTCGGACGGCAGACCCACCACGGCGTACCTCGCTCCCTCGCGGGCAGCGTGCTGGACTGCGAGATAGGTCTGGACCAGCCTGGCCATCTCGACCATGCCGAAGATCACCATCAGCAGAACGGGCAGCACCAGTGCGAGTTCCGCCATGCCTTGGCCCTTGTCCTCTTTTCGTCCTACCATCTGTTGTGCCCCCATTGAATCTGGCAGTACCCCGCGGTAGTTGGGCCCTGGAGTCAGGTAGATCCGATACGTGGAACTAGTCCAAACGCATGTTCCGCTGAACGGCCTGGCAGCGTGTGCCGCCGGGCGCGTTCGGCCGAGGTGCAGGACTACAGGATTGGGCAATGCATGCCCCAACTCCTATTGTACACTATACATTATGGCCCCGCAAAAGGCAATAGGAATAAGGTACCACAAAAGCCGTGAGTATTGACAGGTACTGAGCGCAGCAGTCTTTGTGACTTGCGTGCCTGGACAGCGGCTGTGCCAAGGTCGGCGGGCTCTGGATGCCGGAGATGTCGTGCTGTGGTGTCACGTGGTCATCTGACAACATGGCGAACGGGGACCGAGGTGTTGGGTCGCTGACACTCCTGGCGGCACTACCGAAAGCAGGAGAGGATGATCATGCACTACGTGTGTCGAGCGTGTGGACATCGACAAACGGGGACTTCGCAGAGAAGGGAGGGGGAAAGCCGAAGCGGTCAGACGAGAGGATGATACGCCGGGGAGTCACATCGGACGCGGTGCGCGCCCGCTGCACGGCAGAACGAACAGAGCCCTACCTGAGTAGGGCTCTGCACTTGACAAGGGTGGTGTCGCTTGTCTACTAGCCTGCTCTCAACAGACCGCTGGTGATGCGGCTGAAGATGTTGCCGATCTGCGGACCCAGGAGCAGCAGGATGGCGATGACTACGATGGCCACCAAGACTAATATCAACGCATACTCCACCATGCCTTGCCCTTCCTCTTGCGGCAAATACACCACTTGATCTCACCTCCCTTCCCTGTTCGTTACTGGTACACTCGTGTCTGGTCTACCTTCTGCTTCCATTATAGGGACACGGTTCCGCAAAGGCAATAGGCTTTTGGTACTATAGCGGGGGGGGGGAAAAACATGCTACACAGTGCTGTGCGGAGTACATGCAGACTCAAGCAGCGGGGATGCTCATGGTCACCTTGGTGCCTCTTCCGAGGCTGCTGTCGAAGTGGATGGTCCCGCCCAGCATCTCCATTCGCTGTCGCATGGTGGCTATGCCCAGAGTCTTGCGCTGACTTGCTGAGGCCATCACTTCGTCGACGTCAAAGCCGCTGCCGTCGTCCTCCACGGTGACGGCGATCGTGGGCCCCTTCAGGTTCAGGCTTACCTGGACGTGGCTCGCATGAGCGTGCTGCCAGACGTTGTGAAGCAGTTCCTGGACCACGCGGAAGACCGTGACTTCCACGTGGGGAGCGAGTCTGCGCTCCTCGCCAACCACCTCGAACGAGACGTTGAGGCCGCTCTTCTCCTCGAAATCTTCCACGTACCGGCGCAGAGTGGGCACCGCGCCGAGGTCATCCAGCATCATAGGGCTCAGCTCGAAGACGAAATCCATAGTCTTCTCGAAAGTGGCCTTCACCGCGTTCCTCAGGTTGGTCAGCTCAGAGCGCGATTGGTCCGCACCCATGTCGAAGGACTTCTCTACGATCTCGGCTTGCAGAATGAGATTCGTGAGGGACTGCGCCGGGCCATCGTGCATCTGCCGGGCCAGCCGCTTTCGCTCCCCCTCCTGAGCCTCGATCACGCGCATGACTACGCTGTCTGCGGCTGCTGGAGAGGAGGTCAGTCCCTCTCCAGGGGTGCTCAGTCCAGGGATTCCCTCCACGATGTCCAGGAACGTACGCAACTGCTCCGCCTGCGATTGGAGGTTCTCCTTCCGGGCCTCGAGTTGCTCCAACTGGGAACGCAGCATCACGAGACGGAGCTGGGAGGACTGCGAAGCGTCATACGCCTCCCTGATATCCTCACGGGGATAGCTGTTGAGGTTGGCCTCTATGTGACGCACCTTGTTGGCAACCTGAGCGGTGCGCTGGTCGAGCTTCTCCACTTCGCCCGACGTCTGCTGGAGCAGGACCTCTGCCTCTTCGAGCTCTTTCTGCACCTCGGTGTAGCTCCGCTTGCTCGTCTCTACGAGGTCACTCAGTCGCTGGAGAGGATCCCGCCGCTCGTTGCCGTCTTCCATTAATCGCTCCCTGGCTTTGGAGAGGGATGGGGCACTACCTATGCGTCTGTCTCAGGCCCGGGAAGAGTCTATTCGTCGGGCCTGGTGTCCTCGAGTCGTATCCAGCCGTGGCGCAGCGCATACACCGCCGCTTCGGTGCGGTCCTTGACGTCGAGCTTCCGCAAGATGGAGGAGATGTGGTTCTTCACCGTTTGCTGGCTGATGGCTAGAGCGTGGGCTATCTCCTTGTTGCTGCTTCCGCGCGCCGCGTGTTGAAGTATCTCCATCTCCCGGGCGGACAGAGGCACGAATCGCGAATCGTCGGGCATCCCCGGAGGTGCCAGAGCCCGGTACTGGTCAAACAGCCAGTCTCTGAGTTGATGTTCGTCCAGAACCTCGTCGTCGATCACCCAGTGGCCCTGACGTACCTGTCTGACGGCGAAGATCAGTTTGCCCGGCAGTACTTCCTTGGGGTAGTAGGCAGAGGCACCTGCGTTGATGGCATGTATGATCTGCTCCTCATCGTGATAGGCGGTGAGGTTGATCACAGCGGTCTTGGGCAGGCTTGCCTTGATCTCCCTGGTGACCTGAAGGCCGTTCATGGAGGGGAGATTGATGTCCAGGAGGACGACGTCAGGCCGCGTGTCGCGCGCCAGCACGATCGCCTGGTCCCCATCGGCGACCTCAGCCTCCACGAGAAGATCCTCTTCCTCCTCCAAGACGCGCCGGAGCCCTTCACGAAACAGTGGATGGTCATCGACGATCATGATTCTGATCTTGTCGACCATGGTGCCTCACAAGGTGTCGGCGTGAAGTGGTTTACCACGCATGCGACATAAGTATAGCATCGAAAGCGCATGGAAGCAACCACTGGACAAGCCAGGTTGTTGACACGCGGATCCGAGGAGCGCACTATGGTTGAGCTAGCCAGACTGCCTCTGACGTCACCACACGGTTTCGTAGACGACAACATTGTCACCGCCAGCTTGCACCACCCAGGGCGAGGTGGAACGGTGGACCGCTCGAAGTTGTGGGCTCTCGGCGATCCTAGGGTACCAGGACGGGAAGATCACCACGTAGTCTACGTCTGTTGCCTCCAGGAAGGCCAGGATTCTGCCTTCGTCTCGGATGAAGGGGATCACCTCAGGCGTGATCAACCCGGCGGTATCTACCAGGAACCGTTGCGAGAAGTAGCCAATCGCGCCGATATCGTGAGCGCCGATGACGGCCTCCGGCGGTGTGTTGTCAGCGAGCCACGTTCCTGCTGTCGCCAACTCGCTGTCGATGATTCGCACGTCTGTGGCGTACTGCTGGGCTCCTCGGACCCAGAAGACCAGCAACAGTATGGGTATGGAGATGTGCAGGACCCGCCGCACAACGCGGTGGAATCCCGGCATGTTCATCGTACCCCAGACGCCCAGCAGGATGGTAACGGGTATGGTGGGTATCAGGTAGCGACCATGTTGGTAGGAAACAGGCAGTCGGATGGCATAGATGGTGACCAGGGAGAACCACCACGCCAATGGCAGGACGACCCTCCGTTGCTGGAGTGAGAGGCTCTTGAACGCGGCGTACAGGCAGCCCGGGACCAGTAGCACCTGGGCGCCCACCAGGGTAGGCAGTGCCACGCGTGCCCATCGTGACCACAACGGAAGCGACGCCACCAACTCCTGGTACTCGGCTTGCTTGGCATAGAACGTGTTGGGCCAGAGATTCCCTGTGATCGCCAGGTTGAGGGCCAGATAGGGCGACACGGGCACGAAGAACCCGACTGCGAGGAGGAGGGTGTGTATGCCCACGTCCCGCCAGGTCAGGGAGCGGGTTCCACGGCGCCGCCGCCAGATGGTGTCCAGCACGAGGAGCGGCAGCAATATCGCACCTTCTGGCCTGGTGATGGTGAGCGAGCCGGCGATCAGGCCGGTCACGAGAGGTCGTGCTCCCGCCAGGTGCCGCTCCAACGCCAGGAGCGACAAGAGAACGAAGAGGATGGTCTCCATGCCCGAGAACGCGGCCCACGCCAGATGCCATTCCAGCAGGCAAAAAGCAGCGGTGAGCACGGGCACGAGCTCGGCTCCCGGGAACAACACTCTGCTCAGACGGTAGACCACCCAGCCTGTGAGAGCCAAGAGGACGGTGCCCAGGAGGTAGGTCCACAGTCTGGGCTCGACGCGTAGCGCATAGGCCGGGGCCAGCACCATGGTCCACAGTGGAGAGGTGGAGCCCACGCTTGGCTCGCCCAGATTGTAGGAGAACTCGTGATGTGTACCGAGGTTGCGAGCATACGTTTGGTGGATCCAACCATCATCGAGAGGGAAGCCTACGTATCCGAAGTTCAGTGAGTAGCCCACATACAGCAGACAGCTAGCGACGGAGAGAGCCACGCACAAAGCAAGGGGCGAGAACAGTCGCCGCATCTCCGATTCATCTCCCGATTGAGTAGATTTGGATCAGTTGCCCAGTCTCGTCGAGGAAAGCGTGCTGAAGCAACAATGAAGGAGAAGTTCCCCCTCTGTAGACTGCGTCGAGAGAAGCCACGTGATCCTGCTCCAGGATCAGGTAGTCGGCATCGTAGCGATTGGCCACCTCGACGATTCCAGACACATCCTCGTTAGGAATGACGATGGCTCGCTGATGAGTGAAGTAGTAGTAGGCAGGGGGATCCACCACCATCACCAATGCATCGCCGGATGCATTCTCCTCCAACCAGGCGGCGACTGCAACGTAGCCGGTATTGGCGCGGTTCCAGAACGGCTGGAAGCCCAGCGGGTCGAGCGAGAGAAAGACGGCCTGGGAGTAGTCAAACAGAGTGATGACCACGACCACCACCGTGAGGCCGACTCGGAAGACTCTCTGGGCGGTCCGGGGATGCCAGGTTCGTCTGCGAACTGCGACCCAGCACACCGCCGCGTCTATGCCTGGCACTGCTGCGGCGAAGAGGAAAGGCAGAAGAGCCCCCATCGAGTGCAACATGCTGGCATGAGTGCTGGGGAAGGTGAAGACCAACGTCATGGCAGCGTACAGGATAGCGGCGTAAGCGTAGACTGGTACGTATTCCTTCCGCTTTCGCGCCTGCCATAGACCTATGAGGGCCATCGGCGCAAGATGGAACTGGAGGGCGCCGCCGAGCACTGCCAGGTTGTGGACTGCGGCCGTGGCCTTGGAGCGAAGTATCGACGGCCAACCCCAGTCCAGATAGCTTCGCCAGGTGAGCTCCGCGGAGTAGCTGAACAGATCGGCATAGCTGCGCAAGAAGACTGTCTTGGTGCCAGCGCTGGACAGCGGAGCGCCCATTACCTTCCAGTTGCGGTAGAACCACGGCGTCATGACCATCAGGTACCCGATCGCCGCCAGGAACATCCATTGGAGGCACGAGCCGAGGGTGACTCGGCCTGGATTCCGCCCAAGTCTGCCCGAGTCGTTCGAGCCAGCAGGGACCCTCTGGAATATGCCTATGGTCAGGACTGCGGCGAAGGCCACCCAGAGCAGGATTCCGTCGGCTCGCGAGAGATGGCTCACACCGATAAGCAAGCCTGTGTATAGCGCGTAGCGCCGTTGCCGCCTCCTTTCCAGGAGATACATGGTCACCAGACTCAGCCCGGCCGTGACCGCGAAGGGGGCGAAATTGTCGGGCGAGGCCCAGTATTTCAGATAGAAGGGGGCAAAGGTGGTGAGGATGGCAGCTAGCCACGCGTGCTCGCGTTTCCCCCATACGTCAAAAGAAAAGCAATATGCCAGCACGGGAGGGAGCGAAGATAGGAGTATGAATGGAATCTGGGCAGCGCGATACGACGGTCCAAAGACGGAGAAGGAGCCCCCCGCCAGGATCGAAGATAATGGTGTCCAGTACAGGTTGCTCGCGTGCGTGACCTCAGACGGCGGGTCGAGATTGTTCCAGATGAAGTCGACCACGAATCCGCGACCGAGGTACAGGTTCTCAGCGACGTCGTAGTAGTAGTAGGCGTCGAAGTAGTGGGGCTGTTGTTGAGGCAAAGCCACCAGTGTCCGCACCGCCACCGCCAGCAGGAACACGGCCAGCGGGTCCCATGACCTGCGGCTCTGGCGGCTGCTGCCGGGTCTTACCTTCGGTCCCTGTTCACTCAATTGTTCAGCCCGTCGACGCGGTAGATGGTCACCAAGTCGTTGGAGAAGGCAGGTGTCAGATAGTCCACCGTGCCAGGATCGAAATCGCCCAGGATTCTCTCGCGCGGACCAGAATACACGTAGGCTATGCCGTGTTGCTCCAGAGTCTGTCTTCGCCAGGAGTCGGGTGTTCCTGCGTGGAAGAAGCGATCCACGATTTCGAGCTTCGTGTCGAAGTCGGCGGTCTCAGCCCAATAACCCACGAAGACACGGTGGTCGATGCGGGCGGGTATGTAGCTCCCTGTTCCGTAGGCGGCCAGCACCGTATCTCCGTACTCGGTCTCACTGGCTAGCCAGTCGATAGCCTCGTTCTCGGCACGCTCGTGGAAGAAGGGATAGGGGTGCTGGACCACAGTGGCCGTGAGGCTGGCCAGGATGTAGAGATTGGAGGGCACGGTTAGGACCAGCACTACGAAGATGATGAAGCTCCTCATCCTGCGAGGAGAGTAGGCCTTCTGTCGGAGAGTGAGCAGCCTCTTTACTATCTTCGACTGCTCCAGTCGGGGCAGGTACCAGGAGTAGAGGCCCATCGTGGCCAGGACACTCAGGGGGATATGCACGCCTTCCACCATACGTCTTTGCTGCTTCAGCGGCGCGTATACCAGGATCGCCACAACCACGATCCAGATCATGGGCAGGATGGACTCTGTGTCTGCTTTGCGTGCTTCCCTTACCATTGCCGGGAGGCCCAGAATGAGGAGGGGACCGTATCCGAAGAAGTAGTGGAGGGGGTGGGGGGAACCGCTGCCCGACTGAGTGGCCCATGCGCCGAAAGCTGGGTTGGAGTCGAAGACGTATAGGTAGTAGGCCAGGACCGGCAAGGCCATCAGGCCAACGACGACAGCACCTGCCAGCTCCACCAGGGGCACGCGCCATTTGCGGCAGGAGATCATCAGCAGCCAGAGGCCGAGGGTGCATGCCACTACCAGAAGGTTATAGGGGTGCACCACGGCCAGCACCAAGCTGGACAGGCCTGCGCATCCGGCGTACCGCCAGCGCCGAGTTCTGTGCAGCAAGAGCATCGAGACGAAGATAGCCACAAGCAGACCCGCCCCCAGTGCAAAGTGAGGAAAGGTTAGCAGGGTGAAGAAGATGTGTGCTTCAGGCATCTTGAAGTCTATCAGGTCGAAGCCCAGGATGGAGAACCTTCCAGCGAGTAGCACCAGCCACCCAAAGCCCCCGCCGAAGCAGACCAGCAGGTAGGAGACCAGGCGCTGCCCGGCATCTTCCACGAAGCAAGCGATAAAGGAATACGCCGACAACAGAAGGAGGAATCCAAGGATCAGTCTGGACAGATGCCACATCCAGATCACCGGCAAGCCCGTGAGCGCACAGATCCAGCCCAGGACGAGGAAGAACCCGCCGACGAAGGCGCCTTCGTGATCTTCCGAGGTGAACGGTATTCGATAGGTGAGCCTGCCCGCTGCTCCCTGGTTCATCTTGGCCAGATAGCCGTGGGCGTCCTCGAAGTTCATGACCACGCCGCCGAACTCCCTTTCCGGGGGCGCCAGGAGGTAGCCAAATGCATACGGCAGGAACGTGATCGCGAGGACGATGACGGCGACGAGCAACACGCGCCTCATTTCCTCTCTGGTGACATGAGGCATTTGGAGCGATCTCCTCGTCTAGCTCAGGAGCGCGTGGTTGCCAAGAGCGCAACCCGTAGGACCCTCAACATGACTAGGCAACCGGTGGACAACCACAGAGCTATGATGCCATACCTGGGCATGCTAGGCAACCGAGCAGGCAGGGGATCAGCACCGCTGCCCGACATAGTGTGCGTCTCTATGTCGCGCGGTGCGAGCTTACCCCGAACAAAGACACGACGACAGTGGATGGCCAGAGGATACTCTTCTCATGGCATTGTAGGAGGGCTGAGTTCGTGGCGGCGCGTGGTAGGATCAGCAGGGTCAGGGTGCCCACCCACGAGACCTTCGACGCCAACAACATGCTCACCACGACGGGAGAGATTCTGAGAGCGAACAGTCGCCTGGCGTGAGGCACGGACGGGGTGAGGAACACAGTCCCAAGCAGGAGGAGGCCGACCGCAGATATGGTGAGCGCTTGCCACACTGGCATCAGCAGGCTGAGGCAGAGCAGTGGCACCAGATCGCGGGCGACAACCACTGGCGAGATGTTCAGCAACTGCGCCGGTGCAGGACGCCTACGGAAGTGGGTGTGTCGACCCATGCCATTGTCTCTCCCTGCCGACCGACCATAGGGTGGCAAGCGTCGTTATCCAGAGCAGAACGACTCCGTAGAACGGAATCCCCATGGAGACAGGGTTGCGCAGCAGTGAGTCGTTTCTGGCCACGAGGTTGGTGAAGAGGTCTTGCAGCCGAGGAGAACTCATGAAGAGCATGCTCAGGACAGCTAGGAGCATCCAACGCCTGCTCATCATGCCCTGTAAGGCTCGCTTGTACAGGACCGCGTAGGGAAAGACCAGCAAGACGAACAGATCGACCCAGGCGATGTTGGCGAGGAGCGGAAGCGTGGCGATGACGAAGGAGAACTCGAGGTCCACACTGATCGTTGAGGACCTACAATGCCATAGTGCGAAGATGACGGCGACTACGAGGAGTGCCGAAGACGCCACGACAGCAGCCTTCCACAACGCTTCGTCATGGGCAAGGTTGTCGGAATATGGGTTGTCGATGAGCAAGAGGCTGAAGAAGCCTCCCAGAGACTGGTTGCTTGGATTTGGCCTCGGTTCGGCTAGGGACGGAAGGACCGACGAGACATACGTCAAATGCGGGCCGAGGCCAACCACCAATATACCGACGATACCGATCAGGGCGATGGTGGCGATGGTCGCGAGGCAGACTGTGTACTGCCTCCTCCAGGCGAAGTAGGGCAGTAGAAAGACGGGAATGATCTTCACCATGGTCGCCACGCCGAGCGCAACACCTGCAAGCCGTTGGGAACCCATGCTGTGGAGCCAGTAGGTCAGCGCTAGGAGCAGCAGGAGTAGGATGTTCACCTGGCCCTTGTAGATAGTATAGAGCGCTGGAGGGAAGAGGAAGGCCAGGGTCCACAGCAGAGGCAGGTTTCTGCTCAATCGGCCGAGACCGAGAGCCTTCCATAGGACCAAGAGAGACGCGCCATACAGTATCATGTTGAGGAAGAACCACACCAGCGCTGCCGTGTCCATGGGCAGTATGGTAAGGGGGACGAAGAGGATAGCCAGCAAAGGCGGGTAGATGTAGAAGCTCTCGTTGAGAGGCAAGCCACGTGCCAGCACTTCCTGGCTCTGCTGCTCGACATCGTAGAAGTCTCTGCCCTGACGGAGCATGTCGGCCGCGATGTAGTAGGCCTTGAAGTCGATTCCGCCCACAGCCCCCGTGCCTTGGGCGTGGTCCATGGAGTCGCTCATCCCCTTGACGGCATACAATGGTAGTACCAGACAGAGGAAGACAATCATCAGGCAAACGTTCAGTAGCTTCTGCGGCGTGAGACGCCTCATCTGGGCATCCTCATCAGGCGACCCAACCCCATATTGCGAATTGGCCGCTGAGATACAACAAGAGAGCTACGGACGGGTAGACGATCAGCCTCTGGACGCGGGGGTTCCTGCCCCAGCGCCCCCAGAGCATGAAGGCAGGGAAGAGGACCAAGACATACCGTGACATGCTGACCAGGGGTTGCAGGGTGGTCCTTCTGAGCATGAGGACAATCATGGCAACGGCCATATAGATGCTGTATTCCGTTGGTAGTCTCCGAAAACAGAGGACGGTCATCGTGAGAAAGATGCCGGTCATCCCCAGATTCAACACGTTGATGAACGTGCCCTCCGGTGACAGTATCTTCTGGAGGGTGGCCAAGACGTTTTCCCAGGGCCAGACGAATTGGGCGTGAAGCTGTGTCTGGTAGGTGTCCACGAGAGGGGTGGCGCCCAGCACGAGATACTGGTATCCCAGGTAGAGAATCGTCCCCAGAGGAATGAGGAGCAACGCCACGGCCCTGGCGTCCAGTCGAGATAGACGGAACCCCCTGTCTCGCAAGTAGACGAACAGGAGAGGGACGATCAGGACCACGCCTTGTAGACGTGTCAGCGAGGAAAGAAGGCCGAGTGTGCCAGCCAGCCACCAACGCCCTCGAGACGCGGACAAGAAGGCGGCAAGGGTCAAGAACAAGAACAGGGATTCCGTGTATGCCGCCAGGAAATAGAAGGCGGTCGGGAAGATCGCCAGATAGATGGTGCTGCGCCGGGCACTGGCCTGGCCGAATTGCGCCTCGGTCAGCTTGTAGAGGCAGACGAGGACGCCTACGTAGGCCAGGCTGGAGATAACGAGTGCGGCGAGCAGGTAGTTGTCCGAGAAGACCTTACCGAGCAGCCTGATCAGCAGCGGGTAAAGCGGAAAGTAGACGGTGCTCCCATCGTCAGGAGCATAGCCCTGGGCAGCGATTCTCAGGTACCAGAGGGTGTCGAAACGCTGCCAAACACCCAGAGACAGCTCGGCGAGCCCGCCTTCCACGGCCGGCATGCCTTGATATGGTCGGAGCACATCGTCAGGGCTGGTCGGCGCGCCAGTGGTCACCAGCACGAGAGCAACCCATACCGAGATGACGATCCTCATGACCACGAAGAGCGCTATGCCGTGCCCCAGAGCTGGGTCCGAGATCTTCTCTTGGATCCACTGTCTGATGGATTGTCTCGGAGCTGAGGCTGCCTGACTCATAGCTTGTTTGGACGCGCCTTTGCGCTACTGTGGCTCATGCGACCCAAACCCACTGCACGAACATCCCCGTGAGGAGTATCAGCAGGGCTGTAGAGCCGTAGACAATGGCACGGTGAACAGCGGGTCTTCTGCCCAGAGAGCCCATGAGCATGAAAGCCGGGACGAACCAGAGCAGGTGGCGTGGCAGGTCCATCAAAGGCGGCGGAATGTAGACCACCGGCAAGATCACCAACAAGGTGGCAGCTGTGTAGAGTCTATAGGAAGTGCGGGTGCACAGCAAGGAGGCCACCACCAGCCCCAGGAAGGGGATGGTGATGACGGCGTCCAGTATGTCGATCACTGACAGATTGGCAGATGCCGCCAGCGACCACAGGTGCAGGAAATTGTGCCACGGCGCTCCGAGGCTCGTGTGCCAGTGCTGCGCCAACACCTCTCGGAGGTCCGGATATCCCGCCATCCTCAGTAACCACAAGAAGGCGAGGGGTGGGATCAGAGCCAGCGGCAAGAGGAGTATGTGCCATCTAGCTCTTCGCAGGTCGAATCTGATGTGGTTCAGATACTCGAACCCCCAGGGTATGAGTACCACTGAGCCCTGCAAGCGGGTCAGGGACGCGAGCACGGCGGTGACACTGGCCACGACCCAATACTGCCGTCGTACGGCACAGAAGAAGAGCACAACCGAGAGCAGGTACAACGACTCACTGTAGGGAACGAAGAAGAAGAACGCGGTCGGGAAGACCGACAGGTAGAGCACCGTGCGTCGAGCCGCCCGTTCGCCGTAGTCCAGTTCGGTCAGCTTGTAGAGACAGATGAGGGTGAGAAAGAACGAGAGGTTGGACACCAGTAGTCCCGCCAGCAAGTAGTTGCCTCCCAGTCCCGCTCCTAGCAACGATACGAGAGCGGGGAACAAAGGCGAGAAAGCACTGCTCTCCTCGTCAGAGTAGCCTTGGGCGGCGATCCGCTGATAGTGGACCACGTCCCAGCGCTGCCAGACCTCTAGCAGCAGCTTCTCCGCCGGATTCTCGACCGGACGAAGGCCCAGAGAGGAGATGTACGCCTCGTGCCCTCCTTCCGGCAACGGGCAGACCGTGATGACGACTGCGGCCAATGCCGACAGAGCGAGCCGAACGCTCAGAAAGACGGCCAGCGACCAGCGCACAGCTTTGTCCTCCACTGCGCGTTGTAGCCTGTCGGCGAAGCCACTCGCTGCTTTGTCCATCCAGCCCATCGGGTGCCCCATACAACGGTTTGAGTAGGCTCCAGGCACGAGTCGGTGGATATACGATGCTGCTCGTCGTTGGGCTCGAGGCTCTATCTTAGAACGCGGTAGACTTCTACTTCGTCGTTGCTGTACGACAACGATAGGTATGTGGCGGCGGACGGATCGAAGTCCCCCATCCGTGCCTCGCTGGGACCATGAAGGACGTAGCTGATGTTGTACTCTTCGAGCAGCTCAAGTCTGAACCCGTTACTGGTTTGCGACTGGAAGAAGGTGTTAGCAAGTATCTTCTTGTGGTTCACCTCGACCGTCTCGATGAAGTGTCCCATGAAGACCCGGTTGCCCGCACGGGCGGGGATGAGACGGCCCATTTCATACGATGCCAACACCGTATCGGTGCGAAGTGTGTTGTACTTCAACCAGTGAATGGCCTCGATCTCCCCGGTTGTGTAGAACAGGGCAGATCCACTGTCCAGCGCGCGCACGCTGGAGTCGGCCACCAGGAACAGAGTCGAAGGAAGCGTCGCCGCTATCAGTAGGAAGACGAGGAATCGGCGAAACCCCTTGGCCTCGTACCCTCGCCACTCAGCGATTCTCTCCATCCAACGTGCCCTTAGTGCGGTGGGCACGACGTAGTCCAAGAGGCCCACTGTAGCCAGGACACAGAGCGGGACGTGCAAGCCCTCCACCATTCGTCGTTGGAGTTTGAAGGGTACATACATCAGCAGCAGTCCGATTGTGACCCAGGCGACGAGAAAGAGTCTCTTCTCGTTCCTCTGTCGGATCACGAAGACCGCTCCCAGGGCGGCCAGCGCCAAGACGATGCCGTAGCCCAAAGCAAGGTGGAGCACGGGTGGGGAAGGAAGGATATTCTGAGCGGACCAACTCCTGAAGACAGGATCGATGTCAAAAGCCCGGAGGTAGTAGGCGATGAGGGGGAGCGGTACAACGCCCCAGGTGCAGAGCGTGAGGCCCTCGCGCCAAGGCACTTCTCTCCTAGCCCAGACCAGCAACACCCAGTAAGCCGCGAGCGCCGCGTCGACAAGGAGGGCCATGAAGGGTTGGATGGCACACAGCGCTAGCAGGGCCACGACGCTGCTGAGCAACAGAGGGATTCGTGGGGCGGCCAGATCGCGCAAGGCCAGCACGAAGAACAGAAGGAGTAGGGCCACCGCCGCGGCCATGTGAGGGAACGTGAAGATGGTGAAGAACGTGTAGGCCTCCATGAGCCAGAAGTCGATCGGCGAGAGACCCGCGAGGGTAGGGGAGCCTATGAGCAGCACCAGCCATCCCAGACCCGATGACAAACAAACGAGCAGGAATGCTGTGAGTCTCCTCTCTCTGCCCTCCACGAACGAGGCTATGAAGAGGTACGCTGTCAGAAGGAGTCCGAGGCCGCAGGCCAGCCGTGCGAGCTGGTAGATCTGTATCAAGGAGAAGCCCAGCAAAGAAGCTAGCTTGCCCAGCCCGACGTAGAACGTATTGAGGATTGCCCCAGGGTGGTCCTCTGGCGTGAAGAGAATGCGGTATGTCCAGCCATCCCAGGAACCCTGCTGCATCTTGGCGAGGTGACTGGAGCAGTCGTCAAGATCCACCACGAACCCGCTGAAAACCGTGCCCGGAGCGGCGCTGAGATAGCCTATCAGGTAGGGCACCGAAGACAGGCTCACCACGAGCATGGCGATGACGGTTGCGTGCGCGAGTTCTCTCCTTGGTATCTCCGACATGCGTCTTCTCTACGACGAGTCGTACAGATAGATGTTCAGGTCGTTGTACTGGACCGAGTTCGATAGGGTGTATCGGGCGTCGAGCCAGGCCTTGCTGGCGTTCTCCACTCCCAGCGTTGCGGCCTCGTCGAGGGCACGCTGGAAGACCACAAACCATACACGTCCTGAGTCACCGACGGCATGGGACACGTCGGGCTGAGCCAACAGCCCCAGAACCTCTTGAGTGGGCAAGGCAAGGGTGTCGGTCGAGGAGCCTGAGACATCCCCCACATACTCCTGAGGAAGATTCCGGTCGTAGTAATGGCTGGGGAAGAAGGACAGCTTACTGTCATGGACAATGACGTCGCCCGCTTCAACGTGCTCCCGAAGGTAGGCGTTGGCCTGCTTGAAGGGTGAGCGGGGGAATTCGGAATAGCCGTACTGATACCAGAGGGAGCCGATGAGGAGCACGGGGACGGGCAGCAGCGAGAGCAGCACGACACGAGGAAGCTTCCCGCGGAACAGGGCCTGAGCCACGGCGATGCAGTAGATCAAAGCGCTGGAGAGCACCGCGCGCTCGATGTACACCGGCTTCAACTGCGAGATCAGAAACATGGCTAGCATCGGTACGAAGGCCAAGCTTATGCACAGCCAGCCAGCCCAGGTGGCATCCGAGCAGGTAACCGACGACGCCCTCAGGGTGCGATACAGGACCAGGGCCAGCAATAATAGGCTGAAGAACAAGCTGATGGCTAGGAGTCTGTCGGGTAGGGGGAGGTTGAACGTGAAGACGACGAGAGTCCGCACTAGTTCGACTGGGCCGGGCCTGGGGATCCAGTAGGCCTGACGCACCTTGGCGAACTGGCCAGGTACCAGGAGCAACCAGGGAAGAAAAAGAAGAAGGCTGCCGAGATGCGCGAGAAGGAGCCGCCCGAGGAATCTCCACCGCTGGTGCACCACGACCAAGAGGTAGAGCGTCAAGGGAATCAGGAAGGCCAGATTGTGGGCATACAGGGAGAGAGCCGTGGAGAGGCTGAGACCTATCCATTGTGCGCGTGTCCCCTGCTTCCACACCCTGATGAAGAAGTAGATGACCAGGAGGCTGGCCAGGCAGAGGAGAGTGTACATCCTCGCCTCCTGGGAATACCAGATGTGGAAAGGAGAGACTGCTCCCAGCGCGGTTGCCGCCAGCCCGATTCGTGGATTGAACAACTCGCGGGCGATAGCGAAGACCATACAAAGGGCAAGCAGGCCGAAGGCCACAGAAGGGAACCGGACGACGAAGGGACCCTGTCCGATCCGCATCCAGCCATGGAGGAAGAAGTAGTACATGAGGGGGTGGATGTCTGATGCTGCCCCCTCGACCGGCGTCACTGTACCGTGAACGATGGATCCTAATTCCTTCTCCGCATAGAGGACAGCGAAGGCCTCATCGTACCACATCTCCTTGGTCTCGAGGCGGGCGAGGCGCAGGGAGAAGCCAAGGAGAAGTATCAGTATGAGTAGAAAGGATCTCTTTCTCCCCGAAGAGGCATCGTATCGGCCGGGCATTCGCTTCACCATCGTCGTGTCGCGCCTAAGTGCTACCAGCAACTGCGAGCTACTCTGTTCAGGTGTGCGCGTATCCAGATGCAGAGTCGGGGCGGAGCAGAAGATGAGTTCATGCGATAACCCACTGGCGCGCCACCTCTGGGGACAGCAGGTAGACAACCGGTGGAAACGGTCAAACCAGCTCTGGGATCTCGGTGCACGTAAGCTCGGATCAACTGCACGTCCGACACCACCCTCGTGAACATGACGAGAGTCGCCACCAAACGATAGCTCTGTGCCCCGCTCTGTTCCGTCTGTTGCCCCGTTCGCCACCCTTGGCGATCAGGCAAAAGAAGGCACATCGTAGTCTAGCATACGGTGTTCGAGAAAACAACCTTGACTTGGGGTCCGAACCGTGCTAGGATGTCGCAGACTGCTGGTGGATCAGGGAGAGGTGCGCACCTAGCCAGAGGAGGGTCTCCTAGAAACTCGCAGCTTTGTACGGTGTCGGCTCAGGTAGTGTCCCGCGAGGGTTGCCCATCTTGTGGAGAGGATCGGAGTTGGCATGAGAAAAGCCACGCTGGTGCACCCGGTACTGCTCTCCATGTTCCCCCCATTGTTCATCTACGCGAACAACCTCGGCCGCAGCCGTCCCCATACAGTCCTCGGCGCCGTTGTCGTGGTAGTCCTTGCCACCCTCGTCCTATGGTTGGCAGGGACTGTGATGCTCAGAGATAGCAGCAGGGCTGCCATGATCGTGTCTCTATTCTTGCTGCTCTTCTTCTCATTCGGCATCTGCTATCTGGTACTGGTTGCTCTGCTGCCGGGAGTATCAACTGCCTCCTCGGGTGGGGTGGCCGCAGCGCTTCTGGGCACGTGCATCCTTGTGTTTGGCTTGGGCACCTACACACTAGTGAAGACTGATCGGGGCCTCCAGAATCCAACCACTATCGTGAATGTGGTGGCGGGTTCCCTGGTGGTGACTTGTGTGATCCAGATCGGCATGGGGCAGCAACGGGCTCCCAACGTGGAGCCGTGCGATATCTACGGGACCGACGTGGAGGTAGGCCAGAAAGCCTCCACCGACGTCGGGGCTTACCCCGACATCTACTACATCATCCTGGACGGCTACGCGCGCAGCGATGTCTTACAGCAGGTATACGGCCTCGACAACAGTGGCTTCCTCGAATCCCTTGAGGCCCGAGGCTTCTACGTCGGCAACAAGTCCCGATCGAACTACTGTCAGACCCTGCTTTCTCTGGCGTCATCTCTGAACCTCAACTACCTCGACGGATTTGTCAGGCACATAGGAGCCGGTTATTCCGGGACTGGGCCCGTCGTGAAGATGATCAGAGACAGCATCGTGGTCCGGCTCCTTGAGGAGCGTGGGTACACGACGGTCGCCTTCGCCTCCGGCTATGCGGGCACCGAACTCAGGGACGCCGACGTGTACGTGGCACCGCGATGGTACCCCGATGAGTTCCAGGTAGCCCTCATCAACATGACGCCTATTCCGTTTGTGGCACAGCCCTTCTACGACATGCACGACCGGCACAGAGATAGGATCCTGTATACTCTTGAGCACATTGCTGATGCAACCGAGCTCGAAGGACCCGTTTTCGTCTTCGCACACGTAGTGGCTCCACATCCACCTTTCGTATTCGGCCGCAATGGGGAGGAGGTGGAACCGGAGCATCAGTTCGTGCTCGCTGACGGCACCCACTTGGTGGACAGGAGAGGATTCACCCGAGAGGACTACGTACGTGGCTATCGTGAGCAACTGCTGTTCGTCAATGGCAAAGTGACGGCAATGGTCGATGCCATACTTGCACGGTCCGACCGACCAGCGGTCATCATTCTACAGGCGGATCATGGGCCTGGCTCCATGCTGGACTGGGAGAGCGCAGAGAAGTCCAATCTCGAGGAAAGGTTCTCGATACTGAATGCGTACTATCTTCCCGGCGACCGCGAGGCGGGTCTGTATGATGAGATATCTCCAGTAAACACCTTTCGGCTCATGTTCAACCGCCACTTTGGGACGGAGTACGCTCAGTTGGAGGACGAATGCTACTTCTCGACCTGGGATCGCCAGTACTTGTTCCGTTCCGTGACCGATGAGTTGGCTGTCGGCGCCGATGCAGTCCGCGTGGACTGAAGCTGCAAAGAGGCTCCACGCCACTCCCCCGAAGGCGGCACGTCCCGATCAGTCGCCGTAGCGTGTGAGACTTCGGTTCGGGCAGAACCACTAGTCCACCACTATCCGTGTTCGGATCCGCCGATCTCGGCTTGCCCTCCCTCGGAGAGGTAGCCCAGCGCTAGAGCGCTGACGACAATTCCGAGATAGAAATCGCTGAAGAAACGAGAGAAGAAGGTGAAGCACAACAGGAGGAGTCCATATCCAAACCAGCTTCGCTGCAAGGTACTGTGATACCATTGCTGTCTCAACAGGAGGAGGAGCAGAGGTATGCTGAAGGCGAGCTGGAACAA
This sequence comes from uncultured Anaerolineales bacterium, assembly GCA_964433755.1. GTDB lineage: Bacteria > Chloroflexota > Anaerolineae > UBA7937 > B3-Chlor > JAUVXJ01. Next base: position 744,029 of record CAYSSR010000001.1, read on the forward strand.
GGTGAAGGGGAAGTAGTCGTTGCTGTCTTTCACGAAGCCGAGGTCGAGAAGCAGACTGCCAAAGCCAAGACCAGTTATTGGATAGCTGTACATCGCTTGCCCTGACAGGTATAGGTACGTGTCGTCGACGAAGGACGCCGCATCCCACAGTAGAAACGGCGAGATGAGGAGGGCCGGCACTAGTATGACGGGAGCGATTGCTCTCACCAGTGCCCATGTGCCTGAAGGTCGTTCCTTTTTCCACGAGTGGACCAGGAAGAAGGGGACGAAGAGCCATGCGGTCTGCTTGCTCGCACAGGCAAGCCCGAGGCACACTGCGGCTGCGGTTGTCCTGTTCCTGCCAAGGAGATACGTACATGCGATGAGCCAGAATAGGACGAAAACATCTGTTCCCCCCCAGATCACGTAGGAAACGCCAAAGAAATTCAGCCCGAACACGATGAGGAGGCTGAGTCTCCTGGTGTATGATCTACCATGCTGCATGTATAGCCAGCAAGCGGCAACGAAAAGCAACAAGAACACCAGGCGTTGATCGTACCATCCGGTTAGCCACGTGGAGATCACGTAAAAGGGCGCGGAGAAGAGAAAGATGAAGGGCAAGTAAGCGTTGTGATACAGCGCCGGGTTCACGTTGGGAGAAGCAAAGGCGTATTCCCATTCCGCCAGAGGCGTTTCAAAGTAGTTCTCTGTGTAGGGGTTTCTTCCACTGAGCAGGAAGCGTATGGACTCCTCAATCTGTATGCTTCCGTCGTGTGTGTATAGCCACGGTTCGGAGGCGTGCCTCAGCACCATGCCAGAGATCGTAGGTAATACCACCACTACGCAAATGGCCAGGACCGCGAGGACAAGCTTTGCCCGTAGAATGGCGCCTCGGGACATGGTGCGATGCATCGACGAGGAGACTGGTTCGAGAAAGGCATACATTCCGAGGATTACGATGAGGAACGCACTGCTGGTACGGTCGAGTCGCGAGATGCAGGCTGTGCCGAGTGTTAACAAGATGACCGTATCGACGGACGCCCAATTCATGTGATCCACGCTTGCCAAGTCTGCGTGCGCTTGATCTCACCTGGCCCGACCTTGTGGCATTCTAGCATACGTAGTTGCACAAATCAACCTTAGCCTTGGCACTAAGCGGGCTGGTGAGGGTCCGAATGGGCGGATCCGCAGTCCTGAGAGATGGGGGTTGGGTTCGCTACGGAGGGATGTTAGAATACTGACCACGGGTGTTCAACGATCCCGCGGGCGCACAGGGGAGGGATGCTGAGTGATGAGGAGCCTGGCAAGAGGGCTCGTTGTGGCCGCTGTGGTAGTGTGCCTGTTCGCCGTCAACTCGTTCTTCGAACCACACTACGATTTCAATTCGTTCTGGGGAGCGGGGCGGGCTCTGTTGGAAGGAAGAAACCCCTATGACTATGCTGTGATCCAGGATATCCTCTATCCGCGGGCCACGGCCAACTTCAACTATCCCCTCTTCATCGCGGTACTGGTAATCCCCCTGGGGCTTTTCGATTTGGAGACCGCCAAGAACATCTGGCTCACGGTGTCGGAAGTGCTGTTCATCTGGTCGCTCTACCTGGTCAGGAGACCGGTCCGTGGATCTAGCAGCGTGGTCCTTTCCACAGTAGCCTGTGCAGCCTTCGTGCCCACATTGATCGCGTTGTACGACCAGCAGACCTCCATGTTCGCTCTGTTCCTCTTGTCTGTAGTCTACTACGCGCTGCAGAGGGGACGTCACAGGTTGACTGGCGCGGCGCTGGCGCTGAGTCTGATCAAGCCCCAGACGATGGCCCTTCCTCTGCTGGTCACCCTGTTTCGTCTGCGTCGGGAGGGGCTCACATCATTTGGGATCACCCTGGGGTCCATGTTGCTCCTCGCCTTTGGCTTGATGAGGGATTGGCCATACCATTGGTGGGCTAGTGCTAGCTGGATAACGCAAGAAGCGGGCAGGGCCGTGCCCACGGTGTGGGGGTTGTCTTGGTTTCTGACCTCGGGCTACTGGTTCGGGGTTCTACTGGCGTTGGGCCTGCTCGTCACGGTGCTGCTAAACAGGGAGTTCTCCTATGCGCTCACCGTGGGCCTCCTGTTGCCGGTCTACATGAAGCCCTACGATCTTGTCCTCCTGTTCATCCCGGTTCTCTCCAGAGGGGGCGGCAGACTACTCGGCGCGTTGGTGGCCACGTCGTATGCCCTGTTGTTGTATGCTGCTGTCTCCGGCAGGGGCGGGGACATCTTCATTCTGCTGACCGCCATCACTCTGGGCTACCTCCTGTACCAAGATAGGTCTGCCATGGTGGAGAGAGCGCGCCACTGCTGTGCACTTATCAAGAGCACAGGAGACCGAGCTCGTTCTCAGTCCAGCAGGCGGTAGATGTGTACGGCTGACCCCTCCCAGGAGACGCCCTCGTAGTCTACGACGTGCACGAGCTCGAGCGGGGGCGCACGCCCGTAGAAAGGTGCGTAGATTACACGGATCGCCGCATCCCAGTCCGCAACGTACGCAACGCGCATGCCGAGCATGTATTCCAGGAGGGCCTTCTGCTTTATGGCCTCGAGCGCGGTAGCATCGACTGTCCCGTCGAGGTTGATCACGACCCGCTCGCTGTAATATGAGCACAGTCCAGCGTTAAAGGTGCCAATAGTGCTGTCCAGCGGAGTGTTCGCTTGCAGCCAGAGTGCTGTCTGATGCATCTCCACCTGCCAAGGGTAGAGTCCTTTCCTCCACCAGAAGCCCCCCACTAGAACGAAGCTCTCGACGATCACCAAAACAGCGAGGCGCCGGTGTTTCCACAGAATGCCGGGCGGACGAGCCTTGCTGTAATGTACCAACACGCCAACCAGTGTGGAGAACAACCAAGCCAGGGGTGCGAAGTACCAAGATCTTGTGTAGCGTCGGATCGTAACGTGGAATAGGAGAAGGAACACGCATGCCAGGATGGCGAGACCCACAATGCACAGGGCGCGCCCGGGCTCGCGCCGTCGTCTCACGGCGCTCCAGGTTCTGACACTCGCCACTCCTATGACGATCCACAGCGGCAGTCCCAGCAGCGGCGGCAAGCCTGTCCAAGAAGCGTCTATCAGCCACTGCCCCTTGTTGAGGAGCCCGCCGAGCGAGACGAGGAGCGCGGCAACAAGAGGATTGCCCGGGCAGGGAGGCTGTAGCTCTCTAACGACGAACGGGAGCGCGATGGCGCTGCTTTGCACGATGGTGCCGAAAGTGACGTAGTTCCAGGCAAACCATGGTGCTGCCAGTGACGCGACCAGCGCCAGTGAGGCGAGCAGTCGCCTTTGCTCGCCGCTCCGGCGTGCCGCCCACGCGGCGTGTAGGAACACTACGGATAGGATGAAGACGCTGTCTGTGCGGCTCAGCAGCAAGAGTCCTCCGACCGTACCCAGGTACAGGTACCTCGCGAGGCTCCCGCCCCGCGCCCTGATTGCTCCGTATGCGCATAGGAAGAGAGCGACCAGACATACGGTTAGAGCTGTTTCCAGACCATTGGCGGCGTAGAGGATAGCCCTGGGGTTCAGCCCATACAGGACCGATGATGCAAGAGCTGCGGACGAGTTCCCTGTCAGCATACGTACGAATCTATAGGCGAGGAAGACCGTGACGGTGTCGAGAACGGCTCCCAGGGTTAGTGCGAGGTGAACAGGTAGGTCGAGGTTCTGGTCAAACAGCAAGTAGAAGGGGCTGATCAGGGCGAGCCAGAGAGGGTGGAACCCGTTAGTGACGGTGACGCCATTGATGCTGATGCTGCCGTCAAGGGCAGCGTGCCGCGCGATGGAGAAGTAGTAGAAGGCGTCGTCGGGTATGGTCTTGGCGATCAGCGTGGGTATGCTCGTCCAGGCGACGATCAATCTGATCAGGAGGCTCAACCCTACGATGATCAGCAGCCAGGTGGCCCGAAACGGCGCGGCGCCGGATTGGTCGTCGCTGGAAGGCTCTGTCCTCATGGCGAGACCACACCTTTGATGCAGCGGGTTTATCACGCATCTGTGTAGTGACGCAAGATGATACTGCCAAAGACATGCTCGCTTGTCAAGTTGAATCGTTGGTCGAACCAGTTCGCCAGAGAACGCTGGAAATCGAGGCTATTGTCCAGCGCTACGAGCAGCCAGAAGTCGTGGGCATGCAGTTGCTCCCTTTCGATGATCTCACCGCCAAAGAGTCCGTAGGTCTCGACCGGCAATTGGGTAGAGGGATCACCTTTCACCAGGAGGTGTTCGCACTGCGGCGCGTAGTGCAGCAGAATCAGAAAGCCGCCGTCACTCGTATGCACGATGGGCTCCGTGTCGCAACCATGTTCGTTGAGGAACTCAGCGACAGTCCGAAATGGTGGCTTCCCGAAAGCCGGGTTGAAGTACCAGTTGCCCAGACCGCTGACGGCGAACAGAGATACCAGCACTAGCAGGACGAGATTGGCCCACCGTTCTCTGGTCTTCGTGGCACCCCAAGCCAAGAGGAGGTACAGCGCGGGAGCTGCCACTATCAGGCTCCGTTCCAGGTAGACGGAGCGCCACTGTGAGATGAGAAAGGTGATCAGCACTGGACACCAGAAGACACTGAGAAGGAGGACGAGACAGCCGTCATCCCGCCTTCTCCACGCCAATTGCCGAGCTGCCTGTAGATGTGTAACGATGACAAGGAACAAGACTGCTGCAAACGCGATGGGCACCAGTCTATCGCTCACGAATGTGCTCAGCGTGAAGGCGTATGGCGTAGAGAGCAGGCGCGCCAGGCCCGGCCTCTCGGGCCAGAAGCCACTGGTGACGATGCCCTGCGCGCGTGTGACGAACACGGGCAGCCAAGGTGCGAAGGCCAGCCCGGTCCAGATGTCGGCAAGCAGAAGCTTCGGCCACAGTCGCCGCAGACGCGGGTCGAGGACAAGGTGGAGATGCAGGGCAAGCATGGCGAATGAGATCCAGTACTGGACGTACATCCCCCAGATCGCACAGATCGTGTAGGCCAGCCACCATCGGCGAGAGTTGCGATGGACTGCCTGGAGATATGCGAAAAGCAGAAGCGTCGTGGCCAGGAACAGCGTGCTATACATACGGACTTCCTGAGAGTAGAAGACCTGGTAAGGCAGGACGGCTGTCAGAGCGGAGGCTAACAACCCTGCTCTGTAGTCGAGGAGATGTCGCCCGAGGGTGTACATGGCAGCTATGCCCAGAGTCCCGGCCAGGGCAGAGAAGAACCGCAGTAGAAAGTCGCTTCGTCCTATGTAGCCCCAGTAGTGCAGGGCCAAGTCGTGAAAGGGGGGATGGTTGTGGCCGAAATCTCCCGCGAAGATCCGATCCGGTGCCTTCTTGGAAACCTCTGCGCTGTAAGCCTCGTCGTACCAGAAGCTCTGCGCATCAAGGTGGAAGAGGCGCAGGCCAAAGCCGAGAGCCACGATGGCTAGAGCCAAGGCAGTCGGACGCAGCAGTTTCTCTTTCATCTCGAGGATTTGAGGAGCCAGGCCGGTTCCACCGTCGCTCCGCGGAAGACGGTTGGCCCCGAGAGTATAAGTGAGACCAAGACACGTCCAGTGAGTCGGATGAGCTTTCCGGTCAACTGCCGAATCCTACTCATGCTGGGCAGCCGTTCTGCCCGCGCGAGACAATCTCCCCAGCCAGGAGAGAGGCAAGCGTTGGACAACGGCGCGCACCGCCCGATTACTCAGTATGAGGATGAGGGCCAGCAGCAGCGATTGCTGCAACCACCGCCAAACGCTCACGGACGGTGTTTGCACTCTGTAGTCCAGCGGTACGCGGAGCCACTTCCTCCGCACGAAGTAGCCTTCCTTCTTGTAAGCGAAGAGATGGGCGTGGGAGCGTTGGAGTTGTTCGCGAGTGATCTCGTGTCTGCTGACCACGCCTGCATGCACTGCCTCGTCCAGAAGCTGCTCTCCTCGGGGACTTCTGCAAATCACGGTCGACCATCCGCCTGCGTACTCTGTCAGCCATGTATCGCCCACCGATAAGTCAGCCAACTCGTTCGTCAAGTCGGGACAGACCAGGCAGCGCCGAGGACTGTACATGAGATTGACATAACCGTAGGAGTCTTTCGGCAGGAGGCGCCGCTGGCCCTCGGTCGTCTCGACGACCAACCCCCCGGGCCAGGGTCCACCTCTATACTCCAGCCTGGACACTTGCTGTGTCTCACAGCCCACTTTGTGGACGAGGTGCTGGGTCGCAGCAGGCTGGAGGTTGAAGCCGCAGAATAGCCCGATCAACAGGGGGTAGGTCTCTCTGTATGAGCCCAACCTCTGAAGGTGACGGAGGCCATGAACGTGGCAGGGCAGGCCCACCAGGGCCAGCGGACCCCGCTCGCGGCGCGCTGAGCGCAGCAGAGCGTCCAGGCTGACCAGGCTGTACTTGGACTGAGCCGCCCCTATGACCTCGTCCACTGAGCGCAGTACCGCCGGTTGGCACCTCCAGGGACGATCACTGTCCATCGTGACCCCTAGAGCTCCGTCGATGCGTTTCTCGCCCAGCAGGTAGACCAGCAGTGCCGTGACCACACCACCGGAGGCTGCTTTCTCCCGGATATATTCGGAGGTGGCCCGTGCGACGTACAGGCCGCGATAGCGGCCGACCAGAGCATCGCTTGAAGCGTCTTCGATGTACTCCCTGCCCAGAGAATCGAGGTCTAGCCTCCTGCCGGGACAGAACCGGTAGCACAGGCCGCACCTTATACACTCACCCTGGAGGTGGACGCCCTCGTCATCGACGGCAAGGACGCCGATAGGGCAGATGCTGACGCAGGCGCCACACTGCGTACAGGTCTGAGGGTCTATGTCGTCAAAGCCGTACGAGTCCTTGGTCGTCACGACGGGAGTGTCTACGCCTTGTTCTTCTTGTGTATCATGTCTGCGATCATAGCCAACACGCCGATCTGGAGTGCGGCCATGGTAAGGGTGATGACCGTGATGTCCATCACACGGCCCTGGGCGAGGAGACTGTAGGCGCCGACGGCAATGGCTAGCAGCATCAGGAGCGAACTCACCGGAAGCAAGACCTTCAGGGGGTTGAAGTACATCATGGTGCGGAGAATCAACTGGACGAAGTTCAGCGTGTCTTGCACCGGTCTGATCTTGGATGCTCCCTCTCTCTTCTCGTACGGGATGGGCACGTACTTCACCAGGTAGTGATCGCTCAGGAGGGCGATGGTGATGGTGATGGTAAAGGAGAAGGTCGAGGGCAGGATGTGGAAGTAGTCGAGGGCCAGATCCCTCCGAAAGACACGCATACCAGAGTTGAGGTCGGGTATCCGGGTTTCTGCCAGATACTCCGCGAGCCTGGCGATGAACCATTTGGCGGGCCGTCTGGCGACAGAGATGTCTTGTGAGGTTCTGGCACCCACCACCATGTCGTTGTCGTTCATCTCATTCAAGAGAGAGGGCAGGGCTGTGGCCGGATACGTGCCGTCAGCATCCGTGATGGCTATCCAGTCGTGGACAGCGTGCCGAATGCCGGTCTTGAGGGCAGAGCCATAGCCTCGGTTGGTGTGGTGCTGCAAGAGGCGCACACGATCATGCTGCCGGACGATGTCGGCGGTGTCATCTGTGGATCCGTCGTCGACGACGATGATTTCGTATTCCAGTCCCTGTTGTTGCATCACCTCGTCGAGTTGGGCAAGGGTCTGCCCAATACCCCGTTCCTCATTGTACGCTGGAATAACTATACTCAAGCATGGCATGTTGGAGTACCCTCCGCTCAGCTTCGCGCGTTCCATACCAGGTGGGTCAATCCTGGCAGCCTCTGTTCACCAGCGCCCTCGTTGACTCGCAGTCAACCGAGAAGAGTGTCCCGGTGGACAGAATGCTCACGACGCCTGGCCCCTTGATGTACCAGGACTGCCGCTGCCAGAGCCTGCATGCTGCGCAGCGTGCAGACGCCGCGAGGACGGCTCTCGTCGCCCTCACTACTCTACCTCATAAAGAGTATAGAGTCCATCGTCACTGTACACCGCTGTCAGGTGACTGTCCACGAAACGATAGAATAGCTCTCGCTGGTCCTCGGTGAATAGCCACTTGTGTGTTCGCATAGCCAGCCACCGTTCGTTGACGAGGATGTGTGATATCCCCTCTCGTTGGAGGCCCTGGGCGATCTCTTCCTCACTGCCGTGAGCCAGCGCCAACTGAGAGAAGTGATCGAACACCACGTCAGGGAGACACTGACGTTCACAGTAGTAGGACCTGGGTTCCCAGAGAAAGAGTACCGTCGCAGACGAAGGCAGGCTGGTATTGATGTAGCTCAGCGCATCGTAGTGGCCGTCGAGCAGTCGTCTCTTCAGATACTCCTCCCTGGATTCACCGCCCACGATGAAGGGCAAGGGATCGCGACCGATGAACGAGAGCCCTTGAGAGACAAGGTTGACCACCAGACCGAGGCCTACAGCCATCAACACGAAGCGTTGCAGAGAGAACGTCCTGCGGTCGAGCTCCTTGAGGCTGTGCACGACATAGGCGGCGAGAATGCTCAACGGCGCGAAGCAGGGCAGGAGTATCCTGGTTCGGAGGACGAAGGTTGAGTAAGTAGCTGCTCCGGCGATTATCCACAGGACGTAGATTGTCAGTGAGGACAGCGCCAGGGGAAGCAGCATGCGGTGCTTCCGTTGCACGAAGACCACGAGTGGTAGCAGCGCGAGGAAGTAGGGTGAGATCGTGGCATCGAAGGCTTCAGTGCCCTGCGTCCCCAGTACGGTGATGTCCCAGGGAAGGAGAAGTAGCTGGAGTGGAGACATCCTGATACCGATGGAGGTCAGCCACGCGTCTCTCAACTCATTCCAGCCGCGTCCGCCGAAGAGGTACGGATAGATGGGGTTGCCGGTGTATGCCAGGTTCTTCAGATACCAGGGGCCTGAAAGTCCAACTGCGACCACAATGAGAATCGCTAAGCCCGCCAGCAACAAGCGGTAGTTGGCCCGAGTCCTGAGGGCTGCGACGAGTACGAGGACGCAGGCCACTACCAGAGACGTCAATCCTGTGTACTTCACAGACATGGCCATGCCAGACAGGATGCCCGCGACCAACACCCACCTGCTATTCCTTGGTGTTTCCAGCCAGTTGACCACTGCGAAGAAGGCCATGAATTCGTAGAAGGCCAGGGCAAGGTCAACGTAGGCCCAGGCTGCGATGGTCGCCGCCGTGGGTATGGACGCGAAGAGGACGGCCGCGAGGAGCGGCACGAGCCCGTCGAAGTACTTGCGCGAGAACGTGTAGATCGCTGCGACGGTGAGTGCTCCATACGTCAGGTGGATCAGACGGGCCAGGATGTCGCCTTTCAGCAGCATGGCACCCGTGAAGAGCATCTCCGTCAGCGCAGGGAAGCTGAGGTGGAAGTTGTCCCTGACCCAAAGCACCTTGTGGGCCGTGATGTACGTCTTGGGCCCAGTCAGGTGGTAGACCAGGGCGTCCCATTCAACAGGAGGGGTCAGGGTAGATAGCACAGTCAGCAGGAAGGTGAGACCCAGGAACATTCCTAGCAGGAGGCTTAGCTTCGAGGGTCTCCCTGCGATGCGCCTGAACCCCAGACTGCGCACGATGGCCCTCATACGGCCAGCGTTCACGGCTGTCAGGAGTACGAGAAGGAGCCAGAACAGCCAGCGGTGTAGTAGGCCGAGCATCCCCAGGGCCAGGGTCCCCAACGATAGGAGACCCAGCCCCAGGCCCACACTGAAGACCAAACCCTCAAGCGTGGGTACTTCCAGCCTCCGCTCCAGAACGTGGCTGCCAAGGGCAGCTGAGAGCAGAAGCAGAACGGCGAGGATCACCAGGTCAGCGATACGATCGAGTGTGGCCAGGACGATCGACGACGTGAACGGTTTGTGAACGGTGTAGTAGGCCAGGTACACAACGAAGATCCAGAGCGCGGACAACCCGACAGCAGCCGCCCATTTCAGATGATGACGCGGTCCAACTTGCTGATTCATGTGCGGAGGTTCTCCCGGTGACCCGAGTCCTTGGATGAGCGGCAGCACCGATTGTCGAGGACTGGGGATGCTGATTCTTCCAGGGTTCGCTGCTGGCACTGCGCCCTACTCCTCCTCACCCACCAGAGGAGCCCAATTGCCGCGAGCGGCAAAGGGATCGAAACGATCGCGTGTTCCCCGTTTCTCTGCGCGAATGTTAGCAGAAACAAGGACCAAGGTCCGAACAGCAGCAGCGAGCTCACACCCGCCTTTGCGCCCCTGCCGATGCTGGGTTCGGCGAGCCAATTGAGGATGGGAAGCAGTAGTAGAACCTGGTTGGTGGTACCGGTCTGGGCGGGAAGAAGGAGTGTGATGACGATGATCAGCGTGAGCGTCCCACAGGAGGCCTCACCCCGTCTGAGGGACCTACTCCAGGCATAGATGACGAAGGCCAAGAGTACGATGGAGACAAGCGTCGTGATGGACGAGGTCAGGCTGGTGGGCACTAGGTAGTTGATCAGCACGCCCAGGGGAGATCTCCCTTCTCTGTAATTGCTGGTGTACGATCCATAGGAGACAAGGCCGGAGAGGAAAGAGGGAATCCACGTAGGTAGTACGGCGGAGGTCACCATTATGAGGATAGCCATGGTCGAGAAGAAGCTGACCACTGCCCTGCGGTAACCCCTCACCCACGCAGAGGAGAGCAAGAACGGCACAATCAGAAAGACCATCTGTGGCTTCACGGTAGTCAGGGCAAGGGAGCACCCGGCGAGGGATGGATTGTCTCGATGCAAAGCCCACACGGCGAGCGCTACTAGCGCCAGGACCATAATGCTGAACTGGCCGAGAATGATGCTGCGCAGACTCGGATAGAACAGAACGACCCACAGTCCGAGTCCGAGGAGAACTAACGGGGGCGGCTGCCAACGCAATGCCCGGATGGTCAGTATCAAGGCGGCCAGCGTGGCGAGAACCAAGGCACTGATCCAGCAGGCCTGCGCAAGCGGATAGGGAAGCAGGGCGAAGGGAAGGACGAAAAGCAGGACGTAGAGAGGGTACGCAAAGGCCACTTGATCCTCGTCTTCTCGGGCAAGGCGCCCATACATGCCCCACTGTATCTCCGAAGTCACCTCGTCCGAGTAAGGATCTCTTCCCTCGAGGATGAAAGCTCTGCTGCCCCGCCAGCGCGGGTAGAAGTCGTTGCCGCTCGAGATCTGAGACGTGAAGGCCGAGTAAACCCCACAAGTAAGGAGCAGATAGGTGGCAAGCAGCACTACTGACACCAGGATTGCGTTGCTTCCCTTGATTGTTGCACTGGTAGGACGTGTTTGGCTCATACGGATATCGGCTCTTGCAAGAGATGCCACACACTCAGAGGTCCTTCACGCCAATAGGCCGATCTGGCGCAACCATACCACGGCTTGACCCACATAGCGATCGATCACCAAGGCCCTGACTAGAAGATCTGATTCCCCGCCGCCTGGCAAATGCCGCCGACCGTAGCTGATCAACAGCTCGTCGTAGCGATCGATGGCGCACAACACGATACGCGCCCGTACTGTGATGCGATCAAGCTGTCAGTTGCAGCCCCGTCGATGACAGGCATGAGCGGTGTTCCTGTATGGACGCACGGTGTGGACCCAGAGCACAGTCATTGACCTGTGGAGGGCATACTCTACTCAGCGTCGGTTGGTATCGTTGCAGTGGGTTCCTGCCTACCGCTATTCAGTGATTCCAGACGATGCGAGGGTAGCCGGAGTGTGGGATCGTGTTCGGCGACGAGATCGTATGCGTGCCCTGCCTGATCCAGTTCGCCCGTTGCTTCGTAGAGAGCTCCGAGCTCCAGGTAGCTCTCTGCCACGGCTCTTGTGAAGCCGAGATCCGGCAACTGAGGTAGTCTGTTGTCATAGAACCCGATTCTACGATACACGATGCGTCCGTAGCTGTCGGCCTCTTGGATTGTTGTTACGGCTGCCTCGTAGTGCTCTATGGCCTGCGCCATGTTGCCCTGCTCTCTGGCGACCTGCCCCAGCGCTGCCTGTCCTTCAACGACGCCACCCAGGAGGGTGGCGACCCGGAAATCGTAAACGGCCTCCGCGCAATCCCCTTTGTAGAAGGCGTCCCAGCCACGCTGGATGTACGCCTCTACCCGACGGACCTCCCAAGTACCTGATGTAGCAGCCTGATCGTTCTCCCATCTTGCGATGAAGTCTTGTCTAAAATCCGTTCGTCTCCAGAAGGTGTCCTCGGCCAGGGTTGCGTCAAGTTGCAGAGCAACTTCGTACTGGGCCTCCGCCTGGCCGTAATGCCCCATTTCCTCGTAGTAGGATCCGAGCTGAACCCGGTGCGGCGTCGCCGCAGGGGCCAGATCAATGGCTGTGCGGAGTGCATGGAGGGCTGCCTCTTTGCTTCCTCGCTGCCAGTACAGTGCCGCCTCATTCGCGTGATTCTGAGAACAACTAGCTTCAAGTGTGAAACCATGCTCGTATTCTGCAATGGCGCACTGAAGATACAGCTCAGGTTGTGACGCAGCCAGATGGCCGTATGCGAATCCGAGCTGGAAGTGATAGAAACCGAGATAAGGATCGAGTTCTGTCGCCTTCTTGACCCAGTGAGCTGCCTTTTCCCATCTCGCCTCGCTCCCCAACATAGCACCGCGCACCATATACAAGTAGGGAACGTCCGTCCAAAGCAGAACCGCTGCCACCAGCACGAATGGCATAATCACAGTGCGGACTCGAACTCCTGATGGCGCAGGCACCACAGATGAGGCCGTGGTTCGAGCGCTGCCTTCTGGCGTTACAAGCATGGCTACTACGAGGCATAGCTCGAACACGAACAGCGGGAGGTGCACGAAGTCGTCAACCATGCTGTGGATGGTGAATCCCCCAAGGCTTCCCACACAACCTGCAACTAACAACTGGCGACAGGGGCTTGACCGCTGCCAGATGGTGCGTAGCTCTGCGAGGAGAGCAACAGCGGTAAAAGCACAGGCTGCTAGCCCGAGTAGGCCCAGTTCCGCAGCGATGGTCAGGAATGCGTTGTGGGCTTTGCTTGTGGGGGGCATGGGCGGTATGCTGACGAACCGTTGGTACTGAGGGGCGTATGTGAGATACCCTGTTCCCGTGAGCGGATGCTCCTTCAATAGCGTCACGGCAGCACCCCAGTATCCAAGGCGAGTTTGGTTGGAGCCTTGGCGACTGGGGTCGGTGAGAAACCCAAAGCTGATTGTGGCGGCAGCCACGATGGTCAAAGACAGACCACACAGCACCAAAGCGGCGACCAGCTTCCGCTTTCTCCACCAACCGGCAAAGCCTGCGAGTCGGCCTTGTCGTCTCAGACTCAGGGCAACCAGCGCCGTGGTGATCATCACTCCGCCACTCGCCCCCAGTAGGCCACCTCTTGACAGGGTGAGGATCTCAACGGAGAAGACCAGAAGCAGCCATCCTGCCAAGAGGACGCGAGCACATCGTTGCGGCACAAGGGCCATGGTAGTCAGTGCTAGCGGCACGATGAGGTTGATGTGCGCCGCAAGGTTGTTAGGGCCACCAATACTCGCACCAATCCTGAACGGGACCAGTGGGATGGGGTGCAACGAACCGCCAATGCTGTACCACCGAAGATACCAATCAACTACTTCCTCTATTGGCAAGACACACACAATGGCCGTGGCGATGATTAGGGCTCTCACAAAGAGCAAAGCGGGCCATCCGTGCTGCAACAAGTCGACCACGAGATAGAAGAGGAGTGCATAAAAGGGCACTAGCAGTAGCCCTTCCAGGCTAAGGCGGACATCCACTGAGAAGATGGTGCTGGTTACGGTTACCATTAGGAGGAGGACGACAGGGATATCAAGAGGGGTCGCTGGTATGCGTTCACGGCGCACGAGCTTGTATATCAGCCAGGCGAGCACCAGGGCGATCATGACAACGTGGGTGACTACTCTGGTTGTAAGCTCTAGCTGCCCTTTGCTACTGCCGGCAATGGGAATGAACAGCGCCAGAGTGACGATTAGGACAATCTCTTTGCCCATCCGGCTGTACGAGAGATCTGAAGCATCATCCACGGGTCTGGAACCTTAGTAAACGCCAGCTAGCACGGAGCGGAAGGTCGACGCGCGCACCGCGGCCGGACGCACTCGTAGCCAGTCCTGGACTTGGCTCAAGTCCCTCGTACTCTGTCTGCCATACGTTGCGACTATGCATCTGTTGGTCCATTATGGGCGCGGTCGTCTACTATTGTGTGGAACGGTGAGTACCCCGAGCAACACCAGTCAAGTCACAATGCGTGTAGCCGTCTCTTCCAACCACTATGTAGAGTATCGTCCACTGTCGCCGCTTGAGCCTTCGCTCATCCGTGCTTTCCTGGGCATCACCTCCTGCCAAGGCTGCTATCTCGCTGCATTGGAGTATAGCGCAACCTATTCCAGGGAGTCCAACAGGCAGAACGCCCAGCCATGTGCTCATGATGTCTAGTTACAGTCTGAATAGGGTTCGACGTCAACGAGCCGTGCTGACCCCACGGCTCGGCCAACTCCATCCTTGCTGAGCGTGACGCGGGTTTCCGCTCGTATTGCGGCGAGTGGTGACGGACGTTAGGGATAGGCCGGATCGCATCCTGCACGGGTCGACCAGAGTAGCGCCAGCAGCTTTGCCAAGCTGGTCCGACTCATGCCCCGGCGGAACAGAGACGTGCCCACGCTCGACTCCAGGGTATCAAGCCGCAGCCCTCTGGTGCCTCAGCATACGCTGGCGAGACACTCCAGTCAATAGTACGAAGCTCCCATCGATATCCTGGGCGAAGCTTGGTCCAGGGATGATCCGTAGGACCCGAGGTACACTCCCACATAGGTCTGCTCGCTTAGCAGTCTACAATTGGCCATCAGCCATTCTCGCAGTTCGTCGCTCTGCATCTTCTTCGCCAAGTCTTCCGTTCTCCCATGCACGAAGCGGTGGGCATCGGCGTTCTCGCAGACTATCATCGTCCACAGTCTGCCGCCATCGTCTACCAGGGGAGACACCTCGCGGCGAAGGAATTCGTCGTACTCTTCCCTCGAGCTCAGGTAGGGTACAGTGAGGGAATCGGTTCCTTCAAGCTGGTAGTAGTACGTTGGCACATAGTGGTGGGGTCGTACGAGCAGGAGATCACCTGGTTCGGCGTTAGCCTCGATGTACTCTATCGCCTCACGCCACTGGTCCCGCACGTAAGCTTCATCGTAATAGAGACTGTGAAGCGAACCCCCGGCGGTGATCAGGAGGACGACCATAGCCAGGGAAGTAACCGTCTTGCTGGCCGAGAAAGCCCTGAGCAGGCCGAAGGCTACCAGAATCAGGAGTGCCGGCAGGAGGGGGTTGAAGAAACGGTCTATGTAGATGGATCTCTTCTGTGGAAGGGGCCAGTCCAGTGAGATGAGAAGAGTGAGCAGCAAGGGAAGCACGAACCAGACGACCACGAGTGCCACGCGGTGTTGCTCCACATTCGGTCTCTTCCTCAGCGACAAGAGCCCGTAGGCCACCAGGACTACGGCTACGATGGCGGACCCCACGTTCAGCAGATTGTGTGGGTCCGTGGTCACACCCACAGCGAGACAGTAGACAGTCCAGAAGAGGTCTGGAATCCGGGCGGGCAGAATCCAAGATATGGACGCTGAGTAGAATCCACCGGTAGAGAACACGGCCACCACCCAGGGCAAGAACAGAACGCCTACGACTATCATGCTATAGAACCACTTCCTCAAGAGTGCCCCATACCGTCTGCGCAGGACAACCAGGAATACGGCTTGTCCCAGAGTGACGAAGAGATGCAGGTAGTCGCTGTACAGAGCGAGTAGGGTGAGCAGCCCATAGGCTGCCCAATTCGGCAGAGTGTCGTCTCGCAAGAGTCGCAGGAAGGCCGCCATGGCAGCTAGTACTAGCATGGTGGTCAGGGAGTACATCCTGACTTCTTGGGAGTACCAGATGTTGAAAGGTGACACCGCGAGCAGTAGGGCGGCCAGTACGGCTAGCCGCTCCCCGCCCACAAGGCGTGCGGTCAGGTAGGTGATGCTCACGGAGATCATGCCGAAGAGTACTGAGAAGAAACGTAGCAGAAACTCATCGTGGCCGAGGGCTAGCCAGAAGTGTAGCAGTGTGTAGTACAATGGTGGGTGCACTCTGTAGTGGACCGCGTTCTCCATGAGAGATCCGAGGTCAGCAACGCTCATGGAGAAGGAGAATGCCTCGTCCCACCACAGGCCCTGAGCGTCGAGGTACGCGATCCGGAGCAGGAAAGCGAGCAGCAGGATGGGTATCATCCAGCGATGGACAGGATGCGTGCCACCTTCCTCGCCCATCAGCTACTCTCCTCGCGGACGAAGATCACGGCCTTGTCGTCGGCGTAGAGCCTGGCCCAGTCTTCCCGCTCACTGAGCACGGTGCTCAGGGAGCTCCCCTTGTCTATCAGCACTACGCTGACTTCGTAGGTCTCTAGGGGTTGTTGCCACGACTCGCGAAGCTGGTAGACCCGCAGGTACTCCTCGATGAAGGCATCGCCGTAGACATCGGCGCGCCCGTCTATGAACACCGTTCGCTCGGGATAGAGCCTCCAGATCAGGTAGCCTCCCCAGTGGTAGAGGTTGTACACGTTTCCGCTGATCTCCGCTTCGACGATGAAATCCACGGCCGATACGGGAAAGGCTTCTCGCTGTGCTTGATCGTTGGTGGTGATCGTGTAGATTGTTCTGACACCTACTCCAAATGCCAGGGCCACGAGGAGCAGCCAGTTGACGGCCACTGGGACCCCTCCACGTTGCGGCCTACGTGGACGAAACCGGTCTGACCAGCCCCACCGTCGCCAGGTCTGCATGACCTGCTCTGTCAGTGTGGGTGCCGTGGCCAAAACGAAGAACGGTATGTGACGGGCAGACTGAAGCGCGGCGTAGCCGAAGCCGACGATGAGGAACAGCTGCGCTGCGCTGGGGATCCGCGTGGACAGTCCCAGGCAGAGGATCAGGGCCAGCAGATAGAAGGCAAGAGGCTGATACTGGACCAGATGGAAGTCGGGCGAGAACCACTCCATGATGTACGACTGCATCGCAGGACTGCCCAGTGTCCCGAAAGGATAGATCAGCAGTTGAAGGCCGTTAGGGTTGAGGACGGTGGCGACAGCAGTGACCAGGGTCACGATAGCTAGACGTCTCAGATCTCGCCAGGGCATCCCGCCGTCGTGCTGCGGACGCCACACGTTGTCGATTGCCGCTCCAGCCATGAGCACCACCGGGTAGACCAGTCCCAGGAAGAAGCTCCCATGCAGGTTGACCCACAAGGCCATGAGAGGAGGCAAGAACCAGATAACCGATCTGTTGCCTCTACGATAGAGATGAAGGATGTAGAGAAAAGCCGAGGAGAGCAGTAGGGAGAGCATCTGGGGCCGCACGCCCCAAGTCACGGCCGAGGTAGTGGCTGCCCAGACCACGACGAACGAGGCAAGGTAGGGCCGCCCCGAGCATTGAAGGTAAAGCAGGGCAAAGGCCGCGGTGATGACTGCTGCGAAGACCAGGATCAGACCCCCTTGGCCGAACGCGGCGTAGAGGGCGTACATAAGGACCTCGGTCAGCCATTCGTGGGTGATCCACGGCTGGCCAGCCACCGTGTAGGAAAAGACGTCTTGCCGCGGGATGCTTTTGCTCTCCCAGATCAGTTGGCCCGTTCGCAGGTGCCACCAGAAGTCCGGGTCTGTGATAGGGCGCACGGCCATGACGAACAGGCATAGCAGTAGCACCGCGGCCATCAACCGCTGGACGTGGAGCGAAGCGAATGCTCGTTTCAGCGTCATCGTTCTCTTGCTCGGTGGAGTCTAGGAAGCCAGCATGTCCCCACTTGGGCGGGCTACAGGCTCTGCCATTAGCACTGAGGGAGTTGTCATGGAGCCCCCTCTGTTACCGCAATCTCGTAGAGATCCGGACCCGATGCTCGAACGAGGCAACAGGCGGGCGCATCGAGCGGGTCGACGGCCTGTCTATCAGGGGCAGGATAGGTCACGAACGCGTAAGCACTGATGCCCTGGTTCACCAGGGTCTCTGTCAGGCGCTGGTAGTCCTCTTGATCGCGCACGTAGAAGAACTGCTTCTCATAGAAGAGAGGTGCCGTGTATTGTGCGTACCCGTACTCGTCGCTCAAGATGTGGACTGCGTCGAGCTGACCCATCTCCTGGATCAGGTCCCTGTCTCTCATCTTGATGATGTACAGAGTTCTCAGCCCGGCTAATTGTACCGCGATGCTGAGAACGACCATGGAGATGAAGCATGCTCTGAGAAGACGCCAGCTTCGCAGATCTCCCATGGCTTGTAGCGCATGGAAGTTGTTGGTCGCGACGACGGCGAGAGGTGGGAAGACGGGTAGCAGGAAGCGCGGACCCCACTGTAGTCCAGGGTCCACGGGCGTCAACACGCACACGAATGCCGTGTATCCCACGCCCATGGCCAAGAGCATTCTGTTGCCCTGTCCGACGGACGAGTTCAGCAGGGTGGTGAGGCCGAACACCAGGAACGGAGCGGTCGTGATCAGACCTCCAAGGGGTCGGCCAGCGACGGCCTCGAGGATGTTGGGGATGGTGACGATGGCCAGGATACCGAAGCTGACGATGATCAACAGGTTCCGTCTACGAAGCTGCGATGATCGGAACAGCAGAGCTGACGCCACGAAGGCCATGATGTACAGGAAACTGAGGGCTGCACTGGAGTTACCTTCCAGCAGGGTATGGTAGATGATGGCCACACGATCGGTTGTTATGGGCAGCTCCTCTGCCAGCCAGACGAAGTGTCCCACGTGCGGGCCAACGAAGCTGCCGTAGACCAGGAACTGGAAGACCCAGAGAGGAGCCAGGGCCACGAGCATTCCCAGGCACAATGACAGCGTATTGACGATGCGTCTCCTGGAAAGTAAGAACAATGCGGCGGGCATCACCAGCCCCATCACGTACATCTCTGATCTTACCCAGATGGCGAGGCCCAACAGTATGCCCCCCACTATCAGCCAGGGCTGCCGGGAGTCCTCCAGGTTCTTCACCACGAGCAGCATCGCCAGGGTAGAGAGCATCGTGCCCAGTGTGTGATCCCAGAACACCAGGCTGTAGAACACCAGGGGGCTGCAGAGGCCGAGGACGATGATCGAGGATGTCCCGCTTCCGCCGGTCAGGCGAGCGAGCCGCCAGGTTGTCACCAGAGTAAGCAAGGCTGAAACAAGAGGGATGACGTAGAGTCCTGCGTAGCTGAGGGCACCATACAGGGGCGCAGCCAGTAGCGGGAAGACGACAGGATAGACGGCGTAGACTCGTCCATCTCGAATCAGCGCAGGAGGGTTGTTGATGGGTACATAGTCCAAGCCTGGATCGAGCCCGCGACCGGGGTATTCGATAGTCAAGCCTGAGCGCCCGTTTCGTAGGAAGTTCTGGAGCTGGATGAACTTCAGGCCCTCGTCACTGCTGAAGAAAGCGTCCTGAGGGAGAACAAAGAACGCCAGGACCAGGTACGTAGCTGTGACACAAGCCAGGGCAAGAAGGGGTCTTTTCATTTGGAAACAATTGTAGTCCCGTTGTAGGCATGGTGCAAGGCGTTGCCATTTCTGCCAATACCTCGCGGCTGAGGGAAATCTGCTTGTCTCTTGCCCATGCCTGTAGTACAATTCGCGTCAACATGTTGTCAGGTCGTCGAGCGGACGGAGTCCTTGGAGTAAGAGCTGGGGCTGCATGGTGACTACCAGAATCGAGTCCATCTACAAGTTGCAGTTGCTGGACGACGAGGTGGAGGCCAAGGCGGACGATCTCCGCACCATAGAGGAGCAGTTGCAGAGCGATGAGGACGTGCTGGCGGCCCGTCGGGCCGCGCAGGGCAGGGAAGCAGCGCTGCGAGAGTCGCGATCCCAGTTACGTGATCTGGAGTTCGATCTGGAACAGGTTTCGAGCAAGGTTACTGCCGCCAAGAATGCCCTATACGGTGGTGAGATCACCAATCCGAAGGAGTTGGCTGGCATCGAGCAGGAGCTGGAGTACCTGTCACGCCGGCAGTCGGTCGTCGAGGAGGATGCTCTGGCGGTCATGGCCGAGGTGGAGGAGCGAGAGGATCGCCAGCAGGCCGCCGAGGAACTCCTAGCGCGCGCCCAAGAGACTCACGATGCGTCGCAATTGGAGCTGCGGCAGAATGCCGAGGAGTTGCGCGACCGCTTGAGTTCTCTGAGCGTGGAGAGGGACGAGATCCGCAAGGTGATCTCGAGCAAGAATCTGGCCGTATACGATGGGCTGCGCAATCAGAAGCGCGGGCAGGCTGTAGCTCTCCTCGAAAACGGCATCTGCCAGGGTTGCCGTGTTGCTCTGCCGACAAGTCTGGTTCAGCGAGTTCGAAGGGGTACTGAGCTGGTCCAGTGCGGTAGCTGCCAGCGGATACTGTATTCCGCGCGATAGACTGCCGTATCCCCCGGTACGGTCTTGACCCAGGGAGTAGGTGTGGTCGATAGACAGGAGCCATCCAATCCGTACGTCATAGACAAGCCCATCGCCGGCGAGGCCGGCTTCTTTGGCAGAGAGAGGGAACTAGCACAGGCCGTTGAGATCCTCAGCGCGAGAGGCACTCGGCGGATCGTCATCATCCAGGGCAGCCATCGCATCGGCAAGAGCTCGTTCCTGCACCAGGTGCTCAGGCGATTGCCGCAGAAGGGCTTCCTGGTTGACCTCTCTGCCCTGGAGGAGGAGAAGCTGGCCCACGCCCTGTGGCGCGCTGCCACGGCCATAGCGTCGGCAGTGCGCGAGGACACGGGGCGTTCCGTTGCTGAGCCCGAGTTCAACGATTTCCTTTCCGATGCCGCCTTCTTCCACGAGGCTTTCCTTCCCACTGTATACAAAGCCCTGGGACGGAGACGTCTGGTCCTGGCGTTCGACGGGATGGAGGACCTGGACCACGAGGGCGGCCTGACAAGAGAGAGTCTCTATAGCTACCTTGCCGGCGTGATGGATAGCGGCTTGAACGTGAGCCTGCTCCTGAGCGCCGAGGACTGGCCAGACACCGCCTCGGCTCTGTTCCGAGATGCGTATCGGATCGTCTTGGGTCCTCTGGGCGAAGATGCCGCGATGGATCTGGTACTCGAGCCAGCCCGCGGGGTTGTGGACTTCGAGTATCTGGCTGCAAGGCGGATCATCGAGCTGTCCTCGGGCCACCCCTACTTCGTCCAGTTGCTCTGCCGTCTGGCCTTCACCAGGTGTGCTGTCCAAGGCCGTGTGGCGGAGAAAGACGTGGAAGCCGTGATCGAGGAAGCCATCGAAGTGGCATCTCCTTACGTGGAGCGCCTGTGGAGCGGCGCGTCGGCCAACGCGAGAACGGTGGCCGCTGCGCTTGCATCGCTGCGGGGCGCTCGGGGGATCCTCTTGGAGCAAGACTTGAGGTACGCGCTGAAGCGCCGGGGCGCGGACTTGTCGTTCTCCGAGATCACTGAGGCCTGCCAGGAACTGGTGGACAGAGACGTTCTCGAGCGTCTCGGCGCGATGAGCTACCGGTTCAGGGTGGAGTTGGTGA
This sequence comes from uncultured Anaerolineales bacterium, assembly GCA_964433755.1. GTDB lineage: Bacteria > Chloroflexota > Anaerolineae > UBA7937 > B3-Chlor > JAUVXJ01. The sequence goes on from CAYSSR010000001.1 coordinate 765,466, forward strand.
GGGTGTGGCTGAACACTCGTCGAGGTCTGGACGCCATGGCCCAGGTGGGACGGGCGAGGCAGGTGGCCTCAACAGCGGGTGACTGGGTCGGCAGGTTTCTCTGGCCGTTGATCGGCCTCCTGGCAGCAACGGCAGTTCTGTTCTGGTGCCTGGTCTCCTGGCAGCCCCTCGCGAGGGGAAATCAACCCGCCCCCACCCCTGAGGCTACCGAGGAGCCTTCGTCTCTTTCCGTTGCCCTGGTTACTCCTACTCCCGACTTGCGATTCACGCCGGCGCCGACACCTACTCCCCGTGCGCCAACTCTCGACATCGCCTACGTTCAGTGGGAAGAGGACACGGAGAGTTGGGACGTATACGCGATGTCCAGAGATGGTTCCATGGTGGTTCGTATCACTGACAACGACGTAGATGAGAGCTCGCCCGTGTGGTCAGCCGACCATAGCTGGCTGGTCTTCGTGTCCAAGCGAGATGGGAACCAGGAGATCTATCGCGCGAATGCGGACGGTTCCGAGGCCGTGAACCTCACCCAGAATGCAGCAGCAGACTGGACGCCCTCCATCTCTCCCGATGGCACCAAGGTCGTCTTCTCTTCGCTGCGCGACGGGAACTGGGAGCTGTACATGATGAATGCGGATGGCTCTCAGCCAGCGAGGATGACCTTCAACGAAGAGCCAGACTACTCGCCAGCATGGTCGCCCGATGGCAGCATGATCGCCTTCGTGTCCGAGAGGGATGGCAACCTGGAGATCTACGTGATGGACGCCGACGGGGCGCACGAGTCGCGCCTGACGTTCAACGATGCCCTGGATCTCTCTCCTGCCTGGTCGCCGGACGGCAACTCCATAGCCTTCGAGTCTTATCGCGACGGCAACATGGAGATCTACGTCATGAACTCAGACGGCACTGAACAGAGGAGTTTGAGCAACTATCCCACAGCAGACGATCACGGCCCTTCGTGGTCTGAAGGTGGGCTGGGGATAGTGTTCTACTCTAACCGGGACGGCAACTGGGACCTGTATGAGATGAATCCGCAGGGTGGAGAGGTCAGCAATCTGACCAGCAGCACGAGTATCGAGCAGGAACCATACTGGGATTCATGATGACAACTCGCTGGTCGAACCTGGAGCCTACTGGGGTTGCAGGAGGGCGAGCGCGGCGCTGGCACTGATCCCCCGGACTTCTACCTTCTTGTGACGCGCTTTCTCCCCACCGACGATTTCCACCTGGTTCTTCCTGACACCGAGGGTGTCTGCCAGCAACTTGATCAACTCCTTGTTCGCCTTTCCTTTCGTGGGTGGAGCTGCCACGCGCACCCTGAGCGTCTCGGCTTCCAGGCCGACAATTTCGCTTCTGCTCGCGCTGGGCACAACGTGGACTGCCAGGAGAACAACCGGTTCCGCTGTGGTTCCTTCGCGACGCACGCTGCCGGTGGCACTGTGATCCGGCCCTCGATTCATCTCACAACGCCTGTACCAGGAAGTACAGCAACTGCTGCACTATGCCCAGTACGATGATGGCGACGATGGGGCTGAGGTCGAGCATGCCCACCGGGGGGATGATGCCTCGGAAGAAGCCGAGGATAGGCTCTGTCACCCGATAGAGGAAGACCGACACAGGGTGATAGGGATCGAATCTGAACCACGAGAGGATTATCCTGGCCATGATCGCCAAGTACAACAGGGTGAAAAAGAGATCGATAGTCTCAATCACCACCGCGTCTACGGTCATCAATGCTCCTCCTGTAGATCGTTTCTCGCGCCGAAGATAGCACGCCCAATTCTGACGATCGTTGCGCCCTCCTCGATGGCAATCTCGAAGTCATCGGTCATGCCCATGGAGAGATGCTGCCAGTGCTGTCCGGGATGGCGCTCCCTGAGTTCGCCCAGCAGTTCCCGCAGGCGCCGGAAGCAGGAACGTGATACCTCCTCGGAGGCCTCGAAGGGAGCTATGGTCATCAAGCCCTGAGGGTCGAGATTGGGCAGCTCGGCGATCTCTGCCACTGCTGCGAGGAATCCCTCCAGTTGGCCAGGATCCTCCGCGTGCACGGGGAATCCGTACTTGCTGGCTTCTCCCGAGACGTTCACCTCCAGCAGCACGGGAAGAGTCAGTCCTGCGGCGGTGCTCCGCCGGCTGAGCTCCCGGGCCAGACGAAGACTGTCCACTGACTGGACCATGTCGAAGAGGCCGATGGCCGTCTTCGCCTTGTTGCGCTGGAGGTGCCCGACCATGTGCCACTTCAGGGGGATGCCGCGCTCTCGAAACCACAACACCTTGGGGTCTGCTTCTTGCACCCGGTTCTCCCCGAACTCCCTGAGTCCGGCGTTCCACGCTTCTTCGACCAGCTCTGGTGGGAAGGTCTTGGTTACCGCCACCAGGGTTATCTCGTCCGCACTGCGTCCTGCCCGGGCGGCTGCACGCGAGATGCGTTCGTTCAGTCCGGCGATGTTGCGCTCGACGTCTGTCACGATGGCTTCCTCATACCGAGGAGCGCAGCAAACCTGCCTGTGGTGCCGCCGTCGGCACGGTGAGAAAAGAACTCGTCGGCGTGGCAAGCCGTGCAGATGCGGGCCACCTCGATGCTGCAAACGCCTCTGCTCAGCAAGTGCTGGCGGTTGGCTTCCCACAGATCCAACGAGTAACGACTATCGCCCAGGTGTCGAAGCGCTGCCTGTCGATCGAGAATGGTAGGCTCGATGGCCCGGGCAACCTCCTCGCCCACTTGATAGCAGCAGGGACCGATGGCTGGCCCCAGAGACGCAATCAGATCCTCCGGGTCGGTGCCGAAGGAGTCTGTCATGGCTTGGACCATGTGAGAGGCGATCTCTGCGGCGGTCCCCCGCCATCCGGCGTGGCCAAGGGCTACCACCTGTCTCTCACAGTCGAACAAGAAGATCGGAAGGCAGTCCGCGAAGCGCAGCAAGAGGTGTACGCCCGGGACGCCGGTGATAAGCGCATCTGTCTGCGGCACAACCTGGCCCATGTCCTGCTCGTCTACGATGGCGGCGCGGCTACTGTGCACCTGCCAGGCGGTGACCACCTCCGCGTCCGAGACTCCAAGGGCGCGGAAGATGATATCGAGGTTGGCGTCCACAGCGACAGGATCGTCTCCCACCGAGTGCCCTACGTTCAGCGCCCGGTAAGGGGGAGCGCTGACGCCGCCCAGGCGGGTGAAGACTGCATGCACGATCCCTTCGTGCTCAGCGAGAGCTCCGAAGCTGTAGTATGGTATCCCGTTGGCTTCACTGCGGATCATGGCATTGCCCGGCTGGCCAGTTCTCTGGTCGGTTCAGCCTCGCACGCGCGGCTCGCGATGGTGGACCAGGGCAGCACCTCGTCTGTGAGCCGCTGGCGCAAGTACGAATCAGCCTTGATCCCCGCTGTGCGCAGGGCTCGACGCCATGCGGACATGGCAGTGCCTTCGAGGGCGACAAGTGCTTCACCGACTTTCCTGTCGCCCCGAGCCAGCACGCCCTGCACCTCGGCCCATCGAGGACTGTCGCCCACTGTCTCCACATTCAAGGGGCGCAAGCCGTCTCTGACAAGGTCCAGCCGATCCTCGAGCAGCTTGCGCGGGGCCATGGCCTGCCGCTGGAATGGAGTGTGCGCCTTGGGGACAAAGGGGGTGACGTTGACGGTGATTTGACGATGGTAGCGCTCCCTCAAGGCGCGGAGCAGCTCGACGATCTCGTGGACGTCACTCTCCTCCTCGGTGGGAAGCCCGAGCATGAAGTACAGCTTCAACTGGGGAAAGTCGTAACGCGCCAGTCGTTCCACGGCGCCGAGAATATCGGCGGTGGAGATACCCTTTCTGATCTTGCGCCTGAGACGCTCCGACCCCGCCTCCGGAGCGATGGTCACCGTCCGGCTGCCACTGTCAGCGACGGCCTGCAGGAGGGCGTCGGGCAAGGGATCGACGCGTAGAGAGGCCACGGATATCCTGGCCCCCATCGCCCGTAGATCCTTGGCCAGCCTTTCCACGTGGGGGTAGTCGGAGAGAGACGCGCCGATCAGGCCCAGCTTTTCTCTGTGCTGGAGCCCCTCTCTGGCCGTAGCCAGGAGCACGTCGAGGCTTCTGTGACGTACGGGTGCGTAGGTGACGCCGGCCAGGCAGAAGTGGCAACCCCTGCCACAGCCGCGCGATACCTCCAACAGATACATGTCGCCGAATTGCGTGCCGGCGGTCAGGATCGCAGAGCTTGCCGGTTGTTCGTCGAGGTCGCGCAGCCACTGCCGAGATACGGGGTACGGCGCCCCGTTGGTGGGTGTGATGCTCACGAGGCGGCCGGCGTCGTTCCGTACGTGATAGAAGCGGGGCACGTAGAGGCCAGGGATAGTTGCCAACTGTTTCAGGAGTTCCGCGCAGTTCAGGGCGCCAGGCTGGGTTAGTGCGGCGACGAAGGGCGGGACGATGACCTCCCCCTCGCCGATGGCACAGACGTCGAAGATGGCGGCCAGAGGCTCGGGGTTCGCCATCACGCAAGGGCCTCCCGCGAGAAGAAGGGGATACCGCTCGTCCCTGGCATCAGCAGCGACAGGGATGGCCGACCGGCGCAGCATGGATATCAGGTTCAGATAGTCGAGCTCGTAGGAAAGGGAGAAGGCAAGGACGGCGAAGTCGCGCAGTGGTCTCTGGGACTCCAGGGAGACGGGGGCGTCGTCTTCCTTCTCGTAGAATACCCTCTCGCAGACGACGTCAGGGAACTGGTTGAAGAGGCGATAGATGACGTGTACTCCCAGGTTCGACATGCCGACGTGGTAGGAGTTCGGATAGACGAGGGCGACGGGCAGGCGGCCTCCCCAGTCCTTGTACGTCGTTCCTTGCTCCTGGGCGACCCGTTCTCTGGCACGCGAGATGGTGCTCCAATCCAAGGTTCCCCTCCAGAGAGCAAGTCTATCACAGCGAATAGTGCAAAGCAACCGGTGCGACCGCTTGAGGAGGTTCGCCTGACATCGACGTGGGGAGCCGGGAGAGCGTCGGGCGCTGGCTCCAGACAAGAGTAGACGGGCAGGCGGTATGGTGGCTGAACGTGAATGAACGTCGTAGAGGGCCGATCACTCGGCCCTCTGAGTATCGTAAGCCGGTTGAGTGTCCTTGGGTAGGCTCCAGCTTGGCTCCTCTTGCCCTTCACGGCGCCTGGCAAGAGGACGGCACGCTGCCCGGGCTCGTTTGGTGACCGAGGCGTCCTATGCCTCGGCCAGCATCTTCTTGAACTCGTCCGTTAGTACGGGTACCACCTTGAACAAATCGCCGACGATGCCGTAATCCGCCACCTTGAAGATGGGGGCATCGGGGTCCTTGTTGATGGCGAAGATGTACTTCGACGTCTTCATGCCGGCGAGGTGCTGTATGGCCCCCGAGATGCCACACGCAATGTACAGCGTGGGGGTCACCACTTTGCCTGTCTGACCCACCTGGTAGCTGTGATCCTTCCAGCCAGCGTCGACCGCCGCTCGCGAGGCTCCCACCGCAGCCCCTAGCACGCCAGCAAGCTCCTCGATGACGGCGAAGTTCTCGGGCTCCTTGAGGCCACGACCGCCCGATACGATGATGTCGGCTTCGGTGAGTTCGACCCGCTCTCCAGCCTCCTTGATCAGCTCCACGACCTTCGCCCTGATGTCCCCCGCATCGACGGAGACCGTCTCTAGGGGGGCCTCTCGCGAGGCGTCGGGCTCAGGGGCGGCGAAGATGTTGGGCCGTACCGTGGCCATGTAGGGCCTGGCCGTCTCGCGGACGATGGCGGTGGCCTTGCCCGCGTAGATGGGCCTGGTGATGTGGAGTTCGCCATCTTGGACGGCAAAGCCTGTGCAGTCGGAGGCCAACCCGGCCGCCAGACGCGCTGCCAGCCGGGGCGCCAGATCCTTCCCCTGGGTCGTCGAGCCGAGCAGCACCAGGGCCGGCTGCAGGTCACAGATCAGGCTCGCCAGCACGTTGGTGTACCCCTCTGCGGTGTAGTTTGCCAGAGCGGGATCGTCAGCAACGAACACCTTGTCTGCGCCGTAGTGTGCCAATGGAGTGATCGCGTCTGCTATTCCATGGCCGAGAACGACCGCCAGGAGGTCTCCCCCTAGCTCACTGGCGATCCTACGCCCTTCGCCCAGCATCTCGAAAGCCACCTTCTTGATGGCGCCCTCTCTGATTTCCGCAACCACCAAAACGTCGTTAGACATCAGTTCCTCCGTGTTCCAGCAGGTTCTCAGTTCAGGACCGAGCCGAAGCCTGCGGCTACAGGATCTTGGCTTCGTCTCGCAGCAGGTGAGCTACCTTGATGGCATCCTGGACGGGATCCTCGGCAAAGACCTGCCCGGATTCCCTCTCGGGAGGCAGTGAGACCTCCACGAAGGACACCTTGGCAGCATCGAGTCCTACACTCGTGGCTTCCACGCCGATCTCCTGGGCGTTCCACTCGGGGATGACCTTCTTCTTCACGGCCATGATCCCCTTGATGGAAGCATAGCGAGGCTCGTTGAGGCCCTTCTGAGCGGTGATGACTGCTGGTAGAGGCGCCTCGACTACTTCGTGGCCTCCTTCCACCTCGCGATGGGCCAGGATCGACTTCCCATCATCGGAGATCTCGAGCTTGGTGACCACCGAGACGTGCGGGATGTCCAGCAATTCGGCCAGGATGATCCCAACCTGGGCGTGGTCTTCGTCGACTCCCTGCTTGCCGCAGAAGATGATGTCGTAGTCCAGCTTCTGCAATGCTTTGGAGAGGACCAGGGCGGTGGCGTAAGGGTCAGAGCCCTCGAAGGCCTCGTCCACCAGATGGATCGCCTCTTCGGCACCGACCGCCAGCCCGCTCTTCAGCGCGTCTTTGGCTCGCTCTGGCCCCATGCTGACCAGTGTGATCGTGCCTTCGCCCGTTCTCTCCTTGATGCGCAGCCCTTCCTCTATGGCGTACTCGTCGTAGGGGTTGACCACATACTTGGTCTCAGAGTGGTCGACCCGGCCGTCTTTGACCCGTATCTTGGTCTCGGTGTCAGGCACCTGCTTGACACACACGACGATATTCATGAGAAATCTACCTCCTTATGGTGGTATCCGGGCGATGTTGCCTCACTTGAGCATCGACCGAGCGATGACGAGACGCTGTATCTCACTCGTCCCTTCGTAGATCTGGAGTAGCTTCGCATCGCGCATATACTTCTCGACGGGGTAGTCCCTGACGTAGCCGTAGCCGCCGAAGATCTGTACCGCTTCCGTGGTGATCTCCATGGCGCTGTCCGCAGCAAAGGACTTGGCGATTGCCGATTCGTAGCTGTTGCACAGGCCGTGATCGGCCAGCCACGCAGCTCGCCATACCAGAAGCCGTGAAGCTTCCACCTTGATGGCCATGTCGGCAAGCTTGAACTGGATCGCCTGGAAGGAAGCGATGTTCCGTCCGAACTGCTCGCGTTCTTTGGCATAGGCCAGAGCTGCCTCCATGGCGGCCCGAGCCAGGCCCACGGCAGCCGCTGCCACCTCGGCGCGGATCTTGTCCAGGGTCTGCATGACGAGCCGAAACCCGTCTCCTTCCTCGCCGAGAAGGTTCTCGATGGGCACACGTACGTCCTCGAAGATCACTTCTCTGGTATCGCCCGCTCGCTGCCCCATCTTCTCCTCTTTCTTGCCGACAGCCAGACCCGGCGAACCGGAGGGAACGACCAGGACCACGAGGCCTCGATGACGGAGCTTTGGGTCGAGGGTGGCCGTCACCGTGTAGAGTTTCGCCACTCCACCGTTGGTGATGAACCGTTTGGCGCCGTTGAGGACGTACGAGTCGCCGTCTCGCCTGGCCCTGGTCCTGACGCTGGAGACGTCCGATCCGGCCCCTGGTTCCGTCAGGCAGAATGCGGCAAGCGCAGGTTCGGCGCAGAAGGGCTTCATCAACCTCTCCATCTGCTCGGGAGAGGCAGCGATGTTGAGAGGGGTCAGAGCGAGGGTACTAGCTACGAAGGAGCTGTAGACGCCGGCGCAGCCAGCGGCAAGCTCCTCAGCAATGAGGCAATCCTCGAAATAGCCCAGGCCTGCTCCGCCATACTCTTCGGAAACGGTGGCGTTGATCAAGCCGATGGCGTGGGCTTTCTCCACCAGTTCCCACGGGTACTCTTCGTTACGGTCGGCCTCCGCTGCTATGGGGGCTATCTCATTGCGTGCGAACCGCCGTGCTAACTCCTGCAGGGCCTGTTGCTCGTCACTGAGAGAGGGATTGAACATAGACTCACTGCTATAACAACCGTTCGAGAGACGCCAGGCAGGAACACGAGAGGTCTATCCCGAAGCCTGCTGGCGATCTTAGCAGAAGTAGCGGCGATTGTCAAGCAAGGTGAGCGTACTCGGCTCTGCTACACTATCCACACTGAGAGTACCCGCACGAAGGGCAGCGGAGGCAGCCTTCGACGAACTCGACCATGGTGCCACAGTCTGGGCATTCTGGACACATGCCCAACACGTTTCTGGCGACGATGTCCTGCCTCGAGACCCCGGTGCTGGCATCGCTGTTGCCGTTGATGTACCTGTGCATGGCCTTCCCAATGGCATCGGCACAGGAGAGGATGATGTTGCCCTCCTGCCAGGCCGGGGCGGGGCACCTTATACCCTCCAACTGTTTGATGATGGAGTCTGTCTCGATACCGGAGCGCAGCCCCAGGGAGATCAGCCTTCCGATGGCCTCGGACTGGGAGGCCATGCAGCCTCCGCTCTTGCCCATGGTGGCGAAGACCTCGAAGACGCCTCGCTGATCCTCGTTGACCGTCACGTAGATGCTCTGTCCGCAGCCCACCGTGATCTTCTCGGTAACACCCTGGGTCACCGTGGGTCGTGCGCGGGGCGTTCTCACGACTCTCTTGCGGTCGGCGTCGGCTGCTCCTTTGGTCAACACCTGTAAGGCCCTGCTGCCGTCGCGATAGATCGTGAGACCCTTGCAGCCAGCCTCGTAGGCCAACATGTAGGCGTCCTGAACGTCTTGTCGGGTGGCGGTATGCGGGAAGTTGATAGTCTTGGAGACTGCGTTGTCGGTGTACCTCTGGAAGGCGGCCTGGATCCTGATATGCCATTCGGGCGAGATGTCGTGGGCGGTGACGAATACTCTCCGTATCTCGGGCGGCACCTCATCGAACTCCTGGATGCTGCCGCTCTCGGCCACCTTCTTCATCAACTCCTGGCTGTAGAAGCCCTCGGAGCGAGCGATCTCCTCGAACAGGGGGTTAACCTCCAGGAGTGTGTCTCCGTCGAGGACGTGCCGGTTGTAGACCAGAGCAAAGATGGGCTCTATCCCGCTGGACGTGCCAGCGATGATGCTGATGCTTCCCGTGGGGGCGATGGTGGTGACGGTGGCGTTCCTCAGCTTGTGCCCGCCGTTTGAGTCGTAGATGCTACCCTGGAAGTTGGGAAACGCTCCCCTCTCCTCCGCCAGCCGCGCCGATGCCTTGCGGGCCCTCTCGTGGATGAAGCTCATGATCTCCTGCGCAGTGCCCAGCGCATCGTCCGAGTCGTAGGGGATGCCCATACGGATGAGCAGCTCAGCGAAGCCCATCACTCCCAGACCTATCTTACGGTTGCCGCGGGTCATCTCGCGTATTTGTGGTAGAGGGTACCTGTTACAGTCGATGATGTTGTCGAGGAAATGAACGGCGCAGTCGACGATGTGCCCCAAATGCTGGTAGTCGATCTTGCCGCCTGTCACCATCCTCCCCAGATTCACAGAGCCCAAGTTGCAGCTCTCGAAGGGCAGGAGAGGCTGTTCTCCACAGGGGTTGGTGCTCTCTATCTCGCCCAGGAGCGGGGTGGGATTGGACTGATTCAGCCGGTCGAGGAAGACCACCCCTGGGTCCCCGTTCTTCCAGGCCATCTCGGAGATCTTGTGCATGACCGCTCTGGCGCGCAGGCGTTTGACCACTTCGCCGGAACGAGGATTGACCAGGGGGAAAGTGGCATCCCGCTGCAAGGCCTCCATGAACTCTTTCGTCAACGCCACCGAGGTGTTGAAGTTGTTGAGCTTGAGATGGTCTGCTTTGGCGCTGATGAAGTCCAGGATATCCGGATGATCGACTCTGAGGATGGCCATGTTGGCGCCGCGTCTCGTGCCTCCCTGCTTGATCGCCTCCGTCGCTGCATCGAAGACCTCCATGAAGGAGATCGGACCCGAGGCGATACCGCCGGTGGACTTGACTACGTCACCCTTGGGGCGCAGACGCGAGAAGGAGAACCCGGTTCCTCCGCCGCTCTGGTGAATGAGCGCGGCGTTCTTGACCGTCTCGAAGATGCTCTCCATGGAGTCCTCGATGGGAAGCACGAAGCAAGCGGCGAGCTGCCCAAGACTCCTGCCCGCATTCATCAGCGTGGGGGAGTTGGGGAGAAACTCCAGGTTGGCCATCGGCTGGTGGAACTCTTCGGCGGTAGCCAGGGTGTCCGCGGACGAGTTGTAGATGAGATCGACCTCCGCCACGTAGCTGGCGACGCGATGGAACAGCTCCTCCGAGGTTTCCGTGACCTTGCCGGTCTCGTCTCTCTTGAGGTATCGCCTTTCCAGCACCGTCATTGCGTTTGACGACAGTCTCACAGCAGCGTTGCCTTGGGCCATTCCGGGTCTCCTGTCAGAGAAGGTAGTGTGGACTTGTTGAGTGGGCCTAGAGCTCGAGAGGGAGCTGAGCCTCCAACTCCGCCTCCCGCTTCTTCCACTCCTTGAACTCTTCGATTTCCTCGGCCAGAGTGTCAACGTCCTGAAAGCGGCGATAGACGGAGGCGAAGCGCACGTAGGCCACGTCGTCCAACTCTCGTAGATGATTCGTGACCATCGTTCCTATGCGCTCGCTCGGGACCTCTGCCTGGCCCAGTTCATAGATCTCCCTCTCTATGTCCTTGACCAGTTGTTCGAGAATCTCGGTGGGGATGGGGCGCTTGGCGCAGGCCCGGAGGATGCCCTTGAGGAGTTTGTCGCTGTCGAATGGCTCGCGTCGCCCGTCCCTTTTTGCGACCATGAGGCTGGTCTTGGCAACTCGTTCGTAGGTGGTGAACCTCTGCCGGCAGCTCTTACACTCTCGTCGACGACGGATGCCCTCACCGACCTCTCTGGTATCAATGACCCGGGTGTCCTTCCTGCTACAGTAAGGGCATTTCATAGTCTCTCCTCCTTCGACGAGATGGAGAGCGGCGGACGAAGGAAATGGTCTTACACTAGATATCGTACGCTCGATGAGCACGGAACACAACATCTTGGGGCGAGAGACGGAGTAAAGTTAGCACAAAGCGGCAGGCATGGCAAGGAGGAAGAGGGCTGGATAACCTTAAAGTTTGGGGATGACGCGGGGTCGGACCGGGAAATGGGGGCGAGGGGGAAGGTGGCGCAGTAACCTTCCCCCCAAGGAAAGGATCCTTCTGGCAAGTGAGTCTGTGCTCAACTTGCTCAGAATTGGGCCTTTCAGCCCCGAAAGGGAGGAGGAGAGAAGTCAGTATGTTGTTGTCTGTCCCACTACACAGCCAGACGACGTTAGCGACCCATCGCTAGCGACGCAGAAAGGTCGGGATATCCAGATTGTCGTTGTCGAAGCGCGGGATCGGGAACTCCCGTATCTTGGAACCATCCGCCACCGGTAGACGTTTCTGGGCACCGTCGAATCCGGTAGCGATGACCGTAATCTGTACCTGGCCATCCTCCATCTCGGGGTCCATCACCGCCCCGAAGATGAGGTTGACGTCCGGATGTGCCATGTTTCTGATCACTTCGGCCGCCTCGTTCACCTCATGCAGGGTAAGGTCTTTCCCGGCAGTGACGTTGAACAAGACTCCGGTGGCTCCATCGATGGTCACGTCGAGCAGGGGACTGCTCACGGCGGCGTACGCTGCATCTACAGCTCTGTTGTCGCCGGTGGCGCGACCGACGGCCATGAGAGCCGAGCCTCCTTTGGACATGATGGTGCGTACGTCGGCGAAGTCCAGGTTGATCAGGCCGGGAACCGTGATCAACTCGGAAATGCCCTGGATCCCTTGTCGCAGCACGTCGTCCGCAAACGAGAAGGCTTCCTGGATGGAGGCTTTCTTGTCCACCAGGTCGAGCAGACGATCGTTGGGGATGATGATCAGCGTGTCGACACGCTCCCTGAGCGCAGCGATGCCTTCCTCCGCCACTTCCTTCCGGCGTTTGCCCTCGAAGCTGAAGGGCTTGGTCACGACGCCGATGGTGAGTGCTCCAGTCTGCTTGGCGATCTCGGCGAGGAGGGGAGACGCTCCGGTGCCTGTGCCTCCTCCAATGCCCGCGGTGATGAAGACCATGTCTGCGTCATCGACCGCTTTCTTGAGCTCCTCTTCACTCTCCTTCGCAGCCTCGGCCCCGATCTGCGGGTCGCCGCCTGCTCCCAATCCCTTGGTGAGTTTGTCACCGATGCGGATCTGGTAGGGTGCTTCGGAGAAGTACAGCGCCTGGGCATCGGTGTTCACAGCAATGAACTCGACGCCCTGTAGATTCTCCTGGATCATCCTGTTGATGGCGTTTCCGCCACCTCCCCCGATCCCTATGACTTTGATCTTGGCGAAGTTGCCCATCTCCTGTCCGTAGTTCATCCGCCACTACCTCCCTTTCGTCACTCTGCACCTTTCTTTGGTGTATTCGCCTTGTTTTGGCTGGCCTGTCATCTATCCCGGGCTGAGCAGGCCGACGAGCTGCCTCAAGCGATGAAGCATGCCCAGTCTGTCTCCCGTCCCGTTGCGCCTTACGTCCGGTGTGTATCTCAGCGCCCACAGGAGCAGGCCCACGCTACAGGCGTGAGCCGGGTCCCTGATCGACTCCACGAGCCCTTCGAGACCCCGTGGTGAGCCGATACGCACCGGCAAACCGATCGTCTCCCGGGCCAGGTCCTTGATCCCGGCCAACTGAGAGGTACCCCCACAAAGGACCACGCCAGCGGGGAGTAGTCCGTCGTATCCAGAGCGCTTGATCTCCCGCATCGTCAGTTCCAGTATCTCCTCCGTGCGCGCTCTGATGATCTCCGAGAGCTTGGCTCGCGATACGGATCGATGTGAGCTGTCCCCGAAGGAGGTGGCGTCGATGAGTTCATCGGGAGCGATGCTGTCTGGCATGGCATGTCCGTACTGGACCTTCAGATTCTCGGCGACCGTGAATGGCGTGCGCAGTCCCACCGCGATGTCCTGTGTCAGGTGGTTTCCACCCACGGGCAGCACGACCGTGTGCCAGACGCTCCCATCGATGAACACGGCCATGTCTGTCGTGCCTCCGCCGATGTCGATCAGCGCCACGCCGAGGTCCTTCTCGGGCTCGGTCAACACGGCCTCTCCCGCGGCGATAGCCTGCACGATGAGGTACTGCACGCTCACGCCTGCGGCCCGCACGCATTCCACCAGGTTGTGGACGGAGGTCGAGGCTCCAACCACGACGTGGGCCTCGACTTCCAGACGGAAGCCGCGAAGGCCCAGAGGGTTACGTACACCATCCTGTTCGTCGACTGAGTAGCCACGAGGGATGGCGTGCAATAGCTCACGGTTCGGCGGTATGGCTATGGCCCGAGCTGCCTCCATGGCACGATTGATGTCGTCCTGCACGATGATGCGCTCACCGCGAGAGATGGCAGCAATGCCCTTGCTGTTGAGGCCGGAGATGTGGGAACCTGAGATGCCTACGTGGGCGCTATCGATCGCATAGCCTGAGGCTCGCTCTGCTCTGCGCACCGACTCAGCTATGGCGCGTGTGGCTTGCTCCACATCGAGCACTACCCCTTTGCGCAGGCCCTTGGAGGGCGCTGCTCCCACGCCCACGATGCGAAGCTCGCCATCATCGCACGGCTCAGCGACCAATGTGCACACCTTGGTGGTACCCACGTCGATAGCGACTATGGTATCTTCCACGTTGTCCTCCTCCGGTCTCTTGGCACCGCCGGCTACTCCGTTTCTGGAGCCGATGCCTCGGCCAGGTGGTAGAGCGGGCTCTCGGGGAAGCGGACGTCTATGGTCTCTACTACTGCTGCTTGGCTCTCCAACTGCGTGGCAAGGGCCTCTACGACGGCCACCTTCAGTTGTGCGTCTTGTCCACTACCGAGGTAGACTCGCCAACCGTGTTGATCCACGTAGCTGATGCCCTGTTCTTGCGAGTAGCCAAACTCCGTGGTGCCCGGCAGCAGACTGTGGAAGGTCTCCGCTGCGGTCACAGCTTCCAGGTTCACCTGCGCGCCTAGTTCCAGGGGTGTGGAGTCGAGATCCGTGATCACGATGCTCGGTTCAGCGTCACCTCGCAGCGACACGGCTGTGCCTTCGTCATCGACGCCGTAGCGGTCGTCACCGGTCTGCCAGATCGCGCGTGCTTGCCGCTCCTGCACCTCGATGACCAGGACGTTGGGCAGGCTGGCCTGTACCGTCGCCTCCCGGACGTCGGGAATGGCCCGAATCCGCTCTTCGATCTGGACTGGATCGATGAAGAAGATGCTGTAGCCCTCAATGTCGCTCCGCTGGAACACCTCTTCCGCAGTCACGAGGCTGTTGCCGCTCACAGTGGCTGCGAAGACATAGTAGTCATCGGAGAGGAACACGTAGGCGAGGGCAGCCAGGGAAGCCAAGGCCAACAGCAGGCTACCGACACGAGGGCCGAGTCCCATGGCCGCGCGCCTGCTGGCCGCGGATCGCGTCCGGTCCGCGGACCGGACAGACACTCGCTGGTGAGCTACCGCCTGCTCGTAGCTCCTTCCCAGACGCATCTCAGAGCGACGAGGTTGTCTCTTGGGCTTGCTCGCCCCAGATAACGAAAACATGCTACAGTCTTCCTCTCAATTCACGTGCGCCTGTGGCCATTCGCCGATCAACTCGATCTCCAGTTCCATTCTCACCCGGCGAAGCTCCCAAACCTTGTCCCTCACGAGCCGGATGAGCTGCCACACCTGGTCGGCCGTGGCGTGCCCCTGGTTCACGATGTAGTTTGCATGTCTGTGTGAGATCGCTGCGTCGCCGACGCTGGAGCCTTTGAGCCCCGCATCTTCAATCAGCTTGCCGGCTTTCAAGCCCAACGGGTTCTTGAACACGGATCCCGCGCTTGGTCCTCGGGGTTGAGTCTCGCGTCGCAAGTTCGCATAGCGTTCGATGCGCTCCTCGAGCATCGCGACGGATGCTGGGGCCAATGATAGATGTGCTGTGAGAATGGTCTCGCCCCGGTACGTTGGCTCTCGGAATCGACTGACACGGTAACCGAATCTCAACTCGGCAGGCTCCAGTCGCTGGGTTCGTCCTTGCTGGTCCAGAATGGTGACCTGCTGCACGCAGTCGGCCATACTGCCGTCGTAGGCGCCCGCGTTGTTGACGATGGCCCCTCCCAGGGTGCCAGGGATGCCCACGGCCCACTCCAAACCCTGGAGTCCTCTGGCCGCAGTCTGGCGGGCCAGCCGCGCCAACGAGACTCCAGCCTCGGCGTGCAGCATGTTGAGGTCTCCGTTCACAGTGTAGGTCGAACAGCGGTTCTCGATGATCAGGCCTCTGAACCCTTCGTCAGCGACGAGGAGGTTCGTGCCCTTGCCGATCACAAGGTAGGGCTGCCCCAACTCCCTGGCCAGCGAAACCCACGAGCAGAGCTGCTCCTCGTTCTCGGCGACGGCGAACAAGTCGGCTGGCCCTCCGATGCGAAAGGACGTGTGCTTGCTGAGCGGCTCATCCGGGAGCAGTGGAGAGCTCAAGCCTCTCTCTTGGGCCATCTTGGGGAAATCCTTGGTGCTAATCATCATGCTCGTCTCTTCCCCTGAGGATGGCCAGTACCTCCTCGCCTACGCGCCACACGTCACCAGCGCCCATGGTGATGAGGACGTCTCCTGACACCAGGCGGCTGGCGACCCGGCTCGCGGCTCGATGGAGATCGGGCACGTGGACGGCCTGGGGGTGACTCATCGCTTGCACGAGGTCGCCAGCGCGGATCCCCATGTCGTCCTTCTCACGAGCTGCGTAGATGGCGGTGACCACGACCTCGTCGGCATCGATGAAGGCGCTGGCGAAGTCGCTCAGCAGCGCTTTGGTGCGACTGTACGTGTGGGGCTGAAAGACGACCCAGATCCGGCGGCCCTCGTATCGTTGGCGTGCGCCTGCCAGGGTTGCCCTGATCTCGCTGGGATGATGTGCGTAGTCATCGACGACGGTTATGTCGTGGAGCTCGCCTCTGACCTCGAAACGGCGACCAACGCCCTGAAAGCGCGTCAGCGTGTCACGAACGGAGTTCAAGTCTAGCCCCAGGTGATCGGCGACCCCTATGGCCGCCAGGGCGTTCGAGACATTGTGGGCGCCAGGGACGCTGAGCCGGAACGAGCCCTTCTGTTCGGACCCGGCTGACACCACGAAATCGGTTCCGCCGAGGCCGTTCTGTTCGAGGTTGGTGGCTCTCCAATCGTTCTCAGGGTGGAGGCCGTAGGTAGTCACCCTCAGCTCTGGCAGATCGCCCACCACTTTCATCACCTGAGGATCATCTCCGCAGGCCATCACGTGCCCACCTGGGGGCATCTTCGAGAGGAAGTCGCGGAAGGTCTGTGACATCTCCTCTAGATCGACATAACAATCCGGATGGTCCATCTCGATGCTGGTGATCACAGCCAACTGAGGGCTGAGGTGGAGGAACGTCCGATCGTACTCGTCGGCCTCGACGACCAGGTACTTGCCTTTTCCGTCTTTGGCGTTGGCGCCAAGTTCCGGGACGATGCCACCCACAATGATGGTGGGGTCCAGTTTGGCGTCTTCGAGCAGAAGACTGATCATGGCGCTGGTGGTGGTCTTGCCGTGGGTGCCGGCCACCGCAATGCTGTAGTGATCCTGCATCAGCCAGGCCAGCGCCTGACCCCTCTTGAGGATCGGAACACCTCGGTTTCTGGCCTCCACGATCTCTGGATTAGTCTCGGCTACGGCCGATGAGACTATCACTGTCTCCGCGCCCGCGACGTTCTCCCCACTATGCCCCTGATAGACCGTAGCCCCAAGAGCCATCAGTTCGCGGGTAAGGTCGGAGAGGCGCAGGTCC
Organism: uncultured Anaerolineales bacterium; assembly: GCA_964433755.1. Lineage (GTDB taxonomy): Bacteria > Chloroflexota > Anaerolineae > UBA7937 > B3-Chlor > JAUVXJ01. The sequence goes on from CAYSSR010000001.1 coordinate 782,430, forward strand.
GACCCGGAGAGAGCGTATCCCCTCTCCAGGAGCACGCGCGCGATGGCGCTCATACCGATACCACCAATACCCACCAGATGGACGTGTGCTCCAGGTCTGAGAGCCTCGAGGACACGCTCATCACCGGGTGCGGGCGCAGGGCCCGTCATCTTATGACCCTCATCACGATCATGAACGGTACCAGAAAGATCAGGTAAGGCTCGAGCAAGGCCACGGGTAGTATGGGGACCAGACAGGTCTGCGCGAAGTCGGTCAGCGGAGGCCTGAAGAGCCCCAGCACCTGAATCGGGTAGTTGAAGACGTGCAGGTAGTACCACAAGGTTCCTGAGATCAGATAGCCATTGATCAGTCCGCTTATCAGATTCAACGCGATCCCCACAGGCCCTCTCGGTGGCATCCCTGAGAAGGCTAGCGTCTCCCCGTGGTAAGACACGACCACGGCCGCCACGAAAACCAGGATGTAGAACAGCGATTGGATCAGGTCGCTGTACTGACCCTCGAACACCAGACTGGTCCCGGTGTACCCGATCAAGTACGAGTCCAGGGCGGTCAGCGTCGAGGCACCTCCCTTGGTCAGCAGCAGCATGGCCGCCAGGATGGTGGTCGTGACGCCCAGCTCTTTGGGGTAGCCTCTCACGACGCCCACCACGGCGAACACACCTACCAGCACAATCCACAAGACTTCCAGTGGCCCCAAGACAGACTCTCCCTTGCGAGCGGCTAGCCTTCACCGGCCGAAACACACCGCGACTACACCTCCGTGGGCCTCATCAACCGTACTGCCAGAACGACGAACACCACGAAGATGGCCAGGACCAGGACCGCGATGCTCACGTGTGGCATGTTGATGGACGCAGGCAGACCCTGAGCCACGTTGGGCAGTCCATCCTCCGCCGCTGCCGTGGCTATCGGCAGGTCGATCTCCTGCTGGTAGGGCAGGAGCGGCAGCACCAGGTAGCTCAACGTGAAACCATTGGCAACCCCGAGGGCTGCACCTGTGATCCGTTGCAGGATAGAACTCGGCTTTCTTCCGAAGCGCATCACGGCCAGGAAGGCAAGTGCCACCACCGAGACGAAGGCCGCGAGCTGGAGCAACTGGGTCTGACCGGCGTCGGCGGGGTCGACGAGAAGGACCTCCGTGATGCCGTGAGATTCCATGCAGGATGCCTGGTCGGTTGCTGAGCCACATGAGATGAAGAACAGAGTTCCCCTGTAGGTGGCATTGACTGCGCCGATCAGCGTATCTTCCTTTGCCCCAAGCAGGGCCCAGACGATGACGATGGGCACGAAAGCCATCAGTTGGCCTCTCCAGCCACGCTTCAGGCCAACCACGGTGGACACGGACAGCGCCGTGCCGACGACTATCAAATACTGGAGCATTGCAGGTTCAAGATCCAAGTTCATGCCGTTTCCCTTTGGGCTCGGTCAATTCGCAAACGCCACGTCTGTCACCAACTGAGCGATACGAGCGGCCGCGTCGGGCCGCGCCAGAGAACGGGCTCCTTCGGCGAGTCGTGCACGCTCGGCGTCGTCCGAGAGGAGCCGGCTCAGTACATTCAGCAGGGTTTCAGGGGACAGATCCTCGTCCGCGATCTTCACTGCGGCGTGGTTCCGTGCCATGTAGTCGGCGTTCCGGTCCTGATGACGGCCGGCGTAAGGATAGGGTATGAGAACGCTGGGCAGGCCGAGGGCCGGGAACTCGCCCGTGGTGGCTGCTCCGGCTCGAGCCACGGCCAGGTCAGCCGCTCCCAGAGCGTGGATCATCTCTTCGTGGAGGTAGGGAAAGACCTTGTAGCGCGCTGCCAGAGCGCCAGGTAGATCGTCCCTCCTCGAGAGGAGCCAGCTTGCGTCACTCTCCCCACAGATGTGCACGATCTGACAGAGTCTCAATAGGTCCTCCAGGATGGTACCGATGGAGACATTGATGCTGTGGGCACCCTGGCTGCCACCGAGCACCAGGAGCGTCGTCTCGGAAATCTCCAGGTCCAGTGCACGTCGGGACAACGCTCTGTCGGTCTCGAATAGCTCCTGTCTGACTGGGTATCCGGTGACCACGGCCTTGCCAGGGCCAAAGTAGTCCCTCGACTCAGGGAAGGTGACGGCGACGTACCGTGCGAATCGGGAAAGGACGCGTATCGCTGCTCCCGGTGCCAGGTCCGGCAGGTATACCACGCTGGGCACCTTTCTCAGCCACGCGGCCAGCACCGGCGCGGCACAGACGTACCCTCCCGTAGCCAGCACTGCCTGTGGTGCGAATCGGCTGATGATGCCCAGGGACTGAGCCGTTCCACGAGCGAGTCGTGCCAGGCGGGCAGGCAGCGCCCAGAGAGGGGCACCGTAGAAGCTGGCCGTCGTAATGCTCATGAACGACAACCCTACCCTGTTTGCCAGTTTGGCCTCGATCCCGGAAGCATTGCCCACGTAGCAGATCTCCGATGACGGCGTGCTTCGACTATCTAGTTGTTGGAGGACGGCTAGAATAGGGTACACGTGTCCCCCTGTCCCCCCGCCCGATACCAGCAGGCGCATTCTGTTCCTCTACGTTTTCCCTGGTCCCCCGAGAGACGCCCAGGAGCATGCCCACGCCCATTAACGAGATAACCAGTGACGAGCCCCCGAGGCTGATGAAGGGCATGGTCAGGCCTGTGAAGGGAAGTGTGTCCGTGACCACTGCCACGTTTATCAATGCCTGGAAGGTGAGCCAGACGGTGATGCCTGACGCCAGAAGGAATCCGAAGGAGTCCGGCGCTCTGAGGGCGATCTTGAAGCCCCGGTAGGCGAACGCTGCAAAGAGCCCGACGACGACGAGGCATCCGATCAAGCCCAGTTCTTCGCCCAGAACAGCGAAGATGGCGTCACTTTCTGCCGCCGGCAACATGTGCTTTTGCTGCCCGGAGCCTAGACCAGCGCCGGTGATCCCGCCCGAGCCCAAAGTGACCAGAGTGTGCATGACCTGGTAGGTATCCTGCGCCAGAACAGCGCCGAATGGCTTCTGTAACACAGCGAATGGGTCCTGGGAGAAGGCGAGGATCCTCTGCCACGCGTACTCATAGTTGGCGATGAGTAGCAGCAGGGTGCTGCTGCCCACTATCGCGCTGATCATCAACTGGATCACGTCAGCTCCGGCGATGAAGAACATGGTGGCGGCGGCCGCCACGATGAGGATCGTCGTGCCGAAGTCCGGTTCCAGAATGATCAATCCGGCAATGATGCCGATAAGGATGGCGAAGGGCACCAGCCCGTAGGTGACTTGTTTGAGTTTCTGGCCCTTGGTGGAGAGCCAGTGCGCCACGTATAACACCGTAGCCAGCTTGCACAACTCACTCGGCTGTAGAGAGTCCCCCAGAATCCTGCGCCTGGCCCCGTGCACGGCCGGACCCGCCACGAGGACGTACGCCAGAAGCGCCAACGTCAGCAGCATGAACACCACGGAGAACTTCCGCCACTTGTGGTATTCCACTCTCATCATCAGGGCCATGATGTCGAGACCCATGGCCGCCCAGACTGCCTGCCTGATCAGATAGTAGGTCGGCTGATCAGCATAGGTGTATCCGATGGTGAAGGTGGCGCTGTATACCATGATCAAGCCGATCAGAAGCAGGGCAACCACGATCAGGACCAGAACGTAGTCGGGTCTTTGACTTGTGTGGCTGGTTGTCTCAGGCATCTTCATCCTCGGTAGCTACGCTTCGTTGCTCAGGATGCTCCAGGCCGTGGACCAGGGACTTGAAGTGCTCGCCTCTCTCGGCGAAGTCCCTGTACATGTCGAAGCTGGTGCACGCCGGAGAGAGCAGCACGACGTCACCCGGCTCCGCGACTCGGGCGGCGATCCGCACCGCCTCTGCCAGATCCGAAGCGTGGTTGACCGGCAGACTCGTCTCGGTATGTTGGCTCTGTCTCTCGGCCACCGCCTGCTCCAGGATGGGGGCAGCCTCGCCGAAGAGGACGAGGGTCTTCACCTTCTGTAAGATGGCCTCGGCCAGCCTCTCCAGGGGAAGGTGTTTCTCACGGCCGCCGGCGAGCAGGATTACTGGGTCCGGGAAGGAACTCAGGGCGGCCATGGTTCTCTGTGGCGATGTGGCGATGGAATCGTCGTAGTAGCGGACCCCGTCGATCTCGCGCACGAGTTCGAGGCGGTGTTCCACCCCCTGGAAGGAGGTGACCACATCGCGTATCGCTGCTCTCCGCGCTCCCGCGACGCTCGCGATGGCGCAGGCTGCCAGGACGTTCTCGACGTTGTGAAGACCGAGCAACCTTATCTCCGAGACCGTGCAGATCCTTCCCTCCTCCCCATTCCGGCGCAGGGTGACGTGCTCGCCGTCGAGGAAGGCGCCCCGGTCCACCGGTCTCTGGCGGCTGAAGAGCACCGTTTGTCCCCTACAGATCTCGCTCAGCCCACTGGTCAGAGCCTGGTCGGCGTTGAGGATCGCATAGTCTTGCTCTGTCTGGAATCTGAGGATGTTCGATTTGGCGTTCACGTAGTCGTCCATCGACTCGTGCCGGTCGAGGTGGTTGGGTGAGAGGTTGAGCACGGCAGCGATGTGCGGGCTGCGGTGCAGGACCTCCAGTTGGAAGCTAGAGAGTTCCATGACTACTGCGTCCTGCGGGCTTATCTCGTCCACAACCTCTATCAGTGGCGATCCGATATTCCCTCCCACAAAGGTTCGGCGTCCATCCGCCTTCAGGATCTCTCCCACCAGGCTGGTCGTCGTCGTCTTGCCGCTACTGCCGGTAATGCCGATGATCGGAGCCGGGCAGAGGCTGAAGAAGAGCTTGGTCTCACTGCTCAACGGAACCCCTCGGCGACGCGCCTCCACTAGAATGGGAATACTCTGTGGAACTCCCGGACTGACGAAGAGAACATCTGTATCGAGCACCTGTTCAGGGTGCCCGCCCAGGTGGTACTTGATGAGCAGACCTGCCAGATCTGCCATCTCGCTCGTCAGGAGTTCTTCCTTCTTGATGTCGGTAATGGTCACTTCAGCCCCTTGCCGGATCAGGAACCTGGCCAGTGCCAGACCTTCCCTTCCCAGTCCGATGATAGTGACCCTTTGTCCTTCGTAGACCATGACACAACTGTGAACCTCACAACAGGGCCAGGGCGATGCCGAACATGGCTGCCAGGACGCTGACCAACCAGAATCTCTGCACGATGTGGACCTCAGACCAGCCAAGAAGCTCGAAGTGGTGGTGCAGAGGTGCCATCTTGAATAAGCGCCTTCCGCCCGTCAGTTTGAAGAACCAAACCTGCAACAGTGAGGACAACGCCTCGGCCACGAAGACGATGCATACTATGGGAAGCAACAGCCACTGTCCTGTCATCATGGCCACCACCCCCAGCGTGCCGCCAAGGGCCAGCGACCCGGTGTCCCCCATGAAGAGTTGAGCGGGAAACGCGTTGTACCACAGAAAGGCCATGGTGGCCCCCGTCATGGTGAAGCAAAAGGCCACGAGGTATAGCTGTCCCTGAAGCAGAGCGATCACTCCAAAGGCTACAAAAGCCAGGGCGGAAGTGTTGCCAGCCAAGCCGTCCAGACCATCGGTCAGGTTAACCGCGTTGGTGATAGCCACGATCACAAACACGGCGCAGGGTACGTACCAGATGCCCAGAGAGAACTTGGTGGCTACGGAGGGCAGCGCAAAGCTCTCCAGGCGGAATACAAAGTGCAGGACGCAAGCCGCAGCGATCGCGATGGCAATCTGGAGGCCCAGCTTGTAGCGAACGCTGAGCCCGCCCTTGCCGTTGTCTGGCTGTCCAGCGGCGGCTCGCCGGCTCCTGATCACTCCGAGCCAGTCGTCGATGGCTCCGACCAGAGCAAAGGCCAGCGTGGTCCCGAGGGGGAGCAGCATCGATTCATGCTGAATCAGGTTGAACAGGCCAGTCATGATCGCTACCGGTATCACGATGGCGATCCCGCCCATGGTGGGAGTGCCCGTCTTGAGCTGATGGGAAACAGGACCGTCGATACGGATCTGCTCGCCGACGCCATGCGCCTTCAGCACCTTCAACAGGAGGGAGCCGAAAGGCAATCCCACCAAACACGTTACCACGCCCAGCGTGAGAGCAAAGGTCATCGCCTATCTCCGAGCTCCAGTACGATGTTGTCCATGTGCATGCCCCTGGATCCCTTGATCAGAATGAGATCTCCAGCGGTGACCAGGTCCAGGAGATAGCGGACAGCCTGATCGTTGTCCTGCGCGAACATGACGTCGTCGTCCGGCATGCCTACGGCAACGGCCTCTCTTCCTATGAGAGCGCCGCGCTCTCCCACGGTCACGAGCTTGTCCACGACTTCCGCTGCGCGTCGACCCACTTTGCGGTGACCTTCATTCTCATAGGATCCCAGCTCCAGCATGTCGCCGAGTACAGCGATCTTACGCCCTTTCAGCTCGGACAACAGATTCAAGGCGGCAAGGCTCGAGGTGGGACTGGCATTGTAGCTGTCGTCGATCAAGGTTGAAGCTTTGATCCCTGGTGTAGCGATCAGCCGCAATTGGACCTCGATGTCTCGGAGCCCGGCTGCGATCTGGCCCCAGGGTTGGCCCTCTTCTACGCCCACGGCTGCGGCCGCGAGACCGGTGTGTACACTGTGGCGACCAAGAAGCGGGATCTTGACGTAGATACTCTCGTGGCCGTACTGCATACGGCAGCGAACGCCCTCGAGACCTCTGCTTTCGATGTTGGTGGCCGTGAGGTCGCACTCCGGACCGAGCCCGTAGTAGAAGACCTCAGCGTCGGTTTTGCCAGCCATGGCCCTCACTCGAGGATCGTCGCCATTCAGTATCGCGGTGCCGCCCGGAGGAAGCGCCTCGAGGAGTTCGGCCTTGGCCTGTGCTATGCGCTCGACGGAACCGAGTCGCTCCAGATGGGAGTGGGCGACGTTGGTCACAACTCCCACGTGCGGCAGGGCGATGGCAGCCAACTGAGCGATCTCCCCTAGTGCGTACATGCCCAGCTCGAGCACCACTCTCTCGTGCCTCTCCTCCAGGTTGAGCAGCGTGAGTGGTAGGCCGATTTCGTTGTTGTAGTTATCCTCGCTCTTCAGGGTCACGTAGGTCTTGCTGAGGACCGAGTATATGGCTTCCTTGGTCACGGTCTTGCCGACGCTGCCTGTTACGCCGATGACTCGTACGTCGAACTGCCTGCGGCGGTGGGCTGCGATGTCCTGAAGAGCCTGAAGGGTGTCCTCTACCAGGAAGCAGAAGGGGGGCGACAGCGGCTCTGGCAGGGGGGCGAGCGGTCGCTGGGTGGTGTCGATGATCGGTGGCAGGTCATCTGCGAGGGTATCTATGATGGCAGCGTAGGCACCGTGCGCGATGGCGTCATTGACATAATGGTGTCCGTCGTCGTTCTCGCCCCTCAGAGCGACGAAGAGAGAGGCCTTGGTGGCAAGGCGCGAGTCAACGACCACGTCGTGGAACTGGACGCGGCCCGGTGCTTCATCTTCGATTGTTTGTCCGGTCAGTCCTTGCAGGATACCTGCGAGGGTAAGCATAAGGCCTCCTCGTGCCGGTGCCCTATGAGCGAGTGACTCCAAAACCGTCGGGCGGTATGCCCAGATAGACGAATAACTGCTCGGCGAGCCGTCTGAAGGCAGGAACAGCGACCACGGTTCCCCAAGGCGATGCTGTCGGTTTGTCGATCTTGACGAGAATGATGAACTGAGGATCGCGAGCAGGCGCATAGGCAATGAAGGAAGCTATGGTGTCATCCGGATCATAGCCCCCTGTTACAGGGATCTGAGCGGTTCCACTCTTGCCGGCTATCGCGTAGCCGGGTATGTCCAGGGTCTCCTTGCCGGCGATGGACTCTATCAGCATCTCCGTCAGCTCCTCCGCCACCCATGGGGAGATGGCCTGACTTCCCGGCTGCGGATGGAATTCTTCGATGGTCCGCCCATGCTCCTCGATACTCTGCACAATGTACGGTCTTGGCAGCTCCCCGCCGTTGGCCACGGCTGCCGCCGCGGTGATCATCTGTATCGGTGTAACCGCGATTCCCTGACCAAAAGCGTTGGTGCCCAGATCTCCTTCACGCCAGTCGCCGTCTCCCGGCTTCCGCATCAACCCCTTCGACTCGTATGGCAGATCTATGCCCGTCGGTTCTCCGAAGCCGAAGCGGTCGACGTAGTCGTAGAATCTCTCGGCACCCAGATTGGTGCTCAGAGTCGCAGCGCCCACGTTCAGGGAGTACTTGAGAAGGTCGGTCATGCTCGTAGTCCCGTAGGCTCGACGATCCCAGTTGTAGATGAGGTGTCCGCCCACGAAGATCTGTCCCTGGTCGTAGTAGGTGGTGTACCTGCCGACGATGCCCGCATCGAGGGCTGCGGCCATGGTGACAACCTTGAACACGGAGCCAGGCTCGTAGTTCTCGCTCACGGCAGGGTTCATGAACAGGTCTTCGGTTATCTGCTGGCCCAGTCTCGGGTTTGGATCGTATCCGGGGGAACTGGTCATAGCCAGAATCGCACCGGAGCGTGGATCCATGATGATGATCGTCCCTCTCTCGGCTCCGAACTCCTCAATGGTTCGTCTCAGTTCGGTTTCGGCCATGTATTGGATCGTGCGATCCAGGGTCAACACTACGTTCTGACCGTCCCGGGGCAGCGAGATGGTGCTGGAACCGATAGTGATGCTGGAAGCGAGCGTACTATCCGATCCTCCCCAGGAGCCGGCCTGACCACGGAGTTGGTCGTTGTAAGACTCCTCGACGCCGTAGAAGGCGTCGTAGTCCACCTCGTGGTCGTAGGTCACGAACCCCAGCAGGTGGCATGCCAGTTCACCCTCTGGATAGGTCCTCTTTCTCGCGGCGCTGATGCCCAATGCCGCAGCGCCAGAGTCTTCTTTGATAGCCTCGACTTCTCTGGCGACCTCCAACGGTGCATCCCACAGCAGCGACACGGATGGTTGGTCTGTCTGTGATAATCGCGCTACGAGTTCGGCTTGGTCCATACTGAGTACCGGGGCCAGATCCGCCGCCAGGTCTTCTGGATCTCTGATGTCCCTCGGCGTAGCGAAGATCTCGAATTCATATTCGTCCTGTGCCAGAACAAAGCCGTGGCGATCCACGATCGCTCCTCGGAGAGCAGGTATCGGTTCATCGACCAACTGCCATCGTTCGCCAATCTCCTGGAGATCGTTGTGGCGTAGGACCTGCCAGTAGACCAGGCGACCACCGAGGATCATCGTGCCGATGACGGTGGCCACCCATACCACCATCAGCCGAATCTTGGATCCACGTTCTCGCCAATCAGAGTCCATCATCGCTTCGCTACTGCTCTGTGTTCACCCACGACGCTAGCTGGGCTGCCAGTTCTCCCCACCAATCCCTGGCCGCTGGCGGTGGAGTGCCTATTGTGCGCGGATCAGGAGCCAGTGGCGCTGGAGAATACTCGCCCTCTGCGTCCTCTACGGGAGGGGCATCCACCACCAGGTACTCCACGGTGTCGGCCTTCACAAAACCCAGTTCGGCTGCTCGCGCCTCTATCCTCGTCAGGGATTCCATCTCGGCTATCTGCGCACGAAGACCGGCGTTCTCTTGCCTCCACTGTTCGCGCTCCCGGGTCAGGCGCACGACCTCCAGACCAGCAGCCGTCGTCTGGCTGGCCTGGTTCAAGTAGAAGGAACCTATGAGCGATCCCACGACAAGCAACAGAAGCACCAGTGCCATGGTCTTTCCGCTGAGTCCCCACGCCGTGTACTTCCCCCCCCGGCTGCCAAAAGGGCTCTTGGGGATGTAGATAGGATCGGCTCTCGTGGCCTTGTTCATCGCTTCTAGACCCGAACGGCGATTCTGAGCTTGGCGCTGCGGGCGCGCGGATTCTGTCTGATCTCGTCGGCCGATGGCCTGATGGGCTTCCGGGTCAGGATCTTCAGGGTGGGCGAGTGATCGCATCGGCACACGGGAAGCTCAGGCGGACAGATGCAGGTCCGCGTTTCCTGGACCATGAAGGATTTCACCAGGCGATCTTCGAGAGAATGAAAGCTGATCAAAGCCATACGACCACCTTCGGCAAGGACGTCCACAATCTGTGGGAGCGTCGCGGATAGGGCATCGAGCTCTTCATTCACAGCTATGCGCAGAGCCTGGAAGGTCCTGGTCGCGGGGTGTACCCTTCGTCGCCTTCCCACGTGGCGAGAAACCAGGTCTGCCAGCTCTTGCGTCGTGCTGATGGGGCGGTTACGCACGATGGCACGGGCTATGGCTCTGGCCCTCGGTTCCTCTCCATAGTCGGCTATGATGTGAGCCAGCTCGGCCTCGCTCAACTCGTTCACCAGATGGCCGGCAGTCACCTCCCTCGCCGGGTCCATCCGCATATCTAGAGGGCCGTCCCTCTGAAAAGAGAAGCCGCGTTCGGCATCATCCAGTTGTAGCGACGACAACCCCAGGTCCAGAAGCACTCCATCCACGGGGACGAAGCCGTGAGCGCTTGCCACCTCCTTCAGCCTGGCGTAGCTGTCACAAACCAGCGTGGCGCGGTTGCCGTACGGACTCAGACGACGTTTCGATGTCTGTATGGCTGAGGGATCGACGTCGAGCCCCAGCAGCCGTCCTCCGGGCCCCGATCTGTCCAGGATGTCCCTGGCGTGGCCTCCGGTTCCTACCGTGCAGTCTACGTACCTGCCATCTGCTCCTACGGCGAGCCCGTCGAGTACCTCATCCAGTAGTACCGGCGTGTGGAGCAGGGTGGGACTCACAGCCCCACGCCCAGCTCGAAGAGCCGCTCGGCGATGGCGTCCCCGTTGCGCGCGACCTCCTCGTTGGTGCGCTCCCACCTCTGGCGGCTCCAGATCTCCAGACGGCCGGGGCCGCCGACGATCACCGTCTCGCCGTCCAGGTCGGCGTGGTCTCTCAGATTGCTCGGAAGCAGGATGCGGCCCTGTTTGTCAGGCTCGCAGTCCGTGGCGTGCCCGTACAGGAAGCGGGCGAAATCGCGGGCTCCCTTGTCGGTGAGGGGCAACTCGTTCATCTTGCGCGCAAACGCTTCCCAGGTTTCAATTGGGAACACCCAGAGGCAGTGGTCCAAGCCGCGGGTAACGACGACGCCTTTGGCCAAGTCCGGCCTGAACTTTGCCGGCAGTGTCAGTCTGCCTTTGCTATCGATGTTGTGGAGGTAGGAACCTAGGAACATTTGTGCTATACGATGCCCCACCTTCGCCCCATTTAGGGGAAATTGCTGGGAAGGATGCCCCACTCCTCCCCACAATTACCCACATTATACATGATTCCTTAACACTTGGCAATAGTCCGAAGGGGCTATGAGGGCCAGCGAGGCTAGATTTAAGGTAAGTTGGGCGTGTGAGGGAGAGCAGAGTAGGTTAGAGACGGCTTCCGGGTCCGATGGACGGCGTTTTCCGGCGTGTTCGCAGCTTCGGGGGTCCTATACAATGGAAGTCTGGGCATCCCTGCTCGGCAGGCTGTCACTCGCCCTTGACATGTGGCGAACCGAGGGCTATAATGCGAGCCGTGTGTCAAGGAGTATGGCACACAGGGGTCGCACCGGGCTGGCAAGGCGACGCGACTGAGGTTGGACATGGCGGCGAGATCGGAGGTTGAGAACCTCCTGCGGCAGGGCATGGCCGCGGTCAGTGCAGGCAGGGAGCACGAGGCCCGCGAGTTGCTGGCTCAAGTCGTCGAGCTGGACCCTGAGAATGAGCTCGGCTGGCTCTGGCTGAGCGCTGTGGTCCCCGACTCGGACAAAGTGACCTGTCTCGAGAACGTCTTGTCTATCAACCCCTCGAACCGACCTGCTCTATTGGGGCTTCAGTCTCTGCTAGGGGAGTCGGCGCAGGTCGAAGAAGAGGAAGAGGAGGCCGAGGCGGCGAAGTCCGGGGAGGCATCCGCCGAGACGTGGGCGGAAGCCGAGCCCGAGGAGCTGCCCGCCGAGACGAGCGAGGACGAGGAGGCTGGACCCGAAGAGGTAGCCACCGAATCGAGCGAAGAAGCCGAACCCGAGGAGCTGCCTTCCGCGGAGCAGGAGGTTTCCCCCAAGGGCGGAAACTGTCTGAAGTATGCGGCCCTGGCTTTCCTGTGTGTGGTGACGATCTCCGTGTGTGGCGCGGCTGCGGTGCTTGGAGGGGTGTTGCTCACGGGAAGCCCTGAGCAGGCAGCGCCAGCGGCAACTACAGTCGTCGTTGCTCACGGTGAGACCTCCACCCCGGTTCCGGAGCTGACCTTCCCACCCACCTTCACTCCCACGGCCACCCACGAACCTGTGCCCACCGCCACGTTGGTGGTCCCCGATGCGCGAATCCCCGGGTTTCCCATCGTCAGCGAGGGCGCCTACGATGAAGTGGAGGTGAGGGTTAACGATCTCAGGGGACTGGACAGTCTGAGAGAGGTCGAGAGGGTGACTTTCACGCGCTACCGCCTGGAAGAGTACCTCACCGAGGTCTACCAGGAGGAGGAGTACGTGAACGAGCTGGAGGCTTGGGAGAAGCTCTATCGCGTGCTCGGCCTGATCGATGAAGACTACGACCTCGTGGAGAACGAGATCGAGGCGCTGCGCGAATACGTTGCTGGCCTGTACGACAGTGAGAAGGAGGAGATCTATCTAATCCTGGATCGGTACACCAGCGATTTGTGGCTGGAGGTGACCTTCTCTCACGAGTTCACCCACGCTCTGCAGGATCAGCACTTCGATCTCGATGCGCTCTACGACCAATCGCCGACCACTGACTCCAGGCTGGCGTTGCAGGCGCTGATCGAGGGAGATGCCACCCTGGTCATGGTGGAGTATGCGTTCAAGTACCTGTTCGAGATGCCTTTCGACCGGAAAGACCTCCTGGAGGCGATCCAGGAGGTCGAGCAGGGTGAGTATGGAGACGCACCCACAGTAGTGAGGGAGACTGCGTGGTTCCCATATGACCAGGGGTTGGTCTTCGTGGCTGCTTTGTCGGAGAAGGGTGGATGGGAGCAGGTGAACCAGGCCTTCCACAGTCCGCCGCAGTCTACTGAGCAGGTGATGCATCCCGACAAGTACCTGTCTGGCGAGGTGGGACATGCGCCGGACGTCGGCAACTTGACTGGCTCACTGGGACCAGGGTGGGTCGAGCTGATCAGAGACGTCCTTGGAGAGCTATACGTGCGGGTCTATCTGGAGAGAGAGCTAGGTAGCGAGGAAGCATTGATGGCCGCCGAAGGCTGGGAAGGGGACACGGGAGTCCTTGTGGTCAACGAGAACGAAGACCGATTCGTGTGGGTTCACCGCATGAGTTGGGACAGTGTAGCCAATGCCGACGAGTTCTGCTCGTTCTACGTCACGTTCATGACGAGCGCCGGCACAGCCTCCCAGACGGTCGATGAGGAGCACCACAAGCGGTGGCAGGACGAAGAACAGGTCACGTACCTGGGCCAGAGCGGACAGGACACGGTGCTCGTGCTGGCGTCCGACTGGGAGACCGTGGACTCGCTGCTAGCGGAGCTCCCGGGGTTCTGAGAACGTTGTGTCTGCAAGCTCCTCCCGTGTCGTGAGAGGACGTGTAGGGCGCCACCACTACTGAGGTGCGCTGACCAAGATCTCCCCGTACAGTTCCCTCTGTTCAACGACTGCCTTACGCCTCTTGATCAGTTGCAGCAGGGCCAGGAAGGTCACGATGATCTCCGTGCGCGACTGGGCCTCTTTCAGCAGGGCGTTGAAGCTGAACCGCCCCTCGTTGTCCAGCAAGGTCTCCAGGCGTGCGATCTTCTCGGGAAGAGACACGTGGAGAGGTGTCACCACCGTGTCTACGGTGGAGGAAGGTTGGGTCATCATGGCTTGCCGAACCGCCTCAGCGAGGGCATTGAGGGTTACGCCCTCCAGGCGGAAGCTGCGCTGTGGCTCCGCTGGTGCCATCAACCGTGCGTAGGCCCTCATTCCTTGCTCTTCTCTGGCTTGGAGTGCCGTGGCCGCGTTCTTGAATTTTCGGTACTCGACGAGACGCCTCACCAGTTCGTCGCCCACGTCTTCGTCCTCTTCTTCGTCGATCTCGTCGGGGGGCTGCGGCAGAAGCATGCGAGACTTGATGAGCAGGAGTTTGGCTGCAACGATGAGGAAGTCAGCCAGCTTGTCGGGCTGGAGCTCCTCGACCTGGTTCATGTACTCCAGGTACTGGTCCGTCACCGCAGCCAGTGAGACCTTGGTGATGTCCAGCTCCCTTTCCTCGATCAGGTGCAGCAGCAGGTCAAGGGGCCCCTCGAACACAGGCAACTTGACAGTGTAGCTGGTGGACAATCTATCAACCCTCGTGGATGCGGTAGAGCATCGTACGGCAAGTCCCCCATCTCACCACTTCGGCCTTGCGCCGCCGCGGTGACCCACGTCCAGGCCGCGACCTGCACGGAAAGATCCCCATCTCTCCTTGTGTATGGTGAACGCACCCTGGCGCGGCAAGCTGGGACAGTTGGAGCGATTATACGGCACTTTGTAGCCCCTGTCCACGCAACTGCCGTCGTTCCGAGGGAGGGCGTGGCCCGTTGGCCTCCGCGTTTAGATGTGATATAATGCGTAGGAGAGAAGGCCGGAGCTGATTGTGTCGTCTACGGGACTCTGCACGTCTTGGGCGTCTGGTGGCGGACTGGCACCATCTGCTGCTGGGTTCCTCGGCGGTTGTATGTGGTCGTGCCTGGTCGTCTCGCTCCAGCCACGGCCGGCAGCGGGCCGTGAACCGCCGGAAAAGGATCGGCGGGCCAAGATGCTGTGCCGTGGCAGTCAGCATCTCCCACAAGCGGCGACGACTCTTACCCGGCGGGTGACAACTCCGGTCGATCCGTAGTTGGCAGAAGTGGTGCCACCGGTATCTCCACTGGCCGCAGGGTTCTGGCACCAGCGGATGAAAGCCGTGTTCGAAGTGGGGCGGCTCGGAAGACGTGAGTTGCGCTCCAGGATGGATTGTTCGAGGGAACTGAGAACGTGGAACTGATGTGTGTTCGTTCGGCAGGCGAGACTCGGTGGGTCCTGTCACAGGACGACGGACTATACTGGATCGAGGGCACGCCTCTCGGCCAGTGGCAGCGAGGCGCGGAGGTAAGCAGCCTGGCAGGAGTGACGTTCCTGCCGCCGTGCGCGCCATCCAAGATCATTGCGGTGGGAGTGAACTACCACGATCACGCGGATGAGATGGGCAGCCCGTCGCCGGAGGAGCCACTCTTCTTTCTGAAACCGCCGAGTTCGATCTTGGGACACAGGGAGAGCATCATCTATCCGAGACATCTCACGCAGAGAGTAGACTACGAGGGTGAGCTGGCTCTGGTGATTGGGAGGAGGGGGAAGCACATTCCTGTGGAAGAGGCGCTCGACTACGTGTTGGGATACACGTGCGCCAACGATGTCACCGCGCGCGACCTGCAGCGCCGAGATGGTCAATGGACCCGGGGCAAGGGATTCGACACCTTCTGCCCTCTGGGGCCGGTGGTCTGTACCGATGTGGATCCTCGCGAGTTGACCATCAGCACGAGGGTGAACGGCGAGCTCCGCCAGCATGCCCCAACAAGGGGGATGACCTTTCCCGCAGAGGTCCTCGTAAGCTCGATCTCGCAGGTGATGACCTTGGAGCCTGGGGATGTGTTGCTCACTGGGACACCGTCGGGCGTTGGCGAGCTATTCCCCGGTGATGTCGTCGAGGTGGAAATCGAGGGTATCGGTACGCTGGCAAATCCGGTGGAGATGGCATAGGTCTTTACTGCGTACGTTCTGTTGTGGTATACTTCGTCCGGTTGGGAGAGAGGAATGAGACATCTTGTCAGTGTGGAGCACCTTAGCACCGTGGAGGTCCGGGATCTGCTCGAGTTGGCAGTCGAGCTCAAAGATGAGTGGAGGAAGGGCGGCAACAATCCGGTGCTTGCAGGCAAGACCCTGGGCATGGTCTTCCAGAAACCCTCCTTGCGGACGCGAGTGTCCTTCGAAGTGGGGATGTCGCAACTCGGCGGAAGAGCGATGTACCTGTCACCTCAGGAGATCCAGTTGGGCCAGCGCGAGAGCGTGGCCGACGTCGCGCGGGTCTTGAGCAGATTCGTAGACGGGATCATGGCTCGTGTCTTCGACCATACCGACATAGAAGGACTGGCGGCCTACGCCTCGGTCCCGGTGATCAACGGGCTTTCAGACTACGTTCATCCCTGTCAAGGCCTGAGCGATATTCTTACCATCTACGAGAAGAGAGGCGCCCTCCAGGGTCTGGTACTTGCCTACGTAGGTGATGGGAACAACGTAGCTCACTCCCTGCTGTTTGCAGGTAGCAAGGTGGGCATGGAGGTTCGAGTATCCACGCCATCGGGATACGAGCCGTCTGACGAGGTGGTGAGCAAGGCGACGCGATTCGCCCGGGAGACTGGTGGCCGGGTGGTGCTCGATGTCGATCCGCGCTCCGCTGTGAGCGCAGCCGACGTCGTCTACACGGACACGTGGGCCAGCATGGGGCAGGAGGACGAGCGCGAGGCTCGGCTGCCCCTGTTCCAGCCATACCAGGTCAACGGAGAATTGCTCTCCCTGGCCAAACCGGATGCCCTGGTTATGCACTGTCTGCCGGCGCACAGGGGAGAGGAGATCACAGACGAGGTGATCGATGGACCCCAGTCGGCTGTGCTGGACCAGGCGGAGAACAGGATGCATCTCCAGAAGGCCATTCTGGTTACGTTGATGGCTGGCTGAGGTGGGCGATGCGGTCTCCGTCGGGCCGGCGTTTCCCGTGCGCCTCAGAGCGCCAGCCAGGGACAGCGCGATCCCGCCCTCGTGGCGGCTGATGCGGTTGTACAGATCGACCTTCCTGCTGGCGCGTCCTGGCGCAGGTAATGCCATGCTCACGGTGGTGAAACACCTCTGCGGCCATTGCTGAGGTGCTTCGTGATGAGAGAGATGAGGGTCTTGAGCTCACATGGCTGGTGATCGAACCGCCTTCGAAACGGCCGTCAAGAGGGCGCATAGCTATGCGTGGGAGAAGCGGTGGAGGAAGGCCATCGAGGAGTATGAGTTGGCCGTCGCCGAGTTCCCCGATGATTTGACGGCTCGAAGCGGGTTGGCCTTCGCGTTCTACAAGGGTGAGAGATCGAGGGAGGCGCTCCGCGAGTACAGACGGGTCTCTGAGCTCAAACCCGATGACCCCGCGCCCAGGCTCAAGGTGGCGCAGATTCTGGAGCAGTTGGGTCGGGCATCCGATGCTGCTGAGGCCTGGGTGGGCCTGGCAGATGTCTACGTGCAGTTGAAGGACCTGGGTCGGGCCGAGGAAGCCTGGAAGCAGGCCGTGCGACTGCATCCGGAGAGCAAGGAGGCTCATCTCAAGCTGGCTGACGCCTGCGCCTACAGGTCCAGGCCGGCGGAGGCGGCCAAAGAGTACCTGGCTCTGGCCCGACTCCACTACGACGACGGCGAACTCGAGCAAGCAGCAAGTCAGTGCCAGCGTGTGCTATCGCTCGATGCTGGGAACCGGGGCGCCCGTACTCTGCTGGAGCGGCTGAGTTCAGAAGGGGGGATAACCATTTCTACGTCTGGCCTCGTCTCCTTGAAAGAGGAACTCGGCCCGATGGAGGAGGCTGTCCACGTCGCTCTGACAGCTTTGGCGGAGGCGCTCCTGGAAGATGGGGAGCTTGGTGATGCGGCAGAGGCATCAGCAACGACGGAAAGCGGAGACGTGCGGACCATACTGGGCAAGGCCATAGATTTCCACTCGCGGGGCATGATCCAGGATGCCCTGGGCTTCTACGAGCAAGCTCTGGAAAGGGGAGTCGAGCTCCCCGCTGTAGTGTTCAGCCTGGGGCTCTTGAAGAAGGGGCTTTCTCAGTTCGATGAGGCTATAGAGCTGCTTCGGCGGTCTGCGGAGGTGCGTGAATACCGTCTGGCGAGCCAGATAGGGCTCGCCCAGTGCTGTTGGGCCGAGGGCAAGCTGGACGATGCGATGTCCAGATTCCTGGAGGCGCTGAAGATCATCGATCTGGAGATCCTGGGTGAGGGTCACGACGACGAAATCATCCGTGCGTATGACAGCATGGCTTCTAGCGAATGGGGTCGAGGCGACGGCGGAAGGTCTGAGTTGCTGATTCACTCTATGATGGATCTCTTGAGCGGCGCTGGATGGAAGCAGAAGATCAAGGAGGCGCGACGCAAGCTGGATAGCCTGGCTCAGGATGGTGTCGTGCCCATCCTTCCTGAGGTCCTGGAGATCCCTGGAGGGGATGAGGTGGTGGACCTGATGGTCCGAAGCCGCGAATACCAGAGCCGCGGTATGCCTTTCACTGCGTTGGAGGAGTGCTACCGGGCTGCCAGGCTGGCGCCGACCTATCTCCCTCTGCACCTGCGGCTGGCGGAGATCTTTGCTCAGCAGGGTAAAGCCGAAGAAGCCGTAAGCAAGTACAGTTCGGTGGCGCAGTCCTATCTGATGCGCGACGACCCGCGCAGGGCAATTGAAGTGTATAGGCAAGCTTTGTCTGCGGCGCCGATGGCCGTTTCAGTCAGAGAGAAGCTGATCGATCTGTTGATCGAGCACGATGAGACAGACCTAGCTCTGGAGGAGTGCATAGCTCTGGGCGAGAGCTACTATCGACTGGCTCGCGTGGACGCTGCGCTGGAGAGATACGAGCAGGCCCTGAAGCTTGCTCGTCGTGAGAAAGCTTCACCAGAGTGGCAAGCTCGCATACTCCATCGCGTGGCCGACCTTCAGACGCAGCGCGTGCACTGGAAGGAGGCCCTGAAGACTTACGAGCAGATCATAGCGCTCTCACCTGGGGACGAGCAGGCAAGGTTCCGCACGGTGGAGCTTCGCTACAAGCTGGGGCAACACGCGCAGGCCCTCGCAGATGTGGATGAGTTGATCGTCCACTATGGCAAGAAAAGGGACTTCGACAAGATCATCAGGACCCTGCGGGAGTTGGTGGCCTCCAATCCTCAGGACATCCCCATGCGATCCCGGCTGAGCCGGATCTACATGGAGCTGGGGATGAAGGCGGAGGCCATCGCGGAACTTGATACTCTGGGCGAACTGCAACTGGAAGCCGGACGCAGGCAGGAGGCCATGGAGACCCTTAGAACCATCATTGGCTTGGAGCCAGACGACAAGGCAGGGTACACTCAGCTCCTGTCAGAGCTCAGGGACGGCGCACCGGCGGTATGAACGAGAACGTGGCTTCGGCCACTACTATGGTGACTTCGAGAGGGTATAGTGTCGGACATCCTGTGGATACTCTCGCATTTCGAGTTGAATGATCTGCTCGACATCCTGTTGGTCACCGCCATATTCTGGGGTCTATTGTACCTGGTTAGGGGCACTCGGGCAGTTGCCTTGATGCGCGGTGTTCTCCTGCTGGTCATAGCTGTCGTGCTGGCCAGCAACTTCCTCTCACTCACGGCCTTCAACTGGCTGATTCAGAACACTCTGCCCGCCCTCCTCGTGGCGGTGCCGGTGATCTTCCAGCCGGAACTGCGTCGGGCGCTGGAACGCCTTGGGCGCGGAGGGGGACTGGTTTCCTTCTCTTCCACCGAAGCTATAACCATGGGTGTCAGCCAGCAGATCGCGCGGGCGGCACAGCAGTTGTCTGAGCGACGGCACGGTGGTCTGATAGTGATGGAGCGCGAAACCGGGCTTCAAGAGTACGTAGATACCGGGGTGCCCATAGATGGAGAAGTGACCACCGAGCTTCTTCTTACCATCTTTCAGCCTAACACGGCGCTGCACGACGGCGCGGCGATAATCCGCGGAGACAGGATTGTGGCGGCTGCCTGCATCTTGCCGCTGGCGGAGACCAGTCGCGTACACCGGGGTCTCGGCCTGAGGCACCGGGCGGCAGTGGGGATCACAGAGCAGAGCGACGCCGTGGCGGTTATTGTATCGGAAGAAACCTCGATCATTTCGGTCGCCAGGTATGGGGAGATGGTGTCCAATCTTGATGAAGCTCGCTTGCGAGAGTCCCTGCGCTCAGCATATCGGCGACCATTGGACGGCACTCTGTCACGCTGGGCCGTGCAGAAGTAGGTGATAAGTGTCTTTCGAGTCACGAGGCCGGACAGTCCAGAGAGGAGGCGTACGGGGCATAGTGCGCTCCATACTCAACAGGAGCAACCTCGCTTCGATGGTCATGGCCTTGGTCCTCGGCGTCATGGTCTGGATGGGGGCCACGATCCAGGCGAGTCCCTTTGCCGAGGGCTACCTGGCGGAGGCCGTTCCTGTGGAGGTCGTGAACAGGGGAGAGGGGCTGGTCATCGTGGGTGACTCGAGCCAACAGGTCATGGTCAGGGTCAGGACTCCAGAGTCGGTGTGGGAGGACCTGAGTCCCAGTAGCTTCCGAGCGTACGTCGACCTCGCGGGTCTGGACGTGGGACTGCATGAGGTCCCTGTCCAGGTGGAGCCGGCGGGCAACCTGGTGCGAATCCTGGAGGTGTCACCGGCTGCACTCACGATTCGTCTCGACACCAGGGGCGAGAAGACTGTCGCGGTGAGAGTCAGCATCTATGGCAATCCACCGCTGGGCTTCGGGATTGGATCCATCGAGGTTGAGCCGGCGTGGGTAGAGGTGAGCGGGCCTCAGACTCAAGTAGACCAGGTGGTTCAAGTCAGCGCCGGGATCTACCTGAGCGGCGAGAAAGACACCTTCGAACGCAGCGTAACCTTGTCAGCCACGAACGAGGTGGGGAGCGTAGTGGAGGGGGTCGAGCTGGGACAGAAGACGGCCAGAGTGACGGTTCCCATAGAGCAAGAGGTGGGGTACCGTGAGTTGTCGATCAGGGCCAAGATCGAGGGGAATCCAGCCTCAGGATACTGGATCAGTAGTATCAGCGCTGAACCTTCCACGGTGACCGTGTTCGGAGATCCCACAGCCGTGAACGAGATCCCGGGCTATCTGGAGACGTATCCGGTGAGCGTGGAAGGTGCACGGGACGAAGTATCGGAGCAAGTGGCCATTGTCTTCCCAGAAGGCGTCTCCGCTCTGGAGGACGTGGCGACGGTCCAGGCCGTCATCGAGATCTCGCCTGTCCTGGGCGGACAGACTATCCAACTTGCCCCAGTAGTCCAGGGCCTGGGCCGGGGATTGGAGGCGACTTTCTCTCCCGACACGGTGGAGGTCATCCTCTCGGGGCCGTTGTCCGATCTCGAAGCCCTGGAGTCCGGCGATGTCTTGGTTACCCTCGATCTCTCTGGGTACGAGCCGGGGACCCATTTCGTGACGCCCGAAGTTGAGAAACCTAGTTCCTTGGGTGTGCAGGCGGTCCTTCCCGACCAGGTCGAGGTGGTGATCAAGGAATCATGACCAAGCCCCTCGTGGCCCTGGTCGGTCGCCCCAACGTCGGCAAGTCAACCCTCTTCAATCGCCTCGTCGAGCAACCTCTCGCCATTGTTGAGGACGTGCCGGGCACGACCCGAGACCGCATCTACGCTGACGCCGAGTGGGGTGGCACGACCTTCACCTTCGTGGACACGGGAGGCCTCGTGCCGGACTCCGGTGATGATCTGGCGACGCTCGTGCGTGGTCAGGTGGAGGTCGCGATCGCGGAAGCAGAAGCGATCATCTTCATGGTCGACGTCACCGAGGGAGTGACCGGCAGCGATCTGGAGATCGCGGGCCTCCTGAGACGCTCGGGGAAGCCAGTGCTCTTGGCGGTCAACAAGGCGGACAATGAGAGCCGCCGTCGAGATGCGACGGAGTTCTACGAGCTGGGGTTGGGCGAGCCCATTCCCATCTCGGCCTACCATGGCACCGGTACCGGGGATCTCCTCGATGCCCTGTTGAAGGTCGGGTGGTCGGAGACGAGACCGCTGCCGACCGAGGGAACCAGCATAGCCATAGTGGGTCGCCCCAACGTCGGCAAGTCGTCGCTGCTCAACCACCTTCTGGGTCGCGAGCGCATGATCGTCAGCGAGACCCCGGGCACCACACGGGACGCAGTGGATAGCCTGATCGACTGGAATGGGCAGCAGGTGACGCTGATCGACACGGCGGGCATCCGAAAGCGCGGACGGATCGTCCCCGGCATCGAGCGGTACAGCGTGATCCGGGCACTGAGGGCGATTCAACGTGCGGACGTGGCGCTGTTGCTGCTGGACGCCACGGAGGGAGTCACGGAGCAGGATGCGCACATCGCTGGATACGTGGTGGACGAGGCCAAGGGCCTGGTGCTTCTGGTGAACAAGTGGGACTTGGTGGAGAAGGATGCCTACAGCGTGCAGTACTACACCGACGAGATTCGGCGGGCTTTGAGGTTCGTGGCTTATGCGCCCCTGGTCTTCGTCTCGGCCGTCACTGGCCAGCGGGTGGGGAGAGCGATAGACGTGGCTCTCGAGGTCCAGGAATCGAGGTCCACTCGTGTTCCTACGGGCGAGCTTAACAGACTGGTGATGGAATCGGTTTCCAGGCACGCACCTCCGTCGAAGAGGGGCAAGCGCCTGAAGATCTACTACGCAACGCAGGTCGGCAAAGCTCCGCCCCGGTTCGTCTTCTTCGTCAATGACCCCCAGTTGGTACACTTCTCCTATCAGCGGTACCTGGAGAACCAGTTGCGAGAATCCTTCGGATTCGAAGGCTCCCCGCTGAGGATGGCTTTCCAGAGACGCCGGTAGGAAGCCCCGTGACGCTTGACGGGACCTAGCTCCTGCCCAGGACCTGTCGCGCGATAACCAGTCTCTGGATCTCCGACGTTCCCTCGCCGATCTGAGTGAGGCGGTTGTCCCTGTAGAAACGTTCCACAGGGTAGTCCTTCGTGTACCCGTACCCGGCGTGAATCTGTAGCGCGTTGAAACAGGCCAGCTCCGCCGCTTCTGAGGCGAACAGCTTGCCCATGGCCGCTTCCTTGGTGAATCTCTTCCCCTCGTCCTCCAGGCACGCGGCCTTGTGCACCAGCAATCGTCCGGCCTCGATCCTCGTGGCTGCGTCGGCAATCATCCACTGGACAGCCTGAAACTCGGAAATGGGGCGTGCGAACTGATGGCGTTCTCTGGCATACTTGGTGGCGGCCTCCAGAGCTGCCTGACCCAGCCCGAGCGCCATCGCCCCGATGCTGATGCGGCCCCCATCGAGCACTTCCAGAATCTGCTTGAAGCCGTCTCCCTCGTTCCCCAAAAGGTTCTCTTTGGGGATTCGACAATCCTCGAAGAAGAGCTGCGAAGTGGGGGAGCCCTTGAGCCCCATCTTGTCCTCGATCTTCCCCACTGAGAAGCCAGGGGTGTCTGTTTCCACAATGAAGCTCGAGATCCCGTGGGACCCTCTGGCAGAGGGGTCGGTCTTGGCGATCACGATCACGATGTGAGCCACGGGGCCGTTGGTGATCAACGACTTGGCACCGTTGATGACCCACTCGTTGCCATCGAGGACGGCAGTGGTCGTGGTGGACCCGGCATCCGATCCGGCTTCAGGCTCGGTCAGTCCCAGCGCCCCGAGCCATTCGCCCCTGGCGAGAGGTATCAGGAATCGCTGCTTCTGTTCTTCAGTGCCGAAGAGGTAGATGGGGGAACTGCCAAGAGAGATGTGTGCGGCGTAGGATAGGCCGTGGGATCCGCAGGCGCGCGATATCTCTTCCGTAGCTATGGCGTAACAGACTGTGTCGCCACCTGCGCCGCCGTACTTCTCGGGCCAGGGCAGCCCGAGGAGGCCCAACTCTCCCATCTTCTTGAAGTTGTCCTCGGGAAACCTTCCTTCCTTGTCCACGTCGGCTGCGATGGGCATGATCTCGTTCTCAGCGAAATCACGCACCATCTCCCTGATCATGTTCTGTTCTTCCGTTAGCTCGAAATCCATGCTCTCGCACCCTCTTGTGAACCGCATGCGACCGCCGCAAACGAGGGCTCGGGGCGGTCTGCGCGCTTAGGGCCTTGCAGCTTCGGCCCACTCGATTCCTGCTAGACGGGCTTGAAGTACTTGATGTCCAGGATTGAGCCCTCGCGCTCCTTCTTCGGCTTGAGAACCGCCTCAACTGGCATGTCGATCTCTACCTCGGCGAGGTCAACCTCCCCAAGTCTGTGAACGATGCCACCGTGGGCTCCATCGAACCTGATGAGGGCAAGGACCTCGGGCTGGTCCATCGCCTCGTCCGCCAGGTTCCGCGTGAGGACGGTGAACGTGTAGACGGTTCCTCTGGTTCCCACCTCGACCCACTCGTCCAACTGCGCGAAACAGCGCTCGCAGTACATCGTAGGCGGAACGTAGGTCAGATCGCAGGCTGGGCAGAGGGTGCCCATGAGGACGCCTTGGTCCTTGATGGCGCGCAGAAATCTCTCGCCAGCGATACCCACGGTGTATTCGCTCTCCAGGGGCATATCGTCGCACCAGACCTTTGCCTTCCCTGGAGTTCCTATGCGTTCGATGAGGGACATATCGTTTCCTCCCCGGATAACGTAGCAGTCAGGCTAGCCAGTTCGCTGAGCCGTTGCGGTGGTCTTCTACAGGGGTTTGAAGTACTTGATGTCCGTGATAGCACCCACCCGTTCCTCAGGCGGCTTCCACACGGCCTGCACTTTCATCCCGATCTTGACCTCCTTTGGATCCACCTCCTCCAGTAGATGCAGGAAGCCGGCGTTGGAGGCTCCATCGATCTCGATCACCGCAGGGATCTGCGGCTCCTTGGCCCTGCTCGCGTCCCAGCGGATGTAGCAGATGGAGTATGTGTTCACCGTGCCTGTGTCCTGGAGGTACACCCAGTCGTTCATCGGCTCCCAGCACCACTCGCAGACCACGCGTGGGGGAACCACTACGCGCCGGCAGCGCTTGCACCTGATTCCGATGATCTTCCCGTTCTTGAGTTCCTCCAGGTAGCGGCTAATGGCGACGCCTGCATCCCATGCGTACTCCAGCTTGGGTTTCCAGTAGGTGGTGAGGACCTTGCCTGCGTCCAGGTCGGCCTGGCTCAAGGGTGTACCAGGAAAACTCTCGATATTCGCACTCATGTCACGAACCTCCCATGGTCTGAGCTGATGGTTGGTAACCGCTCCACTAGACGCCCAGGACGACTACGCAGCCTACCTGCATCAGGTCGCCCCACGATTGGGCCAAACCGGTGCGCGGCTGCCCGGGTACCTGTCTCTTGCCCGCCTCCCCTCGTAGTTGCCAGAAGATCTCGTTCAGCTTCATGACTCCCGATGCCGCGATGGGGTTGCCCACGCCGAGCAGGCCGCCTGAAGGGCACACTGGCATGTCGCCATCGCGTGCGGTCACGCCATCGGCGGTGAGGCGAGGCGCTTCGCCCTTGTCGCAGAGGAGCAGACCTTCCAGGTGGTGCAGCTCCTTGTAGTCGAACGGATCGTAGGGCTCTACGACGTGGATCTCTTTCCTCGGCTCCCTGATGCCTGCCATGTCGTAGGCCATCCGTGCTGCAGATTCTACATACTTGGGATAGTAGAGGTCGCGATTGGTCCAGTAGGCGGTATCCAGGGACCAGCCAACACCCTTGATCCATACCGGCTTGTCGGTGATACGCTTGGCCACGTGTTCGGCCGCGAGGACCATGGCAGCCGCTCCGTCGCTGGTAGGGCTGATGTCCAGTCGCTGGACAGGCCAGGCCAGGACCTCGGAGTTCAGGACGTCTTCCACCGTGATGTCGGCTGCCAGTTGGGCGCACGGATGGTCGAGAGCATTACGTTTGTTCTTCACCGCCACCCGAGCGATGTCCTTCTTCTCCAGCCCATGTACGGTCATGTAGCGGTTCATCTCCAGGGCGAAGATCCAAACCAGATTCGGCTTGAGTGGTCGTTCCGTAGTGTGATCGAAGATGGTGAGGAAGGCGCCCTGGGGGTGAGGCTTACAGCTCGACATCTTCTCCTCACACACTACAAGACACGTGTCGAAGAGCCCCGATGCTACGTGATACCAGCCCTGGATGGCCGCGAACACTCCAGTGCCTCCCCCCACGTAGGATCGCATGTAGGGCTTGTTCCAGGCTCCGGCTCCATCGCTCAGGTACTCGCCCTTCATGTGTAACCCGTCGAATGCGTCTGGAGCGGTTCCGAGGGCTACCGAGTCGATGTCGTCGAGAGTCATCTCACATGAATCCAGAGCCATCTTGGAGGCCTGGTACGCCAACTCCCGTCCAGTCTCCTGGGCTCTGCGCATGAACTTGGTCATACCGGCCCCGACTACGGCCACTTTTCTCATACCCATTCCGAACCTCCTCGCTGGTCGTAAACAGAAGCGGGTGCCTCTACCGAGGCTCGCCCAGGGATTACTCTAGACGCCGAGCACGACGGCAGCTCCGCTGGTGGTGGGGACGCCGCGCCAGCCAAAGGCGAGGCCGGTTTCGACGTCTTCTAGTTGGCGCTCTCCGACTTCTCCTCTGAGTTGCAGCACCACCTCCAGGACTCGTGCCAGCCCAGCCGCGTCGAGCAGGTGGCCAAGGCCGAGGCTTCCCCCCGACGGGTTGACCGGAAACTCTCCGTCCAGTTCCGTCACTCCCTCCTCCACCAGATAGCCTGCTTCGCCATCCCGGCAAAGGCCCAGGGCCTCCATGTGCTGTAGTTCCTTGTAGGCAAAGGTGTCGTCGATCTCGGCGAAGTCGATCTCCTGCCAGGGGTTTCGTATACCGGCCGTGCGATAGGCCATCTGGGCCGACATCCGCGCGTACGTTGTGCCCTCCCAATCCCTGGTCTCCAAGGAGGGAGTCTCGTTGCACCAGCCGACGCCGTGGATCCAGACGGGCAGACTGGTCAACTCTCTGGCGACCTCGCCTGCGGCCAGGACCATCACGATGGCGCCATCGGCGTGGGAGCTGACCTCCAATTGCTTCAGCGGGTAGGAAACCACGTCCGACTCCAGAACGGTGTCCACGTCGATCCGTGCACCGTAGGCCGCCGACGGGTTCAGGAAGGCATTTCCTCTATTCTTGACCACCACCTGCGCGCATTGCACTTCGGAGGTCTCCGTGCCGTACAGGTAGCGGTTCATCTCCATGCCGGCGATGAAGAGAGGATTGGCCCCCAGGGGCCGGTTGTAGATGGGCTCCATGGCGTAGGCGATCACGTCGGTCAAGCCGAGGATGTTGGAGGCCTTGCTGTGTGCCTCGACCATAACGATGTCCATGGCCCCTGTGAGCACCTGCATGTGCGCTGCGATGAGGCCGTGGATACCGTCGCCAGAGATGGTGTGCACCGGTTTCAGGGCTCCCCCGATCTGGTCGGGGACGTACTCATCGAAGATGCTCGTCCCCTCGTTGAAGTCCTCCGCCACGCTGACGAAGCTCTCGACGTCGCGCTGGGGGTCCACACCGGCGTCCTCGTAGGCTTTCGCCGCGGCCTCGTACATCAACTCCTTGTACGACAGATCAGGCGTGATGGATCTGAAGCCAGAGTACCCAACACCGACGATGGCTACCGTTCGCATGTCACGATCCTCCTCAGTTCCGTCTTGGGCTCGATGCCGAACCATCGAACTGCCAGTTCTGCTGTCCGAGCGCGGGTCCTTTCTCACGCCGCGCTACATGGTGAGAAGAGCAACGACAAAAAACGGCTGGCGTATCGCCAGCCGTGATGTAGATGCCTATGCGAACCTGTCTAGCAATAGGTCCGCAAGGGTCGGCTGCCCGATCTCCTGTAGCTCGTACCGTATGCGGTCACAGGGCTTCTTGATCTTGGCCACTCTACGCAGGTCTATGGGGG
Source organism: uncultured Anaerolineales bacterium (assembly GCA_964433755.1). Taxonomy (GTDB): domain Bacteria; phylum Chloroflexota; class Anaerolineae; order UBA7937; family B3-Chlor; genus JAUVXJ01. The sequence continues at coordinate 809,967 of CAYSSR010000001.1, forward strand.
TAGCCACGACGACGAGGTCGCACGGCGTGGCGTTGATGGTCTCCTCCAACTCCCTGACTTGCTCTGGCCCATAGCCCATCGCCGGCAACACCGGGCCCGTAGTCGGGTACTTGTCGAAGGTTTCCTTGATAGAGCCCACAGCATAAGGGCGGGGGTCCACGATCTCAGCCGCGCCGAGCCTGCGTGCTGCCACGGTGCCCGCCCCATAGCTCATCCCGCCGTGAGTGAGCGTGGGTCCGTCCTCCACCACCAGCACTCGCTTGCCCTGGATGGCGCTTGGATCTTCTGCGAAGATCGGGGAGGCGGCTTCGACGACGACGGCGCCGGGGTTGATGGCCCTGACGTTGGCGCGGACGGTGTTGACTCCCTCGAAGTCCGCCGTGTCGATCTTGTTGATCAGCACCACGTCGGCCATGCGTACGTTGGCTTCGCCCGGGAAGTAGCCGAGTTCATGTCCCGGACGGTGGGGGTCGACGACCACGATGTGCAGATCGGGCTTGTAGAAAGGCAGGTCGTTGTTCCCGCCGTCCCACAGAATGACGTCGGCTTCCTTCTCCGCCTCGCGGAGGATCACTTCGTAGTCCACGCCTGCGAATACCACTCCGCCGTTATCTATGTGAGGCTCGTATTCCTCTCTCTCTTCTATGGTCGTGTTGTACCGGTCCAAATCGTCGTAGGAAGAAAAACGCTGGCAGATCTGGTCGGCCAGCGTGCCGTAGGGCATCGGGTGACGCACGGTCACCACTCTCTTGCCTAGGCCTCGCAAGATGTCCGCTACCCGCCGGGAGGTCTGGCTCTTGCCCGAGCCGGTGCGGACAGCGCATACGCTGATCACCGGAAGTGAGGACTCGATCATCGTCGCATGGGGACCAAGCAGTCTGAAGTCGCAGCCCGCTGCCAAAACCTCCGAAGCCTTGTGCATGACGTAGTCGTGGGAGACATCACTGTAGGCGAACACCACCTGGTCTACATGCAGTCCCTCGATCAACCTCTTGAGTTCTCTCTCGGGGTGGATGGGGATGCCTTCTGGATAGTCCGCACCAGCTAGCTCTGGTGGGTAGATCCTGTCTTCGATGTAGGGGATCTGCGTTGCCGTAAAGGCGACTACCTGGTACGAGGAGTTGCCTCGGAAGTAGACGTTGTAGTTGTGGAAGTCGCGCCCTGCGGCTCCCATGATGAGGACTCGATCCTTGGGCATTCTACGGTTTCCTCCGAAATGGGGTAATCATTGTGTCCGAACGTATCCACCAGAGACGTGGCGTGGGCTCACGCGAACCTCGATAAGATGATGCCAAGACCATAGAGGAGGAGCAAGGGGGCAGCTACGAGGCATAGGTTGAGCGGGTCAGGAGTGGGTGTTACCACCGCTGCCACCACGAAGATGAGCACCACGGCATGTCTCCAGTATGAAAGGTACTTGCTGGCGCTCATCAGTCCCGTCTTTGCTGCCACGAACATCACCAGGGGGGTCTCGAAGACCAGACCCATGCCCAGGATGAAAGTGAGCGTGAAGGTGATGTAAGAGGCGATGGTCCACTGGGCCTCTGCGATATCGGCGCCAAAGCTGCGCAGGTATTGCAGAGCGAACGGCAACATGACGATGTAGCAGAAGGCTGCGCCGGTGAGGAAGAAGAAAGTGCCGGGCACTGCACCGAAAAGAACAAGGTTCCTGAAAGTCCTCTTCTCCTTGGGGTCTTCCATAGCTGGCGCGATGAAAGCGAGCACCTGGAAGATGATGTACGGCAGTGCGATACACAGCCCTATCATCATCGCCACCTTGAAGTAGGTGAAGAACAGCTCCGTGGGAGTGAGGAAGATGGGCTTGAAGCCAGCGGGTCGGACCAGGAGTTGCATCACTTTGCTCGTGAAGAGGACGCCCACAGCCGTGGCACAAATGAGTGCCAACCCGGCCCTGATCAGGCGGTATCTGAGCTCGATGAGGTGTTCTGTGACGCCGAACAGGAACTGGACGATTCCGAAGATTGGGTTTCCCTGCCGCCGCCACACCTCTCGAGCGGTTTCCAGGTCCATCTCATCCAGGTTGTCTTGCGATCTCCTGATGTTCGTGAGGCTCAGCCACAGAGCCTCGATGCCTTCAGGGAGTTTGCGGGGACCGACCACGATCAGGGCTACGATGCCGAGGACGAAAACCCAGACTATGTCGGACATCAGTTCTCTACCTCTGGCTCTTCCGCTACCTTCTCCTCATGGACGATCTCCTCCGTGGCGTTCCCCTTCTCGTCGGTAGCTCGCTCCACGACCGTGTGGGCTGATTCTTGCATTTCCTCTTCCTTCGCGACGAGATCGAGAACCTTGTCTGCGGGCATGTTAGTCACGTTCTGGATCTCGTCCAGTGCTGCCCTCCACTTCCCCATGGCTTTGCCTAGATCTCTGGCCATCTTGGGGAGTCTCTCCGGTCCAAAGACGATGAGAGCGACGATGAGGACAAGTAGCAGTTCGGCCGGCCCTACTCCCATGAAGCTCATTTGCTCTCACTCTGCATCTGCTTGGAGACCTGTTTGCTCGCCAGCGTACCCAGCGCGCCGTTGACGAAGCGGCGGGAGCTATCGCTGCCGAACAGCTTGGCCAACTCGACGGCTTCGTTGATGGCCACTTTTGTGGGGATGGCTGGGTCGAAGGTCATCTCGAATACCGCTATCCTCAGGATGTTCCTGTCGATGGGGGACATCTGCTCAAGGGGCCACTCGGGCGCGATTTCGCTGATAACCGGATCGATCTCCGAAAGGTTGTCGAGGACCCCTTCCACCAGGTGCTCAGCGAATTCGACGCCATCATCCTCGGTGCCACTATCCGCGACACGCTGTTGCAGAACACGTTTGGGGTCATGTTCTGCCATGTCGACCTCGAAGAGGGTCTGAAGGACCACTGCTCTCGCGCGGCGTCGGGCCTTCACAAGTCGACTGCCTCCTCTGGCTGGCTCTCGGGAGGTCGAGGAACGACGTCGTCGATGTGGATGTTGACCTCGCCCACGTGCATGCCCAGCATGTCGCTGATGGCACGGGCCGTTTCCTGCTGGATCTGGCGACCCAGCTCTAGCAGATTCACATCGGGCTCGACGTTGATATACAGGTCCAGATAAACGACGTCGTCTTCGACTCGCATCTTGATGCCCTGGCCAAGCGTTCGTCTGCGAAAGATGCGTCCGACGTTCTCCGCCAAGCTATGGCTCATGGATGTGACCCCGGGGATCGACAACGTCGTCAACCGGGCGATGGTCAGCAGGACCTGCGGTGCGATCGTGACCGTCCCTAGTTTCTCTTCCATGCGCCCTCACCTGTTCTCACAGCATGATGGCCATCATGCCGCCATCGACCTGCAGCACCTGGCCCGTTACGTAGCTCGCCTCCTCCGAAGCCAGGAAGGCAACTGCATTGGCGATCTCCTCCGCCGTGCCGGGTCTCTTCATCGGAGTGAGGTCCAGTATGTAGTCGAGTAGCTCTTGCGGCAGGCCTGAGGTCTGGTCAGTAGGCACGTATCCCGGAGCAACGGCGTTGACCGTGATGTTGCGAGCGCCCAGTTCCCGTGCCACCGCCTTGGTGAAGCCGATGACACCGGCCTTGGAAGCTGAGTAGTTGGCCTGCCCCACTTGACCTGCGATGCCCGATACCGAAGTGATGTTGATGATCCGCCCGTACCTCTGTTTGATCATAGGACGCTGGGCCACCTTGGTGCAGTTGAAGGTACCTTTGAGGTTCGTCTCGATGACCACGTCCCAGTCGTCCTCTTTCATACGCATAAGCAGGGTGTCGCGGGTGATCCCCACGTTGTTGACCAGGATATCGACGCCGCCAAAGCTCTCCTGTGCGGCATCGATGAGCGCCTTGGCCTGCTCCGCGTCTTTGACGTCGGCCTTCACGGCAACTGCTTCGCCGCCCTCCGATTCGATCTCCCTTACCACCTCTTGGGCAGCATCCTCACTGCTGTTGTAGTTCACCACTACCTTGGCTCCGAGGTTCGCCAGCTTGACGGCGATGGCCCGTCCGATACCACGTGAGCTCCCCGTTACCACGGCCACGCGCCCCGTAAGGTCCAGCATTCCTCTCTACCTCCCTGCTATCCTGCCACCGGGCGGTCCGCACCTACGGTGCCCTGGCTCCAGGCCTCCACGCCCGACGCATCGCCCACGCTGGCCCGATCCACACCGTCAGAGATGCGCTTGATGAGATTGGTGAGGGTGTTCTTGGGCCCGATCTCCACGAAGGATTTTGCCCCCTGCTCGATCATACAGTGTACGGATTCGACCCACTGAACGGGAGACACCAGCTGCTTGACGAGCTCCTCCCGTATCTCCTCGGCGCGGACCAGAGGGCTGCCCGTTACGTTGGCGATGATCGGGATTCTGGCCTGGCGCAACTCTGTCCGATCCAGTACCTCGCGCAATCCCTTGGCCGCCGAGTCCATGAGCGGGCAGTGAGCCGCTGTGCTGACGGCCAGCGGGACTACTCTCCGTGCGCCTCCCTGCTTGAGGAGCTGCACGGCCCTCTCCAGACCTGTGGACTCACCGGAGATCACTGTCTGGCCTGGAGAGTTGTGGTTCGCCGCCTGCACGATAGTGCCGGTCTCTTCCTGCGCTTGCCGGCAGGCCTTGTTCACAGCTTCCGTGGACAGACCGATAATAGCTGCCATGCCGCCTGGGCGTTGCCGAGCGGCTTCATTCATCAGGCGACCGCGCTCGCGAACCAGTCCCACAGCATCGGAGAAGGACAGCGCACCGGCCGCCACCAGTGCGGTGTACTCACCGAGACTGTGACCCGCGACGACCAGCACGTCGCGCAACTCTCGTGCCTGGGCCATAGCCCGAAGGGCAGCCACGCTCATGGTCAGGATCGCGGGTTGGGTGTTGATGGTGTCATTCAGTTCCTGCTCAGGTCCCTCGAAACACAGGCGGGACAGAGGGATGCCCAGGACGCGGTCAGCTTCGTCGAAGGTATCCTGCACTTGCGGGTATCGCTCGTAAAGATCGAGACCCATCCCCACATATTGTGCACCTTGGCCTGGAAAAACCAGAGCCAGTCTCCTAGGCATCTGCGCTGTCTCTCTCGGGTGTCAGAGCTACGTCCGGCCCGGCGATGAGAGCCGAATCACTCTTGCGGAACGGTGAACGCCTCGACCGCCATGGCAGGGCGGTGAGAGGGTTCTAGTCCCCCTTGGCCTTCGGCTTCACCACCTCTACTCCCTTGTAGTACCCGCATGACGGGCACACGTGGTGAGGGAGATGAGGCTCATGGCATTGAGGGCAGGCGATGAGGTGTGGAGGCTGGAGAGCCTCGTGACTACGACGTCCGCCTCTACGTGCCTTCGATATCCTTGTCTTGGGTACAGCACCCATGATATGTACTCCTAGTCTTCAGTTTCGAGCTTGCCGATCAGTGCGGTTGAAGAAGTTCCTTCAGGACCTCCAGACGCGGGTCCACGGTTTCGGCGACACACTGGCACTGTCCTTCGTTGAGGTCTTGCCCACACATCGAGCATAGGCCGCGACAATCCTCCCTACAGAGCGGGCTTATCGGGACGGCCAGGAAGATGGCCTGGCGCACGACCTCGGTCATGTCCAGCACGTGCTGTTCGTCGATGACGGTGGCATCCACTTCCGTATCGGCCACGGGTATCTTGGCCCCCGTCGAGATGTCGACACTGGGGTGGAACTCTTCCTGCAAGTCCAACTCGACAGTTGCCGAGAACGTCTCGAGGCAGCGACGGCATTCGAGTTGGAGGTCCGTCTTCAGCGACGCTGTGGCCAGAATGCCGTCTGCTGTCCGGATCAGGTTGACAGGGCCTCGGATAGGGGACACGATCTCGAGATCGTCGTCTATCCCAGTGATGTCCTCGACCAGATACAATCGCCGCGCTGCGCCCGTTGGCCCCTTCAGGAGCTGGGCGCAGTTGATTCTCATAGTGGTCTCGTCGCGAGCTTCCATGAGTCCTAGCATCTCTGCGGGCCGGCCCAATCCACTCGGTCGGCGCCGTTTGTTAATCGTCGGCGTTGTCGGGCTTCACGTCCGTTTCTTCGAGGCCGGTCTCGGCTGCCAGCCTCGCCATACGCCCGTTTTGTTGTAGTATTTCGAGACCGTTCCTGATGGTGGTCTGTAGCGCGACAAGCTGATCCTCCAGCTCCCCAAGCACCTTTATGGCATACTCGTCGGCGCCGCGCATCGTGTCTTCGGCTTTCTGCCTCGCCTCTTCAGCGAGTTGGGCTGAACGATTGTCCATCTCACGCAGAAGGCCGTGTTCATCCAGTATCTGCTCCGCCTCTTCCCTCGCCCTCTCCAGAACCATCTGCGCTTCCTGCTCGGCACGTGCAATGATCTGATCGTGCTCTCCCTGGATGCGCCGGGCCTCTGCGAATTGCTGGGGAATCGCCACGCGCAGTTGGTCGATGATGACCAGGCATTCATCCTTGTTGACCAGGGATCCGGACGTCAGAGGGAGTCGCCTGCTGTCAGTCAGCAGGCTTTCCAACCGATCGATGAGCAGAGAGATGTCCTGTATCGTGATCACCCCCTACCGGAACCTATCCTGGCGGCACCGGCCAAGAGCCTGTGCCTGGAGAGAGTCGATAACCGTCCTGAACTCAGTCGCGCATAGTCGTGATCTTGATCCTGTCGGTGGCCTCCTCGCCGAGTTCCTCGATCTTGTTCCTGAGCGCTGTGACAACGTGAGGCGGAACCAATCCGCTGATGTCTCCCTCCAGCTTGGCCACCTCTTTCACGATACTGGAGCTCAGGAAGTAGTACTCCTTGGTGGTCAACAGACAAACAGACTCGATGTCCGGCGCCAGGGTTCGGTTCATCAGTGCCATCTGGAACTCGAACTCGAAGTCGCCCACCACTCTCAGCCCTCGGATGATCGCCTTAGCGCCCTTTTCACGCGCGACGTCGACGGTGAGTCCATCGTAGCTCTCGACAGTGACGTTTGGCCAGCCGTGGAAGGCCCTGCTCGCCATCTCCAGCCGTTCGTCGGTGGAGAAGAGCAGGGTCTTGATAGGGTGAGCGTAGACAGCCACGATCAGATGATCGAACAGTTCCGCTGCTCTCTTCGCGATGTCAAGGTGACCATTAGTGATAGGATCAAACGTGCCAGGAAAGATGGCCGTGCGCATCTGGATGATACCTCCGCGACTGGTCGAAGTCGACCTGCACGATAGCTATTATATCACATTCCATGAGTTGTGGAAAACCCTTGAGGGGAGGGGCGATGGAGACGGATGCCAGGCGTGCCGAGGGTTGTTGCCGAAGGGCGGTGCACCCTGCGTGGAGGGAGTAGCGCAACGAGCCGTGGACGTGGGATGCCCACGACAAGACGGCATTGCAGACCGTTTGGAAACGGTGCCAAACTCCGATCAACTCAGATCGCCCTTGCCCCTCTGCCAGAACTCCTCCACGCGGGTGGCTAGGAGCCGGTTCTGTGGCAGTTCCAGGGTGGGGTCTTCCTGCCAGATCTCCTGAGCCACCGCACGGGCCTCCTCGAGCACTCTGACGTCGCCGAGGCGGGCCACCTTCAGGTCAGGCAAGCCGCTCTGGCGGGTGCCGAAGAACTCGCCCGGCCCTCGCATTGCCAGATCTTCCTCGGCCAGCTTGAACCCATCTTGGGTGGCTTCGATGACTTTGAGTCGCTGGACACCTGTGTCGCTTGGCGAGTCTGCCAGAAGGAGGCAGTATGATTGCTGATCCCCTCTACCGACGCGACCGCGGAACTGGTGCAGTTGTGCCAGACCGAAGCGATCGGCGCCCTCTATGAGCATGACTGTGGCGTTGGGCACGTCTATGCCGACCTCGACCACCGGCGTGCACACCAGGATGTCGAGTTCACCCTCGTAGAACGACCGCATGACGGCATCTTTCTCCTCGGACGTCATCCGGCCATGTAGCAGCCCCAATCGGAGGTCGGGATACACCTCTTCCTGCAGTCTACGATGCTCCTCAACGGCAGCTTTGGCCTCGATCTTCTCGCTCTCCTCGATCAAAGGACAGATGATGAAGGCTTGCTGAGACTCTCGCACCCGGCCGCGCACGTATTCGTAGGCTCGCTCCCGCTCTCTGGGTCTCATCCATCGTGTGACGATCTCCTTGCGACCAGGAGGAAGCTGGTCGATGGTGGAGATGTCGAGATCGCCATAGATGGTCAGCGCCAAAGTCCTGGGAATGGGAGTGGCGCTCATCACCAGCATGTGGGGGTTGTGACCTTTCTGGCGAAGTGATGCCCTCTGTGTCACACCGAACCGCTGTTGCTCGTCGATGACCACGAGACCCAAGTTGTGGTACTCCACCGCCTGCTGGATCAGAGCATGTGTGCCAATGATGATCCTTGCCTCTCCCGTCGACATCTCCTCGTAGATGCGATCCTTGTCGGACTGCTTGAGACCGCCGGTGAGCAAGCGCAGTTGGGACGATACTTTGGTGAGGCCTGGGAGCCAGAGTTCCCCCCACAGCTTCTCGAGGCTGGCATAGTGCTGCTCAGCCAGGATCTCCGTCGGGGCCATAAGGACGGTCTGCATGCCACTCGCCGCTGTGACCAACATCGCGGCCGCTGCAACGACGGTCTTGCCGGACCCTACATCGCCCTGAAGGAGCCGACTCATGGGCCTGGTCTTCTCCAGGTCGGCCAGGATCTCGGACAGAGACCGTTCCTGTGCAGAGGTCAGTGCAAAGGGCAGAGACTCGACGAAGGTACGCAGCAGAGAGCCATCGATCTGCACCGGCTGACCGGATCTCTCCTGCCATTGGCGCCTCTGCTTGAGCACGCCGAGCTGGATCATCAGCAACTCGTCGAAGGCCAGACGCCGGCGTGCCCTCTCCAGCATGTCCGCGTTGTCGGGGAAGTGGATCTGCCGTACGGCGGATTCCAGCTCCAGCAGGTCTCGCTGTTCGCGCACCGAGGGTGGTAGATGGTCTGGAAGACGGAGTGACCAGTAGTCGACGGTGCGTTTGACGATGCGGCGCAACCAACGGGCGGTGATGTCCCTGGTCAGAGGATACACGGGAACCAGCCGAGCAGTGTGGATCAGATCCTCATCCAGCGGCTCCCAGGTGGGTGAGGAGAAGGTGAGACGCCCCAGATACTGGTCCACCTTGCCGCTGATCACGATCTGCTTGCCTGGTTTGAGCCTCTTGACGAGGAATGGCTGGTTGAACCACGTGATCTGTACGGTACCTGTTCCGTCTGCCACGGTGCTGGTGACGATGCTCTGACCTCGCCTGCTGGTCCGCTCCTGCGTCTCTCGAACGGTAGCGATGATGGTCACCTGCTCGCCGTACTCCAGCTGGTCTATGGTCTTGAGAGACCTGTAGTCGTCGTGTCTGTGGGGGAAGAGATAGAGCAGATCTCGAATAGTGGTCACACCAAGGCGGGCCAGACGCCTGGCATACGTGTCGCTGACCCCATGGAGTTCGCTCACCGGGGAAGACAGGTCAGTCCTGTTCTTCGAGGCGGACTCGCTTGCCGGCCGGGGAGCCGAGCGCTTGGCCGGTGCCGGCTTCTCTGCCCGCACGTTCGGTTCGACTCGCTCCCACTTGGTCAGGATCTCGTCCACGATCTCGCGGCGTCTGCTGGTGCTCTCCTGGGAGTAGCCGGCCAGCAGTGTGCTGGTCTGCTCGATGAGTTCTGTGAGCGCGGGATCGACGCTGCCTTGCTGGACATCTTCCCGCCAGAAGGCGGCGAATTGGGCAAGACCACCGATAACAGCCCGGTCTGCGTAATCGAGGTTCTTCTCGAGGTTGAGTATCTTTTCGAGCTTCTCGAAAGGGGATGAGGAAGAATCCATACCTGCTAGCCTAGTCCCTGGTTGCGCACTTATAGCCCCTCGTAGACGAAGACTCCGATGGCCTCCAGTCCCAGGTGGGTAGCCAGGACCGGGCCGTAGGTCACCACGTCCAACTCTTTCTTGGGGAACGCCGTCTGTAACCGCTCCACGAGTTCCGATGGGGTTGCGGCCCTGGCCCCTTTGAGAATGGCTATCTTCTCCAGATGGGGAAACTCGGTCACGAACTCATAGAGCTTGTCGATGCCACCATTCCTTGTTCTGACCTTCTCCAGGGGCAGTATCTCGCCGTCCTCAATGATGAGGAGGGGCTTGATGCTCAGCATGGTACCGAGAAGGGCCTCTGCTTTCCCGATGCGCTCTCCTCGCTCGAGATACTCCAGGCTTTCGACGAAGAAGACCAGATAGACGTGAGGGATCATGGCCCTGACCAGTCTCACTACTTCGTCGAGGCTGGCTCCCTTTCTCGATACCTCGCCCGCCGCGATGACGAGAGTCCTGAGGGCCAACGAGGTGGAGAGCGAGTCCACGACCACGATACGCCGCTGCCCGATGAGAGAGACCGCGGCAGCCCGGGCCAGTGCGACGGTGTTGCTGAGCCCAGCAGAGACGTGGATACCCACTATGTCGTCCGTACCATTGCCGAGATCCCGGTATGCTTCCTCGATAGCCTCCAATGTGGGGGCCGTGGCCAAGGGCAGAGAATCGGTGGTCTCGAGCCTCTCGGCGAGCTTGGTGGAATCCATCTCCGAACCATCCTGGTAGGTCTTGTGGCCTACGTGGATGGTCAACGGAATCACCCCGATGCCCAACGCTTCGGCAATGTCGGGCTCCAACTCTGCTGTGCTGTCAGTGACGATTCTGACTCTTGCCATGTGGTGCGCCTCGCGCTAATCTGGTCGGCTCCTGGGACGTGGAGGGGTGTGAACTGTTCACTCCGCCGATATGATGTAGTAGTAGTGGGGCTGGCCGCCGTTGATGAGTTCCCACTCTTGCTCAGGATACTGCTCGTGGAGCTTCTCGACCAAATCCTGAGCCTGGGACTCAGTCATGTCCTCTCCGTAGTAGGCCGTGATGATCTCGCGTTCGTCAGCCTTCATCTGCTCCAGGATCTGTTCCGCCACAGCCTCTATACTCTTCGCCGTGGCTGTCAGTTCGCCGTTCAATAGCCCAATGATCTCTCCTTCTTCTACTTCCAGGCCGTTGATCTTCACCGAGCGGATGGCCCTGGTAATCTCGGCCGTCTCCACGCTGTGTATCGCCTGCTCCATGGCCTCTGCGTTCTTCTCGAGATCGGCCTGGTAGTTGAAGGCTAGAAGGGCACTGATTCCCTGGGGAATGGTCTCGCTTGGGACAACGACGACGTTCTTCTGTGAGAGCTCCCTGGCCTTCTGAGCAGCCAACACGACGTTGCCGTTGTTGGGCAACACGACTACGTCGTCCTCTCTCATGCCCTCGATAGCTTGAAGTAGTTCCTGGGTGCTGGGGTTCATGGTCTGGCCTCCGGGCACGATCGTGCGCACCCCGAGGCTGCCGAAGACGTCGTGAAGACCAGGTCCGGAGACGACCGCTACCACGGCAACACCGTCAGCTTTCTCATCGACGTGCGTCGTGGCACTGTCCGCTCCTACGACCAGATACTCCCGATGCTGGTCTTGCATATTGTCTATCTTGATGTCGTGCAGCGTTCCCTGGCTGGAGGCAAAGCCGATCACGTCACCCGGGTGATGGGTATGCACGTGCACCTTGACGACTTGACCGTCCCCAACGACGAGGGCTGAATCTCCGCACTCTGCGATGCGTTCCTTGATTTCGTCCAGGTTCAGGTGCTGTCCTTGCAGGATGAACTCTGTGCAGTAGCCCCATTGCAGCGCCGCTTCTTCTCCGGGAGCGGCAGTCACGGCGGCGGGGACTGCTTCGATGACTTCATCTGCATCCATGGGCTCTCCCTTCAGATACCGCAGTCCCCCCTCGAGGATCACGTATAGCCCTTGCCCTCCAGCATCGACGACCCCGGCCTCGCGAAGGACACTCAACAGCAGCGGAGTCCTCGCCACGGAGTCTCTGGCTGCGGTGACGACCCGCTCCATCACAGGGGTGAAATCCCGGACACCATCGTTGATGGCATTCTGCGCTGCCTCTGCGGCTTCTCGGCCGACGGTGAGGATGGTACCCTCCACGGGCTTGATGACCCCCTTGTAGGCTGTGGTGGATCCTTCCTTCAGCGCCGCTGCGAGATCGGCGCCATCGATCTGCTCCTTGTCCTTCAGGCCACTCGCTATTCCCCTCAGTAGCTGCGATAGGATCACGCCAGAATTGCCACGGGCTCCCATCAGTGCCCCGTGAGCGATAGCGTGTGCCACCGAGTCTGCTGAGTCGTCAGGCGTGGAAGGGACCTCTGCCAGTGCTGCCCGCATGGTGAGTAGCATGTTGGTTCCCGTGTCCCCATCGGGAACCGGGAAGACGTTGAGCGCATTGATGCTGGCGGCGTGTCTCTCCAGCCAACTCGTGCCTGCGTGCAGAAGCTGCTTCAGTTGTTGCCCATTGCACTTCGCTGCGCGCTCAGGCTCCCTCGCAGCCTCTGTGGCCTCTTCCATCGTCAATAGCGTGAACCTCCGAACGCCTCTAGCCTTCCCGCTAGCCAGGGTCACTTATCCGCAAGCCCTGGATGTGCACGTTCACCTCCGCCACAGGCACGCCCAGGACCTTCTCTACGTTGAACTTGACGCTCTGCATGATGTTGTGCGCAACCTCGGAGACCCTGACTCCGTACTCCATGATCACGTAGAGATCGATGTTGATCCTGTCCTCGACGAGCTCCACTTGCACTCCCTTCCTTGGGCTATCGTCGGGGTGGATCAACTCGGCCAACCCATCCCGGAACGTGCGCGAGGCCATACCCACGACGCCGTAGCATCCCAGCACCGCTGCGCTGGCTATGCTGGCAATGGCCACCGGCGAGATTTCTATGCTGCCCAATCTACGCTCTTCTGACATCTATCTCAGCCTCATCAGATCATAAGGTGATGCGTGCTGTTCGGGCGACGACGAGACGATCAGTGCCGGTTTGACTTAGTTGCGCCAACGTGGTATCCTAATGTGCATAGAGACAATCGACTCGAGGGATTCAGGAATGGCCAGAAAATGTGACATATGCGGCAAAGGGCCTCAGGTTGGCCACAGTGTTAGCCATGCTCACAATCGTACCAAGCGAAGCTGGTCGGTTAACCTGCACAAACGAACGATACGCGACGGTGAGAAGACGCGGGAAGTCCGTATCTGCACCAGGTGTCTACGCACTCTGGGCAAGACATCAGTGTGAGTTGAGTCGCCCAGGCAGCCCCAGGGCGATCTGGCGTTGATCCGTCGAGCCAGTTCCAGTGGCAGGGACTGGCTTTTCTCTGTCAGCGATAGTGCCTCTGTCATGCTATCTCCATAACACAGTCGGAGCCTACTCGTTACCTTCTCTCCAGTGCACTCTGGTTCCTGCGACCTCGCTGACTGAACGCGCGAGTGTGGGCCCAGTACGGGAGGCACCACTCTCCAAATCACCAATGATACCGTCTATCATCCCCCAACGCAATTCTGAGCACCGTGGGTGCTTGGATGTCTGGATCTCAACTGGCCACAGCCGGCTTCGATGTCCAGGCCCCGTCGTAATCTGGTAGTGGCATTGATGCCTCGCCTGGTCAGTTCTCGACGGAAGGCCCGGACCTGTTCGGCAGAACTGGCTTGCCGGGCCGAATCGTCGACAGGGTTGAGGGGAATGAGGTTGACGTGGCAGAGCAGTCCCTTCAGCAGACGTGCGAGCTGTGCGGCCTGCTCCACGGCGTCGTTCTGCCCACTGATGAGGGCATACTCGAAGGTCACTCGCCTCCCGGTGTGGTTCACGTAGTCTGTACAGACAGAAATCAACTCACGCAGCGGATACTTCCGGGCGAGAGGTATCAGAGTCTGTCGGAGTCCATCGGTGGGGGCATGGAGGGACACGGCCAGGCCTACCTGCAAGCCTTCGCCCTTCATTCGCTTGATGGCGGGTACCACCCCCACGGTGGAGACGGTGATACGTCGTGCCCCCAGGTTCAGCCCTTGCGGGTCGGTGAGGGTGCGGATGGCCTGCCACGTCGCATCATAGTTGAGTAGCGGCTCACCCATGCCCATGAAGACCACGTTCGTGATACGTCGTCCCTCAGCCTTCAGTTGCCTCGCGAAGAACAGGGCCTGAGCCACAATCTCTCCCGGGCTCAGGTTGCGGACGAAACCACTCTGCCCTGTGGCGCAGAAGGCGCAGCGCACGGGGCATCCGACCTGTGTCGAGACACACACTGTCTGCCTCTCATCGTAGAGCATCAGCACGCTCTCGATGGTCTCTCCGTCCGGCAAGGCGAAGAGCACCTTGCGGGCCAGGCCGTCGGAGGAGAGTGAAGACGTGACAGGCGTCAGGCTCTGGAGGTCGGCGATCTCTGACAGACGCTGGCGCATGGGTTGTGGAAGGTTGGACATAGCCTCGAAGTCGGTGACCAGTGACGAGTAGAGCCAGTTGTACACCTGGTGTGCCCGGTAGGGGGGCTCACCGAGGGACAGAACCAGGTCCCGTAGTTGCAGAGGGGAGAGATCCAGAAGGGCTACCTTATCGTGCTGTCCTGGCCCGCCCGAGTCACTGCACCGACATTCCGCCAAACTAGTCCCTCCTGCTCATCCCCGTAGCCAGAAAGACGAAGTAGAGCAATTGGGAGAGGGCTTGCGCCAAGGCTGCCACATAGGTGAGGGCAGCGGCCGAGAGGACGCTCTGGATGCCCTGGATATCCGTCGTGCCCACGAGCCCGTCGGCCTTGAGGATCTGGAGGGCGCGACGACTGGCGTCCCTCTCCACGGGCACGGTCACCAGGGCGAAGACCACGCTTCCTGAGAAGAAGATCACGCCTACCCACACCAACCCCGAGAATTGGATGAGCAGGCCCACGAAGAAGAGAATCATGCCCAGCCAGGTGCCGAGGTTGACCATGGGCACCAGACCCGAGCGAACCCGCAGCGGAGCATAGTCTGCTTGATCCTGCAAGGCGTGACCGATTTCGTGAGCCACGATTCCGAGAGCAGCAACCGACGGGTTGCGGGCCACGTCCGCCGACAGGCGTAGCACCTTCTTGGAGGGGTCGTAGTGGTCCCCAAGAACGCCTCGGGCGCCTTCGACGGCCACGTGGCTGAGACCGTTGGACCTGAGCAGCACTTGTGCAGCCTCCAGCCCGCTCATGTTCCTCATGTTGCGAACACGCGAGTACTTCCTGTAGGCAGACTGCACCTTCCACTGAGCCAACAATGCCAGCAGTAGCGCTGGCAATGAGAAGAGCAGGTATCTGGCATCGAAATAGAAAGGCAGGAACATCTGTTAACCTCCCGTCCGCAGCCGTTCCCTCATATTATACCAGATTCTACCGCCTGGAGTCAATGGTCTGAGGCACGCGGGCGCGATACGCACGTGTTGTGACGGTGCGGGCTGAACGGCATTGCGCGGCGGGCTGGCCGGGTGCTACAATCGGTGACGGGTGAGGTCGAGCGTGGTCTTGTGGCGACCAGAGGGTGCAGTAGGGTAGGTGTTCAGGTTGTCCAAGAAGCAGTTGGTTGTGACAGCAATACTGGGCCTCGTCACGGCGTGTGTGGCCTTCGGGGCGGGGAGCCTGGCGGGCCTCTTCTGGATGGGTGCGCTCCCTGAGTCGCTGGTAGGCGCGACAGAACCGAGCCCCACGGCACGGGCTCCTTCGGCAACCCCTCTGGAAACGATGCTGCCCACCGCAACCTCGACCATGGTTCCGCTTCCCTCGCCCACGCCAGCCGAGACAACGGCAACGCCTTTCGTCGTGTCGCAGGAACTCCCGACCTCTACACCACAGGTGCCGTTCGAGGCGGACGTTTGGGAGCCCGACGACAGCGCGGTTGAGGCAAGCTCCATCGAGCCGGGCGAGACCCAGAGCCACAACCTGCACGTGGAGGGCGACCACGACTGGCTTTGCTTCGAGGCGGTAGGGAGCACGACCTACGCCATCCAGACATCCCAGCTCGGACGCGAGATAGACACGGTGATCTCTCTGTACGACGATGCCGGGAAGCAGCTTGCAGAGGACGACGACGGGGGCGAGGAGTTCCTCTCATCGCTGCTGTTCTGGATGCCTGAAGAAGATGGAAGGCTATGCGTGATGGTTCGCAGCTTCTCCGACGCCGTGGCGGGACGAGGAACCGAGTATAGCGTCTCGGTGAGGCTGGCGGAGAACTTCCGGATCGACGAGTACGAGCCGGATGGCTCACGAGCGCGGGCCAGCCGCATCGAGGTAGGGGAGACTCAGGGGCACAACAGGCACGTGTCGGGCGACGTGGACTGGATGTTCTTCGAGGCCCAGGCGGGGACGACCTATGTGATCAAGACGTCCAACCTGGGTGCCAAGGTGGATACGGCCGTCTACCTCTACGATGGTCAGGGCAACGAGTTGGCCTTCGACGAAGACAGCGGTGATGAGATGTGGGCCTCCCGGCTGAGGTGGACGGCCCCCTCGAATGGAGTGTTCTACATCAAGGTCGTGGACCGGCTCCAGGGTTCGTCGGGCCCGGGGACAGGGTACGACGTCTCGCTGTTAGTGCGCTAGGTCCAGTGCCGGGCCCGAGGTGTGCAGCACTGCGCGTGACGAAGCTCGAAAGCCCCTCGCTACGTAACATATTCTCAGCGTCTTGGCGCGCAACGGGCGAGCGTAATACAGTGACCATCCGGGGCAGGGAACCTCTCAACCCCTAGACCACAGCGTGCTCGGTGGCCTTCCGCTCCCCCAGGAACCTCTCCAGCCGCAGCGGACCGATGTCCAGGGTGTGGGCAGCTCCCTCCAAAATCTCCTCGGCCAGCAGCAGCCCGCAGATGGGTCCGTGCATGAAGCCGTGGCCGCTGAAGCCGTTGATGCAGTAGAAGCCCTCTACCTGGGGGACCTTGCCCAGGATAGCCAACGCATCGGGGCTTACGGCGTAGAGGCCAGCCCAGCGGTTCAGGATTCCCACGTTCTCCAGGACGGGCATCCTGGCCACGGCAGCCTCCAGATGCACCATCTCCCACGCGGAGTCCACACTCTGATCGAAGCCTTCAAGCTCATCCTGATTGGACATTCCGCTCAGCACACCCGTGCCCTCTCGGTGGAAGTACAGGCTGTTGGCAAAGTCGATGACCATGGGGAAGTCGTGCGGCAGCCCTGGCACGGCCGTGGTCACCGCGATCTGCCTGCGCAGCGGGCGCACAGGGATCTCGACGCCCGCCATGGCCCCCACCATGGCTGCCCAGGGTCCGGCAGCGTTGACCACTACTCCCGTCTTCACTCTGCCGCGCCTGGTGCGTACCGCGCAGACCTTGCCGGCGGTGACCTCGATACCGGTCGCCTCGGTGTCGGTGAGGAGGGTGGCTCCCAACCGCCTGGCCCCCTTCACGTAGCCCTGCACCACGCCTGACGGATCGGCGAGACTATCGCGAGCGCAGAAGGTGCTAGCCAGTATGCCGGTGGCGTCGACGGGAGCGGCTCGGTCTGCCACCTCCTCAGCCGAGAGCCACTCGGTCTCCACGCCCAGACTGCGCTGGAGCGCCACATTCCTTTTGAAGAGCTGGACGTCCTCCTCTTGCGAGAGCAAAAACAGGTAGCCGCAGCGCCTGAGGTCTATCTCCTGTTCCAGCTCCTCTGAGAAGCGTTCCAGCATGGGGATGCTGAGCAAGGACAGTCGGATGTCTATCTCGTTGGAGAACTGGTAGCGGATGCCACCGGCGCATCGCCCTGTGGATTCCTCGCCGAAGAACTGGTTCCTCTCCAGAAGCAGGACGCCGGATGCGCCCTTGCTGGCCAGGTGGTAGGCTGTGCTGACGCCCATCACGCCCCCACCGATGATCACGACGTTTGCGGAATCAGGAAGCACAAACCCTCCGGCAACAACCTTTCATAGTGCGACGATGGTGCCCAGGCTTTTCTGATCGGCCCGGTCCAGTGCCGCCCGGGCTACGGCTGCGTCCTGCACCGCCGTGCCTACGGATTTGAACAGCGTGATCTCGGCCTCGGTCTCACGACCAGCCTTGACGCCCCTGATGATCTCTCCCAGTTCCGCGTAGATATCTGCTTCGGAGATGGCTCCGGAGCGGAGTGGCAAAATCAAGTCTCCGGCCTCGGCCAGGCAGCCCTCTCTGGTGTCGACCACGATCTTGGCCCGGCGGACCAGTTCCTCGTCCAACTCCCGGGTCTCCGGTGTGTACGCGCCGATGGCGTTCACGTGGGTTCCGGGGCCGACGTCGACTCCATCGAAGACCGGCTGCTTGGAGGTTGTAGCGGTGACTACCACGTCGGCATCCCGGACCGCCTCCGTGGGCGAGGCGACGATCAGGATACGGTGGGGAATGTGACCCCGTCCGGCCGTCTCATCAACCAGTCTACGCGCCGCTTCTTGATCGGGATCGAAGATCCTTACCTCCTTGATGGGGCGCACCGTACACACCGCCTCCAGTTGGCTCCTTCCTTGCACTCCCGCCCCGAAGAGCACCAGGACGCTGCTCTCCTTCCTGGCCAGGAGTTCGGTGGCCGCGCCAGAGGCGGCTCCCGTACGCAGAGCAGTAAGGTAGGTCCCGTCCATCAGAGCCAGGGGCCTCCCCGTGCGGCCATCCACCACCGCCACCAGGGCCAGGATGGTAGGGAGCCCCAGGGAGGGGTTGTCCGGATACACGGACACGAGCTTAAGCGCAGTGGTTTCGCTGTCTGCCAGGTAGGCGGGCATGAACAGACTGGTGCCCGCTGCGGTGTTCAGAGACGTGCGCAGTGGGACCACGGCCCTGCCTGCCGAGAGCTGAGCGAATCCGCTCCTCACGGCCTCGATAGCGTCGGCCATGGTGAGCGCCGCGTGTATGTTCTGGGCCGAAAGCACGCGCAGGTCCATTCGTTCCTTCCTCGTTGGAGATCAGGCAATCGCCTCGGTAGGGAGGGGCGAGGATGGGAGGCTACCCCTCACGCTGGTCGCGCCAGGAGCGGAGGAAGTCCCCTACGTCGTCGAACACGAAGTCCGGCTGGTAGGGAGAGGCCTTCAACTCCTCCCGGCTACTGATCCCGCTGAGCACCAGTACGGTGGTCACGCCAGCGTTCCTGCCTCCCAGGATATCGGTCTCCAAACGGTCGCCGACGATGGCCGTACCCTGTGTGGTGACGCCCATCTTCTCCATGCCGAGGCTCAGGAGCGTGGGCTGCGGCTTGCCGATGATCACGGGCGACACGCCGGTGGCTGCCTCCACAGCGGCCAGACCAGCGCCGTTTCCAGGGACCAACCCTTCCTCCGTGGGCAGGGTGGTGTCGGGATTGGTGCCGATGAAGATGGCTCCAGACCTGATAGCCAGCGTTGCGATCCTGAGCTTCTCCCAAGTGAGCTGGCGGTCCATGCCCACTACCACGTAGGAGACGTCCAGCTCTGCGAGCTGGAACCCCTGCTCCTTCAATGCTGCCGACAGGCCGTCCTCGCCGATGGCGTAGACCCTCGTGCCCGGGGAGGCGACTCTCGCCAGATAGAGCGCGGAGGCCTGGGCGGAAGTGAGGATCTGCTGCTCGGCGACCTGGATGTCCATAGCTCCCAGTTTGGCCACGTACTGCTGTGGTGTGAGGGTGGAGTTGTTAGTGGCAAGTATGAAAGACAGGTCCTGCTCGATCAGGTAGGTGAGGAGCGCTCGTGCGCCAGGGAGCCGCTCCTGCCCCCGGTACAGGACCCCGTCCATGTCGATGATCAAATTGTGGATCGACGCCAGTCTCTCTTGATCGTGTTCTCGTTGCTTTGTCAAGATTCTCCAGTCTCGTCTCCGGACGACACTGCCTCCTGGTCCATGCCTTCCAGATGGCACGTGTCGTTCAGCAATTGCAGGCGGTACTGCCCTCCGAGAGCCTCCAGGATGGTGATGGCGGCATTGTCCTGGCCGATTCTCCAGAAGGAGACGTTGCCCAGACCCATGGCCCCGAGGACCAACACGCGGTTCACCACTACGTGGGACACGAGGGCCACGGTCTGTCCGCGATGCGTCGCGCTTACTTCGTTCAAGGCGTCCAGGGCTCGGTTCTGCACCTGCTCCAGGCTCTCACCTTGAGGAAACCGGACCAGGTGAGGATGGTCGGCCCAAGTCCTGTAGAGCGTGGGATACTGAAAGGCTGCTTCCTCGGGACTGAGGCCGGCCCAGGCCCCGTAGTCGACGTCCGCGATCCCTTCGAGGGGAGAGACAGTGGTCTGGCAAACCTCTGCCAGGGGTTGGGCCGTCTGGATGGCCCTCTTAAGAGGGCTGGAGAAGACGGCCGCGATGGGCCAGTGAGACAGCCTTTGGGCCACGGCCAACGCCTGGCGCTGGCCCTTCTCGTTGAGCGGGACGTCGATGCGGCCTCGGAAGCGCTCCACCCGGTTCCATTCTGTCTCGCCGTGGCGGATGACCACGATTAGCGTTCTGTCTTCACCTGGCTGCTTCATAATCCTCCACGGTGTCGATGTCCAGAAACGGTCTCTGGTCTCCCACTTCCACCGTCTCGACTTCTCCCTCGTGCCTCGCGATCACTTGCCGTCCGCCCTCGTCCCCCCGTGCCTGGAGCAACTCAGGGAACAGGCGCTGGTCGAAGAGCACGGGGTTGCCTCGCTGGCTGCCGTGGATCGGGGCCACGAGGGGAGCCAGTGTGCAGCGGTACGTGCCCAGGACATCGTCTATGAGCGCTGGGGTCACGTTGGGCTGGTCCACCAACAGGAACAGACACGCCTGGTGGCTTCCTGGCAGCGCCTTGACCCCCGCTCGCACGGAACTGCTCTGACCGCTCTCCCAGTCCTCGTTGACCACCACTCTCACGGGGCGGTCTGCGAGCACGGCCCCCGCCGCCTCTGCCTGATGCCCAAGCACGACGACGATCTCTTGCACGGAAGACGCGAGGGCCACATCCACCACGTGCTCGACGAGGGTCTTCCCCTTCCATTGTATCAGTTGCTTGGGGGAACCGAAGCGTGACGACCCTCCCGCGGCCAGGATGATCGCTGCCACTCGGCCCCAGACTTCTTTAACCGGATCGTCCTCGGCCACGGCAGCGAGGAGGACGCGCTCGACTCTGTGCTCTTCGAGGAGGGATCGCGCCAAGTCCCGGGCAGGCGCGGTGGTGGAAGCGCTGACCTTGTTGATCAGGGGCACGACCCTCGCCGAAGAGGGCACGTTCTTGAGACCGCCCTCCGGATGGAGGAGCACCCTTGACATAAGTTCACCCGAGACGATCTCCCCGGGTTGAGCATTGGTCAATCTCGTCACTATCTCGGGGCGGTGGACCCAACGGTCGTCCAGAGGCTTGCCGAGGGCATCGACGGCGGCCACCGGCACGACGATGGAGGTGCTGGCGGGGATCACCGGCTCGTAGTCCGCCGGCGCTTTGAGGGAGCGCCCCTTGGCTCCATCGGCCTCGACGACGACCACGTCCACGTGGGGCAGGGCGGAGAGCGCGCCGACAGCGGCAGGATCGATGCCGATCAGCTTGCCCTTCTCTTCGTCGAAGGCTGCGGCGACGGTGATGCTGTTCTGGTCAGCCAGGGCAGACTCAACCTGGTCGAGAAGCCGGTCCGTGTCAGCTTCGAGGACGGTGAAGCCGCATCGATCCTCGCGCCAGATCATGGTGGTGGTTGTGGTCACGACCTTGCGGCCTCGGGCAGCCAACTCAGCGGCCAGGTGGAACATGGTGGTGGTCTTCCCGCCGGCGCCGACGAGGGAGACGACGTCACCCTTTTCGACTTGCAGTGCCCGGCGCAGCCTCATCATGCACCCTCGTCGCCAGACTCGTGTATCGTGTGGGCATGGTCGACTTGACTCTCGTCGGAGGTCGGAGAGGCGCCTCCACCGGCCTCGATCGGAGGAGTGGCAGTCTCTTTGTCTTGCAGGGAGACTGCCTGGAACTCGACATAAGCGAGGTCAGCTTCGGTCTTCGTCTGGCAGCCGTCCATGCAGATGCGCTTTCGGAAGCACGGCCCGTCGAGTACCAGGGTGTGGTACTCCCCCTGCTCACCACAGATGTCGAAATGGCCGTCCTGAGCCAGGGCGGAGAGTTCCGCCACCGCCTCGGCGTCGAGTTCCCTTCCTGCCCAATCGGGAGTGAGCCAGGGCGTCTTCACGCACGAGAAGATGGCTTGGAACCCACAAGAGAGCAAGCGGTCTAGCAACTCTATCCCACCACGATCCCACAACGGAGTCAAGACATCGACGTCCGAGCCTACGCAGCGTTCCCGTATCCAGTTGCGATGGCCTTCGACCTCCCCGATGTCGCCCGTGACCAGCGTCTGAACGGCCCAGCTTTTCCTCAGAGCGACGATGGCTTCCTGGTAGGCTTCCCGGTACGGTTCCTTGATCTCCGGGGTGTGGTGGGGGAGTCCCAGCGCCTGGGCCTGAAGACTCAAGACCTCCAGGGGATGGGCGCGGAATCTACCGTCGCTGGGCACGAAGGTGATGAGGCGCTCAATCTTGAACCCCTGCAAGGTGGCTTCGTACAGAGCCAGGCTGGAGTCCTTGCCGCCGGTCCACAAGACCGCCGCGCCGCGGTGCGTATCTGGAATGGCTAGTTTTGTCATTTCGGGTTACACAGGCCCGTGCTACGGGGTGCGGTGTACATGCGCCGCTCGACTTGGGCAGCGAATCGGCTACGCTGCAACAGACCGCTCAGCCGTGGTCGGCCAACGGGCATGGATGGCTCGGGGAACTGTGCTCTACGGGCTAGCGCGATGGCACATGGGATCGTGAGGCTGGAGGCTGGTTCTACGTTCCTAGCCAAGATGCGCCGCCCGTGCAGCCGTCGTCGGTCACGGCATCTCCACCGCTCGCGTGGGGCAGCGGCTGACACACAAACCACAGCCCCAGCACAGGTCCTCGTCGACTTGGGCCTTGTCGTCCACGACGGTGATGGCGTGATAGACACAACTGGTCTCGCACAGCCCACAGGCGGTGCAGAGTTCCTCGTCTACCTTGGGGGGCAGATGGGTGGTGCGGTATTCGCGCTGCCTGAGTTTCCGGATGGTCAGCCCCTTGACGTCGTTCACCGAGGAGTAGCCGTGATCATCGAGCCAACTGTCCATCTCGCGGGCGATCTTGCCGAACACGCCGGGTCCCTTGAGGATGGCGGCGGTGCAGACCTGGACCGCCGAGGCACCGACCATGAACATGTCGATGGCGTCAGTCCCTCGGGACACACCTCCCACCCCCAGGATGGGAAGATCGACTGAGCGAGCGATGTCGAAGACACAGCGTAGCGCCAGTGCCTTGATGGCGCTGCCCGACAGCCAGCCGTACCCTTCTTCGCTGCCCATCACCGGCAGCCCTGTCTCGGTGTCTATGCCCAGACACGGACCGAAGGAGTTGATGGCGGCGATGGCATCGGCGCCGGCTTCCTGGGCGGCTTGTGCAGCGGCCTTCATCTCCCGCCCCAGGGGGCTCAGCTTCACGATGACGGGCACGTCCACCGCATCCTTCGCGGCCTTGATGGCCGCTACCATGGGCGCGGGATCCTCGCCGATGTAATGTGTGGACAGCTCCAGCGCATCCGCGAAGGGCTTCACCTTGGGGGCCAGCTCTGCTATCTGCTCGCCGGAGTACCCCATGCTGATGATCAGGGGCAAGCCTGTCTCCTTGGCTTTGGCGTACTCCTGTTCGACGTACTGCTCCGGAGGAAGCTCCGACCACAGCTCCGTGTTCAACATGGAGGCCCTCCCCATCTGAGCCATACAGGGTTCGGGCACTGCGGCTGCTGTGGTGGAGATGGTCTTGGCCACGATGCCCCCGGCACCGCCTTCCGCGCAGGCTACCATGGCCGCTCCATTCCAGGTCGGCGGACCGGCCGCGGGGAGGACCGGGTTTCGGAACTCTATGCCGCAAATCTCGACTCGCAGATCCGCCATGATTGTTACTCCTCTTCTCTGGTCACTTCCACGGCTGCCGCCGCGATGGCCCAGGCCACCACACCCCAGGTTCCTGCCGAGATGACCACGGCCAGGAACAAAGAGATCAGCGAGCGCGAGGTGTAGTCCGGGCGTACGATCCAGCCGGTCAGCGCCATCAGTCCGGCGATGACGGCGAACAGTAATCCGATCTTGACTGGTATGCCGAGCCGCTTCCACAGCCCACGTACCCGACCTACCGATCTCTGTTCTGCGGTGCTATTCTCCATGATCAGTCTCCCCGTCTGCCTTCACAGCCGCGCCCAAACCTTCTGGGCCAACTCGCGCGAACGGGCGCAGATGGCCTCCTCATCCAGAGTGAGCAACTCCCGCTCCCTCATCAGCACCTTGCCTCCCACGATGGTGGTGCTCACCTGACCACCAGCCATGCCAAAGATGAGGTGCCAGGGTAGGTTGCCCACGTCCATGGGAGTCGTAGGCACGTAGTCGAGAATGATGATATCGGCGTAGGCGCCGACGGATAGCTCGCCAAGTGGTTTGGGGAAGAAGAGCCCGGCGATGCGCGCGTTGTTCCGCACCCCTATCTCCAGCACCTGGTCTGCACCCATCACGCGTGGGTCCTGCTGGTGCATCTTGTGCACCAGGTAGGTCGTCTTCATCTCGGTGAACATGTCGTTGGAGAAGCCGTCGTTGCCCAGCCCCACGTTGACGCCCCGCCTGAGCATCCTCAACACGTCGGCCACCCCAACGGCGTTGTTCATGTTCGAGCGCGGATTGTGGGCCACGTTCGTCTCCGTCTCCCGGAGTATGTCTGTTTCGAAAGCGTCGATGTGGACGCAGTGGGCGGCAATGGTCTTCGGCCCTAGAATGCCGGCCTTCTCCAGCCGCTCGATCACTCGCAGCCCGTATTTCTTGAGGCTGTCGTCCACATCCGCCTTGTCCTCGGCCGCGTGGATGTGGAAACCGACGTCCAGCGGGCTGGCCATCTCGACGGCTCGCTGCAAGGTCTCGTCCGAGAGCGTCAGGGAGGCGTGAAGTCCGAAAGTTGCAGCAATGCGGTCGCTGTGGCTGGCTTTGATGAACCTCTCGTTCTCCTCCAGCCCCTGGGTGGCGATCTCTTCGCCGTCCCTATCGGAGACCTCGTAGCAAAGACACGCCCGTAGACCTGATTCGTCGACGGCTTCTGCGATGACGTCGAGGGAGCCTGCCAGAGCGTGGGGGCTGGCGTGATGGTCGAGCAAGGTGGTAGTGCCATTGCGAATGGCGTCGACCAGGCACACCAGCGCGCTGTAACGCACGTCGTCAGCGTTCAGGGTCTTGTCCAGGCGCCACCAGAGGTACTCCAGGATCTGAGGGAAGTTGGAGGGGGCTTCGGTTTTCAGAGCCATGCCGCGGGCAAAGGCGCCATAGAAGTGGGTATGGGCGCAGATCAAGCCGGGGAGGACCAGCCTTCCCCCGGCGTCCAGCGTCTCCTCGTCGGGAAACGAAGCCCGGAGTTCGGAGGTCTTGCCCAGGGCCTCGATGTGGTCCCCCTGCACGAGCACTGCTCCATCGTGGACGATCTGGTTGGCCTCTCCGAAAGTGGCTAGTGTGCCGTTTGTGATCAGCATGACGGGATCCTCCTGGGCCTGGATCGAGGTCTACCGAGTAGGGCGCCGGCCGAAGGGAGTCGCCGGGCAGCAACAAGCTGCCTAGATGTTAGTCTCTCCGAGGGGAAAGGTCAAGATGGGAGCACTCATCGAGGCTGCGTAGCAGCACCAGCAGGAGCCCGGTGGTGAGATCCAGGCTGTCGAGCTCTGCCGTGGAGAACCACCGGGCATCAGCAGCGTCCGAGGCGGCGCTCAGCTCGCCCCCCACGCACCTGGCCACCACGTCAATGAGGACGTAGTGATAACGGATACGACCGTCCTGGTCTCGGATAATGGCGTCTCGGACCGCCATGGCCTCGCCGACCTCGATCTCCAGCCCGCACTCTTCCTGAACCTCGCGGCGAGCCGCCTCGCTGACAGTCTCACCCAGTTCGACTACGCCGCCAGGGACGCTCCATTTTCCACGACTCGGCTCCTGGGCTCGAAGGACGAGGAGCACTCTGTCGCCGTGGCATACGACGACACCGACCGAAGGGATAGGACCTGAAGGGTATTCTCGATTCATGGGTCTGGGGAGGCTCTGCCTTTCTGCGTCCGTGGCAGGTGTTCGTCGCGGGGGATCGACTCACTGCGTTGGCCTGAAATCCTCGACCCTTAGCTGTAGTCTCTCCTGGTCCCGCCACGTCCGGACCTGGGGTGTGTAGACTACGTCTATACGCGAGGAGAATTCTCCCGCGTGCTGACTCATGCGAAATGCTATGCTGTCCCAGACGAAGTGCCCACCAGTCAGACTCATCTTCAAGTGGTTGTCGCCCACGACTCTGGTGTCGCGCACCTCTACACCCCGGCTGAGCAGGAGCGGCTCTGGGTTCTCTTGACCGAGCGGCTCCAGTTGCTGGCACATGGAGAAGTGCTCAGGGGTCAGGGCGCCAAGAGGGATCTCCGCATCGATGTCCAGAGTGGGGCGTAGTTCGGTTCCCTCCAGGCGCTCGCCGGCTATCTCTCTCAATCTACGCCTGAGCTCGGGAAGGTTCTCGGTACGTATGGTGAAGCCCGCTGCTTTGGAGTGGCCGCCGTGCCGCAGGAGCAGCGGCGCACACTCATCGAGGGCTTCCGTGATATCGAACTCCCTTACGCTACGGGCCGAGCTGACGCTCTTGTCGCCGTCTGACCTGGCCACGATCGCCGGGCGGTAGTACTCTTCGCATAGACGCTGGGCTGCCAGTCCCAATACCCCCTCGTGGAAGTCGCTGCCTACTGCGAACAGCAACGGCTGGTCCTCTTGGTCCGCGACCTGAAGCCGGGCCGCTTCCAGGGTCGCCGTGGTCACGTCTCGGCGGACACGATTCTTCTGCTCCAGCAGGGAGGCAAGTTCGGTGGCCTTCGAGGCGGAGGATACGGTCAGGAGCCGGTAGGCGAGCATGGCATGATCCATGCGTCCTGCGGCGTTGAGACGCGGGCCCAACACGTAGCCGATGGTCCCGGCGTTCACATTCGCCGCCGCCACGTGGGCTTCGTCCATCAGGGCCTTCAGGCCCGGCCTGCGCGCCAAGGCTAGCTGAGCCAGGCCTTTCTGCACCAGGCAGCGGTTCTCCCCGATCAGAGGCGAGAGATCGGCAATGGTGCCCAACGCCACGAGATCCAGGAGTTGCTCTTCCTCGAGTCTGTCGCGCTCCTTTGTCAAAGGGAGCTCGTGACTGACCAGCAACAGTGCCTGCGCCAGCTTGAAGGCGATGCCGACGCCTGAGAGTCCTTTGAAGGGGTACGAACAGTCGTCTCTCTTCGGGTCGACCACGGCCAGCGCGGGGGGCAGCCGATGTCCGGGGGAGTGATGGTCAGTGACGATGACGTCCACGCCCAAGCTACGCGCCCGCTCCACCTGCGGCACTGCACGAGCGCCACAGTCTACGGTGATGATGAGACTGGCTCCGCGCCGGGCGAGACGCTCTATCGCGGCCGAGTTGAGCCCGTAGCCCTCATCGACACGATGGGGAATGTAGGGAATCACGTTGGCACCCACGGAGTAGAGGGTCTCGGTAAGGAGGGCCGTAGCCGTCACACCGTCGGCGTCGAAGTCGCCGTACACTGCTATCAGCTCCCCGGCCCTGATGGCCTGGCGGATCCTGGTCACAGCATCCGCTATGCCCATGATCTGGAAGGGGTCCGTCTCGTCACACTCGGCGGAGAGGAAGCGTCGAATGTCGCGGTCGGTTGTGAGGCCACGGTTGAACAGGCATTGTACGAGCAGCGGGGGAAGGTCAGGAAAACGC
This sequence comes from uncultured Anaerolineales bacterium, assembly GCA_964433755.1. Taxonomy (GTDB): domain Bacteria; phylum Chloroflexota; class Anaerolineae; order UBA7937; family B3-Chlor; genus JAUVXJ01. Next base: position 837,536 of record CAYSSR010000001.1, read on the forward strand.
GACAGGCAGGAGTCCGACACAGGCGGATGGACGTGCCACTTTGCTAGGATGCCCGTCAAGGGGCGCCTCCTTGGAATCTCCGAGGCTACGTAACAACGAGCGAGGCTATCACCGACCTCGCCCTCTTGCCTGACCTGGGTCGTTCGGATTACCGGCTTGTCCCCGCAGCTTCGCCGCTGCGGAAACCATCAGCATTGTACCATCTCTTGCACGGAAGTCAAGTCTTGAAGTAGAGGTGTAGCTGTGCTAGAATCGTCGCGTTACGAGGTGAGAGGTGGGACCGAGAGTGATTTTCATGGGGACACCGCCCTTCGCTGTGCCTTCGCTGGTAGCGCTGGCGCAGCGCCACCGGGTGGTGGGTGTCGTCACCCAGCCGGATCGGCCCGCCAGGCGGGGGCAGAAGCTGACCCAGTCGCCGGTGAAGAAGGCAGCTTTGGAGCTGGGCCTGCGCGTGCTCCAGCCCGAGTCGCTGCGCAACACGGAGGCGGTCGCTGAGCTACGAGTCCTGGAGCCCGAGGTCGTGGTGGTAGCGGCTTTCGGTCAGATACTCCGCCCCGAGGTGCTGGAGATCCCGCCCAGCGGGGTGCTCAACGTCCACCCGTCGCTCCTGCCCAAGTACAGGGGAGCGTCGCCCATCGCCGGTGCCTTGCTCGGTGGCGAGGAGGAGACAGGCGTGACCATCATGCTGATGGATGAAGGGATGGATACAGGTCCCATTCTGGCGCAGCGGACCGTTGAGATAGATGCGGAAGACACTACCGGTTCCCTGGAGGAGAGGCTGGCGGCGCTGGGTGCAGATCTCCTTCTCGATACCCTGCCCAGGTGGCTGGACGGGGTCATCGAGGCCCAAGCGCAGGACAACTCCAAGGCTACCTATACCAAGCCCATCTCCAACGAGGATGCAGTGCTAGATTGGGCGCTGCCGGCGGCGGATGTCTGGTATCGGATCAGGGCGTTCAATCCTCGCCCTGGTGCCCGCACGTACTGGAGGGGGACGCTGCTCAAGATCCTGCGTGCGCATCCCGTGCGCAACTGGAAGGGCAGAGAGGAACCAGGTGAGGTCGTGGAACTGCCCACGGGTGTGGGGGTGGCCTGCGGCGAAGGTGCCCTGGCGCTGGAGGAAATCCAGTTGGCCGGGAAGAAGGCTATGGGAGCAGAAGTGTTCGTCCGCGGGCAAAGGGAGTTCGTGGGCTCCGTGCTCGGTGGCTGATCGACGCCACAACAAGACGTGGTTGGCCGAGGAATGTTGGGTGCTCGAGATGGATAAGGACGCAGGGCACGTACCATTCGTACAGGTAGATCGGGGGAGAAGACGATGAACCTATTCAATCGAGTCGTCACAGTACTGCTCTTCGCTGCGTTGATGGTCGCCATTCCTGTTGTGTTGGTGTTTCCGGATCCGGTGCTGGCGTGTCTCCAGCCGGTGATCGGATCCGTGTCCGGTGGCCTCAGCATCTTTCATCGCGTGGTTCTGGTCCTCGTGGGCATCATCTGCTTCATCATCTGTGGGCTGGTCCTCTACCTGGAGTTCAGAAGGCCAAGACGGCGGACCGTCAGGCTCGTGAAGGCGACCGGAGGTGAAGTAGAACTGGCCGTCGAGTCCATCGCGCAGCGTCTTGAGTACCGCGTGGATCAACTGGCGGACGTGGTGAAGGTCAAGCCCAAGATCAAGCCACGGCGCAAGGACATCGACGTGGAACTGAACCTGGAGACGACCCCTGACATCGACGTCCCGACGAAGACAGAGGAGGTCTGCCAGGTGGCGCGCGAGGTCGTAGAGGAGCGCATGGGGCTCAAGTTGCGCAACATCAAGGTCAACATCCGGCATGCCCCGCACGCAAACGGCCCGCTGGCGAGTTGACTACGATCCTGCGATGCCGCTGATGATCATCTCGCCGGACGCGATCTGCACTTCGCTGATCTCCAGACGCTCGTGCTCCAGCAAGGTCGTTATCACGTCATCGATTTGTTGCGCGAAAGCCTCTACGAAGGTGCCGGGGATGGGAAAGCCGTCCACGGATACCGACTCGATGACCACGTGAGCCTTGCCGGCCTCGACCTCGACCGAGGCCACCGCGGTCAAGGGTGCCTCGACGGGGCTGAGCATGGTGCCGTATATCTGCATCTGGCCATCGGCCAGGACAATCTGGGGATCGACGATGCTCTCTTGCATATTCAGCGCTACGTACGAGGTCAACTCCTCCTCGGTGATCACCAGGACGAAGCGTCCTTCCGAATCGGGGACGAGGCCTTGACTCAGGGAGGAGATCAGGTTCTCTGCCTCTGTGGTGGACACGGGCACGGTCCTCGCGGGCGTGGGAGCGACCTGGGAGGAGGTCTGGCAGGGAAGGCAAGCCAGTGCCAAGACTGACAGAGCGGCGATGAGGACGAAGCCGGAGGCGCGAAATCGGGATGGCATCGGTACCTTCTTCTGGTGCCCGTGAGTTCCGGACCAGTATAAGTTCGCTTGAGGTGCCTGTCAAGGGATAAGCTGTGGACATAGACGAAGCGAAAGCCATCTTGGAGAGTCTACTGTTTGTGGCGGACGAGCCAGTCTCGACGGCGCGCCTGGCGGAGACGTTGCAGGTGGAGCGAGCCCTCATAGGCAAAGCGGCGAAGTCCCTCGGGGAGGAGTACCAGGGACGAGGACTTCGTGTGCAAGTGCACGATGACAAGGTTCAGATCGTGACAGCGCCTGAGATGGCCCCATACGTGGAAAGGTTCCTGGGGCTCCAGTACTCGGGCACACTGTCCGCAGCGGCCCTGGAAACGCTGGCCATCGTGGCCTATCGCCAACCCATCACCCGGCCGGACATCGAGGCCATTCGTGGGGTGAACTGCCAGGGTGTCTTGAAGAGTCTCGTGGCACGAGGACTGCTAGACACGGTGGATCGCCTGGAGACGGTGGGGCGGCCTTTGGTGTACGCTACCACCTTCGAGTTCCTCCAGCACTTCGGGCTCGAGGATCTGGAGGAGTTGCCCAGATTCGAGGAGATGGAGTTGGAGGATGAGGAATAGGCCGCTGAGGATAGCCATCGTTCTGCTGTTGGCGATGGCTATCGTTGGGCTGGCTGGCTACGTGGCGCTGTCTCCGCTGCCCGAGCCCCTCGCCGCTGTTCTGTTCACCCCTACCCCTACCGCTACCAGCACGGCGACGCCCACCCCCACTTCGACTCCTACCCCTACGGCGACCCCTACTCCAACGCCCGAGCCGCTGACCGTACAGTTGCGCCTGGAGCCCGTGGACCTTGCGCAGGGAGGTACGCTAGCCATCGAGGTCCATGCCAACCGGGAGGTGACTTTGACGGGGACTCTGGGCGAATTGCCATTGGACTTCGTGGAGCTGGAGGGCAGCTATTGGGCTCTGGCAGGGTTGGCCTCCTGGGCTGAGGTGGGTCCGGGGCAGGTATCCGTGGACGCCAGGAGCGCATTGGGGGAGCAGGTACTGGTCACGGACGTGGTGACGGTGACCTACGGGCAGTTTCCCAGCGAGATCATCGACATCCCTACCGAGCGGGAGTACCTCCTCGATGCGGAGATAGTGAGGCAGGAATGGGAGCGGCTGGAGGCCATCTACGCACGGCGTAGTTCCAGCAAGCTCTGGGATGACGTGTTCGGATATCCCGTGGATGCGCTGACCATCACTTCCATGTATGGGGCGATACGGCAGTACGATACCGGCTTCGGGCGGCACGCTGGAGTAGACCTGGATGGAGAGACCGGTGATCCCGCCTACGCCGCCGCTAGCGGTATGGTGGCTCTCTCCGAGGCCTTGCAGGTCCGGGGCAATACTGTGATCATCGACCACGGCCTGGGGGTCTACAGCATGTATTGCCACTTGTCGAGTCTCGCGGTTCAAGAGGGAGAAGCTGTGTCCAAAGGTCAGGTTATCGGGCACCTTGGCTCCACAGGACTGTCTACGGGCACGCACCTTCACTGGGAACTGAGGGTAGGTGGCGTCGCCGTGGACCCCTTTGAGTGGACGAGGCGGAGAATCCTCCCATGAGTTGTGGCGAGCGTTGCCATGGCCTACAATTGGGCGGCGTGATTCTTGTGTTTCTCTCGTGGGGCAGTTCACCGAGTCAGGGCCGCCAGGGACAAGTTCCCGAAAGGAGTGGGTGTGGCTCTACCGTCCACCATCGCCATTGATGGCCCTGCTGCGTCTGGGAAGAGCACCGTGGGTGGTCTCCTCGCGCAGCGTTTGGGGTATCTCTTCTTCGACACAGGTGCCATGTACCGCGCCGTGACGTGGGAGGTATTGCAGAGAGGTGTGGACGTAGGGGACGAAGAAGCGGTCAGCCGGTTGGCCCGTGAACTGAAGATCGACATCGCGAAGCCAGAGCACGACGATGGCCGACAGTATACGGTGCTGGCCGATGGCGAGGATGTGACCTGGGAGATAAGACGCTCGGAGGTTGACCGGCACGTCTCACCCGTGTCGGCGTACGCGGAGGTGCGTCGTGCGCTCACGGAGCAGCAGCGCCGCATGGGGGAGCGGGGCCAGGTGGTGATGGTGGGTAGAGACATCGGCACCGTGGTCCTGCCCAACGCTGATCTGAAGGTCTATCTGGACGCATCGGCGGAGGTGAGAGCCCGACGGCGCTATCTGGAGCTCTTGGAGCGAGGAGAGGAGGCTGACTTCGAAGAGATACTCGCAGACATGAGGCGTCGGGACCAGATAGACAGCAACCGAGAGGTGGCACCCCTCAAGGTTGCCGAGGATGCTGTTAGAGTAGACACGGATAACCTTGGGGTCGAAGAGGTGTTAGATGAGTTAGAGAGACTGGTCGCGGAAGCTCCAGTTGCCGCTGCGGAGTCCAATCCTTGAGGAGGCAGTAGGTTCATGACCTTTCAGCGTTTCGCCAATAGGGTTCTGAGGTTCCTGATGGCGCTTCTCCTTGACTACGAGGTGGAAGGCCTGGAGCGCCTGCCCGTGGAAGGGCCGGTCATCGTCGTACAGAACCACATGATCTCCATCGACACGGTCATCGCGGCAGCGCTCGTGGACCGTGAGATCATGGGCATGTCCAAGGCGGAGAACTACCGCAACCCAGTTGTAGGTTTCTTCTTCACGCTGTACGGCACGTTCCCCGTGTTACGAGGAGAGGTGGACAGGAAGGCCCTCCGAACCGCGCTGAGGGTGCTGAAGGAGGGCAAGGTGCTGGCGGCAGCGCCGGAGGGAACGAGGAGCAAGACCAATACCCTGCAAAAGGGGAAGGATGGGCTCTCCTACATCGCTGTAAGGGCTGGAGCACCCATCGTCCCCGTGGGGATCTGGGGTCAGGAGAAGTTCTGGAAACAGCTCTCCAGGCTGCGACGCACGAAGGTCGGTATTACGTTCGGCTATCCATTCATCTTCGAGCCTGGACCGGGCAAGCTCACGCGGGAGCAGTTGACTCAGATGACCCATGAGATGATGTACCGCATCGCCGCTCTTCTCCCCGAGGAGTACCGAGGTTACTATAGTGACCTATCCGCAGCGACCGAGGAGTACGTGACCGCCTACGATGGCCGACGGACGAGAGGGTGGGACAATCCCCGAGACCGCCGGCGTAAGGTGTTCAGCAAGGGAGGTGTGAGGGGCTGAGCGGCGGACGAATAGCCCATGTGGACGCTGGCAGTCTGGCCGACAGGTTGGGCCTTCGACCTGGGGACCAGCTTCTCTCCATCAATGGGCACGTACTTCGGGACGTCTTGGACTACCACTTCTACGCCGCCGACGAGCGGCTAGAGATCGAGATTGAACGAGCCGGGAAGCGGCTCGTTCTTGCTGCTGACCGGGAATACGGAGAGGAATTCGGCGTCGAGTTCACGGAGGACGTGTTCGACGGGATTCGCCGCTGCGGCAACCGGTGTCAGTTCTGCTTCGTGGACCAGATGCCTCCGGGGCTCCGATCCTCCCTGTACGTCAAGGATGACGATTACCGCTATTCCTTCCTCTTTGGCAACTTCATCACCCTCTCTAACTGGTCGGAGGAAGACTGGGAACGTGTCGCCGAGCAGCACCTGAGCCCGTTGTACGTCTCCGTCCACGCCACGGATCCCGAGGTGAGACGGCGATTGATGTGCAATCCACGCCTGCTGGACATACGCGAACAACTCCGCCGCCTGACGGGTGTGGGCATCGAGGTACACACCCAGATCGTGGTGGTGCCGGGCGTGAACGACGGCGAGCACCTGGACTGCACTGTGGAGGACCTGACGGCGCTGTTTCCTGGCGTTCGCTCCATCGGTGTGGTGCCTGTGGGTCTTACCAGATTTCACAGCCAGGGGGTGCGTCTCCTCACCGATGATGAGGTCGGTTCCGTGATGGCCCAGGTCCTACCACGCCAGCAGGAGAACAGGAGGCGTCTGGGCGTGGGACTGGTGTACCCTTCCGACGAACTCTATCTACGGGCGGGCTGTCCCATCCCGAGCGCCGACGAGTACGACGGGTTCCCTCAACTGGAGAATGGCATTGGCATGGTGCGAGAGCTCCTGGACGATTGGGAAGACTTGAAGCAAACAAGTGCTCGACGGACAACAGGCGAGGGCACGTTGGTCTGCGGAACGCTCATCGCGCCACTGATGGCACAGATCACGAGGGACTTGAGCCAGAGGCTTGGCGTGGAGATCACGGTCCGGCCGGTGGAGAATCGGTTCTTGGGGACATCAGTGACGGTGTCAGGCTTGCTGTCTGGAAGAGACGTGATGGACGCTCTCGAGGGACAGGAACCAGGTGAGGTTGTCTTCCTGCCGAGAGCGATGTTCGACGTTGCCGGGCGAGCCACCCTGGATGACGTCACTGCTGCGGAGATGGAAGCCACCCTTGGCGTTCCGCTCGTCCAGGGCAGCAGTATGCAGGAGGTTGTTGACTTCCTCGGTGCCCGGGAGATGGGCGGGCGGTAGTTCTCAATATCGCTGCGGCTGGGTGCTGCGGAAGTGCTCGGCCAACCCTGTTTGGAGGTGAACGCCATAGGTGTTGGCAGTAGGCCATCAAGCCGGGGCTTGCCACGGGTCAACGAGAGTGGTATAATGGTGCCATACGATTGAAGGAGGTGATTCCGATGTAGCAGGCATGGATGGACAAGGGGAGGATAGCGCCTGGACTGGAGGTCTTCCAGTTGACGAGGTGGGGGTTCCCCAGCGCAAGGTGGGACTAACCGTTCGCGGGCTGCCGCGGGCCGGGAAAATCGAGTGATCGGCGGATGCCCCCCTGGAGTGGCTACGCTCCTGTTCTTCCCCTCCTGAGACGAAGGATTTCCTCAAAACCTGTGGGCGACCGCGGGCACAAAGGGAGGTCCAGTAGCGACAGTGTGGCGCGTTGGACAAAGCCACGTGCCCTGACCAAGAGGGGGAGCTGCACCTGGTTTGCACATCGGGTACAGCCCTCGCCTGACAGGAGGGACCCAAGTGTACGCAGGAAGAGTACAGAAGAAGACTTCCAACGTTGGCGCGACTTGCCAGTGCTCGGGCGCTTGTGTTTCCGCAGGTAGAGTGTACACCTTAGCGAAACGCCTCTATCCCCACGTCGATCCCCGTCCGGCAGACTGTCGCTTGCTACCTCACACTCACTCGCGCGAGGGTGGTATCCGTGGTGAGCACACTCTCGCCGCGATGCTGGCCGCGATTGGGTCTAGCGAGAAGATGGGGAGGTAGCAGAGAGATGTGTGGTATTGTGGGTTACGTAGGTCCACGATTCGCGACCCCTATCTTGCTGGATGGCTTGCGCCGTCTGGAGTACCGGGGGTACGACTCGGCCGGCATCGCTGTCCTGAATGTGGGCGGCGAGATAGAGATAGCGAAGACCGAGGGCAAGCTACAGAGACTCCTGGACGCCCTGGGGGATGATGGTCCCACCGGCTTTCTCGGTCTGGGACACACGCGGTGGGCCACGCATGGCTTGCCCAATGAGATCAACGCCCATCCCCACTCGGATTGTGACCGACGAATCGTGCTGGTGCATAACGGCATCATCGAGAACTACTCCGAGTTGAGGGAGAAGCTGCTGTCGGGCGGTCATTCTTTCGTGTCCGAGACGGACACGGAGGTCTTGGCCCACCTCTTCGAAGAGGAGTACGACGCGCTGGTCAGGGAAGGGTATGGCGAGCCTGTGTTGCCTGAGGCCGTGAGACGCGGCCTCCAGAAGGTGCAGGGCGCCTATGGCATAGCGGCGTTCTGTCGAGACGAACCACAGGTGTTGGTGGGGGCGCGACGTTTCTCTCCCTTGATCGTGGGGCTGGGGCGCGGGGAGAACTACCTGGCCTCGGATATGCCCGCCATCATGCGCCACACCCGCAGGGCCCTGGTGGTGGACGACGAGGAAGTGGTGGCCCTGACCCCCCAGGGAGTGAGCATCCGGACGCTGGCGGGAGAGGAGCAGCACCGTGAGCCGCTGCAGATCACCTGGGACCTGGAGGCGGCCGAGAAAGGGGGCTATCCCCATTTCTACCTCAAAGAAGTCCACGAGCAGCCGCAGGCCATCACAGACACCTTGCGCGGGCGGCTCGACGGGTCGAGAGTGAGTCTGTCGGAGTGGGCTCACCTGGATCTGGAGCGGTTCAATCGGGTCAGCATCGTCGCTTGCGGGTCCTCCCACTACGCCGGGATGGCGGGGAAGCTGCTGTTCGAGCGGTGGGCTGGGCTTCCCGTCGAGGTGGACGTGGCCTCTGAGTTCAGGTATCGTGCACCTCTGGTGGACGAGAGGACTCTCGTGGTGTTCGTCACCCAATCTGGCGAGACGATGGATACCCTGGCGGGGTTCAGACTGGCCCGGGAGAAGGGTGCGGCCACTGTGGGCATCACTAACGTGGTAGGGAGTTCCATCACGCGTGGCGCCGACGCGACCTTCCACCTTCAGGCTGGCCCGGAGATAGGCGTGGTAGCCACGAAGACGTATACTACCGAGCTGGTCGTGCTCGTGTTGATGGCGCTGGACTTCGCGCGAAGACGGGGCGCAGTGAGCGAGACGGAGGTCGGCAGGATCGTCGACGAGTTGAGGCAATTGCCCTCCAAGCTAGAGGCAGCGCTCGAAACGCAGGAGTACGCCGAGGAGGTGGCCAAGAGGTACTCGGATCGTAATGGCTTCTTCTTCATCGGCCGAAACCTGGGTTATCCCACAGCTCTGGAGGGTGCCCTGAAGCTCAAGGAGATCAGCTACATCCACGCCGAGGGGTACGCGGGAGGGGAACTCAAGCATGGTCCTATCGCCATGCTGGACTCCGGGTTCCCGGTGTTCACCATCATCCCGCGCAGCGAGATCTACGAGAAGCTCTTCAGCAACATCCAGGAGGTGCGTGCCCGCAGGGCTCACGTAATCGCGGTTGCCACCGAGGGAGATGAGGCGATCCGTTCCTCTGCCGAAGAGGTCTTCTACGTGCCGGAGACGTTGGAGGAGTTGAATCCGGTACTGACCGTGATCCCCCTGCAACTCTTCGCCTACTACATGGCACTGGAGAGGGGCTGTGACGTAGATCAGCCGAGGAATCTGGCCAAATCTGTGACGGTTGAGTGATGGCAGTGTTGCTGCCTTGACGTATGAGTTGATCGGGCATCGGTCGTGAGGACAGGGCGAGGGGTCACGCCGCCCTCGCCCTGTGCGTATGGATGTCTCTGAAGTATCAGGAGGGGATATGGGTAAGGGACTGGAGCAACTGCGGGAGATGCTGGGTATCGTCGCCGATCTCCAGGCTGCCGCCGCCGTGTTGGAGTGGGACCAGCAGACCTACATGCCGCCGGGTGGTGCTTCCGGCCGCGCCATGCAGCTCGCCACCCTGGGCCGGTTCGCGCATGAGAAGTTGATCAGCGACGACGTAGGCGCCGCGCTGGAGGCGGCGGAGTCCGAGGTAGGGGGGCTGGACCCGGATTCTGACGAGGCGCGCCTGGTGCGCAAGGCGCGTCGCGACTACGACAAGGCTCGTAAGGTGCCTGCCGAATGGGTGGGCGAGTTCAGGCGGGTAGCGGCCCTGGCGCACCGGGTCTGGCAGAAGGCGCGGGAGGAGGCCGACTTCAGCCAGTTCGAGGAGCAACTGAGGGAGCTCGTAGCTCTGAGGCGCCAATATGTCGACTTCTTCGCCCCCTACGATCACGTGTATGACGCCTTGCTCGACGATTTCGAACCCGGCATGAAGACGACTGAGGCGAAAGCCGTATTCGACGAACTGCTGCCCGAGCAAGTCGCCCTGGTGCAGGACATCGTGGGACGCGGCACACCGGTGGACGACGCGGCGGTGCGCCAGGACTTCGATCTGGAGAAGCAGTGGGACTTCGGACACGAGGTGGCCCAGGCGCTTGGCTACGACTTCGAGCGCGGCCGGCAAGACAAGTCCGTACATCCCTTCACCACCGGATTCGGATCGGGTGACGTGAGGATAACCAATCGTCTCGATCCACAGTTCCTCAACACCGCGTTGTTCGGCACGATGCACGAAGCGGGGCACGCCATGTACGAGCAGGGCGTCGCCTCAGAGCTAGACAGGACTCCCTTGGGGGAAGGTGCATCGCTGGGCATTCACGAGTCCCAGTCGCGCATGTGGGAGAACCTGGTGGGACGCAGCCTTGCTTTCTGGAAGGGGTTCTATCCGCGGCTCCAGGAGTTCTTCCCCAGCGAGCTCGGGGGCGTTGAGCTGGACACCTTCTATCGGGCCGTCAACAAGGTGGAGCCTTCCTTCATCAGGGTGGAGTCGGACGAGGCTACCTACAACTTGCACATCATGGTTCGCTTCGAGCTGGAGATAGCCTTGATGGAAGGCACCCTCGACGTGGCCGATCTTCCAGAGGCGTGGAACGCCAAGTTCGAGGAGTTCCTGGGCATCATCCCACCCGATGATAGCCTGGGTGTGCTACAGGACGTTCACTGGTCCGGGGGCATGATCGGCTACTTCCCGACCTACGCGCTGGGCAATCTGATCGCTGCTCAGTTGTGGGTCAGGATCGAAGAAGACATCCCCGACCTGAGAGCGAAGATCGAGAACAGACAGTTCGCGGATCTGCTCGGCTGGCTGCGGGAGAACGTACATAGACATGGAGCCAAGTTCGAGCCCATGGAGTTGCTCACCCGGGTGACCGGGAGCGGCCTCACGGCCCAGCCGTATCTCGAGTATCTGCGTGCCAAGTTCGGGGAGATCTACCGGCTGTAGCCCGAGGTGGCCTCGAAGATTCCTGCCCACCTGCCGTGTTCCTCTCGCTACCACGGGTATCCGAGGTGGAACTAACAGATGAAAGTGGCCATGGTCGGTCCATTCGGCCTGAGTCCTTATGGGACCATGTCGCGGCGTGCATTGCCGCTGGGCAAGGCGCTGGCGGCCAGGGGCCACGAGGTGGAGTTGGTGCTGCCTCCATGGAGTTGCCCCAAGGACAGCGGGCGGCGTTGGCGCGAAGGCGGCGTCTCCATCTACAACGTCGACTTGCCTCGGGCTATCCCTGTGCTGGCACATGCCGCCGTGGTCTGGCGCCTGGTGCGTCGTGTCCTGGAGGGGCGGCCCGAGGTGGTACATTGTTTCAAGCCCAAGGCGTATGCGGGCCTCACGGCGGCGGTGGTGTGGTGGCTGACCAGGCTGCGTCTGGCTCAGGTGAGGGTGGTGCTGGACACAGATGACTGGGAGGGGCCGGGAGGATGGAACGAGGTCGCCGGCTACACGTGGTTGCAGAGGCGCATCTTTGCCTGGCAGGAGAGGTGGGGGATCACCCACTGCCACGCGCTCACTGTCGCCAGCCGGACCCTGGAGGCTTTGGCCGACGAGATGGCGGTGGAACCGGGGATCGTGTACTACGTGCCCAATGGTGTTTCGCCACCTGGTGCATCCCCGGACCCAACCGGCGGAGCCAGTCTGAGGGCTCAGTGGAAACTGGAGGAGCATCGAGTGATGCTGCTCTACACCAGGTTCTTCGAATTCGGCGCTCAGCGGGTGATCGACGTGCTGAGCAGGGTGTTCTCGGAGGAGCCCTTGGCACACCTGATCGTAGTGGGCGAAGGGTTGAGGGGCGAAGAAGAAGCTTTCTTCTCGCTGGCGGAGCAAGCCGGACTCTCGTCGCATATCACCTGGGTGGGCTGGGTAGACAGTGAGATGGTCCACGCGTACTCTGCCGCCGCCGACCTGGCGATCTATCCTCTCGAAGACTCGCTGCTGAATCGGGCTCGCTGTCCGGCCAAGCTCGTGGATCTGCTCGCTGCGGGACTGGCTGTGGTGGCTGACGACGTAGGGCAGGTTGGCGAGTACGTCGAGCATCTCTCCACAGGGTACGTGGCGTCACCCGGTGACTCCGGAGCCTTCGCCCGAGGAGTGGTCCAACTTCTGAGGGATGACGCTCTCAGGAGCCGGTTGGGGAGGGAGGCACAGAGGCGCGTGAGCGATTCGTTCGATTGGGCTCGGCTGGCGGCTGTGGCGGAAAGGGCATATTCGGCATGAGTGTCAACACAACCGGAAGGAAGGCGCTACGTTGGTTGGTGGTAGTGCTGTGGATGGGCGTCATCTTCTATCTCTCGGCTCAGCCAGACTTGCCCCACCATCCTGAAGCGGCCCTGGACGTGGTGATCAAGAAGCTGGGTCACGTCACTGAGTATGGCGTGCTCGCGGCGCTCGCGTGGTGGGCGTGTCGGGACGACTGGAACGCTACCTCGTGGCGTGCCTTTCTCCTCGCCTTTGGCGTGGCGGCGCTCTACGCTGTCTCGGACGAGACCCATCAGTACTTCGTGCCTGGGCGCAACCCCCAACCCGTGGATGTGGGCTTCGACGTAGCGGGCGCCGCGCTGTCCGTGCTCGTGATCAGGCGTGTCCTCCACATCGTGGAGCTGCGGCGAGTGCGTTGACAAAACGTCCCTTCCTGCTTATCATCTTGCCGTGACCGGATATGTTTCCCTCGCTGGAGCGCGCTGGCAGCCAGGCGTGGTCACTGGCCGGATTCCGTATCGTGTGACCGTGACGGCGCTAGTCCTGGCCTCAGGATTGGCGCTGGTCGCGCTACCCCTCGATTGGGCAGCATATCTCCTTCTAGCTAGTGGTCTCCTTCTGCTGATCCTCTTGCGGCCCATCTTCGGTCTCTACCTGCTCGTCTTCGCCATCCCCTTCGGATCTTTGAAGGAGATCAGTCTAGGGGTCTTCAGCGTGGGTGGGGCGGAGGCCCTCGCCGCTCTGACCTTCGCTGCCTGGTTGGCGCGCATGTTGGCGCGCAAGGAGATCAAGACCGTCCACGCGCCGCTGCTTGTGCCTTTGCTTGTCTTCGTGGCTGTCATCTGCTTCTCCGTGGCTGGGGCGCTCTCCTTGCAGTGGAGCATCAAGGGAATCCTGCTCTGGCTGGAGATCGTAGCAGTCTACCTCCTGGTGGTGAACCTGGTGAGCTGTCGAGAGGCCATGGTGGTGACGGTGGTGGTGCTGCTCGCCGGGTGCGCGCAGGCGCTGTTGGGCTTCTACCAGTTCCTGGGACGGGTAGGGCCCGAGGGGTTCCTGCTGTTCGGCCGATTCATTCGTGCGTACGGCACCTTCGATCAGCCGAACCCCTATGGCGGCTATCTGGCTCTGATCCTGCCGCTGGCCTTGAGTCTGTTCCTCGGCCGCTGGCTGCGACGGGACGTGTGGGGCCTGCTGGTTTGGGGAGTGGCAGGGGGAAGCCTCGCTCTGATGGGGGCTGCTCTACTGATGAGCTGGTCGCGTGGAGCCTTGTTGGGGTTCCTGGCGGGAGCGGGCCTAGTGGCTCTGGGAGGGCTGTGGCACAGAGTGTTCAGCGAGAGGACTTGTGGCGCCCTCTCGGGTCTGGTCGGCGCAGCCCTGGGGTCACTGTGGATGCTGGGATCTCGAGGAGGCTCGCTGGTTGGGCCTGTTCTGGGCGGGCTGTGTGGACTGGGCAGCGGGGTGATAGGTTTTCTCGCGCTGCACCGGCGCTGGGTGTGGGTGGTCGTTGCACTTGTGGTCTTCCTAGCTACGATGGGCCTGGCCCTGGGCGGCGATCGTTTGCTTCCCGAACTGATCGCGCAGCGTTTCTCCGACTTCCTTCCCTATCTTCAGGTTCCCGACGTACGTGGGGTCCCGCTCACCGACGAGAACTACGCCGTTGTAGAGAGGTTGGCTCACTGGCAGGCGGCGCTGGCCATGCTCGAGGATCGTGCGCTGCTCGGCGTGGGTATCGGCAACTATGTGCCGGTGTATCCGGCCTACGCCGTGCCGGGTTGGAAGGACCCCCTGGGGCACGCCCACAACTACTACCTGCACATCGCGGCTGAGACCGGATTGCCGGGGCTCGTGGCGTACCTGATGCTGTGGGTTGTGTGTTTCTATCATGGGTGGAACACGGTACGGCGCCTGAGCGGTGCGGACCAGGCTGTGGCTCTGGGCATCCTTGGCGTTCTGGGGGCTTTTGCCGTCCATAGCGTGTTCGACAATCTGTACGTGCACGGGATGAACATGCACCTTGCCATTCTGCTTGGCCTTTTGTTCGTGCTGACTCGAGGGCGAGGAGGGGTAGTTGTCCAGGCTGATAGACGCAGTCATTGCCAATGATGCCGTAGCCAGATTGGTGTCCTGGGTCGATGGGCATCCGTGGGGGCATCGGTTGTGCCAGGCGGTGCTGTCCAACCGCAGGGAGGTGGTTCGTTTCCTCAAGTTCGCCGCTGTGGGCGTGATAGGCACGGTGGTGGATTTCGGTGTCCTGAACACCCTGGTCCTGCGCGGTGGGTTCACCAAGTTCTGGGCCAATACCTGCTCGTTCTCCGCTGCCGTGGTCAGCAACTTCATCTGGAACCGGCTGTGGACTTTCCCTGAGTCGCGGCAGAGGGCGCTGATTCCACAGCTAGTACAGTTTGCCTTGGTGAGCCTGGGAGGCTACGTGATCAACCAGATCATCTTCCTGGGGCTGGACAGTATGGTGTTTCACGTCTGGGGCACCTTGGGCTACAACGTCTCCAAGGCCATCGCCACCCTGGTAGTCCTGGTGTGGAACTTCGGCATCAATCGTGTTTGGACGTACCGTGGCATCGACTGATCCCAGGGTTCTCTGCGTAGCCGATTGAGGTACTACACGGTTGCACATTGGCATAGACTACACCGCTGCCGTCCATCAGCGTGCTGGCATAGGTCGCTATACCCGTGGGATCGTAGGTGGGCTGGCAAAGCAGCCCAGCGAGCACTCCTTCCTACTGCTGGTGGCGGGAGGTGAGGCGGAGGCTTCTCCACCGGTGCAGGTCGAGGATGCCTCGCTGGGGGCCAGCTTTCGTGTGAGACGCCTTCCTCTATCGGAGAGAGCTTGGACGATTCTCTGGCATCGCTTGCGGTTGCCTCTTCCCGTGGATGTGCTTGCAGGGCCGCTGGACGTATTCCACTCGCCCGACTACGTCTTGCCGCCGGTACGGAGGGCCAGGAAGGTGGTCACCATTCACGACCTTTCCTTCCTGCGCTATCCCGAAGGAGCGGAGCCCAGCCTGCGGCGGTATCTCAGTGCGGTCGTTCCGCGCTGCGCGGCAGAGGCGGACGTAATCCTGGCGGACTCGGAGCACACCAGACGTGACGTCATGGAGCTGCTGGGCCTTCCATCCGAGAAGGTGTACGTGATCTACCCGGGAGTGGACCAGCGTTTTTGCGTGATCCAGGAACGAGGGTCTCTGGAAGCGGTGAAGGAGCGGTATGGCCTGAGCTACCCTTTCATTCTCAGCGTGGGCACCCTGGAGCCACGCAAGAACCTCATCGTTCTACTCGAGGCGCACGCCATGTTGAAGGAGCGACGCGATCTGCCCCACAGGCTGGTGATAGCCGGGGGGAAGGGATGGCTGTACGAGGGTATCCTCCAGCGTGTGGAGCAGTTGTCTCTTGGGGAGAGTGTCGTCTTCCTGGAATTCGTGCCAGACGACCTTCTGCCCAGTCTGTACACCTTGGCTGACCTGCTGGCCTTCCCATCTCTGTACGAAGGCTTCGGCCTCCCACCGCTGGAGGCTATGGCGTGTGGCACCCCGGTGGTTTCGTCAGACAGCTCGTCACTGCCGGAAGTGGTAGGGGATGCTGGATTAATGGTACCGTCAGACGATCCCGGGGCTCTGGCGGAGGCCATGGGCCGGGTGCTCGACGATGCGGAACTCAAAGAGGATCTGGTTGCACGCGGCCTGGCCAGAGCGGCCGAGTTCTCGTGGGAGGCCGCGGGCAAGAAGCTGTTGGCCGTTTACGAGAGTCGAATTGCTTGAGGGAACGGCTAGGGGACCCAGAGAGGAGCCCACTCGTTGCCGGGGTTCTGGGTCAGTCGCTGCAGGTCGCTGCCGTCGGCGGCCATGACGTAGATGTCGGCGTTCTCATCGCGGAGAGAGGTGAACACGATGTGTTGCCCGTCGGGCGACCATGCCGGAAGAACGTCCTGGCCCGGATCGTCGGTGAGATTGACTGTGCTCCCGTCGCTGAGATGCACCAGGAAGACCCCGGAGTTCCCGTCTAGCTCGGTGGAGAACACGATGCTCTGGCCGTCGGGCGACCATACGAAGTCGCTGTCATCGCTGTCATCGCTCTGTGACAGGTTGTACTGGTCGGTGCCATCGGCATTCATGAGGTACAGCTCGACGTTTCCGTCGCGCTCCGACTCGAAGGCGATGCGGGTTCCATCTGGGGACCAGGCTGGGTTAGTGTCGGTGGCAGGGTGTATGGTCAGCCTGGTCTGATTGCTGCCGTCGCGGTCCATGACGTAGATATCGTCGTTCCCGTCGCGTTGGGACACGAAGGCGAGTTGGGAGCCGTCGGGCGACCAGGCGGGGTGGCCGTCCACGGCGGGGCTGGTGGTCAGTCTCGTGGGCTGGGAGCCGTCGGTGTTTACGGTGTAGATCTCCCAGTTGCCGTCGCGGTTGGTGACGAAGGCGATCTTCTGACCATCGGGTGACCAGGCGGGGAAACCATCGTCGGCGGCGTGGTTGCTTACGTTGAGGGGATACGATCCGTCGGCGTGCATGGTGTAGACCTCGGAGTTTCCGTCGCGATCGCTGACGAACAGGATCTGGCGCCCGTCGGGTGACCAGGCGTGCAGCACATCGTCGGATGAGGACTTGGTGAGATTGGTGAGCTCGGTGCCGTCGGCACCCACCATGAAGATGTCGTCGTTGTCCTCATGATTGGCCATGAAGATGATCTTGTCCACCGGTGCCGGAAGAGGCGTAGGGATCTGCGGCTGGCCGCCGCCACAGGCGGCAACAGCGAGCAGAAGACCGAGTGACAGCGAGACGATGGATACGATTCTCAGCACGCGACACCTCCTCTGTGGACCCTGGCTACCAGGGGACCCACCGCAGGCGGGCGCCTCCTTCCGAGCCTTCCATCAGCAACCGAGCCACAGAAACATGCCAGGGTAGATCCCTGGCTGTCTGCAATGCTCTGATTATAACATAGCGAATTCGAAGTGCAAAGCACTAGTAGTACTGAAGGAGGTAACCAGAGTGAAACTGGCAGCAGCGATGAGTCGTTTGGGCACCGAGACCGCATTCGAGGTGCTGGCCAAGGCCCGTGCGCTCGAGGCTCAGGGTAGGGAGATCGTACATCTGGAGATCGGAGAGCCCGATTTCGACACTCCCTCCAACATCGTAGAGGCAGCCGGCACGGCCTTGATGGAGGGACAGACTCACTACTCTCCCTCCGCCGGCATACCGGAGCTGAGAAGGGCTATCGCTGACCACATCGGCGAGACACGTGGTGTCGAGGTGCGACCAGAGAGCGTGGTGGTCACCCCTGGCGCCAAGCCGATCATGTTCTATGCCATCCTGGCTCTGGTCGAGCAGGGCGACGAGGTCCTGTACCCCAACCCTGGGTTTCCGATCTACGAATCGATGATCAACTTCGTGGGAGCGAAGGCGGTGCCCTTGGTGCTAGAGGAGCAGCGTGGTTTCCGCTTCGACGTGTCACAGTTGAGGGACAAGATCTCGCCACGCACCAGGTTGATCATCATCAACTCGCCTCAGAATCCCACGGGCGGCATGTTGACCAGAGAAGACCTGGAAGTGATCGCCGACGTGGCCAAGGAACACGATCTGATCGTACTCAGCGATGAGATCTATGACCGGATCATCTATGAGGGTGAGCACGTCAGCTTCCTGTCCATGCCTGACGTCCAGGATCGCACTATCCTCCTCAATGGCTTCTCCAAGACCTACGCCATGACCGGCTGGAGATTGGGGTATGGTGTGATGCCTGAGGAGCTAGCTGTCCACATCACGCGTCTGATGACCAACAGCAACTCCTGCACGGCCACGTTCACCCAGACTGCTGGCGTCGAGGCGTTGACCGGCCCCCAGGACGCTCCCAAGAAGATGGTGGAGGAGTTCAGACGGCGGCGGGACGTGATCGTGCCCGGCCTCAATGCCATCGAGGGCATCAGGTGTACCACGCCCAGGGGCGCTTTCTACGTATTCCCCAACATCGAGGGCACAGGCATGACGGAGCGGGAGTTCGCCGACTTCTGCATGGAAGATGCAGGAGTGGCCGTGCTGGCCGGTACGTCCTTTGGGGCCTACGGCAAAGGGTTCGTTCGTATGTCGTACGCCAACTCCATCGAGAACATAGAGAAGGCGCTGACCAACATCGAGGCGGCCCTGGCCAGGCGATGAGGGCTTGCTCACAGCATCAAGGCAGAGCGGCCGTGATGTCCTCTCCGCTGACCTCGAAGACAGTGAACCACAGCTCGCCCGACTCGCGGGTGAAGTTGCGCAGGATGCCCCTGGGGTAGTACTGCTGAAGACTGGGCAGATGGTGCAGATGTGAGGGGAGAAGAATGAAAACAGCGTTCTTCTCCCCGCTGGTTTGGAGCGGTATGAACTGCTCAGGGTCCAGAACGTCAGTCGCTTGCGCCTCGCGCGCGATGAAGCGGATCGTGCCGTGGCGAACGTATAGCCTCGGTGCTCCCAGCAAGTATACTTCGTAGTCCTCGCCCAGGGAGTCCATGTACCTGGCGATGGCGGTGGCAGGCTCCCGCATCGCCCATCCCTCTATGGTATTCAGGTACTTGTTGAAATAGGTATCGTAGTTCAGGAAAGCGACGACGCTCAGACTGACAGCTACCAAGACACCAAGCGCGGCGTTGCTGGGCCTACCCCTTCCCCAGGCCTGCTGAAGCACTCCCAGGATCCTCTCCAAGGCTACGCCGGCGAAGATGCACAGCACCGGCAGCATGCCCGCCAGACGGGGTATGAACGGCGCTGGCAGTGTCAGCATGCCGCCCACGATCATGGTCGCCCAGAACCAGAGGAGCAAGAAGCAGTGGCGTGGCTGCCGGGCGTGGGCAAAGGAGTATCCCATCCCCAACACGAAGAGTATCGCCGTGATGAAATCGAGCATCGCCCCCTTGTATCCGTACTGACCACTCATGTCGCCGCCGTAGTTGAAGAGGGGCAGAACCCGGCGAGCCTGTCCCAGGAGTGTAAAGACCACGCTCTCTCGCGGATACGGCGTATCCTCCCACCCCTGGCTGCCCAGGACGAAGACGTTGCTGGTGCGAGACATGAAGTGCCACGGTTCGTGCACGAAATAGAGGCCCATGGGCGCGAAGATCAAGATGACAGCCAGCCACAATATGGCGATCCCGCGCCAGTGGTCACGCAGGAACCCGCGGTTGGTTATCCCAGCGAGGACGAGGAAGCCCAGGATGATGAACGGCACAAGGCGGGAGGCGTAGTAGAGATAGAGTCCGGCCCCCATGAACAGGCCACTGGCGGCGAAGTCCCACCATCTTCTGGAGTGAAGCCCTCGAAACAAGAAGTAGAAGGTCAGGACTTCGAACAGGGTAGTCTGCGTATAGTTGATCCCCAGTCGGTTCAAAGCGAAGAACGGATGGGACACGGCCAGCAGGAACGTGGCCAGCAGCGCGGCGGTTCGGCCAAAAAGGAGGCGCGTCAAGAAGAAGAAGGGGATGAGAGTGAGAGTTCCCACGATGACCGAGCTCATGCGCAGTCCGAAGACGGTATCGCCGAAGAGCATCATGCTCACGGCGTGCCAGGCGAAGCCCATCATCGGCAGGTGGTACCAGCCCACCGAGATCAGACTGTCTACCTGCCCGTGCAACAGTTGAAGGGCCTGCATGCCAGATTCTGCCTCGTCTCCATGGAAGCCCGGCGGGATGTCGGCCACCCGATAGCCCATCAGGCCAAAGCCGAGGATCACGATCAGGACCAGCAGCAGAAGCTCCATCCTCCCCACCGGTTCAGAGCGACTCCGAGTGGTTTCGAATCGATTGCCGGTGGCCATGACGAACAGGATCACAGCCAAGGTGTAGAGGGGGATGGCCGCTCGGAAAGAGGATAGGATCTTGAGGGTCAGCCCACCTGCGACGAGAACCAGCAGAGGGATCACGAGGGAGAGCTTGTCTGCTCTACTGGTCTGGTGGGGCCTGCGCAGGAGGGGGGGCAGAAGCAGCAGACAGCCGATGACGAAGAGGATGCCCGCCACCAGCTTCGAAGACCACGTGAGGCTAGCTTGCGCAAGGGTGCCCGCCACGAGGGCTGTCAAGGCTAGGGATAGCGGGTCGAGGCTGCGAAGATCGCGCTGTGCTGCGCGCAAGAGGGTACGTGCTCCTGTCAATAGGGTCATCACTTCCGGGAGTATAGCTCGGGCTTCAGCACTCCGACGAATGGCAGGTTGCGATAGATCTCCCCGTAGTCAAGCCCGTACCCGATCACGAATCGGTCCGGGATCTCGAAACCCACGTAGTCGATAGGGATATCGAGTACCCTCCGCGCTGGCTTGTTGAGCAGAGTGCAGACTTTGATGCTGGCTGGATCTCGCGTCCGCAAGTTCTCAATGATGTAAGTGAGGGTACGACCGGTGTCTATGATGTCCTCGACGATGAGGACGTGTCGTCCCTCGATGTTCCGATCCAGGTCCATGAGGATACGGACCACGCCGCTGGACTCTGTGGTGTCACCATAGCTGGAGACCGCCATGAAGTCTATCTCCACCGGGATGTCTATCTCTCTCATCAGATCGGCCAGGAACATCAAGCCGCCCTTCAACACGCAGATGAGAAGAGGGTTCTTGCCCCGGTAGTCTTCCGTGAGCTTGCGCCCGAGCTCTGCGGTCTTCTCTCTTATCTGATCGTCGGTGATCATGACCTCGTCTACATCGTTCTGCATGTGACCTTCTCCTGAGAAGTCGAACCTGGGGTGAGAGTATCGAGCTGTCCGAGAGCCTGATTCTGGCGAGCGGACGATACAAACCGTTGCCCCTGCGGCGCAGCTTGGCTCATCGCCTTGACGGCGATTATGACACAGATAGGGAGCACGGTCAAGCACCGAGGTGGAGGGTGTGGAACAATGGCATCGCATTCGCCGCTGCCCGCACCCTGAGTAGACCGAAGGTCGTATCGAAGGGTCGGGCCAGCGGCGAAACCAGTGGAAACCGGCTCACGGCCATACGCTGTGCCTCCTTTTTCCACACTCTCAAGCTGCACAGACGACCATGAGGCTGGCTCAGGGCTTGGACGCTTGGCGGAGAATTCTTGGCCGCTTGTGGCGGTCGTTCTTTGATTCGGCCAAGCCGGTTTGGTAGAATGGAAGTGATCGACTGGTTGTCGGCGTAGACGCAGTACGCGCAGTGGGGGGACATGATACCATGAACGTGATATACGAACGGCTTCTCAACCTCCTGGTTCAGGCCATCGACTTCTTGCCCAGACTCATCGTGGCCATCGTGGTCTTCGCGCTCTCCCTGTTGGGAGCCAAGCTGGCGGGGCGAGGCGCGGCGCGGGCGGCGAGAAATGCGGACGAGGAGATCGGCAGACTGTTGAGCAGGCTGGCTGCTCTGGCGACGGTCGTGGTGGGCACTGTGGTGGCGCTGGATCAGGTGAACTTCGACGTCACGGGCTTCGTGGCCGGTCTGGGCCTGGTGGGCTTCACCCTGGGGTTCGCTTTCCAGGACATCGCAAAGAATCTCATGGCCGGCATCCTTATCGTGATCCAACAGCCGTTCGAGATCGGCGAGGCCATCGAGGTATCAGACTACTCGGGCACCGTGACCGACGTGGATATCCGCGCCACGACCATCAAGACCTGGGACGGACAGAAAGTCATCCTACCCAACGCGCAGGTGTACACGAGCCCCATCACCAACTACTCTGGGTACGCCTCACGACGGATCACGCTGGCGCTCGGAGTGGGATACGAGGAGGACCTTGCCAACGCGCAGCAGGTCTTTCTCGATGCGATCCAGAAGGTTGAAGGGGTGCTGGCCGATCCGGAGCCTGCCATCTACTACATGGGTCTGGGCAGCAGCGCCGTGGATATGACAGCGTACATCTGGATCGACCAGACGGAATCGAGCCTGTTTGTCGTCACTTCCGAAGCGGTGAAGGCGCTCAAGGAAGCTGCGGCAAGAGAGGGGATCAATCTGCCGTATCCCATTCAGACCGTGCGCGTCCGCCAGATGGGCGATGAGGAGCCTCTCTAGGCTGAGGTCTCCTTGACGAAGCGCAAGTGCAGTACTTCGCGTGTCTGGTCGGTGACCTTGGCCCGGTCGTCGATCCTTTGACCGGCCACCCAGACGATGTGGCTGGCAGATACCACCAGCGGGAGACGGTCCCGGACGTCCTGCGGGACCTTCGCGTCGATCAGGAAGGCGTTGAGGCTTTTCGATCTGCCGCCCATACCTAGAGGTTGGAAGCGGTCTCTGGTTCTGCGCGCCCGGAGCGTCAACTGATCACCCGTCCGCCCCAGGTCCAGGTAGGCCTGCCACGGATCCGCGTTGTGCAGCGCCGCCTCGGGCATCTGTTCTCTGTTCAAGACGTCGGCCTGGAGCCTCCAGTCGCCTCCCGGGATCTCGGTGGTGCCC
The DNA here is from genome assembly GCA_964433755.1 of uncultured Anaerolineales bacterium. Taxonomy (GTDB): domain Bacteria; phylum Chloroflexota; class Anaerolineae; order UBA7937; family B3-Chlor; genus JAUVXJ01. The sequence goes on from CAYSSR010000001.1 coordinate 860,281, forward strand.
GGCACTTCGACGGTCAGCGAATCGTTAGGGGCAAGTGGCAGGTCGGGTGATGGGATCTCCTCACCGATGGTCACGGCTTCGTAGCTCTTGAAGAGGAATAGTCCCTGGGGCAGCGTGATCTTGACGCCAGCACCTTTCTCCTCTAACCCCCTTCTGGCTTGTTCCACGTGGGTCCACGTGATATCGCGGAGTGACTTGCGCAGCCGGCGGATGGCCTCCCTCAGGAACAGCCGCTGAAGGCTGGGGTGCAGCCTCAACCACGGTTCCAGCGGGAAGTTGATGGTGGCCTCGCTCTGGCTGGCTAGCTCTTGCCAGGCCGCCAGGCTCTGACCCTGCAAGTAGTCGTAGTCATCCGCAATCGAGCGTGCTGAGCGACACAGGACTTCGCGAAGACGGGGGTTGAAGCTCTCCAGATGAGGGATCAACTCGTGGCGGATACGGTTGCGGTGGTAGGTGAGATCCAGGTTCGAGCGATCGAAGCGGGGCTCCAGTCCGTGCTGGTTACAGTAGGCCTCGATCTCTTCCCTGGGCACGTCCAGCAGAGGTCTCACCAGCCTCAGCGTCGGTCCCGACCACCATCCCTCCGCACCTAGCGTCTGAACCGGCAGCATCCCGCGCAGTCCCCCCAGCCCCGAGCCCCGCATCAAGTGCATCAAGATGGTCTCGACCTGGTCGTCCGCGTTGTGACCTACAGCCACACACCGGGCGCCCACCTCGCGGGCCACTCGACCCAGGAACAGGTAGCGGACCCTGCGCGCGGCCTCCTCGATGGCTAGCTTGTTCTCCCTGGCATAGGCGGGGACATCGCCATACTCCACGGTGATGGGAACGCCCCAGGACCGGACCAGTTCATCGACGTAGAGAGCGTCCGCCTTCGACTCCTCTCCGCGGATGCCGTGCTCGAGGTGACCGGCGTGGAGACCGATGCCGAGGTCCTGCTGGAGCTCTCTGAGGGCGTGGAGGAGACACAGCGAGTCTGGACCGCCCGACACGCCGACGACGATGGTGTCACCGGGAGCGAACATCTGCTGGCTGGAAATGGTTTCTCTTACGGTGGCGAGGATATCCACTGTCACTGCACCTGTTTGTGATTCTATCACAGGTGGTTTCGAAGTAGCAGAGCCGTAGGTCGAGCGCCTCCCGCATGGTCAGGTACTGGCCGCAGCGCGGGGTGGAGGGGTGACACGTCGCACCCTGGGCCTGCCATCATCTGGGCGGACGGTGTCCGGCTGGGGCGCAACACATCTACACGGTTTGCTTGACGAAACCCGTGAACTGCCGTAGAATACATGAACGTATGTCAGAGTAGCGGGCCTGTGAGTCTGCCCGCGATTACTATCTCTGGCCGAGATTCAATGTTCGAGACACTAACCGAGAGATTGCAGGGTGCTTTCGACAGGCTGGCTCGCAAGGGTCGCCTGGACGAGAAGGACGTAGACGAAGGGCTGCGCGAGGTCCGCATCGCGCTGCTCGAGGCTGACGTCAACTTCAGAGTGGTCAAGGACTTCGTGGCCAGGGTCCGAGAGCGCTCCGTCGGGGCCGAGGTGACGCGCAGCCTGACCCCGGCCCAGCAGGTGATCAAGATCGTCAACGAGGAGTTGATCGCTCTCCTGGGCAAGCCCACGAAGGTCGATCTATCGGGGCAGCCGCCGCACGCTGTCATGCTGGTCGGTCTGCAAGGCTCTGGCAAGACGACGACCGCGGCCAAGCTGGCTTTGTACCTGAGGAAGCAGAGGCAGAGGCCGCTCCTGGTCGCGGCGGACACGCGCAGACCGGCAGCGGTCACGCAACTGGAGATCCTGGGCAAGGAGCTGGACCTGGCTGTGCACAGCGAGGGAACCTCTGTTTCCCCGCCCGACATCTGCTCCCACGCGATGCGGAAAGCCCGGGAGGCCGCCTACACGGTGGTCATTCTGGACACCCAGGGACGCCTGCACGTCGATGACGAGCTGATGTCCGAGTTGGAGCAGATCAAGAGCGTGGTGAAGCCGGCCGAAGTCCTGCTCGTGGCAGATGCCATGACAGGTCAGGACGCGGTGACCGTGGCGCAGGAGTTCAACGAGCGAGTCGGGCTGACCGGGTTGGTCCTGACCAAGATGGACGGCGATGCCAGGGGAGGCGCGGCCCTCTCCATGCGCGCGGTGACCGGAGTGCCCATCAAGTTCATCGGTGTGGGCGAGAAACCCGGCGACCTGGAAGGTTTCTTCCCCGATCGTCTGGCGTCGCGCATTCTCGGCATGGGCGACCTGCTGACCCTCATCGAGAGGGCGGAGGAGGTCTTCGATCAGGAACAGGCGCTGGAGATGCAGGAGAAGCTGCGCACAGCGACCTTCACCCTGGAGGACTTCCTGGATCAGCTCGGTCAGGTCAAGAAGATGGGCCCGATGAGCCAGGTGCTGGACATGATACCGGGGTTGTCTGGGCCGGCAGGGCAGATACCCCAGGAGGTCACGGACAAGCAGTTGGTGATGATCGAGGCGATGATCAGCTCCATGACGCTAGCCGAGCGCGAGAACCCTCGTATCATCGGTGGGAGCAGGAAACGCCGCATCGCTCGAGGCAGCGGCACCACGGTGCAGGATGTGAACCAACTGCTGAGCCAGTTCAGGCAGATACAGAAAATGATGAAGCAGATGAGCAAGGGGCGCGCGCCGGACCTCTTGTCTATGTTCAGGTAATTCGATTCTTCACACTCGACACCAGGTAATACTAGCACGGAGAGGAGAGACAGAAGTACAGATGATCAAGATCAGGTTGCGCCGAGTCGGGGCGAAAAAGCAACCGTACTACAGGGTGGTCGTCGCCGACTCCCGTTCCCCCAGAGACGGGCGTTTCATCGAGATAGTGGGCAACTACGACCCACGTCAAGACCCGCCAGCATTTACACTGAAGGAGGATCGGGCGATATACTGGCTTCAGCAGGGTGCTCAGCCTACCGAGGCGGTTGGGCGTATGCTGGACAAACTTGGCATGCCGCAGAAGCTGGAGCGCATCAAGGCTGGCGAGCCTCTGGAGAAAGTCCTCGCTGAGGTCGTCGTCGAGCAACCGCCTGCTCCCGCGAAGGAGCCTGAAGCTCTTGCCGCGGCAAAGCAGGTCGAAGAGGAGCCAGCCGTCGCTGAGAAGGTCGCTGAGCCTGTGTCCGAGGTGTCCTTCGAGGATCTGGGACTCCCCACACGGGCGATCAACGCCCTCGATGGCGCGGGAATCCACGATGTCCAGGCTCTGCTGAAGAAGCTCGATGAAGGCAAGGAGGAGATGCTGGCTATCCCAGGCCTGGGTGAGAAGTCCCTGGAGGAGATCGAAGAGGCCCTGCGGGGCCGGGGTTTGCTGGGCTAGCGGGGCGTTGCTTTGCCAGCACGGCTGACGACTGAGTCTTGTGCTTCTATTGTGGACTAGCACAAGTGCGGCGGTTTCCCTGGCTTGCCTGGGGCCGCCTTCCTATTTCTCCGACCGTCGAACTAAGGAGGCGCGAAAACCATGAAGGAACTGGTAGAGTACATGGCCAGACTGCTGGTGGACAACCCCGATCAGGTAGAAGTGACGGAGGTGAATGCCACCCGCTCCGTGATCTTCGAGCTTCGCGTAGCACGAGAGGACATGGGCCGCGTCATAGGCAAGCAGGGTCGTGTAGCCAATGCCATGCGCACTTTGCTGAAGGTCGCCGCCGCCAAGCAGGGAAAGCGGGCCATACTGGAGATTGTGTAGGTGGGACGGAGTCCGGCACCGGGAGACTCGCGCGACCGTCGAGAGTCGCCCACCCATCTGGTGATCGGGCGCGTCTTGGGTGCTCATGGGGTGAAGGGAGAGGTACAGGTTGAGATCCTGACCGACTTTCCAGAGCGCTTCGATATGCTGAAGATGGTATACCTGGGTGAGGAGCTCGACATTGCGGCTGTGGAAGGTTGCCGAAGACGCCGGGGGAAGGCTCTCCTCAAGCTAGAGGGCTGTGACACTCGAGATGAAGCTCGCAAGTTGTGTGGTCAGTTGGTCCAGGTGCCGGTCGACCAGGCCGTGCCTCTGGGAGAAGACGAGTACTACCTTCATGAGATCGAGGGGCTAGAGGTAGGGACAACGGAGGGAGAGTACCTGGGCCAGGTCGTGGAGGTCATCGAAACAGGCAGCAACGACGTCTACGTGGTACGGAATGGACGTCAGGAGATACTCATTCCCGCGCTGTCTGACGTGGTGACGAAGGTGGATCTCGAGGCAGGGCGTATCGAGGTCCATCTCCCCGAGGGGTTGCGCTGAGAGCTGCGGTGCTCCAGCCCTCTGGCTGAGAGCGTGCGAAAGGACCTGGCATTGACCGAGGTCAAGTACTGGATTGGATTCAACCTTGTATCCGGCATCGGGCCAGCACGATTCAAGAGACTGCTGGCATACTTCGGCGATCCCCGCGCTGCCTGGGATGCCAGCGCGGCGGAGCTCCAGTCGGCGGGACTGGATTCGGGATCCACAGGGTCCTTGCTGGCTGCGAGAGAGAAGCTGGATCTGGACGAGGAGCTAGAGCGTGTGCGTGCAGAAGGCGCCCACACCATCACCTGGGAGGACGAACGGTATCCCCCTCGGTTGCTCCAGATTCACGATGCCCCGCCGGTGCTCTACGTCAAGGGCGAGATCGAGCCTCGGGACGAGTGGTCGGTGGCGGTAGTCGGCACACGCAAAGCCAGTCGGTACGGCAGCCAGGTAGTGGATGAGATTGCTGGAGATCTGGCACGGGCCGGGATCACCGTGGTCAGCGGATTGGCCAGAGGTATCGATTCCCTGGGGCATCGGGCAGCCCTGCGGGCCGGAGGACGAACCATCGCCGTGCTCGGATGCGGGATAGATGTCATCTATCCCCCCGAGCATCGGGACCTGGCCAGGAGCGTAGTGGAGAAGGGAGCACTGGTCACCGAGTATCCTTTGGGCACGAAGCCAGAAGCGGGCAACTTCCCCGCAAGGAATCGGATCATCAGCGGCCTCTCACTGGGCACCCTCGTGGTCGAGGCGGGGAAGCGTAGCGGCGCCTTGATCACCGCCGACTACGCGCTGGAGCAGGGCAGGGAGGTCTTCGCCATTCCGGGGACTGTGTACGGTCAGAAGAGCCACGGCACGAACCGGCTGATCCAGGAAGGCGCGGCCAAGCTCGTCGTGTCTGTGCAGGACATCCTGGAGGAACTGAACCTGACTCTGGTGGAGCGCCATCAAGAGGTGCGTATGGCGGTGCCCGAGGACGAGAGAGAGGCCAGGATTCTGAAGCACATCTCGACGGAGCCGGTTCACGTGGACGAGATCGGACAGAGGGCTGATCTGCCCATATCGGAAGTGACGAGCACCCTGGCCATGATGGAGTTGAAGGGCATGGTACGGCAGGTGGGAGGCATGAACTACGTCGTGGCCCGGGAGCGGGGTGTGCAATATGTCGTGGACTGACCGGAGGCTGTGATGTACGCCGTGATCCTGGCCGGGGGAAGCGGCAAACGGCTGTGGCCTCTCAGCCGCCGGGAGACCCCCAAACAGTTGCTGGACATCACCGGAAGGCAAGAGCATCTGCTCCGGGAAACCTTTGCGCGACTGGAGCCGTTGATGCCTGCCGATGCGATCTATGTGATCACATCCGGGCAGTACGTGGCTAGCACCAGGGAGCAACTGCCTGGCTTGCCTGCCGCCAACATACTGATAGAGCCCCAGGGCCGGGGATCGGCGCCAGCCATTGGACTGGCTGCGGTCCATGTCAAGCATCGAGACCCGGAGGCGGTGATGGCCTGCCTTCCGGCCGACCACCATGTCGGCCAACCGGAGCTGTTTCGCCAGGTGCTCTCGGCAGCAGAACAGGTGGCTCGGCAGGGCCACCTCGTTACGTTAGGGATGAACCCCCGCCAGCCGCATACCGGCTACGGGTACATAGAGGCCGGCGAAAGACTGGAGCACGTCGGCGAGCAGGCGGTGTACAACGTGCGCCGCTTCACCGAGAAGCCGGACGAGAAGACCGCCAGACGGTTCGTCGAAGACGGGCGTCACTTCTGGAACAGCGGGATGTTCATCTGGAAGGCCTCGGTCATCCTGGAGGAGATCGCCAGACAGTTGCCACGCTTGTCTGCCTGCCTGACCGAGCTGGAAGGCGTTCTGGGGACTGACAAGGAGAACGAGGTCCTGGAGCGCACCTGGCCAACCGTGGAGAAGGAAACCATCGACTTCGGGGTGATGGAGAAGGCCCAGGGCGTGGTGGTGATACCGGTGGAGATGGGCTGGAGCGACGTGGGGAGTTGGGCCAGCCTGGGCGATCTACTTCCGGCAGACGACGACGGCAACATCGTAGTGGGCACTCACCTGGGACTGGAGACGACAGGATCTCTGATCTACAGCCCCAAGCGGCTGGTTGCCACGGTGGGTGTGGAAGACCTGATCGTGGTGGAGACGGACGACGTGATCCTGGTCTGTCGGAGGGATCGGGCAGAGGACGTAAAGGCGCTGGTGGAGAAGCTGGAGAAGGAAGGACTAGACCACTGTCTGTGAGGTGATTCAACGTATGGAGGCGTATTGCGTGCGGTGCAAGGCCAAGAGAGTGATGGCGGACCCGCACCCAGTCTACACGGATAAGGGCCGGCCGGGCACGAGAGGGACGTGTCCCGTGTGCGGCAGCAACATGTTTCGGATGGGCAAGACCGCGGCCCACGCGTCGCTCCCCAAGCCCGAGGTGCCGCTGGGAGACGGCAAGCTGGTCATCGTCGAGTCTCCCGCCAAGGCGCGTACGATAGGCAAGTTCCTGGGCAAGGATTACCGGGTGGAGGCCACGCTGGGCCACGTACGAGACCTGCTGAAGTCCCGGCTGAGCGTGGACGTGCAAAACGACTTCCAGCCGACGTATCGCGTGCTCAACGAGAAGCGCAAGACGGTCAAGCATCTCAAGAAAGAAGTGAAGAAGGCCGGTGAGCTGTACCTGGCGACGGACCCTGACAGGGAGGGCGAGGCCATCGCCTGGCACCTCTTGGAGGAGGTGGAGGTCGGCAACCGCCCCGTGCGCAGGGTGGTCTTCCACGAGATCACAGACGGTGCGATCAGAGAGGCCTTCGAGAACTACCGCGACATAGACATGCAACTGGTGGACGCCCAGCAGGCGCGACGCATCCTCGATAGGCTGGTGGGCTATCAGATCAGCCCCTTGCTCTGGAGGAGCGTCCGAGGTGGACTATCGGCCGGCCGGGTTCAGTCGGTGGCGGTGCGTCTGGTGGTGGATCGGGAGAGGGAGATCGAGGCCTTCGTCCCTGAGGAGTACTGGTCCATCGAGGCCGAGCTGGCCAAGCAGGAGACGAGGGGCCAGGACCCGCGAGAGAGCTTCTGGGCCAAGCTGCACAAGATCAAGGGCGAGGATGTCGATCTTCGCCATCAAGAAGACGCGCAGAAGATCGTAGACGAGCTGCAAGGGGCCAGCTACGTCGTGGCCAAGGTGGAGAAGCGCCAGCGGCGGCGGAAGCCTCCGGCGCCCTTCCGGACCAGTACCTTGCAGCAGGACGCCTCCCGGCGGTTGAGGTTCTCTGCCAGGCGCACGATGCGTACCGCCCAGCAGTTGTACGAGGGTATAGACCTTGGCCCTGAAGGCAGCGTGGGCCTCATCACCTATATGCGCACCGACTCGGTGACCGTATCGGCCCAGGCCCAGGCCGAAGCCAGGAGCTACGTCGCAGAGACCTTCGGGAAGCGGTACGTGCCCGCCAAGGCGCCAAAGTACAAAACCCAGGCCAAGGGGGCTCAGGAGGCTCACGAGGCCATCCGCCCGACCTCGGTGCGACGGGAGCCGCAAGCGATCAAGCAGTATCTCAGTCTCCAGCAGTTCCGGCTGTACGATCTCATCTGGAGGCGCTTCGTGGCCAGCCAGATGGCGGGCGCCGTCGTGGAAGGCACCACGGTGGATATCGAGGCGGGCGATCCGGCCGGGGAGATGCCGTATCTCTTCCGTGCCACGGCATCGGCGGTCTTGTTCCCCGGGTTTCTCAGGGTCTACCAGGATCTGAGAAAAGACGAGGGGCAGGGGCCTCCTCTGCCGCCTCTGTCGCAGCAGGAGGCGCTGGACTTGCTGCAACTCTTGCCCAAGCAGCACTTCACCAAGCCGCCGCCGCGCTACAGCGAGGCTACTCTGGTCAGGGCGCTGGAAGAGCACGGCATCGGACGCCCTAGCACGTATGCACCTATCCTGTCCACCATCCAGACCAGGGGATACGTGCAGCTCGTGGAGAGGCGGTTCCATCCCACCGAGCTGGGGTTCATCGTCAACGACTTGCTGGTGGAGCATTTCGGCGACATCGTGGACCTCGGCTTCACGGCCCGTATGGAGGAGAACCTGGACCTCATCGCCTCGGGCGAGAAGGAATGGGTGCCCGTCCTGCGAGGTTTCTACGACCGGTTCGGGGGTCAGCTCGAGCGAGCCACGGAGGAGATGAAGAAGATAGAGCTGGTGCCCGAGTTGGCCGGGATGGATTGCGACAAGTGCGGCAGCCCCATGGTGATCAAGATGGGGCGATACGGCAAGTTCATCGCCTGTAGCAACTACCCGAAGTGTAAGAACACCAAACCGTACGTGGTCAAGGTAGGCGTGGAGTGCCCTCGGTGCGGGGGAGACCTGGTGGAGAGGAAGAGCCGCAAGGGGCGGGTGTTCTACGGCTGCGCCAACTATCCGGAGTGCAACTTCGCCACCTGGGATCGTCCCGTGCCTGAGCCCTGTCCGCAGTGTGGGGGGCTCCTGACCCAGTCCGGCAAGGACTCCGTGAAGTGTACGGAGTGTGGCACGGTGCTGGAACGGATGCCCCAGGAAGACGGGGTTCCAGAGGCTGAGATCGTGTAACCTGCCTTGGCCGGGTCTGGAGGCCGCTTGATGGCAGAAACAGGTGGTCGAAGAGAGCTGGACGAGCAGCTCGACAAGTACATCGCCCACCTCAAGGTGGAGAAGGACGCTTCGCCTTACACTCTCCGCAACTATGCCCAGGAGATCCAGCAGTTCTTCGACTTCCTGGATGATCAAGGCATAGCCTCTTGGGAGGGCGTGGACCGGCAGGTATTGCGCCGCTACCTGCTCTGGTTGCGCAAGGAGGGGTACGTTGAAGCGAGCATGGCTCGCAAGCTCTCCGAACTGCGCTCTTTCTGCCGCTACCTGCTCCAGGAAGGTCAACTCGAGCGGAACCCGTTCGACCTGGTGTCCTCTCCTAAGGTTCCCAAGAGGCTACCTCGCTACCTGAAACCAGAGGAGATCGAGGCTCTTCTCCGTGCGCCCGATCTGTCCACCCCTTTGGGGCAGCGCGACAAGGCGATCATCGAGATGCTCTACGCCGCAGGCGTCCGGTTGAGCGAGTTGGTGAGCCTGAACCTGGGCGACCTCAACCTGGATACGGGGCAGATGATGGTATGGGGCAAGGGAGGCAAGGAGAGGGTGGTGCTCCTGGGCGTTCCCGCGGTTCGTGCGCTGCGTGTGTATCTGGGCGACGGAAGGGCCAAACTGTCGCGAAAGAAGGCCACCGACGCCCTGTTTCTCAACCGCTTCGGCGGGAGGCTCTCCCGTCGCAGCATTGGATTGATTCTGGATAAGTACAGCAAGCTGGCGGGTCTCTGGAGGAAGGTGACTCCCCACCTTCTGCGGCACACCTTCGCGACGCACATGCTGGAGGGGGGAGCTGGCCTGCGGGTGGTCCAGGAGTTGTTGGGCCACGCCCAGCCAACCACCACCGAGATATACACCCACGTCACGCCCGGCCGCCTGAGGGAGGTGTACTTGAAGAGCCACCCCCGGGCCAAGGGCTAGCCTTTCTGCGCACCTCGTTTTTCCTTCGACCGCCTCCACAAACGAAAGCAGGGGGTCAGAGGCGCCGGCCAAGAGGGCCGAGCGCAATTGCTTGTCCCTGCCACGATGGGGAGGGAAGTTCTCACAATGTGTTCCTACGACAAGCGAGTGGAGCAACTCCGCGAGGTACTGACGCAGCAAGAACTGGAGGCCATGATCGTCACTCAGCCGGAGAACCGCCGCTACCTCAGCGGCTACACCGGCACCGATGGCACGCTGGTCCTCACGCAAGACAGAGTCATCCTGATCACCGACTTCCGCTACACGGAGCAGGCGGAGAGGGAGACCACCGGCGTCCAGATCGTGGAAGCCTCGCCCGCCCTCGTGGGCAGGGAGCTTGGCTGCCTGGTCGATGACCTCGGGGCCAGGCGCGTAGGCTTCGAGAGCCACCACGTGACTTGCAGCCAGTGCGAGGAGTGGAAACAGGCCGTCCAGGAGATCGAGCTGGTGCCCTTGAAGGACACAGTGGAGTCCCTGAGACAGATCAAGGATGAGGGCGAGCTGGATCTCATCAGGCGAGCGGCAGCGATCGGCGACGCGGCCATCGCGCACATCAGGCTGTTCGTCAAGCCTGGCCTGACGGAGAAGGAGGTGGCCTGGGAGCTGGAGTCGTACATGCGCACCCACGGGGCCGAGGCCGTGGCCTTCGACACCATCGTGGGCAGCGGTCCCAACGGCGCCATGGCCCACGCCACCGTCTCGGACCGGGCCATCCAGGAGGGGGAGCCCATCGTGATCGACCTGGGCGCCCGGGTGGAGGGGTACAACTCCGACTTGACCCGCACGCTCTTCCTGGGCCAGCCGGACGAACGGTTCCAGAAGGTCTACTACCTGGTCCTGGACGCGCAGATGAAGGCGTTGAGCGGCATCAAACCGGGCATGACGGGGCGGGAGGCTGATGCCCTGGGTCGTGACGTGATCGAGGCGGCCGGATACGGCAAACACTTCGGCCATGGCCTGGGCCACAGCGTGGGCCTGGCCATCCACGAGGACCCCAAGGCGTCGACCACTTCCGAGGCCGTGCTGCGGCCGGGCAACATCCTGACTGTGGAGCCGGGGATCTACATCGCCGGCTGGGGCGGGGTGCGGATCGAGGACCTGGTGGTGATCACCGAGACGGGCGTGGAGGTCCTGAGTAAGGCCGGGAAGGGTCCGGTGGTGATAGCGTAACGACTTGGCCAGGCGGCAGTGGGGATGCGATCATCGCGAGCGCGCCGGAAGGCGCTGGACTCTATCGGTGATCGCCAGGAACACAGTCGACGGTCTCGGATCGAGACGAACCGACTCTTCGGCAAGTGAGACGATGTCTTGGACGGCGCCAGGATGGGCCCCTCGTGACTCCCTAACCCCGAAGTCGCTCGGCTGGTCGCCCAGGCTTCGCATGAGCACGCCAGCTGCAAGGGGATCGTATCCACCGTTCGATGGCATCCGTGTATTCTCGGTCGACCGTCGCCGACATAGGGGCGAGTCTCAGACCCGCCCCCACGGAGCGATGGGTTCACAGGATCGCGTTGCCAGCGCGCGAGCCGCCATGGCTCGTCCCACGCGATGCATCTGCCGTCCTGGGAGGCTAGGTGAATAGGCAGGCCCGTCGGCGTCGCCCAGTTCGGCTACGGGGATACGACTACACCCAGCCAGGGGCATACTTCGTGACCATCTGCGTGAACCGCCACCGCTGCATCTTCGGTGAGGTGAGAGATGACGCAGTGTCGCTGAACGAAAGTGGCCAGATCGTGTGGGAGTGCTGGAATGACCTGGCTCGGCACTATCCCCATGTGGAGACGGATGCTTTCGTGGTCATGCCCAACCATGTGCACGGGATCGTCATGTTGACCCGGACCAATGTAGGGGCAGGTCTCAGACCAGCTCCCACGAGATCGCACTTGGAGCTCAGCCGTCACGGGTTGCCCGAGATCGTTCGTGCTCTGAAGTCGTTCTCAGCCCGCGGCGTCAACCAGTTGCGAGCAACACCTGGAGCACGGGTCTGGCAACGGGGCTACCACGAGCGTGTCGTACGAAACAACGAGGAGTTGAACCGTATTCGGCAGTACATCTCAGAGAACCCGGCTAGATGGTCGGACGATGAGTATCGCCCATCGCGTGCCGGACCGCGTCAATGAAAGAATGACGCTGGTGCGCGGCCGCTGCTGACGTGTGTTGCCGGACCCTGCACCCACGACCCAGGGGCGGCTCGCACAGTCTTCGACCGGATGGGAACCGGACGGGCCGACTGTCGTCAGGGTCGCAGTCTCGGGTGGATAATAGGCCGGAAGCATAGGGGCGGGTCTCAGACCCGCCCCTACGAAGAGAGGACTCGCGGCCAACGCACGATGAGCGAAGCGTCAGGAGAGCCGATAGCCGATCAGCTGCGGGGAGTGGTGGAGCGGACCGTGGACCCACCACCCGGGGGGCGGCTTGCACAGTCTTCGTCCGGATGGGAACCGTACGGGCCGATTGTGGTCAGGGTCGAAGTCTCGGGTAGACAATAGGCGGAAAGCGTAGGGGCGGGTCTCAGACCCGCCCCTACGAAGAGAGGACTCGGGGCCGACGCGCGATGAGCGAAGCGTCAGGACAGAGGATAGCCGATCAGCAGCAGGCGCTGATAGACCGGCCCATGGAGAGCAAGCTCCTCCTGCAAGGCCCGGCGGGGTCGGGGAAGACCACGGCGGGCGTGCAGAGGATGCTCCATCTGCTGGGCTCGGGCGTCCCGGCGGAGTCCATCCTGGTTCTCGTGCCCCAACGGACTCTGGCGACACCCTACTACGAGGCGCTGCGCAGCCCCGATCTACCCCCAGGTGGCCAGGTCACTGTGCTCACGGTAGGCGGTCTGGCCCGGAGGATAGTCAACCTCTTCTGGCCCGTCGTGGCGCAGAGAGTGGGCTTCGGACATCCTGAGAGAAAGCCCACCTTCCTCACTTTGGAGACCGCTCAGTACTACATGGCCCGGGTGGTGCGGCCCTTGCTGGAGCAGGGATACTTCGAATCCCTGGTCATCCATCGCAACCGCCTCTACAGCCAGATCCTGGACGACCTGAACAAGGCGGCAGTGGTGGGCTTCCCCCACACCGAGATCGGCGAGCGGCTGAAGGGGGCCTGGGCGGGCGATCCCAGCGAGAAGCGGATCTACGACGAGGCCCAGGACTGCGCCACGCGCTTTCGTGAGTACTGTCTGAACCACAACCTGCTGGACTTCTCCCTCCAGCTCGAGGTCTTCGTCCAGCACCTCTGGACGCTGCCCCTGTGCAAGAGCTATCTGCTGGACCGGTACACACGTCTCATCGTGGACAACGTCGAGGAGGATACGCCCGTGGCCCACGACCTGCTGCGGGAGTGGTTGCCCCTGTGCGAGTCGGCCCTTGTGATCTACGATGAGGACGCGGGGTACCGGCGCTTCCTGGGCGCTGACCCGGAGGGCGGCTACGCGCTGCGGGAGCTGTGTGACGAGACCATAGTCTTCGAAGAATCCTTCGTGACCTCGCCCGATCTGGAGGCGCTGGCAGGCCGCCTGGCGGAAAGCCTGGGCAGGGCGGCGAACTCCGACCAGGGCGACGCACGCGCCGTGCTGGAGTTCGAATACCATCACTACCACCCGGAGATGATGGACTGGGTGGCCGACGAGGTCACCAAACTCGTGCAGGAACAAGGGGTCGCCCCAGGCGAGATCGCCATCCTGGCCCCTTTCCTCAGCGATGCGCTACGTTTCTCCCTCCAGCACCGGCTGGAGGAGAGGGGCGTGCCCTCCCGTTCCCATCGCCCGTCGCGGGCCTTGAGGGAGGAGCCTGCTGCCCAGTGTTTGCTCACTCTGGCCGCCCTGGCTCACCCTGGGTGGGGGATCTGTCCCAGCGCTCCCGACGTGGCCCAGGCCCTGGTGCTAGCCATCGACGGGATGGACCTGGTCCGGGCGCAGCTCTTGACCCAGATCGTGTACCGGGTGCAGGCGGGGGCGCCGACCCTCAGCTCCTTCGGCTTGATCCAACCGGAGATGCAGGAGCGTCTCACCTTCGTGCTGGGCGAGGCCTACGAGTCTCTGCGCCGGTGGCTGGAAGAGTACGCGAGAGGTCCGGAGGTTCCTCTCGACCACTTCCTCAGTGGCCTCTTCGGCGAGGTTCTCTCTCAGAGGGGCTACGGCTTCCACCGCAGCTACGACGCGGGGGAGGTGGCGGCCAACCTCATCGAGTCGGTGCGCAAGTTCCGCTGGGTCATGGGAGACGAGGCTATGGAGGGCGAGAAGCCTCTGGGTCAGGAGTACGTGGAGACGGTGCAGGAGGGTCTCGTCGCCGCCCAGTACGTCAGTGGCTGGACCCTGGAGCCGGAGGACGCAGTGCTGCTGGCTCCCGCCTACACGTTCTTGATGGCCAACCGCCCGGTGGAGTACCAGTTCTGGCTCAACGCCGGGGGCAGAGGTTGGTGGGAGCGCCTCTATCAGCCCCTGACCCATCCCTACGTGTTGAGCCGCCACTGGCAACGGGGCGCACTGTGGACCGACGAGCACGAATATGAGTACAGGCAGGAGACCCTACACCGCCTCACCCGGGGGCTGATCCGTCGCTGCCGGCGTAAGATCTACCTGGGGATCAGCCAGCTCGGGGAGCAGGGGTACGAGCAACAAGGGCCGCTGCTTCAGGCTGTGCAGCGAGTGCTGCGCCAGGTCCAGACTGAGGGGAGGGGCTGATGTTCGAGCCACGCCCCAAACAGCAGGAGGTGCTCTCCTATAGAGGCGGCAGGATGGGGGTCTCCGCCGTCCCTGGCAGTGGCAAGACCTACACCCTCTCCTTTCTGGCCGCTGAGCTGGTAGCCAGCGGCCTGCTGGAAGAGGAACAGGAAGTCCTGGTGGTGACGCTGGTCAACTCCGCAGTGGACAACTTCGCCAACCGCGTGGCCGCCTTCGTGCGCCAGCGGGGACTGCTGCCCAACATCGGCTACAGGGTACGCACGCTGCATGGCCTGGCCCACGACATCGTGCGGGAGCGACCGGAACTGGTGGGGCTGTCCGAGGGGTTCCAGATCGTCGATGAGCGTGCCGCGGACGAGATTCGCCAGGACGCGGCGCAGGCCTGGCTGCGGAGCAATCCATCCCGGGCGCTGGAGTTTTTCTCGCCAGACGTGGAGGAGAGACAGCTCGACTGGGTGCGCCGCACGCAGTGGCCGCGGCTGGTCAGCGACGTGGCCCTGACCTTCATCAGACAGGCCAAGGACCTGGAGCTCACCCCGGCAGACGTTCGAGAGCGGCTCGGGGACCACGGGGACAGGCTGGCTCTGGTGGAGATGGGGCTGGCCATCTATACGGATTACCAGCGGGCCCTGGCCTATCGGGGCGCGGTCGACTTCGACGACCTGATCCGGCTGGCGCTGCGGGCGCTGGAGCTGGATAGGGAGTACCTGGAGCGGCTCCAGCGGCGCTGGCCCTTCGTGCTGGAGGACGAGGCCCAGGACAGCAGTGTGCTGCAAGAGAGGATCTTGCGGCTGCTAGTGGGAAAGGGCGGCAACTGGGTGCGGGTAGGGGATCCCAACCAGGCTATCTACGAGACCTTCACCACCGCCAGCCCACGATTCCTGCGCCAGTTCCTCCAGGAAGAGGACGTCTCGCCCAGGGAGATGCCCAACTCCGGCCGCTCGACGCCGAGCATCATCAAGGTCGCCAACCATCTCATCGACTGGACAAAGGAACACCATCCCGTGGCGGGACTACGAGACGCCCTGGCTTTGCCCCACATCGAGCCCACTCCGCCTGGCGATCCGCAGCCCAATCCTCCCGACGCCTCTGGGCGCGTGGAGATCGTGGACGACAGGATGACTCCAGCCGAGGAGCTGCGTTGGGTGGTGGACAGTCTGGCGCGCTGGCTGCCCCAACACCAGGATCAGACGGTAGCGGTGCTGGTGCCTCGCAACGAGCGCGGCTTCGAGTTGGCAGGGGAGTTGAAGAGACGGGGTCTGGAATACGTGGAACTGCTGCGCAGTACCAGGTCCACGCGAGAGACGGCCGGAGCGCTGGGCAACGTCGTGAACTACCTGGCCGACCCCGCCTCGCCCAAGAAGCTAGCCACTGCGTACCGTGTGTGGCGGCGGCACGACAGAGAGGACGAAGAGGCCAGGGCCGAGGTGGAACGAGCGGCAGGGGCTCTGGGCAAGTGTCGCCAGGTAGAGGACTTCCTGTGGCCCCGGGCCGATGGTGACTGGCTGAAGGGTCTGCGCCTGTCGGAGGAATCGGAGCAACGGCGTGAGATGCTGGAGGAGTTCCGGCGGGTGGTCCGCCGGTGGCAGGGGGCCAGCTTGCTGCCGATCGACCAGTTGATACTCACGCTCTCCCAGGACCTGTTCCACGAGCCTGCCGAACTGGCGCTGGCCCACAAGCTGGCCCTGATCCTCAGGACGGTGAGCGAGAGCCATCCGGACTGGCGTCTTCCGGAACTGACGCAGGAGCTGGCGGTGGTCGCGCGCAACGAGAGGCGGTTCCTGGGCCTGAGTGGCGACGACGTGGGTTTCGATCCCGAGCGGTACAAGGGCAAGGTGGTGATAGCCACGGTGCACAAGGCCAAGGGGCTGGAGTGGGATCGTGTGCACTTGATGTCTGTGAACAACTACAACTTCCCGTCCGCGCTGCCCCACGACAGCTACATCTCTGAAAGGTGGTTCGTCCGCGACCATCTGAACCTGGAGGCCGAGGCGCTGGCTCAACTGGAGGCCCTCCTGAACGGGAACACCACCTGCCGGGAAGGGGAGGCCACGGCCGGCGCGCGATTCGACTACGCGGCGGAGAGGCTGCGCCTGCTGTACGTGGGCATCACCCGGGCGAGGAAACGGCTGGTGCTGAGCTGGAACACGGGAAGACGGGGCGATCAGCAGCAATCCGTGCCCTTCATCGAGCTGCGCACCTTCTGGGAGGGAGAGGGGAATGGCCCTGCCGCGTGACTTCCAGTTCAGCCAGGCCAGCCTTCAGGACTACGTAGACTGCCCACGGCGCTTCTACCTGCGCTACGTGCGGCGGCTGTCGTGGCCGGCCATCGTGGCCGAGCCAGCCCTGGAGCACGAGCGACACCTCCAGCAAGGGGTGGATTTCCATCACCTGGTGCGCCAGCACTTGTCGGGTGTCTCTGCCGAACGGCTGTCCGAGTTCATCACCGACCCCAATCTGAGGCGTTGGTGGCTCAACTACCTGGAGAAGGGGCCGGGCGATCTGCCCCGTGCTCACTATCCGGAGTTGGTGCTGTCAACCCCCATCGGCCGCCACCGTCTGGTGGCCAAGTACGACCTCCTGGCGGTGGAGCCGGGCGAGCGTGCGGTGGTCCTGGACTGGAAGACCTATCGCCGTCGCCGTGGACGCCAGTGGCTTGGAGGACGGCTGCAGACCAGGGTCTACCCATACCTGTTGATATGCGCGGGCGAGCACCTCAATGGGAATCACCCCCTGCTGCCGCAGCAAGCAGAGATGGTCTACTGGTTCGCCAACTTCCCCGAGGAGCCTGTCGTCTTCGAGTACGGGCCGGATCAGTACGCGGAAGACGGGGCCTACCTCAGATCGCTGGTCGAGGAGATCGAGAATCGCCCTGAGGAGGAGTTCCAGCTCACGGCGGACCGGAGGCACTGCGAGTATTGTCCTTACCGATCCCTCTGTCAGCGTGGGGTCAAGGCCGGGGACGTGGGCCAGGCCCTGGAGGACTGGGACTTCGAGGGGGGGGTTGAGATCTCGCTGGACTTCGACCAGATCGCCGAGATCGAGTATTAGGGGGCCGACGTGAGGAAGTGGATCGAGCCGCGGAAGATCCTGGTTCCCGAAGAGCTCAAGAGCGCCGTCGGCGGCCATCCGCTGGTGGCCGAGACCCTGGTACGACGGGGTCTGACGGACGTCGAGGTTGCCCGGTCCTTTCTCGACCCTGAGTGGTATGAGCCTGCTCCGGCGAGCGAGCTGCCTCATCTGCTTAGCGCAGTGGAGCGGTTGGAGCGGGCCATCGAACGAGGGGAACAGATCTGTGTGTGGGGTGACTTCGACGTCGATGGCCAGACGGCGACGACGGTCCTGTTCTCCTCTCTGCTAGACCTGGGAGCCTCGGTCCGCTACCACGTCCCGGTGAGGGCCACAGAATCCCACGGGGTCAACCTGCCCGTTCTGGAGCAACTGATCGCCGACGGCGTGCAGCTCGTGCTCACCTGTGATACGGGCATCACTGCCCACGAGGCCGTGTCCTACGCCAACAAGGCGGGAGTGGACGTCGTGATCACCGACCACCACGATCTGCCGGACCTCCTGCCCGATGCCTATGCCGTGGTCAACCCCAAGATGGTCCCCGACAACCACCCGTTGAGAGAGCTCCCAGGGGTGGGGTGCGCCTACAAGGTGGCGGAGTCGCTCTACCAACGCGCCGGCAGGCCCCACGACGTGGAGCGGCATCTGGATCTGGTGGCCTTGGGGATAGTGGCCGACGTGGCGGTGCAGAGAAAGGACGCGAGGTACCTGCTCCAGCGCGGCCTGGAAGCGCTGCGCCAGACACAACGGTTGGGCCTGCAAGCTTTGATGGGAATGGCCAAGGTCAACCCGGAGTGGCTCACCGAGGAACACATCGGCTTCTACCTGGCGCCCCGGCTCAACGCCGTAGGGCGGCTGGCCGACGCCAGCGTGGCAGTGGAGTTGCTGACCACCGAGGACCTGAGCAGGGCTCGCGTGCTGGCTGCCGAACTAGAGGGCCTCAACGCGCGCAGAAGACTGCTCAGCGACCAGGTCTTCGAGGCGGCGGTGGAGCAGGTAGAACGGGATCCTTCGATGCTGGAACGGGGCGCTCTAGTGCTTGGCCACCCGTCGTGGCCGGCGGGCGTGATCGGCATCGTGGCCAGCCGGCTGGTAGAGAGATACGGCCTGCCGACGGTGCTGCTGGCCACTCCGCCGGGGGAGCTGGCCCGAGGCTCGGCCCGGTCTGTTGCCGGCTGCAACATCACGGCGGCCATATCCGCTCACGCCGACGTCCTGGCTTCCTACGGTGGACACCCCATGGCTGCCGGGCTGTCTATGGACCCAGACCTGGTGTCCGACTTCGCCCGAGGGCTGGCGCGCACCGTCTCGGAGATGCTCGAGGGCGTGGAGGACGGCAAAGGGCTTCCTGTGGCGGGCTACGTTTCGCTGTCCGAGGTGTCCCTCGATCTCGTGGAGCAGTTGGAGCGGCTGGCACCGTTTGGTCCTGGCAATCCAGCTCCCACGCTGGCGACGAAGGACCTGACGCTGGCTGGGAAGAGCGCGGTCGGTCGCAAGGGCGAGCACCTCCAGATGATCGTGGAGGATGTACATGGCGTTCAGGCCAGGCTGATCTGGTGGCAGGGCACCAGTTGGTCGCTGCCCGAGGGCCGGTTCGACCTGGCGTACACGGTGCGGGCCAGCGACTTTCGCGGCCAGCGTGAGCTACAGATCGAATGGGTGGACGCGCGTCCGCTGGAGAGGGCGGTGGTCGAGCCGGTGCCGGTGCGTGAGGCGCCGCAGGCCATCGACTGTAGAAGCGAAGCCGATCCCAGGCGATGGCTGGAGCAGCTTCGAGCACGTGAGCGTGTGGTCGTGTGGGCTGAGGCGGCCGCCAAGGGTGAGGTAGAGGGGGCGGATCGAATCGAACTAGGGTCGTCGGAGGGCTTGGTGATCTGGACCGTTCCACCGGGGTGGAGGGAGTTACAGGGCGTATTGAAGGCGGTGGCGCCGACCACGGTGTACCTCGTGGGTGTGGATCCGGGCATGGACGATCCTGAGCAGTTCCTGCGACGGTTGGCCGGTCTGGTGAAGACAGCGCTGACTGCCAGCGAGGGCAGGGTGAATCTGGCTAGATTGGCCGCGGCCACCGCCCAGCGAGAGGCCGCAGTGTCTCTGGGTCTGGACTGGCTGGTGGAACGCGGCCACGTTTCCATCGTGGAGGATGAGGACGAAGAGATTGTCCTGGCTCCAGGTTCCGGTGTGCCTGGCGGTGACGTGAAGGCGGCTGCTGCCAGACTACGCTCCTTGCTGCACGAGACGGCAGCGTACCGGCGGCACTTCTCCACCGCTGCCTCGGACACACTGCTTGCCCGTTGACATAACTTCCTCATTGGGAGGATTGGAGGCCGGACCCGGGAAGAAGGTCGAACGGGGCGGGCGAAGAGGGAAGAGGTCGAGTCCAGTCGACATAACCAGGGCCGCCGGCGCGACATATCCGGTCACCGTTGTGATGCAAGTGGTGCGGAGGCGGGGAGAGCAGCGTACCGACTCCTGGTGTGGTGGATGACACCGGCCAGGGTGTGTTGTTGACACTCGGTGATGGCTTGTGTGCAGCAGCACCATGTGGTAGAATGCGTGTGTAGACGCTCGAAGACTCAGCACGAGGGGGAGGGTATAGCGCATGCTGCAAGAGATGATAGCAAGGATCGGGCAGCGAGCTATCTTGGCCGGCATCGCGGGTCTGATCGCGGGCTGTGTCTTTGGCTGGATGGTCCTGGGTTGGATGGTCTTCCCCGTCACGTGGACCAATGCCGATCCTTGGGACTTGCGCCCTGAGCAGAAGGCGATCTACGTCTCCATGGTCGCTGACTCCTACGATGTGAACTCCGACGAGGATCTGGCACGCCAGCGTATGGAGGGCTTCGGGAGCGAGGAGATCAGCGACTTGCTGGCCAAGCTGATCGAGGAGCGAGAGCAGGCTGGAGATTCGGAAGGCAAGCGTCGTCTCCAGTACCTGGGTACGGTACTGGACACTACCCCGTCGGTGGGCACGCCGAGCCCTGAGACCACCCCGGCGACAGGCACAGCACGCATCTTCTCTACGGTTCGATCCATGCTGCCCATCTGCGGCCTCATTCTCGTTTTGCTCCTCATGGTGGGTGTGATAGCGCTGATCATCTTCCGCATCGTACAGCAGCGTCTCCCGAGGGCGGGTCGGGAAGGGCGTGAAGAGGAGGCTATCCCTGTCGAGGGGCCTCCCGGCGTGGCTCTGGGCCGCTTCGTGACTACGTATAGCTTTGGTGACGACGGCTATGACACCTCTTTCAACATCGAGACCCACGGTGCCGAGGGCGAGTTTTACGGGGCCTGCGGCGTCGGCTTCTCAGAGGTACTGGGCGAAGGGAGCCCTGACAAGATCGCCGCGTTCGAGGTGTGGCTTTTCGACAAGACGGACATGGACAACGTCCAGACCGTGACCAAGGTGTTGATGAGTGAGTTCGCCTTCAAGAGCGAAGTGCTGCGGGAGAAGATGAAGGACCGCGGGGAGGCGGTCCTGGTGGAGCCGGGCAAGACCGTCGTCATCGAGGGCGTGGGCTTGAAACTCACCGCGGAGATCGCGGACTTCTCCTACGGAAGCGATCCATCCCTGCCGCCCAATAGCTACATGGAGACCCTCACCACACAGCTCACGCCGGCATTCAAGAGCTGACCCGACCAGTGTCCGCCGTAGCCAGCGTCAGGGTGAAAAGCTCTGGGAGAAGGCACGGCGGACAGATTCATCTCCTCAATCCCGAGGGTACGTACGGTCTCGCCGCGAAGCGACGGGGCGGAGACCGCTCGTATGGCGCCCTCGTTCGCGGATCGCGACGAGCCCGTCATCTCTTGTCTGGGTTGTGGGCCAGATACCAAGAGGGTGGCGCGCGAACGTTGTTCCACGCGGCATGTTCCGATCAGGAGGACAGAAGTGCATGAGGTGATCCTGCCCAAGCTGGGTCTGACCATGGAGGAAGGTACCATCGTACGCTGGCTCAAGGCTGAGGGCGATACGGTGGAGCAGGACGAGGTCCTCTTCGAGGTACAGACCGACAAGGTGGTCATGGAGGTCGAATGCCCGGCTTCGGGTATCCTGGGCAGGATTCTGGTGGGTGAAGACGAGACCGTGCCCATCGCCCAGGTGGTGGCCTACATCGTAGCGCCTGGAGAGGAGCTGCCGGAATCCGTCCTCGAGGTGGCCCCAGGACAGAAAGACGCAGCCAGTGAGCCGCCGAAACCGGCCGCCAAGAAGGCCCGGGCGGTGATGGCCACCCCTGCGGCCCGGCGGCTCGCTCGCGACCGGGGCGTGGACTTGACCGGAGTGACCGGCACCGGCAAGGATGGCATGATCGTCAAGCAGGACGTGCTGGCTGTCGAGCAAGGGGCACGGGATACCGGCGTACCAGCAAGGGAAGCCAGGCCGCGCCCGAAAGCATCTCCTGCTGCACGGAGGGTGGCCCGCGAGCAGGGCGTCGCCCTCGAAACGGTGTCGGGCAGCGGACCCGACGGTCGTATCGTCGAGCAAGACGTCCTGGATTTCGCGGCCCAGGCTGGCCCGGCGACCCTCGAAGGCGGGCGACTGGTCTCGCCTAATCCTGTCCACAAGCTGATGGCTGAACGCATGACGCAGAGCTTCTCCTCTGCGCCCCACTTCTACCTGGGGGTGGAGGTCAATGCGGCGGCTCTGGTAGAACTGAGGCAGAGACTACTCCCCATTTGTGAGAAGAAAGATGGCGTGCGCGTCACGTTCACCGACCTGCTGGTCAAGCTCGTAGCAGCGGCGCTCCGGGACCATCCGTACACCAATGCCACGTGGGAAGATGGGAAGATCCGTCTCTTCCAGGAGGTGAATCTGGGCCTGGCCACGGCGGTGGACGAGGGCCTGGTCGTGCCTGTGATCCGGGGCGCCGACAAGCTCAGCCTGACCCAGGTTGCCAAGACCCGCAGTGAACTCGCAGCAAAGGCCGCTGATGGCAGGCTGTCGCTGGACGAGGTCACAGGAGGTACCTTCACCCTCACGAACCTGGGCATGCTGGGTGTGGACATCTTCCAGGCCATCATCAATCCTCCTCAGAGCGCCATTCTGGCCACCGGTCGCATCGCCGAACGGCCGGTGGTGGAGGATGGGGAAGTCGTGGCCAGACCTACCATTCATCTCACTCTCTCCGTCGATCATCGGGTCGTGGATGGAGCCACGGGTGCAAGGTTCCTGCAGGACCTCCGGCGTGTGATCGAGGACCCCTTTGAGTTCTTCCTGAAGGACGTCGTCTAGCAGCCTCGATAGGGTGTGCCCCGGGTACAGGAGAAGTCGATGAAGCCTTACGCGCCGCAGCGAAGACCTCTGTGGGAAGTGACCAGGACCCTGGCAGATACCGCCATGGGTCGCGTCGCGGCTGACCTGGTGATCCAGGGAGGATCGCTGGTCAACGTGCACACGGCCGAAATCCTGCCTGGGATGGACGTGGCCGTGAAGTCCGGGCGCGTAGCCATGGTGGGACAGGTCGATCACACCATCGGCGAGGCGACGGAGATCGTGGACGCCAGCGGCTACCATCTGCTGCCCGGGTTGATAGAGGGACACGTCCACATCGAGAGCAGCATGATCACCCCCACGCAGTTCGCTCGCGCGGTGCTACCCCACGGAACCACGACGGTATTCATCGACAACCACGAGCTGGCCAACGTGCTGGGGGGGGAAGGCGTGAGGCAGATGATGGAGGAGAGCCAGGGCCTGCCTCTGAAGGTGTATCTGGCTATGCCCTCCTGCGTGCCAGCGCTGCCAGGCTTCGAGGATGCGGGGGCCACCATCGGCCCGGCCGACATCGAAGAGGCCATGGATTGGCCTTACGTGGCCGCGCTGGGGGAGATGATGAATATGCCCGGGGTGTTGGCCGCAGACGAGGCCGTCCACGCCATTCTCCGCGCCACGCTCGAGGCGGGCAAGGTGGTGACCGGGCACTACTCCATCCCCGAGACCGAACGGGGGCTCCAGGCCTTCATTGCCTCGGGCATCAGTTCGTGCC
The DNA here is from genome assembly GCA_964433755.1 of uncultured Anaerolineales bacterium. Taxonomy (GTDB): domain Bacteria; phylum Chloroflexota; class Anaerolineae; order UBA7937; family B3-Chlor; genus JAUVXJ01. The sequence continues at coordinate 883,808 of CAYSSR010000001.1, forward strand.
ACGAATCCACACGCAAAGAAGACGCGCTGGCCAAGCTGCGTCTGGGCATGTATGTGATGCTTCGCGAAGGCTCGGCCTGGCACGACCTGAAGGAGACGATCAGGGCTATCACTGAGGAGGGTGTCGACAGCCGTCACGCGATGATGATCACCGACGACACTCACCCGGATACGCTGGTCAACGTGGGTCACATGAATCACGTGGTCAGGCGGGGCATTGAAGAGGGGCTGGACCCCGTGCGGGCCATCCAGATGGCTACGCTCAACGTGGGGGAGTACTTCCAGCTGGGTCACGACCTGGGGAGCATCAGTCCGGGGAAGTGCGCCGACATCATCCTGGTCCGGGACCTGGAACAGATGAAGGTGGGGAAGGTTCTAGTGGATGGCATGGTCGTGGCCGAGGCGGGCAGGATGTTGGTGGGTTTGCCCAGGTTCGAGTATCCGTCCTTGGCACGGAAGTCGGTGCGGCTGCCTGCGCCGCTGGTCGTATCGGATCTCCAGGTCAGAGCACCTGCTGGGGAGCCTGGAGTCACCTTAAGGGTTATGGAGGTCGCCGGTGGGCAGGTCGTGACCAGGCACCTCCAGATGGAGCGATCGGTCCTGGATGGGCTGGTGAGCATCTCGAAGGAAGACGATCTAGCCAAGGTGGCGTGTGTGGAGAGGCACAGTGCCAGCGGGCAGATCGGCCTCGGCTTCGTCAAGGGGTTCCACTTCACGGCTGGAGCTGTGGCCTCCACCGTCGCCCACGACAGCCACAACTTGCTCATCGTGGGCACCAACGACGAGGACATGGCCTTCGCAGGGAACGAGCTGGCCGAGGCCGGCGGTGGCATGATTGCGGTGCGCGCCGGAAAGGTGCTGGCGCTGGTCCCGTTGCCCATCGCCGGACTGATGTCTCAGGAGCCGGTGGAGGTCGTGAACGAACAGGTGCAAGCCCTGGCCAGTGCGTGGCGGGAGCTGGGGTGCGACCTGGAGTCGCCCTTCATGACCATGTCCATCCTCGCGCTGCCGGTGATCCCGGAGTTGCGCATCACCAACCGGGGGCTCGTGGACACGGTGAAGTTCGAGCTGGTGGACCTAATCGTCTGATCGGAGGTCCCGGCTCCATGGGCGGCCTGGTCCTCGAGGCGGGTCCACCCTGAGCGGCGGGCACAACAAGACTGGCCGCTCGGCGAGAGGCCGGAGGACCGTTCCTCGCGGCCCCAAGGGCTTGCCACGTATTCTGCCGTCTTGTATACTTGCGCGTGTTCTGCCTACGATAGTGCTTTCCGCTGAGGGCGGTGCCGAGCATGCCTCTTGGGGCCCACATGTCCATCGCTGGTGGTCTGGACCAGGCCATCGTGAGAGGACATGAGGTGGGTTGTGAAACCATCCAGATCTTCACCAGAAGCCCCCGGCAGTGGCGGCCCCGTATTCTGGAGGACGAAGAGATAGACCGCTTCCGGCAGAAGAGTGAGGAGACCGGCATCAGTCCGGTGGTCGCTCACGACTGCTATCTCATCAATCTGGGCTCCCCCGACGAGGAGCTGTGGCGCAAGTCCCTGTCGGTCTTTCTCGAGGAACTGGGCCATTGTCAGGCTCTCGGGGTGCCGTACCTGGTGATGCATCCTGGCTCTCACGTCGGCGCCGGCGAGGAGGCTGGCCTGGAGCGGATCGCACTGGCTCTCGACCGGGCACGTGAGGAGACGCACGGGAACGACGTGAAGGTGCTCCTGGAGAACACGGCGGGCCAGGGCACCAACCTCGGTTCCACCTGGGAAGAACTCGCGTCTCTGCTGGCTCTGGTCCGCGACGACAGTTGGCTCGGAGTGTGCTTCGATACCTGCCACGCCTTCGCGGCGGGATACGAGCTGCGAACGCGGGCCGGGTACGACGCGACCTGGCGTGCGGTGGAGGACCTGATCGGCCTCGATCGTGTGAAGGTGATCCACCTCAATGATGCCAAAGGCGATCTCGGAAGCAGGTTGGACCGTCACGAGCACATCGGACGGGGGAAGATGGGCCTGAAGCCTTTCCGGATGTTGCTCAACGACGAGCGTTTCTCGGCCCTGCCCATGCTGTTGGAGACGCCCAAGAGGCCAGGCCAGAAGGATGATGAGAAGAATCTGAAGGTGCTACGGTCCCTCGTTGCGCCCGAGCGGAGGGGCCAGCCCGCTACGGCTTGACTGGAGGCTCCATGTCAGCATCTCGCAAAGCGCAGCGTCTGGTGGTTATCGGCGGAGTAGCTGCAGGCATGAGTGCAGCAGCTCGCGCCAGGCGTCTCGATCCGGATCTGGAGATCGTGGTCTACGAGCGAACGGGCTACGTCTCCTACGGCTCCTGCGGGCTGCCTTACTTGATCGCGGGGGTCGTGGCGGAGGCCAACCAGTTGATCGCCAGGACGCCGGAGCAGTTTGCCAAACAGGGCATAGAGACCCACACCCATCACGAGGTGCTGGCCATAGACGTGAGCAAGAAGATGCTCAAGGTGCACGACCTCGATGGCGGAAGCGAGTTCTCCGTGGCCTACGACAGGCTCGTTCTCGGCACAGGCGGCAGCGCGATCCGGCCGCCCATCGCGGGAATCGATCTGGAGGGACTCTTCGTGGTCCGGACGGTGGAGGATGGAGTCGCGATCAACCACTTCCTGGCTCAGAGGCGGCCTCGCCGTGCCGTGATCATAGGCGGAGGGTACATCGGAGTGGAGGTAGCCGAGGCCCTCGTGCAGCGGGGGCTGAGCTGTACGATACTGAACAGGCCGCCGCAGCTCCTGGACAACTTCGATCCCGACGTGGCAGAGCTGATGCAGAGTGAACTGGAGAGGAACGGCGTCACCGTCTCTGTGGGAGACACAGCTCACGCCATCGAGGGCGACGCTCGAGGTCAGGTGCGCGCCGTGGTCTCTCAGCAAGGGCGATACGAGGCGGATGTGGCGCTCGTTGGGGCGGGTGTGAGGGCGGAATCCCAACTGGCCCAGGCGGCAGGAATCGAACTCGGTGTCAAAGGCGCTATCGCCGTGGACCAGGCGATGCGCACCAACATCCCCGACGTCTACGCGGCGGGGGATTGTGCCGAGACCTATCACGTGCTGCTCGCCGGGCCTTCGTACGTGCCCCTGGGCTCGACGGCCAACAAACAAGGGCGTGTGGCTGGGACCAACGTTGCTGGCGGTGAGGCTGTGTTCCAGGGCGTGGTGGGCACGGCCATCACGAAGGCCTTCGATGTGGGCGTGGCCGTCACTGGACTGACGGAGAAGACTGCGCGGGATCTGGGACTCCCGGCGAAGTCGGTCAGCATCGAGCACGGCTCGAGAGCACACTACTATCCCAGCCCCGGACCCGTTCGCATCAAGCTCGTTTGGGACACCGGGGATGGAAAGCTGCTGGGCGCTCAGATCGCGGGGCCGGTAGCGGAGGCCAAGCGGATAGACGTCTTTGCCACGGCACTTCACCATGGACTGACCATAGAGGACCTTCAGAAGCTGGACCTTGGCTATGCTCCTCCATTTGCCCCTGTCTGGGACCCCATCCTGGTAGCGGCCAACGTTGCCGCCAAGAACTGAGGACACGGCTTGTGGTACTGACTGAGGTGCTGCGAAAGGCCGTCCGCCTGTACCCTGGTAAACGGGCTGTTGTGTGCGGGGGCCAGTCGTGGACCTATGCGGAGTTCGCTGAGCGAGTCAACCGGTTGTCGCAAGCCCTGCTGGCGTTGGGCGTGGGCAGAGGCGACAGGGTAGCCATCCTGCACCGTAACTGCCACCGGTACCTGGAATGCTACTTCGGTGTGATGCAGCTAGGGGCGGTCCTCGTTCCCCTGAACTACCGGTTGATTCCTTCCGATTGGCAGAACACGATCGAAGACTCGGGGTCGCGGCTGGTCTTGGTGGAGGAGGTCTTTCGCGAGAGACTGGAGTCCGTTGCGGATACGCTGAGAGAGTTGGCGGACGTGGTGTGGTGCCCTGGAGAATCGACAACTCCCAGGGCGGAATCCTCGTCTGCTGGCTATGAGTCACTGTTGAGTGCGGCCAGCCCCGAGCCGCCGCCTCCGGTGGATATCGATTCGGAGGACGCCGCGCAGATCTACTACACCAGTGGGACCACGGGGCAGGGCAAGGGTGTGGTGCTCACCCATGGCAACGTATCCGTGCACGCTCTGGGGACCATCGCGGAGTTCAGGCTGGACGACGGAGACGTTTGGCTTCACGCGGCCCCCATGTTTCACCTCGCTGACGGCTGGGCGACTTGGTCCGTGACGTGGGTTGGTGGGGTGCACGTAATGGTGCCCGAGTTCCGGGAGCGTGTGGTCTTGGAGGCCATAGCGAGGGAAGGAGTAACCGCGACCAACTTGATACCCACCATGCTGAACTCGTTGGTGAACTACCCACAGGTCCAGGAGTACGACTACTCCAGTCTCCGTCTTCTGTTGACGGGCGGCTCCGCTGTCGCCAGGAGTCTGGTCGAGCGAGCGATGGAGACGTTTGACTGCGACTTCGCCCAGACCTATGGCATGACGGAAACGAGTCCTTATCTCACGGTGTCCACGTTGAAGGATCACCTGCGCACCCTTAGCGCCGAGGAACAGATGCGCTTCAGGGCCAGCACGGGGCGCGAGTTCATCACTGTGGAGTTGAGAGTGGTCGACGAGCAGGGAGTGGATGTGCGCCAGGACGGAGAGCAGGTCGGCGAGATCATCGTGCGCGGTGACAGCGTGATGAAGGAGTACTGGAACCTACCTGAGCTTACGGAACGGACCTTCGAGGACGGCTGGTTACACACCGGTGACATGGCGATCATGGACGAGGAGGGATACGTCACCATCGTCGATCGCAAGCGCGACATGATCATCACTGGCGGGGAGAACGTCTACTCTGTGGAGGTGGAGAACGTGCTCTATTCCCATCCGGCCATCCTGGAGGCGGCGGTGATCGGTGTGCCGGACGAGCACTGGGGTGAGGCCGTCAAGGCGCTGGTTGTGCTGAAGGAGGGCCAGGAGGTCTCCGAGGAAGAGGTGATACGGTTCTGCAAGGACAGAATGGCCCACTTCAAGGCGCCCAAGTCGGTGGATTTCCTACCCTCACTGCCCCGAACCGGGTCGGCCAAGATCGCCAAGTCTGTGCTCAGGGAAGGCTACTGGACGGATACAACGAAGCGGATCTAGTAGGGCGTGGCTGGCACGGATGGCCGCGGGTAGCCTCGTGCACCCGGCGCTGACGCCGTAGCACCATCCGAGCCCGGCGTCACGACGAACTCCCCGTCGTCGAGAACTCCCTCTGTATGGCGTCCAGCAGAAGCCCCATTTGTCGCTCTACTGGCGGTGACAGGCTCGTGTTCCAGTCCATGGTTTCCGGCTGCACCGCGTAGATCACGACGGGCGGAAGGTCCCGACCCAGGTACTCGCCCAGTCTGAGGATCTCCAGTACTTCAGACTGGTGCAGCGACAGAGGGACCTCTCTGTCTTCAGTGGGGATGTCCTCGGGTGTGAAGCGAAACAGACTCCCCGGTGGCTCTCCCGCGTCGACGGCGTCGATGATGATCACCTTGGCGTAGCCATCTATGAGGCCCAGGAGGTCGACTCCTGCGGTTCCTCCGTCCACGACGTCCACGTGGGGCGGCAGTGCTTTCTCCCGCAGCTTCAGGACCGCTTGGATGCCCACGCCTTCGTCTCCGAGAAGCACATTGCCGACCCCGAGCACGAGCGTCCGCCCTTCCCGTTGCTCCTTCATCGATCCTGTCCACAGACAACTCCCAGGGGGTTGGCATGAACCCCCTGGGAGTGATGTAGGCTGTATTCCGGCGTGCAAAGCACGCCGCTGTCTCTCGTCCCCTTGGCCACGCAAACGAAGACTGTAGCCGCGACTGGAGACACGTCTAGGCTTCTACTTCGCCTGCCATGATGCGCCTTGCTGCCTTGGCGCAGTTCTTGAGCAGCATGGCGATGGTCAGTGGGCCGACCCCGCCAGGAACTGGTGTGATGGCCGAGGCGACTTCCTTCACCTCATCGAACTTCACGTCGCCACCCCACCGCCAGCCCTTCTCGATGCTGGGATCCTCTACGCGGCTGATGCCCACGTCCACGACCACCGCGCCGGGCTTCACCATGTCTGCTTTGATCAGGTCGGGGACTCCCACCGCAGCGACCAGAATGTCGGCCCGCCTCGTTTCCGCGGCGAGATCGCGCGTGCGGGTGTGGCAAATGGTGGGCGTCGCGTGCTCCCGGACGCAGAGCATGTAGAAGGGCTTCCCCACGATGTTGCTGCGTCCCACGATGGTCACATTCTGCCCGTAGAGAGGGAGATCCTCCCTCTTGAGCATCTCCACGACACCGCTGGGCGTGGCAGGGACCAGACACTCCTCACCAAGGGAGAGGAGCCCGACGTTGACGGGGTTGAGGCCGTCCACGTCTTTGGCGGGCGAGATGCGCCGCTGTAGGGCTTTCTCGTCCACCTGATCGGGAACGGGCAGTTGCACGAACAGGCCATGCACGGTCTCGTCGGCGTTGAGCCTGTCTATCAGGTCGAGCACCTCTTCCGTGGTGACCGTGGACGGCAGATGGTGAGTTTGGGAGCGAATGCCCACGTTCTCGCAGGCGCGTCCTTTGTTGCGTACGTAGATGGCGCTGGCTGGGTTGTCTCCTATGAGGATAACCTCGAGACCAGGAGCCGTCCCATACTTGGCGGTGATTTCTGCGACCTCCTCTTTGACTTCCTCCCTGATCTGCGCAGCCATCGCTTTGCCATCGATGATCTTGGCCGTCATGCGTTCTGTCTCCCTTCTTTGTTGTCCTGGCGAATCGACCTGGGGTCTTGCCAGTGTTTGTCTCCAGTTGACTATGCGTGTGTCGATGCTGAATCCCCGGCCGTCTCTTCCACACCCGGACGACTCTGGCTATAGGCCAGCTTCCTGTAGGACGTCGGGCACCCACTTCTCCCAACCAAGGGCCATGATGTGTACTCCCTGGCACAGGTCTTTCATGCCCTTGACCAGCTCGGCTGCGATCTCGATGCTGGTGGCCACCTTGTCCTTGGTGTCTTCCATACGGTTGACGAGACGGTCAGGCACGTGGACGCCGGCCACGTTGCGATTCATGAAGCGCGCCATACCAGCCGACTTGAGGAGAATGATTCCTCCGAGGACCGGGACGTCCAGGTTGTCGACTCGTCCCATGAACTGCTTGAACTGGTCGAGATCGTAGACCGCTTGGGTCTGGAAGAACTCGGCGCCCGCCGTGATCTTGTTCTCCATCTTGATGATCTGAGGTTCCACCGGGTCGGCGCCGGGGCTGACCACGGCGCCGATGCAGAACTCCGGCGTGCCGAGAAGCTCCTTGCCGGCGAGGTCGTGGCCCGCACACAACGTCTTCACGGTGTGGATCAGGGACACGGAATCCAGATCGAACACCGGCTTGGCATCAGGGTGGTCTCCCAGGGAGACGTAGTCGCCGGTGAGGCAGAGGACGTTCTCGATCCCCAGTGTGTAGGCGCTGAGAAGGTCCGACTGGAGGGCTATGCGATTCCGATCCCTGCAAGTGACCTGGAAGATGGGTTCGGCCCCTCTTTGCTTCAGGAGGTGGCTCACCGAGAGAGATCCCAGCCTCATCACTGAACTCTGCTGGTCGGTGACGTTGAAGGCGTGAACCTTGTCCAGGAGCAAGTCCACCTCTTCGAACATCTTCGTAGTGTCGACCCCTTTGGGGGGGCCAGCCTCTGAGGTGATCACAAACTTGCCATCGGTGAAGAGATCCGTGAGTTTCATGCTTTCGTCTCCGTCCGCTCCTCTGCTTGCTCCAGTGCCCAGAACGTCGTCGATCGCAGTGACTTTGGTGGTTCCGCTCGGGCGTAGTCACGTGGCAAGTGTATCCCCCTCAGCTTGTCGAGGCGACCCAGCTTCTCGAGACGTTCGTAGATCAACTGCCACCCACAGGGCCGAACCTCGGGCTGGTGTTCGCACCTGCCGTCGCGGGCACCGCCGCAGGGGCCATTGACCAGACTCTTCGTACAGGCGGTGATGGGGCAGATGCCGCCGGTATAGTCCAGCAGGCAGTCGCCGCACTCGGCGCAGCGCTCACTACCCCGCCACTCCCCGTGAGATCCTCCCATGGAGAGTGTGTTGCACCCCGGATGGATGGTCTTGTCCACCGATGCTGCAGTCGCCTGCACGCCCACTCCGCAACACATGACCAGGATCGAGTCGCTAGCCATGATCCGGTCGCGGAAGGGCTGAAGGCCGGTCTTGACGAGGGCCTTCTGGCAGAGGAAATCGAGCACCGTCCAGCCTGAAATGGTCTTGCCCGCTGCCTCGAGGCTGTCCTTCATCCCCAGGACTTCGTCTTCGCCGCCGGTATGCGATGCCTCAGCACACCCGTGGCAGCCTAGCAGGAAGACCGTGCTCTCACCCTCGAGGGAGTGCAAGATCTCTTCCAACGGTTTCTGTTCAGAGACAAGCATTTCCTACCTTTCCTTCTCTAGTCATTGTTACTCACAGAGATGGACCCCCGGTTCCCGACCACAGGGCGACTACTCCGTGCTCTGCTCCAGGAACTTCTGCACTCGCCTGAGCAGCTCCTCTGGGGCGACCGGTTTGTCCACGTAGTCGTCAGCCTCCAGCATCATGCCGTCCGTCAACGAGAAGGCCGTCTCGCCCATCTGCTGTGAGAGACTGGTCAGCATGATCACCGGGATCTTGGACAGCTCCGGGTCGCTCTTGAGAGCCTCACAGACCTTGAAGCCGTGTTGCTCAGGCATGATGATATCCAGGATGATCAGGTCGGGGTCTACGTCTCTGACTCTGCGGAGCGCTTCGTCGCCATTGTGGGCTACGGCGACCTCGTATGGAGCGCTCTCCAACACGATCTTCGTCGCCTCCACGAAGTCAGGATCATCGTCGACGAGCAGTATTCTTGCGGGGTTGGTCATTTGCTTCCTCCTGTCTGGCTTTCGCTTCTTCGTCCACTGGTGCTCACTCGCCGAGCTCAAGCAGGTTCTTGACCCGATCGAGGAGGTCTGGTGGGGAGATCGGCTTCTCCACATAGTCCTGCACATCCATCGCGAGGCCGGTTTCCAGTTCGTATCGCCTGCGACTGGCGTCCTCGCGAACGGAGGTGAGGATCAGAATGGGTATCTTGGCGTACTTCGGGTTGTCCCTCAGCTCTCGGACGACAGCGAACCCGTCCTTGTGGGGCATAAGCAGATCCAGGACTATCAGGTGCGGGGCGTCTGCTCTCACCTTGTCTACGCATTCGATGCCGTCGCGCGCTGTCTCGATCTGGTACGGCTGTGTGCTGAGGATGGTGGTGATGGCATCCAGAATGTCGGGATCGTCATCAACCACCAGAACCTTCGGTTGTGTGCTCATTTGCCCCATCCTCCAGGTGGCATCATACTATGGGTCGAGGAAGAAGACCTACTCTCTCGACGATCTCGGGGACGATCTCCTCCCAGGCCACAGCCATGATGTGAATCCCTCGGACTCCAGGGATCTCGCGAATCTGCTCTATGAGCTCGCAAGCGATGTTCACACCTTCTTCCTTGGCGTCGGACGCGCGTTCCATCCTCTTCACCATCTCGTCGGGGATCATCAGGCCGGCGACGTACTTCTTCATGTAGCGAGCCATGCCAGCCGACTTCATGGGAATGATCCCGGCCAGGATGTGTGTCCGCCGGTGCAGGCCCTGCTCACAAACCATCTCCATCCATTTGGCGAAGCGTGGTATGTCGAACACGGCCTGAGTCTGAATGAAGTCGGCGCCGGCGTTGATCTTCTTGGCCAGCCTGAGCACGCGAAACTCGAAGGGATCGGCGAAGGGATTGGCGGCGCTTCCGATGAACAGGGGAACATCTCCCGAGATCTTGTCGCCACTCAGGAACACACCTTCGTCTCTCATGGTCCTGGCCATCTGCACGAGCTGGATGGAGTCGATGTCGTGAACGTTCTTCGCGGTGGGATGGTTGCCGAACTTCTGATGGTCTCCCGACAAGCACAACAGACTGCTGATGCCCAAGGCTACCGCACCCAGGATGTCACTCTGCATGGCCAGTCTGTTCCGGTCTCGGGTGACCATTTGCATCACGGCATCAATGCCCAGTTGCCTGAGTATAGCGCACGCCGCCAGACTTGACATGCGCACGATGGCCGTCTGGTTGTCAGTGACGTTCATGGCGTCGCAGCAGTCCTTGACGTGTGCGGCCGTCTTGCGGACGAAGTCGGCACTGCCTCCTTTGGGCGGCCCGATCTCCGTCGTCACCGCGAAGTGACCTTCGGTTAGAACACGCTCCAGGTTGCCTCCACTCTTCATGTGTCCCTACCCGTCCTTGTGACTCCTCTGGATCTCAGTCGCCGAAGATCTTCAGGCCAGCCGGCTTCCCTTTGGGCAGAGTGAAAGTGAATCTCGATCCCGGCTTGCCGTCTGCATAGGGTGACTCGACCCAGATCTGTCCTTGGTGTGCTTCTACGATCCTCTTCACAATAGACAGACCGAGGCCGGCACCGTGAGCTGCGTCGCCCCCCTTGCCGCGGTAGAACTGCTCGAACAGGTGTGGAAGGTCATCCGGATCGATACCAATACCGTCGTCGCAGACCTCGATTTCGATGTGGTCGTCAAGCTCTCGGGCACGGAGAGCGATCGTTCCTCCGTCAGGGGTGTATTTCACCCCGTTGCTCAGCAGATTGGTGACCACCTGCTTCAAGTGGGATGGCGAACCGTACACAGTCGCCAGGTCCGCAGGGATATCGGTTGTCAGTTCCTGGGACTTGTCGGCGGCGAGGACTCTGACCTCCTCAGCGCAGGAGCTGAGCAGCTCCTGCAGTGATACCACGTCCATTCCTTCCACGACCTTGCCCTTCTCGATCTGTGCGAGGTCCAAGAAGCGATTGATGAGGTCAAAGAGCTCTCGTATCCTCAGACTACATCTCTCGAGCATCCGCCGATGCTCGTCCTCCAGATCGCCGACGAAGCCACCCAGCAATACCTGAAGGTAGCTTTGCACCGCGGCTAGAGGCGTCTTCAGGTCGTGCGAGGCCATGGCCAGAAAGTACGTTTTCAGCCTGTCCAGCCGCACCAGTTCCTCGTTGGCTTGTTGAAGCTCCTCAGCTTCCAGCAGGAGCCGGTCCTGGAGAGCAGCCGCCTCTCGCTGCCTCTTCCTGAGTTCGCCGGCGACGGCGGTCGTCAAGTAGGTACTGATGTAGAGTGTCGTTGCGAACCCAAAGCTGATGGCGACTACGTACGGTGTTTGGAGGTAGAGGTCGGGCGGAACGAGCCCTTGGAGGTGCACGTGGGGGATGATCTGCAGATACTCCAGGCCCACCAGGGATGTGAACAGGCCGACCGCCAGGGTGGCCAGCAAGTAGGCTGACCTGTAGGGCAGGATAATGCTAGCCAGGGTCACGTGGAACACGTAGTAAAGGAAGAGAGGGTTCTCCACCCCTCCTGCGAAGTGTATGATGGCCGTGGTCGCCACCAGGTCAGTGGCGGACTGAACCCAGACGTACCGCCGCACGTGGGGGATCAAGTCAGGCGCTTCCGCCGACTCCATACGTTCCGTGTACCACCGGAAGAGGAGGTTATATAGCCCAATGATCGAAGCGATGATGAAGATGGGCAATGTGGAGAAGCGTATTCCGAAGACCATGTTGGCCGTGGCCGTGATGAGCACGACCCCAATGATCGCTATCCACCGGAAGTTGATGCCGTACTGGATCCTGCGGATGGCGGTTGACTCCTCGGGCGTCTGCTCCCGTGCGACCTGGCGGTGACCGAGAAACTCAGTCAAGCCAAGTCTGGCGTATCTCAGCCGATCAGCCAGCACGTTCGATAATCCTCGGTTGATCTCGCACGCCATCGCCTGATCTGACTCCATCAGAGCCAGGAGCTCGAGTCCCTGAATGACTATCGAGCGGCAGTTGTCGAGGGCACGTGCTGACATGGTCCAGACGTCCGATTCCGTCAGGGCTGACAAACCGAATGGCTGGCCCGCGTTCAGTGTTTCAACACTCATCTGCCTAACACGTCGCTCGGGCCACATGCGGATCCCCATTTCCAGTGTGACCCTCCCCTCCCGGAGGATATGGAACTGTCCAGCTGGGTCCCCTTCTTTCAGGATCAGGCTGCCTGCGCTGTGGGTCTCCTCTGTGCACAGGCTCGCTATTCTCTCCAGTTGCTCATCGGTCAGCCCCTGGAAGACGGACACCTTCCGCAGTAGCTGGGTAGGTATCATCTCGCAACCCAACCCACTCAGGGCGGACGATCCACCCTGGTACCCGGTTCTCCAGCCAGAGCACTAGACTACGATATGCGGAACCTTGCCAGTTCGCTCCCCTTCGGCGTGATGACGTGAACAGCGCACGCCAGGCAGGGATCGAAGCTGCGCACGATGCGAACGATCTCGAACGGGTTCTCCTCGTCTCTGATCTTCGTGCCGATCAGAGCCTGCTCGATGGGGCCTGGCTGCCCATGGTCGTCTCTGGGCGACGCATTCCAAGTGGTTGGGACGACGCACTGATAGTTGGCTATCTTGCTATCCTCGATCTGTATCCAGTGTCCCAGCGCGCCTCGAGGCCCACAGACGAGTCCCATCCCGGATGCTTCCTCAGGGAGGGTGTACTCGGTGTATACAGGTTCTCCGGGCTTCAGTTGCAGAACCCAGTCGGCCATGGAATCGGCCACGTACTTGCACTCGAGAGCCCTTGCGGCGTGACGACCCAGCACTGAGAAGAGAGCTTCCGGTCCCGCCTGGAAGTGAGATAGGACCGGGTCCACCAGCTCTTTCACGGATGAGTTGCCGGCGGCGTAGTTGACGGCCATGCGCGCCAGAGGGCCAACCTCGTAGACCGTGTCGTCGTACCTGGGTGCCTTGAGCCAGGAGTATGCGCCGTTCTTGCCGGGCTGCGGCTCGGTCTGTCCCTCGCCAGGATATCGGCCCGAACCGGCGTCCTCGTACCACGAGTGCCCAACGTACTCGAGGATCTTGCTGGCCTCCACTTCACCAACCTTCAGATCGGTAGAAACTGTGCCCGAGCGAAGAAGCCTGTCTCGCTTGAGATAGTCACGTTCCTTGCTATCGAGATCGAAGACGCCATAGGCCAGGAGGTTGCCGCATCCGGAACCGATCTGGAAGTAGTCCGGATAGGCCTCTGCCACTGCCACGATGTCCGGTACGTAGACGTCGTCTATGAAGTCTCTGAGCTCGTTGAGTCTCCAGAGAAACGTGGTCATCTTGTCCACGGTAGGGTGCTCTGTGACCCCTCCCGCCACCGTCGCACAGTTGTGGGGCATCTTGCCGCCAAAGACGGCCAGCATCTCGTGGGCCTTGCGCCTGATGTCCAGAGCTTGCACATAGTGGGCCGTGGCTTGGCGATCCACGTCGTCTGGCAGGCGATAGTCGCCCTCGTAGCGCGGTGCGAATGGCCCAAGCTCGCCCCTGCCGATGAAGCTCTTGATCGATTTCAACGCGGGGTTGTCGCCTTCGTATGCAGCAACCTTGGTCACGTCCACGTAGTCCAGGGCCGCCAGGTGATAGAAGTGCAACACGTGAGACTGGATGTAGTTGGCGCCCAGCAGCAGGTTTCGCATGATCCTGCCGTTGTCTGTGATCTCGCCCTCTATGCCGAAGGCACTATCGAGGCACAACACGGATGCGGTGGCGTGAGTCTGGGGACACACGCCGCAGATGCGCTGTGTCAACTGGGAGGCGTCGCGTGGGTCTCTGCCGCGCAGAATCAGCTCGAACCCCCGAAACAGGGTGCCAGTACTTCTGGCGTCCTTGACCTCGCCGTCTTCCACGATGGCTTCGACTTTGAGGTGCCCCTCGATGCGCGTGATAGGATCGATGGTTATCTTACCCATGGTCTGGCTTACCCCTTCTTCATTCCGCCCCGATGTTGGGCAAGGCTTCTTCGGTTATCTTTTCGTACAACGGCGCCACCACGTCTGGGAAAGTGGGCTCCACACATCCTATACACGGCGCTCCGCTGCCAACGCACCAGTTCACTCCATTGTTCCACAGCCTGGTAGGGCAGTCGGCGTGAGTAACCGGCCCCTTGCACCCCAACTCGTAGAGGCAGTACGGATCGCTGAGCTTCTTGGCAAACTTGCCCTCGTCGAAATACGCTCTGCGGGGGCAGTTCTCGTGGATTAGCTGCCCGTAGAAGGACTTGGGTCGCAGGTATTCGTCCAGGTCGCCTGCTGTGGGGAGACCCTGGATCAAGATGCTGGCCACCGTCCCCACAAACCAGTCTGGATGCGGCGGGCAACCTGGGACGTTGATCAGCGGTGTCTCGATCCCCTCTGCCGAGAAGACGTCTCGAACGCTGACGGACCCGGTCGGGTTGGGGCTTCCCGCCGGAATGCCGCCAAACGCGGCGCAGGTGCCCACTGCCAGGACGGCCAGCGCATCTCGACCGAGGGACTTGACCCACGAATGCATGGAGATCTCTTCGCCTTGCTCTTCTCCGATCATCGCATAGGCGCCGCTAGCGGCTACAGGTACGGAGCCCTCCACCACCAGGACGTACCCACCCTTTGCCTCCTGGCGGGTGCGCTCCAGCTCCAAGACCGCGGGATGGCCAGCTCCTGCCATCACTGTGGGATGAAAGCGGACGTTCAGGTGCTTTCCAGGAACGATCTCATCCACCAGGATGTTCCTGGGGCCTGGGCTGACCGAGTTGAGCAACGACACGGAGCAGCCGGAACACCCACCTCCCTGTAGCCAGAGTACGGGGTATTCCTCAGTATTTGAGTTTGCCATCTATCACGTCTCCTCTTTGTGCTGATGTGACTCTAAGCGCAGGTCCTCTCTGACGAGTCTGCGTGGACCCCCATCCCGACTGCTAGACCAGTCTCTGGGAGGCTCGATCTCTAGCAGTTGGTCCAGCCGTCCTTGGGCCTGGAGGCGATCGTAGATCAGTTGCCAGGCACAGGGGATCTCCGGATCTATCTCGCACTTTCCATCTTGCGAGCCTCCGCACGGTCCATTGAGCAAGCTCTTGGCGCAACGAGCAATGGGGCAGATGCCCGCGGTCCGGTGCAAGATGCACTCACCGCAAGCGGCGCAGCGTTCGGTCCACAACCCCTGCTCCTCCGGGATCCCGAGAAACGCAGTGTTGAGGGCAGGAGCTACATTGGCCTCAGGGAACCGTTCCACTATGGCCTGGACTCCGATACCGCAGGCCATGGAGAGAACGAGGTCGTGGTTCTCTATCTCTTCCTGCACGGCGTCCAGGAATTCCCACTCGCACTGCCTCTGGACCGTGGCCTCGTCGAAGGTCTTCTTCTCTCCGTCGAGTTGGCTAGCCATGCGCAGGCTCGTAGCCAGGATGCCCACTTCCTTCTCACCGCCGGCGAAGCAGACGGTGACACAGGTTCCGCAACCCAGGACCAGTATCCTCTCGTGATCGGCGACCATCTCCTTGATCTCTTGCAGGGGTTTCTGGCTACCTATGATCATGCTGCGGTGCCCCCTTCTCGCAATGGGTTAGGGCCAAGTTCTCTGATGCGGTCCGTCATCTCGGTCGCGAGTTGGGCGAACTCCCGGCCCATCGCGGAGGATATGAAGTGCATCTCCAGGCGGTCCGCTTCGAGTCCTATCTCCTCGAGCAGGCCCTTCGCAAAAGTGACTCGTCGTTCTGCCCTCACATTACCTTCCAGGTAATGGCAATCTCCGACCAGTCAACCTGCCACCATCACACCGTCGGCCCCTTCTTCGAAGGCCTTCAGGACATGGAGTGTGTCTAGCTTGCCCGTGCAGGGAAGCCTGACTATCTTGAGGTTGGTGGGGTACTGCACCCGCAAAGACCCTGCCAGATCCGCGGCCGCATAGGCGCAGTAGTGACAGCAGAAGGCGACGATTTGGGGTTCGAACTCGGACATCCTCGGACCTCAGACCAACTGGGGTTGTCTAGCCAGGAGCGCTTCCTCCTCGGCCGTCACCTGCTCGTCTAGATAGTGCATCAACTGTATGGCCTTGGCCGGGCACTCCGCGGCGCAGATGCCGCATCCCTGGCAGGCGGCCACCTCTATCTGGGCTGCGCCGTAGATCCCTCCGGCGCCTGGGACCGCTGGGTCGATCACAGGAACGTTGTACGGGCACACTCGCACACAAGTAAGACAGCCTGTGCACTTCTCTGGTTGTACAACCGCCACCACGCCGCCCGCGCGCAGGGTATCCTGGCTGAGTATGGTCGCCGCTCGAGCGACCGCGGCCTGCGCTTGCACGATACATTCCTCGATGAACTTGGGATAGTGAGCCGCACCCGCGACGAAGACGCCTTCGGTGACGAAATCGACGGGGCGTAGCTTGACGTGCGCCTCCAGGAAGAAACCGTCCAGATCAACCGGCACCTTGAGGACGCGGGCAAGCTCGTCGGCGCCCTCGGTGGGCAGAAGACCAGTGCTGAGAACGATCAAGTCGGCCGGCAGAGTGAGATCTGCGTTCAGCATCGGTGCGTGGACACTGACCTGCAGACCCTTCTCGGTCAACACCTCTGGGGGGCGTTCCCTGTCGAAGTGCAGGAAATGGACGCCTCGCTCGCGAGCCAGGGTGTAGTATCTCTCGTTGAGGCCGAAGGTACGCATGTCGGTGTAGAGTACGTAGACCTCAGTGGCGGGGCTGAGCTCTTTGATCTTGAGGGCGTTCTTGACGGCGACGGAACAGCAGATGCGGCTGCAATAGCGGTCCGCCGGGCCCACACACTGGATCATCACGACGTGACCGAGCTCGGCGATGCTGTCAGGGGCGCTGGCGATGCGCTCCTCCAGCTCTCGTTGAGTGAGGACCCTATCGTCCTGGCCGTATAGATGTTCGTCCCCCGTGTACTCGCGTGCGCCGGTGGCTACGATGATCGCACCATGCTCCACCTCGATCGTTTGTCCCTTGGTGTGCAGGCTCGAAGAGAAGTTGCCCACGAACCCCGCCGTTCCCTTCAGTTTGGTATCGGTGTGTACCGCGATCAGTGGGTGATCCTGGACGCTCTTGATCAGCGATCTGAGGTAGGCCTGCGGGTCGCTGCCGTCAAGCATATGGTGAACGTGGCGCAGGTTGCCGCCCAACTCATTAGTACGTTCGACCAGGAACACTGGGAATCCTTGATCCGCCAGCGAGAGGGCCGCGTTCATGCCGGCCACGCCTCCCCCGATCACCAGCGCCGACCTGTTGAGGGGCAGATCCACGGTGTGCAGCGGATCCAGCAGCGCCGCCCTGGCCACTGACATCCGGACCAGGTCCTTGGCCTTTGTTGTAGCCCGCTCCGGATCGTCTGAATGCACCCAGGAGCACTGGTTCCTGATATTGGCCATCTCGAAGAGGTGCTCGTTCAACCCCGCCTGACGGATGGTGTCCTGGAACATGGGCTCGTGCGTGTGTGGTGTGCAAGAGGCCACGACGACTCGATTCAGATTGTGCTCTGCGATCCGCTCCTTGATCAGTTCCACAGAATCCTGCGAGCAGGTATAGAGGTTGTCCTCGGCGTGCACTACGTGGGGCAACGACCTGGCGTATTCGGCCACCGAGGGCACGTCGAGGAAGCCACCGATGTTGGACCCGCAGTGGCAGACGAAGACCCCGATGCGGGGTTCCTCACCGGCGACGTCGCGTTCCGGTGGGTATCGTCTCTCCTGGGTCAGGCTCCCTCTACCTTCGGCCAGCAGCCCCTCGACCTGCGCCGCCGCAGCGGATGCCTCCACCACGGTCCCGGGGATGTCTTTGGGGCCGCCGAAGGGGCCGCACACGAAGACTCCTGTACGACTTGTCTCCAGAGGCGCGAAGGGCCGGTGCTCTGAGAAGCCGTCTCGGTCGAGCTCGATCCCCAGTCGGCCTGCCAGGCCCCGCGTCTCTTGCGACATCTCCATGCCCACGGAAAGCACGGCCAGGTCGAAGGCTTCGTCTACGAGGACCCCTTCCTCGTTCTCGTACCGGAACACGATGTCCCTCGACTCTGGATCCTCCTTGAGCGGTGGCACGCGAGAGCGCACGTAACGGATGCCGTACTTCTCCCTGGCCTGGCGATAGTACTCCTCGTAACCCTTGCCGAAGGCCCTCATATCGATCATGAAGATGGTGCATTCAGTGTCGGACTCGTGCTCGCAGGCCATGATGGCTTCTTTGGTGGCGTACATGCAGCAGACGGAGGAGCAGTAGTCGTGTTCCTCATCTCGCGATCCGATGCACTGCACGAAGGCTATCTTGCGAGGGCGTTCGCCATCCGAAGGGCGCTTCACGTGGCCCTCGGTGGGACCGGACGCCGAGAGGAGACGCTCGAACTGGAGGCTGGTCACCACGTTGGGGTACACGCCGAACCCGAACTCCTGTGAGAGCCTGGGATCGTAGGCCTGGAACCCGGGCACGAGCAGAACCGCGCCCACCTGGACCTGTCTCGTTTCCTCGACGTCGTTGTGATTAACAGCTCCTGCCTGGCAGGCATAGAAACAGGCCAGGCACTCGGAGCAGATGCCGCATTCGAGACAGCGTGCCGCCTCCGCCTGGGCCATCTCGTGGGTATAGCCCAGCTCTACTTCCTCGAAGGTCAGCCTGCGTTCCGCGACGGGAAGGGAGGGCATGCCCAGGCGCTCCTCGCGAGAGAGGTTCAGTTCGCGCATCCTGGCGACGGCCTCTTCCCGCTCCATCTTGACCACCGGTAGTTGAGGCTTGAAGGGTGGGAGCACCTCGCCCGACAGGTGATGGTGAATGGATGCTGCGGCTCGGTGTCCATCGGCGATGGCGTCGATGACGAACGCCGTGCCGGAGACCGCGTCTCCTCCAGCGAAGACTCCAGGACGGTCGCAGGCGAGAGTCTCCGGATCGACCACAATAGTGCCCCACGTGGTGCTGCGTACCTGGCTGTCCTCGGGAATGAAGGACAGTCCCGCCGCCTGACCGATGGAAAAGATGACGCTGTCGGTGGGGATCACGTGCTCGGTCCCCTCTATGGGCACGGGCCGGCGCCGACCGCTCTCGTCGGGTTCGCCCAGCTCCATGCGGATGCACTCCATCGCCGACACGTGGCCGTCTCCTTCTCCTATGATCCGTAGCGGGTTGGTGAGCAGTTCGAAGCGGATACCCTCTTCTCTGGCGCTTTCCAGCTCCTCGCGGCGGCAGGGCATCTCCCCCTCGGAACGACGGTAGACGATGGTCACCTCCTCGGCTCCGAGGCGCAGTGCGGTCCGAGCCGCGTCTATGGCCACGTCTCCGCCGCCGATGACGCTCACCTTTCGACCCAGCTTCACTTCGTGCCCCAGCCTGACGTCGCGGAGGAACCCGATGCTGATCATCGTGCCCTCGAGATCGGCGCCAGGGATGTTCATCCGTTTTCCTTCGTGAGCACCCACCGCCAGGAAGATGGAGTCATACCCCTCATCCGTCAGCTCCTGGAGGTTGTCCACACGGGTGTTCAACCGCAGTTCCACGCCCAGGTCGATGATATCGTCCACCTCTCGCTGGATCAACTCCGCAGGCAGACGATACTCCGGCACGCCCACGCGCAGCATTCCTCCGGCCACGGGTAGCGCCTCGAACACGGTGACTCCGTAGCCGAGCCTGATCAGATCCTGCGCAGCGGTGAGCCCGGCAGGCCCGGCGCCAACTATGGCCACTCTCTCAGGTCTGGTCTGGGGTAGCGGCTCCCGCGGCGCCCGCGGCTCGGCGTAGACCTGATCCGTGACGAAGCGCTTCAAGGATGCAATGGACACGGGCTCATCCACCAGCCCGCGATTGCACGCATCCTCGCAGCGATGGTTGCAGATACGCCCGCAAATGGCCGGGAAAGGGTTGTCCTCCTTGATCACCCGCACGGCTTCTTGGTAGCGCCCTTCGCGGATCAAGGCGATGTATCCCTGGGCACGCTGGCCGGTCGGACACGCATCACGGCAGGGGGCGACGCCCAGCTTCTCTATGGCGAAGGCGTGGGGGATGGCCTGCGGGTAGAGGCGATAGGCCGCGTGCCTGGTGGTCAACCCCTCCTCGTACCGGCTGGGCAAGAGGATGGGGCAGGCCTGAGCGCAGTCGCCACAGCCTGTGCACTTGTCGATGTCTATGTAGCGAGGCTTGGTTCTCAACGCGGCGGTGAGATTCCCGGCTGTGCCCTCGACCTCCAACACCTCGGTATTGGTGAGGACGTCGATGTTGATGTGACGGCCCACGTCCACCATCTTGGGCGACATGATACACATGGCACAGTCGTTGGTGGGGAAGGTCTTGTCCAACTGTGCCATGTGCCCCCCGATGGCGCTTTCGCGTTCCACCAGGAAGACCTTGATCCCAGCGTTGGCGAGATCGAGGGCGGCCTGCATTCCTCCTATGCCGCCTCCCACCACCAGGACCGCTCCCACCGGCTTGGTCTTCGACTGCTGTCTTGTCATAGCGTCGCGCCTGCCCAGTGTGATACAGAAACGCTCTGGCTCTGGAGCCGCGTTTCTAGATCTGTAGATAGCCGTCGGCGTAGATGATCTTGTTCTGGAGGATCTGCACCGTCTTGTAGATGGCCGCCTGGTCGGGATCCTCCATGTCCACGAACTCGGGATCGAGATCTTCCATGACCGCTGTCGAGTCGTAGAGACGGACCAGCAACTGCCCCACGGGCGTGCTCTCGTCGCGCTCTTCGACGATTCGGACCCACTCTCTGAGTCTGGCGTCACGCGCGTCCACGATGGCTGCGTCCAACCCCGCCGCCAGCAGCATCACTGCGTAGGTGGAGTAGACGAGACTGCGGTTCTCCGCCGGAACGCCGTTGGACACGTTGGAGAGGCCCACCAGCGTCAGAGGGGGTGGGTCGGAGATCTGCTTGAGGAAGCGGATGGTCTCTATCGCCTCGGGGCAGTACTCCTGCATGCCGCTCACCGTGAGGATGAGAGGGTCCATCAGCACCTGGTCCATCGGGATGCCCACTTCCATGATGCGAGGCACGAGCTGTTCCAGGGCGATGCCCACGCGAGCGTCTGCTTCCACGGGGATACTCTTACCCATGGTGAGGGCGATGAGCTTGGCGTTGTATTGGGCCGCGAGAGGCGGTACGTCACTCAGCCGGTTGGGTTCCGCCGAGGTCGAGTTGACGATGGCTTGCTGATTGACTCGCTTCAACCCGGCTTCCATGGCCGCCAGGTTCGTGGTGTCCAGGCAGAGAGGAACGTCCACCACCTCCTGGATGGTGTCGACCATCCACTCCATGACCTCCGGGCCCTGCTTCTTCTGAGGCCCTATGTTCACCTCCAGCGCATCGGCGCCGGCTTCCACCTGGTCCAGGGCCAACTGCTGGATTGGTTCCTTGTCTCTCTGCTCTATGGCCTTTCTGACCTTGGTGGAGATTACTTGAATCTCCTCCCCAATCTTGAACATCTCACTCCTCCTTGCCGTCATGGACAGGTATGGATCAAGAGCAGGTGCACTAACTCGGCTCTCCCCGAGCTGGATCCTAACCGGATCACTCGATCCTTCCCCGGGTGTCTGCACTAGTGCAAGCTGTGCGACCCCAGGCCATCTTCGGAGCAGCAGACAGTGCCACCCCGTCTAGCAGGACACCTCGACCTGGCGATCCTACCGGGTCCGGGTCCCGGTCTAGGGTTGCCAGAGCTTCATAAACGCCGGCAGGTCCACAGCTTCCCGTGGCCCTACGAGGATCTCCCAGCCGTCGAGTTCGTCCTCCAGTTCCCCCGAAAGGACAGAGACAGCGCCCGGGATGGTCAGCTTCCTGTGATTGATCTTGTCGGCGATAGCAGAGCTCTTGACCGTAGTGGCGATCTTGTCGGCGTCGAACTTCCCCGCTGCCCAACCAGTGAGCACCGAAAGGCCCTCCGAGTCTGCGATCAGCAACCATCCAGGGAGACCGCTAGCCTCCACCTCGTTGGCGACGGAGAAGTAGGTGATGGAGAAGTTGGTAGTGACCAGGACTTGAGCGTCTGGACCTGGATCGTTGATGTCGTAGATGCCAGGAGTAACCTGGACAGGCTGCCGTGGATCTGTGTAGATGTTCTGGCGCAAGACCAGGAGCGGATAAACCACGGCGGGAGCATAGTGGTCCAGCACGACGAAGCCGGCATACTTCGCTATCTGTTGCCCGGCTAGCATCGTCTCTTCTGCGGCAGACTCCGCTCCCTCATAGGGGAAGGTGATGACCGGATAGCCCAGAAGGCGCTCCGGCTTGGCTTCCAGGGCCAGCCGTCGTGCCTGCGTGAGGACGGCGAGAGATTCGTGGAAGCCCCTGGCGCCGGGATCGATGACGATGTCTTCCACGCCTGCCTCTTTGACCTGCTTCACGATTTCCACGAGAGGTTCGAGCCCATCTGCGCGGACCACGAGAGGTGCCTTGTGCTCCGTGGCCAGGCCCACCATCGCTTCCCAGTTCTGCGCGTCGGCGGCGTAGATCAATGGGGTCGTACCCGTGATCTCGGCCAGGCCTGCTTTCATGACCTCAGGATCGTCTGCCATGAGCACGAGAGGGCGCGCAGTCTTGGCTCTGACAGCCTTGACGTACTTGGCGAACGTGGCAGGGTCCCCCGACACGCTCTGCACGGCCATTCCGTCGAGGTTCAAGGTCATTCCGACGTAGTCCACCGTGTAGGCATCGACCTGGCTTGCCAGGTCCTCCACTTCTGCCAGATCCTGGTCGTCCCGGACGCGGACGAGCAGGCCCGGCATGTGGAAGAAGGTCTTGTCGTGCCGATAGAGCTCCGTCTCGTTGCCCACTTCGATCTTGTGCTCATCGTTGCCCAGGGTGATGAGGCGAATCGGGGGCGCCGAGGCGGACTCGAGCGCGGACTTCGCCTCGTCGCTGACGTGAGGACAGGCCGCCAATTCCGCCTGTTTCGCCGCTAGCTTCATGGCGAAGGCCAGGCAAGTGGGGAACCCGCAGTCCTTGCAGTTAGTCTTGGGCAGGAGTTTGTAGATCTCTAGGCCAGTGAGAGCCATCCGTTACTCCCCCTTCTTCCATAGCTTGCTGATCAGGTCCTTGATGCGACGTACCGACTCCGGGTGACGAAGAACCACGATGTCCGCTCCCGAATGGATGAGGGACGTCGCGGTCAGCGTCTCCCACGAGATGCCCCGCTCCTCCCAGTCGCCCCAGGCCTCGGGTACGTCTTCGCCAACCTTGGCTTCCTTCATGCGCCAGGCTTCCTCACCGGGGGTCACCAGCATCGGTTGCTGGGTCATGGAGTCACCCTGGAGGGCGGCCAGTCTGAGACGCTCCATGGCGGAGTATCCGTACTCTACGCCATACCCTAGCGCTGCCGTCGTGGGGTCCATGATCACGCGATCCAAGGAGAGGCCCACGTCGTTGATGAGGATGTTGAGTTGCTTGGCCAGGTTCACGTCCATCGCCGTGCGGGCATCGACCAGGTGGCCATGGGCCATGGCCGCCGCCACGATGGTCTTGTAGTTCTTGTCGTCACATACTCCCAGGCCGATGCGCTCGCCGGCGGCCTCTTCCGCCACGGCGACCAGGAGCTCGATATCCTTGTCTGTCTGACCGGGACCGAAGACGATGAGAGGCAGTCCCGTGGCGTCCAACACCTTGCGAACGGTAGATGCCGCCTCCTGTGCCGTCGTCTCTTGCCCATCGGCGTCTGTGAGGCTGAGGCCGAGGACCAGGAGGTCCACTTCGAGCTCGTCTGCGGCCTTGGCCCAGGTCGCGGGGTCGTCGGCAGCATCGCCCCACACCTCTAGGAGGAGAGGCGACCAGTCGGCGGGCCTGCGGTCCCTGATCTCAATGGCGACGCGTGGGGGATTGGGCATCGGTGCTTCGAAGTCCAGGAAAGGCAGGGTTCTCTCGCCTCCGATGGTCACAGTCTTGCTACGGGTGCCACCCTCGGCTTCAGTTGCACCGAAGACGATCTCCCTGACCTGGCCTGTCCACTTCTTCTTAGGGATTTCCACAGCAACAGCCATGACTGTAACTCCTTCCAGGTTCGTGTTGTCCCGCCGGGACCGACGGGACAGATTCTGGCGGGGGAATATCTAGGGATGGCCCGCCGGCCAGACGAGCCATCCCTGACCATGCTACATGATGGGCTCCATCTTCAAGGCTGGGTGATCGTGTTCCTCGAGCCAGGCCATCAGTTGGTCGACCTCCGTCACGCTGCGCTCGTCTGCGATGCGGTCCAGGAGATCCGGGATGCCCTCTCTCTCGGCCACGGCCTTGAACTCCTCAGGCATACTGTCCTTGAGGAAGGATGACATCCACACCACCCGCTTGAAGCCGCCATCTGCCGAGATGAACTTGGGGCTGGTGAGGTAGTACTTGCCGACACCCATCGCCCCCGGCGTCTGGAGACCACCTCCAAACATGCCCGCCATGCTGGAGAAAGTCATGCCAGCCGGCGTCATGCTGGGGTCTTCCCTGGAGACGATCATCACCCCGTTGGCCTCGGGGATCACCAACACCATGCACTCGAAGCACCCACACGCGGTCATGGGGTCAATCATGATGGAGTACATGGTGACATTCTCGACGGACTGGTTCGAGTGGTTGTAGACGAACTCCTGGGGCCCACTCCAGCGGCCCAGTTCTGCGTCCAGCTTCTCGCCCTTGGGGATGGGCTGGTTGGGGCCGGTGGGGTTGATCTGGAAGGCCGCTTTGCAGTCCAACCAGTTGTAGGCGCCGCAAAGCCCCAGCCGCTGCGGCGAGATGACGCACACGTGAGTCGGCGCAAACGACTGGCAGAGGGTGCAAGAGTAGAACTCCTCCACTCCCTCGTCGGTCAGGCCTGCCACGCGCACGTTGCGCTCGTTGTAGGCTCCGCGGGCCAGCTCGAGCCACTTCTTCATCTCGTCTGGATCGGTGATCAGTGTGACTTGGGCCTTGTCCACGATGCTGTTCCAGGGGTCGCCCTTGAAGCGCGCGTAGAGGATCTCGCCGAAGTGCTCCAGGTTGAAGCCTTTCTCCGCCGCCGCCTTGCTGATACGGATCCAGGCTATGTCTCGCTGACCGATGTGCTGCACTCCAGAGGCGGCGTTGAGGAAGTAGTGGATCTGACGCTCCAAGACGCTCTCGAAGTCCTTCTGCATCTTGCGGCCGCCCACTTCGATGATGATGCCCAGGTCCATGGCAGTACCTTCCTCGACCTCATCGAATCCTGGGCCCACGATCTCGATCTTGCCATCCTCGATCTGGTCCGGGTCTCGCATCAACAAGTACTCGAAGGCCCGGGACTTCTTGCCACCGAACTCTACCCGCATGTCGTCCTTGCGGACGCGTTCTCCCTCGAAGGCCGATCCGTACGGGACCGGGATGGGGATCTCGGCGACCTTGACCTTCACGCCGCGAACTTCGATACACTTCTGGATCAGCTTCTCGGCGCGTTCCAGATCGTCCTTCCCGTCGATGTCGTCGAAGGGCATGGAGATGACGTGCTCGTACTGGGTGACCCCGGTAGGCAACACCTGGGGTATCACCGTGTCCGCAATGGCGGGGAAACCATAGCTGATGGCTCCAGCAGCCGTCGCGTACTTGAGGTCGTCGATCTCGCCGAGGGCGATGGCGAAGGCGAAGACCCGGAACTTGTTGTAGATCAGGTTTTCCCTGGCCTGTCCTGGCTTCAGCCCCCCAAAAGTGAGACCTGAGCGGGTGGCGAAGCCCAGTGGATAGATGGTGCTGATCGTGTCTGTTCCGAAGGGTATGATGTAGGTGTCGTACCCCATCTCTACCCCTTCCTCGAGCAACTGGTGGATGATGCTGCGACCATTGACGTTGCCGCTGAGGAAGACGAGGATGTTGCGGCGCTGTAGCTCACGTACGAGCTGTACCGCTACCTCGTTGGACTTGGCGCAGCCGATGAGCGCGCAGAAGCCTGGCATGCGCCCGTCCACCAACTGGATGCCCCAGGCGCGCAACTGGACGTCGTCGATAGGACCGTTGCAGAATCCCTCACCGCCCGCGGTTGCCAACTCAGGGTATCCATCCACCTTCTCTGGCTGCTCTCCGAGGGCATACTTGATGCCCATGATCGTCTCCTCGGCGAAGAGGGTAGCAACTCCGCCGTCGAGGGCCTCTCCCAGGTAGGGTGTCCAGAGCTTCTCCCTGGGCACAGGGTGCAGAAGCTTCCTGGCGTGTTCTATCACTGGTGGCAGGTCCCCCAACTTGGAGACTTGCATCCCCGTGAAGCCATAGATCACGGGCAAGTAGTACGCCGTGTTAGGAAACTGGACCGGCGCGTCGGGTCCCTTCTCCGCCAGGGTCTTTTGCAGGAGCTGATCGGCCTCGTTGACGATATCGTTGGCGCCGCGCAACACGGCGCTGGCTATGTACTTCGACATTGGTCGTTCTCCTCCCTAAGCCTCTTCGACGGTCACGCCGGCCATACTGTAGGGGCTGACCTTCGCGCCTTTGGCTTTGGCCTTCAACCACGCATTCCAGGCACGATCACCGCTCTGCCCGAATCGAGCTGGGTCGTACTCGGGCAAGCCGAGCGCGGCCCGCTTCTTGTCGATGTGGTCCAGCGACTTCTTCACGATCTGCGCAGGATCGGGCTCGAACTCGAGCTTCCCGCCGACCTTGCTTTCCCAGCCTTTGCTGATGAGCTCGGTGACTGCGTCGCTGCCCTCGACGGGCGACTTGACGCCAAAGAGCACGTATGCCCCAGAAGCCACGAAGTACGTGCCGATGGATATGGCCTTCTCGCTCATCCATTCGGGAGCGATGCCCACGCCAGGAATGTCGGAGATATCCTCTCCGAGCCCGCCTTCGGAGGCCATCTCCGCCAGGACGGTCAAGATGCGGCTATTGTCCACGCAGGAGCCCATGTGCAGCACGGGCGGGATGCCCACAGTCTCGCAGATCTCTCGCAAGCCCGGCCCCGCATACTTCAGGGCCTCACCCTGTAGCAGTCCGTACTTGGCGTTGCAGATGGCCCCACAACCCGTTTGCACCACCAGGACGTCGTTCTTGAGGAACTCTTTGACGATCCCAAAGTGGGCCTCGTCGTGGACGACCCTGGGGTTGTTGCAGCCCACCACACCGGCCACGCCTCGCAGCCGCCCTGCCATGATGGCATCATTCAGCGGCCGCAAAGAAGCGCGGTAGTAGCCGCCCAGCATGTAGCGTATGTACTCGTGGGAGAAGCCGGGGACCATGTTGTCCATCTCATCAGGGATGTACATGGACCCACGGTTGGGGTAGTTGTCGATCCCGGCTTTGACGATCTCCCGCGCGATTTCCGGAGCCCGGTGCTCGTCGAACTCCATGTGCGTGGCCCCGGTAATCTTGGCTTTGGGCGAAGTGGTGATGATGTGCGTGTGGAAATCCTGCGCCGTGTTGACAAGACCTTGGAAGATGCACTGGATGTCCACCACCATGGCCTCCACTGCGCCAGTGAGGATGGCAAGCTCCTGGTCCAGGAAGTTGCCGGCCGAGGGCACGCCCTGCCGCATGAGAGTCTCGTTGGAGGTGCAGCAGATACCAGCGAGGTTGATGCCCTTCGCTCCCTTGGACTTGGCGTACTCGATCATCTCGGGGTCTCTGGCCGCGGCGACGATCATCTCAGAGAGGGTAGGCTCGTGCCCGTGAATGACGATGTTGACTTCGTCCTCGCGCAGCACTCCGAGGTTGACCTGGGTAACGAGAGGGTTGGGCGTGCCGAACAGAATGTCAGAGATGTCCGTGGCGAGCATGGAGCCACCCCAGCCATCTCCCAGTGCTGCTCGCATACCCTGATCGAGGATGTGCTCCGCATCCTGGTCGTTGCCGACGTGCGTGCGGTGCATGATCTCCACGATCTCTCGGTCCACGCCACGGGGGGCGATACGCAAGTCGCGCCAGATCTGCTGTCGCTTCTCGGGCGCTCTCGCCAGATAGAGGATCTCGCCGGACTGCCTGCCGAACTCGGACAAGGCCTTGTCGGCCACGTCGACGGCAATCTCCTCTTTGGAGCGCCCCCCGATCTCCACGCCCAGATCACGAGCGACCTCGCGAAGCTTGAACTCGTCGCGAATCCGGTATCCTGGAGCTTCGCCTGTTGCTGCACCGTGAAGGACGAAACAAAGGTCGCGACCGTGGTCAGAGTGCGACGCGGCCCCTGCCGCTATCATTCTGGCCAGGTTTCTCGCGACCACGGTCTCCAGAGTGGCCCCGCAGATGCCGACCTGTCCCTCCTTGGTGAGGCGGCACGGTCCCATGGCGCAGTTCTTGCAGCACTGTCCCTTGGAGCCTATGGGACAGGGTTTCAACTCGTCAGCTCGGTCGAAGGCCGTAGAAATGCCCATTTCCGCAGCCTTCTGAAGCATTGCTTCGGCTGCGGGATCGATAGTCTTGCCAGTATCTGCCATTTGGCTCTCCTCTCACTCCACTCGGTGTTGGCTCCCGCTGCTCGTCCGCGCAGTCGACGAGGCGGGTCGAACGCGAGGTGGCCCTAGTACCTGCGGAAATCTCCGGACATCTCAAGATCGGCTTGGTCGGTCTTGATGCAGCGCGAGGCGCATTCATACCACGCAGGGTCGCCGAGGCACGATGGCTCTTGCTCGACCTTCTCCGGCTCGCCCACGGAGTAACCAGCCTTCTCTAGGGCCTCGACGAGGGCCTTCTCTGATAGCTTGCTGGTGTGCTCGACTGTCACTTGTCTGGTGGCAGCGCTAGCCTGGATGCCCTCCACACCGGACAGCCCCTCGAGGATGCGACGCACCGCTGTGACGTGATGATCGGCATACATGGACGGTAGCGGCAAGGTTGAGACTGTCACTTTGTTTCACCCCCTTCTAAAGTGGACTAAAATACTCCTATTTCCAATGATACCAGAAATCGCTCCGCAACACAACATCGTCTCGACAGCCACGTGCCGAGACGCGGGGCGAACCGGCCAGGGTGGTCCGCCCCGCAAAGTGGTCAGTGGTCGGTCGTGAGTCTGCGCTCACTGCCCCCATCGTGCTTTCACACGAGGCGGCGGGTCGGTTGCCTAGAACAGGCCGAGAGTCTTGCCCGTCTCGTCGATATCCACGTCCATGAACGCCGGGCGTGAAGGCAGCCCAGGCATCGTGCGCATCTCGCCGCACAACGGATACAGGAAGCCCGCGCCGATGGAGGCCCTGATATCGCGAATGGCGAGGTTGTAGTTCTTCGGCACACCCTTCCAGCTTGGTTCGTGAGACAGAGAGAGGTGGGTCTTGGCCATGTTCAAGGGCAGCTTGTCGTAGCCCAGCTTGGTGTAGAGCCTGACTTTGGCCTCTGCTTGAGAGGTGTAGTCCACCCCATCCGCCCCGTACACCTTGGTGGCGATGGCCTCAATCTTGTCCTTGATGGGAATGTCGAGCGGATACAGGAACTTGAAGTCGCTGGGCTTCTCGCAGGCCTTGACCACTGCCTCAGCGAGGGCTGCGCCTCCCTCACCACCCTTGGCCCAGACGTTGCTCTCCACGGAGTCGTCGGCGCCAGCCTCGAGAGCGGCCTTCCTCACCAACTCTACCTCGGCGTCGGTATCCGCCGTGAACCGGTTGACGGCCACAACGACCGGGACGCCGTACTGTCTGGCGATTCTGATGTTGGCCTTCAGGTTATCCAGGCCTTTCTCCAGCAACTCGAGGTTCTCTTGCTGGTACGCCGCATCGAGGGGTTTACCTGCCACCACCTTGGGTCCGCCTCCGTGCATCTTGAGGGCCCTGATAGTGGCGGCCATGACCACGCAGTTGGGGATCAGGCCGCTGTACCGGCACTTGATGTCGAAGAACTTCTCCATGCCGCAGTCGGCTCCGAAGCCCGATTCGGTGACCAGGTAGCCATCGGAGACCATCTTGAGGCCCATCATGTCGGAGATGATGGATGAGTTGCCATGGGCGATGTTGGCGAACGGCCCGGCGTGGACGATGGCAGGGCTGTTCTCCAGAGTCTGCATCAGGTTGGGCATGAGGGCGTCTTTCATGAGCACCGTCATAGCCCCGGCCACACCCAGGTCCTCGGCCGTGACAGGGTTGCGGCTCTTGTCGGTGCCGATGACGATTCTGCCCAATCGTTTCCGCAGGTCTTGAACGCCCGTCGTCAGAGCCAGGACGGCCATGACCTCGGAAGCGACAGTGATGTCGAAGCCTGACTGGCGGGGACGGCCGTCCCACTTGGTGCCCAGGCCCACGATCACGTTGCGCAGCGCCCTATCGTTGACGTCCACCACACGGTTCCAGGTCAGGCTGTAGGGGTCAATGTTCAGACGCTTCAGCCCCATGGCGTTCAACCTGTCGTCGCTCAGCGAGTCTTCGTGCATGATGCGAGCGTCGATCGCCGCGGCGAGAAGGTTGTGAGCCGCGCCCACGGCATGAATGTCGCCGGTGAGGTGAAGGTTGAAATCCTCCATGGGCACGACCTGCGAGTAACCACCGCCAGCCGCGCCGCCCTTGATGCCAAACGTGGGGCCTTGGGAGGGCTGCCGGATGACGGTGAGCACTTTCTTCTTGATGTAGTTCAAGCCCTGGCTCAGTCCGATGGTGGTCACAGTCTTTCCTTCACCCAGAGGCGTCGGGGTGATGGCCGTGACGTCGATGTACTTGCCGTTGGGCTTGTCCTTGAACTTCCCCAGGACGTCTAGGTGGATCTTGGCCTTGTACTTGCCGAAGAGATCGAGATCATCCTCGTCGAGGCCCAGAATGCCGGCGATCTCCAGTATGGGTCTCAGCTTCGCCGCCTGTGCAATGTCCAGATCCGAGGGTACTCCTGCCATTGTCTACCTCCTTCTTTGTTCGGCCTTTGCACCACCTGCACACACGAGTCGAGGCAGCGACCATCTCTGGCCCTGCCTCGATTATGTTACCCAGCCCCCGCGTTCTCGGTCTTCGCGTGCCTGAAAGACTGTGTAGATGGTTGGTGCCCCATACAATGTCACTTCATGATCTCCATCCTCTACTTATTTGCTGATTATAGTGCTGTTTGGAGCACTTGTCAAGTAGAAAACACTCGAAGCTGCAAGAAGTGCAGAACGCATGGCCGAGCCTCGGTTGAGAGAGAGGCCAACCTGGGCGCTGACAAGCGACCCTCTGGCAGGCATATTTCCATCGGGCGGCCGAGAGCGCGGCAGGTTTCCGCTGTCAGGAGGGCATCCTCCGTTGTGGAAGTCATTTCTGTGGCGCCTCTCTATTCCTCATAGCAGATTCGACTCAGGGGGCAGTACTCCTCCCTGGCGCTCGATGGCATCACGGACTCTGACCACGCAGGCGGCGGGCGAGCGGGCCAGACTTCGGGTGTCCAGGCGAAGGACGGCCCAGCCCTGCGCGGCTAGCTCGTACTGATCTATCGGTTGATGCTCTCGCACGACACGAACGTTCTGCACCAACTGCTCGCCCTCCAAGAAGATGGCGATCTTGCCCTGCCTGCACAGCAAGGCGAAGTCTATCGTGTACCCTTCCTTGTCTTCTCTGAGAGGGTAGCGGCGTTCTGCGCTGATGCCGTTGTCCTTGAAGGCTTGCCAGAGTCGCTCTTCTTCCGCCCCGCCACACCACAGGTCGTTGATCTCCTCCGCCTCGAGCAGCCGCTCCAGAGTGGTGGGGATGAAGGTGATCCGGCGCAAACGGTGGCTCGGAATCGGTCGCGGCAGGCGGCGGAGCGCTCCGATCTCGATCTTGTAGTAGAGGGCATCTGCCCGGGGATGGGCTGGCTCGTTGGGCAGCAGACTCCGCCTGTTGAACACGCGGTAGCGTCTGATGGGCGCATAGTAGCAGACAGACCACCGCTCCTCGGGAAAGGCTCTGGTGTGATAGAAGGCCAGGTAGTCTGCGCCAACCCTCGCTGGCGCCCGCTGGTAGGGTATGCGGTACCATCCCTGGTCGCGCGCGATGTCGAGGTCTCGCTGGTTGTTCATCACCGCCACCAGCACGCGACTGGAGCGGGCAGGGCGTTCTTCCTTCGGCTCGTTCACGTCGTTACTCCGCATAGGTGTGGGGAGCAAAGCGAGCAAGCTGCTCGCGAAGGTGGAGCAGGGCCAGGTCTTTGGCCTTGGCCTCCAACATGATGTCGAAGTCGCGACGAGTGTGCTTCCTGGCCTCCTCGACGAAACGGGAAAACTGGAAAGGGTCGATGAAGTCAGCGTGCTGGTGCGGGCGAGGCGCACGAAGCTGGACGTTGGCGCCCTGCCTGTTCGGGCCCTTACGCTCGATGAGGCGCATAGCAGTGCGCGGCGAGCTGAAATGGACCTTTGGGGTGACGTCGGGCGGCCAGCTTCGCAGGCACGTCTCCAGGGCCTCTCCGACTCCCAATCCCTGCGGGTTGTGGTTCAAGTAGTGGAGGAAGTCGAAAACCAGGGGTAGGCCAGTCTGCTGGTTGACCCACGAGATGTCAGCGACGCAGAACCGCTTGTCATCGTTCTCCAGGGCCAATCGCCTCCGGACCGGAGTGGGGAGGCTCTCGTATCGCTCTACGAAGCGCGCCAGGGCGACGCCCTTGTCTCCATAGACCCCTCCCACGTGGGTCACGACCACCGCTTCTGGACCGAGGCCTATCCAATCGAGGATGCTGGCGTGCGCCTCGGCCTGTCGTGCAGACTGAGCGGCGACCCTCTCGTCCTCGGCGTTCAAGATGCTGACCAGCGGGAGGTGGAAGGAGAGGCGCAGGCGGAGCTCGTTGGCCATCTTGCCCACCACCGCCAGTTCCTCCCGGCACTCCTCGATCTGGCCATGGAACTGGGGCATGTCGGGGTGGGTCACGTAGGGGGCCAGGTCGGAAGCCAAGCGATACATGCGGATCTCTTGCCTGTTGAGATAGACGAAGACGTCGCGCAGATAGGCCAGGCTGACGCTGAGATGCGGTTGGCTCTGCCAGCGTCTGCTGTCGTGGGACTTGAGACCTGCTTGTCCCAGAACCTTGACCGGGAATCCAAGTCGCATGGATAAGTGCCTGCTGCGGCGTGATGCAGCGTCGCCGGGATGCCAAGGCTATTGTAGCTGAGTGCGAAAGGAGAGACAAGGTTTCGGGCCAGATAGGGTTGCCAGGAACGTCAAAAGGTTGTATAATGCGTGGTACAGTATGCAAGGAACCATCGCTGCGCTGGGAGCGGCCTGCGCCGAGGGTCGCTGCGGGGCGTGATTGTTCGCCGACAGGGCAGCGATAGGTTCGATGTAATGGCTTTCCCCTTAGCGTCTCCGACAAGACTCTTGTTGGGCCAAAAGTCGCAGAGCGCAGTAGAGGCGAGACATCGAAACAGAGCGTCGCAGGCGAGGAGTCGAGATGGAGAGACAATTGGAGAACGCGAAGACCACGGCGAGTGGCCCTCTGAGCAAGCCCCTGTCTGTCGATGATCTTGGGGTCTCGAAGGGTCTGTTGATAGATCTCGCTCTCAAAATCCTCTACTTCGAAGGGGAGATGGACGGCACGCAGATCGCAGACACCATGAAGACCCCCCTCCCTGTGGTGGTGGATCTCCTGGACATGCTGCGCAGAGAGAAGCTGTGTACCGTGCTGGGCAGCGAGAGAGGCGTGGTGCCGGTCTATCGCTACGGGATTACCGAGGCGGGGATCTCGCGGGCTCGGGAAGCTCTGTCCCGCAATGAATACGTGGGACCCGTACCTGTGTCTCTGGCAGGATACGTGGAGATCGTGAAGAGACAAAGCGTGGCCATGGCTTGCTCCGTCATCAGACACGAAGATCTGGAGCACGCTCTGGAAGAGTTGGTGGTGAGCCAGTCGGTGATCAACCAGCTCGGGCCTGCGCTGAACTCGGGCCAGCCGATCCTTCTGTATGGGGCACCGGGCAACGGGAAGACCTACATCGCGCAGAATATCGTGAACCTCGTCCTGGGCAGCATCTTCGTCCCCTATGCGTGCGAAGTAGAGGGGCAGTTGATCAAGATCTACGACGCCGAGTATCACCAACCGGTGGATGGCGGAACCGAGGGCAGGGACGTGGACCGTGACGCTCGCTGGGCCCTGTGCAAGCGCCCCGTGGTTATGGTAGGGGGAGAGCTGACGCTGACCTCTCTGGGCCTGATCTTCGACCCCATCTCCAAGTGCCACGAGGCCTCGCTGCAAATGAAAGCCAACGGCGGCATCTTCTTTATCGACGATTTCGGCCGGCAGTTGCTGCTGCCGGAGGAGCTGCTCAACCGGTGGATCGTCCCGCTGGAGGGGCAGGTCGACTACCTGGCGCTGCACACCGGCAAGCAGATCCAGATACCCTTCGATTCGCTGGTCATCTTCTCCACGAACCTGGATCCGGGGATGCTGGATGAGGCCTTCCTGAGACGTATCCCGCACAAGGTCATGATTCCCAACCCCACACTGTACGAGTACTACTACCTGTTCGAGAGGGTGTGCAAGGCCAAGGGTGTGCCCTTCGACAAGGAGGGGTTCTCGTACCTGGTGGACAAGTACTACAGGAAGGCCAATCGGCCGCTGAGAGCTTGCCATCCGCGGGATCTGGTGGAGCAGATCACCACCATCGCGCGCTACAACGAACAGGAGCCCGCGCTGACTCCGTCGTACATAGACCAGGCTTGCAGGAACTACTTCGTGCAGGGGGCCGGCAACGGGCCCGAGCGGTCTTAGCAAGAGTGAGGTGTCCGTCGCCAGCTTAGGTGCCGGCGTCGGGCGATGGGTGCGAGAGAAGAGGGGGTCACTGGTCCCAGGCAGGGCGGTGGCCCCCTTTGAGGATCATAGATGGGTGAGGACAAGGCTGAGCTGACCGAGCGCGAGCTGGAGATAGTGCGCGCCGTGGCTACCGGCGCTACGAACCAGCAGATCGCGCAACAGCTGATGATCAGCGTAAACACGGTCAAGGTTCACCTCAAGAACATCTTCGTCAAGCTGGAGATCCAGTCCAGGACGGAGGTGGCTCTCCACGCGGTGCGCGAGGGGTTGATCGAGGTGGAGCGCCCGGTGGTGCCCTACGAGGTCGTCGATGAGGCGCAGCCGCTGGGACGCGAGCCGATCTCGAGATGGAAGCGGTTGGCGCTGGTATTAGCCGCGGCGCTGGCGGCGCTGCTGGTCTGGCTGCCGCGAGTGGAGCAGGTGCCGGCGTCGACGTCCGCGAGCGAGTTCGTGGACGTGCCAGGTGCAGTACTCGTGACGGGACCCGAGCTGCAGGTACAGCGCTGGGAGACGATGGCGCCATTGCCCACGGCCCGCAGTCGCCTGGCTGCGGTGTACGATGGAGGTTTGATCTACACCATCGGCGGCGACACCCCTGAGGGCGTCACGGGTGTGGTGGAGGTCTACGATCTCATCGCCAACAGTTGGCGCGCCGGGACCGACAAGCCCACGGCGGTGCACAACGCCGGGGCGGCGGTGATGGAGGGGAAGGTCTACGTTCCGGGCGGCTACTCCGCCGAGGGCGGGGTCATCGCCGACCTGGAGATCTACGACCCCCAGGAAGATTCGTGGGCGCAGGGAGCCTCGATGCCCTTGGGGTTGTGTGCCTACGCCATCGCCGTGGTGGAGAACAAGCTGTACGTCTTCGGCGGGTGGGACGGTGTGAAGTACGTGGCCTCTACCTACGAGTACGATCCCTCGTCCGACGCGTGGACGGAGAAGACCCCCATGCCCTCCGCGCGTGGCTTCTCCGCCGCAGGCGTGGTCCAGGGTCGGGTCTACGTGGTGGGCGGCTACGACGGGAAGCAGGAGCTGGACCGGGTGCAGAGGTACGACCCGTCGGCGGAGGGCGGAGGTTCTCCCTGGGTGGAGCTTTCGCCCATGAACGTGCCGAGGGGCGGGCTGGGGGTGGCGACCATCGCCGGCAGCCTCTACGCCATCGGCGGGGGTTGGGATGGCTACCTGGCCTTCAACGAGCGGTACGATCCCCGTTCTGACCAGTGGTCGACGATAGAGACGCCGGTGGTCGGGGAGTGGAGGAACCTGGCGGTGGTGGCCAGCGAGACCAGGGTCTATGCCCTGGGCGGCTGGAGCCGGGAGTTCTTGGATACGAGCTACGAGTACATGGCGCTGTTTACGTATTATCTCCCCCAGGTCAGGTAGGGGAGGCCTTCCCGCAAGGTCGTGCTAGTTCATAATTGACATAACGTTGGTCCAGGGTGGGGGCCTGTGTAGCCGCTGACGTCGTCCAAACGCGAGCAGGGCAGGGGATGCTGGGCGGCCGTGGTTGACAGCGGTGAAGATGCGAAGTATAATATGGGATTAGTGCGGCCCGCTAGCTCAATCTGGCAGAGCAGCTGACTCTTAATCAGTAGGTTCCAGGTTCGAATCCTGGGCGGGTCACCAGACAGGACCCTTGGGAGGCTGAGCTTCCCGAGGGTTTCTTTGTGTTAGGAGCGATCGACGCGGTTGATGGTTGCGTGGACGCAATGCTGATCTCGCGGTCTGTTCTGGTCTTCCCGGGTCATTGTTGGGCACTGTATGGGGCGCGACGGTGACCAGCAAGCCTCTTCTGTCCCAGGTCCCGGGTTATGTCTGCACCCTGGGCCGCACTCATCCTGCTTGTCTTGGCAAGGGCTGGGTGTACCTTGACAGCATCAGGGCACGGGCGGCTGCTATGGTTGTTAGACCCTATGATTCGCGGCTAGACGCCAGGCCCTTGTTAATGCTCCTGGCTACAAGGTATCCATCCACGATAACCCCTATCCAGATGGCACCGGTGAACAGGTTCAGGATGTCGCTGCCGAACAGCATCAGTACTGCCGTCATTCCTACGATCTGGAGACCGGCGAAGGAGACGGCGAACCTGCCCCATCTTCGGAGATAGAGATACCCAACGCCCAATGGCAATGGCCATGCATTGAGCAATGCGGCAAGCCACGGTCTTTTCACCATGCCCCCCTTTCGGAGAATGCTCACTGACCAACTCAAGCCCGTGCTGCGAGAGGAAACCCATACAGGTCATTGGACCAATGAGAGCCACAAGCGCTGGCTAGGGGTGGCTCTGCAGCGCATCAACGCACTCGTCATATAGCATGTTGTATCGCCCCAATTGGTTTAGCGCCTTGTCCATGTCTCCGGTATCGCCGGTCTCGCAGAAAGCAAGCATGCGGTCTATGGCTACGGACAGTTGCTCTAGGGCGTCTTGGCATGAGCCAAGGACCCCGGCAAGTGCTACGTCCCCTGGCGCTGGGCAATGCCCGAGCGCCACTGCAGTGATGGTGGCTCGGTCGTGTGCTGCAGTAGCGAAGTCACAGAAGTCGTCGGAATCCCCTGAGCCGAGGGAGTCGAAAGCTTGATCCAGAGCGTCCGCTACGTCGTTGGTGCCACTTATGAATGTACTTCGAAGGCAGTTGAGGCACACGGTGCCTGCCTCGACCGTTGGTGCGAAGATCACAGAGGTGTACAGCTCCATTGCCTCATCCCAGAGCGAGTCTCCTCGGCACCGGTGAAGCATCATGGTCTCCCACTGGAACTCTTGCTCTGAAGCAGGGGCAAGACACCATAGAACGAACTGGTCTGAAGCGCGGACATGCTCGGACACAGCCTCTTGGAAGAGCGCGTCAACTTCACACATCACAGGGTTCGATGGCAGGGGACAGGCGCTCATTGCCTGCCTAGCCTCGATGTACTTGCTCATGATTTGCAGCGGAGCATCGCAATACTCGCCACGGAGGTCATCCAGTGAGCGGTCTTGCGCCTGAAGAAGAGCTGCCTCTGCGTCATCCCACAGGAGCAAGGCTTCTGACAGGCACTTGTGCCACGATTCGTCGTCCTGCGTTTCTCTGGTTGGTGTTGGGTCAGCGGTGAATGTTGGCTCTGGAGTCGACGATCTTCCCGTGCACCCGATCACACAAGACAGAACCACAAGGCCACACGCCATGCAGATCAGTAGGGCTGAATGTCGTGCCATTGCCCCGAGCTTCCTCAGCCACTCCTCCACGTCCTTGATCAGCGTCTCCTTCTCTTCTCCCTGAAAGATGGCAGCCTTCGCACTATGCGCTGCGAACTCCTTCTACCTCAAGTAGCTCAATCGCGCAGGGAAATCCTCCTCAAGTCGCTTCAGGTTTGGCTCGATCTCTTCGACCCTCTGTCTCAGACCTCTATCTCTTATCACTGGGAGTGGAACAGTGGTCACGCCGTTAGTGACTGTGGCGAGAGCGCCACTGTCACTGACGATTGCTGGCACTTGCCGATTGTGCGCGTGGATCAACTCATGTGTCTCCTCTAGGAGGCTGAGTGTGTCGCTAGCCATGACGCTCAACTCCCCGGAAGCTCTAATGCTCTGATACGCCAAGCTGTGCAGAGGGGCTGCGTCAAACACTGTCCACTTTCCTGCCCCGTATTGCTCTCTGAACCGCCTGGCAACAGAATGGTCAAGCTTGACTTCTTCGAATAAGGCCTTGAACAAACGCTCCCTCTGTTTCCTGGTGTTGAAGCGTCTCTCCAGCAGCGTGCCTACATACGTGAGTAGAGCGCCAAGAAGTGTGCCCAAGAACCAGTCTGGCATCGAATGCTTCCCCCCCAAAGAGCGTGCTCCCTATTGGCTATCTCATGAGCTAGAGAGAGGTGCACAAGCTACCCCGGGATCCCCTGTCGTGTTAGCTTTCTCCCGGACCATGAGGGCTAGCTCTTCTGCGTCCGACCTGAGTGTCATGGTTTGTGCCGCTGAACGCTCCGGCCTAGTTCTGCCTTCTGGATGGCTTCCTCCTCCAAGAACAGAATCCCAGCCAAGCCGCTGCGACAACTGTCGCGACAACGCCGAAGATGACAAGCCAAACCCCGACACAGCAGTTTAGGGGTGCCACTCTCCCTGCACGTGCTGTCAGGCCCGACAGGAGCGCATAGCCTAGCAGAAGGCTGAGTGCCGCCATCAAGAATGCACCGATCGCCGCCGCCAGTGCCAGAGATTCCTTGGTAACAGATGACATGATGGCATTCCTCCTTGACGTACGTTGCCTCTTCTGCGCGCGTGGATCGTACACAGGCCGATAAGGCGGTGGTTCCTGTTCGAACCTCGTCTTGCTGCCAGGCTCAGGCAGTAGTCGCACAAAGCTGACAACAACTAGAAGTGCCATGAATACGCCGATCACTGACTGAACCAGCGTCAGCAGTAGAGTCCAGGTCTCGGTCGGAGCTACGGGAGGATCCCCGAAACTCGTCATCGTGCAGAAGCTGAGCCACAGCCATGTGAGCCAAGGGCCCGTCGCCGCGGATGAGGCCCCGGGTGCGCTCGTCAAGGCAGCAAAGCCGCTCGACCAATGCCGGTAGAACAGGGCAAACCAGACTATGATGCCGACATAGTTCTGCAGGGCGGTGATGACCAGACGGCGGTGGCTCAGTACTCGCTGCCACTTCCTTTTCTTCGCCGCCCTGTAGCCGCTGAATACGAGGATGTCGACTTCGTAGAGGAATCCCTCTATGACGATAAGCCCGCCATAGCGAACGGCGGCCCATTCCAGCCACCGCAGACTCTCCGCCGAAGTTGTCAGGAAGAGGAAGATCGAACCCAGGAAGTGACCCAGAACCCACGCATCGACGAAGCGGTAGCTGTCTCGTATAGTGGGAATCAGCTTGACGAGCCACCAGTGCGGCGATACGTAGTTATGCAGAGAGAATGCTCTCGACCACCATTCTACGATGAATGAGTCGGATGGTATGTACGCTCTAGACGGCTTTCTGCCAAACATCTCGCATGTGCAGATTACGGTGGTCGGTCAGTAGCGTGTGCAGCCGCCTGCACGAGCAGCCGCGGTTGGCGCGCTACCAGCCGAGTCACCGGCCCACGCATATGACTGTCTGGATTGTACCACAACGGTGAAGAGATGGCAACAGGAGTTCTTGCCAATAACAGGGGGCGCCGCTGTTCGGGAGACCGATGTGTCACACGCCCACAGGAGGTTGGCTAGTGGCGACTGTGGGTTGTCTGCCTTCCCTATCCTCCTCCAATCGCTCCTTAACCACCCTCTCTACCTGTTCCCGTTCTTGCCTGCAAGCATGCCATTCGTCGCGTTCGTACAGCGTCCCGGCTCAGGCCCCAATCTCGGCGGCCTTGCGAAACGTGTCGATCATCTCCTGGGCGATGCGATCGAGCGGCTCCCAGGCAGGCGGGTACTCTGACCACCAGACAAAACGGACACTGCTGTACATGTCTCCAAACAGCGCCAACTGTATCAAGGTACCGTCGAGTCCTCCCCCGCCTGTGTACAGCGGCGACAACTTCACAGCGATCTGGCGAACCTCTTCCCAGTAGGACTCGAGCTGGTCCGATGACACCTCGAGCTGGGAATAACCCCAGAGTTGAGTCCCCAGTCCCCCAGCGGGTGCAAGCGAACTTCGGTATACAGCGAATCCGTCTTCGCGTTTGCGAATCTCCCACGCGGACCCAATGTCCCACGACGGTTCGTGAACCAGTTGAAGAACTCTGGCGCCACATCCCGGCCAAACCACAGCTTCGAATACGGCCCGTGCCGATTGCGGGACCGCGTCGCTACCCTGGCGCAGATTGTCTCGATCTCGAGCCTTTCCGTCGTCCATGACTGACCTCCCTGACTCCTCTTCGATGGTCCCGTGTCTCATTCATGCAGGATCCGCGCGCGAGAACTCGAACCCACACGGACACTGGACTCACTGCTGCGAGACTCCACTCGCCCGGTTGGGGCAAGGATGATCACGGCCTCTTGGTCCCTCGACTAGTAAGGGTACTCTACAACGCCCACACTGCCAAGCTCAGAGTCTCCCAGCTTGCCACGATAGCCCACAAGGCCCACGAACGACCTCAGCGCCCATCTCTTGTGCCTTGTGGGCCAGTCCTTTTCGACCGGCTGTGGGTGGGACGATGCTGGTCACAGCTACTGTCCCGAGAGTATGGCCTCCATTTTCTCCTCCCATTTGCCTGTGTGAATGATGCGGGCTTTGTGCAGTCCCCGTCTCAGGATCTCGGCTTTCGTGAGCTTTGTAACCTCTTTCCATTCCTCGCCAAAGATGTACGTTGCATTCCGCGTGTATCTGCTCTCACAAACGTAGAGATCCCTTTCCACGAAGCCGAAAACAAAGTACCCCTGGAAGCCCTCTCGACCGAGGGCCACGAAATCAGGCTCGGACTCGTTTATCAGTTCAAGCCT
Source organism: uncultured Anaerolineales bacterium (assembly GCA_964433755.1). Taxonomy (GTDB): domain Bacteria; phylum Chloroflexota; class Anaerolineae; order UBA7937; family B3-Chlor; genus JAUVXJ01. The sequence continues at coordinate 924,650 of CAYSSR010000001.1, forward strand.
GTCCAGAGTCTCTTCCAGATCACTTCCAGTTACCCGCTTCGACAGACGTCTGACGCTTTCTCGCATTTTGCTCCGGACCCGCTCTCCCTCACGCAGGAATGTCCAATCCAAGAACTCTAAGGGAGCAGTAATGATCCGTTCGAGGTTCTTGGTGAAGATGCGGCATTCTCGGAACATCTCCAGGTAGAGATTGATGGTGTGTCGGAGCAGTTCGTCGTTCTTCGCTATGTACACAAAGGGAGGGGAGACAACGACAGACTCTCTGTCGTCTAGTCGTGTACCTATCTGCATTTCAACGGCGGGAGGAGGGATGAAGGTGCGTGCGTATCTCTTGCGCGTGAATTCTGTGCGTCTGGTGCGCTGCACGGTGTCTGGGCCGCGCCTTTCCGTGTACGTGCACTCGAGAGTATAGTGGACAGTCTCCATGGGCTGGTCCTTGTGCGTCTCGTAGGCACCCTCAGCGTTGTACTTGCTTCGGGGGCCAAACACCGGCAAGGGCACCACGGACTCGCCGTTCTTCAACGGACGTGTGAATCCTGCCTCCACGAGAGTGTCAGTGAACCGTCTTGTGCCGTCCACGCCTACAAGAACACTCGTACCTCTTTCAACACCAACGAGATTGCTGCTGAGGTTCCTCACCATCCTCTTCCTGAGAATCATGGCCTTCTCCTCTCTCCACGGTGTGTGGAACGGACTAGGCGAGCAGACGCCTGAGTACGTCTCGATGGTCTTGGCAGCACGGTCAGCCGACTCTGACTCGCGCATACTGCCTTTGTCCGAAGCCTCTGCCTGTACCTTGTTCAGTTGGACAGAGCCTGAGGCTGTTGTGCAAAGCAGAAGCCTATGTCAGCAGAAGGGCCATGTTGTGGACCTATCACCCTATTGTATATCAGAGTTCGCAGGACACTGCAACTTTCGTTCCCACACCCCACGGATTGCCGCCTCCGACAGCCGGATGCACTGCCTTGGACGCACGAGATTGGTGGGTTGTGGGCGACGGGAGTGGATTGGAGCATCGACAAGGCCTGCTTCCAGTAGCTGATGAAGAGATCTATGACCCAGGTCTTCGCCGATCCAGGGCAAGGGAAGACGGTAGCGGCAGCGGGTAGTACGGCCATGGGGGCGTTGTTGCTTCGCGGGACGGCCCTCTCTCCTTTTGCAGCGAGATCATCAGGCCGAACGCGCAACTCGGCGAAGGTCGCCGCATTCAGTGGGCAGGATCCTGGACAGGCCCACCCGGCGACGTGCTTTCGACATGCGTGGAGCGGGCGAGGAGACTGCCATGCTGGTCTTGTGACAGGGCCCTCCATTGTTTGGGCCTACGGTGGCGGGGGCGAGCCAGGGGTCTCGTCCCTTCCCTCCACTGTGGGAGCGCATCATGAGCCCTTCTGGAAGATGTCCCTGTCCGTGATGGATCAAACCTTGACAATTGTCGCGAAATCCGGTAGAATTGGTGTGGTGCTGTGTATCAAGTGACAAAGCCGCGGTTCAGAGGATCGAGGAGGAGGGCGATGAAACGCAAAGCGGTAGCGGCGATGATCACAGTGATGGCCCTGGCTCTGGCGTTCGCACCCACGGTGGGGGCACAGGGGACCATCGACGATGAGTTCCTCGAGGATATCCCCTCGGACGTCACCACGGATCAGGCGGAGCACTGCTACCCTGGCCAGGGGTACTGCAGCTACGTCACGTACCTGGACAACGAGAACAACGCCGGGACTGGGGTGCCCGACAACGACATGGGTTGGCATGTCGGCACCGTATACTTCCGCACCTGCGCCAACGAGGCCAAGCATCCTATCGAGTTCAACGTCGCGGTTTCGGCGGTGACCTACAACGTCGATGCCATCCTTCTTCTGGTGATGCCCGTGTCCAATGACCCCGCCAGCGTGGCCTCCGTCTACTTCAATGGGAGCAAGCTGACGGCCTACTATTACGGCGCGACCACGAGCGGCCTCTACGATCTCTGGATCAGCCGCGTGGACCCCACGCTGGTTCATGCTGGCGATAACCTGGTAGAGGTGAACCTGCGATCTGGCACCTGCATACGATTGATCCAAGGCATCCTGTTCATGTACGACCACGAGGCCTGGGAAGAAGAGTTCGTGCCGGAGCCCGCCACCATCGCGTTGCTGGGCACCGGGCTGGCGGGGCTGGCAGGATACGCCGGCCTGTGGCTGAGGAGAAGGCGGTAGGGGAAGCTGCCCATCTGGCTACGAGGGGGCTGTTCCTTCGGGGGACGGCCCTCTTTTCATGGGAACGAGACAGTCGGGCTGTGCCCACGACTGTTTCGAGCGGGGAGGATCCTCGGCTTGCCCGCTCAGCGGGGAGGGGGCCCACGCGTCTACGTCTGCCCTCGCCACTCCTGGATCAACTCACGTAGACGTTCCCTGCCTTGCTCGTCGACCGATCGTGACAACCGCAGGAAGGACTCCATCTCGGCGATGGCGTCCGCGTACCGGCGCTGCCGGGAGTACAGCCCGGCGCGGACGAAGTAGGCGGCGGCGTTTTCTGGCTCGAGGCGAATACACTCTGTAAGGTCGGCCAGACCCTTGTCCAACTCGTTGGTGCTCACGTAGGCGGTTCCCCGCACGAGATAGGCTTCGGCCATGGTCGGGTCTACTCTGAGTGCTTTTGTGGAGTCTGCGATAGCCCGTCGGTAACTGCCCAGGTTCGCTTGGGAACGGGCCCGACGCGCGTAAGCCTTGGCGCAGGAGGGGTTCACATGGATGGCCCGAGTGAAGTCGGCGAGGGCCTTGTCGTGTCGGCCCAGGGCGGCGTGAGCGATCCCCCGATCCACGTACAACCATTCACTGGGCGAGCCAAGGGCGATAGCTTTGTTGAGATCGGCCATAGCGCGGAGAGATTGGCCAAGGTTCAGGAGGGTGCGGCCCCGCTCGTGATAGGCACCGGCATAGGCAGGGTCGGCTCTGACGCCCGTGTCCATGTCCGCCAGGCCCTTCTCGTGCTGGCCCAGAGCAACGTAGGCACGTCCCCGCAGACAATAGGGCTCGGCTTTGTTGGGGTCGATTTCTATGGCCCTGGTGCAGTCGGCGATGGCGTGGTGGTACTCGCCGCGCGTGACGAACTCGGACCCTCGATTGGAGTAGGCGTCGCCGCATTCGGGATCGAGGTCGATGGCCCGGTTGAGATCGGCCATGGCCTTTTCGTGATCGCCGAGAACACCGTGCGTTGCTCCTCGATTGGAGTACGTCTGGGCGCAGTTCGGATCCAGGCGGATGGCTTGGTCGAAGTCCGCCAGGGCTGATCGCAGGTCGCCCAAACCCAGGCGCATCACTCCTCGTGTCCCGTAGACCAGGGCGCTGTTGGGATCCAACTGCATCGCGGCGTCGAGGTCCTCGAGGGCCTCCGATACGCGCCCTGCGTTGAACAGCGCCTCAGCTCGCGCCACGAATCCTACGGCATCCGTGGGCGTTGGCGAGGGCTTTGGTTTGCCCCTATTCCAGAAGCCGGAGTTGAGTAGAACCAGCAGCAGTGCGAGCGAGAAGATACCAGCCATCATCGTGCTCGCTCCTCGTCGTTGGTGGTCCCGTTGGAAGCAGGCGAAGGTGGCTGATGACTCGTGGGCGCTGGAATGAGGAGTCTCTGCCAACACGCCATTGGCGGACGCATGCCCCCCGCAGTCGGGTACACAGCGTGTCAAAGCCGCCAGTTGGCGCATGTCTTCGTCAACCAAGTATAGCACACCTATCGTGTCGTGTCACTGTTGGTTGTAACTGCGTGTAAGTCCCTTGACGGGAAAGCGAACCTGTGCTAGACTGTGGGTGTGGTTTTGCGGCGCAGCATGAGCGATCAGGGAGGTGGGAGCGTGAAACAGAGGTGGATACTGCTGGCAGCGAGCGTGATCGTGTTGTTCGTGGTGGCTCCCGCGGCGGTGCTATCTCAGGAGGGGGAGCTGGCTGGGTGTGGGACTGCGGTCGTTGACGGCGTCGTGCACCCCGCCGAATGGGCGGACGCCGTAAAGCTGAGGATGAACGGACTCTTCGCGGAGCCTTACTGGATCATTTGGTGGTGGGACGCCGGTGGGGAGGGGTCGACCTTGCACGATCACGCCACCGTGAGCCAGGACGGGGACTGGGACACCAAGGGCTGGTTGTACCTGATGAACGACGACCGCTATCTCTACGTGGCCTCGACCATGAACATGGGCGAGGAGCATCCTGACTGGTGGTTCTCGTCGTTTCGCGTGGGCTTCACGGATCAGCCATGTGGATCGCCTCGGAAGTGGGTAGACGACAAGTACGCAGCCGGGTTGTGTTCGGAAGACCCCGATGAAGGGTACTTCTACGCCGAGGAGTGGGTGTGGGATGGTGAGCCTGACAGCTACGGACCAGCGTTCCTGCCCGCCGCCGAGGAGGACGACTGGTATGGCTGCGACGATTGGTCGGCTGATCCTGGTGTCGCAGCCGCCATGGGACAGAACAGCGTGGCCTGGGAGATGCGCATAGACCTGGAGAGCTCTCGCCTCAGTTGTGTCGACCCTGCCGCGGGCAACTGCTTCCGCTTCTACGTTGACATAGACGAGGCCTTCTGCCCTGCGGAGGACGGCGAGCAGTGTGCCGAACCGTACGACGGCGGAGCAGAATGGGAGGCTGGCTGGGCCGAATGGCCTCCGTTCGGATACGAGGGCTGGGAAGGCCCGGACTCCTTCGGCACGCTGTGCCTGAACCCTTGTGAGGTCGAAGAAGAGGAGTTCGTGCCCGAGCTAGGCACGATCGCCCTGTTGGGCAGCGGGCTGGCCGGGCTGGCAGGCTACGCTGGTCTTCGGCTGAAGAAGAGATGACGGAGACCGACTACTGACAACAGCGAAAGGGGCTATCCACTGCGGATAGCCCCTTTGTTGTGTCCTGATACCTCGACGCCGCTTGCCTGTTGCCCTCCCTAGGTGTGGACAGGCGACAGCCAGGACCTGTACTTGGAGTTCTTTCCCCTGATCACGTTCTCGTACTCGGTCTGCAACTGCGCGGTCAGCGGCCCCACTTGGCCCTCGCCCACCTGAAACTTGTCCACCGAGAACATGGGCGTGATCTCGAAGGCACTGCCGCAGTAGAAGATTTCGTCGGCGATGTATAGTTCCGTGCGGTCCACCTCTCGCTCCACCACCGGCACCGACATCTCGTCCCGGAAGAGCTGGATCAGGGTGGTCCTGGTGATGCTCTCCAGGATGCCTCCCGTCACCGGTGGGGTGATGGCAGTCCCATCGCGCACCAGGAACACGCACGCGCCGGGACCCTCGGCCACCTTGCCCAACTCATTCAGCAGAATGGCGCCATCGTAGCCGTCTTCCACCGCCTGCGCGTTAGCCAGCCTTCCGTTCTGGTAGTTGGCAGCCGCCTTGATCCGGGGCGGCATGTCCCGATCGGAGATGCGCGTCCAGGAGCTGACGCAGGTGTGGATGCCATTGTCGGTGCCCAGGGTCGACTTTCGCGGGCCCGCCAGCACGTAGGCTCCCACGTCCACCAGGTCGGGCTTGTGGGCGAAGAACTTCTTGCTGTGGCCGAAGTACACGGTAGGCCGGATGTGTACGTCCTCCCGCAGCTCGTTCTTCACCAGTAGCTCCACACAGACTTCCCTAATCTCCTCGAGGGGGCGCTGGAGCGTCATGCGCATCATCCTCATGGACTGGGCCAGCCGCTTGAGATGTCCCTCCAGCCTGAAGACGTACAACTGCTCCTCCTGATCGTTCCAGTACGCCCGCAAGCCCTCGAAGACTGAGCTACCGAATGCCACAGCCTCCGTGGCTACGTGGATCTTCGCGTCCTCCCAGGGGACGTACTCACCATTCATCCAGATGTACTTTGGGTGTTCTCCCGCCATGGCACCACTCCTTTCCTTTGGTCAATGATCCCACTATCCGCGCAAAGATGCAAGCTCGATGGGGGGCTGGATGCGGGACCTTTCGCGGTTGGGGCGCACCCTTGTCTGTTCCCCGCCTGGCGTGCAGGGTCGTGGCGGCTGCTGCTACTGAATTCTCCGCACTTGACAACGCTCATCAGGGTGTGATATAAGGAGATTGTGCCGTTCTGACGGGTGGACGCGGGGTTTTCCGTGAGAGTTTGGTGAGACCTGCGTGGTATAATGGGCGAGAATGTGTAGGATTTCGCATTCTCAGTCTTCCGACGCATGCTGAGTGTGTGATCTTGCGTCGGCGTGAGAGCAGCTTCGTGGGGTTTGTGCGGAATGAGCCTTGGGGTTGGGGTTTCACCAGCAGTCAAGCCAAAGACCACACCCAAGATGGTGATCCTCAGCCGGCTGCTGGAGCTGCCTTCGGCCGAGATGGAGCAGGCCCTTCGCCAGGAACTGGCGGAGAATCCCGCACTTCAGGTGGCTGAGTCGGGCTACTGCGAGAACTGCGGCGCCACCTACTCTGGCTCCTTCTGTCCGCACTGCCAGGGCACTGTGAGGGCCAGGACCCGGGCGGAGTCAGTGGATGAGTCGTATCCCACTAGCTCCGTGGACTGGGGCGACGACGAGTGGGACCCTTTCTCCACGGTGGCGACACCCTGGTCGATTCGCGATCACCTCCTCTGGCAAGTGTCTCCTCTGGTCTCGGACTCCGAGCTCGAGATCGTCTCTCTTCTCGTGGAGAATCTGGATCACCGCGGCCTTCTGGACTGCGACCTCGAGAGCATCGCCCGCACCGTTGACGCCTCTGTGGAAGAGGTGGAACACGTCCTGTCGGTGATGCAGAGGCAGGACCCCGTCGGGATCGGGGCCAGAACGGTCGAGGAGAGCCTGTTGATCCAGTTGGAGAGCCTGGAAGAGGGCGCCGACGTCGCGCTGCTCTGCGAGCGCCTGGTCCTCGAACACTGGGAGTCGTTGTGCAAGGACCGGCTGGACAAGATCGCGAAGAGCTTGCAGGTGGAAGTAGAAGACGTGCGGCGGGCGCGTGATTTCATCCGGCGCCATCTTCATCCCTACCCCATCAGCGCCTGTGCCCAGTCCCCAGCCTACGCCGAGCGGCCGGTCGATGCTCAGTACCTGCGGCCGGACGTTATCATCACCGTGCGCGGCCCTGCGGGTGAGGAGGAGTTCGACATACGCTTCCCCGAGCAGGGGCGTTTTCGTCTGGACCTGGACCAGACGTACCGGGAGCTCTGTGAGGTCTTCGACGCCGGGGCAGGGCAGGGGGATGAGCGGGGGCAGGAGCACGTGCGGCAGTACGTGGCGAGGGGACAGCTCTTCATCTCCGGCTGGGAGGAGCGGTGGCGGACGCTTCGCAAGGTGGTGCAGGGGTTGGTGGAGTTCCAGAGGGAGTTTCTGCTCCATGACGAAAGGGCTCTCCGCCCTCTGACCCGGGCTCGGCTAGCTGAGATGCTGGACCTCCACGAGTCGACAGTGAGCAGGGCCACGGCCTCGAAATACGCCCTCATTCCAGGGGGACGGATCGTGGCTCTGGCGGATTTCTTCGACGGCTCCCTGAAGGCCAAGTCTTTGATCAAGGAATGGGTCTCACAGGAGAGCTCTCCTTTGACCGACAGCGAGCTGGTGGAAAGGCTGTCCGAGGCCGGTATCACGCTGGCGCGGCGCACTGTCCAGACCTACAGGCAGGCTCTGGGGATCCTCCCATCAGGACTGAGGTGAGATGGCCATTATCAAGAGCTTGTTGAGAATCAGACTCAGGTACGCCGTGCTCGCCCTGTGCGTGCTGGGCGTTCTCCTGGCCGCCATCGTGGGGTACAGCGCCTGGCGAGGCTCTCGTGCGGCGGCGGGTGTGACCGCTCTGGGGGAATCCGAGCAAGCCTGGCTGGCAGAGAGGAAAGAGCTGCGCTTTGCGGGACGGTGGGATGAAGCACCTTTCGGTTTCTCCGACGGAGACGGCGTCTACGGTGGCTACGAGGTCGACCTGGCGGAGAGCCTGGCTCCCATCCTGGGGGTAGGGGTGAAGGTGGAGCCCATGACCCGCGAAGAGGCCGCTATCGGCCTGGCTAACGGGGAGGTCGACGCGGTGATGGGCATGGTGGTCTCCGCCGAGACAAGTGATCTCTACGACTTCACGGAGCCCTACGCCAGCAGTTCCCTCAGCATCTTCGTCCGCGCGGATAGGTTCGACGTGGTGGGCCTGAGGGATCTGCGCGACAAGGAGGTTGCCGTCCAGGCAGACACTCCGGGGGTTTCGCTGCTAGCGGTGGCGCCCGAGATCTCCACCGTCCTGGTGAAATCCGCGGAAGAAGGGTTGGAGCTGGTGGTGGAGGGACAGACGGTCGCTCTGCTGGCCGACGAGATCACCGGCTTGCGAGCCGCGCAGGAGGCGGGCCTGTCTAGCGAGGTGAAGGTAGTGGGCCTGCCTGAGGAGACTGTCAGCTATGCCATGGCCGTGCCCAAGGGCAGCCAGGCACAACTCAACGTGTTGAACTATGGCCTGACTTCCGTGGAGGTGCTCGGTCTCAAGGAGCAGGTGGACCGCGCCTGGCTGGGCAATGCACCCGTCGCCGAGGCTCCAGCGACTGGCAGCTCCCGGGTTACCACGGTCCTCGTTGTGCTGGCGTTGGCATTGGCGTTCGGGAACGGGGCCTACCTCTTCACCAAGATGCGAACACGAACCGTCGAGCAGAGTGCCAGCTTGAAGGAATCGCGCGTCAAGTACCAGAAGCTCATGGAAGGAACCGACGAGGCGGTGTTCACGGTGGGGAGCGACCTGGGACTTCTGGAGGTCAACAACAGGGTGGAGTCTCTGACCGGATACCACAGAGACGATCTGCTGCGCATGGCCCTGGACGACCTGGTGCTGCCCGAGCAGCGAGCCGCTTTGAGAGACTGCGTCGAAACGGCGCTGAGGGACGGCGCCGCAACGCTGGATGGTCTGTCCTTCGTGGACAAGCATGGCGACGAGATACCGGTGCGGCTGAGCGCCGACTTGGTATCGCAAGATGGGCGCGAGCTCGTGCAGTGCTTCGCCAGGGACATTCGTGAGCGCGAGCGGTGGCGCGGCCAGGTCAAGCTGAGAAGTGAATACCTGTCTGCGCTCAACTCCATTGCCAACACGGTCAGCCGGACTGGGGATCTCGAAGAGATGCTCCGGGAAGTGCTGGGGCAGATCGTCGATCTGACACGAACGCAGGGCGGGGTCATGTATCTGGGCGGTGACCGCGATGGTCGGCCGATCCTGATCCCGGTGGTGGAGCAGGGCATGACGGCCGAACTGAAGGGTGAGCTGGGTTGGCCCGAGGGCCCGCGCAGACTGGCGGAAGAGGTAGTCAAGGCTGGCAAGGTCCTGGTCTCGTCCACCAGTGCAACTTCGCGAGAGTCGGGACCAGACGGGGGAAGCAGCGGTCCGGGCAGGCGTGCTGCGGTGCCGCTGGCATCGAAAGACAGGGTCCACGGGGTGATGAGTCTCTACGGAGTGGAGCCACGCGGCTTCACCGCCGAGGACATCGCTCTGCTCACCGCCGTCGGCAACCAGATTGGTGTGGCCATAGAGAATGCGCAGTTGGGCGAGCGCCTCCAGCGTACGGTGGGCGAGATGGGGACCATGTGGCGCTTCAGCCAGAGCGTGCTCCAGGACATGACCAACGGACTGGTGGTGGTGGACAGGGACGGCAAGGTCAAGCTGGTCAACCGTGCCGGTGAGAGTCTGCTCGGCTGCAAAGAGAAGGATGTCCTCGATAGCCCCGTCGAACAGTTGCTGGGGCAGAGCGCCAGGATCGTGCAAGACAGCATGGAGCGGCAACTGGGGTATCCCCGCGAGGAGATCTCCGTGAGGAGGGATGGTGGGGAGAGCGAGTCGGTGGGCATGAGCGTCTCCCCGCTCAGGGGGGAGGGCGGCAAGGTGAACGGCGCCGTGATCATGCTGGCCGACTTGAGCAGGGAGAAGCGGCTCGAAGAGGAGAGGATCAGGCTGGAGCGGCTGGCGGTTCTGGGGGAGATGTCGGCCGTGATGGCACACGAGATACGGAACCCTCTGGCGGGCATGGCCGCTGGGATTCAGCATTTGCTGGGCAAGTTCACCGAGGCTGACGACCGGCACGAGGCTCTGGAGAGGATACTTAAGGAAGGTGAGCGGGTCAACCAGATCATCGAGGATATCCTGCTCATCTCGCGGCCTCCGCGCTTGAACCTGGTGTCGTGTGAGGTCAGTTCGCTGTTGGACAGGCTGGTGGCCGAGTATCGGGACAGGGCCTCGTCCAAGGGTGTGAAGATCCTGACGGACTACGCGCCTGGTCTCCTCGACGTGAGGGGAGACAAGATGCGTCTGGAGCAGGCGTTCTCCAATCTGGTGGTCAATGCCATCGAGGCCATGCCGAATGGAGGGCAGCTCACCGTCGCGGTGAGAGGCCCCGTCAGTGCTGTGAGGTCGGGGGACGGTGAGGCGGAGTTCGTCGAGGTTGTGATCGCTGACAGTGGGTTGGGGATCAGCGAGGAGGAGCTGCACAAGATAGTCGAGCCGTTCTACACCACGAAGGCGCGCGGAACCGGTCTGGGCCTGCCCATCGCCCAGCGGATCATCGAGGCGCACGAGGGCGAGCTGGGAATCGAAAGCAGAGAGGGGGAGGGCACCAGGGTCACGGTGCGGCTTCCCGTGGTCAAGAGGACAGGGTTGTGAACGGGCGCATCCTGATCATAGACGACGAAGAGACCCTCTGCTACTTCCTCAAGGAGTCGCTGGAAGAGAAGGGCTACCGGGCCACGGCGGCACACACGGTGGCGGAGGGGCTCACGCAGTTGGCAGGACAGGAAGTCGACCTGGTGCTGCTGGACCTCAAGCTGCCGGACGGCGAGGGCCTGGACGTACTGGGCGAGATCAGGAAGACGCACACCGGGCTTCCGGTGATCGTGCTCACGGGCCACGCCGCGGTGGAGAGCGCAGTGCGAGCCATGAAGCTCGGGGCCTACGACTATCTGGAGAAGCCCATCAATCTGGCACAACTGAGCAGCAGCGTCGCCGAGGCCCTCAACTCCACCTCGCGGCGGGAGGCAATGGCCCAGGTTGTCTCAACCGAGCAAGAGATCACCCAGGCTACCTCCGACCAAGAGGAACCAGTGGAGGCGGCGCAAGAGCCTCAGAACGGACTTGGAAAATCGGCCGCTCTCTCCAGGAAACTGAGGCAGTTGGAGCGGAAGGCCCACGCTGCCGCGGTCCTCAACGCTGTGTCGCGCCACCTGATACGGTCTCTGACCGTGGACGAACTGGCGGAGAGGACGGCGGAGGAGTTGCTGCGAGTTCCTTCGGTGGACATGGCGGCCGTGTTCGTGGGAGACCGCGACGACGGAGATTTCGTCTTGGCCGCCCAGCGCAGTTTCCCTTCACACGTGTGGAAGGAGACGGCTCTGCGCCGGGTTTCCGTGGATGGGGTTCTGGCCCAATCTGTGGGGCGCTGGGAAAGGGCACTCCCTCTCAGCGAAGCCGGTCCGGACCCCTGGGTGGATGGAGTAAGCGCTGGGTTGGGCAACGACGTGGTCACCGCGCTGGTGCCGCTGCGGGACGGGAGGCAGCTACGCGGCTTGATGCTGGTGGTGCGGCGTGGTGGACGCGAATTCGACCATGAGGAGATCGAGCTCTTCTGTACCTCGGGAGAGCGACTGGCAGCGGCTGTGGGCCGAACCATGCAACTCGGCTCGCTGGAGGACAGAGTCAGTTGGCTCTCTGGTCGGGAGGCTGACCGCCGCCGGGTGCTGGATAGTGTGGCAGTCGGCGTGGTGGCGGTGGATGGTCAGGGACGAGTGCGGTTGGTGAATCCGGCAGGGGAGAGGCTTCTGGATTGCAGGGAAGAGGATGTACTGAACCGGGGCGTCGAAGACCTGCTCGGGAGTGGCGCCGTCATCGTGCGAGACAGTATCCAGCGAGGTCTGGCCTACGCCCACGAGGAGATACAAGTGGCGCGGCCCGGTGTCGAAGCGCTGCCGGTGGAGATGAGCGTGTCTCCTCTGCGGGGCGGCGAAACTGGTGCGAGCGGCGCAGCGGTTACGTTGAGCGATCTCAGGCCGTTGAAGGAGCGGGAGGAGGCGCGAAGGAAACTGGATCGCACGTCGTTGCTGGCGGAGGTCGCGGGGGTCGTGGCTCACGAGATCCGTAATCCTTTAGCAGGCATGGGCGCCGGGATCCAGCATCTGATGTCCAAGTTCGAGGAGGGGGACGACAGGTACGAGGCCCTGCAGCGGGTGCTCAAGGAAGGGGAGAGGGTCAACGCCATTATTGAAGACATACTTCTGATCACGAGACCTCCCCACCTGGAGCTAGCGCCCTGTGACGTGGCTGAGGTCGTAGCGGGCTCGCTGAATGGGTGGAATGAGCAGGCGAAAACGCGAGGCGTGGAGTTACGTCAGTACCTCGGCCCGGGTCTGCCGCCGGTGAAGGCGGATGGGCAACGTCTCAGCCATGCCCTGAGCAGGCTGCTATCGAACGCGCTGGAGGCGATGCCCGACGGGGGCGACCTCGAGATCCTGGTGACCGGTCCTGGCGCCGACGAGGCCGGCTACGTGGACGTGGAGATACGCGACACGGGCATCGGGATCAGGCCGGAGGATTTGGACAAGGTCTTCGATCCCTTCTACAGCACCAAGACGCGAGGCACCGGACTTGGTCTCACCATCGCCAAGCGGATCATAGATGAGCACGGCGGCGAGATAGACCTGGAGAGCGAGGAGGGCCGAGGGACCAGAGTAGTAGTCAGGCTTCCCCTGGCGGGGAGGGGAGGATGATGAGCGACAGGATTCTGATCGTAGACGACGAAGAGACGCTGTGCTATTTTCTGAAAGAGTCTCTGGAGGAGAAGGGGTATCAGGCCATCACGTCCTACACCGCGGCCGACGGTCTCGAGGTGGTGAGCAGACAGCAGGTAGACCTGGTGCTGCTGGACCTGAAACTGCCTGACGGGGACGGGCTGGACGTGCTGTACGAGATCAGCAAGGTGGACTCCAGTCTGCCCGTGATCGTACTCACGGCGCACGCAGGGGTCGAGAGCGCAGTGCAGGCCATGAAGCTCGGCGCCTACGATTATCTGGAGAAGCCCATTAACCTGGAGGAGTTGAGCATCACCGCCGCCAAGGCGCTGGAATCTAGAGCCATGCGCCAGGAGATCCAGCGACTACGGCTCCAGCAGGACCGTGACCATCAGTTTATCGTCGGCGACAACAAGCAGATGCAGGACATCATGCGGCTCATCGAGCGGCTGGCTCCCACCAAGGCCAGCGTGCTGATCCAGGGCGAAAGCGGGACGGGCAAGGAGGTGGTGGCGCAAGCTATCCACCGGCTCAGTCCCAGGGCGAAGAAGGGCTTCGTGGCCATCAATTGCGCGGCGATTCCGGATACTCTGATGGAGACAGAGCTCTTCGGACACGAGAAGGGCGCTTTCACCGATGCGCGGAACGCGAAGCCCGGGATGATCGAGATGGCTGACGGGGGCACGCTGTTCCTCGACGAGATCAGCACCCTCAAGCCGGAGCTGCAAGCCAAGCTGCTGCGGGTGCTGGAGACCGAGACGGTGCGGCGACTGGGCAGCATGAAGGACATCCTGGTGGACCTTCGCATAGTCGCGGCCACCAATCGTGACCTCAGGGAGGCCATCCGCGACGGTGAGTTCCGCGAGGACCTGTACTACCGACTCAGCGTGGTAGTCATCGACGTACCGCCCCTGAGGGAGAGACCGGAGGACATAGACAAGTTCGCCACGGCGTTCATCGTGGACCTCAACAAGGCCCGGGCCACCAGCGTACGGGGCATCTCAGACGATGCCCTGCGCCTGCTGCGGCAGTACGAGTGGCCTGGAAACGTACGCGAGTTGCGCAACGTCGTCGAGCGAGCCATGATCCTCTGCACCGGTGACGTGATCAACGTAGGCGACCTGCCAGCCGAGATCGTGAGCAGGGAACCGAGCATGGCCTTCGCCGGCAAGGTACTCTCCATCCCAGCGGTGGCCTCAGGGGTCGACATGAAGGCGACCATAGCCGGCATCGAGAAGCGCATGATCCAGGAGGCGCTGTCTGAGACGGAGGGCAACAAGAGCCGCGCAGCCAGACTCCTGGGCGTTAGTCGCGACGTTCTCAACTACAGCATACAGAAGTACGGCTTGCAGATGGAGCAGTAGCCGCCTTCTGCCCTTCAACACACCCCCGACCGGTAGGGCAGGCACCTTCTCGGGCTGATCGTCACCCGCTGTACCCCGTCTCTCCACACTTTCGCTGTTTCCTGGCCTTGATCTCGGTGCGCGCCAAGTTCCTCTGAAGCGCCGCAAATTCCCCCATAGCACTGTGTGAAAGTCCGCAGTGCGGCTTTTTCCACACCCTCAGCACTCGTCTGTAACCGCCTTCACCACGGCGGAGCGAGTCCACCGGCGGTGGGGGGCGCGTTGTGGCAGGCATCCGAGGGCGATAGCCTGCCGGTGCGACCCACTAGACGTAGTGGTAGCTTCTGCATGGGCTACTAGATGCGGGTCCTCTCAGCACGAATCTCTCCTGGCTATGCAACCTCCATCCCCGTGTTCGGCGGTCCTGACCGACATTCGCCTACATAGGTATGAAGCCTGGCACGAATCTTGCACCAGTATAGAAGTGAAGGCCTTTCACGGTGGAGAGGAAGAAGATGGCGGACATACTGGCGAGGTTACTGATAGCCGAAGACGAAGATACGCTGTCGTACTTTCTGAGGCAGAGCCTGGAGGATTCGAAGCCGCCATTCAGAGTGGAGGTCGCTGGCGCCGGGGACGAAGCTCTCAAGAGCGTGATAGGAGGGCAGTTCGACCTCATGCTGGTGGATCTGCGGCTTCCAGACATGGATGGTCTGTCGTTGATCAGGGCGGTGCGACAGTTCGATCCCTTCATGAAAGTGATCGTGATGACCGCCTACGGGTCCGCCCAGGCGGAGAAGGAAGTCAAGGAACTTGGGGTTGACGGCTACGTGACGAAGCCTTTTGTTGTCGAGGACATGCGGAGAATGATCACTCGCATCGTCCACGACGCCAGACTATGCGCAGGAGGGGTAGGAGCATGAATGACGAGATACAGATCGTGATGTCCATCAGCATGTTTGTGATCGGGGTGCTTTCGTCATTGTCTGGTCTGTGGATCATCCTGGCCAAGGAGTACCACCAGACGATGAAGGAGCTCTCGACACAATCTATCAGGATCAACGGTCGGGCGATCACGCAAGACTCGGTCGCGCCGCTGATTGATTCTGCGTCAGGAATGGTGGAGGCCATCAACCAGCTCATCCGCACAGCAGCGGGCGTAGGTGCCTTCCTCTGCGTGACTGGTGTGATGATCTGCGTCGTAGCCTTCTGGATGATTGGAAAGGTGTGAGGGTGGGACGATGAGCGAGATGGGGGACGCAGGTACTCTGCCATCGCCGGAGGGGACTGAAGGCGAGAACAGGGTGGCACTCGTGGACGTACAGGCGACGGTGGAGAAGTACGTGCAGTCTCTGGTCGGCGATCAGGGACTTCAGCGTGCCGCCTCCTCCTACTTGCCGCTGCGCGTCGAGCCCCGCGAGGGGCAGGCAGCCGACGAGGAGACGCCTGGGAATGGCAGCAAAGGGAAGTCCTCTGCCGCAATTCAGAGTATCCGCGACCTGGTGACGTCTTTCGATTCCTGGGAGACGATCATTCTGCTGGGCCAGGCGGGAAGCGGAAAGAGCGCCACACTGCGCTGGCTTGCTCACGAGCAAGCGCGGCGAGTCCTCGACGGAAGGGAAGGCGCCTCTGCGCGCTACGTGCCGCTGTACGTGGATCTGCGCGTGTCGTGCGCGGGCGATGGTCTGCTCCCCATCCTTGCTGCTCAGTTCGAGACGTATGACCTTCGCCTGGACGAGGAGGCCGTGGTCCGCGTCCTCGAAGGCAATCGTGTCCTGTTGCTCCTCGACGGTCTGGAGGGGATTCGGGACAACCATCTCCTCGACGAGTTGGCCGATCTGGCGGAGTCCGAGGACGTGAAGTGTGTGGCTGTCTGCCGCACGGAGGAGTATCCAGCGTTCCGGCGCTGGCTCCGAGACCCCTCGGTGTTCGAACTGATGGACTTCGACGAGCGGCAGCGTATCGCCTATCTACAAGCCCAGCTACCCGCGTCCGCCAAGCCCGCCGCGCTCTGGAGGGCCAGGGCGGACGGACGGCTGTGGAACCTGATGAGAATGCCGCTCTTCTCGGCGGCCTATGCCAAGCTGGTGCGGGAAGCGCCCGCGGGACTGGGCCAGGCTGGGAGCAGCGCGGTGGTGGAGGCCGGTGTAGGAGACTTGCTGAACGCGGCAGGCGACGGATCTGACGACCTGGACGTCGAGAAGGCCAAGCGAGACCTGGGGTCCCTGGCCGTGCAGATGCAGCGTCTCGGGGAAAATGGCGTGGTGCAGCTCGACTCCAACCAGGTGCTCGCCAGCTTGCTCCCGGTGGGCGGTGGGCAGCCTCGGCAGCGCCTCTCTAGCCTCGCCGCTTCGGGCGTGGTGAGTGTCTCCAGGCGCGAAGACAAGGTGCGCTTCAGCGATCCCATGGTGCGAGACTATTTCACCGCCCTGGCCGTGAGCGATTCCTACTCGGGCGCTCTGTCCAACAATATCTGTCTGGACTCCGAGGAGGCAGCTCGTCGATGGGAAGGTGTCTTGGTCCACCTCTACCACCTGGTGAGCGATCCCTTGTCCTTTATCCAGCAGCTCCTGGAGGTCCGCATCGACGGCTGGGGACCGCGCATCGCGGCCAGGTGCCTGGCCTACAACGAGAACGGCCAGGAAGCGCGGCAGTTGGCAGAGTCTCTGCCCCTGGTGGATGGCCTCGATATGTCGTCGGTGTACCGGCTGGGGCTGGAACTGAGGGAGATGGGGCAGGAGGACGGTGCAGCTGCCCTGTTCGAAGGCATCATTGGCCGAGAACGCGGGGACCAGCGCTCACGCGTCGAGTTGCTGGGATACACCGAGAAGTACCGCCAGCGAAGCCGTGACGAACGTGGTTCTATCGGGCCCGAGAGGTTGGTCGCCAGCCGGAACCTGGGGATTCTGTATCGAGAGCTGGATCACGTCGACCAGGCGGTGTCGGAGCTGGAGGCGGCAGTCGCGGGAGCGAACGCGGCTTGCTCCGATTCCTACCATGAGCTGGGCCTGGCCTATCTCAAGAAAGGCCGGTTCAGCGAGGCCCTCTCGGCCTTCCAGCACGCGATTGCGCTGGACCCCGAGGTGGCCGCGTATCACTGCGGCGCTGGCGTGGTGCTCAACCGGCTCCAGCGGTATGCGGAAGCGCAGGCGGAGCTACAACAGGCCACGTTGCTCGAGCCGGAGGACGTGACGCCCCACCTCGAGCTGGGCCATGCATACGAGAAGCAGGGTTGGTATGCAGAGGCACTGGCTACCTACCAGTCGGCCGAGGCGCAAGACCCTGGCGAGCCTCTCTGCCCTTGGCGGGTCGGTCACTTGCTGGGCATCCAGGAGCGTTGGGACGAGGCCAGCGAAGCCATGCACCGGGCGCTTGCTCTCGCTCCCGATCGCGCGGACTGGCACTATGAGCTGGGCGCCGTCCTCGAAAGGACCGGACAGGCTCAATCCGCGCTGGAGGAGTACGAATACGCCGCACAGGCTGATCTCGAGAACGCCGAGTACCAGCACAAGGCCGGCGCCCTGTGGCTATACAAGAAGCAGCCTCGACAGGCAGCGGGATACCTGGCCAAAGCTGCGGAAATCGAGCCGGAGCGCGCCGATTGGTGCTACGACCTGGCCTTGGCCCTCTCCAGCGACGGTAGGGACGACGAAGCCTGGGTGTGGTGCGAGCGTTGTCTGGAACTGGCCCCCGATGATCCCCAGTATCATCTGTTGTCGGGCGAAGTGTTGCGCAGTCTGGGGCGGCGCAGCGAAGCAGAGTCGCAGCTACGAAGGACACTGGAGCTCGATCCAGATCTGGCTGCCGCACGATTCCAGTTGGGCCTCCTGCTCCATGGGCAGGGACGGCAGGAAGAGGCGCTGGCCGAGTACGAGGCCGCCATAGCCCTCGAACCTGGAGTAGCGGAATACCACCGCTGGCTGGGCACTCTGCTGCACGATAGGAAGCGCCTGGATTCCGCCGTGTCATCTCTGATGAGAGCCATCGAGCTGGATCCCTCATCGCCGCAGGCTGTAGCAGACCTGGGCGCGGTATACGAGGAGATGGGCAGGGACACGGACGCGCTCCGCATGTACGAGGAAGCGGTGTCCATCGCTCCGCAGAACGCGAGCTACCATCTGCGCGCCGCCGCGGCGAGCCAGAGGGCGGGGCGTGTAGAGGAGTCACAGCAATATGTAGAACAGGCCTTGAAGCTGAACCCGCAGGACGGCGAGGTCCATTTCCTGCTGGGCCAGGTTCGTGAAGCACAGGATGATCTCGACGAGGCCCTGGAGGAGTACCAGGAGGCGATAGGACTTCGCCCGCAGGAGGCCGAGTACCACGCTCACGCGGCTTCGGTGGCGCATCGCCTGGGCCGGGTCCACGAAGCCAGGGCGGAGGCCGAGAAGGCTGTAGAACTGGATCCCGACAACGCTGAGCTGAGCTTCGAACTGGGCAAGATGCTGCAACAGATGGATCTGCCCAGAGAAGCGGCCGGATACCTGGAGAGGGCGGCGGAAGCGTCAGCCGCGAACCCGGAGGTTCAACTGTACTACGCGAAAGCCCTTCGCGGTCTGGACAGGGACCAGGAGGCGATCAGCGTGCTGGAAAGCACGCAGCGGCTCGCCAATGCGCCTGCGTCTGTCCAGTCCGAGCTTGCTGAGCTGTACGCAGCGCAGGGGCGAGTGGAGGACGCCCTACGCCAGTTGGACGACGCGGTGAGCTTGGACCCGAATAGGGCCGAGTATCACCTTCAGAAAGGCGCGCTCCTCCGCGACAGCGGTCGAGCGGACCTCAGTGTCGCCACGCTGGAACGGGCACGCGAGCTCAAACCTCAGGATGCGGAGATCCTGTGGCAGTTGGGACGGAGTCTGGAGCTGGTGGGCAGGCACAGCGAGGCTCACGACTTCTTCGCGGAGGCGGTGGATCTGGCTCCCCTGGTGTTCAGATATCAGTTGTCTTACGGCATAGCGTGCAGGACCCTGGGTGACAGTGATGGTGCCGCCAGCGCACTGGGGGCGGCACTGGAGCTCGCTCCGGAAGACCCTGAGACGAACTATCAACTTGGCGACCTGTACCTGGAGAGCGGAGAGGCCGAGAAGGCACTGACTCTGCTCCAGACGGCCTCGACGCTGGACGAGAGCATAGCGCAGTACCATCGTTCCTTGGGACGGGCTTATCGTCTTCTGGGCGATGTAGATGCCGCGATCGGTGAGCTGGAGCGGGCGAACGAGCTGATGCCAGGCGACCCCGAACTGCTCTCTGAGTTGGCGGAGGCAGCGGAGTCCCAAGGATACGTCCACAAGGCCCTGGATCTCTACCGCCAGGCACTGGAAGTGAAACCCGAGGACCCACGCCACGTGGCCGCGGTCGCCGGCGTGCTGCGAGAGATGGGCCGCGAGGACGACGCCATCGCGACGCTGGAGCAGGCCGCACGGATCGGCAAGGATACTCCAGAGGTCCAGGACGTCCTGGCCGACCTGTATCTGACCGACGAGCGGCTGGACGATGCCGCGCGGGCGGCCGGGCGCGCCGTGGAACTCGCTCCTGCAGCGCCGCAGTACCGGACCCACTACGCGGGGGTTCTGACCGACCTGGGACGGCTGGAGGAAGCAGTAGCCCAGGTCCAGGAGGCACTCCGTCTATCACCGGACGACTCCGGAGCACATTCGACCCTCGGCGAGCTGTACGAGGAGCTGGGGAATCTGGAGCAGGCAGCAGAGGAGTATGGACAAGCGTCCAGACTGGCTCCAGACAAGGCCCGGTACCACTTTCACTTCGGTCGCTTGCTGGCTAGATTGGGACGTCCGGATGAGGCCACGGCGGCATTGGGCAAGGCCGTGGCGCTGGATCCCAGCGATGCCGAGGTGAGCCTCGTCGCTGGGCAGGTGCTGTATGAGCAAGGATTGCACGAGGAGGCGCTCTCCCAGTTCGAGAGGGCAGTGCAACTCGATGGCGGTCTGGCTGCGGCTCACAGGGGAGTCGGTGGCTCTCTGTTGGGTCTGGACCAGGTTGATCGAGCAGTAGACGAGCTCGAAAGGGCGGTGGAACTGGAAGCGGACGATCCTGAGAACCACTTCGAGCTGGCAAGGGCCTACGATGCCGCTGGCAGGCTGGAGGACGCGCTGAGCTCCTGCCAGAGGGCGATTGACCTCGGGTCTGACGAGGCCAGATACCTTCGTCAGATGGGTAGTCTACAGCGCAGGATGGGCGACAGCGAGGCGGCTATCGAGAGCCTGCGAGCCGCCCTGGCCCTCGAGGAACAGGACTTCGAGACCTACTATGAGCTGTCCTTGGCCTACGAGACGCGGGAAAGATTCGAAGAGGCCGCGGCCGCTTACCAGCGTGCGCTGGAGCTCTCGGCCGACGCTCCTGAGCTACGCGAGAGACTCGCTGAGGTGGGCTCCGCTGTGGCCAAGTCGTTGCCGTCCTTCGTGGCCTCGCGTTGGCTGGACGGGATCGAGAGCGCGCTGCATCAAGATCTGGCCAGGAGACCCAAGGACGCTCTCGCCTATAGCCAGCTCGCAGTGGTGCACGCCAAGGGCGGGAGGGCCGAGAGGGCGCTCGAGGAGGCCAGGCAGGCCATCCAGCTCGAGCCCCAGAACTCTCTCCACTACCGCAATCTTGGTCTCGTGCTTCGCAGTCTCGACAGAGATGAAGAGGCGGTGGAGCAGTTGCTCAAGGCCTGTGACATGGCTCCAGAGGACCACGTCAATCACTACGAGCTGGGGCTTGCGTACCTGGCGATCGGCAGACTGGGACCTGCCACGGCAGCCCTGGAAACGGCGACGCAGCTTGCGCCCGCACGAGGGGACTACTACCACGCCCTGGCCACCGCCTACGAGCAGGACGGACGTTACGAGGAGGCTATGACGGCTCTCCAGCACGCGGTGGAGCAGAACCCTGAGTTGGCTGAGAGGCGTCACCGGTTGGGCGAACTGTATCGGAAGCGGGAACGCTACCAGTCGGCCCTGGAGGAGTACCTGGCCGCCATCGAGTTGCAGCCCGAGGAGGCGCGCTACTACCACGATGCGGGAGTCGCGTACCAGAAGATGCGGAGGTACGAGAAGGCTGCGGACTATCTCCAAGAGGCTCTCAGCAGGAAAGAAGACGATCCCGGTTGGTGGAACGACCTAGGTCATTCACTGGAGTCGCAGAGCCTCTTCGAGGACGCGGAGCAAGCGCACAAGAAAGCCATCCAGCTCGCGCCCAATGAGCCTCAGTATCTCCTGCATCTCGGTCGGTGCTACGAGAATCTGGGCAGGTACGACGAGGCGGCTGCCGAGTATCTGGAGGCGGCTGCTCTGAGACCTGACTGGTCAGCGGTCCACGAACAACTGGGCAGGCTGGCGGAGGCGCGAGGCGACTATCGGGAAGCCATGCTCAGCTACAGCAAGGCGCTCCAGGTGGATCCCGGCAACGCCACGTACCACCTCAAGATGGGCGTGCTGCACAAACGGCAGGGACATGCCGACCAGGCTCTGAGGGAGTTCCAGAAGGCTCAGGATCTGGCAGGCGACGTACCCGAGGTCTACCAGGAGATGGCCGATATCGAGGAGGAGCAGGGCAACTACGACGAGGCGCTCCGGCTCTACCATCAAGCTCTGAAGGCGAATCCCGATCACGTCACTTCGCACGTGAAGCTTGGCCGGCTCTGCGACAGGTTGGGCCACGTGGACAAGGCTGCGGCTCACCTCAAGAAAGCCGTGGAATTGGACCCGGGCAACCCTGGTGCGCACTCCGATCTCGCCTGGATCCTGCACACTCAGGGCGAGCACAGCGAAGCGCTGCGCGAGTACGAGGCAGCTCTACTTCAGGATCCCGAGAGTTTCGACGCGTACTTCGGCGCGGGGATGGTGTACAAGCAACTGAAGCAGTACCCCGAGGCGGTCGAGATGTTCCGCCAGTCCGTGAAGCTCCAGCCTCAGAACAGTGAGGCCTACAAGCAACTGGCGGCGACGAGTGCTCTGGCCTTCTTCGTGGCCCGGGGCGCCCGGCCGGCCGACCGGCTCCAGGGGTCCAGAGACATCAGGCGGGAGGCTAGGACAGCGTGAGACTGACAACGTCTAGGGAGCTGTTTGCCGCGGCCAAGCTGAGCCTCGATCTGGGCTACCGCGACTTCGGAATCGCACTGCTCGAGCACCTCTTGGAGCAACTACCTGGTTTCCTGGCTGCGCGCTGCCTGCGTGGAGCGACGCGGCTGGACGCTGGAGAGTGGGCCGAGGCGCAGGAGCAGTTGGAGCTCGTTCTCAACGCTGATCCTCTGAACCTGGCTGCACTGAAGGGCATGGTAGAGGCTGACGTGGGAGTGGGCGTTGGGCCTGAGGAGAGCCAGTACCTTCAGTGGGGGCTGGCGTTCCATCCCTACGACAAAGGGGTTCGAGAGCTCGGCGGCGATGGCCTTGAAGACACCTCACCGCTGGTCCTGGCCCGTCTACTGACGGTGGCGGACCGGTGGGAGGAGGCAATGCCCTACTACGAGGCTGCTATAGCCCAGGCAGATGACGACAGCGACTTCCGCTCAGCATTGGAGCTTGTCCTGTTGGAGGCTCTGTGGAACGTGGGACGCACCGGGAGTGCAAGGCCGCTGGCCGAGGAGTTCGCCGAAAAGCGACCGGCGTGGATCAGGCCCAAACTCGTCCTGGGGGACATCCTCCTGGAGCAGCGAGACGATGCACAGGGAACTGCACTGCTCCACGACGCGGGGGCCCTCGATCCTAGCTTCCTGGTGGCGCAGGAACTGCTCGGCAAGTATGCCAGGTATGATACGTTCCTCTGTGGCAGTCTGGAGGTGAACGGGCCTCCGGAGGAGACAGTCCTGGAAGCGCCTCTTCCGCTGAGGTACCTTTTGGGGATCGAGCCGCTGCCCACTATTACCGCACAGCACCAAGAGAGCATCTCACTGGCCCCGTTCCACGTCCAGAAGGGACGAGCTGAGGAGGTGGCCGAGCCCTCGTCAGACGAGTCCGAGGTGCTGGAGATCACGCTGCCGTCCGAGGACGGTGACGGTTGTGTTGAAGAGAGCGGCTCGTCTGACTTCACCTCTGTACGTCTCGTGCTCTCCAGCCGCAAGGCGCTGACGGCGCGGTTCGGGGAGGACGGGTACAGGGAGTTGGACGGCAGGCTCTCGGCGCTCTGTGAAGCCGTTGCTCGCTCCACGGGTGCGGAGGCCATCAAGGTATACGTGGACGACGACTCGCACCTGGGAGAGTTCGGTCTCCACGGCGTAGACCCCTCCAACGCGGAGAAGGTTGCCGGCCTGATCCAGGGGATCGAGGCGAGTCTGCGTGAGGAGTCGAAGCAGGTTCTGTCCCTGTTGATCGTGGGCGGCGATTCCATCATTCCCTTCCACAGAGTGGACAACCCTGCTGACGACGAAGACGCTGAGGTGTTGTCCGACTGGCCGTACGTCTGCCGCGAGGACAACCAGCTACTTTCCAGGTTCAGCGTGGGTCGTCTTCCTGACGCCGGTGACGGAGAAGTGACCACCCTGCTGACCCTCGTCGACCGAGTTATCGCTCACCACGAGAGAGGCGCTTCACAGGCCAGCGTCTCAACGTCATCCTGGCTGAAGAACCCGATACGCAGGCTCTTGAGCGCCGGTCGTTCTGGATTCGCGAGCGTTGGCTATACGGCCGAGATCTGGGCGGAGGCGTCGCGCTCAGTGTTCGAGGTGATAGGTGACCCCTCCAAACTCGAGTTGTCTCCTCCTTCGACAGACTACGACTTCCTCACCGCCCACGAGCAGATGCCGACCCTGGCCTATTTCAATCTGCACGGGTTCAGGGGAAGTCCGTACTGGTATGGCCACGGAGAGGCGGACTACGGTTCGGCGCTCCTGCCCATCGCGCTGACGCCTCTGTCAGTCTCCTGGTCGGCCGCCGAGGGTGCTCTGGTGTACTCAGAGGCCTGCTACGGAGCTGAGCCTCCCGGCCAACATGCGGATGGCTCGATACCGTTGAACCTGCTCTCTAACGGGGCGCTGGGATTCCTGGGTTTCACCGCGATGTCTTACGGGACACTGTCGCCCCCGTTGTCCGGCGCGGATCTGCTGGGCAGGTACCTGTGGGAGGGTATTCTGGACGGCCTCTCCATCGGGGGGGCCATGCAAAGGGCCAGAGCGGAGTTCATACGGAATGCGGCCGCCGAGCAGGGGTACCTGGATGGCGAGGATCAGAAAGCACTGATGAGCTTCGTCCTCTATGGAGATCCTTCGTTGAGTCTAGGCGCCCGGCTCGAGTTCCCAGAGGCAGAGGCTCAGTCCGAAGTGGCCTGCCCACCGCTCGCTTGCTGCTCGAGGATGATGGACGCGGAATCGTTGCCGCTCACCAAAGAGGTTAAGGCCAAGGTGCAGAGAAGCCTACCCTTCCTCCAGGCCAATGGTCTCATGGCCCACCCGCTCGTCCTGTGCAGGGTCCCTTGTTCCAGCTCGGAATGCGGCACGGGGGCTTGCGCGTGTGGTTCTGGTGAAGGGTCCGGAGTGCCAGGTCTGATCCAGGCTTCTCACCACAGCATCGTCTCCAAAGGTGGGCACGAGCAGCAACACGTGGTCAAGGTGACGGTCAACGCCGACGGCGACGTGGTCAAGGTCATGGTCTCCAGAGGTGGCACACAGACGTTGACAGGGAACGATCCGAGATGACTCTGGAACGGTATTGGCGGCCGAAGAACGACACCGGATACGGGTTCCACTACTACCCGGATACCGGGCACTACAGCCCGTACGACGCTAACCGGTGGCTGCCCGAACTGAAGAATCTGGGTGCAAGCTGGCTGGTCCTGCTCTCCAAGGTGGAGAGCCGGGTGCCGGAGTTCTTTGTCAAGAAGCTCGTGGCTCAAGAGATCGAGCCTGTCGTGCGCATCGTGGTGCCTGTCATCCAGCCCGTGGACAGAGCTGAGCTGGCGGAGATGCTGGCCACGTACGCTAGCTGGGGCGTCCACTACGTGGAGCTGTTTGGTGCTCCCAACTGTTCGTCCCGCTGGGGAGTGGAGCAGTGGTGTCGAGACTCCCTCGTGGAGAGGTTCGTGGAGATCCTCTTGCCGTGCCTGGGGGAGATGGCCGACGCAGGCCTGTTCCCCGTGTTCCCTGCGTTGCGGCCTCAGGGCGGTTACTGGGACCTGAGTTTCCTCAGGGACGCCCTCGAGAGGCTTGCCGCAAGACTGGATGGGTCCGTCTTGGAGCGCACGGTGATCGCCATGGAGAATCACGCGTTTGACAGACCGTTGTCTTGGGGACAGGGAGGACAGGAGTGCTGGACCGAGTCTCGACCGTACTTCTGCCCCGAGGAGAGCGAGGACCACCTGGGGTTCGACCTGTTCGAGTGGTACGCAGAGATCGTGGAGTCCGTCGTGGGAGAGCCGCTAGGGTTGCTGTGTCTCGGCAGCGCCGTCTACGGAGATCCTTATTCTCTCCAGGGGGGCGTGTGGGCGGACCAAGACAGCCACGCCGAACGCGCTCTGGCTATGGCCAAGATGCAGATGGGAGACCTGGTCCCCGACTACGTCATCAACCACGCGTTCTGGCTGCTGGCAGCGGAGGAGGGCGATGAGAACAGGTCTCATGCCTGGTATGGGACGCAAGGAGAGGAGAGCAAGGCTGTCTCCGCCTTCAAGGGGTTGTTGAAGTACTCACGCGCCGGCATAGACGAGCTTCCCTCGTCCGTGGCGATGTCCGTGGTCTCTGAATCGTCATTGGATTCATCGAACGTGAAGTGCGTGGGATTGTCCCAGCAGATGAAGACCTCGCTACGGGTGAAGCGGGCCAAGCGGCGCAAGAAGCCCTACTGGAAAGTCGTGCGCGTCGAAGTACAGCCAGGCTCGCCCAGCATGAGTGCGTATGCCATCGCTGACGCCGACGGGGTGCGCTTCTCGTGGCCCGATGGGGAGTACGTCACCGTGCCGAAGGATGATCCTTACGCGCCGGCTGGCGCCCGCACGGGAGCGGCGTCCATGCCCATGTTCTCTGCGTGGGGTGGCTACTGTGTGGAGGTGGTCGGGAATAGCGAGGTTCTAAAAGGCTTCGGGCTGTACGGCGACAACCTGGAACTGACGGTGGCCGGACACCACCCTGTGCTGGTCACGTTCGAGCTGGTAGATCCGGCAGAGGATCCGGAAGAAGAGGACTCGGACCCTGTAGATCCGGACCCTCCTTCTCCGACTCCGGAGCCGACGGACCGCTACAGTGCCTTTGCCAGACCACCTGGTGACGCCGGCATGGGGATTCACTTCGGGTTGGACATGAGGACCGAGGCTATAGAGCTGGACATCAGGAGAGCCAAGGAGATGAGGCTCACCTGGGCCACTTTGTGCTACCAGGGTCAGGAGCAGTTGCTAAGGTGTGCCAGATTGATCTGGGACGCCGGGATCATGCCAGTGTGCAGGCAAGTCCTTTCCATCAATCGGAATCACCCCTTCGGCAGTGACGCTCGGCTCCTCGTGGAGAACGGCATCCCAGCCTACATCCAGATCTTCAATGAGCCTTCAGATGAACGGGAGTGGGAAAACAGCAGACCCAAGAAGTACGTGGCTAAGTGGTCACGCCTGTGGGCTGAGAAGGCACAGGACGTATACGACTCAGGTGGATACCCAGGATTGCAGTGCCTCAACCTGGATGAGGCGGAGGCGGCCATCGATGCGCTGGGGGCAGACAACCCGGTTTGGAATCGCGTCTGGTTCTGTTGCCACAACTATGGCCTGAATCACCCGCCGGAGTGGCAAGAGAATCACTGGTGTGTCCTGGGCTTTCAGTTCTTCGCTGAGGTCTTCCAGAGACGCTTGGGTTTTGTGCCTCCCATCATCTGTGGTGAGGGCGGCTGGCTGTACGGTGCATACGACGATCATCGCTATCCGCGGGTCGCTGGAGAGCTTCACGCCAAGTACACGAAATGGATGCTCAAGTGGTTCCGCAAGTATCGGCTCTCCAACGGGGAGCTGTTGCCCGATTACCTCTTCGCTGTCTGCCCCTGGATACTCAGTGGGCAGAATGACGAGGCCTGGTACGGGTACACGACCAAGGAAATGACCATCTGGGCGGTAAAGAGTATCAAGAAGTTCGTTCGAGTCTCGCAGAGCTAGGCGAGGTGCGCACGGGAGGGACAGATGCGTGGCTGGAACATCCGTGAACGCGTGCGGGGGTCTTCCATCGGGAAGGTGGCTGACCTCGAGGCTGATGGGTCGTCCCTGATCGGGGGGTATGAAGATCTGGACGTCGGGCGTGGGTATGACGACGCGGAAGTCTCCTCCGTCCATGAGATGAGCGTGTTTGTGGATGAGATGGAAGATCTGCTGTGCTCGGCCACCAGGGTGCCCTTGACCTCCAAGGCGCTCGTGGACCAAGAGCAATGCCTGGCTACGTTGGATGTGCTGCGCGCCAATTGGCCGCTCGAGGTCTTGCGGGCTCAGCGTGTCCTGGCCAAGGAAGGCAAGGTACTCGAACAGGCTGAGCTCGAAGCCGAGCAGATCAGGCAGCGCGCCGAGAGACAGGCGGCCTTGATCATGGACCAGAACCCACTGGTCAAGATGGCCGAGGTTCGCGCTCAGGAGATCATCGAGGCAGCCGAGCAGGACGCGGACCAGACGCGGCGTCGCGCTGAGCAGGACGCCCGAGACGTGTACGAGGGACTGGAACGCGAGCTCGACTTCCTGACACGGGACATCAAGGAGCTGGTAGCGGCTCGGCTGGGAAGACTCAGGCGCTGAGCCGGCGAGGCTTTGGGGAGAGCAGTGCATGTTACTTGGTACATCTGCACAGGTACGGCTGGGGCCAGACGGTCTCGTCTTGCCCAGCCACCTGCGGGACGACCTCCAACAAGGTCTTGTTCTGACCCGAGGTCTGGACAAGTGTGTGGCTGTGTTTCCCCTGGCCGCGTGGCAGGGGTTCATGGAGCGCTTCGAGGGCGGAGCGTCGCTACTGGGAGGGGCGGCCCGATTGTTGCAGCGTCACCTGTACGGGGGAGCTTGTGTGGAGACGCTGGGTCCTGACGGTCTGACGATCGTTCCAGAGCACTTGCGCAGTTATGCGGGCTTGGAGAACGAGGTGGTACTGGTCGGTGTGGGCAGCCGCCTGGAGATCTGGAATCCTCAGCGATGGAGCCAGGAGGAGTGGAGCATGGGCGAGAGGCTGTCTCAGGTCTCCGAGGAACTCAGTGAACTGGGGATATGATGCGCGACGCGAATCGTGGAGGATGAGCCGGAATGCGTAAGACGATAACCGCGCTGGTACTGTTCGTAGCCACGTTGTTCGTGCTACAGAGCCTGCCTCAGCAAGAGCATATCGTGATCCGGAAGACGGAGGCGAGTGGCGCCACCATGGAGGAGTGGGTGCAGACGAGCACGGCCGACTTCCAGACGGGGACCGCCGAATGTGTGATCCTAGAGACCACGGAGGACGGGGAGATCGTCCTGGCCCAAGGTGAGGGGGGCGAGCTGTGCACGACCGGTGTGTTCACTTCGGAGGCGCACGCATCACCGGTCTCCTTCAACGTGGTGGGGATGGCCTGGGCCGTGGACAAGCCCATGGGGACCTCTTGCCAGGCGGAGATCCGTGCCAGCAGCGATGGTCGCACGTGGAGCGAATGGCTGATCGTCCCTGCCGATGAGGACGGGCCAACGAGCGAGGAGTTGACCCACTCCAATCTGGTCGAGGTTTCGCTGTCTCGTTTCGTTCAGTATCGGATCACGCTAGGCACGTTCGAGAAGGACGTCTCGCCGGTGCTGAGCCAGGTTGTGCTCACGTTGATGGACACCACCGAAGGGCCAACCATAGAGGAAGCGCGGTCCATGGTATTGCCTCAGGAGACGACCTCCGGGGTCGTGCAGCCGCGGATCATCTCCCGGAAGGGATGGGGGGCAAACGAGTCCTGGGCGACGCGTGAGCCGGTATATCGTCAGCCCACGCACTTTGTGATCCATCACACGGTGACGAGCAACAATCCAACTGACCCGGCCTACATCGTGCGGGCCATCTATCAGTATCACGCGCTTTCACGCGGCTGGGGCGATATTGGCTACAACTTCCTCATCGACCGCCAGGGCAACATCTATGAGGGTCGCAAGGGTGGAGATGGCGTCGTAGGCGTTCACGCTGGAGACTACAACTACGGCAGCATTGGCATTGCGCTGATGGGCGACTACAGGACGGTGGAGATGACGCCGGCCATGAAAGAGGCCCTGGTGTCACTCATGGCCTGGGAAGCAGATCGTTACGGGATCAACCCGCTGGAGACCTCCTACTTCGTCCATCGCGATTTTCCCAACGTAGTGGGGCACCGCGACCTGTGGAGCACTGTCTGCCCTGGCGACAAGGTCTACCAGGCGCTGCCGGAGATCAGACAACTGGTCTGGGAACGGCTCCTTAACGACGATCCTCGAGTACAGATCATCAGCCCAAGCGCAGGTGACGTCGTGTCGGGCGAGGTGGAGGTGCGCGTCTCCAGCCCCAGCCCCACAACGTCTCTGACGCGCTTGTTGGTGGATGGCTCGGCGGTGGCGGATGGCGAGTCGTCGGTGGAGTGGACCTGGAACACCCGCCAGTCCAGCGAAGGGGTCCACCGCATCCAGGGAATGGCGAAGAACGTCGAGGGCAACCGCGCTCGTGTGACCATAGAGGTGACGGTGGACAACACTCCGCCTACCGGCTCTATCACTATCGATGGTGGAGCCATGTACACATCGCAGATGACCGTGACTCTGGAGTTGGAGGCGGACGATGGTCAAGGCGAGATCGCCGGAATGCAGTTCACCCAGGATAACGCGAGTGAGTTCACAGAGATAGAGGAGTACGTGGCTTCTCGCCAGTGGGTACTGAGTGCTGGCGATGGAGAGAAGGTCGTGGGAGTCCGGTTCGTAGATACGGCCGGGAATGCTTCTCCCACGTATGCGGCCAGCATAGTCGCGGACAGCGAGCCACCCGGGGACTGGAGCAGGGTGGAGACGGAGGTCGCCAACGAGGTGATGGTCGGCGTGGCAGATCGTGGCAGTGGCCTGGACACCGCCAGTGCGCAGTACTCCGTGTCGACTGATGGAGGTTTGACGTTCGGGGCGTGGCAGTCTGCTGAGTGCGGCGGATCCGCTGCCGAGGCCCTCACGAGCGCCTGCTATCTGACGGTCGAGGTGCCCGCCGGGGCGGTGAGGTTCAAGATCGCGGACCAGGCCGGCAACGAGTCATACAGCCCGACCTACGGAGAGACTGTGGTCTCGCCCACGCCGGTCGGTACGCCCGGGGTGCCGCCCGCCGCAACCCCGACGCCAACTGAGGAATCGGTGCCCGCTACCCTGCCAGACCTCGTCGTGGACAAACTGGTGGTCACGCCTGCTGATGATCTCGGGTCTGAACCGGTGACCGTGACCGTTAGTGCGACGATCAGGAATGACAGCTTGTTCGATGTGACGACTGGATTCTGGGTCGAACTGTTCGTTGACCCCGACACAGTCCCTACCGTGAACTCGGTCGGCGCGCTGGACACCGGGGGGGCCTTGTGGTACGTCCCCGCATTGGCGGCGGGCAGCACGGCCAGTCTGTCGCTCGAAGAGGCAGACCAGCGCTATACCAGCTTCTCCGGTGTTCTCTCGACCGGGCGACACAAGTTCTACGTGTACGTCGATGCCTACAACACGGAGGGCGAAGTAGGGCTCGTAGCCGAGGCGGACGAGACTAACAACCTGCTAGGGCCTCTCGTCGTGGAGACGGGGCCTGGTTCTGACGAAGGGCAGGATGAGCCTGCCCGATCCGGGCCAGCGGAGCTCGTGGCGCGGCTGATCAAGCGGTTCGAGGAGTTTCTGAATCTGCTGCGGGAGCGCCTGTGATTGTGGCAGGGCAAAGGTCTTCAAACAACGTCAAGTCAGGCGATGGCCTGTCACAGGAGGACGGCATGGCTTCAACTGGATACCAACCGTTGATCAAGGTAATCGGAGTTGGGGGCGGTGGTAGCAACGCCATCGATCGCATGATCCACGTAGGGATTCCGGGCGTGCAATTCCTGGCCGCCAACACCGACGCGCAAGCGCTAGCGCTGTCTGAGGCGCCACGCAAGATCCAGCTCGGTCCTCAGACGACGAGCGGGCTGGGCGCTGGAGGGGATCCGTCCGTGGGGGCCAAAGCGGCCAGGGAGAGCTCGGAGGAACTCCGCCAGGCGCTCAGGGGGGCCGAGATCGTCTTCGTAGCCCTGGGTCTCGGCGGCGGCACCGGCACCGGCGCGGGACCGGTGATCGCCGAGCTAGCCCGGGAGGAAGGTGCGTTGAGCATCGCGGTGGCGACGATCCCCTTCGGCTTCGAAGGGCACAGGCGACGCGAGACCGCTGAGGAGGGTTTGGACGCCTTGTCAGCCAGCGCAGATACCATCGTTGCTATCTCCAACGACCGTCTGCTGGATTTCATCGACGAAGGGACCTCCCTCGACATCTCGTTTCGCATAGCAGACGAAGTGCTGAGGCAGGGCATACAGGGGGTGGCTGAACTGATCACCAGTACGGGCGTGATCAATCTGAACCTGATGCACGTGAGGACCATGCTGCGAAATGGCGGCCCGGCGTTGATGTCCATCGGTCAGGCTCGAGGTGAGGATCGTGCCCTCGAGGCCGCAGAGCTGGCCATCGCCAGCCCGCTAACCCAGTTGTCCACCATCGCTGGCGCCTCCAGAATCCTCGTCAACGTCACGGGCGACAATGACCTGTCGCTGGACGAGGTGCAGCGAGCAGTGAGCACGGTGGCCGAGATGGCCAGTCCTGACGCAGACATCTTTTTCGGCGCTACTGTGGACCAGAACATGGGAGACCGGTGCCAGGTCATGCTCATCGCTGTGGGCATGAACGGGCGGTCCGCAATGGTGGTGCCGGATCGTGCGGCGAGTGGCAGCCTGCGTCGTCGCGTTGCCCCGCGAAGGATGCGGGCAGGGGAGGCGGCGCGATTGCACCTAGACAAGTCCGAACGGACCATGGACCTCTGTGATCTGGACGTTCCGACCTTCTTGCGGCGTCGCAAGTTGGCCAGGATGGGGGAGGAAGTAGGATGAGCGGTCCGAGCAAACAGTGCAAGAACAGCGTGACGAAGCATATCACAGATAACTTTCCAGAGATGGCCGGTGCGAAGCCCAAGGTCACGTTGGCCAAACATGGCGGAGAGACGCGGTACCGTTTCACCTACCGGAAGGCTCTGCGCTTGGCCAACGGAGCGAAGTCCCATCAGATCGTTCACTTGACCACCGATGAGAGTGGCAAGGTGCTGAAGATCTCAGTCTCCAGGTAGGACTCGCCAGGAGGGATAGAGATGCCAAACCTGCATGATCGAGACAAGTTGGTGTGGACACTACGCCGGGGGATCCTCGTCGGGCTGCTGGCGCTGACTCTCGCCTACGCGGGTCTCTGTGGAGCCGGCCCAGCGTTCGGAGCCCTGGTCACCAGCGACGCTGATACGTACGTGGTGGGATGGGGCGACACCCTGAACAGCATAGCTCAGCGGTACGGCACCACAGTCGCGGCTATCGTGGAGGCCAACGGGGTGTCCAACCCGAACTTCATCTACGTAGGTCAGACGCTTTCCATCCCCCGGACCAACTCGGTGCCGACCGGCGATTCCAGCGTCTACGTGGTACAGAGTGGGGATACACTGTCGACCATCGCGGCCAGGCATGGAACCACGGTCAACCAGCTCGTTCAGATGAACGGTCTCAGCAATCCTAACTTCATTGTGGTGGGGCAGAGGCTGGCCGTTCCGCAGGGGACGGAGGCAAGCGAGGAAGACCCGACTCCATCGCAGAGCGGCGGCAGCACGATGTATACCGTGCAATCCGGGGATACGCTGATCGGGATAGCGGTGCGTTTCGGAGTGAACATGTGGGATATCGTCGTGGCGAACAACATCGCCAATGCATCGTTGATCTACGTCGGTCAGACGCTGACCATACCGGGTGCGGACGCCCCTGCGAGCAGCACGCCCACCGCCATTGCCACGCCAACGACCAAGCCGGCGGCGACGCAGCAGACCAGCACACCCACTACGAAGCCCGCTACTGCAACGCCGACTCAGCCCACCGCGACGCCCGCCACATCCTACGCGTATTCCTACGTTCAAGGGAGCATGCAGCCGGCACCCAACTGTGGAACTGTCTATTTCAAGGGTAAGGTCATCGGCGTGGGAGGCGAAGCGGTCAACGGCAAGACTGTGCGTCTCCGGTTCGGCGGCGACCCTGTGTACAGGGTAAGTGGGGAAGGGCAAGACCCGGGCGAGTGGAGCTTCGCACCGTTGGCGGCTGAGAACTTCCATTCGCCATTCACCTTCCGCATCGACGTCGTCGAGAGCGAGGCGAATCCGGTCCCGCAGTCAAACACGGTGGAGATCGGCTTTACTGACTGCGACACCGCTGGTCAGTTCACCAACATCATCTTCCAGTACGGTGGAAGCGTGGAGAAAACCAACAACCCGACGGCGACCCCAGCCAGGACGCCCACGGCAACCAGCGTGCCGCAGAACGACGTTTCCCCTCGGGAATGGGACTCGCGGCTGAACCAGTTGCCTTGCGTGCGGCTGGTGACGGTGGCGGAAAGAGGAACGCAACTGCAGCCCGGGGATCGCTACTGGCGTTTGGTCAAGGCCAGATGGCTCAGCGAGGAGGAGAGCCGAAAGGACATCCAGATCTACGTTGATCTCTTGGATGAGGCGGGTGAACGCGTCTACGGGGTGAGCGTTGCCGTCGACAACGGGGGACATCAGAGTGTGGTCAGCGAGTATCAGAGCTGCTGCTACCCTTGGGATTACCCGGTCAAGTATCCGATGTTCAACACCGTGTGCTCCTACAACGTATACGTCGAAGGGCTGCCCAGCGACATGGTTGCCGGGCTGGGCCTGGGAACACCGGAGCACCCCGACTGGACCATCCATACCGGCTTCGTTCTCACTTTCCAGAGAACCGTGTATCGGTGAGGTGTGTGACGAGCTAGCGACCCGTCGTTGGGTTGCGGAGGTTTCTCATGGTGCGGTTGATCTTCTGGCGAGCTAT
The DNA here is from genome assembly GCA_964433755.1 of uncultured Anaerolineales bacterium. Taxonomy (GTDB): domain Bacteria; phylum Chloroflexota; class Anaerolineae; order UBA7937; family B3-Chlor; genus JAUVXJ01. The sequence goes on from CAYSSR010000001.1 coordinate 958,644, forward strand.
GGCGTTGGTAACGGGGAGTCTACTCCAGATGCGCGTGTTGCTTCTCGTGATCGTGCTCGCTTACGTGGCCGGATGGGTCCTAGGGTCCATCTATGGACGTGGTTTCTGAGGATTACAGACGGGCGTTGCGGCGACGCCCGATCATCGCCGTAGGTGTGACCAGCAGCATGCTGGTGTGAAGGAGGCAGGGCAATGAAAGGTAGAGTCTACCATGCTATGGTGATACTCTCTCTGGTTGCGCTCCTGGTGTCCTCGAGCTCTCCAGTCTGGGCAGCGCCGGGTTCGGAGAGACAGGGCACGGGGGCCACCATTCACGTCGTACAGTGGGGGGAGAACCTTAGCCTGATAGCGGCGCGCTACGGAGTGACTACTTCGGCCATCGTTGCCGCCAACGGCATCTCGAACCCCAACTACATCTACGCGGGGCAGAGCTTGACGATCCCGGGGGCGTCGTCCACGACTTCTACTACTACGTCTGGCGGGACCACCTCGTACACTGTGCAGGTGGGAGACACGCTCTCTGGGGTGGCGTATCGCTTTGGCACCACGGTCAACGACATCGTGTCCCTGAACGGGATCGTCAATCCCAATCTGATCTACGTGGGTCAGGTGTTGAAGATCACGGGCCAGGCCACGTCCACCGAGACGACAGAATCCTGCGTGTACGTGGTCAAGAGCGGCGACTACTTGTCGGCGATTGCCCTCAAGTATGGCACGACGACGTGGGCTATTGCCATTGCCAACAACATAGCCAACGTCTCCTTCATCTGGGTGGGGCAGCGGCTGACGATACCGGGGTGCTCCACGACTGGCTCGGCCACGCCGACGCCCTCTTCGGCTACCCCCACTCCCACTCCTAAGGCCAACGCGACGGCCACGCCCACCACTCAACCGGGGACGGTGACTCGTATGAGCACGCCGGAGTACGCTGTGCACACATTCCTGTGGTGGAGCGGGGAGAACCGTGCCCGTGATGCCGACTTGGTCAAGGATGCCGGATTCACCTGGATCAAGGAGCTATTCTCGTGGAGGAATATCGAAGGTGCCGGCAAGGGCATCTTCGACTGGAGCGTGGCAGATCAGGTTGTGCAGACTGCGAACGACCGCGGCTTGAAGATCATCGCCCGTTTGGACTTCCAGCCGTCGTGGGCCAGGGCAGATGGAGCGGACAACGGTCCTCCCGACAACTACAGCGACTACGGCGACTTCGTGTACGCCTTGGCGAACAGGTACGAGGGCCGGATACAGGCTTACGAGATCTGGAACGAGCCCAACCTGGCCCGCGAATGGGGTGGCAAGCCCCCCAACGCGGCGGAGTACGTCGCACTGCTGCGAGTAGCGTACGGTAGGATCAAAGAGGCAGACCCCAACGCCGTGGTTATGACTGCCGGCCTGGCGCCGACGGGCACGGGGCTGCCTGACGCTCTCCCTGACGTGCAGTACCTCAGGCAGATGTACGCAGCCGGTGCCAAGAACTACTTCGATGTACTAGGCGTTCATGCGCCGGGGTACAAGGCGGCACCAGAGACCAGCCCTGAAGAGGTGGCGAACAACATCGACTTGGGAGGCAGGCGCTTCTTCTGCTTCCGGCGCGTCGAGGATCTGCGCCAGGTGATGGTGGACAACGGCGACTCGGGCAAGCAGATGGCAGTGTTGGAGTTTGGCTGGACTAGCGATTCGAGGGCGGGTTCCCCCTACAAGTGGCATGCGGTGTCCGAGGAGACCAAGGCCGACTACATCGTGCGTGCCTACGAGTGGGCTCGTGACAATTGGTCGCCCTGGATGGGGGTGATGAGCGTGGTCTACATCTGCGACCCGGGCTGGACGGAGGACGACGAGCAGTACTGGTGGGCTATCACCAATCCCGATGGAACCACCAGGGCGGCGTATGATGCCATCAAGGCAGCCCCTAAGTAGGGACGCAAGGAGGTAGTTGGTGGAGCGGATTCGTTGTCTGTGGCCCATCGTGGCGTGCGTGGTCTGGGTCTTGGCACTGAGTGGGTGTACCAGGGAGAGGTCAGTGGCGACGCCTACAGCCACCGCGGAGCCGGAAGTGGTATTGGAGGTACCATCTCCGACGCCGTCTCCCCAGGCCACGCCGACGCCTGAGCCGGTCGTGTACCACATCGTGCAGTCCGGCGAGACCCTGTGGGACATTGCCGAGCAGTACGGCGTGACGCTGGAGGCACTGGAGGCCGCCAACGAGTCGCTGGACCCCGACCTGCTACAGCCGGGACAGGAACTGGTCATCCCCCTCGATGACGAGGACGGCGTTGACCAGCTTGTGCCGGTAGAGACTCCATCCGGAATGGTGGATGAGCCCGCGTCTGGGCGTACGTACATCGTCGCGGACGGGGACACCCTGTGGGACATCGCCGAGGCGTACGGCACGACGGTGGACGAGATTGCGGCACTGAACGATCTGGATCCCGAGGGAACCCTGACCCTGGGACAGGAATTGTTGCTCCCGTAGTCAACGGTGTAGCGAGAGCAAGACCAAAGAGGAGGGTGATGGTGAACCTGCTAGACTATCCCAGACCCAAGAACGACACGGGAGTAGGGTTCCATTGGTTCCCGGACTACTACCACTACGAACAACGCTACTTCGACACCTTCGTGCCCGAGATGAAGGCCATGGGGGCTAGCTGGCTGCTGGTGTTGTCCGATGGGCTGAAGAAGATACCAGATTGGTTCCTGCGAGGGCTCATAGAGCGGAACATCGAGCCCATCATCCGGATCTACACCAGCTACGTCAGCTTCATCGATCAAGCTGGCCTCCGCGAGGTATGCAAGCACTATGCGTCTCTCGGCGTGCACTACGTGCACGTGTTCAATGAGCCGAACCTCAAGATCGAGTGGGCGGAGTGGAACTCTACCGGCTTGCCTGCACGGTTCATGGACCATCTGATCCCGTGTCTGGAGACCATGTATTCGGTAGAGGGGATCATTCCGGTGTTTACACCCCTGGCGCCCGCAGGGGACTACTGGGACACCTCATTCCTGAAGGAGGCCCTCGCCGTCCTCAACCAGAAGGGCAAGAAGTATCTCTATGACAAGATGGCCATAGGCATCCACAACTACGCCTTCAACAAGCCGCTCACCTACGGGAAGGGCGGGAGTTCGCGGTGGACCTGCTCCAAGCCGTTTCAGCGTCCGACGGGATGCGAGGATCAGACTGGGTTCTATCTGTTCGAATGGTACGATGAGATCGTGCAACAGCGCACGGGGCGGCGGCTTCCCCTCATAGGATGCGAGAACGGAGTGCGCTTGGGGGACAACGATCATCCGGGGTCTCCTGCGATCAACGAAACACTCCACGCCGAGCGACATGCCGCCATGTGCGAGATGACCATGAACGGCGAGTTGCCGTACTACTTCTTCAACAACGCCTTCTGGATTCTGGCGGCCGAGGATGACAACGTCTTCGTCCGTCATAGCTGGTACAGACCCAACGGGGAGGCACGCCTTCCCCAGACGGTGGCACGCTTGAAGGCCCTGCCCAAGCTGAAGCGACCTCTTCGTGTGGATGTGCCGAACGACATCCGAGTCCTCAAGCCCGATGGCAGCGTGAAGGTCATGCGCCTCGAGGAGTATCTGCGAGGCGTGGTCCCCAACGCGATGGACCCCGATGCGCCGCAAGAGGCCCTGAAGGCGCAGGCGGTGGCGGCTCGCTGCTACGCGGCCTACGCGGTCGCCCATCCCAGGCACAGCACCCAGGGCGCCGATGTCTGCACGGAGGGCCATTGCCAGGCTTGGTCAGCGGACACGTATTCCAGCACGGATGCTGCGGTGCAGGAAACGGAGGACGTCGTGGCACTCCACGAGGATGCTGTGATCCAGGCGTTCTACTTCGCTCACTGTGACGGGCATACCCGCAACAGCGAAGACGTGTGGGTGCAGACTCTACCGTATTGTAGGAGCGTGAGCTGCATCAAGCCCTATTCTTCGTTGAGCGGGCATGGGGTCGGCATGTGCCAGCAGGGCGCCATAGCGATGGCGGAAGAGGGAGCCGCGTACGTAGACATCCTGACCCACTACTACACAGACATACAGGTCATCGGCGCGGATCGAATGCCCGTGGACGTTTGGCCTGAGTTGAGCAGTGGCTACGCAGACTGGCCGTGCCCGCCGGGCGACAACGGTCTTGGTATCCACGCCGGGCTGGACTGCTCGGACGCGGCGGTTAGCGCCGACGTCAAGCGAGCGACTGCCCTGAATCTCAAGTGGGTGCTCCTGGTGCCCGAAGACAGCTCAGAGTTGAAGAGTGCGGCACAGGCCTATTGGGAGAATGGCATCATGCCGGTGGTGCGGCCACGGTGTCTGGTCGACGAGGAACACGACTTTGCCCGCGACGCCCGCTTGCTCCAGCAGATGGACATCCCGGCCTACGTGCAGCTGTACAACGCCCCTGAGGAGCCTCAGGAGTGGAAGAGTGGCAAGGTGAACATGAATGCGTTCGCCACCCGCTGGCTGGCCCGGGCACGCGAGGTCGTGGACGTCGATGGCTATCCCGGCTTGCAGGTCAACTCCATCGAGGATCTGAAGACGGTCCTGGCCGAAGCGAAGGCACAAGGGCTAGAGCATCTCTTCCGCCATTCCTGGTTCTGCTGCCACAACTACGGGCTCAACCGTCCTGCCCGCTACCCCTACGACGACCCCAACCAGAAGGGACTTCCGGTACAGCACACGGACTGGGAGTTTGCAGGCACGGTGGATCAAGTGAACCGGTGGCGCGAGGAGGGTAAGCACCCTGGACAGACCGTGTACGACGACTACGAGTGCGTGCTGGGTTTCCTCGCCTACGCCAGGGTATTCGAGGAGCAGTTGGGCTTCGTCCCGCCCATCATCTGCGGCGAGGGTGGATGGGAGTATGAGGACCTCACAGATCGCCGCTACCCCAAGGTGAGCGACTTCCTGCACCAGGCGCATCACATGGCTATGTTCGCCTGGTTCCGGGACGGCGTGCTGCCTGACGGCAATGCATTGCCGGAGTACCTGTTTGCGGTTTGTCCGTGGATCCTGTCGGGCAGCGACGAGCCAGCCGCGTGGTATGACGGCCCCGAGGGCACCAGGCAGCAGACCGTCACTGCTGTGGCGGCTATGCCCAGGTTTGTCCGAGAAGGGGCGACCACTCAGCCTTCCACTCCCGCGACGCCTGTTGAGGAAGTCCCAGGGGAACCCACCGAGTCGGAGCCGTCGACTGAGCAGACTGAACCAAGCGCTGGGACTCCGACTTCGGCATGGAGTATGACCGTGCAGCGCCAACCCAGGTCCGACGGAGTGCGAGCTATCGCAGGCGCCCTGCCCCAGCAGGGTGTGACTCTGACGGTGACAGATCCCTGGGGCAACTCCGTGCGGGTGACGAGTGGATCGAAGGGCGAGTACGGCGCTGGAGGCTTCGAGGTGCCCGTGTGGGCCGACACCACCTATACGCTGCGTTTCCTGGAGCAGACCTTCGAGGTGGAAGTGAATCACGAATTGGTGATCGTTGCTTTCACCAAGAACAGTTCGGGAGACGGAGGGACCGAGGTGGTAGGTAACGAGAGCAGGTTGGTGACCGACTGGATGGAGCTAGCGAAGGCGGAGGGTCTCTTCAGCGAGCTGAGTCGCTACGAGGGGGTGTTCAGTGTGGAGACCCAGTAGCATCGCGCGTTTCCTGATCAGGCGCGACCCTCTCTTTGGCCCGATTGGCTGGCAGTGTACGACGTGAGAGGAGGTTGAGGGGCAACATGGAAGGTGGGACAGGAACGAGGAGCAGCAAGTTGTTCATGGCGGTAGCTCTCGTGCTCAGTGGATCCCTGCTGCTGGGCTTGCTGGGCATCGGAGGATTGGTGATCTACCGGCTGGTGTTGCAGCCTACACAGGTCGCTACCGCGCCAGAAGAAGTGGCGACGCCGACGAGGCAGCTAGTGGCGTCCAGCACGCCGACCAGCTCGCCTCTGCCGAGCGCTACTCCCGGTACGCCGACGATTGCGGTACCCACTGCGACTCTGGTCGTGGCGGCAGCGGGCACGGCAACTCCGTCAGAACCGTCCAACGACGGTACAGGGCTCAGCAGCCCCAGTCCGGAGCCGTCAGAGATGCCTGAGACAGGTTTCGGCGCTTTGGGGACGGCCTCGATCGGATTGGTGCTGGCGTGCCTGTTTGGCGGCGCTCGGGCGGTGAGACATCTCCGGGCGCAGTAGTGATAGCGCTGAGCTAGCTTGACTTCCTCAAGCAGCTAGCCCAACGTGGGCTGGAAGGAGCGAAGAGTGATTGGGCAGCCTGTCAAGGGCCGCACGTCCCTGCTCGCGCGAGTCGATCGCGTCGTGAGCACGATCGTGGCGGTTGCCTTTCTCATCACTGGCTTTCAAACGGGGTACCGTCTGACACACGGGGCCGGGTCTGTGTTTACGTCCATTGAGTGGTCCCTGGTGAGCGATAGACCTTCGGCGGCAGCCACGCCGGTGGAGACACCGGTCCCCGTACAGGCGTCCCTTCCATCCTGGTTGGGCACGGAGCGGTTCAATGTACTGCTCATGGGTTTGGACCAGCGTGAGGGGTCGGCGCTGCCTGGCAGGGCTGACGTGATCATGATTGCCAGTGTGAACCCGGAGACCAGGAAAGTGGGTCTGCTATCCATTCCACGAGACCTGTGGGTGGAGATTCCAGGGCACGGTGAGAACCGCATCAACAGCGCCTACTTCTACGGCGAGTTCGATGGCGCTGAGGGCGGTGGACCCGGCCTGATGAAGCGTACCATAGAGCTCAACTTCGGCATCAAGATAGACTACTATGGCACGCTCGATTTCGAGTGCTTCAAGCAGATCATAGACATCCTGGGCGGCATCACCGTGGATGTGCCGGAAGAGATCAGAGACGACCAGTACCCGGACGATAGCTATGGGTACACGAGGATCTACATCCCGGCAGGCAAACAACAGATGGACGGGGAGACGGCCCTCCAGTACGTCAGGGCACGGCACCAGAGCAGCGACTTCTCACGAATGCGCCGGCAGCAGCAGGTGCTCCTGGCGGTGCGAGAGAAGGCTCTGAGACTGGACATAATCTTCTCTCTACCAGAGCTGATACCTTTGTTGGGCAAGGCTTTCTCCACCGACTTGCCGACTGAGCGGCTGCTGGCCCTTGCCAATCTGGGGGCACAGATCAAGCTGGAGGACGTGGAGTTGAGTGTGATCGACGAGTCGCTGACCATCCCCTACGTCGCACCCGACGGCGCACAGGTGTTGCTCCCCAGGGTGGATCAGATCCAGGCACTGGTCGGTGAGCTGTTCGGCGACGCTCCCGCAACTGTCGAGGCGCTTGAGATCGGCACGCTCGATGCTCGGGTACTGGTGCGTGCCGATGTGGCGAGGCCCGGGCTGGCCGGAGAGGTGGCCGATCTGCTTCAGCGTCGTGGTTACGACGCGCGGCCCGCGGATGATGGCGTCCAGATCGAATCAGAGGGCACGTTCATTGCCAGTCGTCGAGACATGGCTGAGACAGCGGTCCTTGTCGCAGGGCTGCTGCGAGTGGAGCCGGAGTTCGTGATGCTCGAGCCCAGCGTAGAAGCGGACATGGACATCGTGATCACGCTGGGACGCGATTTCGTGATGCCTGAGTAGAGGACTGCAGAAGGATGGGGATTGGTTCGCTGAACTTGACAGAACAACCGCTACGGGGTGACGGGCTCCAGCCACTCACTGGCGCACCAGCCGACCACGCCGTTGCGTTCGAGCTGCCACCATACGAAGCCGTCGGCGTTCGCGGGACCACCCACGACCAGCAACTGGTCACCGTCCTCGAGCATCTCGATGGTCTCGTAGGTGAGTCCGGCGTTGTCCCTCATGCGGAGCCCGGTGCTCTCGGTGTTCACGACCCTCACGTAGCCTCCCACGGAGATGAGGGGAGTCGAGGTTGTGGTTACCGCCGATGGCTCTATCTCGGTGAGCAGGGACAGGTCCAATCCGCGCGCGAGGAAGTGCTCGTAGCCCAGCGCTCCAAGGGCCATAGCTTCGTTGACCGGAGCGTCTACGTGCCATTCTATGCGAGCTCGACTGAAGTACTGGGAGATCACACCTTCTTCCACGATGAGCTCGCTAATCGGAGGCCCCAGGATGTCGGGACCACCTTGGGCCAGGTAGTAGGTGAGAAAGCTGAAACAGACGTTGTGCCCGGTCTCAGGGAAGTAGCGGCACAAGTCGTCCTGGATCATGCTCTCTGGAACCGAAGCGACCCGGGGCGTTTGCCGTCCCAGCAGTTGACCCAACGGGCTGAAACTGGGTTCGCAGGAGACCTGGTCCTCGGCGGCGCATTCGATGCGGCCGCGCTGGAAATACTGGACCAGCCGACCCCCGTCTTCGAAAGCATCGGTGATGGGGGGACCCCATACCTGAAGGCCACCTGTGTCCTGGAAGAGGGTCAAGAACGGTTCGTCTATGTAACGCCCACTCTCGGGAAAGTACGTGGCCGTGTCCTGCTGTGCCAGCCCGGGGTGGACGGCCAGCAAGAGGAGCACTGCGGCCAGGCAAAGGATTGTGGGCAGGAGGATCTTTCTGAGCATTTCGACCCTGTCCAGTGAGGCGTTCTTGAGACAATTGTATCACACCATTCTCACCAACGACAAACAGATTCTGTAATCTACACTGGAGACGGAGCCGCGGACAGTGAACGGATCTACGTGCAGGCGATCAGGAGGCGGACGATGAATGAGCAACTGGAGGTGCAAGCCGCAAGACTTCAGATAGTGGGGGGAAGGCTCGTCGTGAGCGAGCTGCCGGATTCTGGCCTCGCCTCGGAGTCGGAGGCCGGCAACTGGGGTGCGCTCTATGCGGTCTCTCACGTGGTCACTGAAGGCCCAGGCGTGGAGCGTATCCGCGACCGGATCGAGGGGGTCGCGGAGGAAACCTACCGGCGGTCTCCAGGCGGAGTGACGAACCGGCTCCGTCAGGCAGTGAGAAACGCCAACAGGTACATGTACCTGAGAAACCGGGTCCGTGGAGAGAGACAGGCGCTGTCTGCTGCACTGGGCTGCGCCGCGGTCCGCGGCACCGACGCCTACGCCTGCGGCGTCGGTCCGCACAGCGTCTTCGTCTTGAGCCAGGGCAGAGTGCGGGGCCACGTCAATCATATCTCGCGCTCGAGCCGGCGCGGAGAGGAGACGTGGAAGCAGAACGGACATGGCCTGGGCCACGGTGCCAGCCTGGCTGACCCCAAGTTCTCGTACCGGCAGATCGCGCCTGGTGACCTGCTCGTGATCGTCACCGGGGATGGTGCCGAGTTGGTCGAGCAGAGGGTCTATGAACTGGCTGGATTGCTCGATAGCTGTGGCGTCCAGGCGGGGGCCAGGCAGCTCGGCGACTTGCTCGGAGCGGAGATGAAGGGCTCAGCCTTGCTGCTACGGCTGGGTACGCCGAACACGTTGGCGATGAGCGGTCCGACGTCCACGCCGAAGAGGGTCAACGAGAGCAGGCCCTCTGCTTCGCGAGTCTTCGCCCGCGCGTGGGGGCAGACACGGGAGAGGAAGGAAGAGCAGGACAGAGTAGCACCACCCTTGGAGCCGGAAGACTACGCTGACCTGGACGTCCCCGACGTCGATGCACCGCTGGCGAGACAGCCGTCCGCACGCTGGAGCAGTGTGGATTCCTATCCCAGAGGGGACTCCTCGAGGGGGAGGGCTGGAGTGCCACGGGGCCAGGCTGTCGAAAGGGGAGTAGAGGCCGCACGGATGCGTGGGACAGTGCTGTTGTCGCTGCTGATGGGCTTGGCAGCAGGAGGTCTGGGGCTCCTTCGCTCCGCGGTAGCGATGGTCAAACGGGGCTGGGGCTGGATAAGGCGAAACCGGGTCATGGAACGGGTAGTCCGGGGCATCGGGCTGGCCATCTTGGCTGTGGTGGCCGGAGTCAAGGGCTTGGTGGTGGGCATTCTTCCCGAGCGACAGGGAGCGAGCCGGACTTACGCCGCGACGGCGAGACCCATGGCCAGAGCCAAGGTCCTGGTCTTCCACCCATCTGGCCGTACCCGTGCGCTTATCGGCGTGGTCTTGTTGCTCGGCGCCGCTGTCCTCGTCGGCACCTCCATTCTGAGCATCAAGGGTCGCCTGGCACAGGCTGAAGTCGAGGAGTTGGCGGCTGAGGTGGGGGAGATACTCACCCAGGCCGACGGAGAGGAAGACATAGAGGCCAGGATGGCACTGTTGACCGAGGCACAGGGCCTGCTTGACCAACCGGCTGAAGGGCAGGTGGATAGCGCCGCATTGGACGAATTGAGCCGGGAGGTGGCATTACAGTGGGACGGGCTGACCGGCGTGGTGCGGCTGCCACTGACACAGGAAGCAGTCTGGTCTACCCCTGAACAGAGTGCACAGCGTGTGCTGGTCCACGCTAACTACGCATACGTGGTCGACGAAGCGGCTGCGTGTGTGTACCAGTACGCCTTGGACGACACGGGACGGGTGGTGACGGACCAGGAGCCGTCAAAGTGGGAGCTTCCTGGGCCAGGGGGCGAGCTGTCGGCCGACCGGATCGCGGACTTCGAATGGGTGGAAGCATCTAACGGTCGACTTACGCCGTCCCTGCTCATCCTCACCACGGAAGGCTCAGTGCTCGAGCTGAGTGCGGAGGGCTCGTTGAGGAGCGTGGCTGTTTCTCAGCTACTGCCGTGGGAGAACCCCCAGGCACTGGGGACGTACTCGGGCAACCTCTACGTGCTGGACAGCGACCACGAGAACATCATCAAGTACGTGCCCGATGGAGATGACTATCAGCATGATCCGGTTGACTACGTGCAGGCAGCGGAGGACGTCCCATGGCCTGAGGTGATCGACATGGACATAGATGGGTTCATCTATCTACTTCTCTCGGATGGGTCCATTGTGAAGTTCGCCGGCGGACAAGCTCAGGCCTTCCCACAGGAAGGGCTGTATCCTCCGCTGGAGGAGCCTCTGGGCATCAGTGCCTCTCCGGATTCTTCATCGGTGTTCGTAGCCGATTCCCTGGAGGGGCGGATCGTGGAGTTCACACAGGATGGGCAGTTCGTGAGGCAGTACCGCGCCTCCTTGGACGGCGAGGACCATCTTGGATCGATGACGGCTTTCACAGTCGATACCGGTCACAGCCGTGTGCTCATCGCCACCGCTTCAGGGTTGTACAGCGCTACCCTGCCGTCGCTGCAATAGGAGAGCGGGGCAAGTCTAGCTCTGCGTGGGTGCCCTTGGGGGCACGTCTCGCGTGCAACGGCGCTCGCGCTTTGTCATCTGGCGCCCTCAATGACGCCGGGAGCCGGGGAGTGCCGGCATCTGTGGAAGGGGTTCGCAGTGTGCGCAAGTAAGATACACCAGACACTGGCCAAGGATCTGGCATCACGGGGCGGTGTCTCGCCCGTCCGCGTGATCGTGAAGTACCGAGAACACGTGGCCAAGGCCAAGGCGATCGAGTCGGCGAGGCTGCCTGAGGCGCCGTCGCGAGTGCTCAGCGTGATGCCGGCCGTGGCTCTGGCTGCGGCGCCTGTGCAGATCGAGGCACTCAGTCAAGAGCCCGACGTGGAACGGATCTGGCCGGACCTGCGGGTACACTCCTGCTTGGACATCAGCGTACCCCTGATCGGTGCTCCGTGGGTCTGGAGCCAGGGATACACCGGCGCTGGCGTCGGCATCGTGATCCTGGACACGGGGATAGACCTGGAGCACGTCGACTTCGCTGGGCGAATCGCAGGCTCCGCGGATTTCACCGGCGAGGGTGTAACCGATCTCAACGGTCACGGGACCCACGTGGCTGGCACCGCATGCGGCGACGGACGTGCCGGTGACGGCGCATACAGGGGCGTCGCGCCCGGCGCCGACCTGTACATAGCGAAAGTCTTGGATCGGACCGGTGCGGCGTACATGAGCGACGTCATGGCGGGAATCGATTGGGCCATCCAGCAAGACGTGCACGTGCTCAACCTCTCGCTGTCTGGACCGGCTCCCGGCGACGGTAGTGATGCTCTATCCGAGACGTGCGACCTCGTAGCCGAACGTGGCTTCGTGGTGTGCGTGGCCGCGGGTAACTCGGGGCCCGAGACCAGCAGTATTGGACCGCCCGGCTGCGCGCGGCAGGTCATTACTGTGGGCGCGTCCACCGACGAGGACATGGTGATGGAGGCCTCTTCGAGGGGGCCGACCTCGGACGGGCGGGCCAAGCCTGACGTGCTGTTCCCCGGCACCGGCATAGTATCCTGCCGGGCACAGGGAACCGATTTGGGGAATCCGCTGAACTCGGTATACACCGAGATGTCCGGCACGAGCATGGCTACACCTCACGCGTCTGGTGTAGCCGCCCTGTTGCTGGAGGCCGATCCTGGCCTCACGCCGGCGGAGATCAAGGAGTTGATGATGACCACCGCCGTCGGTCTGGGACTCGAAGAGAATACCCAAGGGGCGGGGCGGGGAGATGCGGCCGAGGCGATAGCGCGGATACGAGTCCCTGACGATGTCCCCCAGGCACCGGGCTGTCTGGCGCAGCTTCCGGCTTTGTTGGAGCTGCTACGCAGCCTGCGGTAGCGGCGCTGGCAGGCAGGCAGTAGGACCGGGAGATCTCTCGCTCGCGTCTTGCCGGTATGGCTTGTGAGCGAGGTGCCTGTATGCTAGAATAGGAAAGAGTCAGGTTCGTTGGTGTGGGAGGCTGAAAGGGGGTGAGGGGATTCTATCATGTGCTGGGATGTGTCGGGCTGAGCCTGCTGTTGGTAGCCTGTGCGCCTCTCGGGATGTTTGGTTCTCCCACGGCCACGGCTACGCTGGCACCATCCCCCAGCGCAACCGCTACCTGGACCCCCAGCCCCTCGCCCACAGCCACGGCGACTCAGACGCCGACGCCCACTCCCACTCCGGAACCCACTGCCACACCGCGTGGACACCTGGAGGCTGTGGTGATTCTGCATGGTCCTTCACGCTTCCTTCAGGTTGACCAGGTCTTGGCGGAGAACGACGTGTCCTCCGTACCGGTGCTCGCCTATACGGGGGAGGAGATTCCGGACCTGACGACCTTCGACGCGGTCATTCTGTCCGGCGGCGAGTACCCACCGAGGGAGTTCGACAACGTGGGGTTCTTGCAGCAGGAGCGAGATCGTGTTCTCGAAGCCATCGACGCTGGCGTGCCGGTCCTGGGCATCTGCCTGGGACACCAGTTGCTGGCCCACTGGCTGGGGGGGAGCGTGGAGCGAAGCCCACAGTTTGAAGTGGGGTGGCTGGTGGTCACGATCAGCGATGCGGGCCTCGAGGACCCCCTCCTGGGAGGCATAGACCCACAGTATTATGCCTTCCTGTGGCATTGGGACCAGGTGACGGAGTTGCCGCCTGGAGGGGTCGCTCTAGCCTCTTCCGATCTGTGTCCCATCCAGGCGTTCCGGTACTGGGACTTGCCGGTGTGGGGCGTACAGTCGAACCCGCAATACGATGCATCTCTGGCCGAGAGCGTCCTGCTCGGTGCACCGTGGCTGGCCGATTTGGGCGTCGATGCGCAGGCCATGGCCGAGCTTGGATACGAGGTGGACGACGGCACTCAGGATCGCATCTTCAGCAACTTCTTCAGTTATGTGAGGAGCCATTGAGACGATCACCCTTCGAGCGGTCAAGAATGCTCCGGTCGAGAGGGTGCCGCCGCGGGCATGAGGCAAGTCCGTTGGACGCCAGACTCAGGCCATGTCTGCACGACACCGTTCCTTGCTGCCCTACGGTTCGAGGTTTGAACAGAGGGGTGGTTCGTGGTATAATAGACCAGTGGGGGGGAGTGTCGGAACTGGCAGACGAGCGTGATTTAGGATCACGTGGAGCAATCCGTGTGGGTTCGAGTCCCACCTTCCCCACCAGAGTAAGAGTCGAGCGGGTGTAGTTCAGCTGGCAGAACGTCTCCTTGCCAAGGAGAAGGTCGTGGGTTCGAATCCCATCGCCCGCTTTCTGTATGCGAGACGATGGTCTGGCGCGGCAGTGTCGGAGGAGAGCGAGAGACAAGTGTGATGGTGTCCTGATCGACACCGGGAAAGCGGGTAGGACAGTTGGAAGTCGCCACGAAGGAGTTGGACAACAGGCAAGCCATACTCACCGCCAAGGTCGATGATGAGTGGCTGGATCCCTATATGAGATCCGCGTCGAGACGATTGGCGGCGCGTGTCAGCATACCGGGTTTCCGGAAGGGCAAGGCTCCGCACCGTGTGGTCGAGCGCCAGTTGGGTAGGGAGGCGCTCGTGCGGGAAGTGATAGACGACGTAGGCGAGGCAGCATACAAGGAGGCTGTGGAGGCAAGCGGACTGGAACCCTTGCACCTGGATGACCTCGAGATTGCCGAGTGGGAGCCTCTCACCTTGCGCCTGACGGTGTCCCTGCCACCGGTGGTGGAGCTGGGAGACTACGAGAGCGCACCGCTGGAGGCCGAGGACATCTCTGTCTCGGACGACGATGTGACCGAGGTGCTGGAGGCGCTTCAGGAGCAGTATGCCGAACGAGTCCCCGTAGACCGACCATTGGAGATGTCCGACTTCGCCGTGGTGGACATCAAGGGGACCATCGGCGAACGGACGGTGCTCGAACTCGAACAGCAGGAGTACGAACTGGAGCAGGGTGAGGACGACCTGGTGATTGGCTTCGCCGAGCAGTTGGTGGGGATGTCAGCCGGTGAGGAGAGAAGTTTCAACATCACGTTCCCAGACGACTACCGAGATGAGGAGTTGGCGGGGAGTGAGGTCTCCTTCGTGGTACATCTGCACGAACTACAGGAGAAGCATCTTCCAGAATTGGACGACGAACTCGCGAAGATGGCGGGCGGATTCGAGACCCTGGACGAGCTGCGAGACGAGATTCGGCAGAACCTGCAGTCGCGTCGCGAAGCGCAACAGCTCGATGAGCTGGGCGACGGGTTGCTAGATTCCCTGCTGGAACAGTCCAAGGTGGATGCGCCGCCAGTGTTCGTCAACAGAGAGGTAGAAGCCCTGATCAGAGGCCTGGCATACGAGATTCAGGAGCAGGGGTTCACCCTGGAGGGATACCTGAAGACTACGAACAGAACGGCCGAGGATCTCGTCTCCGAGTTCCAGCCGACAGCGGACACCAGAGTAAAGAAATCGCTCATTCTGACCAAGCTGGTAGAGGAACTGGGAGCTGAGGTAGAGGACTCGGAGATCGAGGAAGAAGTGAGCAGCATGACGCGCGCTTACGGACAGGATAGGCAGATGCTGCGTGACGCTCTCCTCGGGAACGAGCAGATCAGGGAAGACATACGCAACAAGCTGTACGGGCGCAAGGTGGTGCAGCGCCTGTTGGAGAAACCCGGAGAGGTTGAGAGTGATACCTCCGGGGCGGAACCTGAAAAGCCGGCGGCAGAAGAGCCCTCCGCGGATGCTGGCAGTGAAGAGACGGTCGCCGAGCCAGCCGCAGAGGAGTAGGTTGCGACGGGACTGGGAATCTCGAGGCAACCTCAGGGAGGTCTAACGATGCAGAGTCTGATCCCTATGATCATAGAGTCCACCGGTAGAGGCGAGCGGGCCTATGACATTTACTCTCTCTTGTTGAAAGAGAGGATCATCTTCTTGGGCACGGCGGTCGATGACAACGTGGCCAACCTCATCATCGCACAGTTGTTGTTCCTCGAGCGGGAGGATCCTGACAAAGAGATACATCTGTACATCAACAGCCCTGGGGGCATGATCTACCCTGGATTGGCCGTATACGATACCATGCAACTGATCAAGGCGCCTGTGTCCACCATCTGCGTGGGGTCCACGGCCAGCCTGGCCACGGTGCTCCTCGCTGCGGGGGCGAAGGGCAGGCGGTACGGTCTGCCGAATTGCACGATACACATGCACCCCGCCGGCGGTGGTGTACGCGGTTATGCGCCGGACGTCGAGATACAGGCGCGCGAGTTGCTGCGTATGCAGACCAAGATTCACGAGATACTCTCAGAGCATACGGGACAGACTGTGGAGAAGATCTCGCACGATTTTGACCGCGACTACTTCATGAACGCGGAGGGGGGCGTGGAGTATGGTATCATAGACGAGATACTGACACGCTCCGAAGAGGAGGACGGGTAATGTCCGACGTAGCGTCGGAGCACGTGCGCTACTGCTCCTTCTGTAGCAGGCCCCAGCATCAGGTGGGCCGCTTGATCGCTGGTCCCGGATCTGTCAACATCTGCGACGAATGCGTCGAACTGTGCCGCGAGATCCTGGCCGAGGAAGAGCCTCCTTCTGCCGCGAGCCCCACGCCTGTGGGCAAGATCCTGTCGCCTCAGGAGATATGTGGCCGGCTCGACGAGTACGTGATCGGGCAGGATCAGGCCAAGCGCGTGTTGTCCGTCGCTGTGTACAACCATTACAAGAGGGTCTTTGCGGGCACTCTCGTGGATGACGTGGAGCTCCAGAAGACGAACATCCTGCTCATTGGACCCACAGGGTGCGGCAAGACGCTCCTTGCGGAGACTCTGGCCCGGGTTCTCGACGTGCCCTTCACCATCGCGGATGCGACTTCGCTGACGGAGGCGGGCTACGTCGGCGAGGATGTGGAGAACATTCTGCTTCGCCTGATCCAGGCGGCTGATTTCGACCTGGCTCGGGCCGAGAAGGGCATCGTCTACATAGACGAGATCGACAAGACTGGTCGCAAGGCGGGGGACAACCCCTCCATCACCCGCGACGTGTCGGGAGAGGGTGTTCAACAAGCCCTCCTCAAGATCATCGAGGGCACCGTGGCCAACGTGCCTCCCCAGGGGGGCAGGAAACACCCCCACCAGGATTTCATCCAGCTCGACACCACGGACGTGTTGTTCGTCTGCGGAGGAGCCTTCGAGGGGTTGGACAACATCGTCGCAGAGCGAGTGGGTGGACGCAGGCCCATGGGATTCCGGGACAGGGACAGCCACGGCAGGGAGGAGCTGACCTCAGCCGAGCTTCTGCGCATGGTGATCGCCGACGATTTGCTCAAGTACGGGTTGATACCGGAGTTCGTGGGGCGTCTGCCCATGGTCGTGAGCGTAGATCCGCTCGACAGAGAGGCCATGGTTCGCATCCTGACCGAGCCCAAGAACGCCTTGGTTAAGCAGTTCAAGAAGCTCCTGGCCCTGGACAACGTCGAGCTTATCTTCACCGACGATGCGCTGGAGGCCGCCGCGGAGAAGGCACTGGAATACAAGACCGGGGCCAGGGGGCTCCGGACCATCATCGAGCAAGTCCTGCTCGATGCCATGTATGAGATCCCTTCGCTTCGCAACGTGCGCAGGTGCGAGATCACGCGAGAGGTCATCACGGGGGAGGCTGAACCGGAGTTCGACTTCTGGTCGGAAACCGCTTAGCGCGGTCTGGTGACTGAAAGAGAAAGCCCCTTGCCGGACGGCAGGGGGCTTTGTTCTTGCGATGAGGCTGCGGCTGTCGAGCTGGCTACTCGCAGCAACCGGCCGTGGAAGCGGTGGCGTCCGCACGGTCTCTGCAACACACCTGTGGACGACCGCACGTAACCAGTTCGCGATAGGCAGCGACGACTTGCCCCGCGACTATGGGCCAGCCATACCGCCTGGACATCTCCGATGCCCGTTGCCCCATGTCCCGGCGCATTTGTCCGTCGGAGAGCAGTAGAGTGAGCCTGCGCGCCAGGGCCTCGGGATCGTCGTTGGGAACCAGGAACCCGGTGCATCCATCCTGTACCGTGAAGGTGAGGCCCCCGACCCTGGAGGCGATGACAGGAGTGCCACAGGCCATGGCTTCCAGGGCAACCATCCCAAAGGACTCGTAGTGCGAAGGCACTACGCAGACCTCTGCCGCAGAGTAGTGGTAGGGGAGCGCCTGCTGCTCTCTCTTGCCCAGAAAGGTCACCACGTCGGAGATGCCGAGTTCCTCCCGCATCTCGTGCAAACGTGCCATCTCGCGATTCATGTCTGCGCACTCTGCGTCAGGCTCGCCCCCGACGATGCACAGGCAGATTCCGTCGCGCAGTTCCTGGCGTTCACGAAGAACGAGGGCCACTGCTTTCAACAGGACGTCGATGCCCTTCAGCGGCTCGATCCGGCCTACGAAGAGCACCATCTTGTGATCCTTGGGCAATTCGTGGTCGAGGTGAGCTTTGGCCTCGGCCTGAGGGCGGGGGTGGAAAAGCTCCAGATCGACCCCGCAGGGGATCACCTCGATCTTCGCAGGGTCTGCGCCATACAGCCAGATCATCTGGGCCTTCTCCAGGGGATTGGCCGCAGTGAGGCGATCCACCGAGTTGATGATCTGGCGCTCGCAGTCCACACGCAACGCCGTCTCTCGTTCAGCGTCGCTCCTGGCCACGCGATTCTTGAGTCTCGCCAGTGTGTGGAACATGTGCATCGTGGGAACGTGCCACTGCTTCTGAAGCCGCATGGCCACCAACCCAGATAGCCAGTAGTGACTATGGACGACGTGATAAGCTATCCCCTCGGAATCGGCGAACTCCAGCAGGTTGTCGGTGAATTCGTCTATGTGTCCGTAGACGAGGTTCTTGTCGTAGGGTGCCTCTGGGCCGGCCTTCAAGTGGATCACACGCGCATTGGGACCCAGTCTGCCAACGGACGGGATGTCCGGATCTTGCGAACGAGTAAACACGTCGACACTGAAACCTCGCCGGCCTAACTCGCGGCTCAAATCACGCACGTAGACGTTCATGCCGCCGGTTTCCTTGCCGCCCAGCGCCGCCTTGGGGCACGTGTGGACGCTCAACATGGCTATCCTATACATTCTTGCTGCCTCACCGTGCAATCTTGAGGTTCCGGACCTCAGTCCTCACCCCGCCGAATCGGTACTTGTACTCTTCCTCTCCACGAAGGAAATCGAAGACCTTGTGCTTCTTGTTGATGGCGTCCTGGATACAATGGGCCAGCAGGACGATACCGGAACTGAGCGAGGGAGACAACTCCGGATCATAGCCAGAGTTGTACACCAGCAAGGAGTCTTCGTACTCGAAGCAGAACATGGCTGCCGCTTTCATGTCGTTGATGAGCAGAAAGGCGAGCCTCAGCCATCCGCGGTCGAATGTCACGCGGGCCATGCGGTGGAAGAACTCCTGCATCCTTTCGTCCATGAAGGCCTCTTTGTCCGGGGCGCTCTTCACGTGCAGCGAGACGAAGTTTTCCACTTCGTCGTCCAGAGAAGCAGGATCATCGACGTAGTACCAACGAATCTCTGCTTCACGGCTTGCCTTGCGTAGCTTGCGACGCACCTCGTGGCGTTGTTTCTTGTTCAGCAACGATAGGTATTGGTCCCACGTTGGCGGCAGTGTGATGACCGGGCACACTTCCTCAACCTCATTCCATATCTCCAGGGCTCCGGTTCCCTCGGCGACAGAGGTTAGCCTGTCCAGTGTGGGAGAGGCAGCAGGGATGTTGTGCAGGTCCAACTCGTCCCACCAGAGTGCGTCCTCACCGGTCAAGACCTCCCAGACCGTACCGTAGACCGCGTCCGCGCTATCCCTGGCCACAATCAGGTCCAGGTAGTCGGAGACCTCGACGCCTCCGATGAGCTGCATCACCGTCTGCTCGGAGTCTCGCTCCAGCGTATAGAAGGGCGCCAGGGCCACCAGTTCATCCCGTTCGCGCAGCTCCAGCAGACATAGCTGCAACTCCTGTCCGAAGCAGTCCCACCAGGTCTTCTGCCATTCCCAGGTCAGGAAGATGGTGTTGGTCGCACTGCGGGTCAGGAGAGGATTCCATTCGTGCTGGAGACTGAGGAACACGCCCTCGTCTCTGTGAACCTCTGTGCTCAGCTTGTTCTTCACGTGTGGTGCATCAATTATACCAGATTGCCGGGGAGGCTGCTATGGAGCTTGACCGGGAGCACTCAGGTTTGCGGTTCTGACCAGGTCGCTCTGCCCGCGTCTTTGTGAAGCCCTGCCAGCTATGGCGCAGTGTGGGATACCAGCCACGGAGCGGTGAGTCGTGCCCTTGCGATGGCCTTCTCTCGTTGCCTGGTCTGGTCTCCGACGTCGACTTGCGAGTCCTTCGGGGGTGTGCTAGAATGGAAGTGCGTCTCCTGTTCTGCTCGTGATGCTGTGATCAACGTTTTGAGCCAATACCTGTCAAAAGGGAGCCGATCTCCGGAGGGGCTGCCCGATAGGGGAGGGCCTCCTGGTAGGCACCCACCTGCCACGGCAGGTTCAAAACAATGATAGCACACGGCAATATGGGGGACGCAGGCACAAGCCAACAGATGCGCAAGGTCTGTTGGCTTTGTCGTTTCCGCGAGTGGTGCACCGGGTCTGGTTCTCCTTTTGTGCCCAGGTGTGCTAGAATCCGGGTTGCTATCTCGGAGGGCACTCAATGGGTACGATCCACAGATTCATCACAGGGTTCGACTGGGAGGGCGTGGAGGAGCGAGAATACGACTCTCCCGACGTGCAGGGTGTAACGGTGCGCTGGTTGGTGGGTCCGGTGGAAGGGGCACCTCACTACGCGATGCGCTACTTCGAGGTCCAGCCCGAATGTAGCACCTCGTTGGACAGCCACGAGCACGATCACGGTGTTGTGATCTTGAGAGGTCGGGGGCAGGTGCGGCTGGGCGACGACGTGAACGAGGTCTCGTTTGGCGACGCGATCTACGTGCCGCCGTACGAGCTTCACCAGTTCAGTTGCGTCGGCCACGAGCCTCTGGGTCTCCTCTGCGTAGTCCCTGCGCGAAGGGGTACGGCGGAATGAAAGCAGTGGTCTTTCGTGGGCCAGGCCAGTTGAGCTTCGAAGACGTGGAGATGCCCACAATCGGGCCGGGAGAACTGCTGGTCAAGACGAAGGCGGCCCTCACTTGTGGCACCGATGTGAAGACTTATCGACGTGGCCACCATCTGGTGCAACCCCCTACGCTCTTCGGACACGAGTTCGCCGGCGACGTGGCGCAGGTCGGGCGTGGTGTGACGCGCTTCGTCGAGGGCATGAGGGTCGTGGCGGCCAATTCTGCTCCATGTAACGAATGCTTCTTCTGCCTGCGGGGTAAGCAGAACCTGTGTGAGGACATCATCTTCAACTGGGGTGCCTTCGCTGAATACGTCAGGATACCGGCGCGAATCGTGGAGATCAACGTACATCAGATCCCTGCACACCTGGACTACCAGGAGGCTGCACTGCTGGAGCCTCTAGCCTGTGTGGCGCTGGGCAACGAGGCGGCCTGCATCTCCCCAGGGGATACGGTGGTCATCGCTGGAGGGGGTGGCCCCATTGGATTGATGCATCTACAGCTCGCCAGACACAATGGCGCAACCAGTCTGGTGGTGGTCGACCTCAAGGACTCCAGGCTGGACCTGGCGCGCCAACTCGGGGCAACCTGTGTGATCAACTCGGCGCGAGAGGACCCCGTAGCCATCGTCAAGGAGCTGACCGAAGGCCGTGGTGCGGACGTGGTGATCGAGACCGCAGGGTCGCCCGAGGTCTGGCAGTTGTGCGTGGACCTGGTGCGCAAGGGAGGTACAGTCGTCTGGTTTGGAGGGTGCCCAGCGGGCAGTCAAGTCTCGCTGGACACTGGCAAGCTACACTACGGGGAACTGACCGTCAAGGGGGTGTTCCATCACACACCCCAGATGGTGGCCAAGGCTTTGGGCTTGCTGAGCGAGGGCGTGATCGATTCCTCAGCACTGATCAATCGGCGGGCACCTCTGGAAGAGACCCAGAAGGCCCTGGAGATGGTCATGACGGGCGAGGCCATCAAAGTGGCCATTCTCCCCGACTGAGCCACGGGAGCAGAATGTGAGAGTTGCCAGGTACTACAGCCGCGAGGACATCCGCCTGGAGCAGATGGAGGTGCCAGAGATTGGCCCCGGTGAGTTGCTGGTCCAGGTAAAAGCATGTGGCCTGTGCGGAAGTGACTTGATGGAATGGTATGCGGACAGCAAAGCCCCCACGGTGTTGGGGCACGAACCGGTGGGCTTCGTGTCACGAGTGGGCAGCGGCGTGGAAGACTTCTCCCTGGGTGATCGAGTCTTCGCACACCATCACGTTCCGTGCTTTGTGTGCCACTACTGCCGCAGGGGCAACTACTCCTGCTGTGCGACCTTCAAGGAGTACGGCATCTACCCCGGCGGGTTCGCTGAGTACATCCGGGTGGCGCCAATCAACGTGCAGCGCGACGTCCTCAAGCTGCCCGAAGGCCTGGGCTTCGAGGAGGCGACACTGATCGAGCCGGTAGCCTGTGCGATCAGGGGTATGAAACGTACGGGCATCCAGCCGGGCGATACGGTGCTGGTCATCGGCATGGGCGTGAGCGGTCTGCTCTTCATCCAGTTGTCTGGGCTGTGGGGTGCGAGTCAGGTCTTCGCAGCAGACCTCGTGGAGTACCGTCTTCAGAGAGCGCTCGAAAGCGGGGCGGACGCCGCTATCAACCCCACAGACCAGGACCTGGAGTCCACCGTTCGGGCCCTCACGGGCGGGGTGGGACCGGATCTCGTGATCGTGACGGCAGGGAGCAAGCCGGTCATGGAAGAGGCGTGGAGGCTGGCCGCCAAGGGAGGCACGGTTATGATCTACGCACCACTCCCGCCAGGGG
This sequence comes from uncultured Anaerolineales bacterium, assembly GCA_964433755.1. Taxonomy (GTDB): domain Bacteria; phylum Chloroflexota; class Anaerolineae; order UBA7937; family B3-Chlor; genus JAUVXJ01. Next base: position 981,123 of record CAYSSR010000001.1, read on the forward strand.
ACACGATCTCCGTGGACGTCCACGAACTACTCTTCTTCGAGAAGACCCTGGTCTCTACCTACTCCTGCGGTCCGGACGATACCCGAGTCGCTCTGGAGCTAATCAGCAGCGGTCGTGTTCAGACCAGTGGGCTGGTAACGAATCGCTACGGCCTCGACGAAGTCGGGGAAGCGGTGAGGTTGGCGGGAGAGGCCGGTGAGTCTTTGAAAGTAGTGATCGTTCCGTGAAGTGTTTCCACGGTCAGCTTGCCGTTTGTCGTCTGCACGTCACCCGGCCAGCGTGTGGCCTCCAGCAACAGGAATCCAACAGCGCATGAGTGGTTCGAAGCTGACGAAGAGGCTGGACCTCAATCTGGCGCTGATCGTCCTCCTCAGTGTGTTCGCCGTCGCTCCTCTGGCCTACCCGGGTTTCTTCCAGACGCATTCCGGGTTCGCATCTGTGTTCAACCTCTACGACCTGGAGCGCACCTTGTGGCGCAGTTGGTCGTGGGTTCCTCAGGTGATTCAACCGTGGGACGTGCTGGCAGGGGAGGGACGCCTTCCATATCTGCTGGCCGAGGCATTACGTTGGCTGGGTATGGGAGGGGAAGAAGCGATCAAGGGCACGTACGTGCTGGGCTTCCTGGTCTCGGGCCTGGGCATGTACCTTCTGGGCAAGAAACTCAACGGCCCCGTGGGAGGACTGCTGGCCGCCATCGTGTACGTCTATCTGCCCTTCCACCTGGCCACGGTCTACGTACGGGGAGCATTCGCCGAGGCTTGGGCCTTCGCCCTCTATCCCTTCGTTCTCCTGTGCTGGGTGGAGTCTATGGAGCGCCGCAGCCTGCTATGGGCTGGAGCCGCCGTTCTCGCCTTTGCGGCCCTGGCTTCGACCCATCTGGGCTTGGCGGTCCTGTATGCTCTCTTCCTGCTGGTCTTCGTGGCTGTGCTGGGCCCTTCTCGCCGTGCCAAGGGAGAAGCTCTGCTGCTCCTCCTCATCTCCCTGGCCACAGGGATCCTCATGAACCTGCCGGCAGCTCTGGGTCAGGGTCTGCCGGTGGGAGGCGCCGCCGATTTCGCTGAACACTTCGTGTATCCATTCCAGCTCCTGTCGGAGAGCTGGGGGTATGGGACCAGCGTACCGGGATGGGACGATGGGCTGCCCCTGCAACTTGGCCTGGCTGCGACAGGACTGGCCATGGTGGCGGGACTTCTGGCCCTCGGCCAGAGGGGAGCGTCCCGTGAGCAGAGAAGGAGAGCGGCGTTCTTCGTGGCGGCCGCGTTGGTGATGGTTCTTTTGGTAATGTATCCAGCGTCGGGCTTGTGGCGGATCACTCGCCTGTCCTGGACCCTGGACTATCCCTGGCAACTGCTGTCCATGGTCGGCTTCGCCACGTCGCTGGCATCGGGTGGGGTTCTGCTCCTGGCGCCGACACTCAGGCGACTGCCGTGGCTGTCGGTGCTGGTCACCCTGGTGGTGCTGGCAAGTTACGGCTATCTCAGCCCTCGCTTCACGGAGCTTCGTGTCGGTGGGTCACCCGTTGGCGTCTTTGGCGACGAGGTCGTTCTGCTTTCCTACCAGCGAGATGGCCCCCTGCGTCACGGCGCCACTGTTCGCCTTGCTCTGGACTGGCAGAGCCTTCGCCCCATGACCCATGACTACACCGTGTTTGTGCACGTCGTGGACGAGGAGGGCACTATCTGGGCACAGCATGACGGCGAGCCGGTGGACGGGGAGAGGCCCACCAGTTCCTGGGAGCTGGGCGAGATAGTGCGCGATGAGTACGAGATCATGATTCCCGTCGACGGGCCTCGAGAAGGCTACAGCGTTCAGGCTGGGTTCTATGACGGGGAGACTGGCGTGAGACTGCCGGTTTCTGGTGGGGCGACCGCGCTCACCCTGGAGTAGCGGAAGAAGAAGCAGGTCATACGAGAATGGTCCGCACCGTGCTCACGAAGCTGCGCAACTGGGACACGTACCTGATTGTGGTCGTGCTCCTCACTGTCTTCGTCATCGGACCCTTGTTCCAGCCCGGATTCTTCTGGGGTGCCCACGACGCACGCCACAGCGTCTACTTCCTGTACGAGTTCGATCGTTCCATCCAGGAGGGTATCCTCTACCCGCGGTGGTCCCCGGACATCACCTTCGGATACGGGTATCCACTGTTCAACATCTATACTCCCCTGGCCTTCTACCTGGGAGAGGCGTTCCACCTGCTCGGTCTGGATCTCCTGTGGTCGATCAAGATGGTGTTCGCGGTCAGCTTCGTGGCGTCCGGTGTGTCCATGTATCTGTTTGTCCGGCGGATTTTGGGGCGCTCAGCGGGCCTGATCGCCGGTCTGGTGTACGTATACGTACCCTATCACATCTGCGACGTCTACGTGCGGGGCGCGTTTGCCGAATCAGTGGCTCTGGTCTTCTTTCCCCTCGTCCTGTGGTCCTTTTTCGAGACGGTGGAGAACCCCCGCCCGGCAGCACTGATCGGGGCAGCGCTCTCCTACGGTGGGCTCGTCTTGTCCCACAATGGGCTTCTCCTTCTGTTCTCGCCCTTCGTGGGCGTCTACCTGGTCTTCCTCGTTCTGTCCAGATCCTGGCGGGACATCCGTCAAGGCGCCGTGCCCGGCAGACGGAGGTGGATGGCCCTGGTCCGTGCCGTGGTGAGACGGGCCTGGATGCCCTTAGCCGGGCTGCTTCTCGGCTTGGGGTTGAGCGCGCTCTTCTGGCTGCCTATGGCTGTGGAGTTCAAGTACGTCAGGCTCGATCAATGGCTCGGCGGCTACTACGACTATCGGGATGACTTCGTCTACTTCTTCCAGTTCTTTGCGCCGTTCTGGGGCCATGGCCTGAGCCAGCCAGGTCCCAGCGACGAGCTTCCGTTCCAGATCGGGGTCGTACCTGTCGTTCTGTCCGTGCTGTCGCTGGCTACGCTGCCTCGGATCAGAGACGAGACCTGCAAGCGGATGCTGCTCTTCTTCCAGGGTGCGCTGGTGGTGATCGTTTTCCTGATGCTTTCCGCGTCCGGCACGGTGTGGGCCTTGCTGCCCATAGTGATCTTTGCCCAGTTCCCGTGGCGACTGCTGGCGCTGGTGATGCCTTGTGTCGCTTTCCTGGCGGGCTCTGTCGTCAGCGCTGCGTCCTCTGGGGAGAGAACGCGGACGGGTGCGGTCTGGGGGTTGGTGCTACTCGTTATCTTGGCCAGCTACGCCTATCTGACGCCCCAGATCATTGAGCCAGCAGAGGGCCCGGTGTCGCTGGAAGGGATGATGCGGTTCATGCAGAGCAGCAACCAGATGACAGGCTCCATGGCCTGGACCCACGAGGTGCCCACGTGGTCGTCCTTCGCCGAGTACGTGGTGACGGAAGGTGAGGCGCCAGATGTTCGGGTGGACTTGGAGTCGTTGCCGAAGCCACGGAGACGGTTGGCGGTTGACCTTCTAGACAGCACGACGATCTCCCAACTGCTATGGGTCCACGCCGAGGAGGAGGGACGCATCATCTTCAACATCTTCTACTACCCAGGTTGGCGAGCCTATGTTCTCGACCAGCCAGAGGGACCTGTGCAGAGAGAGCTGGAGGTGATGCCGCACGGCACCCTGGGCCGATGCTCAGTGTGGGTTCCGGAGGGGGAGTACTACCTGCTATTGCGCTTCGAGGACACCCCGGTGAGGAGTGTGGGGCAGGCGCTGTCCGTATTGAGTCTTCTGGTGGTGTTTGCCGTGCTGGGTTGGGCTCGATACCGTAGCAGAAGAGGCATACCGGAGGGCGGGCCGTCGTCGTGAAACGAGGAAGCGGGATGGTGCTTGGGAGCAACACGGTCCGGTGGATCGTTCGTCTGGCAAGCAGCAGGGCAGCGCTGGTGCTGGCGATGAGCGTCTTCGCCTGGGCGCCTCTGGTCGGTCCCCCGTACTTCCTGAACGCCCACGATGCGCCCCACTCTCTCTTCTTCTTGAACCAGTTCGATCAAGCCATCAGAGATGGGGTGCTCTATCCTCGCTGGGGGGTCGATTTTGCCCTGGGATACGGGTATCCCCTGTTCAACATCTACTCCACTCTCGCTTTCTACGTGGCTGAGGCCTTCCACCTGCTCGGGGCCAGCCTCACCGGAGCGGTGAAGCTGACCTACGTGGTAGCGTTCTTGCTCTCGGGGCTGACCATGTATGCCTTCGGGAAACGAGTGCTGAACCCTCAGGCGGGCGTGCTGGCGGCTGTCATCTACATGTTCGTCCCTTACCGTCTGCTGGACATCTACGTGCGATGTGCGTTTGCGGAGTTCTGTGCCTACAGCTTCCTGCCGCTGATCCTGCTGCTGTTCTACGAGCTCGTCGAGCGGCGGTGCGCGCGCAACTTCGTGCTGGCCGCTCTGGCCTATGCGGCGCTCTTCCTGACCCACGCGGCCACAGCATTCGTGTTCACCCTCTTGCTGGCGCCGTACGTGGCCTTTCTCCTACTGGCGAAGAGACGGAACGGTTGGGTAACTGTGCTCCGATCGGCTGTGTTTGCTGGAGGGGCTGCGCTCTACGCCCTGGCCCTGGCTGCGGTCTTCCTCCTTCCGATGATCGCGGAGAAGGGGTACATCGTCGAAAGCCAGTGGACTCAGGGGAGCTTCGGGTACGAGACTCACTTTGTCTATCCGTCCCAACTGCTCTCGCCATACTGGGGCTATGGTTACGCTGGTGCAGGTCTCCAGGATGAGATGTCTTTGCAGTTGGGACTGGCGGCGACCACCCTGACCGTGGTGGCCGTATTGTGGTCTTTGCGGAAACAGGCGTCGGGAAAGGCTCAGACGGCGTTCTTCCTGGGTGCCTCCATCGTCATCGTCTTGGCCATGATGCCTGTGGCAAACCCTGTGTGGAGGCTTCTTCCCCTGGCTGCCTTCGTGCAGTTCCCATGGCGCCTGCTGGGCCTGGCCGCGCTCACCATGTCCTTTCTTGGTGGTGGAGTCGTGTTCGTCTTGCTCGAGGAGGGTATCGGAGCCGCTGAGCGTTTCGATCCACGCGTAGCTGTGCTGGTGCTAGTGGTCATTCTCGCCAGCTATGGCTATGCGTCACCACAGTACACGCCGCCGTCGCCGCGTTCCGAGGAGGCAGTGGCGATCATCGACTTCGAGTCCTTCTACCCCCCTGACAGGGTGGGGATGACAGCCTGGGCCACGGAGCAGCCCCAGGACACCCCTCTGGTGAGCCAGTACCAGGCTGGCGAGACCTTGATCAAGGCGACGGCGCTATCTGGAGAGGCCACCGTGGAGATGGTCAGGCATGGCGCGGCGTCCGAAGAGGTGCAGGTCAGCTCTGCGGAGGGCGCGGAGCTTCAGTTCTACACCTACTACTTCCCAGGGTGGAGGGGCTACGTCGATGGGGCAGAGGTGGACGTATACCCTTCGGGACTCTATGGCCTGATCGGCCTCCAGGTGCCGCCGGGCAACCATCGCGTGTCTATCCGGTTCGGCGACACGCCCGTGCGTACCCTGGGCACCGCGGTTTCCTTGGTCAGCCTGGTCGCGGCGTTAGGAATCCTGGTCTGGGGTCGGGCGGGTGGTAGAACTTGACGTAATCTGTTCACAGGCGGATGGTCGTTGACATAACCGCTTCCATCCAGCAGATAAGCAGCCGTGAGGGAAGGATGGAATGGGGAGGGCCACGATCAGGGAGGACTACAGGATCTCTATCTGGTAGTCGCTGACGTCGGCATCGAAGCGGCTATTGGAGATGGTTTGAACCACGCGCTCGAGGAGGCCGTGGGCATAGGCGGCGTCTTTGGAGACGCAGGCTATGCCGAGTACCGCGGACTGCCATACGTCGTTGGCATCTACCTCGGCGATGGAGACGTTGAACTGGTTGCGGACTCTGGCGGTGATGGACTTGATTACGCGCCGCTTGGCCTTCAGAGAGTGGCTCTCGGGGATGTGGAGAGTGAGGGTACAGACTCCTATGACCAAGATTGCCTACTCCGTGCGAAAGAGGGCTCTGGGACGCTCTGGGTGCCTCTGGCAGCGAGTGGGGAGGCGGGACACGAGAGCCTTGGAACCCTGACGCTGCGGGAGCCAGCGCTGTTGCCAGGCGAGCGTGCCGCGCACCGCTAGGTGAACCTGACCCTGAACAGGCCTTTCAGATCGCCCCACGCCGTCTGCGCGATGTTGACTCGGCTGTCCGGGTCGTCTACCCAGGCCACGGGCACCTCGTACACGGCATGTCCCCTCTGCTCAGCCCTCAGCAGCAACTCGGAGTCGAAGAACCAGCCCTGGTCTTCGACTATGGGAACGAGCTCGTCGACCGCCTGGCGGGTGAGGGCCTTGAAGCCGCACTGAGCATCCGAGAAGCGATTTCTGAACATCAACTTGATGAGTAGATTGTAGCAGCGGGAGATGATTTCCCGCTTGGGTTGCCGCTCGACGCTGGCGCCCTTCTTCAATCGGGAGCCTATGGCCACGTCGTGTCCCTCTTTGACCAGCCCATTGATGAGAGGGAGGAAGGCATCGAGGCTGGTAGACAGGTCCACGTCCATGTAGCTGACGATGTCGGCCTTGCTCTCCAGCCAGGCGCGTCTCAGTGCTCGACCGCGACCCTTCTGGTCCAGGTACAGATAGGCGACCTCAAGAAATTTGGTCGCAAGCCGCTCTCCTATGTCACGGGTCCCATCTACAGAAGCATTGTCTGCGATGACGATGCGCCACCGATACGGGAAGTTCTCGTGGAGGAAGCCCCGCAGCGTGTCGACACTGCGCTCCAGGTCACTCTCCTCGTTGTAGACGGGAATCACGACGTCGACCGTTACGTCACGCCGGTTCTCAGACACGCTTCTCCTCACCCGATGGTGTCGGGGCTATTGTATCACAGGAGGCGCCGTTGTGCACCTCTCCGTGTTGCAGGGTCAATGTCCTTTCTGTATAATGCCTGTGGTAGGGACTGATCGCTGCACGCGTGCAGCACGAGGTGAGAGAGTGTTCGGGCGAGGCAAGAACATCGAAGCGGGCCTGACCCGCACGCGCCGTTCGTTCTTTGGGCGCATCGGTGAAATCTTCTCCCAGCGGGAGCTCAGCGACGAGGTCTGGGAAGAGTTGGAGGAGCTGCTGATCCAGGCGGATGTGGGAGTGGCCACAACGGTGGACCTGGTCCAGGGCGTGCGAGACGCAGCAGATAGTCAGGGATGGAGCAGCGCGAGCCAGGTTGAGGCGGCTCTGAGAGAGAGGCTGCGAGCCATCCTTGGTGTCCCTTTCGAACCCAGGCTGGCCCAGGATGGCCTGTGGATCACACTCGTCGTGGGAGTCAACGGCTCAGGGAAGACGACGAGCATAGCGAAGCTGGCTCGCTACCACCAGGAGCAGGGACGGGAAGTGCTGCTTGCCGCGGCGGACACGTTCCGTGCTGCGGCATCTGACCAGCTCAAGGTATGGGGCGAGCGGTTGGGCGTAGAGGTGGTGGCCCACCAACCGGGGGCAGATCCTGCCGCAGTGGTCTTCGATGCGGTGCAGGCAGGCCAGGCGCGCGGGGTCGACACCCTGATCGTGGACACGGCGGGGCGGCTGCATACTCAGTACAACCTGATGCAGGAGCTGAGCAAGATTCACCGTGTGATCAGGAAACAGAAAGCCGAAGCGCCCCAGGAGACTCTGCTCGTACTGGATGCCACGACTGGGCAGAACGCCCTATCCCAGGCCAGGTACTTCCAGGAGGCGGTGGACGTCGATGGCGTCTTCCTGGCGAAGCTAGACGGGACCGCCAAAGGGGGTATCGTCTTCGCTATCGTCACCGAACTCGGCATACCCATCCGCTACGTTGGCACTGGAGAGGAGCTGGACGACGTGGCCGAGTTCGACCCGGAGCGGTTCGTAAGAGGGCTTTTCGAGAACTCGACCTACTAGAGGATACAATCCTAGGATCGTGGAGGTGTTTGCGTGGAGAACCTTGTAGATGAGTTGGATCATCTTGAACGGCGGATACTGAAGATCAAGGAGGGTCTTTGACCTCCCTGGCAAGGAAGAAGAGGTCCACCAGCTAGAGAAGAAGCTGATGCAGCCTGATCTGTGGGCAGACCAAATGGAGGCGCAGGCGTTCACCAAGAGGCTGTCTCTACTACAGGAGGAACTTGGAGAGTGGAATGGGCTGGGGCGCCGGGCTGGTGAACTACGAGAGCTACTAGAGCTGGCTACAGAAGAGGAGGATGAGTCCCTGTCAGCGGAGCTCGAAGCCGAGGTAGCTACGCTGGCGAAGGATCTTGGTCGTTCGGAGTTCCGCCTCCTGTTCCAGGGAGAGTATGACGCGGAGAGCGCACTTCTGGCCATTCACGCCGGGGCCGGTGGCACTGACTCCCAGGAATGGGTGGAGAGGCTCCTTCGCATGTATTTGATGTGGGCCGACAGTCGCGGCTTCAAAGCGCGGATGATCGACAGTTCGCTTGGGGAAGAGGCCGGATTCAAGAGCGTCACAGTAGAAGTGAATGGCAAGTACGCCTATGGCCACCTGAAGGCTGAGCGGGGCGTGCACAGGCTCGTGCGGCTGTCACCTTTCGATGCTGCCCACCGCCGACATACGTCCTTTGCCCTGGTGGAAGTCCTGCCCTCGATCGAGAATGAAACGGAGGTGGAGATTGACGCCAACGACTTGAGGATCGACACCTTCCGTTCCAGCAGCGCTGGCGGTCAGCACGTCAACAAGACTGACTCGGCTGTCCGTATCACACACGTTCCCACCGGGATCGTGGCTACCTGTCAGAACGAACGATCCCAGGCGCAGAACCGCGTCACGGCCATGAAGGTGCTGAGGGCGCGTCTGCTGGAGCGTGAGTTGCGGGAGCAGGAGGAGGAACAGGCGCGGCTGAAGGGCGAACACGTATCCGCGGAGTGGGGCAACCAGATCCGCTCCTACGTTATGCATCCGTACACGATGGTCAAGGATCACCGTACCGACCTCGAACGAGGCAACGTGGAGGCGGTGTTGAACGGCGATCTGGATGATTTCATCGAGGCCTACCTGAGATCGACGATAGACGAGATCGAGTTCGCCGGGTAGGAGTGGCGAACCTTTGGTCTGATGAGAGCCCTTCCTCAGTGGGAAGGGCTTACTTGTCGCGAGACTGGCTCTCTCGCCGCTGTGAGCACTACATCGCATGGCGACGACGGCGCGAGTGTCGTGTCAGCGTTGGTGTAACGTTGGGCGCAGCGGGGCGTGGCTTGTCAGCGATAGACCCTTGCCGAAACCGGTCAGAGCGGAGGGCATCTGCGTGAGACGTGGTGTACTGAGAGTCGCCGGCCTGGCGGCACTGTTCGTGGTACTGGCCGTAAGTGGTTGCTCGAGTTGGTGGGACTCGGAGAACGATGCTGTGCGCCGTGCTGTGGTCAGCCACGAACTCGACGAGCAAGGCATTGCCGTGGACGATCTGATCGTGCGGCTGTCTCCGAGCGAGTTCAGGGCCGACTTCGGACACGGGAGCAGGATGGTGTGGCTGGTGAGCAACGCCCTGGAGAGGCCCTATCGGGAGGGGGAGTACTTCAGCCAACGCGACCCTGGGCGCTCATACCTGTTCATACAGGACGTCCGCTACGACAGTGAGCACAGCCAGGCTATGGTACGAGTTGAACTGTACGGAGGGAGTGGCGATCCCGTCGCCAAGGATCTGACACTGCTCAGGACGGGTACCAGGTGGGAGGTCGCCTCGGAGACCCCGGTCGAGTAGCGACATCGTGCCCGGCGACGCAGTCTGAGACCCTGCGGTGCCACCAGTGACTTGAGTCAATGGGTGCGATGGCGCTGAGGTTTGTGACGGGCTCCTCGAAGGACCGATTGGGCTTGCTGCCGCCGCTGCGCGCTCACGGGCGGTTGAACGGTCAGTATCAGGGGAGGGCTAAAGTCCATGTCGACCTTGCTTCTGAGAAACGCGACTGTTGTGGTCACGATGGACGAAAGCCGTCGGGAGATTGCTGACGGGGCCGTGTTCATCAGGGACAACGTAGTGGAGGCTGTGGGCCCGAGCGCTGACCTGCCCTCAGAAGCCGACAAGGTGATCGACGCTCACGGCAAGCTGGTGCTTCCTGGGTTGGTGAACACGCATCACCATCTCTACCAGACTCTGACCAGATGTCTGCCCGAGACTCAAGATGCGCCGTTGTTCTCGTGGCTACAGAGGCTCTACCCGATCTGGGCGAAGCTGACGCCCGAGGCGGTCCACGTCAGCGCTTTGGTGGGCATGGCGGAACTGGCGCTCACCGGCTGCACGACGACGCTAGATCAACTCTACCTCTTCCCCAATGGCGTCACTCTGGAGGACGAGGTCCGCGCAGCGCAAGAGCTGGGTATGCGGTTCCACCCTTGCCGGGGCAGCATGTCGCTGGGCGAGTCCGACGGCGGCCTGCCCCCCGATGGGGTGGTGCAAGACGAGGACACGATCCTGGCCGATTCCCGGCGGGTGATAGAGGAGTTGCACGATCCGGGGCCGCTCTCCATGTGTCGGGTCATGCTGGCGCCCTGCTCTCCGTTCTCGGTAACGGCGGATCTGCTGCGAAGCACGAGGGACCTGGCCAGACAATACGGCGTGCACTGCCACACTCACGTGGCTGAGACGCTGGACGAGGAAGCTTTCTGCCTAGAGCGGTACGGGCGGCGCCCTGTGGAGTACCTGGCGGACCTGGAATGGGTGGGCAAGGACGTATCCTACGCCCATGGAGTGTATCTCACGGACGACGAGATGCGACTATTCGCCGAGACAGGTACCGGCGTTGCTCACTGTCCAACGTCGAACATGCGTCTGGGTTCTGGCATCGCGCCGGTGGGCCGGATGCTGGAGCTCGGAGTCAAAGTTGGGTTGGCCGTGGACGGCAGCGCGAGCAATGACTCGTCGCACATGCTGAACGAGGCGCGTATGGCTTTGCTTCTGCAGCGTGTCAAGTACGGCGCTAGCGCACTGAGCGCTCGCAAGGTCCTCGAGGTGGCAATTGTAGGGGGTGCGTCTCTGCTGGGGCGCGAGGACATCGGGTCTCTGGCGCCGGGCAAGGCAGCCGATCTGATCGCGATCGACGTGGATAGGGTGGAATACGCGGGGGCTGGTGACCTGGTGGCGGCTGTAGTCTTCTGCGGGCCGGTCGAGGTGGACCTCAACATCGTGAACGGCCGAATAATCGTGGAGAAGGGTGAACTGGTGGGAGTGGAGCTACCACGCATCCTGCATGAGCAGAAACAGCTTTCCTCCGCGCTGAGGCAATAGCTGCCGGAGGCTCCGGCCAGGCATCACGACTGCTCTTCGCGGTAGAAGGTGATATCCTCCTCGGCCGCTCTTTCCTCCGCGAAGATCTCCAGGGAACTGACGCGGTGCAGTGGGAAGATCACCGCGGCGCTGCCCTCCCGCAAGTACTGAATAGGCTTCCCGTCTTCACGATGTGGGTCGTAGATCGTAATGCTCGTATCTCCTGGCTCGGGCATTCGCTCCAGGTCTGCTATGATGGGATCCTCGTTCACTAGGTGCACTATCGCCCTGTGGGTCATAATGCTCTCCTCGTGTCAGTAGTTGATCTTGGCTATCAGTACGGTGATGTTGTCCTCGCCTCCGCGGTCGTTGGCCCGATCTACGAGCCGGTTGGCTGCTTCTTGGGAAGAAGCTGACGTGGCCACCACGTCGACGATTTCCTGCTCTGTGACTTCGTTCCACAGCCCATCCGTACAGAGAATCAGATGGCTGCCCTCGGCCAGGCGCTGCAAGTAGGTGTCGGTTTGCAGTTCCGCATCCTGTCCCACGGCGCGGTACAGGTAGTTGCGCTGAGGATGGTTGTGCGCCTCGTTGGCCGAGATCTGGCCTAGCTGGACCAGCCTGTTGACGATAGAGTGGTCTTGTGTGATCTGGTGGATCTCACCTTGATCCAGGTAGTAGGCCCTGCTATCGCCGACGTGTGCCAGGTAGGCGCTGCGACCCACCATCAGAGCGGACGTGAGAGTCGTTCCCGTGTCCGCCTCGATTCGGCACACAGCCTCGTTGGCGGAGCTGATCGCCTCGTCCAGGATGTCGTGGACCGGACGGCTGGTGGCTTCCGCTGGCTTGCTGGCCAGCATGGGCAGGAGGACTTCGCGCAAGATGACACCGCTGGCGACCCTGATGGCGAGGGAGCTGGCCTCCTCTCCTCGCACGTGTCCACCCATCCCGTCTGCCACCATCAGGACGGCCAGGTAGAGTGGCTGAGTGTCTGCACCGGCCAGGGCCTGGAGAGCGAAGAACGCGTCCTCGTTAGTCTCTCGGCCGTTGCCGATATCGCTGGCTTGTCCTATGTCGAGGGGACTCGCCCTTACCTCTGTGGGTGGAGTCTTCGTCTCTTGCGTTGCGTGGCGTTGGTTCTTGCTCGGTGAGCGATGGAACAGTCTGTTCACTAGACCCATCGTGCGTGTCCTGATGCGATGCGTGCGACGTCAGTCACCGGCCTGTATGGAGACAGCGTACATCGTATGGTCTGTAGATCCCACGTACACGACGCCGTTGGCCACGACGGCAGATCCCGTGATCGGACCGCCCGTAGCAAATCGCCAGAGTAGCTCGCCCGTCTTGGCGTCCAGGCAATAGAGGTTGCCGTCGGCAGAGCCCACATAGATGTTGCCATCAGAACTCACGGGCGAGGAGACCACAGCACCCTTCGTGCTGTACTTCCAGATGAGGTTGCCTTTGTCGGCGTTCACAGCATAGACATGATGGTCGTTCGAACCAAAGTAGACGACGTTGCCGACGACCACTGGGGAGGAGACCACCTGGCCCTTGGTACGATATCGCCATACCGGCCAGCCGTTGGCGATATCCAATGCGTAGAGGGAGGAATCGCGCGAGCCAGCGTACACCATGTCGCCGTCGATGGTGGGGGTTGACTGGAGCGCCCGGCCCGTCTGGTATTTCCACCGCGATTCGCCCCTCTGCGCATCGAGGGCATGGACAGAGCCGTCGTCTGACCCAAAGACGACGAACTCGCCGCTGATGGCCGGAGACGAACGTACCGGTGCCTCAGCGTCGAAACGCCACAGTTCCTGGCCGGATTTGGCGCTGACAGCGTACACGTTGTGGTCATCCGAGCCGAAGAAGATGTGGTCGTACTCCTGCTTGGGTGACGACCGGATCTTGCCGTCGGTGGGGCAGGTCCAGACGATCCGACCCGTTCTGGTGAAGACGGCGTACAGGATCTGGTCCTCGGAGCCGAAGAAGACTGTCTCGTTCCACACACAAGGGGAGGACACGACTCCCCCCTCAGTCGAATACCTCCAGCGCTCGCTTCCCGTGTCAGCCTCTAGACAGTACAGGCTCTTGTCGTAGGACCCCAGGTACAGAGCATTCTCAGAGATAGCAGGAGTAGACCGAATCTCATCCTCACAACTGAATGCCCATAAAGGATTCCTCTCGTCATGAAGAGTCAGCGGCTCGGATAGGATGGTGCTGAGCATCCCGGAGGTTGGGCTGAGGACTCTGAGCAGATCTTTCTTCAGTTCCTCGGCCGAGGCGTAGCGATCGTCTATTTCGTAATTCAGAGTGCGGCCGATGACGGCCTCCAGCTCAGGGGTGACGGTGGGGTTGAAGCCTCGGATGGGGTGATCCTGGAAGGTGAAGGGTGGCTCTTTGCGCGGGTCACGTTTGGTCAACAGATGATGAAGGGTGGCACCCAACGCATACAGGTCGCCCCTCGGTTCGGCTATCCCTCGATACTGCTCCGGGGGAGAATAACCCTCGGTGCCGATCATCGTGCCTCTCTTGCCGGCCTGGAAGACCTTCGCGATCCCGAAGTCTATGAGCACGATGTGCCCATCCTGTCGGAGCATGATGTTGGAGGGTTTCATGTCGCGGAAGACAATGGGACTCGGCTTGTGGTTGTGCAGATAGGTCAGCACGTCACACGCCTGCACGGCCCAGTCCACGACCTTCTCCTGGGGCAGGGGATAGTCTATCTCGGCCAGCAGGGACTCGAGATCCGTCCCTTCGATGAACTCTATGACCAGATACACTCGACGCTCTTGGTGGAAGTAGTCGAACACCTTGGGTATGGCCGGATGACTCAAGCTAGCCAGGATGTTCGCTTCCCGTTCGAAGGTCTCCAGGCTGATTCTGCTCGTCACGCTGTCTCTGATCGTGCTGATCATCTCCTTCACCGCGACGAGCTTTTCTACGCTAGGGAAGCGGATGTCGCGCGCGAGATAGACAGCGCCCATGCCTCCCTTGCTCAGGAACTTGCGAATCTCATACCTGTTCTGGAGCCTCTCCCCGGGCGACAGGAAATCCTCTTCGGTTCGGTGAGAGAGGGCGTCCTCTGGCGCCTTGCCGTCGGCTGAGACATCTGGAGGGGATGGGGTCTTGCCAGCAGCAATCCCGCCGTCCTCCGAGACGTCTAGCGGCTCATCAGCGGAGCTGGCAGCGTCGCTGCCCGGCCCTTGGGCAGCCTTGAGTCTCTCCAGCAGGCCCTTTCTTTCGTCGGAAGCTGGCATGGTCTGTGGCACTCCGGCCAGACTACAAACGGTCGCGGCGGTTTGTGCTGATTCGATTATACCACCGGAAGTTGGCGGTGGCAATCACTCTCGGCATACTCCATCGAGGTTCGTGGCTTCAAGGGATCGTTCTTCCCGTCGAGGACGGAGAGGCTTGTTGCGCCCGGGAGGTGAGTAGGAAACCGTCTTGGGATGCAACTTCGTCGTCCCGAAGCGCTACGCGAGGTGCTTCCACATGACGGAAGCCCGACCCATAAGGGCCGAGCTCCGGCGTAGTGGCTGGGGGAGGAGGATTCGAACCCCCGCTTACTGATCCAGAGTCAGCTGTCCTACCACTAGACGATCCCCCAGCGACAATGACATTGTATCACGACTTCTCGGAGACTACAAGATCGGCGAGCAGATCCTCGGCCGAGCGTAGCCGGGCCAAGACCCGCTCTCTGCCCAGGACACTCAGAGTGCCGAAGAGAGGAGGGGCTACTGTCTTGCCCGTCACTGCCACCCGGATGATGCCAAAGAGCTGCCCGGCCTTCACTCCCAACTCGTCGACGAGGGCGCGCAGCACAGCCTCCAACACTGATTCCTCGAACGAGGGCACCTCCTCCAATGCTTGCAGCGCTCTTCTCAAGGCGTTCAGAGAATCGGAGGCTCCCATCTTCTTGCCCATCAGGAGCCGGGGCTCATACGTGATCTTCTCGGTGAAGAAGAAATCCACCAACTCCGCCGCGTCAGAGAGGAGCTTGATTCGCTCCTGGATCAAGGGTACGAGACGGTGAACGGTATCCTCGTCGGCCTCCAGGCCAGCGTTCTTCAGGAAAGGCAGCAACCGTCGTGCGAGATCATCCTCCGCCAGTCCACGGATGTAAACGCCGTTCATCCAGTCCAGCTTGTCTTTGGAGAAGACAGCGGGAGATGGGTTGGCCTTCTCCAGAGTGAAGCGCTCGACGATCTCGTCGCGCGACATGAGTTCTGTCTTGTCGTCGTAGGCCCATCCCAGCAACGCGAGGAAGTTGAACATGGCCTCGGGAAGGTAACCAGCCCCGCGGTACTCTCCCACTGCCGTTGCGCCGTGTCGCTTGGACAACCGCGCGCCATCCTCGCCCAGGATCATCGACACGTGAGCGAACTCTGGCAGCGAATAGTCGAGGGCCTCGTAGATTCTGATCTGACGAGGCGTGTTGGCGAGGTGGTCTTCGGCTCTAATGACGTGGCTGATTCTCATCAGCATGTCGTCCACCACGACCGCAAAGTTGTAGGTCGGGGTACCATCGGCTTTCATGATCACCAGATCGTCCAGTTGATCGTTGGCGAAGTGTACATCCCCGCGGATGAGGTCGTGTACGACCGTCTCGCCTTCCATAGGCATGGCAAAGCGGACAGCAGGCTGCTTCCCTTCGGCTTCGAGAGCTGCGCGCTCCCTGGACGAAAGGTGGCGACACCGCCGATCGTATCCAGGAGGCCGGCCTTCCGCCAGAGCTGCTTGCCTGCGGCTCTTCAGCTCTTCCTGCGTGCAGTAGCAGTGGTACGCCTGGCCCTTCTCCAGGAGCTGTCCCATGGCAGCGTGGTAGAAGGGAATGCGCTGCATCTGGAAATAGGGCTCGTACTCGCCGCCCACGCCAGGACCTTCGTCCCAGTCGAGGCCCAGCCAGTGTAGGGAGGAGAGGATCCCTCCAGTGGATTCCTCGGTCGAGCGGAGCTTGTCGGTGTCCTCGATACGCAGGACGAATACACCTCCCTGGTTCCGAGCGAAAAGCCAGTTGAAGAGAGCTGTGCGAGCTCCTCCCACGTGCAGGTGTCCTGTGGGGCTGGGTGCGAAACGAACACGCACTGACTGGCTGTCCTCTGTCATGTCTGATCCTCTGTTGTCACAGTTCTCGTTGCCCTGGCACGCACGGTGATGCCCGCTGCGAGCCAGAACGGATGGCAGCAACTGGGTCTTGCGGTCGGAATGGGGTCACGAGGAGAAGGAGAGGGCTACTGAAACTCCAACCTCTTGTGACGAATGATGATGTTCTGCACCACGCCCTCACCGATCAGCAAGGCGATGAGGGCGCTGCCCCCATAGCTGATGAAGGGCAGTGGCACCCCCGACGCAGGTAAGAGACCGATGTTCATTCCTACGTTGGCAAATACCTGAAACGCCACCACTGTGGCGATCCCACACGCTATGAGCTGCCCAAAGGTGTCTCGGGCCATCTCTGCCACTCGTAGAATGCGCCAGATGACGATGAGGAATAGCACCAACATGAGGACGATGCCCACGAACCCCAGTTCCTCGCCCAGGACCGAGAAGATGTAATCCGTGTGTCTGACCCGGAGGAAGTGGAGCTGACTCTGGCTGCCGCGAGCGAACCCCTGGCCCAGAAAGCCGCCCGATCCCACGGCGATGCGTGCCTGATTGATGTTGTATCCTGCACCCAAGGGATCACGCGTGGGGTCGAAGAAGACGAAGACTCGTTCTCGCATGTACCCGTGCAGCGAGAGCCAGGCCACGGGTGAGGCGAGCGCACCGGTCAGAACCATGACGGCTACGTGTCGGAGTCGCGCTCCCGCCATGATCACCATGACGAACCAGCAAACTCCCAACACGATCGCCGTGCCCAGGTCAGGTTGGATGTAGATGAGAAGCATGGGGATCGCGACATAGCCCAGCGACAACAGGAAGTACCGCGTCCGTTTCAGATCCTCCTGCCTGTCGGCCAGCAACTTGGCCAGCGCGATGATCACGAGCACTTTGGCCAATTCGGAAGGTTGAAGATCGAACACTCCCAGGTCTATCCACCTTTGGGCCCCGAAGGAGACCCGACCTATAGCGTATACCAGGATCAGTGATAGTAGCGTCAGGGCATAGATGAGGTGGTTTACGTTGGCGAAGATACTATAGTCGGTGAAGGCGACCAGCAGCATCAGACAAATGCCCACAGCGGCGTATATGACCTGGCGGGCGAAGAAGGTGTCCCACCAGTCCTGAGTGTAGCTGGCCGAAGCCAACGTGGCGCTGTATATGAGTGCAATGCCCAGGCACATCAGGACGAGCGTCGCTGCGAAGAGCACGAAGTCGAAGTGCTGCCAGGTTCTCCCTTTCATCTACGACCGAACTCTCCTTCCCAGACCCTGGACAGGGATGTCCGCGACTATCCTGTGGTGACCGGTGCTTTGAGAGATGGTGAGCTGGGCGTTCTCTTCGTCGACCTCGACATACTTCGAGATGGCAAGGATGATGTCGTTCTTCATGGTCTGCATGAGGCTGGGTGAGAGGGGCTGTCGATCGCGGACGATCACCAGTTGCAGTCTCCTCTTGGCGATATCCTTGCTGGCCGGCTCCCGGGTGAGAAGCTTGTTCAAGAAGCCCACAGTTGCACCTTCCTCCAGCGCATCGTGTCTGGCGCCTCTATCATCTCCCTACCAGCCGTCTCATGCGTCCCAGGAGACCTGGCTCTGTGGAGATAGCCATGAACGGCACTTCCTGGCCGAGGATTCGCTGAGCGATGTTGTGGAAGGACCGGGCCGCCCCCGATTGGCCGTTCAGGGCGATAGGAATGCCCTTGTTCGCGGCCACGATGATGTTCTCATCCTCTGGAACGATGCCCAACAGATCAATGGCCAGGATCTCTATCACGTCCTCCGTAGCCAGCATGTCGCCACGCTCGACCATGTGGGGCTTGATCCGGTTGATGACCAGTCTCGGAGGCCCTTTCTCCGCGGCTTCGATCAGTCCTACGATGCGGTCGGCGTCCCGGACGGCGGCGACCTCAGGTGTGGTCATGATGATCGCTTCGTCGGCGCCTGCGATGGCGTTCTGGAAACCCCTTTCGATGCCTGCTGGGGAATCGATGAGCACGAAGTCGCACTCACTCCGTAGGTCATCGCATAGCGCAGCCATCTGGTCGGGAGATACCGCTGTCTTGTCGCGAGTCTGGGCAGCAGCGAGCAGGTGCAGCTCAGGTAGGCGTTTGTCCCTGATCAGAGCTTGCTGGAGGCGGCAGTTGCCCTCTACGACGTCCACAACGTCATACACAATTCGGTTCTCCAGACCCATGATCACATCCAGGTTCCTGAGTCCGATGTCAGCATCGAGAACGATCACGCGCTGTCCCTCAAGTGCCAGACCCACTCCGAGGTTGGCCACTCCAGTTGTCTTGCCCACTCCACCCTTACCCGAGGTGACGGTGATCACACGTGCGGACATGTGTCCCTCTCTATGGCCTATTGGTGCTCCATGGTTCTACGATGATTCCGTCTCCTTGCACACGGGCTACCTCCGGCAGCCCAGGATCGCGAGGTTCGTCCTCGGGCGACCTGGCGATGTGGTTTCCTATTCGCAGTTGCATCGGCGCCAGCACCAGCGCACAGACCAGCGAACTGTCGTCCCCGACTGCGCCTGCGTGCACCGTACCCCTGAGCTTGCCCCATATCACGACGTCACCGCCCGCCACCACCTGACCTCCGGGGTTGACGTCGCCCAGAATGGTGACGTCGCCCGGATGCTGGATCGTCTGGCCTGAGCGGACCGTACGTTTGACGAACAGCGCTTCTTCCAGGTCTTCGCCATGAGGTGGCCTGGCTGCCATTGGGAGCATCACGGGGATGTCGAGGGCCGTGGCTGCTTCCACGGTCTTCTCGTCGCTCGCTGCGAGCCCGCTCATCCGCATCTGATGTGCCGAAAGGAGTTCCTGCACCTGTCTCAGCTCTTTGGTGCTCAGTTTCCTTGTGCCGACCCTGACCATGGCTTGCGCTCCATGGAAGAACTCGGCCTTATGCCGAAGGTCTTCGTCCAGCTGGGCCACAAGATCGGGCCAAGAGCCTTCGCCGATGGCTACTACGAGGCCTTCCTTTGTGCCCTTGATAGAGATGACGTCAGTGGTTGGAGTGCTCAACTTCTGCGTCATGACCGGTGTCCGCTGCCCTATTCTTGGCCGGCGACTGGCAGGTCGAAGTAGTATGCCAGGATCTCAGCGGCCATGGGTACGGACACCAGGCTGCCTTCGCCGCCACCCTCGACGAAGACGACGAGAGCGATTTCCGGATCGTCGTAAGGGGCGAAGGCGGTGAACCACGCGTGCGTCGGCAGGTTGCCTTCCCAATCGCGCTGACCGGGGAACTCGGCGGTCCCGGTCTTGCCGGCCACGGCTACTCCGCCAAGGTTTGCCGACATGGCCGTGCCGTGCGTCACCGCGGCTCGCATCCCCTCTCTGACCATGGCCAGGCTCTCGTCCGAGACGGGTACGCTGCGGACGAGACGGGGAGTGAAAGCTCTGACGACGTTTCCGTCGGCGTCCCTGATCTCGCGGACTACCTGTGGTCTGTAGAGTTCTCCTCCGTTCGCCACGGCCGCGGTTGCGTTCAGGATCTGGAGAGGGGTGGTCAGTATGAACCCCTGTCCGATGGCTGCATTGTAGGTGTCCCCGGTGACCCACGTCTCACCGTACGTCAAGCGCTTCCAGGTCGCGTCAGGGACCAGCCCTCCGGTCTCGCCAGGCAGGTCCACACCCGTGGGTTCGCCGAGACCGAAGTAGAGAGCGTACTGCGCCAGAGCAGCCTGGCCGATTCCCTCAAACTCGCCATAGCCACCGGCAAGTACTCCGAAGTAGATGTCGCACGACTGTGCGATCGCCTCCACCATGCTGATGGAGTGATGTCCGGTTTTCAACCAGCAGTTGAAGGCCTGGGCCAATTCCGGGTCGTCTGGTGCAAAACGATGGGGGATCCAGATTGTGCCTGGGCAGAAGATGGTCGAGCTGCGAGTAACGGTGCCTTGCTGCAAGCCGGCAGCGGCTGTAACGACCTTGAACGTGGATCCAGGGGGATACTGGCCGCTGATGGCGTGATTGACAAGGGGGTGGCGTGGGTCGTCACTCAGGAGGGCGTAGTCTTCCTCGGCGATGCCGCCGATGAACAGATTGGCATCGTAGGAGGGCAACGAGACCATGGCCAGGATCTCGCCGTTCCGAGGGTCCATAGCCACCACGACACCAGACTCGGAGCCGGCATCTCTGATTCCTTGCTCCAGTATCTCGGTGATGGTTGCTTGCAGATCGGCGTCGAGAGTGAGGACAAGGTTGTGGCCTGGCAGCGGATCCACCTGAGTGCCGATAGTCTGCAGCTCACGACCAGTCACGTCCACCTCGACGTGACTCTGCCCTTTGTCACCTCGCAACTCGTCTTCGTAGGCTAGCTCCACGCCGGTCAGTCCCACGATGTCGTTTGCATCGTAGTCGGAATCCCCGTCGCCGACGTAGCTATCGAGTTCCTGCTCAGGTATGTGGCCAACGTAGCCGGTGATGTGAGCGAAGAGGGTGCCTGAGATGTACTCTCTCAGTGGTTCGATCTCCACGATGACGCCTGGCAGTTGGAGACGCTGTTCTTCGATGATGAACGCCGTCTCCCGCGCGACGTTGGACTTGACCCTCACCGGGGTGAATGGCGCATCCCTGCCGGCCTCGAGGCGCTCCTTCAACTGTGGCTCCGGTTCGTAACCCTCAGCCTCCGCCAGAGAACTCCGATCCACGTCCTCGGTCTCATACCTGCTCACATCACTGCTGCTGATGGGGACATCCAGCAAGGTGGACAGGTACTGGAGGACGCGGTCCTCGTCTTCCTCCGGCAAGTCGGCAGGTACAATGGACACCGCGAAGCTGGGTACGTTCCCGGCCAGAAGGCGGCCCTCTCGGTCGTAGATGACGCCTCTGGGAGCATCGATGGACGTGAGGCGGAAGCGATTGCCGGCTGCCATCTCTGCATACTCATCGCCCTGGACGATCTGTAGTTGCCAGGTCTGGAAGGCCAGCGCGGCAAAGGCCACGACCACGAAGACTCGAAAGATGATGACTTTGATGTTGGGTGGCCTTGTTTCCATACGTCATCCCATTATACGTGAGAGGCGAGCCCACTACAAGAGGCGAACGTGATCGTCCCAGATGTAGTGCTTGCCCAAGGAACGTACACTAGATGTGATATTCCAGGATCGCTGTTTACATAAGAGCTAGGGGACAATCTCTATGAGGTCCAGGATCAGGCTTTCGGAGGTGGGATCGCCAGAGTCGTCGAGAAGGTAGAGGCGCTCCATAGTGCGCAGGAGGTAGACTCCAATCTCGAGTCGGTAGAGGCCCAGAGGTGCCTGTGAATCCGTCCAGACGGTGTGAGGATCGACCACCACCTCCATCTCTGTCCACTGGGTGGTGGGGTGGGTACCCCTTGCGGGTTGGATGTCCTCCTGTCCCCAGATGCGGTCCTTGTCGTCCAGTATGTGGACAAACACTGTGTAGTCCTCATCCATTGAGGCGAGGGCCTCCCAGGTCAGGGTGAGCTGTAGAGCTTCCCCTCGGCGCACCTGCACGTTGTGTATCTCGTAGTCGACCAGCCACATCTTGTCCTCGAAGTTGGCCGGCAGGTGCTCCGCATCCGGAGGCGGTACGGGTATGGGCTGTATGGTCAGAGCCGTCAGCAGGGCGCTAGATCGTTCGCTGGCTAGCCAGCCTCGGGTCACAGGAAGCAGGCGGTCGGCAGGGGGGTCGCGCAGCGCAACCTGCAACTGGAGCACGGAAGAAGTCGTCTCAGGGATGGTGATCGACAGCGTTTCCAGGAGGCTTTCGCCCTGCGCCCAGCCCGAAGCGGGGTTCTCTCCGGAAAACCAAGGCTGCTCGGCGTGCCACACGGGAGTTCCGTCTGTCTCCGTCAGCTCCAGAAGCACGTCGTAGTCCGAGGCGACATCGCCGATCCTCTGCCAGTACAGGGTGAGGGGGAGCTGACGCCCGGGGGCTGCTGTGGTGGGAGAATCGTATCCCAGCAGTAGAACCTCGTCGTCGAAAACGCTCTGCAGGTGGTGCTCAGGAGACGGCGACCAGGTGGGTGACGAAGCGACTGTGATCTCTGCGATGCTCACGTAGCCGTCCTCGGCGCCATGCACTCGAAGGGGGTCGTCGCTGAGGGGAATGAATAGTCCCACCTGGAGGCTGTACGTGCCAGGCGGCAGCAAGCCGGATAGCTCAAGTTCGTGGTAGTCGCTGATGATTTCCCCAGGACGCCACGCGCCCGTGGGGTACAGACCATTGACCGGTGAGTCACCCTTGGTCTCTATCCAAACGTGTCCGCCGGGGCTCACGACTCGCAATCGAACGTCGTGGTTACGGCGGACCCTGTTCGATGCCTGCCAGTAAAGGGTCAAGCGTAGCGTGTCAGCTCGGTCCAGCTCGCCCGCGTCCAGACGATAGCCTTTCAGCCCTACGCTTCGCCCGAAGGAGACGTCCAACTGAGAAACGTCCGCGGGCACCTGGAGGAGGGGCTCGGTGCTGACCTGTACGAGCGGGCCAATAGAGCGCAGGTGATACGTGCTTTCGAGACCGGGCACGAAACGGGCCAGGAACACCGGGCTACCCTCGCTCAGCAGTCTGTCCACCTCGGCACGGTAGGTAGTTTCGTCAGAGAAGACGCCGGTCTCCGTATCTGGACGTATGCCTCCTACCCTCTGGAGGTAGTGCAGGGGAGCCATCTTCTCGCTGTCAGCGAGTATGACGGCGCCGGTGGGGAGGTCTTGCTGGAGCGCATACAGCCCCCAGTCGCGTGACGAGTACGCTTGACTCTTGTCCACTTTGGGAAGGTTCGTCCACAGCAGGGCCAGCGGCAGGAGGCCTGCCAGAGTCAAGGTTGCTGACCTCGTGAGCTGGACACGTACCGAGGGTAGTGCTCTGCCCCAGCGCGTCAGCAGAGTGTTGGCCACTCCGCGCAGTGCCGAGAGACCGATGCCCAGCGCTATGGCGACGACCAGATAAGCGGGGATGAGGAACAAGGAGACGTCGGGGACGTCGTAGCTCAGCCCGAACGCGGCGTAGCCACCAAGAGCCAACAGCAGGAACACGCCCTCTTTCCAGCCGGACCTGTCACGCAGGCCTCCGGGGTTCCACGCGAGCGAGACGACGCCTATCGTGGCCAGTACCAAGGCTGGAACGGAATACTGATCCAGTAGGCTGCGCAGCAGGATGGTCAGGCGCTGCGCATTGTGGAGAACGGCAGACCATTGCAGTGCCGCAGCGAACTGCGTGCCCAGAACGAGGTCCGAAAACTGGCGCCAGGTCATGGGCTGCCCGTGTATCTGCCACCAGCGAACCGGGATGTACAGGTGCACGACGACGAGAGGGGCGAGGAAGGCACAGAGGCCAGCCAGGAGCAGCCTGGGGCGTGGCGGGCGCTTCGATCGGTGAAGAATCACGTACGCGGCGATGGCTGGTGCCAGGAGCAGCATGGTGCGATGGTGTGTGAGGCTGAGGCCATAGACGAGACAGGTCAGAATGAGGAGGATGGATGCGCGGTCTGTCCTGGTCCACCGCCACACGCGAGAGTTGGTTCCCAGGCGTTTCTGGGTCTCCAGGGGATTCTCGGTGGATTCCTGCTCCGCATGAACGAAGCGCAGCAAAAGGTAAACCATCGAGCAGACGAACAGCGCGTTGAGGGCGTAGACCTCTGCTTCCACGGCCTGTGACCAGAACGCGTAGCTGAATGCGAAGCACAGAGCGGCAAGCGCGGAGGAGGATCGATCGGCAGTGAGGTGGTTGATCGTGACGTATAGCACCAGCACCGTCAACGATGCGAAGAGTGCCGAGGAGAGATTGACCCGATAGGCCACGTCGCCGAAGGGAAGCAAGGTGAAGAGCTTGCCTAGCATGATGTACAACGGGTATCCGGTGGGATGAGCGATGCCCAGCTCGTACGACAGGACCTGGAACTCGAAGGTGTCGTGCTGGCCGACGGTGGGGGCTAGAGTCCGCAGGTAGAGTGCCAGCGGCAGGACGAACACAAGAACCGGGACGATCACCTTCTTCCAGGTGCCCCTTGAGTAGCGGGCTACTGCCAGCGTCGCCGCCAGCAGAAGTGCTCCTGCCACGAGGACGCCTGTCCGCAGCGGGTCGACGCCTGGCTGAAAGAGACATAGTGCTGTGAGCAGCAGAGGTAGGTACAGCAATACTGTAGACAGAGCTCCCGGCTCGTCTCGGGAGCGCCTGAGAAGCAGGAGAGCGGACAGCGTCAGCAGTGCAGCCACCGCCAAGGAGATGATAGCCGTCGGGATCCACTCGTAGAGGAGCGCAGTGTAGCTGAAGAAGCTTTCGGCGAGCCAGCGGCACACGCTTGCGCCCAGGCCAACACCTACCACGAATACGAAAGCCAGGGCGCTGATGTCACGACGTGTGATCCGACGCATCTACTTCACCGAGTCCACGACCAGGAGTTCGATCCAGCCGCCAGCCATGTCGACGTCGGGTGCCGCCTCTGATTGGACCACGCGCCCATCGGCGTCGCAGACCGCAAGCTGAAGCCGGTATTGACCCTGGGGCAAATCCTTCGGGACGCGGATGGCGTGGTTGTCCCTGACGATCTCTCCCTTTTCCCAGGCGGTGGTGGGATACCTTCCTGCCGACGGCTCACTGGTACGCGAGAGCGCCACGTTGCCCTCGCTGTCCAGAAGGCGGACGGACACGCTATACCCCTGAGCCAGGCGCGCGTCGGCCATCCAGAACAGAGCGAGACGGTAGAAGTCGCCTGCGGGAAGGTAGTCTCGTTCGGACGAGTAGCCTAGCAGAGTCATGCCATTCTCGTATTCCACCGCGACCTGGCGCTGCATGTCGAGGTCCTCGACGGCGGGCGGAGTCTCGGGTCTGGTCACGGTTATCTGTTGCAGGAAGTACATCCCTGCCTCATGCCCCTGATCCTCGAGAATGGACAGCCGCATCATCGTGTCGGGGTCGTACAGGCCGACTCCAAGTGCATACTCTCCGGGCGGAGTGCCTGGTGGTATGTAGATCTGGTGCTGGTCTCTGTTGTACTCGTCAAGATCCCAAAGGTGCGTCGGGTAGCCGCCGGGGTTGAGACTGTCTTTCTGCGCGTAGATGTTCTTCTCTTCGTCGACGAGCTGTGCGAAGACGCTGAAGTCGCTCACCAGGCTCTGGCGGGCTTTCCAGTAGAGTACAACGTTCAAGGTGTCCCCCGGCTCAAGCGTCGCCGCAGACAGGTCGTACCCCATCAGCGTGACCTGGTCTGCGAAGTTGACTTGAAGGGGCGTTTGAGCGGCTTTCACGGTCAGACCGTCGAAGGCCCTTTTGAAGAAGGTGTCGTGGGTGTCTACGTATCCGATCTTGAGGACGAGGAGCGAGACGGCCATCGTGGACAGGGCAGCGGCACGGATAGTGCGCACGTCGCGTGGTGGCTCCTCTACGGGACGGTAGGTGTTGCCGGCTTGCGCCATGGTCGACCCTGGACTAGAAACCCTCCAGGGCACCCATCCAAGGGCAGAGAGCGCCAACAACAAGACGAGGCTGGCTCCGCTGAGAAGCTTGGACAGAGTGTGGACGGGCATGTCTTGGAGCTGAACGTGGATGACGTGCTCTCCGGCGGGTACGCTTACGCTGACAAGACCCTGGCCCTCCGTCGGCGTCACATGCACTTCTTGCCCATCCACGTCGGCCTGCCAGGTCGGGAAGTACAGCAGCTGGAACGTCGCCTGGAACTCCTGCAGTGCGTCGAGGGCCACTGTCATGGACGATGGCCCGTAGTGCGCGCTGGTCACGTGAGTCCCGTCAGGAAGGCTGCTCTGATCCAGCCTTTCGATCTGCGCTGACGATTGATACAGGCTCTCCAGGGGAGATGTGCTGGGTATCCAGGCGACCCAGGCTGGCAGGTACTCGCCAAAAGAGGTGGTGCCCAGGGTGCCCGTCCTTCGTTCGAACTCCATCATGTCAGCGAAAGAGGGGTCGAGCGACTGGTGGTCGTAGTAGGGCGGGTAGAGGAGTGGAAACGCCGACAGAACGACCACACCGCTGAGGCCCAGAGTGGCGAGGAAGGAGGGAGAGAAGGCTTTCGTGCGCTCGCCAAAGAGACGGACGGCCGCCCCGCACAGGAAGGCCACCAGTAGGCTTCCCAGGCGCAGGAAGCGGTGTGGGAAGACCAAGTGCTTCATCAAGGGGACACTCTCCCAGACAAAGGTGGACTGAGCCGAGACCAGAAAGATCACCACTGCCAGACCGATGAGGGCGACGATGAGGTGGGTTCGCTCGTCCTGCCGACGCAGTCTCCACAAACCAGCGATGGAAAGCACGGTCACAGCGACCAGCGCCGGACCGAGGCTGTTGGGGACATCAGGATTCATCAGACCTGCCTCGGCCATCGGTGGAGGGGAGAGCAGGTCGGAGATAGTGATGAAATGGGTGTGATAGTCCAGGTCCGGAGGAGTGATCATGCGATCGATCTGAATGAACCGGCGATCCCAGAGCGCGGGTATCCAGAAGAAGGAGGCGAGTCCAGCTCCCAACAGGATCGAGGCAGCCACGAGCACGATTCTGCGTTTCCTGTGGTCGGACGCGGTAAGCACGAGCGCGAGGGAATAGAAGAGGAGAAAGGGCGTGAATATGTAAGCTGCTGGATTGTGCGTCAGCAAACACGCCGCGAAGAGCAGGCTGGTGGCAACGAAGCTGGCAACACCTCTCTGGCGTACGAGCCGGGTCACGCTCCACAGGATCAGGGGGTACAGCACCATGGCCCAGGCGCCTGGCAGGTGGCCGCGGAACAGAATATCGTAGAGGTGGAACGGGGCGTACACGTAGGCCAGCGCGGCCAGTATGCCGGCGTTGGAGCCGAAGGTCTCTTTCACGAAGAAGTACATAGCCACACCTGATGCCAGGAGGCTCAAGCCGAAGGACAGCAGGCTGCTGTGCACCAGAGTCAACCCCACGATATGGGCCACGTCCGTCAAGTAGTACGGCAAATGGGGGACGAAATCGAAGATAGGGTAGCCGTA
The DNA here is from genome assembly GCA_964433755.1 of uncultured Anaerolineales bacterium. Classification (GTDB taxonomy): domain Bacteria; phylum Chloroflexota; class Anaerolineae; order UBA7937; family B3-Chlor; genus JAUVXJ01. Next base: position 1,008,312 of record CAYSSR010000001.1, read on the forward strand.
ACCGTAGAGGAGGTCGGGAGCCCAGCGGGGGAACAATACGAGCTGTCTCGCGAGAGTATCGATCTCCAACAAGCGGAAGAGGTGAAACATGCCGTCGAAGCTGCGAGGAAGCTTCGATTGCCATAGGGGGACGGTAGCCGGCAGAGCCAGCAGACAGACAACGAGGGGCTCTGTGGCAGGCCTGGCCGCTCTGACGAGGCGGGTCCTTGTCACCGGTACCTCTCTTTCAGAGCTCCATTTCCTCAGGCAGGGTTCTCTGGTGAAGGCGGATCAAACCTCTGTACACCAGTGGCATCACCAGGCTGCCGAGCACCGCACTGGGCACGCTCACCCGGAGCAGCAGCTCCGGCCAGGCCACTGCGTGCCCAACGAGAGATAGCACGATCATCAGGAGACAGTCATGGACGATACTGGCCCCGAAAGCCAGACCCGAGGGGAACAGAGGGCTGGTGCGGTAGAGAGTCAGTTGGCCCAAGCTCGACAGGTAAGCGGTGGTGGTCAGCGACAGGGCGCACGTACCGAGGGGCAGGCCTGAGAGGAAATCAAGGCTCAGACCGCCCAAGAATCCCCAGACGATACCTTCTCTTGCTCCTCTGAGCAGACTCCAGGATACGACAACCAGAAGCATCAACGGCAGGCGCGCTTCTCCCAAGGAGAGGCGGAAGAGCACCGAGGACTGCACGAGCGCCACGGCCGCCAGGAGTGGGATAACGGCATAGGTCTTGATGGCAAATCACCTCGACGGTACCTAGGGCTCGGCTTCGAACGCGATGGGCTGGAAGCTCGTGAGCACCATGACCATTTCCAAGCGTCCAAAATCGGCCGACGGTCGCACTATGGCCTCCTGGAATAGCTCGACATCGGTCTTCTGCACCTCGGTGACCTGGCCGATGATGAGCCGCGTGGGGAAGTTCCCTCCCAGGCCTGAGGTGAGGATCAGGTCGCCGGCCTTGATCTCCTCCGTCTGCTGAATGTATCGCATGACCAGTCCCTGACCCAGTTTGCCCTGTACCACACCCGTAGCGCGAGTGTCCTGTACCAGCGCGTTCACTGAACTACTGGGATCGGTGATGAGAAGGACTGTGGAGGAGTGAGAGGCGGTCTCGGTCACCCTGCCGACCAGTCCCCGATCGGTGAGCACGGGCATCCCGACACCGACTCCTTCGTCGGCCCCACGGTCGATGACGAGGTAGTTCGCCAGATTGCTGGGGTCTCGACCGATGACCTGGGCGGACAATAGTTCGAACGAGGGGTTGGCCTGCTTGAAGTTGAGTTGCTCCCGCAGGGTAACGTTCTCGATCTCGGCCTCACGCAGTCGTACATTCTCGATGATCAACTGGTCCAGCAGCGTCTGGAGCTCTTCGTTCTCAGCTCGGCACGCCTCCATGTCGATGAATAGCTGGCGCGCCTCGGCGAAACGATTGGTCACTGAGGTGAGGGCCTGTTGCACCGGTGTGGTGATCTGGGCAACGAGGTCTTTGACGGGCTCGAGGCGGTCGGCGCGGTCAAGGATCAAAGTCAGCACGGCCAACGAGAGGAAAAGGAGGAGGAACAGCACGGTTCCTCCTCGCTGCATACGAGTCAAGGCAGCCTCCTCCCCCTAGTGCCGTGTGTTGCGACGTTGGGTTGTGGTGAGCACGTGTGCCAGAGTGTCCAGATGCTCGAGTACGACGCCCCCGCCCCTGACCACGCAGGTTAATGCGTCGTCGGCCACATAGACCCGCATCTTCGTTTCGTCAGAGAGGCGATCCGCCAGCCCCTTGAGCAGCGCGCCGCCGCCTGCCAGAGCAATGCCCTGTTCCATCAGATCGGCTATCAGCTCCGGCGGAGTCTCTTCGAGGGTGGTCCTGATCTCTTGAACGATCATGCCCACGGGGGACGTCAAAGCCTCTCTGACCTCGACGCTGCTGATGTCCACCGCCTCAGGGAGCCCTGTGATGAGATTGCGTCCTCTCAGCGTCATCGTTTGCTCTTCCGGAAGGGGGTACGCGGAGCCTATGGCCATCTTGATGCGCTCGGCCATGCGTTGCCCGATCAAGAGGCTATACTTGTCACGAGCGTACTGAATGATCTCTTCATCCATCTCGTCGCCCGCCACCCGCAGCGATCGGCTCACCACAATGCCGCCCAAGGAGAACACAGCCATTTCGGAGGTTCCCCCTCCGATATCGACGATCATGCTGCCCACCGCTTCGTTGATGGGAAGACTGGCCCCGATGGCAGCGGCGGTCGGTTGTTCTATGAGCAGCGTCTGGCGGGCACCTGCATTCATGCAGGCATCGTGCACGGCCCGTTTCTCCACTTCGGTGACGCCGCTGGGAAGTCCCACTACCACGCGCGGGCGTGGCACAGGCAGCAGAGCGCGCTCGTGCACCTTCTTGATGAAGTACTGAAGCATCCGCTCCGTAACGTCGAAATCGGAGATCACACCGTCCCTGAGAGGTCTGACAGCGACTATGTTGGCAGGTGTCCGCCCAACCATCTCTTTGGCTTCGTCCCCAACGGCAAGTACCTTCTTGCCCTTCTTCTCAACGGCCACCACCGACGGCTCGTTGATGACGATTCCCTGACCTCGCACCAACACCAGCGTGTTGGCGGTACCCAGGTCGATGCTGATGTCCTGGGAGAACAAACCCAAGATAGCGTTTAGGGGACTGAACACGGACAACTCCTCTCTTCGCCGGCCATCGTACGAAGGGTCCTCATTCCTCGCTCTGTGGCTCTTGCTCGTCGGACTCCGGCTCCGCCAGGTCCTCATACGGCTCCTCGGGTCGCTCTTCGCGTTCCCCTGGCGCGGTGATGATCTCGACCTCGGCGAGCTCGACTTCCTCCTCTACCTCAGGCTCGATGACTTCCTCTCTCAGCGGAAGTAGCTGGACTACGACCTCTTCAGGGTGGGTGAGTATCTCGATGCCCTCTCCGACCACGAGATCCTGCACCAGAATCGCCTGGTCTCTTTCCTCCAGGACACTGATGTCTACCTCTATGGTCTCACTCAATCGGTCGGGCAGGCAGTGTACTTCGATGGAGTCGAGGCCCCTGACGAGCAGACCTTCCTTCTTCATTACCCCGGGGGACTCTCCTATGAGGGCGATGGGTATCTCGGCCGTGATCTTCTCGGTCATAACCACTTCGTAGAGATCGACGTGAAGCAGAGACTGGCTCACGACGTCCCGCTGCACATCACGAGCGAGGATCCTTCGGGGCTTGTTCCCGTCGTCAACAAACAAGGCGATCAGCCGATTGGTGCCGGCCTCATCCAGGACCGTCATCAGTTCCCTTTCTGGAAGCTGGAGTGACACCGCTTCCGTCTTGGGGCCATAGAGGGTAGCGGGAATAAGCCCCTCTCTACGGAGCTTCTTCGCGTTCCTGCCGAAGAGGCTCCTCGTTTCTGCTCTCAGCTCGAGTTCCTTCATGGACATGTACCTTTCGTCGTCAACTTGCCAGAAACCCTATTATACGGGTAGTGGTGAGGTTTTCAAGTCTTGAGACGACGCAGCGGGTCACGGTGCGTCGTCGCTACAAGCTGTCCTGGGACACACTGGAATTCTATCCCCAGCGGACAAACAAGTCAAGGGAGACGGCGAGTGTGATTGGGTCGACGGTGACGGGCCGGCGCTTCGCGCTGTAGGGGTAGTCCTGGAGCGCACAGAGGAGACCTGCGGGCGTAGAGTTGGAGCCTCCAAGGTTTGACAATGGCCCACAGTTGCCCTAGAATGGGCAATAACCTCGGGTCTGGCCCGTGACCTTCGGAGCGGTCGTGCATGCGTCTGCTAACAAGCTCGGAGTTGAGAAAGCTCTTCCTGGATTTCTTTGCCCAGCGGGCTCACCTCGTAGTGCCAAGCTCCTCCCTCGTGCCGGAGGGCGATCCTACTCTGCTGTTCACCGGCGCCGGAATGGTGCAGTTCAAGCCGTACTTCTCCGGAGAGGTAGTGCCGCCCTCGAAGCGCCTCGCATCTTCTCAGAAGTGCTTCCGCACCACGGACATAGACAAGGTCGGCAACGAGCGTAGTCTGACCTTCTTCGAGATGCTAGGCAACTTCTCCATCGGGGACTATTTCAAGAGAGGGGCCATCGAGCTCGCCTGGGAATTCGTGATCGACCATCTGGATCTGCCTGAGGATCGCATCTGGGCCAGCATCTACCACGAGGACGACGAGGCTTCCGGGCTCTGGCAGGAGATAGCCTTGCCGGAGTCCCGCATAGTGCGTCTGGGGAAGGAAGACAACTTCTGGGGTCCGGCGGGAGAGACTGGGCCCTGTGGCCCTTGCTCGGAGATCTTCTACGACCGCGGGCCAGGGGTTGGCTGTGCCAGACCGGACTGCGCTCCCGGCTGCGATTGCGAGCGCTTCCTCGAGATCTGGAACCTGGTCTTCATGCAGTACCACCAGGACGCCGAAGGTGGGCTTACCCCTCTGCCCAAGCAGAACATCGACACCGGTATGGGGTTGGAGCGCACGGCGGTGGTGATGCAGGACGTCGGCTCGGTGTACGAGACCGATCTGTTCGTCCCCCTTGTGGAGGAGGCCTGCGCACTGGTAGGTAGGTCCTATGGGGAGGACGAGACTTCGGATCGCTCCCTTCGGATCATCGCTGAACACGCGCGTGCGATGAGCTTCTTGGTCGCCGACGGGGTGTTGCCCAGTAACGAAGGTCGTGGTTACGTGCTGCGGCGTATTCTGCGCCGGGCCTTGCGGCACGGCAAGCTCCTCGGAAGGGAGGACCCCTTTCTGGAGCAAATGGCCTCGGTCGTGATCGCGGTCATGGGCGAACAGTATCCTGAGTTGAGGGAACGTGAGGGTTTCGTCAAAGGCGTGCTGGCTCAAGAGGAAAGCGGCTTCCAGCAGACCCTGGCCGTGGGTTCGGCTCTCCTGGAGGACGCTATGGACCGGGTATCCTCGGGAGGGGGGAGGGTGGTTCCTGGGGAGGAGGTTTTCCGCCTCTATGACACCTATGGGTTCCCTGTGGAGCTGACGAGAGAGATGGCTGCTGAGCGGGGTCTTGCTCTCGACGAGGACGGATTTGAGAAGGCGATGGTCGGGCAGCGGGAGCGAGCACGACAGGCCCAGACCTTCGGGTTGGCGACTGAAGCAGAGTTCTACCGTCCGCTGGTGTTGCCCGAAACCGGCTTCGTTGGCTACGAAACCCTGGAAGCGGTCACTGAGATCCTCAGCCTGGTCAAGGACGGACGCGTCGTCGACGCGGTGGCACAGGGGGACTCGGTGGCGGTGGTGCTGAAGAAAACGCCCTTCTACGCGGAGGCCGGCGGGCAAGTTGGGGACACGGGCACGATCATCGCTCAAGATGGCGAGATTGTCGTGTCGGACACCAAGAGCCCTCTTCCCGGTCTCATCGTGCACTATGGAGAGGTGAGCCAGGGCGCATTGAGATTGGGGCAAGAGGTTGCGGCCAGGGTGGATAGGGACAGGCGCCTAGACATCGCGCGCAACCACACCGCCACCCATCTCTTGCACAAGGCCCTGCGCGAGACTCTGGGGGATCATGCTCAACAATCGGGTTCCGAGGTCTCTCCTGAGAGACTACGCTTCGACTTCACACATTTGAAGGCGGTGGAGCCGGATGAGTTGAGTGACGTGGAGCGGCGTGTGAACGCCAAAGTCATGGAGGACATGCCGGTCGTCACCAAGGTCATGGACTACGAGACTGCTGTAGCCTCTGGGGCCTTCGCCATCTTCGGAGAGAAGTACGGCGATGAGGTCCGGATGGTGAGTTCTGGAGACTACAGCCGGGAGTTGTGCGGCGGCACGCATCTCGACGCGACCGGCAAGATAGGGTTCTTTCACATCGTGAGCGAAGGCAGCGTCGGCAGAGGACTCAGGCGCATCGAGGCGGTCACTGGTCGAGGGGCAGAGGAATACGTGCGTGAACGGCTGCTCCTGCTGGATAGAGTGACCTCCGCACTGGGAGGCACCCAAGCGGACGTGGAGAATAGCCTCAACGCTCTTCTTGACCAGGTGGAATCCCAGAGCAAGAAGATGCGCGAGTTGCAGAGAGAGGCCGCTCGCTCTGCGATGGCCAGAGCGCTCGACGACGTACAACAGGTGAACGGGGTTCAGGTGCTGGCCGTCCAGGTGGAAGCGCCCAACATGGAGACACTGCGTGAGATGACCGACTGGCTTAGGGATCGTTTGGGGTCAGCGGTGATCGTGCTGGGCGCGGAGATGGAGGGTAAGCCAGGCTTTGTGGCTGCGGTGACGCCTGACCTTGTCGACAAGGGCCTGAGGGCGGACAGCCTGGTGAAACAGGTGGCTGCCGTCGCGGGGGGCAGCGGCGGTGGACGCGCAACCCTGGCTCAGGCCGGTGGAAAGGATCCTGCGCGGATGGATGAGGCCCTCAGCCTGGTCGCCGATCTGGTGGCTCAGGGCTAGACTACGTTGTGCTCCACGGGTAGGGTCTTGGTATCCCCTTGTCTTCTCGAGCGGCTAGGAGTGTGTCTTGCGTGAGCTATGGGCCACCATAGTCAGGCATCGCGCCGGCGGCCAGGAGACTCCCAGCTTCCGCACCATCCTCGACCTGGGTACCGAGCAGGCCAAGGCCCTCGTGGTCGAGTGGCGCGGACGAGAGAGCCTGGTATTCGGGGCGGGGACGGCGCGCCATGATGCCTTTCTGTCGCCCGATGAGGGTACGCCCGTCGATGTACGGGCCATGCTGCAAGGCTGTGATCGGGCTCTCCGGCAGGCTGAAGACATGACTCAAGCCAGTTACGAGGGCCAGGTGGTCCCCGACTGGGTGGTGGTGTGCGTGCCGAACTGTCTGACGGTAGCCCGAACGTATAGTATAAGCACGCAGCGATCGAATCCCAGGGCACGGGTCAGTGAGAGCGAGCTCAGGGACGTGTTGACACGCGCTCAGCGCCTGGCCCTTCGCGAGTTGAGCGACGAGGTGATGTCTCGCGTGATGGGTCACGACGGGAAACTCGAGTTGCTGGAGACATCTGTGTCGGGGACGTGGGTCGATGCGCAAAGCGTGACGAGCCCGGTTGGCCTGCAAGGTGAGAAGCTGGCCGCTGCGGTGTTCAACGTGGTGGTCCCGGCTTCGTACTTGCACACCATCGAGACGATCGCAGAGCGGCTCGGACTGGAGATCCTGAAGGTGGTTTCGGGGTGGGGAGCGCTGGCTCTGGCTGGAAGGCAGAAGGACGCAGTGTGTCTGGATGCAGGTGGAGCTTCAACCGACGTCGTCGTCATACGAGGAGGAAAGGCCTGGGCTACCGCCAGCTTCCCTGTGGGAGGGAGCGAGTTCACAGCACATGTGGCTGGGGCTCTCGACCTCTCCTCGGAGGATGCGGAGCGATTGAAGCTCGCTTACGGTTTGGGCCGGCTGGACGGGCCGCTATGTGACAGCGTGCAGGCGGCGTTGCGTCCTGCGCTCGACGACTGGGCAGCGTCCCTGGAAAACGCGTTGTACGGGATGGGCGGCAGTCGTTGGCTTCCCTGGCAGTTCGTGGTCTGCGGCGGCAGCAGCGTGTTGCCGGACCTTGCGGAGGCGCTTCGTTCGCGCCCTTGGGCGAGGCTGGGCAATGGTTCGCTACGGCCCGAGGTGAGGATGATGCGACCTTCGGAGATACCAGGTGTGCTGGATAGGACCGGATTGTTGACGGGGCAACAGTACGTGGCTCCCATGGCGGTCGCCGGGTGTCCCACGAGCGGTGGACAGGCGGCGTCGCCCTGGGAAGAGTTGCTGCGGGGCGTGAAGCGGCCGGAGACCTTCGTTCACGAGGGAGGGAGGAGTTGAATCAGGCTGAGGTAGTTCAGTTGGAGGCGGAAGACACCTCCGCAGCTATTCGGGGGCGGATCAAAGCTGCCGAAAGCCACCGGGTTCTGCTCGTGGTTCCCAAGGACTGCGCCGGCCTGGATAGTCTTGTGGACTTGAAGGTCCTCGTACGCGAGATCGCTGCCTTGGACAAGGAAGTCGCGCTGGTGACGCGAGATCGCCGCTTGAGGGAAATCGCGCACAGTCTCGGGTTCTCAACCTACACGAGTGCGGCGCGGGGGCGCAACGCCAGATGGTCAGGACCAGTGAGGCGAGGGCGAGGACGGGATCGGGGCCGTCTCTCGCAGGAATCGCTGCGCAGGGGCGTGATCGCTCCGCCGGAGAGAGGCGGGGTGGGGATAGGCACCGTGCTGGTTCTCGGTCTGGCGCTCGTAGGTATGGTGCTCTTGCTGGGTGTGCTCCTGGCGGTGTTCGTCCCGACCGCGACCGTGACTCTCCATCCCGTGATCTACCCCGTCAGCACAGGCTTCACGGTGACAGGGAGGCCGGACCTGGAGAGTATCGACTACATCAACCTAAGGGTTCCGGCCCGCGTGGTGGAGATGGAGGTCGTGGGCGATGAGCAGCTGGCCACAACCGCCCTGCGGGACGAGCCGGAGGCCAGGGCCACCGGTGAGGTGGTGTTCACGAACAAACGAAGCGAGGCCACCACCGTGATGTCAGACACCATTGTGACCACGAGTGGTGGGACGACCATCCGCTTCCGCACTATCGATGAGGTGACGTTGCCGGGGCGCGTGGGTGGCCGGGCACGCGCAGCGATCGAGGCCGTTGAACCGGGCCCCAGCGGCAACGTGTCGGCGTACTCTGTCAACCGCGTGGAAGGGCCCATGGGTCTCCAGGTCAACGTGATCAACGATGCTCCCACCGAGGGCGGCGGCATGAGCCAGGTCACCTACGTGACCAACGCCGACAAGGATCAACTCAGGGAGTCCTCCCTCAGGCGACTGAAGGAAGAAGGGTATGAGGCGCTCGTCGTGCAACTCACTGGCGAGGAGACGCTGCCTTATGAGTCGCTGATCACCATCTTGCTGTCAGAGACGTATGACAAGTTCCCAGGAGAGGCCGCGGACTCACTTGGTCTGCACTTGCGAGTGCTGGTTAGAGGGACGGTCATCGACCGGGATGACGTCGACCTCCTCGGCCTGCGCATGCTTCAGTATGAGGTGCGAGAGGGGTTCCAGCTTCTTGCCGGCGAGACCGAGGTCGGCATCGATGAGACCACCGATGTGGACTACGATGGCACGCTTATCTTTAACGTCTCTGCGCAGGGCCAGAGTTGGGTGGAAGTCGATGCTGGGGAGATCAGACAGAACGTCAGAGGGATGGAAGTGGCCGAGGTGGAGGAGTACCTGGCGCGACATCTCAGCCTCGCCACCGACCCGGTGATCGAGGTCTACCCAGAATGGTGGGGCCGGCTCCCGTGGCTTCCCTTCCGCATCACCGTCAACGTCGAATCCGAAAGCGGCGGTGTGGAGTGAAACGGCTCGGAGGGCGGACGGCGTGAGGCTGATGTCTTTGGACGTAGGAGACCGACGTATCGGGGTCGCGCTGACCGACCCCCGGCAGATCCTGGCGCGTGGGCTGAGGGTGATCCACAGGCGCTCGCACCAGGCTGACCTGGAGTTGATCTCGTCGTTGGTGAGGGAGCACGAGGTCGAGAAAGTGGTGGTAGGCCTTCCGCTGCGCTCGAACGGGACCGCAGGCGAGCAGGCACGCAAGGTAGAGAGTTACGTCCAGGAGCTGAGGCAGGTAGTGGACGTACCCATCGTCCTGTGGGACGAGGGATACTCGACCGTGCGGGCGCGCGAGGCCATGATCGAGGCAGGCAGGAGAAAGAAGGAGCGGAGAGAGCGAATCGACGCCGTGGCCGCCGCTGCGATTCTTCAGGACTATCTCGACACTCTGGAACGACGGGAGGAAAGGAGGACTCCTTGGGAAGAGACGACATAGCAAGGGGTCTGCTTCGGTGGGGATTGACCCTCGTGGTCCTCGTACTGGCAGGCTGGGTCATCTTCGTGGGTGGAAAGCAGCTTCTCGGTGGTGGCGGCGGGCAGGAGGTTGATGCCGGGGCTCTGCAGACGTCATCTTTGGAGAGGATGCTGATCGGAATGTACCTGAACGTGCGCAAGGGTGACATTGAGAGCGCGGCCAGCGACGACGACACTCCGGTCGTGTTCACCATCAATCCTGGTGAAACGGCGGCCACCATCGCACCCCGGCTGCAGCGCGAGGGACTGATCACAGACAGCCAATTGTTTCTGTGGTTGGTCCGGTACGAGGGCGTCGACGCGCTGCTGGAGGCCGGCGAGTACGAGCTTCGCGCCAACATGACGATGAACGAACTGATCGATAGCCTTCAGCATGGGCGGTTGCGTGAGCTCTCGGTGACTATCCCCGAGGGCAAGCGAGCGGAGGAGGTCGCAGCTCTGCTGGAGGAACGGGGCATCGTGGAGAGCAGCACGTTTCTGGACCTGGTTCGTTCTTCTGCCCCGGCCTACGACTTCTTGCAGGACCGTCCCGCCGATGCTCCTACGTCTCTGGAGGGGTTCCTGTTCCCGGAGACCTACCTGATACCCGAGGACTACGATGCTCAGCAGGTGTCAGATCTCCTGGTGACGACCTTCGCCGAGAGCTTCACGGCGGAGATGCGCCAGGCCGCAGCCGAGGCGGGCATGAGCGTCTACGAGGTGGTCACTCTGGCCTCGATTGTGGAACGCGAAGCGGTGATCGCTGAGGAGAGGCCGATCATCGCCAGCGTCTACCTCAACCGGTTGGAGCAGGGCATGTACCTCCAATCGGATCCCACCGTGCAGTATGCGTTAGGGTACCAGCAGGACACCGGGCAGTGGTGGAAGATCCCCATGTCGCTGGAGGAGGACGTGGTGGTCGATTCGCCCTACAACACGTACATGTATCCGGGGCTGCCACCAGGTCCGATCTGTAGCCCGGGGTTAGCCTCGATGCAGGCGGTGCTGGCACCGGCCGACACTCCCTATCTGTTCTTCTTCTCCAAGTTCGATGGCTCGCACGCCTTCGCGGAGACCTATGAGGAACATCTGCAGAATCAGGAGCTGTACCAGGGGCAGCAGTAGTCCTGGCTCATGAGGAAGCCGGCTATCGCGACGCTTCTGTTCTGTGTGCTCGGCGCCGCAGGTGGATGTGCTCCCACGCTGTATGCACAGCCGACGGTCAAGATCGGCCTGGTCGCTCCCTTCGAGGGTCTCTACCGCCCCCTGGGCTACGAGGCTCTGCATGCAGTGAAGCTGGCCATAGGGGAGCGTAACGGGCAGGGCGGCGTGGCGGGGTACCTGGTCGAACTGGTGGCCCTGAACGACGGCCAGGACCCGGACTGGGCAGCTCAGCGTGCGAGGGAGATGGCCGTTGATCCCGACCTCATGGGGGTCATCGGCCATTTTGGCGAGCAGACGACCGTGGCGGCAGTACCGGTCTACGAGGAGGAGGGGCTGGTGCTGATCGTACCTGCCACCACGGCGACGGACGTGATCAGGGATGGGAGCGCAGGCGTCTACCGTCTGGTGGCCGACGATTGTGCCATAGGAAAGGCCGCCGCACAGTACGCGGTGGGGGAGATGGGTGCGCGGAGCATCGTGGCCACCGGCGGCACCGAGGACCTGCTGGAATGCTTCGCGGCCGGACTGGGTGGGTCAGAGATCACCTTTCGCCAGCTAGAAGAGACTGCATTGGTCACAGACCTCCATGCGGAGCGCCCTGACTTGCTCTTCTTCGGCGAGGATGCCGTCGAAGGGGCACAGATGCTTCTCGACGTGCGCGGAGCAGGGCTGGAGACTCCTGTGCTCGGCGGCAACGGGCTGAACAGCTCTCAGCTTGTCCAGATTGCGGGTGCCGCAGCCGAGGGGGCGACCTACGTCGCGGTCACTCCACCCCTGGTAGATCAGGGTTTCGCCGAGGCCTACGAGGCCTCTTCGGGTCTGCCTCCTGGCCCGTACGCACCTCTGGTCTACGATGCCACAATCCTGCTTCTCGATGCCCTGGAGAGGAACATCGCTGCGGAGGGAAGGCCGTCCAGGTCAGGGGTGATCGAGGCGCTGTCAGAGACCGACAAGTATCAAGGGGTGACAGGTGCCATCTCCTTTGACGAGACCGGCCAGGCGCAAGCAAGGGCGGTGTACGTCTACCAGATCGTGGACGGGCAGTACCCGGGGGAGCTGAGAGAGTGCCCGGCTTGCGGTCAATGAAACCGGGCCGGTATCGCACCGGGGGCAGCAGGCAAGTCTAGTGCACGATGCGGTGGACTAGCGGAGGCGGCTCGACGGGGTTCTTCTCCCAGGCGTACGCCTCTAGCACGCTGGCCTCAGCGCGCTCCGCGTCGTCGCTGCTGCGGGCGTGAATGGTGAACAGCTCCTCGCCTCGCTTCACGTGGTCGCCGATCTTGCTGTGCAGCACGATGCCCACGGCGTGATCCACCGGGTCACCCTTCTTCTTCCGCCCAGCCCCGAGGTCCGCAGCCGCCAGCCCGACAGCCAACGCGTCCAACTGAGAGATGTAGCCGTCCTGGGGCGATAACACGGTGCGAATCACCGGAGCCTGGGGCAGGAGCGCCTGGTTCTCTATAGGTGCGGGATCGCCTCCTTGTGCTCTCACCAGGACCTTCAACTGGTCCAGCGCCTCGCCCGAGTCGAGGATGTCCTCCAGTCTGCTCCGGGCCTGCTCCTCGCTCTCGGCCTTTCCGATGAGGAACAGCATCTGAGAGGCGATGGTCAGGCAGTGGGATCTGAAGTCCGCCGGTCCCTGGCCTGCGAGGGTGTCGATGGCTTCCTTCACCTCCAGGGCGTTGCCCACGGCTCGTCCCAACGGTTGGTTCATGTCGCTGATCACCGCTGCCGCGTCCTTGCCGAGGCTGTGGGCCAGGTCGATCAGGATGTGGGCCAGCTCCACTGCCTCATCCTCGGTCTTCATGAAGGCGCCTTTGCCGACCTTGACGTCCAGGACGATGACCTTGGCTCCCACGGCCAGTTTCTTGCTCATGATGCTGCTGGCGATGAGGGGGTAGGAGCCCACGGTGGCCGTGACGTCTCGCAGGGCGTAGAGCTTGCCATCGGCAGGGACCAGGTCCGGAGTCTGCCCGGCCACGACGATCCTGTGCTGGGCCAGGTTCTCCAGGAAGCGAGCAGCCGACAGATTGGAGGTGAATCCGGGGAAGGACTCCAGCTTGTCGAGGGTTCCGCCTGTGAACCCCAGGCCACGGCCCGAGATCTTGGCCACTGCCAGGCCGGCGGAGACTACGAGAGGTGCCACCACCAGCGTGGTCTTGTCACCGACACCCCCAGTGCTGTGTTTGTCCACTGCCAGGGGGGCGATTCTCTCCACGTCCAGAGTCTGCCCGGAGTGGGCCATGGCATAGGTCAGGTGTTTGGTCTCCTCCGCGTTCATGTCACGCAGGTAGACAGCCATCAACCAGGCGGCTGCCTGGTAGTCGGGTATCTCCCCGTCCATCAAGCCGTGGACGAAGAACTCGATCTCCTCCTTGGACAGGGCCAGACCGTCACGTTTCTTGGCGATGATCTCCAATGCATTCACGATCTTTGGCCTCCACAATCGACGCAAGGGCGGAGATTCTAGCACACTTGCGGTCCCCGTGCAATCGGGCACACGACCAGCAAGACAACGTCGTAGGGGCGGGTCTCAGACCCGCCTCTACATCCCGTCTTCAGGACGCGGCCACTACCTGTCTGGATGCAGGTGTACGAAGCACGGGGGAGGGGGCACCGTTCTCGGAGAACCTCTCCGTCGTTTCAACAACGCTGATAGATGTGTTATACTTGACCATGAGGGCCAGTAGCGATGGGAACAGTGACGGTCGTGGGTGGAGGACTCGCCGGGGCCGAGGCCGCGTGGCAGGCTGCCCGATGTGGCTACGAGGTGGTGCTCTTCGAGATGCGCCCTGAGTCGAAAACGCCAGCCCATTGCACCGGGTTTCTCGCGGAGCTGGTGTGCAGCAACTCGTTGGGCTCCAACCTGCTGGACCGGGCGATGGGGCTGCTGAAAGAGGAACTGCGCCGCCTGGGCTCGATGGTGATCGCCTGCGCCGACGAGACGGCGGTCCCGGCAGGCGGAGCCTTGGCCGTGGGCCGGGAGACCTTTGCCCGGCTGGTCACGGAGCGGGTGGAGGACAACCCCGGGATCCGTATCGTGCGCGAGGAGGTACGGGGAATACCGGAGACCAGGCCCCTGGTTATAGCCACCGGGCCTCTCACGGGCGAGGCGCTGAGCCAGGATCTGGCGACGTTTCTGGGGGAGCAGTACCTGCACTTCTACGATGCCATGGCCCCCATCGTGGCGGCCGATTCCATCGCCATGGATAGGGCGTTCCGGGGCTCGCGCTACGGTCGGGGCGACGGGGATTACATCAACTGCCCCCTCGACGAGGAGGAGTACAACCGCCTCGTGGATGAGCTACTGGGTGCGGAGACCATTCCCCTCCGTGACTTCGAGGAGCAGGATCAGAAGTTCTTCGAGGCCTGTTTGCCGGTGGAGGTCATGGCCCAGCGGGGGCGCGACGCCCTGGCCTATGGGCCGCTGAGGCCCGTGGGGCTCACCGACCCTCGATCGGGAGGGCGGCCCCACGCGGTGGTGCAATTGCGCCAGGACGACCTGGCAGGGACGCTGTACAACATGGTGGGGTTTCAGACCAACTTGAGGTGGGGCGAGCAAGAAAGGGTCTTTCGCTTGATACCGGGGCTGGAGCGTGCAGAGTTCGTGCGCTTTGGACAGATGCATCGCAACACGTTCATCAATTCGCCCACGCTCCTGGAGGCTACGCTGGAGATGAGAGAGCATCCCGGTCTCTTTTTCGCCGGGCAGATCACGGGGAGCGAGGGTTACGTGTCTGCCGTGGCTGGCGGCTTGCTGGCTGGACTAAACGCGGCGCGCCAGGTGAGGGGAGAGCGGATGGCCATCCTTCCACCGACGACGATGATCGGAGCGTTGTTCAAGTACGTGTCCGGGGCGGACCCGGACGATTTTCAGCCCATGAAGCCCAACTTCGGCTTGCTGCCACCCCTGGAGCAGCGTGTGCGGGGCAAGAAACTCAGGTATCAGGCATACTCTCAGCGCGCCCTGGACGATCTGGAGGCCTACGTGGGCGAGTCCGGCATGAAGCCGGAAAGCGAGGAAGCGTAGACTGTGCGCCAAGGAATGCTATGGAAGGCGCTGCTGCTACTTATGCTGACGATCGTCGCCCTCACGGCTGGATGCGCACCGGAGGCTACAGAACCGGGCCCCGCTCCCGCCACCGAGGCGCCCATGGTGGAGAGGAGAAGCTTCGACGGGGAGAGGGCCTACCAGTATGCTCTGGACCAGTGCGAGATAGGCCCGCGGCCTCCGGGCACCGAGGCGGGTTGGGCCACCGGTGACTACATCATGGGGCGGCTCGAGGAGTTGGGCTGGGAGGTGGTAGCCCAGGAGTTCGACTACCGAGGCGTGCGGCTGAGGAACGTCATCGGCAGGCGAGGGCAGGGGCCGGTGGTCGTGCTGGGTGCTCACTACGATACTAGGCCGGTAGCCGACCGGGACCCCGAGCATCCGAACGAGCCAGTCTTGGGCGGGAACGACGGGGCCAGCGGGGTGGCGGTGCTACTGGAGCTGGCGGATGTTGTGGGGCAACACGAGCTGGAGCACGAAGTCTGGCTGGCCTTCTTCGATGGGGAGGACAGCGGCCACCTGGGGGGCTGGCCGTTCTGCGTGGGGTCAGCCTACATGGCTGAGCATCTGAGCGTGGGGCCGGAGTGGGTGATCGTCGTGGACATGGTAGGTGACGCCGACCAGCAGTTGTACTACGAGGGCTATTCGGATCAGGCGCTGAGGGAGAAGCTGTGGGACATCGCCGCCGATTTGGGGTACGAAACGTTCGTCCCTGAAGTGGGACACCCCATAGTGGACGACCACGTCCCCTTCCTCAATGCGGGAATTCCCGCAGTTGACATAATTGACATCGATTATCCGTACTGGCATACCATCGAGGATACCTGCGACAAGGTGAGCCCGGAGAGCCTGGAGAGCGTGGGAAGGGTGTTAGAGAAGTTGTTGGTGGGGGAGATGTAAGGTTTGGAAAGGCAGGTGAGGCCAGCATGGAGGGCAGAAGGAAAGAGACATAGACGAGGGGTGCGCGGCTGAGCTGGCACTGCTGTGGGACGCGCGGATTGGTTTGATCGGCTGTTCGCTTTGGCGGCGTTGAATCGCATTGATCGGAAGGTGGAGGATGCCTAAGGGATACGACCGCCTGGAGTTGCGAATCTCAAGAGATGTGGTCATCGCGGACGCGGGATCCATGGGGTCATGTCAGGCTGACTTGGACATCCCCTTCGATGACCCTGAGTTGCAGAAGGACCTGGAGGCGCTCCGCTACCAGTACCGGCGGGCGACCATGCAGCAGACGATGAAGGAGAAGGAACGTCTGGATGCCCACATCCAGTCCCGGGGAGGGTGGGCATCACTCATGCAAGAGGTGGGGGGCAGGCTGTTCGAAGATCTGTTGACGGCAGGAGTCAGGGATAGGTACTATTCGTGCCTGGACGCGGCACAGCGGGGGGGTCGGGGGCTGAGGGTTGTGCTGGAGTTCGCCCTGGATAGCGTTGACGGATCGGGCAAGGGAGATCCTACGGTCAGTTTGCCGTGGGAGTACCTCTATGACCCGCAACGGCACTTCCACCTGGGGTGTTCGGGCCTCACCCTGCTATCTCGGCGTATGGCCCTGCCCCGCCCCACAGCGCCCTTCACCACCTATCTACCTTTGCGTATCCTGGCAGTGGTGGCGACTCCCCTGGACGCAGGTTACCACGAACAAGTCGCACCAAGGCGTGCCTTGGAGGACGGACTGCGGTCGGCGGGCAGCGAAGAGATCACAATGGATTTCATCGATCAGCCGACCTTCGAGCGGCTTAAACAACTCCTGGGGGGCGGCTACTACGACGTGCTGCACTTCATCGGGCACGGGTACTTCCACGAGCAGGCAGGTGGGGTCCTGTGGTTCGAGGATGCGTTTGGGGCGGGGGACCCCGTCGCCGCTGATGCTCTGGCCCAGGCGTTGCACGGGGGTGGGGTGCGTATGGTGTTCCTGACGGCGTGTCTGTCGGCGGCCACCGCAACTGAAGACACCTTCGCGGGGACGGCGCACACATTGGTCCAGAGGGGCATTCCGGCTGTGATCGCTATGCAGTACACGCTCCCAGTTGTCTCCGCTTTTGTGTTTGTGAGGAGTTTCTATCAGACCCTCGGGGCAGCAACCGGCGGGATTGACTGGGCAGTGGCCCAGGCGCGCCTGGCATTGCACGGTAGCTCGGAGGCGGTAACGCCTCGTGACTGGGGCATTCCGGTCATGTACCTCCAGCCAGACAGCACGGCAATCACACGGAAGCGCAGGCGAAAGAAGGAAAAGGAGCGCCCGCAACTCCTGTCCGAGAGCGAGGTCCCCAACAACCTGCACGAGACGGACATCCTGCGTGCAGCCAACTTCGTCGGCAGGGAGGAAGATCTGATCCGGATCGCCAAAGCGATGCGGGAGACCGGCCCGGCCGCAGGCAAGAGGCGTTTCGTGACCGTGACCGGGATGGCTGGGGTAGGGAAGACCGCAGCGGCCGTTGAGTGCGCCCGGTGGCATCTGGAGCGTGGGTATTTCGCAGCGGGTATCGTGTGGACCGATGCGAGGGACGGGCTGCCGCTGGACTCCCTGCTGAACAGAGTCGGTGCGGTTCTGCGGATCGAGGGTTTCGAGCAGGGCAGAACCGCCGACAAGGACCTGGCAGTCCGACAGATGCTGGACCGTCACGACCTCCTGATCATAGTAGACAATGCCGAGGGGCTCGTCGGAGACAGTGAGATCGTGGGTTTCCTGCGCGCGTTGCCGCGAGAGGGCAGAGGAATGATACTCTTGACCAGCCGCCGGGAGTTCGGGATAGATGGGGAACAACTGGTAGAACTCCGGCGGCTGGGTCTGGAGCCTAGTGTTCAGTTGTTCCTGTTCAAGTGGGGTCGCGACGAGCCATCTGCGGACCAGTTTGCACAGATCATGGACATCTGCGGACCAGATCTCCTGGATGGACATCCCATGTCCATTGAGCTTGTAGGCTCCTTGGCCAGACGAGAGCGGCTGGAAGAACTGGGCGGCCTGCAAAAGCGACTCCGCACCCAGATGATGGAGGTGCTCGAGGAGAAGACCGCCACTGGGAAGGAGATCAGCGTCAGGGCGTCGTTGGACATGTCTTACACGGCTCTCAGCAAGAGCGCCCAGGACACGCTTCAGCGTGTCGCAGTGTTCTCGGCCCACTTCGACGAAGACGCTGCCAGTGCCGTCTGCCGCGGGATCAGGGGTTGGAGGAAGGCCCTAAATGAGTTGCTCGTTGCCTCACTCCTGGAGAGGCGGCAGAGCAGATACACCACGCACCCGGTCATCCGGGAGTACGCGTACGAGAAGCTGGGCGAGAAGAAGAAGTACCACCTTCTGGCGGCGAAGCACTTCCTGTCCGAGAAGGGAGGCAACCCTTTGCCGGCCGTGGATCATTTCTATGCTGCTGAGGAGTGGGCCGCGGTGGTGGTCCTGGCGAACGCAATGGCGGAGAGGCTTCACACGATGGGACTGTGGGGCGCAACGCGCCCACGGTTGGAGAAGGCCGTGGAGGCCGCCCGCGCCTCCAAAGATCGTCGGGGTGAGGGAGCATCGCTGGGTAACTTGGGGATTTTCCATGCAAGCGTGGGGGAGATGAAGAAGGCGATAGGGTACTACGAACAGGCCCTGGAGATCTCCAGCGAGATAGGCGACCGGCAGGGCGAAGCGACCCATCTGGGCAACATGGGGAATGCGTATGGCGACCTGGGGCAGCTGCTGACGGCCATCGGGTACTGCGAACGGGCGCTGGAGATCTCCAGGGAGTTGGGCGACCGGCGGGGCGAAGAGAGCAATCTGGGCAATTTGGGGAATGCGTATGCCGACGTGGGGGAGGTGCGGAAGGCGATCGGGTACTACGAACAGGCGCTGGAGATCTCCAGGGAGTTAGGCGGGCGGCGGGGAGAAGGAGCCGCTCTCGGCAGCCTGGGCAATGCGTCTGTCGCCCTGGGGGAAGTACAGAAGGCCATCGGCTACTACGAGCAGGTGATGGCGATCTCCAGGGAGATCGGCGACCGACAGGCCGAAGGTGCTGCTCTGGGCAACCTGGGGCTGGCCTATGTCGCCCTGGGGCAGGCGCAGAAGGCCATCGGGTACTGCGAACAGGCGCTGGAGATTTCCAGGGACATGGGCGACCGGCACGGAGGTGCGAATCATCTGGGCACCCTGGGGAACGCCTACGCTGACCTTGGGGAGGTGGAACAAGCGATGGAGTACCACGGGCAGGCGCTGGAGATCTCCAGGGAGATCGGCGACCGGCGGGGCGAAGAGACTGCCCTGAGCAACCTGGCGAATGCCTTTGCAGCCCATGGAGAGGTGCAGAAGGCCATCGAGTACTATGAGCAGGCGCTGGAGATCTCCAGGGAGATCGGCGACCGCCGGGGTGAAGAGACTGCTCTGGGCAACCTGGGGAATGCCTATGCCGCCTTGGGGCAGTTGCAGAAGGCCACAGAGTACTACGAGCAGGCGCTGGCGATCTCCAGGCGCATCGCCGACCGGCAGGGAGAAGGGACCGGTCTGGGCAACCTGGGCGCCGCCTACCATCGCCTGGGGGACGTGCAGGAGGCCATAGAGTACTACAAGCAGGCCCTCGAGATTACCAGGGAGATCGGCAACCGGCGGGTTGAAGGGGACTGTCTGGGCAATCTAGGGCTCGCCTATTCGGCCCTCGCGGAGACTCAGAGCGCCATCGGGCACTACAAGCAGGCGCTGGAGATCTCCAGGGAGATCGGCGACCAGCGGGGCCAAGGGAGGCACCTCTACAACCTTGGCGACGAGCTGGTGAAGGCAGGCGACAATGAAAGAGCCCTGGCCTGCCTGTTGTCCGCCGTTGAGCTCGGCGGGGCTATTGGAGACCCCAGAGTCACTGCCACCAAAGAGGGGATCGTCGGACTGAAGAAAGACCTGGGGCAGGACGAGTTCGCGCGGCTGCTGGAGCGGGTTGAACCGAACAAGGAACGTATCATAGATGAGATGCTCGCAGCAGCGGCCGCGACGCGCGAGGGCGATGCGGGCAGAGGCAGTTGAGCTAGGAGGTAGACCATTCCCAGGAAACTGAGGTCTGTGGAGACGCCCGTCGAGAAGGGCTTTCTCGTGGGCGTAGAGTTGAAGGGTAAGCGGCACCTCTGGCGGGTGGAGGACTCGCTGGAGGAGCTAGCGCAGCTTGCGCGTACAGCGGGCATAGACGTGGTGGGACACTCCATCCAGCGTCTGGACTCCCCGAACCCCGCCACCTACATGGGCAAGGGCAAGGTGGAAGAGGTGCAGACGTGGAAGAGGGAACTGGGCTACGACGTGCTCATCTTCGACGACGAGCTGCTGCCGCGCCAGCAAAGGAACCTGGAGCAAGAGGTGGACGTCAAGGTCCTGGACCGCACCGCCTTGATCCTCGACATCTTCGCCAGCCACGCCAGCACGAAAGAGGGTCGGCTCCAGGTGGAGCTGGCCCAGTACGAGTACCGCCTGCCGCGGTTGACCAGGATGTGGACCCACCTCTCCAGGCAGGGCGTGGGCGGCGTGGGTCTCCGTGGCCCCGGTGAGACGCAGTTGGAGAGCGACCGGCGGGAGATTGGCCGCCGCATCGCCGATCTGAAGAGGCAACTCGAGGAGGTACGCGTCCATCGGCAGCAGTACCGCAGCCGCCGCAAGAAGGCCGCTATCCCTGTGGTAGGTATCGTGGGCTACACCAACGCGGGCAAGTCGACGCTGCTGAACGCCCTGGCCGGCTCCGACGTGCTGGTGGAGGACAAGCTCTTCGCCACGCTGGACCCCACGACCAGGCGTGTGGAGCTGCCCAACGGCAAGCCTGCACTGTTCACAGACACAGTAGGCTTCATCAACAAGCTGCCCACGCAGCTCGTAGCCGCGTTTCGGGCCACTTTGGAGGAGATCAACGAAGCGGATCTGCTTCTACACGTGATCGACATCACGCATCCCAACGTCAGGGAGCAGAGCACCACGGTGGAGCAGGTACTGCGGGAGCTGGGCGCCGAGGACAAGCCGGTGATCACCGCCCTGAACAAGATCGATCTGCTGGTGGAGGAGACATCACAGGACGAATACATGGAGCCAGGCGAAGCAGACGAGGCTCCCTCTTGTACGGTCGACCGGATCGGCGAGTTGGTGGAGGAGTACCCCAACTGCGTGGCCATCTCGGCCGCGGAGGGCAGAGGGCTGGACCGTCTCCTGGAGCGGGTGCAGGAGTTGCTGGAGGAGGACTTGGTTCGTCTCCACGTCCTTCTGCCGTACAGCAGCGATGGACTGCTGGGGCTATTCCACCAGCGAGGCGTCGTGGAGCGCGAGGAGTTCGGGGAAGCGGGCATCACACTGGAGGGCACGGTGCCCCAGGGGCTGGCGCCGCGATTTGAACCCTATCTGGTCGGTAGGCCTTCGTAAGGGCGTTAGTTGACCATAACGGCATAGTGTGAAGATTGGTATGTGCGTGATTCTCGGCGTATCTGGGTGTGGGGTCGAGATGCACAGCCAAAGGGTCACAGGGTCTTGGCACCCAGAGTGAGTTTGGCCGTCGGAAGTCCAGAGGCGGTGGTGACGCGAGCTTGGTCTTGCAGGGGCGTCGGTGGGTGCGGCGGCCGTGAGACTGCAGTGGGATAGGAGCGAGGTTCAGCCCGGGAGCGTCGGGGTTTGGGAGCCGTCACTGGTATAGGGCCTCTCGTGACCAACGATACTAAAACTGCTAGGGCATGTGGCTTTCAGGGAGATCCTTCTGCCTGATAGAGAGCCATTGGAGGCCGCTGGCAAGCCTCCCAACTCCGGCCCGGAGTGACGTCTGGCTCGTCGTTTGGGTGCGTGTTGGAGCTTAGAGCGGACTGTGGCCTCGCAGGGGAGGGCCAGGAAAAGCGACGCGTATATTCGCACTATATATGTTATGTAAATCGTGTACACTGGGAATAGGATATACTTTACATAAGGACACTCGTCGGCGTGAGCTGAGAGGTCAGCGGCGTATGCGATGCGTAGAGAACAAGTGAGACTATGAATCAGACTAAGAGAACACGTTATGCTCGGACGGTGCTGCGGTTGGTGGTGCTGGGCTACCTGCTCACGCTCGTCTGTTTGGCCGCGTACGGGGCTGGTTTCGTGGCTCAGTCGCTGGGCTACGACTCCGGCGACCTGACAGCGATCCCTGAGCGCGTGCTGCATCCGGCCGCCGAGGAGCCGCCGGAGTTCGGGACGTTCTGGGAGGCCTGGGGCTACGTGGAACGGGATTTCTACGGGCCGTTGCCTGCCACTGACAAGGAGCTGGCCTACAGCGCCATCCGCGGGATGTTGCAGGCCGTGGGCGATCCCTACACCTATTTCATAGAACCCAGCGACCACGAGATTGAAGAAGCTCAACTAGAAGGCCGCTACGGAGGAATCGGTGCCGAGTACGTGATGGAGAACGGCTATCTGGTGGTAGTGGCCGTTCTGGAGGATTCGCCGGCTGCGCTGGCCGGCGTCCGCACCGGAGACGTGATCGTGGCGGTCGACGACTCCGACGTCCTCGGATTGTCCCAGAACGAGGCCATTCTGCTCATCCGTGGCAAAGAAGTAGGTACCGAGGCAAAGCTCACCATTCTTCGCGACGGCGAAGCTGAGCCATTGACCGTCACCGCGGTGAGACAGGAGGTCGAGGTCCCTACGGTGGTCTGGGAGCTTCAGGAAGGCGGGGTTGGCTACGTTCGTATCACCTTCTTCGGGGCCAGGACGACCGGCGAGCTAAGCACTGCGCTCAAGGAGTTGAAATCCAGTGGCGCCAACGAACTGATCCTGGACCTCCGTGATAACCCAGGGGGAATGGTGACCACGGCGGTCGACGTAGCGGGAGAGTTCATCGACACAGGGGTCGTGTTCTACGAGCGCGACAAGGCCGGCAACGACAAGGTGTACAACGCGCGGCGAGGCGGCGAGGCCACGAGCATACCTCTGGCGGTACTGGTCAACGGCGGCACTGCGAGCGCCTCGGAGATCGTCGGTGGTGCCATCCAGGATCACGACCGAGGGATGCTGTTCGGCGAGAGGACCTATGGCAAGGGCTCTCTCCAGAGCATCCACGAGTTGAGCGACAACTCCAGCGTCCACGTCACTATCGCGCACTGGCTCACCCCCGATCGTCACGAGATCGAAGGAGCCGGTCTGACTCCTGACGTGGAGGTGATCCCCTCCGAGGAAGCCCTGGCGGAGGGAAAGGATCCGCAACTGGAGGCGGCGCTGGCCTACTTTGCCGCCCAGACCGCTGAGCTGCCGGTCGACGCGTTATGTAAACTCCCTAGCTAGGAAAGGATCCTCATGCGTTTTGTCACGAGACTGGTCTTGTTCGTGCTGCTGTCAGCGTTTCTGACCTGCTGTGCCTATCTGGGAGGGTACGGGACGGCCCTCGTCCTCCGTCCTGCCGCACAGACGGCGGTGTCGGAGACTTCACAGGACGACTTCAGGGTTTTCTGGGAGGCCTGGCGGATCGTGCAGGAAGAGTACTACGCAGCACCGCTCGACCCGGCAGAACTGACCTACGGGGCCGTGCGCGGAGCCGTCGCGGCGCTCGGAGACCCCTATACGTGGTTTGCCGATCCGGAAGAGGCTGCGCTGATCAAGGAACAGGCTGAGGGGCGCTACTATGGGATTGGGGCCGTGGTCAATGAGAACGAAGCCGGCCACGTGGTCGTCGTCCATCCCTTCCCTGGCAGTCCCGCTGCCGAGAGCGGATTGCTGCCCGGCGATGTGATACTGGAGGTGGAAGGAACTGAGACCCAGAGGTTGAGCCTCGAGGAGTCGGTGAGCTTGATCAGGGGGCCTGTGGGCACCTCGGTCCATCTACTGGTGCAGCGCCAGGACGTCGAGGAGCCTTTCGAGGTGGACGTCGTGCGAGCGGAGATCGAGATCCCCGTCGTAGAATCCGAGCTCCTCGACGACGGGATCGCATATCTCAAGATCAACAACTTCCACGCACCTGCTCCGGATCAGGTACACGAGGCCCTCGTGGCGCTCCTGGCTCAGGAGCCGAAGGGTCTGGTGATCGACCTCAGGGACGACCCCGGTGGCTTGCTGTCGGCCTCTGTGGACGTGGCCAGCGAGTTCATAGCTGAAGGAGTGATCGTCACGGAGAGAGGCAGTAATGGCCTGGAAGAGGAGCACGTCGCCCGGGGAGGCGGCCTGGCTACGGAGATTCCCCTCGTGGTACTGGTGAACGGAGGTAGTGCGAGCGCGTCTGAAATCGTGGCAGGGGCGATCCGCGATCACGGGAGAGGTATCCTCATCGGTGAGGCCACCCTAGGCAAGGGTGCGGTACAGAGCCCGCTGGACTTGAGCGATGGCTCTCACCTGCGGCTGACCATCGCCCAGTGGTTCACCCCCAGTGGTCAGCTTATCGAGGGCGAGGGGCTCGCTCCCGACATGGAGATCACGTTGACCGAGGAAGACCTCGCGGAGGGACGGGATCCCCAATTGGACCGGGCCATTGGCTACTTGCTGGGACGATAGGTCTATGGGAGAGAAGACGGTAGTCACCAACCGAAGGGCCAGGCGTGAGTACTTCATCGAGGACACCTACGAGGCTGGCCTGGTGCTTACAGGGTCGGAGATCAAGTCCATACGCGCTGGGCGCGCCAACCTCCAGGATAGCTACGTGACCATCAGGGAGGGAGAGGCGTGGTTGGTCAACTCCCACGTCGCGCCCTACAGGCAGGCCAACGTACAGAACCACGAGCCCAAGCGGGATCGCAAGCTCCTCCTGCACCGGCGTCAGATACACAGGCTGATGGGCCAGGTCCAGGCCAAAGGCTACACCATCGTGCCTCTGCGTCTCTATCTCAAGGACAACCGCGCCAAGGTAGAGATAGCGCTAGCCAGGGGCAAGAAGCTCTACGACAAGCGGGACGATCTGGCCAAGCGACAGGCCCAGAGGGACATAGAGCGAGCCCTGCGGCGGTCGGGATACGAGTAGCGGGCGTTTGACCCTGCGGCAGGGTCTGGACACAGACGAGTCGGCGGTTACTCTGCCGCCGTCTGCCCCTCGAGCAGCGCGAGGAAGGGCAAGTTCCGGTACCTCTCTCCCTGATCGAGCCCGTAGCCGACGACGAACATGTCAGGGAGGTCGAACCCGATGAAGTCCAGGGGGAGGTCTACCACGCGGTTGGCGGGCTTATTGAATATCGTGCAGACCTTGAGACTGGCAGGTTCGCGGCTCTTCAGGTGAGCCAGGATGTACTCCATGGTTAGCCCGCTGTCGATGATGTCCTCTACCAGAAGGACGTGCTGGCCGGTGATGCTCTGGTCGAGATCCTTCAGCAGCCTGACCGGCGATCTGGTCTCGAGATCGAGCTCATACTTGCTGATGGCCATGTAGTCGGTGGTCATCGGAATGGTGATGGCGCGCACCAGATCAGCCATGAAGGGCGTGACGCCTTTCAGGATGCCGATCAGCCGTGGTTGACGCCCCTCGTACTCCTCGGAGATAGCCACGCCCAATTCTCGAACTCGTCGCTGGATGTCCTCGGCGGAAATGAGCACCTCTCCTAGGCCTTCAGATGCGGGCCAGTTTTCAGATACCACGCCTCTTGCTTTTCCTACCATTGCGATTTCGGCTTGGTTACCTCCGGCTTCTGGGCTTGGGTTGACGTTCTCTTCGCTACGCTTCACTTGCACTGAGAAAGCGTTCTTCGATGAGGTCGGCTAACCCGGACACGTCGTCGAGCTCGAACTGAGGAACACTCAAGTCGAAGGACTGATCCGCCACGATGGCGATCAGATCCTCAGGAGGAGAGACCAGCTCCCTGCCCCTTTCCCGGCGAGACACTTCGATCTTCCGCTTCGGTGCCGATTTGTATCCCTCAGTGATCACTAGCTCGACGTCGTTCAGATACGCTTCCACAATGTCTTCCAGGTCCATCTCCTGGTCGAGGCGCTTGATGACGGCCAGCTTTCTGACTGAGGAGATGACCACGGTGTCGCTGCCAGCCTGAGCATGTCGCCAGGAGTCCTTTCCCGGCTGGTCTACGTCGAACTCGTGGGGATGATGCTTGATGGTTCCGATCCTGAAACCTCTGCTTTTCAGCTCCACAATGAGCCTCTCCAGAAGAACGGTCTTGCCCACACCGGATCTGCCGACCAACGACACGACGGGCGGGAGCTTCATCGTGTCACCTTCGTGTCGTAGCCCCCTACCCACCACAGGGAACGCCCGCAGATAGGAGCTGGAATGCTCTCGAGCGCATCCACCGCTAGGTTCCCGCTCCCTTCTTTCGCAGCCCCGACACGATGTGCTCAGGAGTGGCGGGCAGCGAGAAGATGCGTACCCCCACCGCTCTGTGGATGGCGTTCGTGATCGCCGGCGCAGTAGGAATAGAGGTGATCTCCCCCGCTCCCTTGGCGCCATAGGGGCCCTCGGCAGTGGGCTGCTCTACTATGATAGGCGTCATCTGGGGCATCTCCCCTATCTTCGGGATCCTGTACTTGGTCAGGGTCGTCTTCTCCGGCTTGCCCTCCTTCATGGTGAAATCCTCCATGAGGGCATAGCCCACACCCATGACGATGCCCCCCTGCACCTGCCCTTCCACACCTAGTGGACTCATAGCACTGCCTACGTCGTGGGCCGCGATGACCCGCAGGACCTTGACGCTGCCGTCGGTTATGTCCACTTCCACCTCAGCCGCCTGTGTGGCGTAGCCAAAGGCGAAGTGCATGTCGCCTTGCTCGCCGAGGGGGACCGTTCGAGGAGGGGTGTAGATCTCCCGGGACTTGAGAGAGTGCCCTGCCTGACGTGCCAGGCTGATCGCTTCCCCAAGGGGCAAGGTCTTACTACCGTTCCCGCGAACCGACCCGTCAGAGAAGACCAGGCTCTCGGGATCGCTGTCCAGCTCCTCGCTGGCTACTCTTTGGAGTGTGGCCCTCAGTGTGCGTGCGGCGAGCCGGGCGGCGTTGCCGGTGATGAAGGTCTGGCGGGACGCGGTAGTGGCGCCTCCATCCGGCGTGAGGTCGGTGTCACCCACCACTACGTTTATGTTGTCGTATTGGACGCCCAGTTCCTCTGATACGATCAAAGCCAGGACGCCGACGAGTCCTTGACCCAGCTCTGCGGCTCCTGCCCGCACCTCTGCGTGGCCATCGTCGAACAGCTCGACCTCGGCCCCGGCGCTATCTGCCACGCCGCCTCCCAGTCCCACGTTCTTGTAAGCACAGGCTACGCCCCAACCTCGACGTTTGCCAGGGGGTGGAGAGTCGGCTGGGGGGAGCGCTTTCACCACGTCGGCGACGCAATCCAGCGTGGCCAGAAGCCCCACGCTTTCCCGCAGCTTCTGACCGGTCACGGTGACGGAGCCCACACGCAGCGCGTTCCTGCGGCGCAGCTCGAACGGCGACAGGCCCACCTCTTCAGCCAGCATGTCCATCTGGGTCTCCGCGGCGAAGTGGGCCTGCGGGGCGCCGAAGCCCCTAAAGGCGCCAGCCGGCGTGTTGTTGGTGTACATGGCGAAGCAGTCCACCTTGGCGTTAGGGACTTCGTACGGACCCAGTGAGTGCGTCGCTGCCCTGGTCATCACGTATGGCCCCAGAGAAGCGTAGGCGCCGCTGTCGCCGATTATGTGCGCCTCCGCAGCCGTCAGTGTGCCATCCCGGCGAGCTCCGGTCTTTAGTCTGATCACGCACTCGTGGCGCTTGGGATGGGCGATCAGCGATTCCTCGCGGGTGTATACCAGCTTCACCGGGCGTCCTGTGATCTTGGCCAGAAGAGCAACGTGGATCTGCCCCGCGATGTCCTCTTTGCCGCCAAATGCGCCACCTACTTTGGTCTGTATGACCCTGACCTGGTCCTCGTCCAATCCCAGCGAGGCAGCGATCTGAGCTCGATCTGAGAATGGGATCTGCGAGCCGACGTACACGACGACCCTGCCGTCGTCATCGATCAGGCCCACAGCAGCCTCTGGCTCCAAGAATGCATGGTCACCCCGAGGGGTGCGGTACACGTTCTCCAGGATCACGTCGGCCTCAGCGAACCCCTTCTCCACATCTCCCTGCCGAAGCTGTATGTGCTCCAGGACGTTGCCTCCGTCGTGTACCAGCGGTGCATTCTCCCCCAGGGCCGCTTCCGCTGAAGATACCACAGGCAGCGGCTCGTAGCTCACCTTGATGCGTTTGACCGCCTCCGCCGCGAGAACCTCTGACTCTGCGGCCACCACCGCAATCGCATCCCCCACGTACCGCACCTTGTCGTAGGCGAGAACGGGCCAATCCTGTCGCGCAAGGCCGTGGTTCTTGGCCCCCGGCACGTCCTTCGCCGTGATGATGGCCACCACACCCGGCATGGATGCCGCTGCTGAGGTGTCCACATCTACTAGCCTCGCATGGGGATACTCGCTGCGAAGGACTTTGGCGTGCAACATGCCATCGAAGTAGAGATCCGCGGTGAAGACGGCTTCCCCGGTGACCTTGGCTCGAGCGTCGGGACGCGGTTTCGCGTGCCCCACCACTTCGTGTTCGGAAGTCTCTTCCGCACGGGGTGGCCTTGGTGCGCCGGCGGCTTCTTCGACCGCCTCGATGACTTTGGCATAGCCAGTGCAGCGGCACAGATTGCCGCTAAGGGCATCGACGATCTCCTCCCGGCTCGGGTGCGGGTTGGTGTCCAACAGGGCCTTCGCCGACATGATCATGCCCGGCGTGCAGAAACCGCACTGCACCGCAGCGTTCTCGATGAAAGCTTGCTGGAGAGGATGTAGTCGATCACCCTCTGCCAGTCCCTCGATGGTCTGGACTCGCTTTCCGTCGGCGCGGGACGCAGGATAGACGCAGGACCTTACAGCTTGCCCGTCCACGATGACGGTGCAGGATCCACAGGCGTTGTGTCCACAGCCCTTCTTGGTCCCGGTTAGCTTCAGTTGGTCGCGAAGAACGTCGAGGAGCGTGGCTTTGGGAGGCAGGTCTACTTCCCGGAACTCGCCGTTCACCCAGAACCCTATGTGTGTCAAGTCCGACATGGCCTGCTGACCCCCTTTGAGGCTTTGCCTTCTACTCATTCGTGCCGAGCTGAGAGCCACAGCGCGCCGGCATCGGTCCGTACTGTTCAGAGACTTGTCGCTGCCGTGTATCCGCCGTCGGCGGCGGATGAGAACCCTCTACGATGGCGATGCCTCCGAAGCCAAGACTGTGTTCACCCGACATCCGGCCGCTTCGTTCCTCCAGATCTCTCTCGCCTTGTCCAGTTCTGCCTGGCTGTTGATATTGAAGAAGGACAGGTGATCGGGATCGAAGACGTCGATCTCCTCTTGCTCCACGTATTTCACTCGCACAGCCGAGAGCAGGCTGGTGATCTGGAGGTCGTCGGCCTCGAGTTGCCTCTCGATGTGGGGAATACAGCTCTTGGCATAGATGGCGTGCAGTGCTTCCACGTACTGTGCCACTCGTGGGATCACCACGTCGTGCCCGGGTGCGAGGGTCTGCATATAGCGAAGGAGAGACACGTTCAGGAAGGGCATGTCACAGCCCACGACGATGCTGTGAGTACTGCTCGCCGCCTGTAATCCGGCGTGTATGCCACCCAGAGCCGCCTTGCCCGGGTACACATCTGCCACCACAGTGGCCTCGAGGTGCTCGTACCGATCAACGTCGTTGGTCGCGACGATGATCTCCTCGCTCACCTGCGCCAGTCTGTCGATGATCCTCTCGATGAGAGTCTGGCCGTTGGCCTTGAGGAGAGCTTTATTCTGTCCGAGTCGAGTGCTGCGGCCCCCTGCCAGGATCACCGCACTGATGGGGCCGACCCGCAGCGCCTTTTCCATGCATGCAACCCTCGCGCTGTGGTGGACCGTCACTGCGGCTCAAGTATACCTCAGTCCCTTGCGTGTGTCGAGACCTGGTGCCCTACTTGCCTACAGCCGCCACCGCGAAGGCACGGAGGAAGCCCTGGCTGCTCCGGTCGGCAGCACTGAAACGGCTCTTCAGACGGGCGTTGCGCTGCATCTTCCGCCCTCTGGCCTCCTGCCATCGCCTCTCGTACTCTTTGAGGGTTCCCGACGTCGGGTCGCCTTGTTCCACCGCTTGGGCAGCTACCTCAGCGGCCAAGCGTCCAGCCATCATGGCGTTGGCGATCCCTCCGCCTGTCAGGGGGTCGGCCTGCCTTGCGGCGTCTCCCACCAGCACCAGCCCGTCGCTCACGATGTGGTCAGCGGCCACTCCCACCGGCACGTTCCCTGTGATCAGAGTAACCGGGCTGCCCTGCTCGAGCCAACGATGCTGACTGACAAAACGGACCAGGTATTCCAGCGCCGAGGTCTCTGCCAGGTCCGCTTGCACCCCTACCCCAACGTTGGCGCTATGCTCGCCTTTGGGGAAGACCCAGGCGTAGCCGCCCGGGGCGAGGCCTGCGCCCAGATAGTAGTAGCAGCAATGGGGATCGAGGTCGATACCTGTCAACGTGTACTGAGCGCATGTCAGGCAGTCACTGGGCCTCAAGCGACAGTCGAGACCGGCCCACTGCCCTACCCTCGACTCCACTCCGTCGGCGCCAATGACCACCCCTGCTTCGATGTCCATCCGGGTGCGGCCATCGAAGGCTTTCACACCCTTGACCCTGCCCTGCTCCTCGAGAAGCCCCTCGACGCTGGTCTTGACCAGGGAGTGGGCCCCGGCGGACACCGCTCGTTCGGCTAGCGCTCGGTCGAAGACCCGCCGCTCCAGTACATACACCACCTCCGCGCCTTCGAGCGCACGGGTCTCTCCTGTCTCCAGCATCGTGATCTGCGACTTGCTGACCCGTGCCGAGATCCACCGCTCCTCCGGCTCCATGAACTGTGAGAGCATCTCCCTGTTGATGCCCTCAGCACACCGCACGGGGCTGCCTATCTCCTGTCGCTTCTCGACAAGGAGCACTGAGAGGCCTAGCTGGGCGGCGAAGCGGGCAGCGGTGGCGCCTGCAGGACCGGCCCCCACCACCACAACGTCATAGGCGGATTGGGTCTGCACCGGAACAGTGCGTGTCTCTGGTTCGCGGCTGAGAGCGCCCACGGGGCAGGCAGCGACGCACAAGCCGCACTCCGTACACGATTCGTGGTCGATCACGAGCAGGGTCTCTGCGAGCACGAGTGCCCTCGATGGGCAGACACTCACGCATCCCCCACAGTAGGTGCACAGTTCCCGTCGCAGCGAGAGCATCGAATAGCGCCTCCTTCAGCGTGCAGCTAGAAACGAAGAAAGGGATGCCTCTGGGCATCCCTCCTCGTGGCTGGAGACATGAGGGTACGCTACGCCAGACCTTCCTCTGCGATGCGCTTCTCGATGTAGGCTACGGCCTGACCGACAGTGGTTATCTCTTGAGCCTCTTCGTCGGAGATCTCCACTGTGCGGCCGAATTTCTCCTCGAAGTACTCTTCAAAGGCCATGATTAGTTCTACTAGGTCTAGGGAGTCGGCCTCGAGGTCCTCCTTGAAGCTAGCCTTTGGCACCACCTTATCCTCGGACACGCCCAGCTGATCGATGATGATCGCCTTGATCACAGAGAAGACGTCGCCCTCAAGCGCTTCGCCCATTACGTTCACCCCCTTCTTGCTGTCCGTTCTCTGCCTAGTGCTCTCTAGTATAGCAACGTTCGACGCGGTAGTCAAGCTTGACAACAGGCTTCAGACCGTTGATAATTGTCAAGACCACCTCGAAATCTAGGAACACCACGGAGTCTTGATAGTTACGAAAGAGCGCTCATGCATCAGGAGAGAAAACTCGAGCATCTGCGCATCTGTCTGGACAAGGCTCCCCAGTCCAGCCGACTCACCAGCGGCCTGGAGCAGTACAGATTCCTCCACCAAGCCCTCCCCGAGATCGATCTCCAAGACGTGTCCACTTCTTGCACACTCTTGGGGAAGAGCCTGACCGCACCGCTGATCATCTCTTCCATGACGGGTGGGACCGCCCAGGCCGAGCACATCAATCTGAACCTGGCGGTGGCCGCACAGGAGATTGGGGTGGCCATGGGTGTGGGATCCCTGCGAGCAGCGCTCGAGGAGCCGGAGGTTGCGCACACTTACCAGGTACGAGGTGTCGCCCCTGATATTCTGCTGTTCGCCAATCTGGGTGCAGTCCAGCTCAACAGTGGCTACGGTGTCGAGGATTGCCTGAGGGCGGTGGAGATGATCGACGCGGACGCGCTCATCCTCCACCTGAACCCCTTGCAGGAGTGTCTGCAACACGGTGGCAACACGAACTTCGGCTCTCTGCTCACGAAGATCGAGGAGGTCTGCCACCACCTGGCGGTTCCTGTCGTGGTCAAGGAGGTGGGCTGGGGGATCTCGTCCAGAGTGGCGGAGCTGCTGCGGGACGCAGGGATCGCTGCCCTGGACGTGGCGGGCGCAGGGGGAACCTCCTGGAGCGCGGTAGAGGAGCAGCGATCTCCCGACGAGATCACTAGCAAGGTGGCGCAGGCCTTCGCGGAGTGGGGTATCCCTACTGCGGACTCCATCGTCATGGTGCAAGAGGCTGCCCCGGAAATGACCGTCATTGCCAGCGGGGGCATACGTACCGGTATCGACGTGGCCAAGGCTATCGCCCTCGGTGCCCGTGCTGCCGGATTGGCCACACCGTTCCTGACCCCCGCAACAGAGGGTGGCGCAGCGGTGGTGACCAAGCTGGAGGAGATCATCGAAGAACTACGCATCGCCATGTTCTGCGTGGCTGCCCAGAACCTGGATTCCCTGCGTCATACATCGCTGCTGCAACGTGTCGATCGGGCCTAGAGGCTAATGGTCTTCGAGAACACCGAGCCGTATCTGACGGCCATCGAGGCGGAGATGAGAGACTCTGTGGCCGTCGAGGATGGGGCGCTGGCCCCGTACTACGGCATGATATCTTACCACCTGGGTTGGGTGGACCAGGACTTCTCCCCTAGCGAAGGAGAATCCGGCAAGCGGCTGCGACCGCTGCTCTGCTTGCTTTCCTGCGAGGCGAGCGGTGGTGACTGGCACCAGGCACTCCCAGCCGCAGCGGCCATCGAACTCATCCACAACTTTTCCCTCATCCACGACGACATCGAGGACAACAGTGTCCAGCGACGTCACCGGCCGACTCTATGGAGCCTGTGGGGCCAAGCGCAGGCCATCAACGCGGGGGACGGGCTCTTTGCCATCAGCCGGCTGGCGTTACAGCGGCTGGCGCAGAGGGGCGTTGCTCCAGACAAGGTCGTGCGCGCCTTTCAGCTCGTTGATGAGACCTGTCTGGATCTCACTGAGGGGCAGTACCTCGACCTGGCCTTCGAGACAGAGGACGCGGTGACGGTCGAGATGTATGTGGAGATGATCGGCAAGAAGACCGCTGCGCTCATGAGGTGCGCCACGCAGATGGGGGCGGTCCTGGCTACCGACGACGAGTCCGTCATCGACGCCCATAGGTCCTTCGGGTACCAGCTAGGGTTGCTCTTCCAGATCGTGGATGACATTCTGGGGATCTGGGGCGTGGGAGAGACTACGGGGAAGGGCGTCGGCGAAGACATCGCCAACAAGAAGAAATCGCTGCCTGTCGTCTACGCCCTCCAGAAGAGCCCGCGTCTTCGTGAGATCTATCGCGAGGAGGAGATGGACTCTGCCCGGCAACTGGACGTCATGGAGGTTCTGGGGGATACCTCCGCGCGACAGTATGCTCAGGACCTAGCCGCGCACCATTCCGACCGGGCTCTGGCTAGCCTGGCAAGCATAGGGGTGGAGAAT
The DNA here is from genome assembly GCA_964433755.1 of uncultured Anaerolineales bacterium. Lineage (GTDB taxonomy): Bacteria > Chloroflexota > Anaerolineae > UBA7937 > B3-Chlor > JAUVXJ01. Next base: position 1,041,921 of record CAYSSR010000001.1, read on the forward strand.
TCAGCCCAGGCGAGCCTCAGAGAGATGGCCACGTACCTGTTGCAGAGGCAGTTCTAGTCCGCTGGGGGCGGCAAGAAGCGCTCGAAGACCTCGTTTCCAAGAAGCCGTCCTTGGGCGGTCAGACGGATACCGGTGCTGGTGGCGTCCACCAGGCCGAGGTCGATCAACTCCCTGATCTGTTCCCCGTGAGTTCGGATTGCGGAGACCCCAAAGCGATCCTCGAAGAGACGGAACGACACTCCCTCGCACATGCGCAGGCCCAGGATCATGGTCTCACTCATCTCCACGGTCTCGTCGATCCTCTCACTTCCTGCCAGTGGCTTCTGACCCTCCGTCACGCGCTGTACGTACTCCTCTGGTGCGAGCGTATTGTAGTATCGGGATTTGCCTTCGAAAGAGTGAGCCCCAGCGCCGAAGCCGACATAGGGGAGATTGCGCCAGTAGGTGACGTTGTGCTGGCACTCTCGACCTGTCCGGGCCCAGTTGGAGAGCTCATAGTGCTCGTATCCTGCATCAGCCAGACTCTGTTCGGCGTATACGTACATGTCGGCAGCCATGTCCGAGTCGGGAGACGGAAGCTCTCCCCGCGAGATTGACTCGGCCAATGGGGTGCCTTGCTCGACCGTGAGACAGTAGAGGGAGACATGCTCCGGATCCAGCTCGATGGCCTGTGCAAGGTCTGCTTTCCACCCTTCCAGCGTTTGTCTGGGGATGCCGTAGATGAGGTCCAGGTTGACGTTGTCCCATCCGGCCTGGCGAGCCAGATAGTAGGCCCGCCTCGCGTCGGCAGCAGTGTGAATCCGGCCCAGCAGCCTCAGCGCGTCGTCATCGAAGCTCTGCGCTCCCAGGCTCAACCGGTTCACACCCTCTGCTCGCAAGGCTGAAAGGGACGTAGCGCTCACCGTCCCCGGGTTGGCCTCCATACTGACTTCCGCTCCTGGAGCTGGGTTCAGGCTCTGCCTGCACGCGCTCAGGATTGTGCCCAGCAGCTCCACGCTGAGAGACGACGGTGTCCCACCTCCCAGATAGACGGAACTCACCTGCACTGGAGGCCTGGCACGGGTCCACAACTCGATCTCCTGCACCAAAGCGTCCACGTACCGCCGGTGCAGGTGCTGAAGCCCAGCGTACGAGTTGAAGGTGCAGTAGTTGCACTTGGCCACGCAGAAGGGGATGTGTACGTAGGCGCCTAGCTGTTCCATGGGCTCTTGGCGAGACGATAGGTTCTATGCGGAAGGCATGGGCAGAAGACGGAGCACCGCCTCGAGGACGCCACCGCCGATGGCCAACGCCTTGTCGGAGATGGTGAAGGAGTGATCTCGGATGCCGCGAGGATCGACGTCTCCGACCTTCAAGCCCTCGGTCACGGTTATTCCATCGGCCAGCAATCCGCGGATCACGCCGCCGATCTGTGCGACCACAGGGGACCCATCCACATCGGCTGCTGCTTCCCCCTCCGCTATGCTATCACCGATCTGCTTCCTGGCACGAAGAACCCCTGCTCGAGGAGCTCGCAGCACCCTCTCCACAGTGTACCCCATCACGTCGCCCGGGATGCCGGTGTCGGGCGCAGCGCTGCCTTCCAGAAGGACCCGGCCAAGGTAGTGTCCACGTTTCGTCTCCACCACGGCGTGCACATCCACACCGACCACGAATCCGGGGCCCAGGCCGATGACCACCGGAGCGTCTGTGATCTTGGTTCCCAGGTTCCGCTTGGCCAGAATGGCGTCCACGACGACATGTGGCTGCCACTCGGCGATGATCGCAGCCTGCGGATCCACCAGCACGGCCACCTCTTCTTTGGCCAGGACCGCGAGAGCCTCATCCAGCGACTCGACCCGCCGCCCTACGATGCCCTCCATCTCTACGACGCCTTCGAACACGGCGGCAGCGAAGGCCACGGCACGCCGAATGACTAACGGCTGGGGCAGTTCGGTCACCACGATCTGCATACCTGCCCTGCGCAAGCGGTATACGACCCCGCTGGCCAGGTCACCCCCTCCTCTGACCAAGACTTTGACGTCTTCCAGCAACGTTCTCCTCCATCGGGTAGATGCCAGGCGCTCTGGTGCCGACGATCCTGGTTCCCTCACGCGTCGCCCCAGCTCCTGGCGTGGTTCTCCGACAGCCCCGATTATAGACGTGCCGGCGTCGAAAGGCCATTGGACAACGTACCTGCTGCGGGCTATAATCGCTCGGTGGGCCAGTCCCTTTCGAAAGCCCTGGATCGGCCGGGCGACAGAATGGCGGATGTCGCACGTGAGGAAGTGGGAGCTGTCGACGCCGGAAGGCGAGTACCGTATCCACTCGCTAACCATGCTGGTCGGTGAGGATCTCTTGACCTGCTTGTGGGGGGGCACCTCTCCTCACATCGGCGCCGTAGCCGTTGCCCAGCCCCGACCGAGCATCGCAGATCCCGAAACCATGAGTTCGACGTCCTCTGTGTTCACGGTGCTGGGACACAAGGAAGATGCGGTGGTCAAGCTGGTGTCGGAAAGGCTGTCATCCAGACTGAGCAAGAGCGTGGTGGTCACGGCTGGCATACATTGGGACCATCTCGACGCTGACGGGATTGCCCAGATCATGGATAGTTGTTGTTGGCTGGCGGAGCAGATAGCAGACGTCGTGGAGAGCGAAGGATGAAACGGCTAGTCGTGGGCATATCAGGAGCGTCGGCAGCCATCTACGGCATAAGACTGCTTCAGGCGCTACAGGATGTGAAGGTCGAGTCGCACCTCGTGATCACCGATCCGGCTCGCGAGATCATCGCTCTGGAGACTGACTACGACGTGTCCGAGGTGGAGGCCCTGGCCACACACGTCCATGGGGTCCACGACGTGGGTGCCGAGATCGCCAGCGGTTCGTTCAAGGCCGACGGAATGGCCATTGTCCCCTGCTCCATCAAGACTCTCTCGGCGGTGGCTAGCTCATACGCGGACAACCTGCTGGTACGGGCAGCAGACGTGACCTTGAAGGAACGCAGACGCCTGGTGCTGGTGGTGAGAGAGACCCCCCTGCATCTCGGCCACCTGCGTTTGATGCGGAGAGTGTCCGAGATGGGCGCTGTCGTCTACGTTCCGGTGCCCGCCTTCTACGCCAGGCCCAGGACCATCGAAGATCTCGTGGACCACACCGTGGGCAGGCTCCTGGACTTGTTCGACATCGAGCACGATCTGCTCAACAGATGGCATGGGATGCCTCCCACTTGATCGGTTCCGTCCCGTAGCCTCCTGCAGAAGCGTGTCGTACCCCCCCCATCCTAAGCGGTGCGTGCCTCGCCCGCGCGGTCTCACCTGACCTGTCGGATCTCTCGTGAACGACCTTCTCTCCTCCCGTACCGGTGTATCTCGTTGCGCCCGTTCCGAGCCGCCCGCTGCCGCCGGAGACGGACACTTATGAACGCTTTGGGGAGATTGGAGCGACGTTATGTCTAGCCCGGTGTGACTTGGCATAAGCGTGTGCCGGGTGGGCAGGCATTATGTAAACCCCCTACTCGACCGACTCGCCCAGCACCGCTCTGGGACTTTGGAGGGGTCGGCCTGCATCAGTGGAGGCGAGATGAGTGTGTGGTGCAAGCAGGAGCATGGCTGGGGTGGGTACGGGATGTGGATTTGGGGTGGCCAAGCGGCGATGGGCTGGAGGTGCTCATGAGCCTTGATTCGGGGCGGTGGATGCGGTATATTCTCGAGGGCCCGGTTCTTTGTCCGCAGAGGGTGGTGGAAGGGGTACCATGGAAAAGGCTGGCTGGCAAGAGCGATACGCTCAGAAGCTGAAGACAGCGCGGCGGGCAGTGAGCGTCATCAAGCGCGGGGATAGTGTGTTCATTGGGTCTGGCGCGGCGGTGCCCCAGGCCCTGGTCGAGGAGCTCGCGGCCATGTCTATGGAGTTCGCGGACAACGAGATCGTCCATCTGTGGACTCTGGGTTTGGTGCCCTCGACGCAGCCCAAGTTCAAGTACCAGTTTCGCCACAATGCGTTCTTCGTCGGCGAGGGTGTGAGGGACGCGGTGTCCGAGGGACGCGCCGACTACACGCCCATCTTCCTTTCGGAGATACCGAAGCTCTTCGTTTCTGGCCGGATGCATCTGGACGTAGCCCTGATACACGTGACTCCGCCCAACGAGCATGGGTTCTGTAGCTATGGGGTCTCGGTGGACATAGTCAAGCCCGCCGCCGAATCGGCGGACTACGTGATCGCACAGGTCAACCCCCAGATGCCGTGGACTCTGGGAGACAGTTTCATTCACGTCGAGGACATTGACGTGCTAGTGGAGCACGACGCTCCCATTCCAGAGCTTTCATACCCTGAGGCGGATGACGTCGCCCGGGAGATCGGAAAGAACATAGCCCGGCTGATCGATGATGGCTCCACCCTGCAAATGGGAATCGGCACCATCCCCGATTCGATCCTGGCCTCTCTGCACGACAAGAAGGATCTCGGCGTACATACTGAGATGCTTTCGGACGGAGTGATCGACCTGGTTGAGGCAGGAGTGCTGACCAATGACAAGAAGACCCTCCATCGAGGGAAGATGATAGCCAGCTTCGTCATGGGTACGAGACGCCTCTACGACTGGGTCGACCAGAATCCATTCATCGAGTTTCACCCTTCGGACTACGTCAACGATCCCTTCGTGGTCAGTCAGAATGACAACATGGTGGCCATCAACTCGGCGTTGGAGGTGGACCTTACCGGACAGGTCTGCTCGGACTCGATCGGGTACCTATTCTACAGTGGCATAGGCGGCCAGGTGGACATGATCCGTGGTGCGGCCCGGTCCAAGGGTGGCAAGCCAATCATCGCTCTGCCCGCCACGGCGAAGGAGGGTTCCAGATCGAGAATAGTCTCTCGCCTGTCTGAGGGCGCCGGGGTCGTGACCACACGAGGCGACGTGCACTACCTGGTTACAGAATACGGCGTCGCGTACCTGCACGGCAAGAACATCCGCGAACGGGCGCTGGCCCTCATCAACATCGCGCACCCCGACTTCCGCAAGGAGTTGCTGGAGCAAGCCAAGATCCGCAAGTACGCTTTCGTGGACCAGTTGCCGCCTCTTGGAGTCTACCCCGTCGAACTGGAGAAACGGGTCACTGTGCGGGACGGCACAGAGTTACTCCTTCGGCCCATCAAGCCCACGGACGAGCGTCTGGAACAGGAATTGCTGTACTCACTGTCCGATCAGAGCATCTATCTGCGCTTCTTCAGCACCATGACCACGTTTCCTCACGAGAGGGTGCAATACTACACCACAGTTGACTACAACGAGCACATGGCCATCGTGGCCATCGCGGAACGCGAAGGCGAAGAGCAGATGGTTGGAGTCGGCAGGTACATTAAGCAGAAGGACTCGGACATGGCCGAGCTTGCGCTGCTCGTCCGAGACGACTGGCAGGGCAAAGGTGTGGGCGCGTTGATGCACGAGTACCTGGAGCAGATCGCACGCGCGCACAACATAGGTGGCTTCAAGGGCGAGGTGTTGGAGCAGAACAAGCGTGCGCTTCACGTGTTCACGAAGCTGGGTCGGAAGGCGGAAACACAGTACGAAGATGGTGTGTACACGGTCAGCTACAGGTTCGATGAGGAATCATGAGCGTGGTTGGAGTCCCCTCCCCGATCCCCTGCCCCGCAGAGTTGGGCAACCAAGAGTGCTCCAGAAAGTAATGCACCGTCATGTTCCACAGCGAGACCACCTGGAATCCTGGTCCACAAGCGCGGCCTCGGCGGCGGTGCCAGGGCGGGGGCCCGTGCGACGCCGTACTCCTAGTGCGGCATTCCCGGCGTGAGTCTGCCAGGTCACGTTGTGACGACGACTGGACTTGTTGACGAAAGGAGACACTGAGGGGATGAAAGTCAGAGAACTACGGCCGGAGGAACTCAGGCGCACCTGCGACCCGAGCCAGTTCTCCTTCAAATCGACGGCCGAGTTGGCAGAGTTGTCCGAGATCATCGGGCAGGAGAGGGCCGCCACCGCCATAGACTTCGGCATACAGATCCCCTGTGAGGGATACAACATCTACGCGCTGGGACCTAGTGGCTCGGGACGGGCCACAGTGATCAAGGACTTCTTGCTGAGGAAGGCCGCCGCCAGGACCGCGCCGGACTGCTGGGCGTACGTGAACAACTTCGAGGACCCCTATCAGCCTCACGCACTTCGGTTGCCTGCGGGTACAGGCTGCGCGATCAGCGAAGAGGTGGACTCACTTCTGGACGATCTCGAGGCCGAGCTGCCACGTGCGTTTGAGACCGAGCAGTATCAGGAGCATTTCAATCGTATAGGTCGTCAACTGGAGGAGGCGAGAAACGGCAGGTTGAGCAAGCTCGAGGCCCAGATGATCGAGCGCGGCTTCGCCCTGCTGAGGACACCGATGGGTCTGGTGATCGCCCCGGTGTTGAGTGGTGAAGTGGTCAGTCGTGAGCAGTACGACAAACTACCTGCGGAGAAGCGGTCGGAGCTGGAGAAGCATCGCCCCGAGCTTCAGGGCGAGCTGGAAAAGGCGCTTCGCGAGGTACGGGGCCTGGAGAGAGCGGCCAAGAGTGAGCTTCGCAAACTGGACCAGGATACCGCGGACTATACCATTGGGCACCACTTTGAGAGCCTGCGGTCCAAGTATGCAGACATAGAGGGACTGATACGGTTCCTGGATGATGTGCAGAAGGATATCCTGTCCAAAGTCGAGCAGTTCAAGAAGCCGGCATCGTCGGGTGAAGGAGACTCTTCAGCGCTGGCGACGGGTCCGTTTGCCTTCATGGCACGTTTCAGAAGATCCCCTTTCGACAAGTACAGGATCAACATCATCGTCGACAATAGCGATGTAGAGGGCGCACCGGTGGTTGAGGAGAGCAACCCGAACTACCACAACCTCGTGGGTCGCATCGAACACCGCGCAGAGTTCGGAACACTGGTCACGGACTACAGTGCCATCAAGGCAGGCGCTCTCCACAGGGCTAACGGCGGTTACCTGATCGTGGAGGCCCTTGACCTGCTCAGGAACACCATGGCCTGGGAGGGCCTCAAGCGCGCGTTGCGGAACCGAGAGATCAAGATCGAGGAGTTGGCACAGCAACTGGGGCTCGTGGCCACCGCCACGCTGGCCCCCGAGGCAATCCCGCTGGACGTCAAAGTGGTGTTGATAGGCGATCCCAACACCTACTACCTCCTCTACAACTTGGACGAAGACTTCCAGGAGCTGTTCAAGGTGAAGGCAGACTTCGCTGGGGACATGGACTGGACTTCGGAGAACCTGGAGAAAGTGGCCCTCTTCGTACATGATCGCTGCAAGGAAGGGGAGCTGAGGCATTTCGAACCAGGTGCTGTGGCCAGAGTCGCGGAGCACGCTGCCCGTATGGTGGAGGACCAGGAGAGACTTAGCACGAGATTCGGCCTCATCAAGGACGTGGTCCACGAGGCCAACTATTGGGCTGGGCAGAACGGCCACGAGCATGTGACGGGAGAGGACGTTGGACACGCCATCGAACAGAAGGTGTATCGAGCCAACCAGATCGAAGAGAGGCTACGCGAGCAGATCGAGCGGGGCCTGCTCATGGTAGATGTGGATGGCGAGGTAGTCGGGCAGGTCAACGGGCTCTCCATCATCAACCTGGGCGACTACTACTTCGGGAGGCCCTCCCGCATCACCGCTCAGACGTTCATGGGCCGCGCCGGCGTCATCAATATCGAACGCGAGGCCAAGATGAGCGGCAAGATCCACGACAAAGGGGTGATGATCCTCTCAGGCTACCTGGGCGGCAAGTACGCTCAGGACAAGCCTTTGAACCTCTCTGCCAGCATCTGCTTCGAGCAGTCGTACGGGGCGGTTGAGGGCGACAGTGCCTCGTCTACGGAACTCTATGCTCTGCTCTCGCGACTCTCCGACCTTCCCATCAAGCAAGGTATTGCGGTGACTGGCTCTGTGAATCAAAGAGGCGAGATCCAGCCGGTGGGAGGTGTCACCAAGAAAGTCGAAGGGTTCTTCGATGTGTGCCTCGTGAAGGGGCTTACGGGTACCCAGGGTGTGATCGTTCCTGAGCAGAACGTGAAGACCTTGATGCTGCGTGACGACGTGGTGGAAGCCGTCCGCGACGGCCAGTTCCACGTGTACCCCGTGGAGGTCATTGACGAAGGGATAGCTATACTCACGGGCTGCGAGGCTGGGGAGCGACAGGAAGACGGTGCCTACCCTGAAGGCACAGTCAACTTCCTGGTCAACGCACAGCTCGAGGAGCTTGCCAAGAAGCTGCGGGAGTTCGCCAGGAAGAACGAAGAGGAGAAGGGAGAGAACTCCTAATCGTCCACGGAGATCAAGCCCTCCACCTGCACGCTGCAGGTCTCGACGTCGCCGGCCACGTGGCCCACGGTGACCAGGAACTCAGACGATTCTCCAGCCCCTACATATCGGCTCTCCGGCCTGCCGGTGGCAATGGCCACGGTCCTCCCATCCCCGTCGCGGCAACTGACGACGAGGGTCACTGACTCCGCGTCTGTGTCTGTGTCGTTGTGGACCTCTCCCAGCACCTCGTATGGGACCCACTCGCCGACCCTGGTCTGCAAATCGGCGATCTCCAGATGCCCCTGGACGAGCTCGGGGAGGTAGTCGGCTTCGTGTGCGCCAACGTTGATCTCGTAGCTGGCGAAATCCGGAGAGGATAGGAAGAACACCACCAGCACCGGTGCCGACGCGCCCGGCTCCAGTATGTCCAGCCTGGCGTACCCCGTCTGAGAGACCAGAAGTTGACCTTCTGCGTCGCGCAGCTTGACCGTAGCCCACACTCGCTCTGTGGGGATCTCGTTGGTGTTCCTGACCTCGAAAAGGAACCGTGTGCTGCCTACTGAGTCCTGGTAGACAGTCTCACCAGAGGTCTCGAAGGTCAGCAACGGGGTCGGGGTTGGAGACGGCCTGGCCACGAGGGTGGGAGTGGGCTCCCTGGAGGGGATGGCCTCCGGAGCGACTTGCCCGCCCCCGCAGGCGCAGACCAGAGCTCCTAGCACAAGCAAGGGAAGGACGGTCAGGCGCTCAGACATTCGCCTCTCAGCCACCATCGCGCTCGAGCGTCTGGAGGAAGGAAAGGTCTTCCTCGGTGAGGTCAGCTCCCTCGAGCAGATCCGGACGCCGTTCGTAGGTCCTTCGCAGGGCCTGCTGCCGCCTCCACAGAGCGACCGCGGCATGGTTCCCGGAGACAAGGACTTCCGGGACACCGTGGCCTCTGAAGACCGCCGGACGCGTGTACTGGGGGTGTTCGAGCAGACCGTCGGCGTGGGAATCCTGCCGCGTGGCCTTGGGGTCTCCGAGGACCCCTGGGATGAGCCGTGTAACGGCGTCTACGATGACCATGGCAGGGATCTCTCCACCCGTCAGCACGTAGTCGCCGATAGAGATCTCGTCGCTGACCAGATGCTCTCGCACGCGCTCGTCCACTCCTTCGTAGCGTCCGCAGATGAGCATCACCCTGGCGTGGGTCGCAAGCTCCCAGGCCACAGTCTGCGTGAACAGACGGCCCTGAGGGCTGAGGAGCACTATGGGCACGGACTCGGCCGGATCCGATTCCAGTATCGCCTCCACTGCCTGGAAGATGGGTTCCGGCTTCAAGACCATGCCCCCGCCGCCCGCGTAGGGAGTGTCATCAGTGACGTGGTGCTTGTCTGTGGCGTGTTCGCGGATGTCGTGGATGGCGATGGACACCAGGCCCTGGGCGATGGCGCGCTTCACCATGCTCTCCTGGAAGGGGCCCTCGAACATCTGGGGGAAGAGCGTCAAGATGTCGAAATGCATACTTGCGTCCTCCGTCGGGTGAGATTGTACTGTATCGGTCGTGGCACTTCAACCAACTAACGGTCTGTCCTTCTTGTGTGTTGGCGACCATGTGTACGAACAAGCCGGGCTGGCATGCAGCGTGTCCTGATCTCCGCCCAGTGGGATGGGGAGACCAGTGTTGTGCGGCGTCGGCGAAGACGGATGCCTGTGACCAGGGGATCACCATGTCCAGTGTGCGTCGGTCCCGATTCTTGCTCAGGCCTCCGGCGCATGATATAATAGCACGCTTGGAGATCGGGAATGGCTGTCGAGTGGAAATGCCTCGAGTGTGGATACATGAATGAGCCCCAAGCGGCCTTCTGTGGGAACTGTGGAAGCCCGCTCAGGAGGCCCAGACGGCAGATGGCTCCGCCGTCCACACTTCCCGAAGAGATAGGTCCGATTGTCCGCCGGGGAGACAAGACCGGAGGCAACCCGTCTCCACAGCAGTCGGGCTCGCAGTCTCCCAGGGAGTGCCCAAGTTGTCACTGCCCGGCGCAGGAGGAGGACGTGTTCTGTAGGCGCTGTGGGGCAAGCCTGATAGTGAGAGCGCTTTACTGCAAGCGGTGCGGGGACGCCGTGGACCCGGACGAGAGCTTCTGTAACCGCTGTGGACTCCCTTTGGGGTGAGTCGCGAGGTATCGGCGAGGAGGGGAGCGATGAGAGTCGAAGACATTCATAAGCTGTTCCGCGAGTTGAAGGCGGAAGCAGAAGCTGGGACGATCACCGAGGAGGAGTTCGAGGGTCGGGTCAGGGATCTACTGTATCGGGACGAGGAAGGGAGATACTGGACCATCGGCGCCCAGACGGAGAAGTGGTACCGGTACGAGGCGGGCGAGTGGGTCCAGGACTCGCCACCGGCAACGCTGGAACGTGCGGAGGAAGAGGAGAGTGCCCCGCAGAAGAAGGCTGAAGCAACAACTCCTGATAGGAAATCACGGTTCAGCAGGCGTCTGGTCATCGGTGCGGTGGCCGCGGCCTTCGTGGTGTGTCCCCTGCTGGCAGCCCTTGCCGCGTACCAGCTTGGCATGATGGCGTCCGGGGTTCCTGGCGCAACGTACAGCCCCACGCCTTCCGCCGATGCGACGGGGACACCCATCGTTGCGCCGTCGCCGTCCCCAGCACCGACCGATACCCCGCCAAGCCCGACCGAAGAGCCGAGCTCTCCCGAGGCGGAGGCGACGCCCACAGAGCCCAGCCCTTCACCTACGCGAGAGCCGACCTCGACTTCGACGCCGGCGCCGTCTCCAACACCTGAGGCAACGGCATCGGTTATACACGCAGCACCCACCTTGGTGTTCCCTGAGGACGGAGCACAATTCGGTCCACGCTACGAGGCGGTTCTGGAGTGGGAACCAGTTCCTGGTCTGGGGGAGGATGAGTACTACCACGTCGAAGTCTGCTGGAACGACTGTACTGTCCCCTGGGGGGCCTACGTGCGCGACGCAACATCGACTTTTCCGTCGTCCCCGGGTTTCTATCGGGGCGAGGCCGTGGACGACAGGTACGAGTGGCACGTCACCGTCAGAAGGCAGCAGGGCCAGCAGCCTGAAGGCCCTTCGGATCCAGCCACGAGCCCTCCGAGCGAGACCTGGGTATTTCTCCTCCCCGAGAGCTAGAGGAGTACCCCTCTCACTGGCTTGAGGCGGAGGCGGCTCGATAAAAGCGCTGATGCGAGATGGCAGCACACGGACCCCAGGGTGCTTTGTGAGGAACTAGGGAGGCATCTCATGGATTTTCGTGACGCGGAGAAGAGGTTCCGCCAACTGAAGGCACAACTGGACGCTGGTGAGATCGACGCTGGCGAGTTCGAGGCTCAGCTTCGACAGCTCCAGGTCGTCGACGAACAGGGGCGCTACTGGATGATCGGGGCGCAAAGCGGGTTATGGTACTATTACGATGGCGCAAAGTGGGTAGCCTCTGAACCGCCAGAAGAGGGTGTGGTTGCGCCTGCAGAAGGCCCTCCCGAGGGGCCGCCTGTGGCGCCTCCTCCTGCCCGACCCGCGGCCAAAGAACCCAAGAGGGCGAGACGGCCGTCCGGCCTGGCTGTGCCTATCGTCATTGGCGTGATCGCGCTATGCTGTATCGTCAGCGGATTGGCGGTCGTGGTTTCGGAGCTTGTGCTGCCCAGTAGACCCCTCAGCACACTGGCGAGCGATCTACTGGGGAGGTCGGCCACTACGCGCGGGACGCCCTCCGCACTCCAACCATCGCCCTCAGAAGCGGTGTCGGCGAGCGAATACGTTGCCGCAGGCGACGCGCTCTTCGCCGGAGGGCGCTACGACGAGGCCATCGCGCAGTATCGGATGGCGCTGCGGGTAGACGCACGAGATGCCGAAACATACGCCAGGTTGGGACAGGCTTACCTGCAACAAGAGAACTGCGATAGCGCGATCCCCGAGTTCCAACAAGCGCTCGCTCTAGATCCCACTCTCGAGAATGCCCAGGCTGGGCTACTGGAATGTGGAGGGACGCTGCCGCCGGAGACCTCGTTCGCCACCTACTCCAGCAGCGACTTGGGTTTATCCCTGCTCTACCCTAGCAGTTGGTTCGTCCGGGAGGAGGAGGTCCAGACCATCTTCGCTGAGGAAGAACAGTATATCGAGCAACTGACGGGCGATGTCTTCTTCATCACTTCGCTTCCGCTCGGGCCCGACGAGGAAGGGATCGACAGTATGGGGGCGTTGGTCAAGGCACGCGAAGTGATCGATCTCCCTATGGGGTCTCAGTTGGGTGGAGTGGAACTCGTCTCGTTTGGCGAGTGGGAATGGGCCACGGTGCAGGGTCAGATCGCGGGGCTTCAGCCTCCGACGATGATCTACATGGCGGCCACGGTCAAGGGGGCCAATTGGTACGGGATATGGGCTGTGGCGCCCAGCGAGACCTGGGAGCAGGTCTCCTGGCCCATCTTCCGAGTCATGGCTGACAGCGTGCGACTGGATCAGGTGGTTGCACAAGCATCAGAGACTCCGCAAGCGACACCTGAAACGAGTGCTCTCGCCGAGACTCCTGAGGCCACGGCGACATCACCGGGCCCTACTGCGACCACTCAACCAAGTGGGAGCCCAGGCCCCAGTCCCAGCCCCACGACGGCACCACCCTCCCCAACGCCCAAGCCTGCGACGCTTAGCGGAAAGATTGCCTATCCCCGGTACGTGGGCGGCAGCAACCACTACGAGATCCACATAGCGGACGTCAACGGTAATGACTTGAGCGTGATTTATGGAGGGAGTGAGCCGGCATTGAGCGTAGCTGGAGATCGCATCGCGTACCGCTCCTGGGACCCGAGCTACCGCGGGCTGGTAGTCTCCGACGTGGGAGGTGGTGGCCGAGACCGGCCCCGAGGGGGCAATGAGCCCAACGAAGACAGCGTACCCCGCTGGTCTCCAGACGGTCTGTCTCTCGTTTACGCGACCAAGCGCTTTGGACCAGGTCACAACTCGGTGGTCCGGACTCACGACCTCGCCCATCACTCAGAGCTGGAACTCGGCCTGGCTGACAACCCCGACTGGTCCAGCGACGGTCAACGCGTCGTGATGAAGGCTAATCAACTGGTCGTCGTGGGTCGCGCGGGAGGGAACACGCGCACGCTTACCAGCAACTCCAGCGATGCGTCTCCGGATTGGTCGCCCACGAGTAACAAGATAGCCTTCATGCGTCTGACCGGAGACAATTGGGACATCTGGGTGATCAACGCCGACGGCACCGGCGAGACACAACTCACGACTGCTAGCTCCGTTGATGGGCTTCCGGCTTGGTCGCCGAACGGCACGCACATCGCGTTTTTGTCCAACCGGGGCGGCATATGGGGTATCTGGGTCATGGACGCCGACGGGAGCAACCAGCGGAAGCTGTTCGACACTGGCTGCGCCACGTACGCCACGAGTGAACAGTTCGACGGCGAGTTCTCGGGAGGCGAGTCGCCCAGCTACAGAAGCTGGACGGACGAGCAGATCTCTTGGTCGCGATAGTCGTCTCTACGTGGCCTCATTCACCTTGGTTTGCTGCCGGATGGTGGGCTTCATCAATATTGACCACGCCAGACACCCGATGAGGCAGATCAGGGCCACGCCGCTCAGGAACACTCCCAGCCTGAGGCTCAGAGGATCGTAGACGAACTCCAGACGATGCTCTCCTTCTGGAAGCAGAACGGCCCGGAAGTAGTAGTCTGCTCGTAGGATCGCAGCCGCTTGTCCGTCCAGAATAGCGTGCCAGCCTGGATAGTACGCGTCGGTGAGCACGAGGTATCCCGGCTCTCCCAGATGCGCTTCGATGACCACTCGCTCAGGCTCGTAGGATAGCAGACGGACCTCGTCGGTTCCGCCCTCCCCCAGGGACGCGATCTCTGTTGCTTCGCCGAACAGCAGCACTTCTTCAGCCGGGTCGAACGAGGGGTCTTGCATAGCCTCGAGGACCTGCCCCTCCTGGGCAAAGAAGCGCGATTCGTGGACCACGAAGGTGCGCGGCAGCACGTCCAGGTTCTCATAGATCTTCACATCGCCACTGTGCACCAATCTGTAGTGGCCGTCGCTGGATACGACGAGGGCCTGGTGTGTGCCCGTCCGCTGATCGATCAGCGTCAAGCCGCGAAGCCGGAGTTGGCACGTTCCAGCTACCCATTGGATCCGGATCTCACGTGGCTTGAAGGCTTGCTCCCATTCCAACAGCGTAAGGTAGTCGTTACCTGACGGGTCGTCTCGCCAGTGCCCGACGACCCTGGCCTCCCCATGCTGAGGAGACGAGACTCCGTACCGGCCCTCAGCGGTATCTTCCCCCGCACGCAGCTCGAAGGACCGGCTGTAGCCAGTATCGTCAGTGACGGTGATCATACCTACTACGGTGCCCTGCGGTATGTCTTCCCCATCGATCAGATAGGACACGACGCCGAGGGCTGTCGCTGGGAAGCTCGGTAGATCCCCTATCGTGAGCTCGTGGGGTTCGTTGCCCCCCAGGACGGCCCGGTGGCTGAGATCGTAGTAGACCCCATCGACCCATGCGTCATAGGTCTTGTCCGTGAGGACGTACTTGACGTTGCACAGGTCCAGCAGCCAGGCCTCAGGCATCTCCGCGATGCGTCCCTGTAGACGTCCGTCCACAGACACCTCGCCCTCTGGCAGGAGCAGACGCTGCCACTCGACGTACGCGGCAAGGGGCAGCACCCCGCCGTCGTACCCGTCTATGCTGTCAATCCCGTACAAGAGAGGCAGGTTGGGGGCCAGTATCTCCTTCTGTTTGGTCGCCACCAGGTAGTCGTAGACGGCCTCGTCGAGCAATTGGCGGCCCAGAAGCTGCTGAATCTCCTGCAAGTCGCCGGGGTCGAACTTGCCATCAGAGTAGCTCAGCAAGCGGTAGACGCTATCGTCGGTGAGCAGATGGGCGACGGAGGTGCGCATCGAAGAGAAGGCCTGCGGAGATGTGGCCTCGTTGTAGGCCTGGGAGCGGCTGGCGAGGAACAGCTCGGCTACTAGCAGGGCCATGGCGACTGCCAGGAACGCTGCCCTCCTTTGCCGCCGGAGGCCGACATACAGGAGGAGCGCGCCAATGCTGAAGGCCGTGACCCAGTACAAGATCACTGTGCGAGAAGGCGGGTCGAGCGCGACGAGGCAGAGAGCGGCGATGCCCAGAGCCAGCCCCAGCAGGACGCGCCACCATGCTGGACGCGCCAGGGGTCGCGAGAGGGACACCAGGTCCTCGAAACCCAGCCCGGCCAGCAGCGACGTCCCCAGGACGTAGAGATACAGCCAGCGGGCGGGAACACGGAACAGACTGAAGCCAGGCACCAGACGGTACAGGACGTAATAGAGGGGGTTGTAGAGGCCCAGAGCGAGGAGAAGCCCGAGGACGGCGAGGAAAGCGAAGAAGAATCGGTGCGGGCTGGACCGGCCCCGGAGAACGCCCAGCGCAGCTAGAAGCAGTGGCAGAAGGCCCACGTGCGCCACGTATTCGCTGAATACGTCGTCCGAGAGGTTCGGCAGGAGCGAACGGTGCAATGCAACGGGGCTGAGGGAGAAGGAAACAGCCTGGCGGTACGGCAACCCCTCACCGCGGATGGACAGTGTGGACAGCTCATAGGTGGGAATAAGTTGACACGCGGCCAGGCACAGGCCCAGAGCGACGATCAGTGCCAGGAGGGCCAGACTCTGTGCCACACGAGCGGTTTGAGACACAGACGGCTTCTCGGTGTTGCGCGGCGCTCCCGCTGACAGCGGGAGGAACAACGAGTAGCATCCCAGGGCCACGAGGTTGATGTAGGAGGACTGGGTGTGTCCGGCCAGAAACTGGAGGGCAACGACCAGGGCTGTCGCCACAAGGTAGATGGCGCGGCGGCTCTCGTAGCTGCGGTGAAACAGAAAGAGCATAAGCGGCAGCCAGACCAGTACACTGAGCTGATTCGGATGTTCCACCTGGGCCCCCAGGAACCCGCCCAGGGCGAGGATCAACCCTGAGGCCAGGGAGGCCCACGGTGACAGGCCGAGGACACGGCGCGCGAAGAGGTACGTGAAGGCACCGGCCAGGGACAGGTGCAGCACGGCGGAATAGCTGACCATCTTCGGCGCGCTGAGCCAGTACAGAGGGAGGTTGACGGGATACAACACACCGCTTTGGATGTTGGCCAGAAACGGCACTCCCATGAACAGGTATGGGTTCCAGAGAGGCAACGAGCCGCTTCGTATCGCTTCCGCGGCGTAGGCTTTGTACGGGTAGAAGTAGGTGAAGACGTCCAATCCCGCCATGATCAAGTTGCCGATCACGGTCTTGTAGAAGAACGCGACGGTGCAAGCCAGGATGAGCGTGAGCGGGATCACGTCCTCGCGTGGGGGCCAGCTGCGCCGGGGTCTCCACACTCTCATGGGTCGAGCGGCTGGATCTGGTAGATGGTGAAAGACACCGTGCCGTTGGGACGATAGGTCCGGTACAGCTCGTTCAGCGCCCAGCCCCCTGCGTTCAACACCCCCTCCAGCTCATCCGGACTGGTCCAGCTTGGGAAGACCACGTACTTCTTCAGGCTGGGTAGTTGCCGCGCGCTGGTAAGAACGAAGTCGTGGTCCGGGTACCAATAGAGCTCCAACGGAAAGTCGAACATGTAGAAGGAGTAATGCCAGGCCAGCCACTTGTGAAAGACGATGGATCCGGCTGGGGCGTTCGCTCTGAAGTAGTCGGCGACGTCGTCGATGCCCTGGAAGGCTCCGTGGTCCCCTCCCACGGGGAAGCCGTAGCGCAAGGCGACCTGGATGGGGGCGAGCACTACCGCGGCGAGGAGTATGGCAAGTGAGGCCAGGTAGGCCCCTTTCGCACGCGAACTCCGGGCTGTCAGAGACTGCACAACGTCGAGGGGCAAGAGTAGCACCCGAGCAAGCAAGATGGCGACGACGGGGACCAGGCCCAGCATGTATCTGTCCCAGACGCTGAAGGTCAAGAGTGTGTGCACAGCCACGAAACATGCGAAGAAGGCTGCCAGTGCCCAGTCCAGCAGCCATCCCCCATCCCGGCGGCGACGCCACACTCCGGTGGCCAGCAGTACAGGGACGCCCAGGACGAGGACGACGTCCAGCAATCTGGAGCCGGTCAAATAGTGAAGCTGGCCGAGCCAGGCCTGGAGGCGCGGCAGTAGACGCTCTGGCGGTGCCAGTCTCAAGCCGCCGTATCTGGCGGCACTGGCCGAGAGGAAGTTCACGCAGTTGACGCGGATGACCAGGTCCCAGCAGACCACGACCAGGCACACGATCAGGAATCCCACAGCCAACAGAAGCATGGACTTGGCCAGTCGTCTGCTGCGCCACGAGCTGGCGAAGGGGAGCCAGGTGAAGAACAACAGCAGAGGTACGAAAAGGACCGCTGTGGGCTTGGTCATCACCGCGAGACCACTAGTCAGTCCGGCTTCCAGGTGGCGGCGCTTCAGAGCCAACAAGAACGACGCCAGCGAAAGACAGACCATCATCGGATCGGTGAAGGCCGTCGGCGCGAACTGGATGTCGAAGGGAGACAGAGCCATGAAGACCACGCTGAGCAGAGCCGTGCGACGATTGGTGACTGCCAGGGCGAGGTGATACACGAGAACCATGGAGACCAGGCTGGAGAGGATGTTGGGTAGACGCGCCGCCGTCTCACTGGCCCCGAAGACCTTGAAAAACAGCGCCAGCGTATACAAGAAGACAGGAGGCTTGTCGACGATGACTCCGTCCCTGAGGAAGATGTCCTGGCCGGACGCGATGAGTAACCCCCAGTGGGAATACAGCGCCTCGTCGCCGTGGAAGCGGTTCGTGGCGATGAGGCTGATCCTGAGAACGGCGGCGAGAACGATCACCAGCCCGAGGAGCACGTACGGGCGGGATGCTATGCTCTCTAACTGCGATCTACGGTAATAGAGCACGACGGCCAGCCTGCACGCGAACAAGCCGGCCAGAGCGACGGAGAATAGCGTGGTCCCGATGTTGAGGATGCTGCCCAGCGATGGCACGAAATAGGCTAGACACGCCAGCAAGGGCACATGGCACCACAGGTCGACACGGAGAGCCTGCTCCAGGTCCATGGGGGCCAGTTTGCTGAGAAACAGAGAGTAGGCGACCCAGATGCTCACCACTGCGATTATTACGATCAGGGTCGTCGCAGCCAGCCCCAGGGGAGAGGTCAGGGCCTCGTATTCGTGTCGAAGCAGGACCTGTACGATGAAGAGCGCAAGCGACAGGGCGGGCGCAAGGATGAGAGCGTAGAGAGCGTATGGCTTTCTGTTCACCTTGAGGCCTCGGATGGCGGCGATATCTCATACAGGACGGAGGATACCTTGCTGGGATCGCCAAACAGGGGGACCTCCACGTGTGGTCCGCTCGTGACCAGGTAGTGGGCCTCTGCGTACTCGAGGGTCGGCCCCAGCGATTCCCCATCGTCGAGGATGTACACCTTGGTGTCCTCCTCAAACATCTGACCCAGGAAGACGTCGAACTCCTCCTCTGTCCAGAACTCGGGGCGGAACGTATCGCGCCCGGCATAGAGGTCGATGGGCCCGCCGTTCATGGAGGAGCCCACCACGCATGGTTGCACGGTGTTCGACTCCACCTCCTCGAAGCCTTGCCGCGCTTCGCTCGACACGTAGCCAAAGCTGGCCCGATACGTACCCCAGGCGCGGGGAAGGATGGGCCAACAGCGGAATATGGGCAGCAGCAACAGGCCGACAAGGATCGCAACGCGCAGGGCTTGGCGGCGATACTGCTGCATGGTGCTGCGCGTAGGGATCCTCTTCCAGAGGTCAACCACGCCGTACCCTGCCCACGCCAGCACGATAGGGAAGAGGGACAGAAGATCGCGCAGGCGCAGTGCTGCATAGGGCAGTTGCACGGCCAACACGGCCAGGAATGCGGTGAGCAGGACCAGAAACTCCCCTCTCTTCTCGGCATACATGCGGTACGCGCCCCAGACCAGAAGTGGAACCAGAAAGCCGAATTCGTTTCCAGAGCAAGCTCTCTGCCACATCACCCTCGCTGTGGCGGGCACGTAGGCCAGGCTGAAGAGCTCCAGTTCGGTGGACTCCGGCGTCAAGAAGTGTCCGAAAACCAGTTGATGATACAGCAAGTCGGGGAGAGCTACGAGGAACGCTGTCAGGCCGAACAGGCCCACGGCCTCCCACCGCTGCCTGAGTGTGAATCTCTCTCGGCCCAGATACAGCAGGGCGACCAGTGCGCTTAGTCCCAGTGCTAGCTGCGTGTGGCGAACCAGGTAGGCCCACCCGAAGCAGAAACCAGCCAGCACGGCGTACAGGCGAAGCCGGCCCCTCGCCCCTCTCAGGAGCAGGAGAATCGTGAGCATGGTGAACAACGAGGCCGACGCATCAGCCATGGGGACCATGAGTCGGTCCATCTGCTCATACGACGTCGCCAGGCAACAGGCCGCGAATGAACCAGCCAGCAACCGCTCTCCCCAGGTCCCGTCGTGCTCCAGCTCCGCCACCAACGCCACGAGGACGCCCAGAGAGATCAGGCCGATCGCGGGGTTAGCCAGGTAGAGGCCCTGTTCTCCCAACAGGAGGTAGCTGCCCGCCAGTATCGCTGGCCATCCTGGTGGCCAGTCAGTCGCGGTGTAGCCGTCTGGCCGGAGGGGCGGCATTCGTACCTGGTATCCATAGTGGACCACGGGCCACCAGGAGATCCCCAGGTGGCTCACACGGGGAAACAGGGCGAACTGGTGCCTCGGATCGCCGTTCTCGGCGAGATCGACGGCCATCTGGACATAGGCGTAGGGGTCATTGGCGGTGACTCCGTGCGTACGGTGCCGGAAGTAGGCTATGCTTGCCCAAGCGGTGACGGCGACCGCCAGCGTCAGAGCCGCGCAGATCAGATACCTGTCTTGGGCCCTGCGCCGAAGCGCCAACAGATGGCCCTGACAGATGAGGACGTACAGGACCGAGGCCAGGAAGACGGCCTCGACGCCCAGGAGTACGGACACCGGCTCCGGATAGACGAAGCCGTCGTGGAGAGGCAGGGGTTGAACGAGCAGCTCCGCCCAGGCGCGGCGAGCCACTGCCGCAAGGTAGGCAAGGTGGAGAGGAGTCAGAGTCTCGAGGTGGATCGCCCATCTCCTCTCCAGGACACTGAGCGCCAATTGCGGGCTCAGGAGCAGCAAGACTAGCCCGATCATCTCCGGGTACGAGCGTCCAAACTGGATCGCCAGAAACATCAGACCCACGAGGTGTATGGGCACGAGCACACCGATGTCGCCCAGCGGCGTCGCGGGTTCGTTCCCCTTCCAGGAGAGTGTGAGTAGGGCCAGTTGTCGCTCCAGGAGGCCCGTACGGTGAGCGTAGCGGGCTGCCCCAGCGGTCCAGGCCACAGCACTGACGCCGATGGCCGCGTGGAGGTAGGCTCTAGTCGAGAGGTACGGGATGGCCAACAGGCGAGCCGTCATCAGTCCCAGGATCGCCGCTGACAGCACAAGCTGGCCGGTCGAGTACCAGCGCACGAGGGCTGACCTCCTGGAGGAAGAAGCCCAGTAGATGGTCGCCCCCAGAGCCGCCGCGTAGAGAACCATCAGGAGGAGGTGAAGCTGGAGATCATGAGGAGGCAGTGGCCCCGGTCGGGGATCGAAAAGATGGGGTAGATCTAGCAACTCTCCGCTCCTCGAGCGTGACGGTCTTACCGCGTGGTCAGGCAGGCAAACTCAAGCCCAACCAGAAGGGGCACCGCGACCGATCGGTGCCCCCAGCATGACAACCTAAGCCGCTCCTTGGTCCTCCCTATCGAGGCTCGTACCTGGGAACTGGGGCGCGCTTATGTAGACTTCTGGAGATCTTCAGGCGGACTCTGTCCAGTTCCTCGTCGCCGGGGCCGTCACTTTCCTGGCCCTGGAGTACGAGAATGGCGCGGTCCACTTCCTCATAAGTGATACCCATCTCGCCTTCATCCGTCTGGCCTTCCCACAGCCCCGCACTGGGTGGCTTGTCGATGATCTCTCCAGGGATATCAAGGAACCTGGCCAGGTCCTGGACTTGCGTCTTGAGCAGTCCCCCAAGCGGCAGCAGATCCACGCCGCCGTCCCCATACTTGGTGAAGTAGCCTGTCAGGAGTTCGCTCTTGTTCCCCGACCCGACTACCAGATAGCCCAGCTCGTTGGCGTAGTAGTACAGGACGATCATCCGCAGCCGCGGCTTCAAGTTGGCCGCCGACAGGCGACTTCCCGACGGGAGAGCGCTCGCCAACAAGTCGAAGGTAGGACCCAGATCCACCGTGGCGGTTGTGATGTCGAAGCGCTGAGCGACCAAGCGAGCGTGAGCCTCGTCGGCGGGGTCGCTCCGACACGGCAAGATCAGCCCTCGAACGGCGTCGCCGAGAGCCTGCTTGCAGAGGACGGCACCTACGGAGGAATCTAGGCCACCGCTCATACCCACCACGACGCCACCTGCACCGGCCATGCTAATCTGGTGGCGAATCCAGTGGACGATTTCGTCGATCAGCACGGCAGCGCTTTGACTATTCTCCCTTTCCGGCCTCATGAGCGAGCACTATGGCCTCGGCCACCTCCTTCATCGGCTTACGCTGATCCATACTCGTCTTCTGGATGCGACGGAAGGCGTCTGCCTCGCTCAGCCCCTGGGTATCCATGAGGATCCCCTTGGCGCGATCGACGAGCTTCCTCGTCTCCAGCGCTTCCTTCAAGTCTTCGACCTCCTTCTCCAGAGATCGAAACTCGTGCCATCTTTGCAGGGCCACCTCGATGGCCGGCGCCAGGTCGGCTTCGTGGAACGGCTTGACGATGTAGGCCATAACGCCTGCTTCCTTGGCCCTCTCCACGAGGTCGTGCTGGCTGTAGGCGGTCAGGAGCAGGACTGGTGAGATCCTTTCCTCGGTCAGAATACGTCCAGCCTCGATCCCGTCCATGCCCGGCATCTTGATGTCCATGATCACGATGTTGGGTTTGAGCTCGCGGGCCAAGTGCACGGCGCTCTCTCCGTCACCAGCTTCGCCGACCACCAGGTATCCTAGACTCTCCAACATCTCTCTGAGATCCATGCGTACGATGGATTCGTCGTCTGCTACAACTACCCTAGGCTGCTCCATTATCGATCACCCCCTAATGGTGTTTTGGGGAAGGTCACGATTGCCTGGACGCCATCGCCGTCTCTCAGTTCGAACCCTCCCCTCAGGTCATCCTTCACAAGGGTCTGCACTATGGTGAGCCCTAGATGGCTATTCTGCTCCAGGTCGAACCCCTCCGGCAAACCCTTGCCGGAGTCGCTGATCCTCAGCGTTACCTGGTCGGCGCCGTCCCGTAGCTCGACGATCACCTCACCTCCCTCCGTCGGAGCAAATCCGTGTTCCAGAGCGTTCTGTAACAGCTCGTTGATAATCAAGGCGCAAGCAGTCGCTTGCTGGGTGGGCAAGTAGATGTTGGACCCGCGAAGCGTGAACCGGATGCCTTTCTCCACGCTGAGCACACCCTCGCGCAACTGATCCAGGATCCTTCGGCTCACATCCTTGATGTTGATCACTCTCGACTCGTGCTCCGAGAGGAACTCGTGGACGGCTGCCACGCTCAGTATCCTATTGACGCCATCCGACAGTACCTGCTTCGCTTCGTCGGAGTCTGCCCTCCGAGCCTGCAAGCGGAGCAAAGAGGCGATCGTCTGTAGGTTGTTCTTGACACGATGATGTATTTCCTGAATCATCGCCGCCCTGATCCGGGCATCCTTCTCCTCGTGGCGGGCTTCAGTAGCATCGTGAATGAGCAGCAGCACGCCTGTGACCGTCATCTGGGCTGGCCTGGACAAACGGAGAAGACGCCAGGACAGAGGGACCGAGTCAGTTTGCGCGAAGATGGGGATCGCTTTCCTTATCCAGACTCTGTCCCCTTCGGTGGCCTCCTCCTCCAGACACCGCTTCTCGACCAGCGCTCTCTCGACGAACTGATCGTCTCCGGTGTCGAGGCTGGACAGTTCTTTCTTCTCCAGGGTGTCCATGTAGCGCAAGCGCCGGTAGAGGTTCGTGGCAATGTCCGTCGCATACCGGATGCGCCGGCGCTGGTCCACGAGCAGGATACCATCCTCTTCGCCAAATGGCGACAGCGCGTCGAGGCCCTGCAATTCACTCTGTAGAACCATCGCCTGCAGACGTTCGAGGGCTTTTCGGAACCTGAGCGGCCGGTGCCGGTGGCGTTCGTGTTCGATCATCGTCTTCTCGACGGACAGCGCAGCGATCACTTTGTCGTCCAGACCAAACACCGGCTGGGCCTCCTGGACTACTGGTGCGCCTTCGGCACGCACTCCCTGCGTTCCTCTCGTCGAACTCCCGCTCTCCAACGCATCCATCACCGCCGGCTTCTCTGGTTCTGCAATAACCTGACCGAGCATCGGCTCGTCGTATATGGGAGGCACGGAATGGGGTCTGGCCTGAGCCACCACCACCGCCTGGCCTTCAGAGACCGGACAGTAGACCAGCATGTCGGCGCCGGAGATATCCGCCAAGATAGGCAGGTCTCTCTCTATGCGGCGGAGAAGTGTGATGTCGTCGGCGCCCAGATCGGGGCACCGAGAGACGGCTTCGTCCATGCTAGACTCTCAATCGAGATTCCTTGGTCGGCACACCGCAAATGGCCGACAGCATAGCGGGCTGCCGGCCATCCGAGAAATCACAGAGCACCCGTTAGAAGGCGGAGGGGATGACACCCCGCTACGCCGATATGCAGGAGTCGGGGCGAGAGGATTTGAACCTCCGACCACTTGTACCCCATACAAGTGCGCTACCTGGCTGCGCTACGCCCCGACGAATCGCCTCTGACCACCCCTATTATAGCAGAATCGTCGTTGCTTGACAAGCCTATCTGGAGCCCCATGGTCGTCGCCCAGGAGCTGCTCCGTGGTGGATGCTTCCGCGCCATCATGCATCCTCCAACAATGGGATCAGGTCTTCCGGCGCGACTTCCCTTGGGTCCACACCGAAGACGGCGGCGAAACTCCGCACGACGCTCGTGCGCACTCTGCCCATGTCCACCTCCCGCCCCAGAGTCTCCTCCATGGAGATCACCTCCTTGTCCACAAGTCCGCAAGGCACGATGATCTGGGAGTGGAAGCTGTCGGCTCCGACGTTGAGGGCAAAGCCATGGTAGGTGATCCACTTCTCTATGCGTGCTCCGAGAGCTGCGATCTTCCTTTGCTCGTCCAGCCATACACCTATGTTCCCTGGTGAGCGTCCAGCCTGGATGCCGAATTCGCCCAGCGCGCGGATGAGGACTTCTTCCAGGCGGTGCATGTATCGTCCGACGTCCTCGCCGTGCTGGCGGAGATCCATGATGGGATAGCCCACCAGCTGCCCTGGTCCGTGATAGGTTACGTCGCCGCCACGTTCCACTCGATGCACCTCAATGTTGTGCTCGGCCAACCACGCCTGGGACACCAGTATGTTGTGCTCATTGCCGCGCCGACCGAGGGTGATCACCGGAGGGTGCTGGAGCAGGATGAGAGTGTCCGGCACCCGGCCCTCCCGTCTCGCAGCCACGACCTGATGCTGGAGCCTGAGGGCACCGTCGTACGGGTGGAGGCCCAGTTGCAGTACGAGCAACGGTGGGTGGGTCTTGGATGCTTCGTTTGTAGACATGATCTCGCTGGGACCAGTTCAGTCGGCCATCGGGCTTGTGGTGACGATCCGTGGAGGTCCTGCCGGGGCTCGGATCAGTCCCTGAAGCGCAGCTTCATCAGAGCCCAGAGGGTCGGGAGGCCATCCAGGGGTGTGAGCTTCTTCTCGGCGCGGGGTGAGTACCAGATGGGTACCTGGTGGATTCTGACGCCCCGCTTGAGGATCTTGGCGGTGATCTCGGCCTCTATGTCGAAGCCGTCCGAGCGGAGGTCCAGACTCCTCATCGTTTCTCTGGGGATCAGTTTGTAGCAGGTCTCCATGTCCTGAAGGTCTGAGCCATAGAAGAGATTCGCGACCATCGTCAGGAAGCGGTTACCCATTCGCATAAGCCAGGTCTGTTCGTCCAGAGATCGCACTCCATAGACTGCCTCTGCATCCCCGCCCTGGAAGCCGGCGACGAGCTTGTGGAAGTCTTGCGGGTCGTACTCCAAGTCCGCGTCCTGGATGACCACGACGTCGCCTGTGGCCGCCGCCAAAGCCGTTCTGATGGCTGCTCCCTTTCCCCTATTGCGGTCGTGCGTGAGGACCACCAGTCCCTCTGCCTCAAGGGATGACAGGATCCCTGGTGTACTGTCCGTGGAGCAGTCATCGACGACGATGATTTCCTTGTCGATGTCGATCGCGAAGACGCGCCGGATGGCTTCCTCCAGGGTAGCCTCTTCGTTGTAGGCTGGTATCAAGACAGAGAGTTTCATGACTCTTCCCCAGGGCGCAGATTCAACGATGGATCAGGCTTTGGCCCACGATTATACCGTAACCTGGGCGCGAAACACAACGGGCCTGTTTGCCGGGGCGTGGCGTTGTGGGCAGCTCAAACCGAAGCTGGCCCAATCTATCCGCGCTACGCACACTCTCGACCTTGCCGCTGCCTTTTGCCGGCGCTTATAATACTGCGGGCGTATTGGTGTCGGTCCCCTAGCCGGAGCGACGAGGAGGATCGGCACAATCCATGCTATTGGGGGTTGAACATTCTATGGAGGTCGGAGCACGACTGCACGAAGCTGAGGAGTTGAAGCCTACCCTGGTCGAGCTGCGCCGGAGTTTCCACCGCCGCCCCGAACTGGGCTTTCGCGAGACGGAGACGGCACAGTTGGTGGCGGAAACGCTGACGTCGCGCGGGCTCCAGGTGAAGACAGGCGTCGGGAAGACGGGCGTGGTGGGCTATCTGGGAGACGAGGGCCCGACGATAGCCATCCGGGCTGACATGGACGCGTTGCCTATCCAGGAGCAAAACGATGTCCCCTACGCGTCACAGGTGCCGGGTGTGATGCATGCGTGTGGGCACGATGCCCATACGGCCATGGCACTGGGCGCGGCCATGCTGCTGTCCAGGTCGGAGCTTCCCGGCCGGGTGCGGTTCCTGTTCCAGCCATGTGAGGAGGGAACCGACGACGAGGGGAAGAGCGGCGCTATGCGCATGGTGGACGAAGGTGCCATGGATGGAGTGGATGCAGTCGTTGCCTTGCACGTGGAGCCCAGGACGGAGACCGGGAAGATCGAGGTAGGCGGCGGCCCCATGTGCGCGGCGGCGGACACGTTCAGAGCCACCATAGTGGGAGACGGGTGTCACGGTGCCTATCCGCACCTCGGCACCGATCCGGTGTTCGTCAGTGCCCAGGTGATTTCGGCGTTGCAGGGGATCGTGGCGCGGCGAGTCGACCCCACGGCGCCGGCTGTGGTAACCGTGGGCTCTATCCACGGGGGCACGGCATCCAACATCATCCCGGCAGAAGTCCAGCTCAGGGGCACCATCCGCAGCCTGGACGACGAGGTACGGCGGCAGATGTGGGCCGAGCTGCGAGAGACCTTCGGCCTGTCGAGGACGTTGGGGGCCGACTTTCGCCTCGAGGTGAGAGAGGGCTTTCCCGTGCTGGTCAACGATCCAGCGACGGCCACTCTCATTGGAGAGGTGGCGACAGACCTGCTGGGCGCCGATTCTGTCCTTTCGGCGAAACCCGAGATGGGGGCCGAGGACTTCAGTGTTCTGGCAGCTCAGGCGCCTGGCGCCATGTTCTTCCTGGGGGTGAAACCGCCCGACAGCGATACAGCCCGTCAGTTGCACAGCGCGGACTTCGATCTCGATGAGAACGCTCTACCCATCGGCGCGGCCATCCTCGCCGAGGCGGCACTTCGTTATCTGCAAGGGGCACGCTGATGAAGGCGACTCCCGCTTGTGTCCCCTGCTATCTGAAGCAGGCGCTCTCGGCGGCGCGCGAAGTCACCGACGATCCAGACGAACAACGCCACGTGCTGAATGAAGTGGCCCTAGTACTCCCAGAACTGTCGTTGGAAGACACGCCAGCTCACAACTCAACATACGCCCTGTGGCGTGCCCAGGAGGTGCTGGGCTGTTCCGATCCTTTCCGCTCCAAGAAGCGTGACTACAACGAGTTGGCGCTGCGTTTGTATCCTGAGATCAGGTCAAAGGTCTCGGCCTCGTCAGAGCCGCTGAGGACAGCGGTTCGGGTAGCAGCCGCCGGGAACGTCATGGACCTGGGGATTCTCAGTGCAGGCGAGGTGGACGTGGTGGGAGTCTTGGACCAGATCGTGCAGCACGGTTTCACCGAGGACGATTGCGCCGTTCTGGAGGAGCGGGCTGCCACCGGCACACGACTGCTCTACCTGCTGGACAACGCCGGGGAAACGGTCTTCGACAGAGTGCTCATTGAGGAGTTGTGTGCGACAGGGATGGAAGTGACTGCTGTGACCAAGGAGCAGGCCATTCTCAACGATGCCACCATGCAGGACGCAGAGCTCGCCGGTCTGGACGACGTCTGTCGAGTTGTGAGCAACGGATCTCCCATGATCGGCACCGAGCTTGGCACCTGCTCGGAGGAGTTCCGCGGCTTGTTCCTGGGGGTAGACCTGATTGTGAGCAAGGGCCAGGGCAACTTCGAGACACTCAATGAGACGTCCAGGCCGATCCTGTTCATCCTCAAGGCCAAGTGTCCCGAAGTGGCCAGGGAGCTTGGGGTGGAGCTGGGCGACGTGGTGGCCAAGTTCAACCCGAGGTTCGATCGATCGGCATCGTAGGGTGACGGGCCAGGTTGCCTGGCGCCGGTTTGCGGCTCGTCGACGGGCGAGCATCGTCGTGCTATCCACGAGACTGGACCTGCCGCACGGCTGGAGGCATCTACTCTGCGCAGGCTTTGAGGGTTTCCGCGGACGAACGCGGCGACGGCTCGAGCGACCCTAGCGCCCGAGGACCATCCTCAGCGCTCTCAGTTCTTGGGACCTCAGGGCCAGAGAAGCCAGAAGGAATAGAGCACACCCCACGAGCACGGAACCACCAGCCCGTATGAGCGTGTGGCTGTCCAGCGTCCATTGCGTGAAGAGAACGACGCCCACCGCCATCACCGCCGAAGCGACCACAGTCCTCGCGGCGGATCCCAGTATTGCCCCTCCCTCGAGACCGCCGAGCCTGCGCCGGATGATGATCAGGAGCAGAGCCATCTCCCCGAGGGTGGCTAGCGAGTTGGCGAGAGCCAAACCTCCGTGCAGCAAAGGCCCGATGAGGAGCAAGCTCAAGATTATGTTAACCACCATCGCTGCGACCCCTATCGCCACAGGGGTTCGCGTGTCGTGGAGGGAATAGAAAGCCCGAGTCACGATCTCCAGCACCGAGTGACCTATCAGCCCCAGCGCATAGAACTGGAGGGCCCAGACTACTGCGGCGGTGGACGAGACGTCGAAGCGGCCACGCTGCAACAGCAACTGGGTCAAAGGCTCGCCCAGCAAGATGAGGGCCACACTGGAGGGGATAGCGAGGTACAGGATGAGGCATACTGTCTGCGATAGTATCTGCCGAAGCTCCTGTCTCTGGCCCTTGGCGGCGAGCTGTGAGAAGGTGGGAAAGGCAGCCGTGGCAATGCCCATGGCGAAGACGCCCTGGGGCAGCAGCATCAACATCCACGCGTAGTTGAGGGCTGCCAGACTACCCCCTGCCAGCCCCGAGGCCAGGAAGGTGTTCACGAGGAAGTTGATCTGCACCGTAGCCAGCCCCAACACACGAGGGAGCATCAGTCTGCCAACCTCCCGGACACCTGGGTGGGAGACGTCGATCACTGGGCGATACGACAGGCCCTTACGGACCAGCTGGGGAATCTGGATGCCCAGATGCAGAAAGGACCCGGCGACCACTCCCCAGGCCAAGCCAAAGACGCCCATGAAGGGGCTGAGCAGCGCCGCACCTGCGATGATGCAGATGTTGTAGACAGATGGGGCGAGAGCAGGAAGGAGGAAGTGCTGGTATGAGTTGAGAATACTCATGGCTACGCCGCTGACCCCGAAGACTATGGGCGATATCAGCATGAGCCGCATCAGCCGCACCGTTAGCATCTGCTGCTCGGGTGTGAAGCCGGGCGCGACTACGTGGCCGACCAGCCATGGGGCGAAGCACGCCGCGACGGCGGCACAGGCCGTGAGGACGATCAGCACCAGGTTCACGATGGAGCTGGCCAGGCGCCACGCGTCCTTGCTCCTGCCATCCACGAGATAGCCGGTGAAGGTAGGTATGAACGCGGAGCCGAGCGCACCACCGGCAACCAACTGGAAGATCAGATCGGGGATACGGAAGGCTGCCAGATAGGCGTCCAACTCGCGGCTGGTCCCGAACTGGCTGCCGATGAAGACCTCTCGTCCCAGCCCGAGAACTCGGCTGATCACGAACGCGGCCATCACCACGGTTGCCGCCCGGGCCATCTGTGTTCTGTGCGCTTCGTTCGTCATGGGACAAGTCCGCCAGGTGGAGATGGTCCCCGTGCTAGGCAACGTAGATGGAGCGCTGGTCCCGCTCGTTGCACCGCACGCTGCCCTTTGATAGAATATGTGGGACCAAGTCTGTGGAAGATTCGTCTAGCACCGGATCCAGAATGGGCACACTGCCCGAGGCTGAAGGGCTTATCCAACGGAACATCCTCACCGCTCAGGCGCTGGAGTTCCTGACGAAGTGTTTCGAGGCCAGACTGAACCTCGCCATCTCCGGCACCGAGGGAAGCGGCAAGAGGACGTTGCTGCATGTCATGGTCTCCTATCTGGCCGGCGATGGTCAGATCCTGGCCGTCCAGAACCCAGACGAGCCTTCGCTAGAGCGTGATGGGATCACCGTGCTCAAGGCTCACGCGGACCCTGACGACCCAGCCCCCGCTATTAGCCGTCACTATCTCCTGTCCCTGGTGCCGAAGATGCACCCCACGGGCCTCGTTCTCGACCGGGTGGAGGGAGACGAGGCTGTTCTGCTCCTCAGGTTGTTGTTCGCCATGAACGGCGTCTTGTTCTCCGTCGTCGCTGACTCACCGCAGGATGCACTGGTCAAGCTCGAAGGGCTTGGCGTCGCCCATGGTGAAGGGCTGGATAGTGCTCTTGCCAGGCGTATGCTCTCCAGTGGCCTGGACTTGATCGTCCAGCTTGGCAGGGGGCCTGATGGTTCTTCTGCGGTTCTGAGCCTCACGGAAGTAGCGGAAACCCCGAACGACAAGCACTTGCTCCGCGACATCTTCGTTCGCGGGGACCCGGAACAAGGCGAGGCCACCGAGTCGGAGAGCGTATGGCGGAGCCCGCTTCGGCCTACGGGGATCAAGCCGCTGTTCCTGGAACGACTGGAGAGCCTGGGCATCTCCATGCCAGACCGCCTCTTTGCCTAGCGGACGTACAAAAAACGGGAGCCACCTCTCGTGGAGTTGCACAGCACGGAGGGGTCCCGCATGGCAGAATCCGAGTCGTTATCCAAGGATGGGTCTCACGCCATAGTGAGTCCGCATACCTTCCCCGAGCAGGATCCGTAGCAACGTCTTCGGGTCACTTCTGCCGATTCTCTCGTGGATTTCTGTTGCCGACAGAGGAGTGCCATCGTCAGCAATGAGCGCGCGGAAGATGGCCGCTGTCAACGGAGTGCTACGTGAGATGTAGTCCTCCTTACGGCTACAGCAGTCACGCAACGCATAGCGGAGCCCGTCCACGACAGTCACTTCTCCCGTGCTGGGATCCACCCAATCTATGTCCTGATCGGCGTCATCGCTTCCGAACTTCGCTTTGCAGTCCGCGCATAGCTGCTCACGGATGAGCATTCTGATGTTGCCGTTGCGCTCTGCCCACCAGTCGTAGTCGACGCGGAACTTGGTGTTGATGTCTGGACGCACCAACTTCCCCAACACTGCCTCCTTTTTCTAGTGCGCCAATCTCCCTGAGTCTAGGATGGCCTGGTCCCACGTCAACCTGACCTTCTTGGCCTCGGTATCGCTCTTCCCAGGGTCATACACATACAAACCATCATCGTCGATGCGGAAGCAAGGATAGACGTCCTGCTCGAAGATGGCCTGAAGTACCGTCCAGGGCAAAGGTCGCTCGATGTTGGTAGCCACGAAGAGGTCAGCGAAGCTTGCCCGGTACACTATTCCCAGCCCGCGTAGCATCTTCTCGCCCACTCGCTGGAACGCCGTCTTCAGCAACAGCGGTGTGACTCGCCGCTCGCTCTCGTCCAGGAATCGCAGGGCCTCCAGCGCACTGAAGCGAGACCTGGGAAGAGCCATCTCTTCGTCCACGGCGCACTTGAGGCTGAGCCTTCGGAAGACGGGTTGCCGGCTCTCGTCGTAGTCCAGCATCTCCATGCGCGTCGCCGGGCCAGGCAGATAGTCTACCTCGTAGACACCCTCCGTCTCCGACGCGGGAGTCCGTCGCACGACTATCGTCGCGCCCGGAGCCAGTTCCTTGGCCTCGAAGAAACCCCGTAGCTCCGCGCTGCCCCACCAGCCGAGATGCCCCTCCGAAGGGTAGTGGATGACTACGGAGAACTGGTCTTCGCCGCTCGCGGGCCGCAGACGTACACGCCCAGAAGCCTGGTCCTCGAGGAAGGGCTGAGGAAGCAGCTTCATCGCGACTTGGTCGTAGGGAAGGTGCCCCCAGTACCAGTCGTAGAACGTGAGAACGTGGGACCATTCGTGGGTCTCGCCACGACCGTTCGGTGGCGCACTCTCGTCGGTGATGATCTCGACAAGCAGGTCCAACTGGTGATCGCGAGAGATGCTCATCGGACCCTGCTCGAAACGCAGAGGCCTCGAATCGGCGACCCTCGGTAGGCACCACTCCATCCTCGTCTTGGTTCCGGCATACCGGAATCTGGACTGCGTGTCCGAGCTGAGCGCGTGGTTCAGCGAGAAGACCTGCACGGCATGGGCGGTCTCGGGAGGCATCTCCAGTACCTCGAGGATTTGCTGGGCCGTAGAGAAGCCTGCTGCCAGGTCCAATACCGCCTCGGCCAGGTTCAGGTGTCCCTCCTCCATGGGGAGCATGAAACCCTTCAGGAACCATTCTTCGCCGAAATCCGCGAACTCCGGACTCTCGCGCAGACCTCTCACCAACACAGGCTTGACGTATTGGCCATAGCTTTCGCTCAGCGTCGCGCTCACCCCGGCGAGGTCACCCAGGTCTATGTCGGCCTCCTGACCTACCTGGAAGAAGTTCAATGCGTGAGGGGCGCCCAGATTGGCGGCGAACTCTCTTGTCTCGCCGCTCCCTTCCATCCGGACCTGGATGACATCGAATGGCGCGTAGTCGGGATGCCGGCCGGGCCGAACTGCGACCACCGTCCCCACGACGTCCCCCAGGGCGGAGAAGACCAGGTTGTCCCCCTCAGAGTAGGAGTCGCGGGGCTGGTAGATTTCTCCTTTTGATTCCCTGTCATCCCAGATCGCCTTCTCATCCGCAAGGCGTTTCTGTATCAGCCGCCTGGTAAGAGCCTCCGCGGTCATGGGAGCCTCTTCCTCGATGAGGACTTCTGACAGATGCTCCAAGTCGCCACTGGCCAACTCGAAATCCTGCCAATACCTCTCTGTGAGGGTATCGAGTTGCATCTCGCTCATAACTACGTAGCGCCTCCCGGCACCGGACTATCTGCGAACGGGTGAATTATACCATCGTTCCTGACGGATGTAAAGCTGGACAAATCTTTGGAAGGCGTGTATGATCAATGTGTGTGAGATAAGGAGAAAGGAGTACAGGTCTTGCCAGTAACTGAGTCAGCCAAGAAGAGACTGAGACAGACCGACAAGCGGAGACTGCGCAACCGGATCTACCGTTCTGAAGCACGAACGTATATCAAGAGAACGAATCAACTGATCGCCGAGCAGAAGCTGGATGAGGCTGCCGAAGTCGCCGCACTGGCCGTGAGTGCCCTGGACAGAGCAGCCCAGAAGGGTGTGGTGCACAAGAAGAACGCGGCGCGGAGGAAATCGCGGCTCATCAAGCGCTTGCATCGCGCCCAGGGACAGTCGGCAGATCAGTAGCGGGACGCGGTTCTGTTGCTCGTGCAGAATGTCAGCGAAAGGGCATCGCCGTGGGATCGGCGATGTCTTTTGCTGTCTCGGCGCAGGCATGACACGTGGTGGATGGGAGTCTAGCATAGAATGACGGATGCGGAGTTGGTACCTGAAGAGACTGCACGTAGGGTATTGTCCGAGGCGCTCAAGAACGGCGGAGACCTGAGCGAGATCTACGTCGAGGACAGAGAGAGCACCACCCTGAACCTGGAAGACTCCAAGGTGGAAGAAGCAGTGCGGGGACTGGACCGGGGCGCCGGGATCCGTGTCTTCTACGGCGGGCTCGCGACTTACGCCCACAGCGATGATCTGTCGGAAGCCAGTCTCCTGGCTGCGGCGAGAGAGGCCGCCTCGGCAGCCAGAGGCTCCAACCGCTCTCAGGTATTCGCTTTCACTCACTCCCATAGCGATCTGACGTTCACGAGCCAGAGACCGTTCGACGAGATGAGTGAGCGCGCCAAGGGCCAACTGCTCCGCGATCTGGATCGGGAGGCGAGGGCGTACGACCCTCGGGTAAGTCAGGTGCAGGTTCTCTACGGAGAATACCGGCGGCGGGTTTGGATCGGGAACTCCGAAGGTCTCTGGGCGGAGGACGAGCGGAGCATCCTCCGGCTGATCCTGGTAGTGATGGCGCGAAGGCAGGATTTGGTGCAGGAGAGCGTCCGGGGCATCGGCGGGCAGATGGGCCTCGAGCTCCTCGATCAGGTCGATCCGGTGGCCGAGGTGCGGGAGGCTGCTGCGTCTGCTGTGAGGATGCTCGACGCGGAACCGGCCCCAGCAGGTCCTATGCCCGTGGTGATGAACCATGGCTGGGGAGGGGTCTTGTTCCACGAAGCCTGTGGGCACGCTCTGGAGGCTGATGCGGTGATGCAGGGAGGCTCCATCTTCGCAGGGCGCGTGGGCGAGCAGGTGGCCTCTCCACTGATCACCCTCGTCGACGATGCTACCCTACCCGGGCGACGTGGCTCCTTTCGGTTCGATGACGATGGGACACCCTCCCAGCGAACGGTGCTCATCGAGAAGGGAGTCCTGAGAGAGTACATGTGGGATCTCGCCCAGGCCAGGAGCGCTGGCCGCCAGTCCACGGGGAATGGGCGGCGAGAGTCCTTCCGCTACCTCCCCATGCCTCGGATGACCAACACTCTGATCGAAGCGGGCGAGAGCGACCCCGACGATATTCTTCGGTCAGTCGAGCGCGGGCTTTACGTCAAGATGCTGGGGGGCGGCCAGGCGGACACGGCCAGGGGCGATTTCGTCTTCAGCGTCAACGAGGGGTATCTGATCGAGGACGGGAGGCTCACTGCTCCGGTCCGGGGGGCAACTCTGATCGGAAACGGTCCCGAGATACTGAGAGACATCACCATGGTTGGGAACGATCTGGAGCTGGACAAGGGTCTGGGAATGTGTGGAAAGGGGCAACAGGTTCCGGTCGGCGTGGGCCAGCCCACACTACTCATTCCCAGCATCACCGTCGGTGGCACGAAGGGACAGTGATGAGCCAGGATCAGAACAGAGACAGGGACTACCTCGAGCTGGCAGAAGACCTGGTCGCTCGAGCCGCGGGTGGAGATGTCGAAGCAGAAGCGGTGGTCACCCATGGCCAGTCTACAATGATCCGAGTTTGCGCCGGTGAGGTTCGGGAGATGTCGCGAGCGGTGTCCAGAGGGTTGGGACTGCGCGTCATCAAGAGTGGCAGGATGGGCTATGCGTACACTTCCGATTTCACAGCCCCGGCTCTGGAATCCACATTGCACGCCGCTCTCGCGCTGGCAGATACTGCCGACCACGATGAGTACAGGACTCTGCCACTTGACACGCGGGCCCCGATCTCCGCTGAGGACCTGAGGATCTACGACGATGGGTTGGCCGGGCGCAGTGTCGAAGGCAAAGTGGATCTCCTCCTGGAGGTGGAGCGGGTGGCTCTCAGCTACGATCCACGTGTCGTGGCGACGATGTACTGCTCGTATCACGATGAGCTCTCGCGGGTGTATCTGGCGAACTCGCTTGGATTCTCCGGCTCCTATGAGCGGACAGGCATCGTCTCCTACCTCAGGGCGGTGGCCAGAGACGAGAGCGAACAAGCCTCCGGGATGGGGCTTGGCTGGTCTATCTCCTACGAGGATCTCGACCCGCAGGAGATCGGTGCGGAAGCCGCCCGCAGGGCTCTGGAGTTGCTGGGTGGCACGCCGGTCAGGACCCAGCAGGCACACGTAGTGTTGGACCCCTTTGCAGGGACGGAACTCTTGTCGTTTCTGGCGGAGGCGCTGACTGGCGAAGCTACGCAGCGTGGTCGTTCGTTCCTCATGGGCAAGGTTGGAGAGAAGATCGCTGCCGAGGGCGTCAATCTCATCGATGACGGCCGGTTGGCGGGGGGTCTCGCTTCGGCTCCGTTCGATGGGGAGGGAGTGCCCACTTCGAGGACGAGGCTATTGGCCAACGGCCGGCTCGAGGGATTGTTGTACGATACCTATACGGCGAACGTCGAGGGCACAACGTCTACTGGAAATGGTCAGAGGGGTTCTCACAGAACCCTGCCCCGCCCTGCTCCAACGAACCTCTATCTGGAGCCGTCCTCCACACCGGTGGCCGAGTTGATCGGCAGCGTCGAAAAGGGGCTGTACGTGACCAGCACGATGAACACTGGGGGCATCAACCCCATCAACGGAGACTATTCGGTGGGGGCCAGTGGCTTGTGGGTGGAGAAAGGCGAGATCATCAGGCCCGTCACGGAGGTCACAGTGGCCGGAAACATGCTGGACATGCTGGCCAACGTTCAGGGCACTGGGGACGACTTGCGGTTCATACCTCTTGCCGCTTCGGTCGGCTCACCGACGATGGTTATCGGGGGGATGACCATCGGTGGAGACTGACTAGTACCAGTATAGCACGCGCCTCTCGCTCTCGCGGCCAATCTGGACTCTCTGGGGTTCGCCCTCGATCTCGGTCTCTACCAGCCGCAAGACCGTGACTTGCCACTCGAAGAGGTGAGACTCGGCCTCGGAAGGTGGGCGAAGTTCGACGGGAAGCCGATAGGATGTGGCCTTGCTCAGCTCGATGGTCTGCTGCTCGTCAACTTCCTCGTCGGCCACGTAGCGCACTGACACCGCGTACCACTCGTCCTCACCCAGCAGGCCCACAGACAGCCAGTTGAGGAGAATCGGCGCCTCGGCATCCTCGTCGTGGAACTCCGATCCATCCGGTGGTCCCAACAGGATGGGAGCGGGATAGACGAGATCAGACGAGACCGTGGGCGTCGGCGGTCCGCCGATGCCTGGGGTCTCGGTGGAGGTCGCGGGACCTGGTATCACCAACGACTGGCCCTCGCGAATCGAGTCCGGGTCGGTGATGTCGTTGGCGTCCATGAGCTCCTGCTGTGACACACCGAAGCGTCCGGCTATCTCCGACAGGCTGTCGCCCGCCTGCACCACGTATGTCCTGGTCGAGGGCTGCACCGTGGCCTCTGCGCCGGGCGTCCCGTCGGCTACAGCGCTGGCCGCGGGTTCCTCCGCCTCCACGGGGATCAGCAGCTCCTGACCTACCGTGATCACGTAGTCCGTAAGACCGTTGGCCTCCATGATGGCGTCCACAGTGACCCCGAACTGGCCGGCGATCAGGCTGAGTGTGTCGCCGTTCTGAACGATGTAGGTGGTCACTTGCGGTGTCGGTGTGTCGGTGGGCGGAGCGGTCGGCGTAACACTGGGAGTCGGGGTGGATGTGGGGGTATGTGTGAACGTCGCGGTGGCCGTGGGGGTATAGTAGGTTCCCAGATGGATGCCCCGCCACGGCTTGAGAAACCAGATTGCCGCCAGCACCACCACGGCCAGAACAGCTCCCAACAAGGGTGCGGGAGGGACCATGGACAGCGACACTTGAGGGAGGAAGCTCTTGCCACCTCCAAGACTTGCCCCGCACATCAGGCAAGTCTTGGCGCCCTCGGCCACTCTGGCGCCGCATTCCGGGCATCGCCTCACGAGTTTCTTGGCTTGTACTCTGTAGCCGCACGCCGGACATCGGCCACGACCGCCCCTGAACGTGGCGCCACAATTAGGACACTTCACCCTTGTACTCTCCCAAACACCGTTTCCTGGTGTCGAATGGCCATATTATATCAGAACACCTCACGGTTGGCAAAGGGCTGGCACGACCCGTGCTATGAAGTATCGACGTGCTCCCGGCGGCCTTCGTCGCAGGCGCCTTCGCCATATCACGACGTTGTTCCTCCCCCAATGCGATTGACTATGAAGAACAACCTGTGTACAATAGGCCAACGCAAGTGATGCTGTGGAGTTGAGCCATGTCCGCTGATAGTCTGGCTCTGGCAAGAAACCTGTCCCTCATTCTGCTCATCTTGGAGGCTGTGGTCATCGCTGTCCCTTTGGTGGTCGTCCCCTTCTATGCCGTGAAGTACATGCGGCGGCTGAAGGCGCCCATCAAGCCCAGGCTGCGCCAGGTACGAGGTGGGGTGGAGCAAGCAGAGCGAGTGACCAAGCTGGCATCGGCGGTGGCCGTTCAGCCGGTCTTCTGGGCGTGGGCAACGACCGTGGGGTTGAAAAGAGGGCTGACCTATCTGGCCAAGCGGAGGTGAGCAGTGAAGACGAGGAACTGGAACCCCGCCATTCTGCTCGGAGTCGTGTTGGGGGCCTCTCTGGGTGCAGTGGCTGCCCTGGTTCTCCTTCGTCGGTCGCGGCGTGGATCGGAGCTGGGTGTCCGGGACATTCCTTGGAGGGAGCTGATGACTCTGATCGGGCCCATCGTCGCTCTGTCGCGACGACTGATTGAGATGAGCAGGAGAGAGCTGGTCTGACGTGACCTGCTATGAGGAATCTCAGTTCAGAGTCATGGGTGACCATCATCGTCGTTCTGGCCATCCTCAACTTCTTTGTGTTTGGGGGGCTCATCGCGCTCCTCGTCTACACCTCCCCGCCTGGTGGGCGCCTGCCCGTCTCCATGGGCGGGGCCGTTGAGGAGTCTCCCATCCCGGCGGGTCCGACCGTCGAGGGAGCAGTAGGTTCACCCACAGCGTCTACCGGTCTGGAGATCGTACCCACCTTCACATCCACGTCGACGCCTTCTCCGTCGCACACACCTGGCATCACCGAACCTGAAGAGGGCTCACCGACGCTTCCGGTGAGCACTGCCACTGCCAGCGCGACCGCGTCGTCTACCTCGACACCCACCGCTACGCATACATGGACGGCGACCAGCGTGCCGACCGACACGCCCACGAAGATCGTGGCTCCAACGGACACTGCTACGCCGACCAGGACCCCCACCTCGACGGCGACGTCTACGTCAACCCGCACTCCTACACCAAGCTTGACGGCCACTGCTGTCTTGGCGGCCACTCCTTCCTCCACAGCCACCTGGACTGCGACGTCCACGAGCACACCCACGTGGACTCCTACCAGCACAAGCACGCCATCACCGACGTCCACTGAGACGAGCACGTCGACCCCGAGCCCGTCTGGAACCAGCACCAGGACGGCTTCGCCCAGCGCCACGCCCACGATGACGGCCACTCCCTCGCCGACGCGCACCAGCACCTCGACGCCGACATCGACGGCCACGCATACGTCCACCCCAACGGCCAGCCCCACTCCGACCGCCACAATACCCACAGCCACGGCGACGGTCGGTCCGGAGGCTACACCGCTGATTGCCATCTCCCCGCCCGCTCCTCCTGTGAACGTCTCGGCGGTGAGCGTGGGGGGAGACGAGATCAACCTGGCCTGGGAGGCGCCCACTGAGGCGACAGGAGCCATCTACCGCGTCTACTGGGACATGGGCTCGGGCTACAACATGTACACTTTGCGCACCAGTGTCAAAGACACAGGATTCCGCGAGAGTGGCTTGAATCCCTCGACATCCTATCGGTACCAGATCACGATCTTCGACGGCGTGACGGAATCGAGCCCCGCAGGCGTCGTCGCCACTACAGCCTCCTGGCTCCGGCTGCCTCTGGCCAGACTGGCTCAAGCGGCCAGTGCCCCAGTGGTTGGCGGTGGGACTGTGGTGGCTGTGCCCACACCTTCTCCCGCAGCGGCTACGCCCCAACCCTCCGAAGTCATTCTTGGGCTCATGGGCACCAACGACTACGTCGACGATCTGGGCGCTCTGCACATCGTAGGAGAGGTGCACAACGACATGATCCACAACGTGGATCAGATCCGAGTGCACATCACATTCTATGACGCTGCTGGCAGTGTACTGGAGACCATTACTGGGTCTGCGCTGGTGGATCTGATGGTGCCGGGACAGAGGACCCCATTCGTCATCGTCTGGGAGAACCCGGGCGACTGGAAGAGGTTCAGCCTTCGGGCCACCGCGCGGGCGACAACGGAGCGACCTGTCGAAGGCATCGTCGTGCTTCATAGCTACGCGCGTCTGGACGAAGCCGGGCTCTATCACGTGGTGGGCAGCATACGCAACGACGGGCTCACGACCGCAGACTACACGAGGGCCGTGGTGTCCCTCTACGACTCATTCGGCAAGATCTCAAACGCAGGATTCGCGTTCACCGAGCCGTCACGGATACCACCGGGCACCATCGCCTCATTCGACTGCTCATTCGAGTACTATCCCTACCAGGCCGAGCACGCTGTGCAGATCGTCCAGTAGTATGGGGCTTCGGATTGACAATCCCCTGACCGCGGCCTATAATAGTCGGCCGGTCGCCGAGGGCACCGTGAACAAGCACCGGAGCAGAACGACACGAGGAGGTCACCTTGCCTGAGAAGAAGAAGATGCAGTTCGACCGGGTGAAGATGGGAACCCAGGATGCGGACGCGCGCATCCACAACTTCGATGAAGTTGTTTCTGGCTACAGCAAAGAGGACGCGATCGCGGAGGCCGAGCGATGCCTGGCCTGCAAGAAGGAACCGTGCAACGAGGCCTGTCCTCTCCACTGCTCCCCAGCCGAGTACATCGCTCTCATCGCCGAGGGTGATTTCGATCAGGCGTTGGCCCAGATCCTCGAGTACAACCCCTTGGCGGCGACCTGCGGACGCGTTTGCGTCCACTACTGCGAAGGGCAGTGTACGCTGGGCAAGAAGGGGACCCCGGTGGCGATCGCCTGGCTCAAACGTGCAGCGGCCGACTGTGGTCAGGCTCAGGTGCAGCCTGGAGCGTCGACCGGCAAGAAGGTAGCCGTCGTAGGCTCGGGGCCGGCGGGCCTGACCGTGGCGTGGGAGTGTGCCAAGGCCGGCCATGGGGTGACCATCCTCGAAGCGCACGCGCTGGAAGGCGGGATGCTCTGGGCCGGGATACCGTCGTATAGACTGCCGAGAGAGGCGATCAAGCAGGACGTGCAACGCGTCCTGGACCTGGGCGTTGAACTGCGCCTGGAATCCCCTGTCCAATCGGAGCAAGAGCTGCTGGATCTGCTCCAGGAGTATGATGCTGTCTTCGTGGGCATTGGCGCCCACGAGCCCCGATGGATGGGCATTGAGGGCGAGGACCTGGAAGGTGTGGTCCACGCCATAGATTTCCTGCGGGACGTGAACTCCGGTGAGGAGGTGGAGGTAGGAAAGAAGACCGCGGTCATCGGTGGCGGGAACGTGGCCATGGACGCGGTCCGGACTGCTCGGCGTCTGGGCGCGGATTCCTTCATCGTCTATCGTCGGGCCAGGGAGCAGATGCCCGCGGACGAGGCGGAGATCGAGGAGACCGAAGAAGAAGGTATCGTCTTTCACTTTCTCACCAATCCCACGCGCGTGCTGGGGCAGGACGGCAAGATGACGGGCCTGGAGTGCCTTCGCATGGAGCTGGGCGAGCCCGATGAGAGCGGGCGACGCCGGCCCGTGCCGGTAGAGGGTTCGGAGTTCGTGATGGAGGCTGACATGATGATCCAGGCCATCAGCCAGCGCCCCGACATCTCCTGGCTCGCCGAGGACTCCAGGTTCAAGACCACACGGTGGAACACGTTCGAGGTCGATCCGGAAACCAATGAGACCTCGGTACCGGGTGTCTTCGCTGCGGGTGATGACGTCACCGGCCCCGCAACCATAGTGGAAGCCGTGGCCGACGCGCGGAAGGCCGCCAAGGGCATTTGCGACTATCTGGAACGAAGCTAGTGCTCACATCAGCCGTGAGTTCCCCGATGGGAGGGACAGGGCTTGCTCGCCCTTCCCTCCTTTGTTCATAGGACAGTGATACGTTATCTCCTCACAGTCAAGCGCAGAGAGACCATCACGTACGCGGCGCGGGCGCTGATCCTCGTCTGCGTGCTGGCTGTCGCCGGCGCCATACCCAGGCCCATCATCATCATGGGCCTGCCCCACACCGTGGAGACCGTGAACCCCAAGATGGGGGTCCATACCCGTCTCACCGACGAGGTAGAGGAGTGGAAGATCCAGCGGACTCTTCAACTCGTGCGTGAGATGGGAACACCTTGGATCGTCGAGTACTTCCCCTGGGGCTACATCGAACCTGTCAAGAAAGGGGACTTCGACTGGCAACATGCCGATCTGGTGGTCGACCACGCTGTGAACCAGGGCCTCACCGTGGTCGCTCGCCTCGACTTCGTGCCTGAGTGGGCGCGGCCCAAGGACACGACGTTCCGCTACCTGGACGAGGAGCACTTTGCGGATTTCGGCGACTTCGTCTACGCGTTCGTGGACCACTTCAAGGGAAGGGTGGACTACTTCATCATCTGGAACGAGCCTAACCTCAGCTTCGAGTGGGGCTATCGTTCCGTCGATCCTGAGGCGTACACCGAGCTCCTCAAGATCGCCTACCTGCGCGCCAAGGAGGCTAACCCGGAGTGCTACGTCCTGAACGGAGGGCTGGCCCCCACCATAGCGCGCGAGGGCAACGAGTGGGGTCTGAGCGACCTCGTCTTCCTGCAGAGGATGTACGATGCCGGGGCCAGGGACTACTTCGATATCCTGGCTATCCACGCCTATGGCTACGTCTATCCTCCCGATGATCCTCCCGCAGAGAACAAGATCAACTTCTCCAGGTCCGAGCTGGTACGGGAGGTGATGGTCCGCAACGGTGACGAGGACAAGAAGATCATGATCACGGAGGGGGGGTGGAACGATCACCCGCGGTGGACCAAGGCGGTGCGCTCGTACCAGCGGATACTGTACACCATTCAGGCGTACGAACTGGCGGCAGAATGGGATTGGTGCCAGTGCCTCGCGATCTGGTCTTTCCGGACGCCTGCTCCCGAGAAGAACTTCCGCGACTACTACACTCTGGTGACACCTGGTTTCATCCTCAAGCCCATCTATCTGGAGATTCAGAAGTACGCCAATGGAGCGACCGACTGGCTCGTGGGGCCGGAGTAGCGGGGAGGATGGGATGAGCTCGCGGTCCAGAGAGAAGCGACTGAGCCTGGCTCTGGTGATCGTCCTCGCCGTGCTGACCGTGGCTGCTGGTTTATGGTTGGC
This sequence comes from uncultured Anaerolineales bacterium, assembly GCA_964433755.1. Classification (GTDB taxonomy): domain Bacteria; phylum Chloroflexota; class Anaerolineae; order UBA7937; family B3-Chlor; genus JAUVXJ01. The sequence continues at coordinate 1,084,529 of CAYSSR010000001.1, forward strand.
GCTGGCGCCTGGAGAAGAGGGCAAAGACGAGACCTGGGAGCGCATTCAAGAGGAGGGCCTGATCCGTATCGCGATGGACGCCAGCTATCCCCCCTTCGAGTACTTCGATGAAGGGGGTGAGTTGGTGGGCTACGACGTTGATCTGGCCTGGGAGCTTGCTCGCAGGTTCGGCGTCGACGCGGAATTCGTGATCATCTCCTTCGACGGGCTCTACGACGCGCTGCGCGTGCGAAGAGTAGATCTGATCATCTCGGCGTTGCCCTTCGACTCCAGGCTGACGGAGGACGTGGTGTACTCGCACTCCTATTTCAACGCCGGGCAGGTACTGGTGGTGCGCCAGACGGAGTCGGGGATCGCCAGTGTGGAGGACCTGCTAGGCCAGCGGGTCGGGGTGGAGTGGGGCTCCATGGGAGACGTTGAGGCGCGGCAGTTGCTCAGAAGGATGGAGTTCGAGCTCTTGCCCTATGCTAGTGCCGAGGAAGTCCTCACGGCGCTCTGCGCAGAAGAACTGGACGCCGCAATCACGGACGTCGTCTCGACCTACCAGTTCTCGCGCGAACAGGGCGGAATCAGCATCGTGGGGCCGCCCGTGACGGAGGATCCCTACGTCATGGCCACGCGTAAGAACAGCTTCGTCCTCCAGGAACAGGTGAACACGGCGATCCTGGAACTGAGCGAGAGTGGTTTCCTGGACGAGCTACGCCTCAGATGGTTCTAGGACCCCAGCACTGAACATCTGCTGGATAGTCTCTCTGTCCCTCGTCTGGCCCAAAGCCACCATCAACTTGATGCGCGCCTTCTGCCCGTTCAGACCTTCTGCGAAGATGACTCCAGACCTCAAGAGGTCCTTGTACGCCCCTTCGTAGCCGTAGCCGTCGTAGACCCGGCCGCTGGGGCAACGCGAGGCGATGACTACGGACATGCCCCCATCGACAGCTTCACGGATCGTCCCCATCCACCAGGGGGGCACTCGACCTCCACCCAAGGCCTCGATGATTACCCCCGTCGCTCCTTGAGCCATCAACTGCCGCAAGGGATCGTCTGCCATACCTACGACCAGCTTGAGCAGGTGTACGTCTGGGGTCAGGCCCAAGCATGGGATGTGCTGACGGAAGACGGCCTGCTCCACCACCACTCTGTCGGCATCGACTCTGCCTAGCGGTCCGAAGGCTGGGGACTTGAAGGTGTCCGTGCTCTGCGTGTTGGTCTTTGTCACGTGGCGCGCTGCGTGTATCTCCTGGTTCATGACTACCAGGGCACCCAGACCCCTGGCGCTTTCGCTCGCGGCCACCCTGATGGCTGCCAGGAGGTTAGCCACGCCTTCATAGCCTACCTCAGAGGCGGTGCGCATGGCCCCTGTGAGAACGATAGGCTTGTCGGTGTCCACCGTGAGATCGAGGAGGTAGGCCGTCTCCTCCATGGTATCGGTGCCATGGGTGACCACCACTCCCTGGATCTCATCGCCCTCGACCAGCTCTTCCACCCGTGTCTTCAGCCCCCAGATGGTGTCCAAGGTGAAATGGGCGCTGGGGAGGTTGCAGAACTCCTCCGTCTCCACGGTGCCGATGCCGGGAGGCAGCAGGCTGATGAAGTCCTCCCCCCTTAGAGCCGGAATAGCTCCGCCGGCGGCCTCATCGTACGCCATGGCGATGGTTCCACCGGTGGTCAGAACATGCACGCTACCCAACAGGTACCTCCTGTCGAACGACCCTATGATACCTTGGTGTCAACCTGCTCCAGCCTCAGCGAGAGCACTCGGGAGGCTCCGTCGCCGCCCATGGTCACTCCGTATATCGAGTCGGCCGCCTCCACAGTCCCACGGTTGTGGGTGATGACCACGATCTGAGTCTTCTCCGCCAGCTCCTCCAGTGATTGTCCAAAGCGGCCCACGTTCACCTCGTCGAGACGCGCGTCTACCTCGTCCAGCAGGCAGAAAGGCGTAGCGCAAGTCTTGAGCACGGAGAAGGTCAGCGCCACCCCCGTCAGCGCCCTCTCGCCGCCGGACAGCATGGCGATGCTCCGGCGACGGCGTCCGGGGGGCTGGGCCACGATCTCGACTCCACTCTGTAACGGGTTCTCCGGATCGGTCAGCTCGAGACTGGCCTGGCCCCCATTGAACAGGCGTGGGAAGAAGGACCGAAACTCGTCGGCGATCCTGGTGAAGGTCTCCACGAACTTGTCTTCCATGAGGCGATTGAGTTCGGTAGCTACCTTGCGCAAAGACACAGCAGCCTTCTCCAGGTCCTCTACTTGCCCGACGAGAAACTCGTGTCTCTCGGAGACCTCCTTGTACTCGTCGACAGTCTCCAGATCGACGGGGCCCAGTTGTCGGAGGCGTCTCCGCATGTGTTTGATGTCCGCCTCCAAACCGCGAGGCACCTCGGTCACGACGGGCAAGGACTTGAGGCGGGCGTCGATGTCCAGAGGTAGCTGCCTGGTCCACTCGCCGGACAACGATACGGTCTCCAGATCAGCCTCGATACGCTCTTGCAGGTTGCGCACCTCATCCTCACAGCGTTGGCGTTTGAGGACAGCCTCGTTATGGGCAGATTCGTGCTCCTCTAGCTTCCTACGCCCGGCAGCCTCGCTTTGCTCCAAACGCTGCTGCTCGTGCTCGTGTTCAGTCGACTGCCGTTCGGCTTCAGCGATTCTGGTGGAAAGCTCTTCGACCAGGACTCTCAGTTCCTCCGTCTGCTCCGTCAGAGTGGCGATGCTTGCTTCCAGCTCCTCCGCTTCGGCACTCAGCTCAGCGACACGCCTCTCCTTGTCCTCGATCTGGGACTCGATCTGCTCGAGGGCGGTGCGATGCCCTGCCAGCGTCGCCTCCTGGCTCTCCTGGCTGCGCTCCAATACGGCGATGGCTGTCTTCAGCCCCGCAACCTTCTCCCGGAGGGGGCCGAGATCCAGGGCTTCCAGCCGCTCCTCCGCCGATTGGACGGCGTCGGCTATGTCTCGTTCCTTCTGGCTGGTCGTTTCGATCTGCTGCTTTAGCTCGTGCTCTTTTTCCTGTAGGCTCCGTATCTCATCCTGGAGCCTCTGGGCGGTCACCTCGTGCCATTCCAACTCCTGCGCCGCCCGCTCTCTGCGCACCTCCCACGACCCTATCTCGTCTGCCTTGTTCCGAGATGCCTGTTCAAGCTGATCGTGCTTTTCCTTCAGACTGGCGATCTGGGTCTGCAACGCCTGCTGTCGATTCTCTTCCCCGTGTAGTGCCGTTTCCAGGGTGTCACTGTCCTTCTCCAGCGCGGCGATTTGCTGCGGCAAGTCCCGACGCTCGCGTTGGTGCGCCAGCAGCACGCTTCCCGACGCTTCGGACCCACCGGTCAACGCACCCATTGTAGAGACGGCCTCGCCGCTCAGCGTGACGATCTGAAGGTCTGAGCGCTCCCGGTGCAGCTTGCGGGCAATGGCCAGGTCCTCGACGACGAGGGTACTACCGAGCAATGATACAAGCACAGCACCCAGACCCTCGCGGATACCGACGAGGTTGGCAGCGAGTCCCACGACGCCCGTCCCACGAGGCACGTTCTCAGGCTGTACGCTGCTCAGAGCATCCACAGGCAGCAGGCTGACTCGACCAGCGTCGCTCTTTCGGATCAGGTGTAGAGCCCGTTCTGCTTCCTGCCAGGTCTCGATCACCACCGCCTGCAGCAGGTTGCCCAGCGCTGCCCCGACGGCGCGCTCCAGCTCGGACGGAACATCGATCACTTCGGCGACTGTAGCCACGATGCCTGACAACTGGTCTCTCTCGCTCAGCAGTCTCCGCACGGCTTGAGAGTAGTCGGCAAGCTCACTCTGGGCTTTGACCAGGACCTCCTGGCGTATGTGCAGCCTGCTCAGTTCCTGGCGCGCGGTTTCGAGGCGCCCGGCCAGTTCCGTTTGTCGGTCCGATGATTCCTGGGCAGCTTGTTGTTTCTCCTTCTGTCCCTCCAACACGGAGTGGAGGTCCCGAGAGATCTGATCGCGCTCCGCGCCCAGTGCATCGATCTGTTCAGCGAACTCCTGGAGCTGGTTCCCCAGTTGTTGACTCGTCTCTTCGTGCCCGGTGCACTGTTTGTCTATCTCACGCCGCCGCTCTCGATACTGGGTTCGGCGGTTCCTCAGATCGGCCAGTTCGGTGGCGAACTGGAACGCGGCTTCCCGTCCCTCAGAAAGCTCTTTCTCGAGCTGGCGTTGTTGCCTCTGGAGACCCGCCAACTCGTCGTCAGAGGCCGCCCATTCTGAGTCGCGCTGGCGGCGCTCGGCGGTCAGGTGCTCCAGGTCCTCCTCTAGCTCACGTATCCGTTGCTGGCGGGCGTCGCGGCTTGCGCCCAGCGGGGAGAGCTCTTGCTGGATCTCCTGCCTGCGTTGTCCGATGAGCCTGTGCCCCTCCTGTTTGACCGCCAGCTCCCTCTGGAGCTCCTCCAGACGTGTGTGCAACTCCCCACTCTCGGTGTGCCAAGCACCGAGCTGGCCCCTCAGTTCAGCCTGCCCTTTTCTCGAGCGGTCGATAGCCAAGGAGATCTCTTCGAGGCTTCGCTTGTGGGCTGCCAACTCCTCGTCACGCCTCGTCTGCTCGAGCTGGGCCGCGCTGGACTCGTCCTGCACCTTACGCCAGCGATAACCGTACCAGGTCTCCAGGACCGCCTCCAGCTTCTTGGACGCCTCCTGGTATTCTCTGGCCCGTTCGGCCTGTTTGCTCAGCCGTTTCAGACGGGGAGCGATCTCCTTGATGATGTCGTTGACGCGCAGGAGGTTGTTGCGTGTGTCATCCAGCTTGCGCAGCGCCTGGTCGCGCTTGGCCTGGTGGATGGCGATGCCGGCTGCCTCCTCGAAGATGCCACGCCGCTCCTCCGGCCTCATGTTCAGACTGGCATCCACCGCGCCCTGGGCGATGATGGTGTAGGTGTTGCTGCTCACACCTCCCTGGGCCAGGAGCTCTATGATGTCCCTTCGTCTTACGCGACTGTCATTGATGAAGTACTGGTTCTCGCCAGAGCGGTACGTCCGCCGCTGGATGGTGACTTCGGCGTAGTCGATGGGCAGCCAGCCGGTGGAGTTGTCGAAGGTCAGCGAGACCTCAGCCATGCCCACCCGCGAGCGTCCCTGTCCTCCAGCGAAGATCATGTCGTCGCTGCGCTTGGCTCGCAGGGCGCTGTACTTGTGCTCGCCGAGCACCCACCGCAAGGCGTCGGCCACGTTGCTCTTCCCGCTGCCGTTGGGACCCACGATGGCGGTGATGCCGGACTCGAACTCGAACTCGGTCCTCAAGGCGAAGGTCTTGTAGCCTTGTAGCTCCAACCTCTTCAGGAACATGGTCCCTCAGATACAACAGGCCAACGGACAGCACCTCCGTCGGCCAGATTCTGGTGGTCTGGGTGCCCATGGGTCACCACCAGGCCACCACTAGATGTGCACGGCACGCGAGTCACGGCACCACATCTAGTGGTTGTGCCACTCTGTACCGAGCACAGTATATAGCTTGTCGAGCTTCCTGTCAAACGGTGTCCTTCGCCCTGCCTTTCATGGCCTCCTCGGCAGCTCTTTGTTCTGCCGACTGCTTGCTGCGCCCTTCTCCTCGACCGTAGACCTCGCCTCCGAGTACCACCTCAACCGTGAATACCTTGGCGTGATCCGGTCCTTGCTCCTTCACCGTACGATAGACCGGAGTGACGCCGAGCTCTCTCTGTGACCACTCCTGCAACGCGCTCTTGTGATCGCGGTCCAGGCCACCCTCGACGATCCTGGTCGCTTCTGGCTCCACGAGAGGAAGAACGATGCCCCTGGCTTCGTCCAGCCCTCTGTCCAGGTAGATGGCTGCTACCAGAGCTTCGAAGACGTCGGCGAGCAGTCCCACGCGGTTCCTGCCGTTTCTCTCATCCTCCCCGTGAGACAGGTAGACGTACTGCCCCAGGTCCATGGATTGGGCGAACCGCGCCAGAGTGCTGGCCTTGATCAGGGACGCGCGCACGCTGGTGAGCTCGCCTTCGTTCATCTCGGGGTACCGGTGGTACAGGTATTCACCGACCACGAAGTCCAGCAAGGCGTCCCCTAGGTACTCGAGACGTTCGTTGGACTCCAGTTCGAAACCGGGATTCTCGTTGAGGAACGAGCGATGGACGAGGGCCTGTCGCAGCAGTCCTTCGTTGTTGAACTGTACACCAATCGCTTTCTGAAGTGCAGCCAGGTCTGGGTCCATGTCTCCCTCACGTCATCGCGTGGATCGGCCCTTCACCCTGTCCCAGGGCGGCCTCTCTGACGGCTTCGGCAAGCGTTGGGTGGGCGTGGATCGTAGCCGCCACTTCCTCGGCGGTCGCTCCGCACTGGATAGCCAGTGCTCCCTCGGCGATCAAGTCGGTGGCGTGGGGCCCCATGATGTGCAGACCTAGCACACGACCGGTTTCCTGGTCGCAGATCATCTTCACCAGGCCCGTGGTCTGCCCCATAGCCAGGGCGCGCCCGCTGGCGGTGAAGGGGAACCTGCTCTTCTTGTAGGAGATGCCCTGCTCCTTCGCTTCCTGCTCCATCAGCCCCACGCCGGCGATCTCGGGCATGGTGAACACGCAGTTGGGCACCGCCTCGTAGCTGATAGCAGCGTCCTTACCCAGAGCGTTCTCCACGGCGACCTCGCCCTCGTGGCTTGCCACGTGAGCCAGCATGTAGCCCCCCGTCACGTCGCCGATGGCGTAGACGCCGGGCACGTTGGTCTCCAGGTGCTCGTCCACGAGGACGGCGCCCTTCTCTGTCTTCACGCCGATCTCCTGGAGATTCAGACCTTCGGTATATGGCACCCTGCCGGTGGCAACCAGCACCGTGTCCGCCTGGAGCGTCTCCTCGCCCTTTGGTCCTTCGAAGATTATGTCGAGACCTCCCCTCGCCTCTCGGATCTCCTTCAGCGGAGAGCGGGTGTGCACGTCCACCCCCTGCTTGCGCAGCGTCTGCTGCTGGCGACGCGCCAGTTCCTCGTCCACCGTGGTGAGGATGGAGGGCAGCATCTCGATGATCGTGACCTTGGTGCCCAGTGCGCTGAAGATGGTGGCGAACTCTACACCGATCACCCCGCCACCCACGATGACCAGATCCTCAGGAAGCTCCTTCAGCGAGACGATCTCGTTGCTGGTGAGGACACCGGGCAGATCCAGGCCGGGGACCGGGGGCTTGGCGGCCACCGACCCTGTGGCCACGATGATCTTCCGTGCCTCCACCGTCTCGGTGGACCCGTCTGTGACCTTGATCGTGGTGGGAGAGATCAACTGGCCACTTCCGGCGATCACCTCTACCTTGCGGGCTTGCAGCAGGCTCTCCACGCCCGTCACCAACTGCTCGACCACCTGGTCTTTGCGCGCCATCATCCTGGAGAAATCGAAGCCCGGCTCGCTGACGATGACACCGAACTCCTCGGCTCTCTCGATCTCCACCAGCAGCTCGACGCTGCTGACCATGGCCTTGGTGGGGATACAGCCCCAGTTCAAGCACACCCCGCCCACGCGCTGGCGTTCGATCAACGCCACCTTGGCGCCCAACTGGGCGGCGCGAAGGGCGGCCACGTATCCTCCGGGGCCTGCTCCGATGATACAGATGTCAAACGGATAGCTCATGATACCCTTCTCTCTTGAACCTCACCGCACAGCACTCCATCCTCTTGTCTACCGCCAGGCCCAGGTCCTGTGCCAGGGCCACGGCGGACCTGGACGGGCTGACGATCACGTTCACCCCAGCCCGCACTGCGAGAGGGTCCAGACGCTCTCGGTAGAGGCCGCGCGGTCTCAAACAGCCCAGGTGCAGTGGTACACCAGGAAAACGGAGGCGTGCCTCCACCAGCAGTTCCGCCACTTCCTCAGGTGCAGGCGGATCGCACGCAGCGAAGCGGGTGCCCGGCGTGGGAATGAAGACGATGAAGGTCAACCCCACCACACCCAACTCTGCCAGCATCTCCAGGGCACTGTACTCGCCCGACAGCTTTCCGCCCCGGAGGCCCACCGTGATGTGAGGCACTACGGTGGCGTACGAGCGAAGAAGCTGGTAGGTGGCCACGTATTCTTCGACTCCGACCTGCAATCCATACACCTCTCGCAGGGTCTCGTCGTCGCCCACAAAGTCGAAGGAGACCAGGTCCACGTAGGGCGCGATGAGTTCGGCTTCGCTGTTGCCGATCAAGCCCACGTGCCAGTTCATGATTCTGCCCTGGGACAGTCGCGCCACGTCGTCGAGATGGCCGGTCACGGGAACCCGGCCCTCTGCGTCGCATCCCCCGGAGACGAGACAACTCGTCGCTTCCTGTGCGTTGGCCTTCCAGATGGGAGTCATGGACTGAAGATAGTGCCCACCGCAGTGAGCGCAGTCCAGTTCGCAGCAGCCGCCCGTCAGGCTGACCACCAGGGTGTCCAGAGGGTAGTCGAAGCCAATCACGGGCTCGAAGTTGGCGCAGCGGACGCGCCACGCTTCTTCGGTTCTTTCGTTCATTTGCCAACGCCGGTTCCCACTCGTGTGTATCAGGCCTCGGTCACGGAGGGCAAGCGACAGTGGGACGCACTACGCACGAGTGGCTGGTGAGTGTAATCCCGGATGGCCCGATTCCACGCGATGATCGCACGGACGTGACACCGAGACAAACCTGCCGCACGGTGTCCAGAGCAGCCTGTCCGGCGGGGCCAGCCGAAGCTCGGCCCAGTATAGCAGACCGCGGGACCCAGGACAACCTGCATGTCGTGGGTCCGGGTTGCTTCGCTGGTGGCAATGTACTATACTGATGGTGGGCGACAACCATGGATGAGATAAAGACGGGACCAACGTACAGTACTGTGCTGGAAGGACTGCCGGAGCAGGAAGAGGAACGCGTGACTCTCAGGGCGATCCTGAGAGAGGTCATCGAGACCGCGTTTATGACGCTGGTCATCTTCCTTCTCGTGCGGATGGCCTGTCAGAACTTCCGCATCGAGGGCCACAGCATGGAAGCTAACCTCCACGATGGCCAGTTCCTGATCGTCAACAAGCTGGTCTACTACGTCCATCCCCCGGAGAGAGGCGACGTCATCGTCTTCCATTCGCCCGCCAACCCCAACAAGGACTTCATCAAGCGCGTCATCGGCTTGCCGGGCGAGGAGGTGGAGATGACGGACGGGGTCATCTACATCGACGGCGTGCGCCTGGAGGAAACCTATCTCTCCAACCGGGGCCAGAGGTCCTGGGGGCCTCAAGTGGTCGGGGAGTTCGAGTACTTCGTGTTGGGCGACAACCGGAATAACAGCAGCGACTCGCGTAGTTGGGGTATGCTGGATGGCAACGCCATCATCGGCAAGGCCTGGGTCTCGTACTGGCCCCTCCAGTATCTGGGACCCGTCCCTCACTACACCTACGCGGCCGTGGAGTAGGCGCAGCGATGGCTGAGCGGTCCCTCTCCGCTGATCTCGACGAGCGCCCTATAGTTCCCCTGGTCGAGTTCCCGCCTCAAGACCTGGTAGAGATCGTCCATAGACTGACGCCTGAGAAGCTGGCTAGCCTGCTGGACGCCACCGATCTCAAAGCCGATACTCAGGAGCCCAAGATCAGGAAGTTGGCTGAGTGGGCGCTGGAGTATGGCTTCGCGTCTGTCTGCGTCAACCCGGTGGAAGTGGATCTGCTTCCTACGTTGCTCCAGGGCAGCCCCGTCAAGGAGTGCTACGTGATCGACTTTCCACTGGGGAAGTCCTCAGTGGAGAGCAAGCGGCGGCAAGCGGCGGAGGTAGTGAAGACCAGCCGTAGCATCAGGGGCGAAGGGTCCGGCAAGCTGGAGCTGGACATGGTGATCAACGTAGGCCGCTTCAAGAGGGACGCGAACTACACTCGAGCGGAGATCGAGGGGGTGGTCGACGGTGCCGACGGCGAGCTGGTCAAGGTCATCATCCGCTCGGGAGAGTTGACCGAGGAAGAGATCGTGCGGGTCTCCGCGCTGGTCAAGGAGGCCGGAGCCGATTTCGTCAAGAACTCCACCGGCATGGACGTGATGGGCGCCACACCGGAACACCTCCGCCTGATGAGGGAGGCGGTGGGTCCGGACTTCGGCGTGAAGGCTGCCGGAGGAATCTCGGATGCTATGACCGTGGTCAGGCTGGCCTACGCCGCGGCCAGAGATCCTGAGTTGCTGGACCCTCTCAGGTTCAGGATAGGCACCAGCGCTCCTCTGACCATACTGGCGACCATGGAGTGGGTCAAGGCCAATCCAGAGGCCTGGGTCGAGGCCGAGGTCATCCCCTGCACCATCTGCCCGAGCGGCCAGACGGACAAGCAGAGGAGAGAGGTGCGGGAGATCTACATCCAGAGATGCCGCACCTGTCCTTTCAGGCAGTACAGGAGGGACAAGGACTTCTGATGACCGGGGGTGGCTACCACGGGAAGATCCTGAGAGTGAATCTCAGCCAGGGCAAAGTCACCACAGAGCCTCTGGCAGAGGAGATGGCCCGAGACTACGTCGGTGGTCGGGGGCTGGGAAGCGCCATCCTGTGGCAGGAGCTTCCGGCTCAGATAGATCCTCTCTCGGCCCAGAACAGGTTGATCTTCGTCACCGGCCCCCTGAACGGCACCGGAGCGGCGCTTTCCTCTCGCTACGAGGTGGTTACCAAGTCGCCCCTCACCAACACCATCCTGAGCGCCAATTCCGGCGGCCGTTTCCCCATCGCTTTCAAGAAGACTGGGTACGATGCCATTGTGATAGAGGGCACCGCCAAGAAGCCCTGCTATCTGTGGGTGGACGATGAGAAGGCCGAGTTGAGGGACGCCTCGGGAGTGTGGGGTTTGGACACCCATCAAACGACCGAGACGTTGCTCCGGGCGACGTCGGCCCAGGCGTCGGTGGCTTGCATCGGTCCCGCTGGCGAGCGGGGAGTGCTCTACGCCTCGTTGATGAACGAGATGGACCGGGCGGCCGGAAGGGGCGGCGCGGGCTGCGTCATGGGCTCGAAGAACCTGAAGGCGGTCGTGGTCCAAGGGAGCCACAAGACGCCTGTGGCCGATCGTGACGGGTTTCAGGAGGCCAGGAAGCGGGCGTTGACGATGGTCAGCGAGGCCCCCATCACCAAGAACGCCCTCAAGGAGTACGGTACCGCAGTCCTGATCAACATCATCAATCAGTTCGGCGCCCTGCCCACCCGTAACTTCCAGGAGGGGTACTTCCCGGACGCCGATTCCGTGTCCGGGGAGACGCTCAAGGAGCTCCTCTACGAGCGGAGCGTGGGCTGCGCCACCTGCTCTGTGGCCTGCGGCAGAGGCACCAGGACTACCCATCGCAGCGGTGAGGGACCTGAGTACGAGACGATGTGGGCTCTAGGCCCCATGTGCGGGGTGAAGGACCTGGAGCAAATCACCGAGGCCAACTACAACTGCAACGAGCAGGGCTTCGATACCATCTCCGCGGGCAGCACCATCGCCTGCGCTATGGAGTTGTGGGAGAGAGGATATCTGGACCAGGCTACCAGGGACATGATCCGCGACCAACTGGGCACGGAGCTTCGTTTCGGGAACGGCCAGGCGGTGCTGAAGTGCACGGAGCTCATCGGTCGCAACGAGGGCTTCGGCGAGGATCTGGCCAAGGGATCGCTGCGGCTGGCCTCGCGCTTCGGTCACCCGGAGCTGTCCATGAGTGTCAAGGGGCTGGAGCTCGCGGCCTACGATCCCCGGGGCTTCAAGTCCATGGGCCTGGCCTACGCCACCTCCACGAGGGGCGGTTGCCACCTGCGAGCCTACTTCATCGGTCCCGAGGCCCTGGCTACCCCCTACGCGGTGGATCGGTTCGCTACCGCCGGCAAGGCCGCCTTGGTGATCCTCTACCAGGACCTGAGCGCCCTCATCGACTCCCTGGGGCTGTGTATCTTCACCATCTTCGCCCTCAACCCCGAGCACTACGCCAGTTTGCTCTCTTCGGTGACGGGCGAGCCTCTGGACGGCAAGCAGATTCTCTCCATCGGCGAGAGGATCTGGAACCTGGAGCGGTTGTTCAACCTCCGCGAGGGCTTCACCAGGGAAGACGATACGCTGCCGCCCAGGTTCTCCCAGGAGACCTTGCCCCGCGGCCACTCCAAGGGCCAAACGGTGGACCTCGATCCCCTGCTGGAGGAGTACTACGCGCTGCGGGGCTGGGATGCCAGCGGCGTGCCCGGTTCGCAGAAGCTGGGTGAGCTGGGCCTCGAGGTCTAGATAGCCGAGCTCGGCAAATCGGTTGCGGATTCTGGAGGAAGTCCACGGCAGCGCCCCACGAGTCTCCCAGGTCGAGTGTGAGGCTGGCGCTTATGTCAACTGCGTGAGAATCCACTGCCCCATTGTCAACTTGACCCAGGTGCGGGTCGCGGCTATAATAGTGGAGTAAGTGCCCCCATCGTCTAGTGGACTAGGACACCACCCTTTCAAGGTGGCGACGCGGATTCGAATTCCGCTGGGGGCACTGCCATATAGGACCCATCACCAGCGGGAATCTATAGACGAACCTTGCCCGTTCCCTGTCAGCTTCTACACGTATCACGAAGCGACGGAGAATGAGCCTTCGTTGTACTACATCACCCGCGGTGAGGGCGGCGCGCAGGGAATCCAAAGCATCCTCAAGCACTGTGTCAGCAATGTCCAGACCGGTCGCCTTCGCCTGGGCTTGCAGTATTCGCAGGTCCGCCTCCAGCCCCGCTTTCTCGCCTTCCCGCCCTTGAAGGCGCCTACGGGCCGCCTCGGATCCATCTTTCTCCACAGCATTCAGTAGGTGATAGATCGCCCTGTTCACATCGGAAAGCTGTCGCTCAAGGCGCGCCATCTCCCGGCGGCGCGGCTCAGTCTGGCCATTCAGTTCTGCCACTGTGGACTCAAGAAGTTCTTTGGCATAGCCAGCTCTGAGAAGCCGCCCCATGACAAATCGCATGAGCGCGTCCTCGACCAAAGCAGCCTTGAGCTTGCCGCTTGGACAGCCGGCGATTCCTGACCGTTTCCTCTTGCCGCAGATATAGAAGCGGAACTCGTTGCCGCTGCGGAGCCTATCCCTACTACCGATCATCGCCGATCCACACTGCGCACAGCGGATGAGTCCGGAGAGGAGATACTGGCTCACCTTCTGCATGGGGTGCGTACCGGGTGCCCAAGAACCACCCTTCTGCGGTCTGTCACGGAGTCTGGCTTGTACCCGATCCCACAACGCCTGAGACACCAGGGGTTCATGGGCGTCGGCAACCTCAAGGTCGCCGCACTTTCTGATGCCTAGGTATGTCTTGTTGCGCCAGAACCAAGTCAGGCTGTTGGTCGTGTTGAAAAGGTGAGTTTCCGCCAAGATCTGCTTGGTGGTAGCACCGTTGGCTTTCATCTCGAAGGCTCTCTTCACCGCCGATGCCCATTGAGGATCGGGAACCCACTGAGCGACACGCCGCGTCTTCCCGCCCAAGTCGATCTCGAGATGCCTTGCTTTGTAACCCCGGGGTGGAAAGCCACCTGGCGCGAATCCTTTCCGGGCGATCACATGCAGGCCGCGCTTGCTATCCACCGCAAGCTGCTGCAGATACTCTTGGTCCTTCCAATGAATCAGCGACTCAACAACATAGTCGAATCCCGTATCAGAGGGGATACCGTCAGAGAGGGAGATGAGGGTATAGCCGCGTCGCCGGAGATCGGCCTTGTAGAAGTGTGCATCGTCTTGGTCTCGGGCAAAGCGGGACCAAGACCAGAAGACGATGCCGTCACAGGGCCGTGGCTCTTGGCGGGCAAGAGCCAGCATTGCTTGAAAGCCGTCGCGGGGCGCCACCGATGAGCCGGCCTTCGCCTCGTCGAGGAAAGGAGGATGCGCCATGAGCAGCTTGTGGGCACGAATGTACCGATCTAGCTCCTCGCGCTGCCCCATGATCGTACCGCGCTCTTTCTGGACATCCCCGGACACGCGCAGGTAGGCCATCACCAACGATCCTTCGGGGAGCGGGCATTTATGCGGCATCGTCCTTGACCTCCTCGGCCAGCTTGACGATCCCATTGTCAATCACATAGCGTCCCGTGTCAAGCCCGAGGCGGATCCGAGCCGCCAGCAACGCCGCTAGGGAGGGCAACGCGGCAGCGAATGCTACATCCAGAGCTGGGCATCCCTCGCTCCCGACTTCCTCTATGGCAAGAGAGGGCATCGTGCTCATGACCCCATGGGCGGCATAGCCCGCTTCAGCGAGTTCGGTGGCTCGTCACCCTTGCGGATGCCCGCCACCGCCATGCCAAGTACGGAGCGGATGCCTTGGTGATTCCCTTCTTCGACCCAGAGTGCCCATCGCTGCAAGAATGGTCCATCCCGATCAAGCGCGAGTAGCTCCTGAATCATCGACTGCGCGATTCCCATGCTCTCCAAGATGTCTCTCTTGAGAGACAAGAGAGAGATGGAATCACCAACAGCAGCAGAATGGCTGTTGGTGTTGATGATCTCTGTCTCTTTGATCTCTGTCTCTATAGTCTCTGTTATGGCTCGGTCCCTTTGGTACGTTTGGGTGGGTCCCTTTGGTACCTTTCGGTCGGTCCCTTTGGTACTGACCGGGGAGGCCAGATCGGGACTTTCAGAGGTGCCCTGAGGCAGCGCCAGCGCTTTGCCCCAAGCCTTCATGAATGCGGCCTTGATGATTCGTATGTGTGTGGTCCTCAGTCCGTTGAATCGGTGATACTGCCTCTCAATCAGTCCTTGCCGCTCCAAGAGGGCCAGGGCGCGCTTGGCTTGCTTGGCAGAGATTCGGACTTCTGCCCACCAATCGTCGTGACTCTTGACGAGCCACAGGATACCATCCCGCTCCACCCTCAGTTTGCTCTTGCCGGCATCATCCGGTAGGTGCCAATAGACGATCTGACTCAGAAGAAGCCCCGCGATCAGATCGCCAGTCATGTCGACATAGACCGTCTTGAAATCGATCGACTGCCGACTTGCCTTCTCCCAACGCAGGAAGTGATCGAAGCTCATGGCGGAGCGATGCCAATGCTGCATTTGCTGATTCCCATCCATCCTTGCCCGGTCCCTCTGCTCCCCTATACACAAAAGCGGCAAGCACCGGATCTCCGGTCACTTGCCGCCAGTTCCCTTATCTGGATCGACAATCAGATCAGTTCAAATGTCCTCTCTCCCCGGGAGAAGGTTAGGGTGAGGGGAGAACGCTACTCTGCCTCTTCCTCTTGTCGCCTCCTCGCCTCCTCCATCTCCTCTTCGGTCATGGCGGGCGCTGTCATCAATTCCGCCACCTCAGGTCCTACCCGCTCCCGCGCTTCTTGGATCGCTTTCGCAACATCACCCTCGGTGATCCGCACGTCGCCGTCTTCAAACAGCACCTTACCTGGCTGCGAACGTTTCTGAGAGTGTTTGCGTCGCTTGCGCATCCAGCCCCCAGTACCCCAAGGACCCTGTCCCGTGCTCGAGGATGTCCATTCTGTGCAACAACGACTGAGCGCCCCCCAGGGCCTGCAATGGGGGGCGCTCTTCTCGCCTAGCTCGAGCAATAAGCCACGTTGGATGATAGCCGCCGTCTTGCAGGCCCATCGGCGGATGTATGCTCATTCTACCAGAAAGGCGGGGCGACACGCAAGGGCCGGTTTACACGCGGAAAGTGGCCTCGCCTTGGCGCAAGAGAAAGGGCGGGGGCTGCCTAGAGTCCCCGCCCCGTGCGCGATCTCTGCTAGCGCATTGCCGCGATGCCCAAGAGCCCGTGAGTCTGCGTCAGCGAGCCGCCTCAACGGTCCTCGTCGTCTCCGGAGTGATCGGGCATGCTCGCGTCACCGTCGTCCGCCACGAAGTTCCTAGAGGCATCACGTTCTCTGATGAACTCAGCAAGGATGCAAGCCAGGGGAATGAGGGTCTCGGGCTGGGGTTCCAAGCGGTTCATGGGCACAACAAGGAAATCCTCGGGATGCTTCTTTGTCGTCATCGTCGTGCTCCCCACGCGAGCATACCATGATCCCCGTTCGCTGGCAAGAGACCGATACATCTGCGTCAGGGTCTTTCGAGCGCGATTCGCCAAAGGTTGCCAGCACGAGGAATCGAAACCTCCGCTTGCCAAGGACTGATGGCTTTGGTCAGTCACGGCCCGCATCGCCTGCGAGAGTATGGCGCACGTCAAAGGGCGGAGGCTCTCTGCAGCCTCCGCCCAATCCGTTCCGTGCCGTACTACGCTGGTGTGATGCCCAAGACTTGGTAGGCCTCCTGAACCGACTCCTCGTAGTACTGAGGGATCCCAGTGAGTTGGGGCACATCATCATCCACAGGTGCCAAGCGGCCTTCCACCAGATCGATAGCCACGCCAAGATTCTGGTGTGCCCAGAAGGCCCGTTCGGCTCCGGCCGAGATGCTGCTCGCCATCAGGCCGAACAGCGCGCTCTGCAGTTTCTTCGCTTCGGTGGTATCCGTTGCCATGTTGTGACCCCCTTCTGTCTTGGGGCCACCTTGATCTGGCGGTGATGATTCGGGTATGATACTCCCGGCCCATCGCTGCCCAGTTCAGCGGTGGCCTCGGCCCGTGGCGGTTGCAGCCGTCGCGGGCCACACTTTGCGTGCGTAAAGTCCAAGCTCTTTGCGCTCTGATCACCTCCCTTCGTCTCTTCGCTTGGTGGCGACAAATCCTCTTTTTGTCGGAACTGTGCCAAGGCTCTTGAGGTCGGTATCACGATGGCAACTCCCCTAGCTTCTGTGAGAGCCTCATGGCAATTTCAAACCACTGATCATATAGGGTGGCGGCACCGTCGATGTGTGGTACGGGCAGATCCTTCTCATAGCCCAAGTGCTTCATCCATTCGTCAACAGCGTCTGTCATGTCGAGTATCTCTTGTGATGGGATCGGCAAATGGACTGGCGGCAGGGGGCATTCCTTTTCCCTGGAACAGAGACAGACAAAATAGGCTTGGATGCCTCTGTTGTCGTGCGTGATCGCTACGCTCATATAGTGCTGCAATTCGGTCCAACCGTAGTATCTGCCATTGCCGTCCGGGTCGAAGCGAAACACCTGAAGATAGAACCCGGGGCAAGTTGGGAGAATACATCGCAACTTGATTCGAGCAGCGTTCGGACAAGCAGACCCAGTGTTTCCCTCCATTGCGTTTCTCCACCGCAAGTGGTTGAGTGATCACGCCTGATCAGCTATCAATGCGTCCGGTACCCGCTCCAAGTGCTTGGGCAGCGCATAGACTACCTCACCGTTCAGCGGCCAGAGATTGAACAGCCACAGCCGGCCGCGGTTGTCCGTCACCAGCATTGGACAGAGGCAGCAGATACCCTCGCGCTTGGCGAGCTCGGAGACAGCGCAGGATCGGCAATCCCGGTGCACTGCACGGATCGGAATGCTGAGTTGGGGCTGTGGTAGTGGCCGCATGCTTCCCTGTCCCGACTCGGGGCATCTGCAACTTCGCTGTCGCCTGAGGAGACAATCCGAGTCTCCTCTTCGGCTGTCCTATCATCACGTGTCCTCTAGCCGAGCTCTATAGCTTAGATGGCGATGCACGTATCCCTGGAGCGCAGGCAACCGTCGAATGATCGCGACATAGTGCCTTGCGGAGAAGTCAGTCTTGCCCCTACGCAGATCCCGCCATACCGTGGGTGACATGCCGAGATGGTGGGCGAACTGCGTCTGAGTCCACCCCATCCGCTGTCGTTCGATCTCAAGGCGTTCCAGCAAGGTCAGGCCGGGCATGTCGAGTTCTTGCCCGGGTGATACATCCTGCTCTCTCATCTCTGCGTCCATCGGTGGTGCAATCCTAGTGCTGTTGTTCTACCGTCTATTATAGCAGCTTTCCGTCGCTTTGTCAAGGACGTGTTTTCGTTCCGATCACCTGGTCGGGGCTGTATGGCGCTGGCGCTCTCAGGTAGTGGTCTGTGCTGTGTAGAAAGTCCTAGCGCTGGTGTGGGTAGTTCTCCACGCCAGGCGTGACCATGTTCGCACTATGTTCGTTCTGTCGATCCGAACTGTGTGGTGGACACACAGTCTGCCATGAGTGTGGCGTGGAGGGACCGGAGGATGGGGACACCCGCACATATTGCGGCTACTCAAGATGCAGAAGTGTGCCCTAGTCCGCAGTCCTGCGGACTGAAAGACAGCTTCTTCAAGAAGAAGATAGGGATGGGGCCGACTAGGATTTCCTTGCCTTACCATACCTCGCCAAGCCTTGGCCAGACGAGCCTTGCCAAGTTGCGCCTTCTTGGGCTGCAAGCGCTTTGTGGGCTACCATCCCTATCTATGCCCATTCTACCAGAGCATTCGGCCCGACACAAAGGCATGCTTTACGCACGTGGTTTACACGCCGACAGCTTCCAAGATAGCAACGCGGCGGGTCTGGCGTGGCCGAAGGGCTACCTCGTGCCGCCTTTCCCGCCGCGTTGACCACCAACAGCCAGGGCAAGGGGAGCCTCCGCTAGACCGCTGGCCGACAGGAGGGCCGTGGGTATGGACACCCCACAGCTATGCCACCGCAAACAGTGCGCCGGCTGCATCCAGCAAGTCGAGCAATCCTGGCCGTTTCGGGTCCTCACTTCTCAAATCAGAGTTGTCTACTGCACCTGCGCGCCGACGTCCGCCAAACTCGTATCGGTTCCCGGTGCCGGGTCCGTAGAATGGCCGTGGCGCGCCGTAGTCGCGTTGTAGCTCAATCACCGTGTAGCCGAGAGGACAGCGGACCGTCTGGCCCGTGATGATCCGCCTGGGCACGGTGCCCTGTTTGACATCTCTGGCCAGCCGACGATCACAACAGCCCATGCCTGTCACGATCCCAAACGCAAGCCAAGGTCCTCGCATTCTGCCATACCGAGAAGCCTCTTGATCTCCCTCTCTATGAAGGTATCCAGGATAGCACCCGAGAACTGCAAATGGTCTGTCGGATAGCCGATCAACAAGCGCTGGGTCCTGATCAATTCACAGATCACGTGAGCGATCTCTTCCGCACTAATGGCCCCCGTCACTCCCAACTTGCCCAGCAACTCATCAATCGTCTCTTCGAGATGCTGGTACTGGCGGGCATTGAAATCGCTGAGATTTTCCAGTAGCTTCTTGGTAGTTTCGGCTGCGAGCTTGTCCCGTAGATCATCCCATCCCCCCTGCTTCCGCCAAGCAGAGATACACTCCGCAGAGGGCTTACCGTCGAAGTGCTTTGAGATCGCTCCGATGCTGGCACCTTCACAGAATAGGACGAAGGCTTCATAACGCACAGCCTGCTTATACGCCATGCTATGTCACTCCCAAACGCGCTATCTGAGAATCAGCGCCCGAGGCGCGCCAGCGTCACCGCTGCGATCTTCCCCAAGCCTTGCGGCTGTGCTGTGGCCGCTCTTCGTTTCCTCACCTTGCCCTGGCTCTCAATCTGCGCCAGGGTCGCGCTGGCCAACTCAGGCCCCGTGGCATGGGCACGCAGCAGGACATCAAGGCGGTTCTGCAATCGAGGGCGTTGCCATACCGGGATGTTGTCGCGCTGTAGCCGCGTCCTCAGCGCGTCGATCTCATCCGCTACGGTGCGGCCACCAGGTACGCCTCGTTTGTACCGGATCACGAGTCGCCGCTTCTTGGGCAAGGCCCCGGTCTTGCTCCGTGGCTGCGTAGGCATGATCACCGATCCGCTTTGCCGTGTGATCAATGCCGACTCCTTCATGGCGATAGGTGCTTGCATGGCGATAGGTGCTTCGCGCTGCGCTCGTTTCGCCGCTGCTATCAGAGCGCAAGCCCTCTCAATGGCCTCTTCACTGAGTCCGAGCCGCGCCAGCGCCTTCTTGATCTTGGTCGTCTCCATTCTCCGGTTCTCCTATCCGCTCCCTCTAGCCAAAACGCATCAGCAGCCGCCCCGCCATAGCTGTATGAAACACTGTCGTGCCTCGCGTCCTGCGCTGGACCATGAGATTGAGCTCAGCCGCCAGGCTCGCGGGATGCTCATTCGGGTTCAGCGCATCCAGTGCTGCGTTCAGTCCCCCGATCTCCGCCCACACCTTGGAGAGATCACGCGGCCCGGCGCGCAGGGCATCGGGCACCGTCTGAGCTTGTGCCCGCTCCTGCATGGCCTCAGCGGTGTAGTAGTCGCTCGGCGCGTTGGCTTCACTCACGGCTGTGTCCGCTCGGGCCAGAACCCTCATGGCCTCGAAGATATGGCCCTCGAGTTCAGGCAAGGAGCTGATGAGAGAATCCAACTCCAAGATCACCGCCTCGTACCGCTCGCGCCACGATCCGAGAGCCGGTGCCGCCTCATCCAGTAACCCCTTGGCAGTCTGGCGGGCATGGTGCAACTGTGCCCGCGCCTCTTCCTGTCGTTGGGCCTTGTCGCGTTGCTCCAAGAGGGCCGGGAGTGCTTTGGCCTTCTCTTGCGTGACCTCTAGCTCTGCCACGGCTGCGGCTGCGGCCTGTGCTTCTCTGATTTCAGCATCGAGTACCATTGTTCTCCCTCCCTCACGAAATCGGATTCGCTGTAGTGCGTTCTAAGCCGCCTCTCTCGCCAATTGCATACACCATGCGTTGAGTGCAGATCCCCCGACTTTCCCCTAGCGTAGCCCCGCCAACGCTCGATCTGCACGCCACCACAGAGGCCGTTTCCGCCTCCTCGATCCCTGGCCACTGGCTGGCTTTGCGCGCGTAAAGTCACGCAGCCTGCGATGCGTTCTTGACCTTCCATTTTCGCATGTATTCGGCCTGCGTGAGTTCACCGCGTTTCCATGCCTTGATCGTCTCCGTCGCTACGCTGATCGTCTGGCCGGAGACATCGTCAATGACCACAACATCGGCTTCCGTATTCAATGCGGCGACTTGAATCAACCAGATCACGCCAAAGAACTCCGTTAGGTCTTCCCGAGGCAGCATCGTCTTGACGGTCAATGTCTGCTTCGCCAGGTGGCACGCTTGGAGCATCTTGGCGATGGGTCCTTTGCCCTCCACTACCTTTGGCGGTAAGAATGCCCGCAACTCCTCTAACAGTTGTTCGTCATCCACTTTCAGTCCTCCCATGTCCCCAATGTCTGTAGGACCTGCACATGGCCCAACTGCACCAACATATCCAGCGCCGCGCGCCCAGCCTTCCCTGAGATGATCGCTGGCACCTGCGTCTTGTCAAGCTCTTGGGCCACTCTGAGAATCTCGGCCAGAATGGCCGCCGCCACTGAATCTTTGCCGAGATTCAATTCTGGACCGCCGCCTGGCCTCGGCCAACCCCGGCGGCCTCCGAGCTTGTAGGCCAACGCGAGGTCCTCGGAAACCTGGACCCTTACCAGGTCGTTGACGATGGGCTCCAAGATCGCGTCCTCTGGTATCTCACCGATCACGAGGTCACGAGGTAAGGAGAACCGTTGGCCAGGTCCCTCTGCCATGTCCTCACCTGCCGATTCGCGCGCGTAAAGTGCGTCGCTCTCACTCATCGCTCCACCGTCCTATTCGAGCGCGTTGTCCATGTCACACCATCTGGATTGCCAGAACAGGGTTGCAATCGTGAACCAGACCACTATGTCCGCATCAGCGCCCACTACCGCATCCACGGTGACCGTGCCGCCCAACCCTGAGCCGTTGTCGGCTGTGATCGCCTGCGCGCCCACTCCGTTGTAGCTCCCGGTGTGGCCCACAAGTTCCGTGAGTCCAGCATCCATGTAGAGGTCCACATGATAGAAGCCGCCGCCCGCAGCCACGATCTCCACGTAGAGCCGCCCCAGGTCCGTGTTATCCTGCGAGATGCCGGTGATGTCCTCCCATCCCGAAAGCTGCGCATTGTCGTCGCCAAGTTCTCGAGGATCCGCGTCGGTGACCAACATGGTAAGCAGATTCACGCCGTCCACGCCTCCATAGGCGGCCCTTGGCCCGGATTCGAGACAGAAGGTGCCGAGATCCGCGTCAGGGAGTATGGCCCCAAGGCGATTTCCTCGCCAAGTCGATTGACAGGTCTTTATTCCCCATCCAAGATTCATCGTGACTATCTCGCCATCCTGAATCTGCATGGTACAGAGAAGCTCATGCCCGGTGCTCTCGTTGATGATCGTCCTCAGATAGCCGCGATTCTTGATCTCGATGACAGGATAGCTCATCGCATTGCCAGCGTTCACGACTGGGTTTGCGCCAGCAATCAGGGCTGTACCATTGTTGCGAAAACCGAGGTAGAGCTCGTCGTTTGCTCCCAGGCCTGGGGCAGCGTAGAGATTCCCGAATGCTGGCGTATCGGGTATGTCGATGTCCAGGTAGCCATAAGCGGCACCTGTCCACCGCGCCATGCGGTCCACGGTCAATTCCCCCGCCGTGGTGAAAGCACCTGTCAGGTATGCGGTACCGTCGGTCGCCACCACGACCCCGTATGCCGGAAAGTTCAGCCCATCTCCGCAGGCGCTCCAACAGACACCGTTCCAACTGGCGATGTTGCTAACAGTGGTCGGTCCGCTGCCTATCGTTGGGATGTTGCCCACCGCGATCATCAAGCCAGCGGGAGTAAAGGCCACATCGTATACCGCCGTACCTCCGCCGGGCACCCCCCCATCGAGATCACTCCACACAGTGTTGATCGGGTCCCAGTCAGCGACATTGTTGCAGACCACGGCTCCAGCATTCCCGAATGCGCCCCCAACGATCACATGACCGTCTGCCCTCTCGGCCAGACAGTTGCCGAGCGCGTCCAGCCCATTCCCTACCGTTGCCCAAGCTCCCCCGGATGGCAATTGCACAATGTAGTCTCCCGCAGGCGATCCCAAGCCCGCCCAGTTCGTGAAACTACCTGTCGCATAGACGGTCATATCGCCGCCCACGAGGATGTCATTGACTACGGTCACGGCACCCGCGCCCGGTCCGCCGCCAACATCAGCCCACACATCCGTAGCAACGTTGACCTGTGCAATATAGTCAGCGGTTGGTACACCGCCAGCATTGGTGAAGCGCCCGCCAACGTACAGCGCACGACTGGGCCCGAAATGCAGCGCGTGAACCCGCTCGTTGAGAGCCGGCCCGCCGGCGCCATTATCGCCCACTGCCTCCCAAGTACTTGTTGCCCGCACCCAACGAACGAGGAAATCGGCATTCGGGATGTTATCCCAGTTGGTGAAGTCGCCTCCAAAGTAGATGTCACCTGTGAAGGGGTCTACGGCAATGGCGTATATGTCCACGGTGACGATGCCAGCAGCGACCGCAGCCGGTGGCCCCATAGCATTCCAAGTCCCGTCCTCCCTGGCCGCTACATAGAGGACGGTCAAGCTATCCTGCCAGTCGAGCACTTGCTCTTGGATCGTCGCATCATAGATCAACGGATCATAAGCGATCAACCGAAAACCGATGATCTCTTGATTGCCGTATCTCCCCACTGTTTGCCGCACAGCATCGTCATACACGACATAGAGATCACGGCTTACCCCATCCACGGTGTAGCGCAGAATCGACGGCTGTGGCTTCGTCTGGCCTCGATTCCATCTCATCGCATCCATCAGCTTTGCCCGCGCCTGGTGCAGTGATTTCCTGGTCAACCCATGCGTGGTCAACGTGATCGTGACGACCCTCGGCTTGACCAATGTATCTTTGTGCACGGCCCCGTCCATCCCCCAGATTTCTTGCACCACATGCTCCAAGGGTGGCAGTCCAAAGCCGTCGTGCGCCATGAGAGAGTCAACGGTTCCCGGCGCGAACCGTGGCCCGGCAAAGTCAAGAGTCCAGCCGTCGGGAGTCATCAAGCGGTACTGAGCATCACACGCACCCATGCCGATACCTCTCACCGCCGCCAGCAGCAGGATCACCGCCAGCAGTGGAATCGTGGCTCCCTTTCTCATCGGTGCTCCCCCTTTGTGCGATCCGTGTTATCACAAGCAAGACTCTGCCTTCTAGAGAACTAAAGTAAGTTCGGAGTCGGTTTCTTCAACTTACCGCCAGCTATGCCCCGGCCATGACCCTCATCATGTGGAAATCGTTGATGATCGGCTCTCGTGGCGCACTGGTATTGACTTCGAGATGATAGGTCGGTGAGTTGGTGGTATAGTTGGTGACGCTGTGCATGGTGCCGGCCGCCACGCGCTCCATCTCGATAATCGGCACGTGGCCCAAGCTGCGGATCCCCTCTGCCAGTGCCAGGTCAAGGTTTTGCCCGATGTCCAGAAAGACCTTGCTCGGGCTGGCGATCCCCAATGCTTGCAGCGCCGCCTCTACTGCACGGGAGATCACATCTCGGATTACATCAACAACCCACTGCTCCAAGTAGAGGATGCCCTCAGCGAAAGCCGACATAGCATCATAGCCTGCCCGCCAGAAATCGCCGGCCCGCTCGCTCACGGCCTGCACCACTTTCGACATGACATCGTGCAACGAGAGAACCCACGCGACCCCCATAGTAGCCGCACCCCTCGTGACCCGCGTTGTGTATGCCCACATCTCTTGCCAGGCGAAGGCCCCAACCTCTCGAAGCGCCCAAGTTTTCAGCCGCCACATGCCGGCTATGCTTGCCCTCACCGCTATGCCGCCCAAGAGGTCCCAGTCCTTGTCCTCCCAAGCCGCCATGATTTCGTCAAACTCGATTCCGAGTTGTGCGGTGAAGAGATCGCTCAATTGTTCGTAAGCCTTGGCGCTCTCCTTGGCATAGTCCTCGTGGAGATAGGGCAACTCGAAGAGGGCTTTCTCATATTCCCGCTTTTGCTGCGCCAACTGCGCCACCAGGTCAGCGCGTTCTTGGAGATATGCGGCCTCTTGACGGTTCTGTATCTTCGTGATCTCATCTTCCAGGACGGCGATCCGCTCAGCCGAGGCCGCTTTCAGGTCCTCCTCCCGCTGGCGCGCTTCCTCACGTTGCCTGGCAATCCTGAGATTGAAGTCCTCTTCCTCTCGTTGTAGGCGGATCCGGCGATCTTCCTCCTCGCGCTCCTGCTTCTTCTTGAACTCCTCTTCCATCAAGCGGATCCGCTCCGCTGCCTTTTCCTTCTCCTTCCGCAACTCCTCTCGGAAAGCCAGGTTCTCCTCTCTCAATCGTTGCCGGCGCTCTTTGGCTTCCAGCTTGCGCTTCTCCTTGAACTCCTCTTCCTTCTGCGCAATCAGGGCCATGATCATGTCGTACTCTTCTTTGGTCTGAGCTCGCGCCGCGTCGCGCTTCAGGTCCTCTATCTCATCCTCGTGCCGCTCCAATTCCTCGGCCCGTTGCTTATCCCATTCCTTCTGCTCGGCTGCGAGGTCCTTCTCACGATCCGCCAACATCTCTGCTATCGTATCACTGAGGTCTTTGTAGACGTCTGTGATGTCCTCTTTGTGGTCAGCCAGTGCGCGCGCTTGATCAAGCAGCCAATCTTGGAGAGAACGCGCCCGGTTTCGCTCCCAGTCGTCGGTCGCCTGCTGGATCGCCTCTTCGACGTCAGCCCACAGGTCGACTATGGAAGCCCCAAGGTCCTTGTTGATTCTCTCGATGTCATCCGCTTGCTCTTCCCATCCGGTCGAGAGGTCTGGCGGCTCCAGGGCCGCGATCTGCGCCTCCAAGTCGACGATGCTGGCGCGCATCGCCCCCAGGTCGGGTCCTTGGAAACTACCGAGCACCAGGTTCAGCTTTTCGAGGACTCCGAGCGCCGTCTCTCCAAAACTGAGGAATGGTGCACTCAGCGTCTCGACGGTGGACGCGAGGTCCTCCAAGACGCTGCGCAGCCAACCGCCTTCCCTGGCTGCGTCCAGCAACCCCGTCGAGAAGTGATAGACAAGCCCGACCGCCTCGTCGAAAGTGCTCACGAATGGAGCACCCATCTCATTCAGCAATTCACGAGTGACGCGGGTCATCGAGCGGAGTTGTTTCGTCCCGCTCTGCATGACCCTGTCATACAGCGGGATGAGAGGCTGGCCAGCTTCGAGCACCGCATTGAATGCGGCTTGCACCCTGCCGGCGTCGTCGAGCTCGTCGGCTGTCGTCCCTATGGAGTCGGCATAGTCGCTCATCGCCTTCTCCATGTTGACGATCACGCCGCGTTCACGAAGCACAACGGTGTGCTGTGTCAGGATGCCATGTAGCAATGCTTGCAGGGTTTCGGTGCTGTCCTCGTTGGCAATGGAGGCCGCACCCTGGGCGATCCTCACGAACTCGAGGGCTTTGGCCAGGTCAAGGTTGTACCGAAGGAACTCACTCACGAGGCCCTGAGCAACCGTGGTCTCAATGCCTGCGTCTCGGATCCCCTGTGCCCAAGCCCGGACCTGGGCCTCCGACTTGCCCGCTTGCTCGCCAAAGTATTCTAGGATGATGCCCGACTCTTCGACGCGACCGGCTGCCATGATCGCGTCCGAGCCGATGTCAACTATTGTCGAGCCGACTTGTTTCAGACCGCCCACGAGGGCTGGGAGGACCGTACCAACTAACGTGCCGACGGCGGCACCGACGCCCATGCTCACGACAGAGGCAAAGCCCCCCATGGCTCCGCCAGCGGACGCCGCAACCTGCGCCGTCCGTTGGTCCATCAAGCCGAGGCCATTCACATAGCGGGTGACTGCCCGTTGAAAGTTTTCATCTCGAAGTACGGCCTCGAGTCCTATCTTCTCAGGTGCCAACTCCTTCTAACCATCCCGCCCCCTTTCAGTTGGACACAACAAGCGGTACCAGTCTACGCGCTGCCAACCTCACGACTCACAATCAGCGGTGCCCATTCTATGCTGGCATTCACGCATCGGTCGCAGTGTTGTGTTTTGACTGCGCCCAAACGCCAGTAGCATTTCCAGCGGATCATGCTCTCTGAGACTTCCATTGATGCGATCTCCCAGTTGCAGTTACAGTTCGTCAGACCCGCACAGACCTTCCCATCGCCTGGATAAGTGTCCAAGGGAGGACCGCCCCAAGCCTGTGCGTTTGCGCGCTCAAAAGCCTCCCGCGCACTCTGTGAATACATCTGTGATCGGGCCATGATCTGTGCTGGCGATAGTTTCCCTGCAACGATCTCATCATAGAACTTCTCAAGGTGGCGATACTGCTCAGTAAGCATTCCGCCAATACGACCCCAGTCCTCTTGTGTCATCTGCTCCAAGCCACCGATGCCCAACAGATACTCCCTGATATACTCGCGCTTGATCTCTTCTCTCATCGAATCGCGCCACGCATCGGGTGAGAGCGGCCCATCAACTGTCAGCGTGCCCAAGGTATCGGTAACCGGTGCAGCAGCGGCGATCGATCGGTCTCGGTAGTCTATGACCGTCGTCCTGAGCATGTACCTCTCTTCCTCTGTCTCATAATAGAGACGGAGCCAAGGATCACGTACCCACATGCTTTCGACTCCAAGCCCGCCAGAGCAGGCTTCTCTGGCAATCTGGCCCCATCTATCGCGTTGCCGTCTGATGGTCTGCCAGCGCCCGCCTGAATCGCCTACAAAGTGTTACGATAACCGCCCCACATCCCCCGAATCTCAGCCCTCGCCACCTATGCCAAGTTCAGCGGTATGACATCCCAAGAGTCAATGTCATGGTTGCGCCGGTTTCCACCGACTACGTTTCCGCATAGCAGCATGGGAGTCAGCCGGTTCACCGGGACACTGTTCAGATTCGTGCCGATCAACGTACCGTCGAGGGAATACTCGACCCGGTCAACCCCATCTTTGCGGTAGACTTTCAGCGCGTGCCAATGCCAGTCCGTGTCAGCGGCCACGCCGGTATTCAGATCCGTAGTGCCGCCAGCGTCCGTGCAACTGATGATCCAGTTCGCTCCGGTGGTCGCCCGGAAGCCAGCAACGATCTTGTGATTCGTGGTCGCCTCCAAGCCGCCCCCGAGCGCCTGCAACTGATTGAGAATGGGGATCTGCGCACGCCAGAGCATGATCCAGCCTTCGGTGATGTCCAGGGATAGGAAGTTGTCGGCGGAATCGCCAAGAACGAGGTTGGCCCAGTTCCCCAAGTTGAGATCACATCTCAGTCGGACTACGCCATTCGCCGCCCACTGTAGTTGCACCGTGCTGGCTGCCCCGCCGGTCCAGAGCTCGTACTCATCTTTGAGCTGGTCGCCCCAAAAGTCATCGTGCCAGCCACGGAGCCACGGATAGTCCGTGATGAGACGGCGAACCTCTCTGGACTCCAAGGTCTGCGTCCGCTTGTCCAGATCGTCTAGCTGCCTGATTAGCGCATCCTTCACTGTCACGTTGACAACTCTCCGAGATAGTCCAAGGCCAAAGAAAAGCGCCATGCGGGTTGACCCCGAATGGCGCAACGGCTCACGTGGGCACGGTTTACACGTGTGAAGTTGTTTGGCCCTTACCCAAAGCTATAGGCTATCTCGCCTCCCTTTGCTGGCCCCTCGTTCACGCAGGAGGTGGCCCCGAATTTCGAGGCCCTTCACCGCGTACCCTTGGGCTTCCAGAACGGTCAAGACCTCGTTGGCGCTCTCAACCGCCCTTTGTAGTCCATGGCTTCCAGCGGCGTCAACGCGCAGAGCCAAGACCCGGCCCCGGCCTGTGCTCTCTATGCTGCCGCCGGGTTTTCGATCCGAGTGGCCATGGTCCGTCTGGCAATTTCCGACCAAGTTGGTCTCAATGCTCATCTGCGCCCCTACGATAGGTGCCCCATACTGAAAAGAGCCGACCAAGATTGCTCCCTGATCGGCTCTATGGCTCAAGTGAACGTTGCGCGATGATTGACCTAATGCCAGAATACCAGAATGGCCTATGTCGCGCAAGCCCACAAGGCGTACAGAACCCAAAACTCTAAGGTTCGCGGTGAGAAACACCATCCCCTCCGCCTACCGAACCAACTCAAGCTCTTCACAGAACGAGGGGACCTGTATGTAGGTGCTCCGCTGGGGGCATCTGAAGCGAGCAGTTCGAATGACGGACTGCTCGCTCTTGTGTGCTAGTCTGGGTGCAGAGGATTCTTTGGAGCTGTCCGAGCCTGATGAACCGCGAGGTTGCCAGCTCGTTCTATTGGTTCCGGTCGAGGATCGGGTTGAGGCAGCGGCGCTTCTCTTGGAGGTCCTCTGTCTGTGCTGCCAGCCAGTGCCAGGATGGGACCACGAAGACTGTGGGGCGGCTGAATCGAGCGACCATGAATCTGGCCAAGGAGGTGCGCATCTTGTCCACCACTATGCCGCCTTAGCTGCCGGTGGGATCATAGCTGATGTCGTGGATGACTACACCCGCGGTTGCTTGGGTCTGTCGCTGCTCAGGCTGCATTGTGAGAGGACGTAGCCGGATGGATACGCAGCCGTGGCAGTCGTTGCCGGCCTAGGGGCACTCTGGCCGAGATCGTTATGTCGAGTCGTCGGGTTTGGGGATGTGAGGTACCATTCCCAGCGCAGTATCGATGTGTCGGACCGATGCGCAGGCCCTCAGTGTGGCGTCAATGCGGCTACGGTGAGCATGCAGGCTCCCAGTCCATGGCCGGGTTGGTAGTGAGCCGCGTCACGGCGCCGTCGTCCCGGTGCAGAAGATAGATTTCGTGGCTTCCATCTCGCGAGGTAGTAAACGCTATCAGGTTGGCGTCACCGCACCAAGACGGCTCGCCGTCCCAACTCGGGTTGTTGGTGACGTTTGTCAGTCCCGTTCCGTCGGCGTTCATGACGTACACCTCCCCGTTGCCATCGCGGTACGACTCGAACGCAATTCGTTCTCCATCCGGAGACCAGGACGGGCGATAGTCGTCCGCGGGACTGTTCGTGAGGCGGCTGGCCCCAGCACCGTCGCTCCTCATCACGTAGATCTCAGAGTTGCCGTCTCTGTTGGATGAGAAGGCGATGCGGCTCCCGTCCGGAGACCAACAGGGGTCCCCGTCGTTCGCGGGGTGGTTCGTGACGTTCGTCTCTCCTCTCCCGTCGAGCCACAAGACATGGATCTCGTCCCCTGGAGTGAACGCGATGCGCGTCCCGTCCGGCGACCACTTTGGCTCCATGGCCCATCGTGAGGTCAGCCTTGTGCGCCCGGTGCCGTCGGCATTCATCACGTGGATCCTGTTCTCGTACACAAACGCGACGCGTGTGGCGTCGGGCGACCACGCCGGATACGTGTCGTCGGTATCGTTGTGCGTCAGCCGGGAGAGATTCCCGCCGTCGCTATCCATGACGTAGATCTCGAAAAAGGGGGCCGTGTCGCGGTCCGACACGAATGCGACTTGCGGTTGCGAAAGGCTAGACTCCGGGGTCTTCGAAGGTGGCTCTACCTTGGGCGGAGAAGGCGGAGACGTTGCCTCCTCGAGCGCCTGTGCATCAGTTGGTATTGGCTCCGTGTCGCACCAACCTTGAGGTATCATGAACAGGGGAGGTATGCCGAGGTGATAGCTCCGGATCCTCACCGGTCGGTCGAGCGCAATGAGTAACTCCTTGGCTTCCTCTTCCAGCAGGTGCTCGGCCAGCAGGCGCAGTGCCTTGGAGATGTCATCCATCTCGCCTACTGCCACCCCTGGCAGTCTTTCGACCCCCGACAGGAAGAGGCCCGATGCTCCCACCAGATTTGCCAACTGGTCGCCTGTCCAACATCTCTCTTCGTACAGCACGCTCCAGTACTTGAGGTCGGGAGGGTCTTGTAGGTAGGCGTCCAAGTCGTGCAGAGACGACACCGTGGAGGCTAGCTTGACCAACAGGAGTATGATGGGCAGCGTCTGGGCCTCTGCGGGGGGTGGCTGAAGCACGGATCCCAGCGAGTGCAACGTACCGTCACTGCCCTGGAGCTCCTCGTACGTTCCTTCACTCCAAGCCCCCAAGTAACGGGCCTCAGGGTCCATTGCCACGACCAGGTACCTCGGTCCTTTCTCGAGGTACCAAATCTCCATGCCGGCAACCGACATTGCCGAATCGGCGTCTTGGACTTGCACAATCGCTCGGTCCACCCCAGCACCATTAGTGACCACCGCCTGTCCTGCCACATCCGTTGTTGCTTCCCAGACTGTTGGCTTCTCCTGCGGTCGCGATTTGGCGGTGGGAACGGCCGTAGGCTCGAGAGGTTGCAGAGATGCAAGCGAACACACGCAGGCCAAGGAGGAGGTCACGCTGAGGAGAACTGAAAGGAACCGCGCTAGCCGGATCATGAGAGCGTATCCTCCTGTCCAGTGTCAGTGAGCGTTTCACGTAGCTTGATACTATGCCATCCTCGCGCCGTAGGCCACGCAGGCCCTCAGTGATGCCATCGATAACAAGTTGTCTAGAATCTGCCAATCTCTCGCTCTGCCCTCTCGATGGAGAATTCAAACCTAGCACCTTGATCGATAGTCACTGCGTCACTCTCGAAAAGACATCCAGCATCGCAGTGAGTCAATGCCTGCGGGTTTGTCGAGCACCAATCAGCGTAGTTGTGCATTGCCTCCACTATATCCGCGTAACCCATCTCTAACCACATTCTGGCCGCCTGAAGATGCGGGTCGAGTGGGATAGGACACGCCTCATGAGTCGCATGCAGATTCTCTGCCCTCTGGACCCAGCCTGTTGTTCTCGAGCAGAAGACTGCGGACTGTTCGCGCCTAGCCTGGCTGCGTGCCTTATTAGCCTCATCATCCAATCTTCGGGCCTCACTCAAGGTGCCTTCCGCACAGACAGCATATCCCTCATCGTCACCGTGTACCTCCATCCCCTTGGTCAGAGAGGTCAATTGATCGATCGCGGCCGTCATTTCTAGCAGGCCCATGTTCATGCTTTGGGCAATGGCTGAATCAGTTTCGCTGTCGGCCATGAAGTCAAGAAAGCTGTCAACAACATCACCCAGCCCAATCAGTAGAAGACCACTGGCATCCTGGGCGCAATCGGGGACAGGAACATCAGCGATGTCACGCCTAATCGCCTGCATATCCTGAACAACTGGGCTGAGAGCAATCCGCGATGTTGAGTTCGCAACCTCAACTGTGTCCTGCCAATCCTCCAAAAGAGGCTGAATCTCTGCGAAATAGTCCTGTGTCACAGACTGGCATATCTCCGATGCGCGTGGCGGTGTCGGCATGATGGTCGGACCTGGTACGGCTGTGTCAACGGCTTGAACTGGAGTGCCGGTCTCGGTCGCCAAGCTTCCTGTCAGGTACAGGAGCACCAAGGCACCCATACACCCAAAGACCATCGCTACTGCCACTCCTAGCGCGAGCAGTGTTATCCACTGTTGCCTTGACATCTCGTCCTCCTGTGACACCGACTGTACAGGCAGACGGCCAGTAGCGGGTGATTGACGTGCAAGCTCTTGTCCGAATGGCGACAGAGGACATCAAGCGGTTGAGGCGGCATGGAAGCGAAGTAGAGCAATTGTACTACAGACACAACAACAGCGCAACGGGTGTTACGGACACATGACGAGGCCCCAGTAACAGCCGGCAGCTGTGTCAGTCGCTATCAGCAGGCCCCTCCGGTGATAGTTCCCCAAGCTCTGCAAGCAGCTCGACCGCGCTAGCAAGGGAGGTCTTCATGGTATCTACGAACTTCCCATATACGAACCTCTGTTCATCGGGGTGCAGGTGCACCCATAGCTCAGCCTGACGCAGAAAGAACTCCACGTCATCGAGGCAAGCGTAGAAGTTCTGAAGATCAAACCGCAGCTGCTCTGGCAACATACCTAGGTCTCGTATGCAGCCGCGATACACATCTCTAGTGAACAATGGCCCTCGGGGTCGAGGCGGCCGATCCGACTCTCCTCTTGTCCTTGCCTCCTCTGTGTCGTACGTCCTCATAGCATTGTCAAGTGCTCGCTTGGCCAGAGACACTTCCGTATGCAACGACCTCACGAAGTCGGCCCTTCTGTGCCCCCGATTCAGGTCTACTGACCGTTCCGTGAGTTCTTGATCTAGTTTGGCTCTGAGTTCCGTGGCGTGAAGGGCAGACCTCCAACCGATGAGGCCGCCGACGATAG
Source organism: uncultured Anaerolineales bacterium (assembly GCA_964433755.1). GTDB lineage: Bacteria > Chloroflexota > Anaerolineae > UBA7937 > B3-Chlor > JAUVXJ01. The sequence continues at coordinate 1,117,176 of CAYSSR010000001.1, forward strand.
CACCGGCGATTGCCGCAATCAGCGAAAGCGCGCCGGTGACAAGAATCACGCTAAGGGGACTGAGAGTCTGCTCCCCAATCACAGTGCCTCCTTTCAGCGAACGATGTGTCCTCCTTGTGGACTACGGCCCAGCACTGTTCCGGCCATCGGGCGAGCTTGCCCTCGAAGATTCGTCAAGAGGGGTTCCCGGCAGCGTCTCAGTCGGGCTTTGGCGGGCTGGGCAGTCCTCGGAGTGCTAATCACACAACTCATAGCCTCTTGCCTCTGCAAGATCCCTTAACTCAGTCAGAATGTAGTCTGCATCATAGCCGGCTCGTAGCTCTCTCTGGAGGAGTTCCCACTCCAGTTTTCGACCTCTCGCGGGGTCGACGTCTATCACCTTTTGGATCTTCTCGTGAGGGTCACTTTGGCAGTCATAGACATGGCCTGGCTCAATGTCGTACACACAATGGGCTATCTCGTGAGCGAGATCGTGCCACGTGCACCCTTCGCTGTCAAGCCTGACCACGTGGCAATCATGCTCGTTATCCCAACTGGCCGAGCCGAAGTAGCGACCTTGTGGCAGAGGGCCGCCAAACTCGATTCTCAAAGTGATGCTAGGTTGAGCTAGCCGCTCCGCCAGAGCCTCGGAGGCGATTAGTCGGGTAAGCTCCGCGTCGTCTGTCAGTCGTAACGCTCTCATTTCTCAACTACTCTCATTCTCCGACTGTCAGCGGCCGAGCGCTGACGAGGTTCCCATAGGAGTCTTCCCCTCTTGCGCCTGCGCTACCACAGATGATGACAACCAGAACAAGGCGTGTGTCTCAGACGATCATCGGAGTAGAGACGAACTCACTACATGATAGCACAAATGGCGAGAGAAGGCAAGCCAGGTTGCCCGTAGTGGAACAAGGCCCCACTGTCGAGGAGCGGCGGATGTATCAGACGCCGTCAGCTTGTGCTGAACGACAGCAGGGCCTATGTCGGGATGTAGCACAGGTTAGACGGGTTGACAACGCGGCGAGGGAAGTCGCCCAGCTCGTGGGTCGTCTCTGGTCGAAGAGTAAGAGAGCCAGGGACGCAGGTTCGTTCTAGGGGTTCAGCTCGACGATCACGTTGAGACAACGCCGTTTCTCTTCGACGCTAGCGGTCCGCGCGGTCAGCCAGAACCAGGCCTGGATCACGAGGTGGCGTGGCCGATGGAGTTGGTGGACGATGAAGCCGGCCAGGAGAGATCGCAGTTCATTGGCCATGGGCGACAAGCCAGCGCCTCAGGAGGCTGAACCTGCCTTTCCTCCCTTCTTGATAGGTGTGGTTTGCACCGCACCCTCTTCGACACCAACTCGCCGCTTCTCTTGACATCTGGTAGTCTTCACAGAGGACTCAGCACATTCTCAAGCGCACTACAATAGAGATCGCGCACGGTAGCACCTAGCTGCACGTTGGTCCGCAAGAGTAAGGCGAAAAAGCTGCGGATGGTGGCAGTGACGTTGCTTGCGGGGAGTCTGGCAGTCGATCTCCCGCCCGGGACGAGACTGGGTGCCGACCACTCCGTCGGCGCGGACCTGGCTTATGCTGCACCGCTAGCCCGCCCCTTGTCTGATGCCCCTTGGGGCAGGTGCCGGATGGCTATTGGGCAATGGACGACCTTATGGCAATCGAAGCCTCGATCGAGGTTTGAGCAGCGGAAACAAGGAGGAAACGATGAAGACGCGTACACTGGGAACGAGCGGACTCGAGGTCTCGGCCCTCGGCTACGGCTGCATGGGGCTCAGCTTCGGATACGGGACGCCCTCGGACCGGGAGCACGCAATCGACATGATCCGTGCCGCGTTCGAGCGCGGCGTCACCTTCTTCGACACGGCCCAGATCTATGGTCCGTTCACGAACGAGGACGTCGTCGGCGAGGCCCTGGCTCCATCGCGGGACGAGGTCGTTATCGCCACCAAGTTCGGTTTCAGCTTTGTGGACGGCGGGATGCAGGGGTTGGACAGCCGCCCCGAAAACATTCGAAAGACGACGGAGGACTCACTCTGTCGCCTCCGAACCGACCGGATCGACCTCTACTACCAGCACCGAGTCGATCCCGACGTCCCGATCGAGGATGTCGCAGGCACGGTGAAGGACCTGATCGCCGAGGGGAAGGTGAAGCATTTCGGCCTCTCGGAGGCGGGCGTGCAAACGATTCGTCGCGCCCACGCCGTGCAGCCCGTTACGGCGCTCCAGAGCGAGTATTCGCTGTGGTGGCGAGAGCCCGAGGGGGAGATCCTCCCTACCCTCGAGGAGCTGGGTATCGGTTTCGTTCCCTTCAGCCCGCTGGGCAGGGGCTTTCTCGCCGGCAAGATCGACGAGAACACGACCTTCGAGGACTCGGATTTTCGTAACACCGTACCGCGCTTCGAGCCCGAGAACCGGAAGGCGAACCGGGACCTGGTGGCCCTGGTGAAGCGGATCGCCGAGCGGAAGGAGACCACCCCGGCGCAGATCGCCCTCTCGTGGCTGCTAGGGCGGAAACCCTGGATCGTCCCTATACCCGGAACCACCAAGCTCCAGCGCCTGGAGGAGAACCTCGGCGTGGTCGACGTCGAGCTCACCGAGGCGGACCTGCGGGAGATCGAGCAGGCCCTCGAAGAGATCACCATCCACGGACACCGACACTCCGAGGGTTCCGAGCGCATGATCGACCGGTGATCCGGCGACGCGATCCACAAATCGGGGCACCATGACCAGAGTTCTCGTCGTAGGCGCGCACGGGCAGATCGCTCGTGTCGGTGCATCACTGTGATAACAGGGCCGGCCACCTCCTCATGCCTGTCGCCTCCACTCAATCTCATCACAGAACAGGGGCACCTTTATATCGAACACCCCTTGGGGGACCTAGAGCGAGCGGGCAAGACTGCGCGCTGTTCCTTCACGCTCTTGTCGACCATTCCTGCTTCGCACTGACAGATGCAGCTCCCCATCAACTCGGCATGAAGCCCAGCTTCTATGGCACGCGTTTGAGCAACCAGACTTCACTCGTCTGCCAATGTAGCTCAACCTTGGGCTCATAGTTGTCTTGGATGTAGGCGGTCACTTCTGGCGCATGGTCTTCGATTTCCCAGCGGCCGGGGAAATAGACAATCCACTCGGGCGGGTCCTCTTGGAGTTCATCTAGAATCCTGTCTCTGACAGGCTCCAGCATGTACCAGGGATACGTAAAGACCCAGAACCTCGGGGGCGAACACTGAATCAGGTAGTACAGATTGGAGGTTGCCTCGTCGTCAGCGAAGACATAGATATAGTCGGTCGTTCCTATGCGTTGCCTGATCCTACCTGCCAGGGGCACCAGATTGGAGTACTCGGCTACCTTCTGAGGCTGGCCCTCGCGAAGAACTGGCTCGTATGCGGAGCCGGCTGTGACAGCCCAGAAGACCGATAGCGAGAGGGCCACACCTATTGGCAGGTACCGCGTGGACTGCGACGCCGCGCCAGAGCTGCGTGGACGGAAGGCGGGGGCGAGCGTCAGAGCAGACACCCAGGCCAGCACAGGCAGGGCGGCTTGAAAGTGAAAGAACTCGAAGCGAGGATACGCGGTAAGGCTGCTCACGCCAAGTAGTATCAGCCCCCAAGCGAAGTCCAGCCACGTCCTATCGCCTTTCCTTCTCAGTTCGATCAAGCCCATGATCGCGGCGGGCAGGAGCAGGAAGGCAGAGGCAAGGGTCTTGACCTGAGCGTAAGTAGGAGGCTGGGCAGCGAGAGAGCCGTAATCACTGATCACGTTGAAGGTCGTCGTCCAGTACACAAAGCTCGCCAGCGTGCCCGCCCGGAGATAGTACCATGCTCCAAAGGCCATCACGGGCAGAATCGCCGCCAGGCTGATCACACCTGTGTCTTGGAGGACCACTGAAAACGAACGATGAGCGCGCCAGTTCATCACGGCGTGCCACACAACAAATGCCAGCAACACGATGGCCGCGTGTTGTTTGATCAGGACAGCAATTCCGCCGGCAAGACCGAGGAAGAAGAGGGTCTTTCGGGCGTGATGCCGGGCACGAGAATCGTAGAGTAGCAGGAAAAGCAGGTAGAGCGGAGCGAGGAAAGTCTCGTGCCAGAGCTTGCCAAACTGGAATGTAGGTGACCAGACTACGAAGAAGGATGCTGCCCAGAGCCCGCCTAGCCAGCCCATAGTCCGTCGTCCAGCGAAGAATGTCAGAAGGGTTGACAGAGAGATGAGCACGACGAGAACTGTCTTGGCCAACACAAGACCATCAGGGCACAAGAACCTCAGCCCTGCAAGCAGGATGGGCATCAGCGGAGTGTGTTGGTCGGCGATGTTCTCGTACGGCAGGAACCCTTGGCTTAGCAACCAGGGTTGAAAGATGACGCGGGGCCCCAGCGAGAGGCGTAGCCTGTACCAGTACGCCAGGCCTTGAAACAGCAGCAGACCGGCCAAGCCCAGCAGGGCCAGTCGCGGCACCCAGTGTTCTAGTCTCCTCCTGGGATCCAAGGCATGTGACCGTTCGGCGCTATCGGACTTGTCTTTCACTTCCACGAAGCTTGTCTTGCTGCTCTCCTGCGAGACTTTGGCTCAGAGGTCCAGGCCTTCTCTCAGACACCAAGCCAGAGAACGCCGCATGCCTTCCTCGAGTTCGATAGTTGGCTCGTAGCCCAGCTCTCTCTCCGCCTTGGCGATCGAGCACGCGATGGTTCCATTCATCTCCGAGAGGACGTGGATCTCCTGATGATAGAGTCCCAGGGATTGGATCAGCTTGTCGCACAATCTGGCAACGTCACCGGTCACAGATGGTACCCTCATCCGCTTGTGCGCTACTGTCAGCCCGAACTCCTGCTCCATCAGTCTCTCCACCGTGTCCACGATTTCGTTCATCGTGTACGGGCGGCGGTCAGCAATCCAATACGTCTCACCATTAGCGGCAGGTGCCCTTTCACAAAGCAGAAGCGCCTGGCTGACACTGTCGATGTAAGCCATAGACCGTCGATTCTCTCCACTTCCTACGATCGGCGCCCTACCGCGCCTGATCATTCGAAAGAACCTCGTTTGCCGCAGTGGCTGATCGGGGCCATAGAACCAGGTAGGACGGACAATGACTGTCTCCATCTTGCCGCGCGCCTGATAGGCATGGACTGTCTTCTCCATGAGCATCTTTGAACGCCCGTAGGACATGTAGGGGTTGTAGGGCGATTCCTCATCGAAGTAATCGTCCCGACTTGCGTTGAAGCCAAAGGGAGAGTTGGAGGATACGACCACCGCTCGCCGTACCCGCGCGTTCTCGGCTGCCTGTAACAGGTTTCGCGTGCCATCCACGTTTACACTGAACAACTCTCTGGTGCGGCCATGTGGGTGGACCAGACCAGCGCAGTGGAAGAGAGTGGCCCCCGCCGCATCCTCCAGGAAATCCGATACCGCATCCGGGTCTCGCAGATCACCTTCTGTAATCTCCACAGGACCCGATAGTTCGCGGAGTGCCGGTGCATTCAAACCAGGCGTTACGAGACAACGGATGCGCCGGGCCTGATCGGGTTCCGACAGACTAGGCACGTCGGGTAACCCTTCGAGCAGCACACGAACCAGTCGAGTGCCCAACCAACCTGGTGCGCCAGTGACCAACGTCAGGGACATAGTCGATTCAACCTCCATCGGCGACGTGCGTGGGAACGGGTTACACCACGCGAGAACGACGAGCCATTGCCCCTATGTTGCAGCCACTACGGTCGCGCACAGCATATCCATGCAGCGAGAAGCCACATCACGCAACAGGGGCTGAGTGGATTATAGCCCAGGTTCTGAGAAAGGCAAGGGCGGATGTTCAACAAGGTGTCTGGCGAGGTCGCTAGACAGGTAGCGTAGTGGGAGTGGCCCAGGGAGTGCTGGCACCGACGGGGGACCAACAGCGTGCCTCGACATGCTCCTTGCTGGGCTCGCCAGGGTGAAGGCCCAGGTCACAGTTGTCAGCCTGTTGGACAGACCAGGACAGATCCGGGCAATAGGCGGGCAACTCCACAGCTGGTGCTCCCTCATACTCTGCGTCTTGGCCAGGTCGAGTGCCGTACGTTCCCTTCCCGGTGCTTCCTTCGGAGCCTTGGATCCTCAGGACCCGAAGGGGAAGCGATGGCTGTCTGTCAATCTTCTGCTATAATAGGAGTCAACCAAGCTGCGGGTCGTGCTCGAGTGCAAGGAGGTGAATAGTGGTCAACCCAGAGGAAGAGAAGCGTACTCTGGAATCAATCCCCCTCTCAGAGGCAGAGGTTGCGCCCACTGTAAGAGCGATTGCCGAGGCCTTGGTCTACTGCTATGATCGTTTTGGGGCCAGCGCCAAAGAAGATGTGGCCGATACCCTTGGCTTCAAGACCAGGGAGAGGGGCCTGGACAAACACCTGGAGAAACATCCAGGAGCCAATAGAGAGTTCGTCAGGCAGGCGCTCTTGGAGGTAATCGCCGATCTCGAGGCTGAGTAGGAATCCTGAATCTTGCCGAACCGGGGTCATAGGCGTCTCCAAAGTCCGACCGTTGTCACGGAGCTCCAAGCGCAAGTGGGAAGCAGTCGCCCAACCCCGTGTAACCGCGCCCAGTGTCGAGACTGCCCAGCACGATCCCTGTCATCTCGCACCTACTCCGGTATTCCGCGCGGTTGAGACGCCGTTCGTCACACCACAAGGTCAAGCATGATGAAGCATCTTGACAGGCGCCAGGTACTGGGATGGACTGCGGTGGCTCTTTCCACCGCCATCACCTGTTTCTGGGCGTTCTGGGGCATCATCGAGAACTTCCACGAAGGCTGGTACTACGGGTCCTTGCCTGCCAACGTGGGACTGATGCTCGTGCAGTATCTCAGCCCCATGCTGGTCTTCCTGGCAGTTGCACTCGTTTCGATTACCTGGCCCCGGCTTGGCGGTGCCCTCCATGCAATCCTTGCCTTGCTGGTTGCCAGGTTCTTTCAAGCCTGGACCAACACGGTCGTATTCTTCCTCATCATGCCACTGCTCGGTATTGGTCTGCTCTACTGGTTTGGCCGTCCCCAGCCGCGCAAGATCTCACTCTCCCTGGCCATAGGACTGCCTCTCCTGAGCCTCATCGTGTTCGGCATAGAACCCGTCCTCCGCGTGTCTCGACGACTTGACGACGGCAACCTGCAAGCCCGATTGGTGCAGGGAAACGGGGTGAGTCTTGTTTGGGCCCCTGATGGACCGGGTTGGCCGCGCACAGGGGCAGACTGGTACGAGGCACAGCAGGCGTGCGGGCATCTCACCGAAGATGGCCTGACCCTTGCCCCTGTGCCCCAGGATATCTGGCGATTGCCGACGGTGGACGAAGCGGTGCGTTCCATGGCTCGCCGCGGTCAGAATTGCGGTGGGGTCTGGGATCCAGAGACTGCCGGGGCTACCTATGAGTCGACCCCTGACAAGGAGTCTCCGTTGTGGAACGTACACTCCCAGGTCATCTACTGGTGGGCGGCGACGGAGGCAGATGAGGAGCATGCCTACATCATCGTCTACGATGGGAAGGTGTGGCCGAGGGTCAAGGAGTTCGGTCCCGCCTACCTGGGCTTTCGATGTGTGAAGGAACCGTAACCGCGCTTGACCAACCGGACGGTGCTAGCTCGGGAGAGGAGCCGCCTATCCCGTTCGCACCGGATTCGCCGCGCCCGCGTGATCAGCCCCCGTAGTAGCCGTAGGGACTGGGATAGATCGTGCTCTGAGCGGGATCGTCCCGCATGAACAGGACGTATACCGGGCTCCCTGGGTGCTGGCTCAGATCGGGCTGGCTCAAGGTAGTGACTTTGCCGCCGTAGAGAGCGCCGTCCACCTCATAGTCATATTCCACCGTCCACGGATAGCGGCCGTTCACCCGTACCTGGTAGTTCTGGACCACGCTCACGATCTCTCCCACCACGGCGTCTCCCTCACGTAGCAAGTCTACGATCCGGTCGGATACTCGGTACCGCCACACCAGGATCGCTAGACCCCCACACAGGAAGAGGAGTCCGATCCCCGCAAACGGTATGCCAACAAATGCAGCGACCAGAGAGACGGTCAGCGGGATCCCAACGACCGTGAAGATCAGGCCCAGCAGCAAGAAGATCAGGCTAGAGACGGCCCACGCATCGCTGAACAGAATGTGCCACACCGCCCGTTGTGGCACGTTTCGGGGCGTTGGGGGAGGAGCGGGCAAGCTGGCAGCGGATGGCGTGGGCGCCGTCTCGGGTGGAAGCGGGAGAGAGCCACCGCAGTTGTCGCAGTTAGGCTGGAAGGATGTGTAGTTCGTGCCGCACCATGGACACGTAATCATGTCGACCTCCACAGTCAATCGAGTTCTTGCCGGAGGGAGTAGCTACTGGGCAGAGCGGCAAGAGGGTGCTGAGGAGAGGCTTCTCGATGATACCACGGATGGAGGCACGAGCCAAGCAAGCTTGCTGCATCCCACCTATCCCAGAATACCCTGGCCAACAACGGACTCGTAATGGGTCGCCTTGGGCTTGAGCACCAGGCGGTGCTTCTCGTGTTCCGGGAGATATCGATCTGGTTCGATGCCGGGCCGGCGAGCTCGGCTAGTGCCTCTTGGGATTGCCAGCAAGGGTACCGGGGGGAAGTGAACCTCTTGTTGCTCACCACGACGAAAGACCAAGACCGCTAGCTTCCCTAGTCTCGATCTGAGCCCAGGTACTCTTCGGCCCCGGCCGCTGGTGTGACTCCACGCCACATTTTCGCGATCATGGAACCACTCTCTTTCAGGCAACCGGAGTGTTGTGTCGGACGCGCTTGAATCAGAGACCGTAGTATCCGTACGGACTGGGATAGATCGTGCTCCGAGTTGGATCGTCCAGCATGAACAGGACATACACCGGACCCCCTCGCTGCTGGCTCAGGTCGGGCCTGCTAAGGGTAGTGACTCTGCCGCTGTAGGGATCCCCGTCCACCTCATACCTGTACCTCACCGTCCACGGATACCGACCATTGACCCGTACGCCGTAGTTCTGGATCACGCTTAGGATCTCTCCCACCGTCGCTTCCCCTTCTCGCAGCACCTCTACCGTCCGGGCGCAGACGCCATACTTCCACACCAGGACCGCAATCCCGCTACACAGGAAGAGAAGTCCCATCCCGACGAAGCATGGGCCATCCGGCGCAGCGACCGCAGAGATGGTGAGATAAAGGCCACCTGCTGTGAAGACGAAGCCCAGCAGCGTGAAGACCAGAGCGGAGATGGCCAAGCCATCGCTGAACAGTATGTGCCATACAGCTCGTTGTGGCACGTTTCGGGGCGTTGGCGGAGGGATGGACAAGGCAGAACTGGGAGGAGTGAGCGCCTTCTCTGGTGGAAGGGGGAGAGAGCCACCGCAGTTGTCGCAATTGGGCTGGAAGGAAGTGTAGTTGGTGCCGCACCACGGGCAGGTGATCATGTCGACCTCCATCGTCAGCCGAGGCAGAGCAGAGTACACAGCGATCTAGTAGAGGCGAACCAACCGGATGATGTCACAAGTGGGGCGAGACAGCAAGGTGCGTGGCTATCGGTGAGATGAATCCGTTCTCGTCTCCCGTAGCGCACAGCGAGTGTCATGGCCGTCTGCGATTACGGCCGCGCCGTGTCGGCATCGGACGTGGAGACGGAGCGCCAACGAATGATGCGTATGGTGGCCTGTGTTCGGCCCGAACCGTCTAGTCGGCGTAGTCCGATGCCTGCCATTTGTACCACACCCGCGCAAGGCGCGCGGCACAATGTGTCCCCAGCGACAAAAACCTAGACACAATCGCAAAGCGTTCTTAACAATTCCTGAACATGTGTGTGATACGGTTCCTGTAGACTGAATCGCGCGGGAGCAGCGACGTGGACGCTCACCGCAGGCATTGCACGGAACCTTATGGGAAAGGACGGAGAATCAGATGTTTCAGAAGCTGCTCGTTCTCGTGATCGTGCTTGGTTTGGTGATGTTGGGGCTTGTGGGTGATGGAGTATGGGCCTCAACCGATTGGTCCTCTGAGCTGGTGGGCCGCCTGACGACCACAGTACAGGAGGTGAGGACATCGTACTCCATCGTCGATACAGGCCAAGAGCTGTGCTACGACGCAAGCGGTGAGATCGCCTGCCCCGCAGCAGGTGAGGCCTTCTATGGGCAAGACGCCCAGATCGACGGGAATCTGCCCAGCTACACAATCAGCGCAGACGGTCTGACCGTCTACGACAACGTCACCGGCCTGACCTGGACGCAGAGCCCTGACTGGAACGGCGACGGCGACATCGACTCCAGCGACAAGTTCGTCTTCTCGGACTTCCTGGACTACCCCAACACGCTCAACGCTCAGAACTACGGTGGGTACAGCGACTGGCGGGCGCCAACGATCAAAGAGCTGTACTCGCTGATCGACTTCGACGGCACAGACCCCGCGGTGAATGGAAGTGGGACCACGGGCCTGACACCGTTCATCGATACCGACTACTTCGCGTTCGGGTATGGCGATACCGCTGCCGGCGAACGGATCATCGACGCGCAGTTCTGGTCCAGCACCGTGTACGTCAGCACCACGATGGGCGGCATGGAAACCACGTTCGGTGTGAACTTCGCCGACGGTCGCATCAAGGGCTACGGCCGCTCCGGCATGGGGGGCGAGATGGACCAGTACGCCTACTTCGTGCGCGGCAGCACCGACTACGGCGTGAACGACTTTCAGGACAACGGCGACGGAACAGTGACCGACAATGCCACGGGACTGATGTGGACACAGGCTGACGACGGCGGCGAGGGCATGACCTGGGGGCAAGCCCTTGAGTACTGTGAAAGTCTGGACTATGCCGGATTCGACGACTGGCGCCTGCCGAATGCCAAAGAACTGCAGAGCCTCGTCGACTACGACCGGTCGCCGGATACCACCGACTCTGCGGCCATCGATCCCATCTTCAGCGTCACCGAGATCACGAATGAGGCCGGAGAGGCGGACTATCCCTTCTACTGGTCCAGCACGACTCACGTTCGCGCCGGAGGCACAGGCTCGGCCGCGGTTTACGTGGCGTTCGGCCGCGGCATGGGATCGATGGACGGGGTGAACGTCATCGACGTTCACGGCGCCGGATGTCAGCGCAGCGACCCCAAGGGCGGCGACCCGGAGGACTACCCGAGATGGGGGTTCGCTCCCCAGGGCGACGTGCAGCGTGTCTTCAACCATGCCCGCTGCGTGCACGGTGGCGCAACCGGTGAAGTCTTCACCGGCGGCGATGTGAACAGACTTGCCGGATCCGGCTCGATGCAGCCCGGCAACGACACGGGACAAGCCGCCCGACTACCAGGCGAGCCGCCTCAGGAAGCCTTCCTCGCTTGCAGTGGGGCCAGTCAGGGCGACACGTGTGAAGTTGCCACTCCGCAAGGGTCACTGACAGGAATCTGCATGCTCGTCGAGGGATCACCCGCATGCGTTCCACAGACAGGACCGGCCTCGGGCCAGCCGCCGGGAGGAAGCGATGGGATGGAGACGCCACCCAGCGAACAGAGAGCTGATGGCGAGCAAGACCAGCCTCCCCGGGGTGCTGACGAACAGGCGCAGCAACCTGGTGGGCCATACCTTGACCTGACCTCCGCAGCCGCAAAGCTCGGCGTCACGGAGGAAGCCCTGCGCGACGCTCTCGGCGATCGCAGTGAGGGACGGGCCAATTCTGCGGCAGCCGCCAATCAACTGGGCGTTACGGAAGAGGAGCTTGTCGCCGCGTTGGGTGTGCTGCCTCCCGAAGGACATCCCGCGGGAAATGCTCCGGCGAGTGGTTTCAACTAGGATGCCTACCCGGTTTCCGCTTCTGCCGCTCGGACACAGGCGCGTTGTGTCCACATATTGACGAGGCGCACACGAGCGGGTACAATGGGCACATCAACAGACTAGCCGGGAGACGCGATGGCCAAGACCATCCTGGTGGTAGACGACAAAGCCAGTGTACGCAGGCTTGTGCAAGACTACCTTTCAGAGCAAGGGTTTCGAGTGGTGACGGCCAGCAACGGGCGCGACGCCCTCCTCGTCGCTCGCCACGAAGAGCCGGACCTTATCCTCCTCGACATCATGATGCCGGAAATGGACGGCTTCGAGTTCATCCGGGTGTACGGCAAACAGAAGGATACTCCCATCATTGTGCTTACGGCCAAAGTGGAGGAATCGGACAAAGTGGTGGGCCTGGAGCTCGGCGCAGATGACTACGTCACCAAACCGTTTGGCATGCGCGAACTGCTGGCCCGCATCCGGGCTGTCCTGCGGCGCGTCGAAACGGGGCCTCCCACAGCGGAGGTACTGAGCGCGGCGGACGTCACCCTCCACAAGGGTACGCGCCAGGTGAAAGTGGGTGACCGGGTAGTCGGCCTGACTCCCAGCGAGTTTGACCTTCTGGCGATACTGATGTCGGCACCCGGACGCGTCTTCACGCGCGACGTGCTGCTCGAGGAGCTACAGGGCGTTGCCATTGAAGGCCTCGAACGCTCCATAGACGTGCATATCAGCAACCTTCGCGGCAAGATCGAGCCGGATCCGGCCAATCCGCAGTACGTCGAGACGGTGTTTGGGGTTGGCTACCGTTTCCGCCCGGAGTCTGGATGAGGCGCTGACGATGACCCGTTCCCTGGCGTTGAGGCTGGTCCTTGCCTTCCTCCTGGTGGGTATTACCGGCGCGGCTTTGGCCGCTCTCTTTGCCCGGTGTGCTACCGTGCGCGACTTCGACCAACTGGTGTTGGAGCAAGTACAGACCAGCTTCTTGGCCGATGCTACGGCCTACTATCAAGCCAACGGCTCATGGGAAGGAGCGTTGGAGAGCTTCGCAGACCCAGGGCTCCTGTCGCCTGCCCTACCTGGCAGCGCATCCGGACCGGTCCAACCGCAGGTGCCGCTAGAAGACGGAACAGCGGGGAATACGCTCAGACGGTCCTATGTCTTCGCCCTGAGTGACTTGGATGGTCGGGTGGTGCTGCCCGCCGGGCCTTATCGGCTTGGCGACCGTGTCCCGGATGAAGTGCTGGCCTCCGGCGTCGAGGTGGAGGTAGACGGGCAAGTAGTCGGGGTGGCGCTGATCACCGGCGAGGCCCCACAGCTTTCTCCCCAGGAGCACCAGTACTTGGAGCGCACCAACCGCTCTTCCCTCTACGCGGCGCTGGCAGCCACCCTCGTCGCCCTGGTTCTTGGCGTGATCCTGGCTCGTACGCTCACTCGCCCGGTGCGGGAACTGACCGCCGCCACTCAAGCCCTAGCCCAGGGTGACCTGAAGCAGCGTGTGCCAGTCCGCTCGAGCGACGAGCTAGGCGAGTTGGCGGCTTCCTTCAACCAGATGAGCGCCGACCTGGCGCGGGCGGTCGAGCTTCGCCGTGGGATGACGGCCGACATCGCCCACGATCTGCGCACGCCTCTTACCGTCATGGTCGGCTACCTCGAAGCGCTGCGCGATGGTGTTCTTCAGCCGAGCCCGGAGCGCTTCGAAACCTTACACCAGGAGGCGCAGCACCTCCGGCGCCTGGTGGAGGATCTGCGCACCCTGTCTCTGGCTGATGCCGGCGAGCTCACGCTGAACCGCGAGTTGACGGCGCCGCGGATGGTGCTAGAGCAGACGGCGGCAGCCTATCGGCACCAGGCCGAGCGACAGGGCATTGGACTGAAGGTCAATGTGGCTCCCGACCTGCCGGAGATCTTCGTGGACCTGGATCGCCTGGCCCAGGTGCTGGGCAATCTGGTCAGCAATGCGCTGCGCTACACGCCGGACGGGGGACGCATTGTCTTGTCTGCGCAGACTCAAGCGGATGGCGTGCTGCTGACGGTTCAAGACAGTGGGGTAGGAATCTCCGCGGAGGAGCTGCCACGCGTTTTCGGTCGGCTGTACCGGGGCGATGAGACTCGCCAAGAGCAGGATGGCCAATCGGGGCTGGGCTTGGCGATTGCGAAGTCGCTTGTGGAGGCACACGGGGGACAGATCACGGCCGAGAGTGACGGGATCGGTCGTGGCAGTACCTTCTCAATTCACCTGCCCTTGCGCCAGGTGACCTAGATGGAGTGTTGCCTGTGCGCCCCTCTCAGCTAACCTGCTTCTATGTACCCTCCTTGATGTGCCCTCGAGGAGCCGCCTTGGTCATGGTCCCTGCACCAAGAACCATCGTCGCTCCAGCGCATCACTGCTACTCCGAGGCTACGCCCTTGAGGCAACCTGCGATGTCCGTCTGAGCCTCCACGCATCCATTGAACCCTGACACTCGAGGGCTCGCAACCAGGAATAGATCCTTGGTGTCGCTGTCGCAGACTCCGTGACCGAAGCCGCCTTCGACGAAACCGTGGTCTGTGGTCACAATGAGCAAAGTGTTTTCTGCTATTCCTTGCTCGCCGAGCTCGGTCAGCAGTATGCCCAAGTCTCCGTCGACCCGTGTCAGAGCCTGCGAATACTCCACGTGATTCTCTCCATAGGAGTGGCCCTCGTAGTCAGGCTCACGGTAGTGTACCCACAGAAAGAAAGGCGAGCTCGAATAGTCCCTGATGAACTCCAGGGTCATCGCGGTGACCCACAACCGGGATCCTCCAGCTTGCCAATAGTCGATCTCAGGCCCGGCATTGGACAGTGGCACATGCGGCCAGTACTGCGCATCCTTCGCGCAGACCATGCCGGTTGCGTAGCCTCGTCCCTTGAACCATTCCCACAGGGTGAGGCCATCCGGGATGGGGTTGGGGTCTGCGTTTGTCCAGTTGGCCATGCCGGGGTACCCCAGCCCCGTGGAGATCGCGGAATTGCTGGGGCAAGTCTCGGTCCTGTAGCCGTCGCCGCTACCGGGCTCGCAGGTCTCGCTGTCTATGTAGGGGAGATGCAGAACAGCATCCCTCGAGAGGAGATCCTCAAGGTTGGGGAGCTGTCCGTCAGCCAGCATCTCGAGGAGGTGGGCCCGTTGCGTTCCATCCCAGATGACAACGATCACCTTGTCGGCCTTCCAGGGCCAGTTCCTTCCAGCCAGAGGCACGTAGTACCATGACGTAGGAGTGAATGTGGGGTACCAGCTTTGGGCGGGGGTGCTTGGAGACACCAAGACCGGCGCCAGCAGAATAAGGAGTATCCAGGCGGGCAACAGCAAGCAGGCGGCGCGACTCATGGGCAGGTCCCCTTCCTGGCCGTCGATGGCCAACGTTCTCGGGTTGCAGAATCACCCACATGTCCAGCCCTGAGACTAACCGCCGTGAAGGTGATAACCAGCAGCGAGAGGATTAGACCGACGATGGCCCAAGCCTCACTGGACAGGATGCGCCAGACAGCGCGGCGCGGCACGTTGTAGGGAGGCCGGGAAGGGGCGGACAGACTACGACTGGGCACCGTAGGCAGTATCGCAGGCGGAAAGCGGAGAGAGCCACCGCACTCCTCGTAGTCAGCCCGGAAGAACGTGTAGTTCGTGCCGGACCACCAGCAAGGGGTCACGTCGACCTCCACATTGAATCGAGCGCCCTTGGACAACGGCCACAGCGTGCCCGGAGGCGCACGAAGCACGCCGGGTTGTCTCCACGGGCTGGCTTGCTTCTAAGTCTTGTCTGCGATGTGTCCTCCAGGGTCAGCCTCGGCCATGTTCCCCGCGCCAAGCACCATCGCCATCTGGAGGTGGGGCCTGGTGAGTCGCTTCCAGGTTACCGGGCCGTGCTTCACGCCCTCGGGCACGTAGATCCCCGAAGTGGTGTCGAACACGATGGGTTGACCATCCACGACGAACTCTATCTCGGCGCCCAGGTCCTCCGGGTTGTTGGGGTCGCTCCCGATGTGGAGAACGATCTCGCTGCACCCTTCGCGATGCGAGTGCTCGTAGATGTGAGGGTTGGGCTCAGGCATGTCCCACACCCACCCCACTTCGATGTAGGTGTTGACTCCGGGCACCATGTCGCCGCTCATGAGGGTCATCGTGGGATACTGCCTGCCCGCCACCTTGCCGGCGGAAACCTCGTAGCGGGGTCTCCTGACCATGTTCTTCTCCCAATCTCTGTCAGCCATCGTCCAGACTCCTCCTTCTACAATGACCTGCGAAGCTCCTACGGATAGATGACATGGAAGCCACAGCTCACCATCAGGTCGTGGCCGCTGATGGCGCTGCAATCGTTCGAAGCTGAGAATGCGACGACTCGGGTGATCTCTTCTGGTTCAGCTATCCTTCTGCCTGAGTATCCTCCGCCTGTCGTCTTCCGTCAAATGCGATCCACCGGGCAGAGGAGTTGTCCTCTTATCGGATCCCTTGGCGCCAGTGGCGCCGAGCCTGATGGTCTTCAGTAGGGAGTGGCATTCGCCAGTTTCGGTGCCCGCCACCTCGGTGAAGCCAACGATGGCTCCCTTGGACGGGCGGGGGCGGAGGTGAGCCTCAGGGACGAGTTGGTGAGGCCAGTGGTGTGAAACACGGCTCCAAGTTTAAGAAAGCCGCATTCTGCTCCATTCGGATTGCCACCCACACTATGTCAGAACACCTTGTCCATTGTCTCAGGCCTCGGGCATTCGCGGAACAGTGTTCCCATCATCGTCCGACACTGGTTCTCTTGCGGATTCTGTCAGCACCACCCAGCTTGACCTGGCCGCTGCCCCCAGGTATACTAGGGCACTTGAATGCTTTTGCCGCCGAGTGAATCGGCGGATCATCCTCCAAGGTGGCGATGCGGATTCCCCCCCCGCGTGGGCCACAGCGCGCGAGCGTGTCTCGTGCGCGTCCACTTGGCCTAGCCACAGTGCGAACTCCACGGTGCACAGTTTGAGCCTGCTCACTTCGCTCGTCCATGGACGGGCAGAGGTGCGTGACTCGACGGCTGCGCGCGGAGGCAGAAGTAGCCATGAGGCAGATCATCAAGACGATATGTCAAATGTGCTATTTCTACTGTGGTCTGGACGTCACCGTGGAAGACGGCCGCATCCTGAAGGTCGAGGGGATGCGTGAACATCCCGTGAACCACGGTCGCCTGTGCGCCAAGGGGTTGGCGTCCATGCAACTGACGACCGACCCGAAGCGGTTGACAACGCCTTTGAAGAGGGTCGGTGCGCGAGGCTCCGGAAAGTGGAAAGCGGTTTCATGGGACGACGCGCTGGACGAGATCGCTCAGAAGCTGCTCTCCATTCGCGATGAGTCTGGACCTGAGGCCGTTGGGTACTACAGGGGACAGGCCCCCGGCTGGGTCACCACGTACAACTACGTACTCCGTTTTATGAACTCGTGGGGCTCCCCGAACACCTTCACGCACGCTCATCTCTGTTTCGCGCCGCGAGCACTAGCCCACGCAGCCACCTTTGGCAGCTTTCCCGAACCCGACTACGAGCGCGCCAACTGTATCATGCTCTTCGGGTACAACCCTGCCTACACCTCTCCGGTCAACTATGGCGCCCGAATCATCTGGGCTAGGGAGCGCGGGGCCAAGCTCATCGTGGTTGACCCCAGGTTCAGTAACACCGCCTCCAAGGCCGATCTCTTTGTGCAACCGCGTCCCGGCACCTCTGGGGCATTGGCACTGTCCATGATCCAGGTGATCATCGAGGAAGGTCTCTACGATGCCGATTTCGTCCGTGAATGGACTGTAGGCTTCGATCAGTTGCAGCGTTTCGTAGCCGACTGCACGCCCGAGGAGGTGTCCTCCATCACCTGGGTGCGGCCCGAGAGAATCAGAAGAGCCGCGCGTATGCTGGCTACCACCAAGCCTGCCGTGGTGGTCGACGGTAATGGGCTGGACCAGCACACCAACGTGGTGCAGACTGTGCGCGCCACTTCGATCCTGCGCGCTTTGATACGCACGGTGGATGAGCCAGGAGGGAGCATAATCGTGCCTCCCTTGCCCTTCATCGACGTCCAACGACGGGGTGATCGACCGCCTCGCTTCGCCGAACCGGAGGTCGTCCAGTACCCTCTGTACTACGAACAGGGTTCGACGATGACCGGCGTGGAGATGACCGATTCCATCGGCCCAGAGAAGCCTCATCCCACGAGGGCACTCATCGTGCAGGGCGGGGATCCCGCTGCCGTGCTGGCAGAAGCGAACACCATTCGCGAGATACTCAAGAAGACAGACCTGCTCGTAGTGCACGACCTCTATCACACGGCAACCGGCCAAGTGGCCGATTTCGTGTTGCCTGCGGCCAGCTTTCTGGAGCGCGATCTGGTGCTGTACTATCGTTACCGTCCGCTTGTTGACGTCAACCTGATCGCGATGCAAAACAGATGTGTGCCGCCTGTAGGACAAAGCAGGTCGGACGTGGATTTCGTCTTCTCCCTGGCGCGTCTGGTCGGCTTGGGTGAGCACTTCCCTTGGGAGGACGTGACGGATGCCTTCGACTGGCAATTGGAGGTCAACGGCCTGAGTGTTGCCTGGCTTCGAGAGCACCCTGGTGGGTACGTGCGCAAGTATGAGCACGGAGAGATCTATCGCAAGTACGAGCGAGATGGGTTCACGACACCCTCTGGGAAGATCGAATTCGTGTCTTCTCGATTTGCTGAGCGTGGACTGGACGCACTGCCAACGTTCGTAGAGCCCGCCGCCAGCCCTGTGTCCGCACCAGAGTTGGTCCGCAAGTACCCTCTCATCTGCTCGACCGGGCTGAAGCTGGGCATTCACACTCACACTCAATTCCGTACCCTGCCATGGATACGGGAGATCGAGCCAGACCCGTTTGGGGAGATACATCCCCGAACAGCGTCCGAACTGGGCATCGAGGACGGCAGTTGGATGATCGTGGAGTCGCCCAAGGGAGCCATTCGAGTGCGTGCGCGCGTCAGAGCCACTATTCACCCGCGGGTAGTGATGGTCACACATGGATACGGCGAACCGTACGCCGGTGCCGAGGATCTGCCCAACGTGATTACTTCGGAGAAGGAGCGCGATCCAATCACCGGGACCACCGGGATCCGTTCGTTCCTATGTGCAGTGAGGAAGGCGGAGGCATAGAGGGATGACAAAGCGGAGAGGGTTGGTTGTCGATCTGGACCGGTGTATTGGCTGCTTCGCCTGCCAGGTAGCTTGCAAGCAAGAGCATGGCCTGGCGGAGGGTGATGACTCGTGGATCCACGTAGAGACACTCGGCCCCTTCGAGGTGAACGGCGAACCGGCGATGGACTTTGTCCCTTTCGTTTCTGAACGGTGCGATTTCTGTGCGGACCGCACGGCTGCGGGAAGGGCTCCCTTCTGCGTTCAGATCTGCCCTACGCAGGCCCTCGCGCTGTACGACGAGGAACAGCTACTGCGGTCGTTGCGTGCTGGCAATCGCATACAAATCTGCAAAACAGGACCCTGACGGTGCAC
The DNA here is from genome assembly GCA_964433755.1 of uncultured Anaerolineales bacterium. Taxonomy (GTDB): domain Bacteria; phylum Chloroflexota; class Anaerolineae; order UBA7937; family B3-Chlor; genus JAUVXJ01. Next base: position 1,136,391 of record CAYSSR010000001.1, read on the forward strand.
GTTCGTGGGTCCTAACTCGAGAATACGAGAAGCGCAGCGCTTCGTGCTGTGAAGACAGGAGGTGAAAAGAATCCATGAATAACGAGCGATAGGTCCAGCTACGCTGCGGCTTCGGAGTCGCTGGCAACCAAGTTTTGGCAGAGAGAAGAGATATGGGACAACTGAGGGAGGAAAGAACATGAGGAGACCGATCAGTCTGTATTCGGTCTTGGTGATCCTAGTGGTGTTGAGTGTGTTAGCGACCGCGTGCGGGCAGACGACTGCTCCCACCGAGGTCCCAAGCGGCGAGGGGCCCGCTTCTACGACGGCTTCGGAGTCGACTCCGCAGCAAGAGGCAACGTCCGAGCCAGAGAGCGACGAACCAGTGGTCATTCGGCTGGCTCTGGCCAGCGATCCGATGACACTGGAGCCGGGCCTGTTTTCTGAGTTGTACACGAGTTGGGTCGCCAAGAACATGCACACTGGTCTTCTCCGGTTCGACACGGAAGGGAACGTCATCGCCATGGCGGCCGGGAGCTGGGAGATTAGCGACGACCAACTCACCTTCACATTTCACCTGCGCGACGACGTCGTGTTTCACAACGGTCGCAAGATGGTGGCCAACGACTGGAAAGAGGGCTGGACCCGGTATCTGAACCCTCTCGTACAATCGAGCGCCGGTCCCGAGAACTTCGGGGGCGTCGTCGGCGCGCAGGACGTGATCGACGGCGTATCGGACGATCTCGCAGGCGTGGTCGCCGAGGACGACTACACTCTGGTAGTCACTCTTGTCGAACCGGACCCCGATTTCCTGGTCCATCTGGCGAGCACATCATCGTGGATAGTACCTTCCGAAGCCGTGGTGGAAGGCGAACCGGAGTGGGTAGACGAGCCGGTGGGTGCAGGTCCGTTCAAGTTTGTGGAGTGGAGGCAGAATGAACGTATCGTCCTGGAGGCGTTCGATGACTACTTCCTGGGACGACCGGAGATAGATCGCATTGAATACTACATCGTCCCCGATGCCACAACCGAGGTGGCCATGTATGAAGCGGGGGAACTGGACATCGCATCGGTGAGCTATGGGGAGTTGGATCGTTTGGCTAGCGATCCGGTGCTCAGCGAGCAACTTCACTTCTTCACGCGAGCCCGATTGATCTCCTTGCTCTACAACTATGATCTGGTTCCGGAGTTCGACGATCTCTTGGTCCGGCAGGCATTCGCTCATGCTATCAATCGCCAGCAACTGGCCGAGGTAGTGATGCGTAATGCCACAGTGGCAGCGGAGGGATTCATAGGCCCAATCGTGCCCTCCTATGACCCGGGCCTGAAAGGAGCGGAATACGATCCAGAGGAAGCCAAGGAGATGTTTGCTCGGGCGGGGTACCCAAACGGCGAGGGCTTCCCGACACTGGAGCTCAGTGGATATGGGGCCAACGAACCAGTCATAGAGGCCATCGCAGCGATGTTGGGGAGCAACCTGGGCATTGAGGTTGTGGCAAATGTCGCGGAGCGCGGGGACATGATCAGCGCCATGTGGGCAAAGGACCAGCTCTCCTTCTTCGTAAAAGGATGGTCGTCCGACTACCCAACGCCGGACGCATGGCTCAAGGACTTGTTGTACTGCGACCTGGACACCAGCTTTGCGAACTACTGTAACCCGCAGCTCGATGCGGTCATTGATGAGGCCGAAGCGACCTACGATGTCGAGGAGCAGACGGAGCTGTGGCGTGAGGCGGAGCGGATAGCGATGGATGACGTGGCCATCATCCCGCTCATGTACGATCGTTTCATCTACCTGGTCAATCCTGACATAGAGAACTTCCGTTGTAGTTTCGGGGGGCCAGTGTCTTTCTGGGACGTCACTGTGACACAGTAGAGATGGGATAGGTCAGCCTTGGGTGCAACCGGCGCTCAAGGCTGACCACAATCCATACCAGATGTACGAGACGACACCTCACCCGCTTGACAGGCAGACTCTGGATGCTCCTCAGGGGGCACCCTCGTTAAGAGGGAATGTGTCCAAGGACGTGCACAAGTGCCCTTGCGCACAGCCGCGATCCAAGGATGTGGAAGTGGAGGAGTGAAGGAGTCATGATGCCCCGGATGCGCTTCTGGCGTCTGGCCAGGGCGCTCACGGCCGTGTTGAGGCTATGCTCTGCCTTCCAGGAAGGTGGCACTGGGTTTGGCTAAGTACATCACTCAACGTTTGGTTTTCGTTATCTTCAGCATGATTGGGGCCACTCTGGTGGCCTTCTTGGCTATGCAACTGGCACCTGGTGATCCTCTGGAATTGATGGCCGGCTCCACTAGAATCGCGCCCGAGGTGATGGAGGCCTGGCGCCATCGCTACGGGCTAGACGAGCCTCTCCCTGTTCAATACCTCGTCTTCCTGAAGAACGCTCTGCAGGGAGATTTCGGTACGTCCTATTACTACATCGGCAAGCCGGTGATGGAGATTCTCGCCGAAGGCATCCCGGTCACCGCCAGGTGGCAGACGGTCGGGCTCCTGCTGGCGATTGGCGGGGCTGTGCCCATGGGTGTGCTCTCGGCGTTGAAGCAGAATTCCTGGATCGATAACCTGTTCATGTTCTTTGCGTTGTTGGGCGCCTCGCTGCCTAGTTTTGCGCTGGCAACCTTCCTCATCGTGGGCGTCTCCTTGAGATTGGGCTGGCTACCTGTGGCCGGGCTATCGACCCCCAGACACTACGTTCTGCCTGCCCTGACCATGGCTGCTGAGCCCGCCGCTCTCCTGGCACGCATGGTGCGCGCCTCCATGCTGGAGAGCATTGGGCAGGATTACATCAGGACGGCTCGGGCGAAGGGCCTTGGGGAGTGGGCGGTCAATGTACGTCATGCCTTGCGCAATGCCATGCTGCCCAGCGTGACCGTCGTGGGCGTTATCGTCGGACGTATGCTGTCCGGCTCTTTTCTCATCGAAACGATCTTCAACATACCAGGCCTGGGGCGCATAGGTGTGACAGCAGTGTTGCAGCGGGATTATCCTGTCATTCTGGGAACCACAATACTGTTGGCGGCTGCATTCATGGTGGTCACCGTGATAACCGATGTCCTCTACGTGTTCCTCGACCCGCGCATCCGATTGGAGTAGTCATGGGTGTGATGGAGTATTGTCTCCTCGAGAGACTCGGTGGCAGACATGGCTGAGGACTCGCAGCCTCTCCTGGAGCGGAGACAGGATGGCCAAGCGACGGCCGAGACCACGCTGTGGGGGGATGCTTGGAGGCGTCTGCGACGGAACAGGGCGGCAGTAGGTGGCCTTCTGTTCCTGATCGCCCTCATCACAGCGGCTATTGCGGCACCGCTCCTCACACGATACTCTCCCTACGAGCCGGATTTCTCGGCAGCATTGCAGTCCCCGAGCCGCGAGCATCTGCTGGGTACCGACCAGTTGGGCCGCGATCTCCTGGCCAGAATCCTCTATGGGGCACGAGTGTCCTTGTCCGTGGGCCTGTTGGTGCAGTTGGTCACCATCAGTTTCGGCGCCCTCGTGGGGTTGACCGCAGGGTACTTCGGGGGCATCGTCGACATGGTGCTGATGCGGCTGGTGGATATGATGTATGCCTTCCCCCCCTTTCTTTTCGGGGTGTTCATGGTGGCATTCCTGGAGCCGAGCGTTCCCAGCATCATACTCGTCCTGTGCGTCGTCTGGTGGCCGCTGTCGGCCCGGCTGGCGCGAGTGGAGACTCTCTCATTGCGAGAGCGAGAATACGTCACAGCGGCACGAGCTATCGGTGCCAGCAACTGGCACCTGATCACCCGGCACATCCTGGTCAATGTGTTGAGCCCGCTCATCGTACAGTTCACGATGGGCGTCGCTACCATCATCATGGCGGAGGCTAGCCTGTCTTTCCTGGGTATCGGAATCCGCCCGCCCTACCCCACGTGGGGTGGCATGATCGCGACGGGTCGGGAGTATTTTCGCACCTACCCTCATCTGGCGCTCTATCCCTCTGTCGCACTGGGCCTGACTGTCCTGGCCTTGAACTTCCTGGGTGATGGGCTGCGCGATGCACTTGATCCACGCCTGCGTAGATAGTGCCAGGCTCGTGCCTGCCGATTGCGAGCACGGCTTTGCTTGCCGTTGTCGGCGTCTTCTACGGGATCGGGCCCCTGCCCCAGCACCAATCACCGTGTTTGTCTGGATGCGCGGCCGCGCCCCTGCGGGGAGGCCTGCCGCCGGACTTGTGCCACTCACCCACGCAGATATCATCTAGTCCTGCGGCGTTCTGTCAGGGTGGGCAACAGCGACTGCAAAGACCGGGCGGCTTGACAACGCGCCAAGACCATGGTATACTGATGACGTAAGTGTCCGTTGTTGCACGAACACAAGGGAGGAAAGGAAGATGAAGAGACACTCGCTGCGAAGCCTGTTGTTGGGCGTAAGTCTGGCGTTGCTGCTCGGCGGGGGAGCGGCGCTGGCGCAGGGCCTGAGTATCACAGCAGACCAGGAGTGCTTCGAATGCTGGGCTAGGGCTGACGGGTGGCCTCCACCCGCCGACCACGTCGTCGAGCTGACATTCGACGGATATGACCCCGCCGAGTACCTGTGGGGACGTTTGAACATGGCAGGCACCTTGTGGGGGCAGGGATACTGGGATCCTGTGCTATCTGGCCCCCCCTGCAAGGTTCAGCTTGCAGTGTTTTGCGAGAATCTGTACGTCGATCTTGACTCCGACTGCTCCGGTGTGGACGGGGGTTCCACTTCAGCCATCTTCGGGAATGGTCCTCCGGCAACGTACGGCGAGTGGGTGTGGAAGATGTGGCAGACAGACACAACGGACCCTGACGACGTGATCGCCGGTCCCGTCTCTGCCAAGTTCATCTTCGCTGAGGACTGTACTCCACTGGAGGAGGAGTTCGTCCCCGAGCCCGGCAGCATCTTGCTCCTGGGTAGCGGTCTCGCTGGCCTGGCAAGCTATGCAGGCCTGCGCTGGAGGACGAAGAAGTAGGAATCTGATCACCAGGAAGAGACGCAAGGGCCGTCCCAGAACGGGGCGGCCCTTGTCTTGTTGGTCCCCAGATCTACGCCTGCTGTCAGACCACGGTCGAATCTGGTGCTCTTATCCGTCACAAGCGGGTGCGACACCGACGATCGTGTGTGCGCCAGTGCAGATTCGTGGGGGTACTGCGCAGCCGGTGGCATGGTCCGAAGCTGCCGCCAGAGCGCACCAGAGCCTCCCTAAGCTGTGTTTCGTCCCCCATGAATCATCAACTATGGCTGTGCCCCTCCTCGCCCTTTTCTGCTTCGCGGCGCCGGAGGTTCCCCATTGCGGAACAGTGCTCCCTGCTATGGAGGTCAAGAGTGATCAAACGAAGAGAAACTACTCCGCCCCACCACCCCGGTCCGCTCAGGTCGGGTATTCACGCATGGCCCGCAATGGTTGACCCACCAGGCGAAAAGCGCGGCGTTCGGCCTCCCACCGGATACGGTCCACGTCCAGCGTGAGGAACTCGCCACGGCGGTAGAGAAGCTGCCCGTCGGCCCACACGTAGGCCACGTCTCCTGGATGGCTGGCATAGACGATTCCGGCCTGGATGTCGTGCCGGGGTATCCAGCGAGGGCTTCTGGTGTCCAGAAGAATAAGGTCCGCGGCGTGCCCTGGGGCCAAGACCCCGCTCTGGTCGAAGCCCAGCGCCGCTGCCGAGGCCTGCGTGGCCAGCCGCAGCACGAGCGAACGCGGCATCGCTTCAGGGTTCTGCTGAGCCCCTTTCTGAACCAAGCCCGTGATGCGCATCACCTCCAGCATGTTGAGGTCGCTGTTGGATGCGGGGCCGTCGGTCCCCAGAGCGACGTTCACGTCGTGGCGCTGCATAAGAGCCAGAGGAGGCATCTCCATGGCCAGTTTCTGGTACGTCTTGGGTGTGTGGGCCACCCAGGTCGCTTTCTCGGCGAGAAGATGCATATCGTCGTTGGTCAGCAGGTTACAGTGAGCCACCAGGGTCGGCTCGGGCAGGTCGAGAAGCCCCAGGGAAGCTGCATAGGCCACGGGTGTCTCGCCACAGGTCGCCATGGACTGCTCGAACTGCTCCTGGGACTCGCTGAGGTGGAAATGCGCGCCCACACCTATCCTGTGGGCCTCCTCCACGAAGCGCCGGAGGACATCGGGAGGGTCCATGTAGGGCGAGTGCGGGCCCATCGTTGTCCGGATGCGCCCCTGTGCCGCACCGCGCCATCTCTCCACGAAGGCCACGGTCTCTTCCAAGGTCTTGCGGCCTAGCTCGTGCTCCTGGCCGATGCCGAAGAAACACCAGGCGAGGAGAGCCTTCATGCCGCTCTCCTCGACGGCGCGGGCGGTCTGGTCCATCCAGAAGTAGTGGTCTGCAAAGCCCGCTGTGCCCGAGGCGATCATCTCGCAGCAGGCCAGGGCCGCTCCCCAGTAGATGTCCTCCTCCTCCAGAGCGGACTCGGCCAGCCAGATCTTCTCGTTGAGCCACCTCTGGAAGGGCAGATCCTCTGCCCAGCCACGCTCCAAGGTCATCGCGGCGTGGGTGTGGGCGTTGAAGAAGGCGGGCAGCGCCACCATCTCCCTCCCATCGAGTACTTCGTCCGGCTCGAAACCTGGGGGAGCCTGGCCCACGGCCACGATGTTCCTGCCGTCCAGCGCGATCTCCGCAGTATCGAGGACCCGATCTTGCTCGTCCAGGGTGATGGCCTTCACGTGCCGAATCAGCGTGCGCATACTCCCTCCCGTGACCGTGTATGTCTCGAATGGACCCACTCCAACGTGGGAGCGCCTTGTTCGATCGCCTACGAACGGCGCCGCCTGCAGGCCCAGCAGGCACCGAGGCCCAGCGGCAGCACGAGCCACGACGTGCACACCTCGGTCTTGAAGTTGGCCGTGGCGCTCTTGTGGCCGTCCACGACGACCGTGGTGGTGGATGATTCTCCCTGTGCGGAGCCGCTCCAGCTCGAGAAACGCCAGCCGGAGGACGGGTGTGCAGAGAGTTCGACTTCCGTTCCCGGCTGATACTGCTCCTCCAGGCAGTTGGGTAGCGGATCGAGGGTGACCGTTCCCGCACCGTCGGGGCTGACGTCGGTGGCCAGAGAGTAGCAGTTGGAGGGGACGTAGGTGACGTAGTTGGCGCCGAAGCCCACGTTGCTCACCGCGTAGCCGATGCGCATGTATCCTCCCTCCCCCCAGTCTTTCCCCCACGAATTCCTGAGATACCACGTGCCGCCTTCTCCCTGATCATCGTCCCAGCCTACCAGGACCACCGCATGGTTGACGACAGAGCAGCCGGGACCCGTGAAGACCCCCCCAGTGTAGCTCTGGAAGGCCGTGTTGACGCAGACCGCCGCCGCAATGGGGCCGTTCTCGTAGATCGCTCGTTTTATGTCAACGACGGGAGCAACGGTCCATTCCCCTGCCACGTACGCCCACGACTGGAGTTGATACTCGTGGTGGTGCGGCGGGGCGCACGGATCGTCTCGAGCTACGTAGGGGAAGGCGGCCTCGAAGACAGCGCCTCCGCCTTCCTCGCCCTGCGGCACCCTCCAGGTGTGGTAGTCGTGGCCCCACCACCCACCGTTGCAGCCCCAGGATTGCTCGTTGCAGGAAACCAGGTATTGTTCCGAAAGATCCTCGGCGCGACCCTCCTGGACCTTAATGTTCAGCTCCAGCGGACCCACAGTGGCGAAGGCCCAGCAACTCCCGCACTGGCCTTGGTCTTTGACCGGTGTGCAACCCCCCAGATCGCACCAGTTGAAGGCGGAGGGCAACTCCTGTTGGTCCGCCTGCTCGGAGGACAGGGGCGTCTCGGCGGGCGTACTTGGCGTCAACGCTGGCCCGGTCTGGCTAACCCCACCCATCGCTCGCACCTCGACGGAGAAGGTGTCTTCAGGTGCCGCCGCCTCCCAGGGCCGCCGGTATTCCAGCTCGAGCGTGGTCTCCCCGTCGCGCATCGCCTGGAAACGCAGGATCTGCGTCCCTGGGGCGCCCAACAGATCGGATTCTGGCTCGAACTCCTCCAGACCCGCTTGGGAGAGGATGTCTCCCTTGCCTGATCCTACGGTCTGCCAGCCGTAGCCCGTGGACGGCTGGGCCTGGAGCTGGACCACCAGCACTTCCCCTGCGTCGAGCTGGATCAGGGAACCGTCGTCCGCTGCGGTGACCACGATCTCTTCCGGCTGTGGCTCCTGCGCCTGAGCCGGGACCAAGGCGGCAAGGGTCAGAGCGAGTGCCACGACCGTCACCACAGCGAAACGGGACCCTCGCTTCGCAGGCCTGATCCGTATCTTCATGTTGACTCCAGTGACACAATGTCAAGCACGACTTGAGGCCCACGTGGTGCCTGATTCAGACTTCGTCTTCCAGAACGATGTCCATGCTGTGCAGCAGTGACATGGCCTCGGGCAGCGAAAACCTGGCCTGTCCGAGAGTATTCAGGCTGGGATCGATGTGGTAGTTGCGGGCACGGCTCAGGTCGGCTCCGGACAGGTCTGTGTGGCCGAACAGGCTCTGCGCCAGATCGGTGCCTCCGAAGTCGGCCTGAGACAGGTCTGCCTCCCTGAAGTCCACGTCTACGGCCACGCAGTCGCAGATCTTGATCTCTTTCAGGCTGAGTCCGATGAACGTGGAGTGGCTGATGGTGCTGTTGAAGAAGCCGATGGGGTCGGCCAGGCCCGACTTGGGCCAGTCCGCCTCGCTCCAGTTGATCCCTATGGCTTTGCAGCCCTCGAAGCGACAGGAGGTGAAGCGGCTCCCTGGTACCTTGGCCAGGCTCAGATCACACTCCTTGAAGGTGCAGCCAACGAACTTGCAGGAGCGGACAGCCGTCTCCACGAACGAACTGCGGAAAAACACACAGTCGTGAAACTCGCTGACCACGAGCTCGGCGTGGTCCAGATGTACGTCCTTGAATTGAAGGTCAGTGTATTGAGATTGTGAGATGATTGAGGTCAACCTTGCCGCCTCTCCACGGGGCGAGGCCCCGCAGCCACTAGCGTCTTAGCTTCTCGTTTCTTCCTCTGCGATGCTTAGCATCACGTCTAGACTCCTCTGGACGTCTTCCTCGGTGGTGGCCCACGAGGACACGCTGATCCTCATGGCCACGTGTCCCTGCCACTCCGTGCCGCCGCACCAGCACGTCCCTTCCTGTTGCAGTCTCTCGATCACTCGGTGCGTCTGGGCCTCATTTCCGAAGGACACCAGCACCTGATTGAGCACCACGTCGTTGAGGATGTCGTATCCGGCAGCCCGGAAACCCTCTGCGAACCGTGAGCCGTAAGAACAGGTACGTTCGACGAGATCGGCGAGCCCTTGCTGTCCCAGCGAGCGCAGGGCTGCCCAGATTTCGACCCCCCTTGCTCGACGTGACATCTCAGGCGTGTAGTGGTATGGCTCGCGTCCCTCCCCTTCGATGAGGTAGGCCGCAGTGGCCGCCATCGCCGCTCTCAAGTGCTCCGCCTCGCGGACGAAGACGATCCCGCTGTCCTGGGGTACGTTGAGCCACTTGTGCCCGTCTGTGGCCCAGGAATCGGCGTCTGGTACACCACTCGCCAGGTGTGCGCGCTGTGGCGAGGCTAACGCCCACAGCCCGAAGGCCCCGTCCACGTGGACCCAGGCCCCCAACGCCCTCGCCGTGCGGCAAATCTCTTCTGCGGGATCGAAGGCGCCGGTGTTCACGTTTCCGGCCTGGATACACACGATGGTGGGGCCGGAGATCTTGGGGAGCCTGTCGGCTCGCATGCGGCCCTGGTTGTCCACAGGAACGCGGACGACCCGCTCCCGGCCGAGGCCGAGCAGGCTCAGCGCCTTGAGGACGCTGACGTGGACCTCGTCACCCACGATCACCGTGATCGGAGGTGCGCCGAAGAGACCCTTGGCTCCCACGTCCCAGCCCTCCCGGGCCAGCAAGGCAAAGCGGGCTGCGGCGAGGCCCGAGAAGTTGGCCATGGTCGCTCCCGTGACGAAGCCCACGCCGGCCTCTGGAGGCAGCCCCAGCAACGAGATGAGCCACTTCCTGCACACGTCTTCCAGCGAAGCTGCAACTGGAGAAAGAACGCGGGCCGCGTTTTGGTCCCACACGCCGGCGAGCATGTTCGCCGCCATGGCCGCGGGCAGGCTCCCGCCGACCACGAAGCCGAAGTATCGGCCGCCCGTGGTAGCCATGGTTGCCGGGGATCCGAGCTCGTCGAGCTCGGCCAGGACCTTCCTGGGGTCCATAGGCTCGTCCTGAAGCGGCACGTCCAGCAGTTTCAGCCGCTCCAGGGCTTCTGGGGAGGGGCTGACCCTCCTGCCGCGGATGTTGTCCACGTACTGAGTGGCCCGACTGGCTACGTCGAGTAGCAGCTCTTGCATACCTACACTTCTCCCAGATGGCCGTCGAGACTGGCTCCCAACACCCTATTCAACGGCCGCCACGTGACGGCTCCCTGGCTTCCGTCGCTGTCCGACTCTAGCCGCGAGCGGCACGCCGCGGTGTGCTGCTGATCAGATCCCCTTCCCTAGCGGTCGTCTCCTTGCCTTCTCGCCAGTCCCCAGGCGAGGCCCGTAGCCAGGCCAGATGCGAGTCCCATGGCATAGAACGCGCCGAGATCTATCAGGGTGACGTTTGAGAAGAAGTTCTCGATCACATACTGGGCAAACCATAGCGCCAGCATGGCGGGAACGATCAGAGCCACCGTAGTGGTGGCATAGCCTGTGCGCCGCTGCATACATCAACCTCCTTCGTTGCCGTTGGAGCCTATCCAGCGTCAGCGACCATCGCGAACGAGGCGGCTGGCGCAGGCAGTTATGTTGATCGCCGGACACGAACGCGTATCGTTGCAGCAATTGCGGTCTGTCACTTATGTCGAGCTCTGCACGTAGCTAGTCGACCGCATCCGGTTGGTGCTGTACAGAACCCCAACCCTGAGCCACGCCATTATGCCACACGAAGCCAAAGAGAGCAACGTGAGTTCAGAGGAGACGGGGGGACATGCCTGCTAGAGTCCGGGTGGCTGAAGCGTCCGCCGTGAAGGAGGGAAGAGGGCCCTCTGAGGAGGGCGCTGGTTATGAGACGGTGATGCGTGACCCCAGAGCATTCCCCTGGCTGTACGACTGTGGCACGACCCTCAGCTCATGGGGCTGTGCCTGGTCCGCGCCGCTAGTGGCATCGCCATGCCAGGGCCAACTTCCTCTCCCATAGCGCACCATCAGGGTTTCGGTCAGGTACCGATGGTCCCCCGCGAAGGACTCGGTGAAGGACAAGAACGATAGAAGCGTGAGCGGCTGGTGGAGGTCGGCGGCTGCCATGACCTTGTGGTGCCCATCCAGCAGAAAGTGCACGAGCTTCCAGTCTATCTGCCTTCCCGAGATGCAGCGCGTATCCACCAGGGATAAGGCGAGCGCGGCCGGTCTTGTTCCGCGCTTGATTTCACGCTTGTACCACCCGATCCTGCGCCCTCTCAGTCGTCTCCTGGATACGAGGGGAAGAATGAGCTCCTGGACGGTGAGAATGCCGGCGTGGGTGACGCGGTCATACTGGCTCCAGTGATGATGGCGCGGCGTATCCCCCAGGAACGAAGAAGGCGATATCGGCCGGGGTGTGATCTCCAGGAGGCCGACCACGTAATCCCCCTTGGGCATGATCGCCTTGACCGTCTCAATGATCCTCCCGCTGGCGATCTTGGGCAGTCCGGTCCTGAAGCTCTCGGCGAGGGCCTCCGGTGCCAGGGGGAGCTGCGCATTCCGCTTGAGTTCGAAGAGGGCTTTGCAGGTGTCGCACATGTTGCCGATGAGATAGATGGCCCTGTCGTGGACGTCCAGGTACCGCCACCACGGCCGCTCGCGCCCTTCGCGTACCGGGAACGAGATGACCGAGTCCTCGTGGGTCACTTCGAGCATGATGGAGTGCTGGATCAGAAGCTCGCGTAGCTGCGTGACACACTCGTCCAGCGCTGCTAGTGCAGTCCCGGGCAGATTGGCATCGACCAACGTGCGGATCTGGCGCACTTGCTCGGCGTCGAGGTTCTCCTCGACGTGGACGCGCTTGCCCTCCCGCAACGGGATGTTTCCCGCGAGGAGCGGGACGGCCAACGTCTCAGCTTCGAGGATCGCGGGGTCAGTCAGGTCAGCGAATTGAGCGGCCACCTCCTGACCTCCAAGCTTGGCGGCGGCCTGGGATTGTCGCAGGGTCGCGGCCAGTTGGCTCAAGCTGCCGCCCAGTAGCAGCCACTCTGCCCCCCTACAGAACCCCCATATTCTCAATTGGCAGGCTTCGGGTCCGTCATGGGAGTCGGCCTTGTGGGCCACGCGGGAAAAAGTGTCGCTCAAGCGCTCGGTCCAAAGGATGATGTCGAGCAGACTCGAGTAGCAGGCGGCCAGCCCGTGGCCGAGCCCCGGATTGCGGGCTAGGTTCGTCTGCCATTGGGGCGCGCGGATGGCATCGCGAAGAAGTCCGACGATGGTGTTCAGTTCAGAGTACATGTCGGCCTCCTTGTACAGGGGCTGCCCCTGACTGGCTGGCTCCGAAGAGTGGGAATGACGCCATCATCATAGCACCAAGCGGGATGCTTGCCAAGTCTCCCTGCTGCTCGTGCAACCCAAATGCTCAGGTTGTTCTACGTCGAGCCGAAGGTGACAGTTGCTCCTGGCGTCCCATCGCTCGGAGTTGACCGACCGATGGACCTCGCGGCTGCCGCTAGGTATACTCTTCCACGGTGGTGCCGGACTGACATGGGAGGTTGCGGGTCCACCCACCCGTCGGATCGACGGAAGGAGGGGGCAGATGCAGGTCACGGCCGAGCACGTAGACGCTATGCGCTTCTCGGCCATGGGGGGCGGTCACACCGTCGTCGTCGACGCTGTACCGGAGCACGGCGGCGGAGGCACGGCGATGAGCCCTCCACTGTTGTTTGCAGCGGCCGTGCTACAGCCAACTCCCCTTCCCATATCGCAGCCTCACTGTCTCAGCCAGGTACCGACGGTCGACTGCGAATGACTCAGTGAAGGACAGGAACGATAGGATGGTGAGGGGCTGGTTGAGGTCGCCGGCTGCCATGACCTTGTGGTGCCCATCCAGCAGAAAGTGAACGAGTCTCCACTCGAGCTGCCTTCCCGAGACCCACCGGGCATCCACCAGAGACAAGGCCAGTGCTGTGGGCTGTGTGCCACAGCGGATCTGGTCTCTGTACCATTCAATCCTGCGCTCGTCGAGTCTTCTCCTGGAGACCAGGGGTAGCATGACCTCCTGTACTGTGTGGCCAACGTCGATGACGGTGTGATACTGGCTCCAGTGATAATGGAGCGGCCTGTTCCTCGAGGATCGAGAGGGCGATATCAACCGAGGTTTGATCTCCATGAGGCCAGCCAGATAGTCTCCCTTGGGCAGTATCGCACTGATCGTCTCGGTGATCCCTGTCGTGACCTCGGGTAGCCCCGCCCTGAGAAGGTCGGCGAGCGTGTCCGGCGCAAGGGGAAGCGCTGCATCCCCCTTGATTTCGAAGAGGGCTGCGCAAGTGTCGCATGGGTAGCCGATGAGGTAGATGTCCTCTCCGTTGATGTCCAGGTATCGCCACGTTCCTCGCCCACTCTCATAGCGGACCTGGAACGATGTGATCGAGTCCCCATGGGCTACCTCGAGCAAGACAGAGTGCTCGACTAGAACCTCGCGTAGCTGCCTGGCGCAGTCTTCCAGGGCTGCGAGTGGAGCTTCAGCGCTGTCGGCTCGCACCAAGCTCCGGATCTGTTGTATATCTGCGGCTTCGAGCCTCTCCTCGACATCGATGTGCCTACCCTCCGGCAGTGGGATCTTGCCTGCGCGGAGAGGGACGGCCAACGCCTCACATTCGAGGATGGCACGGTCGGTGAGGTCAGCGAATTGAGCGGCCACCTCTGGTTCTCCAAAGGAGGCAGCGGCCTGAGAGTCTCGCAGTGCGGTGGCCGCCCGGCTCAGGCTACGGGACAGGGACACCAACTGCCACGCCAGTCCCGAGCAGAACCAATTCACGGCCCACGAGCCGGCTCCGTTCCCATCGTGAGAGTCGGCCCCTACGCGCACAAATGCGAAGGGGTTGGCGAAGCGCCTTGTCCAAGAGATGGTGTCGAGCAGACTCAAGTAGGAGGCCGCGAGGCAGCAGCCAAAGCCCCGATTGCGGGTTAGTTCCGTTTGCCACGGGGACGCCTGGATCAGGTTGCGGAGGGAGCCAGCAATGCTGTTCATTTCGGAGAACATCTCGGCCTCCTTTGTAGAATGGCTGACCCTGACTGGCTGGCTCTGAAACGCGGGAATGACGCCATCATCATAGCACCAAGTGGGATGCTTGCCAAGTCGCCCTGCTCTGGGTGCAACACACGCGCTCAGGTTGTTCTGCGTCGAGCCGAAGGTGACAGTTGCTCCTCGCGCCTCGTGGCTCGGAGTTGACCGACCGATTGACCTCGCGGCAGCCGCCAGGTATACTCTTCCACGGTGGTGCCAGACCGACGTGGGAGGTTGCGGGTGCACCCACCCGTCGGATCGACGGAAGGAGGGGGCAGATGCGGGTCACGGTCGAGCACGTAGACGGTATGCGCTTCTCGGCCATGGGGGGCGGTCACACCGTCGTCATCGACGCTGCACCGGAGCACGGCGGCGGCACGGCGATGAGTGGGCCACAGTTGTTCGTTGCCGCCGTAGGTGCCTGCATCCTGGAGTTCGTGCTCAACTCCTGCCGACTGCGGGAGGTGCAGGTGGAGCGGCTCAGCGTCACGATGGAGTACGAGGAGGTCCCGAAGCCTCGTAGGATCGGTGCACTGTCGGCGGCGATTTCTATGGACCCTGAACCACCCGAAGAGGTGAAACGCAGAGTCGTGGGGGTGGCCCGGCACGCGACGTTGATCAACACATTGGCCGAACCTCCGGCGGTGGACATCCACTTCGCCGCCCAAGAAGAGCAGGAAGAGTGATAGACTGTCTCACGTAGTCGACGGCTTAGCAGCGGAGACGCTCCCGGCTCTCAGTGCCTGGCCGTTGTCCTTGGATGAGTGAGGACGGGTATGTCACAACGGAGCCATGCCGAGTTCACAGGACGGGCAGTCCGCCACTACGACCTGGTGATGGACCTGCTCCTGCTGGGGCGGTATCAGAGCTTCATCGAGCAGGCCATCCAGCGGATGGATCTCCAGAAGGGCGATGTGATCCTCGATCTGGGATCGGGCACGGGGCGCAACGTTTGCGTGATGCTCGAGACCTTGGGTCCCACCGGCCGGGTCGTAGGCGTGGATAGCAGCCGGGACATGGTCCGAGAGGCTCAGGAACGGTGCTCCGCCTATCCCCACGTGGCCTTTCTGAACCGCCGGATCGAAGAGCCGCTTCCCTTTCGCAACACGTTCGACAAAGCGTGTTTGGCTTTCACGCTGCACAGCCTGGAAGATGGAGACAAGGAAAGGGTGCTCGGCAACGTCCATCGAGCGCTGAAGCGCGGTGGGTTGCTCTGGATCCTGGACTTCAGCGAGTTCGACCTCGAGCGGCAATCGTTCCCTTTCCGCTGGGCCTTCCGGCGTATCGAATGCGACCTGGGTATCGAGTTTCTGTCCCTGGACCTCGAGCACATGCTGGCTCAGCACGGGTTCGGCAAGTTCGTTGCGTACCCGTTCCTCCGGGGCTACGTCAGGCTGCTGGGGGCGGAGAGGGTGGAGTAAGGGGTGATAGATGACAAACGAGCGTATCGAAGAGCTGAGAAAGCAGATAGCTGAGCTGAACGCTCGATGGCCTGCCCATTCGGTGCCGCCCGCGATGCTCCAGCAGTTAGAGGAACTGGAAGAGGAACTGGGGAGGGAACTGCGGCAAGCGGCGGTGGACGCCCAGGACCCCCCGGCAAAGGGCGGCAGCAATCCAATTGGAATCGAAACGCCCGATACCGCGAGGCCCACAGCGTGCACTATGCCGCGACCAAGCACCTCACCCTCATCGCGACACCAATGTGTCGATTGACCCCGCGGTCGCCTCCTGGTATATTCTCGCTGGGAGGAACCCGTGGTCACTGGACGCGCTGAGAAGACTCAGGAGTCCCTGCTAGCGAGGCTGGTCACGGGAGAGACGTATCCCTGGGCCAGACTGATAGTCGCCTTGCTGCTGCTGGCGGCCCCCGTCGTGCTGGCGGTGCTGGATGGGGTATGGGAAGACTTCATCAGCCACGGCTACTGGCGCATCGCGCTTCTCCCCACTGGGATCATCGTGTACATCCTCGTCGTGTCGAGCATCCTCGGGCGAGGAGACGTCCGTGTGGTCGAAGCGTTCCGCCCACTGGTGCTCTTGGACCAAGAGGCCTTCGATGCGCTGGTCAACGAGGCCTCACGGCTGGGAGGGATGTGGGAGGTCCTAGCCTTCGGTATCGGTGCGGCCTTCGGGCTGCTGCTGGGCCGATCCTGGCTTCCCGACCGCGGGTCCCTGTTCCTGGGAGCCCATCTGACCGTGGCGGCCGGCCTCATGTTCGGCCTCCTGGGATGGGTGATCTATGCGTCGGTGGCCAGCACCAGGCTGTCCGCCCAACTGCACCGGCAGCCCCTCACCATCGACATCTTCGACATAGGGCCTTTCGAGCCCATCGGTCGTCAGAGTCTGGCCATCGCCCTGGTGTTCGTGGGCGGAATCGCGTTGAGCACCCTGCTAGGTGGGGGGTGGAGCAGCTTGTATGCCTGGCAGAACTGGGTGGTGTACCCGCTCCTGACCGTGGTGCCGTTCCTGGTCTTCTTCCTCAACATGCGCGACACTCATCGTCTGCTGGCTGCGGAGAAGGAGAGGGAGCTGAGGGCGGTGCAGGAGAAGATAGTCTCGGCCTCGCGCACGCTGATGGAGCGGATCGACGCGGGCGAGAGTACCGGCACGCTGGGTGCTGAGATCAGCGCGCTGGCGGCCTACGAGAGCCGCGTGCAAGCGGCGAGGACTTGGCCCTACAACACGTCCATGCTGCGCACCCTTTTCGCCACTATCGTGGTCCCCGGCGGTGCGGCGCTGGCAAGAATCTTCTCAGACGTGTGGTCCCGATGAGGGGCTACGCATGCACGTCAATTCGCGTGTATCAAGCGAGCGCGCACAGCGCGATGCAACGCCACTGACAACGTGCTCCCGTTCCTGTCATGGTTGCCTCTGCGGGACTACTGGACGGTCACGTGGACCGTGAACGTCTCCAGAGGCTCCACGTCCGTCTCCCATGGACGCTGGTAGACCAGCTTGAACTCCATCTGGCCCGTTTCCACGGCTTCGAAGCGCAAGGTCTGCGTTCCCGGAGCGCCGAGCAGATCTGACTCAGCCTCGAACTCTGGCTCGCCAACCTGCTGCAAGATCGCCCCCTCGGACTCCACGACCTCCCAGGAGTAGCCGGTGGTGGGGTTGCCCTCTAGCTTGATGGTCAGGGTTTGCCCCTTCTGGAGTGTGATCTCCCGGCCGTTGTCCTCGGCCTCCAGAGCCAGCACGGACTCCGCCGCACAGCCGCTGGCGCCCGCCACTACCACGACCGCCAGGAGCGCCACCAGAATGCTCATGCTCGCCGCCATCTCTCGAAGCCTTTCCTTCATCTGCGTACCTCCATCCCCCGGCGTTTTCTTCTGCCGCAGATTAGACGATAGGAGCGGGAAGGAAGTTCCTTGGCTCGCGGGCCCACAGGCTAGAGCCTCCATATCCCAGGTTGTGAGCGGTGAACTCGATTCCGTCACGGGGCCGGAAGCACCCGGAAGCTGGCAACAAAGTGATCGTAGACGTTGCTCAGTTCCTCGTTGTTCTCGCTGACCGCCGTACCAATGATGAAGTATGTTCGGTCCTCGGCGTACAAGATCGTTGAGTGATGGACCAAGGTCCGTGAAGCGTTGTCCTCTGTGAAGGTGTAGGCAGCCTGGGCTGCCCTGAAGCCGTCAAGATCCAGCAGGTAGGGGTCCTCCAGTGGGTGCGGTTGTTGCCCGCCCACGAAGTTCTCTAGGAGGTAGAAGTACTCCTCGTCTGTTGGGGTCGCCAAGGGTGAACCGCGCGTTGCCCAAAAGACTTGCACCCATAAGACGAGCGTCTCCTCCGGCGTCTGCGTGGGTGTGAAGAACTCCACACCGCTCGAAGCTAGGCCATCCGTCTCGAACTCCTCGAGATCGCCGACTTCGACGACCCACCCTTCGGGGTGGTGCACGGAGAAGCAGAGATCTTCGTTGGAGTAGGAGACGTATCCCGGCGCCACCGTGGGAGCTGGTCTAGCGAGCCTCGCTTCCCACGTGGCGGTGGCCTGGGCGGGCAAGCCCCAGACTCCCGCCTGTAGGCTGTCTGTGCGCTGACTCCACTGTGCCAGGCCAGCGATGGCCAAAACCAGCACTCCCAGCCCCACCGCTGCCAGGGCACCGAGGCCCAGCCACTGCCGCCTTCGGGCACCTGGCTCGAGAGGTTCATCGGGCACGGCCTCGCTGGCCCACACGACCTGACCCGACTCGTCCATCGAAACGCTCGGTTTCCCGGCTGGCGTTTGAGGCACCAGTCGCTCCAACTGTGCGCGTTCCTGAGGAGAAGCCGCAGGCAATAGGGCGGCGACCACCTCCTGAGTCACGTCTTTGCCACCCTGAAGATTGATCACGATGCTCTCTAGCGCGTAGAGCAGTCCCCAGGGTATCCCCCACCAGCCCAGGAGCACGGAGAGCAGGGTGTAGCGCATCCCCTTACGCACGGCGCTCTCGCCGGGCCTCACAAGGTAGAGGTCGGAGCTGCGTTTGAAGGTTATCACCAACAAGGACACACAGTATTGGTAGACCACGAACCTGGTCCCATATTGGAGTTCCGTGATCAGCTCGGCTGGCGTTCGTGGTCCGGGTCCCTCGGTGTTCATCTCCATCCTCCCCTCGTCTCAATCCCCAGCGGCGGCTTGACCTGTGTCACGTCGTAGGTGGGAGACGCTGCCGTGCGAGGCGGAACAGGCATGATGTGGATACCGAGAGTATGCAACGCCTCGTCACCGGCGTAACACATTGTCGACCATGCTCTTGCCATCGTACCATACAATCCTGGGGAGAGCAAGGCGCCTTGGGGAAGCGGGTTGAACGCTGTCATGGCGCCCCAGCTTCCCAAACACGACTGCGCTTGCGCGTGGACATCGTAGGTGCTATTCTTCTTCTCAAGCCCCTTGCTGCGGGCTCCTTCGTTCGGGCCGTGTGTCTGCGGCACGGCATAGCAGCCAACTGATACGTTTTCATAGGTGAGGAGGGGGCTATGAGGCGATCCACGATCTGCTGCACTGGGGCACTGCTAGTCGCTCTCTTGGTTGTTTCCTCTTGCGCCGCCCCAGGACAGGGGCCTATGACCTGGATAGACCGTCCCCTGGATGGCTCCCATCTTCCTCTCGGCGCCGTCACCATCATGGCTCACGCCTCCGACGCCGATGGCGTCGCCAGCTTCGAGTTCTTCGTCGACGAAGATTCCCTGGCCACCGTCCCTGCCAGTGGCGGGCGTCTGGGTGACGCGACTGCGGGTTGGACCCCCACCGCGCCTGGCACCTACACCGTTCGCGCGAGAGCCACGGACAGTGCTGGCAACGTTGGTTCGGAAGCGACGTCAGTGGTGACGGTGGGCGAGGTGGCCACACCCTCACCTACGTTCGCGGCTGAGGGAGGTGAAGGCGAGATATTCTTCCTCGTGGAGCCCGAAGTCATCGCTCCAGGCGCCTGTGCAGTGGTGCGCTGGGAGGTCTATCCGCCCGTCGATGCCCTTCTCGATGGTGAAGGTGTGCCGTCCGCCGGCGAGCGAGAGGTGTGTCCTCTCGAGACCACCACCTACGAACTCCTGGTGCCCGAGTGGGAACAGGCGAGCACAGCGACTGTCCACGTGGAGGCAGCACCAGAGGAAGTGGGCATCTTCTTCGCTGCGGATCCAGATGCTATCCCTCAGGGCGGGTGCGCGACGTTGATCTGGGAGGTGGGCGCTCCCGCGGAGTGGGCCACGCTTCTGGAGGGCTCTGAGGTCGATCACACAGGGCAGCAGCAGGTATGTCCTGCCACCACCACGACCTATGAGCTTGTGGTGCAGGCCCCCGATGGTTATCAGACCACGAGGACCGTGACGCTGCACGTGGAGTCCTCACAGGAGCCGACACCGACTCCTGAGCCTAGCACCGCGCCTGCGGGACCGACGCCTACGTCCCCGCCCGCAGGACCGACGCCTACGTCTCCGCCCGCAGCACCGACGCCTACGTTCCCGCCTGTAGCTTCTCCCACGCCATCAGGCACGGACCTGGCGATCACCGATCTCTACGCACAGAGCCTCTACGGGCCGATCTGGGCCAGAATCACGAACCGTGGGCCGGGCACTGTGAATAACGTCACGGTTCAGCTCACCTGCCAGTGGGATAGGTCTATCTCAGGTAGGCCCCTGGACTCGGGCCAAACGGGAGCTATCCCTATCCCTATCGGCAGCCTCAGCCCGGGCCAGACCGAAGCCTTCAACACAGATTTGTCCGTCGATCTGCACAATGACTACCAGTACGACATATCGTGCACCATCCAGGTACCGTTCAACGATCCTAGCCCGGGCAACAACACCCATTCGGAGACGTTCACCGAGGACACTCCGGGGGGCACGTAAGGTCAGACGTGCCCATCAACGACCCTGATCCGGGGAACCAGCCCTAGTCCGAGCTGTGGTAGGCCGGACAACCGCTGGGATGCGTACGGGGAAGACGCGAAAGGCGCGACAACCCACGCTTATGACACACAAGGGAGCATGGCTATGACGAGGAGAAGAGGTTGCTTCAAGTGGGCGATTATCGTCCTTTGCTCGCTGGTCGCGCTGGCACTGGCTGTGCTGTGCCCACTGGCGTTCCTGTACGCACGTCAGCAAGAGCAGGCTGGCGTGGCATCTTCTCCGCTTACTGTCCTCGTCACCGCACCGGTTTCCGAGACGTCGGTTCCCGCGGATGGTTATCTCTCCGTCTCGGCCACTGCCTTGGGCAGCATCCCCATCGCACGCGTTGAGTTGTGGTTGGACGGCGAACTCAAAGAGACGCAGGCGAGCGGCCGGCCGGAGGGCGTATCTACCTTCTATGCCCACTTCGATTTGCCGGTGCCTGTGGGGGCCCACGTGCTCTTCGTGCGTGCTGTGAGTACTGGGGGCATCATCGGCCAGAGCCTGCCGGTGGGCGTCACAGGTATCCCGAAGATCGGTGTCAGCGAGGTGTTCCTGGCGGTCACGGTAGAGGAGGGCCAGACCCTGGCGGACATCGCCACCGCCTACGACACTGAGCCAGACGTGCTGCGCGACTTGAACCCCGATCTGGGTACCCAAGAGCCGCCAGTCGGCGCGCCGATTCAAGTGCCGAAACCGCCGGATGACGAGGATGACGACGAGGAGGAAGAGCAACAGCCGACCCCTAGCGGCCAGGGGCCCTCGGCGATGGGTAGCACCCCAGTACCGATCCCCGATGTTCCCCCACTCACCGAGGACAAGGGTTTCCCGATTCTCGGCCTGGTGTATGAGGTTATTCCCTTCGCTGGGTCCACTCCACCTGCGGCACCCACAGACCTCAAGGGTCAGGTGGATGGCTGCGAGGTAATCCTGACCTGGAACGATAACGCCACCGATGAAACGCACTACGATGTCTGGATGTCCTTGGGCATGCTCATGCCGCAGGTGGTGACCTCGCTCCAACCATCGCCCGATACGGGTCCAGCGTGGGTCAAGTTCTTTCCCGGGGAGGAGGGCTATCTGACTTTCTGGGTCGAGGCTGCCAATTCCACGGGCACGCAGCCCAGTAACGAGATCACGGTCCTCATCCCTGAGAATGCGGGGTGCGGCACGACGGTAACCGACTACCTGCGAGTCGAGGTCTTCGACATGACCCTCTCAGGCAGCTACGACAAGGTCTACTGCTACGCCTCCTACGAGGCTGCCCCTGAACAACGCATCCCTGCCGCCGCTGGGGCCTTCGTACAAGTGGGGGCGGGCAAGGCGGATTTCTCCGATGCAGCGGCGGGCCTCAAGTCCAGAATGGTTCCCGTGCCTACGGACGGCGCACTAGACATCGAGGGCAAGTGCTTGGGCTGGTCAGGCCAGACGCTGAACGATCTTGGTCCCTTCAGCGGCACATTCTCCCAGTACGAATGGGACGGCGCCAGGCGGACGCTGAAGAGCACCTCCTACGAGATCGAATTTGCCGTCAAGCCCTACACGGTGGGCGTGTGGTCCACGTTGGGGGCTTCCACTGGGATGTATGGCAACGAGGACCCCACGCTGCCGGCTCCTTACGATGTGAGCGTAGGGAACGCATCGTCCTCCTCGGGCCAGAGCGATTCTCGGGAACGGGCGCTCACCTGGAAATGGGCAGGCGATCCAAAGGAAATCAAGGGGTTCGCGGTCTTCCTGGACGGCATTCCCTACGGATACTACGATGGTCCCAACACCCGCCAAGCCACAGTTTACAGCCCCAATTACTGTGGCAAGAGTTTCGTCTGGCAGGTTCGCGCCGTGGCGGGTCCGGCCCAGTCACCCCTGAGCCCTCTGTTCTACGACAAACTGCCACAATGCAAGAGCTATGTGAGGGTCAAGTTCAATTGGATTAGCTTGCTCTGGACCAGGGATGGTTGGGCTGGCGATTGTGATACCCTCTCTGTCTACTATCGTATCAGGGTCAATGGAGAAACAAAGGCCTTTTGGGGACCTCCATATTGGACTGGAGGATCAACCATATTCACGGCGACGCGTGTGGGAACCTCTATGATATCTATGAAATGCGGCAAATACTTCTTCTCGGGAATGGGCTATGGATCCAATCCTGATGAGATTGTCCTTCCCATCGAGGCAGAACCTTTCGAAGTCCTGATTAGCACCCGGTTCTACGACTACGATGACTGGAGTGGCAATGACAAGTTTGGCGACCATTCCGAGCTTCTTTGGTACTCTTCCCTTCAGGACGCCCAGCAGGACTTGGGATGCGGCAAGTCGTTCACCACTGATCGTGCGAAGACAGGCACTGCAACCTCTGTGCTGAACTACAGCGTGTTCGTTTATCCCAATGAGTGCAGCGATGTTCCTCTGCACCTTCCTGGTGAATAGGATGGCAGCAGAGACCATCGCATCCCCATTCCCTGATCTTTGGACCGACCGCACACCGCTAAGATGCGGGAAGCGGTTCACCGAGCGAGATTCGTCGGACGACGGCAGTTCGGGGATGACCTATACGCTAACCGTTTATCCCAATGCGTGCGGGGCGGAAGAGCCTGCGTACCTCGGAAAGGACTGGGGGGTGCACCACTAGCGCCGGCCTGCCGGAGTGGTTCGCACCAGTCTCTGCCTGCACCGGTTCTCTCGGACAGGGCTCCAATCCCTGCCACGTGAGTCGCCTCAGTAGACGTTCCTACGAGGGCACAGGCATTGAGGCCACAAGCAGGGCATCACTCCTCCCCTGGATGCTCCGCTTTGTAGATGATGTAGGTTGCGGCCCATCCTAGAACCGCACCCAGGATGACCGAGTGTCTGGCCAGTGGGTAGAAGAACGCTTGGCAGACAACTGACGCCACGCCGGCCCCGAGACCGGTGGAGATGAAGAGCACGTACCATTTCTTCTGTATCCACTCTGCGAAGCTCATCTCCTCCTCCTGATCCACGGACATCTCACAATGGCGCGGCCAAGGAGCGCTCGATCGACGCCCTGGCGTCAGCTCCCCGGCAGGCGTGGCGGACACACCTCTCGACACCCACGAGAGGCACGGTTTTGGTCCGTTGTGTGATAGCTGAGCTCTTCCTGTGTCTACGGTCTGGGCGGCAGTGACGTCTCGCTGAAGTCCGGATCGATTTGCTGCTTGTCCCCCGGCGCATCTTCAGTGGTTATCGCTGCCAGGCTCGCCACCTTGAAGGCTGCGCTCGTATTGTTGTACTGCCCACCAACTATCTCGTGGGTCTCTCTCACCATACCATAGCTCGTGTCCGGATTATACGAATCGACCTGCGCGTAGATCGTAGCGCCTTCGGCCAGGGGCCAGGTGATTCCTTCCTCGGTCCACCAATAGTAGTCTCCGCGGGTGGTGAGGGTGAACTCGTCGCCCGGTTCCAGAGGCAGGGCCTGGCTGGACGGGTCATCCGGCGAATAGGTGCTTCCACTCCAGGTGATGCCCCAGACCGCACCCTGGCAGCCCAGCGTCCGCCAGGTATCGTTGTAGCGCGGCACGCGGGGTGGATCGACGTACAGGTCCACCCAGAACTCCGACTGCCAGTTGTCGGGCACGGGCGCGGTGCCCTGGTTGCGGATGGTGACCTCGACCTTGTTCTGCGTGGCGACGACTTGCTTCACCACCAGGTCGGGCGCTGATGGAGATGGTTCCCCGCCCACGGCCATCGGTAGGTAGTAGTGGGTCTTGGCCAACTCGGTGGTCACGGAGGCTGCATTGTCGTCGGTGTACGGCTCGCCGGGGGCCGCGGTGGCCTCCACGGTGTTAGCCAAGGAGGCGGTCACCAGCGCGTCGTCGCCCAAGTGGAGAGTGAGAGTGATGGTCTCGCGCGCCCCGGCTTCCAGGTCGCTGAGGTCCCAGTACACTTGGCCATCTCCCACCAGCGTCCCGTCTCCCCTGCTGTCCGATGCGTACGTAGCATAGTCAGGAAAGGTGTCGGTCAGGGTAACGCCGGTTGCTGGTTGGCCGCCGATGTTGGTACAGGTGATGAGATAGACCAGATCCTCGCCCGGTGTGGCCTCGCCGATCAATTCCTTCTCCACCCACAGGTCGGCGGGACCACCCGTGGCTGCGTTCTTGAGGGTCAGGTAGGGCCGGAGAGGATCGAGGTTGCTGTCGGTCACGCTGAACCAATGGGAATGCTCGGTCTCCTCGTAGAAGGCCGCGAAGTCCATGTTCCAGGTCATCATGGGGCCCATCCACGGCCACTCCAGCCGGGCTTTGTGGTAGGCGCGAGCCAGATAGTGGGCCTGGTCCATCAGGGAGACCTTCGTCCAGTTGTACCCGTCGAGGTCGATCTCGCTGTCACGCAGCCAGCCCATCTCCGTGGCGAAGATCTGCTTGTCAGCACAGTAGTCGTCCAGGGTATCGCGCCACTCCAGAGCGCGGGAGAAGTAGTAGCCGTTGGGGTCGGAGGTGTCGTCGGGCGCGGAGGCAAAGCCCATGGGGTTGACGCCCAGCATGTCGAAGTACGCGCAGGCGCCTTCGTCGAGCATCGCTTGCAGGTAGGTGAGATCGCTAACGGCAACGCCTGGGTCGCCGTTGGTCGGGGCCAGCCCCGCCGAGATGACCAGCGCGCTCGCGTCCGCTCCCTTGACCCCGTCATAGCCTGCCTGGAGCAAGGCGGTGTACTCGCTAGCGCTCGGCGACTCGCCTCCCCATTCCGAGGCCAGGTTGGGCTCGTTCCAGATCACATAGCCGTCGATCTTGGGAACGTAGCTCGTCTGGCCGTTGTAGTTACGCTCGCCCGTGGCTACCGCGGCGAGGAAGTCGCGCAGGTCATTCGGATCGCTCGGCGGTGCACTCTCGCTGGTGGCTGGGGCCCTGGCCCACTCGGGGGCCCGGTCTACCCGTACGATGAGCTTCAGGTTGTACCACCACGCTTTCCATATCGCGTCGTCCAGGTTGCGCCAGTAGTACTCTCCCTTTGCCGGCTCGGTCTCTGACCAGTCCAGGTAGTACAGCATCCACTCGAAGCCGCCATCACTCAGCAGCCGCATCGTCTCGTGGTCCACCGAGGCCACCGCCGCTCCGTAGTTCGTGGACTCGGGCTTCCACACATGGCGGTTCAGGTTGTTGTCGTAGTCGGCCTCGACTTCCGTGGTCGAGATCTCCACGACGTTTTCCAGCCAATCGTCGGGCTCCCAGTCGTCGGATATCCTGACCGTGACGTACAGCTCTTTGGTGCCGTCTATTGCCTGCCGGCAGTTCTGGCACCAAGTGAAAGGTTCCACCGAGGGACTCGTCCACACAACGGTGCTCCCCGAGATCTCCGTGGTGAAGTCCAGACTCTCGCTGGTGTCATCGGACACGTACGTCGTTCCGAGGGGCAACGTGTCGGTGATCCGTACGTCGTGGGCTACCGAGCCGCCGTCGTTGTGGTAGATGATCTGATAGGTGATCTCCTCCCCCGACTCGACTGTACCAGAGTAGAGCTTCTTGGTTACAGCCAGGTCGGGCTCGACCGGGCGCACGGACTCCCAGAGGGTGAACTCGTTGTTGTCGTAGTTGTCCTCGTAGCCGTCGCTCCGGATCGATATGACGTTGGCGACGGTGGAGCCCACCGGGGCGTCATCGTTCACGCGCACGGTGATGGACAACCACCCTCGTTCATAGGCCGTCAGATAGTTGTTGACCCAGACCACTTCGTCAGGACCGGCCTGAATCAGTGTGAAGCCAGGCTGAGTGCTGGTGACGTATGTCGTCCACGGAGGCAAGGTGTCTACGACGTATATGTCATGTGCCGGGTAATTGGACCAATTCTCTGCGAAGATAACATACTTCACGTACTGGCCGGGTGCGAAAACCCCGCTCTCGACGTACTTCGTAACGGCGAGATCCGGAAGGGCCGCGCCCAGTGGCGATGCAAGGCTGGGCCGCGCCGCCGGCCCAAGCAGCAGAAGCGTCGCCAAGACGCAGGTCATCACGCCAGCAGAGAGCCAAACCGCCAGTCTCAACTTGCGGTGCATGTGTGCCCGCCGGTTCTCGGGCTGGACGGGCAGGTTTGTCCTCATCGTTCGTTTCTCCGTTACTTCGTGATAAGTGACCTCTGGTCGCTATCTAGGACCGTGTGGACGTTCGTGGTGCCGACTCGCGCCTGCGCAAGCAATCGGATGGGCATAGCCATCAGGCGGAAGCGCCCACAGTAGTTCTGTATCAGTCCTCTATGATACGACAGAGAGCGGTCCTATGACCACCTCGTCCTGGCCATCCGTAGTCAGCAAACGAGCGGAGTCTGTGACGCTCTGCACGGTCACCAGGAACTCGTAGTCGCCCACCGGGGCATTTGCCCCGAGGCTGAAGGCGTAGATGTCTGTTACGGATTCTCCGGCCCGCCAGGTGGAGGTCGGGGCCAGGCCATTCTGTGGCACACCGACACGCATGGCTGCCGGCATCCCATCTGGGTCCACGAGTTGCACAGAAACCACGTAGGATTCTGGCGGGGGCTCCAACGCCACCCACACCAGGCGAAGGGCGATCACACCGCCCGGTTTAGCCCCAGACGAGAGTCCGGCCTCTTGCAGATTGATCGACGGCTGGGCGTCCGGCCCCATGGTCACGTCCAGGGACTGTACCTCCCAGTCTGGCGTGTCGAAGTAGAACATCGCCTTCAAGGGTTCGGTCTCCTCGGGCGATCCAGGAGCTTCCAAGGTGGATGTGGCCACGCTGACCTCGTCCACCAACCCCCGGTGTTGAGAGGCCACGCTCTCCAGCGCACCCATCGCGGCCACCGATCCGCGTTCGATCACCCATACGGGCTGGGACAGGTCGGCCAGTGCTGATAGCCGATCCCTGGTCTCCTGACTCAGCGTATCGTTGGGCTCATACACTCCCAGGATCGGCGCCCTGCCCCCGTAGAGGTTCAAGAAGGTGGAGATGTATGGGTGGTCGTTGTTCCAGATCATCGTCCCTGGCGGCGAATAGGCGATGATGGCATCCGCGACGCTGCGGTATCCTGCTGCTTCCACGCTCCTCGCCTGCCACAGGAAAGCATAGGTCATCAGCGCCAGCAAGACGGCGACCCACCGGGGACTGGCTGCCCATGCTCTCCCGTTCAGCCCGGGCACGCGCATGCTGCGGCCCGAGGCTATCAAGAGACCGCCGAGCACCCCCACGGTGGCCAGGGCCAACGCCAGCATCGCCAGCGCCAGGTGGAGTCGCCCTCCAGCCATCCAGACCACGTCGAGGGTCTGCCATTCACCCAGCCGTAGGACTCCTGGGATCTGCGCATACTGTGGATCGAAGAACGTGCGCGGGTCGAAGAGCGGCAGACCACTCTGGAGGAGCGCCTCTTGATGCTGGTCGAAATCCCAAGCTACCCCAACCAGGTTCACCCCGACTCCTAACGCAGCCAGGGAACCGAAGAGGCGCGGCCAACGAGCGGCCGCTGGGACCGCCAGGAGGCCCAGCAGCGGCAGTACTGGCACCAGGAAACGAGGGCCCCAGCAGTAGCCGCCGTGCCAGAGAAACCACTTTCCGTAGAGCACAAGGTAGAGCATGCAGGAAAGCGCGCCAGTCGCTGCGGTCAACCCGGACAGACGCCACGCCCGCGGCAGGGCTGCCACGATCAACACGAGCCACGGGACGTACCAGATCAGACCACGCCCGGGGCTCACGGACAGGCCCGCCAGCCCCTGCCACCAGACGGCCGAGAACGATTCCTCAGGCAGATAGCCGGTGATAAGCGGGCTGCCGAAACGCGCCCAGTTGTACCAGAGGGTCAGCCCGCCCGCGATGACGAGCGGCAGGGCAAGGAGCGTGAGGAGCTGTAGGAGTTGCCGCGTAAGCGCCAGCCCGTAGCGCCGCCAGATCAGGACAAGCAAGGCCAGGACGAAGACCGGGAGCAGAATCGCGTGGGCCAGCCGAGCGAGCACCCCCAGGCCAAGCCAACAACCGAGACCTAGCGCGGCCGCCAGTTCGCCGCGGCTCTTGGCCTCTGCGCCAGAGAAAGCGATCAGACGCTCCATGGCCCCGATGGTGCAGAGCGCGGTCAGGGGCTCGCTGAAGAAGGTCTTGCTGTAGGGCCAGGCCAGGCTCCCCAGTCCCCAGGCCAGGCTAGCCGAGACAACCGCCACCCGAGGCAAGCCCGGGAAGGCACGGCGGCCCACCAGATAGAGGAGAGCGCCGCCGGCCGCTGTCACCAGGGGCATCAGCAGGAGAGAGGTGTGAACGGGACCCAGACCCGGCAGGATCATCCCCGCCACAGTCATCGGCAGAGCCATCAGTGAGGTGCCAAGGCCCTTTCGTGAGTAGAGCAGGCCGTCTGGTCCGTACATCCCCTGCTGTAAACCCAGCCAGCGGACCTGCTCCGTGTCGAGTTGCCCGTATCGAGCCAGGCTGTCCGCTACCGCATACATCGACAGCCCATCGCTGGAATGAAAGCTGCCGTTCCAGCACAGCATGATCAGGCCGAAGAGCGCCAGTGCTACCCCCAAGGCTATCCGTCCATCCGACACACTCTTGGCTTCCATGTACGCCTGACCCAGTACGCTCGATGACGATGTCACGGTTGGAGAGTGAAGATGTGGATTGTATCACTTTCTGGAGATGCTGCGCAACCTGGATTGGGCATCTGGCACAGAGGTTGTGTATGACATTGAGGGCGTTAGGTGCTGGATTCAGTCCAGGGGACGGTTGGAAGCGTGGCGCGTGCTGGTCAGCGACCTACCGGCGAGCAGCAGTGGGAGAGGAAGCTGGATGGACGTTCGGTGGCCTTGTGCGGAGGGGGCTGATAGAGTGCTGGCGTCCCCAGAACAGGTTTCCGGGAGCCTGTACAGGATCCAACATATCGCACAGGCCTACGCTGGCCTCCAACGGTGGCCGCAAACCGAGCATCTCCAGCGCCGTCTGAAGAAGGGAAGGGCCACTCCGAGGAACAGCCAGGACGCGAACACCAGCCGCAGGTTGTATCTCTCGTACCGTGTCAGCGCCGAGCCGCACTTCGGACAGCGCGGCTGATCCTCATCCACGCACATCAACTCGGGGGGCAGCTCCTTCAGGACATACTTCGCCTTGAGAACGTCTGAGTCGCGCACCAGCAACCTGACCCTGCCGATCGCGTAGCAGTAGGTCCAGTCCAGATTCACGATGTACTCATCGGCCACCAACGACCAGATGCCTTCGCTCTCGAGCTTGCTCTTGGGGACGTACGCGTTCATGGGAAAAGTGAACTTGGCGATGGTCACCAGTTCGTGTCTGATGCCTGCCTCTCGCTCCAGCTCCCACAGGTTGCGGATGGCTTCGTCGAAAGCCGGGTCCAGGCTGATGGCCCTTTCGTAGGCCATCGCTGCCTCTCCGGGGCGATCGAGCTCTTCCAGAACCATGCCCC
Source organism: uncultured Anaerolineales bacterium (assembly GCA_964433755.1). Lineage (GTDB taxonomy): Bacteria > Chloroflexota > Anaerolineae > UBA7937 > B3-Chlor > JAUVXJ01. Next base: position 1,166,301 of record CAYSSR010000001.1, read on the forward strand.
TGAGGTTGTAGGCATCGGCACACGATGGGTCGAGTTCGATGGTCGCGTCACACTCCGCTAGCGCCATCTTCCATCGACCCTCTGTCTCATACAAGCACGCCTGCTCGAAATGGGCCTCGGCGCTATCGTACGGGTCGCCGTTCCGTGTCTCCAATGACCCTGCCCTCGAGAGACATCTCTGCGCTTGCCTGGCGTGGAGTCAGGTCCCTGCAAACCATGGCCGACTCATGCATCCTCGATAGCTTGCGGTCTGGGCGGCATCCCCCGCCCTGCCAGCCCAGGCGTCTACGTCGACTGCGCCGCGATCATCATCGAGGGTTGGTCTCCTTGGCGTCGCCTTGCCCGCTATCCTTCTCCCTGCGCTGCCTGTCCATAGATGCCTTCACGACTCGCAGAAAGTCTGTCTGCGAATCACGCCTGCGGACAGCTAGATGGCCACTGTGGATCCGCCGTTGTATTAGCGTGGCCGGCAGCATCAGGCTGACCAGTCCAGCATCCATGGCCCTGGAGTACCAGTCCACGAACTCTCCCACGCGCAGGCTCTGATCGAAAGGGCCCACCCGTTGAAGCGCAGCTCGCCTGGCTAGCATGGCGCCGGCCAGGTAGCCGGGCATGGGATCGGAAGGGCAGTACATCCGCTCGGCCACGTCAGCATCCAGGTCGGGGCTGTGGAAGTGCTCCACGTGGCCGAAAACCAGGTCCAACGCGGGAGACTCATGGAAGCTGGCCATCTGGAGATCTAGCTTGTCTTCCAGCCAGAGGTCGTCCGCGTCGAGGAACGCGATGTAGTCGCCTTGGGCCAACTCCACCCCGGCATTGCGAGCAGCGCTCGAGCCTCGGTGTGTCTGGCGACAGTACTCCACGGTGTTCTGGAACCGGTGTGCGACGTCGGCGCTCCCGTCGGTGGAACCATCATCCACCACGATAATCTCGAGAGGCCGGTAGGTCTGCGCCAGGACGCTCCCAATGGCCTCCGCAAGATAGGCCTCGCAGTTGTAGACCGGAATGATTACACTGACCAGGGGTCTGCCTGTGGCCATCGAAGGCTACCCTGTTGCAGCACAGACGTGCTGGCTATTTGCTCTTGGCAGGGTCATGACCATCCTCGTCTCGTGGAGAAGACCGCGCCCTTCGGCGATCGATGGCTGATCTCAACACTGTGGCGAACGCGAGCTTCCTTGCCTCTCTGTCGAACGACATGTTTCTTCCGTGAATCCGTCGCAGCAAGCACGTCTCCCGCACGATTCCCATAGGCACTCCTGCTTCCTTGGCGCGGACGAACCAGTCCACGTCGTAGCCGTGGACGTAGTCAGTGTCGAACAGGCCAACGCTCTCGAAGACATCCCTGCGAGCAACCAGTGTGCCAACGGTCAGGAGCACTTCGTCGCTGACGAGCAGGTCCTGGGTGGGTCGTAGTGGCAACTCTGCACCGGGCTCCACGAAGTTACGGAGCAGGGCCATGGTATATCCCACGTCAGGATGCTCCATCAGATACGGAATCTGGAGGTTCAGCTTCTCTGACATCCACAGATCGTCTGCGTCGAGAAAGGCGATGAACTCCCCGGTTGAAGCCTCGATACCGGCGTTCAGGGCCGCAGGATGACCGCAGTGGGGCTGGAAGATGTAGCGGATCTGTTTGTATGCGCTGGCGATGCCAGCGCTGCCATCGGCGGACCCATCGTCGACGACGATAACCTCGACAGGCTCGTACGTCTGCGCCAGTACGCTATCGATCGCCTCTGCCAGAAACCGCTCTCCGTCGTACACGGCGATCACGGTGCTGACCAACGGGTTATCCACGAGGATAGTCCTTTTCCATCTGCGCCAGGAGTTCCGTGAGAGCTGCCTTCGCCGCTCGGGGCGAGAAGTGCGTGGAGACCGTGTCGAGTCCCTTGCGGGATAGGCGATTCCATAACGATTCATCGTGGTACAGACTCATCACCGCCTCGGCGAACGCCCTGGCTTCGTCGGCGATCAGGGTGTCCTCTCCATGAGTGAGAAACATGCCTTCCGCCGCGATCGACGAAGTGACTACCGGCACGCCATAGCTCAAACTGGTGAGCACCTTTCCCTTCACTCCGGCGCCGAATCGTAGCGGGGCTACGGAGATGCGGCAACTATCGAAGCACTGGGCGAGGTCGGGCACGTGCCCGGTGAAGATCATCTGCTCGGATGCCAGGTCCGCGAGGTGGTCCGGGGGATCCTTGCCTATCACGTAGATCTTCACGCTCGAGGACCTCTCCCATACCAGAGGCATAATCTCCTCTGCCAGGTATTTCACTGCGTCCAGGTTGGGTGCATGTTGAAACGAGCCCACGAACACCAGGTCCTTCCGTTCGGAGAAGGGCCTGGCCGAGCCGTACACCTCGTGGATGCTGGGCAGAACGTAGACTCGTGCGCCGGGGCAGTCTCCCTCCAGTATGCTCTTCTCTTCCTGGCTGACCACCAGCGTGTAGTCCGCTTCCTTGGCGGCTGCCAGCTCTCGCTGCTTGACCTTGAGCGCCCTTTTGAGGGCCCGCGCATTCCGTGTGACCTTGGCCTCACGGTAGTGACGAAGGTAGTGCAGGTCACCCGTGTCGAAGACCACCATGGCCTGAGGTGCGTCCTGGCGAACGCTCTGCATGTACTTCGCTGCTACGTACTCCCCGGTGAGCAAGACTGCCGTGTACCCCCTCCCACTGCGTCTCAGGTGGTCTTCGACCGGCTCTAAGCCTGAGGTCTCAGGAACCTTGATGCCTGCTTGCCGCAGGTGACTGGTGTCGTCTCGCACCCGACTGGAGAAGGGCGGCCAGGAATCGGGAAAGCTCGCGAGGAATGTAACCGAGGACGACTCGGCACGCAACAAAACCAGCAACTGATACATCCTGGACGAGCCGGCATCCATGTCGGGCGTCAACACCCGTGGCGCTATCACGAGTACGCGCCTGCCTGAGTCTACGGTGGTCATCTTCGTTGATCTGGCTACTGTCCGCTCCTGTCTGTCGATGCGTCCTGACCCCCTTGTGCTGTTTGTGCATCGACTCGGTGGCGGTCGATGTGCTTCTTCATCACCGTGAGGAACTCCGTGGTCCTTGGTCCAGAGAGATAGGAGCGATTGGAGCCATGCAGCCTTCTGTGAAGGAGGATCTGGGGTAGAATGGCCATCCGAGCACCAGCCTCTGCGGCTCGTACGAACCAGTCCACGTCTTTGGCGTGAGAGTAGCCGTTGTCGAAAACCCCCACTGTTTCGAACAGAGCCCTACGCGCGAGCAAGACGCCAACCTGGAGCGCAGCGTAGTCAGCCAGGATCAGATCCCTGGTGATTCGCGACGGCGGGGCGGTACCTGGCTCAAGGAAGTTCCGCATCTGCGCGAGGACGTAGTCGATTTCTGGGTGCTCGATCATGTACCGTACCTGGATAGAAAGCTTGTGGGGAGCCCACAGATCATCTGCGTCCAGGAAGGCCAGGAACTCACCCTCAGCGAGTCCAATACCTGTGTTCATCGCCGCGCCGTGCCCTCGATTGGCCTGGTAGACGTAGCGCACGTCTTCAAAGGACCTGGCGAGCGGCGCAGTGCTGTCCACCGAACCGTCGTCGACGACGATGATTTCCAGAGGCCGGTAGTCCTGATCCAGTATACTCTGTAGCGCGTAGCCCAGGTAACGCTCACCGTTGTAGACCGGAACGATGACACTGACCAAGGGGCTATTCGTCATCTCAGCCCGTCCCACGAGCAATCGAGGTACTTGGCGTCCGATCTGATCGGTCCGAGCGTCCGCGACCAGAGGCGCCGTCCGACTCCTGGAGCTGCGACAGCAGTGCGGAGATCGTCCTGGCTATCTCGTCAGGCTCGGTCCCCAGGTCGAGGGAGAAGCAGGGAACCCGCTTCACCAAGTTGGCTATTCGCCTGAGGTCCCGCTGCCCCGCTCCTGAGAGCTGGAGAACCGTGCTGGGAGCCAGTGCCTTCAAAGCCAAGGCCGATGGCGCTGCTGAGACCTCGGTGCAGCGGCCGCCACCTGCACGTACCACGCCGATCGCTCGAAGTGGAAACCCGCTGGAAACCTGGTTTGGCCAGTGCTGGTGCAGGAAGACCACCGCCTTCTCAGTGTCCAGCCTGTCATTATTGACCACTCTCCCCGCCAGGTGCGGGAACCTGTCCAGGTTGTCGGGGTCCAGCTTGGCTGAGTTGTAGAGGCTGTGGACGAAGGGGACACCCTCGTTGCTCAGCAAGACGTAGTCATCACCTGCGTAGAGCAATCCCGCGAAGACACAGGCCAGAGCTGTGGAGGTCTTGCCAGAGCCACCCCTCCCCGCCAGCAAGACTCCACCACTGGCCATGCCCACCGCGCCTGCGTGGAGCAGTTGGTGCCCGTTCATACCCATCCAGCGGTGGAGAATCGCCTGTAGCGGCGCGGCGCTTTCGTAGAACGGCACGTCCCGAGCGTCATGGATCCAGAAGAGCCCCACGTTTTGACGGGCATCGAGCATCTTGAGCGTGTGAGAGCCCAGGTGGAAGACGGTGTGAAAACGCTCATCGGTGTACCCGCGCACCTCGCCTCGTGGGCTGTAGTCCTCCAGTGACCACGGAGCAGCAGACATAGTCGTGCCCGAGGAGATGCTGTCCCACAGGTGGATCGTGAATGCAGGCGTTTCAGCAGGTTGGACAACGAGGTGCTCCAGGGCAGGCGCAATGAGGGGGACCAGTGCCCGACCCGCAAACCTCAGGCACAACACCAGTCCGCCGATAGAGTAGAACCTGTCGACTGGGCCGCCAGCGGCTTCCTGAGCCTCCTCGCAGACCCCAAGAGCTGTCTCGAAGAAAGCGGCGGGGTTCGGGTTGTCCGGTGATGCTGGGTGCGGGCCTTGCTCTGGTGGGTCGCTACGCTCCCTACTCATCCACGACCGTACCTTGGGGACCCGCGGTGGGCCAGCCTGTCTCGTCGACCTCGTGGATGGGGTCCAGCAGGAGCAACTCCTGCATGTCGTCGTACTTGTAGAGAACGGGAGGTTCGAAGACAGCGCGGCCGCTTGCTGGTTCCGCTTGGGCCGGGGTCTCTGTGCTTGCCATACCTTCGGTCGCCTCGGCCGCATCGAGTATGACGAGGTTCTCTCGTTGGAGTTCCGCCACGAACTCATCTACTGCACGCTCGATTTGTTCGCGAGGACCATCATATCGACCACAGAGAGCTTCCCTGATGTCGCGCAGATTGGCGGACCTCTCGATGAACTCCCATACCTCGGTGCCAACCTTGTCCAGGCTGTAGTAGTTGCCCGTGTCGAAGTCGATGATCACCGCCTCGCCGTCTATGATCTCGTGGATAACCTTCGGCGCGTTCACTCTCAACCTTGTCGACGAGTTCATTCCCCCAACCTCCAGTGTGTTGAGATCCGAGTGTGATTGGTGCGCAGCCGTCGTTTCAAAGGAGATCTAGATGCGTAGCTCAACGATGTCCCCGTCGGCGAGCACGTGATCCCGTCCCACCATTTGACCGTCGAAGGAAGCACTTCCCCAGACCCGTGCCGCCTTCAGATTCTCCAGGAAGTCCTTGTGCACTTTGGCGGCCAAGTCTGTCACCGTGCTGCCCCGTGGCAACACGAACGGCGTATCGAGATCGGGCTTCTTTCCAGGGGGCTTGGCGTAGACCCGCATGATCTTCAGTTGATCGAACGCGGCCTGCTTCAGACGCTCCAGATTCCGGCCCGTAGCGGCCGATACTGGCACCAACGGCCAATCATCCTCGAGTAGTGCGAGGAAGACCTCGAGCAAGTCGTCTGACTCCTGGTCGTCGTTCTTGTTGACCGCCACGAGCGTGGGCACGAGGACCAGCCCCCTTTCCTCTGCCACGGACTCCTTGCGAGGCCCGGGCGCGATGCGCTGCTCTCGCAGTAGCGAGATGCTGTCCTCGAGTTGACCAAGGGGGTCTGTCTGGACGTCGACCACCAGCAAGAGCAGATCGGACCTTCGTATGAGGTCCATCAACTGGGGCTCGACGAAGTCTCGATTCAGTGGCGGGGTATCTATCAACTGGATCTGGATGTCCTCTACAGGCATCATTCCGGGGGTTGGTTCCCACGTAGTGAACGGTGCCTCAGACACCTCGGGGGTGGCGTTGGTTAGAGCCGCCACCAGCGCCGACTTTCCGACGTTGGGCGGGCCGGACACGACCACCGTCCCGGCCCCTTCCTTGTCTATGTGGTAGACTGACTCCTGGCGGCCAGGTCGTTTCTTGGCTTGGGCTGTGTCCTTGAGCTTGGAAAGCCGCCGGCGCAAGTCCGCGCGCAGCTTGTCCGTCCCCTTGTGCTTGGGGATGGTACCCATCAGCTCTTCGAGGCGCGCGATCTTCTCCGCGGTCGACTGCGCTGCGCGGTATAGCTTCTCGGCTTCGAAGTACTCTGGCGGCAGGTTGGTCGGCATGGCTCTGCGCTATTATACCACAGGACGAGGACAGGACTAGTCGGTGAAACGCCGAGACAGCCTGGTCTGCCGGCCCCGACTCGGATTCCCCACCGACTCGGGGTACAATACCGTTGGCCGAGACCCCCAGGCCCATGAAGTGTTGACTCACTGACCAGCGGCTGTCCAAGGGAGGAAGATGAGTGTGAGTTGCATTGGCAAGTCCCTCGAAGAGGCCGTCTCGCGAAGCCCTGAGAAAGAGTTCCTCGTCTTCACCGACCGTGAGGTCACCTATGAGGGCTTCCTGGACAACGTGCACCGGGTGGCTAATGGCCTGCTGTCCCTGGGCGTCAAGAAAGGCGACAAGGTGGCGATCCTGTTGCCCAACTGTGTCGAGTTCCCCACTGCCTGGCTAGCTGCGAATTCCATTGGCGCGGTCATGGTTCCGGTGAACGGTCGCTTTGTGGAGGAGGAGATGAAGTACGTCCTGCACCACTCCGAGGCCCGCGTCCTGGTCACCTCGGATGATCGCCTGGAAGCCGTGGAGGTGATCGAGCGGGACCTGCCATGCCTGGAGATCGTCATCAGCCTCGATGGTTCCGATGCCGGCAAGAGCGTCCCCTTCTCGACATTGCTGCAGAGTCCGCCCAGGCTGCGTGAGATGCATGTACGCGCAGAGGACGACGCCGTCATACTCTACACGTCGGGGACAACCGGGATGCCCAAGGGTTGTCTGGCCAGCCACGAGTACTTCCTCAACCTCGGCGAGATCCAGGCACAGCTCTTTCAGCTCACCAGCGAGGATCGGGTCTTCACGGCTCAGCCTTTCTACTACATGGACCCCCAATGGAACACGATCATGGTCATGCTCTACAACGCCACACTGGTGGTGGCCGACCGGTTCAGCACCAGTCGCTTCTGGGACCAGGTCAGGGATAACAAGATCACCTGCTTCTACTGCATCGGCTCCATGACCTCATTCTTGTACAACATGCCTCCTTCGGAGCTGGACAAGCAGCATCATCTGAGGATGGTACAGACCTCTGGGATTCCTCCACGCATTCACCAGGCCTGGGAGGAGCGTTTCGGGGTACCCGTCTACGAGATCTATGCCTCGACAGAGACGACGTGTGACATCGCTGTGACTCAGGACATGGACCGGAAGGTGGGGACGGCGTGTATAGGCCGCCCGATCTCCTACCGGGAAGTGAAGATCGTGGACGACAACGGCGTCGAGGTGCCCCAGGGGCAGGTTGGCGAGATAGTGCTGAAGCACGGCCGGGGTATGATGAAAGGATACTACAAGGATCCACAGGCGACCGAGTACGCTTTCCGGGGAGGCTGGTTCCACTCAGGAGACCTCGGCCGTCAGGATGAGGATGGTGACTACCATTTCGTAGGAAGGAAGAAGGACATCGTACGTCGAGGCGGGGAGAACATCTCTGCCGCCTCGGTGGAACAGGTGTTGATGGACCATCCCAAGATCCTGGACGCTGCGGTCCTTGCGGTACCGGATCCCGTTCGCGGCGAAGAGGTCAAAGCGTACGTGGTGCCCAACCCTGGTGAGGAGATCACACCCAGCGAAGTGATCGATTTCTGCAAGGCGAACATGGCAGTGTTCAAGGTTCCACGCTATCTGGAGTTCCGTGACAGCTTGCCCAAGACGCCTTCCGAGCGGGTCCAGAAGCAGAAGCTCAGACAGGAGAAACCGGACCTCACGGAAGGCTGCTACGATCGCCTGGCGCATGAGGATTAGCACGGAGGCCACCATGATCTTCGATTTCCGCATCATCGGCACTGGAGAGGAGTTCTACCCCGGAGGCTACGAGGGGCTACCTCCCTTTATGGAACGCTACAAGGAGCTCTATGACTTCGAGCACTTGTGCTCCCTGCCCTTCGAGGATCTCCTCGCTGCGATGAAGGCAGCAGGCGTATCCAAGGCTGTGCTCCACGCTGAGTACTCCTACGGCGACGCCGAACTGCTGAACAGGATCGTAGCGGAAAAGGTCCAGGCTGACCCGGACACGCTGATCGGTTTCGCAGGCCTGGACCCCGCTTCGGCACAGGATCCAGTGGCGGATCTCGACCGTTATGTCAAGCGGCTCCAGATGAAAGGTCTCAACTTGCAGCCGTGGGTGCAGGGTTGGTATCCTGACGACGAGAGGCTGTACCCGGTCTACTCCTACTGCCAGGACAACGAGCTGCCGGTAGCCATCCATGCATCGTTGAACTTCGCTCTACATCGCAGGATCGACTACGGCCACCCTCGATACTTGGACGCTGTGGCGTGTGACTTTCCGCACTTGACCATCATTGCGAACCATGGCGGATGGCCCTGGGTCAACGAGATGGTGGCAGTGGCCTGGAAGCGGCGTAACGTCTACGTGGAGATCGGAGGAGTGGCGCCCAAGTACATCGCCAGGCCCGGGACGGGATGGGAGCTGCTATTGACTTATGGTAACTCGCTGCTCCAGGACCAGATCCTGTTCGCCACGGATTCCTTGATCCCGCATCGACGAGCGGTCGAAGAAGTGGACATGCTGCCGTTCAAGGATGAGGTCAAGGAGAAGCTCCTGTTCAAGAACGCCCTGCGGCTGCTGAAGCTCTAGTTGCTGCGCAACGAAGGGACCTTTCCACTCAAGTGAGAAGGTGGGTAGAACGCGGTTGGACTAGCTGTCCATCAGGCATGGAAATGGAGGTCGAGAGTGTTTCGCACGGTCGAGCAGGTCAAGCAGCACATAGAAGAGCATGGCGTATGCATGGTCGACCTGAAATACTGTGACTTGCCAGGTCAGTGGCGCCATGTGACCCTGCCAGTGGGTCAGTTTGGGTCCTGGGTAGTGGACGACGGTGTGGGCTTTGACGCGTCCAGTGTTGGTCTGAAGCCTCTTAAGGCAGGGGATATGGTTATCATACCGGATCTATCCACCGGGTTCATGGATCCATTCTGCGATCTACCTACACTCAGCTTCGTCTGCACGGCAAGGGATACCGATACCCGGCAGGATTACCCGTACGATCCGCGCAACATCGCGAGCCGAGCTGAGGGCTATCTCCGGGAGATCGGGATAGCCGATGACAGCCGCTGGGGACCAGAGTTCGAGTTCTACGTCTTCGATTCGGTCGCCTTCGAGAACGACGTTCACGGTGCTGGCTATCGATTCGAATCAGCCGAGGGGATCTGGAACAGTCCCTCGGCTGGACCAGGCCATTACATACCCATGCACGGGGGATACCATGCGAATCCTCCCAGGGATGTGCTGCACAATCTGCGTAGCGAGATGTGCGCGCACCTGACAGCCATGGGCGTTCCGGTGAAATACCACCATCACGAGGTGGGCGCGCCGGGGCAGGTGGAAATGGAGACGACTTTGATGGGCCTGGTCGAGAGCGCCGACGCCACCATGAAGGTGAAGTACGTTGCCAAGATGACGGCTGCTGACCACGACCAGACGGTCACGTTCATGCCCAAGCCGGTGTTCGGCGAGGCAGGCAATGGACTGCATTCTCATCAGATGCTGGTGAAGAATGGCCTGTCCCTCTTCTACGACCTGGAGGGCTATGCTGGGCTTAGCCAGATGGCCCTGCATTACATAGGGGGCTTGCTTAGCCACGGGCCTGCCTTGCTGGCCTTCACCAGCGCCAGCACCAACTCGTTTCGGCGACTCGTGCCTGGCTACGAGGCCCCGGTCAACCTCTTCTTCTCTGCCGGGAACCGCAGTGCCGCGGTGCGCATTCCCATGTACGCCAACAACCCCCGTGACCAGCGGATTGAGTTCCGACCCCCAGATGCCACGGGTAACACTTACTTGTCACTGGCCGCGCAGTTGATGGCTGGCCTGGATGGTATCCTGAAGGAGATAGACCCCACCGAGGCTGGTTTCGGCCCCATCGACGCCAACGTCTTCGCCTGGAGCGCCGAAGAGCAGAAACAGATAAGGGGGCTGCCTGCGTCCTTAGCCGAGGCGCTCGAGGCCTTGGCGGTTGATCACGCGTTTCTCTTGGACGGCGGAGTCATGGATGAAGAGTTCATCCAGAACTGGATCGACCACAAGATGAAGCACGAATATCTTCAAGTGCGGGACCGTCCTCACCCGTACGAAATAGAACTGTACTTTGACGTGTGAGAGCTTCTTCCACACTGCCGTCGGGTAGGTGGACAGTGGACTGAGCCCGAGCACGCATGCTCTGTCCTGGCCCAGGAAGTCGCAGCACGGTGTCATAAACGCCGGCGGCTCGTACGCTGGCTGGCGCACCCCCTTGCCTGAGCCGGCAGGCCGGCAGTTCGGCGCCGCAACTGGAGGTCCGGAGTATGATACTCGAGCACGTGGGCATCACCGTATCAGATCTGCAAAGATCCATCACCTTCTACACGGAGGTGCTGGGCTTCCGGCTGCTGAGAAAGACGACCACCAACGCCTATCTCCATCTGGAGGACCAGTTGCTGGAGCTGACGCAGTGCAGGGGTCCAGTGCAGGTGAACGCGCCTGAGAGCCCCGAGGAGTGCGATGAACAACTATACCACGGGGTGGGGATCACCCACCTTGGCTTCCGAGTGGAGAACATGGACGAAGCTGTGGAAAAGATCGAGCAACTGGGTGGAAGGCTTATCACACCGCCCTACGAGTTCGAGCCCCAGATTGAGTACGCAGTGGAGGCCGGCCACGAGAAGCTCAGGAGGGCCGCCACCCCCATAGGCAGAAAGACCTGGCGGATCGCCATGTTCTCCGATCCGGATGGAATCATCCTGGAGCTGCTGGAGCGCTAGGAGAGTTAGGGTCAGCGAACAACCTCGTACCGCACCCACACAACGCCCTCCCGCAGTTGCTCTACGTGTGTCAGCCGAAGGTCGATCACGCCGTCGGGCGATGCGAGGTCGGGCGCGCGGAAGATCGAACGTGGCGAAGTACCGCCCACCAGGCTGGGATCGATCAGTATGCTGACTTCGTCCACCAACCCCTGGCGAAGTAACGCACCGTTGAGGGTGCCGCCGCTATCCACCCGCACCGACTCCACGCCATGGCGAGAGTACAGCTCCTCGAGTCCCTTCCGGAGATCCACGTGCTCATCGCCGGTCAGGATGTACTCCACACCCTCTTCGCCGAGGTATGACAGATACTCCTCCGGAGTGGAGGCTGAGACCAGTACTATGGCGTCTCGCCAGTAGGGCTGGTTGCGGATCACCGCCCACTGCCGGACGCGGCCTCGACTGTCTGTCACAACCAGCAGCGGCCCGTGGCTGGGGGGCGCGGGCTCGCCCAACTCGTTGTCAGAGGGCATGCCCGCGGCTTGACCGTCGACCTCCTTGAAGCCCTCCAGGATGGTCTCGCTTCCCGACAGAATGGCATCCGCGTCCCACGTGGAAGCTATCTCGTAGTACAGCCCCACGTCCGGACTGAACCAGTCTACCCGTCCGTCCACGCTGACTGCGTTGTGAAGAATGACCTTGGGTAACACTTTTGACGTCCTCCTTGCCTCTTCATGGATCGAGGCAGTTCTGTATTGGCTCGCATGCCAGCGAACCTCCGCTGCCAGAAGTACTATGCGAGTGGATCAGCCGAGAACTAACAGCGTGCCCACCACCACTACGAGGGCTACGAGGGTGAGTGGAAGGCCCACCCTGAGGTAGTCGCTCGACCGGTAATCACCGGGACCCATCACGAGCAGGTTGGACTGGTGGGCGATGGGCGTGGCAAACGCAACAGAGGAACCTAGCGCCACCGCCAGCACCACAGGCCGCGGATCCAATCCGGCAGCAGCGCCAAGACTGAAGGCGATGGGCGCGAGAAGCGCGGCCGTGACGTAGTTGGAGATAGCCAGATTCATCAAAGCCGTGACGACGAAGAGTAGCACCAAGAGTGGAAAGGTGCCCAGACCTGCCACCGGAGACATAGCCACGTCGGCAATCCATTGGGTGGCGCCACTGTTCTCCATGGCTACTCCGAGGGGAAGTGTCCCCGCCACCACGAACACAACGTTCCACTCAATAGCCTGGTGCGCCTCCTCCATCCTCAGGCAACCTGAGAGGACCATCACCAACGCCGCACCCAGTGCAGCGACGGAGACGGGAGCCAGACCAGACATGATGGCGACGACCATACCCAGCAGGATAGCCAGTGCGATCGGCGCTTTGCGGGTCCTGCGCGGCAGGGCCTCCTCGCCGAAGAGCACGATCAGGGCCGGTTCTCTTCGTAGTAGAGCAATCCTCGACCAGGAGCCCTGGACCAACATGACGTCTCCCATGCGCAGGGGCTGGTTCGCTATCTCTCGCTCGATCGGGTGTCCTCCACGCCACAGCGCGAGCACTGTCACGCCATACTTCTCGCGGAAGTCCATCTCGCGCAGTGAGCGTCCCTCGAAGGAAGACCGCGGGGCCAGCGTCACCTCGACTAGGCCCGTGTCCCCTGCCAGGAGCAACTCGGCCTCCTCGGGGCTGGCCCGGCTGGCACCGAGTCCCCAGCGGCTTGCTGCACGCTGGAGACGCCTCGGTCCTCCCTCCACCAGCAGGCGGTCGTCGGCTCTGATGACCTCATTCGCTTCTGGGCCTATCACACGCTCAGACAAGCGCACGACGCCCAGCACTGTCATGCCGAAGTCCTGCCGCATCGCGCTCTCCTCCAGCGTGCGGCCCACGAGTGGTGAGTCCGTGGGGACCTCCAGTGCGTGGATGTACTCGGGCAGGTGATAGATGTCGATGAGCTCCTGGGGGAGCCTGGTGCGCCGCAGCTTGTCTCGGAACGGTCGATCTGGAAGAAGCCGCCTGCCGGCGGTGAGCATGAAGACCACTCCAGCCAGCAGAAGGGGCAACCCGAGAATCGTAATCTCGAAGAAGCCCACGGGAGGCAACCCTCGCTGGCGGAGCACGTCACTGACGATTAGGTTTGGAGGCGTCCCGATCAGGGTGAGGGTACCTCCCATTGCTGCGCCATAGGCCAGCGGCAGCAGCAATCTCGACGGAGATATCCCTGTTCGCCTGGAGATACCGATCACCGCGGGGAGAAGCACAGCCACGGCTGCCACGTTGTTCATCACTGCCGACAGCACCGCGACCCCAATCATCAGCAGCGCGATCAGGCGAGGCTCGCTCTGACCGGCCAGCCTGATCATCAGGTCCGTCATCCATCCTGCCAGACCACACTGGAAGAGGCCCGCGCTGACGACGAAGATGGCGCCCACCGCGACTACCGCCGGACTGGCGAATCCGGCGAAGGCCTCGGCGGGGGTGAGCAGCCCGGTGATCACGAGGCTCAACAGCACGAGCAAAGCGACTACGTCCACAGGTAGCCGTTCGCTGACGAACAGCGCAATGGCTGCGGCCAGAATAGACAGTGTCAGAGCTATTTCCAGCGTCACGGCCCGAGGGTCCCCCTGTGACGGCGGGCACAGAAGCCGGTTGACACCACGACCGGCGTCCGTACCGCGACCATGCCGAAGGTGTTGAAGAAAAGTGCTGGGGAAGCCCGGGTGTAGGATGCCCAGCTCACGATCCGACGGGCGCGTTGCCCCATTGGGTCGCGTGTCGTACCAATGGCTCCATCAGGTGCGTGCCGGCATGCACCTCTCATCGGCCGGGCTCGCATCTTGCACAACCGGTTCGTGAATGCTACAATGCACGTCGAAGAGCGGGCCATCGGATACCAAACATGTTCCGTGCGTGGACATTCGTCATAGTTGGCCTGAACCTTGCCTTGCTGTTCCTGGCGCTACTGATTGCTGGCGCCGCCAACTCCCTTGGGGTACCCTGGAGGGTCACTTTTGTAGCGATAGGAGCGGTCTACTTACTCTTGGGCGCCAGCATCATCGTCCTGGTCTGGCATGGCGGTCGCTCCGCCTTGCTCGAAGAGGTCGGCGCCAGTCTCATTTTTGCCGGCTCGGTCTGCCTCATCGTCGCTGCTTACCTGCCGCTGCTGGAGCAACGACACCTCTTCCCCTTCTCGAGGTGACAGCCGTCACTGGCGGTCTGAAATCCTGACGTCTAGCTCTCCTCGTGGTCGGTCAGAATGGTGTCCAGTTCCTCAACGCTGATCTGATGCCGACCCAGCAAAGCTAGCACCTGATCGACGCTCGTTCGCGTGCTGCCAGCCTCTGAGAGCTTCCTGGCACCCGTAGGCGTCCACGCTTCTTCTCGTATCTGAAGGGTCAACAGATCGGGTCTGGAGTAGTGACCGATGCCATCCAGATAGGCCTTGGCGACCTGTCTCTCGTCCAGGTCTACCTCAGCCCATACGATGGTCTCTTCTTCAAACACCGGACCTGTGACGAACAGTCCGGAAGGACTAACGATGCAACTCCCTCCAACGGCGAGGTTGTACTTCATCTCGTCGCTCAGCTCCGCCGGGACGTCATCAGGGCGCAGGTACCAGTTCGAGCTCACGAGGAACACGCCGTTCTCGATGGCGTGCTGGCGGATAGCCGATTCCAGGTCACAGTTGGTAGCGCCAGGCTCGCCCACTTTGCCTCCGAGGTGGTCATCCACGCGCCACCAACCAGGCCACAGAGCACAGTGGATTTCCTCTCCCTTGATAGCGAGGGCCGCACGCAGCAGTGTCATGTGATGCTCGTAGCAGATCGCGGCTCCCAGGTTGCCGATATCCAACTCGAACACTCGGATGTCGGTGGCGTCCCCCAATCCCCAGTACAGCCTCTCCGAGTGGGTGGGCATCAGCTTCCGGTGACGGCCGAGAACCTCGCCGGAGCGACTGATGACCACCAGGGAGTTATAGATGGTGAGGCTACCTGGCTGGCTCGACAGTTCGTTGCAGCCCACGACGCAGTTGACGCGTGCCTCCCTGGCTGCCTCGGCCATCTGTGCCACTTCGTCCCCGTCCAGCCGAATCGCACTCTCTATCATGCGGGCCATCAACTCGGTTGAGCGCCGCACCGACACGGATCCTCTCCAGAAGGGGTAACCGCAGAAGTAGGTCTCGGGGAAGACCAGCAGATCCAGCCCCAGCTCGCCACCCTCCGCGATGTAGCGGCAGGTCTTCTCCAACGTCTTCTCCTTGTCGAAGAAGTGGGGCGAGATCTGAGCGGCCCCAAGCCTTACCCTATGGCTCATCATGACCCCCTCGTAGCGTGTGCAACAGCTCGTTACTCAACGTGCACCCGAGTGCCGCCAGCTCCGCGTTGAGTCCCGCAGGCACGGCTTCGTCGACTTCCACCACGATCAAACCCTCTTCGTCCAGGGAGGCTTGCCCGCCGTGGTTCCTTATCGCAGCCAGTACCGACTGCGCCCTCGAGGTCACCCATGGTTCGTGCAGCGCCATCAGCTCCTGCACCGTGGCAATAGGCTGTGGTGCACTCACTGCCTGCCAGTAGTCTTTGGTCTTGAAGCGCCAGGTGAAGGCGTTCCCCGTTCCCAACCTGCGCGGCCTCACGGCGCGCCCGCTTCCACTTCAAGTGAACCACAGATAGGCCTTCACTGACAAGGACCCTCCATTCTGCCCGAGCTGTCTATACTGCTGGACTCCGCTATTGTACCACGCCACGAGCCGCACACCAACCGCCTTGTGACTTCACGAAGACGGGCCACGAGTATTGCAGCCGGCCGCGATGATCGCTTCACTGGGAAGCCGGCAAAGGTCGCCTTCGGGATCGTCCCTTCACCCAACGGGGCGCAACAACTCTAAACGACGCCGCAGGCACACCG
This sequence comes from uncultured Anaerolineales bacterium, assembly GCA_964433755.1. Classification (GTDB taxonomy): domain Bacteria; phylum Chloroflexota; class Anaerolineae; order UBA7937; family B3-Chlor; genus JAUVXJ01. Next base: position 1,182,324 of record CAYSSR010000001.1, read on the forward strand.
CCCCTTGTGCGGCCCCCCCACGCGTGCTAGAATGTGGGAGAAGACAGGTCCCCAGGGCCTGGGAGGAGATAGACGATGCCTGAGGCACTTGTGATTCTGCTGCTGATCCTGATGAACGGGCTTCTTGCGGGCACCGAGATCGCTGTGCTTTCCGCTCGGCGGCCTCTCCTGCAGACTCAGGCTGGGAGCGGAGAGGTACGCGCGCAGCGCGTGCTCAGGCTGCTCGACGATCCCAACGACTTCCTCTCTACGATTCAGATTGGCATCACCCTGGTGGGGATTCTGGCAGGGGCATTTGGTGGCGCGGATGCGGTCAGGTACCTATCGCCCCTATTGGCCAAGCTGCCGATCCCCCTCGTCACAGCCTATGCCGAGCCGTTGGCCTTGGGATTGGTGGTTCTGGTCATTACCTACCTGACCCTCGTCATCGGCGAACTCGTGCCAAAGCGCCTGGGGCTGCACCGTCCTGAGGCTATCTCCATGACCATGGCGCGCCCTATGATTCGCCTGGCGTCCGTAGCGCGACCTGTGGTCTGGCTGCTCAGCAAGTCCACGGATTTGGTGTTGAGAGCGCTAGGCGTGACCAGTCCGCGTCCCCCAGCAGTGACGGAGGACGAGGTACGCTACCTGGTGCGCGAGGGTGCCCGTACTGGCGTCTTCGTGCCTGCTGAGAAGGAGTTCGTGGAGGGGATCTTCCGCCTCGGAGACGAGAGTGTCGCAGACGTCATGCGCCCGCGGCCTGACGTGGTGGCGTTGGACATCGACGAGCCCGCAGAGTCAGTGAGGCTCAAGGTGCTCACCGCTACCTACTCGCGCTTTCCTGTGTACAAAGGCGACCTGTCCCATATCCTGGGTATCGTGCACGCCAAGGACGTCCTGGGCCAGGAGGGCCCTCTGCGTCTCGAGCCGATACTGCGTCAAGCACTGTTCGTCCCCGAGTCCAAGTCGCTCTTGAGCATGCTTCAGGCTTTCCAGGACACTCATAGCCAGATGGCTATCGTCATCAACGAGTTCGGGGGCAGTGAGGGCGTGGTGACCCTGGAGGACGTCCTCGAGGAGATCGTGGGTGAGATCAGGGACGAATACGACAGGGAGGAGCCGACGGTATTCACCAGAGAAGATGGCTCACTGCTCGTGGATGGGTCTCTGTCCATTCCCGATCTGAAGGAGGCCCTGGAGCTGCATGCTCTCGAGGGAGAAGAGTCCCGGGAGTACCACACCCTCGGCGGCCTGCTGATGGCCCACCTGCGCCGCGTGCCCCGCGAAGGAGACAGAATCACGACCTCGGGCTTCAGTTTCGAAGTGGTGGACATGGACGGGCTCCGGGTGGACAAGGTCCTTGTACGCATGGAGGAGGAGCAATAGGCGATCCTGGCGAGGGAGCATGTCCCCCGCACTGTGTTCGCTCGGCGCGTTCATGGCGGCGTTGGGGTGCTCTCTCGCTGGCAGGCTTGTGTTGCTGACTGGCGAGCTTAGTGCTTGCCAAGCTATGCACGCATAGGCCGCCAGCACGCCGTTCGCCCTCGCATCGCACACGGGGCCTTGCCCCAGGAAGGCGGCGTATGGTATAATGGGTCCCGAGGGAAGCTCGAACGCAAGGAAAGGGTCAAGGACAGAGGATGGGTTCGGTAGTGAAGAAGCGCCGCAAGAAGATTGCGCGCCACAAGTATCGGAAGAGACTGAAGAGAGACCGTTGGCAGAGGCGGCATAAGTAGGACCGCGTGCTGGCCAAGCGTGTGCCCATCCTGTCTGGCTCCACTCGGAGGCTGACAAGGACGAACCAGGGTACTTGGTCAGGGCCGGTCGCACACAAGCACCATCAGAGGTAGCCCGCTCCGCGTACAGCGAAGGGTTGCGCATTCTGCGGAGCGGGCTGCTTGTGTTCCTACGCGACATCTGTCCAGTTGTAGGTCCCCACCATACGCCTCGAGCAACAACGTTTACGCCCCTCCTACGGCATTGCATCTGCCGTGCGGCAGCGAGTCCCTGCGCCACCGCTCACTGATCTGCCTTCTGAATCCCACTTGACACCTGTCGAGAAGCTGTTGTATACTATATGTGCAAGCTGCATATAGCTGTGCTGCGCACATTCTTTGAAGGGAGCTGGACGGTATGCCGGGCGGGAGAAGGTGGAGAGGGCGAGGACAAGGTAGGCCTTGTGTGCACAGGATCAGCCGCTTCGTCGAGCCCTGTCTGCTACTGTTGCTTCACCAGGGTGATAGCCACGGGTACGATCTCGTGGAGAGGATCGAGAAGCTCGGCCTGGGCCAGGAAGTGGTGGATTCCAGTGTTGCCTATCGATACCTTCGAGAGATGGAGCAACGAGGCTTCGTTACGTCTAATTGGGAAACAGAGGGTAGCGGGCCGCCGCGCCGGGTCTACCAGCTTACTGCCGAGGGAGATCAATACCTGGCGTGGTGGATCGCCGGGTTGCGCAAGACGAGGACGGTACTGGACCGTTTCCTCGAGGCCTACGACGAACACATGAAGCTGGAGGATCACCCCATACCGTCAGCAGAAAGGACCATAGACGTTGACTACCGAATCACAGGTTAAGCAAGCCCTGGCGCAGGTAATCGACCCGGAGCTGGGCCGTGACTTGGTGGATCTAGGCATGGTCAAGGACGTACAGATCGATGACGACCAGGTCAGATTCACCCTCGCCCTCACTACGCTGGCCTGTCCCCTCCGCGATCAACTCCGCTCACAGGCCGAGGTCGCAGTGCTGTCGCTGGACGGAGTGCACAATGTCCAGGTGGAGTTGGCCGAGATGAGCGCAGATGAGCGTCAGGAGGCCCTGAGCAAGGCCAAACCCGCTACGGAGGCCGGTGCTCCGCTGGCCAAGGAACTCAACGACGTGAGCCACGTGGTCGCTGTGATGAGCGGCAAGGGCGGCGTGGGGAAATCGTTGGTGTCCAGCCTGCTGGCTGTGGCCCTACGGCGCGAGGGACAGGACATCGGCGTGCTCGACGCCGACATCACCGGTCCCAGCATACCGAAGATGTTTGGGATCAACGGTCACCCGTCGGCTAGTCCACTGGGTGTGTTGCCGATGGAGAGCTCCCTGGGCATCAAGATTATGTCCATCAATCTCCTGCTGCCTAGCGAGGATGATGCGGTCATCTGGCGCGGCCCTCTTATCAGTGGCGCCATCAAGCAGTTCTGGCAGGAGGTGGTGTGGGGTCACCTTGACACCCTCGTTGTGGACCTGCCGCCCGGCACGTCCGATGCCTCGCTGACGGTGATGCAATCCATGCCTCTGAGCGGGGTCGTACTGGTCACCTCGCCGCAGGACCTGGCGGGCATGGTGGTCCGGAAGGCGGCCAAGATGGCTCAGCATCTTGACATCCCCATCCTGGGGCTGATCGAGAACATGAGCTACTTCATCGCGCCAGACACAGCCCAGCGATACGACATCTTCGGTCCCAGTCACGCCGCGGATACTGCCTCTCAGTTGGGCGTTGCGCTCCTGGGGGCACTGCCCTTGGACCGCCAGATCGCGGAACTCAGCGACAGGGGACGGATCGAAGAGTACCCGGCGGAGGCCTTCACGCCCATTGCACAGACTCTAATCAGCACGATGCCCGCGGCCAAGGAGCCGCCGCCACTGAGCCAGTAGTATAGCACACGAAGGAGGACCACAGGTATGAGGATCGCGGTTATTACGGATGATGGCAACAATATCAGCCGGCACTTCGGGCGGGCTCCCTTCTATGCAGTCTTCACGGTTGAAGACGGCGAGATCGTGAAGCGTGAGATGCGCGACAAGATGGGGCACCACCAGTTTGTGCACGAAGACGGACTTGTGGACGAGCACGGTCGGCACGGTTTCGGGCCTGGAAGTCAAGAGAGGCACGCCTCAATGGCGCAGGCCATCACAGACTGCGATGTCCTCCTCTGTGGCGGCATGGGCTGGGGAGCATTCGAGAGCATGAAGCAGGCCGGAATCAAGACCGTGGTCACGGACATCACGGACATCGGCGAAGCCGTCCAGGCCTATCTGGACGGCACTATCGTGGAGCGGACGGATCTCTTGCACTAGGGCTATTTGCCGATATGGGGGTGCTAACCATGCGCGGATATGGAAGAGGCCGAGGAGGCGGTTATGGCCGCGGCCTGGGTTTCGGCAGAGGCTACTGGCGCGGCTCTGCGCGCGGCGTCGGATATGTACAGGGCCTGGGAAGAGGCAACCCATACCCTTATTGCCGCTTCTATCCCTGGCTTCCTCGCCGATGGTGGGCCACGGGCATCAGCCCGTACAGTGGTGGTCCCAGGCCGTGGACCGTTCAGAATCCATCACTGTGGCCGGGACCCCAGGGCAGCTAGGTCCTGGCCGGACCTGGCGAACAACTGGAAAGGAGTTCACGGATGCGTCATCGGTGGATGTACTACGCGACTGGTCTGCCGGGTTGGATGCGGTTTGGCTACAGTCCAGGATGGGTGGGCAGGAGCCCCACCGGACTTGGCCCCTGTGCCACCTACCTGACGACCGGCCAATGGCCGATGCCAACCGGCTACCCGACATCGGGCGTAGCACCGGCAGCGGGCTTCGCACCGACCGGATTTGGTCCCACGGACGAACTGTCCACCCTTCGGACTCAGGCCGAGTGGCTGCGAAGCCAGTTGGAGGCCATCACCAAGAGACTGGAAGAGCTTGAGAAGCAGAGTTAGACCATCGGCTGAGACTCAGGTGGGTCGCGAGATGACAGTGAGCTTCGGCAGCGACGGTGCTGCGTTGCCGCGCGTGTTCGGCCCATGTCTTGACGACTTGGTCCATCAACAGGAGGTGAGGGAATGAAAGTGGTCGTGAGCGCCGTGCAGGAAGGCCTGGATGCGGAGGTAAGCCCGGTCTTCGGGCGTTGCCCCGTCTATGCCTTCGTGGATAGCGACACCATGGAATTTGAAGCAGTGCCGAACCCGGCCATGTCCGCTGCGGGCGGAGCCGGGATCCAGGCAGCTCAGTTTGCAGTCAGTAGGGGTGCCCAGGCCGTACTCACAGGCAACGTGGGACCCAACGCCTTCAACGTCCTTCAGCAAGCCGGCCTCACCATCTACGCCGTCTCAGGGGGGACCGTCAGGCAGGCGGTGGAAGCTCTCGACAGCGGCCAGCTACAGCCTGTCTCGGCAGCGACCTCCGGGATGCACGGAGGTATGGGCGGCGGGATGGGACGCGGCATGGGCGGAGGCATGGGGCGTGGAATGGGGCGTGGCATGGGCATGGGTGCGGGGACATGGACCGCGCCACCCACTCCGTCGAGGGAGCCCGCCAGGTCAACCGAGGAAGAACTCTCGGAGTTGAAGGGGATGGCCCAATCGCTGAAGCAACAGCTTGACGACGTTGCCAAGCGAATCGAAGACCTGGAGAAGAAGGAGTAGACAGCTCGCGGAACCAGGAACCGAGACGAGCATGAATAGCAGCATAACCATGCTCTATGTAGACGAGGACCGCTGCTCTGGGTGCGGCGTGTGCGCGGAGGTCTGCCCGCATGGCGCCATTGTCGTCGAAGGAGGCAAGGCCTCCATTCGCCAGCACCTCTGCCGCCAGTGTGAGGCTTGTGCAGCGGCCTGTCCTGAGAGAGCCATCCTAGCGGTGACAGAAAGCGCCTTGGTTCCACAGCCTGACCGAACGCGAGTGGTCCGTCCTCAGGAGCTTTCCCGGCCGCTCTCCGCAGTGGCCCGCGCGGCACCGGCCCTCGGCGCGGCTCTGCTCTTCTTCGGCCGTGAGGTGATGCCCCTCGTGGCGGACTACGTACTCGATGCGGTCGACAAGCGGATTCATCGTGACACCAAGGATCTCGTCGAACCTTCACGGTTCCCTGTGGATTCACAAACGACGTCGGGATCCGGGCGCCGTCGTCGAAGACGACACCGTGGAGCATGATGGACTCGTCACATGCACGAAGACCATACATCCTTCACTCCGTCTCTGCGGCGGGCCGTCGTGTTGGGTGCCCTCAGTATCTGTTCGCTGACGTTCTGTTTGCTCGGCTGCTCGTCGTCCGGAGCGGAGCAGAGGGAGCCGACGGAGAATCCTGTGAGTTCTGCAACTCCTCTCAGCAGCAGGACTGCGGCAGTGACCATCACAGTCGTCTACGACAACCACGACTATGATCCTCGACTCCGGTCGGATTGGGGCTTCGCCTGTGTCGTGGAGCTGGGGCGGACGACTATGCTTCTCGACACCGGTGGGAATGGGAACATCTTGCTCGCGAACATGTCAGCATTGGAGCTCGACCACCTGAGCATTGATCACGTGTTCCTTTCACACATCCATGGCGATCACACGGGGGGGCTGGCCGCGCTGCTAGCCACAGGGGTTCGACCCGTGGTCTGGGTGCCTCGTTCCTTCCCCGTCACGTTCAAAGAGCGAGTGCGAGCCTACACCGATGTGCGCGAGATAGGCAGTGCCGTCGAGGTGTTTCCCCAGGCCCACAGCACAGGCGAGCTAGGATCAGGAATTGTCGAGCAATCGTTGGTGCTGGAGACGAGTCGCGGCTTGGTGGTGATCACGGGCTGTGCACATCCGGGAGTTCTGAACGTACTGAGCAAGGTGAAGGAGCAACACCCGGGTGAACTCTATCTGGTGGTGGGCGGCCTCCATCTGGGAGGGGCGTCCCGCGCTGAGCTTGAGCGCATCGTCAGTCAGATGCACCTGTGGGGAGTCCAGCGAGTCGCCCCCTGCCATTGCACCGGCGATGAGGCGATACGCACCTTTGCAGAAGAGTGGCGTGAGAGCTACGTGACTACCGGTGTAGGAACGGTCATTGCCGTTCCAGGATGAGGTGTTGTCTGTCGTAGTCGTTCTCGAGTCATTCTAGACCGTGTGCCACGAGAGGTGAAACCATGCCCATCTACGAGTATCGATGCGCGCGCTGTGGAGAGAAGACAGAGATCCTGGTCCGTGCGGGAGGAACCGCTCCCAGTTGCCCTTCCTGTGGCAGTCCTTCGCTGGAGAAGCTCTTCTCCCCTCCCTACGTGATGAGTGCGGAGACCGCCCGACCCAAGGGGCGTACGTGCTGCGGGCAGGCGGAACGTTGTGCGACTCCGCCCTGCTCTACTGAACGGGGATGTCGACGAAGGTAGTCGATAGTGTGTACAGAAGGAGGAAATCTCATGGATGAAGAAGCAGCATCGTGTGTTGAGACCTCGGCTGGTCCTGTGGTCGCAGAACCAGAGCAAGCACAAGCCCAGACGCAGGCAAAGGAGGCAAGCGTGGCACCAGTACGTGTAGGCCAGGAAGCGCCGGATTTCGAGCTCAACGCTCACATGGACGGCGGCTTCAAGAATGTGCGGCTGTCGGACTATCGGGGCAAGTGGGTAGTGCTCTGCTTCTACCCGGGTGATTTCACCTTTGTCTGACCCACTGAGTTGTCGGCAGTTGCCGTCAAGTACGATGAACTGAAGGGGTTGGGTGCTGAAGTGCTGTCCATCAGCACAGACAGCCGCTTCAGCCACAAGATCTGGCAAGAGGTCGAACTCTCCAAGATGGTGGAGGGAGGAGTGCCCTTCCCGATGCTATCGGATCAGGGTGGCCGTGTGGGCCGGGTGTACGGTGTCTACGACGAGGTCGCTGGCGTGAACATCCGAGGCCGCTTTCTCATCGATCCAGATGGCGTGATACAGGCCATGGAGGTCCTCACCCCATCGGTAGGCCGCAACGTCAGCGAGCTTGTCAGACAGTTGAAGGCCTACCAGCATGTGCGTGAGACCGGTGAGGTCACTCCCTCGGGCTGGCAGCCCGGCAAGCCAACGCTCAAGCCAGGGCCCAACCTGGCCGGAAAGGTCTGGGAGGTTTGGAAGCCGGACATGGCCTTCTAGCCTGGCGGGGTACTCCGACCTGTCTCGACCTGTGAGTGATGCGTACAGGATGATGCGCCGACTCATCTTGACCTGTGCGACGCCGGCAGACGAGTGCTGGGCGGCCTGTTGGATCGGGCCCTTGTTGGCTCACGACGAAGTGCAGTAGCGAGCTGCCGATTCTCTGGCGCAGGGATATGTTGTCCGGCCTGACTCTGGTTTCCCGTCAGGGCGGACCGCTCCAGCGCTTGGACCTGACTCCGAGCGGGAGAGCTCAGGAGGGTATCTGTGACGAATAGAGGAGTCGAGCAGGCGCAGCATGGCGAGATCGGCAGGTTGCTTCGAGAGCGGGGCAACCGGGTCACCATGCAGCGGCAAGCAGTCTTGAAGATCATCCAGGAGCACGAAGGGCATCTCAGCGCTGATGAGATCTACAATCTTGCGCGGGACGAGGTCCCTCGGCTGAGCCTCTCCACAGTGTACCGGACCCTGGATCTCCTGAAGGAACTGGACCTGGTAACCGAACTGCACCTTGATGGGGACCATTACCGGTATGAAGCGCAGTGTGGGCGTCACCAGCATCTGGTGTGCCTGGGCTGCGGGAAGGTGATCGAATTCCAATGCAGTCATTGCGCGGCAATGCACACGGAGCTGTCCGTCCAGCACGGTTTCGCGATCACGAGCACTCGAGTGGAGCTGATGGGGTACTGCAGAGAGTGTGCCAAAGCCATGGACAACTAGCCTCCGACGGCTCCGCCCGAACGAGGCTCCCTATGAGAGGCAACGATAGATGATCGTGACTATAGCCAGTGGCAAAGGGGGTACGGGGAAGACGACGGTCGCCGTCAATCTGGCGCTGTCCGTCGCCCCCACGATCGGCAACTCGAGTCTGCTCTTCCTGGACTGCGACGTCGAAGAGCCCAATGCCCACCTTTTCCTCAAGCCAACCATAACGCAAAGCGAGCCCGTCTCCATCCTGATCCCGAAGGTGGATCAGTCACGGTGCCAGCATCACGCACGGTGCACGCAGGTGTGCCAATTCCACGCTATCGCCGCTCTGCCGAACACGACACTGGTATTCCCTGAACTGTGTCACGGGTGCGGGGGCTGTACCCTGGAGTGCCCTGAGCAGGCTATCAGCGAGGAGCCCCATCCCATCGGGATCATCGAAGAAGGGCGCGTCGACGGGTTCGCTTTCGGTCACGGTGTGCTCAATGTCGGGGAGCCCATGGCTACTCCCATCATCCGCGAGTTGAAGCGGCGCATGAGGAACGAATATGGCCTGGCCATTCTCGATGCTCCGCCAGGCACGGCGTGCCCCGTGGTGGAGTCCATGCGGGGGGCGGACTACGTCCTGCTGGTCACTGAGCCCACACCCTTCGGTCTCCACGATCTACGGTTGGCGGTCGAGGTGGCGCGCGGCGAACTCGGGATACCTGTAGGCGTCGTCGTCAACCAGGACGGAGTAGGCGATGCCGGCGTGGACGCATACTGTGATGCTGAGGGTATCCCAATCCTGATGCGCATCCCCATGGATCGCCGCATTGCGGAAGCCTACTCCAGAGGAGTGACCGTAGTGGACGCGCTGCCGGAGTATCGAGAGCGGTTCCAGCAGTTGCTGAAGAAAGTGGAAAGGGAGGCACGCGCGTGAAGCAGCTCGTTGTGTTGAGCGGAAAGGGAGGCACCGGCAAGACCACCGTGGCCGCAGCCCTGGCCCACCTGGCTTCCCAGGAATGCGACATCGTGCTCGTCGACGCGGACGTGGACGCAGCCAATCTGGAGCTCGTCCTATCGCCTGCGCTTCGAGAAGAGACGGCGTTCTTCAGCAGCAAGGTGGCCTCCATCGATCCCGAGTTGTGTGTGGGCTGCGGGACCTGCGCGGAGGTATGTCGTTTCGATGCCGTGATCGTCCCCGACGAGGGCGCCAAGGAGGACGTATACGCCATAGACGACGTAGCGTGCGAGGGCTGCGCTGTGTGCTACTATCAGTGCCCCTCCGAGGCCATCCGCATGGAGGAGCCGCAGGACGGCGTGTGGTTCAGATCTGATACCGCCTTCGGACCTCTGGTCCACGCCCATCTCTTCGCTGGGCAGGAGAACTCAGGAAAGCTGGTTGCCGAAGTACGGGACCGAGCCAGGAAGCTCGCCTCTGAAGGTAGCCAGCCCTACGTCATCATCGATGGTCCGCCTGGAATCGGCTGCCCGGTCATCGCTGCGGCCACGGGAGTTGACCTGGTTCTTGTGGTCATCGAACCCACAGTCTCTGGCGTTCATGATCTGGAGCGGGTGTTGGGAGTGACAGATCACTTCGGTATCCCCGCGCTGGTCTGCATCAACAAGTACGACATCAACCTCCAGAAGTCGAGGGAAATCGACGATTACTGCGCCAGCAGAGGCATCGAGGTCGTCGGCCACGTACCCTTCGACACGGTGGTCACGGAGGCCATGGTGTTGGGCCAACCGGTGACCGCCTACCGAGACGGTCCTGTGACCGAGGAGCTAGCTGAGGTCTGGAGGAAGGTGAGAGAAAGAGTGGCCCAGCTCTAGCTCGACTGGTCAGCCTTGCTGCCGTCAGGCGCTCGACTTCTGAGCTGCACCACGATCGTACCTGCGATCACCAGCCCCAGTCCGGCCACATCGACAAGCGATAGGTGTTCCCCCAGGAAGACCCATCCGAGGATCGCGATCTCCACGATCATCACGTTGGTGATGATGTTGGCTTCGACCGCGGTGAGGGTCCGAAGGCTGTGATTCCACAGCACGAAGGTCAACGCTGTGTTCACCACTCCGAGCCACAGGATCATCAGCCAGTTGCCGAAACTGATGGGCGGCAGCCCTTGAAGTGCCACCCCGCAGCCCAGCAGCGCCACTCCTCCCACCCCCATGCTCACGGACGTCACCAGCAGAGGGGACATGATCTCCGCCCGCGCGACGTCACGGCCGAGGAGTGTCCCTAGTCCAAAGCCCACCATCCCAATCAACGCGGAGGCCACTCCGGTCAACTCCGAAGCAGGGATGTCCACGGGGTGAAAGTACGCGTAGATGCCGAGCATGGCCACGAGGACTCCGCACCATTGCACCCGGGTGGGCGGCTCGCGAAGCAGTGCCCCGGCCAGCATAGCCACCACAATGGTGTTGAAGGCGTAGAGCAGACGGGTGGTCACTGTGGGCAGGTAGACGAGGGCCACGAACTGTCCTCCCACACCCACGGCGTACAGTGTCAACCCCAGGGCAACCAGCAGAAGCCAGGAGCGCCGACTGAGGCTACCCAGCGCCCGACGGCTCGATCTGGTCAGGGAGAGCGGAAGCACCGCCAGAAAGGCCACGAAGTACCGTAGTCCGGCGAAGGTGAGGGGTGGAATGTCTTGCAGTCCTAGCTTGATCAGCACCCAGGAAGAGGACCACAGAGTCACGACGACGAAGGCCAGGAGAACCGCTGCGAGTCGAGAGGGTACCTGAGTCGTTCTCATGGGTATCCCTCGGCGTGCCGTGGTGAGCACACGTGCGCCCCCGCAGCAGGCCGCAGGCAGTGCATGCGGCGCTGCACTTCATTGGATCCCGGCTTCGGTTCCCCTCCAGGATTCCCTGCCCCTGAGGAGCACGGCTCGCTCGTTCTCGTAGGATATTGTTTCCATTGCGTCGTCGATGGTGAACCAACGAGCCTCGTCCACCTCCCATCCGTGTTCAGCAACGTCGCCTCCCTCGTATCTCAGCAGATAGTAGTGCACGAACTTGTGATGAAGCACCTTGCTCTCGGAGTCACGATACCAGTATTGGATGTACCCGAGATCGGCCACCGACTGCCCCTGCAGACCTGTCTCCTCTCGAACTTCTCGTACGGCGGCCTCCAGTGGCTTCTCACCCTTCTCGATGAGTCCCTTGGGCAGTCCCCACACAGTGCCCTGCTGCGTGGAGATGAGCACTACCCACATCTCTCCATCACGAATCTGGTAGATCACTCCCCCGGCCGATCGCTGTACCACCGCCTTGCCCATGCCGCTGTCTCCGGAATCTGAGAACCTTGCAGTCTATGAATCGTAGCACCGCGTCGTCGACGGGGCAAGCGGATTCGGTCTCCGAGGAGACCTTGCGTGCACACAGGAAGCTGCTATACTAGGCATGGTTCGCCGGGGACGAGCTGGTCCGAACGGTGGCCGTTGCGCAGGGAGGGAAAGGAAAGGGATGGATACTCCTCCACGTGCCGGAGTGCTTACGCTGGAGCCCATAGGTCACGTCGAGAACGACGTCCAGCCTGGAGAGCGCGTGATCTGGGAAGAGATCGACTCCCGTGTCGTAATCGACGAGGAGTGGGTCGAGGGCCTCGAAGGGCTAGCCGAGTTCTCCCACGTCGTGGTTCTCTTCTGGCTGGACAGGCCCCGCGAAACGAAGGTACCCCTCAAGGTGCATCCTGAGGCCAAGGAGGACCTGCCCCTGGTTGGGCTCTTCGCCACACGGACCCCACATCGACCGAACCCTATCGGGATGACATCGGTGCAGTTGCTGCGGGTGGAAGGGAACATCCTGCGCGTGCGGGGCCTGGACGCCTTCGACGGCACTCCGGTGCTGGACATCAAGCCCTATCTTCTCCGGGGAGACTTGAAGGGGGAGGCGTCGGTGCCCGGTTGGCTGCAAGACCTGTGGAAACGGCACGACTCTGGTACCTGATTGGGGCCGCATCGTGCGAGGGCGCAGGAAGCGCGATTCAGTCCTGGCCCTCCAACAGCTCTTCGGCTCCCTGGACGATCTCTTCCACGTCGGCCAGAGCTCCTTTTCCTTCGATGCCCGTAGCCAGGGTCCCAACCTTAGGCCCCACGAAGCGGTAGCCTTCCTGGCTGAGCCGCTCTATGTTGGCCTGAACCAGTGGATTCTCGTACATGTTGACGTTCATGGCCGGAGCTATGAGCACCGGGGCCTTGGTAGCCATCACGGTGCAGGTCAGCAGGTTGTCTGCGATGCCATGAGCGATCTTGCCGATGGTGTTGGCGGTGGCCGGTGCAACCAACACCAGACTCGCCCTCTCCGCCAGCGAGATGTGCTCGATCTGCCAGTCGGTCGACGGCGCAAACATGTCCACCGGCACCGGATTCCCCGTCAGGCTGCGGAAAGTAAGTGGGTCCACGAGCTTGGTGGCGGCCTCCGTCATCACCACCATCACCTCAGCGCCCTTGCTCTGGAGCCTCCTGGCCAGCGTTGGCGCCTTGTACGCAGCAATGCTACCCGTAACACCCAAGACCACCGTTTTGCCGCTCAGAGACATTCTGGACCTCCTATGTTACGACGGGCTATGCTGTTCCTGCCTCCAGCCTCTGTGCCACGGCGTCCAAGAGCAGGCGAGCTATCTCATCCTTCCCCTCAGCCACTGCCTCGACGTCCCCGGCGTGGTTCACCAGGTAGCCCACGTGGCGCCCCTGCTCCACCTGGCGCAGATCGTTGGCAAGCACCAGGTCCGCCCCGTTGGTCATCAGGGATCGAAAGGCCGCCTCGACCAACTCTTGGCGGGACTTGTCCACCTCGAGCTTGAAACCGACGAGCACAGTCGACGGCTGTAGCTTCTTGATGATCTTGATCACTTTGGGCGTCCGCACCAGCTTCACCAACCATTCGTCCTGACCAGATGGCGTCTTCTGTTCCAGGAAGGTCTCAGGGACATAGTCGAGCACAGCCATGGAGTGGATGACGGCGTCGAACTGTCCTGCGGCAAGCTCGGTGTTCATTACCTCCACGAGGTCGTCCACCGTCTCGATTTCGATCAGTATCAACCGGCCCGCTGAGCCGGCCCCCAAAGCGTCGGAGTTGGGGGTCAGGCTACCTTTCCCGTAGATGAAGGTCACGTGCGCGCCCCTCGACAGGGCCTCTGTGGCCAGGAGCACGCCCAGACGGCCGGTGGACTTGTTAGCGATATAGCGCACTGCATCCAGGGGTCCCCTGGTGGGTCCAGAGGTGATGAGCAGCCGCTTGCCAGCGAGATCCTCCAAGCTCCCCTCCTCGGGATCAAGCCAGGCCATAGGGCAGGTAGTCTGAGCGGCACGGGTGGCCCCACGCCACGTGCAGCTCCCGGTCCGCCGGTCTGCATGTGAGAGACCAGATGGTCCCGAACACATCGTCGAAAGCCGTCCCCTTCTCCGGTGGGTTGTGGTTGCCGCGGCAGATCGGGGCTTCGTGGTCGCGGAGCAACTCCCTGACGGCCGCTTGATCGATCCGGCCTGCCATCTCAGAGCACCACGTGGTCGCTCTCTCATACCGCGCCACGGAGCGCTGTTGTCGTCTTCTGTCCGGCTCGGACAGCAGGGCTTCAGGCTCCTCCCGACCTGGAAGATGGTTGGTGGCCAGCAGGAATCCGTTCTCGGCCTCCCGGAACGTTACTCCTCCCGGCAGGGCCTCTGCCACGACGGCTTCATCGAGTACATCGACGATCAGGTAGTTGAACGCGCTCAGATGCGGCACCGAAGCCACGAGATCACGGGCGTCCTGCACATCGCGGCAGGTATCCAGCACGATGTCCATGATCAGGTGCCACGCCAGGCCAGCCCCCGTACTTTGCCGCTGAGGCAAGACGGAGAGGAACACCCCCAGTCCCGCCTCATTGAGTCCGCCCGGGCTTCCCGCCCAGTGGTGCGTGACGCGCAGGCTGCGACGAGCACCCTGGGGCTTCATCTGTCGCAGCTCACGCCATTCTCGGGCGTGATAGAACCAATCATAATTCACTCCCACGATCAGGGAATGGTCCGCCGCACACGAGGGCAGAACCGCCAGGTTCGTGCAACCCATCTGGCCCGAGGAATCCCTCGCATAGAATAGGGCCTTGAAGTCGTTTCTGGCAAGCTTCCCGCCGTCTATCATGCCCTCCACCTTGTCGAGTAGGGCAGGATATGTGTCCGCAACCACAGCTTCGCAGTCCAGGGCGAGCGCCAGGGTCTCCTGATCGGCCTGGGGAACCTGGAGGCGTTTCAGGGCAGCCCCCATCTGCAAACCGATCTCGTAGTAGCTCCCTTCTAGCAGCTTGACGGGAGGTGGTGCAGCCAGGACGCTCAACTGTCGTCTGCTCTCAACTCAGCCAACAAGGCAGGCACGACCTCGTGGACATCTCCCACGATGCCCACGTCCGCGAGCTTGAAGATGGCAGCCTCGGGATCGGTGTTGATGGCCGCGATGAACCTGGCGTCCTTGATGCCCAGATAGTGCTGGAGGGCGCCGGAGATGCCGCAGGCCAGGTATAGGTCGGGCGCGACGGGCGTGCCACCCGCCCCTCCTACCCAGTACCGCTTCTCCACCCAGCCCTCGTCCAGAGCGCCTCGGGAGGCACCAACGGCTGCCCCTAGCTGACGAGCGAGTTCCTCCACCAGCTCGAAGCCCTCCGGTCCGACGCCTCTGCCACCGGCCACGACGATACTTGCCTCCTGCAGCCTGGGCAGGGGCAGTTCCTCCACCTTCTCTACGAAACGTGCCCCCACCGATTCCTCTCTCCACTCCGGCACGACCTGTTCGATCTCAGCAAACCGGGATCGGTCCGGCGGATACGGTTCGATGGCACCCGGACGGAGCGTGGCCAGGTGAGGGTGCTTCGTCGTGCAAGCGCTAGTGATCATCAACTCTCCGCCGTACGTCGGACGTGTGCCCAGCAACAGCCGCTCGGCCTGATCCACCTCCAGCTTGGTGCAGTGGGAGAGCAGGCCCGTATCCAGTTGCTGGGCCAGTCGTGGCGCCAGGTCATCTCCCATATCTGTGGCCCCAAGGAGGACGATCTCAGGGTTCTTCTCTCTGATCAGACCACCTAGCGTAGCAGCGTACTGTTCGGTCCGGTACTCTGCCAGCCGATCGTCCTCGACCACGTAGACCTTGTCGGCTCCACGCCACCCGAGTGGCTCGGCCAGCTCTCCAACCCCCTCACCCAACAGGACAGCCTCGACGCGGACCCCGAGCAGATCGGCTAGGTCACGGGCCGCTCCCAGGAGTTCGAAGCTGACAGGCGATAGCTTTCCCTGCTGCACCTCTGCCACGACCCACACGTGCATGGCTTCGGCTGCTTCCTCGATCGGTGTCAGCAGTTCGTCCCACATACGCTGCCCTCCTGCTTATGTCAAACCTAGCCTACTCTCTCAGCGCACGGCCCGTGTGGATGTGATGCACTACGTCCCCTATCTCCACCACGTCCCCGACGACGAAATCAGCGCCATCCCCTTGCTCATCCGCTCCTACCAGTACCGTGGTCATGCCCAGTTCTCGCCCAGGTTGGAGGTTCCTCAAACGGTCGTCGACCAGCAAGCACTGCTCGCTCCGCACGCCGAGCAGTTGAACGGCCTGGCGATAGGCCCTCGCGTCCGGCTTGGGAACGTAATCCACAGCCTCGATGTCCACGATGCGTTCGAAGTGCCTATCCACCCGCAGCGCGCGCAACACTCGCCAGGCGTGGGCAGCGGTAGCGTTGGTGAAGATGACCTTCTCTGCTTGCAGCCCTTCCAGCATCCGATCCAGTCGGGGATCAGGCTGGAGGATATCCTCTATGGGCAGATCGTGGACGAACTCGAAGTAGTCGGCCACGTCGATGTCATGGTGCAAGTACAGTCCGCGTCCCGTGGTGCCATACTGTTCGTAGTAGCTTCTACGCATTCTGGCCACGTCCTCCCGGTCGATGTCCAGCCGCAAGGACATGTACTCGTTGATGCGGTCGCCGATAAGGTCCATGAGCCCTGTTTCCGTCGGATACATGGTCTCGTCCAGATCGAAAAGCACGTGCTGTATGGAGTCTCTAGCTGTCAAGACGCACCTCTAGTAGTGTCATGCCTCCAGAACCAGTCCTTTCCGGACCCGGCCACCCTGTAGCGACGCGTAGATGCCGATAAGGATGAGGCAGCCACCCGCCAGCTTGAGCACCGTCGGAGTTTCCCGCAAGATGAAGTACGCGAGAATCGCGGAGCCCACGGGCTCTCCCAGGGTGGTAACGCCAACCGCCGCCGCCGAGAGGTGGCGCAAGGCCCAATTGAAGGACGAATGGCCGATGATCTGTGGCCCCACCGCCAGCAATACGAACATGACGTACGTCTGAGGGGAGTACCCTGTCAAGGACTGCCGAGTCGCCGTCGACAGCAGGAGTGCCCCCACAGCCGCCATGGAATACACCACGGTCACGTAGGCCAGCAGCGATACCTTGGGCCTTAGTCTTCTCCCGGCGATGAAGTATCCCCCCGCCATCGCCGCGCCTAATAGAGCCAGGAAGTCTCCCCACAGAGCGCTTCCTCCAAGGTCCAAGTCGTTCCAGCCAATAATCACCCCGCCGGCGATGGCCAGTAGGATGCCGGCGAAGGTCAGCGGCGACAGCTTCTCCTGAAAGAAGAGATGAGATGCCACACCTGCGAAGAGCGGGTTCGTGGCCACGAATACCACTGAGCTGGCCACGGTGGTGTGATCCAGGGAGGCTATCCAGAAGGCAAAGTGCAGCGTCAGGAAAGCCCCCGATACGACCGCCCAGAGGAGATCGCGCCGATCCAGCGCTCTGAGCTCCTGATGGCAGCGGATCAGCCCCACAGGTGCCACGATCAGAGCCGCCAGGGTAAGCCGGTAAGTGGCCGTAACCAGGGAGGGAGCCTCCGCGAGGCGGATGAAGATGGCAGCGAAAGACACCGCCACCACAGCCACGACCAAGATAGCGGAGAGCCTGACACGTTGCCATGCTCCACTCACCGATCACAGACCCTCTTGTGCGTACACAATGTTGCCGTCGAACACCGTGGCCACCACGCGTGTGTCCAGTATCTCCTCCGGCGGTATCTCGAAGATGTCCCTGGACAGGACTACCAGATCGGCCAGCTTCCCCGGAGTGATGGATCCCTGCTGTGCCTCCGAGCCGCTGGCGTAGGCCGCGCCCAGCGTGTACGCGTACACGGCTTCTCCCACGGAGAGACATTGCTCAGGATGCCAGCCCCCTTCCGGTTCCCCGTTGGCGCGCTGTCTGGTCACCGCTGCGTGAATACCTACCAGGGGGTCCATGGACTCCACAGGTGCATCGGAGCCAAAGGCCAGGTGCGCGCCCGAGTCGAGCAGAGCACGCCAGGCGTAGGCCAGCTTCGTTCGCTCGCCCCAGTACCTGTCCGCCAAGTGCATGTCCTGGGTAGCGTGAATGGGCTGCATCGAAGCGATGACCTCGAGCTCCTTGAAGCGAGGTACGTCATCGGGATGCAGGACCTGCGCATGCTCGATACGATGCCTCAGATCCCGTCCCAACCCTGCGCGACGCACCTTCTCGAACACGTCCAGAACACGCCGACTGGCCCTGTCGCCGATAGCATGTACTGCGCAAGCGATGCCGGCCGAGGAGGCCCTTTGGACGGCGTCCTCCATCTCCTGCTGTGCTATGGCCGCCACTCCCCTATTGTCCGACTGGCCCACGAATGGCTCAATCATCTGCGCCGTCTGGGAGCCAAGCGTCCCGTCGCAGAAGAGCTTCACGTTGCCCACGCGGAGATAGCTATCACCAAAGCCAGTTCTCAGGCCAAGCTTGATGGCCTCGTCGAGATTGGCTCTGGAAAGGAGCATAAACACTCGAAGACCGAGCTCATCCCTGCCTATCATCTGCTGGTAGTCGCTCAGCGATTCGTCGTGTACCGACTGCCAACTGCCGCAGTCGTGGATCCCGGTGATCCCCAGTTCCTGCGCCTCCGCCACAGCGCCTCTCAGTGCGGCCTGGCGCTCTTTGGAGGTGGGGGAGGGGATAGCGTCGCAGACCAGATGCATAGCCCCCTCTTTGAGGATCCCGTTGAGCTCTCCCGTTTGTAGGTCTCTCTCGATGACGCCACCGGCGGGCTCGGGTGTGGCCTCGTCGACTCCGGCTCTGCGCAGCGCCTCCGAATTCACCCAGATGAGGTGCCCATCCCTCTTGGTGAGGACCACCGGATGCTCTGGTGCGACTCCGTCGAGGAGCTGTCTCCAGGCCACGCTGCCGCGAGGCCAGGTGTTATCGCTCCAGCCCGAGCCGCGGATCCAGGCCCCAGGCTCTGCACGCTGCACGTAATCCTGCACGCGTGCAAGAGTGCCCTCCAGGGTCAAATGCTCGTCCAACGCCAGGCTGGAGGCCTTCAGGGCGTAGACCAGGAAGTGCAGGTGGCAATCGGTGAAGGCTGGCAAGACGGCCTTGCCCTCGAGGTCTACGACTCGCCACTCTCCCGCAGCCGTCAGCCTCCTCAGCTCCTCGTTTGTTCCGACGTCCTCAATCCGCGAACCCCTTGCGGCCACAGCTTGCGCCCGAGGCCGAGAGGGGTCCATCGTGTAGACGGTGCCATTCAGCAGAAGCAGTCCGTCGTCCATTCAGCAATCTCCGTGAGCATGGCTGAGTTCGCTTGGTGTTCGCACCTGGTCCATCCTTGTCTCTGTCCCCTCCGTAGAGTTATCCACTAGGCTTCTGCCCGGCACTCGCCCTGGACCGGCGGTGGCGCAGTCCGTCGAAGGTATCGGGAAGACGGGCTGCCGTGTCAGAAGGCTCTCCAGTGCGACCAGCCAGAACAGATCGCGTACAGCATTCCAGCATCCCACGCCCCTGTCACCGGTCAGAGATTCTCTTCTCCATACACGATGTTGCCGTCGAAGACCGTAGCCATCACGCGTGTCTCCAGAATCTCCTCTGGCTGTATCTCGAAGATGTCCTTGGACAGGACGACCAGGTCGGCCAGCTTGCCCGGCGCGATAGTACCGCGCTCGATCTCCGTGCCGCAGGCGTAGGCCGCGCCCCGAGTGTACGCGTACACAGCCTCACCCACGGAGAGACGTTGCTCGGGGTGCCAACCTCCTTCCGGCTCCCCGCTTGCGCGCTGTCTGGTCACCGCCGCATGAATGCCCGCCAGAGGGTCCATGGACTCCACAGGCGCATCGGAGCCAAAGGCCACGAGAGCCCCAGTATCGAGCAGCGACCTCCAGGCGTAGGCCAGTTCCGTACGCTCGCCCCAGTACTTGTCGGCGATGTAGATGTCCTGGGTAGCGTGGATCGGTTGCATGGAAGCGATTATGCTCAGTTCCCGAAACCTTGGCACGTCCGTCGCGGTCAGCAACTGGGCGTGCTCGATGCGATGGCGCAAGCTCTTGCCCGCCCCGCTCCGGCGCTGCTTCTCAAACGCGTCGAGGACGCGGCGGTTTGCCCTATCACCAAGGGCGTGCACAGAGCAGGCCAGGTCAGCCTCACCCGCACGCAGCACCGTCTCCTCGAGTTCCTCCTGGGTGATGGCGGCAACACCTCTGTTTTCCGCCTGGCCCGCGTAGGGCTCCAGCATCTCCCCGGTCTGTGAGCCAAGGCTACCGTCAGCGAAGATCTTGACGTTGCCAATTCGCAGGTATTCGTTCCCGAAACCGCTCCGCAGGCCCAGCTTGATGGCCTCATCCAGGTTGTCGCTGGGGATCATGAGGAAGACCCTCAGACCGAGTTCCTCCCTCGCCAGCATCTCCTGATAGTCGCGCAGGGACCCACTTCCATCGCAGTCGTGGACCCCTGTCAGGCCCAGGCGCTGGGCATCGGCGATAGCGGCCTTCAGGGCTTCTTGCCTCTCCTGGGGACCTGGCACCGGGACCACGTCGGAGACGAGAGGAACAGCCTCTTCCTTGAGAATGCCGGTCGGCTCCCCAGTCTCCGGGTCCCTGTCGATTATGCCGCCCTGTGGTTCGGGTGTATTCTTGCTCACCCCGGCCTCACGCAAAGCGAGGGAGTTGACCCAGATCACGTGGCCGTCCTTCTTGGTCAGCACCACCGGATGCTCCGGAGCGATCTCGTCCAGCAGTTGCCTCGAGGGCACTTTGTCCTCTCCCCAGGTATTGTCACTCCAACCCCACCCGCGAACCCAGACGCCAGGCTCGGTCTGCTTCATGTAGGTGGCAAGCGAGGACAACGTCTCTTCCAGGGAGAACTCTTCTCGAAGACTGACTCCGGAGGCTTTGGAGGCATAATGCTGCAGATGCAAATGACAGTCGGTGAACGCCGGCAGCAGCGTTTTGCCGTGAAGATCGACTACCTGCCATCCACCGTGAGATATCATTCCGTGGAACTCTTCGTCGTACCCCAGGGCGAGGATCCGACGGCCGACGGTGGCCACGGCCGCGGCTTGCGGGCGACGGCTGTCCATGGTGTAAACGTGGCCATTCAGGAACAGCAGTGGGTCAGACATGCATAGTCTCCCTACTCCGCCGGAGCTTCCCCAGCCCCTGATCACTTCGAGTGGGGTGGGCGTTGGTCGGTTCAAGGTGAGCCATGTACTCCTTCATCCGCTATGACTGGATCAGACCTTTGGCCTTCAATTCTTGGAGCAGCTCCCTCGCGGTCTGCTCCGGCTTGCCGGTGAGAATCCGGCCCCGCTCGCGCTCGGGAGCGGCGTAGCTGGTCTTCACTTCGGTGCGAATGCTTTCAGCTACGGCCTCGGGGGTCAAACCCAGATCCTCGGTCCCCCAAACCTGCACCGTCTTCTCCTCGTAAGCAGCGATCGATCCCGGCAGGCTTGGGTGGCGGGGTCTGTTTGCCCCTTGATCCACAGAGACCACGGCGGGAAGAGGCGCCTCCCACGTCGCGTATCCCGAGGAGAGCCTTCGCCGGGCGGTCACCTTGCCGTCGCTGACGTGAAGCCCGCTGGCTCTGAGGATCTGAGGTAGGCCTAGATACTGCGCCAACCGTGGGGCGAACTCACCTGTGCCCTCCCCGGCGGATCTGTGACCGGTGAGGATCAGGTCGTAGTCGCCCATCTTGTTGAGGGCCTCTCCTACGATCATCACCGCCGCCGAGGCGTCCACGGAGGAGAAAGCCTCGTCAGCGAGAAGCACCGCCTCGTCCACGCCCATGGCCAGGGCCTCTCGGAGCATGTCGTCGGCCTCGGCAGGTCCCATGGTCACAGCCACGACGTGCGCGCCCGCCTCTCGTCTGAGGGCCAACGCCTCCTCGAGCGGGTACCTGTCGGCAGGATTCATGATCAGTGCCGCTTCCCGGGTATCCAGAATGCCGCGCGAACGGCTTACGCGCACCGTCGCGAGATCGTAGACCTGCTTGATGGGCACGATCACCTTCATCTGTGTTCCTCCTCCTAGGGCTCGACGCGCACTCCCAGGCTGCGGAAGGCCTCCATGGCGATAACGACACGCTGTATCTCGTTGGCCCCTTCGAAGATTTCGGTGATGCGCGCGTCGCGATACATCTGCTCCATGGGATAGTCTCTCATGTAGCCCAGCGCCCCGTGGATCTGGACTCCCCTGTCCACCGCGCGGGCAAGGACCTCCGATCCGAAGAGCTTGCAGATACCACCCAACTGCCGGTACGGGCGGCCGGAATCAGCGAGCCAGGCGACGCGATAGACCAGCGACCGCAGCGCCTCCATCTCCGTGATGATGTCAGCGATCATGAACTGGATTGCTTGTTTCTGGGCGATAGGGACGCCAAACTGCTCCCGATACTTGGCGTACTCCAGGCAGACCTTGAGCACGCCTTGCGCCCCGCCCAGACAACCCGCGCCGAGTCCGTGCCGGCCGTGATCGAGGGTGCGCATGGCAGTGAGAAAGCCCATGCCCACCTGTCCGATGACGTTCTCCGCGGGAACGCGGCACCCATCGAAGACCAGCTCCGCCGTCGAAGAGCCGACGATGCCCATCTTCTCGTCGATGGTGCCCAGAGAGAACCCTGGGAAGCCCTTCTCTACCACGAAGGCGGTATGCCCACCTCGATATCCCAGGGCTTTGTCGGTTACGGCAAATACGCTGAAGATCTCTGCGTCAACGCCATTGGTGATCCAGATCTTGGAGCCATCCAGGATGTAGCTGTCACCCTCTCTCACGGCGGAGAGTGAGATCGAGGCAGCATCTGATCCAGCGTTGGGCTCCGTCAGGGCAAAGGCTGCGATCTGCTCTCCCCGGCAAAGGGGCGGGAGGTACTTCTCCTTCAGTCTATCGCTGCCATCGAGATAGATGGCCGTGGTCCCGATGCTCGTGTGTGCCCCTGCCAGCACGGCCACCGAGGGGTTGCCCTGCATCAGCTCTTCCATCAGGATGCAGTACCCGGTCTCTCCGGCGCCAGCACCGCCGTACTTGGTGGGAAAGGGCACGCCGAAGAAGCCCAGCTCCGCCATCTCCTGGCGCAGGTCGAGGGGTATGGCGTGGGTCTCCTCTATCTCTGCGGTCCTTGGCGCGATGACTTGCTGTGCATAGTCGCGCACAGCGCGTCGAAGCAACTCATGCTTCTTCTCGAAAGTGAAGTCCATGCTTCCCCTCCCGCGTTGTGAACTGCAGAGCGTTGGCTGTCAGTTAAGCGACCGCGAACCTGGCCATCCGTTGCAGGTTCCCGTCGAGGTAGATCTCTACTCGGTAGCTGCCTCGCGGCCATGCGTTAGGACTTGTCAACTCGAACCCCACGCAGCCAAACCCGCCTGTTTGGACCTCATAGTTGATCTCCTCTATGAAGTCCCCTCCGAAGTACCACCGGCTGGTGACGGTCGATCCCTGCCTCAGATTCGATACCATCACCGAGCAGTAGAAAACGCCACTGGGAGAGAATGTGGTGACGTCGTCCACGGGACAGTAATCGGCGTCGAGCGCGGTGGTGAGAACTATGTCGTCGATAGAAGCGGTTCCGCCTAGCGCGTCGCATCCGGTGGTGAATAGCAAGAGGACCACGACACAGATCCATCGCAGCCCCATCCTCAGCATAACCAGGAGCCTCCCTTCCCGCCCCTTCCGGGGCAGGGTAACGATACCACCGTTTTCGGGCGGCGTCAAGGCCACTAGCGAGCGGAGTGGATCATTTGCCCGGCCAGGTGACCGCGTGCTATAATCGCCCTGCGCTGCACCGCACTGTGTCCGTCGTGGTTGAGCGCCCACTCAGGTTCCTCATCCCCAGTCCGTTCCCAGGCAGAGATCGAGGGTGGGGCCGGCGAGATTATCGAGTGAGCGAAGTATCCTGGAGAGAATACCTCACCGACTACAACGAAGGTCTGGGCCTGGTCTACGAGCGGTTGGTGCTCAACGACTATCTCAGCCGTCTGATGGACACCTACGAGATCCAGACGGTCCTGGAAGCACCGTTGTTTGGCATGGCCGGTGTGTCCGGCATCAACAGCGTGTACCTGGCGCAGCGAGGATGCGAGGTCACACTGGTAGACGTCAACGCGGAGCGGTTGGACGGCATCCAGCGTATCTGGGAGGAGCTGAATCTTCCCTGCCGGTTTGTGCTCAACGGCGACCTCACGCGGCTGCCCTTCCCAGATCAGAGCTTCGACCTTGCCTGGGAGTGGGCTGGGCTCTGGTATCTGCCAGATGCGGAAGCACTGCTCAAGGAACTGGTGCGCGTGTCCAGACATCTGGTTTTCGTGGCCATGCCCAACAGGGTGCAGATCGGGTACTGGCTGCGAAAGCTGCTGGTCGACCGGGAGTTCTTCGAGACTGTGGACGAGCGGTGGGTGAACATGGGACTGATCAAGCGCACCCTCCGGCAAGCCGCAGTGACTCTCGTCGAGGAAGGGGTGCTGGACGTACCACCGTGGCCGGATACGGTTATGCCAGCCGCGGAGTTGCTTCGCCGCCTTGGGATCAGTTCCGGGAGGTTGGAGACACGATTCAGCGGGGATGACTGGCAGTGGAGTACCATGGACTACTACCTGGGGAAGAGGCCCGAACTGGAGCAGATCATACATCGCTACGCGTTCCTGGAAAGGCTGCGGCTGCCGTGGCGACTGAAAGTCCTGTGGGCTCACCACCGCTACGTGCTGGTCAGCAAGAGGTAGTCCGGCAATGAAGATCCTGATCACGGGGGGAGCTGGGTTCATCGGGAGCCACCTGGTAGATGCTCTGCTGGCTCGGGGCGACGAGGTAGTGTGCATAGACAACTTCAACGACTACTACAGCCCGGAGCGCAAACGCAAGAACCTGGAGCAGGCCACGGCTTCGCCCTCTTTCCACCTCTACGAAGTCGACGTCCGCGACTTCGAGGCTCTGGCGCGCGTCTTTGCCGTCGAGGAACCTCAGAAGGTGCTCCATCTGGCGGCGATGGCTGGCGTGCGCAACTCCGTCAAGGAACCTCTCCTCTACGAGGAGGTCAACGTCAGGGGTACCCTCAACCTCCTGGAGGCGGCTGCTCAACATGGAGTCGCCAGCTTTGTGCTGGCTTCGACTTCCTCCGTGTACGGTGCCAGCAAGGAGATACCGTTTCGGGAGGACAACACCGCCATCCTGCCTCTGGCTCCCTACCCGGCCACGAAGAGGGCGTGCGAGCTACTGGCTCACGTTTATCATAACCTCCATGGCCTATCCTGCGCCGCCCTGCGCTTCTTCACCGTCTATGGTCCAAGGGGAAGGCCGGACATGACGCCGTATCTATTCACTGAAGCCATCTCTCAGGGCAAGGAGATTACGCTCTTCGACGAGGGGCGGCCGCAGCGCGACTTCACCTACATCGCAGACATCGTTGAGGGAGTCCTGGCTGCGACCGATGCGGATTTCGGATATGAGATCATCAATCTGGGCAATTCCGAGCCGGTGAGAATGAGCGATTTCGTCGAGATCATCGAGGAACTTGTGGGCCGGAAGGCCAAAATCATCTCTCCGCCTCTTCCGCCCAGCGAACCTCCACTGACCTACGCCGACGTCTCCAAGGCCCACCGCCTGCTGGGATACGACCCGGGCACCAGCATCCACGAGGGCCTGACCCACTTCGTTCGTTGGTACCGGCAGGAGGCGAGTTGAGGTGCTGAGGCTGCTCCCTCGCCTTCCTGGATACATGGCCTTCCGCCAGTTCGGCGCTCCCAGGTTGCTTCCCTTCAACCTGGTGCTCAGTGTCACCTACAGGTGCAACTCTCGCTGCAAGACCTGCAACGTCTGGCAGCGCTCCGCCCAGGAACTGACCACGAACGAGTGGCGAGAGGTCTTCGCCAGTTTCGGTCATACCCCCTACTACATGACCTTCAGTGGCGGGGAACCTTTCCTTCGAGATGACATAGCCGAGATCGTGTCTTCTGCCGTCGCTTTATGCCAACCCGCCATCGTCACCATCCCTACCAATGGTCTCCTGGGTGAAGTCATCGTGGCCAGGGTGAAGCAGATCCTGGAGCAGGCGGGGAAGGCGCGAATTGGCATCAACCTCTCGCTGGACGGCGTTGGGGAGCAACACGATGACATCAGAGGGGTCCAGGGGAACTACGAGAAGGCGCTAGAGACCTACCGCCGCCTCAGGGAGGTCGACCATCCTAACCTCACCCTCAGTATTCACACAGTGGTTTCCCGTTTCAACGTGGAGCAGATCGAAGAGATCTACGCAGCGCTGTCGAGGCTGGAGCCTGATTCCTACATCAGTGAGGTCGCGGAGCAGCGAGTAGAGTTGCAGACGATGGACTCGGAGATTACGCCATCACCCGAGGAATACGCCCGTGTAGCGGACTTCCTCGCGGCCGAGGCCAGGAATAGCAGCGCCACGGGCCTGGCCAAGACTACCCAGGCCTTCAGAGCCCAGTACTATGGCCTGGCGAAGCGAACCCTGTTCGAGGAGAGGCAGGTCATACCCTGCTATGCAGGGTTCTCTTCGGCCCACATCTCTCCCGACGGTGATGTGTGGGCCTGCTGCACCCGCGCAGAGCCGCTGGGCAACCTCAGGGACACGAACTACGAGTTCGCGTCCATCTGGTTTGGCCAGCGCGCAGAGTCCATGCGTCGGAGCATCGTGGCCGGAGAGTGTTTCTGTCCCATGGCCAACGTCGCATACTCCAACATGCTCCTCCACCCGCCGACGTTATTCCGGGTCGCACGCCAGGTGCTTTTGCCCTAGAGAAGCGAGGTTTGGCAGGGGTGCCGATGGTCCAGAAAGCGCGCCGACTGTACGAGGAACATAGCAGCTTCGTTCTGTTTGCCGTGCTCTTCCTGGCCTTCCGGGTTTTTGTGCTCCTTCTTTACCGGCCGGGGGGCTTCTTCGCTGACTACTCCGACTACAACACCAGCTATCTTCCCTTCGCCCAATGGTCCGACAAGGGTCTGTACCCCTTCGTACACTACTGGCTGGAATGGCCACCCCTCTTCTCCTGGTGGGTCGTTGGCGTCTATCGTTTGAGCCTGCTTCTTCCGGCCTGGACCGATCCCAGGCTGTGGTACAACACGTTGCTGGGCCTGTCCCTATTGCCCTTCGAGGTGGGGAACTTCGTGCTCGTCTATCTGACCGGCCTGGAGCTGTACGACAGAGCCAAGGGCCTGAAGTGCGCGTTGATCTACGCCTGCCTCTTCAGCCCTCTCTACATCTGGAGCGGCTGGAACGACTGTATGTCGTTGTTCTTCCTGCTCCTGGGACTCTATCTCTGCCTGAGAGGCAGATCAGTCATCGCGGGGATCATGGTGGGAGCAGGATTCTGGGTCAAGGTCATTCCTCTCCTGGTGGCTCCCGTGGGTGTCAGGGTGTTGGATGGCCTGCGCCGCAAAGCCGCCTTTGTGGCGGCTGCCTGCGTCACGCTGGTGGCGATAGCATTTGCCTTTGTTCTCATCAATCCTGGCTTCCTTTGGACGTTCTTTGCCAATCTGCTGGGTCGCTCCTCGTGGGAGACGGTGTGGGCTCTATTGGATGGATACTACTCCTACGGCGTGGTCACTGCTGACCGCCTGACGATCCCCGTCAACCACAGCACGCACGCTTCGTCTCTGCCCTGGCCCCTCGTCACGGCGGCCTTCGGCCTGCTCCTGATCTGGCTGTACTCTCGCCGGCTGGACTACCGTTCCAAGCTGAACGTGGTTGCCCTCACCGGGCTGACTGTGAACGTCTTCACCCTCTACAGCAAGGGGTATAGCCCTCAGTTCATCGTGCAACTGATTCCCTTCGTGATCCTCCTGCTGCCCAATCTGAAGGGTGTCTGCTACGTCATCTTGCTCGAGTGGATCAACTTCCTCGAGGCCACGATCTACTTCGTCGTGTTGCCGGACCAGCACTGGGTGCTGGTGGCGACCATTCTGTCGAGGACCCTGCTGTTGGTGGCGCTGAGTGTGGAGTACGGGTTCGTACTCTTCGAGGGTGCCTCTTCCCGCCTGCGGCTGTTCCAGCGCCGCGGTTCGGTGGCCCTGCTGATCTGCCTCGCCGTGGGTTTGTGCGCCATGCTCTATCCTTTGGGGCAGGCCTATGCAACGGCACGCTACGAGGCCGAGGAGTACCGTCCCGTGATCGAGGTGATCAAGGCCCGATCCACATCCGCTGCGGCGGGCCTGATTGTGGCAGACCAGCAAGTCTACCAGCGGTTGTATCCATTCCTGAGGGGATCGGTCTCGCTCTACCTGTCACCCGACGATAGGAGGATGTCCACCATCGGTTCCAGCCACGACGAGCTTTGGCTGCTCACCACCCAGCCCGGGTCCAGCGACGCCTGGAGCTGGCTAGCCGAGAACGCTGAGCAAACAGAGACGTACGAGTTCACCGGTGGAAAGCTGCTCAGGTATGACCTCCCCTAGGAATGGTGATAGAACCATAGCTGTCGCTCTCTTTCTGCTGCTCCTGTCTGTCTATCTCCTTACCTACAGCGGCGCTCTCCACTCCAGCGACGGGCAGGCCATGTTCTCCGTGGCGGAGAGTCTGGTCCGGCGCGGGGGCTACGACATAAACCAGATACGCTGGATGGGCTTGCAGCAAGGCACCTTCGGGCCAGACGGGAACCTCTACTGTCGCAAGGGGTTGGGCACGTCGCTGCTGGCCCTCCCCTTGACCTGGCTGGGTCTGGTCGTGCCCCTGTGGGGCGTCGTGCAGACCACGATGCTGCTCAATCCCCTGCTCACAGCCCTCACCGGCACGCTGGTCTTCCTCTACGTAAGACGCCTGGGATACGGGCGGTCCACGGCTGTTGTGACGGCACTCGTCTTCGGGTTGGGGACCATGGCTTGGCCCTACACGAAGTACTTCTTCAGCGAGCCCCTGAGTGGGCTATGCCTCCTGGGCGCGGCCTACCTCCTTGTCGCTGAAGCGTCTGGGCCATCGGGCAACAGGTCAATCGCCCGAATCACACTCTCCGGCTTCCTCCTGGGGCTGGCGGTGGCCACGCGATTCGCCAACGCTGTCCTCGTGCCCATCTATCTGATCCCGCTGCTGGGCCGCCGCATCTGGGCCGAGGGGATCTCCTGGCGCTCGCTCGCACCCTCGCGGTTGCTGTCTTGGAGGGTGCCCCAGGAGGTTCTGGCCTTCGCAGCTCCTCTCTTGGTCTGGGCGGTCATCATCTGCGGCTACAACTACCTACGCTTCGGGAGCCCCTTCACCACGGGTTACTTGCCGGAGGAATCCTTCTCCGCGCCTTGGCTGACGGGCATCCTAGGGCTACTGGTCAGCCCCGGTCGAGGGCTGCTATTGTTCTGTCCGGGGCTGGTGCTGTGCTTGGTGGCCGCCCCGGTCTTCTTCCGGCGCCATCGAGTGGAAGCCATCCTGGTCTTCCTCGTCTCCGCCTGCTACGTGCTGCTCTACGGGAAGTGGTTCATGTGGCACGGTGGCTACGCCTGGGGTCCCAGGTTCCTCGTGCCCATCTTGCCCTTGCTGTGTCTCACCCTTGCGCCACTTGTCGATGCCTGGAGGGGAATGGGACGATGGGTCTTCAGGAGTTTGTTTGGCCTGAGCGCCGCCATCCAGTTGCTGGCCTCCAGTGTGGACTTCTCCCTGCATCAGGAGGCGCTGCTGGAGACAGGTATTCCTCTCTTCGATCCGGTTACCTTCTTCGATCCGCGGCATTCCCAGCTCTGGGGCACGCTCTCTTTCTTGAAGCCTCACAACCTCGACTTCGCGTGGATGCAGACTGAGCTTGCGGTACGTGCGGACGTGCTGGCTCTGGCCACGGGCGTGCTGCTGGTGGCCTTGTGTGCTCTCGGCCTGATGGTCGTGCTGCGGCAAGCTGTGCCTGTGAGGCAGCGGCAGGCGCTGGTCCTGGTGGTGCTGCCCTTGCTCCTGGCGGGAGGAACGGCGCTCTCGCTCGCCTGCTACAAGGATGGCAACCACGGCGACTACATCCAGATGCTGGAGTTCCTGAAGGTGAATTCCGAGCCGGGAGATGCGGTGATCCAGAACTCGCCAACGGAGACCGCGCTCTTCCAGAATCAGTACAAAGGTCGCTTGCCCACGTACGGCACGTTCGAGGGGGAGCAAGCTCTCTTTCCGGACACGGTAACACTCCTCGAGGGGCTGGCGACCACTCATACACGTTTCTGGCTCATTCCTGAGGGTCTTCCTCCTCAACTGAGCTCCCTGGACCGTTGGTTCGCCGACCAGGGGTGGTCCCCGAGGCACTACAGCTTCGGAGACGAACGGCTGACGCTCTACACCCGGCCCTAGGGGCAGGCACTGGTGCAGACCGGTGATCAGCAACTCTCCCACAGTAGAGTGAGGCGCCGAACGTGGCGACAGTCGCCTGTGGGTCTTTCACCGGGCCAACGAGTCGTTGCTGCGCCCCCCGGGCTATGATAAGATTAGCGCCGAACAACAACCAGGCAGGAGGCCTCCCTTGGCCCTTCTCAAGCGGAAGAGAGCCCTCACCCAGCTCGTCCTGATCGCCCTGTACCTCGTCCTGACCTTGGTCCTCACCTATCCCCTGGTGACTCACTTCAACACGCACGTCCTGGGGACCGACATCTGGGCCTTCGACGAATACACCTTCATCTGGAACATGTGGTGGTTCAAGCATGCGCTACTCGACCTCCAGTCGAACCCCTTGTTCTCGGACTACATCTTCTACCCGGTGGGCATCAGCCTGGTCCTGTACACGTACAACCTCTTCAACGCCATGGTGTCGCTCCCGTTGCAGCCCTGGTTGGGGCTCCCCGCCATCGCCAACCTGATCAACGTCCTTTCACTTACTTTCTCCGGGTACGGCACATACCTCCTGCTCCGGTACCTGCTGCGGGTTGACGAGCGGCAAGCGGGCCGGCCACTGCCCCTCGAATGCGCGGCCTTCGTGGGTGGATTGGTCTACGCCTTCTCCTCGTACCACTTCGTCTACGCCGCTCTGGGGCACAACGAACTGGTCAGCACACAATGGCTGCCCCTCTACGTCCTTTTCCTGACCAAGACCCTCCGTGAAGAACCGTGGCGGAACGCAGTCCTGGCGGGGGTGTTGGCCGGGCTGGCCATGCTCTGCGACATGCTCTTCGGGGTCTTCCTCGCTTTCATGAGCCTTCTCGTATTGGGCGTCGTGGGTTGGCGACGAGTCGTCAGCCTGGCCATCGCCAAGCGGTTAGCCGTGCTGCTGCTGGCCTTCCTGGTCGTTTACGGCGCAGTAGCCTATCCAGTCCTCGCAGAGTTTCTGCGAGGCGAACATGCCATGCAGGGCTGGGGCGACTCCGAGAGGCTGTTGGTGGACCTTATTGGCTTCACCACGCCCACGGCGCTGCATCCGCTGTTCGGCACGGACTGGACGCAAGAACTCGTCGCCGTCCGGGAGGGAACTGCCCGTTTCGTGGACGTCAACACCGTCTTCCTGGGGTGGGCGGTGATTCTACTGGCTCTCTTCGCGGCCTTCAGGTACTGGAAGCAAGTCAGGGCGTGGGTGGTCGGAGCCGTGGTGGCGGGAGTGCTGGCTATGGGACCGCTGCTGCACATCAATGGGCGCTCCGTTTTCGACTTCGATGGGCTACAGGTGAACGTACCCCTGCCCTTCATCATTCTTCACTACATCCCTTTCGTCAACGCCAATCGCGTGCCTCACCGGTTCAGCGCCGTGCTCATGCTGTGTCTGGCCGTGCTGGTGGGCTTCGCGGTCTATGCGATCCTCCTCCGTCTGAGAGGCAGCACCGTAGTTCTAGCCGTCTCGGCTGTTCTATCAGCGGTGGTGCTCTTCGAACACCTTGCTGTGCCCATGCCCCTCACAGATGCCAGGGTCCCTGACTGGTACTACGAGCTGGCGCAGGAGCCCGGCGATTTCGCCATTCTGGAGTTCCCACTGGGGTGGCGCAACAGCTTCGGGGTCTTTGGGGTAGAACGCACCCAGGCCCAGTACTACCAGACCATCCACCACAAGAGATTACCCTCCGGAAACATCTCACGGAACCCTGCTTTCAAGTTCGAGTACTTCCAGCGTATTCCCATCTTCGATTCCATCGCCCGCGTGGAGTCGTACGAGGAGTTGGATGCCTCCCGGGTGGAACAGGATCGCCTCCTGGTGGACGATCTGATCTACTTCTTCAACATCCGCTACCTGGTCTTCCAGCCCATCGTGCCCAACCGGCCGCCCTACTCAGACACGCGCCCCCAGGTGGAGGAGTACGTCCAGCAGGTCTTCCCAGTGGAGAAGGTCCACCAGGACGCGGACGGGTTCACCGTGTATGAGGTACGGCAGCCCGAGGCCCGTACCTCGGTCCAGATCGACTTTGGCACGGAGGGCGCACGGCTGTACCAGGGCGAGGGATGGAGCCGCGACGAGGTCATAGGCGACGCTTCGGCCAACTGGTCGGAGTCCACGAGCGCCCGAGTGTTCGTTCCGCTGCGGCAGATCGGAGATTACGAAATGAGTTTCCGCGCCCTGGCCTTCTCCTACGAGGGCGCTCCGGAGCAGACTCTGGAGGTAATCGTCAACGGACACCGTCTGCCGGACCGCTTCTCCATCGGTTCATCCTGGCAGACGTACGGCGTGACCCTGCCGGGGGAGTATCTGAAGAGCGGCCTCAACGAGGTGGTTGTGGACTTCGCCTACGCAGCCTCTCCCAGCGAGGTGCTGCCTGGCAACTTCGCGGTGGGCGGCACCGGGGCTACTTCGCCTGTGGAGATCACCGTCAACAGCGCCGGGCTCCAGACCGGCAACTTCGCCTACATCACGGTAAACGGAGAGGACGCGTCCACCCACCGGCGCGGCTACAACGTGGCTGTGATAGACCCGCAGACGGGCGCCGTCTCACAAGCGGCAGGTTTCGACACCTTCGCCAACGAGTTCGAGTCAGAGGATCTGGCGGATTTCATCGCTGAGATACCCGATGGATTCATCGTGGCCGTGGCGGTGAAGGAAGACGGAGCAGCGCATCTCACTGACGCGGCGGTCCAGGCACTGAGCTCCCTGGGTGCCCAGATAGACGTCCGATACGCCGAGAACCTCTCCCACGCCATCATCGGGGTCGAGGGAGCGGCTGCGGGAACGGCCCTGGAAGCTGCTGGCGAGGGCAACTCCTACCTGCACGTCGGGAAGAACCCCGACGAACGCACCCTGTCCGTGGCCGTTGATTACGTCAATGTAGAGCTCAGATGATGCTCGCTCCACGAAGCTCAACGCGTGCGGATACCATCATAGGGACGCTGTTGGGCCTGAGCAGCCTCGGTCTTTATGTCAAGACCCTTGCGCCCACGCTCCTGATGGCCGACGCGGCTGAGTTCCAGCTTGCCTGCTCCACCCTGGGCATCGCTCACCCCACAGGATACCCTCTCTACACGATGGTGGGCTGGCTGTGGTCACACCTGGTGCCCCTGGGCGACGCGGCCTATCGCGTCAATCTCCTGTCTACCGTCTTCGCCGCTTCGTGTGTGGGGCTGCTCTACCCGCTCGTGCTGAGGGTGGTGCGTGGCGCGCTGCCAACCTCTCGTGGAGCTACTCTCCGCGCCGTGGCCTTCCTCGCTACGGTCGCTCTGGCCGTATCCCGTACCTTCTGGTCCCAGGCCGTGCGAGCCGAGGTCTACGCCCTCAACAGCCTCTTCGTAGTGGCTACGCTGTATCTCATGCTGCGGTGGGCCGATTCCAGGTCGCCGCGTACGCTTCAGGTGGCAGCCCTGGTCTACGGCTTGAGCCTCACCCACCACGTGACCATGATCCTCCTGCTTCCGGCGTGTCTGGCCTTCGTCTGGCTGACGGAGCGCTCGGAACTCCGCAGTCCGAGAAGGGTCGCGGGACTGCTCGTGCTTACGATGCTCCCTCTGGCGCTCTACCTGTACATCCCCTGGCGGACGCCCGACACTCCATACCTGTACGTCCATCTGGCGCCTGCACGCACCCTAGAGCTCTACGACAACAGCCTGCGCGGTTTCGTGAGCTTCCTCACGGCGGAGATGTTCCAGGGGCAACTGGGCTACCAGGCGCCCATCCTGGAGCGCCTGGCCATGGCCGTGACGCAGCTTCTCCGCCAGTTCGGCATCGTCGGAGTGGGCCTGGGCCTGCTGGGGGTGGTCAGATTGGCTCTGCCGTCGAGTGGGCACCGCTCGCGGCGGATCCTGATCCTACTGGGTCTTTCCTACTGTGCCGTCGTGGCCTTCACCCTGTTCTACCACATCGGCGACATCCAGGTGCTCTACACGCCCTCGTACATCTTGTTCGCTTTGTGGATGGGGGTGGGCATGGCCTGGCTCGTGGACGCTGCTGGCGCACACATCGGCGCCTCTTCTTTGGTGGCCAGGGCTGTCTCCTGGGGACTGATCGCCCTGTTCGCTCTTCTGCCTCTCGGCTCGCTGTGGAACAACTACTCCAGCGTGGACAGGAGCGGTGACCATGCCGCCAGGGAGTGGGCCGAGGGGGTACTCTCCCAGCCCGTTCCCGAGGGTGCGATCCTGATTTCCAACGACCGCAACGACATCACTCCCCTGCTCTATCTGCAGTACGTGGAAGGCCAGCGGCCCGACCTGCTGACGATGTTTCCCCTGATGCTTCCGGGCGACGAGTACTCCAACGTGGTGCGGGTCACTGATGGTGTGGTGGACGTGGGGCGGCCGCTGCTGCTGGTGAAGCCCATGCCTGGCCTGGAGATCAAGTACCGGATGGAACCTCTGGGAGAACTGGTCGAGATCACCGGCCCGGCCATCACCGGGGCGCCGGAGCATCCCGCCGATCTGCCCCTGGACGAGAGCCTTACTCTCCTGGGCTACGATCTGGACCCGGAGGAGCCATCACAGGGCGGGGAACTTCAACTCAGCCTCCACTGGCGCGTGGAGCAGGACCTCTCCCAGGACTACCACACTTACGTCCACCTGCTGGACGAGGCGGGACAGGTGCTAGCCCAGAGCGATCATCGCCCTGGGCAGGACTATTACCCCTCGAGCCTGTGGCAGACCGGGGAGACCGTGCTGGATAGCCACATGCTACCCATCCCTGCGGACGCAGCACTCGGCGAGGTCACCGTCACGGTTGGCGCCTACGAATACCCCTCACTGCAACCCATGGGGCGTCCCCTTACTCTAGGGCGCTTGTTGATCGCGCCCTAGCCCCAAGAATCCAGGCTGCTCCATCACCCGCCTGGTCCCTCACACGCACAGGCATCATGGCCCGTACCCCTTCACGACGAGGGGCACGAAGAACGGCTCTGTATGGAGTTCGTCCGCCCCTATGTCGAGTAGCGTTCCCGTGCGCAGGTCCCCATCGTAGTCAAGAGTCAGACCGTCAACCACCGTCCCCGCGTTGATGCACGGCGAATCAGAGGCGAGGTGGTAATCATCGTTCCCCGGATCTACGAAATCGGGATCCACGCTGATGTCGCCGACACCAGGCGATACCACGGAGTAGTTGGTGGTGTTGCCCCATACGTCGTTGTGGGAGAGTGTCACCGAAGCACCGGCGTCTCCCGTGATGCCGACAGCGTGGCCCGTCACGATGTTGTTGGTCAGTTCCAGCAGGCCGTTCGCGGTGTCGCTCACGTAGACGCCCTCGCCCGAGGAGTCTCCGACGATCGTGTTGTTGGCGATCTCCACGCTGCTATCGGACGCTATCACTGACATGCCCTGCATTGATGCGCTGTTTCGGATCACATAGTTGTTGGCGATCCTTCCCCCGTTGTAGCCCGATCCGAGGAAGATACCTCCCCCACTCTGCGAGGCGTGGTTCTCGAGGATCAAGACCCCCTCCAGATCCACGTTCCCATATATGTACACGCCGCCGCCAGCCCTGGCCTCGTTGTATGCTATCAAGTTGTCGGTCCCTTCGAAGGTTACCTGGGCGAAAGGGTACAGGTAGAGACCAGCTCCATGGAGGTGCGAATCTGAGGGGTTCGTGTTGCTCATGATGCGTGTGCCCTCGATGACAGCCTTCCCTTCGGCACCATACGACCCGTACAGCGCTAGCCCCCCTCCAAAGCAATAGCCTGTGTGGCCCGGAAGGCTTGTGTTGTAAGTGATGTCGCAGTCCCTCAGGGTCATCGTGCCGTTGTGCACAAACACGCCTGCGCCGTACGCCCCTTCAGCAAGACTCGTTCCCGTCGGGCTGATCACGTTGCTTGTCACCACCACATTGTCCAGAGTCGGAGAGGCGCCCGAAGAATACACGCCTCCACCCCTGTCGCTCTGACCGTTGGTCAGAGTCAGCGCTTCGAGGGTGGCTGTGGTCCCATTGGTGAACTCCACCACGTGGTCCCCAGCGCCGGCGTCAATGACTGTGTGCTGCGGATCTTCATACAGTCGCGTCGTGCATTTGGCGCTCCACCCCCCCTGCAGAGTGATGTCCTCGGTGATGACCAGGTTCTCGTAGTACGTGCCATAGGCAATCCGTACAGTATCTCCGTCGTCCGCGGCATTGATGGTGTCCTGTACAGAACCGTAAGCGTAGGTGCAGAGGTCTGCCGCGTGTACAGGGGTGGGTACTGCAAGTAGTGCCGTCAGCCACGCCAAAACGATAAGGGCCGCCACTCCCAACGTAGCGGTCATGGCCAAAGTAGCTCTCCTCATCGATTCGTCTCCCTTCGTCCTGGAATCGTAGTCAAGGCCTCAGTGCTGCCGTAGGCACCAGAGCCACGATGCGGCGGCAGAGTGGGGAGAGTATAGCAGCCACAAGACGGGCGCGCAAACCGGCCCGATGGGAGATCTCCGGCCACTCTGATAGGACGGCGGCGAGCTAGGAGCAGTTTGCCGGTCGGTGGATAGCTGGGGCGGAAGCATGCGTCGCCTCACCCACAGTGCCAGGGCAGCGCACGAGGTGAGTGAAGCTTGAGGGAGGTCGAAGCGCGGAGCTTGACGGTACAAGCGCTGAGGTGTGACCAGGACAGCGGGGGCACTGTCTCCGGATTCGCCTAACCCGAAGCGCCAGGAGCGCTGGGCTTTTGGAGGGATTCGACGGCTCGTGCGTACGTCCTGTCTTTGCACCTCGACGACAGGACACGTGGGCTCTCCCACACTTGTGGTCCGCGCCTAGGAGTATCCTCCACAGGTGCCTGTGGCAAGAGCGCGACTTAGTACGAGCTACCCCTCACACGGTCGCCATGCCAGATTGGCTCGGGCTAAGACGCTAATCACCGCGTACGAACTCAGAGCGCGCGGGCACGAAACCTGTGTGATGAGTGCCATGCCGCTAGGCGGCAACGTCCAGCCCATTCCCCGTGTTCCTGTGGGCGTCGCGGTCGAGTCGAACTGCAGCGCTTCGATTCTTGTCCGTGGCAAGGCGCGGGACGAATCACGCAGCGTGCCAGACTGTCCGTTCTCACACCACTCTCGAGCCCCAGTGATGCAATCACCAAGTCCAGGCGGCAGGGAACAGCTCACGGTAGAAGCACTTGATATCCTCGCGGCCTCTAGGGCACAGGCACGAGGCGGGTTTGAGACGGCGTCGTATCGTGTTGAACCACGCGGATACCCGCTCCGCTTCTCCCGTGTAAGACTCGCCTCTGTCATACGACTCCATCTCAATTACGAGCCGCGACACGAAGGCCACGGTGTCGGCAGCTTGCACGAAGTAGGAGTATCTGGAGTCCACAAAGTACGCTGTATCGAGGAGTTGATCGAGTCTCTTGGTTGGATCATCACACCGGTAGAACGGATCCGTGAAACCCGGCGGATCCGCAAGAAGGTCCTCCACAGGTCGCTGGAACTGACTCTGTTTGTCGAGAATCAGGATTGTCTTGCCCTTGTTGCCGGGCTTCCCTTGGTTCAGCCTCTGAATGGCTAACGCGATCTGCAGCGCTCCCGCAACATAGGGAGCACCGAGTTCAGACGCAATAGGGTTGCCATCCTCCCTGAGTCGAAAGAACCGCTCGTTGTCGATTACGCTCAGTAGTATCGCGTGTGGTCTGCGGCTCACCCATTGCAGGTAGGCCTCAAACAGCCCGTGACGGGCGTCGCCAGGCACGCGTGCCCAAGGGCCGCGTCCGCCGTAAACCTGTTCGGCCTTTTGCTCGTCGAGAGGGACGTCGTGGTCTCGCAGAATCCCAATGATTTCGCTGAACTCCCGGGACGTTCGATGCAGGTTGTGGTCACTGGGCATGATGCAGGCCATGACCTGTACTGGTTGGTCAGGGTTTCTCGTCTGCCCAACGAATCCACTCTCGTCCACATAGGCGACGTACACGGCGGGCTCCTCCAAGTTACCTGCCTGCGTGAGTCCGCCTTGTGCCTGCACTCACGCCCCTGCGAATCGCGCTGACCGAGTGCTCCCATGTCACGCACGACATGACGGATCCCTCGCACCGGTTGACCAGGCTGTCCACGCGCGACGCATCGATCCGGATTGCGCCACCAAGCGAGGGTGATCACTCGACCGCACCGATCTCTCGATGCCCGCGCCTCTCGGTGCGTGGCAAGCGTTGCGCAGAGAGGCTAGCAGGCCCCGGTCCTGCTCCGGGCAGAAGCGCTATCCAACGGCGGAACCAGAAGCAGCTCTCTTCTTGTTCGCATTCGCTGGTTTCTTGGTCTTCTTGCTTGGTGCCGCTGTGGCTGCCTTGAGGTGCTCTATCACCTCAGGCACGAGTTCCACTCCATCGCCGCAAAGAGGGAAGAACTGCTTGTCCTCGTCGAAGGATTCGACGTGGAGCCGCATGAGGGACTTGCATTTGTCGATTGCCTGCTGGTCGGTGTCCACGATGACGACTCGCTTCTCAGGACTGCGGCCGACGGCATTCACCAGCATCTTTACTACGTAGTCATCGGCCGCCGCGAAAGAATAGCCGACGATTACTAGTACGGCGGCCTGTTCTAGGATCCTTCTGGCTTGATCCCAGACCTGGACTACTGGGGGACTCGTCATATACTTGTAGGCCATGGGCGGTATGAGCAACTGCTGGACCGGCAGGTTGCAGTGCTTGCACATCCCTGTCACCGGATATGGTATGTCTTGTGCCAGTGCCTTCACAAGATCGTCCACGGCGGGAACGAAGACCCTTTGGCATGTCTCGCAATGGAACCAGTTGATCGAACCATGCATCTTGACCACGCTGACGCTGCTTGGGTCGCCCGCCGCATTGAACACGTAGTCATACTTGACTCCTTGAGTGTCCAGTGCCTGGTCAATGCATGAATCGTAGTTGGTGGTTACTATGTGCACACTCCGGCTCTCCTCGGCGTGCGCAGCAATGGACGAGTGTATCGGATTTGGTCGCGCCTGTAACATGGTGCCCACCAGAAGCGAGAAGAACGTGTTCAACTGCGTTTCCAGCAGAAGCACAGAGTCGATATCACGCA
This sequence comes from uncultured Anaerolineales bacterium, assembly GCA_964433755.1. Lineage (GTDB taxonomy): Bacteria > Chloroflexota > Anaerolineae > UBA7937 > B3-Chlor > JAUVXJ01. The sequence continues at coordinate 1,221,400 of CAYSSR010000001.1, forward strand.
TGGACACCTTGTCCAGCCCGCCGGATTCGGAGTACAGCACCGAGTTCAGGAGACCGTGGACGGTCGGCTTCTCGATGATCAGCCTTGAGATGGTGACGGCTGTGAGCATCTCCTCGATGTTCTCGATTCCGTTGGCGGCGCACCATGTCTGAAGCTTTCCGAGCGGCTTCGTCTCCATCCGGTTGGACCTGATCCACAGCTCAGGAAGGAGACCCTTCACCGTCGGGATGTTCGACGGCGATGGCCTTGACGCGCCAGCCCCTACAAAGTAGACCACATGGTCGACATCGCCCAAAGGCGTGGCACCAATGGACTCCAGAACCTTGACCCGCGCCGCTTCAAGTTCCTTGCCGGGCTCCTGGATCGGTGGCCTCCCGATTCTGCGACCGGAATGGTATCCACCACGGCCGAGCCGGGCAGACACGTATTCGTGGGCGCTCTCATCAAGCCCAAGTGAGTCAAGCCACCACAGGGCTAGGGCTTGCACCGCTTCGGCCTTGGCACGATCAACACCCCCGCCCCACGATGTCGCCTCTAGTGTTTCGGCAACCTCGTCCACCAAGTAGTACAGTGTGTCCCTACTTTGCATGAAAAGCGAGCCCTTGAACGTCCCTTCAGTCAGTCGGTTCAGCAGCATCAGCAGTCCGTCCAGTACTTCACTTCTCGAGGTCCCAGACGGGGCATTCTCCGCTGCCTTCCGTAGGCTACGTAATTCATGTACATAACGCATGACGTCGTCTTGCATCGCTGCTCTCTTTCTCTGCACCCCTGGCCACATGATGGGGTCAAGGTTTGACACGATGACTCGCCAATCTGCGTACGCTCTCACCTGGCTCTCTCCAGTCCTTAGCCAGGCCTGTACCTCGCTGCAAGAGCCACCGTAGCCCGGCCCGAAGTGCCGAGTGCGGTCCCATTCTGCTGACTATCTCACAGTATAACACCTCCGTCCGCTTCTGTCAAGCTGTATTGGCACGCATGTGTTGCAGTCTTCGATGCGGGGTCTGACGAGTGCGGAAGACGAGCTCGCTTGGGGGTCGCTTGTTCGCGGTGTTCGCGCCACAATACCACGTGCCACCGTGCGCATCCGCCGGCGGGAGGAAACACGTCTGAAGGAGAGCCCCGGTGTCGCGTAGGCTACTCCCGCCACGCCGCGCGACTTGACTCCATGGGTTGCTCGACTGCTTGCCTCTCGTTCCGCTGAATGCCGTGGAAGCAGCGGGGATTGTTGTGCAACCTCTAGCTGCACGCGTATGACATGGCCGAGCATGCCCCCTTGCACAACTCTCCCCTGTCGCAGCCCTCTCACCATGGACCCAGCTCGTCTATTGAGAACTGGCGTTTATGGGCGAACACATCTTCCTCGAACCAGATCCCCCAGAGGTCATTCTGCCTGGGATCGCCTTCCACCAACTCGTCGTGGAACGACCGTCAGCCCTTGATCCTTCCATGGCTGGTGATGCCACACGGGGCCAGGCAGGCGGGGCAGTCTCGCCACGGTGGTTCCCGCTGTCCTCCTAGGTCCAGCGGTGCACGCGCTGCGGCTTGCCAGAACAGTCTGTCGCCCTACCTACATCACGAACCCTAGCAGTTTCAACTCCTCCCGGAGTTGATCGGCCGTCGTCGTCTCCGGGCACGCGTGCTCCACGTCCTGGTAGGCTTCCTTTTCTTCGCTAACGGCCTCTGCTCGCCGGTCCCGCACCCATTTGATGGCCGCACCTTCCGCCATCGAGGCCAGCGCCGTCAGCGCCAACGCCAACCATTGCTCGCGCAAGAACATGACGATGGCCACGACCAGGAAAGCCACAACTGCGACGCCGAAGACCCAGATGAGAATGGTCCACAGGTTCAGCCACAGGGCCGCGTTGCGATGTCGTTGCCGTGCCAGTTGACACAGAACCCCCGTTTGCCCTTCCATGCGTTTGCTCCCTTCAACCGTCGGCGCCTGTCGGACAGTTCATGTCGGAGGGGCAGCAAGCAGGTCGCCCGCGGCCCTGTCGGTGGTGTCTGTCTCGGGGCTACTCCCATGGACACACATCATCGATGGCTAACTCCTGGCCGCCGATGGCAAAGGACCGGATCTCGCCCTCCAGTTCCATCTTCCCGGGTGAGTTCTCTTTCCCGTCCAGAACTCGAACCTGGACACCTCCGATGATCTGGCCGTCGAAGTCCAGGAGATCCGCCGAGTTCCTGAACTCGCCGTTTACGTCCAGATTCACGTTTCCACCGTACTCACCGAAGTGGATCACGAGGTTCCTGAAGGGGCAGCGCGCGAGCTTGAAGTCCAGGTTGACGTTGTTGATCCACATCTCCTGGCCCGAGCCTCCGGCCAACCCTCCATTGGCCACCTCTGCGTAGCCATCAGTGGTCCAGTCGCCGCCGGCCCACTGAAAGGCCGCCACCCTGATCGTCGCGCCGGAGTCCTGGAAGCTGCCGAGGATCTCGTACTGCATCCCAAGAGGCGGATCCTCGAAGTCCACGCACTCGACCACCTGCGGACCGGGCAGACAGTCGCCGTGACAGACGTCGTCGATCCACAATTCCTGGCCTCCCAGCGCGAAGGACCAGATCTCACCCTTCAGAGTGAGGATGCCCGTGTCGTTGCCCAAGCCGCCCGTCACGTTAACGGAGACCCCCCCGAGGTTTGCGCCATCAATGTCTACGAAGTTCTCGAAGTTCTCGAAGACCCCGTTGACCGCGATGTTCAGGTTGCCACCGTACTCACCAAACTTGAGGGTGAGTCCCTCCACGGTGCAGCAGAAGTCGAAGTCGAGGTTGACGTTGTTGATCCACATCTCCTGACCTGCCCCGCCCGCGTGGCCTTGGTCATCGACCTCCGTGAAGCCGTCCGTGGTCCACTCGCCGTTGCTCCACTGAAAGGCCCTCACGGTCATCTCGACGTCAGAGTCTATGAATCTGTCAGGCACGTGGTATTGCGTCCCAAGCGACAGCCCTTCGAAGTCCACACAGTCTGGACTTGGCGTCGGTGTCGGCGTTGCCCCGGGTTCCGGCGTCACGCATCCAGCCGCGCAGGCCAGTGTAAGCGTGAGCACGCTCAGGACGCGCACCCACGCAACTCTGGCGCGCACGCGGCTGAGCCATGAGTCGATCATCTTGGTTCTCATTCGTCCCTCCCTTCCTCTTACGGGTCAGTCAGTCCAAAGGCCTTGTCGCTCCAATCCGGAATCACCGGATGCCGCACCAGATCCCCGTTGTGCTGCACGGACTCATCATCCAGAGCACAAGCAGATGGCCCCTGCTTTGTCGGGTTCAGGCGGGGATCACAGCCCGAACTGTCCAGCCTCGACCCACCCACTGGTGAGCAACGACCACCAGTCTACCGCCATGCCTTCCAGGACGTACTTGTAGGGCAGCCAACCGTACCCGTCCTCCCCCCAGCCCTTGCCCCAGGAATTGCGGATCAGCAGAGCGCCTGTGGTCGGTTTCTCCGAGGGGGCCTGATTCTGGATCTTCACCTTGTCGTCGAACCCCATGGCGGCGACTGCATGTCCCCCCAGAGCCCGTTCGTTCGGGCTCGGGTAGGGAATCTTGCCGTCGTCCTGGGCCTGACTGATGGAGCTGAACACGGTGAAGCCGAACATCGAGGGCAGTCCCGCGGCCAGGAACAGCTTGATCCGCGCCAGGAGCACCTTCCTGTCGGTGCCGAGTGGGTCCAGGCGGAAGTACTGGACCGTTTGGTAGTTGCTCGCGAACGAGTAGCAGAAGGCACTGGGTTCAACGTCGAAATCGGGTATGTTGTAGGTCCAATACTCCTCCGGCGGCACACCGAAGAGCACCAGAGCTCCCATCGTGCTGCGGAGATAAGCGCCGGTGTCCCCTGTCCACCCCAGCAGGTTGCGTGTTACCTTGTACAAGAAACGCCTGGACGCATCGATGTGCCTCCCGAAGGCCCGACGCTCGTAGTACTCTAGGATACCCACACCTGCGTGAGCGGTGCACGAACCCAGGTTGCCCTGGTTCTCGATCGCGGAGCACCAGCCCTTCAAGTCTGTCGAGGTCGGCAAGCCCTTGGGCGCCGCAGCCACGCCTACCGTGGCGAGCATCGCTTTGACAGAATCCTTCTTCTTTTCCAGCCCTAGTTTTTCGAGCCTTTCGGAGACCTTGGTCCTGTCCACGCCGTAGTCGCGGAAATCGGGGTAGTCCGGACGCCACCCCATACCCAACTCGATGCCGACCCTTTCTCTCTGCTCGACCATCGCTTCCACCTCCTCTTCCTTCTGCGCCCATGGCCAGGGCATCACGCACCCACAAACACAGGTCCACAATACGACGAAGGGTCACAGGCCGAAAACCGGAGAGGTCGCCGTCGGGGCAGGCGCACAGTGCCTGAGAGCGTAGCACGAGCGTCAACGTACCGAGGAAAGTTGTTGCTGAAGCGAAGTAGGGAAGCGAAGACCTGCGGAGGACTTGGCCAGAGAGCTAGGGAACGGAAGCCAGACGCTGTCCCCATGTGAGCCAGAAGCACTCCACATGTCTAGTATACGGGAATGCGGGGCCTGTGTCAAGTACAAACCTGGTGAAGGGCCCCACCACATGGTGAATACGCCTCGAGCGTCAGACCAACACGCGGAACGCATCCTTGCACCGCTACGAGCACTCTGCCGGGTGAGGCATTTCTGCCACTGGTGCGGTGGACGCGGCTGCTGCACGCCGGTATCTGTCTTTGACAGGTAAGGCGTAGGGGAAGCGTAGGGTTATCGTAGGCCAATCGTGGCCTTTTCGACGGGAATCGTAGGATTGCCGACGACCAATCGTCCAGCACCTGGACCTACAATGCGGTATTATGGAGGCGTCTGGGGATCTGAGTCTTTTTCCTCCTTTCGTTCTCCCTCCTCCTCACCCCAAGGAGGAGGGAGAATCGTGTCTGGCGCCAAAAACGGATCTCCTCGTGTAGCACTCCCTCTGTTTGGCGGTGTGTGGCGACCCCGGTATAATCACCTCGACACAGGAGACCGTCCGTGATGGCCCACAGAGTCCTCGTGCTCTCGTTCTGCATAGCCCTTCTGGTCGTTGGCTGTACTCCGGTGGATGGACAATCGCCGGTCACTCCCGTCCTGCCCACGTCGATCACTCGCCTCCCTACCCCGCCACCGGCCAGTCCAACGCGCGAACCGGAGCCTACCCCCTCCCCCACCACGATAGTTCCCGAGTGGATGGCTCACCAACAGTTGGCCATGACCGAGGCTGCACGTTCAGACATCCCGGCGCTGGCGCATCTCTGCCGCTACGATATCGACCTGTCCGTGGGCGTGGAATCGCTGATTCTGATGGGCAAGCAGACCACGGTCTACGTCAACAACGAGGACCACCCTCTCGATGAGCTGTACTTCAACCTCTTCCCCAACTCCTCACGCTTCGCTGCCTCCATGGAGATCACGTCCGTATCCGTGGGAGAAACAGAACAGGGATTCGAGTACGACCGCGGCGGAACGGTGTTGAGGGTCCCTCTGGCAGAGCCGTTGCCGCCAGGCGAGAGCATCACCGTTGGACTGGATTTCACCGCGCGCGTGCCCCACGTTCAGAAGAACTACTATCTGGTCTTCGTCATGGCCCAGGGCGTGCTGTCCCTGGGCGACTGGCATCCCATGGTGGCTGTCTACGACGAAGAAGGCTGGAACCTCACATACCCTGAGGGCACCATTGGTGAGATCGTGTACAGCGAGAGCGCCTTCTACTCCGTCCGCGTCACTGTGCCCCAGGGGCTTGGATTCGAGGTCATCGGCACGGGCGTGGAGGCCGAGCGCACGACCAACGGAGACGGTACGGAGACCGTTGCCTGCTACAGTGGCCCTGTCCGGGATTTCCATCTGCTGCTCAGCGACCGGTACGAGTTGGCCAGCGATACGGTGGGCGACACAACCATCAACTCCTTCTATTGGACCGAGCACGAGGCATGTGGCAAGGAAGCGCTGGCCTTCGCCGAGGCGGCCCTGGCCCTCTATGATGAGCTATTCGGGCCGTACCCCTTCACCGAGCTGGACCTGGCCGAGGCAGACCTCTGGCCCTGGGCCATCGAATGGCCCGGGCTGATTCTGGTGGGCGAGCCTCTGTACTCTGACCCGGAGGAGGAGTGCGGCGAATGGCACATCGTGCATGAGGTGGCCCACCAATGGTGGTACAGCGTCGTCGGCAACGACCAGGTGGACCACCCGTGGCTCGACGAGGCCCTGGCCAACTACTCCACAGTCCTCTACTATCGTCTGCTACGGGATGCAGACACGGCAGAGGTCGCGTTCGAGGAACACATCCGGGGCAGGTACGAGGCATACGTTCAAGCGTACGGCGATGGCATCGTGGGTGGCCCCACCGCACACTACACCAGAGCTAGTTACTACCCCCTGGTCTACGCGAAAGGCGCGTTATTCCTGGAGGCCCTGCAACAACTCATGGGCGACGAGGCCTTCTTCGATGGTCTGCGAAGCTACTACCAAGAGTACAAGTACGGAGTAGGGACCCCCGAAGGGTTCCTTCAGAATATGGAGGCCGCCCACGGAAGATCGCTGGAGGAGTTCTACCAGCACTGGGTGCAGAGTGCCGAGGGTCTCTGACAGGCTAACCCGTGTCGCTGGCGAGGAACAACGTGAGGGCAGACAGCGTCATACGAGTGAGACAGAACACGAGGAGGACCCCAGATGATGCGTAGGTTTCCACATCGTCTATCGAATCTCGGGTGCGGCTTGCTGGCCCTGGCCGTGGTCCTGCCGCTAGTTGCTGGCTGCGCGACGGAGCAGGACGGTGAGCCTTCTCCCGAGGCGTCGGCACCGGCGGTCCCCACGGTGGCGCCTGTCACGGGCATTGGCTTCTTGACCAGTCCTGCCCTGGTGGAGCAGACGGCCTTTGCCAGCTACGAGTCTGTCACGGCCAGCCTCCCTGCGGAGTACAGCGGATACACCTTGCCCCTGGAGCTCTCCGCAGTCAGCAATCTTGATGCCCACGGGTTTGGCGATGCGCAGATGAGCTACCTGGAAGCGAACGGATTCGTGGTCGCGCCGACAGACTATAGAGAGTTCTACACGCTCTACCAGAGCGCTAGCGGGCAGCAGAAACCCGTCTTCGTGACCACCGATTCCGTGCTCCACGTGTATCACCTGCTGTTCGACAAGGTCTTGCGCACGGCCGAGGAGGAGTATTTCGTATTCGATCTCCTGAACCTGACTCGCGGTATGCTGTGGGCCTCCCAGGATCAGTTGCAGGCCCTCCAGGGCACCACACTGGAAGACGTGGCGCGGCGCAATGTAGCCTATTTCGCCGTGGCCCTGAAGCTCTTGGACCCACAGGCAGAGATACCCTCGCAAGTGACAGGAGAAGTGGCAGAGGAGTTGACCCGGATCGAAGCTCACGAGGGCTTCGCCGAGTCCACGATCCTGCCCGGCTACGAAGAAGACTACAGCCAGTACGTACCCAGAGGGCACTACACGCGCAACGAGACCCGCCAGAGGTACTTCAAGGCCATGATGTGGTACGGGCGGATCAACTTCCGTCTCAAGGAGCTGGACGAGACCCGGTCCGCCCTGCTCATCGCCCAGGCGCTGTCACAACTGGAGATCGAGGGAGAGCCGGCCTCACGCATGTGGGAACGCATCTACGAACCTACCGTCTTCTTCGTGGGAGCCACGGACGACCTCAACATCTACGATTACCAGAACCTGATGACCGAGGTGTATGGGGCGGTCCCCGAGGCACCTGACGCCTTCTTGGACGACGACCTTGTCCAGGATTTCATCGAAGCGGCCCGCCAACTACCACCCCCGCAGATCAACTCCATGTGGGTCTGGGTATGGGAGGATCGCGAAGAGGCGACGCAGGGGTTCAGATTCATGGGCCAGCGCTTCGTCATCGATGCCTACGTGTTTCAGCAGCTCATCTACAGCAACGTGGAAGGCCGCTTTCTGCCCAAGGGTCTGGACGTTCTCTCAGCTATGGGTTCCGACGAGGCGTTCTCGCTGCTGGACGAGATGGGAGAGACGCAGTACCCCGGCTACGTCGAGCAGATGGAGAAGGTGAGGGGCGAGATAGCAGCCCTGGAGATGGATAGCTGGACCCAGAACCTCTACTGGTCGTGGCTGTATGCGCTTCGCTCCCTCATTGAGGTCAAGGGAGAACAGTACCCCGTATTCATGCAGACGCGTGCCTGGCTTCACAAAGACCTCCATACGGCCCTGGGGAGCTGGACCGAGTTGAAGCACGATACGATACTGTACGCCAAGCAGGCGTACGCCGAGTTGACGGCTATGCCACCTCAAGCTGCCGTCCGCGGCTACGTGGAGCCGAACCCCGAGGCCTACGCCCGGCTGGCCGCTCTCACCCGTGTGACCCTGGACGGCCTGGGCCAGCGTGGTCTGCTCACCTCTGAGGACAAGGACAGCCTGGAGTACCTGGAAACGGTGCTGCTCTCGCTGAAGACCATCGCCGAGAAGGAGCTGGCTGGGGAGGGCCTCACAGACGACGACTACTACTTCATCGACTCCTACGGGGACGTGCTGGAGGGCCTCACGATCGCCGCGGCCGACAAGTCCGAGCCCGGCGGCTCTTTGGACGAAGAGGAGGCCGCCGTGGTGGCTGACGTAGCCACCGATCCCAACAGCGGCCAGGTCCTGGAAGAAGCCGTGGGGAGAGTCTTCGCGATCTACGTTGCGGTGGAGACGGAGGGACACCTGGCTGTCGCCCAGGGAGGCGTCTTCTCGTACTACGAGTTCGCCTGGCCCATGAGCGACCGGCTGACGGACGAGGCTTGGCGTGAGATGCTGGAGAGCGGTCAGGCGCCATCACGACCAGAATGGACTTCCAGTTTCATCCCCCAATAGACAGCCGCCGCCTCGAATCGTGAGAGGGTCTGTGCCCCTCGGCGAGGCTTGACGACCGCGAACACGGGCTGCCCTTTGTGGAGGGTAGCCCGTCTGACGTTGCCACGCGTCAGGAACGGCGCGGCCAACGGGCCATCGCGTTTGACAGAAAGCAAATCTCTGGGCTATAATGTTAATCTGTAAAGCCTACCTCGGTGGTCCGATTTACGAGCGGGGCGATGTTCAATCGGGACCACCTTTTGCACGTGGAGACAGGTCTCGGTGAACCCGGCAATGGATTACTGAGCTGTCCTCCAAAGGAAACGCGTGAGCGCAACTCTGATCATTGGGGCGGGAATAGCGGGCATGCAGGCCGCTCTGGACATCGCAGATGCGGGGTTCAAGGCCTACCTGGTGGAAAAGGAGCCGAGCATCGGCGGCAGGATGTCCCAGTTGGATGAGACCTTCCCCACCCTCGATTGCTCCTCCTGTATCCTTACTCCCAAGATGGTCAGCGTGGGTGGCCACTCGAACATCGAGTTGTTCACCTACTCGGAGGTGGCCGAGGTGAAGGGCGAAGCCGGTCGGTTCAAGGTGAAGGTCAGGAAGAAACCACGCTACATCGACACCGACAAGTGCACCGGCTGCGGCGTCTGTGCCGAGAACTGCCGCCTCAAAGACAGGATCGACAGCGAATTCAACGTGCAGATGGGCAAGAGGGGGGCAGCGTATCTGCCCTTCCCACAGGCCGTGCCTCTGAAGTACACCATCGACGGCGAGCATTGTCTGATGATACAGCGCGGCAAGTGCGGGAAATCCCCTCCTTGCCAGGATGCCTGTCCCGCAGGGGCCATCGATTTCCAGCAGCAAGAAGAGATCCTCGACCTGGAAGTAGCATCCATCATCGTGGCCACGGGCTTCGACCCCTTCGACCCGCTCCTCAAGCCGGAGTACGGATACGGTGTCTACGACAACGTGATCACCGGGCTCCAGTTCGAGCGCCTCTCCTCGGCCTCCGGTCCCACCTACGGAGAGATCAGGCTCGACGGCAAGGAGATCAATGACGTCGTTTTCATCCAGTGCGTGGGGAGCCGTGATCCCCACCTGGGCAACGCCTACTGCTCTCGGGTCTGCTGCATGTACACGGCCAAGCACGCGCACCTGGTGAGAGAGAAGCTGCCGGGGGCCAAGGTGACAGTCTTCTACATGGACATTAGAGCGTTCGGGAAGGGGTTCGAGGAGTTCTACGACCGTGTGAGGGAGAACCGCGTCAGATACCGGCGTGGAAACCCGTCCGAGATCGCAAAGCGTGGCGACCGCCTCGTCGTGAAAGCAGAGGATACTCTCCTTGGGAAGCCAGTGGAGGTCGAGGCCGATCTCGTCGTCCTGGCCGTGGGCCTGGTCCCTCGCGAGGACACAGAAGCTGTAGCGCGAGTACTGGGCTTGAGCGAGGACGAGGATGGATTCCTTCAGGAGGCGCATCCCAAGCTGCGGCCAACGGACACCGGCGTCGAGGGCATCTACATGGCCGGCTGCTGTCAGGGCCCGAAGGATATTCCCGACGCTGTTGCCCAGGCCAAGGCCGCGGCTTCATCGGCCATAGTCGTCATGTCGCGGTCTTCTTCCCATGCCAGCTCAGATCAGGAGTAGCGAGGAGAATGGAAGCCGAGCAGGATCTTCTGGAGCGTTGTGACCTCTGGGCGTGTATCCAGTGTGGCAAGTGCACCGGGGGCTGCCCGGTGTCGTTTAAGACGGTTCTGAACATCAGGCGGCTGGTCTACCAGGCTCTCCTGGATGGGCAAGTCAGTCCGGAGGGCATGGAGGAGCTGTGGGATTGTACGACCTGCGGCACGTGTGTCCTGCGCTGCCCGAAGGAGGTCGAACCGTCAGAGTTGATCATAGGACTCCGCACCACGCTCGTCGACGCAGGTGTGATCCCGCCGACCATAAGGGATGCTCTCACCAGCGTTTTCCGGCACGGCAATCCTTCCCTCATGCCACCCGACGAGCGAGCCGATTGGGCCGAGGGCCTCGGGGTCAAGAACATCGCCGACGGGGCGGAGACGCTCTACTTCGTGGGCTGTATTCCATCCTACGACGATCGAGCCCAGAGAATCGCCAAGGCCCTGGTCAAGATCTTCCAGAAGGCAGAGGTCGACTTTGGCATTCTGGGTGAGGAAGAGAAGTGCTGCTGCAACGAGGTGCGGCGCGTAGGCGAGGAAGGACTCTTCGAGTACGTGGTGGAGGAGCAGCAAGAGCTCTTCAGCGCCCACAACGTGAAGCACATCGTTACCACTTCGCCACACTGCTACAACACGTTCAAGAACGAGTACAAGGGCCTGGACATCAAGGTCCAGCACTACACGCAATTCGTAGCCGAGCTGATAGAGCAGGGCCGGCTTCCGTTCAGCGGCGAACTGGCGGAAGTCGTCACCTACCACGATCCCTGCTTTCTCGGCAAGCAGAACGGCGTCTTCGACGAGCCCAGGAGCATCATCCAGAGCATGCCTGGGGTGGACTTCCGGGAGATGGATCGTGTCAGGGATAGAAGCCTCTGCTGTGAAGGTGGAGGTGGCAGGATGTGGTGCGAAGGGACCAACCCCGAGGAGCGCTTGGCCACCTCGCGGTTCGAGGAGGTGCTGAGTGTGGGAGCGGACGTGATGGCCGTTGCGTGTCCCTTCTGTCTGCTGACCTTCGACCTGGCGGCCAAGGCCGGAGGCTACGACGAGAAGGTGCAGGTCCTCGATATCGCCGAGCTGCTGGCTCGGATCATCTAGAGTAACGGCTGCCACAGCGGGAGGCACGATGGCACCGAAGGTCGGCGTGTACGTCTGTCACTGCGGAATCAACATCGCCCACACCGTCGACGTGGAAGCGGTGGCCAAGGCAGCCTCGACGCTGCCCAACGTCGCCGTCGCCAGGGACTACATCTACATGTGTTCAGACCCTGGACAGCAGTTGATACAGGAGGACATACGCAGTCTCGGACTCGATCGTGTGGTTGTGGCTTCGTGCTCGCCCCGCATGCACGAACTGACCTTCAGAAGAGTCATTCAGGAAGCGGGTCTCAACCCCTACTACCTTCAGATAGCCAACATCCGGGAGCAGTGCTCTTGGGTGCACACCGATCGTGGTGCTGCCACTGAGAAGGCGAAGGGCGTCGTGGGAGCAGCGGTTTCCAGAGCTTGTCTCCTCCAACCCCTGGAGGAGCGAGACGCCCAGGTCACACCGGCAGCGCTAGTCGTCGGGGGTGGCATCGCTGGTCTTCAGGCAGCCCTGGACATCGCTGACGCAGGCTACTCGGTCTACGTGGTGGAGAAAGAAGCCGCGGTCGGCGGTCACCTGGCCCACCTGGGCAGGACCTTCCCCACGCTGGAGAGTGTTCCAGCACTGCTTTCCGAAGTTACAGAGAGGGTAGAGAGCCATCCCCGCATCGAGGTGCTTGCGGAGTCACAGGTAGTCGATGTGGATGGATTCATCGGCAACTTTGAAGTCCAGGTGGAGGACTCGTCGGGGAACGGGAAGAACCCCTCCACAACCGAGCTCGCTGTGGGCGCCATCGTGGTCGCCACCGGCTTCGAGAACTTCGATGCCACACTCAAGCCTGAATACGGGTATCGCAACTACGACCGAGTGATCACCGCCCCCGAGCTGGAGAAGCTCCTGATCGAGTCCGAAGCCGGCGAGGCTGCGAGCCCTCTCACGGATCGGGAAACCAAAGACGTGGTGTTCATTCAGTGCGTGGGCAGCAGGGATCGCAATGGGGGTAACCCCTACTGTTCGCGTGTGTGCTGCATGTATACAGCCAAGCAAGCCCACCTGCTGAGGGAACGACTGCCGGATGCCCGGATCACTGTGTTCTACATGGACGTTCGCGCGTTTGGCAAGGGCTTCGAACAATTCTACGACCGGGTGAGGGAAGAGAGAGTCCTCTACCGGCGAGGCAATCCGTCCGAGATCAACAGTAGAGGAGACAGGCTCGTCGTAAGGGCTGAGGACACGCTTCTGGGGAAGCCCGTCGAGGTCGAGGCGGACCTCGTGGTGTTGGCCACGGGTCTCGTACCCAGGCGCGATGCCAACGACATCGCGACCTTGCTGAAGCTCACCAGGTCCGGGGATGGGTTCTTCATGGAGCTCCATCCGAAACTGAGGCCCGTCGACACCACGACGGATGGAGTCTTCCTGGCCGGGTGCTGCCAGGGACCCAAGGACATCACGGACACCATCGCCCAGGCAAAGGCGGCCGCCTCTTCGGCTCTGATCCCCCTGTCGCTCGGCAAGGTGCAGGTGGAGTCCGTCACCTGTTCGGTGGATCCACTCCTCTGCTCGGGATGCGGGTTGTGTGCCGAGGCGTGTGTCTACGGAGCGCTCAACCTCGATCAGCGCAGAGGCGTGATGAGCGCCAACCAGGTGCTCTGCAAGGGCTGCGGGGCCTGTTCCACCGCCTGCCCGTCCGGAGCCATTGTTCTCAACCACTTCACACCGGACCAGATCCTCGCCGAGGTGGAGGCGGTCATCTGACGGGGATATGCGCTCTTCGTCTAGCAGCTCGGCCTGGTCCCCCGTCGTGAGCGTCCGTTGCCTTCGGTTCTTCTCGCCAGACGTCCAGTCTTTCCCACCGGCCGCTGGTCAGGGGGCGACCTGTGGGCACACCGGTTCAGGCCGCCATGGGAGGTGTTCTAGACCTCCACGGAGTCGCTGAGATCGTGACCTTCGAGATCGAGACCAGGAACCTGACCAAAGACTTCGGACACCAGCAGGCTCTGCGCGGCGTAGATCTCGAGTTGCCCGCAGGTGAGTTCTTGACCATCATCGGTCCCAACGGTGCCGGAAAGAGCACGCTGTTGCGCTGCGTTGCGGGACTGAGCAAGCCTACACGGGGGCAAGTCCTCCTTCGGGGGCAGCCGCTGGACGTCAACACCACCGAGGTGCGACGACGGATCGGCCTCGTCTCTCACCAGACCCTCTTGTACGACGATCTCACCGCCGTCGAGAACCTGCGCTTCTATGGTCGCATGTACGACGTGCAAGAGCTGGACAGCCGGATCGACGAGCTGTTGCGTAGACTGGGCCTCATCCGGCGGGCTCACGATCCGGTCCGCACCTATTCGCGAGGGATGCAGCAGCGCCTCGCCATCGCTCGGGCTGTAATCCATCGGCCATCCGTGCTCCTCCTGGACGAACCATACACCGGCCTGGACGAACAGGCTACAGAGCAGTTGCACGACATGCTGCGGAGGATGGAGAGCGGCGACCAAACCCTGATCATGACCACTCACAACCTGAACACGGTCGTCCAAATCGGATCGCGTGTGGCGATTCTGGTGGACGGCCGTCTAGCGTACGATGCCCCGAAGCGTCCGCTCAGTCTGGAGACCTTGAGCGCGCTGTACCGGGAAGTGATCGGAGCCAGCAGTTGAGGACATACCTTGGCAAAGTGGCGATCATCCTGTGGAAAGACGTGATCTCCGAAGTCCGCACCAGGGAGATGCTCAGCTCCATGCTGGTCTTTGCCCTCCTGGTCACCGTCATCTTCAGCTTCGCCATCGAACCTGGCTCTGTGGACATGACCGATCTGGCGCCAGGATTGCTGTGGGTGGCTTTCACCTTTGCAGGCATCCTCGGCCTCAACCGTTCCTTCGCGGTGGAGAAGGCCAGGAACTCGATGGAGGGGCTCATGCTGACGCCGCTGGACAGAAGCGGCATCTATCTGGCCAAGATGCTGGGCAACTTCGTCTTTCTCTCGATCGTGGAGGCGGTAGTCCTGCCGCTGTTCTGGGTGCTGTCGAACCTGACGGTCTTTCCACCGGCGGTGCTCGTGATCGTACCCCTGGGGACACTCGGCTTCGTAGCGGCCGGGACTCTGTTCGCGGCGATGACGGTGAACACGCGTGCCCGCGAGGTGATGTTGCCTCTCCTCCTGCTCCCGGTGTCCGTCCCGGTCATCGTCGCCGCCGTCAAGGCCACGGGTGCCGTGATGGCCGGGGAGTCCCTGGCGGCCACAGCTAACTGGCTGCAACTGCTGGCTACGTGCGACGTCGTCTTCCTGGTGGTGTCCGTGCTGGTCTTTGAGTACGTGATAGAGGATTGATGTAGCAGCGGCGCGGCTATTCGGCGCCGAGGCCCCCCTGCTCAGAAGGGACTCTTCATGGCGAATTCCAAGCTAGCGGGAAGAGCAAGGAACCTGGTTCTCCTGCTAGACAAACTGATACTGGGCGTGGCACGCCACTGGCTCATCCTGTTCAATCTGGTCTTCGGCCTGTACGCGGGTCTGCCTGTGCTGGCTCCGCTGCTGATGAGCTGGGGCCATGCCCGGCTGGCTAACGTCATCTACTTCGTGTATCAGTTCATGTGCCACCAGATGCCTTCTCGCTGCTTCTTCATCGGGCGTTTCCAGGTCGGCCTGTGTGAGCGAGATCTGGCCCTCTACGGCGGCATGTGTCTGGCTGGAGTGGTCTTCGGCCTGTGCAGGAACCGAGCCAGGCCGCTGCCGATCAGGGTGTGGATAGTCCTCATGGGACCGCTGGTGCTCGATGGCACCACACAGTTGCTCGGATTGCGTTCGAGCACCTGGCTACTGCGTACCGTAAGTGGGCTGCTGGCGGCTGGCGCCACAGTCTGGCTGGTCTACCCCTATCTGCACGACGGGTTCAGGGAAGTCGAGGAATCCGCGGGGTCCCAACTGAGCAAGGTGGACGCGATGGGCTGAGGGAGCAGTTAGCCAGGCGGTTGGGGGCACCTACGGGGTGGTATCGTCAGCTCAGACGCGGTTTCGGCCACGTCGCCCTGTCTTCTGCTGCTGTTCTGCGGCTACCTGGTAGCCCGACACGAAGTACTCTAGACCCTTCTGGCTCTGGATGTAGGCGTCGAGTTCACCCTCGTCCACCTCGACATCCAGCATCAACCTGATGGGATAGCCCTCTATCGTACGTGCTTGGGCCGCCTCGACGCCCCCGGGCTCCTCGCCCAAGCTTCGCGGATCCTCATCGGGGTCCAACTCGACCCAGCGCGCGCTGTCCTCGGCTCGCTCTACATAGAAGAGTTGACTACCGCGCCAACGCAGGACGCCAAACTGAAAAGGAGGACCCGGGACCGGCTCAACGACAGGTTCCTCAGCCATAGTATTCTCGTATTCGGCGAAGAGTCGATCCAGCGCCAAGGCTTCGTCCTCACCGTCCGCGCTAGCCTCCAGACCCAGAGCTGCCCCCAGCCTGTCATATCCATGCCGTGGAGCAACGCTGGTCAGGAAGCCATCGACGGCCTCGATCACCCTCCAGGTGTTGACCATGACCAGTGAAGTGTTCTTGGCCTGCGACACCTTGCTGCAAGCGACACCGATGCGGTTTCTGAGAGACTGCCACGAGTCCAGGTCTTCGTCGACCAGAGAATCGCGCAGTCCATCCAAGAGTTCCACAACGGAATTCACGAGTTGTAGGACCCTGTCCTGCAACTCGTCGAGGTCACTTGCAGCCAATTCCGAAGCATCTGCCACCATCTTCTCACCCATCAGCCTCAGCGAATGATGGTACAGGTCTAGCTGCGTGAGCATCTTCTGGATGTCTTGTGTTCGCCTCTCTTCTTCCGTCACCGTCGCCACCTAGTCATTCGTCGTGTTTGCCGAAGCGCCATCAACGATTAGCTGCCTCGCCATCTCCTCCTCGTCGTGTAGCGTCTCGACCCTACCGTCTAGCTTTGCATCCCGTAGGGCGCCCAATACCTTGGTGTAGAGAGGTCCAGGCGGGAGTCCCATACTCCTCAACTGGTTTCCATCCAAGAGGGGGGTCACCTTGCGCAGCTCGCTGTGAAACAGCTCCAAACGCTTCCTCAGCAGACTCTCCTCGGACGCCTGCCAGCAGACGAAGACGACCTCGGCTGCGAAGGGAGCGAGCAATCGATAGATGGTGCTCCTCGACAGCCCTGGCTCTGCCAGTGAGGTCAACCGACAGGTCAGACGCTTGACCTCGATCAAGAACTCGGTTTCGTCCTTAGGAAGCTTCAAGCGGCCTCCTAGTGCCGCGATCTCCTCCTCTTCGACCTTCATGCTGACCAGAGCGAGATAGGTCATCACCAGGCTTGGACAGCCCCCCTCAGCGGCTACCTGGTCATCTGGGCGCTGCTCTTGCCAGCGGACGACGTCTGCCGGGTACTTCATCACCCTGGCTTCCAGCCAGCCGTTCCACAGCAGCAGAGTCGATATCTGGCCCAGCACCCCCAACTCAGCCAGCCGCTGCAACGGCTTCCACGGCTGGCCCTCCTGGAACACAGCCTCCAGCTCCTGGCGTATCCGCTCTCCCCCTACCCGATCCAGCCACTCCAGCGCGTCGGAGATGAGTTCCTTTGTCATCTCCTCCAGTCTGAACCCAAGCCGCTGCTCGAGGCGCACCGCCCGCAGCATGCGGATGGGATCCTCGATGAAGCTCAGATTGTGGAGTACGCGGATCAGACCCTCGTTCAGGTCCCTCTCGCCACCGTAGAAATCCAGCAACTCACCGAATGTGTCTTCGTCGAGACTGATAGCCATGGTGTTGATGGTGAAGTCACGCCGATAGAGATCTTGCTTGATAGAGCTCCGTTCCACCTGGGGCAGCGCCGTCGAGTATTCGTAGAACTCTCTCCGTGCAGTCGTGAAGTCCACCAACGGTAGAGAACCCTTGTGCTCATCGAAGAGCAGCTTGGCGGTGCCGAACCGTTCATGGCTATGTACGCGACCGCCCACCTCCCTGGAAAGACTTCTGGCCAGAGCGATGGCATCGCCCTCGACCACGATATCCAGGTCCAGGTGTGGCTTGCCCAAGAGCAGGTCTCGCACGAAGCCTCCCACCAGATAGAGAGAATAGCCCCTCCTCTTGGCCAGCTCACTGGCCTTGAGCACCAGGTTCAGGAGTGGCTCGGGCAGAGCCCCCCGCACCTGCTCGGCCAGGTCGTGAACGTGGGATGGGTGACGAGGCTGCGCCCACTGCTTGATCAGGTCGGTTCGGGTGACGATGCCTACTATCTCACCCTCTTCTACCACCGCCACCTGACCCAGGTCATGCTGCATCATCACCTCTTGCAGCTTCTCGACGGAGTCGGTAGGGGCGACGACGATCTCTCCCCTGTGCATGTAGTTGCTGATGGGGGCGTCTTCCCTCTCGTACTGGATAGCTTTGTCGATCTCCCTTCGCGTCAACATGCCCAGCACTCTACCGTTCTTCCCCACGACCGGGAACCCCTCGTGTCCATAGCGCTGCATGATCTGCGCCGCCTCCAGTACCGAGGTTTCGGGCGGTAGGGTGTAGACGCCGTGGGACATCAGATCAATCACCTTGATCGACGGCTGCACCTCCGAAGCCAGGATTTCCAGCAGTTGTTTGCGGACCTCTTCCAGACTCCCATCTCTGATCAATGCGGCAGCGGCCTTGCTGTGACCACCACCTCCAAAGCTGCGAGTGATTTCCCCCACATCCACGGCATCCGAGCCGCTCCGTGCAACCATCTGGATGCCAGACTCCAAGTCCACCAGTAGAAAGAGCGCGGATGGTTCGTAGAGGTCCCTCAGCTTGTGTGCCAGGGTAGAGATGCCCTCGAGATAGCCCGTCGCTTTGGCGGCGGCTACCACCACGGTCTGTCCAGCGAAGTCGTGGAACTCTGTGGCCTCCACCAGCTTCTGATACAGTCCCCTTTGGCTGTCGCTGAGTGGGCGGTGCAGGAACTCATTCACCACCTCCAGCCTCGCGCCCTGTTCGAGCAGCCACGCAGCGCACCGTACATCCAGAGGCCTGGTACCGGGATAACTGAGCGAACCCGTGTCCTCGTATATGCCGAGCAGGAGTAGAGTAGCTTCGACGGGCGACAAGCTCAAGCGAGTTTCCGAGATCTGTTCCACCAGTAGTGTGGTGGTCGAGCCCACGTCGCCGCTGTGGAAGCTCATACGTGGTTCCAGTGCTGTGTCCAGCGGATGGTGGTCAATGAAGCGTATCTCTGTCCGGTCAGATAGGCCCCTGAGGGAGGGTATGCTCTGGGTATCCACCAGAATGAGAAGCTCAATCGGCCCTCGGCGGACGTCCTCGCGCCGTGCAAACGGCAGCTCATCCCGGTACAGCGCCAGGAAATCCCGAAGGTTACGGTTGAGCCGCTGGGGCAACACGGGCGTAGCCTTGGGGTACAGCTTGACCGCGCCCAGCATAGAGGCCAGAGCGTCGAAATCGGTGTGCTCGTGGGAAGTCACTACTTCCATGCTGCATTCTCTCCGGGTATTGTATCAGAGCGCGTCACATTTGACAATCGTGCGTCGGTCACCTATAATCGCTCGTCAAACGGCACCCGCACTGTGCCTCTTTGAACGGGGTGGTATCGGTGTTCTCTAGCCTCAAGGCAAAGCCCAGGCTCTGGCTCCTGGTGATTTCCCTGGTCGTCCTCGCTGCGTTGCTAGCCAATACCCTGATCCCGCTCGTTATGTCGGCCAGAACCGCGGCCTCCGACTATCGCACGCCCAGTTCGATTCCCAACACCGACGTCAACCCATTGGGTGCGAACTTCTTCCTCGACCGAGAGGTGGAAGAATGGAAGCTCAGAAAGACGCTGCAAATGGCGAAGGACGCTGGCCTGGGCTGGGTCAAGCAGCAGTTCCCATGGCAGGAGATCGAACCTGTTGAGAAGGGGCAGTACTACGACGAGCGCGCTAGACGCCCTAGTTGGGACAAGTATGACCTCATTGTCGACCTGTGTGAGGAGTATGGCCTCAAGCTCATAGCCCGCCTCGATAGGCCCCCAGACTGGACCAGGGAGGACAACACCTACAAGGAACGTCCGCCTGACGACTTCGATGATTTCGGCGACTTCGTCTACACGTTTGTGGATCGGTATCGAGGCCGGATCGCATACGTGCAGATCTGGAACGAGCCCAACATCTTCCCAGAGTGGGGCAACAGACCAGTAGACCCTGCGGGCTACGTCGAGCTGCTGCGCGTGGCCTACCAACGTGCCAAAGAGGCTGATCCCAACGTTCAGGTGCTCAGCGCGCCGCTGGCAATCACCCTTGGACAGCCTCACCCAGAGGCCGGCAAGTGGATCAGCATGAACGAGATCGAGTACCTGGAATCCATGTACGAGGCGGGTGCGAAGGACTACTTCGACATTCTGTCTGCGAACGCCTTCGGACTTGGCAGTCCGCCCGAGGAGGCACCGGAGGAGAGAACCCTGAACTTCCAACGGGTGCTCTTCCTGAGGGAGGTGATGGAAGAACACGGGGATACCGAAAAGGCAATCTGGTTCAACGAGTACGGGTGGAATGCATCGCCTGAGGATCTCCCTGAGGAGGAGCTGATCTGGCAGCAGGTTACCGAGGCGGAACAGGCGGCCTACACGGTCGAGGGCATCGAGTACGCTCTCGAGAACTGGCCGTGGGCAGGCGTGTTCAACATCTGGTATTTCCGGCAGGTCGGCAACATCTCCCCGGATCGATCAGATTACTACTTCCGAATGGTCGACGTAGACTTCACACCCAGGCTCGTGTACTACGCGGTCCAGCAGGCCGCCAAGGAGTTCGCAGGCGCCACCGGACCAGGCTACTATCAGGAGACGAACCCCTCTGTCGCCCTGAACGGGCCC
This sequence comes from uncultured Anaerolineales bacterium, assembly GCA_964433755.1. Taxonomy (GTDB): domain Bacteria; phylum Chloroflexota; class Anaerolineae; order UBA7937; family B3-Chlor; genus JAUVXJ01. Next base: position 1,241,790 of record CAYSSR010000001.1, read on the forward strand.
TGGCAGTCCGAAGTCGATGAGAAGGCCAGTGGCCAGACCCAGGCCGTCACCGCAGTGGCAGGCTCCACGGTAGAGATGTCATTCGTGGGACAGAACGTGGACTTGATCGCGTCGGTGGGGCCGGCTGGTGGCCGGCTGGCAGTATCCCTGGACGGGCGTCCCGTGGAGGACCTATCCACGAGCACCGACGGCCGGTCCTACGTCGATCTCTTCAGCCCTGTCCGTCGGTGGCAGCAGCGTATCCCCTTGGTCTATCAGGCCGACGATGCAGAGCATACTGTGTTGCTCACCGTGCTCGACCGCGCAGACCTGGCCTCCAGTGGAACTCTGATCGCCATCGACGCCTTCGAGGTCACCCGTGGAGAGCAGCCCTCCCCTCCCTACGCCGTTGTAGCGCTGCTGAGTCTGTCCATGATGGCTGTCGGAGGGTTGACGTGGAGGGAGTGGCGCCAGCTCCGCCGGGGGCGTGCATAGCTCGCGGCTTGACAGTTGGGCCGTAGTCACCCGGGTAGAGGTCCCGTACCCACCGTCTGCCCAACCACACACGTTCACTATTCCAGGGCATCGCTGTCGCCCTGCTTGATCTCGTGAGTGCTACGCTGCTCGAGACATGAACACCACTAGAGTTCTCTTGTGGGCCGTCCTCATCGGCCTCGTTCTGGCTGCCTCCTCTGCCCTTGCGACGGTGGCCGTGGAGCCGACGCTGATGCTTCGTCTTGCAGATCAGCACCGGGCAGATACGGAATACGGAGCAGCCATCGACGTTTACGAGAAGTTGATCGACCTCCGTCCTGACTGGGCTGCTCCGCGCGTGCGCCTTGGTCAGATCTACGTCGTCCAGGGCAGGTGGGCGGAAGCCGAGAGCGCGTTCGTGCTGGCGCTGGAAGCCAACAACAGCGATACGCACGCACTTCGTGGGTTGGCCGAGGTCGCCCACCATCGAGGCGAGCTCCAGACCGCTGTCGAACTCTGGCGCACGGCCCTGGCTCTGGACCCTTCAGACCTGGAGGCCCGCTATCGTCTCAGCCAGGCCTACGTAGAGGCGTCTCGCTTCTCCGAGGCAGAGGATGAACTCCATCGTGTGCTTCGGCAGGACAGGAACCACCAGGCTGCGCACTATGAGCTAGGTGCGATCCTGGCCACGGAGAACCCCGCACAGGCCCTGGACCACCTGCGGGCCGTAGCGTCGGGCGAGGACACCTCCCTCGCTGTCAGAGCGGCCGAGATGGTGGACATCCTCACCGGTGGTGGCGCGTCGGTTGCTGAGGCCCAGGTAGCGGACCGGCTTGCGCGATGGTACCTGAGGAACGGGATGCCGAGCCTGGCACTGCGGCAGTTGGAGAGACTCACCGACGTGTATCCTGGTAACTACACTGCGCGAGCGTACCTGGGGTATACACTGTTCTCACTGGGCAGGTACGACCTGGCCCGGGACACTCTGAGAGAGGTGACCCAACACAGCCCGGAGAACCCTCTGGGCCCCTACTTCCTGGGGGTTCTGCATCGATCGGAGGGCTACTACGCCACCGCTCTGTGGGATTTCAAGAGGTCTCTGCTCCTGGACCCCTCGAACGCAGCGGTGTACGCAGAGATCGCCAATACCTATACTCTCCTGGGACAGTACGTGGCGGCGGAGGAGTGGTACCGCGCTGCGACCACCGTGGCCCCTGAAGAGCCCGGCTTTCCACTTCTGCTGGCCGAGTTCTATCTCGAGGTCATGCCCAGTCCTCGGGAGGCCCTCAGCGCAGCCACGGAAGCCGCCAAGCTCGCACCGGACGATCCCGTGACCCTCGACCTTCTGGGTTGGGCGTATCTCATGGCTGGCGATGCAGACACGGCAAGGATCGTAGTGGAGAGGAGTCTTGTGCTTGACCCCAACCTCGCGTCTGCGTATTATCACCTGGCTGTGGTGTGCCAGGAACTGGGCGACGATGCAACGGCCCAATGGGCATTCCAGCGAACCATCGACCTCGACGCTGAGGGAACCTACCGAGAGAAGGCCCTCAAACAGGCCGAGGCCGCGGGGTCGTGACTTCCGGCCGGGCTCGAGCCGCGGGTCGGCAGAAAAGCGCCGTTCCCAAGCCACCGTCCGGAGACCCGAGATGCGCTCGCCGTCTATGCTGCGTTGTTGTCAACGGCGGTCGTGGGCGGGAGGGGCGGAATGCCCCGCATGTTCCAGGAGGGATGTCAGTCTGGCTCAACGAGAGGTGCCATAGATGAGGATGAAAGACAAGGTTGCGGTGGTGACTGGAGCGGCGTCGGGCATAGGTTCGGCGACGATACGTCGGTTCGCCGCTGAGGGTGCCACAGTAGTTGCCGCCGACATTGCAGACGCCAGCGATAGCGTCCACGAACTGGCACGGATGGGTATAGCAGCCCGCTTCTTCCAGGTTGACGTGACCCAGGCTTCGCAGATCGAGAGCCTCGTCACTGACACGGTGACATCCTTCGGTCGGCTGGACGTCTTGGTCAACAACGCCGGTATAGAACTGCCGAAGAAGATCACCGATACCTCTGAAGCCGAATGGGATCGGCTGCTCGACGTGAACCTCAAGGGTGTATTCCTCTGTGCCAAGGCGAGCATTCCCGTCATGCAGCGCCAGGGTGGAGGGGTGATCATCAACGTGGCGTCAGAGCTTGGCCTCGTCGGCGGATCCGAGATCGCCGCCTACTGTGCCTCCAAGGGTGGTGTGGTACAATTGACCAAAGCTCTGGCCATAGATCATGCCAGCGACAACATCCGAGTCAACTGCGTCTGCCCAGGTCCGGTAGAGACGCCACTGCTCCAGTCCATCATTGACGGGTCCTCGGACCCCGATGAGGAGCGGGGCAGCATCGTCGAGAAGACGCTGCTCAAGCGCGTGGGTCAGCCTGACGAGATTGCGAGCGTGATCGCCTTCCTGGCATCTAGTGAGTCTTCCTACATGACCGGTTCTATCGTGGTGGTGGACGGCGGCTGGACCGCACAATGACGCGGCACGCAGAGCATCGGAGTCTACCTGCGCCGTCGGCCATCATCCCACCAGTCCAGCAGGCGAAAGGGGGAAAAAGCAGTGAGCCGTGGTCGCCCCAGTGCGTCGGCGTTCTTCACCAATCTGCAAGCTCCTATGCCCTGGCGCCGCAAGCTGTGGTTGCTGGCACGCAACAACTGGATCAAGATACGCACCGGGAGCAACTGCTGTGGCCATCCTGGCGAACCTGGGTGTTGACAGGTCCCTCACCAGGGACTGGGACAGTCTCAGCAGATTGAAGAGGATTCCACTACCTGAACGATCATTGAGGAAAGCGAGTAGGAGATGTCGTCTCAGCTCACCAAGGTGACCACCTACAACTGCAATTCCGTCCGTGCGCGACTGGAGTTGCTGTTGGGCTGGCTCGAGCGCGAAGCGCCCCATGTGGTCTGCCTCCAGGAGACCAAGGTCCAAGACGCCGACTTCCCCGTGGAAGCTTTCCAGAGCATCGGCTACCACCTCGCGTTTCGGGGTCAGAAGGCTCATGCGGGGGTAGCCATCGTCAGCAAGGAGGAGCCACAGGGCGTGGTCTTCGGGCTGGATGACGATGGTGAGCCCGACGAGGCGCGTCTGGCGCGCGCGACAGTAGGAGGACTGACCGTCATCAACACCTACGTACCCCAGGGGCGTACGACCGATTCGCCCCATTTTCAGTACAAACTGGACTGGTTCCGTCGCCTGCGAGCTTTCTTCGATCGTCACTTCACGCCCCAGGATAGCATCCTGTGGGTCGGAGACTTCAACGTCGCGCCGCAGCCCATCGATGTCTACGATCCCAAGCGCCTGGTCAAGCACGCGGATTTCCATCCAGATGCTCGTGCTGCTCTGGATGAGGTGAGGGCCTGGGGATTCGTAGACGTCTTCCGCCTCCACCACCCGGAAGAGCCCGACCAGTACACGTTTTGGGACTACAGGGTGCCCAACTCGCTCGAGCGAGGCATGGGGTGGCGTGTGGACCATATCTGGGCCACCAAGCCCCTGGCCGACAAGTCGACCTCGGCCTCAATCGACCTGGAGGCGCGCAGGGTGGAGAAGCCCTCGGATCACACTCTGCTGACCGCTGAGTTCGCTCTCTGAAACCAGGGTCGGGGCCTTGGTGGCGCCATGACGTGGAGGCCCGCGAGTTGAGGAGCCGGTGATGCGGGCTCTGCCTCCGAACCCTGATCGTTTCGCAAGATCCCAGGGCGCGGACCGGCAGGAAGCCTACTCGTCCCACGGCTGCACGAACTTGAAGCCGTGTCCCCTGACCGTCACTACGTACTGGTGGGCCCGATCCACGGAGCCGACGCGTCGGCGCAGTCTGCCGACGAGGGCATCGATGGTCTCATCCGACACGCCCTGACTGGCGTCATCGGGCCAAACCTCGGCGATGATCTCCTCACGTGTGAAGACGCGGCCAGGATCACTCTGGAGGAGAGCCAACAGCTCGAACTGTGCCTTGGACACGGGCGGCGCGAGCTTTGTACCCTGGACCCAGACTTCACGTCTCTCCGGATCCAGCCACAGCCCCCTACCACGGACGATGGCGTCGGTCACCAGCGCCCCCGTTGCCTCCGGGTCGATGTACAAGGCCTTGAATTCGAGCCCTATCTGGATTTCGTCCCCATCTCGCAAGACGTGCGGCTCGGATAGGCGTTGACCGTTCACGAAAGTTCCGTTCCTGCTTCCTTGGTCCCGGATCGCGTACTGTCCCTGTTGCCGTTCTAGGACGGCATGCCGTCGGGACGCGAGGCGATCCACTATCACCACGTCGTTGTCCGCCAGACGTCCGATAGTGACAGACTTGCCAGCAAGCGGGATCTCCCTTCCCTTCTCGTCTCCGCCCTGTACAACAAGACGCGGTACCTTCTCCTGCATCACCTCACGTTTCCCCTCGTAGCCTTGACACTGCCCGACAAACTGCATATCATACTGGCAGGGGTGTGCGAGAGCATTCGCAGCGGTCTCACTCGGATTTCCTCATTCGAAAGGCGGAAAAAGGCGTTGACTACGCCCTTGCCCTCCGAGACTGTCCTCCAGGACAGATATAGAATCGTGGATCTCATAGGCCTTGGGGGCGTGGGAGCGGTCTACCTCACCGAGGATCTTCACCTCAGAGAGAAGAGGTGCGCCCTCAAGGAGATCCAGTACTCCACGGACGTGGGCCCTGAGGTCCAGGAGGAGTTGCGACGTCAATTCCACAGAGAAGCGATCGCTCTCGCGAATCTCGACCATCCCAACTTGCCCAAGGTCTTCGACTACTTCTCTCAGGACGGGCGCGACTACCTGGTCATGGACTACGTCGCGGGCCCCAACCTCAAGGAGGTCCTGGACGAGACGCGGGCCACCGGCCGTGCACTTCCCGAGAGAAAGGTCCTGGATTGGGCCGATCAGATATGCGACGCCCTCGCCTACCTGCACGGCCAGGACCCACCCATTATCCATCGCGATGTCAAGCCGGCCAACATCAAGGTTACGGCCGACAACGTGGTCAAGCTGGTTGACTTCGGATTGGTCAAGTTCTCCGATCCCAGGGACCCCAGGACCATCACTCTGCTGCAAGCCTACGGCACCCCTACCTACGCGCCACTCGAGCAATATGGTGCTGGATCCGGACGCACCGACCCACGGTCCGACATCTACTCCCTGGGCGCTACGCTCTATCACCTGCTCACAGGTCGTGCGCCCGCCAATGCCCAGCAGCGTTTCCTCGAACCTGAGAGCCTCGTCGCCCCTCGGTCCTTGAATCTACGTATCTCCCATCTCACGGAGTATCTGATCCTCAAGGCCATGGCCGTGCGCCCTGACGATCGATATCAGAGTGTGCAGGAGATGCGAAAGGATCTCGCCATGGCCAGGAACCTGTCCATCGGAACCAAGACTCAGAACCGTCTAGTCCTGGTCTGGTCGAGTCTGCTCCCTCACAAGTGGCTAACCCTGGGTGTGCTGTTCTTGTTCCTCGCGGCCCTCCTGATGACCATCGTACAGCCACAACCCGTCTTCTAAGGGTAGTTGCACCAGTCCACACGCTCTCACTACGGACCCCTGAGCCGCACGAGGACGCTTGGAAGCAGCCCCAGAACGAGCCCCAGCAACAGCAGAAAGACCCTCACCGGCGCTCCCTCCCACCCCAGGAGAATCGTTGGGTTCAGCAGGCCGAGTCCAAAGAGAAGATAGCCCACGAGACCTAGACCTACGCCGTAGAGGATGAGCTGGACCTCGCGTTCCCACGCCTTCCTGCGACCTCTGCGCATCTGGGCACCAGCCGCGTTGCCCAGCACCGTGCCTACGCAAGCCAGGAGAAAGTCCAGCCAGTCTACAGGGCGACCCACCGGCTCGGCAACGGGCTCGGGAGTTGGGGTCGGCTCCGGCGTCGGGGTCGGAGGAGGCACGTATCGCGTGGCCGTGGGCGTAGGGCTTGGTGTGGCCGTCGCTGTAGGGGTGAAAGTGGGCAAGGGCGTCACGGGCACCACCACGCGCACGCTGAGCGGTTCCGATGTCACCTCTCCACTGGTCGCACTCACTGTCATCAAACCGGCAGGAGCGGGGGCGGCCAGCCAGAAGCTGGCGCTTGCCACGCCGTTCACCGTATCCGTGACGACCTGCGGCTCAACGAATACGTCGCCCTCAAGATAAGCGCCCCTAAACTCAACCCTGGTACCGTCTGGCACCGGGTGTCCGTTGTGATCCACGATCACGCTCGTCCGGACGACCAAAGGCTCGCCACCCACGTACAGGTCGGCTGTCTCAGGAGGAGAGAGCCTTTCCAGAATCAAGCTCTGATCAGGTGCCGGCACCAGGGCGTTCGCCAGTTCATAGCCGATAGCCTCGATGCTCACGGGCGAGATACCCAGAGTGGAAAAGTCGGGCTGGAAGAGCGGCCTCAAGGACACATCGACACTGGGCCCGGCTCTGCCATACACGGCATAGTAGGCGGTCAGTTTGCTGATCTCCGTGCTGTCGAGGTGATACGGAGCGTCGTAGGCGATGCCCACGATCGTCTTGTCGGCAAGATAGTACTCCCTTTCGGCCAGAAGCTCCCTGATCGCTCGGGATGCTGGGAACTCATCCGGATTGTAGTCGGGCAGTGCCACGACAATCCACTCTGCCTCCTGGATGCGCCCCTCGACCAACGCGGTGTCTTCTTCGCCCAGGGTACCTTCGATCCACTGTTGTATCTGAGCGAAGCTAAGCGTGCTAACCCTTTCTGCGCTGACCTGGCCTGTACCATCTGGGCCGTAGAGGCCAAGCAGGACGCTCTGTACACCTCCACCCGAGAGCACCGGGCTCTCGTAGCAGCCTTCGAAGCACTCCAGGATAAGAACGTCGTCTTCCTGCGTCGGGGGCGAGGGCAGACTCGTTGCCCCTCCGTCGCCCACAGGGTATAGGAGGGTGAGTGCTTCCACCACCATCGCCCGCACGGAGTCAGTCGCAGACCCAACCGATGCAACGGCATCTTGCTCCACCACCAGCACATCGTCTAGCCGTAGATTCGGATATAGGGCAATCTTGGCCTGGAGTATCCGTCGTACTGACTCATCCACTCTCTGCCTGAACTCCGACTCCTCGTTGTACGTGGCTTTGAAGTACTCGATGGTGTCGATGATGTTCTGGAGATCCTCAGCCTCCCAGTCCTCTCCCAAAGAGAAGTCGACCAGTGGGAGAATGTCATTCCCCGCAAGCAGTGCCTCCCGAGCGATGCGCTCACCGGGGAAGTCCGCTGGCGGGGCATTGTAGAATCTCTTGATCGCATCGGCGCCCAGCATGTCCGCGACCAGCAAACCGTTCGCTCGCCAGCCGGCGAACTCTGGTAGCGCCATAGCCGCTTGCAGCCCTGCCTTGTTCAAGGTCAACGGATTCGCGATAGACGCCGCGTTCTCGGAGAGCGCTTCGCACCTGGCGTGTCCGACTATCAAGGCATCGGTAGTCCCCAGAGGATCGTTTGGGCTGTACCTGGCGACGGCGGCAAAAGGCACCAAGTCCAGGGCCCTTAGCTCTTCGAGCGACCTGTTGATGGTGGTGACCTCGGCCTGGGGGTCTCGGCCACCGGTTCCAAGGCCCGGGAAATGCTTGGAGACTGTGGCCACCTTGCCGTCGCTTCCCTGGTGTACTCCCCTCACGTACGCACGCCCCAGACGTGCAACCCAATCTGGATTCCCTCCCAATACTCGTACGCCAAGATCTCCCCGCTCACCCGATCTGGGGCTGTCCAATACATCGAGCACAGGCCCGAACAGCATGTTGACGCCCACCGCTGCCAGTTCGCGGCCTACGATCTCGCCCATGGTCTGGGCGTTCTCTTCGCTCCACGAGGCGCCAATAGCCATGCTGGACAACACGGGCGTGAAGCCAGAGCGAAGCTCTGTGTGAGGATACCCGTTGCCCTCCTGCTCCACCGCCAAGTACAACGGTATGAACACTTCGTTCCCGTCAACCGTGCGGCTGTTGGCTCGGAAAGCGAGCTGCTGAAGATTGTTGGTGAGACGCGCCACTTGCAGCGGCAGCGCCTCCTCCCCCTGGTTGTTTATGTTGCCCCTGGACTCCGAGATCAGTACCGCCCCAATCCTGTACTCGACGATGAGCTGTGCGATGCTGCTCTCGTCGCTGGTATCCGTGCCCGGGAAATCCACCATGAACAACTGGCCAACTCGATCATCGACGGTCATCATCGCCATCAAGCTGTCCACAGATACGCTGCCCTGAGCGGCTGCCGCCCGGGGCAACGAGAGAGCGAGGATGCAAAACGCCAGCGCCACTCTCAATAGCATGGTGATTTCCCGCTTGGTCAAGGGGTGTCCTCTCCTAGCTCAGTAGACCCACTGGCCATCCTTCTGGACGAGGGTCCCGTCCAGAAGGATCTCGCCCCCGACACGAAGGTCCTTGATCATGTCCCAATGAATACCCGATTCGTTCTCGCTCCCGGTCTCCGGGTAGCCTCTGCCCAGCGCCAAGTGCACCGTGCCCCCTATCTTCTCGTCGAACAGGATGTTCTTGATGAAGCGATCGATCTTGTAGTTGTTGCCGAGCCCCACTTCGCCCACGTAACGTGATCCAGCGTCCAAGTCCAGCAGTGCCAGCAGGTAGTCCTCTCCCTTGTCGGCAGTAGCCTTCACCACCCTGCCTTCTTCGAACCACAGATGGACGCCTACAACCTCGCGCCCCCCGAAAGCTGGATAGATGGCGGGATAGCTGAACCTGATGTGTCCCTCGACGCTATTCTCCACCGGTCCCGTGAACACCTCACCGTCAGGCATGTTCACTCTGCCATCCGCACTGATGAACGTGCGCCCGCTTACCTTCATCCTGAGATCCGTGTCTTCTCCTCTGATGACCACCTCACTGCCTGTGTCGAAAAGAGCTTTGAGGCCCTGCTGCTCCAGGGCGATCTGGTCCCAGTCCTGATCCATGGCGCCGTACACGAATGACTCGAACTTGCTTAACGTCATCTCGGCTTCCTGGGCAGCACCAGGGGTGGGATAGAGGGTAACGACCCAGCGAGTGTTGTCGGTGAGATACGCTCGCACCTTCGCGTCTGACTTGCGCCACTGAGCCACTCTTGCCGCATCAAAACCGCTCATCAACTTGGTATTGACGGCGGCAAGGATGTGGATGCACACGTTTGTCTGCTTAGCAAGCTGCATGTGGAGGGAAGGGAACATGCCGAGGCGCTCGTCCGATGCCTCCTCGATCAGTGCCTCTCTGATTTCCTCGAGCTCGATACGTGTGAAGATCTCACCAGCATCCGTTTGCAGCAAGCGCCGGTAGACTTCCACGACCAACGGCTTGGCCGCTTCGCTGTACGCTAGGATCTGAACGGTGTCGCCTTTCTGGACCTCGGTACAATAGTCCACCAAGATCGCGGCCAGTCTCTTCACCCTGGGGTCCATCATGCCAACTCCCTTTTGTCGCAGATCACCAGTCGGCAACTCGGACAGGATTTTATCGCAACGGCCCTTTCCTGTCAACAACTACGCCCTGGAAAGCCACCTCCCAGCGGTCAGAAGCAGAGGCCAGCGTACCCCAGGAAGTGACTGCGAATCCTGATGGGCGCTGATGCGTGGTCAAGTGGAGCCAGGGCAGTCGCTTGCACAGAGGGTGCCCGCCAACTGTCCCTGCAGCAGTGCGGGTGGGGATCGGACCTCGATAGTGGAACGGACGTCGCCTACAGTGCGTGCACCAGCCGTGGGCAGGCCGGTCGGCCTTGGAGCATTGGACGCCTACTTGTCCCCTAGCCTCAGTGTGCTAGGTGGATCGTCAAGGGCGCGCGGCCAGACAGGTCGGCGACGCCAACCGACGAAGGCGCCGCCGCCGAGCGGCTACCACACCCCGCCGCCCGGCAGCGTCCTTCGCAGAAGTCGGGCTACAAGCCCCATGTACTCCACGTTTGACGTACACTCAGGAACAGGTCACGGCACGTCAAGCCCGCGCCCGGGTCGAACCACGCAACAGTGTTCTCCGTTAGTCGCACAGCTAGCCCACTAGGTGACGTCGCTGCTCTTTCACCCGGGGATGCCGCGTGCTGGCGAACAATCGCCACGGAACTCCAGCTTCAGAGGCCGGTTCGGAGACCGCCGCACCCCGATGTCGGAGACACGGTCTCGGGGGTTTCGACAGCGCAGCACGAGCACGTCCCGCTCGCCCAGGGCGCGCGAACGCCGGGGCGGGTGGTTGAGCAGCTCGTGTAGGCGCCGACTGCGAGCAGCCGCCGGCCCCAAGGAACTCACTGGAGCCATGCACGCCGTCCAGAGAAAGGCTACCCGTAGGCCGCCTTCAGTTCCTCCTTGACCAGCTCCTGGACCTCACGCAGCAGTTCCGGATATCCTGCGTAGCCCAGCCTTTGCGCGAACCTCGTCACCGTGGCTGGATCTACCTCGAGGCGCTGTGACAGCGCAGACCCGTTCATGAAAGCGGCCTCTCGGTACTCCTGCGTCAGGAAGTCGGCGATCCTCTTCTGGTTGCGTCCTAGTCTTGCGTAGTGTTGTGCGATCCTTTCCCGAAACATGGATACCCTCCTTTTCCTTCTGCATTCAAGCATGGGATCGAGGGGAGGCCGACCCCGCCTAGTCGGGGTCCTCAACATTCATTATAGCCCAGCTAGCGCTGTTGCGCAAATCGGCGTCTGGCACCCCCGAATCGGCTCGGAGAGCGTCTCCGTCACGACACCGAGACCCGTGCCTCAGCCCAAGGGACCTATTTGGAGCAGTCGACCCGGTCCCCTTCTTCATCTGCTCCAACCTCTTGCACTCGCCCTGCCCTCCCTGTATAATCCTCAGCATATCGCCAGCAATTGAGAGCAAAGAACCATGAAGACCATGGTCGTGATGCCGACCTACAACGAAGCCGACAATCTGGTCCAGATAGTCGCTGAGTTGATGACTTTGGACTTGGAGGGACTCGACATACTGATCATCGACGACAACTCGCCTGATGGAACGGGCAGGATTGCGGACGAGCTTGCGGCCCAGTATGCCGATCGGGTGCATGTGATTCACCGCCAAGGCAAGATGGGGCTCGGAACCGCCTACGTCACAGGCTTCCACCGCGCTCTGGAAGCTGGTGCGGACTACATCGTCCAGATGGACGCGGACTTCTCGCACTCTCCGTCCTATATCCCCACGTTCCTTGAGGCGATGAAGGATTGCGACCTGGTGGTCGGGTCTCGCTACGTCGCCGAGGGTGCAGTGGACGAACGCTGGAGTCCCTGGCGCCGCTTCCTCAGTTGGGGTGGCAACGCCTACGCCCGGCTCGTCACCGGGCTTCGCATCCATGACGCTACAGGGGGCTTCAGGTGCTTCCGGCAGCAGGCCCTGCGCGAACTCGACCTCGATCGTATCAGATCTGAAGGATACGCCTTCCAGATAGAGGTCGCCTACGCATGCCAGAAGGCCGGCCTCCGGCTCTGCGAGATCCCCATCTACTTCGAGGATCGATCTATGGGTCTGTCCAAGATGAGTTCGCGCATCATCTTGGAGGCTATGTGGCGTGTGTGGCAGATGAGATGGCACTACCGGGACGTGCAGCCACACACTACAGGTAGAGGTAGTAGTTGATCCGCAAACAGAGGCTGTGGGACCTCGCTATCGTCCTCTTCCTTCTGGCGCTGCCGCTGATTCTCTTCTGGCCTGTGACTGTGGGCGGCCGCACGCTGGTGCCCTTCGACAACCTCTTCACTTTCCAGCCCTGGCAGACCTTCGCCGAGAGTATGGGGGTGGGCATCCCGCACAACGAGCTCCTGAGCGATCTACTGCTGGAGAACTACGCCTGGAAGACGTTCATCGTCGAGGCCCTGCGGGAGGGACAGATACCTCTCTGGAACCCGTATCTCTTCGCTGGCGTCCCGTTTCTCGCTGCAGGCCAGCATTCGGCTCTCTATCCCTTCAGTGTGCTGTTCTACGTGCTCCCGATCCCGCAAGCGTACGGCTGGTTCACCGTCCTCCACCTGTTCCTCGCAGCGCTGTTCATGCACGTGTTCATGCGTACCCTCGGTGCCGGCAGGCTCGGTTCCACGGTCTCCGCAGTGACCTACGCCTTCTGTGGATTCATGGTCGTCAGTGTCGACTTCCCCATGGTTCTGGCGGCTGTGAGTTGGCTACCCTTCGTTCTCACGATGACAGAACTGCTGATCAGGACCCAGGAGACTCACCAGGTCGCGGTGCGTTCCATCCCCTTCATGATCGGCGGTGCATTGGCTCTGGGAGTCCAGTTCCTCGCGGGACACGCCGAGATGTCCTACTACGTGTTGATGGTCCTGGCCTTCTACTCAGTCTGTCGTCTGGGGATTCTATGGTGGCGCACCCGAGACACGAAGAGAGTCGCCGTCCTCATCCTGATCGTTGCGTGCATGACCGGCCTTGGCGCGGGCCTCGGTGCCGTCCAGCTCTTGCCCTTCCTGGAGCTAGCCAGGCTCAACTTCAGACAAGGTTCCGCAAGCTACCAGGAGATCATTCGCTGGGCCTATCCTGTGCGTCAGGTGCTGACCTTCGTGATCCCGGACTTCTTCGGCAACCCCAGCCATCACGGCTACATCGACTTGCTCACCCACCGATGGACCCCCATAGCAGAGAACGCCCGTGGCGAGTCGATCAACGCCATATTCTGGGGCATCAAGAACTACGTCGAGGCCGGGGCATACGTGGGTCTGCTACCCATCTTGCTCGCCTTGGTGGCCATCCTTCGGAGAAGAGACCGCTACGTGTGGATCTTCGCTTCCCTGGCGGTCATCGGCTTCGCTCTGAGCTTCGGAATACCCTTGTACTCCCTTCTGTACCACCTGTTGCCAGGCTACAGCCAGCTTCACACGCCGTTCCGCTGGGTCTTTCCGTACAGCCTGAGTATGGCCGTTCTGGCGGGCTTTGGCGCGGCGGCCTTGCGCTCGGGCTTCACCTCGGCAAGGCCGTCTCGTCTCGAGGTCTGGGGACCTCGGGCGCTCGGTTGGCTGGCGGTCGCGGTGGGAGGGGCGGGCCTGCTCTGCGCCCTGTTGATGTTGGCGCTGCCGGCCCAGTTCTTTTCTCTGGGGGATCGTCTGCTGGCTAGCTCAGATCTGGCCCAGGCCTCCTTCCCGGATGGACGGGCATTTCTCTCCTACGAGTGGCGCAACCTGATCCTCTTCAGCCTCATTCTCATGGCTTCCGGCATTGTCCTCAGGATCAGCTACTGCGACATTCGCCTGCCGCGCCGTTTGGGATCGTACCGTGTCTGGCGACTACTGGTAGTCGTCGTCGTGACGCTGGATCTTCTGATCCTGGCCGCGGGCTTCAATCCTGCCACCGAGAGTCGCCTGGCTGAGCTCACGCCTCCTTCCGTGGAGTTCCTCCAGTCTGACGAAGAGCTCTACAGGCTTACCTCGTTCAATGCACCGCGCGAGAAGACCCTCCTGGCCAACGTGGGGATGTACTACGGCCTGCACGACATCCGTGGTTACGACTCCATCATCCCCAAGCAGTACGCCGACTTCATGGGATTGATCGAAGAACAGGGCGAGTTGATCTACAACCGCATCGCGCCGCTCTACCAGTACGGTTCCCTCGATTCACCACTGCTGGACCTGCTCAACGTCAAGTACGTCGTGACCACACAGCACATCCCGAATCCGAACTACACTCTGGTCTACGACGACGAGGTACGTATCTATCGCAACGATGACTACCTGCCGCGCGCCTTCGTCGTCTATGACGTCGAGGTGATCCAGGACGACGGGGAGTTGTTGCAGCGACTCCAGAGGCTGAATCCACGAGAACGGGTGCTGCTGAGCACGAGCCCCCCTCAGGAATACCTGAAGACGCCCTCTGGCTCGACGGCGGAGGCCGTGGCGCAGACTCGTATCCTCAGCTATGGGATCAACGACGTGATGGTGGAGGCAGAGCTCCCTCGAGATGGCTGGCTGGTGCTGGCAGATAGCTACTTCCCCGGCTGGAAGGCGTTCCAGCAACTGGAGAACGGCCAGGAACAAGAGCTCGATATCTACAAGGCGGACTACAACTTCCGGGCTGTACATCTGCCTGCCGGGCGGAACGTTGTTCGCTTCCGGTACAGCCCCATGTCGCTCAAACTGGGCGTCTACGCCAGCTTCATCGCCGCGGTCGTCCTGTTCGCGGCCGCGGGCTTCTGGCTGTGGGGTCGATTCTATCGCGAGGATGAGGGCGACTCCATCCTCAAACGTGTAGTCAAGAACAGCATGACCCCCATGGCCACCTCCTTTCTCAACAAACTCATCGACACCGCCTTCGCCATGCTCATGTTGCGTATATTGGGTCCGGAGGGCGCAGGCAAGTACAGTTTCGCTATCGTCGTCTTCTCGTTTCTGGAGATAGTCACCAACTTCGGCCTTAACACACTGCTCACCAGAGAGGTGTCCAAAGACCGGAGTCAAGCCAACCGCTACCTCAGCAACACCGCCATTCTGCGCCTGATCATTCTGGTCGCTTCCATGCCTGCACTGCTGGTCTTTCTAGTGGCGTGGCGACAGGTCTTCGCTCTTGCAGACGATACCACTGCTGCCATACTCCTGTTGAGTATGAGTCTCGTCCCCGGCAGCATCTCGGCGGCTCTCACCGCGGTGTTCCTGGCCTACGAGAAGATGGAATACCCTGCCGCCATCACCACCGTCACCACAATCATCAGGGTCAGCCTGGGCGTCGTAGTCCTCTTGCTGGGCATGGGTATCATTGGTCTGGCGGCCGTGTCCGTAGTGACCAGCATCATCACGGCTCTGATTCTGCTGTACCTTGTGGTCCGGCTCATCCTGCGGCCTCGCCTGGAGTTCGAACCAGGATTCAATCGCGAGATGCTAGGAACATCCTACCCGCTCATGCTCAACCATCTTTTGGCCACACTGTTCTGGCGCGTGGATGTCACTTTGCTGCAGCCGATGAAGGGGGACACCGTGCTCGGCTGGTACTCCACCGCCTATCGCTTCCTGGACGCGTTGAACGTGATCCCGTCAGCGTTCACCACAGCCATCTTCCCCGTTATGTCACGCTACGCAGCGGAAGCCAAGGACGCCCTGGTGCGCACGTACACCATCTCCCTCAAGATCTTGATCATCGTCAGCCTCCCTGTGGCGCTCCTGACCACGTTCTACGCTGACGGAATCATCCTCGTCGTCGGAGGCCAGGCCTACCTACCCCACGCAGCCATCGCCCTACGGCTGTTGATCTGGTCCATACCCTTTGGCTTCATCAACAGCGTCACCCAGTACGTGCTCATCGCCATAGACAAGCAGCGGTTCCTCACGGGCGCGTTCGTGGTTGGTGCGAGTTTCAACCTGGTCGCCAATCTCCTACTAATCCCGGCCTTCAGCTACCAGGCCGCTGCCGTCACGACGATCCTGTCTGAGATCGTGCTCCTTCTGCCTTTCTACTATGGTGTACGAAAGCACCTCTCTGCAATTCCGTGGATCGACCTTATCTGGCGGCCGGTTCTGAGCACTCTATTGGCAGGCATGCTGCTCTGGCTCTTGCGCGATGTGACGTTCCTGCTACTCATCCCACTGGCGCTGGCTGTCTATATCGTTTCCCTCGTCGTCACAGGCACCTTCACTCAGGACGACTTGGCTCTATTGAAGCGCCTCCTCCCGAGGGCACTCCGCCGCTGAGTGCCAGACACGGCGCCGGCCAGGGAACCCTTGCTGTGGCTGCAAACCATCTGGTATAATGCGTCTCCAGGAGGTACCGCCATGGCGCAACGCGCATACGTCGACACTATTGCCCAGCATGAGGGAGAGGAGGTCACACTCAAGGGCTGGCTCTACAACAAGACGGACAAGGGCAAACTCCAGTTCCTGCTGGTGCGCGACGGGACCGGTATTATTCAGGCCGTCGTCTTCCAGGACGAGGTGTCACCGGAGTCGTTCAAGGCGGCTCAGGACGTAACTCAGGAATCATCTATTGTCATCACCGGCACCGTAAGAGCGGACAAGAGAGCGCCTGGCGGCTACGAGCTGTCTCTCAGTGAACTCGAGATCATGCAGCTCGCCGAGCCGTATCCCATCACCCCCAAGGAGCATGGGATTGGCTTTCTGATGGACCACCGCCATCTGTGGCTCCGGTCCGCGCGACAGCACGCCATCCTCAAGATACGAGCGGAGGTCATACGCGCCTGTCGCGACTACTTCGACGACCACGGATTCGTGCTCGTGGACACGCCCATCCTGACTCCGGCGGCCTGCGAAGGGACCAGCACCCTGTTCGAGACAGACTACTTTGGAGAGTCAGCCTACCTGGCCCAGAGCGGCCAACTCTACAGCGAGGCTAGCATCGCCTCTCTGGGCAAGGTCTACTGTTTTGGGCCCACCTTCCGCGCCGAGAAGTCCAAGACCCGTCGCCACCTCCTGGAGTTCTGGATGGTGGAGCCGGAGATGGCCTTTGCTGACCTCGACGACTGCATGGGACTGGCGGAAGGCTTCGTCACCTACATCGTGCAAACGGTTCTGGAGAAGCGAAAGACGCAACTCGAGGAGCTGGAACGAGACACTTCCTACCTGGAGAAAGTGCAAGCGCCATTCCCGCGTATCTCATACGACGAGGCTGTGGAGATCTTGCACGGCAAGGGGATGGAATTCGAGTGGGGCGGCGATTTCGGCGCTCCCGACGAGACGGCCTTGGCCCAGGAGTTCGGCAAGCCCGTCCTCGTGCATCGCTTCCCGACCCAATCCAAGGCCTTCTACATGGAACCAGACCCCGAGCGACCCGAGATATCGCTGTCCGTCGATTGCCTCGCGCCCGAGGGATACGGAGAGATCATCGGCGGGGGGCAGCGCATCGCCGACCATGAGCTCCTGCTTCAACGCGTCAAGGAGCACAACCTGCCCGAAGAGGCCTTCAGGTGGTATTTGGATCTCCGCCGCTACGGGTCCACGCCCCATTCCGGGTTTGGCTTGGGCATAGAACGCACCGTCGCCTGGATCTGCGGCCTGGAGCACATCCGCGAGACGATTCCCTTCCCACGCATGTTGTATCGCCTCTATCCCTAAGCCGGCCCTAGCATGAAGATACGCCGCAGGCGCTATCTACGCGTATTCCTGTTCCTCTCACGCTTGTTCCTGTCACTGCTGTGGTGGGAACTGATACTGGGGCGAGTCCTCTCGCTGGGATTGGTCCGCCGTGGTCAGCGTGAAAGGCGTCGGCGCTGGGCTGCCAGGTTCCGCGAACTGGCTGTGGAGATGGGCGGAGTCCTGATCAAGCTTGGCCAGTTCCTCAGTTCGCGAGCCGATGTGATGCCACCCGAGATCACGAAGGAACTCTCAGCTCTCCAAGACGAGGTCCCTCCCGATCCATTCCCGCCGATGAAGAACCTCATCGAGCAGGAACTGGAGGCTCCCATCGACGATCTCTTCTCACGCTTGGTTGAGGAGCCCCAGTCGGGTGCATCGCTCGGCCAGACCTACTACGCCTGGCTTCCTGACGGAGAGCCAGTCATCGTCAAGGCCCAGCGCCCGGAGATCGAGGAACTGGTGGCCACCGACCTCGCCGCCATCAGGCGGGCGCTCGGTCTCATCAAGTGGTACCCCGCCATCAGGCGCAGGGTGAACATGGATGCCCTTCTCGACGAATTCGCTCGTATCACCTGCGGCGAGCTTGACTACATCGCAGAAGGTCGTCACGCCGAAGAATTGAGGGCTAACTTCGCCGACGATCCCGACATCTTCGTCCCGGCACCCTTCTGGTCCCACACCACCACGCGAGTCCTGACCCTGGAGCGTGCCGACGCTATCAAGATCACTGATTACGCGAGCCTCACCGCCGCTGGCATCGACCGGACTGAGGTCGCCGAGCGCGTGTTCGGCACCTACGTGAAGCAGATGCTGATCGACGGTTTCTTCCACGCCGATCCTCACCCCGGCAACCTCTTCGTGAAGCCACGAGGACCAAAACCCGAAGACGGCAGTGCGGGCAGGGAGTTCATCGTGTCCTTCGTGGACTTCGGGATGATGGGACGCATAACTGCGAGAGACAAGGCTCTCTTCACGGACCTGGCTATTCACGGCTTCAACAGAGACGTTCCGAAGGCCATTGCCGACATGCAGAAACTGGGTTTCATCCTCCCGGGCGCCGATACCCGTCCCTTGGAACGAGCTCTATACATGCTCATAGACCGGTACTACGGACTCTCCGTCAAGGAGTTCGCCAACATCGACATAGACGAGATGCTGGCAATGGCCTACGAGCTGCGCGACATCATCTACGAGTTTCCTTTCCAGATCCCCATCGACTACGTGTTGTTGGCCCGCGCTCTCGGCATCCTGGAGGGACTCTGTGCCGGGCTGGACCCCGACTTCAACGCGTTCGTGGTTGCGGAACCATACGCCAGGCAGCTCATGTCCATGGAACTGGCGGGGCAGACTATGGCCAGCAGAGCCGTCTCGGAGATCCAGGATTTCGCGACGCTCGTCTGGCGGCTGCCTCGAGAACTGGACAGGTTCCTCAGGGACAGCACCAGAGGCGAGCTCGAAGTGAAGGTTGCACCCACCAGGGAGCTGGACAGGCTGGTCGGCCGTCTCGAACGCGCGGTCAGCCGCCTGATTCAGGTGATCGCGTTCGCCGGTTTCTTGCTGTCCGGGGTCCTGCTCCTGCTCGGTGATTGGCAAGGGTTAGGATGGTTCTTCCTCGTCATGGCCTTGCTCACGGCGGCCGCTATCGTGTTGAGACGCTAGTACCAGAGGTCCGTCTGGACCCTGCCACACGATTGCTCCTTGAGCCTCCAAAGCTCGTATGTGTGCACCGGGAAACACTATCGTCTCCCGCAGGACACAGTCCTCGACGAGGGCGCCCGGCCCAATGGCGACGAAAGGGCCAAGGCGGGACCCGATCGTCTCAGCGCCCGGGGAGACCCAAACGGGCAACTCTAGCTCAGCACGGCCCTTACGGCGGTTGTACCCCTCACCGGCGCCCACTGGATGAAAGCTGTCTGACCACCTCTCCAACATCCGATGACTGACTGTGAGCAGATCGTTCAGGGTGTTGACGTTGGACCGCCACCCTTTCAGTGGCACGGCTTTCAGCGGTACCCCGGATTCGAGCAGCGCCCCGGTCAGTGAGCGTAGTTCGTCTCCGGCGCCGAGCCTGCTAATCAGATCAAACACTCCTGGCGACAGGACGTAGCATCCAGTAGAGGCCAAGCGCCCGGCCTCGTCACGTTGTTTGTCTTCGTCTTCCACCACGAACACGGCCTTCGACCTTCCACCCTCCACCACGGATCGACCCGCCTGCACCGCATACTCCAGACTCCGGGAGAAGTAGTTGTCCCCATGCAGCACCATGACCGCTCCTGCAAGGTGCCCTTCGGCAGTGGCCAGTGCTCCGAGCAGCGTAGAGGGCGGCCGCTGTGGCAAGACCGTCACATCCCCGAGCCTACGAAGCGCCCCCACGATGTCTGCCTCGCGATGCCTGGTGACCACGAAGGTCCGGCCAACACCAGATCTGGACAACAGCGCCAGTTGATGCTCCAGTATGGTGCCTCCCGGCAGATAGAGAAGCGGCTTCGGCAGATCGGCCGTCAGCCGGCCCATGCGCGTACCCTCTCCTCCGGCTAGAATCAACCCCTGCATCTTGCGGCTGCCTCCCCGCGGGATTCTACCCGGCTCCCTCAAGGTTGCCAATCACGGGCCACCGTGCTATCATACCGCCCAACTACCCGGCTGTTGGAGAAACAGGGAGCAACCTCATGAACGCGAAGCGAGTCCTGGCCCCGGTGTTGATGATTGCGGTCTGTCTGGTCATCCTGGCGTCCTTCAGACTGGCCGCAGTGAGCGAGCCCACGCCATCCCCCACCTCTGCGCCCGTGCAGCCATCCAGCCCGTCACCTACCCCTCAACATGCAACCACCGCAGCCTCCACGCCGCTCCAGAAATCCGCGTCCAGTATTCCCGCCATCGGAGAGACCGCCCCGGACTTCAGTCTGCCCTCGGTGTCGGGGGAGACAGTTTCACTGTCCAGCTACCGTGGGGATAGGAACGTCGTGTTGCTCTTCTACAGGACTGGCAGTTGAGGCCCGTGCCGGACGCAACTCGGTGAGTTGCAGGAAGACTACAGCAGATTCGTAGAACTCGACACGCAGATCCTGGCTATAAGCGTGGAGGAGCCCTCCATCGGGCAATACGTGACGGAGTTGCTCGACATCGCCTATCCCATACTGTCAGACCCGGAGCACCAGGTGGTGGACCAGTACGGCGTCTACAACCTGTTAGGCGACTCGGTGGCCACACCGTCTGTGTTCGTCATCGACACGGAAGGGGTCATCCGCTGGACGTACGTGGGCCAGTCCAGCAGCGACCGGCCTAGCAACGAGATGATCCTGGAGCAGTTGACAGCCCTGGCAACCAGTTGAGCTCTGGAGAGACTGCCGTTCAGACGGAAGCGTCAGTCAGCCGTGATCAACAGAGGGTATTCGTTCTCGAAAACCTCATCCCCATAGGTTAGGCTCAGCCGAAGCGTTCGCTGCCCTGGTCTGTTGAAGCGAAAGTGCAATAGATGCACGAGCTCGGCTTGAGAATCCGCGGCCAGAGCACATGAGAAGCTGGCCTGGGTGGTAGTGTTCCCCTCTTCGTCTACCACGTGAGCGTTCACATCCACCTGGTCGTATGCCTCGGGGCTATCGTTGACCACGTAGATGGGGACTGCCATCTCTTCGCCCACAGCGTAAGCGCTCCGCTCCATCAGCGTGAACACGTACTGGGGATGAAACGCACGCTGCATGTGATAGTAGGAGCGCTTGGGCACCCGCCAGTAGTCTATCACGGACCACTGCACGGCTGGGTTGGGGTCGTGGAACGAGAAGGCCAGCACACCCCCGGTAGGACGGTACTTCTGGAACCTCAAACGATCGATGTACGCTCTGTTGACTGAGATCTGGTGATCCTGGCTGGCGTCGATGAGATCGTGCAGGTCGGTGAATGAGCCCAGGTTCAGCCACTGGTCCATGATCCCCCGCTGGAGGCTGTGTCGTCTCTCCAGTCGCCTCCAGTCGAGCTGCGACAGCTCCCTGGCCATGAACTTGGTACTACTCTCGTAGTTGGGAAAGCTCTGAGCGCCGAACTCGGTGACGAAGTTCAAGCGCTTGCCCAGTCCCTCCAGTTTCTTGGCAGGGTCTGGCCGCCGGTACCAGCCATAGTAGACGTGACTGTCGGTCCCCTTCCTCAGCACGGGCACACGCCACTCTCCGGAAGAGCGTACGACGAAGCGAGTGCCGTCCAGCTCTTCCACCCGCTCTTTCAACCGGGTGTCCATGCGGTCCCTGTTCCAGTTGTAGAAGAGAAGAGCGAACAGGGTCTTGGCGATCCACCACGGGCGACCGTTGGAGGGTTCCGGCCGGATGCCGGGCTCGTTCTGTGTGCACCACACTACGATAGACGGATGATTGAACAGGTGGTGCACCATCTGTTCGATCTGGCGAAGGGCCTCCGGCAGCACCTCCTTGGCGTACTGCCACTGCAAAGGAAAGTCCTGCCACACCAGCAAACCCAGCTCGTCGGCCACCTCGTAGAAGGCTGGATGCTCGACGTGAGCGTGCAGGCGCAGCATGTTCATGTTTGCGCCCTTGGCCAGCTCCAGGTCGCGCTGGAAGCGTTCCCTGGTCATCGTGGCCAGGCGAGTATCGCCAGGTCCGTAGTTGTTGCCACGGATGAACATCCGTCGGCCGTTCAAGTAGGCGATCCAGTCTCGCATCTCGAAGGTGCGCAGCCCGTAGTTGAACTCCACTCTGTCGGAGGGGCTCCTCTGCCCTGAGGTTCTGACCTCCAGCGCCACGTGGTACAGCGAAGGGAACCCCTGATCGTGTGTCCACCACAGCCTGGGGTCCTCGACGTCCAAGGACATCTCAGCATTGTTGGGGCCCGCTGACAGGTTGACGTCCCTCGTGTAGACCTGCTCTTCTCCCTCGAAGTTGTGCGGGCTCAAGGAGACACGAAGCTCAGCCGAGGTGGCCACCTGTGCGTCGAGCTGTACGCGACAGCCGAGCCTGGCGGCCGAGTCTCGTCCGAGGTTCTCCACTCGTATGAGCGTTCGCTGGATGCGTACCTCGCCGGTGGCTACGATCTCCACGGGCAGCCAGATCCCGCCAGGGTTGGTCTCGGGATCCAGAGCATCCCAGTGCGAGAATACGCCCGTGATCATGGTCTTCTCGTCCAGGTTCTCCTCGTCTGGACAGTCGACCTCCACCAGCAGCGTGTTCTTGCCCTGGAGGATGCCGGTGACCTCGTACTCCTGAGGGGAGAAGTACCCTTCGTGGTCGCCAAGCCGTGTGTCGTTCAGATAGACCGTGGAGCGGTAGAACACCCCGCTGAGCCGCAGCCGGTACCTTTTGCCACGAGCACGCCGAAAAGAGAAGTCCTTGCGATACACCACTTTGCCCGAGTAGGACTGCAACTCGGCAAGCTGCTGCCAGTGGCCTGGCAGCTCCGTTTCCAGCCATCCATCCTCTGGGTACCGCTGTCTGAATTCGCCCACAGGCAGGACTTGCCACCTGCCGTCCAGTGAGGTCGTCTTCATAACTGCTCCTTCTGCGGGCCGGCCCGCTCCGAGTCCGGGCAATTATGGCATAGGTGGTAGGCGCAGGCAAGGCCCGTAGCAGTGCCAGAAGCGTTCCACACGCGCCCTGTTTGGCCTGTAGGCGCCCCGGATCCCACAGCGTTCTACCTCCCGGTAGGGACACCGACGCAACCGACAGGGGCACGGGTCCAGCAGAAGATGACAGTAGTGGGGTAGCCAAGAGGGATCACGCGCTGCGGGCGCGGACCCACGAAACACGACCGACCGTGTGGACAGGACGGCTCGCTACAAGCGCCCAACCGGGCAAACCGCCAGACAGACACCGCACACGGCGTTGTCAACACCCGTCCGCTCCAGGAGCAGTCTTCTGGCCGTCTCCCAGCAGGCCATGGCGTCTACCAAGGCCTGTCTCTCCAGCCCTGCCTCCCACTCCCGACCCTGGATGGCAGACGCGGGGCAGGCCTTCACACATGCTCTACACCGCCGGCATTCCCCGGCGACCACCGGCTCCCCCACTGGCAGGGGCATGTCGGTGAAGACGGTCGCTAGCCTGATCCGTGGGCCGAACTGTGGAGTTACCAGGAGCGCGCTCTTCCCGATCCAACCTAGGCCGGCACGTGTAGCCGCGGTCTTGTGCTGGAAGGCGACGCTCAGTGTCTGGACCCATTCCCCCCCGCCCGGCTCGTCGGGCACTGTAGCCGGAAACGGCTCCGCCCGAAAACCCCGGCTGTGGATAGCCAGCGCTGCTCGCCCGGCGATCTCGTTGAGCGCGCGGTTAACCCGGGTGTACTCCCCGTAGTACTCGGCGGTGGGACCATCCTTGACCTCGGCCAGCGCCGCCGGGTCCAGAGCCACAGCGACGGAAACCGCTCGCGGCCAGCTCGCAAAGAGTTGGGGCGCGCTCCGCCCAAGGTCTGCGAACCCCACCAGCGAGGCTCCCCAGTCCAGGATCTGGCCGGCCACCCTCTCCGCCATCTCGAGCTCTTCGTCGTTTCGTGTCAACACGTTCGGCTCCGCTCTCGCCCTGTGCGTACCTCGGGGCTCTTGGCCCAGGGCACCAACCGTAGCCAACAGTCATCCCCAACGATGCGAGGTGCCTCAGTAAGAGTCAGACTCACCTGGCAACGACGCCCACGCCAGACTCATTGGAATTGTAGCAGGTTCCGCCCGTGGAGCAAAGCTACCCGAGCCGTCTTGTGAAGCCTGCGTTGTGATGCTATAATGCCCTCGCGAGCCGAACGCGAAGAAGGAGGCTGCGCCCATCGAAGGTGACAAAGATGACTGATCGGTCCAACCCCCAGACGCTTACCTTTGACGAGGTCTCCCGAGGCCTGGCCTCGCTGGTGACCCCTCTGCTGGCTAGTCTGTTCTTCATCGAAGCGTTACGACTGTACTTCGCTGATCAGTACCTCATCGTGTGGGCCGCTCTCTTCTCGGATCCGATCGACCTGGCCGGTCTCGCAGTGGGCGTGCTGATGCTGTCTGCTTTCTTCACGCCGCTCTTGCTGTCCTTGCTGCGGAGGCGGGCCAGCGCCTGGCGGATAGGGGTGGCGTCCGCCGTCGGCCTGGCGCTCGCTCGTTTGCTCTTGAGCGCCGGCCTGCCCTTCGAGATCGAAGCGGCCGCAAGCTGGCTGTGTGTCTCGCTTTTTGGCCTCTTCTTGCCCGCCCACTTCGCCGATCAACAGACGGAACACACCCCTCGGCGAGAAAGACGTTACCTCGTGGCAGGGCTCGCCCTGGCTCTGGCCTACGACATGGCTATCCGGACCCTGGGCTCTTCTCTGGATCTGAGCTTGCAGCCGGGCTGGCTACCGGTCCAGCTCCTGCTATCGTTAATCGCCATCGTGGCGGCGTACTCTGCCCCGTCCCCAAGCGGGCCTGCCGACCAGAGCACCGTCTTACCGCGCTGTCCTCGCTGGGCGGGGGTCCTGCTGCTAAGCAGCTTCGGGGCGCTCCTGTTTCTGGAATACAACCTGTTCTTGCACGCGAGTACTGTCGCCCGCTGGGTCTTGGTGGACTATGACTTGATGGCGATCCTTCTGCCCACGGCCACGGTCGTTGGCCTGCTCCTACCGCGCTCCAAGCGCCTTCACACGCTGCCTGCTGCGGTGATCCAGAATGTGGTGATCCTGGCTTCAGTAGCAGCCTTCTTGTGGAGCGATGGTTGGGTATCGGCGGCGGTGATCCTTGCAGCGCAGGTCTGCGTGATGCTCGACCTCCGGTTGCTCTTCCAGCTCGTTGCCTCCCACAGCTTCAGATGGGAGACGTCCACCATCGTGGGTATCGGCTTCTCCGTCAGCATGGTGTTGGCCTTCGTCCTCGCATTGATGTTGACTCTGACCTTCGCCTACGCGTACACGTTGGACGTCTTTCGTGGCCTCGAACCGGTGCCGTTCTTTGCCGCTGCTCTCTTCCTGGGGGTTGCTGCCTGTGCAGGTGCGTACGCACGCCGGACAGGAGACCCCGCCCGGCCGGAGGTGCCCTGGATGAAGCAGTCTTTGGCCGCTCTGCCGGTAGTCCTGGTCCTCGTGGGGACCGTTGCTCAGCCGATCATCAATCCGCAGCCTTTGCCAGGCGGACGCATCGTCGTGATGAGCTACAACCTGCACCAGAGCTTCGGGATGGACAACAAGCTCGATCTCCAGGAGGTCCTGACCACCATCAGGCAAGCCGACGCCGATGTCATGGGCTTCCAGGAAGCGGACGGGGGTCGGGTGCCGAGCATGTCCGTGGATCAGGTCCTCTGGCTATCCCGAAAGCTGAACGTGTACAGCGTCTACGGTCCCTCCTGGGGCAGCACGTACGGCGTCGCAGTGCTGAGCCGTTACCCTATCGTGTCTTACGAACGGCACTTGCTGACGAGTGAGAAGCAACAACGAGCCTGTCTGGAGACGACCATCGACCTCGGTGGCCAGACCCTTACCTTCTTCTCGGTGCACCTCGGGCTCAACGCGGAAGAACGAGAGAGACAGTTGGACGAAGTGCTGGCCTATACCGCCCAGGCCCCGTCACCGAAGGCGCTGGTCGGCGACTTCAATGCTCACCCGGACTCGCACGAGATCAGCAGAGTATTGGAGCAGTTCGATCACGCGTTTGCGGTTGCCGGCACCGGCAACGGACTCACTTCCCCTGCGAACGCGCCGGAAGAAACCATCGACTACATCTTCGTGTCCCCGGACATCCAGGTTCTGTCTGCCGAAGTTCTGGCATCGCTGGCCTCTGACCATCTGCCCACGGTGGCGAAGATCGACCTGGGCGCGCGGTAGGAGAGCCGGAACATCGGGGGTGGACCACAGCTGGCGTACGTCGGGCCCGGACCATCGAGTGTTGTGCTTCATGCACTCGACTGGCGGATACTGTGTGGAACTTGGTGGGTGCAGCCACCATCCCGGTGGGACTTGCGCTCGTATCTCTGTGATTTGCTGCTAGAAAGGAGCCTGTGCTGTGAGCCAACTGAGAACGGTGGCTGAGCTCATGGCCCTGTCGGCGCGGACGGCGCCCAAGGGCCGTGGGGACGATTTCATCGTTACTGAGATCGTCGAAGGAGACGCCCTGCGTGCGGTGGCGGACAAGATGGTCGAGTTCGGCGAGAGGACGGGCAAGGCCCTCTTCGACCGTGATGCCGACAACGTGATCCACTCCGAAGCGGTTCTTCTCATCGGCATCAAGGGCGCAGACGCCTTGGGCCTCAACTGCGGGGCATGTGGGGAAGAGAGGTGCATCAAGACCAACACCTACGATGGCGAGTTCCGCGGTCCCCAGTGCTCCCTGCGTATGCTGGACCTGGGCATCGCCATCGGCTCCGCCCTGAAGACGGCCAGCATGCTCAACGCCGACAACCGCATCATGTACCGCATTGGGCCGGTGGTCAGGGAGATGGGACTGATAGACGCCGACGTGGTTTTGGGCATCCCTCTGTCGGCCACGGGCAAGAGCATCTACTTCGACCGCCAGTGGCCGCCATAGCTCGGTCACGTGCTCGCTTCTGGCTCGACGTGGAGCCAGGCGTGACGGCCTACTCGGGACGCTGATCTGGGGGTGGCTTGGGGTGGGCGCGGGCGAACGCAGCGGTCTGGAATTGCCGGAGGAGTCGCGCATTGTCGATGGCTACGGCTGCATAGCCAGCGATGGAGCACAACAAGCTCTGGTCGCCCTCGGTGAACGCGCCCTCCAGCTTGTTGACGACCTCAATGACGCCGATCGTCTCTCCCCTGGCGACCATGGGTACACAGAGGACGGACTTGGTGAGAAAATCGGTGGATATGTCGACAGCCTTGTCGCGATTGGACACCTTTCCCACGTCGCGGATGAGGACCGGCTGAGCGGTCTCCGCTACACGCCCGGCGATGCCTTGGCCTATCTTCAATCGCAGAGGCTTCACCTGTTCGCTCTTCTCGCCCAGGGCGATCTGGAATACCAGCTCTCCAGCATCCTCGTCCACCAGTAGCAGTGACCCTGCCTCTACCTTGAGCATGGAGTTCACCTTTTCCATGACCGTGGTCAAGGCGTGCTCCAGATCGAGAGTCGATGAGATGGCCTGTCCGACCTCATTCAGCAGAGCCAGTCCGTCGGCCCGAGCCTGGATGCCGTCGTACAATCGTGCGTTCTCAACTCCAACTGCCACGTAGTCCGCCAGCACACTGAGCAAGTACTTGTCACCACCAGAAAACGGTCTCTCGGCAGCAGGGCCAGCCACGGCCAGGGTGCCCACAAGCTTGCCTCGGATCTTGAGAGGGACGATGACCAGACTCTCGGACACATCGCCGACCTCGGAGCCCTCTGGCGCCTCCTCGATGGGCGTTGGCAGGATCTTTGCTCTGCCGGTCTCCATCACCTCTCGTACCCTCGCCTCGTCGACCTCGATCCGACGCCCGTCCGTATTGTCTTCAGCTGAGTCCTGGCGCGCGGCGACTTGGAGAGACCCCGACTCTGGATCGAGCAGATGCAGGACGCCGTGCTGGGCCCCCGTCACGTACACCGCAGCCTCGACCGCGCGTTTGAGAAGATCCTCCAACTGCAACAGAGAGTTCATGGCTTGACCGATGCCGTGGAGGATGTTGAATTCCTTGATTCGACGCTCCAGCTCTTTGTTCGCTGACTGGACCCGCTTCAGCAGCTCAGTTCTCTCCTTCCTGAGCCGCGATTCGCGCAGCGCCTGCTCGATGGCCTCCAGGATCTCCTCCATCTTGAAGGGCTTGGTGATGTAGTTCTTCACGCCCATCCTGAAGGTGTCGGCGGCAATCGTCTCGGAGCCATGAAAGGTGATGACGATGACGGGGATCTCGCTGCCCTTCTCGTTCAGGGCCTCCAGGACCTCCATCCCTGACATTCTGGGCATCTCCAGGTCGAGGATCATCAGATCGGGGTTCTCGCGCAGCGCCAGGGACAACCCCCCCTCGCCGTCGACGGCACTGAGCACTTCGTAGCCGTTGGGCCGCAGGACGTAGTCAGACAGGAAGTCGATCACGCCCTGCGCATCGTCAACCACCAGCACCTTCTCGGCAGCCATGCTCTCCTCCCCGGCATCCCTATCCGGCGCGCCCGTACCTCCTGCCCACGATGACCTGTCCCGCGGGGCTGAGAACGAAATCCAGGAACGACTGCACGTCCTCTCCCGGGTCCTCTATCGTAACCAGAACGAATGGCCTTGTCAAGGGATATTCATCCTGGCTCAGAGTCTGCAGATCTGGAAGAAAGCCATCGATCCGCACCGCGCGAGCGCCGAGGGGGATGCCCGCCGCGGACGCGTATCCGATGCTGGCGGGGTTGTCGGCCACGAAGTCGCCCACGGCTGAGCTTCCAGGCATGACGATGGCTGCCAGTGTCACTCGGTGGCCCTGCATCACCAACTCCTCGAAGGCCTGCCTCGTCCCGGACCCATCCTCCCGGCTCAGTACCTGGATATCTGCTTCCTCTCCTCCCACCTCCGACCACGCCACGATGCCCCCGCCGAAGATGTCCGTGACTTGGCCCAAGGTCAGAGAGTCCACCGGATTGTGGCTGTTGACCAGGATGGCTATGGCGTCCCGGGCGATGACGGAGGCCTCCACGCTCTTCGCTTCCTCGAGGTCCAGGTCCCTCGATACCATGGCGATGTCCGCATTGCCCTCGCCGAGCGCCTCCAGCCCCAGCCTCGTTCCCCTGGCCTCGATGTCTATCGTGACGTAGTTGTATCGATCGCTATACGCGCTGGCCAACTCCTCCAGCAACGGCCGCATGGATGTGGACCCGGCTACCTCCAGATCAACGGGTGGATGAGGCTCCACTGTGGCCATACATCCCGTAGCCAGAGAACCGAGAACCAGGAGCAAGCTCGCTATTCGCCGTCCGGTTCGGCGCAGCCACGGCTCTCCGACGACCATGATCCTTCGTCTTCCTCCTGCTCGAAACAACACGGATGGCCGACGGCCGGCTACCGGACGGAGAAGAACGCCAGGAGGAGGGTGACCAGCCCCACCGCCCAACAATACGCCGCAAAAGGATACAGACTCTTGCGCCGAAGATAGCCCAAGAGGAATCTGATACTGAGGAAACCGCTGATCGCAGCAGCGAGGAAACCACACAGCAGAGCCAGGGGCGATTCAGCCGCCAGAGGCATCCCCCAGAGATCCTTCAGCTTGTAGACGCCTGCCCCCAGGATGATGGGGGTGCTCAAGAGGAATGAGAAGCGGGCCGCCGCCTCTCTGTGCAGACCCCTGCACAGTCCGGCACTCATCGTGGCCCCGGATCTCGAGATCCCCGGCGCGATGGCCAGCGCCTGCCCCAGACCCACTAGCAGCGCATCCGTCCAGCCGAGTTGGTCCAGACCCAGCGTTTTCTGCCCCAATCTCTCTCCTATGGTGAGGAGCACACCCGTGACCAAAAGGAGGATGCCCACGTAGACGGGAGCAGCGAAGAGGGCCTCGAACCAATCCTCGAAGGCAAAGCCCAGCACCGCAGCGGGCACCGTACCGAGCACAATACACCAGGCCAGCTTCCGCCGAGGGTCCCCAGCCAACGAGCGCTCCTTGAGGCTGAGCACACCCCCCGCCACCAACCCGCGGAGGTCAGCCCAGAAGAAGACCACCACGGCCGTGAGGGTACCCAGGTGCAGCATGGTGTCGAAGGCCAGGCCCAGATTCTCCCAGCCCAACAACCAAGGTACCAGTACCAGATGTCCGGAACTGCTGATCGGCAGGAACTCTGTTGCCCCCTGCACGATCCCCAACACGAGTGCCTGCCACAGGCTAGTCACCAACTCTCTCCTCCGAGGTTCTTCTCTTGCTCAACCAAGCCTCCTTGTCTCGCCGAGCCGCCCCATAGTCGGCCACCCTGTAGGAGGCCAGGAACTCTTCTCTCGCGCTTGGGAAGCGGTCCTCCAGTATGGCGTCCCGTATCTCGCGGATCAGAGTCAGCATGAAGCGTAGATTATGTAGAGTCGCCAGATGTAGCCCCAGGATCTCATTGGCGAGGATCAGGTGCCGCAGGTAGGACCTCGAGAAGTGCTGGCATGCGTAGCAGGAACAGCCGCTGTCTACGGGAGCGGCGTCGTCCTTGTGGCGCGCGTTGCGGATGTTCACACGTCCTTGGCGAGTGAAGAACGTGCCGTTGCGCGCCACGCGCGTTGGCAGGGCGCAGTCGAAGATGTCAATGCCCCTCCCTACACACTCGAACAGGTCCTCTGGTGACCCGACCCCCAGCAAGTGCCGGGGCTTGTCGTCGGGAAGGCAAGGGATAGTCACGTCCAGCATGTCGTGCATCAGCTCTTTGGGCTCACCGACGCTCAGCCCACCTATGGCATATCCGGGGAAATCCAAGGAGGCCAGGAAGCTGGCACTCTCCGTGCGGAGATCCGCGAAGGTGCCACCTTGCACTACGCCCTGCATCATCTGATCCCGTCGCTCGTGCGCCCTCAAGCACCGCTCGGCCCACAGGTGGGTGCGATCCAGAGCCAGGCGATTGTGCTCGTGGTCACTGGGATACGGGGGGCACACGTCCAGCGCCACGACCAGATCGGCGCCAAGCTGCTCTTGTATGGCGATGCTCTTCTCGGGGGTGAGACGATGTTCTGAGCCATCCACGTGGGAGCGAAAGGTCACCCCGTCGTCGTCGATGTCGCGCAGATGCTCCATGCTGAAAACCTGGAATCCGCCGCTGTCCGTCAGTATGGGACCATTCCAGCCCATGAAGTCATGCAGCCCGCCCAGCTTAGCCACGATCTCCGCTCCAGGCCGGAGATACAGGTGGTACGTGTTGGCCACGACCAACTGGACGCCCAACTCCTCCAGGTCGCGCGGAGTCATCGTCTTCACCGTGGCCTGTGTGCCTACCGGCGCAAACACAGGCGTCGGGATTTCTCCATGCGGCGTGGTCAGAACGCCAGCGCGAGCCCTGCTACGCTGGCACGTCTTCTCTAGGGCGAAACGAAAACCGTTCGTGTCCATGTTCGACCGTGGATTATAGTGCAACCGCAAGGCAACTTCCAAGCAGGTTCACTGCTTGGGCCGCGCCTACGGAGCCGGATGCGGGCTGGACACAAGAATAGAATCGTGCTTTAGTACACACTCAAGCTGCGCCGCTCGCTGACCATTCTCCAACCTGGCGGTGCAGCACGCCTAGACCAGGGCGGGACCAGAACGCTATGTGCGTCAACTGGTCTGCCAGGGGTTCGGCCCCGCCCACCAACGGGGTTATCCTTCTCCCTTGGCCTGCCGGACATCCGGCGGAGTCCTGGCGAGGACATCAGCCCCATCCTCCAACGAGGGTTCTCCAATGATCATCGATTCCCACACCCACGTGGACAGGGTCGGTTGGTACGACCCGCCCGAGACTATTCTCCGCCTTATGGATGAGGCGGGCATAGACAAGAGCATCATCATGACCTATGGTGATGCCCCCGATGTCGAGGGCTCCCTCGAATACATCGCCGAGGCTGTCCAGAAGTATCCCGATCGCCTCATCGGCTATGCCAGGATGAACCCAGGGCGCGGTGAGGAGGCCCACCGGCTGTTTCGGAAGGCGATGGAGGAGTATGGGTTCAAAGGTCTGAAGTTACATCCGGTGGGCAATCTCTGTCATCCAGCGGGGCCAGAGACCATCGAGATGATCCAGATGGCCCGCCGCTACAACGCGCCGGTGTTATTCCACTGTGGAGACGAGGAACTGACCCTCCCCCTCCAGATTGCCCAGGCGGCCGAGGAGTGCCCTGAGGCCACCATCATATTGGGACACATGGGGGGCTACTTCCACTGGAAGGACGCGATCCGAGTGGCGGAGAGATATGACAACGTCGTGCTCGATACTTCAGCGTTGCCTTACCCGCAGGCCATAACAGAGGCCGTGGAACGCGTTGGCTCCCGGCGCATCCTCTACGCCAGCGACGGACCGGGGTGCGACCCACGGTTGGAGGTTCACAAGGTCAAGATGGCACATCTGAGCCCGGAGGACGAAGAGGCCGTCTTCCACCTTAGCATCGAAGCGATCCTGGGCAGAGTGGCCTCCGCTGGAGGTGGATCATGATCATCGACGCACACGTCTACCTGGGCTCTTGTCTGTTCGGTTACGAACAGTCGCTGGCAGAGATACGCACAAGAATGGACAGTCTGGGCGTAGACAAGGCGGTCCTGGTGCCTGTCAAGCCCCGAGACTACCATCTTAGCCCTGCCAACGAACTGGTGGCGGAAGCCGTTAGCGCCGACCCAGAGCGGTTCGTGGGCGTGTGTCGGGTCGATCCGTGGCGGACGGCAGCAGCCGTCTCTGAGGCTCGGAGAGGCTTTGACGAGTTGGGCGCCTGCGGGCTGTACCTGGACCCCTGGGAGGAGAACTTTCAGGCCAACGACGACATCGTGTCTCCACTGGTGGAGGTGGCCCGTGACTACTGCAAGCCCGTCGTGATCAATGCCGGCCATACACGGGTCTCGCATCCCGCGCAGATCTGGGACCTGGCTCGCCGCTTTCCCGAGGTGCAGTTCGTGGCCGGCAACGGCGGTCAGATCAACATCTGTGGGCTCTTGCTGTTCGAGGCCCGGCGGATGATGGAAGCCTGCCCCAACATCACCATCCAGACGGCGGGCACCTATCGTGAGGACTTCCTCGAGGAGATCGCCTCCGAGGCTGGTGAGGAGCGGGTGATCTTCGCCAGCAGGAGTCCCGTCTACGATCAGGAGTTCGAGATGGCCCGCGTGCGATTTGCCCACCTCAGCGAGTCCCAGAAAGACAAGCTCTGGTCAGCCAACGCGTTGGCCCTCTTCCAGTAGCCTTTTTCACAGGCCACTGTTTCGCAAGAGCCCAAGCGCTGGCTGCCGGTTAGGCCACGAAGCCCTCACACCGCGCTGCTTGGCGTGCGACCGCAGATTCACAAGAGAGCTGGCACGTAGTGTACCAACGCCCCGATCGTGGCGGGGTGCCATAGCAGATTGTGGCCCAGCCCGGCAAGATGTGTCACCGGCCAGGAGCACTCTGCCCTCTGCAGTCCCTCGACCAGGCCGAATCGGGCAAACCAGTCCTTCTCCCCCACCAGCACTAGCCCCTTGGTCCCCGCCAGATTCACTTTGGGCGCCACAGGGCGCGCCAGGCCCTTGAGGACCGAGGCCATGCCAGCCAGGTCCGAGAGCCTGCGACTCGAAAGGTGCCACAGCCTGACCACGGGACGCAACAACAGATCGAGACCCTGGCCCGCAACCCGGCAGCCCAACCTCAGCCCTCTGCTATTCGCTATAGCCCTCACGGGCGAGATGGAGATTATGGAGACCTCTGGACCCCATCCTGCCCGTCCCGCCGACCTCGTGCCGCCTGTGGGGCCACGCGAGGCGAACTCCCACAAGGCGGCCGCGCCCACGGAGTGGCCTATGCCAATGATGCGGTCACAGTCGTACAGATCCAGGTGACGCAGTACGTATTCCAGTTGTCTGGAGTAGTGGGCGGGAGTGAGACCCGAACGACGGACAGAGACATCGAGGTTGGCCCCGTCACGACCCAGACCCGCGAGCACCACACCGATGGCCTCTTTCCCCTTGGTTTCGATGGCATTTAGGACGTCGGGCACCAGGCGACGGCGCGCGGAAGTGGGGTCCTGGATCCCCCAGGATCCCCTACCACCACCGAAGCCGTGCAGGAAGGCCACGACCACTCGTTCCCTCCTCGTCGCCCGCTGGGTACCGATCTGGCCCTCGCTGGGCAGCACCAGGGTCACTGGCGATCTCCTCAATCCGGTCTGTCTCTGAAACTCCTCCAACTCCGATGGGTTCAACAGGTCTGTTACATCAAAATCGAGGACGGTGCGATTTCCCTCGACCCTCCTCGACCTCGAGAACTCTGCTACTAGATTGATGCGCTCTTCGTTTGTCAACGACCTACCAGGTACCTCCTATCACCTGTCGGCAACCGCACGAAGCCGACCGGTATGTTGCTGAGACAAGAAGACGCGAGGACCACACCCGGTCCTCGCGTTGGTCACCGCACAACGGCTATGCCAACTCCACGGACACTCGGCTTGACAATGACTCCTATGTAGCCTACTATGCTCTAGGTCTTACAGGTGGCACAACTGGTGGCCGAGCAACTGGCGCAGCCGCTGCCTCCCAGGGAGCGGCTGGTCTCACCGGCGTTTCCACCCTTGCTCACCGCACAGAACACGGAGACGGCTCGTCGAGTATTGGAACCACCGCACTGCTTGCATGGCACAGGCTCGTCGGCCTGGCTGAAGCTGCGCAGAACCTCAAATGTACTCTGACAGTCGTCACAATGGTACTCGTAGAGCGGCATTGGTAACTCCTCGCGGAAAACGACCAGAAACTACCACTAAGTCTACCAAACAGTTGGCGCTGCGTCAAATCCCGGCGCAAGTCGCCGCAGAAAGGAGTGTCCCTTGGACGATCTCTGTGCTCGGGCACTGAACCTCGCTCAAACAAAGGGGGCCAGCTACGCCGACGTCCGCCTCGTCACGACGGAGACCCAAAGCATCGCCGTGAAGAACGGGATCGTAGAGGCCATCTCGCTGGACTCCAGTCAGGGGTTCGGGGTGCGGGTCATTGTAGACGGGGCCTGGGGCTTTGCCTCCAGCGCACGGGTGGAGCGAGATCAGATAGAAGAGGTCACGACGCTCGCTATCGAGATCGCCACAGCCAGCGCCATCGTCAGCGGGGGCCTCATAGATCTAGGG
This sequence comes from uncultured Anaerolineales bacterium, assembly GCA_964433755.1. GTDB lineage: Bacteria > Chloroflexota > Anaerolineae > UBA7937 > B3-Chlor > JAUVXJ01. The sequence continues at coordinate 1,276,901 of CAYSSR010000001.1, forward strand.
CCTCCGGAGGTCAACGTCGGCTCGTATCGCACGCCGGTGAAAGTCGACCCCTTCGAGGTATCCCTGGATCAAAAGATCGACCTCCTTCTACGCTGCGACAAAGCGATGCGCAGGACCAAGGGCGTAGCTGTCGCTGAGGGCAACATGCTCTTCATTCGCGAGGATCAGGTCTTCGCCAGCACCGAGGGCAGTCTGATCGAGCAGCAGATCGTGGAGACCGGCGTCGGTCTGGTGGCCACGGCCGTGGGCGCAGATGAGGTGCAGCGGCGCTCGTACCCCAATAGCTTCGGCCGCCACCAGGGCACAGGAGGGTTCGAGTTCATCGACAGGTACGACGTGCTGGGCAACGCCGAGCGTCTGGGTGAAGAGGCAGTAGCGCTGCTCTCCGCCCGTCAATGCCCCACTGGGGTGACCACGCTGATCCTCGGGCCGACACAGCTCGCGCTGCAAGTACACGAATCGTGCGGCCACCCCACGGAGCTGGATCGCGCCCTGGGCACGGAGGCCAGCTACGCGGGCACCAGCTTTCTCACCCCGGACAAGCTGGGCACGTTCCGCTACGGCTCAGACATCGTCAACATCACCGCCGACGCCACTCTCCCAGGCGGCCTGGGCACTTTCGGATACGACGACGAAGGAGTGCCTGCCCAGCGCACCTACCTGGTCAGAGACGGCATCTTCGTGGGCTACCTGACGTCGAGGGAGACGGCCAGCCGGTTTCGCCAACGTAGCAATGGGACCATGCGGGCCGACGGTTGGGGCAGGATCCCGCTCATACGCATGACCAACATCAATCTCGAGCCGGGCGAGTGGGAGCTGGACGACCTCATCTCCGATACCGACGATGGCGTCTACATGGACATGAACAAGAGCTGGAGCATCGATGACAAGAGGCTCAACTTCCAGTTCGGCACGGAGGTTGCCTACGAGATCAAGAACGGCCAGCGGGGCGACCTGCTCAAGAACGCTACCTACGCCGGCATGACTCCCCAATTCTGGGGCTCCTGCGATGCCATCTGCCACAGGGGACACTGGGACGTGTGGGGCACTCCCAACTGCGGCAAGGGACAGCCCGCCCAGGTGGCGCGTGTAGGCCACGGCGCGAGTGTAGCTCGGTTCCGCGACGTGCAGGTAGGTGTCATGCGCTAGGACGGTAATGGGGGAAGGACGAAGCAATGCTGGGTGAAGCCAGGTTGAAGGAACGTGTCGAGTACGCTCTGTCCACGTCGAAGGTGGATCAGACCGAGGTGATCATCGTCCGGGAGAACGAGCAACTCACCCGCTTCGCCAACTCCTACATCCACCAGAACGTGAGCAAGGATGATCTGGAAATCCGGGTACGTGCTGTGCTGGACAAGAAGATAGGCATCGCCTCGACCAACGACCTGAGCGATGAGGCGTTGCGGGGAGTCGTGGAATCCGCGATCACGGCGGCCAGCTACCAGCAGAGGAACCCCGACTTCCTCTCGCTTCCCTGGCCACGGCCGATTCCTCGCGTGGACGGTTTTGTGGAGCGTACGGCCGCCTGCACTCCCAGGAAGAGAGCTGAGGCCGTGAGGGACATTTGTGTCCCCGCCAAGGAGCAGAACCTGAACGCCTCGGGAGCGCTGGCCACGAGGGAGTACGAGTACACGGTGGGCAACTCCCTCGGTGTGTTCGCCTACTACCCCACCACCCTGGCGGATCTCAGGACCGTGATCATGAGCGACACGGGGTCTGGTTATGCTGCGGCTGTCTCCCTGGACATCGACGACATCGACTCGGCAGCGGTGGGCCGCGAGGCCATCGACAAGGCGCTTCGCAGCCAGAACCCCGTCGATGTACCTCCGGGCGAGTATACCGTGATCCTGGAGGAGTATGCCGTAGGAACCCTCATGCCCTACCTGGCCTACATCGGCTTCGGCGCCCAGGCCCTCCAGGAACGCCAGAGCTTCATGTACGGCAAGCTGGGCCAGAAGGTCACCGGGGAGAACATCACCATCTGGGACGATGGCCTGGAACCCAGAAACCTGCCCATGCCCTTCGACTTCGAAGGCGTGCCCAAACAGCGAGTGGCCCTCATCTCCAAGGGTGTCGTTGGGGGTCCGGTCTACGATACCTACACCGCTGGCAAGGAGCCAGCCAGGACCTCCACCGGCCACGCCTTGCCTGCACCCAACGACGACGGTCCCTTCCCCTGGAACGTAGCCATGGAGACCGGCGACGCCACCAAAGAGGAGATGCTGGCTTCGACCAGGAAGGGGTTGTGGGTGACCAGGATGCACTACGTCAGGCCGGTGCACCCCCTCAAGACTGTGGTCACGGGCATGACCCGCGATGGCACGTTTCTCATCGAGAACGGGGAGATCGCGGCTCCGGTGAAGAACCTGCGCTTCACCCAGAGCATCCTGGAGGCCTTCGGGGAGACGGAGGCGATTGGCCGGGAGGCGGTCTTGACGAGAGAGGCGTTTCTGGAGTACTTCATCGGCGGGTACAGCGTTCCGGCGTTGAAGTTACGCAGGTTCGCCTTCACCAGCGCGACGGAGTTCTAGTCAGTAAGCCCCAAGCTCCCTCAGCCGTTCGTCCGAGATGCCGAAATGGTGCCCCATCTCGTGCATCACCACCTGCCGCACCTTGTGACGAACCTCCACGGCGGTGTGACAGCAAGCCTCGATGGGTCCCTGGTAGATCGTGATTCTGTCCGGCAACACCATCCCGTATCTGGACGTGCGTTTAGTCAAAGGAACACCTTCGTACAGGCCGAAAAGGGTCTGGCCGGGAGAAAGGCCCATCCTCCTCAGTTCCTCACGGGCGGGCCAGGGCCTGATCACCACGTCCACGTTCTCCAGCTTCTCCTGGAACTCGGGCGGCAGACTATCGAGAGCTTCCGCCACCAGCCTCTCGAACCGTGGTCTGTTCACGCCTCACATCCTGATCATGCTGCCGGGCTGACAGGTCCGGCAGAAGTTGGTGAGCCGGTTCCTGGCCTTGATCTCCGAGATGGTCGCGCCGCAACGGGGGCAAGGCGAGCCTCCCTTGCCATGCACTTGCAGGAAGTCCCTCACCTCGATGTGGATGTCGTCCCCAACTCTCTCTCGGAGTGTGTCGATCGCTTCCGAGAGCACGGACCGGACAGCGTTATACAGTTGCTCTGTCTCCTGGGGTGACAGTCTCGGGCGCTTGCGGAAGGGGTACAGCCCCGCCTCGAACAGGATCTCGTCGGCGTAGGCGTTGCCTATCCCCGCCACCACCGCCTGGTTGATCAGCACCCCCTTGATCTCGCCACGCCGTGTCCGAAGCCGCTCCCTGAACACCTGGAGGGTCAGTTCAGGATCGAGAGCCTCGGGTCCCTGCTCGGAAAAGCGCGGCACCAGATTCTCGTCTGGTGTCAAATAGACCTTGCCCATGGACTTCGCATCGATGTAGCGCAGCTCTGATCCGCTGGATAGGCCCAGCACGAGAACCGTCTTGCGCAGCCGGCGCTGATCCGGAGCGCAGTACTGGAGACGGCCCGCGAGCATGGGGTTGATCACCAGCTTGTCTCCGTCCACGAGGTCTACGATGAGAAACTTCCCTCGCCTGCGCAGGCTCTGGAACTGGCGGCCCCGCGAAGTGGCAGCGAAGTCGCCTGGCGCCAGGCAACGCACCACCAGGGGCCGGAGAACCTCCACCTCTTCGATCCGTTGCCCCGGCAGCACTTCCTGCAAGCGCTCTTTGACCACCTCCAGATCGGGAAGCTCCGGCATCTCCTCCTCAGTCTCCGAAGGTCTCTCGCAGCTCACGCGGCAGCCGCCGCATGTTGCCCTCCGCGTCCACACAGAGATGCTTCGTATGGCCGGTGACCAGCAGTTGGCCTGTCTCCTTCATCAACACCTCATAATACATGGTCACAGTCCGACTGCGCAGCCGCTCCACGGAGGTGCGCACGACTACCTCGTCGTCGTATCGAGCGGCGGCCACGAATCTGGCATCCACTTCGGTTACCGGCAGAAAGAGACCTCCATCCTCCACGTCTCTGTAGTTGCCTCCCTTCTGCCTGAAGTACTCACCTCTTCCCACCTCGAACCACACGATGTAGTTGGTGTGGTAGACGATGCCCATGGCGTCCGTCTCGGCGTAGCGGACCCGCACGGTGGTCTCGATCGCATCCTTCTCGCTCATGCACGCTCCTCTGTCCCACGCTGTTGCTTTCCAAGCGGATGATACCACGGCCAGCGCAGCTTGTCAACGTGGACACCCACCGACGGAGAGGAATGGGCACAGAGCGGGCGCGCTTCACGCCCGCGGGCAAGGCAGTAGCTATCTAGCCCGGGTCAGGCAGCCCGGCGGGCCAAACGGCCCTCCTGAACTCGCAGGAACAACACCCCGCCCAGGATCATCAGGCTCCCGGCAACCTGCGCCCCACTGAGGTGCTCCCCGAGGAGGAAGAAGGCCATCGTAGCTGTGAAGACCGGCTCCGACGTGAGGATCAAGTTGGCCACGCTCGCCGGCAGGTAGCCCAGGGACACGTTGTACAGCCCGAACCCGGTCACTGTGGGCCCCGCTGCAAGCACGAACAGAATCGCCCATCCAGCGGCTGCGTTCCCCAGCCAGAAGAGGTCGCCTGCGCCGGTCTCGATGTTTGGCCACAGCGCTCCCGGCAGCAGGTTGAAGAGCAGCAAGAAACACGCGGCGGACCCGAACGTGTAGAACAAGGTCGTCCACGGGTTCAGGCCGCGCTGCGATGCCGAGCGGCCCATGAGGCTGTAGATCGAATAACACAGGCCGGAGAGCGTCCCCGCGATCACACCCGCAATGTTGGCTTGCCAGGATGCCGGGTCCAGCGCCCCGGACACCGCTACGCACCCCGCCAGACAGAAAGCGACCGCCAGCAGCTTGACTCCATCCAGCCGCTCCTTGAGGAGCCACCAACCCAGCAAGGCCGTGAACGCCGATGAGCAGTACACCAGCACTGTGGCGATGGCTGCGCCGACCAGCGCCACCGAATACGTCCACGAGGTGTTGAAGATCGCCAGCGTGAAACCGTAGAATGCCAGATACGACAGGTGCTGGCGCCCCGCCCTCAGCAGCAGAGGCCTTGCCACACCCAGCACGATCAGCAGAGTGAGAGTCACAAAGGTGTCTCTCCAGAAGGCCAGCACCAACGGTGGCATGTTGTAGACCACAGTAAGGTGCCGGATGAAGATCGCTGTGGTTGACAACACAACTGCGCTGATCAAGGCGATAGCGTAGCCCCGCGTGACTTCCGAACTGTCGGCCGTGTTGCTTGTCTCCACTCTAAGCGTGTCTCCGCAGACCCGGTGCTTCCAGGCTGGGCACTAAGACGGCCCGCTCAAGAAACCCTCGATCAAAGCCTGGATCCTCTCCCGAGGCTTTTCTTCCACATCGAACCAGTGGATCGCTTCATCGTCCAGCCGAAACCACTTGTACTGCTGCCTGATGAAGCGATGCGTCTCGCTCTTGATCTTAACTGCGGCTTCAGACAGGTCCATCTCACCGTTCAGATGGCCGCAGACCTGCCGATAGCCCAACCCCGACATGGCGGGCAAGTCGTCGTCGTACCCCTTGGCCAGTAGCCTCTGTACCTCGGCCACCAGCCCTCGCTCCAGCATCTCCTCTACGCGCTGATCCACGCGGCGGTACAGCGACTCCCGTTCCATGGTCAGGCCGACCTTCAAGCTCCTGTACGGCGGCTTCTTACGCTCCTGCTGGGCAGAAATGGGCTTCCCTGTGGTCTCGTACACCTCGAGGGCCCTGACCACCCTCCGCACGTTCCTCGGATCGATCCGCGCCGCGGCCTCGGGATCCACGCTCTCCAGCCTGGCATGTAGGGCATCCTCCCCATCCCTCTGAGCCTCGTCCAGGAGCTTCTGCCGCAGATGAGGATTGGGTTTCACCCGAGGGATCGCATATCCCTGCAACACGGAGCGCACGTATAGCCCGGTGCCGCCTACCAGGAAAGGAACTCTGCCCCTGGCCAGGACGCCGTCTATGGCCTCGTACGCCAGCTCCTGGTACTGGGCCAGGGTGAACTCCTCGTCCGGCTCCAGAATGTCCACCAAATGATGAGGCACGAGGGCGCGTTGCTCCGGCGACGGTTTGTCTGTGCCGATGTCCATGCCTCTGTAGAGCTGCCTCGAATCCGCCGAGACCACCTCGCCACTCAACGCCTGGCACAGGGCTATGGCCATCCTCGTCTTGCCCACCCCCGTAGGGCCCACGATTGCCACCAGCGGAGAGAGCACTCTCGCCGTCACGTCACTCCCCTACAGCGTTCTTGATCAGCTCCAGGCGTTCCACCTCCCGGCGCGGCGACAACTGGATCGAGACCACGTCGATGCGCCAGTCCGGGGGTTGTGATTCGTGCTCGAGCAGGTAGGTCTGAGCCACCTCGACCAGCTTTTGTCTCTTCGCGGCAGTGATGGACTCCTCCGGCGACCCAAACCTGCGGCTGCTTCGTGTCCTCACTTCCGTGAAAACCAGGCAGTCGCCATCCAGAGCCACGATGTCCATCTCACCCACTTCACAGCGGTAGTTCGTCTGGCAAATGACGTATCCCTGCCGCTCCAGATGCTCAGCGGCGATCCCCTCGCCCAGGCGACCGATTCGAGCGCGGCGGTCGGATCGTTTGCTGGTGTCAGGACTCTCTTCCCGGCCCTCCAACGAGAGCTTCATGGGGTTATACGACATACGATGTATCGGGCAAGGACCCAAACTGTCCAGAGCTTCCCGGTGCCGTGTTGTGCCGTAGCCTTTGTGCCGGCCGAAGTCGAAGCCCGGGAACACGTCATCCAGCGCCACCATCATCCGGTCCCGCTCCACCTTCGCCACGATAGAGGCGGCAGAGATGGACACGGACAGATCATCACCCCGGGGTATGCCCTGGTGGGGCAAGCCCTTGTAGGCCAGAGGGAAGCCATCGACCAGCAGGTAGTCGGGAGGAGCCGACAGGGCGTCCAAGGCTCTTCTCATGGCTAGCCTGGTGGCCTCTACGACGCCCAGTTCGTCCAGGCGCGACGAGCTGACCACTCCCAACCCCAGGGAAAGGGCCACCGTGGAGATCAGTTGGTGGAATCCTACACGCCGCGCTGGGGTCAGACGTTTGGAGTCGCGGATTCCAGCGAGCTCCTCCGCCAGGGTGGGCGACTCGACAGGGAGAACCGCCGCACACGCCACCAGCGGGCCCGCCCAAGCGCCACGTCCCACCTCATCTACTCCAGCGACGACGCGGTATCCCTGTCTACGAAGAGCCAACTCTCGGTCGAGACTTGGTCCGCTCTCCATCGAGAATCCCGGCTTACAGCAATAGCCCCGCAGCCTGGGTTACCCAAGGGTCTGCGGGGTCGAACACTCGTCTGCACGATGGATAGAGAGACACCAGCCCCAGAGGGCTAGTCTTCCGCCTTCTCCAAGATGCGCCTTTCTTTGAGCCTGGCCGCCTTGCCTGTGCGACCACGAAGGTAGTAGAGCTGCGCCCTGCGTACGTGCGAATGGCGCAGGACCTCCACCTTGACGACTCGTGGCGACTGGAAGAGAAAGGTCCTCTCCACGCCCACTCCATGGGCCGCGATGCGTCGCACCGTGAAGTTGGCGTTGGCGCCGCCCTTGCGAACTCGCATCACGGTTCCCTGGAAGATCTGAGTGCGCTCCTTGCCACCCTCGAAGATGACGGCATGCACCCTGACCAGGTCTCCCGCCCGTAGTCGTGGAAGCTCGCCTTCGTCCCTTGACTGTTGCTGTTCAACAGAAGCTACCAAGTCCATCATAACCAAGCACCATCCTCTAGGCTAACACCATAGTATTGTACCATCAATCTCTGCTACGTGCAAATGCTGCTCCGGACCGCTTGAACAAGCATCTTGAGTGGCCGGGAAGCGCGGCATCCACTCGCAATGACAGCATCCTGAGTAGCGGCGGAGCGCAGCGGAGCCGCGTATCGAAGGATGCGGCTTCCTCGCCTGCTAGCACCACTCCAACAAGGGTCCTACTCCCTACCCGCATGCTTCGATACGGGCTTCGCCCTACTCAGCATGCTGACCAATGCGGCGAGCAACCGTCTCACTCCTCCTCCAGATCCAGCCGCAGGTGCAACTCCTTCAACTGCTCCTCGGAGACCGGCGACGGCGCATCGAACATCAAGTCAGCGGCAGCGCCTGTCTTGGGGAAGGCCATCACTTCCCTGATGCTCTCCTCTCCCGCCAGGATCATCACCAGCCTGTCGACGCCAGGCGCAATGCCCCCGTGCGGCGGAGTACCATACTCGAAGGCGTCGAGGAGATGGCCAAACTGAGACCGGATCTGCGACAACGGCAAGCCCATGATGCCGAAGATCTTCTCCTGCACGTCCCGGCGATGGATACGAATGCTCCCTCCGCCAACCTCCACCCCGTTGCACACGACGTCGTACTGCTGAGCGCGCGCCGCACCCGGATCGGAGTCCAGCAGCGGCAGGTCCTCCGGCGCCGGCGCTGTGAAGGGGTGGTGCATGGCATCCCACCGATTCTCCTGCTCCTTCCACTCGAACAGAGGCATGTCCGTGATCCAGGCGAAGGCCAGGACTTCCTTGTCGCACAACCCCAGCCGGTCGCCCATCTCCAATCGAAGCTGTCCCAACGCCTCAGCCACCATGCTCCGTTCACCAGCGACTATGAGGACCAGGTCCCCCTCCTCAGCACCCATGCGCTCCAGGATCGCGTCCAGCACCTCCGTGGAGAGGAACTTGGCCACGCTGGAGCGAACGCCGTCTGGTGTTACAGCTATGGTCACCAGTCCCTTCGCGCCGTACTGGCTTGCCAGATCGCCCAGCTCGTCGAGCTGCTTTCTACTGTAGCCGGCACACCCAGGCACCCGGATGCCCTTGACCTGGCCTCCCTCGGCGACGGTGGATGAGAAGATACGAAAGCCGCAGTCAGCCACCAGGTCGGAGAGATCCACCAACAGCATCTCGAAGCGCATATCCGGCTTGTCGCTCCCATACCTGTCCATGGCCTCCCGGTAGGTTAACCGCGGAAAGGGTTTGAACAGCAACCGCTTGGATGAGACCTGCTCCACAAGCGCCACGAACAGATCCTCGGTCAGTCGAAGAATGTCCTCTTGCTGGACGAAGGACATCTCGATGTCCAGTTGAGTGAACTCAGGCTGCCTGTCGGCTCGCTGGTCCTCATCGCGGAAACAACGGGCGATCTGATAGTAGCGGTCTATGCCCGCGACCATCAGCAACTGCTTCAACTGCTGGGGCGACTGGGGCAAGGCGTAGAACTGGCCCGCGTGTATCCTGCTGGGAACCAGGTAGTCCCTGGCGCCCTCTGGGGTGCTCTTGATCAGGATGGGCGTCTCCACGTCCACGAAACCGCGGTCGTCCAGGAATCTGCGGATGAAGCTCACGATGCGGTGCCGGAGCATCAAGCGCCTCTGCATCTCGGGGCGACGCAGGTCCAGGTAGCGGTAGCGCAGCCGCAGCGCCTCGTCCGTCGCTGCTTCCTCGTTGATGGGGAAGGGAGGAGTGCGCGCCTCGTTGAGGATGCTGACGGTGTCCACCCTCACCTCGATCTCTCCGGTGTCCATCTCGGGATTCTCCTGGCCGGAGGGACGCCTGGTCACTTCGCCGGACACCTGGAGCACGTACTCGCCGCGAACTCTGGAGGCCACCTTGTGGGCCTCATCAGAGACCGAGGGATCGAAGACCACCTGGACCAGGCCCCAGCGGTCCCTCAAATCGAGGAAGATCAAGCCGCCGTGGTCACGACGGCGATGCACCCAGCCCGTCAAGGTTACACCCTTCCCGACGTCGTCAGTTCGTAGTTCCCCGCACGTATGGCTTCTTAGCACTACCCCATCTCCTATGCATAAGGGCTTTGTGAGTCAGAACAGGCTAGTCCCGTTGATGATCAGAGCGAATCTGCAATCCAGAAAGAGAGCCGCCCGACGGCTCATCAACATACGGGACATGAAGATCTCGAAATACTCCCCTACTTGAGAAACCTCGGTGTCGATGTCCAGCTCCCGCGTGATGGTCTTCTCCGTCGCATCCACCCGCAGGAACGATCGCTCAGCCGCGAAGTTCACGCGGTCGTGTATGTCGAAACTGAGCATGTCTGGATTCTGCACCCGCGAGCGGTGGACGTCTGACTTGTCCGCCAGGATGACCGCAGCCGAGATGCCGCTGACCGGTTCGCCCCTGCCCTCCTCGTGGTTGCCGATGGCCCCCAGCACCAGCGCCACCTCGTCGAAATCCAGCCCCAAACGCAGCAGGATGTCGCGCGCGATGAGAGCACCTGCCCAGTCGTGCTCATCCCTGTAGATCACGTTCCCGATATCGTGGAGGTAGCCCGCCAGTGCCGCCAGTTCAGCCCGTCTCTCCGACGCTCCCAGGCGCAGCAGCACATTCTGGGCAATGCTCCCCACCAGCCGCGCATGGCGCTGGCCGTGTTCGGTGTACCCCAGCACCGCCATCTGCTCGTTGCCCCTCGTGAGGTAGGCTTGCACCTCGGGGTCCTGCTCCAGGGTCCCCATCGTCACCAAGTCGGGCTCACCTTGCACCGCAAGCCCGTTATCGATTCTGCTGACGGTCCTGTCAACCATCTAGCTGCCTTCTCTCGCCAGTGTTATGTCCACTAGCGCGCACCCCCATCAATCTCCTCGGGTGCCCAGGCGTACGGTCCGACGTTCGTGAGGAGCGGCCGTGGGAGTCATGGACGCGTTATGTCTACTGTGTGAGAATCCTCCTGTCGACTCGCAGTAGCTAGACCACACGAGGGATCCTCCCGTGGGTTCTCTTGGCCTCACTGCACCCGACGAGAGGCACCTCGAGGCGTACGATGCCGCGCTCCACGCCATACGTGGCGCCACAGATCTGGCAAACGTAGCTTGCGGAACGAGGCGCCAACGGTCTCCTGTGGCACGAGGGGCAGCGCACCACCTCGCCCAGTGTCCAGCTTCCGTCTCTGGGCGACATGGCACCCTGCTTCGTGGCCCATACCAGATCGTAGTAGGTCTGCCATGGGCTGAAGCTGACTACATCGAAGGATAGATCAGTCAGAAGCGTTCTCAACCTCTCCTTCGGGAACACTCTTCCCGGCATCAGCAAAGCATCGATCCCGATACGGTTGCTGGTCAACACCGTGCCGCCTGGTCTCAAGACCCTGGCCATTTCTCTCAAGGCCGCGGTCGCATCTGCCAGGAACTCCAACGCCTCCAGACAGCTCACAGCATCGAACGTGGCATCGCCGAACGGCAGATCGAGTCCGTCCTTCCACAGCCATAGGACGCGTTCCTGATAGCGGGCCGCCTTCCGGCTGGCCTCCTCCAGCATACGAAACGACAAGTCCAGACCGACGATGCTACCCTCGAACTCAAGGTTGCGCAACAGGGCCAGCGGCAGCCGCCCGGTCCCTGTGGCCACGTCGAGCACGAGCGGCTTCTTCGTGCCCCGCAGCTCGCGCACCAGGGGCACCGCGAGGGCGCGCGCGTCGTCCACAGCATCGAAGTCCTTTACCCTGTCGTAGGAGGGCGCTCCCCAATCATACAGGAACGCCACGGCACGCGGCCCCAGGTATGCGCCTTCCGTGAGCACGATGAGCCAGTACCCGAGCCCAATGCCCGCCGCAAGGACCACCAACACCAGCATCACGACCATCACATCGCCACCGCCACCGACATGGCGATCATCGCGCCCATGGCGAAGCCCTGTCCCCGGCGCACGTACCACAAGCCGTCGCCATGGCGCAGGAGTTCGGGCTGTAGCAGCAACTGCGGCAGCAAGAGCAGCGCCACAACACCGGCCATGATGGGCTGCCTCACCACCACCAGCACGCCAACCGCGAACAGGTGGGCAATCCCCAGCAAGAGCGCACCCCCGTAGGGTTGCCGGTCGCCGATCCACCGGTAGGCGTACCAGGTCGTGGCGTAGAGTGCTGGCCACACCAGCACCTGGAGCCAGTCGCCCGGGCCTTGCTTCTCCACCGCGCTGCCTCCGAGGGCCGCGTACCCTATCAGCCAGGGCAGTGCGGCCAGGAAACAGGCAGCCAGCGCCGGGTGCACAACGCTCGTCGAGCGGCTTTGCAGCAGAGCGCCAGCAGCCACCCCCAGCGCGACGACAGTCACCACCACCGATCCACGTCCGAGAGATGCCGCCAGGAGCAGCGCCACCAGTGACAGGAACCCCAGGCCCAGGATCGAGCTGCCCGCCCGCGGCCAGATGATGCCCTGCCATCGCCAACTCATGTGCGCGACGGACGAGAGCAACCGGTCACCGACAGAGCCGGGCAGCGTGTAGGGCAACGCCGGCATCGAACTGTGGTGTCCGGGGTTGTCACGATTCGCCTCAGGGAAAGACCAGGCGCCGATACGCGCCGCCAAGGCCCACACCGAGCCCAGCACGGGGTCCGCAAGCACTGCCGCCAGCAGCACCATCAAGAGCCTCTGCCATTCTAGCTCCAACCCGCCCGAGGCCACCGCCCCGCACAGCACCGCCCACGCGGGACCAAGCAAGACGTGGGGCCCCACCGGCTTGACCTCCAGTGCCAGCAGTCCCCCCTCGTGGAGCTTCTCCTCCTGCCTATCGTTACCCATCCGTACTCCGGCTGAATCCTGACTTAGCAGAGTATTATAACACAAAGGAAGGGGGTTCCCAACACGCGTCGCAGACAGGCAGTGCCGAGACCCACACTGATAGGCTCGTGGCGACATACGGAAGCTGGCACGCACGGACGGGTCTCAGACCCGCCCCTACAATGGTGTTTGGTCTGCCGAGTGCAGTTGGGTTTGCCCGCGTCCCCTCACGATGCTACAATGCGGAGGATCTAGCACCCATGACACGGCTCTGCTTGGGGGGACCACCGACTCTGTGAGTAAGAAGGCCAAGCCCAGGGGTTCAACTGTTTCCACTCTCGACTCAGACCGGCTGGCACTGGTAGTCCTGGCCGCGCTGGTTCTGGCCGCATTCTTGCTCAGAGCCTGGGGCGCCCGCTTCGGCCTGCCCGAGGCCTTCTTCCACCCCGACGAGCACGCCATCGTGGAGAGGGCGGCCTCGATCCTGCGCACCGGCGACTACAGTCCTCACTGGTTCAACTACCCGTCGGTCTACGTCTACCTTCAGGCTCTGGCCTACATCCCCTACTTCCTGATCTCCGCGGCACGCGGCTTCGGTAACGCCATCCCTGCCACAGCGCCCTATGGGTTCTACTTCGCAGGCCGGTTGATGACCGCTTTGCTGGGCGCCCTCACCGTGCCCGTGGTCTACGCCCTGGCCTCCAGGGCCTTCGGCAGGAAGACCGGCCTGGTCTCGGCGGCGTTGCTCTCCCTCAGCCTGCTCCACGTGGTGCACTCCCACTACGCGACCACGGACGTGCCTGCGGCCTTCTTCGTGGCCCTCTGCTTGCTGTTCTGCCTCCTGTGCGTGCAGAAGCGGGAGACCAAGTACACCATCCTGGCGGCGCTCTTCGCTGGACTGGCCGCCTCCACCAAGTACCCAGGCGGCGTAGCCATCGTTCCTGTGTTGCTGGCCCAGGCGCTCGCCCAGGACAGTCCAAGCTGGTCAGCCCTCGGACGTCGGTGGGGACTCTGTGTGGGAGTCTTCGTGGGGGGCTTCCTGCTGGGCACGCCCTACGCCTTCCTGGAGCTGAACACCTTCCTCAGGAGCCTGGCTACCGTCGTCGGCCACTACGGGGCCAGCCAGCCCGGCTTCGAAGGCTCAGGGAGCGCCCTGTGGTATCTCGCGCAGATGCTGACCAGCGCTGACGCGCCAGTGGTCGTCTTGGGGCTCGCAGGGTTGGTGTGGGCAGTCATCAAGCACAGGCGTATCGACCTGTTGCTCCTGTCCTTCGTGGTGCCCCACTACCTGCTCATATCGTTGTGGAGGGTGAGGTTCGAGCGCAATCTAGTTGTTCTCTTGCCCCTGCTGGCCGTTCTTGCGGCCCGGGTCCTGGTCGACGTGATCTCGTGCGCAACCGGCAAGCATGCCCGTCTGCGCCGGTGGGAGGTACCGATTCTCGCATGTGTAACCGCGCTGGTGGTTGTCATGCCCGCCAAGGCATCTCTCGACTTCGACGGTGCCATCAGCCAGAAGGACCACCGTACCCTCGCCGCCGAGTGGGTGGATGCCAACGTCCCCTCAGGCTCCAAGATCGTCGTCGAGGCTTTCTCCATCCCCCTGGACGCGGAGCGCTTCGACGTGATCAAGCTGGTGCGGATAGACAGCGAAGACCTTCAATGGTACCTGGACGAAGATGTGGAGTACGTCATCGTCAGCGACGGGCACTGGCGCACCCTGTTCCAGGAACCAGACAAGTACGCCCGGGAGATAGCGACCTACCATGAGATCCTGGCCCACTCGTCGGTCGTGCAGGAGTTCCCGGGCCAGGTCCCTGCCCTGCTGAGCCGCGGCTATCTCACCATCGCCATCTACCACTTCCCCGATGTGCTGGTCCTCCGGCTACGCTGAGGCAGTAGTATCAGGGCGCTGCGCTAGCCTGATCCGCTACCCGCACCTTCGGCCACGCCGAGAGTCCGGCCGTAGCTGACTCGCCTCGCAGTCCGCACCTCTTGCGTTCACCTTCGGCAAGGTCAGATCCCAATTGACACTGTCGCTCGGCTTGGGTACACTTCACCAGGAGCGCGGTCGCAAAGCCAGGCGGAGAGACACATACGACCGTTGGGTTGAGATACCTGTGTGGTCTGAGGTGACACGAGGGTCGGGATGAGGGCGGCGGGGTCGGCCAAGACTCAAGCCAGAGCGGATGACGAGGACACCCAAGTGCATTTGGACGCGTTATTCAAGAGCCGTTACCATGGGGCCGCAAACATCCGCGGCATCCGTTACCAAATCCTGTACTCCGTTCTCCGTGGGTTGGAGCTCTATGACCCAGCCTTCGAAGGGGTCTCCGTCCGACTGGAGGGGATTGAGGACCTAGACCTAATGGGCGTGCACATAGGCGGAGAGTACATCCAGGCGAAGTACTCCGAGATCCCGTGGACCTGGTCGCGCCTCAAGGAGCCTATCGCCGGCTTCCTGCAAGAGCTACGCGCAGACCCCAACTGTCATTGTACCCTGGTTGTTAGTTGTGAGCTGCGCGGCGATATAGCCAAGCTGTCCGAGAAAGCGCTGCTGTCTCCTGCTCACGCGGCACGCATCCAGGATAAGCTCCGCAAACTATGCGAGAGCGTTGGTGGCACACGCCAGGAGGCCGATGATCTAGCGGCCAAGCTGACCGTTGTATCCGAACCCGAGGATCATATCGTCAGGAAGCTGAAGGGTTCTGTGGCCCAAGCCTTTGGCCTGGGCAGCGAAGCTGTTGAGACGTACATCAGCGTACTGGTATCGACGTTCCTGGGCTGGGCGGAGGAGAGAGCGAGTGTGACCAGAGCAGCTCTGGACCAAGTGCGGTGCGAGGTCGGCGAGGCGCTCGCGCGCGAAGCCGAGTTCCGGGCTTACGGACTCGGCCTCGTAGATACCATACGCTGGCAACCAGACGAAGAGCCGCGCGACTTCATCGACGGGAAGGCGACCCGGCCTGGCCACGTGGCGGCCGGATTAGACGTGCCCAGGCCAACCTGGCTGCAGAGAATCGATGCGGCGCTGATGTCATCGAAGATCTGCGTACTCAGATCACCGAGTGGCCAGGGCAAGTCGACTCTGATGTATCAATACGCCCATCACTACTGGTCACAGGAAGCGACATATGCCCTTCGGACTGTCGAATCGTCGGAACAGGTGGGACTCGTGGCCAACTACATCCGGTTCAAGGCCAGTCTGGGAGTGCCCATCCTGCTCATCGTTGACAACGCCGGTCTGCGCACTCGCTTGTGGCCTTTGGTGGCGCAGGAATGCGCGGCGCTGGGCGTTCGAGTCCTTGTGACAACGCGGACCGAAGACTGGTACCGTTTCGCCCGTGAGAACCTGACAGGTTGGGAAGTGCTCGAGCCCACACTTGACCAAGCCGAAGCGCAGGAGCTATTCCACGCCATTCTGAGCCGCGGTCAACTTCATCCTTCCGTGGACTCTGCCGAATGGGCTTACGAAAAGATAGGAGAGCCTCGGCTTCTGATGGAGTACGTATACCTCCTCACCCATGGGCGAATGCTTGAGGAGAGATTGCGGGATCAGATAGCCGAGTTTTCAGAGCACGGAGAAGACCCTGCGAAAGTGGACATCATACGCAAGGCCGCGCTGGGCGATGCACTCGGAGTGTCTCTGTTGGCCGATCAACTCGTGGCAAACACCCCACTCAGAGACGATGCCCAGCGAGTGCTTGGCTCCCTCGCCGGGGAATACCTGACGGTGGAGGGCGGCGAAGTCACCGGCCTCCATTGGGTGCGGTCCCTGCACCTCGCCCGGATACTCCATGAACGATACCCCAACCCCGCAGCCACAGCCCTGGATCTCTTGGACATGGTAGTGGCGGAGAGGATTCCAGCACTCGTCGCCAATGCGCTCTGCTGGGAAGGCTGCGATGCCGACACGCTTATCGACGGGTTGGCGCAAGAAGCTCGTGGCAGCGGCATACCGACGATTCTCCAGACCGTGCAGGGTGTCTTCCGCGCGGGATGCCAGAAACTCCTCGAAGCCAACAAAGACCATTTCGACGAGGCCCACATGCTCCTTGGCCCCGTGGGACCCTTCTTTCTGGCAGCGGCGTTCGCACCCGTTGGCGACACCGACACCCTCGATCTTGTCGCGGAGGTGCTTGACGACGAGAAGGGCGACGTCTTCCGTCAGCTTCAAGCCATTGCCGCTAAAGCACGCAAGAGGGACGGAGGGATCGACTGGGCGCGCCGGTTTCTCACCAAGGTGGTCGACGCGGTCTCTTCGTCCCAGCTGCTCGCGGACATCGGTCAAGCGGGGCATCTGCTTGCTTGGTGCGCGACTTGCTCGATCGTGCTGCCAGCATGGCAGGAAGCCCGACTCGTGGTCCCGGGGCTCGGCGATGCGCTTCAGATCCCTCTGGCGGACTTCTGTGCGTTCGCGTACGGCCTCTATGGCTACGACCCCGAGGTGTATGAGCGATGGTTCGCAGCGAACAAGGAAGATATCATCGGCTACCTCATGCTGAACCTGGACTGCATCGAAGTGGGAATCTCCGACGGGGTAGCTTCTGTCGTATTCGTGCCAGATGCAGAAGCCGGAGATGCCGGCCACCAAGGCGCGATGTCGCGCCTCTCCGCCCTGAGATCGGCTCTCCCCTTCTGCAGCACTTTTCAGTCTGATGGGGAGTGGATACTACCATTTCGCCTACATCCTACCCACGACGAGACCAGCAAGAGCATAGACCAGGGCTACCTCCACGATCCTTTCGATCTTGACAAGAATGCTGTCTGGCGCACAATCGTGCGGGACCACTATCTGCCCGATAGCTTCTACAGGTATCAGGAGGCTTGGTACCACGCAAGGAAAGACGCCTTGGACCTCACTCAACGCCTCGCGAGGGCCCTCGCTGCGGTCCTTGAGGGAAGGTCGGTACACGTAGGCCGAGTGGTGTACGGGGATGGACTTCCTGTGAGGCTGCTCGAGGCTCTGCAACGGGCGCCGGAGCCCCCATCGCAGACCGGTGAGCCCCTGCGTGGCTCCCTGAAGCATGCCACACAGGAATGGAGCATGAGCACGCAAGCGTCCGTGCAGCAACTGTTCCAATACATGCATGATCGAACCGATGAGCGCTCTGGATACCTCTGTGTATACAACATGAGGCAATCCACCAAGCAACTGACCGAAATGCATCAAGCCTTCCGTGACCTATTCCTGGTCGCCTCCGACTACTTCGGTGCTGCCTTGCTTGATGACGCTGAGGCCGCCACATACGTGGAGACCGGTGACCTGCTCCAGCTATGGATTCTAGACTCGCCCACAACCCCCCAGCGCAACATAAGGCGGTTCCTCCGCGCCAAGCATCGGCGGGAGCGGAGTGAGGCAATCGATCGCGTCCGCACCGCTGTGATTCCGCTGCTCGAGGCAGGGATAGATACACTGCTACCGACTGACCTATACCTCGACCACCCTCTCCGCTTTTTCCCTCTCACCTTCTCCGTGAATAACCCCTGCTATCCCGAAAGGGATCTCTCCGTTGTCCTAGACGCGCTCTCGCCGGTGTGTGACGTCGCCGATTTCTTCTGTCTGGTCCCCACCTTCCGTGGTGCGCGAATCTTCGAGGGAGGATATCAACTCAGGTCAGACCACCTGCCAGAGGGCGACAGGGACCAGTCAGAGGTGTGGGAATCGCTTGTCCCGCACCCGCTGCCAGCAGACCTCTGGGACTTGCTTCCGAACCTGCCTTTGCACACCTCACCGGCCATGCATCTTCGAGCCAACCTGGCAATGGTTATTGGTTTGGTGCCCATGGTAGCCGAGTACGCGACTGTGGCCCGCCGCCTCTCCCAGGCACAGAACGAGTGGGAACAAGAGCTTCACCGCAGGTACGTCGACCGCTTGCGACAGGCTGAAACGAGTCTTGCTGATGCTGCTGCGGAGGTGGCTGAGCACCTCGCGCAGACCTTCCACGCGGCTGCCAACGAATCAAGCTACACCACTATTGAGCGCTACCTGCGAAGTGTCGAGTCCGCCGCCCAAGACGAGTGTGTGGACGAAACAGTCCTGTTTGACTCTCAATTGCGGGACACACTGGACGAGTGCGTTGAGGACTTGGTACAGCGCTACCTATAGGAGAATGCGGCAGGCCGTGCATCCGTGAACTGCGCGGTCGCCATGTCTAACCTGCAGTTGTCGCTCCGGCGCCCTCCCGATCGTCAGTCTGCTAGTGTCACGCCTCTGAGCCGCAAGCTATTGCTCACCACGAAGATGGAGCTGAACGCCATGGCCGCCGCCGCCATCCAGGGCACCAGTATCCCCAACGCAGCGATGGGGATGCCCGCGGTGTTGTAGGCAAAGGCCCAGAACAGGTTCCCCTTGATGGTGCCCATGGTCTTTCGGCTGAGCTCGATGGCCGCGGGGACGCTGCGCAGGTCCCCTCTCATGAGCACGACGTCGCCCACTTCCATAGCCACGTCGGTTCCCGTGCCGATGGCGATGCCGATATCGGCCTGAGCCAAAGCCGGGGCGTCGTTGATGCCGTCGCCCACCATCGCTACCATGTGCCCTTCCTGCTGGAGCTTGGCCACTTCAGCAGCCTTGTCCTCAGGCAGGACCTCGGCCAGGACGGCGTGGATGCCCACCTGATCGGCAATGGCTCGCGCGGTGCGCTCGTTGTCGCCGCTGATCATGACCACGTCCAGCCCCATCTGCTGGAGCCGGGTCACGGCCTCCTGGGAGCCTTCCTTCACGGTGTCCGCTACGGCAATGACCCCTGCCACCTCGTTGTCCAAAACCAGGGCCACTGCGGTCTTGCCCTCCGACTGGAGTTGATCCACATCGTCCCGGACTCGATCCAGACCGATGCCGCTCTCTCCCAGGAACCTGAGGTTGCCCAGGAGAACCTGTTTGCCGTTCAGTCTGACCTTGATCCCCTGGCCCGCCACGGCTTCGAAGTCCTGCGCCTCATCCAGCGCGAGACCCGCAGTCGAAGCGGCGTTCACGATGGCTTCCCCCAGGGGATGCTCAGAGCCTCTCTCTGCGCTCGCCGCCAGGCGCAGCACCTCGTCCTCGCTCAACGCGCCGTAAGCGATCACGTCCGTGACCTGGGGCTCTCCCCGGGTGATGGTGCCCGTCTTGTCCAGCACCACCGTATCCAGCGACCCGGCGCGCTCCAGGCTCTCCCCACTCTTGATCAGGATGCCACGCTCGGCCCCCTTCCCGGTGCCTACCATCACCGCTGTGGGCGTAGCCAGACCCAGCGCGCACGGGCAGGCGATGACCAGGACGGCCACCATGTTGATCAAAGCTCTCTCCAGACCCACCCCGCCGACGAAGAACCAGCCCAGGAAGGTCAGCACCGCTGCGCTGATCACAGCAGGCACGAACACACTGGCCACTCGATCCGCCAACCGCTGTACCGGCGCCTTGCTGCCCTGCGCCTGCTCTACCAGGCGGATGATCTGGGCCAGAACGGTGTCCTTGCCCACTTTTGTGGCCTGGAACCTGAAGCTCCCGCTCTTGTTGATCGTGGCGCCGAAGACCTCGTCGCCGACCTCTTTCGCCACCGGAAGGCTCTCGCCGGTGATCATGGACTCGTCCACTGAGGACCGTCCCTCCACCACCGAACCGTCCACTGGGATCTTCTCCCCCGGACGAACGACGATCACATCGCCCACCCGCACCTCCTCCACGGGGACGTCCAGCTCCTGCCCCTCGCGAACCACCCGCGCCGTCCTCGCCCGCAAGCCGATCAGCCTCTTGAGAGCTTCAGACGTGCGGCCCTTGGCCCTGGCCTCCAGGTACTTCCCTAGCACGATCAGCGTGATGATCATCGCTGCCGTCTCGTAGTAGACGTGCCCGCCGATGAGAAACGTGGCCGCCAGGCTGTACAAGTAGGCTGCCGAGGAGCCCAAAGCGATGAGCGTGTCCATGCCCGCCGTGAGCAGCTTGAGCGACTTCCACGTTCCCCGATAGAACTGCCACCCCACGTAGAACTGCACCGGCGTGGCCAGCGCCAGCAAGACGTACTTCCTCAAGGTAAAGTCGGGCAGCAGCCCCAGATCCACCCCCATGGAGAGGATGAAGGTGGGTATGGTGAAGATCAGGCCCACGATCAGGAGAGACCTCTGGTGTCTGATCTCCTCCTCCCTTGCCTTCGCCTCCACGTCCTCGGCGGTGTCAACGCCTTCCACCAAGATGACCCCGTAGCCCGCGTCCTCCACGGCCCTCTTCAGGGTCTCGAGATCCACGAGAGAAGGAACGTATTCCACGCTGGCCTTCTCCGTGGCCAGGTTCACGTCCGCCCTCAGCACGCCCTCGACCTTCTTCAGCGCGCGTTCGACGTTCTGCACACAGTTGGCGCAGGTCATGCCCGTGATGGGCAGATCTATCCTGGCCGTGGCTACTTCGTAGCCGGCATCACGAATCGATCCTACCAGGCCCTCACCACCCACTACGTCCGGGTCGTAGGCTACGATGGCCTTCTCGCTAGCCAGGTTGACCTTGGCCTCTTTCACTCCCTGGACCTTGCCCAATGACCGCTCGATGGTCAGTGCACAGTTAGCACAGGTCATCCCCGTCACGGGCAAGACTACTTCTTTCTCTGCCATCCCTCTATCCCCTCGGCTCCAGCGGCCGTTGCCTTACAATCACTTAGACCAGACTTCGATACCTCTACGCGGCCGCTGGATACCCGATCTCCTCCAGCATCTTCTCCACCCGGTTGAGCACCGCCTCGTCCTCGTAGCCCACCGCGACCTGCTTGGTCTCGAGGTCGCCTGTCACGTCCTCAACGCCAGAGATGGTCCTCAACTCGCGCTCAATGGTAGCTACGCAGTGTGCGCACGAGATGTTCGGTACGTGGTATACCTTGCTTGCCATGTCTGTCCTCCCTATACTGTCTACACCTGAGTTAGCCCTGCATTTCCACGAGCGTTTCTCTCTTCACGACCGTCTACAGGTTGTTGGCGGTCTCGAAGACGTCGAGGAGC
The DNA here is from genome assembly GCA_964433755.1 of uncultured Anaerolineales bacterium. Classification (GTDB taxonomy): domain Bacteria; phylum Chloroflexota; class Anaerolineae; order UBA7937; family B3-Chlor; genus JAUVXJ01. The sequence continues at coordinate 1,298,390 of CAYSSR010000001.1, forward strand.
TCTCCGATGACACGCTCCCGCTCGTCTGCTTCCTCTCCGCGAATGGCTATGGTCACGCAGGTCTGTAGATGATTCTCCAGAATGATTCCGTTCACCTTCTCCAGCGCACGCTGCACGGCGATGGATTGCCTGATGACGTCGATGCAGTACGCATCCTCTTCCACCATCCGCTCGATGCCACGCACGTGCCCCTCGATGCTTCGCAGCCTGTTCTTCACCTGCTTTTTCTTGGCTTCGTCCATCGGGCTTCCTCCTCGGTACCCATCCCCCGTGGGGTGGGGTGCTACTTCCATTATACTGGAAATAGTGCCCCCTGTCAAGCTTGACACCAGCGGGCAAACACGCTAGAATAGTGGTAGGCAGGCTCTTCAATGGGCCTGTGGGGACGCAGAAACGCATCCCCCAACCTTAACAAGATGATCAGTCACGGGCAGGTAAGGGGACCGTCGCTGGGCTTGACGCCCAGAGGAACTTCCCGACTCCCAGCCCCCTGGGGGCAAGGTCACTGGACGAAACAGCAAGTCCAGGCAGGGTCACCCCTGACGACAACTGCAACAGAGAGCGAACCAGCCGAGAGGCAGGTGCCACGGGCACAGCCCCACGGTGATGGGTGAAAAGGTGGTGTAAGAGACCACCAGCGTCTCCGGTGACGGCGGCGGCTAGGCGAATGTCTGACTGGGAGCAAGGCAGGTGGGGTGGGTCCTTCACAGGATTCACTCCTGCCGCAGTGACGGCGCCAAGAGGGATCATACCCCTGGCGGCAGTCGTCACCAGGGCCAGTGGCCCTGAGACAGATGGCGGTCGTAACAGAATCGGGGGTACGCCTGCTTGCCCGACTGTGAAGCTCCGCTGGCACATTGCGGGGATGAAAGGTATCGACAGGGAAGGTTGGTCGGGGATAGCAAGCCGAGGCGCTCTCCTCGCTAAACAGGGGCAACCTAAAGATAACTGGCGAGCAACAACTCGCTCTGGCTGCGTAAGCAGCCACGCTCCCCCGGCCTCTCTCTGGCAGGCCGGGTAAGAGCGTCATAAGGCCGGAGTGCGCTAGGCTCGACGCCGATACGGTCTGGCAAAGGGGGTAACCCTTCATCGGCTGGCTTCTCTGGAACTCCGTCGGCTAGAGGTCCTCGGAGGCGAGAAGAAGAAAATGGCCGACTAAGCTTGTAGAAGGCCTCGCCCTAATTCTCTGGACGCGGGTTCGATTCCCGCCATCTCCACCAACACATACTCGCAGCGTTTTGACACGTCGTACGGAGAGGTACAGGGTGTCCACCAGGAAGAAGCGTCAAGGTCTGGTCTCCCTGCCCAAGGTGGTGACCGTCGTCACCTGCACGGTGGTCGCCATCCTGACCATCGACTTTGGTCGCAAGGCTCTGGACAACTACCAGATCGAGCAGCAGGTCGATTGGCTGGAGGAGCAGGTCAGAGTCGAGCAGCAGACCAACGAGGAGCTACAGGACCAGCTCGCGCACGTCAGCAGCGACGCCTACGTGGAGGAGGTCGCCCGGGAAAGGCTGAAGCTGGTGCAGCCGGGCGAGGTGGCCGTGGTGGTCATCCAGCAGCCATCGGAGGCCAGCGCCTCCGCCGCCGAGGGCTCTCAGGCAGAGGCTGGCGAGGCTGAGGATCTCCCCTACTGGCGACAATGGGCGGATCTCCTGCTCGGAACCGAGCCGTGAGCAGCTCGTGGCTTGACTTACGAAACCGAATGGGCTATAATACGTTGTGACTGCATTGCGGGGTAGAGCAGTGGAAGCTCGTCGGGCTCATAACCCGGAGGTCGTTGGTTCGAATCCAACCCCCGCTACCATCATCACCAGGCCCATGATCGATCTCGCCCATCGTCCGTGGGTTTGTGCCGGCGTAGCTCAGTTGGTAGAGCAGGGGACTCATAAGCCCTAGGTCACTGGTTCAAGTCCGGTCGCCGGCACTGAGGAGGCCTCGATGAGGATCGTCGGGGCCTTTTCTGTTGTTCCATCGGAAGTGCAGCAATCCCACTCAGCTCCTACTGCTACCATCTCACGAGCAGAACCGGCTCGCCCGCGCCGTCACCACTACCCGCTCCCAGCGGCCCCCTGGCGCTCCAGGACGGTCGCAAACATGGGAAGCTATACACATCCCCCCTCCCCCGCCAGATAGCGCTTCGAGGCCAGCAGCGTCCTCCCGTCTGTCCCATACCCACGCTCACACCTTAAAACTCACCCCTATCACCACCAATCAACTTGACAGCCAACCCAAAGTGCAGTATATTAAGCATGGTGTATCGTATACGATATATGATACTTCTCTTCACGCCCGAACCAGGCAGGTGACAAATGTACCCTAGCCGAGCCTCCGCCCCTAGCGACACCCTGCGATTGGAAAAGATCGCTGCCCCGGCCTCCCTCAAGGATCAGGCTTACCTGGCTATCAAGAGAGCTATCCTTACTCTCAGACTGAAGCCCGGTGAAGCCCTTGTAGAAAGCGACCTGGCCAATCAACTGGGCATCAGCAAGACCCCTGTGAGGACGGCGCTTCACGAGCTGGAGCGCGAGGGCCTGGTCACGAAGGTGCTCTACAAGGGCACGTACGTGAAAGAGGTGACGCTGCGAGACGTGCGCGAGGTCTTCCAGTTGAGGGCGGTACTGGAGGGTTTGGCTGCCCGTCTCGCCGCTCCGCTCCTGGAAGACAGCGATCTCGCCCGGGCGAGAGAGCTCCTGGCGTCGATGGAGAAAGCACTGGAGATGGGTGACCGGCCCCTCGCCTCTCAGTACGGAGCGCAGTTCCACTACGTGATCCTCCAGTCGGCGGACAACGAGCGACTACAGCTCATCTGGCACAACCTGGACGACCACACCCAGCGTTTCCGGCTAATGTCAGACCAGATCTCGGGGCGTTTGGAGAAGTCCGTGGGAGAGCACAGGTGGATTCTGGAGGCTCTCGAACAAAGAGATCCGGATCTGTCGGAGGCGAGACTCAAGGCACACTTGTTCAGCGTCCTGGAGGAGATGTCGGCGGAGCCATCGGTCGACGCCCTACACGACGGAGAGGAGTCGCTACTGTGAGAGTAGCTGAGGCCATCGTAAGGCTCCTGGAGGCGCATGGAGTCGAGTACATCTTCGGCGTGCCTGGGGACACAACCATGCCCCTCTACGATGCGCTGTACGACGCACCAGCCGGCATCAGGCACATCCTGGCCAGAGATGAGAGATCCGCGTCCTTCATGGCCGACGTCTATGCCCGACTCAGCTCTCGGCCCGGCGTATGTGAAGGACCCAGCGGAGCCGGGGCCACCTACATCCTGCCCGGCGTGGCCGAGGCCCATGCCTCCTCCATACCGGTCATCGCCCTCACCAGCGACACGCCTCTGAAAAGCGATCACAAGGGTGTGCTCACCGAGCTCGATCAGGAAGCGCTCTTCGCGCCGGTGACCAAGTGGCGTACTCGTATCAAGGTTCCTCAGAAGACGGCCGAGCTCCTCCAGAGGGCCTTTCGTATCGCCACTAGCGGCCGCCCGGGCGCAGTGCAGATAACCCTCCCCCACGATGTCCTCGACCAGGAGATCGACTCCATCCAGTTCGGAGCCCAGGAGGAGAACAAGACCTACCCCGCGTTCAGAACCCGGCCTGATCCGGCCATGGCGCAGCGAGCGGCGGACTTGCTGGCCGAGGCTCAGCGACCCGTGATGGTCGCTGGAGGTGGAGCAGCCAGCTCCCAGGCCTGGGAGGAGGTGACCAGGCTGGCGGAAGCCCTCACCATGCCTGTGGGAACCTCCATCAACGGCAAGGGCAGCATCGCAGAGGACCACCCACTGAGTATCGGGATCGTGGGAGGCAACGGCGCACGTCCCTATGCCAACCGTCTCGTTGCGGCAGCAGATCTGGTTCTCTTCGTCGGCTGCAAGACAGATTCCGTCACCACCCTCAACTGGACGCTTCCCTCCCCTTCAGATGGAGTCACGATTCTCCACATCGACGTCGACCCCAAGGAGATCGGCAACAACTATCCCACAGCCGTGGGACTGGTTGGAGACGCGAAGCTGGCCCTGGCAGACCTGCTCGAGGCCCTGTCGGCAACCCAGGGAGAGCGACATCCCAACGAAGCGCGCCTGGCTGAGATCTCCACCCTGGCTGGGAAGTGGTGGGACGCCGTTCGTCCCAAGATGGAAAGCGATAGCGTCCCGATCAAACCCCAGCGCGTGATGAAGGAGCTTGCAGAAGCACTGCCCCGGGATAGCGTGATCGTGGCCGACGCAGGCACGGGCACGCCCTTCACCTCCGCGTTCTACAAGTCTCCTGCGGGCAGGTACGTCATCATCCCTCGGGGCTACGGCGGACTTGGCTATGCGCTGCCCGGGGTCATAGGAGCGAAACTCGCGAGACCAGCATCCACAGTGATCGGCTTGATGGGCGACGGCAGTTTCGGTATGTCCGTGGGGGAGATGGAGACCATCGCCCGTCTGAAGCTGCCCGTCACTATCCTCCAATTCAACAACTCCTGCTTCGGCTGGATCAAGACACTTCAGCATCTGTACTACGACGACCGATACGTGTCGGTCGATTTCTCGGACGACACCGACCATGCAGCCATCGCGCGAGGCTTCGGATTGCTGGGGGTGCGCGTCGAGAAACCATCCGAGCTGTCGCCTGCCATTCGAGAGGCTATCCGCAGCGGCACGCCTACCTTCATAGACGTGGTGACCGAGTCCGAAGCAAGTGAGCTGCCCCCTGTGCACAAGTGGCAAGAGATCGCCGAGGGCCGGCAGCACGACCAATAGCCGATCTCTGACCGCACCCATCCTGCGATGATGGGCGCGTTGTCAGTTGCTCTGTAGCAGAGACCAGCCTGACGTAGAACTGGAGCAAGTCGTGGTTACCGTCTCCCTCAACATCAACGGCGAGAAGCTCAGCTCCAGCTTGCCTGCTGAGATGACGCTGCTCAGGTTCCTGCGGGACGAGCTCAGGCTCACCGGTACCAAGAACGGCTGTAGCACCAACCACTGCGGCGCTTGCACGGTGCTGGTGAATGGCCGCGCCACCAAGTCTTGTCTGCTGCGAGTAGCCAGACTCAACGACGCCGAGATCGTCACCATTGAGGGGCTTTCCCCACCGGGAGTGTTGCACCCGATCCAGGCTGCCTTTCTGGCGGCTGGGGCCGTCCAGTGCGGCTTCTGTACTCCAGGTATGATTCTGGCCACCAAGGCGCTACTGGACACGAATGCAAGTCCTACGGAGGCCGAGGTTCGCGAGGCGTTGAAGGACAACGTCTGCCGCTGCACCGGCTATTCCAAGATTCTAGATGCCGTCAAGCTGGCTGCACTCTGGCTCAGAGATCCGAGAGAGATGAAGCTATCTCTGTCAGGCGGCTACGGAGAATCCGTGATCGACCTGGATGGAGTGGCCAAGGTCCAGGGACGCCTGCCCTTCGCTGACGACCTGTACCTGGCAGACATGCTCCACGCCAAGGTGCTGTGGAGCGAACACCCTCACGCCGTCATCTGGCGGGTCGACACGGCCGCTGCTGAGGCGGTGGCCGGAGTGGTGCGCGTCCTGACGGCCAGAGACGTCCCTGGGCACAATGGTTTCGGACCCCTCAAGCCCGATCAGCCTGTCCTCTGTGGCGACAGAGTGCGCTTTGTCGGCGACGCAGTCGCCCTGGTGCTGGCAGAAACCAAGGCAGCGGCGGCCAAGGCTCGCGACCTGATAAGGGTGGAGTATGAGCCGCTGGCAGGGGCGTTCTCACCCCGAGAGGCCCTCGAAGCAGGCGCTCCTCAACTTCGCCCCCAGGGCAACCTGTGCAAGCATCTGGTGCACACTGTGGGCGACGTGGAGGCAGGTCTGGCCGCTTCTTCTCTGGTTGTGGAGGGGCACTTCGAGACGCCCTTCGTGGAACATGCGTATCTGGAGCCGGAGTCCGGCGTAGCCTTCTGGGATGGAGATGTCCTTTGTCTCAAGGTCCCGACCCAGTTCCCCTTCGAACTGAAGACCCAACTGGCCAAGGTCCTGGCCGTTCCGGAGGAGACGATACGGGTGCAGACCACGCCCCTGGGTGGCTCCTTCGGCAGCAAGATCGACGCCACCGTGGAACCGCTGGTAGCCCTCGGAGCCTACGTCACCAGAAGGCCGGTCAAACTCACTCTGACCAGGGAGGAATCCCTCAGGCGCAGCGTGAAGCGACACCCCTACTCCATGGACTACCGGGTGGGGCTGGACGAAGAAGGAAAGATCCTGGCGGTGGACGCGAGGCTCTTGTCCGACACTGGTGCCTACACCAACCTGGGCCCCAGAGTCATCGACCAGGCGTGCATCTTCTCGTGCGGACCATACGAGGTCCCCAACCTGCGTGTGGAAGGCTGGGCTGTCTACACGAACAACGTCAACGCCAGTGCCTTCCGTGGTTTTGGCATCAACCAGGCAGCCGTGGCCATCGAGTCTCTACTCGACGAAGCAGCGCGCAGACTGAACGTGGATCCCTTCGAACTGCGCTACAAGAACGCCCTCAAAGAAGGCAGCGTCACCGCAGCCGGCGAGATCCTGAGACGAAGCGTAGCCATCAAGGAAACGATTTCCGCGGCCCGTGCGGCGCTGGAGGAGGAGCTGCCCAGAATCGAGACGATGGTATCTCCTGGGATGAAGCTGGGCATCGGTGTGGCATCCGGTTTCAAGAACGTGGGTGCCGGGAAGGGGAAGGTAGATGACGCGGGTGCCATCTTTGCCCTGCTACCCGGCGGCAAGGTCCAACTGAGGGCCTCTGCCGTCGACATGGGCCAGGGCATCCGTACCACTCTGACCCAAATCGCGCGCCAGGTCCTCCCTCTGCCTGACAGCGCTCTGGAGTTGATCACCGGCGACACAACGCTCACGCCGAAGCACGGCGGCGCAGTCGCCGAGAGGCAGACGTTGATCAGGGGCAATGCTGTGCTGGAGGCGGCCAGGAGGTTCAAGGCCGAGCTGCTACGCGCCGCCGCGGGAGTGATGGCAGCGCCCACCGAGGAGCTGGAACTCCTCGCTGACGGTGTGGTGCACGCCCAGACCGAGAATCACCTTCCGTTGGAGGCGTTGGAACGCGAACTCCGTGAGGACGGGCAGCAGGTGGTAGCCGAGTTCGTCTACGTTGCTCCCAGGACGCTTGCTCTGGCCGACGTCGAGGGTCGGCGAGCCATCGCACCCGAGGAGTACCGCAACTACCCCGCCTACGCCTATACCACACAGGTGGCCGCAGTGGAGGTGGACCCAGCCACGGGCAAGGTCAAGCTGCTCAGAGTGCTGGCTGCCCACGATGTAGGCCGCCCCATCAATCCACAGAAGATAGAGGGCCAGATCGAGGGGAGCTGCCACATGGCTCAGGGCTATGCGCTGTCGGAGGAGTACCCGGTGGAAGAGGGTATTCCGAAGGCGCGTACCTATCGTGATCTACACCTTCCCTCCATCATGGACGCTCCTCCCGTCAGGACACTTATCGTGGAGAAACCGGATTCCACCGGGCCATTGGGCGCCAAGGGGATCTCGGAAGTAGCGACCGTGCCACTAACACCTGCCATTCTGAACGCCATATTCGATGCGGTCGGCGTCCGCGTCCGCAGCTTGCCGGCGACGCCAGCGCGTATCAAAGCGGCCCTGGACCAGGGCGTGCTGACGGACGTACGTTCTGCTACGACGCCGGCTACCTGGCCCACACGGGCTGTGCCGACCACAGTCGCTCAGTAGAAAGGGGTACGAGAATGCCAAAAGTAGTAGTCATCGGTGGCGGATGGGGCGGATGTGCAGCGGCCCTCTCTGCGAAGAAGGCGGGAGCGGACGTGGTTTTGCTCGAGAGAGCCGACACGCTCCTCGGGTCCGGCCAGGTGGGCGGAATCATGCGCAATAATGGACGGTTCACCGCGGCGGAGGAAATGATCGCCCTCGGATGTGGCGACCTGTTCAAACTCACCGACCAGAAAGCGCGCCACGTGAACATCGAGTTTCCAGGTCACAAGCACGCCAACCTGTACGATGTAGCCCTGATGGAGCCTGCCGTCAGGGAGTACCTGCAAAAGAAACAGGTAGAGATCTGGACCGTCAGCCGGGCTACCCAGGTGCACTCTACTGGGGCGAGGATCGATGCGGTGGAGCTGGAGACCGGCCAGCGGTTCGAAGCAGATGCATTCGTGGAGACCACCGGCACGATGGGCCCTCAGGGCAACTGTCGTAAGTACGGCAATGGCTGCGCGATGTGCATCACGCGCTGCCCCACTTTTGGTGGCCGCGTGAGCATCGCCGCCCGGGCAGGCATCCAGGAGATGATGGCCAAGCGCGTGGACGGATCCTTCGGATCCATGAGTGGATCCTGCAAGCTGAACAAGGATTCCCTCGACGAAGGGATACATCGCGAGCTCGACCAGACAGGCGTTGCGGTGATCCCCCTTCCCAAGGACGTGGCCGACCACAAGAAGAAGCTTCTGGCCATCAAGAGTTGCCAGCAGTACGCACTCCCAGAGTTTGCGGAGAACCTGGTGATCCTCGATACGGGCCATGCCAAGCTGATGAGTCCTTTCTACCCAGTGATCGACCTGCGTACCATCCCAGGACTGGAGAATGCTCGTTTCGAGGACCCCTACGCAGGGGGCATGGGCAACTCCATTCGCTTCCTGGCTATGTCTCCACGCGACAATCACCTCAAGGTCGACGGGCTAGACAACCTGTTCTGCGCTGGAGAGAAAGCCGGGATGCTCGTGGGGCACACAGAGGCCATCTGCACGGGAACGCTCGCTGGCCACAACGCCGTCCGATATGCCGTCGGCAAGGAACTCCTGGAACTGCCTCGCAGCCTCTGCGTTGGCGACATCGTCGCCTACGTCAAAGAGGAGATGCAGACCGAGGAAGGGATGTTGAAGAAATTCACCTTCTCAGGCTCTGTGTACTTCGATCGTATGAAGGAACTAGGTCTCTACAGCACCAACGTGGTGGAGATCGAACAACGGGTGGCCGACGCAGGCATGAGCGGCATCTACGAGAAGACGGTGTGCTGAACCTGGCACCCAGGCAGACCAGAATCTCCGCGAATTGCGGCTTCGAAAGGGGGTGATCGGCACTCAACCATGCGCTAGAGCAACACTCAATGGACTGTCCACCGAGTAGGGAAGGAGGAAACGAAAGTGAGATCGAACCTCGTCAGAATCATCATCGCAGCCCTGTTGGTGTCCCTATTGGCGTCTGCTTGTGGAACACCAGCACCATCTGCCGAGCCGACTACACCCCCAGAGGCGCCCGAGGCAACGACGGCCCCAGAGCCGACCGCGCCGCCTGAGGAAGCGCCCCCCACGGGGCCTAGCGGCTCCATCGTCATCGTCATCGGCAGCGATCCGTCCACGCTGGACCCGCAGTTTCCCGATGATGGAAATGCGAGAGCGGTCAACGACAACATCTACGAGATGCTTACCGTCCGCGATCCCGTAACCGCTGAGTTGGGTCCTTCTCTGGCCACGTCCTGGGAGCAACTGGACGAGACCACCTGGCGTTTCGAGCTGCAAGAGGGCGTCACCTTCCACAACGGGGAGCCCTTTGACGCCAACGCAGTTGTCTACAGCGTGGAAAGGATGATAGACCCCGAGTTCAACTCGGAGATCATCTCCTTCGTGGCCACCATCACCGGTGCTGAGGCTGTAGATGACTACACTGTGGACATCTTCACAGAGGGCCCGGACCCCATTCTACTTGCCCGCCTGACCTGGCTCAACATTGTGCCGCCGGTCTACGCAGAGGAGAATGCGGCCAACTTCGGCAACGAGCCTGTCGGCACAGGGCCCTACGAGTTCGTGGAGTGGGTCAAGGGCGATCACGTGAAGCTGGAAGCCTATGCCGACTACTGGGGCGGCGCACCGAGCATCGCCGAGGTAACCATTAGAACCATTCCTGAGGATGCCACCGCAGCCGGGGCCCTGCAAGCCGGTGAGGTGGACGTGGTCAGGCACCTGATACCGGAGTACCTCGACCAGGTGCCGAAGGCGGTCTCCGTGCACGGCATCGAGTTCCCATGGGTCAGGATCAACACCAACGTGGCACCATTGGACGATGTGCGGGTTCGCCAGGCTCTCAACTATGCTATCGACAAGGAGTCGCTGCGGGACGCCCTCTACAGTGGCTATGCAGCGGTGGCTGAGGGACAGCTCCTGACTCCGGGCCATTTCGGGTACAACCCCGATGTGACGGCCTACCCCTACGATCCGGACACAGCCAGGCAGCTCTTGCAGGACGCTGGAGCTGAAGGGGCGACCCTCGAGTTCGTTGGCGAAGCCGGGCGATGGTTGAAGGACAAGGAGTTGGTGGAGGCCATCGCTACACAACTGGATGCTGTGGGCCTGAACATTGAGGTCAACATCGCAGAGTGGTCGCAGTGGCTGGATCTGCTCTTTGCTGGCGCGGAGGCGGCTCCAGATCTCCAGTACTCCTCCAACGACAACAGCCTGTTCGATGCTGACCGCACGCTGTCTGTGCTGTTCACGTCGGACGGAAGCCAGGCCGCCTACTTCAACCCGGAGGTCGACCGTCTGGTGAATGAAGCCAGGACGGAGACGGACGTGGCGGCCCGGGAGGATATGTACCATCAAGCCGTACAGATGATCTACGACGATGCTGCTTGTATCTTCCTGCTCAATCTCGATGACATCTACGGCTTGAGCGCACGAGTCGACTGGGCACCACGCATCGATGGTCGCATCCTGGTCAAGGACATGACCCTCGTCGAGTAGAGCCTAAGTCTAGGTCCATGTCTGGGCGGGGCATTCTGTCCCCGCCCAGACTTCGACACAGGGAGGATGCCGGAGATGACCGCCTATTTCATCCGACGCCTGCTTCAATCCGTCCTGGTGATCGTTGGGGTGTGCGTGATCGTATTCGTGATTACGCGAGCCATAGGAGACCCGGCCAGGATGATGCTGCCTCTCGAGGCGAGTGAAGAAGAGGTCGAGGCCTTTAGAGACAGAATGGGCTTCAACGATCCACTCTACGTGCAGTTCTGGGACTGGGCCAGGAATGCGATGAGGGGCGACTTCGGCGATTCTCTGTGGCAGCGTACACCAGCCATGCAGCTGGTCTTGGAGCGAATGCCTGCCACATTACTCCTCTGCTCCACAGCTATCGTTCTAGCTCTCGTCGCCTCGCTACCCCTGGGTATTCTGGCCGCCCTGAGGCCTCGTTCCTGGCTCGACAAGGCGACGACCAGTTTCTCCTTGATCGGAGTCTGCATCCCCGACTTCTGGCTAGGCCTGATGCTCATCCTCATCTTCGCCGTCAGCCTGCGCCTAGTATTCACTTCAGGCTACGGCACCTGGAAGCACTTGGTCTTACCGGCTATCGCGCTGGCTGCTCGGCCGTGGGGACGAATCACACAGATCGTCAGGACCAGCATGATGGACGAAATGCACAGAACCTACATGATGACTGCCAGGGCCAAGGGCCTGGCTGAGCATAACGTGATCATCACCCACGCCCTGAAGAACGCCAGCATTCCTATAGTCACATTGGCTGCGTGGGAGTTGACACGCATGCTGGCCGGCTATACTATCGTCGTAGAGACCGTGTTTGCCTGGCCCGGCTTCGGGCAGTTGGCGATGCAAGCCATCGAACGACGCGATCTGACCCTGATACAGGCCGACGTTTTCGTGGTCGCCTTGATCGTCGTGGTTATGAACATCGCCATAGACTTCATCTATGCTATGTTAGACCCTCGTGTGAGGCTGGCCTAGTGCCCCTGTCCCGACAGCTTACGAACGGAGGACCGGCGAATGTCCGACACCACAGCCACACGACTTATCCTGGATGACCAAGCCACAGCCTACGTGGAAGACCCGTTGTGGCGCTGGCGAGGACTGATACGGCTGGGCCGGGATCTGCTCCGCGACAGGGTGGCGCTGGCTGGAGCGCTCATCGTGGTTGTTGTCTTGGGGTCTGCGCTATTCGCCCCACTGGTTTCCCCCCATGATCCCGCGGCAGGCAACATAGGACAACGCCTTCAGCCCCCAGGCTTCGTGAACGAAGAAGGACAGCGGTACATCCTGGGAACGGACCAACAAGGTCGCGATATTCTAAGCCGCGTCATCTTCGGGGCCCGTGTATCCATGATGGTGGGCATCGGCGTCATAGTGCTGGCGGGGACGGTGGGCACCGTCCTGGGCCTAATCGCTGGCTATTACGCCGGCCGTGTCGACGATCTCATCATGCGTGTCGTCGACACGCAGACGGCGTTCCCTGGTCTGCTGCTTGCACTCGTTATCATCACCATGATCGGACCGAGCGCACGAAACATTGTCATAGTGCTCTCCATCAACGGCTGGATGGTCTTCGCCCGCATAACCCGCGGCATCATGCTCACCATCAGAGAGAAAGACTACATCGATGCAGCCAGACTGGTGGGCGTTGGTGACACGCGGATCATATTCCGCCACGCGTTTCCAAACCTGATGTCGCCTGTGATGACGCTAATCACACTAGAGTTGGCCCGCATCATCCTGGCCGAGGCCAGCCTCAGCTTCCTCGGCCTTGGCATCCAGCCCCCACAGGCGTCCTGGGGCCTCATGATCGCAGACGGACGCAACTACATCACCGTAGCGTGGTGGCTTGTCACCTTCCCCGGTATATGTATAGGCCTGACGGTTTTTGGCGTCATGACCGTCGCCAACTGGCTGCGAACGGTTACTGATCCGGAGCAGCGCGTGAGGGCAGCGCCCACGGGAACGGGGAGCGGCTAGCCCCGCACACCCGGTCAGCCGCCGGGCTCACTGAGAGGGGCTGTGGGGCTGTGAAAGCGACGCTGAAAGGAGGCAGAGGTGTTCAAGAGGATCCTTGTGCCATGTGATGGCTCTGAGCTAGCTCAGGAATCCGTGTTTCCCCACGTGGAGAGCCTGGCCAAGAAGATGGATGCCGAAGTCATCATCCTGCGCGTCGTGCCTGCACCCTCGGGCAGGTCCGGCTCAGCTTTCAAGCCAGGCGTCCCAGAACTGCCTATTCCCTTGCCGGTGACGCCGGAAGACGCCCACACGGTGCGTCACCCCATATACAGGGACCAGGAGATAGCCAGCGCTGAGGCCGAGGCACGGCGGTCGGTTGCCGCCGCGGAAGCAATGCTCCGTGACAAGGGAGTGGATGTGCGCTCTGAAGTCCTCCTTGGAGACCCGGCCGAGGAGATCACCGAATACGCAGCGGAACAGGACGTTGATCTGGTAGTCATGTGTAGCCACGGCAAGAGTGGCATTAGACGCTGGGTGTTTGGAGGCGTCACGGAGAAGGTGCTTCGCGGCTCCCATTCGCCCATCCTCATAATCCGGCCCGAGGAGCTCCGGAACCAAGAACGGTAGCGACTTGCGCTGGCGATAGCTCTGCGGACAGTGCGCCGCGATGACTGAGAGGCAAGTGACAGACCATGATGAGACCCGAAGGCTCGTGGGTAGCCATCCCTACTCCCTTCACCGAAAAGGATGAGATCGACTACGGTGGCTTCCAGCGACTGATCGACTTCCAGGTGCAGCACGGCTCGGACGGGCTACTCCTGATGGGCTCGACGGGAGAATCCCCTTCCCTCACTATGGACGAACGAAGGGAGATACTAGACAGGGTGCTGCCCTACGCTGCCGACAAGATTCCGGCCTTCGCCGGCACCACCTGTGGCAACACCAAGCAGACGATCGAGCTTAGCCGCCATGCTGAGAGGGTTGGCGCAGACGGGCTGCTTCTGGTGGTGCCACCCTACCTGAAACCAACTCAGGATGGCCTGTATGAGCACTTCAAGGCCGTGGCCCAAGCAGTGGACATACCGGTGGCGATCTACAACAACCCCGGACGCGTGGGGGTGAACATCGATCCGCCTACGGTGGTGGAGCTTTGCGAGATACCGAATATCGTCGCCGACAAGGAGGCCATGGGCAATATCGGCCAGTTAGTGCGCATTCGCAGAGAGATTGGCGAGCAGATCAACCTCCTGTGTTGCGATGCTCCTGCGTTCAGCCTGATCATACCCACCCTCGCCCTGGGCGGACACGGAACAGCAAACATCTCAGGCAACGTCATCCCAGAGGAGATGGCCGAGCTGTCGCAGCCTTGGCGTTCGTGGCCCGACGTGGAACGCACCAGAGAGCTGCTTTTCACCTACTTCCCACTTATGTCTGCGCTGTACAGCTTGTCCAACCCCATCGTGGTCAAGGCTGCGTTGCGCCTTCTCGGTCTTCCAGCAGGCCACGTACGGCGCCCTCTCCTGGACATGGGTGCCGATGACACTGTAGCCCTGAAGAACCTGCTGGACAGCCTGGGCGTCACGGACAAGTACGGCCAAGGCGCAGGGACGGACTAGCGTATGCCAGGCGCCGATAGCAGGGCGTCCCGCCTTCGGTGGATCATCCTCTCCACGCTGCTCATAGGCACCGTGACCGGCACTCTGGGCAACAGCCTGGTCAACGTCGCCTTGCCCAGCATCATGGATCACTACTCCGTCGACGTCGGCACGGGCATCTGGGCGGTCACCGTCTACATTCTGCTCTTCGCGGTCACCATGCCTCTTTTCGGCCGCCTTGGAGACAAGTATGGCTACAAACGGCTGTATCTGGCGGGCATGGGGGTCTTCGCCCTCAGTTCCTGCCTGGCCCCTCTCGCACCTAGCTTCCCCATCTTGATCGTCTTCCGGGTGATACAAGGCATCTCCAATGGCCCCATCCTGCCCACCGTCATGGGCGTCGTGGGCACCATGTTTCCCGCTGGAGAGCGAGGTCGAGCGATGGGCATCTGGGCGCTGGTGAATAGCGCCACCCACGCGGCAGGCCCCCCATTGAGCGGCATCCTCACCCAGTACTTCGGATGGCAGTCGATATTCCTGTCCTGTGTCCCGTTGTGCCTTGTCGGGCTGTTGCTCGTCTGGCGCCTGATGCCCGACGACAGCAAGTCAGAGCGCCAGTCTTTCGACGTCTTGGGCGCCACGGCCCTCACCGCGGCTACCCTGGTCTTGATGTTCAATCTGCGACAGGGCGCAACCCTGGGCTGGATGTCTCCGTACACTCTGGCCCTTTGGGTTCTCTGCGGAAGCCTCGCCATTGTGTTCCTGGTCACGGAAAGAAGAGTCCAGGAACCCTTCGTCGACCTCAACCTCTTCCTGAACAGGCCCTTCACTTCCGCGGCCATGATCGCTTTCATGCAGGTCTTCTGCCAATTCGGGCTGTTGTTCCTTATCCCTCTGTTCCTCGTAGAGGTCCAGGGTCTGACATCCGCGACGACCGGACTGATCGTCGCTAGTCTGCCCGTGTCGATGGCTCTTGCGGCCCCCGTGGCTGGCAGGCTCGCAGACCGGTATGGATGCAGGTTTCTGTGTCTGTCAGGTATGATGGTTGTCGCCATATCCGGGGTCGGTCTCGGTCGGGTGGGGCCGGCGACGCCTGTGTGGGGCCTGGTCTTGCCGCTGGCACTGGCCGGAGTCGGCATGGGCATGGTACAGGCCCCAGCCCCTGCTGTCATCAGCCTGGTGGTGTCAGCCGACGAACTGGGCATTGCCACAGGACTCTTTAACCTCTTGCGCTTCCTGGGCGGCACTCTTGGACCCGCTGTGTTCGCCATCGTATTGCAGGCGGGTGTCGTCGGAGCAATCATCGAATCCTATCGGCTGGACTTCTATCTCGTTGCCGCCACAGCGGCCTTGGCCATTCTGATCGGCGTCTTCGTCCCGGGAAAGGACGTGCCGCACGGCAGCCACAGTACCTAGTATGGTGGCATATTGCCGGTAGACTGATCGCCCCTCACACACCACACGCACCCCGGAGGTCGCCTTATGTCAAAAGAACCCCATGGCGCTGGAATCCTGGACAAGTATCCGTACGCAGCGAAGAGCGACGTCACTGGCAGGCTGGTCTGTTTGCTGGATGCCCGCTCCGAGGAGCGCGGCATGGAGTTGATCCTCCACCCCTCACGAGCCTTGTGTACGAACGAGATCCACGAGTTGGCGGTCACCGACGACCTCGCAGCAGCCCCCAACCGCACCGTCGACAGAGTAGCCTACCTGGCCTTCTTCTCCGTCGAAGAGGGTGGCGTCGTGTTGGTGGGAGACAAGGTAGAAGTGGCTGGGAACGAGATCGGAGAGGTAGTAGGTTTCGACGTCACGCACGCTCCGAACCATCTCAACGTCTTGCTGAAGGTAGGACAGCGCAGGACCGGGGTGGAACTGGGCCTTCAGGTAGGAGAGTCGATCATCTTCCGTTCGACGCTCTGACGACCAGTGCACCCCTCCGCTGGAAAGAGGCCGGCTTCCTGGTGTACAATACTGTTGCTGAGAAAACACGGCAGAAGGTAGCTTGATGTCCAAGAACAAGACGTATCACATCGAACTCGATCAAGACGTCTGCAAGGGCAGTGACTGCCTGATATGCGCAAACGCTTGTCCCAAGGAGGTGTTCTCGGAAGGTGACCGCGTCAACTCCAAGGGACTCCGTCCAACCCAGGTCACCAACCCTGACAAGTGTGTCGGTTGTAGGCTATGTGAAGACCTGTGCCCGGACCTGGCCATCACGGTCACTGATGAATCGGCTGACGCAGCTTCTGCGTCCCCAGAGCCGACAAAGACACTCGACTCACGTGCCTCCGGAGGCTGGACCACCGTGCCCAGCACCCTCAAGCCCGGCCCCTATTACATGATGGGTGACGAAGCCTGTGCCGAGGGAGCTATCGCGGCCAGGTGCAGCTTCTATGCTGGCTATCCCATCACTCCCGCCTCGGAGATCATGACCCACATGGCTACACGCCTCCCCGAGACTGGTGGCGTCTTTGTGCAGATGGAGGATGAGATCGGGAGCATGGCTGCGGTGATCGGTGCCTCCTGGGGTGGGGCCAAGAGTATGACTGCCACCGCGGGCCCCGGATTCAGCCTGATGATGGAGAACATCGGCTACGCTTGCATGACGGAGACACCATGTGTCGTGGTAGACATTCAGCGGGCGGGTCCAAGCACAGGGCAAGCCAGCCGCCCCGGCAGCGGGGACGTGATGCAGGCCAAGTGGGGAACGCACGGCGGGGTGGAGATCATCGCCCTCACGCCGTGGTCGGTCCAGGAGATGTATGATCTAACGATCAGAGCTTTCAACCTCTCTGAACGCTTTCGTGTGCCTGTTGTCCTCCTCGGAGACGCCGTAGTGGGACACCTGCGTGAGAGCTTCCGTGTCGCCGAGAGCGTGGAGCTGTTCGATAGAATCAAGGTCCCCGGGGCACCGCCATTTGGCTCCGACGAGGATGATGGGGTTCCGCCCATGCCCTCTTTCGGCGAGGGCGAACAACTGCTCATCACGGGGTCGACCCACGATCGGTATGGTGTGCGGAAGACGGCGGATCCCCAAGTGCAAGCGCGGCTCGTGAGCCGGCTAGCAAGGAAGATCACGGCCCATGTCGACGAGATCACAGACTACGAGCTCTACGAAACAGATGATGCGCAGCGTTTGGTGATGGCCTACGGCTCGACCGCCCGCAGCGCCCTCTGGGCAGTCAGGGAAGCCCGCACTCGTGGGGAGAGGGTGGGCATGGTACGCTTCAAGAGCATCTGGCCTTTTCCCGCAGCGTTGGTTCGGGAGTGGGGAAATCGATGTGAGGAGATCATCGTGCCGGAGACCAACAATGGTCAGGTGTCTGGAGTAGTCCAGCAACACACACCCACCCCAGTCAGGCTCGTCTCACAGACCGACGGAGAGATCATGGACCCTCGTCGGGTGCGCGATGCCCTGCTCCAGCCCGCGGGGTGACCGCAGCCCAACTGACGAGGAGCCTCGCTCACCAGTGCAATCAGACCAGTTGTTGCCGGTGTCAGGAAAGGGATTCAACGTATGGTCCAACCGCTTAGAGAGAAGTACCTGCGACAGTCTACTCCGTTCTGCGCTGGCTGTGGCCACGGCATCTTCATGAACGCCTTTCTTCAGGCCGTGGACGAGGTAGATCTGGACTTCCAGAGCACTGTCTTCGTCTCGGGGATCGGCTGTGGGGCCTGGGTGCCCAGCCCCCATTTTCGCGCTGATACCCTGCACGTGACCCACGGTCGCGCCGTGGCCTTCGCTACCGGCGTGAAGATGGCTAGACCCGAACTCAACGTCATCGCCATCGGCGGTGATGGTGACATCGCCACCATTGGAGGGAACCATCTCATTCACGCCGCGAGGCGGAACGTGCCCATCAAGGTCTTCTGCCTCAACAACCTGCTTTATGGCATGACCGGGGGACAGGTGTCAGCAACCACGCCCCGGGGAGACATCACCTCCACCACGCGCCAGGGAAATCCTGAGCGGGCCTTCGATCTCGCAGCGTTGGCTCGAGGCGCGGGAGCGCGCTACGTGGCGCGCTTCCCGGTGGCTCAGCCTCACAAGCTCAAGAGGGCCATCGTCAACGCCCTCAGGTTCGACCAGTTCGCGTTCATGGACGTACTGTCGCTCTGTCCCACTCAATACGGAAGAGCCAACAGGGCCAGGAGAGGATTCGAAGGGCCGAGCCTCATTTGGAGCATGATCGAGTGGCAGAAGCAGATCGTCGTCGATCATGACAAAGCAACTCCCGACGATGTGGAGGGCAAGATGCTGATCGGAGAGTGGTATGCGGAAAGCTGAAGTGCTCCTGGCAGGGCTGGGAGGTCAAGGGGTTCAATTGGCGGGAGACATCTTGGCCCGGGCCTGCACGGAGGCTGGCAAGCAGGTTTCGGTGCTTCCTTCGTACGGAGCTGAGGCGAGAGGGACCCTCATTCGCGCCGAGGTCGTCATCTCAGAGGAAGAGATTGTCTATCCCGGAGTCCTCGAACCCGACATCGTCGTGGCCTTCTCTCAAGAGGCATACGACTACTTCCGCCCGATTCTGACGGACAGCACGTTAGTCTTCTACGATTCTGCGTCCGTGAGCCCTCCGACTGACAGTCAGTCGGAGGCGAGGCACTATCCAGTACCCGCCATGGAGGCCGCTTCAGAAGCGGGAAACTCCAAGGCAGCAAACATGGTCATGCTTGGAGCTGTGGCTGCTGCCTCTGAGCTGATACCCAGAGAAGCCCTCGGGCACATTCTCTCAGAAGGTGGTGGCAAACGCTCTGAGACCAGCGTCAAGGCCCTGGAGAAGGGGTTCACGCTGGCCAGGGAGACAATGTAGGCCATCTAGAGGGGCGAAGGTCTGTTTGCGCCGCCCAGTCCGAGACATGTGGTCGACAGATCACACGGGCCAGCGATAGGAGAAGAGTACCCCGCTCCCGGAGCTGATATGTCCTCTAGCCACTCGCGGCAAGCACCGGCGCACTCTGAGCGCGAGGAGCGAAGCTCCTCATCCCGCTAGTATCAGCAGGTACGCTGCTACCTAAGGCAGCCCCCACTGTCTCCAGTAGATCACCAATGCCGAACGGTTTCACGAGAAAAGCATCCACGTTCTGTTCGGCGAACCCCACCACTTCTTCCGCAGGGCAAGCAGTCATCGCTATGATCGGAGTCTGAGGGCTGACGCGTCTCAGAGCGGTCACCAGGCGACAGCCATCCCTTCTACGGACTTCCAGATCGGCGATTGCCAGGCCATAGGTCTGAGTCGCCACCAGGCGCATGGCCTCCTCCCAAGTGTGGGCGGCTATCGGCCGGTATCCCGCGCGTTCAAGGACCCTTATCAACAGATCCAGGATTACTAGCTCTCCGTCGAAGACCAGTATGCTGCAACCACCCTCGGTCTCTTTCCTGTGTACACCGCTGAGCATAGTTACCCCCTATCACGATCTCCCTAGACGACGACCGGGAATCCACAGCCACCCTACCGCCGGGACTCTGCCCCAGCCCCCTCACTCTCGGGGCCAGCAACCCGACCGGGCAGACACCCTCCGCCACACCGGCCAGGTCCCCGCGATCAGCCCTTCTGCGGTTCGAGGGCCATCACCCGCTGTCGGATAGGTAGGCGCGCGAAACCGGCTCCGACCTCGAGGCTCCTCTCCCCGCTGGTCAACTCCACTCTGCCCCACCCACAGCGCGTGCAGAAACTCACATGACCTGTCGCGCCCTCCAGATGAGTCAGACGAGAGCCACAAGACTGGCAGATGCTATGTCCGGCCATATATCCTCCACTATCGAGCCTCTCGGCTAGTTGTCACTCCCAGGCTACTGGACTCGTACCCGACCCGCCACAGCTCGAACGCACGGTGACCGTTGATGGCACATCGTCCGAATCCAGACGCTGCTCTACGTATAACCAGTGGCCGCCCTCCGGCGCCATGGGCCCAAAGCCCACCAGCGTCAACGTGCACCCCGAAACACTAGTTCTGGCCTTGACGCGCAGTTCTTCCTTGCTCACGTAGTAGGTCGCCTGGAAGACCTCCACCACCTCCGTCGGCCCCGTGCTGGGGCTAGGGGTGGCCGTCGCCGTGGGCGGAGGTGGTTCCAGCGTCGCCGTGGCCGTAGGCGGCTTCGGTGTCGCTGTGGGCAAGACCGGCCTTGGTGTCGAAGTCGGCGTGGGTGCTCTTCGTGTAGGCGTCGCGGTGGGCGGCTTTGGCGTCGTTGTGGGCGTGGGTGCCTTCTGCGTCGCTGTCGGCGTTCCAGACTGCACCGGTGCCGCGGTACTGGTAGGCGTGCCCGTGACTACCGAAGCCTCTGGGCTGCTGGCACCGGCAGCAGGCACCAGCTCAGTGGCGCTCGCATCCGGCTCTGCTGGCCCAGCGGGTACGCTTGGCTCCACAGAGGCCTCCGCCTCGGAAGACTCCAGCGTTGGTTCTCCCACAGACGGTCCCTCGACCAACTGCTCCGGCGGGGCGAGAACCACTGCCCCAGGGGCCTGATCGACCTCCACCAGTGTCGCCTGACCGTCGGTGAGCATGATCGTGACATCTTCACCGGTGACGGTTACCTCACCTTCGATCACCACAACCGAGGTCGAGTTGTCAGGATTCACACCCACCTTGAACTGAGTCCCATGCACCACCACCGAAGCACTGGGCGTTTGGATCTCAAAGAGCGACAGCGAGCCTTGTTCACTGTCCACTCGATTGTATGTAGTGCCTGCCACTTGCTGGGCAACCACCACCTTGCCGTTGCCATCGCGCTTCGCCCCCACCTGCGCAATCACCAACTCGCTATGCGGCCCCAGCGCGCTTGTGCTTCCGTCGAAGAAGCTGACTGAAACACTGGCTGGGCTCCCTGTACGTATACGATGTCCCGACTGCAACACCTGACCTGCTGTCAGAGGTTGCCATGCGTCACCAGGGCTGGTCTGGATCTGGACGACGCCACTCGCGTCCGCCACGACGCACGTCTGCGGCACAAGAGCGGCGTACCACGTCCGCAGAAGCAACCCCGCAACCCCCAGCCAAACCAGCACTGTGGCCACCGCCAGGCCGCCGACCAGTGTCAGCCTGGTCAGTCTCGCACCAGCGCTGCCCGCTGGCTGTAGCGGAGCAAGGTATCGTCTAATGAATCCTGACAGAGCCGCACTCGATGTTGCACGGCTACGCTCTTTCTGGGCAACGGCCTCCATCATGATGCCCTTGCCGGCCTGGAATGCAGACGGTGAGGCCTCCAGTCGGTCTAGTGCCTCGATCTCCAGTGCAGTCTCCAGAAGAGGCCGAAGCACATCCGCGTACCGTGGATAGGCGGCCAGACAGTCATGCACCGTTGACCGTCCGCTCATGATCTGCTCTATGCACTCTTCTAGTATATCATCTACTGTCGTCATGATATGTCGGCCTTTGAACGCTTTCCGCTACTAATAACGACGCAGTGGCACTAAAGGATATGGGCTGGTCGAAGAATGGGGGGGTGGTGAGAATGACTGCCTAAAGGCCCTCTGGGCCGAGGATCCGCGCCAGAGCGGCCAGACCACGGTGCTGAAGTGCCTTGATCGCACCAGTCGACTTGTCCAGCATGCGACCGACTTCCTTGCAGCTCATGCCCTCGATGAATCTCAACATCACGACCTGGCGCTGGTCTTCGGTCAGCTCACTCATTGCAGCTGCCAAGCGCCCCTTGGTCAACCGCCGCTGGACCGCAAGTTCCACGTCTGAAGAATCGTCCAGAAGCCGCTCGTCAAGAGGCACCAGCTTCGAGCGGCTGGTGCGCCGGTGGTGGTCGAGCACTGCGTTCCGGGCGATAGTGTAGATCCACGCCAGCAGGGGGCGCCCACGGTGGCGGTAGCTGTCGATCTTCTCCACCAACCGTGTGAACACCGTCGACGTCAGATCCTCCGCCGTCGCCACGTCTGCAACGCGGTAGTAAACGTAGCGGAACACCGCAGGCTGGTACAACTCATAGATCTCGGCAAAGGCAGCTTGCTCGCCCTTCTGGGCACGCTTCACTAGCTGCTCGTCCTCGCTGCGTTTTGACATGTAGCCTATCGTTTCCCTGCAAGCAGCGACTTCCACACCGCCGAGACATCGCTGCGAGCGGAATCTGCCGCGTGCCCTACTGAAAGATCGTGCGCTTGCAGATGATATATGCTGCGAGACAGCTAGTCAACCGCTGAGCATCGAGAACCGGAGAAACGTAGTGACGCCGGCCGCCCAAGCCTTGCCCACGAGATGGGGCTCACGGCCTCCCGTGGCAACACCCGACGGGAAGAAGCAACACCTTCTGGGGATGCTCAGCCCAGGCTTGCGGCCTCGAATACCTGCCTCAGCCAATCGACCACGACTTCAGACACCTGAGTCGCGTACCCCCGGTAATTGTGAGGGGCACCCTCCACTGCCACGGTGTCACACCGAGGGCTGGACACGGCCTTGGCCTTGAGGCTGGCCAGGGCCTCACCTGGCGGTCGCCCGATGAACTCGCCCACCGTTCCCATTGTAGCCAGTATGGCACAGTTCAAACGGCCCACGACTTCCCATGGCTCGTCAGGTCTGCCGAACTTGAAGATGTCGGACTTGGAGGAAGTCATACGGTTGTGGATCGCCCGCGCGGACATGGGATACGGGGCCATCGAGTCCTGCACCAGGTAGTCTCCCTGTCCTCTGTCCACCATGTCACCGACCGATTTCAGGATGGCGTCTAGCCGATCCGAGATCGCTTCACGCCCGAGACCCTGATCAGCCGGCGACATCAAGACGAGCCCGCGCACTCGCTCATCCGACGTCTCACTCTGGTAGAACGCCACCTTTTGAGCGCCAGCGCTGTGTCCCAGCAGTATCATCTTGTCGTGGCCACGTTCTTGGAGGAGCTCCAGCCAAGCCGCGATGTCCAGCAGGCAATCCTCGAAGACTTCATACGCGACCCCGATGCGCCTGCTCGCAGTGGGATCCCTGGTATAGACCTTGTTCACGATGTCGTGACCCCGCGTATTCCCGGTGGCAAACGGATAGCCTCGTCCGGCCAGCCTTTCCGCCAGGGTGTCCAGGAACTCGCTGCGATAGAAGTTCGACGAGGCACCATGGATGTGGAGTACTGCTGGGAGGTTGCTACCCCCCGTGGGCTCGCAGTACAGCCCCTGCAGCTGAAGTCCGTCCTCCGTCCACACGCGGACCAATTCGCCTTTCAAGCGTGTCTCCTTTCGGTATCCAAGACAGCATCAGGCCACCACCAGCCCATTATAGCCACTACCCGACGCCCAATCAAGGTCCACTGACCAGCAAACCGCTCCACCTTCCGAACGATCCATTCCACAGCACGCGCCGGGCAACCAACCAGCGCCAGCCCGCACCCCCACACCTGTGGCCCTGGAATGCCGCCACGCCCCGTTCACTGCGCCGTAGGGCAGCCGTGCACGCCGTGCCTCTTCGCAGGTCAAGCCTGGACGAGCCGCCAATCGTCCCTCGGGGGCCGACTCTCCACACAGACTACCATGAGACGGGCGCTTCCGAGACGCACCTCACGGGCTGACCCGCCGACTGGGGATGGTCTCAGTCCGCCCGGACGACCACCTATGGGCACTCTACCAGGCCCGCTTGACCGGCATTCCCGCTTGTGGTATAGTCCCCACCAGAACCAGCAGCAAGTCGGGGATCATGCAAGTAATGCCTGAGCTTTCGGAATCTGAGAAGCAAGAGATACAGAGATACCTGAAGTGGGACCAGAAGAGGCTGTTCAGGGAGCTGGACCGCTACTACGGCGCTTCCTCCCCCGGAGGCAAACGCGCTTCGTACCGCTTCAAAGGGAAGGGCCGTGTGTGGCTCCACGAACTGCTGCCCAGCCTTCAGGAGTTCGTGTGCGATGAGTGGGGCTACCCCTCGAAGAAGGAAGACCCTGAGCTGCAAGAGAGCGACAAGCTGCTCGTAGTCCTGGGAGAAGCGCTCTCACCCCTGCTGGAGCGAAACCCCTTTCCGACCAAAGCCCAGGTACCCGCGTACCTCGTGGCCGCGATACTCCTCAAGATGGGCCTGGACGAACTCTGCGCCTCTGGAAGCCAGTAGCACCCCAACAGCGCGCGCCACCCTCTGTTTACAACTGGTACACGTCGAAGTCCTTGGCGAACCGAACCGGACCTGGATACCGTTTCCCTATCTCCGCAGCGGTCAAGTACGGCTCTTTGACCAGGTTGCGATGGTAGTGTACCAGTATGACCTCCCCCACCCCGGCCTCGGCGGCCATCTCCCCTACTTGCCTGGGCGTGCTATGATACGGGTGGGGGTTCTCAACAGCGCATTCGCAGAGCAGCAGCGCCGCCCCTTTGGCGAGGGTTACGAGCTCCCGGCATGGGCTGGTATCCGCGGAGAAGACAGCTGCTTTGCCGGTGGCTCCGGAGGTGATCCTCACGCCTATCGTGGGGACTTTGTGTATCACAGGGCTGGTGTGAACAATCAGACCGCCGTCCTCCATCACCAGATGCTCCCCTTCGCTCGGTATCACCTCGAACTCCAGCGGCACGGGCTTGCTACGGAGACCGAACACATCCAGCAACGCCAACGCCACTGTCAGCGTCTCGCGGTTGGCGAAGACTCTGAGTGGCGTTCGCCTGCCATACAGCCAGAGTTCGTGCACGAGTGACGGAAGCCCATAGATATGGTCTGGATGGGCATGGGTCAGGATCACGCCCTTCAGCCGGTTCGGCTCCGCTCCCACCTTCAGCAACTTGTGGAACGGGCTCCCGGCGCAGTCGATGAGCAACCCTCCCGCCTCATTCTCCACCAGGAAGAACGTGTTATCTTGACTCGCACTCGCCAGGGCGGGTCCCGACCCCATGACGACGATCCTCACTGACCTACGATTGGAGTTCTCGGCCACTTCTTTGCCACTTCCTCACTCTACCCGCCCGCCCAGCGTATGGTCTGGGCAGCCGCGCCAACTACGACAACGGTCCGAGTCGTTCCCAGTCCTCAGCGCTGATCAGATTCGGCCTTCGCAGCGTCTCCAGCACGCGCTCCAAGTCTGGAGGTAGTTCAGCCACCAGATCCACTTTCCGACCTGAGGAAGGATGCCGGAAAGCCAGACGATGGGCATGCAGGAACTGCCTCTCCAGCCCCAGATGCTGCTTGCGACGCCCGTAGACGCTGTCACCCACCACGGGGTGCCCAAGAAAGGCCAGATGCACCCTGACCTGATGGGTACGTCCTGTCCGGGGCCTCGTTTCCAGCAGAGTGTACTCCCCCAGTCGCTCCAGGACGCGGAACTCAGTCACCGCTTTGCGTCCACCGCGCTGCACAACCGCCATACGTTTGCGATCCCTGGAGTCTCGGCCAATGGACGCCTCTACGACTCCATGCGTGGGCTCCACCACGCCATCCACCAGCGCGAGGTAGACCTTGAGCACCTCTCTGGCTTTGAACTGAGCCTGTAGGTGCTCCCGCGCCTCGCGGCTCCTGGCCACCACGATGAGCCCGGAAGTGTCCTTGTCCAGCCTGTGCACGATACCCGGACGTTCTTCTTGGTCCAACGGGAGGTCCGGATACCGAGCCAGAAGAGCGTTGAGCAGCGTGCCTCTGCGGTGCCCGGCAGCGGGGTGTACGACCAGACCCGGAGGCTTGTCCACCACCACGAGGTCCTCGTCCTCGTAAACGATCCTCAGTGGCATAGGCTGCGGCACTAACCCGGCTTCTTCCACAAGCGGTACGATCACATCAACGGAGTCGCCCTCCTTGAGTCGCTGGCTCGGCTTGACCTGGATTCCATTGATCGTGACCAACCCCCGAGCGATGAGGTCCTGGACTTGAGAGCGCGAGAGAGAAGGGACCTCTGCTGCCACGTACTTGTCCGCGCGCTCGCCGCCTTCCTTGACTGTCAGTTGCAGCTTCTTGTCCATCGACCCATCACTTCAAAAAAAGCACCGAGGCCAGCTCAGCGCTCGGTGCATTCGGAGCATAGACGCAGCATCACCCTACCGTGGTCACTTCACAGCCGAGTCGCCTTCCTGCTTGCTGAAGAGAAGGAAGAACGCCAGGATGGCCACGCCAACGACGATGGCGGTATCAGCCAGGTTGAACACCGCTGGCCAGATCCTGAAGTCAATGAAATCCACCACATTGCCCAGACGGATCCGATCCACCAGGTTCCCCAGGGCTCCGCCCAACTGGAGTCCCAGACTGACCCTCAGCAGACCCTGTCTCGGCGGGAGATAGCTGTAGAAGGCCACGATGCCGATCACGACCACGACGGCGACGACGGCAAAGAAGACGCCGTACTCCCGAAACATGCCGAAAGCCGCCCCTGTGTTGGTGATGTGTGTCACCCGAACGAAGGGGGTCAAGAACGCGATGGGATTCCAGATCTCTCCGATCGCCAGATGCGTCAGCACCATGTACTTCGTGATCTGGTCCACTGCAAGAACGAGGGCCCCTACTCCGAAGAAAAGGGCCCACCCTGCCCTGCCGCTCGCGAAAACCGGTTTGTGTTCTATTGATTCCTCTCGTGGCGTCGCACGCATTCCACACAGAGCCTCGTATATGGGAGCGTCTTCAGCCGCCCCCACTCTATTGTACGCCCACAATCCTCGCAGGTGCCGTAGGTCCCCTTCTCGAACCGGTCCAGCGCCTGTTCCACCAGTCGCAGTCTCTCCCTCAGGCTGTCACACAGCGACAGATTCCGCGTCTGTTCGAAGACGCCTGTGGCGTCGTCGGCCATATGATTGCCATATCCCGGGCGCTCCTCTTCGCGCGCACCAAGCTCCCGGATCTCGTCACCGAGGCGGACAAGCTCGAGCTCCAGTTTCTCTTTCAGATCA
This sequence comes from uncultured Anaerolineales bacterium, assembly GCA_964433755.1. Taxonomy (GTDB): domain Bacteria; phylum Chloroflexota; class Anaerolineae; order UBA7937; family B3-Chlor; genus JAUVXJ01. The sequence goes on from CAYSSR010000001.1 coordinate 1,325,434, forward strand.
CCGTACGCCCTCGCCACTTCTTGCCTCTTTCCCCGATCACCCGACCTCTCAGTGCCCCAGTACGATAGACAATAGTAGCGCGCACCGCTCTGGTCGAGTCTCAGCCGTTGTGGTCGCCGCGCGACGTTTACCTCTATTCTAGTCGAGTTCGATGTCGGAAGCAAGCGCTGCTCTAGGATTCGGCAGCAGTCCCGCCATCTACCGTCACCAGATGAAACGTGATCTCCTTCCCATCGATCTGAAACCGCCCCGTTTGGCTTTCCTGCGGGCCCGCACCCTCGACCAACCCCTCTGAGAGGGTCTCCTGTTTGATGTAGTCCGCCTGACCTCGCATGACCTGGCTCAGATCAGGGTCACCTTCGTAGTAGGTGCAGATCTTGTCTTCGATCCTGAAGTCTGCCTCCTTGCGCAGGTTCTGAATGCGCCGGACCACTTCCCGTGCCAGACCTTCCTCTATCAGATCCTTGGTCAGCGTGAGATCCACGCCCACGACGTAGTCTCCCTCCTGGGAGACGGCGTATCCCTCCCGAGGCTCCGTCTCCACAGCGACCTCGTCGGGCGCCAGGGAGATCGTCTCACCGTCCACCTCCAGTGTCAGCGATTCGCCTCCCAGCAGCTTCCTGGCGCTTTCTCGAGCGTCGAGGCCTGCGACCCCCTCCTGCACCCGAGCCAGCTTCGCTCCATACTTCGGTCCCAGCATGCGTGGGTCGGGCTTCAGCACGTACCTTAGCAGCTCACTCACGTCCTCGGCAAAACGGAGATGCTTGACGTTGAGCTCATCAAGCACCAGGCCCGCCAGCGGACCCAGGGGATCTTCTCGTCCACCAAAGGGACCCACCACCACGGCCTCGCCCAGCGGCTGCCGCAGCTTGATGCCGCCCAGGCCCCGCGCCGAACGGCCCAGGCTAGCCACCTTGATCGCCAGTTCCATGTCGGACATCAGTCGCTCGTCGACCAAAGTCTGGTCCGCTACCGGGAAGTCGCAGTGGTGCACGCTCTCTGGCGCATCCGGCGTCACCGAGCAGACTAGGTTCTGATACATCTCCTCCGTGACGAATGGAATGAAGGGCGCCAGCAGCTTGACGAGCGTAACAAGACACTCGTGCAACGTCCAGTATGCCAGGTTCTTGTCCTCATCCTGCTCGCTCTTCCAGAAGCGACGGCGGCTGCGCCGCACGTACCAGTTGGAGAGGTCATCGACGAATGCCTCTATGCTGCGTGTGGCGGCGGCAGTGTCACAGTCTTCGAGGTCTTGGTCCGCCTCTTGGATCACGACCTGAAGCCTGGACAGGATCCATCGATCCAACAGGTTCGCTGGTTCCTTGGCCGTGCCGGCTTCCTCCATACGTTGAGGGACCCAGCCATCGATACGCGCGTAGGTAGTGAAGAACGAGTAGATGTTCCACAAGGGGATCAGGAAGCGCCGGCGCACCTCGTCCGCCGGTCCATACCCAAAGTGGAGGTTGACCCGAGGATTGTGGGAACAGTACATCCATCGCATCACGTCCACACCCATGGTCTCGGCAGCTTCGTCGAACCAGATCACGTTGCCGCTGCTCTTGTGCATGTCCTCACCACGCTCGTCCTTGACCAGAGCGTAGCCAAAGATCTTCAGAAACGGTGGCGCATTCTCCATGGCTGTGCTCTCCGCCAACAAGGCGTAGAACCAGTTCCTGAACTGCCCAGGGAAGCACTCGCTGATGAAGTCCGCCGGGTACCACTTCTGCCAGTACTCCCGGTCGTGCCTGTAGTTGAGGGTCGACAGCGCTACGATGCCCGCGTCCAGCCACGGATTACCCACGTCGGGTATCCGCGACACGAGCTGGCCACACTCGGGACAACGGATCTTCACGGCGTCGATCGACGGCCGGTGCGGCGAATGCCCTTCAAACTCATCCCAGCCCTCGACCGCTCTCGCCTTCAGTTCCTCCTCACTACCGATCACCTCGAAGTGTCCACACCGGCAGTCGAAGATGGGTAGCGCCAGACCCCAGTATCTCTTCTTCGAGATCATCCAGTCGTCCATATTGCGCAGCCAATCCAACTCCCGCTCCAGGCCGAACTCGGGTATCCAGCGTATCTGACGCACCACATCCATAATCTGATAGCGAAGCTGATCCATGGAGATGTACCATTCGTCCACAAGACGGAACACCAGTTCGCTCTGGCAGCGCCAGCAGACGGGATAGCGATGCGTGTAGTCCACGACACTGTATAGCAGACCCTTCTTCCTCAGGTCTTCAAATACCGGCTCGGCCGAGTCGCCAACATTGAGACCGCTGAGCCAGTCGAATCCGTCCACGAAGACCCCAAACTCATCCAAAGGAGCAATTGCCGGCAGGTCGTTCTCCTTGCCCAGCTCGAAGTCCTCCTTGCCACAGCCAGGCGCAATGTGCACGATGCCGCTGCCCTCAGTCTCGCTCACCTCGTCCCAGAGAATGACCCTATGCTCGGCGCCTTGCTGCGGCCCCAGTTCGTCATACGGCCCGTGGTAGGTCCATCCCTCCATATCCGCACCGGGCAACTCCTCCACCACCTCGTACGGCCCGTCGAGCACCGACACGGCTTCGCGCGCCAGGTACAGGTACTGGCCATCCTGCCGGACCTTGACGTAGACGACCTCAGGGTGTGCGGCCGCGGCCACGTTGGAGCTAAGCGTCCACGGCGTCGTCGTCCACACGAGGAGGGCTTCGCCTTCTCGCTCAACGAGGGGAAAGCGCAGGGTGACACTGGGATGAGTCAATTCCTGATAGCCTTCCGTAACGATCTCGTGCTCGGAGATCGCCGTGCTGCAACGTGGGCACCAGGGCAAGACGTCCCGTCCCTTGTAGATCCAGCCCCTTTCGTGGCAAGTCTTGAGGAATAGCCAGATGGTGTAGTTATTCTCATCGGACATGGTGTGATAGGAGTTGTCCCAATCCATCCAGTACCCCAAGCGGATCGATTGCTGTGTTTGGATCCCTGCAAACTTGCGCACCCGCTCCTTGCACTTCTCCACGAACCGGGCGATGCCGTACTTCTCGATGTCCCGCTTCGAGGTGAAGCCCAACTCCTTCTCTACCTCGACCTCGATCCACAAACCCTGCCCGTCGAAGCCGTTCTGATAGCGTATCTCGTGGCCCTGCATCGCCTTGTGCCGGTGGAACAGGTCCTTGTAGGTACGCCCCCAGGCATGGTGGACTCCCATGGGGTTGTTGGCCGTGATCGGTCCATCGATGAACGACCAACGCTTCTTCCCCCTGTTCTTGTCGACGAGCTTGTGAAAGGCGTCGGTCTCCTCCCACCAACTCAGAATCCGCCTCTCCAAAGCCGGAAAGTCCACCTTGCTCGGAACTTCTCGAAACATGGAGCCAGCCTCCTGCTATTCTTCGATCTCGATGCGCAAACGCTTGTTGATGCGCCCCTTGCTCTCGTGGCCGGTGACCTTGATTCGCCCCACCTCGCTGGTATTGCCAACGTGAGTGCCCCCGTCGGCTTGCAGATCCAGACCCTCTATCTCGACCACACGGACCTCTTGGATACTCTCAGGCAGCAGGTTGATCTTCGTACGGATCAGGTCCGGGATCTTGAAGGCCTCCTTGCGAGGCAGGATATCGGTGCGCACAGGGCGACCTGCCGCCACCTCTTCGTTGATCTTTGCTTCCACTTCCTCCGAGAACTCGGAACTCATGCTCTCCAGCTCGAAGTCCATGCGCGCCTTGAGCGGCTCCATGTTGCCTCCGGTGACAGACGCGCCGTAGTCCCGCCAGATCACTCCACAAAGGATGTGCAGCGCAGTGTGAGTACGCATCATCTTGTACCTGTGATCCCAGTCGATCACTCCCGTGACCTTGCTTCCCTCCGCTGGGGACGTACCCTTGATTCTGTGCACGACTTTCCCCTTGACTCTCTGCACCTTGCTCACCACGTACTCGCGCCCGCTCTCGTCGCGCAGAACCCCTTGGTCACTCTGCTGCCCTCCGCCCTGAGGGTAGAAGGCCGTCCTGTCCAGTACGACGCCGTCCTCAACTACCTCAACGACCGTCGCTTCGAATTCGCGCAGGTAGCTGTCGGACTGATACAGCAGTTCAGTCATCATCTCCTCCCATCATGTCAGGTCACACCATAGACGCTCAACGTACTCTTCGAACCCCATCCCTCGCCAGAACCGCTGCGAGACAGGGCTGAAATGAGACACGTGTGCGTGGATCGACGCCATTCCTCGACGAAGGAACCAATCCCTCAATGACGAAAAGAGCAACCTCCCCACACCACGCCTTCTCCACTCCGAAGTGACACACAGATGTGCTACGTGCCCACGAACCGACGGCTCCAGGCCCAGAACAACTTCCACTACCGAGCCCACGACGAACCCGATCACGCGCTTGCCCGCCTCCGCGACCAACAGCGAGGTATCGCTGTCCCGAAGCCACCCCCTCGTAGCTCGAGAGACCTCGCTTCTCCAGTTGGAGCCGACCGTCAACCGCCTGTCGATGGGCGCGTGGAAGTCCATCATCTCTCTCCAGAGACGTATCACGGCCTCCGTGTCGCACGACCGAGCCTCACGCACCAACACCCCTGGTATCTCCGTCACCCCGAGATCTGTCGGAGCGCTAAAACGCAGGTGATCCAGATACTGCTCGAACCCCCTCGCTTCCCAGAAGCTCATGCTCTGTGCGTCGTGGGCCAAGACGTCGGCGTGGACGACCCGAACCTCCCGTCTCTTGAGCCAATCGCTCACACCGATGAGCAAAGAATCGCCAGCCCCGAGTCCACGATATGCCTCTCGCACATACAGACAGCTCAGGTACCCATAGTCTTGAACCGCGAAAGGCTCGTTGTGCGCCACCACGCCCACAGCGCAGCCTATCAGTCCCCCGTCTTCCGCCTGGACCACTAGGACCGACGTCGATCGTACCCCCAACATGGACCGGACGCTTTCCCTGAGTCTTCCAGAGTCTTCCGCCCCAGCAGCAAGGCGGTGATCCAGCCTGCTCAACGCCTCTCGGCCCAGCGTATGCAGCTCGAGCAGCTCATCAAGGTCACGCCGTTCGGCCCCACGGACGACTGCCAACAGTCCCCCACTAAACGAAAGGCTCTCGCCCCCCATAGGGACGAGAGCTCGCCAGCACAACCAACTCCCGCGGTACCACCCTACTTAGCAGTGTTCCGCTCACTCCTCAAGGGTACGTATTCATACCCTCGTCGACTGTAACGGGCGACGAACCCGGCCAAGTCTACTCCGGCAAGACCACGGCTACCGTTTCGGTTGGCGGCTCCGGAAGGATTTTCGGCGAGGCCCTCGTGTCCGGCTCGCACCATCTCCGGACTCTCTGGACGATCGACGACCGCCTACTCGTTTCCATCATAGCCTTTGCTGTATTGTAGGTAATATGCCACAAACCCGGCACGATGTCAAACTATCGTCCACTGTCGAGACTCAACCGTCTTCGCTATCGCCGAGCATACCTCCCAAAGACAAGACAAGCGTTCTGACCGCCCAGACCAAAGGAGTTGGATAGAGCCACATCCACGTCAGTCTTCCGGGCCACGTGGGGAACGTAGTCCAGGTCACATTCGGGATCTGGATGGTCCAGGTTGATGGTGGGATGTATCACGTTGTCGCGCATTGTCAGCACCGAAACGATAGCCTCCACACCACCTGCGGCGCCTATGAGGTGCCCCGTCATGGACTTCGTGGCGCTGATGGGTACGTGGTACGCCCGCTCCCCAAAGGCCCTCTTGATGGCCGCTGTCTCTGCCACGTCGCCCAGGGGTGTAGACGTGGCATGGGCATTGATGTAGTCGACGTCGTCAGTGGAAAGTCCGGCATCTTCGATAGCCCCGAGCATAGCCCGCGCGGCGGCCTTTCCTTCGGGGTCTGGTGCAATCAGGTGGTACGTGTCGGCCGTGCCGGCATACCCCAGCACCTCGCCATAGATCCGAGCATCTCTCTGCAGTGCGTGCGCCAGATCCTCCAGTATTACGATCCCAGCACCCTCGGCCGGTACGAACCCGTCGCGTTCGACGTCGAAGGGTCGAGAGGCCCGTTCCGGTTCGTCGTTCCGTCGGGAGTAGCCTCGCGCCGTGGAGAAGGCAGCCACGCTCAGCTCACAGATCCCGGATTCCGTGCCGCCCGCTAGCATGATCTCCGCCGCTCCACGCCGGATCACCTCGGTCGCCTCCCCTATCGCCTGGGTGCCCGAAGCACAAGCGGTCACCACCGTCGAGCTGTAGCCGTCCAGGCCGTAGGTGTAGCTGATGTGGTGGGCAGCCACGTTGAGGCTCACTGTCACGGGGAAGAACGGCGAAATCCGCATCCCTCCCTTGCTCAGCAGGATCCGGCACGCCTTCTCGCACTCCTCGACGGCCCCGCCACCACTGGTTCCCACGATGACGCCTGTGGCCTCCCGGTCGAAGTTGCCTGGCGACAGACCAGCGTCCTGTAGCGCCATCCCTGCGGCAGCGACGCCAAGCTGGCAGTAGCGTCCCATCCTGCGTGCCTCTTTGCGGTCCATGTACTCGCTGGGCTCGAACCCTCGCACCAGTCCACCAATCTTGGTGGGGTACTCGCTCACGTCTATCTCGGTGATCAGACTCACGCCCGACCGGCCCGCCACCAGAGCTTCCCAGGTGGCTTCGGCGGTCAGACCCACCGGTGTGATCGCCCCCAGACCCGTGATCACGACCCTGCGCCTTGCGTCCCTGACTCCCTGTCCATGGAGAGCCAGACCACAGTTGAGGCAGTACTTCGCCGCGGGAGGATTCTCAGTCTGGCACGCCGGACATCTCCCACTACTCTCACCCATCTCGGCAGCCTCCTTTCCGCACATCACTCAGCCAGCTGAGCACCGAGAGCTCTGATCCGTTCGCGAAGAGCAGAGACCACCTTCTCCGTCGATGCACGCCGACTCGATCTCCCGGAGCGATGCTTCGCGAAGGCCAGCTCGGTGGCCAGTTGGTGATACTTTCTGACCCGTCGAGCCTCCCTTGGGCCATATTGCACCAGAGCCCGCGACTGGGTCCCCATACGGCGGCCATAGGAGGCGACGGTTTCGTACTCCTCGCGGGACAGAGTACCCAATGGTATCTCAGCCAGCAGTTCTTGTCTTATCCAGCCTCTTTCCCGATCCCAGGAAAGGAACACGATCAATAGGATCACTGCGACGCCGCCCCAATCATTGGCCAGGCTGATCAGAAGTGGCCAGCACAGCTCTGGAGCGACACCAGTCGTGACGTTGTGGACTGCGTGGACAACCATAGCTCCGCCAAGCGCCAAAGGGGGGGCGAGCCACCGCCGCCAGCTACTCGTGGCCATGGCCGCATACCCGAAACCCATCCCGACGATGGCACTGAAGAGGCCATGGTTTAGTCCGAAGACTAGCGTGCGCATGAAGACCAGCACTAGCCACGTGCCGACACTGCCGTCCAGGAGTGCGCCCAGGAAGTACAAGGCGTTCTCCGTCATGGCAAAGCCAAAGCCCACCAAGGCGCCGTACACTATGCCGTCCAACAAACCATCGAACTCCGCCCTGAAGACGAGGAAGATGACCAGAATGGCCATCCCCTTCGCCAGTTCTTCGACCACAGGGGCCACCAGGCCGCTCCCGACAAGCTGTGCGCCTCCCTCCCCAAGGAAGCCCGAGAACGGGATTCCCAGCACGAACTCTGCTACAATGGAGAGGATAACGGCCGGAATGGCTCCCCAGATGAACGTGGCCGCCAGCAGACCCCAAGGTTCCTTCTCATACCTATCCAACCACCAGACGAGCAGGCTATATAGCAGCGCGGGAACCACCGACGCCAGGACAGTGAGCGTGGCCAGGACCAGGTAGAGCAGCACTTCCATGGACTACTCCTCGGCCATACGGTTGCGCACCTTGCGATAGATGCTGAAGAAGTGAACCCAGAACGGGCTCACACCTCCGCCGAGCCGTGCCTGGGGAAGCTGAGCCACGAACTGCCCTTTGCTGCCATCGATGGACGACATCTTCAAGTACGCACGTCCCAGCTCGTACCTGGAGTGAGCGTCGCTGCCAACCGTACAGGGTATGCCACGACGGCGAGCGAACTCCTGCGCTCGCCGGTTGTCCGCGCCAATGGTGACCCGCCCGTTCAGACCTTCCACGAAATCCAGTTCGCCTACTATCTCCTCCAGAACCCTTCGCTCCAGTCTCTCCCCACGTAGCCTGTCGAACGGATGAGGTACGCCAGCCAGTCCTCCTTGCTGCTTGATCAAAGCAACCGTCTCGCTGGCAGAGAGATCCCTCGGCACCTGCTCCTCCAAGAAGAGCCCCAGCAGTTCGCCTTCGCCCGACGAGATCTCCTGTCCCACGATGACGGGGAATGGCGCGATCTCCCGGAGAGCCAGCGCGCCAGCAATGTTGTTGTGATCGGTGATGGCCAGTGCGCCTATCCCCCTCTCCTGGCACAACGCCACGACGGTCTCCGGAGACAGAGCGCCGTCTACCGAGTAGCAGGTGTGCACATGAAGATCTACCTTCATTGTCCCACAGCCTCGCGTCCCTGATAGCGCCAGAACGGCGCCGTCGCCTCCGACGCCAGATCCCGGATCTGCCTCACTCGCACCGAGACACCCCTATCTCACCACAGAGACAACACTTGCCACGTCGTCCACGCGAAAGCGTACGATAGTCTGGGACGCGCAGGCCTTGTTTGGTCCGGACATCGTGGAACCACCCGACCGCCCGGGGGAGAAGCGTGTGAGGAACATGGTCTCGCGGGAGAGGGTACCTGCCAGCCGATCGCCAGTGCCCTTCACATCCTGTGGTGCTTGAATGCCGTCCAACTCTACAGTCGCAGGACGCTCAGCACAGCCTCCTCGAGGTCCTTCGCCTGAAATGGTTTGTCCATCAGCATCGTGACGCCCGCCTCTTTGGCCCTCCGCCTTCTGTCCTCGTGGCTGAGGTGGCCAGAGACTAGAACCACCGGCACGTCGCGGAAGCCATCGTGGCTGCGCAGGCGCCGGCTGACTTCGAAACCATCCATCACCGGCAGCTCCTCATCCAAGAAGACCACGTCAGGCTTCTCCCGTAAGGCCAGTTCCAACCCTTCCTGCCCATCCGAGGCCAGAAGTACCTCGGTTTGCTCGCCGATCGTGAGCTTCACCAGTACAGCAAAGACCCGTCTGACGTCATCATTGTCTTCGACGTAGAGCACTCTCAACGAACGATCAAGACGTCTCACTCGTCATCCCTCGCAGAGACGAATCGTTCGCCAGCGGAGGCGGACGCGTTCCGCATTATCGCACAAAGGCCCCAGAGAGTCAACCCACCATGTTGTCCCCAAAGCCATCTTGTGATATAATAGATAAGGGATCGTTGACTCAGGGAGGCCTCCATGGTATCGTCCGTGCGCGCCCTTGACGTCCGCTCCAAGATGATCGGGGTACTGATCCGCGCCGCTCGGCTCAGGGCGGGGAAGACTGTCAAAGAGTGCGCCGAGTGGCTGGGGTGCTCATCCCACATCATGTCACAATACGAATACGGCCGTCGCAGCATCTCCCTTCCCGAACTGGAGCTGCTGGCGGAGCTCTTCGACGTGCCGTTAGACCATCTGTGGGACGAAGAGGCTGCCATCAGGGAGGGGCCCACCCCAACACCGCTTCTAGGCAGACTTGTTGAGCTACGTCACAAGGAGATCGGCGTGCTCCTTCGACAAGCGCGGTCCGACGCGGGCAGGACACAGAGAGAGTGTGCGGACCTGTTGGGTGTCTCGCCCGACACCATATCCAAGTACGAACTCGGCGGGAGACCGGTACCCTTCACCCACCTGGAGTTGTTGGCCTCTCGTCTCGAAGTGCCTATGTCCCGCTTCCTTGATAGGGGCAAGCCCTTGAGCGGCGTCTCACGCGATGCGTCTCAGCCGGAGCTACTCACCCCTGAGGAGGCCTGGGAGAGCCTTCCACAACCCATCAAGGAGTTCATCTGCGATCCCAACAGCCGCCCCTTCCTGGAGGTGGCGCTGCGCATGTACGAGCTGCCCGAGGACTCCTTGAGAGACTTCGCAGAGGCTATGTTGCCCACAGACGACTCGGCCGGAAGACAGGCGCCATGACTGCGTCTCACCCCTCCTCCGCTTCCCAGCACTCAGCTCCGTTTGTCGACACTCTGGCCAGGCTGACCAGTCGTCGACACATCGAGCAGTTCCTGCCCGCTGCGCTACACGAGGCGGTTCAGGCGACGCAGTCCGAGGCTGGCTCCTTGCTGCTCGTTGGCGATCGCACCCTCCGCGCCAGGGAAGGCACTCTATCCCCAGAAATCGAGAATCAGATCTCCCTCTGGGAGCAGAACCTCGAGGAACGCCTGCGCTCGACGTCGTGGCAGATCAAAGATGGCGAACCCCTGCCCGTGTCCACGCACACCGTCGAAGCCACTCAACACTTGCTCGTCAATGCACCACTCCTTCACGGCGAGGGCGTGATCGGTTCTGTCACCCTCCTCTTCAGTCCAGGAACCACTCTATCCATGTCTCAGAGGCAGTTGCTGATCTCGTGCGCCAGGACTATTGGCAACCTGGCCAGTATCATCGAGCAACTCACTCTCACCCAGCACAGCCTTGAACAGCTCACCTTCCTCCACGAGACCAGTCAAGCCCTGACCTCCACGCTTGACCTTCGCCAGGTCTTGGACAACACGATGCAACTGGCCACAGACATCCTCGATGCCCAGGCTTCCACTCTCATGCTCATCGACGAACGCACCGGGCAACTCGTGTTCGACATACCCTACGGCGAAAAGCGCGAGCTCCTGCGCAGTTACCGCATGAACATCGATCAGGGCATCGCTGGCTGGGTCGCCAAGCACGGTGAGCCGGCCATCGTCAACGACACTGCCAAGGATGAACGTTTCAGCAGAGACACCGACGTGCGCACTGGCTTCCTGACGCAATCGGTGATCTGCGTCCCGCTCCAGATCAAGGATCGCACCATCGGCGTCCTCGAAGCCCTGAACAAGGTGTCCAGCGACCATTTCACAGACGACGACCTCCGTCTGCTGAGCACGCTGGCCGCTCAGGCAGCCATCGCCATCGAGAACGCCCGCCTCTATCGCAGTCTCAGCGAGGAACGAGACAAGATCATGCGCGTCCAGGAGGAGACCCGCCGTATCCTCGCCCGAGATCTGCACGATAGCACCCTGCAAAGCCTCTCCTCCATCTCCATGCGCATCGACTTCGTCAAACAACTGCTGCAGCACGAGCCTGCCTCAGTGGGTGAGGAGCTGGACCGCGTGCAGGAGATGGTCAAACAGGCGTCGAAGGAAGCACGAATCCTTCTGTTCGAACTGCGCCCCATCGCTCTCGAGACTCAGGGCCTGACGCGGGGTCTGGAAACGTACATAGAGCAGCTCCAGGGCGATTCCTCCCCCAGTTTCCACTTCGATGACGGCGGTTTCCACGAGAGGTTGGAGTCAGACGTCGAAGCCACAGCTTTCATGGTCGTTCAGGAAGCCATGAACAACGCCAGGAAGCACTCTCAGGCCACCAATGTCTGGCTCAATCTGGAGCCAGATGGTGACCGCCTGGTCATCACGGTGAGAGACGACGGTGCAGGCTTCGATCTCCGGGATGCCAGGAACAACTCGAACATGGGCGGGCATCTGGGACTGGTCAGTATGCAGGAGAGAGCACAGGAGATCGAGGGGGAACTCGAGATTCTCACAGAACGCGGCGGAGGCACCAGGGTCATCCTGGAGGTGCCTCGAAGGACACCTTCATCCAAACCGTGACGCGGGTGTCGCCGCGACAGACGTTGGGCAGATGGACGAGGAAGTGGAGCGTCGCAGAGATGCTCGCATCCCAGACGAGGAGAGAGGAGCATGCAGGAAGACAAGTCAACAGAGGCCACGTCGCTCAAGGAAAGCGGCCTTCGGATGTTCCGCTTCGGCGAATACGAGGAAGCGACGGAGCTGTTCCAGAACGCGTATGCCCTCTACGAGGAGCTGGGCGACGAGAGAGGGCGCGCAGAGATGCTCAACAACCTCGGTGCTATTCTTACCCAGGAGGAGGAGTGGGACAAGGCAACCGAGGCCTTCAACGGGGCCCTGGCAGCTTTCCAGTCCCTGGAAGACCTGGACGGAAAGGCTCAGACGCTGGGGAACCTGGGAACGATGTACCGCTACCGAGGTGACACCGAAGCCGCCGTGGAGCACCTCAAACAGGCCAGCGACTTGTTCCACGAGACTGGCGACCGCGACAAGGAGGCAGCCACTCTGCAGCTTCTGAGCCGCATCCGGTTGGGGCAAGCGAGGTGGCTGGAAGCTCTACACTTCTACGATCTTGGCCTGGCCTGCACCCAACCACCTGGTATCAAGGAACGATTCCTGCGTCGCCTACTTCAGATACCGTACGGCATACTGTCGCGCCCGCAGTAGTCTCCCGGGCGCTCTTCTCTGAGACCCAACAGTACCTCAGTGGAGCTACTCAGCCTTTGTCCTCCTCGACTTGGGCCCTCGCCATGATCTCGTCGGCGATCTGCTTGGGCACCTCCTCGTAGTGCGAGAACTCCATGCTGAAGCCCCCTCGGCCCTGCGTAATGGACCGTAGATCGGTGGCATAGCTCTGCATCTCTGCCAAAGGGGCCTGCGCGGTGATGATGCTCTTGTCGCCCTTCTGTTCCGTGCCCATAACTCGCGCCCGCCTCGTGTTGAGATCACCAAGCACGTCCCCCATGTTGGCGTCGGGCATAGTGATCGAGAAGGTCATGATGGGCTCGAGAAGCACCGGCGTTGCGTCCCGGACAGCCTCCTTGAAGGCTTCCCGACCGGCTATCTGGAACGCGATGTCCTTGGAATCCACAGGGTGCTCCTTGCCATCGTAGACCACGCTCTTGACGTCCACAACTGGATACCCCGCCACGACACCCTGGCCCAACACCTGCCTGATGCCCTTCTCGATAGAGGGAATGAAGCTCTTGGAGATGTGCCCCTCCCGCACTTCACTGTCGTACTCGAACCCAGCACCTCTCTCCAGAGGTTCGACTCTCAGCCACACCTCCGCGAACTGGCCAGCACCCCCGGTCTGCTTCTTGTGCCGATACTGCGACGTGGCCACCTTCATCACCGTCTCTCGGTACGGCACCTTGGGCACCGAGGTGGTGATCTCGACCCCGAACTTGGACTGTAGCCGGCGCGCCGCGATGTCTATGTGGGACTCTCCCATCCCGGACAGCACCGTCTCCCTGGTGCTGGCCTCCCTCTCCACGCGAAGGGTGGGATCCTCCTCGATGAGGCGAGCCAGCGCGGTGCTGAGCTTGTCCAGATCGGCCTTCGTCTTCGGCGAGATAGCAGCCGAGTAGATAGGGTAAGGAAAGGTGATGGGCGGTAAGGTCACGGGGTGATCCTTGTCGCACAACGTGTCTCCCGTTGTAGTCTCCTGCAACTTCGCCACGGCGCCGATCTCGCCCGCGGGGACTCTGTCGACAGGCTCTTGCTCCTTGCCCTTCAGGGCGTACAGTTGGCCCAGCCGTTCCTCCTCCCCCTTGCTGGCATTGAAGACACGCGAGTCAGATTCCATGGATCCGGAGAAGACCCGAAAATACGTCAGCTTCCCGACGTACGGGTCAGCCAAGGTCTTGAACACCAGTGCCGCCAGAGGTCCCTGGACGACAGGCTCCAGCACCTCATCCTCACCTGTCGTTACCCCGGTTGCGGTCACCGGCTCTGCTCTCGCCGGAGACGGAGCGTACTTGACCATGGCATCGAGCAGAGCCCGCACCCCTATGTTCACAGTCGCCGAACCGCACAAAACGGGCACGATGCCACCTGCCCTGAGGCCCGCGCTGAGCCCGTGGGCTATCTCTTCCTCCGTCAGGGTCTCCTCTTCGAAGTACTTCTCCAGCAGTTGGTCTTCGGCCTCGGCCGCCGCTTCGATGAGCTGCAAGTGGTAGGACTCCGCCTCCTGTAGCATGCCCTCCGGGATCTCGCCCTCCTGGCCATCCTCGCCGAGATACGCTTTCATGGTCACCAGATCCACGACACCCTGGAAGGAGTCCTGTGCGCCGATGGGCAGTTGCACCGCGACCATTCTACCGGTCAGACCTTTCTGTGCCTGGGCGAGGGCCTGGCCGAAGTTGGCGTTCTCCCTATCCATCTTGTTCACGAACAGCATCCGCGGCAGGCCCACCTCGTCAGCGTAGTCCCACACCAGCTCCGTGCCCACCTCGACCCCAGAGACGGCATCGATGAGGATCACACCACAGTCCGCCGCTCTCACCGCTCCCTTGATCTCGCCGACGAAATCGGCGTACCCCGGAGTGTCCAGCACGTTGATCTTGTGCTGGCGCCACTCACACGGGATCACCGAGGTATTCACAGAGATCTGTCGCCTGATCTCCTCAGGATCGTAGTCAGAGACTGTGCTCCCCTCGTCCACCTTTCCCAGCCTGCTCACGCCACCACTGTCGTACAGCATGGCCTCTGCCAAAGATGTCTTGCCCGCACCGCCGTGAGACATAAGTACGACGTTTCTCAGTTGCTCGACCTTGTACTCCTTCACTATCGATTATCCTCCATGTGCGCACAGTGACATCTTTCCAGCTATTGTAAAGGACTTCCGAGCGGTTGTCAATCCTATCTAGCTCTGGTCCGCCAGAGGGCTCATCCCCGCGAGGGGTCTGGTGGGCTCAGAATGTGCTACAATAGCCTCGCCAGCGCAGGGAGGCCATGTGGCAACACCAGGTAGCTACATCTTGATCAGTCGTCTGCATGAGGACACGGACATCTCCATAGGCAAGATGGGCCGGTTCACTCTCGCTGCCGGTTTCTACTGCTACTCGGGCAGCGCCAGGGGTCCCGGTGGGCTGGAGCGTCGCCTGGCTCGACATTTGCGCCAGCACAAGAAACCACACTGGCACGTGGACTATCTCCTTCAACATGCAGTGGTCGTAGAGATCTGGACAGCGGGTTCCCTCGACCGCCTCGAATGCTTCTCCGTGCCAGCGCTGCTGGGCCTGCCAGGTGCCGCCGTGCCCATTCCCGGGTTCGGTTCATCGGACTGCACGTGCACGGCACATCTGGTGCGCGTCGCCTCCCAGCCCTCTTTCAGAGCTTTCTCCGCCGCATTCCGCGCCCTCAACGTGCACGCAGCTCACTGGGAACGGATCTGGGTTCGCCTCGCCGAGCGCTAGTGCCTAGCCCCACCGCGCGCCCTGCTCTGTGCAGGTGTGGCTGGAGACGCGATCTCTCGCGCTCATGAAGCACCGTCAACCACGCAGTCCGATGCGGCTTGCTCTTGCCCAAGAGACGTGCTATAATCGCGGTCGCTCGTGGCGCTTCACCTCGAAGCCCTATCGGCGGCTCGGCGGACGGAGAACGAGCGCGTTGCGGCCTTCGGAAAGGAGGTGAGTAGGGAGTACGAAGTGCTCATCCGCCCATCGCCGTGACAGCCATCCCCATGAAGGCTACTGACGAAGGAGGAAAGTCGTGAAGAGCATACGTTGGATCATCATTGCCCTGCTCGTACTAGGTTTGCTGATCGCTGGGTGCGCAGCGCCTCCAGCGACCGAGGAGGAGCAAGAGGAACCCACGGCCACAGGCGCACGTTTCCAGATCATCCTTGATCGGGGCAAGATCATCTGTGGCTGCAACGCCGAGCTCCCTGGATTTGGCTATCTCAACCCTGAAGGGGAATTCGAGGGGTTCGACGTGGATTTCTGCAAGGCCATTGCCGCTGCCGTCTTTGGCGATGCCAATGCAGTCGAGTACCGACCCCTCACCGCCGCCGAGCGCTTGCCGGCCCTTCAGACCGGTGAGATCGACGTCCTGATCCGCAACACGACCTGGACGCTCACCCGCGATGCCGTCAACGAGGTGGACTGGGCAGCGGTGACGTTCTACGATGGCCAGGGCATGATGGTACCCGTTGCCACTGGTTGGACATCGTTGGAGGATATGGAGGGGGCAACGGTTTGCTGCACAACCGGCACGACCACCGAGATGAACCTGGCCGATGCTTTCCGCTCTCGCGGGCTCGACTACACGCCGCTTCTCTTTGAGAAGACTCAGGACACAGCGACCGCCTACGAAGAGGGGCGCTGCGACGGCCAGACCTCCGACAAGTCACAGTTGGCAGCCCTGCGGTCAGCGATGGAGAACCCCGAGGACCACATCATCCTCGACGTAACCATGTCGAAGGAGCCTTTGGGCCCGCTCACCGCCCACGGCGACAACAAGTGGAACGACGTGGTGAGATGGGTGGTATGGGGCATGATGCAGGCCGAGGAGTCCGGCGTCAACTCCGCCAACGTCGACCAGATGCTGACCAGCGACGACCCGACCATCAAACGCCTGCTCGGCGTGGAGGGCGAGTTAGGCAGTTCCCTGGGCATCCCCAACGACTTCGTGGTTCAGGCCGTGAAGCAAGTTGGGAACTACGGTGAGGTCTACGACCGCTGGCTCGGGCCCAACGGCCTCAACATCCCCAGAGGACCGAACGAGCTGTGGACCAACGGAGGGCTACTGTACGCCATGGCCTTCCGATAGCCACGTTTACTCGTGCCACAGAGTGCAGCCCGGTGTGATGCCGGGCTGCACTTGCCCCAAGAGGTAGCGCTCCATGTCTCAGACCACCATCACTCGCCAGCGACTTGTGGGCACCCTGCGGGACGAACGTTTCCTCAGGCTCATAGGCCAGATCGCCTTTGCCGTCGCAGTGGTGCTCCTGACCCTATGGTGCCTGGGGAACTACAGAGCCAGGGGCCTGACCTTCTCTTTCTCCTTTCTGCGCGACGAGGCCAGCTTCGATCTGGCCGAGGGTATGGCCTTCAGCCCTGTAGACCCTTACTGGCGAGCCTTCGTCGTAGGGGTCGCCAACACCCTGAAAGTCGCCGTCGCCGGCATCGTCCTGGCTACCATCCTGGGCCTCGTAGCGGGTGTGGCCCGTCTGTCCAGCAACTGGTTGATCAGCAAGATAGCCGGCGTTTACATCGAGATCATCCGCAATACCCCGGTGCTGGTTCAGCTCTTCTTCATCTACTTCGCAGTCATACTGAAGCTCCCGGAACTCCGTGATCGTGTCGTCCTGCCCGGCCCCATCTTCCTCAGCAACCGTGGCATCCAAATGGTGTGGCCACGCCCCACCGCGTCCTTCGGCGCGTGGTGGCCCTTCTGGATCGTAGCGATAGCTGGGGCAGTTGCCCTCTATGCCTGGCGCGTCCTTCTCGAGCGCCGCAGGAGAAGACCCACCTCTCGCCTGCCGTGGGCTTTCATTGCCCTGCTTGTTCCTCTCGTCGGCTGGTTCCTGGTCCCGGGGAACCCCCTCTACGGCGACAGGCCCGCGGTGGAGGGCCTCAAGGTCGTCGGCGGGACCAGTCTGTCGCCGGAGTTTGCTGCCATCTTGTTTGGACTGGTGATCTACACGGGCGCTTTCATTGCCGAGGTAGTGCGGGCGGGTATCATGGCGGTGCCCAAGGGCCAGACCGAAGCGGCCCGCGCACAGGGCTTCACGGAAATGCAGATCCTGCAACTGGTCGTTCTGCCACAAGCCGTCCGTATCATCATTCCGCCCTTGATCAGCCAGTACTTGAATCTGACCAAGAACTCCAGCCTGGCCATCGCTATCGGATTCCTGGACTTGTACGCCGTCTCCAACACTATGCTCAACCAATCAGGTCGTATCGTCGAGGTGTTCATCATGGTCATGGCCGCCTATCTGTCTATGAGCCTGACTATCTCGGCCATCATGAACGTGGCCAACCGCAAGCTTGCCATCGTGGAGAGGTGATATGACGGCTGACGTCGAGGTGATCAGGCCTCCTGCCACCGAGGTGGGAGTACTGGGCTGGCTCAAGAAGAACCTCTTTGGCACCTGGTACGATGCGCTCCTCACGGTCCTCTCCGTGGCTTTCATCTCTGTGGCGCTGTACGGTATCGCAGGCTGGGCCCTGCGAACTGCCAAGTGGGGAGTGGTGACCACCAATATCAAAGTCTTCATGGTGGGAAGATACCCCTACACAGAGGTCTGGCGCGTTTGGACCAGCGTTGCCCTGTTCGTGGCGCTGGCCGTGGTAACCATAGTAGTGTGGAGATGGGGCACTCTACGCGCCAGGCGTCCCGTGACCCTGGCTTGGGTCGGCGTCTTCGTTCTCACGGTGGTATTGCTGAAGGGGTTTGGCAGCCTTCCCCTCATCCCGTCAGTTCCCATCAGCATCTGGAGCGGCCTCCTCCTCACGCTTGCGCTGGGCATCGTGGGGATACTGGCTTCCTTCCCCATTGGCGTGGTCTTGGCCCTGGGCCGCCGCAGCAGTCTACCCGTCTTAAAGGTATTCTGCACTGTGTACATCGAGGTCATTCGAGGCGTACCTCTGATCAGCGTCCTCTTCATGTCCATGTTGATGATCCCTCTCTTCCTCCCACCGTCCTTGAGGCTGGACAACGTGCTGAGGGCTATGGTCGGCATGACGCTGTTCAGCGCAGCGTACGTCGCAGAGAACGTACGCGGGGGGCTACAGGCCATCCCCAAAGGCCAGTACGAGGCCGGAAGGGCAGTGGGTTTGAACGAGGCCCTGGTGATGTCCTTGATCATCCTGCCGCAGGCGCTGCGCGCGATGATTCCGGCCATAGTCGGCCAGTTTATCAGTCTGTACAAGGACACGTCGTTGGTCGTCATCGTCGGACTACTGGATCTGCTTGGCGTCGCCAAGGCAGTGACAGGCCAGCAGCAGTGGATCGGCACACAGAAGGAGGTCTACGCCTTCGCTGGCGTGATCTACTTCATAACCTGCTCCGCCATGTCTTACGCCAGCCGTAGACTCGAGAAGCAGTTGGGCGTGGGGGAACGCTAGGACACAGCCTGGAGGCGACGAAGTGCACAACGAAGGATACGAGACTCCAGATTCTCAGGACATGATCGTCTGCCGAGACGTGCACAAGTGGTTCGGCGACTTCCACGTGCTGCGAGGCGTGAATCTTGTGGTGGGGAAGGGCGAGGTGGTAGTCGTTTGCGGCCCCTCAGGCTCGGGGAAATCGACCCTCATTCGCACCATCAACCGCCTCGAGGAGCATCAGAAGGGCGACATCTTCGTCGATGGCATCGAGTTGACCCACGACATCCGCAACGTGCACGCCATCCGCAAAGAGATAGGGATGGTCTTCCAGCACTTCAATCTCTTCCCACACCTGACGGCACTTCAAAACGTCACCCTGGCGCCCATCTACGTTCGTCGCTGGTCGAAAGACAAGGCCGAGGAGGTCGCACGCCAGCTTCTCCAGCGGGTCGGCATCCCTGAGCAAGCCGACAAGTACCCCGGCCAGTTGTCCGGTGGCCAGCAACAGCGCGTGGCCATCGCCCGAGCCCTGGCCATGCAGCCCAAGATCATGTTCTTCGACGAGCCCACCTCCGCTTTGGACCCCGAGATGATCAAGGAGGTACTGGACGTGATGATCGAGCTGGCCAAGGGCGGCATGACCATGATCGTCGTCACCCACGAAATGGGCTTCGCCAGGGAGGTTTCCGACCGCATCATCTTCTTCGACGAAGGCAATATCGTCGAGGAGGCACCGCCGGACAGATTCTTCACCGAGTGCAAGGAGCCGCGTACGAAGCTGTTCCTGTCTCAGATCCTCACCACCTGACGGCCAGGCTGGGATCTCACGCCCGCCCGCATTGCCCGCTCTTGTAGGCGGACAGATGCCCTGGCCACACCCCGACGCCCGACGGCTACGAGGGCACCCTCTGGGACATCCATCTCGGAAGCATCCCGGTGCCGCTAGGGTCCGCGCCTCATTCCCAGGGGCAGGTACGTGCACTCCCCGCCCACCAGCAGCTCTACGCTGGTTGTCTCAGTGATACCGTCGCCTGTCCCCGTGATAGGCACCGTGTACCACTGGCCCGGCACTGGCCCTGAGTTTGTGTCTGTGATGGTCAGGGTGGCCTCTCCCGGCGGCGAGACGCCGCTGGGGTCCAGACTGAGATCCAAGGTGGTGGCTGGACTCTCCGTGGTCAGAGTGACGCTGGCGGTGAAGGCGCCGACCGCTGTCACCGCCACGGCGTAGGTAACGACCCCGCCTGGCTCCATGGCCCGCAGGCCCGGGCTTGCCGCCAGGTCGAATCCGTACCCGGGGTACTCGTACGCTCCAATGTCCGGAGCCGCGCCCACGTAGTCATCGTTGATGCCCGGAATCACCTGGCCTGAGTCGATCAGATCGCTGTCCTGAGAGAGCGAATAGTCTCCACTCCCCGTATCGACGAAGCCAGGCTCCACAGAGAGACCGTGCGACTCCTGACCGGTGCCGCTGGAGAAGGCACCAAGCGTAGCGTATCTCGTCCCATCCCAGCGAACGAGATCATCAAGGTTGTCGTTCCACAGATCGTCGTGGTCCAGATCGATGGGCTGGCTAGTATTGTAGTTCTCCACCGCGAAGGCGGTTCCGGCCCACACGTTGTTGCGGGCCACCATCTCCGCCCAAGTGCCTGGGGCTTTAACGTACAGACCATTGTTCCCCGGCAGGGCAGCGTCGGCGGTGTTGTGAAACAGGTACATGGGCCCGGAGGTGCCGTAGCCGCTGTTGAACTTGAAGGGACTGCCCGTGTAATCGTTGTTCCCCACGCCGGTACGGTAGATGACGTTTCGGATGGCATACACCGGACCGGTGTACACAGGGGCCAGAGATATGCCCATCAGGACATCGTGGAAGGTATTGCTCCAGATGCGCACGTTGGAGCAGCGACCATCGGTCTCCATACCATCATCGCCCGCGCGGTATACCAGATTCTCGTAAACGTCGGTTTCGTTGGTCAATCCGGCCGTCCAGGAAGGGCAAGCGTTGAGACCATCGAAGTAGTCGTGGAAGACGTTGCGTCTGATCACGTTGCCCCTGCCGGTGGCCGGATCGTAGAAGACTACCCCGCCCGTCTCGAGTCCACTACCCCCCTTCACGCCATCCCACGGCCAGTCGAACACGGTGTCGTAGAACTCGTTCTCCTCGATCAGGTTGCGGTGCGATGCCCGCTTGATGCCGATTCCCACGTCGTTGATGGCGAACGTGCAGCCTTGCACCAGGTTGTCACTCGCACCGTCGAAATAGACCGCCTTGGCCCAATCCCCCTGCCCGTAGTGTCGAAGAGTCAGGTCCCGCAGGTGGATGAAGTCTTGCTCGACGTAGAACGCGTAGTTGAAACGCGAAACGACCATCTCCACCCCGTTGGGATCTGCATCCGCTGCCAGTCGCACGTACAGCGAGGTACCATCAACATAGAAGCCCGGGATGCCCCAGATCAAGCCTTGCAGATCCGAAAGGCTCCCATACGGATAGAGGCGGTCGCCGCCAGCTGTGACCAGGTGAGGATCTCCCACGTTGACGGTGGTCCGGTAGACTCCTCCGCCCTGGGCTGTCCAGGTGAACTTGGCCGGGTCACCACCGTCGAGGATAGCCTCCTCGCCGTCGTACCCCACGATGGTGATCGGCGCTCCGTCTTCGCCAGACCTGGGCAGGGAGATCCCGCCCTCGTAGTACTCACCACCGCGCAAGACGACCTCATCGCCAGGTTGGGCCTGGCTCAACCCCTCCGTCAGAGAGCACGGCTGAGCCACAGAACAAACGCTGCCGCTTCCGCCGGGGCTGACGTAGTAGGAGTGCACCGCGGTCTGGACGGTGCTCTCAGCACGAGTGGTGGCCGAGCCCCGCACTTTGGTCCCATCCAGCACGCCATCCCCATCCACGAAGGTAACCCGCACGTCGTAAGACGTGCCCGGCTCCAACCAGAACAGACTACCCACAAACCGCGTATCCTCGACGCGGCTCAATGGGTAGCCAGGCTGGTACGGCCCGGTGCTCCCTGTAGGCCGATAGGCGAGCTCAGCAACTGCATCACCATCGGGATCGTCACCAGAGGAGAGCTCTACGATGACACCCATGGCGTGGAACGTTCCGCAGAGTTCCAGGCCGGGCGCCGAGTGGCATGGTTCGGGCGGCAACAGAGGCAGGATAGCGACCAAGAGGACCACAGCAAGCCGCAGAAGCCTCATCCCCGTCCTTCTAGTTCAAGCGCCCCACGGGTCCACTTCGGCGGGGCCGCTAGCGCTTCAGTCGATCATCTGTGGCGGTGATTGCCCGTTCAGTCCGACCAGGCAGTCATCGCCCCGGGTCTCTCCGGCCCTGTGCGAGGCAGTTGCCGTACTGCGCGCCGGCCTACCGGCCACGCTTTCCATCCACCCGTCGGGCATCGACGTACGACGATCGGTCTTGGCCCAGGTCAGATCGGCCCGGGAGAGATCGGCGCCCAAGAGGTCCGCGCCCTCGAGGTTGGCGCCTCTCAGATTCGCCCCTGCCAGATCAGCCCCCCGGAGATCTGCACGCAACAGGTTGGCGCCGCCCAGGTCAGCACCTCTCATCATGGCATAGCGAAGATCGGACCTCCGCAGATCGCATCCCAGCAGATTGGCACCCCACAGGTTACTCCCCGACAGCCTAGCTTTGGCCAGATTGCAGCGTTGCAGAATCGCTCCCTGCAAGTTTGCACCTTCCAGATTTGCGCCGCGCAGGTCCACGGCCTCCAGATTGCGCTCCGTGAGATCGACCGCCCTCAGACTCGCTCCCGGGCGTAACTCCACCATGTCTACCCCTTGACGTGCGGACAAGCGCCCCCTGAGCAGCAGTTCGTTTCCTGGCGGCTCTCCTCGTTTCCTGCGTCTGATCAGGCGCCGCATCAGCCGGTCCCTGTGGAATGGCAGAGAGTACCCCACCAGTCCGCCCAGGCACCCGCTGAGGATGGCACCGATGATGCCCAAGACCGCAGGAAGGATTACCCTGCTGCTGTACGAGTCCATCCGCCGTTCCTCCGACCCACGTTGTGACCACCGCTCCCATACGAGATAGACCTTCCTTGCTTGGTCGCCCCCGTAGCAGCGCCTTCACCCAGTATAGCCTTCGCCGGACCGGAGTGTCAATGGGAAGTTAGGGCTATGCACGGCCCGCGGAGAAGCACCGGGACCCATTCAGCAACGTCAACTCCTCCAACGAATACGTGGCACCGGCCTGCGGGATGGCACCATCCGAACTGGGCGGGGAGGTGCCGCCTGCGGTGGTCTACGCCTCAACTCGCCACGCACAACACAGCGTCGGCAGACTGCCTTCTTCCCTGCCACCCGACGATCAACTGGCACAGGTAGGACGCGATGGCCCGGTACCCACGTCGACCGGGTCCTGGAGAGCTTTGCAGGCTTCCACGGTGTCGAGCCAGGTCTCCATCGTGCGAGGATGCTTGCCCCGGTTCCCTGAGCGTGATATCATGAGATGGCCGGCGCTTGGGCCCGTCGGGAAAGAGACCCGCCGCGAGTCGTGCAGCCCATAGCCACGCGCTCCCAGCGATGACCGCGTAGCAGAGACCACTGGAGGTATGAGAGATGGTGCGGAACCTGCTCTTGGTCGTGCTCTCCGCTGTCATGGTATCTCTGAGCGCTGCATGTGGTCCGTCGACATCGGTCGCTCCACTGACAAACACCCCGGCCCCATCACAGCCAATCCCGGCGTCCGCCCAGCCCTGGACAACCTACGCCAACCAAGCAGTCGGCTTCTCTGTCCATCATCCGCCAGGATGGCAGGTCGAGGAGGAGGATTTCGAGGACCCAGAGACCGGGGCGGTTGTAGGCAAAGTGGTAAGATTCGCCCCAGACGACGCACCAGAGAGCGAACCATCGCCGCTGGCAGGCATCTCCGTTTGGGTCTTCCCCGCCAGCCTTGGTCCCAGCTATGCGCCTGCTGGTGAGGAAGACTGCGCCCAGCTCATCACGCACTTCGTCGAATCGAGCGCCCAGCACCTGGTGGACGGCCCGATGGGCTTGGTCATCGACGGCTATCAAGGTGCTCAGGCAGTCTACTGCCAGGGTGACCCGGAGACAGCGCCCTGGGTGGCCTATATGACCATCTTCGGAGCCGAAGACCGACTGTTCCGTGTCAATGCACTCTCCAACCTCGACACGTCGGCGCCCATACCAGAGGAATACGCACAGTTCGTCTCAAGCCTCGAAGTGTTGCCCCTCACCGTGGCGCTCGTTCCCTCGCCCCTGCCCAGTCCCACCTCAGTCCCGCCGTCACCCACACCCACTCTGACGGCCACACCTACGCACATCCCTGCGCCCACGCCAACTTCCACGGTTCCTCCCATACCGACCGACACGCCGCCTCCCACACCGACACCTCGCAGCCTTACCACCGGCACCTTCGTGACGGAAGCGGTATCAAGGGACGGGCTGGGCCAGCTTTCCATCGACAACGGGCAGGAACTGGATGCGCTGGCGATCCTGGCCGACCCTGCTGGCAGTCCCCAGATCGCCGTGTACGTGCGGAGCTACGAGACCTTCACCATCACCGGCATCCGCGACGGCTCCTACCAGCTCTTCTTCTCCCTAGGCGAGGACTGGAACCAGCCCTCCGCGGAGTTCACCAGGCGCGCAAGCTACTTCCGGTTTGAGGATCCCTTGCCTTACGAGACGATCCCCTCGGCAACTGGATCCCGGTACACAGCATGGGAGGTGACACTACACCCCGTCGTCGGGGGCACAGCGGAGACGGAACAGATCGGCGAGGACGAGTTCCCGGCCCTCCCTTGACCCTGCCCGGCGGCTGGCAAGTCGCCTGCCTGGTGCCACTCCTTTCCAGCCGCAACGAAAAAAGGGCCATCCCCGAAGAGGACGGCCCCTCGACTCCTAGTTGCCAGTTGGCATCTTACTCTCTCGTCCTCCAGCGCAGAACCGCATACCCCGCGAGGCCAGCAAGGCCGCTACCCAGCAGCAGAATCGAGCCTGGTTCGGGTACGAAGTCAACCTCGCAGGGGCTAAGGCAGACCTCGCCGAAGGTGGCAGGTTCGTACATGAAGGCCTCCGGCCACACAGCATAGCCATTCAGCCAGTCACCACTGCCACCGTCACAGCCCGTGCCCAACTCGCACCCCAGCGCCCACACCCACACGCTGAGACGGAAGCAGTCACCTGGACCCACCTTGTCCAGCGGGGAAGAGGTGAAATCAAAAGCGTGTTCCCAGACCATCGATCTATCTGGTTCCACCTCCCACCTCACCCCGACCAGTGGCTCCGCGGCGCAGGTGCCGGCCTGAGAGGCTGGGATGAACTCATCCTCCTCAGAAGGGGTTGTCGCCTGCTTGTAGGTGAAGACCCATCCCTCCTCAGGCAGCGGCGGCCCACAGTCGGCCGCGGCCCACTGGTTATCCAGCGCGTTGCCTTCGTCGGTGAACAAGATGAATGACCACCCAAACCACCAGTCCGGATGAAGCTGCACGTGGTCCAGCGCGACGGTTGTGGCCAGATACAGGTGGTCTGCATCGTTCATAGCCCACAGCTCACCACTCACACCATTGGCCTGAGAGGCCTCGATCTCCGGCGGAGGAATCGGGCTGCTGACCCTCGCGCCCACCTCCGCCATAGGGAATAGTTCGACCTTGCCGGCATTGGCCCACTCACTCGGCCACGCGTAGCCGTCTATAGTCGCCGTCCCGCACCCTGCATTGACAGTGGCTCGCTGCGACATCGCAGCCGCGGGGAACAACAGCAATAGACAGATCGCGCTTACCGCCAGCAACAACCACCTCGGTCTCATGCCCCACCTCCTCGTATGTGACACATCCTGTTGGTTTTGTACACATTTTAGCAGAGTCGATGCCTCCTGTCAACCTCTCAAGGACACCGTGCCCCTCGTTGTCAACGCCTGCGCACGCTGCTACAATACAGTACGCCGTCCGCCACCATAGCTGCGAGGTTAGGCCGGTCCGGATCGTCTCTTTGGCCTGAAGAAAAGGGGGAAAAAGACAATGCTGTACTTGCAGGAGGAAGGCCGTGGTAGGGTCTGGCTGGCCATTGGATTGGCCATTCTGGTCATCGTCGTGATCATTCCCTGTGTGACCTGCGCCATGCTGCTGATCCTGGGTCCGCAGATCGGCAACATCTTCAGCCGCATCGAAAGCGGCCTGGAGGCGGGCGGCTAGGCGCAGCGTCCACTCTGGTAGGTTTCGCCACAACGCCGCTGTCGTATTCCGTCACCCCCGTAGGTTCCGCAGGGCACTTGCTCCACGGTGCCTGAGAGATGGGATGGACTTCCGCTCGCTGCCATTGTTGATGGGCCACAGCCCCTTGGCTGTGTTACAGAGATGGTTGGCTCCAACAGGGGCGGGAATAGAGAAGGCGCACGAGCTGCATTCGCCACTCGGCAATCTGTCGCAGGTCTTTCAGATGAGTCCGAATAACAAAGGGCCATCCTTGCGGACAGCCCTTGTACCATCCAGGTTATGTTCAGTCGTCTACTCTCTCGTCCTCCAGCGCAGGACTGCATAGCCCGCCAGGCCAGCCATCCCGCTTCCCAGCAGCAGAATCGAACCTGGTTCGGATACGAACTCCTCCTCGACCACGCAGGGGTTCAGACAAAGAACCGAGCACTCCCCGGAGTAGTCGGGATCGTCCACAGGTTCCGCGGGCCAGCCCGCAGCGATGTAGTCCTGGAACCCGGTAGCCTCCTGCCCCTGGAAATTCGCCAGCATCCACCGAAGTCCGAAACAGTCACCCTCACTCGGATCGGGGTTGTTCACCGGGGAGCTCTCCAGATCCATTCTCATCTCGAAGTGCGCCCCCCCGTTGCGCGCAGCCGCGTCAAAAGCGAGCCCTGCCGCCATCGCGCTGTCCCAGCAGATCTCGTGGGGAGCAGCCCACTCAGTGAACCACACGTCGTCTATGGAGTAGTCGGGGTATCTCGCTACCTCGCCGAAGATCCAACCCTCATCCTCGGGCGCGTTACAGGAAGGAGCCTCCCAGGCGCAGTCCACCCAGGCGGCAGGCTGCCCTGCGGGCTCGTCCTCGAAGGTGAACGCCATCCACAGGTCGTAGTAAGCCGGGTCGTCGGGTACGACGTTGTCGGCGTCCGGAAGAATAGCGCCCACGTAGAGGTACTGCTCGTCGTTCATGAAGTACGCGGTGCCCAACTGCTCCTGGGATGGGGCCACCTCTTCGATCTGCGGGCCGCCCTCACCCTTCTCCACCATGTACTCGACGAGGGGGAGCACCGCCGCGTTCGCCCACTCCGCCGAGCCCACCCGACCATCTATCGTGGCCGTGCCGCACCCGGCGTTCACCGTGGCAGCCTGCGACAGGGCAGCAGCGGGGAACAGCGCCAACAGACAGATCGCACTCACCGCCAGCAGCAACCACCTCGCTCTCATCCCGCACCTCCTCGTATGTGATACATCCTGTTGGTTTTGTACACATTTTAGCAGAATCGATGCCTGCTGTCAACCTCTCAAGGACACTGCGCCCCTCGTTGTCAACGCCTACGCACAGTGCTACACTGTAGTGCGCGCTCCGCCACCACAATGGCGAGGCCAACCTGGCCCAGGCTACGTCGTGGGCCGGGAGAAAGGGAGGGAACGAACGATGCTGTACTTGCAGGAGGAAGGCCGTGGCAGGGTCTGGCTGGCGATTGGATTGGCCGTTCTGGTTATCGTCGTGATCATTCCCTGCGTGACCTGTGCCACGCTGCTGGTCCTGGGTCCGCAGATCGGCAACGTCTTCAGCCGCATCGAAAGCGGTCTGGAGGCAGGAGGCTAGGCGGAGCCTCTAGAGGCCCTTCTTCGTAGCCTGTCTCTGGCTCCCCAGCTCCGGGATCGGTTCCACCTGGGCGGCCGTTCGACGACCCGTGCCGCAGGAAGCCTCCACCTGACAGAACCCCTTTCGGGCCCCCCGTTCGATTGGCCTATCGTAGCTGGTTGACTGTTATGTCACCCTGCGACGGAGTGGCCGACCGAGCCAGTCTGTTCGCCTGAAGCACGCACCTCCTCTTGGCGACGACCGCTGTTGTCAGTGCGTCGCCATGGTGGTACAATGGGATGCTGCCGTTCCACCGCACGCCCAAGCTCTAGACGTGACCTACCCTCGAATGGCCCAACACTGACACGCTCGATTGTGACCCACACCAGGAGGGGCAAGCAATGGACATGCCACCCGACGGTCCGCCAGGCTGCCTGCCCTGTGTTGTGTGGGGCCTTGTCCGAGAGGCGGCTGATGCTCTTACGGAGGGAGCGATGCGAAGCCGCCATGCCGAAGTCTTGTGCATAGCAGGTCTGCTCTGCTGGACACTGATAGTGGGCATCACGCCCGGCCTTCTGTTCACCTCGTATCTCCGTGAAGCGGGCAAGCTCCCGACCTCTGGAATGGAGTTCTGGACCACGGTGTCCGCGATCATGTCCTGTTGCTCCGTGCCCGCTATCCTGCTCTTCGCCCTCCCGGCATACGTCTCCGTCATCTCCCACGCCAGTTCGCATAGCTTGCCTCCTGACGAGCCGACGGCGACGAGGTTCCCAGACTTCTCACCTATGCCGGACGAGTTCGAGGACTTCGCGTGGAGGTTGGAGCAGGCGAAACAGATGGACGGGACGCTCGTCTGCTACGAGTGCGGCCACTACAACCCGGTCGGCCAGAGCCAGTGCCGAGAGTGCGGCGCCTGGGTGCCTCAGACCGCCAAGGCTCGCTGGGCCTACAGGCCGCGGCCAACCGAGTTAGCGGAGTCAGACTGAGGGCGCAAGGCTTGCGTTCACAATCCAGCTAGCCCGCGCCGTGGCGGCCCGAGGGCACGCCCACGATCGGATTCTCGCCAGGCTGGCCGTCGATCCAGGGAGAGGACAGGAAAGGGGAGAGAGATGAGAAACGCAAGCAAGCTCTGGATAGCGGCGGTCGTAGGTGCCCTTCTGTTGGGCACTCTGGTGGGCGTGGTGTGGGCCAGGCCAGCGACGACTGCGCCCTGGCGGTGATTTGGGGCATCTGACTGGGGCGTCTAGGCGTGTCAGACGCAAGGCCATCGGGCGTGCAACGAAGCGCCCCTGGAGGCAGTGGAACCCTCGAGGCGCTCGCCACAAGGCAGCGTCTCTCGCGGCGATGGCGGCCAATCCAACTGTCCCCTTGTCTCTCCCCACGCGTGCGGAGTGCCCCGCCACAGTAGTGCGTCAGATGCCGCGACGCGCCAGGGCTACGAACGGCCCGGCGCAAGACGCAACAGCTCTGCCCCGACTCTCACCATGCCGATTGACAGACGTACCTGGACTGATCTACAATGTGCCAGGTTTCCACCCGCCACGGCCTCGACCGAAGCGTGTCAGCGACCGACACCGGCTGCGGCCCAACAACGAGGAAGGAGAGAGATGAGAAGGGTTAGCAAGCTCTGGATAGCGGCAGTCGCGGGTGCCCTTATGTTGGGCACTATGGTGGGGGTAGTGTGGGCCAGGCCCGGCGAGAAGCCACTGGCCGCGGGCGCGACCCGCAAGGTCACGCTGGCAGCCGCCGACTTCGCTACGTTCAGCTCGTCCAGCTCCTACTACAACTACGGCTGCATGGTGACGTGCAACTCGGGCTCCTGCAACTTCGTGGCCCCCGTCGTCTTCCCGTGCCTCGGCTCTGTCACGGTGGACAGGATCAAGCTGCACGTCTACGACGAGAACCCGAGCTGGGATGCCAGCGCCGGCCTGTACCGTCTCGCCCCGGCCAGCGCCAAGCTGGTCTGGCTGGGCGGTGCCGTCTCCTCTGGCAGTTCCAGCGCAGTACCGCGCACTTTCACCAGTGCCAGAATCAACAAGCGCGTGACGCCAACGCAGCGGGCCTACGTCAGTCTGACCATCCTCGATAGTACGAACATAGACGTGTACGGGGTCACCATCGAGTACCACACCAACTAATACCGTTGCGCTTGGCGAAGCAGAACGCCAGAGCGCCCGTTGCGCATACGGCCGCCAGGTCGCGGTCGCAGGCCAGCGGCGACTGGGCCCTGGCGGTGATTGGGGCATCTGACTGGGGCGTCTGCGCGCGTGAGAGGCAAGGCCATTCGACGTGCAACAAACCGCGCCTGGAGGCGTCCGGGCGCACGCAGCGTCCCAGCGCTCTCCCGCCTGATCGGGTGGGGGCGTGGCGGCTGGATTCGGGCCAAGGCTACGTTGCCTGCTGTGCTTGACACCGGACTCACAGCGAGTGAGGTCGTCCTACGAGCCTCGCCAGGAGAGCCACTACTCCTGCGCAGGCTTGTGATGCATCCGACTCCTGAACGGCGCGGCCTCCTCCGGTCTCTGTGAGACTGACCCTGACCGGTCGTCACCGCCAATCCCTCCCCCAACGCCGTATCACTCGGCAGCCCAAACGGCACAGGACAGGGGCCATCCTCTAGAACGGATAGCCCTTGCACTATCGGTGTTGTGTTCAGTCGCCTACTCTCTCGTCCTCCACCGCAGAGCCTGCCCTGAGCGATGTCGAAGGGTGGCAGATCCTGCCAGACCGGCCAGACCGCTTGCCAGGAGCAGAATCGAGCCTGGTTCGGCGACAGACTCCTCCTGAGAGACGTCCGTGAAGAGGAACGTGAAGGAAGGCTCAGTACCGAGCACCGTCCCGCACTCCTCTTGTCTCAGGAAAGAACGGCCCACTCGAGGCCGTTCTTGGTCCATTGTTGGTCCCCCCAGGGGCGGGTTTGCCGGGCACCGGACATGGGGGTCAATCTGCAGGGTTCGAAGGCTCCTCGGATACTGTGGTCCCACGAAACGGCACCGCTTCGTCCGGGAAGACGACCTCGCCTTCTATGCCACCGGTACTCCAATCGTACGTCGCCGACCATCGAGTGGTCGGAGGGTAAGCTTCGACTTCGATTCCTCCGGAACACTCGAGCACGTCCAAGGTGGAACGGAAGTCGTACACAGTGCCTTCCAACTTGGCGCTCTCTGGATCGAAATCGCCTGACAGCGTGCCTACAGAGCCGATGAGCGCCCTGCAAAGGTAGCCTTTGTCATCGCTGGCTTCATACATCCAAGAGAAGTGGAAGTCTCCTGAAACAGCTCCCCCATCCGCGGGGAAAAAGATGTTCACCTCGTTTGAATCCGCTTCGTACCCCACAAGCTCGTCAAACTGGCCTTTGACGACGCACCAAGCTCCGGGTGTACGACACACCCCAACTGAGACACCCTCCGCATTCGCCGTTGCCTCCGCATTCGCCGTTACCTCCGCTTCCGCCGCCGCCCCTGCCTCGTAGGTCTCAACCCCCGCAATCGCCGTGGCTACTTCTGCCGTCCCGGCGGCACTGGTAGCTTGACGCTGTGCTACGTCTGCCTCCACTGTCTCCATATAGTCCGCCGACAGAGGTGGACTCGGCTCATCGCAGGCGCTGAGGGTCAACAACAGAAGCGAGACAACAAGCACGTAGAACCCCAAACGTAACCACTTCCTCCTCATCTCCGTCGCCTCCTCCGTCGTCTGGACCACCACTGTTGTCAAGTCCACTCACATTGTAGCCGATCGGCAGTGTTCTGTCCATGGATAGCAGGCAAGTCCAGGGTACAATGGCAGCTTCCTTTCGCTCCGCTGCAATCCCGCTCAGCCCCTTCCAGAGGAGCTACAACTCTTGCGTAGGCACGTGCTACGTCCGACTCCTCAATAGCGCGACCTGGCTCTGTGGCCGCTGACTCACGCCCAAACAGAGAAGGGCCATCCTGCAGCAGGACAGCCCCTCCAGTAGCTGGATTCTGACAGGGTTACTCTCGCGTTTTCGAGCGGCTTCGTGACCAGCGAAGAGCACCAGGGCTCTGACCCTAGCGCACAGGCATAGCTAGAGAGTCATCCTGCGCGCTCTCCCCGTGAAAGGCCTCGGCAAGCCATTCGTCCGAACCTGCATCTCGAAGCTGGCAAAAGGCAGCGTGCTTCGTCTCTCCTCCGCCTCGTACGATCATGTCCTCAATGGAGACCGTCACTTCGGATGTCCCTGATCCTTCAGACACAGGATTCGTGTCAGACTGACCTCCATCAGCAACGAAGCAGACGAGATATGCGGAGTGCCCAGCAGTCGCATACTCGAGACTGAAGGTGACATCGTAGCTACAGACGAATTCGTCCGGAACGGGCGTGCCGAAACGTTCGTATTGCACGCAACTCAGCACCTGGATTCCCACGTCTTCTAGCGCTAGTGCAGGCTCCGTTGAGGCGGCCTCCTGTGTTGCGGCCGGCGCCTGCGCTTCCGCCGTCCTCCGTGCCTCGTAGGTCTCAACCTCCACAATCGCTGTGGCAACTTCGGACGTCGCAGCAGCCTTAGCAGTGCGCATGGCCTCTTCGGTGCCGTACGGGACTGACGTAGCAGGCACGTACGCGCACGAATCCAGCGTCAACAGCAGAAGCGAGATGGCAAGCACGTAGAACCCGAAACGTAACCCCTTCGTAGTCATATCCGTCGCCTCCTCTGTTCTCCAGAACACCATTGTGGTCGACTCTACTTCACATTATAGGCTACCGCGAGCGTTCTGTCCAGCGGTAGCAGACAGGTCTAGGGTTCAACGGCGGCGACTGTCCGGTCTGCGCAACGACGTCTGTTGCCATATATCCCGAGTTATGGTACAATGCCCTAGCTGCGATTCCCCTGCTTCGTCATCTTGCTAACACACGTTGGCTCGTTCTCCGCGCGCAGTAGTACCACTTTGCACGGAAGGAGGAGACGGTGCCCAAGTTGTGCCCCAACTGTCACATGGAGAACCCCGCCGATGCCGTCTCCTGCTCGGCGTGTGGGATCGGCCTGAGAAGCGCCCCCACCGCCGAGTCAGCACCGACAGCCAGAGAAGGCACGGCGCAAGTTGGCACCGTCCCCGCAATTGGAGAGCATCCCGCAGAGCGAACAGTGGGCCGACTGCGCCGAGTTGCAGGGGTTCTGGCCATAGGGTGGGCGGTTTGCCTGACGCTGGTGATTGTCTGGTTATCTCTCGCCGTGTATCGGCTTTCCAACCAGGTGAGTCTGTGCTGCGACGGACAGTCCACATCCCTCTCCGAACTGCTGGTCATCTGGGTTGCACTCGCCCCCCTCCTCCTGCCCCTTTGGGTACCTACACTCACTGCGCAACGATGGCCAACCATTGGAGGAACTCTGCTAGTCGTAGAGGGCTTGTTACTATCCATTCCGATCTGTCTTGCTAGATGGATTAGTCCTGTCTTTGACATGGTGGCGCAGGGTGGCATTGACTTCACTCAAATCCTGCGTTGGGGCGCACTTGACTTCAGCGCGCTGCTTGTTTCCACACCACCTCTGGTGGCTGGCCTTCTGTTTCTCGCAAGCTTCAGCAGGTCGGCAGAGCGCAAAGAAGGCGAAACGAGGATGTTCCGATGGCTATGTGGGGGTTTAGCACTCGCTTCCATGGCCTGGTGGTCGGCCTTTGTTGTGTGGTATCGGTCCCTCCCGATTGATTACTTCTGTCAAGCCCCCTGGTATCTCTGTGACCCCGCTGCGATGAATACTCCAGCATTGCTCGCTGACTACTCCTACATCCATCGAACGACTGTCCTGGCGTTGGCGCCTTGGATCATTGGCGGCATCGTGCTCGGCATTGTGCTTGTCGTGTGCGGGTGGAGGTCAAGAGCCTCCGAAGGCCCTGAAGACACGAATAGGACGCAGTAGCTGGAGTCTACGAGTAGTTCATGACGACTCTCGACGCGCTCCCGAAGCCCTGAGCGCCGCTGGCAGTGGGGGGTGAAGCTCGACGCTCAAGCCCAACGTAGACCACCTAGGTCTGGTGGCTCAAGAGAAAGGCGCTCAGGCGAGAGACGGGCTAGATAGCTGACATTCTTCTGGAGCTATTGGTTCCAGCCCTTCTCGATTGGGTCAGTCCTGCCCCGTGGAGGATTGCAGATCGTCTGCCGTAGGCTGGGCGAGAAAGCCGATGTCACACCCCGTCACCCCCATAGGTTCCGCAGGACCTTTGCCCGCTGGTACTTGCGTGGCGGGATGGACTTGCGCTCTCTGAGACTGCTCATGGGTCACAGTTCCCTGGCTGTGTTGCAGAGATACCTTGCTCTGGAAAGTGAAGACATCGAGAGAGTGCATAGGCTGCATTCGCCAGTTGACAACTTGCCCTAGAGTTGTCGCCCAATAGGAGGAGGGCCATCCCTAGCGGGATAGCCCTGGTGATCTTTCTGCTGTGATGTCGCGACTATCGACCGTTCACATCACTGATACACCTCAAGCCAGTAGCCGTCGAACGCATAGGATTGCCCGCCAAGGTCAGTGATCGTCACGACCGGATAGAAGATTCCGGGACTCTCATACACATGCACCACCTCCACCTGGAAGGTGTTCGGGTCCATTCGCTGCATCTCCGCCACAGCCGTCCCCCCGTCGCCGAAGTCCCAGGACGTAGACAGTACATCACAGGGGTCGTCGTCTTCGGCCTCCACGGTGAATCGAACGCTAAGTGGAACGTAGCCATCTTCCGGGTAGATCTCGGCGCCGCAGAGCCATGGAGCCTGGTATTGCGGCTCTGTCACGAGTCGAGAGATTGACGCTCGTTTCTCCGTGCCCATCCAGAATACCCAGATGTCTAGGTCGATCGTGTCGCCCACCGGGGGAAGGAAGTCCACCTGGTGAAAATAGACCGACCCGGACGACCCGGTAGCATATCCGAGCATGTCACCATCGTGGCTCACCATCGCCCTCGCGGAAGTCGGCGTTACTCCGACCCCATTCCAACTACATCCGTCTGTGTTGAACTGAAGGACAGGGTGGCTGCAGCCCTGACCATCTGAGTAGGCGTAAGCATCTACATTCCAGTCCTCGTCCGCTGGCAGGTCGTAATCTGGACCGCCGCCGCCTATCTCCGCAATCTTCTCGTCCACGTACGCGTACAACTCCCCCAGCTTCTGATCAATGTACTGGTACAACTCTACCACCTTCTCGTCGACATACCTTTTCCAGGCTGCCTCATCCCGTGGGTTGGCAGTGACCACAGAAGGCACGGCCAACAGGAAGACCGTCACCAGTGACAGGACGACTATCAGCACCCTTCTCTTGTTCATTTCCTTCCTCCCTTGCTAGATTGCTGGCCCGGTCAGTTCCAAGCGAATGCGCACCGCGTTCCGGGCCACGCATGTGGGACGGTCAAGTCACTCGGTACCTGCCCACATCACCTCCTTCCGGCGAGTAACACCTGAGCCGCAACGTACCACCATTGGCACCAAGTCTAGCACATTCTTCACCAACGTCCAACTTGCTGTCGATGACCTCCGTATGTCACGTCAGCGCCGACGCCGGACAAAGCTACAATCCCCTTGAGACCCGCCAGGAGAGCCACTACTCTTGCGGAGGCTTGCGATACGTACGACTCCCGAGGAGCCGGGGCCCTTGCCACGCGCAAGGACCCGTGTTGCCCTCTCTCCCTAGATGTGGTACAATCCGCTGACTTCGATTCCTCTACGTCCTGAAACGTGCCTGCACTGGTACCTCGTGCACGACGATACACGGTACGAGGGGCCAGGGTCCTGTGCAACCGGCTCTCGGTCGTAGACGCCTCGACAGTAGGTGTCGGCACAACCCGCAAGGCTCCTCTGCCGCCGATATGGCCTTGTTGCACTCGCAAGGAGGTGGTGCGCCGTGAGTGTCGAGTTTGATCCTAGGCTCTGCTTCGTCTTGATGCCTATGACGGACAAGTTCAAGGGAATATACGAACACGTCATCAAGCCAACGGTCAGCGAGTTGCAGATGGAGTGCATCTATGCGGGCGAGATCTTTGGCGCTACGCCGGTGATGAAAGACGTCTGGGAGTACTGTGCGAAGGCTAGGGTCGTCATAGCCGACCTAACAGATGCCAACACCAATGTGTACTACGAGGCGGGGTATTCGCACGCTTTCGATGGAGAGAAGGTGATCTTCATCACCCAGAGTATGGACCACGTCACTTTCGATGTGCGGCACTTCCGGTGCATAGTCTACGATCCTCTACCGGGCACCATTGACGCATTCAAGACTGAACTGACGCAGAATCTCAAGGCCGTGCTAGCAAAGGTGCCTGGGCGCTTGACCGAGGTGACACGCACTGTGGAGAAGACCGTGGAAGTGGGAGAGTCCGTCAACAGTGAGACACGGGAAGCCCTGCTGCTGCACAGAATCCTTAGCCGCTCCACCGAGCGAGGGGAGCGCATTGTCGCGGACGAACGAGTGGCTCACCTGCTGAAGACCCTCGAGACGGCTACGATTGTGTGGCCCACGGTCGCACCCATCAAGCCGGGCAAACACGCTGTCGTCAACGTCGCGCTCGACGGTGTCCTAGAAGTGCACGCCCAGCCAGGTCGCTCAAATGCTGTCGTTGGTGCCATCTCCCCCTATGGCAGGGATATCGAGGTGACTGGAGAAGCGCAAGAGCAGGATGGCGAGGTCTGGGTTCCCATACGACACGAGAGCATCACAGGTTGGGCAAACAGCAGGTTCTTGGCTCGTCAAGTAGGCTGGGTGGGCGATGAGATCGCCGGTCGCGCGCTCCAGGTTGTTGTGGCCCTCAGAGACGAGGACATGAATACCTTGGCTGCTTTGATCCATCCAGACAAAGGAGTCCGGTTCTCCGCCATTGCCTATGTGAGGGGGCGGGACCTGGTCTTCAGTGCGGACCAGTTAAGAGGCGCCCTTGCCGACGAGACGACCCGCGATTGGGGGAGGGACGAAGGTGGCCAACGTCTTGTCTACTCGTTTCAGGAGTACTATCACAGATTTGTCTACGACATGCACTTCGCCCGCCCGGACGTCGTGTACTTCAACCACCACTTCCAAAGTGGACATACGACCAACAACATCCCGGAAGTGTATCCAAAGGCCGCTACCATCGAGTACCAGTTCGAGCAGGAGTACCATGGGTTCTCGTGGCGGGCCCTCCGATTGGTGCTAGAGTTGGAAGGAGATACTTGGTACTTGGTTGGTATCGTCCACGATCGGCACGGGGTCTAGGAAAGCGCGACCGTCGGTAGCCAATCGCTGAGCAATCCGAGCGCGTGCATGCGAGCGTCTTGCCTGAGACGACCTGCAATAGCAGCAGGGAAGAGAAGGACAAGCTGATTGCTGATCTGGAAGTGCGGCCAGGGGGGCAGAGGAGCGTCTCATGAGAATCAGCAAGTATCGGGTGCAGAACTACAGGTCAATACTGGACCGGGGCTGGTGGCACGGTTCGTTCTGGAGAACGTGTTCGGGTGGTGGCCGTGGGGGTGAGGTAGGTGGCAGTCGAGATGACTCAGCTCTTTGGACGAATACGCACCAACGCCGGGGGCTTGATGGGTGACGAGCAGCACGATGCCTCCATGGAGAGTGTATGCACGACGATGCGACGAGCGGCTGACGCAGAAGGCATCCTCGATGGGTTCCATGTCGTGTAGCTGGTGGGGCCGTTTCACCAGTTCGGACGATCGAGGCATTGGACAATGGCAGGCGTGCTGCAATACATCCGATCTACTCAAGGGACTACAACCGCACCAGGACGCCTCGACTTCTCGCAGACAGGGCTGCACATGGAAGACCTGGGATTCACTTCCCAGGTGGTTTCGGGGTTTCTCGGCGATCGGTGGATCCCTCAGGGTTGCAGCATTGCGAAGCTCGGGCCCACACCCGACCGGATTGAGTGCGTAGCGCATGCGTGGAGGCGGTTCATGTGGGAACGGGAGGCGCTGACTGAGGCTTGTCGCATGCTAAGAGAATCCGTTCCCGAGAAGGAGAGGAAGCTGGCAGACAGCAGGGACCCCAGAATACTGCTACTCCTACATCAGCGGCCCATGGTGCGTGGAGGGATCTATAGAGGCTGCACAGAGGAGGTTGGGTTCGCTGGTTGGTTCCATTCGGTCTTTGTGGTGGAGGCTGCCAACTCGCGATACTTCCTGTACAGGGAGAAGACCGACTGGTCGGACCACCAGCAGTGGACGCCCCGCACGGTGCTGTGGGGTACGATTGTGGCAGTCGCTTGCGGCTGGCCCTCAAATCTCTCGCCGCTATGCCGACAGCCCCCATGGCGATCTAGCTGCGCCAACGCACGGGAGGGGCTCAGGACATGACAGTGGTGTTCAGCGCGGTCATCCCGAGGAGTCTGATTGTGATGGCTGTGGACAGTGCGGTGACGAATGATTTCGGGGAGAGTCGAGAGTACGTTGAGGGAGCGAAGGCTTTTTGGCTCCAGGGTGTAGGCTGCGTGGCAACGTGGGGGGAGAGGACTGGTAACAAGGTGGGCGAGTTCCTTTTTCGACAAGGAATCTCTGCACAGACTCACTCGGT
The DNA here is from genome assembly GCA_964433755.1 of uncultured Anaerolineales bacterium. Classification (GTDB taxonomy): domain Bacteria; phylum Chloroflexota; class Anaerolineae; order UBA7937; family B3-Chlor; genus JAUVXJ01. The sequence continues at coordinate 1,363,446 of CAYSSR010000001.1, forward strand.
CGGGGACCTGGCTGACCTGGTGGAGCAGTATCTTACTCGCGACTATCAGCCGCGTGAGGCGGGGCTCGACGAGGTGGGCTACCACGTTGCCGGCTTCGACAGGGGAGGCAATGGTCGGCTGTACCACATCTTCTACGGGTTCGATCGACCAAGGCGTGAAGACGAGCGCGAGCCGCGGTACAAGAGATGCGACCATAGTCCTCCCGGCGCCGTCACACCGTTTGTCTTCAATGGACGTAACGACTTGGCCGAAATGGTGGTCGTGAAGCTACTGGCTGAGATTCGGAGTGGCGGGGACACCAGATATGATCCTAACACTCCCAAGGGAGTGGTGTGCCTTGCAGACTTCGTGCTTCGGTTCGCCGCGGAACTGACCCCCCAGGTCGGACCACCCTTCTTCATCCATCTCATCTCTCCCACGAATCGTCGCTTGCTCATCTCCAACTCTGGCTTCTGCCGACTCGCCGACCGCTGGAACGACCAGGTGGCTCCCAAGGCCAGCCAGGAACGGTTCGCCCTTTGACCGGGCCGGACGGAGTGGAAACGTGGTGCTGATGAAGATGGCAAGCCAATCGGACATTGATGCTCTAAAGGCGTCGCTTAGCTTTGTGAGGGCCCCTTCTCGAGCGGTCGAAGTGGTTCGAGGGGGGGGGTCAGGCGCTAGTAGTCGGACGCATTGTGCCGGCGACGAGGGCGATGCTAGAGACGTAGAGAATCTTGCGTGTGTCAGCAATAGGTGATACGATGGTGGCCGCCAGTTGTCGCTCGGGGCTTCTTGTCCTTGCAGGGGTTCAGGCGGCGTGCGGCGGGCCAGCAGCAATGCGCGCCCGCGCAGCACAGGGTAAGGGCTAGACCAACCGATTGGCCATGTCCCCATGAAGTGATCAGGTGCGCATGATGAGCCGTTGCCTTCGAGGCGGTGGCTGTGCGGGAGACTATCGGGATGGATGAGGAAGATACGGGCGCAGTCGAGAATGGCGAGGCTCTATTGGACGCTGTTGAGCTGGGCAGTGTCGAGACTGCGGTGACAGAAGAGATCCTTTGGCGAAGAGTCACATCTGCGCTTGAGAGAGTCGTGGACTACTTCGTTCTGGGCAGTGGGGCTGTGTACGCTTCTGAGTGGGGCAACTACACAGACATGAAGCGGGAAGTGCTTGTTCCGGCACATCTTGATGTGGCTGATGCCTTCGGACTTCCGACATACGATGATTTCAAGTTCCTAGCTCAACAAGACGGCATGATGCTGCCAACAAAGGAACATGACTTGTGGTGGTTTTCACCAACCAAGTACTTCGCTAGCGAGTTTGCGCTAGTTTTTGGCCGAGAAACCTCCGCTGGCTACCTCATCATGCTCGGTTTCGGCTGGGATGGGCGGACCGGGCCGAACGCTTCTCAGGAAGCAGAAATCGTGCAGGTTGTCAGCAAGAAGCTGTTCCCTTTCATCGAGAGGAGCCTATCGAGCATTCAACTAGACTATCTGATGAGTGAGACCGGGCATCTCATGGGCCGCTCGGCCGGCATGATTGCCTCAGGCTACGATGCGCTTATGCGTGTCGTCCGAAGCAACTTGGACAACAGTGAGGATGCCGAAGAACTAAGACTGGCACTGTGGGCTCTGGAAGATGGATTGACTCGCCTGGAACTGATCCGACAGCGTTTCTACACCTTCAGGGAGCGCCGTCTGGGCTCGGTCGGCGGCTTGGGTGATGACGCTGGAGGTCAAAGTGCCCGGGGGGTGCCCGAAGGGGTCTATGGGAGGTACGACGTCTTACACAGGGAGACGGTTGACATCATTCGTGTTCTGGCAGACTTGACCCCCTTCTTTCGAAGGTCGGCTCAGTATTGTCACCTTGGGGAAGTCAGGCTATCGCTTCACGCTGACAGCGCGGTGACTGAGGGTCGAGAGAGAGACTTGAGGCTGGTGTTCGTCAATCTCTTCGACAATGCCGTCAAGTATGCCTACACAGACACACACATCACCATCGCGAGTACGCAAGAAGAGGGACACTGTGTCGTGACGTTCACGAACCTGGGGATTGGAGTCGCGCCGGACGAAACCGAATGGGTGTTCCGAAGGTTCACGCGATCACGGTTTCGTGACCCTTTCAGACTCATCGAAGGACTGGGCATCGGTCTCTATCTCTGCCGAACAGTAGTAGAAGACGAGTTCAATGGAACGATAACCCTCTCGAGCAGGCCAGCAGGACGGCCCCGGCGGAGAAGGTTCGAGGGCGACAACTGGCTGACAACAGTTGCTGTGCGCCTTCCTATCAAGCACGGGAAGGAGATGCGCTGAATGCTTCGGATTCTATTCTTTGAGGATCATCCGCTTACCCCAGCGAATCGGCTATTTCGCCTGCGCCTGCGACGCTCACTGGGCCATGTCGAGGTGCATGTTACTGAAGCAAGCACAGTGGATGGATTTGAGCGCGCTGTGCTGAAGGACAGTTTCGAGATCATTGTGCTAGATATTATGGCACGTCCCCCCGCAGGCATGACCCGGTCCGGGACGGATGACTTGGTGTCCGCTGCCAGGACAGGCGTGGAATTGCTCAGGCGATGTCGCATGGGTGTCTACGGCGAGCGTTGTTCGACCCTCCCAGTGTACATACGCACTGCACGCGGCGAGTTCCACATTCAACAGCTGTGTATGCGCGAAGGGGCCTCAGGGTACTTCCAGGCTGGCACACAGGACACGCAGCTTATCCAAGAAATCGGCGAGTTCGCACGACCTGCTGACTGATCATTCTCCTGGCCCGCAATGCGCCGAGGTACACTTGGCCTGAGCCGGGTCTGCAGTGGGCTCGCGTGCCACACACCCCGAGCCTGAGGAAGACGGGCATAGAGCCCCGCTTGGCTGACTCTGACGGAGGACTTGAGGTATGTGGAACCGGTATTCGAGGAAGGACGCCCATAGAGTCAAAGAGCGCTGGGAAGGCCAGACAGCGCGCATCAATGCGATCATTGATGATCTTCGGGCCAGTAGGCGCGAGCACTCAGGCGAAGTGGCGCAGGGACCTGATACAGGGCAGTCTCGCTTGCTGGCCTTTGCCGGGCGAGTGTTGCAGCTCATTGTCGGCAGAGGAACCTTGGAGCCAGGTGGGTTGCAGGCTCGGGTGGATGGCTTCGCCGGAGCCGAACTCGATTGGACCAGACACCTGCGAGCATCGGAGGAATCTGGTTGGGATGAGCTGGCACTCCTCTCCACCTGCTCATCTCGATTCCACATTCCCGGCGAAGCAGCTCCACGGGATCTCAGGGGACTGCATCTTACAGGCGTGGATCTGAGCGGGAGCGAGGGTCTGTCTGACACCTGCCTGGATGTCTGCCACTTCCAGGCTGTCTTGCTCGAAGGTGCAACAATCATAGGATCTTCGCTGCGCAATGCTCGCATGGACGACAGTTGCGTACTCGACCATGCGGACCTCATGTATTCAGACCTGCGCGACGCCGACTGCGCTGGCGTTTCCATGGCTAGTGCAGACTTGACGCGAGCGGACCTCCGCGGCGGCAACTTCGAGAACTGTGATCTGTCGGACGCGATTCTGCGCTTTGTGAGATTCTCCGAGTTCACGAGAGAGAGCCTCCCAGGATTGCTGCGATTGTCAAGTTCATGGACCCGGTTTGGGGGAGACTATCAGACCTCGGATTCCCCTGATGAGAGCAGTGATCCGCTCTTGAAGCAATACATCGATCGATGCAATCGGCGACGCGTGTTTGCAGAGCAGCATCCCATTCTGGCCACGGCGATACGCTTGCTGTCGAACTACCTGTATTCCCCAGCCCGGGTACTCTTCTGGGCTCTTCTAGTATGGGCACTGTTTGGCCTACTGTATACAGATTGGGAATTGCCGACTTGTCTGGGGGGCACGGCAATTGAGGTCGCCGTTCACCAGCTGCATCCGCAATTCAGTTGGGGACTCGATGGCCAAGTGCAACAGCCTTTCGATGCCTTCTATCTCAGCGCCGCGAATCTTACTGGCCTCGGCGCTGAGAACGTAGTGCCCCTCGATTTGACCGCACAAGTGTACACCACTGTCCAGGGTTTCATTGGATACGTGGTGATGGCAATCCTAGTGGCCTCTCTGCTGCGATGGATGGCCGAATCCTAACGCATGTAGACGAGTTGGGCGAGCTGCTCAACCTGTGCTGTCGCCGGGGCTGGAACCGGACGCCCTGGATGGGGACGTGGTCGATCGCGAGGTGGAGATTGTGCACGGTACGCATGATGATGGTGTGGATGCGGCGAGCGAGGATCTCCGCGCCGAGAGGATCTGGCGTCTGGACAAGAAGTCGGCCCCAACTGGGTAACCTAAGGCGCGCCTGGAGGGACTCGAACCCCCGACCCACTGCTTAGAAGGCAGTTGCTCTAGTCCACTGAGCTACAGGCGCACGCTGGCTATTCTAGAACAGACCCTCTGGGTTGTCAAACCTCGGTCGCTCGAAGCGTCCTTCGATACGCTGCTTCTCCTTCGATACGGGCCTTCGGCCCTACTCAGGATGCAGCAGCTACTCAGGATGCTTGGTGGGGACACCCTGTGCAGCCTACCCTCTACACCGGCCAGCGACACTGGAGCCTGAGCAGCCGCTCCAAGTCCTCCTCCTTGGTGGCCACTGTGGTCACCCTCTCGTGGGCCACCAGGACGTAGGGCGGCTCGTCACGCACGAACTCCACGAAGGTGCCCTCGCGCCCCCAGAAGGTCGTATCCTTGAACCGAACGGTGAGTTCCTCGCCTGTCTCCAACGGCAAGTGCGCAGAGAAGACGTAGCCATACCATTCCTGGCCCCTCTCGGCGTCCGGACAGAGTAATCTCTGGCACAAATCCAGCAGCTCCCCCGGCTGCGGAACCTCGGGCTCCATCCGGGCCTCCAGGGCTACGCGCCCCTCCTTCACGGGGTACTTGCGCGAGGGATCAGGATCGGCGAAGGGGATGGAGCGATCGATGTCCTGGAACCAAACCTTGAAAGGCTCCTTCAGCTCCAGCAGCCCTTCGACGTGGCAGAGACCCTCCTCGCCACCAGGCTTGCACCACACCTCGCCGCTTTCTACCTGCAACTCCCGGAGCCAGGCCATGGCTATCCTCCTCTGACCTCTGGCTGGCCGAGAGCCCGGCCGCTGACGATCTGGAAGGCGGCTCGATCCTGCCCGCCTTCAGTCGTCATCTCCACGCCGGGGGCCGCCCTGCCCCAACCTCTCCTCAAACCAGGTGATGGTCTCACGCAGACCATCCTCCAACGGGACCTTCGGCTCCCAACCCAGTATCTCGCGTGCTCTACTGATGTCTGGCCGCCGCACCTTGGGGTCGTCTTCCGGCAGCGGTTCGTGCACGATGCCTGACGGATTCCGTGTGATCTCGTTGACCAGGCTCGCAAACTCGGCGATGCTCATCTCTTGCGGATTTCCCACGTTGACGGGGTCCACCTCGTCCGAGAACAGGAGCCTGTAGATACCCTCGATGAGGTCCGAAACGTAGCAGAAGGAACGCGTCTGTTGCCCGTCACCGAACACCGTGAGAGGCTCATGACGCAGGGCCTGGGCGATGAAGTTGGGCACCACCCGGCCGTCCTCCAACCGCATGCGAGGGCCATAGGTGTTGAAGATCCTGGCGATGCGCGTATCCAGCCCGTGATACCGGTGGTAGGCCATGGTCATGGCTTCGGCGAAGCGCTTGGCCTCGTCGTAGACGCCGCGCGGACCTATCGGATTGACGTTGCCCCAGTAGTCCTCCCGCTGGGGGTGCTCCAGGGGATCTCCGTACACCTCGGAAGTGGAGGCCAACAGGTACAGCGCCCGCTTCTCCCGCGCCAACCCCAGGGTCTTGTGGGTCCCCAGCGCTCCCACCTTCAAGGTCTGGATGGGCAGATCGAGGTAGTCGATGGGACTGGCAGGTGAAGCGAAGTGGAGGATGGCGTCCAGCTTCCCCTCCACGTACAGGAACTCGGTCACGTCCTGCTTGATGAAGCGGAAGCCTTCGTTCCCCGCCAGGTGTTCGATGTTGGCCGTACTGCCCGTGATCAGGTTGTCCATGACCACCACCTGGTGCCCCTCCGACAGGAACCTGTCGCAGAGATGGGAGCCCAGGAATCCAGCACCGCCTGTGATCAAGATGCGCATGGCTGCTTCACGACCTCTCTTCGCAACTCCTGTGACATGTTACCCCAAGGCGCCCTGCGTAGCAAGCACCACCTGTGGAGGTGCCGAAGGCCCTACTTCGTCTCCGCGGACAGGCGCCGTACGATTCCCAGGCTGAGGAAGAAGACGAAGGCCAGGTCTACGAGAAAGTACGAGTTGTCGATCAACCCGTGGGCCAGGAAATCCACCATACTCCCCATGAGGCCCAGAGCCAGGACTCGCAGCTCTCCGTCTTCGAGCGAGCGATAGACACGCAGACCCAGGGTGAAGAAGCCTACCAGCATCCAGATCAGCGCCCCCACGCCCAGCACGCCCAGACGCGTCCACCAGTCGAGGAGGATGTTGTGGGGATGCGAAAGATCTGGCTCCTCCCACGCCTCCGGCAGCATGTACCTCGGATACTGGTACAGGAAGTTGTCCAGACCTACGCCGAAAAGAGGGTGATCGCGGATCATGTTCAGCGTCGCCTGCCACAGCTTCAAACGCAGAAAACCGGTCCCCTCGCTCAGATCCAGCAGCGAGCGTATCCTCTCCGCGCCCGCCAGAGGTACCAGCGCCACGACAGCACCGATCACGGCTGCGCACGCCGCCAGCAGCGCTCTCCTGCCCCTGATCAGCCCCAGGAACAGCAAGGCTGCGGGCACCCCCAGCAGCCAGGCACCCCTGGAATGTGTCAGGTACAGACAGAGGACCACGGGCAGGCAGGCCACCAGGTAGCCGTACCTGCGCCACCGATGCTGACCCAGGAAACCGAACGCCACCAGCAGAGGCACGATGCGGCCCAGGTACAACCCCAGGTTGTTCGGCGACCCGTATACCGCGCGCACGCGGAGCACACCCTCGGCCGCGATCACGTCGCCGGTCACGAAGTACTGGTAGAGCCCGAAGAGGGACACCATCACCGCACCCAGCACCAGGCCGTCCACCACCCGCAGCAACCCCTCCCGGTTCAGGGAGACCTCCCGCAGCAGGAGGTAGAAGGCCACCGGTCCCAGGACCACCGTCCGCAACTCGTAGAAGCTCACTCCGAAGTTCTCCGACACCACCAGGGAGGCCACACTGACCACGAAGAAGAAGAGGACGGCGAAGTCGAGGGAGGCCGATGTCTGCACCAGGTGCAGGATCAGCCGCCACAAGCCCTGGCACAGACCTCGCAGGCTGGCGAATGGATCCGAGGCCAGAAGCGAGAGGGATCCCCCCGGTGTAGACTCACCTGCGGTGCTCCTTCTCAACACCTCCCTCAGCAGCCAGGAGGCGAAGCAGAGCACGGTGAGCAGCTCCACCAGGGATACGGACTGTCCTAGAAGGACCTTGGACTTGAGGAAGAAGGGTATGCTCAAGGCGGCGAAAGCCAGACCCAGATCCAAGCCCAGATAGACGAGGGGCGCCAGCACCGCGAGGGCCACCAGGCTCAGGATCAGGGACGGGGAGAACTGGTAGACGCCGAGCACCGCAGCGGTCAGAAGGATCTGAAGCCCCACCGGCAGCCCCAGGTACCACTCAGCCACGAACCTCCACCAGCCCAGCGAGGTGGGCAGCACCAGCAGCCGCACCAGCCGCCACGCCACTACCAGACCCACACCTACCAGGAGGAGAAGCGACACATAGTACCGCGCGAAGCTCCCCTCGCGGAAAACGACGAAGCCAATCAGGCCACCTTCGCCGCTGCCGCCAGGGCCCACGACGAGGCGCGCCTCGTGCTCTCGAAACTCCAGCCCTTTGGCCAGCGTGACTCTGCGCTCGCCAGAGCCGCTATCGAGAAGTAGGCGACCCTCCGACAGTGCGTTGCCCGGCTCCCCGTCCACGGTGACCTCACTCAACTCCAAAGGCCCACGGGCCACGAGGTCCAGGCGTGTCCCCTTGAACCGAACCACGACCTCGCCGCCCTCGACCTCGCCGCCAATCACACCGTCTTCCTCGCGCCACGAACCCTCGTACTCGGCAGCCCACGTGTCGCTGGGATACCATCCGGGACCTGCCAGGCTCGCGGTCCGGGCCAGGTCCTGGACCCTGAGGTAGGTCAGTCGAGGCTCCATGTCGTCCGTGACCAGGGAGAAGCCCCTGATAGGATCGTCTGCCTCCGCTATGGGGTGGAAGTGCTGGAGCACGAGGACGCCCATCCACGGCCATTCGTCCACGGCCCGCTCGATGGCCTCCACCGTGCGCCTGGCCTGTACATCCTCGCTGTCGCTCCCCCAGGGTGCAACCCGTCCCTCCCACGAAGCAGGCAGGGCGCACCAGCCAAACTCTACAGCCCACACGGCCTTGCTCGCGTCGCCGTGGCTGACCATCACGTCTCGCAGCAGGATGGACCGGGAGAGATTGGCGCGCAGGGGAGACACCTCACGGTCCAAGGCCTCGTACCATGTGCCGTAGGGCTTGATCGCGACTATGTCGAAGGATCCCCTCGCGCCCGCTTCGTACATCCTGCGCAGGAAGAGGATGTCACTCATGTACCTGCCCCCCTCCTCCACGTTGGGGGCCAGGCCAGCGGTCAGCACCAGAGCTTCTGCATCGGCCTCCTTCACCGCTCCATAGGCCGCTTGCAGCAGGTGTGTATAGCCAGCGGGATCGACGTACCGCTCGCCCCAATGGGGATAGAGATTGGGCTCGTCCCAGATCTGGTAGTGGTCGATCTGGTCCCCGTAGCGACTGGCGAACGCTCTTACGAAGTCCGCGTAATTCTGGAACTCGCGTGGCGGCGCATCCGGTGTGTCGACGTCCATGGGCGCCCTGGCCCACTCAGGAGAGGTCTCCAGCACGGCGATGATCTTCAGATCGCGCTCGCGGGCCGTGGAGACGATCCCGTCCCACGGCTCCCAATCGAACTCCCCTCGTCGAGGCTCGATCTCAGCCCAGGGGAAGCTCTGTCTGACCCATCGAAAGCCGCCATCCTCGATCAGGCTCAGCGCCGCGTCGAGGTCCTCGCCGTCGTACCTCTCCAGAGACACGTTCACGCCCAGAGGGTACACCGCCGCCTCTGCAATGTCGGGCGGGGCACCGTACCACACCCCCTCCGTATCGTGCCTGTGCTCTGTGAGGATGAGCAGGCCAAGGACGGCGAGGAAGCCCAGGCACAACGAATAGAGGACCACGCCCAGGACGATGCGCGCGCCCTCTCCGCCGCCAAAGATCGATCCTCTTCTGCTTCCCTTTGAACCGTCAGAACCGCTCACTACACCAGTCACCCTGAAGACCTATCAGCCAGTCTTGCCCATACTGGTGTGGGATTGCACGATTGCCGTTCCAACTGCTCTAGGTACAGATAGCGCTGGACCCAAGGCCCAGCGCCGTGCACAAACCACGTTCTCCGCATACCCTATTTCGTCCACTGGGGAAGTGTACCTCCTCCATCGGCGGAAAGCTGTCGCAGCGCGCCGCTGGACAGGCTGAGCAGATACAGATTGCCCTCCCGCATCGTTAGCAACCCATCCGCCCAAGGCGACCAGGCCAGCTCTGGCTCCTGTAACCCCTCTTCTCCGTGCAACGGGAACAGCTTGGTCTCGTTGCTGCCGTCGCGATCCACCACGTACAGCTCGTATTCGCTGGCCTGGGAGTCCAACGGGTTGATGGCCGTGCAGTAGGCGATGCGACTTCTCTGCTGGTCGGCCGCCATGGTCTCCGCCGGTGACCACACGGGCGAGGCCCACATGCCCACTTCCTCCGTCACGCGAACCTTCAACAAGCCGTCGATGCTCAGTACCCAGATATCGAAAATGGGGCTCTCAGCGGCCACTTCACCCTCGGCCACAGACGTCGTGTGCACCGTACACGCCAGGAACCGTCCATCAGGCGACCAGGAGATGGAGGGCACCCAAACCCAGTCCGAGTACGTGAGGTAGGCGGGAAAATCGAGCAGGGTCTGCTTCTCACCGCTGGACAGGTCGATGACGCCTATTTCGTCCGCATCGGCATAGGCGAAGATGCGACCATCTGGCGACCACGCAAGCTCGCTCCCCCACCAGCCGTAGATGCCGCCCGAGGACTCCTCCAACACCTGCGCCACGTCCCGCCCATCGGCGGAAGCGATCCACAGGTCGTTGTTCGCCCGCCAGCCGGGCCGACCGGTGATCCGCTCTGCGGTAGAGTAAGCGAAGCGAGTCCCATCTGGAGACCACTCGGCGTACCTCACGCCCTCGATGCCCAGAGGCTGGGCTTCATCGCCCACCACCACGGTACCTACGACCCACAAGGTGTTTAGCGGCTCAGACTCCTCGCTCTCTGACTCCTCCGATGAATCCGGCTTGCGAGTGAACAACAGTTGGGTCCCATCGGGCGACAGTTCAACCACCCGCTGATCGAGATCTCCCGTGAAGGTCAGCGGACGCTTACCTTCGCTGGCGCCTCTCATCATCCAGGCGTTGCCGTTGGAGACGTAGGCGATAGTCCCACTGATAGGCACGGACGGCAGGGTCCCGCTCACTCCAATGACCACGATCTCGTCTACGGGCTCCACGGTCACCCTGCGGGCCGATGGAATGCGGCTCACCTCCAGGTCGTTCTCGTAGGTGACCAGATAGGTGACCTCTTCCTCTCCATTTGCCCCCAGTTGCATCAAGCGGGTCTCGCCTTCGTCCAGGGCCTCATCCCTCATCACCTGGCGGGAGAACGGTAACACCTTGGTCTCGAGCTCAGTCTCCTCCCGGACACGGGTCACGATGATGGTCATCCCATCGGTGGTCGCATCCCATAGCGCCGGCTGTGTTCGGTCCAGCGAACCCAGAGTGATGCCTTCCACCTCCAGCGCCTCACGCACCGTGTCCTCTTGCGTCTCTACGATGCGTCTGGCGCCGTCTACTTCTATGGCAATGCGCTTGGCACCCTCGCACCCGCTCAGCAGTAGCGAAACTGCAAGAAGTGACACTGTGATCCAGAACACCCAGCCTCGTTGCCGCCCCATGCACTGCTGATCCATCTTCTCCCTCCGTGTCAACCACCGTGGTATGCTACCACAAAGTGCGGTCCGCCGCAACGGGTCAGGCAAGGCCGGAGATCGTCGGCCACCACGCCCACTACCGGGGTCCGTCTCCGGCGCCGTGGGCTTGGCACTCCCATTGTGATACAATCGACTGGCGGTGTCAGTTCCCTGTTCGGCAAGGATCCCTGCTCGTTCCCTGCACTGGGAGAACGGCAGCGAAAGGAGTGTGCGATGAACAAACGCAAGTGGCTCTGGATTGGCGCCGGTCTGGGCATCTTCCTCTGTGTGCTGGCACCTCTGAGCTGTGTGGGACTGGGGCTGCTCTCGGGGCTCTCCGGGGCCACCAGCGCAGGGAGGATCTGGGAGGACTCCATCGCCGTGGTGCGCATCGAGGGCACCATCGTCTCCGGACGGGATCAGGACTGGTCGCTCACCACCACCAGCAACGCGTATTCGGAATCCATCGTCCAGCGACTGGAGCAGGCGCGGGACGATCCGTCTGTGAAAGCGGTCGTGCTCCGCGTCAACAGCCCAGGTGGTGGCATGGTGGCCACAGATGAGATCTACGCCGCCCTCAAGGACATGGGCAAGCCGATCGTCGTGTCCATGGGAGAGACGGCCGCGTCGGGTGGATACTACGTCTCCTGCGCAGCTGAGAAGATCATCGCTAATCGGGTCACCCTCACTGGCAGCATTGGCGTGATCTCCACGGTGCCCAACTACGAGGGACTCTTGGACAAGATCGGCATCGAAATGCTGGTCATCAAGAGCGGCTCCATGAAGGACGAGTTGAGTCCCTATCGCGAGCCGACCGAGGAAGAGATCGCCCACTGGCAGGGAATCACCGACGAGGCGTACGAGCAGTTCCTCGAGGTAGTGGCCGAGGGGAGAGATCTGGACCTGGAAGAGGCTAGAGAGCTCGCCGACGGTAGAGTCTACACGGGCCAGCAAGCCCTGGAGCTAGGGCTCGTCGACGATCTGGGCAACCTCTCCGACGCCATCGGTGCAGCCGCCCAGTTGGCCGGCATCGAGGGCGAGCCTCGAATCATCGAATATCAGCGCGCCCCCAACCTCATGGAGATCCTGCTCAGCGGTCTCAGTCCGCTGCCGGACCAGATCAGCATCGATGAACTGCTGGGCATCGAGCGCCGTTTCACCGTACAGTATCTCTACGTCAGCCCCTAGCCTTCTTCCCGGCTACACGAAGAAGCCGCGGTGGGGCTGTCGCCTCTCCGCGGCTTGGTCGTTATGTCGAGAGAGAATGGTCGGTCGTGCCGCGCACTACGGGCACGCTGAGTCGTCAAGCACGCTGACCGTGCTATCTTTGTAGTTACTGACGTAGATTCTGTCACCCCACAGCGCAATGCCCTGACCGCCCTCTACCGCACCCTGGTCGCCGATGGGCACGCTCCCAACGATCTGCATCGTGGGGCCGTCAACCACGTAAAGCAGATCGGCCTCCGCCGCGATGACGTATATCCGCCCCTTGGTCGGGTTGACAGCCAGGCCATACGGCCTGTGGGTGGGGAAGTGTAACGTGTCTTCCACCGTATTGGTGTTGGCGTTGATCTTCAGCAGGTCACCGCCATCTCTGTCGGTGACGAAGACCCGGTTGCTGGTAGTGTTCGCTGCCGCGGCGAAGTATCCCGTCTTGCTCGGACCGATGGCGATGGGACTGCCACTCGGAGGAACCCGGTAGATGGGTCCTGAGCCATTCGTGGGCACGAAGACGTCCGCACCGAGAGCACCGAGCAGCGCAGGCTTGTCGAACGAGCTGAGCAAGGTCTGGCCCAGGTGTGTGGTAGCGTCGATCCTGCTCACCCGATTCGCACCGAAGTTGGCTACGTAGACGTACTGATCGGCGACTGCCAGTCCGAAGGGCTCAGCGTTCGACGCGATGATGTCCGGGCTGCCAGCGCCGCTGGGATCTATCGCCGATACCGTACCATCGGTCTTGTTGCCCACGAACAACTCTCCGGAGCCCGTATGGTAGACGATCCCATTGCCCTGGGCGGAGCCTGGGGCGCCGGTAGCCAGCGGGCTCAGCACTGTGTTGGTGTCGGCGTTGATCACCACCACTCGGGGTGAGTCGTGCAAGGCCACGTAGACTCTATGCCCGTGGACGGCCACACCCTTGGGGTCGCCAACCACACCGATGGTGGTGACGGTTGTGGGCAGACACGGACCGGCGGGCTGGGTACTGGTGGGGGTGGATGTTGGCGGCGCCGGTGTCGCCGTTGGCTGTGCGGGCGGGGAAGTCGGCGTGGCCGGTGGAGGTCCTTGCGGTGTAGCCTGTGGGCCCTGCGGTGTGGCATGTGGTCCCTGCGGTGTAGCCTGTGGGCCCTGTGGTGTGGCCTCCGGGCCGGCAGGAGTACCTTCTCCAGGAGTGATCTTCTTCACGACGAATACGATGATCGCCGCTGACTCACCAACGCTCCCACTCTGGTTGTACGCCTTCACCAGGACCTTGTGAGAGCCCTCGACATCTGCCCTCCACCTGAAGACCACAGAGAAGGAGGCCTGACCCTCGGCCACCGGGCTCGCCTCGGTGGCCAGCAGGCCGTCGTCGACCCACAGCTCCGCACGAATCACGCCCGTGGAATCAGTGGCCGTGGCATGGATGGGCACCGTATCCCCCAGGGCCACCTGAACGTCGCTGGGCGGGCGCTCTATGACCACGCTGGGCGGTTCCCCACCACCAAGGAGACTGCCCACGTCGCAAGCCACGAGCATGCCCAGCATCGCCAGAAGTGCCAGCATCACCAGCAGTCGCTCGTGCCCACGCACTGTCATCATCCCCCGTTCCTCCTTCCCGATGCAGAGCAAGGTCCATCAGACGATGGTGCGACCCCGGCACCGAAAGCACTCGATCCAGTCTCTGGGCCGCACACCGTGGTCCTGCTCTGCTCTGAATAGAGAGACAGAGCCGAACAACCTCGGACCTTCCCGAGCAGGAAAGCTATTCGACCACGAACTCGACGTACACGACGTCGGTAGACAAGCCTCCCCCGTTGTCTTCGCTGAAGAATGTGAACTCCCCGATGCACCAGATGCCAGTCGGCTGCGGCCCTATCTCAATGGCCATCGCGGCTCCCTCCCCCGGCTGGAGTCGAGCATCTCCAGGCGGCCGGCCGCTCCATCCCCCCAGGAAGGGTTGATTCCCCCGCACATCGGCAAGCTGTTCTCCCGACCGGCGACGGATGAGAACCGACATACTCTCCAGAGGGACATCGCCTGTGTTCTCGACGCCGAAGGTCACCCAGGCGTCGTCCTGGTAGTCGTGGTAGCTCACGCTCGCCCCTATCTGCTCTGCTTCCGCTCCCTGAACGGAGAACTCCAGAGAGATGGGTCCGGTGGACAGCCCCTGCCCACCATTCTGACTGAAGAAAGTGAACTCACCCTGGCACTGCACGTCGCCAGTCATCTCGCCTATCTGCACAGCCATGGCTGCGCCTTGCCCTGCCGCCAGGCTCTCGTCGCCCGGCGGGCGTCCGCTCCAGCCGCCCAGGAACGGCCTGGACTGCTGGACCTCCGTGTGCAGGGCAAACGCCCCCTCGCCACAATTCACCACGACGCTCACACACTCCAGGGCCACCGTGCCAGTGTTGTCGACCCGGAAGGTTGCCCACCCCCCGTCCTGATAGTCGTGGAAGGAAACCGTGGCCGCAGCCTGGTCCTGAACAGCCGCGCTCACGTTGACGTCCTCGTAGGCGAAGTTGTTGGTCTCGTCAGGCTCGTCGTAGGCATCCATGGAGTCTGCCCACGCGTAGGCCGAATACTGGCCCGCCTGCTGGTATGCATATGGTATCTCCTGCACCACGTCGTCCCCCGGTGCCAGGAAGTCAATCGCCTCGCTCTGCACCGGCTCGTCTCCAGTGCCAGGGTCCCAGCCCCAGTGGAAGCCCTCGGCTGCCGTGCCACCCCGATTGAGGATGGTCACGCCTACCACGATCTCCTCACCGGGCGCTGGATTGACATTGCTCAGTGTCAAGTTGCTGAGCTCCAGATCCACCGGTTCCCCCGGCTCCGCGGTCGGGACCTCCGCCTCTGTAGTCGGGACCTCTGCCTCTGTGGTGGGTTCCTCCGGCTGCGAGCTGGGCTCGCCTGACGAGGTCGTCGGCTGCACTTCCCCGCTGGGCGTCTCGACCGGCGCCTCAGGCGCTTGGGGCAGTGGGTCCGTGATCTCGGAGGCGCTGCCTACCACCTGGATGGAGATGATCGCCGCTTCGGAGGATTGGCCATCGGAGTCGACCGCTCTGACCCCCAGGTTGAAAACGCCCACCTCGCTGGCCGTCCAGTACTGAACCCCTGCGTAGGTCGTCCCCGTGGCTGTGGTGGTGTCGATGACCTGACCGCCGCTCCACAACTCTATGCGCGAGAGACCGCGATCATCACGAGAGACGGAATGGATGGGCACCGTTCCGCCCACCTGCACCTGCCGTCCGGTGGGCGGAAACGTGATCTCCGCCGTCGGAGCAGCCCCCTTCCCGAACTCACAGGCCAGTGCGCCCATGACGAGCACCAGGCCCACCAACAGCACTGCCACTCTGCACGCCGTGTCAGTCCGCTTCATCGTCCGCTTACCCCCCTTCTCTCTTGACAGCTTCCCACGGTTAATGGCACGCATTATAACATACTGGTTTCACGCAGCGCAACAGCCAGCCAGGCTAGTCTATGCCTCCTCGGATTGGTCGTCCCCCTCCGCGCTCTGCTGGAGCTCGTAGAGTCTGTTGAGGGCTTCGAGAGGCGTCATCGTCGTCAGGTCCAGCTCTCGCAGCTTCTCCAGGACGGGATGCGAAGTCACCTCGAACAGCGGCAACTGCTGCGCTGGCACATCCTGCAATCTGCCGCTCGGCACCCGCGACGAACCTTCCTCCAGCTTCTGGAGGATCTCCTGCGCCCTGCGGACAACGACCTTCGGCAGTCCGGCCAGCTCCGCCACGTGGATCCCGTAGCTGCGATCCGCCCCGCCAGGGACGATCTTCCGTAGAAAGACCACGCTGTCTCCCTCCTCGGCCACCGCCACGTTGTAGTTGCGGACCCTGGGCAGAAGCTGAGCCAGCTCCGTCAACTCGTGGTAGTGCGTGGCGAAGAGGGTCTTGGCCCGCAGCCGGGGATGGTTGTGGATGTACTCCACGACCGACCAGGCGATGGAGATACCGTCGTAGGTGCTGGTCCCGCGCCCGATCTCATCCAGGATCAGCAGGCTCTTGTCGGTGGCGTGATGGAGGATGTTCGCCGTCTCCACCATCTCCACCATGAACGTACTCTGCCCCGCACTGATCTCATCCTGCGCCCCGATGCGTGTGAAGATGCAATCCACCACCCCAATGTTGGCCTCGTCGGCAGGAACGAACGACCCCATCTGGGCCATCAAGACGATCAGCGCCACCTGCCGAAGGTAGGTAGACTTCCCCGACATGTTTGGACCGGTGAGAACAACGATCTGCCCTTCCTCCGGCGCCAGGTGCAGGTCATTGGGCACGAAAGGCTCCTCACGCTGCGTCAGCTCCACTACCGGGTGGCGCCCGGCCACGATCTCCATCGTCTTGGAGTCGCTCAAAGTGGGGCGTACGTACCGGTTGAGAGCGGCAACCTCCGCCAGTGCGAGATAGACGTCAGCGTGGGCCACGGCCCGCGCCGTGTTCAGAATGCGACCCGACTGCGCGGCCAACTGCTGGCACACCTGCCGATAGATGACCGCCTCCAGATCTGCGGTCCGTTCTTCGGCGCCGAGGATCAGCGTCTCGTACTCCTTCAGCTCCGGAGTGATGAACCGCTCGCTGTTGACTAACGTCTGCTTGCGGATGTACTCCTCGGGCACCTTGTCGAGGTGCGGCTGCGTGACCTCCAGGTAGTAGCCAAAGACCTTGTTGTAGCCCACCTTGAGAGACTTGATCCCCGTCCGCTTCCTCTCGCGGCTCTCCAGAGAGGCCACCCACTGCTTGGCCTCTCTGGCAGAGGAGTTGACCGCGTCCAACTCCTCCGAGAACCCCGCAGCGATCACCCCTCCTCTAGCCAGCGTGGCAGGGGCTTCCTCGTCGATGGCCTGCTGGATCAACTCCGCCACGTCCCCGCACGGGTCGAGTTGCTCCACCAACTCTGTCCACACGGCTTCCTCGCCCGTGAGTACACCAAGGGCCTCTCGTATCGAGGGCACGACCTCCAGGCCCTGCCTCAAAGCAAGCAGCTCTCTGGGCCTCACCACGCCTTGCACGATGCGATTGCTCAGCCTCTCCAGGTCGCGGAGCCCTTTCAGGAGTTCTGTCAACTTCGCCCGAAGAGGCCCACGGGTATGGAGCGCTTGAACCGCATCCAGCCGCCGGTTGAGCCTCTCCACGTCCAGCAGCGGCTGGTTCAACCAGCGATGGAGCAGTCTGCCGCCCATGGGCGTCACCGCGACGTCCAGCACCCCCAACAGCGTTCCCTTGACCTTCCTTCCACGGATGGTTTGAGTCAACTCCAGATTGCGCCGCGTGGCGGCGTCCAGAACCATAAACTCCGACGTGGAGTAGGTGAACAGGCTGTCAAGCTGATCGAGGGCCGCCTTCTGCGTTTCGGCGAGATACTGCACGATAGCGCCAGCCGCACCCACGGCCACGGGCAAGCCATCGCAGCCATACCCCTGGAGAGTGGCCGCGCCGAGCTGGTCGAGCAGCGCCTGACGAGCGTTGCCCGGTTCGAACCTCCAGGAATCGTAGGGTGTGAAATACGTCATGGAGTCAACAGCGGCGGCCCCAACGACCTCGTCGGCAATCGAGCCCTCCGGCACCAGACACTCCGCCGGTTGGATGCGGGCCAGTTCCTGACGAGCCTGCTCGAGAGCATTCCCAGCGTCCCACTGGGTTGTGCCGAACTCCCCGGTAGTTATGTCTACGTAGGCCAGACCCGCCCTGCCTTCCTCCACGACCAGAGCCGCCAGGTAGTTGTTGCGCTTCTCCTCGAGAAGCTCTGGCTCGACGATCGTCCCTGGGGTGATGACCCGGGTTACCTCGCGGGGCATAAGGCCCTTGGAGGCTTCGTTGCCCACTTGATCAGCGATGGCTACCTTGTGCCCGGCGCTGATGAGCTTGGCGATGTAGCCCTCCACAGCGTGGTGGGGCACACCGGCCATGGGCACACGCTGCTTCTTGGTCACCGGGCGGGACGTGAGGACGATATCACAGACCTGCGCTACTAGCTTGGCGTCGTCGTCAAAGGTCTCGTAGAAGTCGCCCAGCCGGAACAGAACCACGGCATCGGGATGCCGCTTCTTGATCTCCAGATACTGCTTCCGCATGGGGGTGGTCATCTGCGACCCGATTCCTCTCTCCGATGGCCAGGAAAAGAAAGAAGGGCGGGCAAGAACCCGCCCCTATTCTATCACCATCTGGGCCTGCTGGCTATGGCAGATGCTATGGAGCGTACTTCAAGACCATCGGATACCACCACCTGTGTCTCAGCAACGGGGTGGAAACGGGTTCACCCATCACCACCTCGTCCGTCTCAGAGCACCCCGCACCGTAGCTCCCGTTCACTATCTCTCCTACCAATAGATTCTCCCTCACCGTGGCACCCCAGTGTACGGTCAGGCTCTCACCCGGTCCCAGACTCAGCCCCGTCCACCGCACCTCGTCGCCCACCAGCTCCCCTCCATCCAGCACCCAGGCGAAATCCGTGTCCAAAGGCACCCGGTCGGTGATCACCACCCCCGTGGCCACGTGGTGCCCTTCGTTGTGCACGGTCAGACTGTACTCCACCTCACCTCCCGGAAAGGCCAGCCCTGGCTCCACTTCCTTGCTGATGGTCAGCATGGGTAGCCCCACCAGTGTGGTGATAGGAGTACCCATCACCGGTGCCAGGTCTTCGCTCCATACCCCGTACTGATCGTTGTCTATCACGCTGTTGTCCGAAAGCCCTCCCGAGACGGTGACCACCAGCGTCCTCTTCACCGAGTTCGCTGCCTCCAGCGACCCCACCGTCCAGCTCACCACGTCACCGGTCAACTCTCCCCCGTCGCTGGCCCAGTGGAAGGTCGTGTCTGCCGGTATCCGGTCCGTGATCACCACCTCCGTGGCTGTCCACCCGCCATCGTTGAACAACTCGATGGTGTAGGTCAACTCCTCCCCAGGGAGCACCGGGTCTGGCTCGTCACTCTTCTCGATCGACACCACCGGCTCCCTCACCGTGGTACTGACCGCCGCTCCGGTCACGGCCTCGGGGACCTCCTGGCAGATCACCCCGTACTCCAGGTTCTCGATCTCCGTGCCATCCGTCAGCCCCTCCGCCACGAGCACCACCATGGTCCTCTCTACGCTCTCCCCTGAACCCAGCTCAGTGATGGACCAGGTCACCACTCCATCTGTCTCCTCTCCCCCGTCGCTGGCCCCACTGAACACCGTGTTCACCGGCACTCTATCGCTGATGGTTACACCTGTGGCCTTGATCCCACCGTTGTTCTTCACCTCCAACGTGTAGGTCAGTGTCCCTCCAGACCGCACCGGGTCCGGATGCACCGTCTTGCTGATCTCCAGCAGCGGTACTCCCACTCTGGTCTCCACCGGCATCCCCATCACCGGTCCGGTCAACTCCTCGCCGTCCGCACCGTATTGCCCATTGTTGATCACAGCACCATCGGTCAGACCCTCATCGGTCTCCACCACCATGGTCCGCGTCGCTTGCTCCCCTACGTCCAGGCTCCCGATGCTCCAGCTCACTACCCCATCCGTCTCCTCGTAGTCGTCGCTGGCCCAGTGCAGGATCGTGTCCACCGGGACCCTATCTGTCATCACCAGACAGCCGATGCTCTCCTCACTCACGTTGGACAGCCGGATGGTGTACGTCACCAGCTCTCCGCGCAGCACCGGGTCGGGCACGTCGCTCTTCCAGACCCACACCTCGAAGGGCACCTCGTCCGCCCCCATGTCCACCCGGCTCCCCAGCGGCCTGGCCTCCCCATCGATGTCCTCCGAAGGAGCCAACTCGGCATCGGGATGCCCCGCGTCCACGGGAGGGGAGGTAGTCCAGAGATGGTAGTCCCAGTTCTCCGGGTCCACGAACCCGGGGTCTGAGGAGATGTTGCCTGTGCCGGGCGTCACGTTGTAGTAGTCGGAGACGCTATTGCCCCACACGTCGTTGTACGTCACGTCGGCAGCCCCGCTCCCGGCGTTGTATACCCCGTAGGTGTGGCTGACGATGATGTTGTTCAAGATCGTGGCCTCAGCGGTCCCGTCCAGGTAGATCCCTTCCCCAGCCCCTTCCTCGTTCTCTGCGATGGTGTTGTTGACCAGGGTGCCCTCGGAATCCAGGATGTAGATGCCCCCTCCCTCTTCCACAGCACTGTTGTCAGCAATGATGTTGTTGGTCAGGGTATATGGAGTATCATCGAAGACGTGGACGCCTCCTCCTCTCTCAGTCGCGTGGTTCCCAAGGATGTGGTTAGAGTCCACAGTGATGGTCGCCGGGGTGCCCGCCGCGACCCCCCCTCCAGTCGCGCCCGTGTTGCTGAGTATCTCGTTGTGGCCCAGGACCATCGACACCGCCTGTGCCCCAATGCCTCCCACGACATCCCCCGTATTCTCTGCGACATAGTTATCAACTACGACCATCTGACCCGCCTCTTCACCAAACAGCCCACCTACCACGGACGATCTGTTCCCCACGATTTCGTTTCCCTGGATCACCGAGCGAGGTCCAGCGACGATCAGACCTCCAGCCAACCCCCCCACGTTCCCTTGCACCAGGTTGCCGGTGATTGTGCTCGTCATACCTCCAACAATCATGCCACCAGCACCAGCCGAGAGAATGGGATCGCTGAAGTTGCTTATGACCGAATTCGCGCTAATCACCACCGTGATGTCATCGTCGTACCCCAGGTACGAGAATGCGAGGATGCCTCCGCCGTCGGCCATCGCTACATTGTTCGTGACAACGTTCCCCTCCACCAGCCCACCGACCCTGTACAGCGCAACACCTCCGCCTCCGCCCAGCCGCTGGTCCCGTGCTCCTCGAACCACGTTGGACTCAACT
The DNA here is from genome assembly GCA_964433755.1 of uncultured Anaerolineales bacterium. Taxonomy (GTDB): domain Bacteria; phylum Chloroflexota; class Anaerolineae; order UBA7937; family B3-Chlor; genus JAUVXJ01. The sequence goes on from CAYSSR010000001.1 coordinate 1,384,505, forward strand.
CGATTGTTGGTCAGTGTCGGGTACACTGCGGCGTCGCTGTAGCGACCATGGATGCAGGACCATAGATCCGAGAGGCTGTGCGCGGAGAAGATGCCCCCTCCCTGAACGCTGGTCCAATCGCCACCGTACCAAGGATCGAACACCGCCCTATTCCCTCGGATCTCGTTGCCCGTCACGACGGATGACGATCCCAGGAGGTAGATCCCCCCGCCATAGGCACAGAAGAAAGCCGGAAAGCCCTCACTGCCCAGAGCGTTGCTGAGAATGTCGTTCCCCTCTATGCGCGGGGAGCAGTCTTGTATGTAGAGACCACCTCCGTACACTTTGGCCGAGTCATAGTAAGTGCTGTTGGCGACGATCTCATTGTCTCTCACAGTCCCCACCGAGTCAGTGATGAATACGCCTCCACCGCCCCGAAGCATGACGTTCTCACCAATCTGGTTGGTCTCCAGTGTGAACTGGCATCCTTGGACGAGGGCGACCCCCGCACCGTAGCCGTACTCCCACGAACACGGGTACGCACCACCCACCCGATTGTCCCAGATCTCGTTCTCCACCACCGTTACCGACGACTTCTCAGCATAGATGCCGCCACCGTAGTGCAATGCTGTGTTGCTGACCACGTCATTCCCACTGATAGTCGCCGTAGAATCGACGAGGTAGATACCCCCTCCGAGCCAGAACGTGCCGCCCTGATCCCCAAGCGAGCCGCCCTCGAGTCTCCCGGAGTCAAGCTGGCTTTCACGATCGAGCAGCCTGGCCTTCTCCTCCAACCCGAAGGGATACTCTGCACCGTCTCCTTCGTCTTCAGTTCCACCATCTGTGAGAAGGGCTGCGGCATGACTGGAGGCATCGCCGCCCTCCACCACCGCCTCGTCCTGCTGACACTTGGCCCCGAGAGCTAGAATGGTCTGTCCTCCCACCAACGCCGGGGACACCGTGATGGTGAACCTGCCATCCGCCTGTATCTGTCCAGATCCCAAGTACGCACCGTTCGTCTTGTCGTGAAGCGAAACCCACATAGACTCGGTCGCCTCCCCCACGCCCATAACCACCGTGTCCCCGTCTTGCAGGGGTCTATCCATCTTGAACTCAGGGGCCAACGGAGCAGCGATGTTGTTCCACAGCCGGTTGTTGGCAACCGCCACGGTAGAGCCATCCACGTGCATCCCCGCTCCCTTCTCCGCAAAACCGCCCGTGATGGTGAACCCGTCGATGGTCGTGGAACAGCCATTGGTGACGCTGATCACCGAGCCGCTCCGGTTACCATCGACGATCGTCTCGTACAGCTCGATGTCTCTGGTCCACCCAGAGGACTCGTACCCCCCTTCCATTGTCAGGCTCTTGGTGATCACCAGGTTCTCCGTGTACACCCCCTGCGACACACGGATGGTGTCGCCTGGGTCCGCCGCGTCTATCGCCTCCTGGATGCTCTCGTACGTGCACCCCGAGCAGACATCAAGGGTGCCCTGAGCGCGCACCAATTCCGCCTGCAACAGCACCAACTGCACACAGAGCACCGACAGGCTCAACAGCATCGCTCCCAGGGCCAGGATCAGCGGTTTGTGTCTGGGGCCAGCGATCGAACTGAGGTGGCGAACCATCTCTCCCTCCCTACCGCTGCAGCTACATCTCTCCGCCTGCGAAGTCGGGACAACCCTTCAGAAGTTCCGCACCCACCTGGCAGGTAGCTTGCAGCCTCTCTGCGGAGCGGGGCTGGGGAGCAGAGGGCGACTATCGAGGAACAACGGACGTGGAACAGGTCCTGGTCTCTCTAAGAAGCCCGCTCTAGCAGCTCTCGTACCTTGTTGTCCGTCCACTCGTTGTGGGCGGAGTACTCGGGAAAAGCGACGTGAACCAGCTCGTGCAGAACGGTGTGCTGGAGCACCGTGTGAGAAGAGCCCCCGCACCTGGGGCACGGTTCCTCTCCTCCATCACGCAAACACCATCCCGCGACGGAGATGACGATGAGATCGTAGTTGCCGGCTCGTACTTCCTGGACGTAGGGGTGGTCAGGGTCTAGAGGCTTGGCCACCGTGTCCAGTTCCAGACACGTGCCGTCAGCCCGGTAGAGCTTCATGGAGCCAGAGAAGGGGTAGGGCAACCGCTCTGCGTCCTCCGCCAGCAGGCACCGCCTGTCGCCCAGGCCAAGCTCGGCCAGCCACAAAGCTGTGAAGCACAAGAACGGGGACGGGACCGCCGCCTCAGCCATCACCTGGCCCTGGCGACGATGGTAGACCCAGCGCTCGTTGTACAGCTCGGCTCCGCGTCGGCGCATCTGACCATCCCTGCCCTATTGTACCTCAATACACGTTGGCGAGCAAGTGGTCTTGTGATGCCTCTCACCGCAGTACCCAATACGCTCCTGGAGCGAATCGGCCCCGGTGGCGCATCCGCCCTGCCTGGTGATTCTATACCAGAGTACAATGGGGTGCAAGTGTTGCTGTAGGCCGGTCTGCTACGCCCCCCACGACGCACCCTAGTGATTGGGGGCTGCTCACCTACAGGAGGGTGGTCCTCGGTGGCTAGCTTTCGCCCGCCCGCTGGCTACCGCCGCAGTCCGAGTGGGAGGTACCATTCCAGCGGGTTGAGCAAGAGCGTGGCCGAGTGGTCGACGCTGCCGTAGCCCGGCGCGTCCATGGTGGCCGTGTTGATGGCAGCGCTGGGGCCAGTGGCAGTCACAGTCACCGCATAGGTAACCAAGACCATCGGCGGGGGATCCACGACGCCCGACCAGGACAGCGTGGGAGCATCATCGTCGTTCACGACTCCCGATGAGGCGCTGAGGGAATCCGGGACGTACTCCAGCCCCGACGGAACAACGTCAGTCACGAAGATGGTAGTCCCTCCAGGCACAGCCAGGTCACGCACCTCTATGGTGTAGGTGACGACCTCTCCGTAGTCGGCGAACGGAGTCGACGGGTACTTCTGCTCTGTGTCCTCATCGGGTCCAGGCCATCCGGCGATCCTCGCCATCATCCACCAGAAGGCACGCCCCTTGAGATTGCAGTTCAGCGGCTGTGAGTGGGCACACGAGCAAGAGTCGCACAAAGGGTCGCTGCCGTGGGCGGCGCACCACTGGGTGGCCCAGTTGCACGTGCCCGCACCGCACGAGTAGTTGCAGTAGTCGTCTGCGTACCGGCTCAGGAACTCGTCCCCGTCGGGGTCGTAGCTCTCGATGTCCGCAAAGTCGAAGAGGATCTTGTTGTGGGTACGGCAGTACTGGCGGATCTGCTCGTTGCGCACATGCAAGTCGCCCTCAACCCCACCGCCGTCTAGATGGCCCGTCATGTACACGAAGGTGACGTTGGGGTAGTCCTGCTCCAGGCCGTTCATCAGGTTGAGATAGGTCTGAATGTTGGCATAGGTGGCACCGCTGACCTGGCCGCACCACGACCAGACCACGACGTTCCTGTTGCTACCTGCACCATCCAGGTAATCGCGAGTCCTCGCTTCCCAGGTCGTGCGGTCTGGATTGCCCAGGTCGCCGTCTGGGGTGGTGTCGGCCACGGAAAGCACGCCGGCCTGCACCGCCCCGTTGGTGTTGAAGTCGTACAACCCACTCGGTGTGTTGTTCTCCAGAACACCCATGCCCGTAATGATCTGGCTTCCGTGCGACGTGTGGCCGTACGACACTCGGAGCACAGCCTTCGCCTGATCGATCCAGTAGTCGGGCACCTGGCTCAGGTCAGTGGTAGTGTGGTCGATGATGATGGGCCCCGAGGCCTGGAGCTGGCCCGCCGTCATTTCTGCGGGCCCGTGGTCGCCTTCCAGCGCCCCGACTGACGCCCCCATTGTCTTGGACGCCACCAGGTAGAGATTCACACCTGGGACGGACGCGAAGACCGTTCCTGTCAGAAGCGATCCCACACCTAGAACCACAACTAGCCCCAGCAATCGTTGTCTCGTCAACTATGCCCTCCTCGTGACCAACCGGCTACCCGCATGTCCTCTGCCAAGTCGGTTCCGGTTCAACCCGTCTTGAACACCACTGGGTCTAGTATACCGGGCGTTGATTCGACTGTCAATGGGCCGTTCGGGCTACGCCGGAGAACGACTCAGTACCGAGGCGCAGAGGACACCGGTGGTCTTCAAGAGGAGAGATCTGTGCGAAGAGCCCAGAACCCCACTAACCGCGCCAGGACAACGGTGTCCAGAAGAGCGGCTAACAGCACTCCAACGGCATACATCAGGAAGTCCAGCGGATCGTAAGTCTGCCCGAGGATAGGGGCACCGAAGAACTGGGCGATCTCCACCGACGCGCCGGCTCCGAACACCAGCAACGCCTTCACCGGCCAACGCTCGAGCAGAGGGTGCTCAGGGAGGACCAGCAGGAAGTAGAAGGCGAAAGGAACCAGGATGTCTAAGAGGTAGCCGTTCACGAACTCTGGGCACGGGCCCCTGTAGGCGCTGCCCGTGAAGAAATGGAGCAGCGCAATAGGGACCACCAGGCAGACAACCACCACCTTCTTCCGCCGATCACGACTCGTTCCCCCCACTGACGCCCTCCAATCCTCACGGCCTGACTCTACCTCAGTATACCAGGAAACGCTCTACTGCGTTCGGGCCGTCTGAGACCGCCCGCAGCCACCTTGACAACAGGCTTGTTCCACCTGACCCGCCGGTTGCGGAGCTCCTATCACCCATCAATACCACCTCATATACTCGGCTGGGCTGGCGATTTCGATTGTCTACTGATACCATCCACATGACTCAGCCAAGACCACCAGCCGAGCGCAGCACCTCAGGCGGTGTCAACGAAGAAAGGAGCAAGGTCCACCATGTCTGAAGGCACGAGGCCAGGTTTGGGCACCCTCTCAGTGTGGGCAGGTGAGGGCGACGAGACAACCCAGAAGCCATCGGCGGTTCCGGTAGCGCACAGCGTTTCCTTCGACTACGAGGACGTGGACCGCTGGATGGATGTAGCCCTGACTAGAGAGTCGGGCTACATCTACAGCCGTAACACCAACCCCACGGTCCACGCCTTCGAAGAAAAGGTGCGTCTCCTGGAGGGGGCAGACGCCGCAACCAGCTTCTCCACGGGCATGGCCGCCATCAGCAACACCCTTTTCACGCTCCTCTCCCCCGGTGACCGAGTGGTCTCTCTCAAGGACACCTACGGCGGCACCTCCAAGATCTTCCTGGAGTTCCTGCCGCGCTTTCGGGTGGACGTGACGCTGTGCGAAACGACGGATCACGAGGCCATCGAAGCCGCCGTGGCCCAGGGATGCCAGGTGCTGTACCTCGAAAGCCCTACTAACCCCACGCTGAAGGTCATGGACCTCGCCCGGCTGGCTCGTGCAGGTCGCGAGGCTGGCGCCACCGTGGTGGTGGACAACACCTTCGCCACCCCCATCAACCAGAACCCCCTGGAGCTGGGCGCCAACCTGGTCCTTCACAGCGCCACCAAGTTTCTGGGGGGCCACGCCGATGCCCTAGGAGGCGTCGTCTGCGGGCCGGAGGAGCTCGTGGAGTCCATCTTCCACTTCCGGGAGATCAACGGTGCTTCTCTACATCCCATGGCAGCCTATCTTCTCCTGCGCGGCATGAAGACGCTGCACCTGCGCATCCGGGAGCAGAACGAGAGCGCGCTCAAGATCGCCCGCTATTTGGAGCAACACGCCTTCGTGGAGCACACCTTCTACCCCGGTCTGGAGTGCCACGAGAACCACGACGTAGCCTCTCGGCAGATGAGGGGGTTCGGAGGCGTGCTCAGCTTCAAGCTCAAGGGCGGCTTCGATGCAGTGAAGGTCTTCCTGCCCAGGCTCAGGTACGCACATCTGGCCGCCAATCTCGGTGCCGTTGACACCATAGCCGGTCCTCCGGCCACCACCAGTCACGTGGAGTGCAGCGCCGAGGAACGAGAGGCCCTGGGCATCCCGGAGAGCCTGGTGCGCTACTCTGTGGGCATCGAGGACACGGCCGACCTCATCTCCGACCTGGAGCAGGCGCTGGCCTACACTGTGGAGAGGGTGAGCTAGCCGGATCCTCGCGGGACGAAGACCTCGTACTTGAAGACACAGTCGATGGTCTCCACTCGCTCGTAGTTGGCCCACACGGCGTCCAGGATCCGTGGCGGGTACGACTGCCACGTGAGGATGACCAGCGAGAAGCGGTGCTCTGCCAGGGCTTCCTCCAGCCTCTCCAAGCCCCTGTCCACCTTTCCCGTGGGCTCCAGAGCGCTCAGCATCCAGGGGCTAGTATAGAGCTCCTTGCCGTTCTTGAGGGCAAAGCCGCCCGCCTCTGTGAGGATCTCGCCATCCGACTCGTTCACGTATCGGTCTACACGTGCGCACGCAGCCACATCGCGGGTCTGCGGCGTGTAGCCAAAGGAAGGCAAAGGGTCGTACCAGGCACGTAGCGGGGTGTGCGCAAAGAATCCGAACCACACCACCTGCACCAGCAAGGCCGCCGGCACCACGGCAGAGGCGTAGGTCGCCCGACCGGAGAGTTCGCCCCACCACAACCCACACAGGATGAGTGACGCAGCGATCATCTCCACGAAGTAGTTGCTGCTGGCCCCAGCGCGTCCCACGGCCACTGTCAGGAGTGTGCAGGCGAAGAAGTAGAGCACCGGCAGCGAGAACCGTCGCCTTGCCGCCGATGTCGCCGCGTAGCCGAATGCCACACCTACAATGATTCCATGAGTCGCAGCGAACGCCCGCCAGTAGCCGAGAAGCGCCCTCAGTGAATACGGTAGAGTGTTATAGAGGACCAGATGGCGGAAGAACTCCCCCGAGGTCAAGGCGTTCAGTGCGAGGAAGACCGTCCCCCCTGCCACTCCCAGCAAGAGCACGAAGCCCGCACACAGGCGCCAGCGACGTTCATAGCCAAGCCAGACCACGATAGCCAGAAGTGCGGCCCACTCTGTCTGCTTGGTGTACAGAGACAGAAGGCAGAACAGCGCCGCTAGGGTGATCCCTTTACTGCCCGTACTCCTCTTCGCCACCAGAATCGCCAGCAAAGAGAGGGCGATAGCGAGCGAGTCGACGCGACCCCACGCCCCCCACTGATAGACGAAGATGGAGCCTAGATAGGCGGCACCACAGGTCACGGCGGCTGTCCTGAGACGCCCGCCGTGATAGATAATCGCCGCCACCAGAGCACCATTGAGGAGCGTGCACAGGCCGGCCACTAGACGTGTGGCCGCCAACGATCTGCCGACGAAAGGCACTAGTAGCGAGGAGACGGCAGCGAATAGCGGTGGATAGTTGGAGACGATGAAAGGGAAGTCGTTGACGTCGGTGTAGATCGGCCTGCCGCCAAGGATGTGCAGTGTGTCCCTCAGCAGCAACTCCTCGCCGGCGGCCAGTTCGTATGGAAAGATCACTACTCCGTAGATGTGGCCCAGGAACGACAGACCCGAAGCAACGGCGGCGAGGAGCGCCAACCCCGCCACCACACTAGGCCAAGCAAGTATCTGCCGTCCGTCGTCCGTCCTGGGCAAGCTCGTACACCCGTATCTGTTCGTCTCACGGGGTATTATAGTCTTCAGAGAGAAAGGCCAGCAAACCGCGTTTCCCCTTCCACCGCGTCCTGTGCCCAACGTTGGACGGAGGACGTTGGCGGAAGGCGCGACCGATAGCTTGGACGCCCTCAGGAGCAAAGCGTAACCGCTCCGAGAGCGCAGATTGCCTAGCTATGACACGTGTGCTAGAATTCGCCCAATTATCCAAAGGAGGGAACAGCAATGCAGAAGAACCTGGCAGACACAATAGACCGCGCGCAGCAGGACGACGTCGAGTTCGTCAGCCTTCAATTCACGGACGTGATGGGCACCATCAAGAACGTGACCATTCCCGTGTCGGAGCTTCCCGAGGCGTTGGAGAGCGGGATCTGGTTCGATGGGTCATCCGTCGAGGGCTACACCCGCATCTGCGAAAGTGACATGTACCTCATGCCCGATGCCAATACGTATCAACTCCTGCCTTGGACTTCTGCCGCGCAACGTACTGCCAGGGTCATCTGCGACGTCTTACAACCTAACGGCCAGCCGTTCCCAGCCGACCCTCGTGCGGTGCTCAAGGCGGCCATGGCCGAGTCCAAGGAGATGGGATACACGTACCACGTGAGCTCGGAGATCGAGTTCTTCTTGTTCACGATGCGGGAGGACAAGCCCAGTCGAAGGCCCGTGCCCCACGATGTGGCTGGCTACTTCGACTTCTCGCCCCGCGACCTGGCCTCCGAAGTACGTCAAGACATCATCCTGGCTCTGGAATCGATGGGCATCAAGGTCGAGAGGGCTCACCACGAGGTAGCCACGGGCCAGCACGAGATCAACTTCCGGTATGCCGACGCCTTGACCAGCGCCGACAACTGTATGACCTTCAAGTACGTCGTCAAGGCGGTCGCGCAAGAGCATGGGCTCCACGCCACCTTCATGCCCAAACCCATTTACGGCATCAACGGCTCGGGTATGCACACCCATCAGAGCATGTTCGATTCAGAGGGAAGGAACGCGTTCTTCGACGCCAATGACCGCTATCGCCTGTCGCAGGTGGCCTACCACTTCATAGCGGGTCAGATGAAGCATGCCCGGGGAATGGCGGCTATCGTGGCCCCAACAGTCAATTCCTACAAGCGCCTGGTCCCCGGTTACGAGGCGCCCGTGTACATCTGCTGGGGGCAAATCAATCGCTCGGCACTGATCCGTATCCCCAGATACTCCAGTGGTCACGACGAGCGGACGCGCCTGGAGCTGCGTTGTCCAGATCCTAGCTGCAACCCATACCTGGCCTACGCCGCGATGCTCGAGACCGGCCTGGAAGGCATCCGGCACCAGATGACACCTCCACCACCGGTCGAGGAGAACGTCTACGACTTCAGCGACGAGAAGCTGGCGGAGATGTCCATCGATTCACTGCCCGGGAGCTTGATGGAGGCACTCGGGGAGTTGGAGCGCGATGAGGTACTGCGGGAGACGCTGGGCGAGCACGTCTACCAGGCCTTCATGAGGGCAAAGACGACAGAGTGGGACCAGTATCGGACCCAGGTCTCCCAGTGGGAGATAGACCAGTACCTGACACTACTCTGATCTCCAGCACCTGAGGAGGCTATGAGCAACGCGAGGGCGCTCAGTCTTGTTCTACTCTCACTGGTGGCGTTCAGCCTCTTTGGCTGTGCTGAGGATCTCTCCCAGGCAGCCTTGCCTGCCCCGTCGCCCACCGGGGCAGGCTTCATGTCTCCTACTCCTTCCCCAACTGCTGAGCCCACCGCGGTATCATTCTCATCGCCAACGCCCGTGCCCTTACCTCCACGCCCAAGCGATTTCGAGGACTACGCCTCCACCCTCGTGCAGTACCTGAACGACAGCGAGGGCGACGAAGACGGACTGAGAGCCACGCTCCAAAGCTGGGGCGCTCTGCGACAGGTGACCGACTTGCTCAGGGTTGACGCGGACGATGACGGCAGAGGGGAACTACTGATGGTGGTCATCGATCCCTCACCCGACTACGGAATCAACGCCAGTGGTGACCTGCTGATCCTGGACGGAGACGATGGACGCTTCAGCCTCGCCTACCGTGCGGCTAGCGACTCACCTTTGCTGGACCCGGAGCTGATGGAGGTAGATGATCTCAACGGTGACGGCCACACCGAACTGGCGTACTCCTCCACCTCCTGCGGCGCTCATACCTGTTTCACCACAGTGTACGTGGTCGCCTCAGGCACGGGGACGTACGAGGATCTGACAAGTGGCGGAGTGGAGATGGCGTACGTGGAGCCTTCCTTCACCGACTGGGACGGCGATGGAGTTCGTGAGCTGGTCATGCACGGAGGAACCATTGGATCCGTAGGAGCGGGCCCGCAGAGAGGCAGGACTGAGGTCTACGGGTGGGACGGCGTTGGCTACGTCCTGGTGGAGACGGTGAACGATCCTTCCAACTTCCTGTACTTCCGGGTCTCGGATGCCAACGCCGCTTTCCTGGCCGGCGACTACGACAGGGCTATCGCCCTCTATAGAGAGGCCGTTGACAACCCTGGCCTGACGATCTGGATGGACGAAAGCGAGAGAGAGGAACTCGCCGCCTTCTCCCGATACAGGCTCTCGCTGACATACCTCCTTCTGGGCCCGGTCGACCTGGCCCAGGCAGCCCGAGACGAGCTGCTGGCTGAGCAGCCAGACAACATCTACGCACAGGTTGTGGGAGTGCTGTGGGACACCTACCTGGGAGAGGGAAGCCTGAGGGCAGCCTGTGAAGAAGTGACGGCTTTCGCCACCTTGTATCCACAAGCCGTCGAGGTGCTCTCAGACTACGGCTACGCCAATCCCACGTTCACACCCGAGGAGGTGTGTCCCATCGAGATCTTCTAGCAGCCACCGAGGCCCTTCTGGGAGGCCTGCCCCGCGGTTCGAGCCCGTTGGCCACTCTGACTTGACGTCGAGCTAGAACGGAATCTCGTCCTCTTCCACGCCGGGCTCGGCAGGCATCTCAGGAGGCGCAGCCTCTGCTCGCTCTCCCCTCCCACCGAGGAACCTCACGTCGAGAGCACTCAACTCGTACGAGGCGCGAGCAACGCCGTCGTTTCCGGTCCAGACTCTCGGGCCGCCCGTCTCCCCATCGGGAACCAGCCGTCCTTCCACCAGCACCTGCCGGCCCTTGCTCAAGTACTGATTGCAGTTTTCGGCCAATCCCCTCCAGGCTGAGACTCTGAACCACACCGTCTCCTCACCGGGGCTGCCGTCCGCGCTGGTCCAGCGACGGTTCGTCGCCACGCTGAACCGAGTCACCGGAACACCGCTGGGCGTGTAGCGCATCTCAGGATCGTTCCCTAGATTGCCTACGATGGTAACCTTCTGATACATCCTTGCCTCCCCCCTCTGGTCTATCTGGCTATTCTCCTTGCGCAGTGCAAGTTGTAGGGAGTGTATCACAAGAGAGTGCTTTGTGCAAGAAAGCGTACCAAGAATAATGCCGGCCCTCTTCGCAACCAGGGGCACCCAGGCCATCCCTCGCGCCGCTTCGTCGCGAACCAACCTGGCCAGATTGTAGACAGGCGTCGTCTTCAAGCCCACCATGTTCATCGCCAGCCGCACCGGCCTTGTGCACCGCAGGCAGGGCTGACAGTGATCTGCCCGTCCCCTCAAGCCTTGTCCTGAAGCCACGTTGCTTGCCCGGTGTCGCGAATCCCCCTATAATCGTGCCTAAGAAGTGCGCGTCACGGATCTTTCCGGAGGTGCAGAGAGATGCAGGAGGCAGCACAAGTAGCCAAGGAGTTGACCGACCTATTGCGGCCACAGACGAGGCCGCTGGCGATCAAGCTACTCCGCCCCGACCAGGAAGTCCCCAAGAGAACGCACCATCCAGTCAAGCTCCTCAAGCACAGAGTCACCGTATGTCAGGCGACAACCATGGCCAGAAGGTATGGCTGGAAGCTAGTTCTGTCCAGCGACGACGTCTGCTGTGCTGCTGCGCTGATAGCGTACGGCTGGGCCAAAGAAGAGCCCACCTTGGACGAGGTGGCTGAACTGATGCTCGCGGCTCAGTACGCCGAGAACAGAGAGGCCGCCCGCAGACAGATCGAAGCCATCCCGACGCTTCCCAGGGGACGGTGCGCCAACCTCGTTCTGGCCCCGCTGGAGCTGGCCGATTGGGAGCCGGATGTGGTCATGATCTACGGGAATGCTGCGCAGATGATGCGCCTGGTCCAAGCAGCTACCTACTACGAGGGCCACCCAGTCCTATGCTCCTTTGGTGGCCGCGCTGCGTCGTGCGCAGAAGGCATCATCCGTGTAGCCCAGACCAACGAATGCCAGTTGGTGCTGCCTGGAGGAGGAGACCGCATCTTCGCCATGACCGCTGACGACGAACTCGCCTTTGCAGCACCGATGGAGTCGATGGAAAGGCTTCTCGAGGGGCTGCTGATGTCGGGACGTCACGTGGGGCTGGCCTATCCCATCCCGGTCTATCAGGGGTTCGAGCCGCGCTTCCCGCCAGCATACGACAAGCTCCTCGACGATATCACGTAGGACCGGACGGTTCAACAGCGCCCTGGGAAGCATACGCCCCAAACCGGAGACCTTCGATGACAGACAGAAGTCGAAGCCTACGGGAGCATCGGCGGAACCGACCTGAGCTACAGGACGATCTCCCTTACGAACGATGTGCCGTGGGGCAACGGGCCAAGCTCGAATAGCTCCGCAATCGTCGCCCCCAGGTCAGCGAAGCTCTCACGAGTGTCGAGATCCGCCCCGGCCTTGACCCGTCCGCCATAGACCAGCAGCGGGACATACTCCCGTGAGTGATCGGTACTGGGCGTAGTGGGGTCGTTTCCGTGATCGGCCACGATGAAGAGGACATCCCCGGGCTTCATGGCCTCCATGATCCTCGGCAACTGAGCATCGAAGCCTTCCAGCGCCCTGGCATAGCCTTCAGGGTTGTTGCGATGGCCGTAGAGCATGTCGAACTCGATCAGATTGGCCAGGATTAGACCCTGCCAGTCGCCGCTGAGCAGCTCGATGACCTTCTCGGCCGCCACCGCGTTGTCCACGGTGTGGTGGCACGCGGTGAGCCCTCTCTTGGCGAAGAGGTCGTCCACTTTGCCCACACCCACCACATCCTGCCCCATCTCGACCAGGCGGTCGAGCACCGTACGCTCAGGGGGCTCCAGAGAGAAATCCCTGCGGTTCTTGGTGCGCACGAAGCTTCCGGGCACACCTACGAATGGCCGCGCTATCACCCGTCCCACCGCGTGCTCTCCGGTCAGCATCTCGCGGGCGACCTGGCACAGACGGTACAGCTCATCCAGAGGAATCACCTCCTCGTGGGCTGCAACCTGGAAGACGCTGTCCGCCGAGGTGTAGACGATGGGCCAGCCGGTCCGCATGTGCTCCTCGCCCAGCCTATCGATGATCACCGTCCCTGAGATGGCTATGTTGCCCAGAGTCTTGCGACCGATGCGACGCTCGTATTCCTCGATTACCTCCGGCGGGAAACCGTGGGGATAGGTCGGAAGCGGCCGCTCGGACACAACACCCATCAGCTCCCAGTGACCGATGGTGCTGTCCTTGCCTGGCGATACTTCGGCCATACGCCCGTAGGCACCCAGCGTCTCTGAGACGGGAGGCACACCAAGAACACTCGTGAGATTGCCCAGGCCGAGGCGACCCATGTTCGGAAGCGCCAGACCACCCACCACACGAGAGGTATTCCCTACCGAGTCGCTTCCCTCGTCGCCGAAGGCCGCGGCGTCGGGCAGAGCTCCCACTCCTACGCCGTCCAGTACCACCACTGCTGCTCTGTCCACATCTGCCATCGCTCGGACCTCCGGCGGTACTATACCTGAACCAAGCACCGTCGGCAACGGCGCAGCGCAGGTCACGCTCGGATCCCACCGGCTCAGCAGAGACGAGTCTGTCGTCGGTCTTGAGACCAGCGGCAAAGCCATGAGCGACTCTTGGGGGTAAGGTAGGACCTGCCGACAACCCTTGCCCAACGCGGCAGGTTGTGATAAACTAGCATAGGGCTGGGTCTGCGGGGGACAACTCCCTTGTGTACCCCACGTTAGCCCCGCACTCCGCGACAGAGGAGAACCACAATGACGAAGGGAAGGGTATTCTCCGGTGCTCGTCCCACCGGCAGGCAACACATAGGCAACTACCTGGGAGCCATCCAGAACTACGTAGCGCTCCAAGAAGACTACGAGTGCGTCTACTGTGTGGTCGACCTCCACGCCTTGACCACCCTGCAAGACACGGACAAACTGAGAACGAACACCGAGGAGATGGTGCTCGACTGGCTCGCGGCGGGGATGGATCCCGAGAAAGCTATCATCTTCGTACAGTCGCACGTGCCTGAGGTCACCGAGCTCCACACCATTCTGTCCATGGTGACACCAATGGGTTGGCTGGTCAGGCTGCCCACCTTCAAGGAGAAGGTCCGTATCCAGCCGGACAACGTCAACTACGGCCTCCTGGGGTATCCTGTCCTCATGGCCGCGGACATCACCCTCTACAAGGCCGATTCGGTGCCGGTGGGAGAGGACCAGGCCCCACATCTGGAATTCACCCGGGAGATCGTTCGGCGCTTCAACCATCACTTCGGACCTACGCTGGTCGAGCCGTACATCAAGCTCACGCCCTTCCCTCGCGTCATGGGGCTCGACGGCGTGAACAAGATGAGCAAGTCCCTCGACAATCATATCGAGCTGGCTTCATCTCCAGAGGACATCCAGCAGCGCGTGATGACCATGGTCACAGATCCACAGCGCAGGTATCGGACCGATCCTGGCCGTCCGGAGGTGTGCAACGTCTTTGCGTTCCACGGCTTCTTCTCTCCGCAGCAGGTGACGGAGATCGAGAAGCAGTGCCGCTCTGCCGAAATAGGGTGCGTCGACTGCAAGAGAACACTGGCCCGCAATCTGGCTGATGGCCTGTCCTCCTTCAGGACACGGAGAGCGGAACTGGCACAGGACCCTGACCTGGTGTGGGGCGTCCTCGCCGACGGTGCCGCTAGAGCGTCAGTGATAGCCAAGCAGACTATGGCCGAGGTGAGGCAGAGCGTGGGTTTGCCGAAGGCCTGACGGGGAGCAACGATGAACAAGGTCGAACAGTATACGTCGTTGATGCGCTACATCGAGGAGAATCCCGCAGTGCTCACCGAGCATGCGGACGAGAGCAGAGCGCTTCTCGAGCAAGTGGAGAAGTCGTGCCAAGCGCGGAACGCCCAGGAACTCAGTAGCGCCATTGACGCCTTTCTGTCCCTCTTCTTGGGTGACCGCGCCATGCGAGGGTTCGCTCCCGCCCCATCCCAACAAGCTGTCGAACAGTTCAACAGCGTACGCAAGGCCACGAGGTCGGTCCTGGACAAGATGCAGAAGTAGCAACATGCCCCAAGTCTGCACCCCCACTTGCGTCCTCCTAGAGGGCTTCGTCTACGGCGAGTCTGGTGAGACCCAGGTCAGGAGCGATTTCGATGACCTGCTGAGTCGCTTGCAGGCGTCCGTGGTGCAGAACGACGCCCACGCGCTCATTGGCCACAGAATCATCGACGACGACTACGAACTGTACGCGAAACTCTTGCCTGGCCACGACTACTGCGTGTTGCAGGCCTGGGCTACTCCCATCAGCGACGACCACCGAGGGTCCTTCGACAGAGCGCGCCACATCGTAGATACCTGGCTGCCCGAGCGACTCGACGAGCCAGTCTTCAAAGATGCCTCGACCCTCTTCTCATCGCGGGTTCTATGTTGCCAGGACCCCCTCCTGCCAGACGACAGAGCCAGCCTCTTCGCAGACCACTCGCAACTCGTCCACAGCGCAGTCTACTCGCGGCAGGTACAGCTATCCGCGGCCAATGACCGGCATCGGGGGCTCTATCTGGTGGCCCCCATCGATGGTCCAGTCTCCAACGAACTGATGTCCACAATCGTGGATGACATCAGCCGCCTGGAGACCTACTTCGGGAAGATACTCGCCTTCTACGACGTGTACGCGGAGATCTACGATGGGATCAACAGGGTGGAAACGGAAGTCACAGAGCAGATGGACGAGATCTCGGTTCGGCTCAGCGATGCGGACACAGGAGCGCTCGGAACCTGGCTCACCAACATCAGCCAGAACTACGGCCATCTCTCCATCCTCTCCAAGGGTCTCCGCCAGGACTCTTTCTCCCTACACTCGAACCTGAGCAACATCAAGTCCACGATTCGGGCGTGGGACGAGCAGAGAGTGGAGGGCAGCCTTCCCATCTCAGAGGTGTTGCTCAACGACGCCGAGATGGTTTATGGGGCCTACGATGGGCTTTCGACGCGGATCCAGGGTGTGCACGACCAACTAGGGAACATGATCGCCATGGTCAGAGCGAGGATCGAGCTAGGTCAACAGGAGCAGAGTCTCCAGCAGCTGAGGGATCTGGTCAAGATGGAGAGGACCATGGACGTCTTGGAGTTCGTCTTCCTGGCGGCCGTGCTCTTGGATATCTTTGGCTTCGTTTTCGCTGGGCTGGGAGAGATCCGGGGGACGGGTACACTCCCGGGTGTGGGACTTCAGTACGTCGTCACCCACCTGTGGGAGTATCCGGCTCTCCTCACGGCGCTCTTCGTGCCCGCGATTCTCGCGCTGTCGTACTTGATCGTCAGGATGGTGGAACGCCTGACGGCATGATTCGCCATGGGTTGGGAAAGCTGGAGCACGGGCCCGCGGTGGACCCTACTCCTCTGCCTGTCCCTCCAGTTCGTTCCTGATATCGTCGCCGAACGCGCGAGCAGCCTCCCCACCCTTCCTCAAGAGGTCTCGCGCCTCGTCCGGTTCCACGAGTTCGATGACCAGACGCCGCCCGTGCTCTTGCTCCTCGATTCCCGAAACGAAGGGCAGCCTCCTGGTGAGGAAGTAGATACCCCCCACGATGCCCGCCAGGGCCGCAACCGGGGCCAGCAGACCCACGAGCCATCCCACCACGAAGTGGCGAGGCACCGTGGTCAACTCCTCCACGTACCGTGCCAAGGCCGGGGTAGACTCCTTGTCTTTCGCACTTCCCCTCGCCATGAGACCTGCCCCTCCTCTACGGCGTCTCGGTTCCGTCGAGCCGCGGCCCCAAGCCCTTGCCTCGCTCCTTCTCCACCTGCTCTTTGACGAGGTTCACCACTTCCTCAGGAGAGACCAAACCAAAGACCGGTCCTCCCTCCTCTGTGATCTCCACCGAAGGGAGCCTCCCGGTCAACAGGTAGAGAAGGATATTGCCTGCGATCACGACGAACCCTGCAAGGCCCAGGACGAAGCCGAAGCCGAAAGCAAGTCTCTTCAAGGCAGCCATCTAGTCCTCCCCCGCCGCCGACTCGCGAGCTGCCAAGTGACTAGGCGCGGATGCCGGATCGACGATCAGTCTTCGTCGTCTTCCTCATCGTCATCATCATCGTCGTCGTTTTCTTCATCTTCGTCTTCATCATCATCGTCGTCGTCTTCATCGTCGTCTTCATCGTCTTCGAGTCCCGACGCGTCCGCGTCTTCTGACTCTATTTCGACAGCCTCGTCGCTTTCCAACTCGGGTGCACCAGACGACTCGCTCTCCTCAGCCAGCTCCTCGTCCCCCGCTTCCTGCTCCTCGAGTTCCGGCTCGGTTTCCTCCAAGGGCTCTTCAGCCTCACCGGCGCTCTCCAGCGCTTCTGGTGATTCCTCCTCGGGCTCAGGGGCCGCCTCCACCTCCTCTTCGATATGTGGCGCACTCAGCTCGACAGCGGCCTCCATTTCGGAAACAGGCTCGACCGTGACCTCTTGCTCCTCGCCGAAAGCAGCGACTTCCTCTGCCTCACCAACCTCACCGGCAGGCTCCTCCACAGCAGCCTCGACCTCGGCCACCGAGGGTACACCCTCCTCCGGCTCCATCTCCTCCAGGTCAGCCTCTGGCTCGACCTCGGCCACGAGGGGCACGCCCCCCTCCGGCTCCATCTCTACAGCGGCCACCTCCAGGTCAGCCTCTGGCTCGACCTCGGCCACCAGGGGTACACCCTCCTCCGGCTCCATCTCTACGGTGGCCACCTCCAGGTCAGCCTCTGGCTCGACCCCGGCTCCAAGGCTCTCCAGATCGGGCTCGGCCTCGGCCGCCGGCGGCACCTCCACCTCGGACTCAGCCGCAGCTTCCTCTCTCAGGTCCGCCCATGCCTCCGAACCTTCGATCTCCTCACGACTCGGTGCCTGCTTCAAGCTGAGACCCATTCTCTGCCGGGTCGAGTCGATGCTCAATACCTTGACGTAGAGGTCCTCGCCTTCCCTGACCAGATCCCGAGGCGCGAAGTCACCGTCGGACAACTCCGAGACGTGGATGAGGCCCTCGATGCCGTCTTCGATACGTGCGAAGGCACCGAAATCAGTGATGTTGGTGATCACCCCTCTCACGATCTGGCCGACGTCGTACTTCTCCTCTACTACCTGCCAGGGATCCGGCTGGAGACGTTTGAGACTGAGGCCGATCCTCTTCCTGTCCCGATCGACACGGAGTACGTAGACCTCGACTTCCTCGCCGACCTTCAACACGTCTCGGGCGTGCTTGACCCGTCGCCACGAAAGCTCCGAGATGTGAATGAGGCCGTCGGCACCTCCCAGGTCCACAAAGGCACCAAAATCGCAAAGGTTCCTCACCGCGCCTGTCCGAATGTCGCCCTCCTGGAGTTGGTCCAAGAGTTCTTCTTTGCGCTGGTCACGCCACTCGCGCGACGCAGCACGTTCTGAGAAGATCAGGCGACGGCGCTGGCGGTCGACCTCAATGACCTTGAGCAGGAGCTCTCGCCCCTCCATGCTGGACAGCATCTCCATGCGCTCTTCGTGACCGCTTCGTCTACTTAGCCCACTGATCTGCGAAGCCGGCACGAAACCCCTGATCTGCCCGTAGTACACAAGAAGCCCGCCCTTGTTGTGGCCTGAGACCGTGCCTTCGTACACGCTGCCTTCCTCGAACAGCTTCTCGGCCTTCCGCCAGTCCTCCATGGTGCGGGCCATGTTGAGCGATACTATGACATCCCCATCAGCGCTCTCCGGGCGGAGAACGTAGACAGGCACTTTGTCGCCGACCTCTATCTCAGAAATGGCCTCCTCGCCCATTCTGTCCAGGTCGACGCTGGGCACCACCCCCTCGGTCTTGCCACCGATGTCGACAATGATCTCATCATCGTCGATTCTCAGTACCTCAGCGTACCTGATGTCTCCCCGTTTGGGACGCTTGTAGTCGTACTCCTCCTTGAGGAACTTCCACATGGGCGATCCACCAGCTTCATCGTTGTTTGACTCCCCTTCGCCCACCATCATGTCTGCCATGGTAATCCAGATTTCCCCCTTCAACCTAGCCTTCTACCCTAACGGGCGAGCCGATTCTGCAAACGACGGCAGAGACTCCTCACCCGACCAACAGCAACAGCACCCGACGTCGAGCCAACGCTGGCGTGACGTACATCAGACGGCAGCCAGCTCAGGCTCAGCCTCAGGCTCCGCCTCTACCTCATCGTCGTCCCCCACAGGTTCCGCCGCCAGTTCGCTCTCCTCACCAGCCGTTTGGAAGCCAGTCCCAGCAGGGATCAGCTTCCCAATGATCACGTTCTCCTTCAACCCACGCAGTTCATCAGACTTGCCCTCAATGGCCGCCTGGGCCAAGACATTGATGGTATGCTGGAAGGAAGAGGCTGACAGGAAACTCTCCGTAGTCAGCGCCGCCTTGGTGATACCCAGCAGGACCTGTCGAGCGGTCGCTAGAGTGCCGCCCTCCTCCTCGACGAGACGGTTGGCTTCCTCGAACGCCAGGCGGTCCACCGTCTCGCCTAGCAGGAACCCGGTGTCGCCAGGCGAGGTGATAGACACCTTGCTGAGCATCTGCCTTACAATCATCTCGATATGCTTGTCATTGATGGTCACGCCTTGAGAGCGGTAGACCTTCTGTATCTCCTCCAGCAGATACACCTGCACCGCCTCTCGCCCCTGGATTCTGAGTACTTCGTGGGGGTTCAGAGGTCCCTCGGTAAGCTGGTCGCCAGCACTCACCTGTTGTAGGTTCCTCATCCGAATCCGAGCATTGGAGGCCACCTCGTACTCAGTGCTGACTTGCTCTTCCCGATAGACGGTGATCTTGTCGTCTTCGATGATCAACCTGCCGTCGCTCCCCGCAACCACCTGGTCAAAGCGTGGGCTACCCTCGCCACCCCGCTGCGCCAGGACCGTGTCTCTCTCGATCTCCGCCCCATCCTCCACCAGGACCCGGTATCCATGCTTGATTTCGTGTTCCTCGCGGAAGACATCCGTGGCGGTGAGCACGATCTTGCGCATGCCATCTTCGTGCAAGATCTGTACGGTGCCATCCATATCGGCAATCATAGCCTGACCCTTCGGACTGCGCGCTTCGAAGAGCTCCTGCACCCTGGGCAGGCCGTGCGTGATGTCCCTGTGCTCTCCTTCTACAACACCACCCGTGTGGAAAGTCCGCAGCGTGAGCTGCGTGCCCGGCTCGCCGATCGATTGTGCCGCGATTGTGCCCACGGCCTCGCCGAGCTTCACCAGACCTTCCCTGGCGAGGTCTCTCCCATAGCAGTTCCTGCAAACGCCGTATCGCAGTTCACAGACCAGTGGCGAACGGACATACGCCTCTTGAACACCAGCCTCTTCAATATCGACCAAGTGCGCCCGGCTGATCATCTCCCCTTTACTTACGATGACCTCGCGCGTCTCGGGATGGACGATATCGTCGGCCGCCAACCTGCCCCATATCCGCTCATCCAGGCTCTCGCCGATCTCTCGCGAGCGATCGCCAGTGATCCAGATCCCGTTCTCGGTTCCGCAGTCCTCAGCATTGATGATCGAATCCTGGGCCACGTCCACGAGACGACGAGTCAAGTATCCTGCGTCGGCCGTGCGCAGCGCCGTGTCCGCCAGTCCCTTCCGCGCGCCGTGAGTAGAGATGAAGTACTCCAGTGCTGTCAGGCCCTCACGGAAATTGGATCGGATGGGCAACTCAATGATGCGCCCGGCGGGGTCCGCCATGAGCCCGCGCATGCCAGCCAACTGCCGGATCGGCTGGAATCCGCCCTTGGTGGCTCCAGAAGCCGCCATGAGTCGAATGGGCCCCATGGGATCCAAGGACTTCGCCACGGCGTCGGTAACCTCGTCCATGGCCTCAGTCCACAGTTCTACCTTCTTTACGTACTGCTCGTTCTCAGTGATCAAGCCACGACGATACTGGCGCTCGATATCCTCGGCCTCCAACGAGACGCTCTTCAGAATACCTTCCTTCTCCGGCGGTACGGTGATATCACTCACCGCAATCGTCAATCCTGAACGGGTTGCATACCGGAAACCCATCTCCTTGATCTCGTCCACCATCTGCGCGGTGGCCTCTTGGCCAAGCCTGTGATAACACTCGGCTACCAGCTGCCTGAGCTTGCCCTTGTCCATCTCCTCGTTCCGATACCGCAGTTCCTCGGGCAAGGCCGAGTTGAAGATGGCGCGGCCCACGGTGGTGTCGATGACTTTGGTGTACCTTCTCTTCGTGACCAGCACCTTCGCCCGCAACTTGATCTTGGCGTGCAGGTCAACCTGGCCCAACTCATAGGCCAGGACTACCTCATCCACATCGGAGAAGGCCTTACCCTCTCCCTTGCACCCGTCCTTCTCGATGGTCAGGTAGTAGCAGCCTAGCACCATGTCCTTGGTGGGACTCACTGTAGGCTCACCGTTGGCAGGCAACAGGAGGTTTCGGCTCGAAAGCATCAGGTCCTTGGCCTCCACCTGCGCCGCGTCAGAGAGCGGGACGTGCACTGCCATCTGGTCACCGTCGAAGTCGGCGTTGAATGCACTACACACCAGGGGGTGTATCTGAATGGCTTTGCCCTCGACCAGGACCGGCTCGAACGCCTGGATACCTAGTCTGTGCAGCGTAGGAGCCCGGTTCAGGAGCACAAGATGGTCCTTGACCACCTCCTCCAGAACCTCCCACACCTCGGGACGCATCTGTTCAATGATCCGCCTGGTTCCCTTCACGTTGTGCGCATAGCTGTGTTCCACCAGCTTCTGCATCACAAAGGGTTTGAACAACTCCAGCGCCATGCTCTTCGGCAGGCCGCATTGGTGCAGTTTGAGATGAGGCCCGATCACGATCACGGACCGGCCCGAGTAGTCCACGCGCTTGCCCAGGAGGTTTCGCCTGAAACGGCCCTGCTTCCCCTTCAACATGTCGGAGAGAGACTTGAGCTTCCTGCGGCCCCTCGATGAGATGGCCTTCCCCCGTCGGCTGTTGTCGATCAGAGAATCCACAGCCTCCTGTAGCATGCGCTTCTCGTTGCGCACGATGACGTCGGGAGCTCCCAGTTCCACCAACCTCTTTAGGCGGTTGTTTCGATTGATGACTCGGCGATAGAGGTCATTGAGATCGCTAGTGGCGAAGCGCCCACCGTCCAATTGCACCATCGGTCGAAGATCCGGAGGGATCACCGGCAGGATGGTCAAGATCATCCACTCCGGCCGATTGTCCGACTTCCGCAGGGCCTCCACCACTCGCAACCGCTTGGTGGCCTTCTTGCGCCGCTGCTTGGAGCGGCTGTCGTTGGCCTCTCGACGGAGCCGCTCGGCCATCTGATCCAGATCCAGATTCTGGCATACTCTGTAGAGGGCCTCGCCACCCATCTCAGCGGTGAAGAAGCGCCCCCACTTGCTCTCCAGATCGCGATACTGGGTCTCGTTGAGGAACTGCCCTACCTTGATCCTCCTGATCTCCTTGCGTTCGTCCTCCGCCGCCGACTTCAACTCGGCTATCTTCCCATCCGCCTCTTCGTTCAGCTCTCGCAGCTTGTTCTCTTTCTCACTTCTCAACAGATCGGCTTCCGCCTCAACGACGGCGAGTTCTTCCTCCTGCTTATGGCGGATCGCTCCTTCGACCTCTTCGATCTGGGCTTGGACCTTCTTGTTCAGCGACGGCAGGTGCTCGCGAGTGACGAGGGTGCCAGCAGGAAGGAAAGGCTCCTCCAGAGGCCCAAACTCGATGTCCTTCCGGATGACCTTGCCCATGGCCCTGCTGATCCTGGTCTGCACCGCGCTGGCGTCTTGCATCACGCGGTCCGTTTCCTCACCGAGCTTGTCGTCGTACTTCTTCCTGATCCGCTCAGCCCGAGCCTCCAGTTTCTCTATCTTTCCACCGATGTCCGATTCGACCTGGTCCGTCTTCGCCTTGAGCGCAAGCTGAGCTTCCTCCATGAGCGTGGCTAGCTTCTCGTCCGACCTTCGCAGGACCCTGGTCCGAGCCTCGTCATCAATCTCGGTGATCATGTACTGCGCGAAGTACAGCACCCGGTCCAAGTCCCGACGGGAGATGTCCAGCAACAAGCCCAGATAGCTCGGCACTCGCTGCGTATACCATACGTGCGCCACAGGCGAAGCCAACTTGATATGGCCCATGCGCTCGCGCCTGACCCGCGAACGAGTCACCTCCACGCCGCATTTCTCACACACGATTCCCTTGTGGCGGATCTTCTTGTACTTGCCGCAGTAGCACTGCCAATCTTTGGTGGGACCAAAGATCGCTTCGCAGAACAGGCCATCCCTCTCCGGCCTCAACCTCCGGTAGTTGATCGTCTCTGGTTTCGTCACCTCCCCGTGAGACCAGGACAGTATTTGTGCTGGCGAGGCCAGGCTCACCCGCAAGGCGCTGAAGTCTGTGATCTCCAAGGTATCCTCCTGCCCTGCCCGTCCGCAGTTCGCCCGCGTGCCGGGCAGTCGCTACCCTTCTGGTACTTTCCCTTCTCAGGCCGGGGACCGACAAAGAAAAAGCTCGGCCGCCCTACCCCCAGATCCAAAATGGCGGAGCAACCGAGTTCTCAACGTCGCCAGCTACATTGCCTACCGCGTGCCCCAGAACGAAGATTTGTGCTGCGTTGACTACACCACTCCCATATGCAGCGTCCTTCCACGTACACCGACTGGTGCGGATTGGGAGCTGGGAACTCGATAGCCCGGCGCCTGGGGGGTTGCGTCAACCACCTGAATCAATATTATACACCAATGTAATTCAGGTGTCAAATCGGCCGCGCAAGTCAGGACTCGGCCACTTCGCGCGTGTACGGCTGACCCAACGCGGCTGGGGCGCCAATCCTCTTGCGCACGGCTTCCCGCGAGGCGAAGATGAGGATCAGGATCACGGCAGCATACGGCATCATGCGGAGGAACTCAGGACTCAAGAGGACTTGGACCAACTGCGGCAGACCAGCCGTGGGCAGCATCTGCACGTCGAAGACTACCCGACTGATGGCCCCAAAGAGGTATGCGCCAAACGCTGCCCGCCACGGATCCCAGGCTGCGAAGATGACCAGGCCCACGGCAATCCAGCCCCAGCCAGCCGTCATCTTCTCGATCCACCCCGGGGTATACGCCAGACTCAGGGCCGCCCCTCCCAGACCACAGAGCATGCCCCCCACCACTGTGTAGACGTAGTGGGTCAGGACCACGCTCACTCCCAGGGCGTCCGCAGCGGCCGGGTTCTCTCCCACCGCGCGCAGATGCAGACCCGGACGCGTCCTCGTGATCCAGAACCAGGCCAAGGGCACCAGGACGTACGCCGCGTAGACCGTCACGTCCTGATCGAAGAAGGCAGGACCGATAAAGGGGATACGTTCCAGCAAGGGGATCGCTAGGGGTGTGAACTTTGGAGCTGGAACATTCACGTATGGGAACCCCAGGAACGCGCTCAGTCCGGTGCCGAATATAGCCAGGGCCAGGCCGCTGACAACCTGGTCTCCCCGCAGCGTGATAGAGATGAAGGCATGGATCAAGCTGAGCAGGCCGCCGGCTGCCATGGCCGCGACTGTACCGAACCAGACGTTGTTGGTGGCCAGAGAGGCTACGACGCCCGTCAGTGCACCAATGAGCATCATCCCTTCCACGCCCAGGTTGAGTATACCCGATCGTTCGGTGAAGATCTCACCCAGCGCGCCGTAGAGAATCGGCGTCCCTGCCGCGATGCCTGCACCCAAGATGATCGTCACGAAGCCCAAGGCTTCAACCATGTAGCACCCTACCTCAGCTACGTCGCTCGGTCCAACCGAATACGGTATCGCACCATTACCTCGCCCCCGATCAACACGAAGAAAATCACCGCCTGCAACATCATGCCCAGGGCTTTGGGTGCCCCAGGGATAGCATCGCTGCCCCGATACAAGCCCCCCAGAAGCAGCGACACCAGGATTACACCCCATGGGTTGAGCTTGGCCAGCCAGGCGACGATGATGGCCGTATACCCGTAGTCTGGTGAGAACATCCTCTTGATCAGATGCAGGTTCCCTGAGATCTCACTCATCCCGGCCAGACCGGCCATACCTCCACTGATCATCATCACCAGAACGATGTTACGCTTCAGGCTCATGCCCGCATACCGGGCTGCGCGCGCGTTCTCCCCGATCACGCGAACTTCGTAGCCCCAACGAGTGCGCGCCAGCAGCACGGCAAAGACAGCGGCCGCCGCAATGCTGAGCACGAACCCCAGGTGTACGCGCCGGCCGCCAAGGAAGTGAATCCCCCCGAGCGAGAGCGACGCCACGAGAGCGAATCCCAGCGCCAGCTTGAGCCTCTCTCTGCTATCTTCCAGGCGGCGCAGAATCCAGTAGAGGACCGCTACCGCACCCAGGACCAGAAAGACGATTGTGGGCAGGTACCAGGCCTCACTGACTGTGGGCATGGTAGCACTCGGGCTAAGACGTGTGGTGCGCGGAAAACCGAGGCTCGTAGGGTCCTGCCACGGCCCGATAACCAAGTAGTTGACCCACTGGATAGCGATGTAATTCAGCATCAAGCTGGTGATGATCTCGTTCACACCCAGGTACGCCTTGAGAGCACCAGGAATCGCCCCCCACAGAGCTCCCCCGAGGAAGCCCGCCGCCATCATCGCCGGCAGCAGCACCCAGGCCGGCATATCGGGCCACGTGTAGGCCACCAGACAGGCGGCGAAGGCTCCCATGTACAGTTGCCCCTCCGCCCCTATGTTCCAGACCAGCATGCGGAAGGCGAGCGCCACGCCGAGACCGGCCAACATCAGTGGGATCGCTTTCATGATGGTCTCGGACACGCCATAGGCGCTACCGAAGGCCAACACGACCATATCCCAATACCCGGTCAGAGGGTTGATCCCCTGCATCAACATGGGCACGGCGCCCAGCACGAAGGCAATCATTAGACTGATCACGGGTACCGCATAGGGTAGCCAACGGGGTGCGTCGAGCCTGGGCTCGAGCCGAAGCGAGAGACCCCGCAAGCCAGGCAGAGCCCGACCTCTAGTCGTCTCCACCCTCACCCTCCGCCACGCTGCCCGCCATCATCAAGCCCAGTTCGTCCACGCTGGCCTCGTCGGCACTCTGAATGCCCATGACCCGGCCCTCGTACAGCACCGCAATGCGATCGCTCATACTCAGCAGTTCATCCAGGTCTTCTGAGATGAGCAATATCCCTCCCCCGGCATCACGTTGCTCCAGAAGCAGCTGTCGCACCGCCTCGGTGGCACCGACGTCCAAACCTCGCGTAGGGTAAACGGCCACCATCAGTGAGGGACTCGATGAGATCTCCCGAGCCAGGATGAGCTTCTGTAGGTTCCCGCCGGACAGCAGCCGAGTTCGAGTCTGGATCGTCGGCGTCTTGACATCATAAGCCCTCACCAACTCCTCAGCGTGTGCCTCAATGGCCTTGCCGTCAAGGAACAATCCGCTACAGATCGGCGGGTCTCGATAGCACTTCAGCATCAGGTTCTCGGCGACGCTCAGGTTGACCACAAGCCCCGCTCCGATCCTGTCCTCGGGGATGTAGCCGACGCCCCTCTCCATAACCTCGCGAGGTGACTTGTTGGTCACGTCGTTCCCGACCACGCGGATGCGGCCGCCGGTAGCTGGCCGAAGCCCAACGATGGTCTCTGCCAGCTCCCGTTGCCCGTTTCCTGCCACGCCAGCGATCCCCAGAATCTCGCCACTCCGCACCGTCAAGGAAACCTCTCTGAGCGCCGTCAGTCCCTTGTCGTTGAGCGCGGTCAGTCCGTCTGTCTCCAGTACGACCTCGCCCAGTCTGGACTCCCTCTTGCCCAGCCGAAACAGGACGTCACGTCCTACCATCATCCTGGCCAGGGCTTGGCGGTCGGTCTCTCCGGCGAGGACAGTGTTCACCACTTCGCCCCGACGCAGCACGGTAATGCGGTCGGCCACGGACATCACCTCACCGAGTTTGTGGCTGATGAACACGATCGTGTGCCCCTCGGAGGCCATGCTACGCAGAGTGTGGAAGAGGTCCTGCGCCTCCTGTGGCGTGAGCACGGCAGTTGGCTCGTCCAAGACCAGGATCCGGGCGCCCCGGTACAGTGCCTTGAGGATCTCGACCCTCTGCTGCTCGCCCACCGACAACTGCCAGATCTTTGCGCGGGGATCAACCTGAAGATGGTATTGCTCCGCCAGCCGGGCGATGTCCTTTTCCACCCGCCGCAGGTTGAGCACAAACCGGGGCGCGTCCAGCCCCACTATGATGTTTTCGGCCACGGTGTGGGATTTCACCAGCATGAAGTGCTGGTGGACCATGCCGATCCCGAGCTCGATGGCGTCCCGTGGAGATCGTACGCTGACCGGATGTTCGTCGATCCAAACCTGTCCCTCGTCGGGCTGATACAGCCCGGCCAGGATCTTCATCAGCGTGGTCTTGCCAGCCCCGTTCTCACCCAGCAGGGCATGAATCTCGCCCTTCCGAACAGAGAAATCGACTTCGTTGTTCGCCACCACGCCTGGGAACCGTTTCGTGATTCCCTCCATGCGAATGGCCAGGGGACTCCCATCCTCCACGGGGACGTACTCCTCGAAGTAGGCACAGGTAGCCCCGGGGCTACTGCCCGGGGCTACCGTGTTGAGACTCTTCTATTCGCAGCCGACACCCTCTGGCACTTCGGAGTTCACTCCCTCCACGTACCAGTCGAAGCAGATCAGCTCAGTGTCGGTCATGCACTCTCCCTCCGCAACCTGAAGCTCGCCATGGTTGTCATTGAGGGGGCCGCAGAAGACATCCTCGCCGGGCCAACCGGCCTCCACCGCCGCCGCCGCGCCATCGCCGGCCGCGGGTCCGAGGTCGGTCAGCACGACCGTGCCCTCGGCCATGGAGCGATAGATTGTCTCTGGCGTCCAGGAGCCATCACGCACCGCCCGGACGATGTCCACGTAGATGGGACCCCAATTCCAGCAGGGCGTGGTCAGGCAGAGGTCGGGCGCAGCGTCGCAGCTCTCACAACTGTCGTAGCCAATCGACCACACGCCTCTCTCGTCGGCCGTCACCACCGGCACGGTGGTATCGGTGCCCGTAAAGATGACGTCCACGCCCGCGTCAACCATGGAATTGACCGCAGCCGTCTCAGCAGGCACGTCGAACCAGTTGCCGATCCACACGACCTCCATCTGCACGTCGGGGTTAACCGACCGCGCTCCGAGGGTCACGGCGTTGATCAGCCGTATGATCTCAGGGATCTGGATGGGAGCCACGTAGCCGATCTTGTTGGTTTGGGTGGTCATCCCAGCCGCGATCCCCGCCAGGTACTTGGCCTGGTACATGCGGCCAAAATAGGAACCCATGTTGTCAGCGGTGAGGAACCCCGAGCAGTTCTCGAAGATCACGTCGGGATACTCGGGCGCTACCGCAGCCGTGGCGTCGCGGAAGCTGGCGCTGGTCGTGAAGATGATGTCGTACCCCTGCTCAGCCAGGTCACGGATTCTGGCCTCGGCGTCAACGTCGGTGACGCTTTCCAGGTACGTCGTCTCCACGTTCTCCACGTTGGCTTCCAGATACAAACGGCCTTCATCATGCGCAAAGGTCCACCCGTGGTCTCCCACAGGGCCCACGTACACGAACGCCACCCTGATGGGCTCCACTTCTTCGGGCTCGGGGGCCGTCGTCGGCTCTGCTTCCGGTGGTGTGGTCGGTGCTGCGGTCGGCGCCTCTGGCGGAGTCGTTGGCTCCGCCGCTGGTGTCCCACACGCCGACAGCAGCAGTCCCAACCCCATGAGCACTGCCAGCACGAGTGAGATTCTCCTAGTCATCTTTCCCTCCGAATGTCTTCAGTCGATCCTACGGTCCGTTGTTCTTGGATGAACGCGGTTACCTTCTATCCGTCCACCCCCTTCCCTCTCGAGTTCCCCGCATCCCTGGAGTACAAGCTATCCACTCGCACTACATGTGGGTGACAAAGCCGCTTAGAATACAACATGTTGTACCGGGACACTCTCAGCTTATCACAGTCCATGCCGCATAGCAAGCGCGGTGCACTGTGGCAACCTTAAACTTGCTTCACCCCCAACGACTGCACGGTCCTGGCTCACCGGCCCTCAACCGTGCGAGCCGCCGGTCCCATCTCCGGGCAAGCCGCCACACGGAACACCCGGTTCGGTCACAGTATTCAGCTCGTGCCTAGAGTGAGCACTGTGATACCCTACCCGCCAAGCACCTCCAACGCGCCGGTCAACACGTCCACCCCGCGCAGGAACTCATCGAGATCGATATGCTCGTGGGGCGTATGGTCCAGGGCTGAGTCACCCGGACCGTAGGCAACGATGGGGCAGCCCCACGCCGGCCCCAGGATGTTCATGTCCGATGTGCCTGTCTTGAGCTTGAAGCGAGGCGTACCTCCCTCACCACGGATGGCCCGCAGCAAGGCTCTGACCACCGGCGTGTTCTTCTCTCCTTGAAAGGGCGGGTCGCCTACGTCCAGAGTCAGCTTGCCGTCGAGCTGCCACGCCTGCATCTCCCTCTCTAGCTCGGAGACCTCAAACTGCAACGGCAGCCTCATCGACACCTCCATCACCGCACTCTCCTCCAGGCCGTCACCGAAGGTATGGAAGTCACGTAGAGAGATGTCCAGGGTATCGAAGCGCCGGGCACAGTCCGCGTTGTACGTCTCGGCGTAGGACGCCAACCTGTTCCAGAGAGCCACCGATTGCTCGGCCGGGCTGGGCACCATTGCGGCACCGTGCGCGGCAGGTTGCGCGGTCCTGTAGGTCAAGCTCAGCATGCCTTTGTAGCCCAGGGTCACACCCTGCCAGCCACTAGGCTCGCCGATGATCGTGCACCACGGCGCTCTCACTGTACGTGCGAGATGCCGGGCGCCACGCCCATCTGCCTCCTCGCCGACGGTGCCTGCGACGAGTACCCTCGCTGTCCTCAGACGTGGTGCCGCCCGCGAGGCCGCCAGCACAAACGCCGCGAGTGCTCCCTTGGCGTCCACCGATCCCCTTCCGTACAGCGCTCCACCCTTGCGCTCTACCGGAATGTGGCCAGGCACGGTGTCCATGTGACCAACGAGCGCGATGACCCGGTCGCTCCCCTGGGCCCCCGACTCACCGACGACGTTTCCCACCTCATCTCTATACGCCCGCAGACCCATCTCGCCCATCCGGCAGACGAGAAGCTCTGCCAGTCTCCCCTCTTGACCCGAGAGACTCGGCATCGACACCAGTTCCTCGAGGAACGCTGCTTCGTCCAGCCTACAGTACCTCCAGATGGCAAGTGATGAAGGAGTCGAACGTCCTCGATCCAGCCCCGGCCGTGGCAAACAATGGTGTAAGAAGGCACGGACACCGCACCATCGCTCACCATACACTCTGGGCTAGGGTCTAGTGCCCAAGAAGGGCTTCCCCCGATAGCGGCCGGCGCCGCGGCAAGGCCCAATTCACGTCCCGGTGAGGGCACTTAGCACCGTGAGCGACGGTGGGCAGCACGTAGCGGGCTGTGCTCGATCCCTCGCTTCCGTCGTCGGCGGCAAGGCGCTATGCCAACGCTTGAGCCACAGCGTCCACGACTGTATCCACCTCTTCCTCGGTGATCACGAGAGGAGGGAGGAAACGCATCACATTCGCCCCAGCCGACAGCGCCAGCACTCCTTGCTCGGCGAGGGCGGCGAGGTATGACCCAGCCTTCTCTTTCAGTTCCACGGCCACCATCAGCCCCATCCCTCGCACTTCCCGCACGGCCTGCGAATCGATGGCCTGTAAACCCTCCTTCAGCCGCGACCCCAGCTCGGCGGCGCGCTGCGGAAGCTTCTCCGACTCGAGGTAGTCGATCGTGGCCAAGGCAGCGGCGCAGCACAGAGGATTGCCACCAAAAGTGCTGCCGTGGGACTTCCTTCCCAGATCTCCCACACGCGGGCCAACGACCACAGCACCCATAGGCAGCCCTCCCGCGATGCCCTTGGCCACACACATCAGATCGGGCGTCAAGCCGTGGTGCTCGCAGGCAAACATCCGGCCCGTGCGGCCGAACCCGGTCTGCACCTCGTCGATGATGAGTAGGGCGCCCCTCTCCCAGCACAACCCTTGCACGCTTCGGAGGTACCCACCATCTCCGGGGATCACCCCTCCCTCACCCTGGACCACCTCCAGGATCACTCCCGCCGTCTCGTCGTCGACGGCCTTCTCCATGGCCGCCAGGCGATTGTAGGGGACGAACTCGAAGCCCGGCACCAGAGGTTGGAAGGGCTCCCGATACTCCTTGCGCCAGGTTGCCGACAGCGCGCCGAGGGTGCGACCGTGGAAGCCCCGCATGGCCGCCACGATCTTGCTGCGACCCGTGCCCAGGCGGGCGAACTTGAATGCACCCTCTACAGCCTCCGTTCCCGAGTTGCAGAGGAAGACTCGTGCTTCAGGGATGGGACAGATACCAGCCAGACGTGCCAGTAGCTGTGACCGTTGATCATTATATAGGCCGTTGGCGCACACGATGAGGCGCTGAGCCTGGTCGCTGATGGCTTGGATCACCGCAGGGTTGCTGTGGCCCACGTTGGCCACGCCGTGTCCGGCTATACAGTCGATGTACTCGCGTCCCTGATCGTCCCAGACCCTCGCTCCCTCGCCGCGCACGATGCACAGGGGCTGCTTCGCGTACACCGCGCTCCCGTAGCGGTCTTCGAGAGCCACCATTTCTTCCGAGGTCAACGTACTGAGTCCGACCCCTCCGCTCATACTCCAAGCCCCCCAATAATGGCTTCAGTCAGCTGCTCGGTGGTCGCAGTACCACCCACGTCAGGGGTCAACGTGTCCCCGCCAGCGTATACAGCCTGTACCGCTTCTCTGATGTTAGCGGCTGCCACCTCCTCACCCAGGTGTGCCAGCATCATGGCCCCCGCGAGGATCAGAGCCGTGGGGTTGGCCACTCCGAGTCCCGCGACGTCGGGAGCGGAGCCGTGGACCGCCTCGAACATAGCTATCCCCTCGCCCACATTGGCCGCCGGCACCACGCCCAGACCACCCACCAACCCAGCAGCGAGGTCCGAGACGATGTCTCCGTACAAGTTGGGACAGAGCAGCACATCGTGTCGCGCTGGATCCACAACCAGGTCCATGCACAGAGCATCGACAATCCGCTCCCGGTGCTCGATCTCTGGATACCGGCTTGCCACTTCCCTCGCACACTCCAGAAACAGCCCGTCTGTCAGCTTGAGGATGTTGGCCTTGTGTACAGTAGTCACGGAGGTTCGCCCTTCGCGCCTGGCGTAGGCGAAAGCATACTCCGCAATCCTCAAGCTTGCCCCACGCGTGACGTGCTTCACCGCCTCGGCGGTGTCGTCATCCACACGAACCTCGACCCCAGAGTACAGATCCTCCGTGTTCTCGCGTATCACCACCAGATCTACGTTGGTGTAGCGGTTCGCCAGACCCTGCATGCTGCACGCCAGGCGGAGATTCGCGTATAGCCCAAGCTCCCTTCGCAGAGTCACGGAGACGCTAGTGAAGCCACCTCCGATAGGCGTGGTGACCGGTCCCTTCAGCGCCACACCTGTGCTCTGAATAGCCTCCAGGACGCCAGTGGGGATGGCGATCCCCCACTTCTCGACGGCTTTGAGACCCACCTCGAACGTCTGCCACTCGATCTCCACACCTGTGGCCTCGATCACCGCTTTGGTCGCCGCCACGACCTCCGGCCCGATGCCGTCCCCTGGGATGAGGACTACGGGTTGTCTTCCCACTTGTACCCTCCGTGCTTGAGCAGATGCGGCACCAGTCCTCCATCCTCCAAGATGGCTTGCATAACGGGAGGGAGGGGACGGACCCGAAGCTCGATCCCCCTGGTGACGTTCGTTACTGTACCCGTGTCCAGATCCACCTCGATCTCATCGCCAGTCTGAAAACCATCGGTGTCGCAGATGATGGGCAACAGACCGACGTTGACGGCGTTGCGGAAGAAGATGCGCGCGAAGGACGGCGCCATCAACACGGGCACACCGCGTTCCTTAAGCACCAGAGGTGCATGCTCCCGCGAAGAGCCCTGCCCGAAGTTCCTGCCGCCCACGACGAAGTCACCTGCTCGCGCATCCCGGGCAAATGCCGGATCAGCATCCTCCAGGGCGTGCTCGGCCAGCGCCGGCAGGTCACCCCGCAGGTGATAATACCTGCCGGGGATGATGTGATCCGTGGTGATCCCATCGCCGAACACCCAGGCTCGCCCCCTGATCACACTAGTCATGGCCCACTCCTTCGTCCTCGAAGCAAGTTCTGGGGTCTACGATCTGTCCAGCGACCGCGGCTGCGGCTGCGGTTGCGGGCGACCCCAGGAAGATCTCTCCCTGGGGATTGCCCATCCTACCCTGGAAGTTGCGGTTCTGTGTAGAGAGGCAGCGCTCGCCGTCGGCCAGGACTCCCAGATGGATCCCCACGCAAGGCCCGCACCCTGGGGGCAGGACCGTGGCGTGGGCCTTGACCAGAGCCTCGATCAGCCCTTCGCGGAGCGCCGCAAGGTAGGTCTGGCGCGATGCCGGCCCCACGAGAAGCCGGACGTCGGGGTCTACCTGTCGCCCTCGCAGCAGGCTGGCCGCCACTCTGAGGTCCGACAATCGCCCGTTGGTACAGGTGCCCACGAAGACCTGATCTACCGGCTGTCCGATCGCCTCCGTGATGGCGCGAACGTTGTCCACCCAGTGTGGAAACGCCACCTGAGGCACCAACTCCCCTAGGTCGATCTCCACCACACGCTCATACTGGGCATCTCCGTCAGGTGCGAGTGGCTTGAAATCCGCGACCCGGCCCTGGTCCGCCAGGAAGGCTCTCGTGACTTCGTCCGCCGGACAGAGACCCGTCTTGGCCCCAGCCTCCACGGCCATGTTGCACAAGGTCAGCCGTTCATCCATGTTCATCTGGAGCAGCCCCGGTCCGCCAAACTCCAGCGCCTTGTAGATCGCTCCCTCTGCGGAAAGCTGCCCGATGACGTACAGAATCACGTCCTTCGCCGATACAAATGGCCGGAGTTCACCCCGCAGCTCCACACGTACTGTCTCCGGTATCCTCAACCACGTCTTCCCCAGAGCCATCGCTGCTCCAACGTCGGTGGAGCCCATCCCAGTACCCAATGCAGCCAACGCCCCGGCGGTACAGGTGTGAGAATCGGCACCGACGATGATGGATCCAGGCCGCGCCCACCGCTCCGCCACGATTTGATGACAGATCCCTGCTCCAGGCTCGAAAGAGACCGCCCCTTTCTCAGCAGCGAACTCTCGCAGGCGCTTCTGCACGTTGCTGAGCTCGCTGCGAGGCGAAGGGGCAGCGTGGTCGGAGAAGAGAAGCGTAGTGGCGCCCAACCCAGGCCGACCCAGCCTCTCGAACTGCTCGAGCGCCAGTGGGCCGGTCCCCTCGTGAGCATACACCACGTCTACAGGCACCAGAGCGAATTCCCCGGCCTCGACCCCATGCCCTACCCGCTGGCCGACGATCTTCTCCGCGAGGGTGTGTCCCATCAGCGCGACCCCCTCTGGAGTTCCTTGTATAGCAGCATCAGTTCCTTGGTGAAGAGCGGACGTTTGAGCTCCACCGCGGTTGACCGCACGCGCGCCAATAGGTCCGCTGCCGTTTCGCTGTCCAGGTCGATTCCGAACTCGCCTCTGAACTTGTGCACCAAAGCCGCGGACCCCGAGTGTTTCCCGATCACGATCTGCCTCGCCAGACCCACCTCCTCAGGGCTGAAGGCTTCGTAGCTGGCTGGGTTCTTGAGGATGCCGTCGGCGTGAATGCCCGATTCGTGGGCAAAGACGTTGGTGCCGATGATCGCCTTCCAGATGGGAATGGCACGCTGGCTGGCCCTGGCCACGTACTCAGCGATTTCACGGAAGCGACTGGTGTCTACGTCCACGGGCACCCCGTACAGATGGATGAGGGCCATCACCACCTCCTCCAAAGGCGAGTTACCCGTTCGCTCTCCAAGGCCGCCTATTGAGGCTACCACCGAACTAGCCCCAGCGCGAATCCCTGCCAGAACGTTAGCCGTGGCCATTCCGAAATCGTTGTGCATGTGCACTTCCAGCGGCAAGGAAGTCTCCTGGAGCACGTGCTTGACCCGCCTATACGTAGTGTATGGATCCTCCACCCCCAGCGAGTCGCAGTAGCGTACCCTCGTCGCCCCGAGGCTTCCGGCGAGGCGGTAGTAGTCCGCCAAGAACGAGGCATCGGTGCGCGAGGCGTCCTCGGCGCTGATGGTGAACTCCAACCCCTGACTCTTGGCCTCATCCGCCGCTTCCTGCACCTGCTCCAGTACCCACTCTCGCGAGCAACGGAACTTGCGCTCGATGTGGATGTCCGACGTAGAGATGGAGATGACCACGCCATGGGCGCCGCACTCAGCAGCGTCCCGGACGTCCTCCCTCCTGGCTCTGGCGAAGGCCTGGACATCCAGCGGCTCGCCATCGCCCCTGACGCGGATGCCCGCGTCAGCTACAGCTTTCACGCATTCTCTCTCTTCCTCGCCAAGAGCCGGAAAGCCGGCCTCGATGGCTTGCACTCCGATCTCAGCCAGAAGGGTCGCGATCTGTCTCTTCTCCCAACGTGTGAATATGACTCCTACGGCCTGCTCTCCGTCTCGCAGGGTCGTATCTACCAATCGTACTCCCACTTCTCCGCTCATCTACTGTGCCTTTCCGTCTCGCATGGCCAGGTACTCCTCCACCACTTCGCTGGCGAACAGTGATCGCTTGAGTGCGATGGACCGGGCCCTGAGTGCTGACACCAGCTTCGTCATCTCGCCATCCGACGCATGGTGGCCGTACTCCCGTAGCTGCTGGCGGATCACGCTTGGCCCAGAGTACTTGCCCACGTTGAACCGGCGGACGAGCCCCACCTCACCGGGCAGGAATATCTCATAGGTTGAAGGATCCTGCACCACTCCGCTGGCCCGTCCTTCGGACTCATAGACGAACAGATTGCTGCCTACGACAGGCTTCCAGGCGGGCAGAGGCCGCCCGGAGGCCAATGCGACGTACTCCGAGAGCTCTCGGAACAACGAGGTACGGATACCCAGACTCACCCCCTCACAATACTGGAGCGCCATTACCAACTCCTCCAGAGGCGCGTTTCCCGCACGCTCGCCCAGCCCGTTCACGGTAGTGTTCACCCACGTGGCCCCCGCCTCCAGCCCAGCGATGGCGTTGGCCGTAGCCATCCCGAAGTCGTTGTGTGTGTGCATCTCGATGGGCATCTCCACCTCTGCGATGAGGTTCTTCACCCTCTCGTACATTTCCAGCGGGTCGAGGATGCCTACCGTATCGCAATACCGGAGACGATCGGCGCCGGCCTCCTTCGCCGTGGTCCCAAACTCAACGAGGAACTCCGGGGCAGCCCTGGAGGCATCCTCGGCATTCACAGACACGTAGAGGTTGTGCTCCTTCGCCCATTCGACCGATCGCGTCACCGAGTCCAGCACCCACTGCCTGTCTCGATTCAGCTTGTGTTGGATGTGGATATCGGAGGAGGATATGGAGATAGCCACCGCGTCGACGCCACAATCGAGCGAGTGTTGCAGATCCCCGATCACGGCGCGGTTCCAGGCCAGGATGCTCGTAGGGAGACCCAGCTCCACGATCCTCGCGATGGTCTCCTTCTCGTCCCCACCCATGGCTGGGATTCCGACCTCGATCTGGTGCACGCCCACCCGAGCCAGCATCCTGGCGATGTGGATCTTCTCCTCGTTGGCGAAGACCACACCGGCCGTTTGCTCTCCGTCCCTCAGGGTGGTGTCATCGACGTAGACCCCGCCTTGGATCTTGGAGCGCAGCATCTCTTCAGTGAACTTGTCCGTCAGCCCGGTTGTCCTGAGCTTCTCCATCCTATCCCTCCGACCTATCTAGGACGCCTCCCCATCTATCGTGAGAGCATCCCTTGCGGGACCGTACCTATCGCGGTGCCGGCCCCAGCGAGCGCCCGCTGCACGGGCTGGTCCACACGACCGTCGGCAATGACCACTCGTCCCACTCCCTCGTGGAGAGCCTCGATAGCCCCCAGTATCTTCCTCTTCATCCGGCCCCGAGCATACTCCTCCATGTGTTCCTCCGCCCGCTCCAGCGGGATGTGGTGAATCAGACTGGCCTCGTCCGGGAAGTGGCGTAGCAGCCCCGGCACGTTGGAGAGGATGACCAGCGTATTGGCCTTCAGAGCAGCGCTGATGGCGCCAGCCACGCGATCCCCGTCCACGTTGAGAGCCTCCCCATCCTGCCCCATGGCGATAGGAGCTACGACCGGCACGTAGCCATCGTTCAGCAAGCTCCGCAGCAGATTTACGTTGACCTCCTCGATCTTTCCGCTGTGATCGCCCCGCAGCACTTTGCGCTTGCCATCCTCCACGATGCGCAGAGCCTCCTTGCGTCGCGCCACCAACAGCCGCCCGTCCAGCCCCGACAGCCCCAACGCATTAACACCTAGCTGCTGCAGCCGTTCCACCAGCTTCTTGTTCACACGTCCGGCCGCCACCATCACGAAGATCTCCAGGCTCTCGCGGTCGGTGTACCGGCTGACGTGACCCGACACCGAGGTCACGAATCGAGGCGGGCGCCCCAGCTTCTCGGAAAAGACGTTGATCTCGTGGGATCCGCCGTGAGCCAGGACGACCTGCTCGCCCCTCTGGACCAACTCCAGTATGTCAGCACACACGGCCTCCACGTCGAGACCAACGTTGCCTCCCGCCTTCACTACTATCATCGCCTTTCTCCTTGACTCCTACGATCTCGTTGGTGGGCCTCAGTTGGGATGCAAGCCCGTGAACTCCAGCCCCAATGTCTCTGGAAACTCGTACATCACATTCATCGTCTGCACGGCGTTTCCCGCCGCGCCTTTCATCAGATTGTCGATGGCCGCGATCACGACTACGCGTTTCTGGCCGTCATCGCCAGCGAAACCAATGTCGCAGTAGTTGGCGCCCGAAAGGATCTTGGGCTCAGGGTAGCGATGTATGCCGCGCCTGGACCTGACCAGACGCACAAACGGCTCCTCGCCGTAGTCTTCCCGGTAGATCTGCCACACGTCCCGCTCGCTCATCTCGTCATGGAGCAAGCAGTGGCAGGTGGCCAGCGCACCCCGGACGATGCCCACCGAAGTCACCGAGAAGTGCAGCCCTGGGCTCATGGGATCCAGCCTCAGCTCGCGGATCAGCTCGATCTGATGGCGGTGCCCCACCGGCGAGTACGAACGCACCACTCCCGCTCTCTCCGCATGATGGGAGGCGGGACTGGGCTTGTTGCCCCCCTCGGCGGAGCCAACCTTGACCTCGACCACCGTCTCCCTGACCAGCCCTCTTCTACAGAGGGGCCACAGGGCCAGCAGAGTCACGATAGCGTTGCAGCCTGTTCCGCTGGCGTAGGACGCGTCGACCAGTTGCTCCCGATAGATCTCTGGCACCCCGTAGACGAAGCGGCTCAGCCACTCGGGGGCCGGATGCGCACGTCCGTACCACTTCTCGTAGTCAGTGCTTTCCCGGAGCCGGAAGTCGGCGGAGAGGTCTACGATCCGCTCTCCCAGGCCAGCGAACTCCTCGATGCGCTCCATGGCCTGGCCGTGGGGAAGCGCAAGGAAGAGCAGTTGACATGGCTGGAGAGCAGAGAGGCTCTCGAATCGCAGGTCCGTTCTCCCCCGCAGATTGGGATGCACGAAGTACGCGAACTGGCCCGCGTAGGTCTCCGAGGTGATCTGAGTCACCTCCACCTCTGGATGGCCCAGCAGCAGGCGTAGCAGTTCACCTCCGGCGTATCCCGAGGCACCGACGATGGCGGCTTCTATCATGCTTTCTCCTTTGCCAGCCGCAGGGTGTAGTCGACCATCTTGCCCGGGATATCCTCGGAGGAGACGTGTACACTGCTGTGGAACTCCGGAGTATGGTTCACCTCGCACACCAGCAACCGATCATCGGGGGTTTCCAGCAAGTCCACGGCCACGATGCCGCCACCCACCGCGTTGGAGGCAGATAGCGACAGCGCGTGGATCTCGGCAGTCACGGTGCAGGGGAGCCCCTCACCGCCGCGAGCGGTGTTGGTGATCCAGTGGTCAGACTGGCGATAGATGCAGTAGACCACTTCGTCGTCCACAACCACCACCCGGATGTCGCGGCCCGGCTTGCCCACGTACTCCTGGATGTAGAAGATGCCGTGCAAGTAACCGCCGAGCGTGGCCTTGTGCTCGATCAGCGCCTCGGCAGCGTCGCGGTCGTTGATGCGAGCCAGAAGCCTTCCCCACGAGCCGAATAGCGGCTTCAGCACCACCGGGTACCCCATCTCCTCTATGGCCTCCAGAGCGGTCTCCGGCGAGAAGGCTACTACCGTGCGCGGAGTGGGCACGCCAGCCTCTTGAAGGAGAGCGGTGGTGAGCATCTTGTCGCCGCAGTTGGCCACGACTTGGTGCGGGCTGACCGTCGGGATGCCCAGGCTCTCCAGCCAGCGGGTCACGTAGTAGGCCCTGGAATGGCTGATACATCGCACCAGCACGGCGTCGTACTGCCCCATACCGTTGCCGCCGGACTGGACCAGCAACGCCCTGGGGTCCACACGATCGTTCTCGACGCCGCGCTTCCGCAGAGCCGCGAAGATCAGTTTCTCCTCGAGGCGTATTCGCGAGCACAGCACGCCGATCTTCATCTACTCCCCCCAGTCCTCTTCCACCTCGGGGGCCAGATCCACCGAGATAGGATCGATGCTCATCACTTCCAGCTCCACCCCGCAGTCAGGGCAGACCAGAATCTCTCCCTCCACCACGCCGGCATCGAGATTCAGTTCTGCTGCACATTCCGGACACACCACCATGATCTAGACTCCTTTCCTTGGCCGTTCTTCGACGAACCACAGGTTGCCTTCTTTGCCCCTGCGGGATTCTCACAAGCCCCTGGTACGCGAAAGCGCGACGGTCCGTCCCATCGCGCAGCAAAAGAGCCAGCCCCCGTCTGGGGACTGGCTCTGGTCTGTTCTAGGTGCAACCCTCTAGAGCCTACCCAAACGGGTGGACTGGCTCGCTCTTAGGGCTTCGGTTGATTTGATCCAGACTGAGCACGCAACTGCCCATAATCGTGTCCGAGTCGCGTCTCTTCACGCGACTCCGCCTCCATTGCCGCTCAGTATAGCAGATGTACGGACATCTGTCAAGTACCTAGCGGCTTTCTGCACCTTAAAACCTGCGTGGAACCGGCACGACCCACCGCCACAGCGCCATGTAGCGAGCCCATCGCCACGGCCACCCGGTTTGACACAAGTGCCATTTCCGAGTATAATCCGAGGAGTTGGTCAAGTCAATCGGTCTGGCGTCCTGCACCGTTCCGATTTACCCCATCGGAGCGGTGTTTGTTTTGCCAGCCTGTACCAACTCACGGGTAGCATACCTGAATCTATCGCAGAGTCAAGAGTGCGACTTGGCTCAATGCAGTCAAGGAGCACTGAACTTGAGTTTCCAACAATTCTCTCTCGATCCACGCATCACTGCCGGCATCGAGGCACTTGGGTACACCACGCCCACGCCGATTCAGCAGCAAGCCATCGGCGTCGTGCTCGAAGGGCGCGACGTGCTGGCGACAGCCCAAACCGGCACGGGCAAGACAGCGGCCTTTGCCCTGCCCATTCTCCAGCGCTTGACCACAGGCCCACTGGGGCACGCACGTGCCCTCATCGTGGCGCCCACCCGCGAACTTGCCGAACAGATCCGGCAGGCGAGCGTGGATCTGGGCCAGGAAACGCGAGTGCGCAGCGTCGCCGTCTACGGCGGCGTCAGCAAGCACCGTCAGGTGGAGGCCTTGAGGCGCGGCGCAGAGATCGTCGTTGCCTGCCCGGGCCGCTTGCTTGACCTGGCTAGCGACCGTAGCATTGACCTGTCGCACGTCGAGATGTTGGTCTTGGACGAAGCCGACCGCATGTGCGACATGGGCTTCCTGCCCGACATTCGTCGCATTCTGAAGCTGGTGCCAGCGCGACGCCAGACGCTCTTCTTCTCGGCCACAATGCCCCAGGATATCCGTGAACTGGCCGACAGCATTCTCAGTGACCCCGTCACCGTCCAGATCGGCGTGATCGCCCCGGCCAAGAGCGTTTCCCACGCTCTCTATCCCGTATCGCAAGGCCTCAAGAAGCCGCTGCTGCTGGCTACCCTGGAACAGACGGCTACGGGCCGTGTGCTGATCTTCACTCGAACCAAGTATCGCGCTCGGAACCTGGCCCGTGACCTCCAGAAGCGGAGGTATCGTGCTGCGGCGCTGCAAGGCAACATGTCGCAGAATCAGCGCCAGCAGTCGATCAACGGTTTTCGGGACGGCAAGTACGACATTCTCGTCGCCACCGACGTTGCTGCGCGCGGCATCGATGTTTCAGATATCTCCCACGTGATCAACTTTGACATGCCCGACACCGTGGATGCCTACACGCACCGTATCGGGCGCACCGGCCGCGTCTACAAGTCCGGTGAGGCCTTTACCTTTGTGACTCACGACGATGAGCCGCTGGTGCGCCAGATCGAGAAGGTGCTGGGCAAACAGATCGAACGGCGGCGCTTGCCCGGGTTCAACTATGGGAACTCCACACAGGCAAGTGAATCGCCACGGCACCGCGTGAACCACGCGCCCACGACACGATCAAACCGCAAGCGCAGCCGAGAACGCCGTAGCCGCTACCCTCGGCGGTAGAATCGAAAGAACTCCGCCGACAGATAGCAAGAACGAAGAAAGCAAGACGTGCCCTATGATCTCGGCGCGCCAGGGCAGCTCCTGGCTACGCCGAGACTGCCTCCAGAGGGAATGCGCCTGGTGGGTGAAATCAAGCGACCGGCACTCCACTACGTCCGGGCAGTGCGCGGTGAGGAGCCTGGCAGTGCGTTTCAGGCTGAGGCAATAGGTCGTTCGCCCAGCGCTACTCACCGGTCACAATTCCGTTGCGGCGATAGAGATGCCTGGCTCTGACAGATGGGGAGATTGAGAGGGCACACAGGATACACTCGCCGGTTGAGATCCTGCTGCAAGTCTTCGACCCAACAAGAAAAGGGCCGCCCCGCAAAGGGACAGCCCTTCCAGTCGCTAGATCAGGTCTGGCCTACTCTCTGGTCCTCCACCGAAGGCCGGCGTATCCTGCCAGTCCAACCAGGCCGCTCCCCAGGAGCATGATCGTGCCGGGCTCCGGTACGAACTCCTCTTCCGCGTGAGTGCAGTCCTCCGCGAAGGTGAATCTTGCATCGACAGGGCCCGCCACCACGCTTTCGCCTTCTATCTCCCAGATCGTGAATACCCACTGTCCATACTGAGCCGGCGAGTATTCCGACACGTCTGCCTCGCCACCAATCGAGGATGCGTCCCCCGCACCCCCGCAGTCGGTGCCCCAGTAGACCTGGAGATCGGCACAGTCGACCCAGTGGTATCCGTGGCAAGGTGGCCCGGAGGAGGTCGTTAAGACCCCGTCAT
The DNA here is from genome assembly GCA_964433755.1 of uncultured Anaerolineales bacterium. Classification (GTDB taxonomy): domain Bacteria; phylum Chloroflexota; class Anaerolineae; order UBA7937; family B3-Chlor; genus JAUVXJ01. The sequence goes on from CAYSSR010000001.1 coordinate 1,426,632, forward strand.
CCCACAGAACCCCGGCCATCATTAGCTCGGCCCACAGATCGTTCTGCACGTCGTACCCGCTGAATGTGAGTTCGATCAAGTTGTCGTCGGGAATGCCGTTCGCGCCCTGCGCGTCGTAGCACTCGAAGCAGTCTTGGTCCGCCGTGATGCTCAGTCCCTGGGCCAATGCTGCCCCGCCGGCGAGCAGCAGCGCCAGACTGAGGCCCAACAACATTCCTCTCAGCCAGTGTTTCCTCATCGCCCTTCCCTCCTTGGTATTCGCGTAGATCCCGCCAGCTTGATCACAGTCTACCACAAACCTGAACCTGTGTCAACCCCCGCGACAACGCGCCAGCAGTGCAGCGAAAGCGGCGAGCAGAATGACCACGACACGGCCATGGACGACCGACGCTACTCACGGGTCATAGTTCTCTCGGAGCGTTTCGTAGGAACCTCACGCTCTTGGTTGAGAACGTGACCATAGCGCACACACTGCAATCGCCCACTGACGACCCTCTGGCGAGTTCCCGCACAACAAAGAAGAAGGACCGCCCCCAGAGGGACAGCCCTTCCAGTCGCCAGATCAGGTACGGCCTACTCTCTGTTCCTACACCGAAGGGCGGCATAGCTTGCCAGACCAGCAAGGCCGCTGCCCAGGAGCACCATGGCGCCGGGCTCCGGGACAAACTCCCCCTCCACGACCACGGTCAGTTCAGTGCTGGCGGGGAGTTCCACGCCACCACGGTCATCCGTGGTCAACCAAGCTGTGTTCTCCAGAGTGCCAGACTCACCAACGATCACCGTGATGGTGATGGTGACGCTCTGGCCCTCCGCGACGGTCCCCACATCTACCGTCACTACCTGCCCCACCACATCGTACGTACCTTGTGTAGTTTCCACGTCCACCACAGTGAGACCATCCGCCAGTTCGTCGGTTACGACCACATCTTCGACGTCACAGGCGCAATCGTTGGTCACCTCGATCGTGAACGTAGCCTCGTCCCCGGGGCTTACCTGCGATGGGGTCACGCTCTTGGAGAAGAGCAGGCAGTCGGCCAGCGAACCCTCGTACAGATAGGGCGGCTGCATCTCGTCCCAGGTCACGTTGTATCCCCAGTACTGTCCCGTGATGCTAACTGGAGAATGAGCTCCCTCCGAGAAAGCCGTCCAGGGTATCTTGTACTCGGCAACGCCGACGTCCGGGTCGCACGTCGTGGTGATGGCCGCGTCCACTCCGGCACCCGCCCACGTGTCGACACACGACCAGTCACTCCCGTCGGTTTGAATGACCCACGGCTCCGGTGGGGTAGCCGGGCACGATTCCCCCGTTGGCGAGAGATATGTGTACCCGGGCTCAGGCCAGGAAGCGCACGACGGGGACTTGAGATAGAGGTTGGGTCCGGGTATGCTCATCTCGCACACCCAGGGCCACCGAGTCCCCGTGTAACTGACCATCTCCAGCGCGAGGAACAGGTGAGTGCTGGTCCGGTACCCGTAGACGTCGAACGTGGCAGCGCCCGGCCCGCCCGTCCAGTTACCGTGGGTCTGCTGACCCAGGTAGTGATCATCCCACTCCCCTGGGCTGATCACACCATCGATGGTCGGCTCCTGGGCAAATACGGGTGACGCCGCCGTCAGCAGCAGGGCAATCATCAGTGACACGCCCAACCAACGCAACATGCCTCTCAGCCGATACTCCTTCATCGCTTCCCCTCCTTCGCTCCTACCATGAGTGAAATGCCATCCGTCCAAGTATAGCACAATGCCGAAGCCTTGTCAACCGGTCTGGTACACGTATGTTGTGCATCACAGGTAGGGCGTGCTCATGCTGTGGTTTGCCTGAGCCCCCGCGACAAGTGGCAAGGTCTTGCAGCTCAAGGGATGGGTCTGTCTCATGGGCAGCAGGGCCCAAGGCACGGCAGGGTCCCAGATAACAAGGAAGAGAGCTTCCCCTGTGAGGGGAAGCTCTTCCGTTCGCTAGATGGTGTGCTGCTTACTCTCCACTCCTCCAGCCGAGGGCATCGTACCCCGCCAGGCCAGCGAGACCGGCGCTCAGGAGCACGATGGTGCCGGGCACAGGGACGAGCCAGGGCGCTTCAAAGCAGGTAGCGACGGCAAGCGCGCCCCAGGCGATGACACCGTAGTCCGGATCATGCAGTCGTCGCGCGATGGCAATGTGGCGACGATCAACTCCACCCTGCGTGGATCGAGCCCGGCCACATCCAGCGTAGCCTGAGCCCCGCTGAGGCTCGTGCTGGCGGTGGTCTCGCGACTGTCTGCCACCCGTCGCTCGAGGATGCCTGTCCCCTGCTGGATCCACTCGTCCGAGATATCGACCATTCGTGAAGGCTTTTCGTTGGTCAACGCCCAGCTCGGCGTGTACCGGCCCCAACCCGAGATGTGTGCTGCCCTACGCCTTCCGTTCGCCATGGCCTGCCTAGGTCTCCCAACTCCGAAAGACCAGGCAAGCATTCTGGCCGCCGAAGCCGAAGGAATTGGAGAGCGCGACGTCCACCTCGGCCCGGCGAGCCTCGTTCGGCACGCAGTCCAGGTCGCACTCGGGGTCTGGATGCTCGTAGTTGATGGTAGGGTGCAGAATGCCCTCCCGAATCGTCATAATGGTGGCTATCGCCTCAACTGCACCGGCCGCACCCAGCAGGTGCCCGACCATGGACTTCGTAGCATTCACCGGTATCTCGTAGGCACGAGACCCGAAGACCTTCTTGATCGCTATCACCTCCGCCGGATCGCCTGTCGGCGTCGCCGTGGCATGGGCGTTGATGTACTGAATGTCATCAGGCTTCAAACCGGCGTCGGCGATCGCCCGGCGCATAGCCAGAGCAGCCCCCCTACCCTCGGGGTGCGGAGCGCTGACATGATAGGCATCGGAGGAGACGCCATATCCCAACACCTCGGCGTAGACCTTGGCGCTCCTCGCCGTGGCATGGTCCAGGCTCTCCAGAACCAGGACCCCGCAACCGTCCGAAGCCACGAAGCCATCACGCTCGGCATCAAACGGACGGGACGCCCGTTCCGGATCATCATTGCGTGTCGAGAGGGCTCGCATAGCGCACATCCCGGCCAGAGCAAGCTCACACATTCCGGACTCTGTGCCCCCGGCAACCACCACCTGGGCAGACCCATCACGGATGGCCCTGGCCCCTTCGCCGATGGCTTGATTTCCAGAGGCACAGGCCCCTATCACTGTGGAGGAGTATCCCGTGATGCCGAAAGCACGTGCTACGTGATGGGCCGCCGCATTGGGGATCATCGAAGGTACGAAGAGGGGAGGGACCCTTCGCAGCCCCTTGTTCAGCAGAATCAGATGCGCCGCCTCTGACTCCGGCAGCCCTCCTCCAATCGCGGTGCCCATCACCACCCCCACGTCCTCCGCGTTGCTTTCATCCACCGTCAATCCTGAGTCCTCCAGGGCCATCTTCGCCCCGGCCACGGCGAACTGGCTGAAGCGGGCCATTCGCTTGGCCTCCCTGGCATCCATGTACGCGCTGGGGACGAACCCCTTCACCTCGCCAGCGATCTGAGTGGGATAGGCCGATGCATCAAACAGCGTGATGCGCCCGATGCCGGAACGCCCCTCAACCAGTGCCTGCCAGGTATCCTGTACATTCAGACCCAGGGGCGTGATGGCCCCCATGCCTGTAACCACCACTCTTGGCCTGTTGCCTGCTCGCATGCGCTACCTCCTCACTGGAGCGGGGCTCCGCTACCCTGCCTGTTGTTCGAGAGTCGGAAGGTCATTGGACAAAAGAAACAAAACAATTCCCTACAAAGGGAAACCCCTTCGCCTATCATTAGTTGCTGTCGATGCGCACCCCGCTAGACCCGCTAAGCCGCTCCCCAGGTGCACGACGCTGGCCGGGCTCGGCCACGAACTCGGGTTCCCCGACACAGGTGGCGACGGCAAGCGCGCCCCAGGCGGTCACACCGCGGTCCGGATCATGCAGCCGCTGCCCCATGGCATTGCGGTGAGAGGGTCAACAAGAGCAGAAGTATGTCAGTCGTGCTCGCCCCGTCCCCATTCCCCAGTTCGCCGATCAACATAGGCTCCAACACCGCAGCCCATGGTCAGGCCGCCCCCAACGCCCAGTATCGTCCCCAGAGTGGTGTTGTCGATCGCGACGCCCAGTAGAAGTCCAAAGGCACCTCCGATCACGAGTCCCAGTGCGACGTAGTAGCCGATCCTTCGTTCCATTCGTGGTCTCCCTAGTTCTGGTCAGTGTGTATCGAGGCTGACAGGCACCGCCAGCCCCTTCTCGCCAGCCACGAGCGTCACTATGGTCCTACTCAACAACGCGCGCCTCAGCCAGTACTTCTCGAGCGAATCTGTCCTTTGTCGATACACATTCTCTGAGTTTGTGATCGAGACATTAGCGGAACCTCGAACCCATGTCAAGGGTTGGCGGACACACCTGCGATGCACCGACGGCATCTTGCGCTCGCGCTGCAGTGCACGTGAGGCTCTGTGAGGGGAAGAAGTCCCCGACGCCAAGGGTGACGCGCCCTGCCGCCGGGCAGCCGGAAATCCTTGACGCTGGCAAGAACTCATGTTGCGATCTCTCCCTGGTTGTGGTACAATCTGGCAACGTCGATTCCTGCTCTTCCTCAACCTATCGACCGCCGCACCCTTTTGCACAGCAACCCAGACTTCATCAAACGTGCACGGTCGACCCGAGGAATTCGCTATGCCCGCTGAACGAGCGCCCATGTCGACGAGGCTAGGGTGCACATCGGAGCAGTGATCGTACCGGTGGTTGCTCGGGTGCCAGGGTATCGGGTTAGAGAAGCATGTTCAGGAGAGCATCGACCATGCTAGACGAGAGATCGAAGTACTTCGAGTACCTCCGCAAACAGCCAAGGGTGAGACGCTCGCGGCTGAGCGCATACGTGAGGAGAGCCGTGATATTCGCGGCCGTACAGGGAATCCTGAACGCCCTCATCGAAGCGGCACTTTGGGCTGTAAGGGACTCTTGGCTTGGTATCCCCCAACCCGTTCAGAAGTACATGCTGGACTACGGGATCTGGCGTTTCAGCTACGACGCCTTCCGAGCTCTCGCCCAAGACTGTGGGCTTACACAACCACAGGTGCTCTTGCTGGGCTCTGTGTACTACGGCTACTGGGTGCTCTGGGCCTTGATGCTAGCGGTGTCGGTGGGTTTCATCGTCAATGAGGCCCGCCTCCTCTTCAATGATGCATGGAGGCGGCGCGAACGACGTTCCCATCACAGAAACCGTCGGGCATTCTGGCGCGTCATGAGCCTCCATAGCTGCCTGGATCAGTTATCATATCAACCGCGACGGTCGGAGAGGCGCCGTGCCATCGGACTCATCAAATCGATACACCCGTACAAGATCGTTAGCCCGTTAAGGGAAGGATGGCAGGCCGATCCCGCGCATCGGTGGTTTCAGCAGAATCAGCTGACCAAACAGACCATTCGAACGCTAGCCGCGCTGAAGGCTTTTCGAAAGAAGGCGCTATACTGCGTGCGCAACGACCAGAATGTAGCGCGATTGGCGGCCGCTGTAAGCGAACTAGGAACCTTTCTGTATGTGGCTAGCCTGGACGGGGAGACCGAGTACCGACTGCCCAAGAGGACACCCGGGGCAAGAGAGGCGGGGGTAGCTCTGGCGAGATTCGCCGACACTCTCAACCAGATCCAAGTCAAAAGGGAAGCGAAGCCGACACTGAGCAGAAGAATGGTAGATGGTGTCAGCAGCATGTGTGCGTCTCGATCGGTGCGACCGATCATCGCTATTGCAGTGAGCTCGGCAGCCATCATAGGTGTTGGGAGCCTCCTTTTCAAGGTACCTGCGAGCACAGCATTCCTGACTTGGGTGTCGACTGTGTTCGGAAGCGCCTTGCTGGGTATCGCGTTGACCGTACCGGGCCCGGACAAAGCACCCGAGTAGGGCGTCGGGGCGACACCCATCAGAGCTTTTTCGGCATGCGCGGAGCGCTCACCTTAAGCGCCTGGTAGAGCTCCGACACACCGGCGAGGCGGCCTTGCTGCCAAGGCTAGGCCATCGGCACTGTCCCGTACCCAAACACTGCCACAGTTGCGGCGCGCTCTATCCTTGGACTGACGAGGGACTTCGAGCAGGGAGAGCATTGGCCGACGATCTCGATCAGGTGTGTCCTGACAGGACGGGAATCCTGAACGGACAAGCTCTTCGCGGACACGTCCCGGCTTGCTTTGCCCGCAACGAGACTCGACGAGCTCGCCACCAGAGCAGGGCAAGCGGTTGCATGCTGCTGCCAGGAAGTGCTGACTGATGTCCTCAGCAACTCAGCCGCGAAGACGACTTGGGGTGCGTGCTGGCGATGCGTTGCCGGGCCCCAACCAAGAAGATGCTCGTCCCACCCAGACGACACGGTTCGCCAAGGTGACGGTCCACTAGACACGCGGGCAACGCCGAGGTCCAGACACCAAGCACTTGGCGCGCCTGGAGGGATTCGAACCCCCGCTCACACAGATTCGAAGTCTGCGGCTCTATCCACTGAGCTACAGGCGCGCGTCCCGTTGGGAATCGAGGTACGCTGATTCCCTATCCTCAGTATACTCCTATCGGTGCCGTCGTGCAACCACTGGGATCATCGCCCAACTCGTCACTCCGACAGCGCTGTCGTCTGCGACGTAGCCTGTGCCGGGAACAACACCTCAGCCGGAACGATCGCCCGCTCGCCATTAGGAGGCACCCAGTACAGATTGATGTAGGTATGGTGCGTCCGCGCCGCGTACAGCACGCGGATGTCGTGGAAACCCTCTTCGAGCAGCACTGCCCCCGCCCCGTACTCGTCCCTCTCCACGCTGGACGTGACCAGCTCGCCGCCCAGGTACAGCATCGACTCGTCGATGGACTGGAGAGCGAAGACGTAGACGCCCGGTTCAGAGATCAAGATCCGCCCCTCCCACGCCACCGTGTAAGGATGCTCGAGAGGCGGAATGTGGAAGTACACCCCCAGCCGAGCGTCGATGCGGGCGAAGGTCTCGGGCGGGCTCCACTCTCCATTGGGGAAGTAGCTGCCCAGCAAGCCTTGGCCGGACACGGGCGGTACGTGCAGTGCAGAGGCAGGCACAGGCTGCTCGTCGCCTCCCGGCGGCCGCCAGGCCAACTCGACACGCCCCTCCGCGCCTCTGGCTCTCACCCGCAGATCGTGGTTGCCCCTGGCCAGAGTGACCTCCACGGCAAGCTCGCCCTGCCCTTCCAGCAGCAGCGCCTCGTCCAGATACAGCGCCCCCTGCGAGGGGGCACGCAGCACCAGCCGGTAGGTGCCGTACTCGGGCGCCGTGAGCGTGCCCGTCCACTCTGCCAGGAACGGCACCTCGAAAGGATCGCCGTCCGTCCAGCCGGCTGACAGCGAGGCCTCCTGTCTGGTCAGAGAAGGCTCGGCAGACCAGTCCGCTCCCTTGCGGTACGTCGCCACCAGCCCCTGCAGAGCTCCGATGTCGTCCGGGGTCAACCTCACCAGGTACACTACGGCTGGGCCGCCAAAGGGCGCGCCGTACTCCTCGAAGATGGCCTTTGGATAGTAGGCCTGCGCCTGCTCGTACAGGTACTTGCGCTCTGGGTCCAGGATCATCACCACGTCTTTGCCTGCCGAGGAGGGCAAGGGTAGGCCGTCGTGGGTCTCGATCTGCTGGTACTCGGTGGCCTCCGGAGCCAGGAAGCGAAGCACCGGATGATCGTGGTAGAGGGAGATCACGTAGTAGTCCACACTGTCGCCCAACCCGGCCATGATCCGGGCGGTGATCGTCTCCGCAGTCGAGAAGTCGCGCCACGAGGTGAAGTCCCTGGACTGCACGAAAAAGTAAGTGTGGAGGTTAGAGCACCCCACTACCCCCAGCACAAGCACCACAACAGCCCCCACGCACCTCCGGCCCCTACCATCGAAGGCCCGTCGCCACTCTTGCCACAGACCATTGATGGGCACCACAGCCAGCAGGTAGGCCGCCGGCAGACTGCCTATGGTCCTCAAGGAGTGGGGAGCCTCCCATTCCAGAGACAGAATGCCGGGCGCCAATAGCACAACCAGCCACAGCACCAGCAGCAGCGATCCGGGACGCCGCCACCGCCAGAGGCAGGCCGCCACGCCCAGCACCATCAAGGCTCCGCTCACCGGGTCCAGCATGGGCTCGTGGGAGAGGTTGTGGCGGCCGTAGCGGTCCCCTTCATAGTTGAACATCAGGAGGTGTTTGACCACATTGTCTTTCACCGCTGCCACGGCCTCGTGGGTGGTCTTGCCGGTGAAAACCGAGGTCTTCTGGGCCCTCTCCCAGAACTCGTCGGGATCTCCAACTACGTAGTGGAGAACGGGCCCCACCGTCAGCAGCAGCGCCAGGAGCAGGATCATCAGCCCCCGCCAGGAGGAGCGCAGAACCTGGCGCTCGGCAACGGCCGTGTGCAGCAGAAAAGCCAGCAGCACCAAGGGGAACGGCAGGAAGCCCGTGTAGAAGACCATACCCAGGCCCAGCGCCACCCCGGCCAGGCCGAAGTCCGTCCAGCGCTGCGTCCGCAACCCGCGCAGGAGGAACCCCAAGGCAGCCAGCTCGAAGAGAGGGGTAGCCACGTTGTACATGCCGATGCGGCTGAAGTTGATGTGCCACCGCGAAACGGCCAGAAGGAACGCCAGCACCAGTCCGCATCGACGACCGAACATCTCCCTCCCCACGAGGTAGCCAGCCGCCACGCACGCCGTGCCCATCAGCGCGCTCACCACCCTGACGGCCTCGGTGGTGCTGCCCAGAAGGCCCACTGACGCCGTCAGGAGAAACAGGTAGTGGCCCGCCGAGTTGACCCGCGGCTCGTAGACCGGGCGATAGGACGGCTCTGACAGTATCCTCTGGGCCGCCAGCCCGTTCTCCGCCTCGTCGTACCAGGTGCCGTAGGGAAGGCTATCCAGCTCCCAGAAGCGAACCACAGCCCCCAGGGCCACGATAGCCAGCAGCAGGCCCAGCTCACCCCGCGACCACCCCGTCCCCCGGCCTCCGACCCTCCTCCCTAGGTCGGCCAGGCCCACGCCGAGGAGCAGCAACAGCAGACTGGCCCCATACACTGTCCAACCGAGGGAGGGGCTATCCGGGGAAGCGAAAGACAGCACGCAGGCGATTCCCGCCAGGGCCGCTGTCGCCACCACGAACACGCCGACGAAGAGAAGAATACGTCGAGGTTGACCCTCTCGCTGAGGCAGGACAGGCCTCACCGGGCCGGGCTGCCCGCGCACGGCGGCGACGAACAGACCCACGGCCAGCACGTAGAGCAAGCCCGCTTCCAGGAGCCTGCTCTGTCCCAGGGCCCACTGCCCCACCACGGCCAGGACCACCGCCAGCGCACCGCTCAGCACCCGCCGATAGCTGCCCCAGCCACGTCCCGAATCCAACTCGGCCTCCTACGGATTGGCCTGCGCGCACCACGTCCGATGCACCATACTACCACAGGGCTATAGCACCCTCAAGGGCACCGCCACCAAAGCGTGGTGAGATCGATCGCCACCACCGCATCCATCGACACTGTTGTTCATGTCTCATGAGACCAACGAGCGTCGGGGCTTCAGCAACCCAATCAGGGGTGAGGCCAAGCAGCCTCGTAGGAGCGGGTCTCAGCCCCGCCCCTATACGCACTTTCGGTCGGGTCCTGTAGGGCAAGGGCGCGACGGAGGCGCCGCTGCCTGGAGCGAATCGGCGGTTCCTGGTACAATGCACGAAAGCCGACAGACGTGACCGCGTGCGGTGTATCTTGATGGACGTACCGGCTGAGAAGCAGAGACTGGTGCAGCAGATCCAAGCCCGCGCCGACCCTGCCTACGCGCAGGCGGTTGAACGGGCCGTTTCCTCCCCCCTGAAGGTCTATGGCCTCCGCGTGTGGGAGATCCGCCAGATCGTCAAGAGTTGGCGTGCGGACCACAAGGCTATCTCCCTCGAAGAGCTGCTACCTCTGGTGGAGACGTTGTGGGCGGGCACGTCCCGTGAGGAACGCTTGATTGCGCTGGAGCTGCCTATGCACTACCCCCGGCTCCTCCCAGCGCTCCCGTGGGACTGGTTCCAGACCAAGCGCCAGGACCTGGACGACTGGGAGCTCACTGACGTTCTGGGCGTGGGAGTTCTCGGCCCCTGGGTGGCTCACGACCCCGAACAAAGGGCGAACCACCTGCACGGACTGGTCCTCGACGAGGACATCTGGAGCCGCCGCCTGGGGCTCGTGGCCATCGTTGGTCTCCATCGCACCCGGAAAGAGGCCGAGACCCTCTCACTGGCCCTGAGCCTCATCGACCAGGTCAAGCAAGAGCAGCACCCCACCATCACCAAGGCCATCTCATGGGTGCTACGAGTGCTGTCCAAGGACTACCCGGAGCAGGTCGCAACCTATCTGGAGCGGAACGTCGATTCTTTTCCTCGACACGTGATCCGCGAGGTGAAGAACAAGCTGGAGACCGGACGCAAGAACGGCAAGCGCGCCAGGTAGCTTTGCCCCCGGGCCCAGAAGCAACTCCTGTGCCTGGACATCCTGCATCCGGTGTCGTACAATACGCCGGTGCTCCCGACAAGGACACAGCGTCCGGAAGCACTCTCCTCGAAACACCATGGCATGAGGTTAGGTCGATGAAGCAAGAAAACCATAGTCGCCTTGTCGCCAAGCTGGCCGAGGAGTACTCCAACCACGCTCCCAAATGCGCGGCCATGCACGAGAAGGCCCTCAAGTATCTGATCGACGGGGGCAGCCACGCATTACGTCTCACACAGCCCTTCCCTCCGCGACCTGTCTCCGCGCACGGAGCGTGGCTCACCGACGAGGACGGTCACGGGGTACTGGATTTCTGGCAAGGGCACTTCGCCAACATCTTAGGCCACAACCCGGGGGTCGTCACCTCAGTCCTGGCCGAGGCATTCGAAGACGGCTTCGGGCTCCAGACGGGCTTCGAGGACCGCTACAACGTCGAGGCGGCGGAGACCCTCTGCCGTCAGACCGGGAACGAGCGCGTGCGCTTCACCACCAGCGGTACCCTGGCCACGATGAACTCCATCATGCTCAGCCTCGCATTCACAGGCCGTGGTCTGGTGATGAAGGCGGGTGCCGGTTGGCACGGAGGACACCCCTGGGGTCTGAAGGGGGTAGGCTTTCGTGCGGACACAGAAGACGGCTTCCAGTACATGGACACGGCGGGATTGCCACCCTCTCTTACGGAGAAGGTGATCGTCACCCGCTACAACGATCCGGACAGGCTACGGAGCGATTTCCGCCAATACGGCGACCAGCTCGCGTGTTTCATCGTCGAGCCCTTCATCGGTGCAGGCGGATGTCTGCCCGCGACGGCCGAGTATCTGCAAACCGCGCGTGAGCTGACCCACAAGCACGGCGTGGTGCTCATCTTCGACGAGGTCATCGCCGGGTTCCGATTCCGAGCAGGCGACGTCGGCAGTCTGTATGGTCTCCACCCTGATCTGGCCACCTTCGGAAAAGCCATCGGCGGCGGCATGCCGGTAGCGGCCCTGGCTGGCCGCGAAGAGATACTGAGGCTGGTCGCGCGCGACAGCGAGAAGAAAGTGAAGTTCTCCGGCGGCACCTACTCCGCACACCCCGCGTCGATGTTGGCGGCCAAGACCTTCATGGAGTATCTCGTGGCCCACGAGGAAGAGATCTACCCCCGCCTGTCGGCTCTCGGTAAACGAGCGCGCCGCATGGCAGAGGCAGCTTTCGGTGCGGAGGGGATCTATGCGCGTTGCCCAAGGTACGCCGACGGCGTGTTGCCGGGAAGCTCTCTGAGTCTGATCGCTTTCCCCTACGAAGAAGGACGAGAGCTTCGCCACCCTGAGGATGTGCGCGACCCCGCCCTCTGCGATGTCGCGCTCGCGGAGGAGGTCCTTCAGTTGGCTCTGCTGGTCAACGACGTGTACACCATGCACGGACTCGGTGCCATCAGCGCTGCGCACACCACGGAAGACCTCGACTTCCTGGAAGCGGCCTACGCGCGTGTGGCGCAACTCTTCAGACAGCATCTGTAGCGCTCGGCCCTGGTCCACCATCGACACTCTCTTGGCGGCACTTCGTGCCTGTTGAGCAAAGAGAATCCGGAACGGTTACGAACATTCATCTTAAGGAGACAGAGCACATCATGTCACGCAGTACTCGCATCATCCAGTACGGACTCGGCCCCATCGGGAGCGCTGTGGCGCGGCACGTCGTAGAACGCGACGGGCTGGAACTGGTCGCAGGCATCGACGTCGACCCCGCCAAAGTGGGCAAGGACGTTGGTGACGTGATTGGACTGGGCCGACCCCTCGGCTTCGACGTCGCGGAGAGCCTGTCCCAGGCACTGGCGGGAGCGGAAGCCGACGTGGTCTTGCACACCACGAGTTCGTACTTCGACCGCTTCAAGCCCCAGATTCTCGAGATCCTGGAGGCGGGCCTGGACGTGGTCTCCACGTCCGAGGAACTCTCCTTTCCCTGGCTCGCCCATGCCGAGGAGGCCGCTGAGGTCGACGCGGCAGCCAAGCGAGCGGGCAAGACCGTCCTGGGGACGGGGGTCAATCCCGGCTTTCTCATGGATTCGCTGCCCTTGAACCTCACCGCCATCTGCCAACGGGTGGACCACATCGACGTCACGCGAGTCATCAACGCTTCCACTCGGCGGGGACCGTTCCAGGCCAAGATCGGCTCGGGCATGAGCGTGGAGGACTTCGAGGCCAAGATGGCGGCTGGACGCATGGGCCACGTGGGCCTTCCCGAGTCTATGGGCATGGTCTTCCACACCCTGGGCAAGAAGCTGGTCCGCTACGAGTCGGGTGTCGAACCCGTGGTGGCGGACAAAGCGGTGAAGACCGACCACTTCCACGTGCAGCCGGGCCAGGTGAAGGGTCTGAAGCAGGTCGCCCGCGGCTTCTCCGAGGATGGTGAGTTCTTGACTCTGACCTTCATCGCCGCGCTGGAGGCCGGGGATGAGGCTGACACCATCACCATCACCGGCTTGCCCAATCTGGAGGTTACCCTCAAGGGCACCAACGGCGACATCGCCACGGTGGCCATCACCGTGAACGCCACTCGCCGCGTGAGGGAGGCCGCGCCGGGACTGGTGACCATGAGAGACCTGCCCATCGTCACCTTCTGGTGAGGGTCGCCAGTCGGTTCACGATGGGGAGGCGTAACGCACCAATCCGTAGCAGCCGACAGGCGCAGGCGAGACCCCCTGCAGCCACGTAGACTCGACCATTCGTCTCAGGCGCACGCACTGCTCGCCACCGCTGCTCTCGACACCTCGCAGGAGGTCTTCGTGCACGCCAAGAGGTCCAATCTGCAAAGGGCGCGTTTCATTGTCCGGTGGATCGCCCGAGGCTGGAGCCTGCTCAGTCTGGGGTTCGTGGCGCTCTTCGTGGTCGGAGAGCTCCTCTTCCCCACGGCCGCGCTGCCCACCACGACACGCGATCTCACCGGGCTCGTGCTGTTCCCCATCGGCGTCTGCCTGGGGATGATCCTGGCCTGGCACTGGGAGGGCCTGGGTGGCGCCGTCACCGTGGCCAGCCTGATCGCCTTCTACACGCTGCTCCGCATCACAGATGGCAGGTTCCCCCGTGGCCCCTACTTCTCCCTCGTCGCGGCTCCGGGAGCGTTTTTCCTCGTATCGTGGTCCATCTCTCGCCGCACGGAATAGCGGCGAGCAACTCGTGCTCGGCGACCACACATGCAGACCTCCTGATAGTGCCATCCACAGGCATCCGCTATCAGATAGCCCCGGCGGAGCCAGGTTGTTGCCCTGAGTCATCTCAGGATTCTGTACCCTCATCAGCCACGCCTCTTGATTCGCCATTCCATTAGTGGTACAATACGAGCATCTTCGCGCACCGCTGTACCAACCGGCTCATACGCCGCGCGCAGAGATGGCGCACCCAACGGAAGGCTTCGCTCACCGAGAGAGGAGGAGGCCGATGAGGAGGGTGGTTCTGTTCCGTGCGCTGGTGCTCCTGGCCGTGGGCATGGTCGCGTGTCAAGCCACGGTTGACGAAGGCGAGGTACCGGATGAACGTGCCCTGACTGCCACGCTCACAGCGTCGCCCACCATTACGCACGTAGTCACCATGACACCGACCGAGGCCACGACGCCCACCCCGTCCCCGACCCCTCTGCCCACGCACACACCCACCTTGTCGCCTACAAGAACGCCGACATACACTCCAACCCCACTGCCCCCCGCTGCGACCGCCACTTCGCCTCCACGTTCTGGCTGTCCGCCGGATGTGGGCTGCCTGAAGGTCGTGAACCAGTGCGGCGAGACGCTTACCTGCCGCTTGTCCGATGGAGGCGATGAGCGAGAGATCCTCTTGGAAGCTCTATCGGACGGCACCATGCATCTGCCTCCCGGCCAATACACGTATAGAGCCATGGTCGAGGTCTCCGCATGCGACACGGGCCGCGGTCGCACCAGGAAACAATGCCAGCGCATCGGCCTGGACCTCGAAGGTCCAGTGACACTGGCAGCGTCCAAGACCACCCAGTTGTCGTTCGGAGTGGCCTGTCATGAATGGGACGCCGGTGACTGCATGGGGCCGGAACTGGCCCTGCTGGAGGTCACTGAACCCGCGCCGACTCCTACCGTGCCGGGGTCTCCTACCCCCACGCCTACCGCTACTCCGGTCTGCCTGTGCCCACCGAACGCGGCCTGCCTCACGGTGGAGAACCGCATCGGTGACCCGCTGACTATAGAGATCGCGGGAACCGGCATCGCGGAGGTGATGCAGATCGACTCGTACGGGCAAGGAGCTTTCGAGTTGCCCCCCGGTGGGTACGAGTACACGGCACACACCCGCACCGGGTACCGATGCTGGGATGTCTTCGGCCGATGCGACGCATGCCCATCCGGGCCAATCTACCTTCGCGGGAGCGTGGACATCCAGAGCGGGCTCTGCCACAGACTCCCCATCTCCGTCTCCTGCGGCTGGTGGGATGAAGGCCGTTGCTTCAATCCCGAACTGGTGGTGGCAGAGTGAGCTCCTGTAGACGCCACGCCCGGTGCTGGAGACCGCATGGCCTACAGACGGCGCTTGCAGGCGCTCTAGTCCGACGTGGGTCAAGTGACACAGACATCCGAGTATCGATAAAGAGGAGGTAGGAAGATGAGAAGCAAGATCCTTGGGATTCTGCTGTTGGTATGGGGTGTCCTCGTGGCGGCGTTGCAGATCGCCAGCATATTCTTTGCCATAGCGGCAGGACACATCGAGGACATCGCCATCACTGATGTCGCCTGCCTGGGAGTCGCCATCGTGATGGGCTGGGCAGGTCTCCTGGCCTACCGGGCCGGTGCCAAGGAGCAGGAGCAAGAGAACAAGCAGCCTGACGAATCTCCCCCGTCCGCGGCGGCAGAGTAGATAGCTACTGGGCCCCGGTCACGTCACGTGGCGCTCACATGTTGGTGAAGGGGCACCGGTCAGAAAGCAGCATAACCTACAGTAACCACAGCTACCACACTGCCGCTTAGTTATCCAGCCAGGGCAACCACGAGGCGTCCAGTCCGGTGTGGTCGCCCTGCCGCACCTGAACTGGAGGCGAAGGCATGGGATCGTTCATCGTTGAGTTCTGGTCGCGAGTATTCGAGCTCCCGCAATACGTCTCCCCAGATCGGTGGATCAGGAGGCTCTTCCCCAGATTGAAGGATAGCTACAGATTCGTCGACGCGTGGGTTCTTGGCCGCTTCTTCGGCGCAATCCTGCTCTACTTGGCTACTGCGCCACCTTCTCTTCGGTGGCTGCAATCGATTGCTGTCCTCTGTGGCGCTCTGATGGTCATTGAGGCACTTTTCTACGAGGCCGATGTCCTAGTTTTCAATGGATACCGGCTAGCGAAGGAGGGCAGACGACAGACGGTGCTCAGCCACCGCAGACTCGTCATCACCTCCCTTCAGAACTACGCAGCCATCATCGTCTGGTTCGCGCTGTTCTACCGCCATTGGCAGGACCTATACAAGGTCGACCCGTTCTACGCAGGCGACCGAATCCTGACCTGGCTTGCCTTGAGCTTCAAGACGATGACAGGTTTCGGCCACGTCTCGGTCGAGGCAGGGACAGCATGGGCGGGTGCACTACTGCTTGCCCAGGCTGCCATCGGTGTTTCCATGGCCCTATTGATAGTTGTTGGCTTCGTGCGGCTGCTGCCGAAGCCTGGGACCAAGAACTACTGGGAATCGTCTTCGCTCCTTGACGATGAACAGAGCTTGGTCGAGCTAGTCAAGATGAGAAAGGACGGGAACATGTCCGACAAGGACCAATCGAAAGATCCGTTCGACATGGTCTGTTGGGTTTTGGCGGCCAGCGTCGCAGCGAGACTGCCGAAAGCCATGTAGACCGACAAGCCGACAGAGCGAGCGAAGCCGTACGCACTGGCGGCGATCCTGGGCTCCCTATTCATCGGAGCCTTGTGTCTCGGCTTCGCGTACCAGTTGTTCTTCACCAGCACCGGCCTGACAGTCCGCGGACACGGCCCCACGGCAGGGTGGGCACCGCCCAACGTCTGTCCCGGCATGCTGTTCTTCGTGCTCGGAGTCGCTCTTGTGGGCATGGGCATAGGCCTAGCGGTACATAGGGCCGAGAGTGGCGAAACCTAGGTAAACCAGCCAGGGTCGAGTTAGCATTGCGCAGGAACGTCAGAAGCCTGCCGGTTGAGCCGTGCGGGGCGCCCGAGTTCAGCATCAGTAGACCACTACGGTATCCCCGGAAAAGACCACTGGACCTCCACGCCACACAAAGGCAGCCTTCTAGGGACACGGCAGGATGAGACACAATCCAGTGACGAACCCCGAGAGCCAGCAGGACATATTACCAGCAGGTCTGGTGAACGTGGCAGACAGACAGATCTGTCTCAGAAGTCTGCGACTGCTGAGGAAGGGTCTCCTTGATCGCTCACTCGTCTTCTTCGTTGGGGCAGGGGTTTCGCGAGCCACACCGACAAGCTACCCCGTGGCTAGCGAATTACTGGGGGTCCTCTTCGAAGAGCTCGTAGCACGGTTGGACCAAGAAGGCTCATCCCATCAAGCTCTGCCACGACTCAACGAGCTCTGCACGCAGACCAGGGACGCTCTCCAGCACATGGCTCGCAGTGCAGGACTGGAGATAACTCTGAACGATCTTCGGCATACGTGGGCGTCCGGCTTCTACCGGTTTGTGGATCAATGCGCCCGACTGGGGGCAGAGCGTCCATACAATGCTTCCCACCGGGCCCTGGCACGCTGGCTCGCCCAGGGCGGAACAGTCGTTACCACCAACTACGACTCGTTCATCGAGGTAGCCTACTCTCAGCTTCGAGGGCACAACCCCGAGGTGCGCTACTGGACCCTGGAGAGCCATCAGTACACCACCCCCGACGTAGCCTTCGACTCGTGGCGCGATGACCTGCGCAAGGGCGGCGTCCTCTTCAAGCTGCACGGATCATTCGATGAGCAGGAGACCTGCCTAGCCACGGTAGAGCAAGTCGGAACTACGCTCGGCGGGGCACGAGCCGACTTGCTGTGTCACATCATCGACTCACGCCCCATGTGCTTCGTGGGGTGGAGCGGACTCGATCCCGATATCCCTCAAGCCCTCGTCTCCTCTCGAGACCCACGTACAGCACCTCCCGTGATTTGGGTACTCTACGAAGGCCCAGACCCTGGCTCACCGTTCCGCCTCGCTGACCGCCTGGAGAATGTTCCTCCCACACTGTCCGAGCTAGCCAGCGAGAACCCTCTGGTCACCGAGGCAAACACACTATTCAACCAACTGTTGCCAGACGCGCACCCTCCTCACTACCAGAAGGTGAGCCCCGTCCGCCTTCGCGATGCGCTCGGTGGGTTGTCTGAGGGTATGCCCGCTACCTCCGCTGGTCGCTTCATGGGGCTTGTCGCCAGACGCGCTGGGAGGCTGGACTTGGCGGTTGAGTTGGAGGCACTGGCCACCGAACTCGCCGAGGCAGAGAATGACTGGGGAGCCGCCGTCCAAGAGAGAGCACACGTGTTGTGGCAACAGGACCAGCGGCAGTCCGCGGTCGATGAGGTAGCTCGCGTGTCGGCCAAGTTGCGCAGGAGCGATGACCTCTCGGCACGCCTCAACGCCGACTTTGGCGAGCTCTCGATGACGGTGATCAGCGCCAAGTCACACCCCAGCAAGGCCATACGTCTCTATGGGCTATTCCATCGGTATCGGGGAGACATCAAGCTCCTTGAAGAGGCTGGCGGAGACCGGAAGGAAGTGCATCTCCACAAGGCACTCCTGCACCTGTACCGAGGTCGCCTAAGGCAGCCGCTGGCAGGCTTTTTGGCCCGACTGCCGACTCGGCTTCTGGATTCCTACGTCCTTGGTGACTTCGACAGAGCCAAACAGCATATCGATCAGTCTGGCGACATCCACATACATGCCAAGATCGACGTTCTCTCCTATAGAGCCCTGGCGCTAGCGAGGTTCTGTCGTTGTAGTGACGCGTGGCAGGACTTCGCGGAAGCCGAACGGCTCTCGTTAACCCTCAAAGACGACGCCCGCACCAAGCACCTGCATCAGCAGAGACTCAGGCTCGTGAACCTTTGCGGGCCCCCGCCCATGACGTGAGGGTTTCTCTACGTCCAGCAAACGCGTCTTCACCCTGGTCGCTGCACAGCCCCGGCTGGCAGAGATGCACGGAAAGGTCTTCCCGGTTCGTTGTGGTCGGCTGGGGTAGATAGGATCTCGCCACACTGCCGGCCCTTCTGGTCCGCAGAAGCAACACAGCCGACGGCCAGATCAACGCAGAGACCCATCGGGAGCCAGACAGAACGACAAAGGGCTGCCCCTTCTACGGCAGCCCCTGACGCCTCACTAGATGTTGGAGTCCTTACTCTCTCGTCCTCCAGCGCAAGGCAGCGTACCCGGCCATCCCCATCAGCCCGCTACCCAGCAGTAGCAGACTTCCAGGCTCGGGCACGAACTCTTCAGCGCACGGTTCGATCTCCAGCGTGCCCCAGGCGATGACTGCACACCCATAATCGTCGAAGAGTATCTCCACCAGATTCGCGCCCTGCTGGAGCGACGCCATCGGAACGTCGAATTGCGCCGCGCTCCATTCCGCCTCCCCGAGATCAGGGGACGCTCCCAGCACGTCGCCGTTGAGGTAGACCTCGCCGCCCTCCCAGTGGAAGCCCTGGAGGGTCAACACGCCGTCGGAGCAGATCTCCTCGCCCACCACGATGTTGAACTCAACCGGTGCCTTCTCGTCGCTGGTGCACGTGTACTGTGGAGCTGCGTAGCCCATGTCGTCGTCCGCCACCCCCGTGCCGGCGTTGTTCTCGTTGTCCTCCGTGGTGACGTACAGACCCTCCACCGCGTTGGGCGGTTCTGGTGGAGTGGTAATCTCCGGCCGCGCCAGACTCCGGGCTGTCGCCACGCCCACGAACACCAGCGCGATGCTCACACCCAGCAAGATACCTCTGAGCCACACCCTCCTCATCTCTTGCACCTCCTTATGTCAAGCGGCTCGTCCTCGTATAAAGCCACAATAACACGATTCGGACTTACGCGCAAGAACAGAATCTCTTGGGTGAAGCACAGTAGGCCTGTGCTAAGGTTGGAGCCAGGACCGTCACGAGAGTGGCAGCTACGCCTGGGAGACACAGGCCCGATAAGGCAAGTGTTGCAGCAGAGCGGCAGCAGGAATCCCGATGCCCCCCACGTTCACTGGTGATTGTGAGTGGTTAGCGGCAGGTAAGCCTTGGGGCCACCGGCCAGGGCGCTGGCCATACCCTGCAACGTGTGGTAGGCCTTGCGGAAGACGATGGGGCTGTTGCCTGGATCTGTATGATCGACCCGATAGGCAATGGAGTACCACCGGACTGGCTCGCAGTAATCGTACCAGTACACGGTGGCGAAATCCATGTTGAAGAAGCTCATCACCCCCATCCACGGGTAGCGGCCCGTCGCATAGAGGTAGGCATCCCTCAGGTAGTAAGCCTGGTTCTTCCTGCTCACGATTTGCCAGGTGCGCGTGGGCCAATCCCCCCACTGGTCACACCGGGAACCGGGATCCAAGATCCACCCGAACTCTATGACCCAGATCTGCTTGTCGGCATCGTCACAGGTCTCCATGAGCCGCCTTTGCTGTTCCACCCGGCGAAAGGCGAGCCCGCTCACAGATGCTGGGTCTCGCTCAGGCTCGTAGGCGAAGCCATAAGGGTGAGAGCCCAGGGCGTCGAAGTACTCTTTCCCCTCATTCCGGTAGATGCCACAGATGAAGTCCAGATCGTTTCTCGCTCCAGCCCCGTAGAGTTGCTCGGTGTAGGCCGTGATCTGCATGCCAGCGAGGCCGGCGCCGACGTTGCATAGCTCACCGCCCGGCCCACCGGTGGTAGCCATGCCGGCGGTCACCACTGCCGCGTCTCCGTCGGCGGCCTTGATCCGGGGGTAGACGGCCTTCAGCATCTTCGCATACTCCTTGGGACTGGGACTGCCGCCCCAGTTCTCGGGGAGATTGGGCTCGTTCCAGATCACGTAGCCGGCCACCTGGCCCGCCGAGTGCGTAGCCAGGGCCTCCATGAAGTCGCCGAAGTCGTCCATGTCATCGGGTGGCGCCCCCTCCGGACCGTTCCTGGCCCAGCCCGGCGCAGAATCCACCCTCAAGATCACTTTGAGACCCAGGCTCTGGGCGCTGGCCAGGAGCTGATCCAATCCATACCACTGGTAGTCGCCCTTGGACGGCTCGGCCAGGCTCCATTGAAGGTTCCACACCAACCAGTCGAACCCCATGTCCGCCACCAGCGACGCGTTGCTGCGCTCGGAGAGGAAGGCCCCCAGGCCGACGTGGGGCTCCTCAATGGCCAACCGAGAGGTGGAGGGGCTCAGAAATGTGAGCACAATGGCTAACAGCAACGCGAGGCTGGCGCTTCGAGCCACACGGCGAGAGGACTTCCTCGGCTCCGAGATGTACATCCGCTTCAATCCACTACCCTCTCCACAGGTCCCGTCGGGCTTCGCCGCACACACTGTGCCCCACGGCGATCCCCTCCAGTATAACGAAGCAGAGGAGGCTGTGCAATAGGAAATGGGTACTCTCGTGTCCTGGCTCAATGGTGCACAAGGAGAGGATGACAAACACAGGACAGCCAGGCACTGAGCTGGGCGTCTACCGCACAGTGGTAGGCCTTGCCCCCCGACAGGTGTTGACAGGCAGCGGAACTCGATGTCGCGGGCCAGCGATTCCTTGCCAACAGAGGTGGACCGTGGCATGATACGAGGTAGCCTGGCATTCGAGACTCACTGGAAAGCGATTCGCATGAACGCCTCACCGCCCCGAGAGCCACCAGATCTGGCCGAAGTCCTCTTTCAACTCCAGGTGGATCTGAACTACACCAAGCACCTCGGTGGGCAGACAGCCACCGACAGCCTCGTCGAGTTATGTCGGATCGACGCGGACACGCAGGTGCTGGACGTGGGCTGCGGGGTCGGGATCACCGCGTGCAACATGGCCAGGACCTACGGCTGCAAGGTGATCGGAATTGACCTGAGGGAAGGCATGATCCAGCGGGCGATGGAACGAACCAGAAAGCAGGGCGTGCAGGACAGTACGGCCTTCGTGGTCGCCAACGTAGAGTCTCTCCCATTCCAAGACCATGCCTTCGACGTGGTCCTGGCAGAATCCGTTCTCGCCTTCATCGCGGACAAGTCGAGGGCCCTGGAAGAGTGCATTCGGGTGATCAAGCCAGAGGGGGCTCTGGGAGTCACCGAGGCCACGTGGATCGAGACGCCCCCAAGAGAACTGGTAGCCCAGCTTTCCGGCACCTTCGGACCTGGATTTGTTGTCCTGGATACGGAAGGCTGGAGGAGACTACTGCACGATGCCGGCCTGAAAGACGTCTCCGCCTCGTCAAGCCGCATCACCGCGCGCAGCGAGAGTATGGATCGGCTCAGGCAGCTCGGCTGGAGTCAGGTGCTCCAGATCTGGCTCAGGTCTCTGTACCTGTCGCTGCGCAGCCCTGAGTACCGCAGCCTTCCCAAAGGAGCACTGTCCGACCCTCAGGAGTTGATCAACTACTGGGGATACGGCGTCTACGTAGGGAGGAAGTAGCCAGACGGACCCGCACGAGCACGATGCCATCGCGCTAAGGGGTGACGGACACCTCCACCCCGATACCCTTCTCTCTAGCTAGCTCGTACACCCTCTTCGCTGCGGCCACGTCCTGGATGGCCATGCCGGTCGACTTGAAGACAGTGATCTCCTCGTCCTTCTCACGACCAGGCTTCTGGCCCGCGACGATCTCGCCCAGCGTGGCGTACAGAGAGCCCTCGCTGATGGCGCCCTGCTCCATGGCGTCCGCTATCTCGCCGGTGATTCTTGCCTGGTTGATCAGGTCTGTCACCCACTTGTTCGCACGCCGGTAGACGTCGGGGTGCAGCTCGCTCTTGCCGGGCATGTCCGCTCCCACCGAGGTCACGTGCATCCCCTTCCGGATCCACTCTCCCCGGATGAACGGACTGCGAGCCGGAGTGCACGTCACCAGGATATCGATACCAGCGCAAGCCTCCTCAGGGCTGCCTGCCGCTTCGGCCTCCAACCCCAGGTCCACGATCTCCTTCAAGAGCCTCTTCGTGGCATCGGGATCGATGTCGAAGGCCTTCACTCTGGTCAGATTGCGCACCTGATTCACGGCCGCCACCTGCGACCTCGCCTGGGCGCCTGCACCCACGATACCCAGCACCCGCGCATCGGCCCTCGCCAGATACTTGACGCTCACCCCCGTAGCCGCCCCAGTTCTCATCTGTGTGATGTAGCCACAGTCCATGATCGCCAAGGGCATCCCTGTGGTCGGATCGTGGTACACGACCAGGCCCGCGCTGGCCGGGAGATGGTGTTTCTTGGGGTTCTCTTCGTGGTGGCAGATCACCTTGACCCCAGCCGCCTGCATCCCCTCCATGTAGCCCGGCATGACACCGATCACTCCATGGTACTGATCGAGGTACATGCCTATACGCTCAGGCACCAGCGTCGTGCCCTGGCCGTGCTCCCGGAACGCCGCCTCCACAGCTTCCAGGGTCATCTCCATGGACAAGAGTTGCTCTACGTCTCTCCGCCCCAGGATCAGCGTCATCTGCTCGTTCCTTTCATCGGTTGAGATCGATCAGTCTTCGATCTTGGTTCTTGCCCCGTCGTCTTCATAGGCTCCGAGGCTTTCGAGGCACGTGCTTCGTTCGCAGCGGGTACAAGTGTACGCTGGCCCTTGCCGAAAGCGCAAGCAGTGCCAAGGCCGCCCGCGAGGACATGCGACAGGCCACCAGCCTCGCTGCGCAGTTTGCCCGTTCCTGGTACAATGCCCCCGATACACCGTTGACCGTCCAAACCGAACACCTAGTCATTCCAGGACTCTAGCAGAGAAGGAGAGAAAACCGAATGAGCGAGAGAACCAAGGTCACCGTTCCTCAGTTGTGGGAGATGAAGAAGAACGGCGTCAGGATCACCATGATCACCGCCTACGACTACCCTACCGGAGTGTGGGCAGAGAGAGCAGCTATCGACATCCTGCTGGTGGGCGACTCCATGGCCATGACCGTGTTGGGGTACCCCAACACCCTGCCGGCTACCATGGCCGAGCTGATCGCCCACAGCCAGGCGGTGACCAGGGGCAACACCAATTCCTTCGTCCTGGGAGATATGCCTTACATGTCTTACCAGCCCTCCGTGGAGATGGCGGTGCAGAACGCCGGCCGCTTCATGAGCGAAGGCCGATGCGATGGCATCAAGCTGGAGGGAGGCGAACCCATGGCCGACCGCGTGGAGGCCATCGTCAACTCCGGAATCCCGGTCATGGGCCACCTGGGTCTCACACCCCAGAGCGCGTCCATGCTGGGAGGGTTCAAGGCCCAGGGCAAGGACGCCCTCATGGCCAAGAAGATCGTGGACGATGCCAGAATCCTGGAGGAGGCAGGTGCCTTCTCCATCCTCCTCGAGGCCGTTCCTTCCAAGGTCAGCAAGTTGGTGGCCGAGCGGGCGGAGATACCCATCATCGGCATCGGAGGCGGCCCTGATTGCGACGGCCAGGTCCTGATCTTCCACGACATGTTCGGGCTCTACCCGGCCTTCACTCCCAAGTTCGCCAAACAGTACGCCGATCTGGGGAAAGTGATCGTGGAAGGCCTGGAGCGTTACGCAGACGAGGTACGAGAGGGGCTGTTCCCGGAGCCCAAACACTCCTTTACCATCTCCGACCAGCAGTACAAAGATCTCCTCGCTATGCTGGAGTGAGACGCGGAGGGGACGCAAGGACAGGTCATCAGCGCTCACGGCCTGACTTGCCTCGTGTGGTGCCCGGTCGGAGAGCAGCCGCCCCTCTCAGCAGTCAGACGCCGCGGTGGCAAAGAAACCAATGATCAGACAGAGAGCTACACTGCTCATCGGGCTGGTGATGCTTGTGTCGTACCTGGTGAGCTGTCGGGCTGATCAGCAGACCAGTGTGCTATCGAGGTACTCACCCCAGGTTGGCGAGGCGTACGCGTACAGCGCCGACCTGATGGGCTATGCACAGGTATCCGGGGAAATGAGCGTGATCAGCTACGAGGATGGCTGGTACCACGTGGAGTTCTCCGGCGCTCTCTTCGGCGAGCCGTACGCGGTAGCCATGGACATCTCTGACAGGCACAACTCGAGCCGTCCCGGCTACCTCAGCCTCAACTTCCCTGACGAGCCCGTCGTTGTCGGAGACACCTGGGAGGGCCGAGTGCCCTGGTACTTCGAGCATTACTACGTCCTCGACGACACATCGATCACCGTGCCCGCGTCCTACAAGTTGCTGGAGATCACAGAGGGCAACCAAGGCACCTATGCGGTGATCGAGCAGACTGTGGAACAGGATGTGGTGGTCGAAGACATGGTCTTCCACCTGGGCCAACTGGGCGTACGCTGGGACGTGGAAGGAAGGATCACCCACCTGGAGCGCGGCTACGACGCGTTCGACAAGCTCCAAGTCGACGATCTCGTGCTCGCCATCAACGGACAGAACGCCACGAGCGAACAAGAGCGGAACCTTCTGGCGGAGGAGTTCATTCAGCACCCCAAGGAGAGTAGCCTCGTCTCCCTCACCATCCTCAGAGACGGCGACGAGTTGACAATCGACGTCCAGAAGTCCATCGACGAATTCGCCGTGGTCAGGGCAGAGAACTTCAAGAGCGTGACCCTGGTCCAGTTCGATGTCGGCCGGGGCATTCTCCTCCGCGCCGAAGTCAGCACCAGCGAAGAGATCGTGTTCTCGTCGCCCACGGGCGATGTCTTCCCCGTTGTGGACAGCTATGGAGGATACAGCAAGTTCGGATACCTGGAGGCCATGACCACCTACGAGGAGAGCTATGGCGGCAGCGATGTGACCTGGGTCCTGACCCTCGAAGAGTGATCTCGCCGCCGTCGCGGTCCGCCTATCCAGGCCTGCTGAATGGCTGGCGGGACTACCCCTTCCACGTGTCTCTCAACACCCGGAACCAGTTTCGATAGGCGATCTGCTCCAGGGACCGGTCATCGTATCCCCTGTCGCGCAGCGCCTGAATCAGCTTGGGCAAGGCAGCCACGTCAGATAGCTCCTGGGACATCACCGCCCCGTCGAAATCTGACCCCAGAGCTACGTGCTCAACGCCAATCCTCTGCGCGACGTAGTGGATGTGATCCACTATCCCGGTGATCGGTACGTCCTCCTCCCGGTCTCCGTCGGGCCTGGTCATGGCCGCCGTGAAGATCACGCCAAACACGCCGCCGGAATCGCCAACGGCATCGATCTGTTCGTCCGTAACGTTCCGGCTAGTCGGGCAAATAGCGTGTACACCAGCGTGGCTGACCACGAGGGGAGCATCGGACAGCCTGGCCACGTCCCAGAACCCTTTCTCGTTGATGTGGGCCAGATCGACGACGATCCCCAGTCGATTACACTCTCCAACCAACCTCTTGCCCGCCTCCGTCAAGCCAGGACCGGTGTCCGGCGAGTGGGGAAAACGAAAATCCGCACCAGAGCCGAAGACGTTGGGGCGACTCCACACTAACCCCAGAGAACGCAGCCCTCTATCGTAGTATCTCCCCAGACCGGTGAGGTCCTCGTCGATCGCCGCCGCACCCTCCAGGTGCAACACGACACTGAGCACGCCTTCCCTCAGACAACGCTCCAGATCCTGGTACGTGCGAACTACGGCTATCTCTCCACCCGCCTCCTCCTCCAGTCTGTCCACCAGGTCGAACGCCCCGTCTGTGAAGTCCTTCGCGTAGTCGTGATCGACGGCGCTGCGAGGCTGGAGCACATACCCGTCTTCAGTGACCGTTAGCCCGTAGAAGAGATCCCGTTCCGGCGAGTCCTCCGGCGGCGGAGTGAAGATGGAGAAGATGCCTCCCACCAGGCCTCCCTCTCTGGCCCTCGGGAGGTCGATGTGTCCTTTCTCGCTCCGCTCGAAGAACGACCGCCCTTCGCCCTCCTCCGGTGCATACAGATCCAGCAGCGTATCGTTGTGTCCATCAAAGACCGGCAACAGCATTATCGACCCCCTCCCTGGGGCAGCACACAGCTACTTCCTGAATCAGTCTTCCACGTCCCTCGGACTCAGCGTACAGAAGTCAGACCTTCTCAAGCTCAGATAGGGCCTGGCCGCCCTGCTCTTCTCCACGAGGCTGGAATCGATCTCGGCGTACAAGATCTGCTCCGCATCGTCGGCCTTGGCCACCACATCCCCGCTTGGATCTACCACCATGGACTCCCCACAGAAGTCCATCTCGTGTTCGGCCCCGACACGATTACACATCGCCACGAAGACGCCGTTCTGCATGGCAGCCACTCTCAACTCCCATCCGAACATCTCTAGCGGCTCCTGCCTGGTGTTCGCGGTCGGGATTACGACGAGTTGCGCGCCTTTCAGGGCACACGTCCTCACACTCTCGGGGTAGTGCCTGTCGAAGCAGATCACGACCCCGATCCTTCCCACCGAGGCATCGTAGACCTGGAACCCCGTGTCCGACGGCGTGTAGTAATCCTGCTCGTAGAACAAGGGAGCCTGTACGACGTGCACCATCTTGGAGATCCCAACCAGTCCGCCGTCGACGTCGACAACCGGCGAGGCGTCGTACGTCTTCCCGCCTTCTTTCAGGTACAGGTTGGCAACGGCAACCAGACCGAGCTCCCGGCAAGCCTGCCTCAACGCCTCCACGGCCGGGTGGTCGACGCCCATCCCGTACCTGGACGCGTCGCCGCCCGGGAATTGAGGGAAGAAGGGGCTGAACTGGATCTCGGGAAAACAGACCAGCTTTGCGCCCCTCCGAGCTGCGTCGGCCATGGCCTCCAAGGCTTTCTCCAGGTTGGCCGCGACGCTCTCCTCCATGCTCATCTGAACCAGGGCTATCTTCATCCCCTCCCCTCCTGCTACTCTCATCGCACTCGTGACGACAATGGATTATACACGATCATACCCCAGCGCGATGGTTCTGCTCCCAGCGAGGCCAGACGTCCGCCCACCGGAGGTTCTCGTTCCCGTCGCGTCACGCGCCAGTGCTCGACTTATGGCAGGATTCCTGCTACGATATGGAGCAGCGGCCATCAAGGGGCACTAGCGGGGCACGTAGGACAGACTGGGCCAACTGGGTCGACCCATCCTCGGACTCGGTCGAGAGTCGACGCCCGTACACTGTCCGGGGATAGCCCGTCGAGAGGCAGACCATCGCCCCGCTGGAACCGCAAGAAGACGAGGAGGTGGAAGCTCATGATCCGGCCAAAGCTGGAGCTTCTGTCGAGGGAGACAGTGGATCGCGCCATCGACGAAGCGTACGATCTGTTGATGGATCCTGGGGTGCAGATCCACTACGACGAGGCGCTACGTCTACTGGGAGACGCCGGGGCTGAGGTGGACATGGAATCCCGCATCGCCAGGATTCCACGCGCTCTGGCCGAGAAGGCTGTGGAGACTGCCCCAACTTCATTCTATCTCTACAACCTTGCCGGCGAAGCAGTAGTGCACTACGGCGATGACGACGTACATTTCGACCCTGGCTCGGCTGCCATCGAGATCATCGACTACGGCGCGAACGAGTCACGTGTCCCGGTCACCGCCGACTGCGAGAACTTCGTACGCCTCGCAGAGATGCTGCCCCAGATAGATGCGGTCGCCACCTCCATCGTGTGTGGCGACGTCCCCAAGGTGATGGCCGACTGGTACCGGCTCTACCTGCTACTGCGGTATGCGAGCAAGCCCATCGTGACCGGGACCTTCTCCATCGAGAGCTTCGCCATCATGCACGAGCTACTGGTCACGGTGGCTGGAAGCGAGGAGGCCCTGGCCGAGAAGCCTCGCGCCGTGTTCGACGCCTGTCCGTCGCCGCCGCTGATGTGGAGCGACGTCACCTGCGCCAACCTCATCGACGCGGCCCGGGCCAGAGTGCCCGCGGAGTTGATCCCCATGCCTCTGATGGGCGCCACAGGTCCGGCCTCCATCGTCGGTTCCGCCGTGCAGCACGCAGCGGAGGCCCTCAGCGGCCTCACCATCCACCAGCTCGCCAACGCGGGAAGCCCCATCGTATGGGGCGGGTCGCCTGCGTACTTCGACATGCGCACCGGAGCGCCACCTATGGGAGCCATGGCTACCATGATGCTGGACTGCTCTTACGCTCAGATCGGCAAGACCATCAAACCTGGGGGCTTGCCTACCCACGCCTATCTGGGGATGAGCGATGCCAAGATCGTGGACGCACAGACCGGGCTGGAATCTGCTGGGGGAGCCATCCTCGGTGCCCTGGCGGGGATCAACATGATCTCCGGCCCGGGCATGATGGACTTCGAGAGCTGCTTCAGTCTGGAGAAGCTGGTCATCGACGCGGAGATCGTGGGCATGGCCAAGCGGCTGGTGCGCGGAGTGGACGACTCCGACCAGCCACTGGCCCTGGGCGTGATGCGCGAGGTGGGTCACAAGGGCAACTTCCTGGCCACCAAGCACACCGTTCGCCACTACAAGACAGAGGACTACGTGCCATCGCCGGTCATAGACCGCGACTATCGGCAATCCTGGTTCGACAAGGGAGCTCTGGACGCCAACGCCCGCGCTCGTCGCAGGGTGGAGGAACTCATTGCCGCCTACGAGCCGTTGCCCCTCGACGAGAGCGTGGTCCGCGAGTTGGAGACCGTAGCTGCCCGACATGCCGGGGCTGCTGGGCTGGATCAGCTACCTGCACTCATTGGACGGTAGAACCGGGGACACCCTGGGGAGAGTCTCTGCGCCCCTGCTCGCCTCGCCGGATTCGACGCCGACGTAGGCGCCAGCCGCGCACGCCACACTGGGCGACCACAACCGACCCTAGGCCAGCTTGAGCGTGATCTCCCTGGAGATAGCCTTCAGCGTCTCCAGGGAGGCCTGCATCTTGTCCCGGGTGAGCCTGTAGGCCGGGCCGACGACGCTCAGAGCCGCCACCACGTCGCCATCGGGCGCCCTCACGGGCACAGCCACGGCGTTCACGCCCGCCTCTTGCTCCTCCAGACAGGTCGCGTATCCTTGCTCGCGAACGCGCTGTATCTCCTGCCCTAGCTGATCGGCATCGGTGATGGTGCTCTCAGTCCAGACAGCCAGCCCCTTCTCCACCAGCACAGCGAGTTCGCTCTCCTGCATCTGGGTCAGGAGAACCTTTCCGGACGCGGTGGCGTGCAGCGGAAGAACCCCCGGCCATGGAACCTGATCTGGGGCATCGGGGGAGAGCACCTGCGCCATGGTCAGCACGACGTCACCTTCCCTCACCGCGATGTAGGCCGCTTCGTGCACCTGTCCCGCGAGATAGGAGAGGTAAGGCAGGGCAGTCTTGGTCAGCGAGTTGGAGTGGATCACGTTGTATCCTAGCTCCACCAGCGCGCAGCCCAAGCGGTACTTGCGACTGTCCGGGTCCTGCTCTATCAAGCTACCGTCGAGCAAAGAGGCCAGGAGACGATGCACGGTACTCTTGGTGAGTCCAAGCCTCCGAGCCAACTCGCTCACGCCCAGCTCAGGCTCCGCCAGGCTGAACTCCTTCAGGATCGCTATGGCCTTGTCCACCGATTGTGTAGGCACGGGGATATCACCGTCCTTCCTATGTCGTCAGAGTAGTAGTCGAAGTGTAGGTGGTAAGACGGCCTAGATCGTCGCCTTCTGGGTGATCTACGTCAGGGTCTACGACCCGGAGCGCCACCCAGCATCGCTGACCCCCAATGGGGTTCTGCCGGCGCGCGGGCGCCACCAGATCCGATTCTGTCTCGGTCACTCAGTTCAGCGCGGGAGGCCAATTGCGCCTGTGTCGTGTCGCGATGATGAGTAGTGCGCTCGCCGAACACATGGGACTGAGACCCGGTACCCAGAACTGCTACACTATCGGCACCGATGCAAGCCGTGCTCCCGCACCCCAGCGGTCACGGTTCACCTGACGAACATTATCCCCTAGCGCAGGTCGCATGTCAAGTGAGGGCCAGGGCGCCCGCCCGCTGCTCCCTCCAACCTGGGAGCGCCCCGAACGGTCCCAAGCAGCTCCCAGCCCGGACCCCATCTCGAAGTTGTTCAAAAGTGGCTTCTTTGCCTCCGCTATTCGCAGGCTGGTCCCGACACATACCGCCTGGTGCCATTTCGGCCTATCTGGCCGCTGTCTGTTCCAATCTCGCGAACGTCGAGTATGCCGCGTTCGCCTTGACTTGACAGATATCCAGACTCGTGCTATAATCACACTACATCGGCAGAGTTGTCTGCGCGGAGCGAAGCAAGCCTGCCACGCAGCATCAAGGGCGCGGTAGGATGCAAAACAAAGTCGGCCGGACCCTCCGTGTTCGTACGGAAACTGCGCCGGAGCAGGGACTGAGTAGTGACTCGAGACGGGACAGCAACTGGCCTACGAGCAGTCCGCAAGAGGCTGGTCGGTAGTCGCCACGCTGCCTGCCTTCGCCAGTCCAAGTCGGACCCGTATCCACCTGGAGGCTCGCCGAGGATCCCGGCACCTCACTCTGGCGCAGTCCTCCGGGGAAGGACGGGTCAGCAGCCCCCCCAAGCGTGCAACCCAGGGACCCGGCTGGCCTTACGTGCTAGTCGGAGACCGTCGACAGACGAGCAGGGGTCCCCATCGACCCCTCGTCTGGAGGCGGGTCACTCCACAACCCATGGCGCCTCATGCCAGGGTATCGGTGCGCCTCGCGGGAGCCGGCCTCCTGGCCTCCTCTACCAGGTCGATGCGATGAAGGGGCCTCCAGGGATCGGTTCGCCGCAGGGCCATAGCTATCCAGCGTTCTGGCAGGGCATCGCGTGGATGCCCTGAAGTACCGGCGCGAGCAAGTGTGCTCCGCTGGCCAGTAGAGTACTCTCGGCGCACGGCAGTCGCCTCCGGGCACTGAAAGCGGCGCAGGCAGAATACCGAGAGAGGGTGCGCGAGCACGTACGTCGGGCACTGGCGCCAAACGAAGACACTCAGACAGTGTTTCCACAAGCATGGAAACACTGAACGGCGGAGCGTGCCTGGACGTACCCCTCAGTTAGAGTTGGCTCTGACCAACCCCGCAGCCAGCGACCGGCGCAGACCCTCAGACGACACGCTGCGCACGTCTCAGACCCTCTCGACGAGCGCCGTCTAGTCTCGATAGGAGCAGGCCCGGCACCGTTTCCGCCGCAGTGTGCCGGGCAAACCTTCTTCGGCGAGATCTCCTGGCCACGGTCGCACTTTCTCAACGCAGGATGTGAGATGACGCACTGGTACGCGTTGCACGCGAAGCCGCACAAGGAGCGCCAGGTCGGCAGGTTCCTCGAGGCCGAAGGCTTCGAGGTCTATCTTCCTCTGCTGCCCGCCAGCAAGCGGACCCGGCGCAAGCCCCTGCCCTTCTTCTCCTGCTACCTCTTCGCCCGCCTCGACGGCAAGCTATCCTTTTCCTCCGTCCAGTGGACGCCCGGCCTGAGGAGAATCGTCTCTTTCGGGGGCAAGCCCGCCGTGGTCCCCGACGACGTCATCTCCACCATCAAGCAGAGGCTGGCCTGGCTGCACGACTCGGGCCAGACCACGTACCCCTTCCAGCCGGGAGATCGGGTGGTGGTCAGGAAAGGTCCTCTGGCCGACCTGGAAGCCATCTTCCAGGAGCGGCTCTCCTCCCGCGAGCGGGCCAGGATCCTGGTGGAGTGTCTGGGCCGCTGGACCAGGTGCGAGATAGAGGTCGATTCCTTAAGGAGGGCGTACTGAGACACAACACGCTTCCCCATGCCCGTAGCCCGCGAGGACGTACGTCCCGCAGCCACCTCGCGTTCCGTAGTTTGAATTCAGGAGGACCCATCCATGGAGCTTAGGGAATTCCTCGCCGTCGTCCTCAGACGGCTGTGGTTGATCGTGCTGGCCATCGTCCTGGTGGCGGGCATGACCTACGTGCTCAGCATCCGCTCCACCCCCATCTACCAGGGCAGCGCCACTCTACACATCGACTACGGGGCTGACCCGCGCAGCGATCAGTACAGCTCCCTGGTGACCAGCGAGCGGTCGGCCGCGACCTACGTGGAGATGATGAAGTCCCCCAGCCTGCTGGAGGAGGTCATCACCAACCTGGGCCTGCCCTTCACCACCAAAGAGCTTCAAGGGGCGCTGGACGTCCAGCAGATCCGTGACACGCAGTTGGTCCAGGTCAGCGTGGAGGACAGCGATCCCGGCCGCGCCGCCGCCACCGCCAACGCCATCGCCGACACGCTCATCGAACGTATCGAGAGCAGCCAGCGCGCCAGGTACGAGCAGGAACAAGCGGAACTGGACGCGCAGATCGTCTCTCTTGAGCAAAGCATCGAGGACACCCAGGTGGCCCTCACCGCCCTGGGTGACCCCATGGACCCCGACAACGTGAACATGCCTGAGTACGTGGAGATGGAGCGGACCAGGCTCCAGGCGGCGCTGACCCGGGACCAGACTCTGTACACCATCCTCTTGGACAGCGCGGAAGACCTGCGGCTGGCGTCCGCCAGGTACGAGGACAACATCACCGTCTTCTCACCGGCCTCGGTGCCCACCTCGCCCGTCAAGCCCAGGATCTTGCTCAACACCGTCCTGGGCCTCCTCAGCGGAGCGGTGCTGGGCGTGTCCACGGCCTTCGTGCTGGAATACCTGGACGACACCATCAAGAGCTCGGAGGAGGTCTCCGCCATCCTGGACCTGCCTACGCTGGGGAACGTGACCAGGATCCCAGGCATCAAAGAGCTGCGGGACGGGCTCATCGCCCTCACGGAGATACGCTCGCCCCTGGTGGAAGCCTACCGCGTCCTGCGCACCAACGTCCAGTTCTCTCTGGTGGGCAACCCCTCGTCTACCATGCTCGTGACCAGCGCCAACCCAGAGGAGGGTAAATCCACCACGCTGGCCAACCTGGGCGTGGTCCTGGCGCAGGCGGGGAAGAGGGTCATCGTGGCTGATACCGATTTGCGGCGACCCACCCTGCATGACTTCTTCCAGGTGCCCCAGGAGCCGGGCCTGACCGACCTGCTGCTGGAGGAGGATGGACGAGTCGCCGACTACCTCAAGGACACCAAAGTGGAGGGCCTGCGGCTGCTGCCTTGCGGGCCGCTGCCTCCCAATCCATCGGAGTTGCTCTCCTCTGCGAGGACCCAGGAGATCGTCGACACGCTCAAGAAAGAAGCGGACGTGGTGCTCCTGGACAGCCCTCCCGTGCTGGCGGTGACCGACGCCACCGTGCTCTCCACCAAGGTCGGAGGAGTGCTGCTGGTCGTCGACGCGGGCACCACCCGCAGCGAGGCCGCGGTCCAGGCCAAGGAGGCCCTGAGCCAGGTGGGAGCGCGGATGCTGGGCGTGGTGCTCAACCGGCAGAAGCACGGCAAGGGCGGCTACTACTATTACTACTACAGCAAAGATGGCCACAGGCGCAAGCGAGGAAGCAAGTCCTCCGAGGACGATGAGAAGTAGCGCAGCCGCATACCTCCTCTCCCTCGCGGAGGGACTCATCCTGAGTGACCGAAGGCAAAATCGAAGGGTGAAGCCGCTGCAGACCTCCTCTCCCTTGAGGGGAGAGGCCGGGTGAGGGTGAAACCACTGCACACCTCCTCTCCCTCGCGCAGGGACTCATCCTGAGTGGCGGAACGCTGTATCGAAGGATGAGTCCGCGCCCGAAGGCCACATCGAACAGCAAGTCGCGTCCGTACAAGTCACAACCGGCCCAAACCGGCTACCAGCCCATCTGGCGAAGCTCTCCCAGCTTCGCCAGGGTCCTACGTGACCAGGGGGGCGGGCGGCGCAGACGGCATCAGCACTTCTCCTAAGGGAAGCGACTGACCGTTATACCGCCCCCTGGTCCCAGCCCTGAAAGGGAGCCCGTCCTCTTGCTGAACATCTCCACGCCCACGTGGGCCCGAAGCACCGGCCTTCTCACCGCCCTACTGGTACTCTGCCTGCTCGTGGCGCTGCTGGTCCTGCGGAAGCCCCTGCTCTCCGCCTGGTATAACAACCTGGGCTATGTGTACCTCTCCCGAGCGCTCGTCTCGAACGCCGACCCCGAAGCTCTCCTGGAGGCCCAATCCTCTTTCTCAGAGTCGCTTCGCTGGGAAGACGCCAACGGCCGCGCCCACTGGGGCCTGGGCCGGGTCTACTATGCGCTGGGAGACGACGGGGCAGCGGTGAGTGAATGGCAAAGCAGCGAAGAGGCTCTCCCTCGCCTGCTGGCGTGGAGCGACAGCGCCTTCAGCGAGGGTGACTACGCCCTGGCGCTGGAGCAGGCGCTCCTGGCCGACACCCTCGATGCCCGCTGCTCCAGCGTACACTACCGCCTGGGGGAGGCCTATCGTGCCCTGGGGCAACTCGACCGCGCGCTGGAGGAGTACGAGAAAGCCAAGGAGTACAACGCCTTCCTGGAGGGAGACGAGGCCGACCTGGCCTCCTGCTACTTTGGGCAGGCTCGGGTATACGAGGCGATGAAGAACTGGGACGCGGCGATCTGGCACTACGAGGCGGGGCTGAAGATGAGGGAAGATCCCGCGGCCGGAGAGCGGCTGCGGGCCCTACGACACGAGTGAGAGGACGGCAGGTCACCTACGGATGGTTCGCGACTGGCAGCAGAAGGGGAGAAGTGGATGCAGTTCAGGATTGGCTTTGACGAGGGAGATCGCCAGCGACTGCACGAGTACTGGGACGAGGTTCTGGATTCCCAGCGTTGGTCTGAGGGCAAGTTCGTAGCGCAGTTTGAGGAGAAGTGGGCCGGCTACAACGGCCTCCCCCAGGCAGTCGCGGCGGGAAGCTGGGCGGGCGCCGCACTGGCGGTCCTGGAGTATCTCAACATCCGAGGCAAAGTGGTACTCTGCCCCTCCAACACATTCATGGCTACACCCCTCAGTGTCCTCAAAGCAGGCGGCCGCGTGGAGTTTGTGGACTGTAATCGCGAGGACCTATGCCTGAGCTATCGGGATCTGGAGCGCAAGGTAGAGCAGCACAACCCTGCGGCCGTATGGGTGGTTCACATTGGGGGGCACATCGCCTTCGAGATCGAGCGAATAGCTGAACTGTGCCAGGAAAAGGGCATCGCCCTGATTGAGGACTGTGCCCACGCCCACGGAGCGAACTGGAACGGCCGCCGCGCCGGGACTTGGGGCGTGGCTGGCGTTTACTCCTTCTACGCGACCAAGACGGTCTCGACCGGAGAGGGCGGGATGCTTGTAACGAGCGACGCGGAGTTGGCCGAGTTCGCCCGCAAGTACCGCAACTACGGCAAGTTCGACCATGTCGTGGATGGGCTGAACTACCGCATGAACGAGTTTACGGCCGCGATCGGCTGTGCGCAGGTCGATCGGCTCGACGAGATCGTAACCTGGAAGAACGAGTATGCGCGCAGCACGCTCGATGCTGACCATCCGAATCGTCTCATGCTGCCTGACGGGATGGTGTCGGGGTACTACAAGTACATAGTGTTCGACCCGATAGAGAAGTCGACGGGCAAAGTCTACGACCAGCCATGTCACAGAATCATGGGGCATGACATACACCTGCCTGACAGCGATTGGGTGAGCGAGAACCACTGGTGCGTGCCGATCTACTATCGGGGTGGTGATGAGCAAGCCGATGCGGGCTGACCGCTGAAGCAGTAAGGAGATGAGAAAGTGCGTTGTGCCGTAACCGGTGGTGGAGGCTTCATAGGATCTCACGTAGTAGACCAACTCAGGAGCGCAGGACATGAGGTCGTAGTCATAGACGGCGGAGTGGCGCCCCATCGGGATGACGTGGAGTTCTTTGACGTCGATATAGTCGATTACGACTCTCTGCTGGATGCAACGCTAGGGTGTGACTACCTGTTCCATCTGGCGGCCGTTTCAAATGTCAATCACGCGTTTGACGATCCGCTCAGATGCGTAGCGGTGAACGTACAGGGCACGGCGAACGCCTTGGAGGCGGCCCGTCAGAATCAGGTAGGCCGCTTCGTTCTGGCTAGCACCGTGTGGGTCTACACCGGTGCCCCTGGCAACGATGTGGCTGAAGAAAGCCCGTTCTACCTCTCGGGTGCCGGTCACGTGTACACGTCATCGAAGATAGCCGACGAGATGCTATGCCATGACTATCACAAGCTATACGGCGTCCCGTTCACCATTCTACGGTACGGCATCCCCTATGGGCCGAGGATGCGCGAGAACTTGGTGATACCAATCTTCATCAAGAAAGCGCTGGCCGGAGAGCCGATCACCATCACCGGCGACGGAGGCCAGTACAGGAACTTCGTGTATGTTGAGGATTTGGCGAGAGCACACCTGCTGGTCATGAACGGGAAGGCGGAGAATGAGACGTACAACCTGGAGGGGAGGCGCAAGGTCACGATCAGAGAGATCGCCGAGACCGTGAAGCAACTGTTGGGTGGTCGGGCTGACATCGAGTACGTTCCCGCGCGGCCAGGAGACTACGGGGGCAAGGAAGTCTCGGCTGAGAAGGCAAGAGGCGAACTCGGGTGGGACCCAAGAGTCGACTTCGAGGAGGGAATGCAGAGGACCCTCGCCTGGTTTGCACGTGAATGGAAGCTGGCATGATCCATGTGCCGGCACTGGGAAACCCGTGGGGATCGAGTGACGAATGCCTACACGGGGGTTTAGTCCAGTCGACAAGGAGCAGCGCAAATGGTAAACACTACAACGCCTGTCCAGAGCGCTGATGCTGTCGAGTTGCCCCTTACCGTGATCGAGCCCTCTCAAGGCTGGGTGTCGCTACAGTTGCGCGCACTCTGGGAGTACCGGGAGCTACTCTTCTTCCTGACCTGGCGCGACATCAAGGTACGCTACAAGCAATCCGTGCTGGGGGCAGGCTGGGCCATCATCCAGCCGGTTGTCACCATGATCATTTTCAGCGTGATCTTCGGGCGCCTCGCCGGGCTTCCATCGGACGGGGTGCCCTACCCGGTTTTCGCCTATACAGCTCTCTTGCCATGGAATCTCTTTGCAGGCGCGCTGACGCGTTCGACCAGCAGCGTCGTCGGGAGCGCCAACCTGGTGCAGAAGGTGTACTTCCCGAGGCTGGTAATCCCGGTAGCCAGCACGCTGGCGGTGCTGGTAGATTTTGGCATCGCGTTCCTAGTTCTGGTGGCCTTGATGCTATGCTACGGGTTCATGCCAACCCTGGCGACCTTGACCCTGCCCTTCTTTCTCCTACTGGCCTTAGTGGCGGCACTGGGGGCGGGGCTGTGGCTGTCGGCACTCAACGCCCAGTACCGTGACGTGGGGCATGCCATTCCCTTCATCGTACAGGCATGGATGTACGCTTCGCCAGTGGCCTACGCGGCCAGCCTGATCCCAGACAGATTCGAAGCACTGTACGCCGTGAACCCCATGGTGGGGGTGATCGAAGGGTTTCGCTGGGCGCTCCTCGGCACGGGCCAAGGTCCTGGTCCGATGGTATACGTATCGTCGGCAGTAACGATTGTCCTGCTAGTCTCAGGTGTATTCTACTTCCGTCGGATGGAGAGGACGTTCGCTGACGTGGTGTAGGGTGTGCATCCGGTAGCGATCCGCACGACCAACCTGGGGAAACGATACGCGATCGGCACACTGCAACGCCGTCACGACACGCTGCGGGACCAACTCGCCGACGGCCTCGGTGACCTTTTGCGGCATGTCAAGAATGCGAGGCACCGGGCTCCTGATCGCAACCTAGATAGCATCTGGGCGTTGAAGCATCTCTCGCTCGAAATCGAGCGCGGCGACGTGGTGGGGATCATTGGGCGAAACGGAGCCGGGAAGACGACACTCCTCAAGATCTTGTCTCGTATCACCGAGCCAACTGAAGGCCGGGCTGAAATCAGAGGCCGCGTGGGTTCGCTCCTGGAAGTGGGCACTGGATTCCACCCTGAACTGACCGGGCGGGAGAACATCTATCTCAACGGCGCTATCCTGGGCATGAAGAAGCATGAGATCGACAGACAGTTCGACGAGATCGTGGACTTCGCGGAGACAGAGAGGTTTCTCGACACGCCGGTCAAGCGGTACTCGAGTGGGATGTACGTCCGCCTTGCCTTTGCGGTGGCCGCCCATCTTGACCCGGAGATTCTCCTCGTAGATGAGGTCTTGGCAGTCGGCGATCTTGACTTCCAGGCAAAATGCTTCGGGAAGATGGGTAGCGTATCCAGAGAGGGGCGGACCGTCTTGTTGGTGAGCCATAACATGGGAGCGGTGATGGCGCTCTGCCAAAAAGCGCTCCTATTGGAGGACGGCCAGGCCACTGTGTTTGGTCCTACGGGTGTCGCCGTTCAACAGCACATTGGCGTGCCTAGTGCCGAACAATGCTCTCTGTTGCGGCATCCAGGACGTGCCAACGGACTAGCGGCACATGTGTCAGAGGTCAAGATACTCGGGGGAGCAGACAAGTCGGAGAGCACAATACTGTGTGGCGATGTGTGCGAAATCGTTGCAGAAACTGTGACTCCTCTTCCCAGCAGGGCTAGGTTCGCCATCGGTATCTACGATGCAATGGGGACGCCTATCTCCCACGTCGGTACCGAATTGGCGCGGCGGCGGGAAGACGCGTCTCTTTGGGCTAACCAGGTTCTGTGCCGAATCGACCAACTCAATCTCGCCCCTGGCAGCTACTACATCAACGTTGCGTTTTCCGATGGTGATGTTATGCTGGACCACATAACAAGGGCCAAGTGGTTTCGGGTAATCGATAGCAACTTCCTGGGAATGGGCAGACTGCCAAGTGGTTCGTGCGCTAAGGTGATGCTCAGGCACGAGTGGTCATACGGCACGAGGCTAGAATGACGCACGTGTTTGTTTCGGGTGAGGCTGGCTATTTCAACTACGGCGATCAAGGGCTGAGCCTCGCCATAGTGGATCGCCTCATGGGCTATTTCCCGGAGTTAACGCTTGCGGCAACCGGGATAGAGGCGAGGACCTCCGTCCTCTTCCCCATTGCAGAGGCGATATTCCCATGGCCGCAACCTCTTCCTTGCCGGGCGGGGCGCATGCCCCGCTTGCTGAGACGTCTGTTCCAGCAGCAGGCGACGAGCCCGCGCCGCCACTTTGAAAGCTCGTTCGACGAGGCCTATTCGAACGATGAGGTCTTTCGTAGCGCGATCAGATCGATGGAGAAAGCGGCATTCATCCTCGACATCGGCCACGGTAGTCTGAATGAGATATTCGGAGGACTGTTTCTTCCATACTTCTATTGGCTATGCCACAGAGTGGGAAAACCGCTATTCGTGTCTGGGAAGAGCGTCGGCCCACTGAAAGACCCCATGGTTGTCGAAGCTTATCGTGTAGGCCTGAGGCATGCGCACACGATCATCTTGCGCGATGTAGGCCTGTCGAAGACGATGCTCGAAGATGTCGTCGGACTTGGGGGGTCAGTCAGGCTTGTCGAAGCGGGCGATGACACTCTCGAGCTGAAGCCGGTGGAGCCTGAATGGTCTCGGCTGCCGTCCGCCATGGGCAAGATGATTCGTTCTGGCCAGTTCTTCGCAGTCCAGTGGCGCCCGACGGATTATACCCGAAGGTTCAGCACGGCAGACTACCAGCTGCTAGCTTCCGTTATATGCACCCTATCGGCCCGCTTCGGCCTTCGTGCAGTCTTCGTACCAACTGCGTGGGAACAGGATCCTGATATCCTGGCAGCTATTGCGCTGGAGGCGCTCCTGCCTCAGGGCGCCCACCTGGACGTTCTGCCGGGGAACCTGGGTGCGAGGGCAACAAAGTGGATACTAGCTCAAGCTCGTTTTGGGATCGGGCTATCGTACCATTTTCACTTGTGGCTGCTATCCCAGGGAAGGCCATCCATCGGGATATTCACGAATCCATACTATCAGATCAAGACCTCAGGCGCCTTCCTAGCATGTGGTTACGACGCGACACCTCTGAGCTTTGCCAACGTTACCAAGGAAAGCGTCATCGAGTCAGCGAGGGCCATTGAGACCTGGAGCGAAGAGGACAGCCAGACACTGATGCGCAACACAACCACCATGTGCGAGGAGTGGCACACAGCGTTCACTCGCTTTCTCACAGACATCAGCGTGGATTTCGAGGGTAGGTGATAAGGATGTCCCCAGAATTGCAGGTTTCGGTGATCGTCCCATGCTACAATCATGCCCATTTCCTCGCGGAGTGTCTTGATAGCCTTCTGGTGCAGCGTTTCACCGAGTGGGAAGCCATCATCGTGGACGACGGCTCCACAGAGGCAGACCCGAAAGAGATCGTTAGCCAGTTCGCCGATCCTCGCCTTCACTTGGAGAGGCACAGCCGCAATCGAGGCCTAGCTGCTGCGCGCAACACAGGCTTTTCCGCCGCGAGGGCGCAGTTGGTTCTGCCCTTGGATGCGGATGATCGTTTGGATCCCCGGTATCTTGAGGTGACCGTCGCCGCCCTACGGGCTCGCCCGGATGCGGACTGCATATTCACTGATCTACGCTTGTTCGGTGAGGTTGAGAGCATTCAGCGGTATGCGGTTCGATGCCCGGGCGACATGGTTGACGTCCCTTGGATCCCAGGTCCAGGCACACTCATGCACAAGCGGGTGTGGACTCTGGTAGGCGGATACGCGGAAATTCCCGAGCTGTACTACGGATGTGAGGACTGGGACTTCTGGATCGGAGCTATGGAGAAGGGCATAACGCCCATACACATACCGAAGCCACTATACCTGTACCGCAGAAGCCCTAGTTGCATGACCGTCCGGACTCTCCCGTACTACGATCATATTGCCCGGGAGGCCATGTACCGTCGTCACCGGGCTTTTTTTGATCGCTACCACGGCGGCGGCCGATTCAGAGCTGAGGGGTACTTCCGAAGCGCCACCGCCTCATTGACGCGCGGCAAGCGGTTGCGGGCAATATGGCTCTCCGCGCGCGGGCTTCTCCTGGATGTACGCCGACTGGACTTGGCAAGGGTGGCGCTCATAGCAGCAACGCCCCAGCCATGTCGACCGGTTGGTCGGCGGCTTGCAGCTGCTTTGGAAAGAAAGAAGGCGGGGCACGTCGACCCCGGGGAGACAAGCCCGCGCGGACCGTGAGCCGGTCGGTGCCCTGATCGTCTTCCGCGTAGGTGGGGCGCGTTCCCGGCAATGGGTCTGAGCACTTGCGAGTTCGGAGATGAGTCTTCGGGGGGCCGCCTCTGGCGGTCCGCCGCGTCATTCGATGAACACTACAAAAACTGCACGGGTCGCCGCGTGTGAGACGATCTAGAGGTTCAGCTTGCCTTGCTTGATGTCTATCATCAGTGGTGCCATCGTACCCTTCGTGCAAACGCATCGTACGAGGCGCTGGCACGACAAGAAGGGAGACAAATCATCCGACAGGTTTGCGAACTCGCCCAGTTGATAGCGTGAAATGGTATCACTGGCGCACGAGCTAGCTTATCACCTGCGTCGACGCATGGCCGCTGAGCCGCTGGTCCAGAAGACACGCATGAACGCCATACCCGCGGCCTATCTGGTGGCTGTGGGCGTCATTCTGGCATTTGCCGTCGTTCGACTGCGGTGGACCTACGTAGTCGGTATCGCCTTTGCTGTGGGGGTGCTGTACGTTCTCATCATCCTGAAACGGTTCGAGGTGGTTCTAGTTGGCGTCTTCGCCGCCGCTCTGATCGTCGAGGATGCCTTCAGAGGAGGCGTTCAGGCAGGCACGTTCGAAATCGGATACCGGGAGTTCGTACTCGCGGCGCTACTGCTGGTCTACCTTTGGGATAGCCAGCGGATGTCGAGAGGAGCCGGGAGCCGTGCCACGCGATCGAGCGCGAACAGAGTCGCTAGTTCGCTCTTCGGGCTATACATCACCTGCTTCTTCTTTTCTGCAGTCCTCACGGACGAGTTCCTCACCGGCCTAAGAGTCTGGATCACGCTTGCCCTGGAAGCCTTCGTAGTCTTCTGGCTGACTCGGAACATGCTCCGCAGTCGAGAGCGACAGAACTACTTCGTGCCCTCGATAATGGCACTCATGACGTTGGTCTCGATCAACGAGAACGCTAAGATGCTCCTCGGACTCACGTTCATTCCCTATCGGTATCCGGACCTTAACGTACAAGTCACCTACGCCCAGTTTGGGCTCACCTCAGTCCGGGTTCTGCCCGTGCTGACGCAGGCTCCCTTCGCGGGAGCGTTGATGACTAGCTTCTTCCCCCTGGCCCTGGCGTTGGCGCTACGCGAACCTCTGGGATGGCGACGGGGTTTCTACCTCCTCACTTCCGCGTCTCTGGCCTTCAATATCGTCTTCTACCTTGACAGAGGAACGTGGCTTGCCTGTATCCTCTCGCTCCTAGCCCTTGCAGTACTCAGAACCAGCCGAGCGAAGGTGTGGTTGCTTTGTGGCATCGTGCTAGCGTGCGTGTGCCTCGGCGTGCTGGTGGTCGGGCCCCGTGTTGAGGGGATGAGCTGGATGTTCTCGGGCAGGAGCGACTCGGACACCATTTTCCAGAGCGTGAGGTTGATCATGTGGGCTAAGGTTCTTGAGGCATTGCCGCATCTCCCGCTGTTTGGCGTGGGCTGGGGTGACGTTGGGTGGAATACACTACTAGGACGCTATTCGACTCTGAGCTACCCAAGCATGTATGGACAAGGCCCTTTCTACTGGACCCAGCCCCACAATTCCTATCTACACTTGCTGCTGGCGGCGGGTTTCCCTGCCTTTGCCTGCTTCGCT
This sequence comes from uncultured Anaerolineales bacterium, assembly GCA_964433755.1. GTDB lineage: Bacteria > Chloroflexota > Anaerolineae > UBA7937 > B3-Chlor > JAUVXJ01. Next base: position 1,469,674 of record CAYSSR010000001.1, read on the forward strand.
GGGCTAATCTCCCTCACCATTGTGGTCGGGCTCAGACGACTTGGATCTAGAACGGATGCTCCAGAGAGGGGGGTGCTACTAGGCTTCTTTGCGGGTCTGATGGGGCTTCTCGCGGAGTCGGCCGTGGACATGACGCTGTGGCTGACGCCGATCAACGTACTGCTGTGGACGTTGGTCGGAGCGGTGTGGGCTCTGTCTGAGTCGTCTCGCTGCGACGATCCGCCCGAAGACAGGCCCTGGGGGCTGGCAGCGCCAATTGGTGCGCTGGGATTTCCGAAGGCACGGTGCCCTCAAGGTGCCGTGCGGAACGCGGAAGCCTGTTAGGCATGCGGATAGCGTACGTTTCGTTCGGCCACAACGTTTATGATGCTCGGTTCCTGCGGAAGATGGTCGAGAAAGGTCACGAACCTACGCTGATCTCTTACTGGCCTCACGACGTTTCATTCGAGATGAAAGGTGTCCAATTCGTGCATTGGGACCCGAAGTTTCCGCGTGGAGTCGGAGTTGTACTGCGGCATGTGCGCCCGTTCTTCTGGGGTGCACACCTGCGGACAGCCTTGAGACGAATTCGCCCTGACGTATTGCACACTGGGTACGTGCAGAACAATGGTCTTGCCGGTGCACTCAGTGGCTTTCGGCCGACTCTGCTGATGCCTTGGGGAAGTGACATCCTGGTGCATCCGGACCAGTCTCAATACCACAAGGCGATCACCATCTTCACACTTAGAAGAGCGGACATGATCACCTGCGACTGCGACCTAGTGAAAAGGAGAATCATAGAACTGAGTGGATACCCTGAGGATAAGATCATCGTGTTCCCATGGGGCACCGACCTGACGGTCTTCAAACCTTCTGCTAGACCGTCTGGGGTACGCAGGCGGTTGGGGTGGACCAATAACAAGATTCTGATCATGACCAGGAACTTCAAGGAGATCTATGGAATACAGTACTTCCTTGCTGCTCTCCCCGAGGTCTTTCGACGCCGTCCTGATACCAGAGCTATACTCCTGGGTTCCGGGCCACTCGAAGGTGAGTATCGTGCGCAGGTTGCCCAGCTCGGCATCGACAAGTTCGTGTTTTTCGGCGGTCGTGTTGATGAGCGACACATGGCCTCCTACCTCAACGCTGCCGACATCTATGTCAGCACATCTCTCTCCGATGGCACTTCTGCCTCGATGCTAGAGGCGATGGCGTGCATGCTACCCGTTGTTGTCAGCGATGCTGAGGCCTACTTCGAATGGGTGGAGGATGGCCAGAATGGCTTCATCGTTCCCAGGACGGCATCTGCAGTCCTAGCCGAACGGCTTCTTGAGCTCTTGGACAGTGATGCCTTGCGCCGCAGGATGGGCGTACGTAACTTGCGACTGGCGCGAGAAAGGGCCGACTGGGATCGGAACTTCGACAAGCTTGACGGCATTTACGCAACTCTCATAGGCCAGTGCTCGTGAGGTTGGCCCGATGAGGATCGGGATGGTTCTGAGGGGGCCCTTCAGGCCAGATGTCCGTGTGAGCAACGAGGCGAGATCACTGTACCGGATGGGCCACGAGGTAGACCTACTGTGTGAGGCAATAGACGCGCGGCAAGACCAACGATTCCTGAGAGCATTTGGGCTCTTGCGGCTTGTCAAACCACCGGCCGCGTTGGGGCGTGCCAACTCTCTCGCGTACAAGACTTGCTTCGTGGACCCAGTCTGGTGGGTGGCACTGGACCGATACGTGGCGACGCGGCGTCCGGCGGTGCTTCATGTTCACGATCTGCCACTTGTGCGCACTGCCTCGCTGGTTGCCAGACGCCACGGACTGCCCGTCGTGTTCGACATGCACGAACGTTGGCCGGAGCGGGTCCAGTCTTGGGGTGGGGAGCCGAGCCTGCTCGAGCGCCTTTCAACCTACTCATACCGCCGGTTGAAGGTCTTGGAGCGAGACGCCGCGTTGGGGTCCGAGCGCGTCATATGCGCCTCCGACGAAGACGCAAGTGCCATGGCCGCTGTTGGAGTTGACAGCGGCAGGATAGCCGTAGTGCCCAACTATGTCGACACTGATATGTTCGATCCTCGGCTCAGCATGAAGAGCCGGGCGGAGGAGCGCAAGCGCCAGGCGTGGACAATCCTGTACGCCGGCACGATAGCGTTGCACCGGGCGCTGGATGTTCTCATCCGGGCGATGCCGTCCGTCGTCGCTGAGGTGTCGCACGCGCGGCTACTCATCGCGGGAGACAGCGACCACCGTAGCCGTGGCTGGCTGAATGAGGCAATCAGAGACACGCGAATGGAGCCGTTCGTTGAGTTGCTGGGCTGGATTCCGTACTCCCGCGTGCCCAGACTCGTATGGGAAAGCGACGTCGCCGTGGCCCTATTCAGGCCGGCAGTTCCTCAGTCCTTCTCCGCAACGCACAAGCTGTTCCAGGCGATGGCCCTAGGCCGGCCCCTCGTTGTGACAGACGTGGGCGACCTGCGACGCCACATTGAGGCGGCCAATTGTGCACTCATTGTCCCTCCACAGAATCCTACGGCGGTGAGTCAGGCGATACTGAGACTGTACAGCGACATTCAGTTGGCTGAGAATCTGGGCTTGAACGGTCGCCTCGCTGTGGAGCGTGGCTACAATTGGACTGTTTCTGCCGCCAATCTCGTCCGCGCATATGAGGATCTCGAACCTGCCGCAAAGGGTTGAGACACGATGTCTGCAGGAGCTATATGGCGGGCATGCGTCGTGTTTGGCTTTGCAGTGACCCGAGGCGCACTCAGGTTGGACGGCAACCCATCAAGAGACAGGTGCACCAACCGTCGTGCAACGCCAGTGCACAAGAGAGATGGTTGGGTCGATTGATCTTCGGATGAGAAGCCGACAGAAGCTCCTGATAGTCGCATACTACTTTCCTCCCTTCGGATCTGTGGGATGGTCTACACGCGTCATGAGCTTCGTGAAGCATCTCCCTCGGATGGGCTGGGACCCGTTCCTTCTGACGATAGCCGACAAGAGCTATCTCTTTCCACGTACTTCTGAGGGTTCGCTGTCGGAGATCCCTGAGTCTGCGAGCGTGTATCGCGCTACCAGCATCGAGCCCCCCGCAGCAGTCTTGGGCCGCATCCAAAAGGCCCCTCCTGGCTCAAGAAGGATGTGGTTGAAACAGTCACTCAGGGCCATGCTGCACTTCTTCGAGAGCAACATCCTGGTGCCGGACCGGCAGATTCTCTGGGTGCCTTTTGCAGTGTGGGTCGGTAAGAAGATCATAGAGCGAGATCATATCCAAGCCATTCTGGTCACTTGTCCGCCACATTCGGGTAGCATCATCGGTGCATTATTGAGCCGCATTACGCGCACGCCTCTGTACCTCGACTTTCGCGATGAATGGATATCAGCACATGACTTTGGCCGCCGCCCTCGGATACTGCAGATTGCCGAGCGTTGGCTCGAAGTGAGAACGATCGGTCACGCGCGAAAGGTGACTGCAGCAACAGAGGGGATCTGCACCAACCTCCGCGTTCGCTACCCCGCTTGGGCCGACAGAATCGTGTGGTTGCCTAACGGGTACGATTCGACTGAGCTCCCACGGCCGATAGACGATGCTTCTTCGAACGCAGAGCCGTCCACCGATGATCCGTTCACAATCATATATGGGGGCGCTTTGAACCGCAGAAGGAACGTCGACGGCCTAGTTGACGCAGTAGCTCGGATAAGACACCTGCATCCGGAGATAGCTGGCCGGATGCAGGTGTTGTTTCACGGTGAATACTGGGACAGTACACGAGAGAAGCTACAAGCGCCGGGAGTCGCTGGACTGATCCAAGTCCGAGATGGCCTACCCCACAGGGAGTTCCTCAGGGTCTGTGGCCAGGCCCATGTCTCTCTGGCTATTGTGGATGACGACTATCCGTCCGCGGTTCCCGCGAAGATATACGAGTCTTGGGCTTTGGGAAAGCCGGTACTTCTGCTTGCTGACGGCGGAGAGGCGAGAGACTTGGTGACGTCCAACAATCTTGGCCTCGTGGCTGCACCAGACCGCCCGCGCGAGATCGAGGCTCGAATCCTTGAGCTTTTCCGTGCGTTTGAAGCAGGCACACTGCCCCGTCCTTCCCAGCGCGGACTTGAGCGATTTGATCGGAAGCGCCTGGCCCGTCAACTCGCTCAGCTCATGGACACTGCGCCTCTAGCCTCGGACTGAGGCAGAGTCACATGCACATGCCACACTAGTGCGAGTGCGAAAAGCCAATGGATACCTCCACCTATGCCGAGTTCCTCAGAGCGCAAGGTTTCAGAGTACTCGAGACGGCTAGCTGCTATTGGCACGATCGTGGGGTCCGCCAGGACATTGGGCCTCAGTGGGTTCACTTTCTTGTCGGCGGACCCGCCCACCGACCTGTTTCTCCTTCTGATGCGGAACTCAACGGCATATTCGCTGAGATGAAAGCCATTGGCCTAAAGTACGTGACCTCATCAACGGACGTGGGCAGAGCGAGCTATCGTTTCGTGTGCCGAGATCTTTCGTACGGTTTGCATGCCCTGCCACAGAAAGCCCGGAACCAGACACGACGAGGCTTGGAGAGGTGCAGAGTTGAAAGGACCGACTTTGCCTTCCTGAGAGACTCCGGCATGGAGCTTATGCGGGATTCCTGGGCGCGAGGGCGACGGGGCACTACTGTCACTGAGGCGTGGTGGCGCCGTTATTGCGATGCCGCCGCCAGATTCGAGGACGTCGTGGCTCTGGGCGCGTTCGTTGAGGGGCACCTGGCTGGCTTCCTGACGAGCGTGATCATCGAAGATGTCTGCTACATTGGGTTTCTCTATTCATTGCGACGGCTCTTGTCTGCGTACCCGAACAATGCCTTGGTGTTCAGAATCACGAGAGACATGTTGAATCGCACTGAAGTGCATCAGGTGGATCTGGGAGTCGAACCGCTGGAGTCGCTGCCTTCGCTGGATCATTTCAAGCTGGGCATGGGTTTCACAAAGGAACTCGTGCGCCAAAACGTAGTGCTCAACCCTGTCCTGCGTCCCGTTTTCAACGGCCCGACGATTGCACTAGTCCGCTCACTGATAGGCAAGTGGGGGCGCAGCGAGTTCTGCAGACGCGCGGATGGCATACTACGGTTCTACCAGGAGAGCCAGTCGACCGGGCGGAGCCGTGATCCCGCCTGACTAGGTGCTGTTCACCGTTAGGCAGGCCAGATCGCAGCGGGCCAGAGGTCCCTTTCAGAAGTCCCCGACCCCCGCGCCCGTTCTGCGCCATTCCATGATATCGTAGCTGTAGCGTAACACGACTGAGACGAGTGAACGTGTGACGGATCACGACATCATAGTATTCTTGGGAGTCGACTGGGCTGCGTCCGCGGTGCAGAACCGCCAACACTTCCTGAGTCGCGCGTTGGCTCGTCAACTGGACGGCCAAGCAAGTATCCTAGCTGTCGAGCGGCCACTGTGCCCGCTCACTGGGCCTCTCCGCCGAACGAGAAGGTTGCTGGCCTGGTCGCGGGGTCGCCGAGGGTTGCAGCAGGAACGCGACAATCTATTCACCTACACCCCCTTCACCTTCTTGCACAACCTACTGGCAGCACATATCCCCGGGTTGCGCCGTGCCAACCGCTGGCTGCTCAACAAGCAGATGGACCAACTCATTGCTCGCCTCGGTCTTCGTCGTGCTGGTCTTGTCGCTTGGATCCAGCACCCATACCAACTGGAAGATGTTGGGCTTGTGAAGGAGCACCTCTTGGTGTACGACTGCTATGATGACTACTTCTGCGGGGCCGCCGGCCGTCAGCTGGACGACCTCCGGAGACGGGAGGCGGCCATCTTGGCCGAAGCCAGCCTCGTCCTTGTAGCCTCCGAGCGTCTCTTCCAGGCACTGGAGGGCCGTGCTCGGCGGGTATGTCTGGTGCCCAATGGTGTGGACGCACAGGCGTCTGCGCAAGCGCTGGACCCGGCGACCAGCCTCCCTCCCGACGTGGCTGGACTGCCGCATCCAATTATCGGCTTCGTAGGGAGGATTGGCCCGCGGTTGGATCTCAAGCTGTTGGCCCAGCTCGTGGCTGGTCATCCTCAATGGAGCTTTGTGCTGGTCGGATCGGAGGAGGACCGGCTCGTCCTGCGAGCCGACCACGACTACGCGCGCTTTCGCACTGCTCCCAACACCTACCTACTGGGTCCAAGACCCTACGAATCCCTGCCAGGCTACCTGAAGTCATTTGACGTTTGCGTGATCCCGTATGCTCTGAGCGAGTTCAACCTAGTCTCTTCGCCCCTCAAGCTCTACGAGTATCTTGGGGCTGGCAAGCCTATTGTGTCCACGCGCTTGCCCGCGGTCATACCATTCGACGGTCTGGTACGGCTCGCAGAAGACGCCGCCAGCTTCGGGCGCCAAATCGGAGCGTGTCTAGAGGAAGACGGACCCGACATGACCCAACCAAGAGTCGCGGCGGCTATGGACAACTCCTGGGACAAGCGTGCTCGCCAGATCCTACGAATGATAGACGAGTCGCTCCGGGTCACGCGAGCATGAAGGTCCTCTTTCTCCACCAGGGCCTCTCAAGCTTTGTAGAGCGAGACCTCGCCATGCTGCGGTCGATGCACGAAGTGCGCGCACTCCACCTGAGAAGCCCCGCGGACACCCCGGTGGCTGCGCGTGGCGCCGCATGGGCCGACTGCAGCTTCTCCTGGTTTGGCAAGCTGCACGCCTTTCTGGGAGTTCTGTTCTGCAGCATGCTCCACAAGCCCTCCATTGTGGTGGCCGGCGGCGACGATGTCGCAAATGAGCCTGACATTGCGTACGGCATGTTCTACTACTGGTGGAAGAAATGGTGCCCTCTGTTCGTTTTCCGGCACGCCGATCTGATTCTGGCCGTGTCCAAGTTCAACCGCCAAGAGGCCATACAGAACGCACGGGCCAACTCTAGCAAGGTCCGACTCCTCTACCACGGCTTCGACCCGCATCGCTGGCGATCATCCGGGGCCCGGCGTACGCAGAGACTCGTCTTGACCGTCGGCCGCGTCACGCACGAAACCGTTCGGAAAAAGGGTCTGGCTCTGTTCGTTGAGGCGGCGGCAGCCCTTCCCGACACCAGATTCAGGGTGGTAGGGCCATCGCAGCATGGCGCAGTCGACCGACTTAAGGCGCTTGGGACCTCAAATGTCACCTTTGACGGAGGGCTTTACGGCGACGATCTCATTCAGGCGTATCGAAGCGCAAAGGTCTACGTCCAGCCCTCCGTGCACGAGAGCTTTGGCTGCAGCGTCGCAGAGGCGATGTTGTGCGGGTGTGTGCCCGTAGTCTCCCGCCGAGCGGCACTGCCTGAGGTTGTGGGGGATGCGGGCCTATACCTGGACGAACTCACACCCGAGGCGCTGGCGTTGGGCATCACAGAGGCCTTCAAGCTTGGCCCGGAATGGGGCCGTCGCGCCAGGCAGCGGATAATCGACCTTTTTCCACTGGAAAAGCGCCGGGCTGGACTTCTCGCCGCCGTCGAGGAGGTGACGAGCAGTTGACCGAGGCCACGGTGTGGCTACTCGCGTGTCTCATTGCATACGTCTACTTGGGGTATCCAGCACTCCTCCTGGTGCTGAGCAGACTCCGGCCTGCGCCTCCGATACGCAAGGCCGACAATACACCGTCTGTCTCGCTTGTCATCCCAGCCTACAACGAAGAGAAGGTGATTGCACAGAAGATCGAGAACGCACTTGCTCTGGACTACCCTCGCAACAGACTAGAAATCATAGTCGCGTCAGATGGGTCGACCGATGCCACCAACGACATTGTCGCGCGGTGCCTCTCTGAGCACGTCAGGCTCATAGCCTACCCCGAGCGAACCGGCAAAACCGCCATGCTCAATCGAGTCGTCCCCTGTGCCCACGGAGAGATCATCGTATTCACGGACGCAAACTCCATCTACCACGCCCCCGCCCTCAGGAAGCTAGTCAGAAACTTCAGGGATCCTACCGTCGGCTGCGTCTGCGGCCGCGTAAGCTTTTCAAATCCTCACGAATCTTCCATCAGCGGTGGCGAGAACGCGTACTACCGCTACGAGACGTTCCTCAAGGAGCGGGAATCAGAAATCCACTCCGTGTTGTCTGCCTACGGTGGTATCTATGCTATTCGGAGGCGGCTCTTCCAGGCGGTGGACCCCGCTTGCTCCGACGACTTTGCCGTCCCCTTGTCCATCGTGCTACAGGGCTACCGCTCTGTCCAAGACTCGGAGGCTGTCGCCTTTGAACGCACTTCCACGACGACTGAGGACGAACTCAGCCAGAAACGGCGTATCATCGCGCGCGACCTAAAGGCCTATCTGCATATGAGAGGTCTCTTTGCTCCGTTTCGCGGCTGGATCTCCATCCAACTGTTCTCCCACAAGTTCCTCCGTTGGATTGTACCGCTGCTCCTGATTGGGGTCTTCGCGGCGAACTGCCTTCTGTCTCAGCAGGTTCACTATCTCTGCTTGTTGTTGGCGCAATCCGCATTCTACTTACTGGCCTTTCTGGGTTGGCTTGCCTACCGCAGCGGGAACCACAACAGACTGCTCCACCTTCCCTTCTATTTCTGCGTGGTCAATCTGGCCGCGCTACGGGCTATCTGGTGGGTGTTGGCGCGTCACCAGACACAGGTCTGGCAACCTGCTCCTACGACGAGATGAACGTCTACCTGGTCACCGAAGAAGAACCTTTCTACCTACCTATGTCTGTTGACCGGATCCTTGGCGTACGCGCACCCGACGTAGTCGAGGTCGGCACAGTTCCAGCAACGTACAGGAACGAAAGCCCCTTGCGGTTCGCCTGGCGTCAGTTCCGATTCATGGGGCTGTCAGGCTTCACGCTGTATGCGCTGGACTACATGCGCTCAAGCGTGCTGGATCATCTTGAGCGCCTGCGTCTGCTTCGCCCCGCACGCCCCTACTCCGTCGCGATGGCCTGCCGGCGTCATGGCATTCCCTGTCATGACATTGCGGACGTGAACGATCACAACTTCCTCAAGCGACTGCTCGCCTTCCATGTGGACATTGTCATCTCGCTCTCTTGCCCGCAGTTGTTCGGTAAGGCCTTGATGGAGGTGCCGCCGCTAGGCTGTCTCAACGTACACTCTGCCCTCCTCCCCAGGTATCGCGGCTGGTTGCCCACCTTTTGGGTACTGGCAAACGGCGAGGCTGAGACTGGCGTTACGGTGCAGTACATGGGGCATGAGATCGACGAGGGAGCCACTATCCTACAGCGGGTCGTCCCCATAACGGACGACGATACACTTCACTCGCTTATACGACGCTGCAAGCTGGTTGGTGCAGACTTGCTTCTGGATGCACTCGACTTGGTTGAGCAACGCCAGGCTAGACCCCAGCCGCTCAACATCGAGGAAGGCAGCTACTACTCATTTCCAACGGCGGACGCAGTAGCACGTTTCCGGGCGCAGCCGCGCCGGTTTCGCTGATGCAAAATGTTCTCACCCTTGACATTGAGGACTGGTACCAATCGTCACTAGACATTCTGGGGCCCGGGCATGCTAATGCTCCACGCCCCGTGGCGCCAAGCAGACGCGTGGTGACCAATACACGTCGCCTGCTGCGCATCCTGGCCGAATTCGACACAACCGCCACCTGTTTTGTGCTGGGATCCGTGGCTGAGTCTTACCCAGGCTTGGTCGCCGAAATCCGTGACGCGGGGCACGAGATCGCCACGCACGGTTACGCGCACCACCTTGTCTACCATCTCACCCCACGAGAGTTCTATGCAGACCTCAGGAGATCCATTGAGACCCTGGAGCCCCTGATAGACAAACCCGTCCACGGCCACCGGGCTCCGTACTTTTCCATCACGCACAGGTCGCAATGGGCGCTCCGGGTGCTGAGCGATTCTGGAATCCAGTACGATTCCAGCATCTTCCCCATACGACGTAGGCTGTACGGCCTCCCCGACTGGGAGGGATTCCCACACACCATTCGCGTAGGGCAGGGGAGCCTACAGGAGTTTCCCATTTCGACAGTCAGCGTCATGCGCCAGAATATCCCTGTGGGCGGCGGCGGCTACTTCCGCCTTCTGCCCTACTGTATCACTCGCTGGGCTGTGCGTGCCATCAACAGGTGCGGCGAACCAGTCGTCTTCTATCTACACCCCTATGAACTGGACACAGGTGAATTGCGTCATCCATTACCCGACGAGGACTGGGCCGTTCGCAAGGTGCGTCTCACCCAACGGCTCAACCGTGGCAAGACGGAGGGGAAGCTCCGCAAGCTCCTCTCTGACTTTCGGTGGACCTCCGTCAGCGACTGGATGGCTGGTCATGAGATCCCTGTGGTGGTCTCATGACTAGTCCTCACCTATGGATCGTTCCACCGTTGGCAGCCTTTCTCAGTTCGCTATCCCTCCCTTTTCTGTTCGCCCCCCTCGCCCCACGCGTGGGCGCCATGGACCAGCCCAAACCGCTATCCATCCACTCCACCCCCACGCCCAGAACCGGCGGGCTGGCCGTCCTGGCGGGCTTTCTCGTGGCGCTGGGCCTGGCGCTTGTGGCCGTGCCGGGGCTGAGCGTCGAAGACAAGGTTACTCTGTTGGGTATCTCCGTCGCGTGTGTCGCCGTCGCCGCCATCGGGCTCCTGGACGACATGGGGCGTATCCCCACCTGGGTGGAGGTCTCCGCCCTGCTGGTCCCAGCGACCCTGGTGGTGCTCCTTGGTCTCAGGGTAGGCTTTGCACCTTTGGCCTACGTCAGTGTCCCCCTCACCCTCTTCTATCTCGTGGGTGGCTGTTCTTCCATCAATCTCCTGGACGGCATGAATGGGATGGCAGGTGGCGTAGCAGGTATCGCGTCCTCCTTCTTCGCCTACCTCTGCCTGGGCCGGGGAGACACCCTGGGGACAGTGCTCTCCCTGGCCCTCCTCGGCGCGGTGGTGGGCTTCCTGCCCTTCAACTTCCCCCGGGCCACCATCTTCCTGGGGGACAACGGCAGCCTGTTCGTGGGCTTCCTGCTGGCTATCCTGGCGGCGAGATCGAGCTCCCAGCCCTATCACTTCGGCTCCCTGGCGGGGCCTGTTCTGGTCCTGGTGGTCCCGGTGGGCGACACCTTCCTGGCGATCATGCGGCGAGTGCTCAACCGGGGACAGGTCCTCTCCGGCGACCGCCGGCACGTCTACGACCTGCTGCGCGCCCGGGGCCTGGGCGACGTGAAGACCGTCCTGGCCCTGTGGAGCCTGGCCGCCTGCGGAGGGTTCCTCGGCCTGCTGGCCTATGGCCTCGACGACCTCCCTTCTTTCGCACTACTCGTCCTTTCCTGTTCCCTGTTCTTTGCCTTCGCGATCTGGCTGGGCGCCGCCAGAGCCGGGCCAGACCCGGCTCAGCGCCCCGCGCCAAGGACCACCGATGCAGGTTCCCCTCTCCGGCCCTGACATCACAGAGCAAGAGATAGGCCTCATCAACGAGGTCCTCTCCTCGCGCTACCTGAGCATGGGTCCCAGGATCGAGGAGTTCGAGGAGGCCATGGCCTCCTACGTGGGGTGCGAGCACGCGGTAGGCGTCTCCTCGGGCACAGCGGGATTACACCTGGCGGTCATCGCCGCCGGAGTTGGGGAGCGAGACCTGGTCATCACCACCCCCTTCAGCTTCGTGGCCTCGGCCAACTGTCTGCTCTACGAGAGGGCTATCCCCATCTTGGTGGACGTCGATCGCCGCACCATGAACCTGGACCCGGCCCTGGTGGGTCAGGCGGCGGCGGACCTGGCGGGGCGCACGGGACACGCCGCCCACTGGCTTCCGCCCAAGCTCAGAGGTGTCCCGTCGGGCCTGGGGGAGCTGAAGGCTATCCTCCCCGTGCACGTCTTCGGCCAACCCGCCGACATGGAGTTCCTCACCTGGGTCGCGGACCGGTTCGGCCTGGCGGTGATCGAGGACGCCTGCGAGGCGTTGGGTGCCGAGTACAAAGGGAGCAAGGTGGGGACCCACGGCGACGCCGCGGTGTTCGCCTTCTACCCCAACAAGCAGATGACCACCGGCGAAGGCGGCATGCTGGTCACCGATCACGAGGAATGGGCGGCGCTGTTCCGCAGCCTGCGCAACCAGGGGCGGGACGGCACCGGCGCGTGGTTGAACCACGTACGGTTGGGATACAACTATCGCCTCGACGAGTTGAGCGCGGCGCTGGGCGTGGCCCAGATGGGGCGCATCGAGGAGTTGCTGGCCAAGCGCGAGACAGTGGCCGGATGGTATAACCAGCGTTTGCACGGTATGGAGGGGCTGGAGATTCCTTTCCTCGCGCCCCAGACCACCCGCATGGGCTGGTTCGTCTATGTCATCCGGCTGGCCTCCTACATCGATCGCGAAGCACTCATGGCTAGCCTGGCACAGCAAGGCGTTCCCTCGCGTGCCTACTTCCCGGCCATCCATCTCCAGCCCCTCTACCAGGAGGCTTTCGGATACAGGAGAGGCGACTTCCCGGTGGCTGAGGCCGTCGCCTCCTCCACGCTGGCGCTGCCCTTTTGCGGGACCATGACGGAGGAAGAGGTGGAGTACGTTTGTCAGACGCTGGAACGATGCCTGGAGAGCGGTGAATGCGTAGGGCGCTACACCGCTCCCTAGAGCGCTACCTGCCCCTGCTTCCACTGGACGCGGGCAGCATCTTCGTATGCTTCGCCGTGGCGGAGTTGATGCGCTTCGAGGGCGCCGTGCCCCAGCAGTATCTGGTCTCCTTCTTCCGGGCCATACCCTTCGTCATCTTCCTGTACCTGATCGTCAACGCGGTCGCCGGTCTGTACTCGCGGCTGTGGAAGTACGCCAGCGCCAGCGAGGTCATCACCGTCATCGCGGCGGGCCTGGTCAGCACAGCCGCGCTGGTCGGCCTGGAGCTGGTCGCGGAGGTCCAACCCGCCATCGGCAGGCCGTTGCCCCTGGGGGTGGTCTGCATGGGCGGTCTGCTCTGCATCGGCGCCTTCACCATGACCAGGTACCGCACCCGCTTGCTCACGGGACTGGTCGGGCGGATGGAGCCGGTGGTGGGCAGTCACGGGCGGCGACGCGTGCTCATCGTCGGCGCGGGCGAGGCGGGGCAACTCCTGGCCTGGCAGTTGCAGAACAGAGGTATGAGGCACCAGCACGAGCTGGTGGGCTTCGTGGACGACAATCCCCGTAAGCTGGGCCTGAAGCTCCACGGGGTCAAGGTCCTGGGAAACAGAAACAACATCTCCCAGTTGGTGCCGGAGAGGAGCGTGGACCTGATCATCGTGGCCATCCACAGGCTCAGCGGCGAGGAGTTCCGCGACATCCTCTCGCGCTGCCACGATACCTCGGCCCAGGTCAAGGTGCTGCCGGATGCGTTAGAGACGATCAGCGAGGAGAGCCTGGGCACCAGCCTGCGCAGCCCCCGCGTGGAGGACCTCCTGGGCCGCGAACCGGTGGAGACCGACGCCCTGAGCTGCCGCCAGTTGCTGGCGCGCAAGGTGGTCCTGGTCACCGGTGCGGGCGGCTCCATCGGCTCGGAGCTGTGCCGCCAGATCCTGCGCTACGGGCCCCGGTGGCTCCTCTTGCTGGACAACAACGAGACGGCGCTGCACGACCTGGAGCAGGAGCTGGCTCCGGTGGCCGGCACCGCTGGCGTGGAGTGCCTGCTGGCCGACATCTGCCGGCGCGAGAAAGTGGAGCGCGTCTTCCAGTCCTACCAGCCCCAGGTGGTGTTCCACAGCGCCGCCTACAAGCACGTGCCCAAGATGGAGGAGCACCCCGACGAGGCGGTATGGGTCAATGTCGAGGGCACCAGGATCCTGTGCACTCTGGCCGCCAGGCACGGCGTGGAACGTTTCGTCTTCATCTCCACGGACAAGGCGGTGAAGCCCCGTAGCATCATGGGCATCAGCAAGCGCCTGGCCGAGTTGCTGGTGACCACCCAGGCGCCGATGGATGGCTGCCTGTTCACCGCCGTACGCTTCGGGAACGTGCTGGCGAGTCGCGGCAGCGTGGTGCCCACCTTCGCCCGCCAGATCGACCAGGGCGGTCCGGTGACCATCACCCACCCCCAGGCGCAGCGTTTCTTCATGACCATCGAGGAGGCCGCCAGTCTGGTGATCCAGGCGGCGGCGCTCACCGAAGGTGGGGACATCTTCATCCTGGACATGGGCCAGGAGATCAGGATCGAGGATCTGGCCACGAAGATGATCCGGCTGCGCGGCCTGAGGGTGGGCGACGACGTGGAGGTCGAGTACGTGGGTCTCAGGCCCGGGGAGAAGCTGCGTGAGGAGCTGGTAGGCCCTGACGAGGAGGAGGAGCCTACGGCCCATCCCAAGATCGTGCGGGTGGTGAACAACTCCCACACGGTGGACCGCTCCTGGCTGATGGAGCAGGTGGACCAACTGGTGGACCTGGCCGACCACCAGAGGAACGGCCTCATCGCTGCTCGGCTCCGCGCTCTCGTCGCCGAGCTGTCCCATACCCCGTCATCCTCCACAGTGGGCACGACGGGTACAGCCGTCCCGCAGATGGAGAAGCTGGATTCAGAATCTGCCCGCTGAATACGCCACAAGAAAGGACTACCTGTCAGGTGCATAGAATCGCCCTCCTATCGTTAGTGGTCTTGCTTGCTGTAACGCTGGCCGGTTGCGCCCAGCCGGCCACGGCGCCCGCGTCCGCGGGCTACACGCCGCCCGCTCAATCCTCGCCTCAGGCCCCGACGACCGTCATCGTGCGCCAGGGGAGCCTCACCGAGACGGTGGAGGCCCGGGGACGCGTGGTCTCCGCCAGCGAGGCCCTGCTGAGCTTCGAGCTGGAAGGGGTGCTGACGCAGGTGCTCGTGGCGCCCGGCGACCAGGTCTCCGAGGGCGCCGTCCTGGCGGAGATCGAGAGTATGGATCGAGAAGGGCGCACCTCCGAGGAGCAGATCGCCGACGCCCAGTACGGGGTGACCGTGGCCCAGCTCAACCTGGAGCTGGCCCGGGGCCAACTGGCCATCGCCCAGGCCGACGCCGAGCTCTGCGAGCAGGACGTAGCCCAGGCCGAGACCCGTCTGCGGCAGGCACGGTACGACTATCAACTGGCCTCCTATCTGGAGCAGCCAGACAAGGAGCCTGAAGAGGAAAGCGACTTCACCCGGTCACAGCGGTGGGCGCTGGAATACGCATCCCTGGCCTACGACAGGGCGGTGGTCACCTGCACGGCGCGAGAGGCCACGGTCGGTTATCAACAGCTCGCCGTCTCCCTGACGGAGCAGTCTCTGGCCCACGCACAGGAGCTGCTGGCCCGAGCGCGGCGGCGTGCAGAGCAGGCGCAGCTTCGTGCCCCGTCCTCCGGGATCATCATCTCCTGGGAGAAACGAGTGGGCGAATCGGTGGAGCCGTACGATCCCATCGGAGCCGTGGCCGACCCCGACGTCCTGCGGCTGGAGGCCTGGGTCTCCGAGGATGACGTGACCAAGGTTGCCCCTGGCCAAGCGGTGGAGGTGTTCCTCGATCTCCGTCCCAACGAGACCTTCGCCGGTCAGGTGGTGGACGTGGCCACCGAGAGCACGGTCTGGCAAGGCAAGAACGTCTACGTCGTCGACGTGGAGTTCACCGACGCTGAGGACGTCCCCGCCAGCATCCGCACCGGAGCCGATTTGGTGATCGAAACCAGGCAGCGCATCGGCGTGCCCCTGGTGCCCAACTCGGCCCTCTTCAGCGAAGACGACCACTACTACGTAGAGGTGGTGAGAGACGGAGGCCGGGTCAAGGTGGAGGTGCAGGTCGAGGTCTCCGACGGCAGCCACACGGAGATACTGTCCGGCCTGGTAGGAGGAGAGGAAGTCGTAGTTCCCTAATGCGGGCGACCGACGTTCACGTGTGAAGTAGCTGAGTGCGATTCCTGGCCATCTCGGCGTTACCATACATCGTCTTCTTTCTCGCCTCTCTCCTTGCCTGGGACTTCATGAGAGAGATGCGCTACGCGGCTTTCGCTGTGACCGCAATGGGGGTCATAGCCCATCTCATAGCCGATCTCGTGATCAGGCCGATTGTGTGGCCGGGGGGGATGCCGGACACACGGCGTAGACCTCCACGCGACGCCAGTAAGGGCACAAGAGGTAGGTAGCACCTTGCAGGATGTCTCTTCAGGGGAAGAACAGGATGACAGACCAGCGTTTGAACCAGACAGAGGTGATCTGTCTGCTGGTGGCTGCGCCATTCCTGCTCTTTCCATCGCTGCTGAGCGTGCCCGCCCTGCTGGTTGTTCTTCTGCCGTGGGTATTGCGGTGGCGAGTTCGTGGCGCTCCCACGGTCCGTACCTCCATGGACGTCCCCATTCTGTGCCTGCTCTTGATGGTGCCGGTGGCGGTGTGGTGCTCGCCGGTCCCGCAGGAGAGCCTGCGCAAGCTGCTGGGTATCGTGCTGGGGGTGTGCTTCTTCTATGGGGTAGCCAACGGCGCCCGGACTCGGGGCTGGATGTGGTGCTGGACGCTGTTGCAGGTAGGTGGGGGAGCCGCGATTGCGTTGCTCTCTCTCGTCGGCACGGACTGGGCCACCTACAAGACCTTGCCTCTCCAGCCACTGTACCAGCGACTGCCGCGATTGCTGCACAACGTTACCTCGTCCGGCGGGGGCGGTTTCCACCCCAACGAGGTCGGCGGCACCCTGGTGCTGGTAGTGCCGGTGGCGCTGGCGGCGTGCCTGGCCCTGGGGTCCGACAACCCTGGGTGGCAAACAACCGCAGTCCACGGCTACGTCGCCTCCCCGCCAGCGGGTACAACTCAGCCCTGGATGAGCCGCCTGTGGTCACGTCCGGTGCTGCTCGCCCTGTCCACGCTGGCCCTGGCCCTTACCACCTTCGCGTTCGTGCTCACGCAGTCCAGGAGCGCTTACGTGGGGTTGGCCGTGGGTCTGCTGGCCTTTGGCGTGGCCAGAAGCCGGTGGTTCCTCGTCGCTCTGGTCGTGATCCTGGTGGTGGTCCTGGCCCTGGGATGGCACGTGGGCCTGGAGGAGTCCATCGAGGGGCTGGTGCAGGCCCAATCCACCCGTCTGGGAGTAGGCAGGTTCGAGATCTGGAGGAGGGCGGTGGCCCTGATGCAGGACTTCCCGTACACCGGGATCGGTCTCAACGCCTTTCCTTACGTGAGCGAGGCCCTGTATCCGTATCCACACCGGAGCGCAGCGGGGCTCGTGCCCCACGCCCACAACAACCTGCTGCAAGTAGGAGTGGATCTGGGGGTCCCTGGCCTGGCAGCCTACGCCGGCCTGCTGGTCGTCTTCGCTCTCTGCGCCTGGAGGATTCACCGGCTCGGCAGGAGCCGGTCGTCGCGCGTTCTGACCGCCGGCATCTTCGCCGGTGTCCTGGCCCATCAGGTATACGGGCTGACAGACGCCATCACTCTGGGGGCGAAGCCGGGGTTCTTGCTCTGGATGCTCCTCGGTCTGATGGCAGCTCTCTATCGCCTGGAGCTCGCGGAGAGCGATGTACAGGCCAGGCGGCCAGAACAGCCGAGCCGCACCCAAGTTGAAGCGCATCCAAACACTCGCCGTACGGACGCTCACCTCAGGAAGGGGGAAACCAATGGACCGACGGAAGAAGCTAACTAGCCTGGCGGCCATCGTGGGGTCCGTGCTGCTCCTGGCACTCCTGGCCTCTCTGGCCTCCACTACCTGGGCCACGCCTACTCAGAACGGCCCGAGCAACGACACTATACCGGACAAGTCATGCATGGACGATAATGCTATGGTAGCCAGAGGAGAGTCGACGCAGTTCAGGATCCTGGTGCACCATCCGACAGATTACCCGGACACCTGGTACGACACGTACCTCACGGACACCATTGACACCAACCTCCTGGTCATAGGCATCGGCACGACCCGCGGCTACGGCACCTGGACGGGCCAGGACGTGACCTTCACCCTGGGAACCATGTATCCCGGTGACGAGGCGGCACTGACCATCGACGTCACGGTCAGAGAAGATGCGCCTCAGGGCTACGAGGTGACCAACACCGCCCATCTGAAGCACCTGGGGTGGGACACGATCAACTCCACGGATACCCCGCCCGTGGGGACCCCGGCGTCACCATTCATGTTCAACGTCCCCCTCGAACAGAGGCTGCCCCTGGCGTTGAGGCGCTATCGCTAGGACCCGCCGGAAGCCTGGTGGAGTGAGTTCTCTCGCCTCGAAGGGCTTGGACCTCGCATAATCGCGGAGAGGTGGTCGGCATCGCCCCGGCCGCCTCGAACTCCCGACCCCACGACGAACACTTGCTCTGACCCCGGATGCCGGGACCAAAGCCGCAGCCCCCTTGGCAGAGAGACAGGGGGCTGTGTTGCGTAACGGGGCGTAGGACGGGAAGAAGGAGGGAGGAACGTCTCCCCAACGCTGACAAGAAGGCAGAATGGCGAGGCTGGATTCGCGGAGAGTAATGGCCATCGCCACCAAACGTAGCACCGCCGCAGTCATGGTGGCCTGTCTGCTGACACTGTCCTGCCTCGGTGTACGTCCCTACATCGGAGGTGCCGTCGAGGCTGAAACCGCTGGCGCTGCGCTCGGCCGACACAGCGTGAAGGCCGGCCTGCTTTTCACCGGGGCAAGCGCTCAAGCTCAAGGCCTCGAGCCAGTCTCGTTTCTCCCTCTCGCTTTCGTTACGTGCTATCTCGAGCCGGACTGGTCAGGCACGGCGCGGTTCGGCTTCGCCTCCGCATGCCACCCTGCCGAGGAATACGACTATGCACAACTTCACGCAGACTGGTACGTCCAGTACCCCGGCTTTCGCACGGATCACGGGCCAGAGGATCTGGAGTATGCCCAGATCATCAGGCTCAACGAGTACTTCGAGCCCCCCGAGGAGCAAGCCATCGTACGCTACGCCCGCGCTCACCCCGGCACACTGTGGCTGATCGGCAACGAGCCTGATGCGCCGGCTCAGGACTGCGTCATTCCGTCCGAGTACGCAGTGCTCTACCACCACTTCTATACGCTGATCAAGGGGACTGACCCCCAGGCCAAGGTGGCTATCGGCGGCGTGGTACAGGGCACGCCTCTCCGTCTCCGCTACCTGGACCAGATCCTGGAAGAGTACCAGGACCTGTACGGCGAGAAGATTCCCGTCGACGTGTGGAACGTTCACGGGTTCATCCTCCGGGAAAGGGTGAACTCGTGGGGTTGCCAGATCCCCTGCGGCCTCACAGCAACGCAGGGCAAGCTCTACGCGATCGACGATCACGACGACATGGCCATCTTTGCGGAGCAGATCGTACGCTTCCGCCAGTGGATGAAAGACCATGGGGAGCGGAAAAAACCTCTCATTGTCAGCGAATACGGGATTCTCCTTCCCGAAGCCCTGGGCTACGACAGGGGTCGGGTGAGGCACTTCATGACCGCCACCTTCGACTACTTCCTCTCGGCCACCAGCAGTAGTCTGGGCTATAGAGAGGACGGAAACAGGCTGGTACAGGCCTGGAACTGGTACAGCCTCGACCACGAGGACTTCGAGGGGTACGAGAGCTGGGGTCACCTCTTCGACCCCGACACGCGGGAGATCACCTCCCTCGGCACCGCTTACGGCAACTACGTATCGTCGTTACCGTAGCGTACGGCCGCTCACTTCAGGAAGGGAGGAGCCAGTGAACCGACGGAAGAAGCTGAGCATCCTGGCGGCCATCGTGGGATCCATTCTGCTCCTGGCACTCATGGCCTCGCTGGCCTCCACAACCTGGGCCACTCCAGCTCAGAACGACACTGTCTCCTATGCCGTGCTAGAGAAGTACTGCCCCGACACTATGGTGGCTCGAGGACAGTCGACCCAGTTCACGATCCTGGTGTACAACGTCATGACGCTGACGCAGACCTGGTACAGCACGGTGCTCACGGACCCCATCGACGCCAACCTCCAGGTCACCGGCGTCGGCACGACGCACGGCTACGCCACCTGGGTGGGCCAGGACGTGACGTTCACCCTCGGAACCATGTATCCCGGGGCCGAGGCGATACTGACGATCAACGTCAGGGTGAGAGAGGATGCGCCTCAGGGTCACGATGTGACCAACATCGCCTATCTGAAGCGCAGCGGGTATCCGACCGTCAACTCCGGGGACTTCCCGTCCTCACGGATGTTCAGGGTCTGCTACGAACAGGAGCTCCCCTTGGCGATGAGGCGTTACCCGTAGGATCAACCGCCGGGCCATGCTGGCCTCGAGTGGCCTGTGCACGCCCAGGTCCTGGCCCGCAACGTTCTCCGGGCCTGAGACCTGGAGTCGCTCCGAAGCCCGGGCCGAAAGCCGCAGCCCCCTCTCCGACCCCAACACCAAGCAGATCACCCCCCTCGGCATCGCTTACGGCGAATACGTATCCCCGTTGCCGTAGCGTAAGCCCGCACTCTCCACATCCCATCCGAACCCGAGCCTGACGAGGAGCACCAATAGCTGGTGGGTCGTTGTCTGCCTGGGGACGACCCGATTCCCGGTGGCCCGCTTCACTCCTCTTCCAGCGCTTCCAGCAGCCGCTCGGCCAGCCACAGGTCATAGAGCCACATGTCCTGCCTCCTGCTGGCAGCGCGCTCCACGACGATCCCCTCTGGTCCAGCTTGTAGCTCCATCCCCAGCCAGCGCTTGGCCTTGCGCAACTCCTTGAGGCTCTCCTCGACGGCTCTGGGGGCGCCTTCTCCAGCGATTAGCTTGCCTTCCCTGCTCTCCACCGTGAAGGGCGGGACTGGCGCCTCCACCACCGTGTGGTTGCGTTTGCCGTCGACCACAACCTGTACCGGCCTGCCGTGCCGGGTGCCACCCAACACCGTTGCTGACCCGGAGACCAGTCCCCAGGGCCCTTCCAAGGCCGTCCTGGCGATCCTCTTGAGGTCAATGTTGGGCCTGTCCACCACCGCCAATCCCAGCGGCCTCAAATAGGCGTACTCGCCCGCGCCGATGCTTGCCCCAAGCAGGAATGGAGTTCTCACCAGCATGAGGATGGCCAGGATCACGAATCCAGCCGCGAAGTACCCCTGCCTCTGCTGGGTGAGGATGCCCAGCGCGGTAAGCCAGGGACCAGTCAGTACGTAGAGGACGAGCACGTTCCCCCAGCCGAACCACTCCAGTACCGGACGCCGGGCAGCCTTCTCCAACTTCCCCAGTTCCTCCACGTCTCCCCCAGAGATGGTCATGGCCTCCGACAGTGTGGACCAGTTCCTGAGCGCCTTGATCTCCGGCACCTCCTCCCCGGCTTCTCCACGCAAGCGCTTGGGGTCGGTGTACCCCAGGAACAACAACTGCACCCACCAGTAGACCAGAGCGCCGATCACCCACAAGGTCGTGGGAGCACATATCACCGGCAGCCACATGCCTTCGAATGTCCTTGGAGCAAGCCGGCCCAAGGCTACGGTGATGACGATAACCACAACGATACCGCCGAAGATGTACGCCCTGTAGAAAGGCGAGTCCCCACCTGCTCCAGTGCCTGGCATCTCAATGGCCCCCAGTCTGTGCTTTGTTGGAATCGGCTTCTCGACAGCAAGCCCCGACCATCGCCTATGTTGGCGTGATTGTACGGTGCTTCGTCATCCTTGCCAACAGCCGCTCTCAGGCTGCGTTTTGAAGCGACGGGCGTGGACCTGATCGAGGAAACGCCGAGCACACAAGATGAAGGGGAACGCCTCGCGGAGCGTTCCCCTTTCTGCACTTCCGAGCACCCCGGTAAGGCTTGCCACGAGCATACCACCCCCCGGGAAAACGCGCTCCCAGACTTCACCCGTGCCGTTCTCTGATCTCCCTTTTCAGCAGCTTGCCGGTGCTGCTCTTCGGTAGTTCATCGACGACGATGAACTCCTTGGGGACTTTGAAATTGGCCAGCCTGGCCTTCAACCACTGCCTGAGAGGTTCCGGCTCCACCTGCTGGCCTTCCCGCTGCACGATGAACGCCGTCACCCGTTCGCCGTACTCTTCGTCGGGTAGTCCAACCACTGCGCACTCCAGCACTTCCGGGCGGGTGTAGAGGAGTTCCTCGATCTCCCGGGGATAGACGTTCTCGCCACCGGTGATGATCATGTCCTTCAAGCGGTCCACGATGTACAAGTAGCCATCCTCGTCCATCACCCCGATGTCACCGGACCGAAACCAATCGCCCCAGAAAGCCGCTTCCGTCTCCTGGGGGTTGTTCAAGTATCCCTTGGTGATGTTGGGTCCGCTGATGCAGATTTCGCCCCGCTCGCCTGGTCCCAGTATGTTGCCCTGAAGATCCCGGATCTGGACCTCGATCAGATTGGCCACAGTGCCCACAGAGCCGATCACGTGCCGATAGTAGTGGTTGAAGGTGACCATGGCGGCGCTCTCGGTCATACCATAGGATTCGTGGATGTCCAATCCAGTCTGCGCCTTCCATTCCCGCACCACCTCGGCGGCCATACTCGCCGCAGCCGAGAAACAGTAAGTGACCGAAGCGATCTTCTTCCGCAGGTCCGGGAGTCTCAGCAGGCGGATATAGATGGTGGGCACACCAAAGAACTTGGTGACCTGAAAACGATGGATGGCCTCCAGTACCTTTTCCAGATCGAAGCTGGGCAAGAGAACGATGGAGCCGCCGCTGTGCACGGTGGCACCGAGAATGTGGATCTGCCCGAACACGTGATTCAAGGGCAGATAGCACAGGGCCCGGTCGTTTGGCCCGCACCGTTCGTAGTGCGCGATGTTGAAGACCGACGTCTGGATGTTCTGGTGGCTCAGCATAGCCCCCTTGGGGATACCTGTGGTCCCGCCGGTGTAGAGGATGGCCGCGGTGTCGTGCCGGTTCCGTTCGACGGTCTTGAAATCCGCTGTCCCCTTCTCAGCAAAACGCGTCCAGGAGATGTCTCCATGATCGCAGACAATCAGTTCTAGAAACGGCCATGCTCCACGGTCCTTCAAGTCGTCCAGCTTGTCATCCGCGGTGAGGAGAATCTTCGGCTCAGAGTCCGTCAGGCTCCTGGAGAGCTCGTGTTTCATCAGCAGGTGCGAGAACGTTGCCGCGACCGCGCCGGCCTTGAGGGCGCCGTAATAGAAGACCAGCCAGGCATAGGTATTGGGAGCGCAAAGCCCGACGTGATCGCCGGGTTGCACCCCCGCGCCGACGAGGGCTGACGCTACGCGATTGGCGTCCCGACGAAACTCGGAGTAGGTGACAGTTCTGTCTCCCTCGATGACGGCAGGGTGATCAGGGAAATGGGTGGCCGCTTGATCGAGATTGGCGGCGACGTTCACTCTGTTTCCTCCCTCATATCACAGTGAGAACGAGATGATCGCGCAAACGCGGTGACGGAGCAAGCACAGCAGACTCGGGTCTATGAGGACATCCACTGCTACCGCAAGTCGAACGTGGTCGACTCTCCGCGCCCTATGGCACCCCCGCAAGCACCTTTGGTGAATCCATGCTCGCTCTGACATCACGTCACGCACACGGTCTCCGCGTCGTCTTCACTCGCCTGGTGGCTTGAGACCGAGCTCGAGCAGCAGGCGCCGGACGAACTCCAGTCCGTCCGCTTTGTAGGCAGGAAGCACCCAGGGCATGCGCCGCAACGTGTCCAGCATGGAAGGCAGTATGTCATAAGGGATAGATATCAGTTGCCGACCCTCCGGGAAGAGCTTTCTGCGCTTTATCCCGTGGCCAAGACCGGTGGTGACGTAGTTGAGCTCCCCGGTCAGATGTGGGTGGACGAGAATCCACGCGCATCCTATGGCGCTGGAGAACTTGCTCGACCACATCTGCCCCGTTCTGTAACTCATTGCCCTGAGCAGTATCTCCGCCTGGCTGGTATTAGCCATGAGAACCAGGACATCTGGCTCGAACGAGAGTTTGTCCAATGGGGCAAAGGCAACGTAGTTGACGACGCCTCTGCCTATCGTGGGGAGGTACAGATACAACCTGTTCGCCGCTCTTGGTTCCTCGAAGATCTTGAGCCCTGCCCCGAACTGTCCGCTGATGAAGGGCGGCTCGGCATCGGCTTGACCCAGCACGTAGGGTCCTGCCGGGCAGGTATGGTTATCCACGTCAGCGAAGAAGGCGTGCCCTTCCTGCGCGTGCTTGAGCATCTCGCAGAGAGCCATCTTCTCAGCCAGCCTGTCGAGCGCGCCTGGTCGTTCCACTAGGAACTTGACTCCCACCGGCTGCACGTCGAAGTGGAACTTGTCCAGTGTAGCGAGATCATCTTCGCTGAGGGTCATTCTAGCCTCCTGTAGCTAGGTACACCAAAGTGCAATACTCATGACTCGGCCCATCATGCTGAAAGGGCCCACCTCCGCAGCCCGGTCCCCCTCAGTGCCTTGACGCCAGCACCAGCATTCAGCATCGAAACGCGCTGTGCGCTATGTACCCCATAGCGCACAGAGTGCACGACCTATCCAGCAGGGTTACGCAGGCTTTCTCGCGCTCTCGCGCTTGGGACCAGCAAACGCGTGAGGGCATTGGGAGTTGGCGGGGGCTCCGTGTGTGGAGCCCCCGGACCAGTGGCTACTCGTGCTTGTAGATGTGTTGAAGTGGGTAGTTCCCAACGTCTACTATCTTCCCGTCCTGTATCTGCTGAACGCGTACA
The DNA here is from genome assembly GCA_964433755.1 of uncultured Anaerolineales bacterium. Taxonomy (GTDB): domain Bacteria; phylum Chloroflexota; class Anaerolineae; order UBA7937; family B3-Chlor; genus JAUVXJ01. The sequence continues at coordinate 1,494,122 of CAYSSR010000001.1, forward strand.
GCCTCCATACCCTCTACATCGCCTGGGCCATACGTCAGTGGCGTACTGGTCAAGTCCCCAGTGTCCAGATCTTTGATCGAGTAGTAGCCGTACTCCAGCACATCGACCGGCGCTAGCTGGTCGGCAGGAATCTGCTCCATAGCCAGTCTCAGGGCCTCGACCTGGATCATGGCCTCGATGACGCCGTGGATGTACATGATGTGGGTCACTTTGTCATCGGGGCGGTAGGTGTCCTGCAATTCGTTGACGAACTGCATCCCGGCTCCGGTGTCATCCCAGGACGGGTAGCCACCACCGACCACGAAACCCTCACCCAGGTCGCCCATGGCCGGCAGGAACACCTGAAGGTGGCTCGGTGTGGCACAGGCAAACGTGATCTTGTAGCCAAGATGGGGACCCATGTCCAGCCTGACCGCTTCCTTGATGGTCGGCTGCGAACCAGGGTTGATCATGACCCCCAACGTGAGATCGACGTTGTTGTCCTTCAGCCACAGGAGTTGGGTGGTGGGTGGTGCGCTGGGTACTAGCTCCACGTACTGGGTGCCCACGAACTCGTATCCCAGCCCCGTGAGGTAGTCCGTGAACTCAGGTATCTCGATGGACCGGCCCATGGCGTTGTCCGCGGTGAGGATGGCGACCCTCGGCGCTCCATGTCCCTCCCAATTCTCCAGGAACCACTCGGCGACCGCCGCAAGGCTATCGGTGTAGATCGGGTAGGTCGTGAAGACGGTTTGGGGCGGAGAGAGCAAGTAGGGTCCAGTGGCCATGCTGGGGGCACCGATGCGGTCCTCGTTCAGCAAGTCCTTCAGGGCCAGGGCCTGCGGTGACCCGCCTATTCTGTAGACCAGCATGCCCATTGCCTTGAGCTCCTCATAGATGCTCAAAGCCTTCTCTACGTTGAGCTCGTCGTCACGCCACAGCAGCTCGAGGGTGACGTCATCGGGGAACGTCTCCTCTCGCCACGGAGCCAGCATCTTGGTCTCGTTCACGTACTGGACGTAGTCATCGTAGGCAGCCAGAACCGCCGCCGTATCTTCAGCGTACGCCCCGGTCAGCGCCATGGCGCCGCCGACGTACAGAACCGTCGGTGGTGCGGGGGTTGCGGTCGGCGGAGGAGTCGTCGGCGCTGGCGTCTCCCCCGGAGGGGTAGTCGGTTCAGGTGCCGGTGCCGGCGTGCCGCAGGCGCTGGCTGCCATCGAAAGCAACAGGACCGCGATCAGGATTGTGGCAAACTTGGCTTTCACTTCCTTTGTCCTCCTATCCTTTCTGGTTTCTGATGGGTCCATGCCGGGAGCCCACCCCTTGCTGGCGAAGCGGAACGGAGTACCCATCAAGCACATTCCTGCTAGGGCCGATCACCCCCTTCACTAGATCCTACAGAGATACCCCGCAACAGAACGGCCGCTCTTCGTCTGTACTTTCAGTGCGAGAACGGCCATAACCTGTAGTACCCCTTGATCATGTCCCAACGGTGGGCCAGCCCTCTGGGCTCAAAGATCAGGAAGAGCATGATTACCACGCCGCGGCTGATCAGGGCCAGTGAAGCCGCCGCCTGGGCAGCCACTACAGCAGAGAGGACTGGGCCCACCATGGTAACCAGTTCGTCCAGCAGTTTGAGGGACACGGCACCAAAGATGGCCCCGGGGACGCTCCCCATGCCGCCCACGATGAGCATGCCCAGGTACCACACCGAGTTCATGAACGGGAATTGGTCAAGACAAGCGAAGGCGAAGTAGTGAACCAGCAGGGACCCAGCAACGCCCGCGTAGACGCACCCGATGAAGAACGCCAGCAGCTTGTAGGCCCACAGATTGACGCCCATGACCTCGGCTGCCAGGTCGTTGTCCCTGATCGCCACGAAGGCTCTGCCCGCCCTGGTCCTGACGATGTTCTGGGCCAGGAATGTAGCCAGACAAGCCACAGTCATCACCAGGTAGAAGTAGCTAGTCTTGGACCTGAAGACAAAGCTGCCGATCTCAGGCCTGGGCACCGACAGACCATCAGGACCACCGGTGACACTCCGCAACTGGATGATGACCCAAACGATGATGAACTGGGCGGCTATCGTCGCCATGATCAGGTAGAAGCCCTTGATCTTGAGCGATGGCAGGCCGAAGATCAGTCCCGCCAATCCCGCAGCCAGGGCGGCACAGGGCAGCGCCACCCAGAAGGGCGCCCCCATCTTGGCGGTCAGGATCCCCGAGGTGTAAGCACCCACCGCCATGAAGCCAGCGTGCCCGATGGAGATCTGACCACAGTACCCGGTCAGGATGTTCAGCCCATGGACGCTAACAATCGTGATACCGATGATGGTCATGATCGTCAGCACTCTGTCGCTGAAGAACAGCGGGCACGCGGCCAAGAAGACGAGGAAGGCCAGCAACATCGCCCACTGTGTCTTGGTGCGCAGGGCACCCATGTCTTGCGCATAGTTCTGTGCGAAGATGCCACAGGGCAGACTCATCTATCAGATCCTCTCTATTCTCTCGAGGCCAAACAGACCGTAGGGCCTGAAGATCAGCACAACGATCATGACGATGAACGGGAACACAGTGGCTAGCCCACCGCCGGGCAGTAGCGGGTCCAGATACCCGGCCGCCACGTTCTCCAGCACACCGAGGATGATCCCGGCCACGATGGCTCCCCCGATGGAATTCACCCCTCCCAGCAGCACCACTGCGAATGCTTTGATGCCGATCTGCGACATCTCCGTCTTCACCCCAGAAACACCGCCCAGGAGAATGCCGCCGACCACACCGACGACAGCAGCGATGACCCAGGAGAGTGCATAAACCGAAGTCACCCTGATACCAACGCTCTGCACCACCTGCTCATCGTCGGCCGTAGCCCTCATAGCCAGACCCATCTTGGTGTAGCGGAACAGAAGCATCAGTGCGATCACTGCAACAACGGAGACGAACATGGAAATCGTTGTCTCCGACGGGATGGACAGCTCGCCAAGCTGGAGGCTGATGGTGGGCAGTACTCCGTGATACGTCTTGTACTCCCCACCCCAGACCAGAGTCACCACCCCGTCGAACACGGTAGACAGCGCTATGGTCATCATGACGACCGCCAGCACTGGCTGCCCCACCAGAGGTCGAAGGGCCAGCCGCTCTATGAGGAGTCCCATGATGATGGCCACGACTATCGCTCCTACGAGGCTGGCCCATATCGGCAGCCCGAAAGTCACCAGGAACGTGTAGCCCAGGTAGCCGCCGATCATCACGAAGTGCCCCTGGGCGATGTTGAACGCTTCAGAGCACTTGAGAATGATCACGAAGCCTATGGCGATCAAGGCATAGACCATGCCCAGGGCGAAGCCGGTTATCACCAATTGCAGCAGGAAGGTCATGCGCCATCCTCCTCAATGGACTCGATGCCGATCGTGGTCTGTATGACTCGCATTCGGCCATCCCGGTACCTGACCTCGGCCTCGACGGGCACCTCGGTCTGGTCATTGTAGATGGCGCGGACGAGATCGTGGTACCGCTCCTCCATGAACGCCCTTCTCAGCTTCCTGGTTCTGGTTAGCTCGCCCTCATCGGGGTCCAGTTCCTTGTGCAGGTTGACGTACTTCTTGATCCTGGCGCCTGGCGGCAAGTCCCGGTTGACTCTTTCGATGTCCGTCCTCACCAGTTCGTAGACCTCCGGCCGCTGGGAAAGCTCGGTGAAGGTGGCATAGGAGATCTTCCTCTGTCCAGCCCACCTCCCGACACGCTCGTAGTCGATCACGATGATCGCCGAGACGTAGCTGCCGTCCGGGCCAGCTAGAACCCAGGCATCCCTGATGTAAGGACTGAATCGCAATCGGCTCTCCACGGACTGGGGAGCTAACCTAGCACCACTGGTCAGCTCAACGATGTCATCCAGCCTGTCCACCAGGACCAGGTGGCCGCTCTCGACAACGAGACCTGCGTCTCCGGTAGAACACCATCCGCCTACAAGCACAGCGGCAGTCCCGTCCGGATCCTTGTAGTAGCCGACGAATGTGCCAGGATGCCGGCAGAGCAGTTCGCCGTTGTTCGCGATCCTGACCTCTACTCCCTCGTGAACCAGGCCTACCGTCTCCACGTGTATGTCACCTGTCTTGGGGCCAGCTATGGCTCCGCCCTCTGCGGACCCATACAGGCTCTTCAGAGGGAGGTTGAGAGCATGGTAGAACCTGAAGGCATCCGGGCTCAGCATGGTATCGGTGGCGTAGCAGATCCTGGCGTTCGAGAGACCAAGCACATCCTTGAGAGGCCTGAACAGGATCACGTTCGCCAGCGCATAGAGCATGCGCCATGGCAAACCAAACCTCTCGTTCGACAAGCGCGCATCCGCTCTCCTGTAGCCAATGGGCATCAGGGAGCGAAAGGCGAACCTCTTCAAAACGTCCGACCCTTGGATCCGCGCTTGCACCGCAGCCGCCTGGTTCTCCCAGTGCCGAGCGCCGTGGTACAGTATGCTGGGTCCTATCTCCCTGGCGTCCTGTTCCTGCGTTTCCGGCCCTTCGGCGAAGTTCAGAATGCTGGCCGACAGCAAGTGACATCCAATCCCGAAGCACTGCTCAGTCATCCAGGCTGGCGGCAAGTACGGGACGATGTTGTCCCGCTCGTGCCACGGGTCAAGACGTAGATGGTACTCAGCGTTTGCCCTCAAGGTCCTGTGGGTGTGGACAGCGCCTTTCGGAGCGTCACCGGTGGTTCCCGATGTATAGACAATCGCGCAGACATCGTCGGGCTTGCCGGTCTCCACATTCCGCTCGAAGAGGCCAGGGTGTTCCTCCTCGTACGCTTCTCCCTGTTGTGCCAGCTCCCTGTATCCCATCAGGACGGGCTCGTCATAGTGGGCTAGTCCCTTGTAGCTCCAGTAGATGACCTTCTCGAGCAAGGGTAGCTGGTCCTTGATCTGGAGAAACTTGTCGACCTGCTCCTGATCCTCCACCACAGCGAATCTGGCCTCAGAGTTATGGGCGATGTGTTCTATTTCCGCCGGGCTCATGTCCGAGTACAGTCCCACTGAGACCCCGCGATTCGCCTGCGTAGCCAATTCGGCCTGATACCACTCCGGCGCATTGTCCCCGATGATGAGCACCTTGTCTCCGGGTTCGAAGCCCAGGGAGAGCAGACCGTGCGCTACGCGCTTCGCACCAAGGTAGTAGTCCTTCCACGTGTAGGGTTGCCATATTCCGTGGTGCTTGTGGCGCATGGCGATGCGCTTGTCCCCGAATACCTCGTAGTTGTGCCGGAGTGTCTTCGGCCAGGTGTCGCCCTTGTCGCTACGACCTTGCTCTATCCCAGAACTCATCTCCACGTGCCCCTCTGCTAAGCAAGCCACCTCTTTCGTCGCCGGTAGTGCTTGACTTCGCGATAGCTCTTTCTGGAGCCGATCGCTGACAACCCCATGTAGAACTCCTTGACGTCCTCGTTGTCCCTCAATGTCTCCGCCGGGCCAGCCAACACTATCCTGCCGTTCTCCATAACGTAACCATAGTCAGCGATGCCCAGAGCAGCCCTCACGTTCTGCTCCACCACCAGTATAGACATCTCCTGCTCGGCGTTGATTCTTCGGATGATTTCGTAGATCTCTCGCACCAACAGCGGCGCGAGACCGAGTGACGGTTCATCCAGTAACATCAGCTTCGGACGAGCCATAAGCGCCCGTCCTATCACCAACATCTGCTGTTCGCCGCCAGAGAGATAGCCGCTCGTCCGTTGGCGGAGGTCTCGTATCTTGGGGAAGTAGTCGAAGACCATCTCCATATCAGCCCTGATCCCAGCCCTGTCCCTCCGCTGGTAGGCACCCACGAGCAGATTATCCTCCACGCTGAGGTGCTCGAAGACCCTTCTCCCCTCCATGACCTGGCTGATGCCCATCGCGGCAATATCCGCGGGACCCAGCCGGTCCAGCCTCTGGCCATCGAACTCGATGCTGCCGTCAGTTACCTCCCCTTGCTCGGTCTTCAGTAGCCCCGAGATGGCCTTCAGCGTGGAAGTCTTCCCACCGCCATTGGCCCCGAGCAGAGCCACGATCTGGCCATCTCCAACCTCCAGCGAGACGCCCCGCAGCACCCGGATGACACTCATGTAGACTACTTCGATGTTGTTTAGTTGCAGCATTATGTCTACCCTACCCTGCAGAGCCTCCTCTGTCCGCGGCGCCATGCGACCACCGCACGACGCGACCATCGGCAACACTAGGCGCCGATGCTCAGCCACCATTGCTACGAAGCGCTACGCTTCCTGACCCAGGTAGGCACTTATGACCTCGGGATTGCTCCTGATCTCGGCAGGCGTCCCCTCGGCGATCTTGCGTCCGAAATCGAGGACGACGATCCTGTCCGCGATGTCCATGACCACTCCCATGTCATGTTCGACCAGCACGATGCAACTGATCCCATCTCTGAGAACGGGAGTATCGGGATAAGTCGCCCCCTGACCCTCGAACACGTCGATGATGAAGCGGGCGATGTCCTCTTTCTCCTCCAGGTTCATACCCGCCATGGGCTCGTCGAGGAGCAGCACTTTGGGCTCCAAAGCTAGTGCCCGGCCCAGCTCTACCCGCTTGCGCAGACCGTAGGGCAGAACGGCTACCACCGTCTTCCTGATGGGCCCCATCTCCAAGAAGTCGATGATCTCCTCTACCGTTTGCCGATGCTCGATCTCCTCCCTTTGTGCCCAGCCGAAGTACAGCGCACCCGCGACGAAGTTCTGCTTCATCAGGACGTGTCGGGCAGCCATGATGTTGTCTTGAGTGCTTAGACCTGCGTACAACTCGATGTTCTGGAAGGTCCTGGCGATGCCCAACTTGGCTAGCTTGTCCGGGCGCGCTCGGGTAATCCTCTGTCCATCGAACCAGATCTTGCCCTCCTGCGGCTTGTAGAAGCCGTTGATGCAATTGAGAAGAGCGGTCTTGCCGGCGCCGTTGGGCCCGATAATGGCCAGTATCTCGTTGTCCCTGATCTCCACGCTCACATGGTCAAGAGCCTTGACCCCGCCGAAGCTGAGCGAGAGGTTGTCGATGCGTAATCGGACTCGTCCGTTGGTCTCCACCCGTCCTCATCTCCTATGAAGTGCTTTGCTCGCGCATGGTCAGCAAGTCGCCCTGGACACAGACTGCCTTGTCCTCCCTAACAAGCCCATGTCCCTAGTCAGCTACGTCGTGCAGCAACTCCCCATTCACAACCCTGCCCCATACGTGGGGGCGATTGCCCTAGGTGTGGCAGGCGAGCCCTCGTCGTGAACGCCGAGATCCGGCGCTCGCGACTCGCCACCATCAACGACATAGTCTAGTCTGGAGTCCGAGACGTCTACCGTCCCAGCCTCTTGCCTTCTTCTTCGCGTAAGAGCGGAATGAGCGTGGGTTCGCGGACAGCCCATATAGCGCGGAACGCAGCCATGAGTCCGGCCGCATCTCGCTCGTGGCAGGCTCGACAGATGAGGCGATACTTGGCCACTCGTTGTGGAACGAGATCGGGAAGTGAGGCAAAGTGACGACGGTACTGATGGGAAAGGTCCCAGAGGTTCGAGAGTATGCGAACGAGGTGTCCTCTTTGGCTGGCCTGGAAGATGGTGAAAAAGAACTCGCGCACCAGTCGGAGGCGCTGATCGATGTCTTCCTGATTCGCTTCGGCCGATTCTATCTCCGCCAATAGCGACTCCAGGCGTTCGATGGGGATGCGCTCGAAGTCTTCTGTCGCCCAGCGAATCGCCAGCTTCTCCAGTGCCTCTCTGACGTAGTAGATCTCTTCGTACTCAGACACTGAGAGACTGGAGACTGCCGCACCCCGACGCCGGTGCAACGTGACGAGGCCTTCTGCCTGCAACTGGCGCAGTGCCTCGCGGACAGGCATTGTACTCACGCCAAACTCCGCGGCCAGATCATCCTGGCGCAACCAGTCCCCGGGGCCCAGTTCGCCGCTGAGGATCATGTCCCGAATGCCATCTACAACGGCTTCGTGGACGTTGCGGTGAAGAACGACGGAGGAACGAACACTGGCAGACATTGACACGGGTAATATCCCCTTCTTCGCTGAGGGTCTCCCGATACTCGATATTATATACTGCTATAGTTTACACGCTTCTGGCCTCTTTGTCAAGCACCTCTAGGCCATCTGTGTCGTTTTCTCGGCAGCCGGGCTGTGTATGTTCCGCGTGCTACCGAAAAACGATGGACAAGTGTGTAGCGTGTGAGAGATAGCTGGATGAACAAGCCAAGGGAGGCCACCCCGATGCGCGAGCTACGGTCGAGGCGATAAAGAGACAGTACAAGACCTGCCTCATGAAGCCAGAATGCCCCTAGGCGAAGAGGGCCAACGACACAGAAGAACCTGACGTCTGTCGCCGCAAGCTGAGACTCTTGTCAGCTAGCCTCGCCGAATCGCCTCGTCCCCATACCGTTCCCTGATCTGATCGACAGATCGGCTCAGCCGCCTCAGCTTCTCTGCCCTACCGTCACCCTCTCCCTCGAACAGGCTCAATTGCCGCTCTTCTTCGCCAAGCTTGCTCACCCCCACCCCAATCAACCGCACCTTCCTTCTCCTATCCCAAGCCTGGTCGAGGAGTCTCCCCGCCTGATCGTAGATCACCTGGCCCAGGTCGGTGGGAGCCCTCATCGTCACCTGGCGGGTGAGGGTCTTGAAGTCCGAGTATCGCAGCTTGAGCCTGATAGTCCGGCCGCGCAGTCTCCGCTTGCGCAACTGGCGGGCCACACTCTCGCTGAGGATCCGTAATTCCTTCCTCAATACGCTCGGGTCGCGAACGTCTTCGGCGAAGGTCACCTCCCGGCTCAGCGACTTCTCCGCGCGCTCCACCACGACCGCTCTATCATCAATGCCCCTGGCCTGCCGGTAGAGGTCGAGCCCCCGACGGCCGAAGCGGGTCTCCAGCTCGGTCGCAGTGAGAGCGGCCAGTTGCCCAATGCTCGAGACGCCCATCTCAGACAAGCTCCCCGCCGTGACCTCCCCTACCCCCCACAGCCTCTCCACAGGCAGCGGAGCCAGGAAGTCAGCCTCCCTCCCGTCGGGTACCACTACGAAGCCCTGGGGCTTCTCCAGGCCTGAGGCGATCTTGGCCACCAGCTTGTTGGACGCCAGCCCGATGGAGGCGGTCAGCCCCAGCTCCACCTGTAGCCGCTTCTGGAGCTCATGAGCCAGTTCCTCAGGGGAACCCCATCGGGCCTCACACCCTGTCACGTCCAGAAAGGCCTCGTCCAGGGAGAGGGGCTCGACGAAGGGAGTATACTCGCAGAGTATGGCCATCATGCGCGCCGAGTATTCCTGGTAGATCTTGTGGCGTGGGCGCAAGACGATGGCCTGGGGACAGAGACGCAAGGCCTGAGCGGTGGGCATGGCGGAGCGGATTCCGAAGGCACGTGCGGCGTAGGAGGCTGAGGCGACCACACCGCGCTGCTCTGGCGGTGCTCCCACGATCACTGGTTTGCCTCTGAGTGAGGGATCGAGGATCTCTTCGACTGAGGCAAAGAAGGCGTCAAAGTCGAGGTGGAGGATGTGTCGTCTCGCCACTGGGGACTCCTCTGTGCTAGAGTCTACCTCTCCAGAGGCTGAAGGGCAAGGGAAGAGCAAGCTTGCAGCCTGCCTGGCATCGCCTGGCGTCCGTCGGGGAGAACATCAACGAGAGGCTTCGCTGCCTAAACCCTCTGGTGGAGCTGAAGCCCGGGAACGAGCCAACACCATCGCGTCTGCTCACACCACTGTACGCAGTGAGCCCTGCCGGCGTAATCCATGAGACGAGGGATCACGTTCGGACCACCAATGGTGGCTATGAGCAGCCTGTACCCCGAGGTGGACTGAGTCGCGAAGCTCTGGTACCGGCCCATGCGGGAGGCACCATGAGTTGCTCAGTGCAGGAAGCATCCCCGGGGCGGTTCGTTCCTCAGCGGAGCACATTCCGGTCACCCGTGCGGACGCTACGGGAGCGGCTGCCCCCGGAGGCGTTGCCTGACGCGACAACTCTCAGCACATCACCCGGTTGAATGATTGCCACGAAAGCTGCGCTGGCCCCATGAAGGAAGCGACAAGCGAACCGACGGCTTCCCCAGACCCGGCGACACCCGTCGCTGCCATTGTGTGGCTGCCAGCGAACGGCGGGATGCCGTTTGCCTACCTCTGCACTCGGCCTGACCCAGCCCCGTGCATCAAGGCCTCCACCTCATCGACGCTGACCCGGTTGTAGTCTCCCACGATGGAATGCTTGAGACAGGAGGCGGCAACTGCGAAGCCTAGGGCTTCTGCGTCGCTCATGCCCTTCATGAGCCCGCAGATCAGACCAGCGGCGAAGGCATCCCCTGCCCCCACCCGGTCTACAATGTGGGTGATCTCATAGCTGCGGCTCACCATGAACTCTTCGCCATTGTGGAGACACGCCGACCAGCTATTGTGGCTGGCACTGTGGCTCTGCCGTAGCGTCAAAGCCTGCTTCTTCAGGTTGGGGAACGCCTCCCGCACCTTCTCGCAGAGAACGCGGTATCCTTCGACATCCAACCTGCCATGCTCCACGTCCCTCTCCCATTCCGGGCTGGAATCGACGGTGATGCCCAGAGATCTCTGGCAGTCTTCCTCGTTCGCGATCCCGATGTCCACGAGGCGTACAATCTCCGGCATGACTTCTGTAGATGACTTGCCGTACTTCCACAGCCTGCTGCGATAGTTGTAGTCGCAGGAGACGGTCAACCCCCTCTCCTTGGCCGTACGCACCGCTTGCAGCGAGAGGTCAGCCGCGCTCGCGCTGATGCCGGGAGTGATCCCCGTGATGTGAAACCACGAGGCCCCCTCGAAAATGCGCTCCCAGTCCAGGCTGCCCGGTCGCGCCAGGGCCACGGCCGAGTTCTCCCGATCGTAGACAACCTTGGACGGTCTCTGATTGGCCCCAGCCTCCAGGTAGTAAGCCCCCATGCGGCTGCCTTCTCGCAGGATGAACGAGGTGTCTACCCCAGCCTGGCGCAGGTCCGCGATACATGCATCGGCAATGGGGTTCTCTGGCAGGACCGTGACGAAGACGACGTCCATGCCGAAGCGCGCCAGGGAGAGCGCAACGTTGGCCTCCCCACCGCCAAACGTCGCCTCGAGTACCGGGGACTGCAACAGGCGCTCGAAGCCAGGGGACTTGAGCCGTAGCATCACCTCGCCGAAAGTAATCACGCGACCGCGCATACCAAGCCTCCATTATCCCCGCACGGTACGTACCGTGGACAGGGCATCTCGGGTCAACTGGGTGATCTTGTCGAACTTGCCGGCCGAAATCAGGTGGGCCTCCACAAGCCAACTGCCCCCACAGCAATGTACACTGGGCTGAGCCAAATAGTCTGCGAGGTTGCCCTGGTTGATCCCTCCGGTAGGAATGAACTTGACTCTTCCGTATGGAGCGGCGATGGCCTTCAGCGTCCTTACGCCTCCTAGCGCCTCAGCCGGGAAGAACTTCAGGACGCTCAGCCCCTCTTCCAGTGCCATGTCGATCTCGGTCGGTGTTGCCACGCCGGGGACGATAGGTATGGGTTTCTCGAGACACCATTCCACGACCTTCCTGTTGAATCCAGGGGAGACGATGAACTGTGCGCCTGCATCCACGGCCCTGTCGGCCTGCCCCACGGTAAGGACTGTGCCTGCACCGACCATCATCTCCGGCAGGGTTGTCGACATTCGGTGAATCGCTTCCTCCGCTGCGGCGGTTCGGAATGTGATCTCGGCGCACGGCAGCTGCCCTGCCAGTAGGGCCTCCCCCAGAGCAACTGCATCCTCGGCGCGCTCGACCTTGGCCACAGGTACCACGCCGAGACGCCCCAATTCTTCAAGCAGGTCAGTCACCATTCTCCCCCCAGTATTGCAGGATGAACAGAGAAGCATGCATGAGTGAGACTATGAGAAGTCCACCGTCGATCGCGCAGGCCCGGTGCAGACGGATGGCAGATAGGCATCTCCTGCAGACACAGCAGCATGATCAGCTAGATCTCCCGGTACCCACACTTGCATCCGGGAGCAGTGTTGTATGAGAGTAGGGCGGCTGAAGGACGTACACAGTCTCGCGAGGGGACAGGAAGGTCAACCTTCAGGCAACCCCCTCCCCTTTCGTACCTCCTCGATGTAGGCGGCGGCCCGACGGGTCAGTTCATCCAGGTCACCCGAATCTATCAGCTTCTGATTGACCAAGCTGCTTCCCACACCAAGGGCAACTGCTCCCTTTCTGATGAAACCCGCTGCGGTGTCTAGATTGACGCCACCCACGGGGACGATCTGGACTTGTGGCAAGGGAGCAAGAATGGCCTTGACTAGATCGGGTCCCCCAACGCTGGCGGGGAACAGCTTGATTAGATCGGCGCCAGCTTCCCAGCCAGCTACGATCTCTGTGGGTGAGTAACACCCAGGAATGGTCGCGACGCCATACCGGTTACAGAGCTCGATCAATCCGAGATTGAGGACGGGAGAAACGACGAAGTCAGCTCCGGCCAGGATCGCCGCTCGTGCGGTTTCCGGGTCCAGAACGCTACCAGCTCCGAAGGCTACGTCCACGCCGTATCTCTCCTTGGCCTCGGCGATCACACCCAGCGCCCCAGGAGTGGTCATGGTCACTTCGATCACCGAAACGCCACCCTTCTGGATGGCGTCGGCTGCGGCAATCAACTGATCGGAGGATTGCGCCCGCATGATGGCGATGATGCCGGTCTCGCGAATGGTGCTGAGCACTTCCACCTTTGTCATTGCTCTGCTCCTTGAGCGCGCCAGAGTGCCGTGAGAGATAAGACTGCCCGGTCGACTATCGAGACGTTCTCTTTCCTCCACCAAGCACGTCGGCTTTCATCAGAGACTCGACCTCGGCTTTGTCGACAATCGGTAGGTCGAACATCAGGGTTTGCTGCAAACGGGTGGCCGCATCTCCAACCCGCACTCCCTTGGCGATCCCCTTACTCCCCAGCCCCTCGGTCAGGAGACCGTAGTAGAAGCCTGCGTTCCACGTATCTCCACCGCCAAGCCGGTCCCAGAGCGTGATCGGTCTCGGGGTAGACGAGCGGAACAGGGTGCCCTCGGCATCTATGGCGGCTGACTCCCACCGGTGCTGCTCAAAGGAGTCGGGATAGCGGATGGTGATAGCGACAATCTCTACGCGGAACCGCTTGCGGAGACGGGTGGCGAACTCCCTGATATCGTCGTCCTCGATCGGCCCCAAGTCGCCGTCAACGACCTGCTTCGCAGAGTACCGGCCACAGTCGACATCGTACAGCTTGGCCATGTCTTCGATGGTGGTGATCAACACGTCGACATGCTCGGACACGATCGGGGTCAAGAGTTCGCGGGCCTGGCCAGCGGACCACAATGTGCTTCGGTAGTTGAAATCCATGCCTATGAGGCACTCGTCCGGCTTGTTGGCGATGGCCTCCTTGAACGCCTGATAGCCGTAGTTACGCTCGTACTGACTGTGTGCCGCCAGCCCGAAGGTGATCCCCGAGCTGTGGAAAAGCCTGGCGTCTCTCAGCGCGGCTTTCCAATCGACCATCCCTGCATCCAGTCTGGAGGCCGCCGAGAACATACGCTGATACACCCCCTTGTTCGGCCGGGGTGTGCGACCAATCTCGTAGATGAAGCGCCCAATAGGCTCTGTCCTCGGCGCCCAGACCATGTGCTCGACGTTTACCCCTTGCTCGCGCGCAGTGTTTCTGACCGCGCGGCCGTAGGCGTTGTCGGGCACCCGAGTGATGAAGGCCGAAGGAATGCCCAGGCGGCTCAGACCAATGGCCAGCGTGTACTCACTGCCTGCCAGCGACAGATGGACCAGCCGGGTCCGTTCTGGACGTTCCATGTCTGCAGGGGTATCGCGAACCATCACCTCACCGAACGTCACAAAGGCTGGACCTCGATCTGCAAACCGGCCGAGATCGTCGCGAGTGATTTCGTGATGCTCCATCTCGTTCACGCTACGTCTCCACCACAGTTGGTGTCTTGGTGGCGCCTAGTGAGAGGGCCGAGCTAGCAACCATTTGCCGGCAGCCCCGACCTACACTCGACAAGGCTGAACCGGGGATCCTGTGCCCTTTGCGGATGCCTCTCACGCGCATGACAGGCCTAGAGGTTGCCGACGAACGAGGCGAGCCTGGTGAGTCCCTCCCGTATCTCCTCTGCAGTGGGAGCGAGGGACACCCTGACATATCCATCGACGCTGGGACCGAACGTGCGTCCCGGCGCAACGGCAACTCTTGCTTCTCGCAGCAGCCTCTTTGAGAAGGCATAGGAGTCCAGTCCAAAAGGCGAGATGTCGACCATGGTGTAGAAGGCGCCCAGCGGCTTGACAAAGGCCAGGCCAGCGGCCTCCAGCAGACTCACGGTCAGGTCCCGGTGCTCCTGGTACGAAGTGCGCATGTCGGTCACGCAGTCCTGAGGTCCTGCCAGAGCGGCCTCGGCCGCCTTCTGAGAGACGGACGAGGCGCAGGAGAAGAATGGTTCCTGAAGCTTGGCTATCAGTCCGGCGAGCGCCTCAGATGCTACGGCATAGCCCACTCGCCAGCCGGTCATGGCGTAAGTCTTGGAGAGGCTGTGAACCCCGATTACCCGCCCGTCAGGATCGAATCTGCCAGGGCTAATGTGCGCGGTTTGGAAAACCAGTTGCTCGTAGACTTCGTCAGCGATGAGGTAGAGATCGTGGCGGGCAGCGAAGTCCACCAGGTCTTGAACGAGCCTGGCAGAAAAGACGGCGCCCGCTGGATTGGAGGGACTGTTGATGATCATGACCTTGGATCTTCCGCTGACACTGTCCTCCAGCGCCTCGATCCTGGGGCAGAACCCGTCTTGTGGGGACAAGGGATACAATCTGGGCTCGGCCCGCGAACAGGTTACCATCATCTCGAAGTTAGGCCAGGCAGGGTCCGGGATGAGAACCTCGTCTCCTGGCTCTACGATGGCCATCAGGGCGGTCGCCAAGCCGCCGACGGCGCCCGTGGTCACCACTACGTTCTCCACGCTCACGTCGAGGTCGTTGACACGTTGCAGTTTGAGCGCAATCTGCTCTCGTAGAGACAGCAACCCGGCGTTGGGAGTGTACTTGGTGAACCCGCGCTCTATCGCTTCGTTCGCGGCCTCAATGATGTGGTCGGGTGTGGCAAAGCCTGGCTCCCCCACTTCAAGGTGTATCACATCGGCCATGCCCTGAGAGAGATCCATGATCTCTCTGATTCCCGAGCGCCGCATGTTTGTCACTGCACTGTTTGGCGATCGCATCGCTCCTCACTCATTCTGAGACGGCTCTGGCGAAGACCTCCCTGGCCGTCTCGAGGCCCGCTCCTGCCGGAACGTCGTACCCCAGCTTCCGCATGGTCAACTCCAAGGCTGAGATGGTGGGTAAGATGCACCTGGGGTCAGCCACAAGACCCATGTTGCCGATCCTGAACCCCGCTGCAAGTGCGATACCATGCTCCCGAAGCATGGTGCTGGCCAACTCGGTCCAATCCACCTCATGCGGGAACTCAATACAGGTGCAGACGGGGGCCGCCACCGCCTCGTCAGCCTTCACCTTCAGCCCCATGGCGCGAATCGCTTCACGCACGGCGCGCGCGGCCAGTTCGTGCCTGGCGAAGACCTTCTCTTCCCCCTCGTCCAGAATTGCCTCCAGCGCCGCTTTGAGGCCAGCCACCAACACGTAGGAGGGTGAAGGACCATGTATGGCCTTTTGGGTAGCGTAGGAGATGTCCGTCCATTGCCCGGACTCGTACGCCTCTCTCACGCCGTCATGGTATGCCCTCCACACCGTGAGATCCAGGCATAGAGAACTGATGGGAGTGCCTCGCCCTTGTATGGCCCGCCAGGCCTTCTCGCTGACCGAGACAATCGCCAGACCTTGGGGTCCGTTCACGCACTTCTGAGGGCTCGTGCAGCACACATCAATGCCCCATTCGTCCACGCGCAACTGCGTGGCCCCCAGCGCAGAGACGGCGTCCACCAGGAAGACCACGTCGGGAAACTCCGTGAGCATGGCACCGATTTCAGAGATGGGATTCATCGTCCCCATACTCGTGTCGCAATGTGCAGCGGCCACCATGACCACGTCAGGTTCCTTCAGGAGTACGTTTCTGATCTGCCCCGGAGTGACAGCCTCCCCCTCCTCGATCCTGATCTCGATGGGATCTCCTCCGGTGATGTCCACCAACTCCGTAAGCACCTGACCGTACACACCGGAATTCACAGTGATCACTTTCTGGCCTGGTTCCACGATGCTCAGGATAGCGGCCTCCTCGCCGTAGGTCGCCGAGCCTGCGATGAGCAAGACATCGTTCTCCGTATGCATCAATAGCTTGAGCATACGGATCGTCTCCAGCTCCAATTCCCAGTAGGGTGGATAGTAGATGGGCGTACCCAACTGTCGCCCGAGAGCCGCCAGACAAGCAGGGTGTAGATCCGTCTGTCCACAACTCATGTTCAGAGGACTTGAAACCATGGTTCAACTCCCTGCCTGGTCTTGTGGCTTCAAGACAATGTCCGCGTATCCCCGCTCAAAGTATACCAGGGGGTCCCGTCTGCCCCCGTCATGGGCAGCAACGATCTCTCCCACAAAGAGGATGTGGTCGCCCACTTCGTACTCGGCCACCACCCTGCATTCCAGGTTGGCCAGGCATCCCTCGATGAGCGGCACGTTGACCTTCTCACCCCTTCGGGTCTTCAGATTGGCCCGGTCGTACTTGTCAACCTTGCGCCCAGACACTGTGCCGCATATCTGCGAGATTTGAGCCTGGTCGCTAGCCAACACGTTGACCACGAACTCCTTGGACTTGGAGATCAACTCTCGCGTGAACCATTTGTGATGGATGAAGACAGAAACTAGAGGTGGTTTGACCGAGCAGGACACAACCCATGCAGCCGTCATCACGTTGTCCTTGCCCTCCCACGAAGAACCGATCAGAGTAACGGGCATGGGCATGCAGTCCAATGCTGTCTTTATGTCCAGCGGCTTCATGATATGTGCTCTCCTGTGTGGCTGGGCGTCAGTCGCGCTGCCGGATGCTCACCGGGCGCCTGACACCGAGTTGGACTCAATCTGTCGCCAGAACTAATGCAGCGACCAACCACCGTCCATCACGAAGGTATGTCCGGTGACGGGACTCATCGCAGGGGAGATGCAAACTGACTCCACCATCAGCGCGACCTCCTTGCGTGTGACTAGCGGGCGGAGGGGGTGTAGCTGATTGCCCTCTCCACAGACCTGCGCAGCTCAACGTGTAGCAACCCCTCCACCTGGGTTCTGCTGGAGGCTAGATCGACATTGAGTGTGCGTTGACTGCCTACATCCCTCGTCGCTCCCGTCTCGTCACTTCGCGTGGTCTCCCAGCGCATACGACTCAGCCGTCGCTCGTCGCTTGCGCTGAGCAACGGTTTGGCCCCCCGCGAGTGTCAAAGCCCCATGGATGCAGTTGGCAACGCAGGCCGGCTCGCCATCACAGAGATCACACACAAAGGCTACACCTTTCGCGGCATTGAGATCGACAGCTCCGAAAGGACAGGCTTTGACGCACTCCCCGCAACCGACACATTCGTCCTCATTGATGCGTATCGCTGTCCCCTCGGGGTCAACGTAGGCCGCCCCGGTGGGGCATGCGTCCACGCAAGACGGTCGAGCGCACTGTACGCACGCGACAGGAACGTTTACACCTCGGTTCACGAGCCGCACCACGCGAATCCGAGACAACGCTGGCACAAACGCCCCTTCATGAGTAAAGGAGCACGCCAGCTCACAGGCGCGACAAGCCGTGCACCGGCTGGGATCGACCACTAGCACGCTCACTGTCCGTCCTCCTGTCTGCCCAACATCATGTACGCTGGAGAGGCACGCTATGTTAGCCTCTCGAGAAAGATCTCGTAGCCACCATCCGCCTCCAGCAACTCGCGGTGGTGGTTGCCCCCTGCCTTTAGAAGGAGCGCCACCTGAGCGACTCTGCGGCCCAGGGTGCTGGCCGCCTCCACAGCGACACGGGCCTCTTCGTGCCCTTCGGCGTAGAGCTTCTTCAGACTGTCCTTACGTGCTGATGATCGAGTCCACCCCCCTGCGCCAACGTAGGACTCCCAACAGTCCCCGGACATGGGAACACAACCCATACTCAGAGCATGATTCACCAACTCGGCGATGGCATGCTCCTGACCGGAGAAGAGATGAGCTCCCTGGGCGATGGCCCCGATGACCTTCAGATCCTTCACTATCCTGCCGTCGTAGAAGCTATCCAGGCTGTTGCCCAGGCGATCGATGAAACACTTGAGCTGCGCAGGGATAGAGTAATGGTAGACCGGTACCGAGTAGACCACTGCGTCTGCACCCACCCACAGGTTGCGGAGTTCCTGGAAGTCATCCTCGGTGCGGCAATCACCCAGTCGAGCACAGCGATTGCATGCATCACATGGAGCGATAGACTTGCCCGCCAGAGAATAGACGGTCGTGTCCACTAGACCGCCCAGGGATTCTTCAGCCGCTCTGACCGCGTGCTCGAGCAAGAACGCGCTATTGCCGCCCTTACGCGGGCTACCGCAGATCGCCGCCAGCCTGATGCTCTCACCTGACATCAATCACACCTCCTGGTGGGCTCTCCACCACTTCAATTGAAGAGCCAATCGCCGACACAGAGACCACATCTTCGTCTCCATCGGCTACAATGAACCAAGGCTCTGTTGGACATCGGTTCAGGGATTGCCCCCACTCGTCGTCATACTCCACACCGGCACCGCTATCACGGCATAGTAGGGTCATGATGCGAGACCTGGACTCACAAGGAAGGAGAACTTGATTCCCCGCGATGTCAACCGGACTGCGGATGCCAGAGCACGATCGGAGGCCGGCCGCTGTTGATGCCGCCTTCGCCTGAAGAAAAGCAGGCTACAGCCCCTGACCGACTCTCAAGAGACTGCACGTTTATCCTCTCACGCTCATCAAATCTTCGATAGGCACATAGTCGATATCGAAGCCGAAGTAGCGCGGGCCGGCCGCACGATCGAGGCCGAACTGGGTGCGAAACACCTCCAGCCCCTTGACGCCAACCGCTGCCACGTCGTCACCCTCTTTGATCGCTGTGTTTGTGATCCCCTCGCCGGTCTCTCTCATCGCTAGAATGACCAGGTCAGGGCTGCAAACCCACGGCTTCCCGTTCAGCCAGGAGACGTGATTCTCGTTCTTGAACCATACGTCCAGTGTCTGTCCCTTGTAGTCCCCAGTGCCCTTGACGTGGGTGGTACCGAACATGTAACCATCTCGGTCCTCCCAGTCCTTGCCGGAAACAACGCCGTCGAAAAGTCTCCAGCCACCGGTGATCTTCACTGCCTCGTCGATAGGATCATCGCCCCTTTCCCGCGCCTCGCGGATCGCTCGCCCGAGGGCCAGGGTCTTGGTTAGCGTCCCACGGACGAGTACCTCTTTCATCTCTGCACCCCGTAAAGGTGTGCCAGACTGTGTGGTATTCCCGAAGGCTGCCACTGCCAGCATCTTCCCCAGTCGTTCCAGCATGTAGGAGTCGACTGTGTACTTGATGATCGCGATATTGCCCCATCGGTCGACGTTAGCCACCGGCCAACTGTGCTTGCCGTGGATGAAAGGTGTGCTCTGTAGTTCGTCAGGAACAGCGCGACCGGCGTAGTCCCCGTCGACCACAGGGATGCCCAAGCGCGCGCCAGTCACCAGCGGCGCCGATGAGTTCCCTCCCCCCAGCTCACAGCACACCAGGCAGCCGATCGGCTCACCCAGGTACTTGGCCAGCTCCCTGATCGCCTCTTCCATCGAGCGGTCGCCCAGCTTGTCCTCCAGCCCTAGTTGCTCGATCTCGTCCAGCGTCTCCTGGGCGACAGGGGCGATTGAGCCCATCCCGTACGGCGTCGTGGTCCAGACGTCGTCCGGTATGTCGTCTACATCCACCCACTCGAGGGTCAGCCCCTCGTCCAGAGCCGACTTGAGCAGCCGCTCACCCCATTCCGGTTCTCCGCCGCCGCCGGTGCCCATGAAGGTACAACCTGTTACGAAGTCCTCACAGTCCCGCCCAGTCTGCAATTGCACTCTGCCCATTCTCTCTCCTTGGTTCGTCCTATCGGTTCCTGGCTGCTTCAAACAGCACACGCAGCCCTAGACCTCACTGCCGTGGCAAGGCTACGGCTTAGCCCTCTCGAGATGTGCCTTCCGAAGACTGTGGTAGCACATCCCCCTCTCCTCGCGGAAACCCTCTTGTGGCCCCATGCCCATACACCGCAAACCGACAGCCACCCTGGAAGTTGACCGCATGGGCTCCAGCAGACCACCAGAGTTCCGCTCCGGAAACGGGTGGCTTCCACGGTTCGTTGCGGGCGCCCGCCAGAGCAGGCCTGCACTCACTCTGAACTGAGGTGGCATGCTACCTGATGGCCTGGCTGCACTTCGCGCAACTGTACCGGTTCCGTGCGGCAATGAGCTTGGGCCTCCGCACACCGTTCGTAGAACGCGCAGCCCGGCGGCACATTAAAGGGGTCCGGAGGCTCACCCTGCAACACGATCCTCTCGCGCTTGAGTCCCGGATCCGGGACTGGTATTGCAGACATCAAGGCCCGGGTGTAGGGATGGAGAGGTTGGTCGAAGACAGCCTCCACGGGTCCAGCCTCTACAAGCCGACCCAGGTACATCACCAGTACCCGCTCAGACAGGCTACGCACCGAGCTCAAGTCGTGGGAGATGAGAAGATAGGTAATCCCCAGCTCCTCCTGTAGTCGCTTGAGCAAGCTCAGGACATGAATGCGGATAGACATGTCTAGAGCTGATGTAGGCTCGTCTAGGACCACAAACTTCGGGTCTATGATGATGGCTCTGGCAATCCCCACCCGCTGCTTTTGCCCCCCGCTCAATTGGTGCGGGTATCTGGTCAGGTAGGCCGGAGGGATGCCAACGCGTTCGATGGTCATCTGCAGGCGCGCCTCAAGGTCAGCCCTGCCTGTCATTCTTATGAGCCGAAGAGGATCTGTCAAGGCGCGCCGCACCGTGAACATGGGGTTCAGGGATGCATCCGGGTCTTGGAACACCATCTGCAGCCATCTACGCTGCCGACGCATCTGTCTCCCGCTCAGTGCCGCGATATCCAGGCCGTCATACCATATGTGACCCGAGGTTGGCCGTTCCAGCCCCAGTATGCAGCGAGCAGTCGTTGTCTTGCCGCATGAGCTTTCCCCTACCAACCCCACCGTCTCGCCGGGGTAGATCTGGAAGCTTACGTCATCCACCGCTCGCAGGTGATGCCGTTCCTGGCGAAAGACCTTGGTGAGCTTCTCGATGTGCAACAAAGGCTCCATCATGGTCACCTAGCGACTACTACAGCCTGTGACAGGCGACACCGCGACATGGTTCTGGTTCCCTCCATGAAGGCCGCTTGTCCCAGCATTCGGGAAGTACGACCGGGCAGCGGGCAGCAAAGCGGCACCCCTCGAGGCGGAAGCTGTCCTCTTCGTTCACAGCGCTAGCGCTGTCCTGGAGTGCTGTCGCTCGATCCACGCGCAGCACTGAGCCAAGCAGGGTCTGCGTATACGGATGGAGAGGCTTGGCAAACAACGACGCGACAGTGCCTGTCTCCAGTACCTGCCCTCCGTACATTACCACGACTCGCTCGCAAGTCTCGGCCACAATGCCCAGGTCGTGAGTGATGAGCAGTATCGATGCCCCTATGCTGCGTCGGATCTCCTTGATGAGCTCAAGTATCTGCGCCTGAATCGTGACGTCCAGGCCGGTCGTCGGCTCGTCGGCTATGAGAAGCTCTGGTTTGCACGCAAGCACCATGGCGATGAGCACTCGTTGGCACATCCCGCCGCTCAATTGGTGGGGGTAGGCCCTCGCCCACGCCTCAGCGCGAGGAATCGCTACCTCCTGGAGGCTCTCTACACCCTTCGCATAGGCGTCCTTGGATGATAGGCCTTGCTGCACTCGAAAGACCCGAGCAACCTGATCGCCAACCCTCATCAGGGGGTTGAGGCCGGTCCTGATGCCCTGGAAGACCATTGACACGCCGCTGCCACGGATGTGACGCATCTCCCCCTCACTGAGGTCGAGCAGATTTGCGTCTCTGAACCGGATCGTGCCGCCGTCCACCCCAGCTTGTGGGGGCAGGAGTCCCATGACGGTCAGGCCTGTCAGGCTCTTGCCAGATCCACTCTCCCCCACCAGTCCTACGATTTCTCCCTTGTCCACCGTCAGAGTGACCTTGTCCAATACCCTCAGTGGACCCAACGCTGTCTTGAAGCTGACATCGACGTCCAAAACTTCCAGCAGGCTGACGGGGCTCCTCATCGTCCTCGCTCCTCCGTGGCGGTGATGTCTCTGAGGGAGTCACCGACCAGGTTGAAACCGAGAGCAGCGAGGAGGATTGTGGCCCCAGGAAAGAGGGACACCCACCAATCGCCGGAGATGGTGTACCGCACTCCTTCACTGACGAGCACTCCCCATTCTGGCGTCGGAGGCGTGATCCCAATACCTAGAAAGGCCAAACCCGCCACGTCCAGGATCGCCCAGGCCAGACAGAGCGTGCCGTGGACCAGGGCGGGCGTCATACAGTTGGGAAGCAGTTGCACATACATGATCCGCCATTCCGAATTGCCGGCACACCGGGCGGCATCCACGTACTCCATCTCGCGTTCAGAGAGTACCTCTCCCCGCATGAGCCGGATAAAATCCGGCACAAACGCCGCCGCAATGGCGACAACCACGGTTGGTACGGAGTTGCCGAGAACGGCCACCATCACCATGGCCAGAATGAAGGATGGAAAGGACATAAGAATGTCCGTGGCGCGCATCACCGCCATGTCCACCAGCCCACCGGTGTAGCCGGCCAGGGCGCCGATTAGCAACCCCACTGTGATGGCGATGGCCACCGTCGCGAATGCGATGGGCAGGTCCAGCCAAGCACCTTCGGCGATCCTCGATAGTATGTCCCGCCCGAAGCTGTCGGTCCCGAGGAGATGAGCCTGCGACGGCGGCTCGAGCACAGCACTTGGGTCGCCCCGAAGGGGGTCATAGGGAGTCAGCACCTGGACCAGGGCCAGCGTGATGACCAATACCAGCAGAATCGCTAGGCCCGCGCCTAGCTGAGGATGCCTGCGCAAGACAAGTGCCCAGCGAGACAGCCGGGCCTCCTGAGCTCGCGATGGCAGTCCTCTTGGTCCGCTAACAGCTTCCATCTGACTGATCCGTAACCCCGCTATGAAGAACCTGAATCGCCTTTGCCTGACACCTGCTGCCTCACGGCCTCAAGGCGACCGTCGCACCTAGGCCAGACGGACGCGAGGGTCGATAACCGTATAGATAATGTCGATGACCAAGTTCAGAATTACGTACATCACCGCAATGGCCAGAACGAATCCCTGAATAGCCTCCAGATCCTTGTTCAGCAAGGCTTGCCAGGCGTAGTAGCCAATGCCAGGCCAGGCGAAGATCATCTCCACTATTACGTTGCTCGCCATGGTATAGCCAAACATGATGCCGGTAATGGTGACCACAGGAACGAGAGCGTTTCTGAGAGCATCGCGGAAGAGTATTTCCCGCCGGGCAACCCCCACACTTCGCGCCGTGCGCACGAAGTCCGAATTCAGCACATCCAGCACGTTGGCCCGAACCATCTTCACGATGGGAGCGCTGATCATGTACGCCAGAGTCAAGACCGGCAACACGAGGTGGGCCAGGCTGTTTCCGAAGGCATCCCAGTTTCGGGCAAGAAGGCTGTCCACGACCAGGGAGCCAGTGATCTGGGTAGCTGCCGTCACGTCCACGTCAAGTCGACCCATCGGCGCAGCTACCCATCCCAACCTGAAGTAGAAGACGTAGATGACCACGATGGCGAACCAGAAGATCGGCATGGAAGCGCCCACGGTGGCCCACGTGCGAATGAGCACATCCAGCCAGGAATTGTGGAATGCTGCTGCTAATAGCCCTAGGCCGATGCCCACGGCGGTGGCCAGGATTCCCGCGAACAGAACGAGCTCCGCCGTGGCCGGCAGCCGCCTGCCCAGGTCATCCAGCACCGGCTGGCTGGTGATCCAGCTATCTCCCAGGTCCCCCCGGGAAAGCTTGCCCAAGTAATCGGCAAACTGGAGTACTAGAGGCTTGTCCAGGCCCATTTCGTGCTCGACCCTTCGCAGAGTCTCCTCTCTGGCCGTGGAACCCAACCTCACGGCAGCAGGATTCCCTGGAAGGATGCGAGTCATGAAGAATACGACGCATACGGCGCCGACAAGCGCCAGGATACTGACCCCCACCCTGCGGAGCAAATAGCCTCTCAGTCCTAACATTGGATCAGACCAATCCCACTAACATCTCGTTGTCACAGCCTTCGAGCGATCTACGTCTCACAACCGGAACGAACTGGCGCGGACGCCGACTTCCTGCGCCCGTTGTGGAATCCCAGCAGATTCCCCGGATGCCTGGCCGGGGGAAAGGACTACGTCCAGAGAGTGTGCCCCTTGTCGCTGTGGGGTCTTGGACCATCTACCTCACGGCGGCAGCTACACAGCGACAAGGGGCTCGAGTCCGCGTTCGCTGTCTCCTAGCCTCCTGGTCGACAAGGACCATCCTTGCCTCGGGGCGCACGATTGGCCCTCTGGATCAAGGCTGTCCGGCTTCCCTCTCCTTGGCTAGTTCGGGGACTCCCTACTGAGCTTCCTTACCCAGGTAGGCCCACCGCAGCTCCTCATCGCCGACATAGGTAATACCATATACGTCACTTCGGGCGCAGATCAGCCAATCAGGCTGCATAAGCGGGAGGATCGGCAGCTCATCGGCGAGAATCTCCTGCGTCCGCAGGGCCACTTGCTCCCTTTCTGGCCCGTCCGAGAGCGCGTAGGCCTGGTCGAGTAGCTGGTCAATCTCGGCATTGGAGTAGTTACCGATGTTCAGGAACTCCTCGGAATCCAGTAACCACTTTGCCGCCCAGAAGCCATCGTCCGCCCAGGAGAGCCAATTGAAGATCCCCATGGCCAGTTCCCTGGAGTAGAGGAGATCGTAGAACTGAGCATCTCCCATCTGGTTGATCTCCAGATCGATGCCTACGTCCCGAAGCGAGTTCTGGATCCAGACTGCGGTGTCCACGTCGCGCTGGACGGAGAGACGCACGGCCAACTCCACGCTGAAGCCATCCTCGTACCCCGCTTCGTCCAGCAACTCACGAGCCTTGTCCGGATCGTAGTCGTACTGCCAATACTCGTCGGTATAGTACAGCATCCCGGTCGAGAAGACGCTGCCCATCTTCTGGGCATGGCCGTACATCACCTTGTCGATAATATCATCATAGGGCACGGCATAGGCGATTGCCTGGCGCACCAACTCATTGTCAAAAGGAGGTATCGCCAGGTTGAAGAAGAGATAAACCATCTCGCGGCTGGGCGTGCTGTAGACGTCGATGTCTGGATCCTGTTCCAGAGACTCTATGTCCCTCAGCGGCAACTGCCAGGTGATATCGACATCCCCCTTCTTCAGGAGCAGCTCTCTGTCCTCTGCCGAAGGCACTATCCTGGCCACGACCCCGGCGTTCTGGAAGAAGTCAGAGCCGCGGAAATAGTATGGGTTGGGGCTAAACCGAAGCTCCACCCCTGGCTCCCAACTCTCGATCTGGTAGGGGCCGTTGGCGTTGAAGTTGCGTTTGGCGTATTCCACGGCCCAAGGGTCTTCCTCAGTGGCTTGAGACTCCAGATCGCTCTTGTCAACGATCACAAAGGCGTCCTGCCACGACAGCTCCCAGGGCAGAAGCGCTGAAGGATTCTCCAGGTGAATCTCCACGGTCTGCTCATCAATCATAACCATTGAGTCTGTTGAGCCGATATTCATGATCGGCAAGGAGCCAGCGGCCCAGGGCATGGCCCAGGCTCGCTCAAAGGTGTACATGACGTCTTCGGCGGTTATGGGATCGCCGTTGGCAAACTTCGCATCCTCCCGTAGCTTGAGAGTGACTACCAAGCCATCATCGGAGACGGACATCTCGGCCAAGTTGGAGACGAAGTCGAATGTTCCCTGCAGAACCCCGTCCTCATTGAGTACCAGGTCCTGCTCGATAAGCGGCGCGTAGAGATTGGCCGTGACATCGTAGGCTCCCTCGCTCCGGAACTCCATATACTCGATGTGGTCCACATCAACGGGCAAGGCAAGGGTAATGGTAGGTTTCTCCTCCGCCGGAGCAGTCGTGGGTGCAGCCGTTGCTGCTGGCTCCGGAGTGGCCGGTGCCGGTGCTGGCGTCGAGCAACTAGTCGCCCCCAACAACACTGATACAATAAGCAGTACGCTCATCAAATACGCCGACCTGAGTCTCATGAGTTCCTCCTTAGCCCATCATCGGATTCTTGTTCTCTTCTCCCTGCTCGACCCAAAACCTGCGAATCGTGTGTTCTCCATCGCCCCCTTTCTATGGCCACGTAGTGCGTGCCCCCTGTGGCCCCTACTTCCGACCTTTGCGCGATCCGCCAACATGCCGAGTCATCATGCCGACCGTACGAATCCCGGATTCCCCAAGGGTTGGCTACGTACTCCCAGGTCCCAGCGAGATCACCCATCGCCTCTCCCAAAGCTCGCCCAGCATGGCCAGCTCACTCCAAGGGCATATCGCTGCACAGCTCGGCCAAGCCTAGTTCCACAAGGGTCTCTCGCTCGGGAATAGCGGTCTCCAGGTTCCACCCATGCAAACTGTAATACTCGTCCATCATCCTGCCTAGACTTGCCGGATCAGTGACCATGCCCTTCTTAGGCCCTACGGGTATGGGCTCATGCGTCATTCGCCGTGGCAGCGCGTCGTCCTTCCGCCGGGCGCCTTCTCTCACGTTGAAACAGCGCTCTAACGTGACTATTCGCCGCCCGGCCAACATCAGCTCATCCTCGCTCAACTCAAAGCCCAGCGCGTGCGTCGTGAGCTCCGCCATGTTCTCAGGGTTTATCGCGTAGGCAGATGTGGAGGTAAAAACACAGAAACCAAGAGCGTCGCTAGCTGCGTAGCAGTCCTCGTGCCATCGGACAAGCTCTGCCCGTTTCTCGGTTCTGCTCGGGTCGGCATACTCTCTGCTCCCGGTGATCTTCTCCACGACTTGCCGCTGCTCCTCCGTGTAGCCCAGCTCCGCGAGGACTTCGGTCATCAGATGATCTGGCCCGCGCGGGTTGACAGCGAACGAAAGGGCATAACCTTTGGACGCTCTGATGTCCACGCTCGACTGCTCCAGACCCTTGGCCTGGACAGCCCACTTCCACGAGTCGGCCCCCACTTCCTGGGCCGCCTGTCTGGTGCCATTAGCTAGCAGGTCTCCTAAGAGACCCTCTCGCAAGGCAATCCTGCGGATCATCTCCAATTGCGCAGCGCCGTTGCCGAACCTCAGTTCCAGTCCTTCACAGCGCTCCTGATCCAGAACTCCCCTCTCGTAGCATTCCATCGCCCAGGAGATGACATGCCCTGTGCTGATGACGTCCAGTCCAAAGCGGTTGCATAGCTGGTTAGCCCTAATGAGCGTGTCAGCATCGGCGATGCCACAATTGGCGCCTAGGGCGACCGCCGCCTCGTACTCTGGCCCGGAGCCCTTCACATCGCCTTGAGTGGGTGAAACGCTCCGGACAAAGCGATGACACGCCGTTGAGCAGGCGAAGCAGGATTCTCGGCCAGTCAAATGTCCCGCATCTTCTAGATGCTGGCCGCTGATCTTCTCTGCGTCCTCGATTCCCGTCCGACCAAAGTTGTACGAAGGCAGAACTCCCTCGGCTTGGTCCATCGGAACGCCGCCTATCGTGCCCCAGCGGTACAGTCCTCGTGAAGAAGGATCCTGCGCCAAATCCTGTCGCAATTGGGCTGCCAACTCGAAGTAGACTTCGGGATCCGCGACACTTAGCCCTCCGCGCCCACGGACAGCGATTGCCTTCAGTCGTTTGGACCCCATAACAGCGCCGACCCCTCCCCGAGAGGCCGAATTGTAGACGGATATCATGATGTTGGAGAACAGGACTTGTCTCTCGGCGGCCTGCCCAATCACTGCCGTCTCGATGTCCTGATCACCTATTTCACCCTTGATACGCTCGTCAGTCTCGTGAGTCGTCTTCCCCCACAGATGACCGGCGTCCCGTATCGAAACTCGATCGTCGTCGATCCAGAGGTAAACTGGTCGGGATGCGACACCTAGAACCACGAGGTAATCATACCCGGCGTACTTCAGCTCCGCGCCTAGGTGCCCGCCTCCATTCACCTTGAGGTAGAGTCCTGTCGCGGGACTCTTGCAGGTAACTGATGTGCGCCCAGATGAAGGCGCACTTGTGCCTGTTAGCGTGCCGGTGCCGAAGATGAGCACGTTGTCGGGACCCAGAGGGTCGACTCCACGGGGGACGCGCTCGTACAACAGCTTGGCGTTGATACCCCTGGCACCCAGAAAGAGACGGAGTTCTTCAGGTGGGATTTCCTGTGTCCAGGTCTTCCCCGAACCAAGGTCGACGTACAGTATCCGCTGCCTGCCCACTTCCCTGATCCTGTCGATCCCGCTCATCACTCCCCCGATTCTATTCAGTAGGCTTTCCGCCCCTCATGGGCACGGCAGGCACCCCATGGACGTCGTGTCCAAGCGCCACGATCATGCAGGAAACATCCCTGCGCAACCATTGTGTCCTGGCTCGGTCCCCGACTCAGAATAGGCTACGGCAAGTCCTCAGGAAGTGACCAGTCATAGCTCTGCCTGAGGATGCTCGTAAGGACATTCACGCGAGTTGTGGTGATTCCTGGGATAGAATGTAGCGTCTCGGTGACGAAACTCTGCAGGGATTCTAGGTCGGTGGCAGCCATCGAAGTGGAAATGTCACAGTCACCCGTGGACAGTGCAAGATAGTATAACTGGTCCAGTTCACTCAGCTTCTCGACCACATAGGGCAGCTTGCCAGCTTCCACGCGTATCATGATATCAGCCCTTATAGGGAAGCCGACTGCCCCTGGAAGGACACCAGTAGAAATGTCGATAACGCCTCTGTCGAGAAGCCTCTTGAGCCTGCTCCTGACCGTCCTCGCAGGCACATTGCCTATGCGGCTCGCGATCTCCGTGCACGGCATCCTGCTGTTCTCTTGCAGACATGCGATAATAGCACGATCGAGATCATCTATCTTGGCTCTCATCTGCCCGCCTACCCGCACTGTTGCCGTCATTGCAGCCACTATACAGGATTCCTGCCCTGTTGTCAATATGCCAGGGGAAAACTTGCCGAGACGGCATATTCTCGCCATCACGCCAACACCGAAGTTCGCCCACATCAGATACGAAGCCACGTGCGTCCAGGATGAGTACTCCTGATCTCATGACCCAGCGGCGAGGCCGCGTGGTGGCGGCTGCCCAGATCATAGTCTTCTCCTGCACGGCGAGAGTTCAGTCGTCACCCTGTCGCCTCTTGCTCGGGAACATCCCGCTCGGCCCGCAGTTGGTTCCCCATCGCCTGCGAAGCTTCCCTGGCCGTCTTCTTCACGCTATCGATCAGATGGTTCTCTGCAATGAGGCGCCCTATCCGATCCGCCGGGCCGCTGACGCTGATGGCCCCGATGACCTCGTTCTCGTGATTCCACACTGGCGCAGCTACGCACTTCACTCCCGGCTCATGCTCCACATTGTCGATGCCATAGCCCTGCTCCTTGGTCTCGGCCAGTACTTCCACGAGCCGGTCAACGTCGGTGATGGTGTTGGCCGTGAGGGGCGCGAGCCCGTGGGTGGTGTAGAACTCACGGACGACCGTCGAGGGCACGTGCGCCAACATACACTTGCCCAGAGCCGTACAATCGGCGCGCACCCTCGCCCCCACCTTCGAGCCCATCGTCCCTATGGGCAACAATGCATCTAGCTTCTCCACATAGACCACTTCCATCGCCGCGTGATCCAGGACGCCCAGGTGGACCGTCTCTCGGCACTCGTCTCGCAGAGTCACAAGTATGGGAAGAACCCGCTCTTCGAAGTTGAACTGTCCCGAGCACAACGCCCCCAGGACCAGGCAGGCGACCCCCAGGCGATACCTCCCGGTCTTCGGATTACGCTCCACGTACCCATTGCCCTCCAGCGTAACCAGCAAACGGTACGTCGTGCTCACGCTCAAGTCCAGGCGGGACGACAGTTCGTTGAGGGCAAGGTCAGGCTCAGACACGGAGAATTCGCCCAGCAAGTCAAGCGCGCGCTGGACCGACCGGATGTTGTATCGGCTTCTATCAGACAGCCTGACCCTCCCTGACCGCCATGTCTCCACCAGTGCCTCCGCGAGTTGCCATCCTGAGCGAGATACCTGTGGAGAGACCGACTGAAGTAATGGCATTCGGACCCTGCTGGCCCAACATCCCGAAGCCGCTGAGGACCCGATCCGCACGTAGGGGGCTGCCGAGTTCCCTGTTTGACCTCGACGATCGTCGTTCCCTCGCCCTCGGTAGCCCGGGAATACGAACCAGGTCGAGCGAGGCAGTGCTGGGGCCGACAGGCGCCAATTCGCCCATGGTTCTGCCCCACAAGTGAGCGCGGTGGCGACCTGCGCCGAGGACGGCCAGGACCGGCGCCAGAGGAAAGATGCTCCTTGAAGAGATCGTGTGAAGACTCATCCCGGTGTCTCCGGACACGCACGGCGCTGTGTGCTAGGAGGGAGTTTTCACTGCATGAAATGCGCTTTCATCACACAACATTATACAGCAGATCGTACGCTTTGTCAAGTAGGCCCATGCACTCCTCAATGGTATTCTCGAAGCGGTGTAGTGCACTCAAATGATGACGTGGCGGAGGGACCGTGTTCCACGAAGAGGAGAGGGCGAGGCTCCGAAGCCGTCTCCGCCTTCTGGAGGGCACTACCAGGCTGCGGGGGTGCCAAGGAACATGGTAGCGGACTCGCTCGCCGAGATGGAAGAGCCTCTAGCGAGCGGCACGCTGGACGCTCCAGGCGCAGGCCTCAACAACACTGTGGCAGGGAGGTGCTAGGGGGGACTTGTGGCAGGCTATCCTGTGCTGTCCCAGACAGAGTGCTGCCGACGGCGTACTTCCGACACGCACCCTCGGACTGCTGTTCTACTGAAGTGTAGCCAGACCGCGCCCCAGGAACACGACGGTGTCAGCGCCGGTCCCATGCTCTTCCCGACGCTGCGGTGGCACGATGACCTGGGGCTTCTGACAGAGGCGCAAACGGAAGAAACGCTCGCTACGCGTATTGCTCTCGAGTCATTCCGTCCTGGCAACGCGCCACGATTTGTCCTTGGTCTACACCCCTACCGCCTTCGCTATTCTGTCCAGATGATAGCGGGCATCGCCCAAGTTGATCTCCCAAGCCTTGGCACGCTTGAAATAGAGCGGCAAGTCGTGCTCTTCTGTGAAGCCGATGGCACCGTGAATCTCGATGGCCACAGCAGCCGTACGCTTGAACTTCTCACTAACCAAGGACTTGGCCATGGCTACCTCCTGAGTCGCGGGAAGGCCCTCACCCAACCGCCAAGCGGCGTTGTACGTCAGGAGGGAGCATCCATCGACATCGACTAGCATGTCAGCGCAGTAGTGCTGGATAGCCTGAAAACTGCCAATGGGGTGACCGAATGCCGTCCTCTCTTTCGCATACTCCACTGTCATCTCCAAGACCCGCCTGGCGCCACCAACCATCTCAGCACATTGAGCCACCACAGCTTTCTCCAGCACTCTTTCCAGGACAGACCAGCCCTCGTGAAGGCCGCCCAACACAGCTGTGCTGGGCACGCTCACATCATCGAAGATGACTTCACACTGCTTGTCTCCAGCGATGGTCTTGAGCAGAGTACAGGTCACCCCTGGGCTCTCAGCATCCACTAGGAACAGAGTGATGCCATCTTCAGGTCTCTCTGTTTCCTTGGTCCTGGCGGCACAGATGAGATAGTCACTTACGTGGGCGTCAGAGACGAAGAGCTTGGTTCCTTGAAGGAGGAACCCTTCTCCTGCTGGCGTAGCTTTCGTGCGGATCCCTTCCGCAGCATACGTGGCGCTGGGCTCAGTCCATGCCAAAGTGAGGTGTAGTCGCCCTTCCGCCAGCTTCGGCAAGATCTCTTCCTTTTGCTTTTCGCTTCCAGCTTCGAGGACAGTCAACCCTCCGAGGACTACCGTAGAGAAGAAGGGACCAGGCAAGCAGGCCCGCCCCATCTCCCCGAGCAGCACTATCAGATCAAGGAAGTCTGCCCCGGCGCCTCCGAATTCTTCCGGGATGACCATCCCCATCCATCCCATCTCCCCCATCTTCTGCCATAGCTGAAGCGGATGGCCCTCCTCGTCTTCAGCCATTTCTCGAACCAGCCTCGTGGGACAGGCTGTGCTCAAGAAGCCTCTGGCTGCCTCACGTAGCATCTCCTGTCCTTCTGTCAGATCGAAATCCATCGCGGACGCCTCCTCACCCCACGTCAAGAGTCCACTATCGAGCAGGCAAACCCAATCCCCTTGCGGCTATGACATTCCGATCAATCTCGGACGTACCTGCCATTATGGAATACGAGATGGTGTCGAGGTAGTAGAACGCTGGCCAACCATCCAGGCAGGCAAACTTGGAGTCTGGGCGTAGCACCCCATAGTGGCCCAAGACTTGCATGCCGAACTCAGCCGCTCGCTGGGCCAGTTCGGAGTTGTACATCTTGTCTATGGCCGCCTCATAGGTGGGTATGCGCCCCTTTCCCATCATCCAGATGGCCCGGTAGTGAATCAACCGCGCCATTTCGCACTCAGCGAGCAACTCAGCCAGGCGCCTCCTGAGCACCGGGTCGAAGGGCTCCTCTCTCCGCTTGACGTACTCTGAGAGGTGGTCGAGATAGCCGCGAACCGAAGGGTAGAACATACACGCGGCGCGCTCGTAGTCGAGCGTCGCCAGGGTCACGTGCCATCCTGAGTTCTTGCCTCCCACCAGGTTCTCCTTGGGCACACGGGCGTCGTCGAAGAAGACCTCAGCGAACTCGTCCTCTCCGAGCATATCCGTAATGGGCTTGACTGTGATTCCAGGGGTCTTCATATCCACCAAGAAGTAACTCAGCCCTTTGTGTCTGGCGAGGCTGGGGTCCGTTCTGACCAGGATGAATCCCCAGTCCGAGAGGTGTGCTCCGCTGTTCCAGGTCTTCTGCCCATTGATCACGAAGTAATCCCCGTCCTCCGTGGCTCGGGTTCTCAGTGCGGCGAGGTCCGACCCACAATCTGGTTCACTCAGCAACTCACACCAGTATGCTTCTCCTTGAGCAACCCCAGGCAGATGTGCTCGCTTCTGCTCCTCGCTGCCAAACTGGAGGAGCGTAGGAGCCAGAAAGGTAACACCGATATGGTTTATCCCCGGGCAGTTATGGTACAGCACTTCCTCGTAGACGATGTTCTGCAAGAACGGCGCATCCCGCCCTCCGTATTCCTGGGGCCACCCGAGAGACAGCCAGCCTTTGGCCCCGAGCTTCCGACTCATGGTCTTCATGAACTTCCATGCCTCGTCATCCAACCCATGAATAGAGGGCGCGAACGTGACCCGGAAACGCCATCTCAACTCCGAAGGGAACTCCTTCTGTATGAAGTCGCGGACTTCCTGTCGGAAGGACTCTTCCTGTTCGCTGAATCCGAAATCCACTACCTATCCCCCTCTCCCACTCGAGCACGGCCACGAGACCACAGCCGACTAGCTCTCGGACAAAGCAGCCGTGCAGAACCTACTATCTTTGCCCTGCTCGTCCCAGCGCCTTCTTTCCTGCCACCGCCGCGATCTCGTCGGCCTTGCCTACGTGTACGGCTCTAGCCGGACAAACAGCCTCACAAGCTGTTGCTCTCCCCTGCGCCAACCTGTGTAGGCACAAATCACATAGATACAGTCTACCGCCGTGTGATTGCGGGGCCCCGTACGGACAGACATCGAGGCAAGACTCACAGCCTGTACACTCATCCTGGTCAACCAGGGTTATTCCCGTCTCCGGATCTTTGTAGATGGCTGAGGTGGGACAAGCTTCGATACATGGCGCGTCAGGACAGTGCGTACATACAATCGCCTGGAAACACGGCTGGACCCCGTCATCGTGCACCTGGCAACCAACCTGACGGATTCTAATCAACTCCGGGCCTTGCGGATCGCCAACCGGCGGCAATGCGGGGTAGGGCGGCAAGTTGTGCTCCAGTTTGCAGGCCACCACGCACGCATAGCAGCCAACGCACTTGTCTCCCTCGACGAGGATGGCCCTTTGCACTCACTCATCCTCCGCCTTGTAGACCCTACAGAGCAAGGCCCTGAACGTTGCTGAGCCCATGGCTGGATCGAAGGGAGGGTCGCTACTGGTCAGAACGTTGGCATTGCTTCTCCACAGACCATGGTCGGGTCCTTCTTCTTCAGGATACCACCACGATGCCTGGGCTACCACAACCCTGGGATCCATGCCCTCAGACAAGCGTGCCACTTGCCGTATTCTGCCCCTGGGCGTTTCTATCCACACCCACTCTCCCTCCTCGATGCCCAGTTCTCCAGCGGTATCCGGATGGATCTGTACTGTGGGATATGGCTGCCTTTCCCGCAGCCACGGGACCTGACGGTACTGAGAATGGAAGTAGTAGGGCTGGCGTCCGCCTGTAGAAAGGATGAACGGGTACTCCTTGGCAAGTTCCGGCGTGGAATAGGGGCCTTCGTTGGGCTCTTTGTAGTACGGCAAGGGATCATACCCAAGCTCCTCCATCACCGTCGAGTACAGCTCCACCTTGCCCGTGGCGGTAGGAAAGCCGCCTCCCTCTCTCCAGTAGTCCGTTCGGTATTTGTGGTAGGGCTGATCCTTCCCCGTTCTGGCGAGAAAGCCCGCGTTGCTGAACTCCTTCCACGTGATGTCGGCTTTTCTCAGTTGATGATCCAGCATCTCTTCGACATTGTCGAACCAGTACTCGGGGGCGATCCTCTTGCCAAGTTCGTTGAAGATCTTGTTGTCTGGCCAAGCCACGCCTGGAGGATCCACCACTTTGTTGATGGCCGCAATGATGAACCGAGGGTGCATGTCCCAGATATCATCTGTTTCCAGCCAATGGGCTGCCGGCAAGACCACATCGGCGCACTCGGCAGTGGGAGTCATGTACAGATCGGCCACAGACAGAAAGTCTACGTTCAACAACCCCTCTTTCACTCGTCTGGTGTTGGGGTACGCTACCAGAGGGTTGGTCCCTTGAAGATGCATTACTCGAATCGCGGATGTGCCCTCCCCCAACTGACCGAAGAGTGTGTGCATGTGACACACAGAGAACGGCGGCTGACCGAGCAGTCGGAACTCATCAGCACCGACCGGCGCCTCTCGGGGTGCGGGCACCTCCATGGCAAAATCCTCCATCGGGCCCGTACTTGGGGGCACCCAGCTAATCATACCACCCGGTCTCTCGATGATGCCAGTCACCGCCATCAGGCACACTATGGCCCGCAAGGTCTGTATGGAGTTGTTGCTCGCCTCCAGGCTCTCCCCTATTTGTATACAGCCGGGCTTCGCCGTGGCAAGCATTCTGGCCGCCCGGATGATCTTCTCCGTGGGAATCCACGTCGTCTCGGCCACTCTCTCCGGAGGGTACTCCTGCACCCGTTCCCGGAGGCGATCGAAGCCATGGGTCCACTTCTCGACAAAGCTCTGGTCATACAGCTCCTCGTTGATGATGACGTTGAGCATGCCTAGGGCCAAGGCAGCATCTGTGCCTGGCCTCACCCTCAGCCAGAGATCAGCCCTGCCTGCCAAAGCAGTAGCCCTGGGATCGACGAGGATCAAATGCTCCGCCCTGTCGAGCGCGTGGAGGAACCAGACCGCCATCTCACCATCGGCATTGGTGATCTCCAGCTGCTTTCCCCAGGAGACATGTGTCTTGGGGTACTCACCACCCCAGCCGTGGTAGTCACAGTACAGCCTGCCTCCAACCATCATGCCGAACACTGCCAGCCTCGGACCGTAGCAGAAGTCGGCTGGTACGCCTACGTTGGGGGTCCCGATGGATCTGGCAAGCCGGAAGGTGTACCTGTTGTAGCCTCTCCCGGTACCCTGACACACGGCAACAGAGCTGGCTCCATGCTGAGCGATGCTCTCCTTCATCCTCTCTGTGATGGTGTCGAGGGCCTCTTCCCAACTGATTCTCTCCCATTGTCCCCCTCCTCTCTCCCCTCTCCTTCTCAATGGGTACGTGATGCGGTTCGGATTGTAGGTCTCCTGGATGCTCGCCAGGCCTTTGGCACACATGGTTCCCCAGGTTGGTGACTCGGGATCGCCTTCAAGATGGGTCAGTCGGCCGTTCTCTACGGTAGCGAGTACCCCACAACCTCCATGGCAGCTCTTGCACGTACTCCGTATCATCTCACGGCCAACTTTCACGTCTTGGCACCCTATGTCACAGCGACCACTGGTTGAGAAGATTGCATTGTTGACGATGGGGACGGCACGGGCTTGGAGATCTCTGCTACGGACCGTAGCTGAACGTTTCGGCAAAGGTCTTGTAGGGCTCCGGCATGGGAACCAGTTGAGGAACGGTGGTGGGACTCCATTCCCTGTACGTGACTTCTTCGATGTCGGGCTTCATCTCGGGCGGCCTTCCCACAGTATCGCCAAAGGAGAAACCGCTCTTCGTGGTCGGGTCGACCCAGCTCTCTCCTGGAGGCACCGCGAAGTCTGTGTACATATGTATGTGCCAGAGCTTCCACTCGCCATCTTCTTTCACAAAGTCCGCGCCGTATCTCTCCCACATCCACATAGCCACCGGCTTGCCATCTGCACCAACCTCGGTTACCTGGCCCGGTGAATACCACATACCTTTGGCAGTCTGGCCATCTCCAGCAACCTCAATGATGGGAGTGGTCAGGGTGTGCATGATCATGCTGCCAACTCCCTCATTCTCATGAGTATTCGTTACCTCTGGAAACAATTCACTCACGATTTCCAGATTCCTCTTGCGGTTGCTTTCATTCAACTCACCGTAGCACTGCCTGATGCGTTCCATGCCTACCCAGTAGCCATGATTCTGTCCGAAACTGGCGCTTGCAGCGTAAGCTCCGTCTTCTCTCACCCAGACATCGGTCAATTCCTGAAGATGACGGCCGGCGCCGTGGTAGTACGCGTGCTTGCTCATCACATTCTGCACTTCGGCGATGTCCAGCGCTCGCTGAACCTTCTGTTCCAGACTCGATTCTTTCATCGTTGGATTCCCATCCTTACTCGGTCCTGTGAAGTGCCCATGGATCACGTTCGCGGTAGGTCGGTTTGCTGTTCTCCTCGCCAGCCAACAGCCGGCAGCCTCCGAGCCACTTCGTGCACCTGCTTCTGATCACCGCCCTATCTTTGCCCGCCTTGTGATCTGTCATGTCGCGAAGGACACAGACCTAGACAGGTATGTCGCCAAGCCGCAGGACCTTTCGGGTCATGGTCATTACAAACCACATAGGCTGAGCGAGCATGATGCGGTTGGGCACCAACAAGATGGTGAACTCCGACATCGGCACAGTCCCGTGCACGATTCTGGAGAGGCTTCCCTGCGCCGAGGGTTTGGAGCCATCCCATCCAACAGCGTACCGTCCAGCGCACAATCGACCACCACGGGTTCGACGGACAGCCAGCTCGATCACCAACTGTCCGTCGCGAACCAACGCATAGTTGACAGCCAGGCGTGAGAGCTGTCGTGGTCCTTCCAGCACCCGTAATTGTTGGTGTCACGGGCCTGAGGTCCTCGCACATGGGTGCCGCTCCCGGACCCCACCGCGCGGGCTTCCTCGTGCCCAGCGACACGTTGCGTCGACGCATCGCCGACTGCCCGTGTACCCCATGGCAGATTGCAGGAACCGCCTAGCGAAGGCAACTCCGAACCTCACCAATACTTGACAGGCCAAAGCGAGTGTGGTATAATACACTTGATATTTGATCATATATCAGATCGGACACAACTGCAATCGGCAGGGCTGTTGTTGAGGAGGTGGCGTATGGGATAGGTGAACTGACAGCACACAGTCAATGGTACAACCACTCTCGTGGACAGTGACATGAGGAGGAAGGATGAAGAAGCAGGTAACCCTCAGTCTCTTGATGTTGACGTTGATTGTAGTGCCTCTGCTCTCGGCCTGCGCCACCCCTGCACCCACAGCAGCGCCGGAGCCCACGACTCCGCCCGAAGCCACCACACCGCCGGAGGAAGAGCCAACAGCACCACCGGAAGAAGCGGAACTGCCGGCTGTGAACATAGCTCTTGGCGGAGAGTCGCTAACCACCATAGACCCGACCTCCCTTACTGGCGCCAACGTGTTGGCAATCGCCATCAACGTGTACGAGACTCTCATCAGCTTCGATGAGAACGACCAGATGGTGCCGTGGCTGGCCGAATCGTGGGCATGGTCCGAAGACGGGACGAGCCTGACGATAAATCTGCGGCAGGATGTGGTCTTCTCCGACGGCAGCCCCATGACCTGCGCCGACGTTCTGTTCAGCATCGAGCGAGAGGCCGTGAACAACATGGCCGTCATGAACCAGCTCAACCCGGAACAGGGCTACCAAGGGAGTGAGTGTGCGGATGACTACACCTTCGTCGTCCACTACTCGACACCGAGTGCCCAGTTCATGGGCCAGACCCTCGGCATGGGCCTCTACGTTGTCTCCAAGGCCCAGTTCGAGGCGGTCGGTGAGGATGAGTTCATGATGAACCCCATCGGCACTGGCCCTTACCAGATCTCAGACTGGAAGGAAGGACAATACGTCGATCTGGTGCCCAACGAGTTCTATTGGGGCGTGCCGGCCAAGTTCTCGATGGCCCACTTTGTCCCTGCCCCCGACGAGTCCAACCGGATCGCCATGCTCCAGGCCGGAGAGGTGGACATGATCACCCAGGTGTCCGGTGTAAACCTACCGAGCCTGGAGGACGCCGGCTTCAATCGGATAGATGTCGCGCAGGCCCACGATATCGTGCTCATCTTCGACCTGGTCAACCCCAACCACCCCTGGTCTGACATCAGGGTCCGCCAGGCCATGGACTATGCGATCGACCAGGATGCCGTGATCGGGACCATCTTCAACGGCCAACACCAGGCACCAGTTTGGCTAATGGACTGGGAGCTTGGATATCAGCCCGAGTTTGGGGAAACAGACTTGGGCTATGACCTTGCGGAGGCACAGCGACTCATGGACGAGGCGGGCTATGCGGACGGCTTCACAATGCCGGTGGCGTACGCCGCCTTCATGGAGTGGGGGACGACCCTGCTTGACTACATCACCGCCCAGCTCGAGTTGATCAACATCACCGTCGAGCCTACAGGCATCACCGACTTCATGGAGTTCATGGGCGCGCAGGAACAATGGCATGGAGCGCACACCGAAGGCGGAGGCGTATTCCTCTTCGATGTTGGCTATCCAGGCAACCCAGACCCCAGCATCAACCTCACCAACGGCTTCTTCGGTGGGAAGGCCAACAGTCTGTTCTACCGCGACGACCTCGATCAGATAATCGCCGAGGCGATACAAACGATCGACGACGAGGAGAGGGCCGATCTGATCGCGCAGGCCTATGCGATAGTCATCGACGAGCGGCCGGTGCTTCCCATTTGCCTCGAGGTCGCGACCGCCATGGCGGCAGAGAACGTGACCTACACCAAGTCGTATGGCGGAATGGGCGCTGGCCCCGCCAAGCTCTGCGACCTCACCATGGAGTAGGCAGGAGAGGAGGCTACTCCTCAGTTGAGTAGCTGAGCCAAGCACCACAACGAGGGCTGGCAGAGTGCCAGCCCTCGTTCGTTTGGCGGCGATAGTGTGGGCGGCAACGGGCGCTACCAGGGACTGGTGCCCGTGACCATGTGGCAAGCCACCTGATGACCACGCCCGACATCACACAGAGTGGGGGCTATGTGCCCACAGTCTATCCGGGCGTGGGGGCATCGGGGATGGAAACGGCAGCCAGTCGGCGGATCGATGGGGCTGCAGATCTCGCCTTTGAGCACGTTGGTATCCCTGGCTTTGCCCGGCGAGGGCTGAGGAACGGCCGCAAAGAGCGCCTGAGTATAGGGGTGCATCGGGTTACTGAATACTTCTTCGGTCTCACCCGTTTCCACTATCCTGCCCAGGTACATCACGGCAACATGGGTAGTGATGTGCTCGAGCATGGCCAGATCGTGGGCAATGATCACGTAGGTGAGGTTCTCCTTCTCCCTGATGTCTGCCAGCAGATTCAGTATCTGGGCGCGGATGGACACGTCCAGAGCGGACACGGGCTCATCCAGAATGACCAGCGAGGGCTCCAAGATGATGGCTATCGCGACGGCCACCCTCTGCTTCTGTCCACCACTCAACTCGTGCGGGTACTTGCGCAAGAGATCCTCACCTAGCCCCACCCGACCCAGTATTGCCTCTGTCACGGCACGGATATCGTGCTTGGTCAGTTCCTTGCCGCGCTGAATCCCCAATGGCTCGCTTACGATGTCCCTTACACGCATGCGAGGGTTGAGGGAGCTGGCGGCGTCCTGGAAGATGGTCTGCACGTTGCTGCGGTACCATCTGAGATCTGCCCCGCTGAGGCTTTGTACGTCTCTCCCTTCATAGAGAATCGAACCGCTGGTGAGTTGCTCCAGGAGCAGGATGAGCTTGGCTATGGTGGTCTTCCCGCTTCCCGATTCCCCGGCCAGGCCAAAACAGGCTCCCCGATGGACGGTCAAGGAGACGTCGTCGACGGCTTTGCACATCTTGTACCGTCTCCGAATGACACCCCCAGCCGGTATGGGGAAATGCTTCACCACATTCCGCAACTCGAGGAGAGTGTCCATTCACACCTGACCCTCGTTCAACAGCCAGCAGGCTGCATAGCCAGCCTCTCCAGTATCGAACAGCGGCGGATACTCCACCCTGCAGATGTCCATGGCCTTGTGGCAGCGCGGGTGGAAGTAACAGCCGGCGGGCAATCTCGATGGGTTCGGCGGCTCACCCTCGATCTGAAACAGCCTCCTCTGTTTCTGGCCTAGTCTGGGTATCGCCTGCATCAGTGCCTGAGTGTAAGGATGACCCGGGTACTCGTAGACTCGCTTGACGGTGCCACTCTCCACGATCCTGCCGGCATACATGATGGCTACCCGATCACACACCTCAGCCACTATACTAAGGTCGTGGCTGACCAGTATCAGGCCCATGTTGTTCCGCTGCTGGATCTCTTTCAGAAGCTGAAGGAACTGTGCCTGGATGGTTACATCAAGAGAGGTGGTCGGCTCGTCGGCGATGAGGAGCCTCGGCGAACGAGCCATGGCTATGGCAGCGGCTGTTCTCTGCCGCATGCCGCCGCTGAACTGGAACGGATAGTCGTCCAACCGCTCCGCCGCTGACGGGATCTTGACGCTGTTGAGGACATCGATCACACGCTGCCTGAGTGCGTGTCTGATCTTGTCGAGGCGGAAGGCCTCAGCCACTTGGCTGCCTATGGTGTAGACCGGGTTCAGAGACATCAAAGGATCCTGGAGGATCATGCTTATCTTCTTGCCCCGCCACCGCCTCATCTCGCTTTCTTTCTTGGCCAGGAGGTCCTCACCCTCGAAGATGACCTTGCCGCTGACAATACGACCCGCCGGTTGAGGGACGAGTCTCAGAATCGAGAGGCAAGTAACGCTCTTACCACATGCTGACTCTCCGGCCAATCCCAGGGCCTCGCCGGCCTTGACGGAGAAACTCACTCCATCCACAGCCTTCACTATGCCTACATCGGTATAGAAGTATGTCCTCAGGTCCTCTACCGACAAAAGGGGAGCTTCCGTCATCGTCTTTTCCACGCTTCACCTAGCGCATCGACTGCCGTGTTCTCGGGTCCAGTGCATCCCTCACCCAGTCGCCAAACAGGTTGGCTCCCAGCACGGTCATGGTGATAGCTATCCCGGCAAAGGTTGGGATCCACCAGGCCGAACTCATGTAGGCCACGCTACCGGATATCAAGGTGCCCCAGGCGGTCTGCGGCGGCTGGATCCCCACGCCCAGGAAAGACAGGCCCGACTCCATCATGATGGCACCGCCAAGTCCCAGGCTGGTCATGACGACTGTGATGTTCAAGACATTCGGGAACAGGTGTTTTGCCATGATGCGAGCATCGCTGGCACCAGTGACCTTGGCCAGCGCGACGTAGTCAAGTTGCTTGAGGGTCAAGACCTCCGCCCTGATCATCCTGGTGGGCTGAGGCCACATGGTCAGCGAAATGGCCAGGATCACGGGGCCCAGTCCCTGAACGCCCGCGTGTCGCGTTACCGCCACGAACATCAGCGTGAAGAATACCCCTGGTATGGCCATCCACGTGTCAACAAGTCTCATGGTCAATTGATCAGTCCTACCACCGAAATAGCCGGCAGCCATCCCTATGACCATCCCGAGGAAGGTTGACAACACAGCCCCGAACAGGCCAACCAGCAGAGAGGCCCTGGCTCCCTCTACCAGCCGACTGAGCAGATCTCTTCCTAGTTGGTCGGTGCCAAGAGGATAGGACCACTCTCCCCCGGGCAACCACGCCGGTGGCTGGTAGGCTCTGGAGAGATCCAAGAGATGCGGCTCGTGGGGGTATATCAAAGGCCCAAGGATGCCAAAGACCAGCAGCGGTGCCAGCAAGAGCAGCGGTAGCACCGGGAATCGCTTGGCCCAGCGATACACGGTGGCTGAGTCTGTGGAGCGAAGGTTGGAGACCTGTTCCCTAGTAACCGTGGCCGAACCTCCTATTGGCTCCTCTTTCCCATCTAGTCATACTTGATCCGTGGATCCAGGTACACGAAGAGTATGTCGACTACCAGCATGATAAGAACTAGAGCGGACGAAGTAACGAGCGTTATGGTTTGGATGATGGGGTAGTCCCGGCCCGAAATCGAATCCACCATCAAAGCACCAACGCCCGGCCAACGGAAGACGGTCTCTATGAACACAGAACCGCCCAGCAACATCGCCAACTGCATGCCCATCAACATGACCACCGGGATGAGGGCATTCCTGAGCGCATGCTTGACGATCACCACCCACTCTGGGTTACCCTTGATCCTGGCCAGCTTCACGTACTCGCAATCCAAGGTATCCATCAGAGATGTGCGTGTGACCCGCATGACGAAAGTCAGCGAGAACCAGGACAAGGAGAGTACCGGCAAGATCATGTGTTTGATGCCACCCATGCCGCTGGTTGGCAGCCAACCAAGCCTCACCGCGAAAACCAGCATCAACATCACCGCCAGCCAGAAGGGAGGCACGGCCAGCCCTAGCAGAGCGAATGACTGCCCCACCCACTGCACCCACTTGCTGCGATATAGTGCGGCGAGGATGCCGAGCAATACCCCCAGGACATTCCCTATCACGAAGGCCGACAATCCTAGCTGGAGAGTGACTGGCAGACGGTTGCGAACGATCTCCAGTGCGGGGCGTTGATAGGCGAACGAAGTGCCAAAATCTCCCCGTAGGGCATCCCCAACGAAGACGAGGTATTGAACAGGGATCGGCTTGTCCAAGCCGAACTTGACACGGACGGCTTGAAGTGTCTCCTCGGATGCATTTGTCGGCGCGTAGAGGCGGGCGACATCTCCAGAAAGTCGCGCTGCGACAAAGACAATCA
This sequence comes from uncultured Anaerolineales bacterium, assembly GCA_964433755.1. Lineage (GTDB taxonomy): Bacteria > Chloroflexota > Anaerolineae > UBA7937 > B3-Chlor > JAUVXJ01. The sequence continues at coordinate 1,537,587 of CAYSSR010000001.1, forward strand.
CGCTGACGCCGAAGATGGTCACCACGCCCAGCATCACCCGGCTCAGCACATATCTTCTCAACTCTCTCTCCTGCCGCCTGCGGTCGATATCGAGGGGGCTGGATGCCCTCTGATCGCACCCGTGCTCCCGGTCACCAAAGGCCCTCTGGCGGACCACCACCAGGCAACCCCATGCGCTCTTCCCAGTTCATGTAGCTGATCTTCCACCTGCCGTTCTCTCTGACGTACTCCATGGTGTAGAAGCCCTGCACCCAGAACAGTGACTGGCCGGTGCGCGGGTAGCAGTACATCATGTACAGCAGCCAGGTGCCTTTCGCCGTGTCACCGTCGACCTCGACCATGGGGTGGACCAGCACATCGCCTTCCCTGCCAGCATGGGTGATCGAAAGCTGCTCTTTGAACCACTTTCTGATATTGGCGTTGCCCGTGATCGGTTCGTGGAGGTAGACATCCACCTTCGCGTTCTCGGCAAAGCAGTCGGCGCAGTCATCCCACTCGGTGCATATCAGGGCATTGACGTAGCGCCTCTGTAGCTCGTGAATCTCCTGAATGTCCTCAGTAACCCTGACCCGTTTCTCCAGCTCCTTCAGGGCACCCTCAACGGCCTTCAGTCTTCGTTCCATCTCCTCTGCGGTCATCGTGCTTCTCCCCTGGACCAACCTCTGTGAACCCTCTCCTATACTTCGTTGCCAATCCTCCAACCATCGGCAATGGCATCCACGATCATCCGGGGCTCCTGGCAGTCCCCAATGGCGTAGACCTCAGGGGCTTTGCCCTGAAGGCTCTCGAACAAAGTGGTGTCTGGCTTCAAGGGCGAAGTGGGAATGATACTGTCGGCTTGAAGATTCTGCTTCTCTCCATCTTTGGTAGTGATGGCCAGACCTTCGTCTGTGATCTCCAGCGACTCGACACCGTTGATCATGGGCACGCCTTTCTTACCGAGCCAGTCCAGAAACAGTCCCAGCCGGAAGTCTATCATGCCCTCACCCGGAGCCTCAGCCGTGTCCACAATGGTCACCTCTCGGCCTCGTTTGATCAAGAACTCAGCGGTCTCGCAGCCGTGCACTCCGCTGCCGATGACGACGACTCTCCTGCCAATAGGTAGCCAGAACCTGGTTAGCCATCCCAGGATTCTGGGCCCGAAGAGCCCCAAGAAGGGCTCGACCTGGCGGTGCAGGGCAGGCGTGGTGACCACGTTCTCACCGTCGATACCGGCGATGTCGGGAACAGTGGGCATGCCGCCGGTAGCCACGATGACCACGTCTGGCTTGAGCTCCTCGATCAATGCGCCATCCACTTCTTGACCAAAGTGCGTTCTTACACCCAGCTTATCAAGCTGGGTCTTCAGATAGCGCACCATGCCAGGCAGATCTTCAAGCTCGATGCCCTTGATCAACGCTGCCAGGCGGAGTGATCCACCCAATCTGGACGATCTCTCGTACAGGGTGACCTCGTGTCCCCGCATCGCCGCCACCCTGGCCGCCTCCATGCCTGCTGGCCCGCCACCTACCACCACTACTCTCTTTCGCTTCTCAGCTTGGTCTACGGTGTACTTCTCGGTGGCTATGGCCGCGTTGATGCGGCAGCGGCGCTTCATCTGTATAGTCTGGTCCAGGCAGGTACCGCATGCGGTACATGGTGCGATATCCTCCAGTCTCCCTGCGGCGACCTTGTTTGGGAGTCCTGGATCGGCGAAGATGCCCCTGCTCATGGCGATGAAGTCCGCCTTGCCCTCACGCAGGACTTGCTCCCCCAGTTCAGGGTCAACCTTGCCTACGACGATCACTGGGATAGACAGGACCTGTTTCATACCCTCAGCCAGGCAGATGTTGGCGCCCGCTCCCCTGTGACTCGCGTTGTACTCCTTGGGGAATTCCTGCACTGGAATAGGGGGCTCTGGATAGAAGAGGTAGTCGGGGAGAAAGCCGCCGACGTGGTACCCCAGCCACGAGTTCCTCACCTGAATGGCGTCGGCGCCGGCCGCCTCCAGGAGCTTGGCCAGTCCCTGGCTATCCTCAACCGTCATACAGTTGCTGTCATCGATGCCGGCGGTCCTGCCTATCTCGATCCCATTCATGCAGACGCAGACAGGGAAATCCTGCCCGGCGCGTTTCTTGATCTCCCGTATGATCTCCACTAGAAAGCGAGCTCTCTTCTCCCGAGTCCCGCCGTAGGCATCCTCTCGTCTATTCCAGAAGGGAGACAGGAAGTTGTTTCCCAAGTGGGTGCTGCCAGCGTTGATATCTACGCCATCAAAGCCAGCCTTCTGTGCCCGCACCGCAGCACTGGCCCACTTGTCCACGATTTCCTCGATCTCCGGGATGGTGAGTTCTCTGAGCAAGTCGCGCTGGAAATCACCCGGTGCATCCAGTTTGATCGGCGATGCGCCTATGGGTTGTAAGTCGGAAATAGGCGGCTCGTTGGGGAAAAGCGGGTTCTGCCATGGTCCCAGGTGGACCATTTGCATGAAAGTCGGGCAGTCATGCTTGTGGATTGCCTGCACCAGCTCGCTCAGGCCTTCGATGTACTTGTCGTCGTCGATACGGTACTGTTGCCTCCAGCGGGCACTCGAAGGGTAGTCAATGGTGGGGGACTCGACGATCAGCAGGCCTATGCCGCCCTTGGCTATCGCTTTGTAGTAAGCCAGGATGGTCTGGTTCATGTGAAGCTCGTCTTGGTCCCAGTACAACGTAGTCGCGCCCGTCTTGATCATCCGGTTCCGGGTCCTCACCGATCCTATACAACAGGGCTCGAGTAGCTTCTCGAATCTATTCATTCGTGTCCCCTTCGTTCTTGACTACCTTGCTGTGTGCCCGAATCACCAACCCCGAGAGTGACCTCGCAGGTCCTGGCCCTTGGGCCGGGTGATGTGAGGTAGACGCTCCAACTTCCCTGGCATGACTTCTGACACGACCGGCGCTATAATGACGCATTGGAATCCCAGTTGAATGGAGCGTATCGTGCAGTACCGCAAGTTTGGCAGATTGGACTGGAAAGCGTCGGTGCTAGGTCTTGGCTGCATGCGTTTCCCCTTGCTCGACGAGGATTGGTCTCACATTGATGAGGCTGAGGCCATCCGCATGATTCGCTATGGTATCGACCACGGCATCAACTACCTGGATACAGCCGCCCCCTACCATCGGGGATGTAGCGAGCCACTGGTCGGCAAAGCGTTGTCAGATGGTTACCGCCAGAAAGTCAAGCTGGCCACGAAATTGACCCCTGCGATGATCGAGTCCGGCGATGACCTCGACCGCTTCTTCGACGAGCAGCTCGAACGACTGCAGACCGACAAGATCGATTTCTACCTCCTACACGGACTGAACAGGCAGTTCTGGAAGCTTATGCAGGAGTGGAACGCCATCCGTTGGGCGGAGGGCAAGATGGCCTCCGGCCAGATCGGTCATCTGGGCTTCTCCTTCCACGATGAGTACGATGTCTTCAAGGAAATCGTGGACGCCTATGACAACTGGACCTTCTGCCAAATACAGTACAACTACATGGACGTTGACAACCAGGCAGGTCGTCGCGGACTGGAATATGCCGCCGGGAAGAACCTGGCAGTGGTCATCATGGAACCCATTCGCGGAGGACTCCTGGCCAAGGAACCACCGGAGCTTGTCGCCGAAGTCTGGCAGACCTCCTCCGCTGACCGTAGTCTGGCGGAGTGGGCGCTCCAGTGGGTCTGGAACCATCCCGAAGTGTCCCTCGTCCTCAGCGGCATGAGCACTATGCAGCAAGTAATCGAGAATGTGGCCGCCGCCGAACGATCCGGACCAGGCAGACTAACCGAGGATGAGCTTTCTCTGATTGATAAGGTGCGAGAGGCCTATCTTGGCTACAGCCCTGTGCCCTGCACCAAGTGCGGCTACTGCATGCCCTGTCCCAACGGGGTTGAGATTCCCACTATCTTCAATGTCTTCAACGAAGCGACGATGTATGACAGCTTCTCCAACGCGCGATTCCTCTACACGGGCGGCGCTCTTGACGGGCTTAAGGACGGCCAACGGGCCGACAACTGCCAGGAATGTATGGAATGCGTGGAGAAATGCCCACAGCAGATACCCATCCCCGACTGGCTCAGGAAAGCCCACGAGAAGCTATCCGTCACAGACCTCGAGTCCCCGACTTCACCGGAATAGCCGCCAGCACCGTCGAAGCCTGCCCCTAGTAGCCTGGCTACATCTTCTCCAGAGTGTGCTCATGGAATAGCATGTACGCGCCTTCGTTGACCTTGCCCGCACCGCTGGCCTGGTCCACCTCGACGTAAACAAACTCGCTGTACGGATCCATCGCCTCCGGCCAGTCTACCCAGAGACCAACAGTGCCCTCGGCACCAAGCAATGTGAACTCTGTGCAGGCCGGCCAGTTCACAGGCTCCGCTTTGATTCTAACCTTGTCACCGACCTCGAACTCAGCCATCCCATGTCTCCTCACACGTTTACGTTCTGCGATAGCCCTAGCGCCTGAATACCTTCTTGGCATTCGGATACTTGTCTTCTCTCGAGACAAGCTTGACGGTGGCCAGGGCCATGTCGGTGATACTTCCTCTCAAGTTGAGACACCAAACGCTCAGATCTACCAGGTGTTCTTCGTCGTCGACGTGCTTGTTGAGAACCTTGCCGTTGATGAGGAGGGCATCACCAACGGGAGTCCGCCATACGTGGCGCCACCCGAATCTGCAGACGAAACCATCGTCACCCATCCAGTTGGTGATCAGCCGGCACATGGGGTACCGGGACTGAACGTTGTAGATCCAGGCACGCGGACCGCCTTCGAACTGCGCCGCGCGGTCATTGCCGTGGCGGCCACCGTGAACAGGATAGAGTAGGTCCGTGTCTCTGTCTGGAACGTACCCGCCCATAACGGGGCCACCCAGAGGTTCCTCGTACCTCGTGAAAGTCCTCTCGGGTACCCCGCCGGCGGGCACCGGCGGGCCGCCGAAATCCATGGTCAGGAAGGTCGTGGGGCCGTCGGTGATAGTCCCCATGTCCTCTCCAACTTCGACGTCCTCCCAGTAGCGTATTCCCGCGCCGAGTGGCTTTTCGTTCTCGAAGACCTCGGCCAGGTAGTCCAGTTCCTTCTGGGTATAGCCATAGTCGTCGAAGTACTTGTCCACGGGCGGGGGGCCTTCGTGCAGGGTAACCTCGACGAACTGTTTGAACGTGCCGATGATCTCGTCCCGCTGGTTGATGTAGTCACACTGACCATCTACGTAGCGGAACTTGCGTGGCCCTTTGCCGCTGAGGTCGGTGGAATCCTCCAGCGTGGGACGCAGCGCCCACGTCCTGATGATGTCACCGGGACGGACGGGCTGGTAGTACTCGTAGTCGTGTCCCATCAGATAGAAGGTCAGGAACAGACCCTTTCGCGTCTTCAACATGCTTTCCATGGGCTTCAGACGTTCCAGATAGAAGGGGTGGGCTATCAGGCTACCCCAGCGGGTCGCAACCGCATACTCCTCCAGATTCCAGAAAGGGTTCCACGGATCCACCCCGGAGACGTATCCCTTCAGTATCTCTGCGGTGATGATCGGGTCGCCCTTCATGGGAGGAGGCGCATCCGGTGGCGCCTTGTACCAGCCCGCTCGGGTGTCAGCCTCCTTCTCGAAACTCTCCAGAATCTCTTTTTCAACGTCGCTGTACTTGCCGCGAACCGTCATTCTGCCTCCCTGCCGTTCTACGTATCACGCAGACCACCGGGAACTCTCTTTCGCTGGGAACTAGTAGCCAGCCTCGAACTGCCGCCACAGTCCCACAGTCGTCCTCCGAAGAGGGGCATCGACCGCCGCCGACTAGTGCGGGATTCCTAGCTCGATCGTCTTTCCTTCGAGATCGGTGCGGGTGAAACTGAGGTATGCCACCTTGATGTCGGTGAATCTGCCCGCCTCAATCTGATACATGATGACGCCATGGTAATCGAAGCTCTCTCCAGCGCTTACTCTGCCGAAAGGAGAATCGTCATCGTTCTTCAGCGCCGTGAAGTGTGTCCACATCTGTATCGCGAGGGTGTCCTCATCGCTCACAAAGCGTTCAACGTGCAGCTCTTCGGAGAACGATTTCCAGATCCTGGCGTAGTGATCCTTCATGCCCTGCATGCCGCTGATCTCGAGCGTTCCGTTGATCACCGTCGCGTTCGGGTCAATGTAGTCCTCGAAAGCCGTAGCGTCGCGCGCGTTGAAACGGTTGATGTAGTCGTCAAACACTTCTCTTTTCATCTTGGCTCCCTTTCGAGCTGTGCCTATCGCCGACTCGAGCCTTTGCGCCCCTGCCAGGCGCTGTCTTCCCCGTTCATCCGTCTCATCGACCTCTCACGGGTCCCTTTCCTCTCACCACGTGGATCCAAAGAGTGTACCAGGAGAACCGGCCCAGAAGAGGCATGGCGCCGATCTCCTTCGGGTGCTTGGTGCTTGGGTTTGCGGAAACGAGTGGCGGACCAACGTCGACAGCCTCGCGCTTGCTAGACGGCGCGTCCAACGCGTGCACCGTCAGCTACAGCGTCCACTATGAGGCGTGGGTCGTTGCAGTCCCCAATAGCATAGACTTCGGGAGCACTCCCCTCCAGGCTCTCGAGCAGCGCAGTGTCTGGCAGCAAAGGCAAGGCTGTCACGATCGAATCTGCTTCAATGGTCTGTCTGCTGCCCTCCTTCGTAGTGATGATCAGCCCCTCGTCTGTGATCTCCTCATACTTGACGCCGGACAACATCACCACTCCTCTTTCATCCAGCCAGTTGAGAAGGTGCGGCTTGATGAATATCTCCAACAACCCGTCCCCGATTTCGTCAGCCGTCTCCAGTATGGTCACCTGTCTGCCTCGCCTGACCAGGAACTCTGCTGTCTGGCAGCCGTGTATGCCGCCTCCTACGATAACCACTTTCTTGCCGATCGGCATCCACAACTTGGTGAGCCACCTTAGCAGCCTGGGGCCAGTGAACCTCAAGACACTCCTGAGCCGCCGGTGCAGAGCGTCACTGGTCACCACATTGTGCCGATCGATGCCAGGAATCTCGGGGATGTTGTGCCTTCCTCCCGCGGCGACGATCAATACATCGGGCTTGGCCTCTTCCACAACTGACCGATTGACCTCTTTGCCCAGCCGCTTCTTCACACCGAGCTTGGTGACCTGAGTCTCGTAGTAGCTGACGAGGCCCAGCGTATCTTCCCGGTCGAACCCTTTCACGAGGGCAGCCAGGAGCAATGATCCGCCCAGCCTCGGCTCTCTGTCGCACACTATTACTTCGTGTCCCCTCGAGGCGGCCACTATGGCCGTCTCCATCCCCGCAGGTCCGCCACCGACCACCATGACCCGTTTCTTCTTCCCAGCCGGCTTGATTTCGTATTCCTTCTCTCTGCCATAGGCTGCGTTCACCTGGCACAGGGGAGGATTTCCCTTCTCGTTGTTGTCAAAGCAGGTCAAACATCCTGTGCAAGGGCGGATGTCCTCCAATCTTCCTTCAGCTATCTTGTTGGGGAGCTCGGGATCTGCCATCAAGCGTCTGTTGAAGCTGACGAAGTCCACGGCGCTGCGGCGTAGCAGTTGCTCGCTGAGCTCCGGGTCGAGCCTGCCCACGGCAATCACAGGTATGGAGAGCGCTTTCTTGACAGCGATGGCTGGAGGCACCCAGCCTCCCGCGCCGTGCCGGCTCGCGTCCACCTCCCGCTCATCCAGTGGAAACGGGATCTCGGGGTAGAGAGCTATGTCGGGGAACTGGGTACTATCACGCAGGCCGGAGTGTTGCGGCTTGCTGTAGAACTCGACTCGCACATGAATAGCGTCGGCACCGGCGGCTTGCAGGATCTTGGCGATGCCCTGGCACTCCTCGGGGGTCATGCCATTCTCCAGCCCCGGCTCGGCGCCGTTTATCAGAACGATGATGGCGAAGTCCTTGCCGTTGAGCCTCTTCACCTCCTTGATGATGTCAACCACGATCTTGGCTCGGCCTTCCAGGCTGCCGACACCGTAAGCGTCCTGGCGCTTGTTCCAGGCGCGAGACAGGAAGCTATTGAGCAGATGATTGCAGCCAGCATTCAACTCTATGCCTTCGAACCCGGCCTTCTTGGCCCTCTCCACCTGGTCTCCGAATGCTTCCACGATCCCTTCGATCTCAGCAGCGGCTAGCTCTTTGGGAACTGCAAGATGTGGAAGGGGCAACTCGCTCTTGCTCAGTGATGAGGCGGCCAACGGCTGGACACCCGAAGCCGCCAGAAATGGCGGAAGCATCGGCCCCAGGTGAAACGTCTGCAAGAACGCGGGGCACCCTTGTTTGTGGATGGTCTCGGTCAGTCTGGCCATGCGGGGGAGATACCTGTCATGATCCAGCGCGTATCCCCTCCCGGGAGGAACGCCCAGAGGAGCTGCTCCCACCGTTACGATACCAGCACCGCCCTTGGCCCAAGCCTCGTAGATGTCGATCGCTTCTTGCTGGATGTAGCCATCTTCCCAAGGATAGAAACCCGGCGAAGAGCCTGTCTTCAGCAGGCGGTTCCTGGTGCGCACCGTACCTATGTAGCCGGGTTCCATTAGCTTCCGAAATCTCTCGCTGCTACTCATGGCCTATCTCCCCTTTGTAGATCACCCTGTCGTCACACCTCTCCCGTCGTCTCATTGTCGGATGACTGCAGAGAGCCATCTCGAGATCAGTTGGTCCGTGAGACACTTCGTGTTTTCGCGAACCGCGCGCTGCTGTACTCCTCTTCAATCACAAAACGATGGTGATCCAGATTCTCGTACACAGGCGTGTTCCATCCTACCTTGTCCAGCGGCGCGAACCGAATAACAGACCACAAGCCCCTTCGTCGCCTCTACCGTGAGTGCCTGGGACGTCTTCACGCTCTGCTGGATGGCAACTTGACCGTTGCACCCCCTGCCAGCCACATATCCCCTTCGATCGTCTCTATCCACCATCCAAGCTCTACGAGAGGTTCTCCGTCTCGAAAGTACTTGTCGTAGACGTAGGATTTTACGAGCGCCAAATCACCCGTCAAGCCATGAGCAAGGGCGTGCTTTCCTTTCGTAGGCGGCATCTTCTCGAGGAAACGCTCTGCATCGGGGTTTGTGGGAACATCCTTGCCCAGAGCCCGGTGAGCCTCCGCAGGCATGATGCCCCAGCGGATGTTGCGAATCCAGCCGTGGTCACCCATCCAGTTGTTGATGTGCCGGACGGCGATGTCGCGGCCGAGGAAGTTGATCAAGACGGCTCTGGAGTCGGTCTGCCTATGGATGTCTGCCGTGTCTACGGCGGCACTGTCATCCTCATGCGTTGGTGGCATTGGTCCCTTGTCGGCGCCATCGGGCGCAACGGGAACGTAGTCCTCTCTGTTCGGGAGACGATAGATTCCATCCTCTTCGCCTCTGATCATGGTCTTGACGATCTTGGGATCCATGATCTCCTTTTTCAACGTCCGGCTCCCGCCGGTGCCCATGCCGTAGGGTGCGGTGGGGGCAAGTGACTCCAAGATGGGACCGTCCACAGTCCAGGTGGGTTCTTCGCCTATTCGCACGTCCTCCCAGTAGAGGACATCGCTACCACGACGCTTCTCCTTTGACCAGAGGTCCTTGATGTAGGCCCAATCCTCGTCGGTGTAGTAATGGGCAGGACGGGACATCCAGTCAGGGGCTTCCCACATCTCGTTGAAGCCCATCTTCGCCGGCCTCTTTCCCTCCCTGAAGATCCTCACGCTCTCAGTCACTCGAAAGACAACGTCGTTAACCTTCTCGCCCGTCTGATTGTAGATGCTGCCTGCCGATCGAAGAACAATACTCCGGTATGTCGAGCCCTCGGCAGGAGTGTAGTCAGTGACGTGACGTGAATCCACAACGAGATAGAGAGTGTCGCCAGGGTAGACGGGTTTGTGGGACGTGACGCTGTGATTGAGCTGAGAGACCAACAGCGTATCTCTGGCGTCAGGTGGATATGGAACCATGAAGGTGTCGTCGTGAGCGCCGAAGCAGGGCATGGCGATGATATCCCTGTAGCCCAGCTTCCTGGCATACTCGGCGTCATGGAGGACACGATTCTCGGGATCGTACTTCTCGTTGTTGTAGCGCACCATGGCCTCTGTTACCGCAAACGAAGGTCCGACACCAGGGGTATCCACGGGCAACGTACCTGACACCAGAGCCTGTACGTCGATGGGACCGCGCTCTTCGAGGGCCTTGTTGTCAGCCAAGTACTTGTCGACAAGGGGTCTTTCCTTCTCGGTGTAGGCACCAGGATACAGGACCACGAAATCATCTGGATCGTAGCTGCCCATCCTTCACACCCTACTTTCGATACCCTACCGGATGATTCAAGAGCACATGCTGAGTGTCACGCAGTCCAAGCAGATCTTTCACCTTTTCTGCTTCCACAGACGCGCGCGGCCTGGTCCCTACTCCCGTCGCAGCGCAGAATAGTGATATGTTCTGGGAAACGATACCGGCATCGATCGCTCCCCATTCGGGTTTCAATTCCGGCGGTCCAAACTTGAAACGAGAGATGTCAGATACCAGGATGATCTGTATGGGAGGGTTGGACGGTGGGGGCGGCGGAGGCGGTGGTGGACCATCTGCATCCTTGGGTCTGGGAGGCGGTGTCATCATGATCTGCAACCGAAAGTCACCGGCCAGTACCGGCTTCAAGGCATGATCATCGGCATCATAGAGGTAGACACCGTCCTTCATGAATAGATAGACGTCGATGTCATGGGCGTTTTGCGCTGACGACGCCGTACGCTTGCCTTGGTCGGGCCGGTTGATGCCATTTGCTGCCCATAACAGGTCGGATAGGTCCTCCAAGCTCAAGTCTCGATCAGACCACTCCAGAGCGGAGGCTTTCACCGACAGGGTCTCCATGAACGGAAGCCCCCGTTTCTTGTTGGGGTTGGGCAATTGGATGCTCACCAGTCCTGCGCTCTGCATTCTACCCTCCGAATCTGCGAGTCCCTTGGCTCCGCTCCTACCAACCTGCCTTCTACCAGCTCGTTGCTCGTGCTGCTGCCGACCCTCTTCTCTCTGCATTCGTGGCAGCCCAGGCTCGCCAGGAGCCTGGCCAACCAAGTGCCCTGCGGCTACTGCAGATCAGACGTGCAGAGCCCATGGGGCAACACGCGTGCACCGTGGATACTCAAGGTCATCCCTCTTGAACTGGTCGCCCGATGGCCCTATGGAGCGACGGCGACCTTGATCAGGTTCTTGTCCACTACGAGCCTCTCGAAACCCTTCTCCACCAGGTCGTCCAGAGGGATGATGTCAGATAGCAGCCCCTCGGTCTTGAACCTCCCGGTCGCTAGATAATCCAGACATTTGCGGGTATCTTCGTAGTCGTAGGCCAGGCTGGATTTGATGTCCAATTCATGCCTCACCAGGGCAGCCGTGACGACAGTGGTCGGCTCCTCGCTCACACCAAGGTTCAGAACCTGACCTCCGGCCTTGACGAGCTCGAGACAAGCCTGAAAAGACTCAGGGGTACCGGCGCACTCGAAGGCGATATCCGCCCCGATCCCATCGTACAGGGCCATCACCTTGTCGCGAAGCTCTTCTCCTTCATCGAAGGGGTTGAAAGCGACGTCGGCGCCAAACGCCAGAGCCATTTCCCTCTTCACGGGCGAAGGCTGAAGGACAGTGATGTGCCTGGCGCCACCTATCTTGAGGAGCTGGACGAGGGAGAGGCCGATGGAGGCGGCCCCAGAGACGACAACGTTATCGCCCATCCTGAACGTAGATCGCATGATCCCGTGGTACGCCGTGGCAATGCAGTCCATCAACACCGCATCCTCGAAGGAGACGTGGTCGGGTATTCTGGCGAGCATGTACTTCGGATCCTTCACCAGCATGTACTCGGCCATACCGCCGTCACGACGCAGGCCGTTGGTCTGCTCGAAACCTTCCACGCAGATGGAAGGCTGGCCATGGAGACAGTAGTAGCACTCACCACAGGGACCGGGTGGGCCAGCGATCACACGGTCGCCCACCTTCCACCCCTCTACCTCTTCGCCCACCTCTGCCACGGTGCCAACGTTCTCGTGCCCCAGCACAATGCCCGGAGGAAGGATACCTTCGTAGTAGATGTGCACATCCGTACCGCAGATGCCGCAGTACTTGATCTTGATCACCACCTCGCCAGGGCCAGCCTTGAGCATCGGCCTGTCCTGAAACTCTATCTGCCTCACCCCCGTGTAGACTGCCGCTTTCATAGAGCCTCCCGCTCAGCTTCCGGGTCCCGGCTGCTCGCCACAACAGGTGGACCTTGCCAGAGACCTCTGCGTGGCTCCGGCGTACACACCGACTGCGCTCCCCCACTCCACAGTGAGGAGTTCGGGACGCACGGCCACCGGCGTGATGGACTTGAGGTGGTCCGCTCTGCCACGGGGGGAATCGCCGAGGATCGCGAGGGACCGCTCGCAGGAGGCAGTCCGAGGAAGCTCACAGCCGATGGTGCATCCGGCGCGCACGGGATTGCCACGTTCCGCTCGTGAATGATGCCGAATTGCCGTTCAGTGACTTGCCGCTTGGTTGAGAACACCATCACTCACGTTGGGAACACTGCACAATCTCACGAGCACCCAGACGACGAGCATAAGCATACGGCGCCGGACAGACAACCTGTCCAACCGTGGCGTCAAGACGTCGAAAGCCGGCGCAAATCGGCGCAACAACGCAGACCCTGCTCCAGCCTCCCTTATGTCCCTACAGACTTGGGGGGAAATCAGGGAGCTGATCGAATATCGGATGCTTCGTCCCGTCTTTGATCCGCGCCGCCCTCTTTGCCGCCGCCTTGTATCGCTCGAAATCAGCCAAGATGTAGACAGACAGCTTCTGTGCCGCGAGAGAGCCCTCAGCGTGGATGGTGAGGACATCTTCGTAGGATGACGTCAGGTCCCGTATCAACTTGACCAGACGAAGCCTATGCTCAGTGGGGATGCCCGCCTTGCCACCCAGGTACTTGTCCAGCAAATCGTGCGTCTCCGGATTCAAGAAGTCCTTCGCCGAGGGACAGGTCGCGACGATGCCCCCTGCGATATCCTGGATGTGCTTGGTGGCCTGGTGCCAGTTGTCGGCGAAGTAGAACTTGCAGATGTTGGCATACATAGGATTCGGATACACCAAGTCCGAATCAGGCTCCGAAACACAGTACTCGCACGCCGCCCTGCCCATCACCTCCGTCGCTTCCGTGAACATAACGAGCCAGGTCAGCTTGTCCACTACGTGGGATGCCCTTTCGATCCCATTGTATTCGGCCATCAGTGCGGCAGCACCGGTGAAGAGTTCGAGCTCCACCGCCTTGTACGTCTCGGCGCTGAGGCGGTGGAAATTCGCGAACATGTAGGCGACATCCCCGGCCAGCTCCCACTCCCCCTTCAAGAATACTCTCTCTTCGGGGATGAAGACGTCGTCGAAGACAATCGTAGCATCGTTCAGGTATACCGCGGAGGTAATAGGGTGGTCGAAGAAGTTGCCAGGCTCACTGACCTCCGGCTCGGCAGAGATGAGCGTCACGCCCGGCGCATTAACCGGAACCGCAAAGGCCACTGCATACTCTTTGTCGTCTTCACGCATGGCCCGGCAGGGAGTGACCAGAATCTCGTTACAGAGGGGAGCTTGGCTGATATGGCTCTTGGCACCCCTGACCACGATGCCATCCTTTCGTCTGTCGACGATACGGACGTAGTAGTCTTGATGGGGCTGTTGCTGAGATGGTCTGAGGCTTCTGTCTCCTTTGACATCCGTCATACCCATGGCGAAGGCGAGGTCATTGTTCTGCAAGTGGCGGCGATACGCCTCTACGCGCTCCGCATAGTTGGTGCCATGCTTGCTGTCAACCCTCTGACTGACCACGGTCAGAGCGTTCAATCCATCCTTGGCCACGAACTTCGCTCCCGGCGGTTTCCCGAAGGAGACCCGTGCCCAGAGCTTCACGATCTCTCTCAATCTGAGAAGATCCTCCCTGCTCCTCTGTGGCATCAGGGCGAAGCTCACCAACTCCCCGTCTTCGTTCTTCTCCGTGACTAGACCTTGGTAGCGAGGGTCTTGCTGCAAGACGTAGTCAGTGGCCACCCAGTCCCGACATATCTTGAGGATGGGGTGCTCAGTAACATCCTCAACCCTTTCACCATTGCAGTAGACCACTCGACCATCTTTGAGACTTTGTATGTATTGCTCCGGCGTAATGATCGCCATGTTCAGATCTCCTAAGATCTCCTTTCTGTGCCAATGCTAGCGCGACACCAACCTGGAAGCTCGCTGATATGGGCTTCTCTCAGCCAGACGACTCGGAACAGGCCAGAGAATCTCGTGTAGGTTGCCAGCGATCATCACGACAACCGTGCGCCAGCCGCGAGACTCCTGCCTGCGCCTGGTCAAGCCTCCGAGCCCTTCAGAACAAACTCGAGCCCCCCCAGACGCTCACTCACGTATGGGCATCCCGGTGGCTTGGACTATCTTCGGACGCATGTCCCCATGCTAGCGGGTAACTGGACCACGGAATCATGCGTCTTCAGCCTCTCCGAATGGAGATCGTCTTGCCTTCAAGGCCCGTGAACCCAAGGCGTTGCGCACGACATCTCCGATGCTCACCAGTCCATCGGGTAGGAACAGAATGACCAAGACGAATACGATGCCGGTTAGGACCAGGTAGGCCGTCGGAAAGGTGCGTCCCAACATCTCTCGGAGAATCACGAAGACGATACTGCCCAGAACAGGCCCCGTGAGGGTGCCCCAGCCACCTATGGTGACGGCCACTATGGCTCCGATGGTCCAATCCATGGTGAACTGCGCCGGAACGTCGATGTTGCCCCGCTGATAGGCGAAGACGCCGCCCGCCACGCCGGCCAGAAAAGAGCTGATGATGAAGACGATCATCTTATATCTGGCTGGGTTGATGCCTGAGGCGTTGGCTGCGTCCTCATCATCTCGAACAGCCTGCAGTGCCAGACCCAAACGAGAATGCACCACGACGTAGGCCACGATGATCGTTGCTATAGCCACAGCCAAGGCGATGTAGTAGCTCTTGGTGAGGGTGAAAGTCATCCAGTAGGAGGTCGGCAGAAAGATCTGTAGGGTGAACGTGGTGGTCATGACCAACCTCAACACTTCCGCCACCGCCATGGTTCCAATGCCAAAATAGGCACCCCTCAAGCGCAGGGTAGGAGGTCCAATGACACAAGCCACAACTGTAGCAGCCATGCCACCAGCCACCAAGGCCACGAAGAAGGGCGCTCCCCTAACATAGACCAGGCTACAACACAAAGCCCCAGTACCAAAGTAGGCGGCCAGCCCCAGGTTGACCTGGCCAGCGTAGCCTCCCATGAGGTTCCAGCTCTCGCTCAGGGCCACGTAGATCAGTAGCGATACCACGAGTGTGAGGATGTAGTTGCCAAGGTCCACCACCAGGGGCATAACCATCAGAACCAAAGCAACCGCAATGGCTGCCGTGCCAGTGAGGCCCATACTAGAAACAGCTCGCTTCAGCCTGTTCATTTTTGAAACAACCCCTGTGGTCTCAGCACCAGTATCAATATGAAGACGGCAAGACTGGCAATCCCTCTGTAGTGAGCACCTATCGTCAGGGCACTCAGTTGCTCTAGTATGGCCATGATGAGTCCTGCAACGAACACTTCCTTGATATTCCCCATGCCGGCAAGGACCAAGACCACCATGGCGAACAGCACCCAGCGCAAGCCTACATCAGGACTGAGAGGATACATGATGGCAAAGGCGCTCCCGGCCAAACCCGCCAGAGCCACACTCATGCCGCAGCAAATGAGATAGGTGCGGTCGATATCAACTCCCAGCAGACTGGCCGCCTCCCAATCCTGTGCCGTCGCCCTGATCGACTTGCCGAGGTAGGTCCTGCCGAGAAACAGATGCAGGGCAACGATAGCCAGGATAGTCAGGCCGACCACGATCAATCCGGTTACGGGAAGCCTAACGCCAAGGAGTTCCAGCATCACCCCCGAGTAAGGAGCGTTTATGGTCCTGATGTCGGTCCGCCACAGCGCGATAGCCGTGTTGTCCAGAATCAGGATCAGACCGAAGGTCATGATCAGGGAACTGTTTATCCGCCGATCCTCAGATGCTCTGCTCAGGCTCGAGAACAGCACCTTGTATAGGACGCAGCCCAGCAGGAACATCAAGGCCATTACGACGGGGATGGATACGATGGGGTCCACATGCCAGAGAGTGAAAAGCCAGTAGCTGGCATATCCTCCAATCATCATGAAAGAGCCATGAGCAATGTTGAGGTATTTCATGACCCCAAAAAGCAAGGCGAGCCCGATGGTCAACAGACCGTAGAACATGCCGAGGATGATGCCATAGGCCAATACCTGGGGTAACTGAGTCATAGCTGGGTCTTCCTTCTCAGCACTTGATGCTCATAACTCGGACGCGACGCCGAAATAGGCGTCTTTGATGTCTTCTCGACCTAACAAGTCCTGCGCTTGGCCCTCCGCAACGATCCTGCCACCCTCGATGACGTACCCTCTGTCTGCCAACTCCAGGGCGGCACGGACATTCTGCTCCACCAATACGATGGCTATGTCCTGGGATTCGTACAAATGCCTCAAGGTCTTGAATAGGTTCTGCACGAGCAGCGGTGCCAGGCCCAGGGAAAGCTCGTCAATGAGCAGCAACCTCGGCTTGGACATCAGCGCCCTGGCGATGAGCAGCATCTGCTGCTCCCCTCCACTCAATGTGCCGGCTTGCTGGTTCTTGCGAGTTTCGAGGACAGGGAAGACCTCACAGATCCAGGACATAGTGGAGTCCCTAACCCGCCTGGCCCGACTAGTGAAGGCGCCCATTTCCAGGTTCTCCAGGACACTCATCTCCCTGAAAACCTTTCTTTCCTCAGGCACCATGCAAATCCCAGACTCAACTATCTTGTGCACGGGTTGCTCGACCAAATCAACCCCGTTGAATCCCACCTTGCCGGTGGCGGGTTTGAGCAGGCCGCTTATGGTCCTCAGCAGCGTGCTCTTTCCAGCACCATTGGAGCCAATGACAGTGACTATCTCCCTGTCTTGTACGATCAAAGAGACCTCATGCAGAGCTTGGAGGTCTCCGTGGTATACGTCGATGTTCTTGATATCAAGCATGCTCGTACTCGCCCAAGTATGCCTCGATAACCTGCTGGTTGTTGATCACCTCACGGGGTGTGCCTTCGAATATCTTCTTACCCGCACTCAGCACTACCACTTTGTCGGATATGCCGAGTACTGCCTTCATTACGTGCTCCACCACGATCACGGTTGCCCCTGAAGACCTGATCTGCCGGACCAATTCCATGACATCTTCTATCTCCCTGAGATTGAGCCCGGTCATCATTTCATCCAGGAGCAACAACTTTGGCTTGGCGCCCAGGGCGCGGGCCAGCTCTACCCTCTTTCGATCAACGATGCCCAGCGTCGATGACTTCGTCAGGCATCTCGCTTCCAAGCCGGTTAGCGCCAGAATCGCCTCGCACTCTGCCTTGGCGTGTCCCACACTTCGCGCCGGTTCTCTCCCGTTGAGTAAGCCCACCAGGACATTCTCTTGCACGGTCATGTTGCTGAAGGGCCTGTTTAATTGAAAAGTCCTGGCTATGCCCACTTTGCAGGCCTTGTGAGGAGCGTTCCCGGTGATATCCTCACCGCAGAAGATCACTCTCCCTGATGTGGGCTTCAGGAAACCAGTAATCACATTGAACAAGGTAGTCTTGCCTGACCCGTTTGGCCCAATCAGGCCAAGTATGCTACCATCTTCCAGGGAGAAGCTGACGTTTGACAGCGCCCGCAAACCGCCGAAATCCTTACTTACGTCCTGTACTTCGAGGATGGCCATGGTCTTCCTCCAAGAGACCTTTCTGGCGTCATCTCCTGGCATTCGCAACCAGGGGGGGGCGACGCCAATCTCATAACTCGTCGGGCCCATCGTTGCTTTGTTGTAGGGCAACCTGAGAGCCTCCCACAACAAGCCAAGAGGTGGAGATCTCCAGGCCCAACGGATTGGCGGTCGCGGTCCGACGCGCTCCCCGATTGACCTGATTGCCGA
The DNA here is from genome assembly GCA_964433755.1 of uncultured Anaerolineales bacterium. Lineage (GTDB taxonomy): Bacteria > Chloroflexota > Anaerolineae > UBA7937 > B3-Chlor > JAUVXJ01. Next base: position 1,555,593 of record CAYSSR010000001.1, read on the forward strand.
CCAGGGGTTCTCCGCTCTGTGACTGAGTGTGAATGCGGGTCCCAAGCACACCCTCATGGTGTGCTTGGGACTCCCCCCTACCTACCTTTCCGACCACGCGGGGAAGGGATAGACTGGGTCTGTTTCAGCCATCGCCGCAGGCCAGATTATCGTTTCCACCCCGTCTATGTACTGTACGAGGAAGTACTCTTTGTTGACCATGCCGTTGGGCTGGAACGTGACATGCCCCCCAAGAGTGTCCAGGTCAGTTTCGGCCAAGGCGTCTCTGACCTTGTCATGGTCCAGCGAGCCAGCTCGCTCTATGGCATCAGCTATGACCTCAATGGCCTGATAGGCCTGGCCAGCCAATTCCGGAGCATGCTCACCGCTCTCGGCCATATACGCCTCATCAAACTCCGCAGCCCCTGGGTAGCCCGTAGCCCAGTGATAGCCGTTGGTGGTGATGACGTAGTCGGCTTCTGGACCCATGCTCAACCAGTCAGCCCGAACCGCCGGTGCGGACAGCATCAGAATCGCCTTGGGCACGAAGTCAAGCTGCTTCATCTGCTGCCAGAAGAGAATCCCGTCCGGGCCGATCATCGGAGCATACACGAAGTCAACGCCTTCTTGTTTGAAGCGCAGAATGGAGGTGGAGAAATCGCTACTGAACCTCTGGTACTTCTCGACGACGTAGTTGTCGAAGCCACGGTTGAAGGCTTCCCGCTGGAACCAGATGGAGTAGTCGATGCCCATCAGATTCTGCTCTTCCATGAACCCGATCTTGGTCGCCTCTGGCGGGCCCAAGTCCTCCATCAACATGAATGGCCACTTGGCACAATCGGTATTCATCCAGCCTACGTCAAAGAGATACCGGAAGCCTTGCTGGAACGGATCCACGAGAGAGCCGTTGGCGATGACGAGAGGAACACCGTTCTTCTCAGCAACCACCTGGCCCAGGGGCATTATCGCAGTGGTGCCTGAGAGAGCAGTCACCCCTTGCTCCACCAGATACTCCATTTCGGTAACGGCCTTCTCTTCGTCTGCCGAGTGATCTCCCCAAAGGATCTCCACCGGAATCTTCGCGTCATATTCCGCGACGTAGATGCCTCCCTCGGCATTGATATCGTCCATAGCGCGGGTGTATCCCCACTTCGTCTGGACCCCAAAGGCCGCCAGAGGCCCGGTCTGGTCGGTCACGGTGCCGATCTTGATGGTCGCAGGTGGCTCTGGTAGTGGGGGCTCAGTGGGCGCTGGTACTGGGGTGTCAGTGGGCACCGCTGCTGGAGGCTCGGTGGCCTCTGGCGCCTCTGTTGCCGCCGGGCCACAGGCGGGCAGGAAGGCCAACACGCCCAACACCAGTATGATGGGAATGCTCACCGTCATTCTCAGCAGTTTGCTTCTCGCCATCTTAGGGTCTCCTTCTTCCTTCCTTGTAGATCTTGCTCTCCAATCTCCCTGTCGAGTCCATCTCCGAATGCTTGCCGGATTACCACCCCCTTTCGAGCACGGCAAAGAGCCCCTGTTAGTGAACCCCGCTGTCATCCACTCATCACATGACGGTGAGCACATTCTGCCCCCCGTCCACAACAAACACCGCCCCGGTGACGAAATCCGAGGCTGGAGAGGCCAGGTATAGCGCCAGACTAGCCACATCCTCCGGCTCCCCGAAGCGACTCAACGGCAGGCTCCGCAAGGCGGGCTCGGCGACTTCCGGCTTCTGCCACACCACCTGGCTGAAGCGAGTCTTGATCACCCCTGGCGCGATAGCATTGACCTGGATGTTGGCCGGGCCCAGTTCCACCGCCAGCACCTGCGTCAACATGATCACCGCTGCCTTGGAGATGCTGTATATGCCCATACCAGGCCCCGGTCGCAAACCGGCCACCGAGGCCATGTTGATAATCTTCCCGCCGCCCTGCTTCTTCATCTGGGGCGCAACAGCCTTGCACCCCCGAAAGACGCCCTTCAGATTGACGTCGAGGGTCTTCTCCACCTGGCTCTCATCGGCGCCGAGCAGGGGTCCAACGTATGGGTTGGTGCCGGCGTTGTTGACCGCCACATCGAGTCGTCCAAAGGTCTCCACCGTCTGGGCCACCATTGCCATCAGATCGTCCAGTACGCCCACGTGGGCCTGGAGAGCCAGGGCTTCGCCACCGGCGTCCCTGATCTCATCTGCCACCGGTTGTACGTCGTCCAGCTCCCGGTCGCTCACCACTACCTTTGCGCCAGCCTGTACGAACCTCAGCGCAATGGCACGCCCGATGCCTCGCGCCGCACCGGTGATCACTGCGACCTTTCCTTCAAGGGAGAACTCTGACATCCGTCCCCTTTCCGTCCCACTGACCAGGTGGCTACTTCAACCGCTCGAAGATGCCCGCCGCGCCCTGACCCCCACCGGTGCACATGGTGACCAGACCGAACTGGACGTCACGGCGCTCCATCTCGTTGATGATCTGCACGGTAAGCTTGGCCCCGGTGCAGCCAAGAGGATGCCCCAGAGCTATGGCCCCGCCGTTGACGTTGGTGCTCTCCTCGTCCAGCCCCAAGTCGCGGATGACGACCAGCGCTTGGGAAGCGAAGGCCTCGTTGAGCTCGATGAGGCCCATGTCGTCCAGCGACATGCCGGTTAGTTCCAGAACCTTGGGCACCGCGAACATGGGACCTATGCCCATCAGCTCCGGCGGGACACCGCAAGCAGCGAAGCCCACAAAGCGGGCCAGCGGCCTGAGGCCCAGGGCCTCTGCCCTCTCACGCTCCATCACCAACACCGCGGCAGCCCCGTCGGACATTTGCGACGAGTTGCCGGCGGTCACAGTGCCGTTCTTGGCAAAGACGGGCCGCAGCTTGCCCATCACCTCCAGCGAGGTATCGCGCCGGGGGCCTTCGTCGGCGTCAAACACGATCGTGCGTGTCGTGGGCTTGCCGTTGTCCAGTACCACCTGCTCGATCTCCAGCGGCACGATCTCGCCCTTGAACTTGCCGGCGTCCTGAGCGGCAATGGCCCGCTGATGGCTGCGATAACCAAATGCGTCCTGATCCTCACGGCTGACGCTGTACTTGCTGGCTACGTTCTCAGCGGTCTGCCCCATGCTGAGGTAGAGTTGATGGTAGTTCTCAGCCATCCAGGGGTTGGGTGTGAACTTGTTGCCGATCATGGGCACCATGCTCATGGACTCGACACCACCCGCGATGATACAAGTGCCAAAGCCGGCCACGATCCGCTCCGCCGCTGCGGCGATCGCCTGCAAGCCAGAGGCGCAGGCGCGGATGACGGTCTGTCCCGGGACGGTGTAGGGAAAACCAGCGCGCAACAGCACGACACGGGCCACGTTCAACCCCTGCTCCGCCTCCGGGAAGGAGCAACCCAGGATCACGTCCTCCACGTCTTCGACCTCGACCGGCTCGGCCCGGCGAAGCACTTCGTTGATGACCACGCTGGCCATGTCCTCCGGGCGCACGTCCGCCAGCGTCCCCCGCGTCGCCTGTCCCACGGCGGTACGGGCACCGGAAACGATCACTGCTTCCTTCATTCTCTCTTCGTCTTCCCGTCAGTTCCGCAGCGGCTTGCCCGTCTTGAGCATGTGCCGGATGCGGTCAATCGTCTTCTGCTCACCCAGCAGCGACATAAAGGCCTCTCGCTCCAGGTCGAGGATATACTGCGGATCCACCCACTGCGGCCTGGTCAGCTTCCCGCCGCTAAGTACGTGGGCCGACTTGTTTGCGACGAGAGCGTCGTGCTCAGATGCGTATCCGGCCTCCTTCATGCCCCAGACCATCACCTCCAGCGCAGCCAGGCCGTTGGCCCCCGTAGCCCAGATCTCCTTGCCGCGGGCTGGCGAACGGTAGCCCGACTCGGACATCTCCAGTACCATGCGCTTCGCTTCGTGCAGCAGGTGATCCCGGTTCATCACGATCCGGTCGGCAGGGGTCAGAAAACCCCACTGGCGGGCTTCTTCAGCGCTGGTGCTGACCTTCCCCATGGCGATCGTCTCATGAATCTGCCGCAAGATGGGGAACATGTCAGCTTTGGGGGTGCTCTTGGCCACCGGCGATAGGACACGCCGCACCAGCTCCTTGCAGCCACCTGTGGCTGGCACCAGCCCCACGCCCGCCTCTACCAGGCCGATGTATGACTCGGCAGCCGCGCAGACGGCCGACGCCGCCATCATCACCTCGGCTCCGCCGGCCAGCACCATGCTGAACGGTGCACAGACCACGGGCTTCGGGCCATGGCGAAAAGCCATCAGCACATCCTGAGCCATCTTGAGCGCCGCTTCTATCTGCTCCCACTCGCCCTGCTCTGCCCTCGAAGCAAGCTCAGCGAGGTTGGCACCGGCGGAGAAGTGCTCGCCCTGGTTGCCTATGACTAGCCCTACCCAGTCACCCTCCAGCTCCTCGCTGGCCCGAGCCATCATTCTGGAGGTGTCCGTATACAGGGCGTTCATCTTGGAGTGAAACTCCAGGCAGAGGACACCATCGCCCATGTCCAGCAGGCTGGCACTGGGGTTGTGCGCAACGATCCGCTTCTGGTCCGACTTCAGCCCTTTGAGGACGATGACGCGGGGATCGCTCGCGGCAGCGACGTAGTCCTTGCTGGCTGGATCGTAGTAGTACAGCCGGCCGTTCTCCTTCTTGTAGAAACTGGTGTGCCCGGCAGCCAGCATCTCTTTGACCCACGGCGTGACCGCCATGCAATCGGCTTCCATCTGCTGCACCGACTGCGCCACACCCAGCGCGTCCCAGGTCTCGAACGGACCTAGCTCGTGCACGAAGCCCCACTTGATGGCGTTGTCGATGGATAGAACATCGTCGGCAATCTCGGGCATGGCGCTGGCCGCGTAGTTCAGAGCAAAGGCGATGGTATTCCAGATGAGCTGCCCGGCGCGGTCGGCAGTGTCACCGGATTCACCCCAAGCCTCGGCACAGAGTCGCTTGATCCGCTCGCCTACGTCTTGGACGTCCTTGTGCTTGGCCACCGAGTCGAAGCGCGGGTTGGCCGGAGGCTGGTACTCCAGCGTCTTCAGGTCCAACGTCCAGAACTGCCGTCCCTCCTCGGTCTCCACCCGCTTGTAGAATCCCTGTTTGGTCTTGTTGCCCAACCACTTGCGCTCCAGCATAGCCTCGATGAGTGCATTGAGCTTTTGGTGTTTCAGTTCCTCACGATAGGGATCGTCGGGAATGGCCGGGTAGAGGTTCTCGTTCACCTGGGCGTGTATGTCGAAGCCCAACAGATCATACAAGCGGAAGGTGGCGGCCTTGGGGTGGCCGACGAGAGGCCCGGTCAGGGCATCCACCTCTTCGACGGTGTAGCCGTCTTCCAGTGCACAGTTGAGCGTGTGGTTTCCCACCATGGAGAAGAGGCGATTGGCGATGAAGTTGGGCGTGTCCTTGGCCACGACCACGCCCTTGCCCAACGCCCTTGTGGCGAACTCCTTCATGAACTCGAGGACCTCGGGCTCGGTCTGCCCGTGTGGGATGATCTCCAACAGCTTGAGGTAGCGAGGCGGGAAGAAGAAGTGCGTGCCCAGAAAGTGGGCCTTGAAGTCTTGCGAGCGCCCGTCGGCGATCTTCTTGATGGGAATACCGGAAGTGTTGGTGCTGACGATGCTTCCGGGCTTGCGAGCCTCCTCGATGCGCGCCATGAGCTGCTGCTTGGGGCCCAACTTCTCGACGATAGCCTCGACGATCCAGTCTGCCTCCCCCACCCAGTCGAACTTGTCCTCCACGTTGCCCAGCACGACTCGCTCGGCGGCATCCTGGGAGAATAGGTTGGCCGGGCGGGCCTTGACGCAACGCTGCCACCCTTCGTTCACGACGCGGTTGCGCACCGCCGGGTGTTCGAGCGTCAGCCCCTTGTCTTTCTCTTTTTGAGTCAGTTCCTGCGGGACGATGTCCAGCAGGTAGACCGGGACACCGACGTTGGCCAAATGAGCGCCGATGGCCGCCCCCATGGTACCGGCGCCGATGACAGTCACAAGGTTGACAGTGTAGCCCATCGTTGAACTGCGTCTCCTGGCTCTGTTCGTGCGTCGTTGCTGAGTAGACCAATCCGGACTTGCGTCAAACGTGACCATCGCGTGTCACGCTCCATGTTTCGCAGTTCGATGCCAACCACGCGTTGCCAGCGAGGTCAACTCCGCTACATTTCGTGCCTGCTCCGTCAAACGGCTCTCAGAAGTTGACCTTATCCTGACCTTTGAGATGCAGAATCTCCCTGGCCTCATCAGGCGTGGCCGGCTCGTGACCCAACTCCCGTGCTATGCGTATGATCTTCTCCACCTGTTCAGCATTACTCTTCGCCAGCACGCCTTTGCTTAGATAGAGGTTATCTTCCATGCCCACTCTGGCATGGCCGCCCATGATCATGGATAGGGCACACATGGGAAACTGATGACGTCCAGCAGCACAGACAGACCAGGTGAAGTCTCCAATCGCTGCCCTGGCGGTGTTGCGCAGGAAGACCAGATTCTCTGCGGACGCCGGTATGCCCCCTAGAATGCCCAGGACAAACTGGAGGTGAAGAGGTCTCTGAAGGTATTCCTTGCGGACCAGGTAGGCGAGGTTATTGATCATCCCGGTATCGTATACTTCCAGCTCCGGCTTGGTCTCGTTCTCGGCAAAGAGCTGGGCGTTCTCCCGCAGGGTCTTGAAGGTGTTGGGGAAGATACCATCCCACGAGCTCTCCAAGAACGGCTTCTCCCAGTCGTACTTGAACTCTTCCACGGCATCCAGAATCGGGAATATACCGAAATTGAGTGAGCCGGCGTTGAACGAGGCCAACTCTGGCTTCAGCTCTGACACAACCTTGGCTCGCTCTGCTACGCCCATCTCCGGCGTGCCGCCCGTGGTGAAGCAAAGAATGATGTTGCATCTGCTCTTCACATTCGTGGCGACTTCCCTGAATAGCTCCGTGTCGGGAACTGGCATTCCACTCTCGGGATCACGCACGTGAATGTGGGCAATCGCGCCGCCCGCCTCGTGCACCCTTACTGCCTCATCAGCGATCTGTTGCGGCGTTATCGGCAAGTACGGAGACATAGAGGGAACGTGAACACTACCGTTAATCGCCGCGGTTACGACGACTTTGGCCAATGTCTCTACCTCCCATGGTTGTGGATCCGACTGTCCTACGAAGCATTATCTTGGACTGTGCCCGTCATGGAGGCGAAGGCCGATGCCATTCCAGCCATCGTATCCCCACCACGAGGCGAGCCTGGCCGTTTCGACATCACATCCATATCGGTCACTCCGTCGTGCTTGCTTTCACGCCATCACACATGGGCCCGAACCATCAGTTGGATTCCGTATGAGGTGGGCTTCTCGGGCAGCCTGAGCCCGGGGACAGCACAGGTGTCAGCGACTTCCCCTATTTGATCTCGTCTTCTTCCTGTCCTCCGTCGACGCGGGGACGAATGACCTTGCCCTTCTTCTCGGCCTTGCGAACGAGTTCGGCTTCTTCGCGAGCCCACTCCCAGTAGCTGACCTCGTGGGGAGAGTGTTCGGTGGCGGTGACGTACATCTCACTGGAGAAGGCGTTGCGCACTTCGTTGGCGATGTCTTCCTTCCAGGCCTTGCGGAGCTGCTGGACAGTGATGCGGCGGGTTACGCGCGAGCCGGTGCGCATAATAAGCTCGGCGATCTCCCAGGCGCGTTCGTAGCAGGATTCGAGGTTGGGCCAGATCTCGTTGACCATACCGAGGGCGAGGGCTTTTCGTGCGGTGATGATCTCGCCGGTCAACTCGGCATAAGCGAATCTCTTGCGGCCCATGAGCTCACGCCAGGCAATCTGAATGCCGTCACCAGGAACCATGTTGACGCGGAAATGCATATCCGTGGTCCAGGCGTCCTCCGTGCAGAGGGTGATATCGCATAGCATTGCCAGTTCCGAGTGGAAGGCGGCGCCGTTCCAAACCCCGATGGTGGGAACCTCGACGTCGAAGATCTGACCTTCGATGTCGTTCGTACCGTCGTAGTACTGGTACTCGTACATCCTCCAGGCCACTTCCGGGTCTGATGCGAATTCATAAGCAGGCTGCCACTCACCATCTGCATTGACTCGTCCTATGCCTTTGGTGAAATCCTTGCCCGAGCCGCCCAGGATGATGACCTCGTTGTCCGGATCTCGGCCCGCCCAGTCAAAGAAGTAGTGAAGGCCCTGATGGGCGGGAGCACCCCACTGCATGCTGTCGCCGTTGGTGTGAAGTCGGGCCTCAAGGATGCCGTCTTCCCGCTTCATCAGAAGGCAATGCTTGAGCTTTTCTGAGTACTTTTCGAACGGCATGTGTGGAATCGTCCCCAATTCCTCATGTGGGATCTCTTTGCGTTTGCCCGCATCGGATTCGTAGTTAGCCCTTATCATTGTCGTACGCTCCTCCTTGATAGGCCTGATCGGGCCTGACCACGTGAGCAGAACTGGCCGATTCCAGGTCGCCTAACGATTCACTTCAGCCGCAACTGACAGTGACTAGTGCTCCTCCCGCGGCTCCCACCGCTGGCGATTCCACTCACCCCCAAGCATTGGAGTGTGTCGCACCCTGTCACTACCGCCTCAGCCTATATGGTTTTCCCAAGACGCGCCTTGCCAGGCCTGTCTCCAGGTCCCCCATCATCCCGTCTTGGTCGCAGCAGCCCCGGGTTCATCGCGCTGTCGCACGTATTCCACTATCGCGCGACCCACCTGAGCCACGTGCTCGCGCACCAGCGCGGCTGCCTGCTCTGCATCGCCGCGCTGACAGGCTTCAAGGATGGCCCGATGCTCGCCCTGGGTCCGCGGCAGGTGGCCCACCTCGACCTCGACGATGAAGACGTGCAGATAATGCTGCGTGCGGTATCGCAGGATGCGGTTCAGCTCACACAGATGGCTCCGACCGGACGCGGCATAGAGGGCGAGGTGAAACTGATGGTTCAGTTCTACCACGGAGACTACGTCGTCGATGTTGCTCTCCATCTGGTCGACGAGCGAGGTCAGTTCAGCCAAGTTGTCCTCGGTCATGAGGGGGACGGCTAGACGCGTAGCCATCTCCTCCAGAACCACCCTGATATCGTAGATGTCCTGCAACTCGCCCGGGCTAAGCTGGGTGACAACGGCTCCCCGGTGAGGGAAGATGGTCACCAAGCCCTCAGCCTCGAGGTCACGCAGCGCTTCGCGCACCGGTGTGGTACTGACGTCATACCGAGCGGCGATCTCCTCCAAACGGAGGTACTGACCGGGAACCAGGTCTCCGCTGATGATCTCGTCGCGCAGGGTCTTGACCACTGAATCCTTTACCGTGCGGGGCATAGACACTGTCGTCAATTGGCTATCCTCCTTACGCCGCTCAACCCGCAGCCGCTCGTTCCATTCGCGGAGAAAGAGGAGTGGGCGACTGGCTACGAACTAGCGGCCCGGCACCCCTGGACAGGGGTCTAGTTGATATCTGATCAAATATCAAACCAATTATAGCACACCTGCTTCTCTCTGTCAAGCACATCTGCCCTTCAAGAAGCTTGTCAGTTATGCTGCCTGGAACGGGAAAGCTGAAGGCTCACCTGGAAGTCAGTGACGTCATCCTGGAGGCCCAGATGACGCGCGTCCTGGCCACTGCCCTTGGCCCCGGTTGAGCACCTCTCGGCACGAACACGGTCAACCTCTGAGAAACCATCCGTGTCCGGACAAGATGAATGCCGCAGACGGTTGTGGTGCGCTACTGGAGCGGTTGTGGGAATCGATGCGCGCACAGGGTGTGAGGTTCACAGACTACAGCGAGTCGGTGCGGGGAGCAAAGCCGATGTCTGCCAGTCACCACTGACCGGGCAACGGCCAAGGACAGAGACCTCACTCACGCCTGTGCCCCTCTAGGGCCTGGCAATCCGCGAGACATCCCCCTTGGTCTCGTAGGCCCTCGCCTGCCGCGCTGGCGCCTCCTGCCACTCCAGGCGTGGTTCTCACTTGCGAGACGAACACAGGACCTGTAGACGGCAAGGCTTCATACGAATGACCGGCGGAACAAGCGCGGCTGTGCTGAGCCTGGCGGAGCTTGTCAGGTGACTGTGGAGGGGATTGCAGTTCCCTCTCCGAGGGACATATCACATCCCTCCGCTGAAGCCTATTGCTCCGCCGCAGCGATGCCCTAACCCAGCCGGCGCATCTGCCGCCCAGCCAGCCCCCAGCCGACCGCCAGGCTGAGCAGCGCAAAGCCGACCAGCCTGAGCAGCGCCAAGCCCCAATCCTCCGGCCAGGAGTGAAACAAGATCAGGTCGCGCAGAGGGTCTACGGCGTAGACATTGGGGAACAGGCGCGAGAACCACGGCACCGACGCCCAGTTAGAGCGCACCAGGCCCAGCCCCCCGCCGACGAAGAAGACGGTCAGGCCGGTCAGGATCATGGCAATCATCCCAGCAAAGAACCGGGCGCGCATACCGACTAGCAGCGCCCATGGCACCCAGAACAGAATCACGAGCCCGGCCAGCAGCCAGACTGCCCCAAGGAAGCTGCCCGGCCAGGCGCCTAGCCACAGCCACAGCACACCCAGCAGCAGCGTGCCGGTGAGCAGCCCCATCAGCAGCGCCAGCAGCGTCTTGGGCAACAGCACCCAGGTCAGCGCCCGAGGCGCCAGCCCGAATTCGAGGGTGACGCGGGCCACGCGCTCCTTGTAGGTGAGCATGAAGATGTTGATCATGCCGCCCAGCATGAAGCCCAGCAGGGCCACACCCACCGCAATGACCGGGAACCACTCGATCATCTCCGGGAGCGGGTATTCCTCCGCCAAGGCCAGCGGCGGCGCGGGCTGTCCTATCGTCTGGTAGAAACTCCACATGATCTCGGCAGCATAGATGCGGTGGTTCTTGGCCCGGTCGTCGTTGTAGTTGCTGAAGTGCATCTCCACGGCCGGGTTCTCACCAGCCTCGAGCCGCGCCGAGAAATCCTCCGGGATGACCCAGACCCCGTCGAGGCGGTGGGCGTAATATGCCTCCCAGGCCGCCTCCTCCGGCAGGTCAGACACGTCGTAGTAGGGCGTGCCAAAGGGCGAGAGCACCTCGTCGAAAGTCTGGCGTAAGACCTGGCCGTAAGGGCCAGCGTCGTTGTTGACCACAGCGATCTTGAACGCCAACCGCCCGCCGAACAGCAGCCCAAAAGCGATGAGCATAAAGAGCGTGGGAATGAAGCCACCCAACGCGGTGATGGGGTCGTGCCGCCAGGCCAGCAACTCGGTGCGCAGCAGAATCCAGAAACGTTTCATGCTCACTCCTGCGTCAGAATGCGCCAGCGATAAACCAGCAATGTAAGCACCACCATCCCGCCAGCCATGAGCAGCAGGACCAGTGCGGAAACGCCCGGCGATCCAACCGTGGCCCCGAAATAGCGGGGAAACAGTAGCTCCACGGCGTGGGTAAACGGCGTCAGACGGCTGACCTGCTCGTAGCTCGACCCGAAGCTGGCCGCCAAGCCGAAGGAGCTGCCCATGATCCAGCCAACGAAGGTGGCCACCAGCGCCACCAGGAAGGCGAGGATACTCTTGCGCAGCAGAAGCGCGGCCACGATGCCCAGACAACCGGCTATCACAGCCAACGGCAGCAAGATGAGTCCCACCAGCCAGATCTCGCCCGGCCAGGCGTCGTTGACCAGGCCCACGGCCAGGCACAAGATCCCGGCCGACAGTAGCCCCGACAGCGCCAACCGGGTCAGCCGCCCGCCCAGGATCAACCCCAGTGATGCCGGTGCCAGTTGGTACTCGACCACGATGCGGAACTCGAATTCCTGGGCGGTCAGGATGGCCCCAATGGCCGCCGCTGCCAGGAAGGTCGCCATGGGCAACAGGGCCATGCCAAAGTAGACGTTGTACGACACGTCGTGTGGCAGCCATGCGTGCTGTTCGACGCTCACCGCGCTGCTGCCCAACTCAGCGTCCCACAAGCGCAGCGCTGCCGCCGTCAACCGGTTGCGGAAGTTCTTGACCAGGTTGCTGTCGATCAGACCATAGTACTGCACCGCCGTTGCCACGCCATCGCGCTCCTCGACAGCGATCACCTGCCGCGTCACTTCGCCGCCATCCCAGTCCACCAGCACCGGGCTGACGTAGGGCAAGCCGATTGGCGAGCCCACCTGCCCCAAGGCGACCACCAGGTCGTCGGCAAGGTCACTGGTGGGCCGGGCCACGTTCATGTCAAAGGTAGGGTGCACCAGGATAACGGTCATCAGCAAGTACATGACCGTAGGCTGGAGAATGGCTACCAGGTGGATGGGCGCTGCCGTGCGGAACAGCTTGACTTCGTTGCGCAACACCAGTTGGAAGCGTCTCATGCTCACTCCCTCAGTGCTCGGCCGGTGTGATGCAAGAACACGTCGTCCAGCGTAGGCCGGGCGATGCGTACCGACTCCAGCCGGTGGGCAGCGCCTATGCGTGCCACCAACTCGCCCACTATCGACTCGGCGTCGCGCACCTCCAGCCTTAACCGGTCCGGCTCGGGGCGAGTGATGGCCTGCACCCCCAGCCCGACAAGAAGGGTCTCCGGCTCGTCGATGGCTGGCACCGTCCTTAAGCTGACGATGTCCCCGCCCAGATCAGCCTTGAGCTGCTCCGGCGTGTCGAGGGCGATGGCCTGGCCGTGGTCGATGATCACGAGCCGGTTGCACAGGGCGTCGGCCTCGGCCATGTCGTTGGTCGAAACGACGAACGTCTTGCCTCCAGCGCGCTGGGCCTGAATGTGCTCCCAGATGGCGTGCCGCGCCTGCACGTCCACACCCAGGGTCGGCTCGTCGAACAGGATGATCTCCGGGTCGTGGAGCAGGGCGCGAGCCAGCACCAGGCGGCGCTTCATCCCACCCGAAAAGGTGCGCACCGCGTCCTTGCGCCTCTCCCAGAGGTTCATCAGCTTCAGCAGGTCTTCCATGCGCTCCTCGACGCCCGCCAGATCGCGGCAGTAGAGCGCAGCGTGGTGCCACAAGTTGTCCACGGCGCTCAGGTCGAGGTAGACGTTGGTCTCCTGGGGCACGTAGCCGATCCGCTGCCGGACCGCTTTGGCTTGGCGCTGCGGATCGTGGCCGAGCACACGAACCTCGCCGCCGTCGCGGCGAAGCAGGCCGGTGAGCAGGTTGATAGCCGTCGTCTTGCCGGCACCATTGGGTCCCAATAGTCCGAAGATCTCCCCGCGCTCCACCGCGAACGACAGGGCATCGACTGCCACCAAGTCGCCAAAGCGCCGGGTGGCCGCCTGAACGTGAATAGCACTAGCGTCCATGCTTGCCTCCTTCGGCCAGGGTACCTTCCACGAAGATGTCTACGAACTGCGCCACCAGTTCCTCTGTGCTCAGTTCGGGGTCCAGCGGCTGGTCCAATAGCCATACGCTGACGGTATAAGCGAAGAACATCCCCCAGAAGGCCTGGGCCGCCACCTCAGCCTGCATCGGACGTACCCGGCCCTGGGCCATTTGCCGCTCCAGATAGCCGGCCAACGCCTGGCGAAGCTGGCGTGGGTTTTCGCCCACCGCCTGGCGCACCTCGGGAAATTCCTCGGCTTCGCACAGCATCAGGCGCATCGGCTCTCGCCGTTCCAGCAGGGCATGCAGCACGTGCGTGCCCATGGTCAGCAGGTCCTCACGGTAGTCGCCCGTGAGTTCCGCGGCCATGGCCGTGTTGAGGGCCGGCGCCGCGTAAGCTTCGATGATTGCCGAGAAGAGTCCGTGCTTGCTGCCAAAGTGCCGGAAGATGGTCACTTCGTTGACACCGGCGGCGTCGGCCAGAAGGCGAGTCGTGGCTCGGGCGTAGCCCTTCTCGGCAAACACTTCGGCTGCGGCCCGCAAGATCCGCTGCCGGGTGTCGTCGCTTTCTTGACTCATGGTCTTTCCCTCTCGAGCTGCAAGCAAGCAATCACTTGCTTGCATTATACCGCGTGTTTGTTCCCCTGTCAAGTACTGAACGACCAATCCTGCAACCGACGGATTGGACCTTGGTGCTGGTAGCGAAGCCTCAGCCTACGAACGAGAACCTCTGCCGCCGTGGTCGTCAGGATCCCGCCGGCCAACTTCCGTCCTTCGCCCAGCTTCGATTGGACCAAAGGCGGCTCCAGTCATAGATACAGTCATTCCACATCAACCCGCTCGCGGCCGATGTCACAACACCGTTGAGGCTCTGCTATCACTCACCACAAGCTGATGGCGTCTGGTACGTCCGCCGCTCCCGACAGGGGGTCCTCGTTTCATCGAAGGCAACCGAGCTTGCCTTGTCTGCCTACCTGTGCTAGCATCTGCTGACTTCAGTTCTACTTGGATGATCATCTGAGACACACGCCCTGTCCTGGCTATCATCACTGGGTACCTACATTGACGAGGAGGAAAGACCCCAGTGATAGGCGGACCGCCGAAGTGCCGCTCTCGCCATCCACTTCTTCAGCCGCGCCGAGGATTGTGTCTTCCACACACGAAAGAGCCCCCCAGAGCGGAGGGTAGGCATGGATAGTGACCCAAGACTCCAAATCCTCCTGACCATATATCAAGAAGTGGCCTGTCATTTGCGAGCCACCGATGAAAACCGAGACCGTCTGTTCGACATCTATATCACGATTGTGCTAGCGGTTACCTCAGGACTGATATTGCTGCGCCTCAGCCATTCGCCGCTGCCAGTTGAGGCAAGTACCCTGGCGCTGGTCTTGGTGGTCATTCTTCTGGCTCTAGGGGAGACAGTGCTCTTTGCGATGATCGGTGCGAGGAAGTGGCACGCCGAGTATGTGAATTGCTCCATTATGCTTCATGCGATGATGAGCAGGGAGGTTTTCGATGCACGCCCCGACCTAGTGTCCTCACAGCAACGACACCCATTTGCCAGTGCCATCCATACGAGCCGAGCGTTTGTGCTTGTACAGGTGGCGCTTGTGGGAACGTACTTGATGGCTGGCAACCTGCTGGCGAGTCTTCAGATTGGCATGGTAGCATACGCCGCGGCCGCAATGGCCGCTCTCATCACAGTCGCGACAAACAGTGTCGCCACGCACCGAATCCTACGCGAAGCCGAAGGCAAGTTTTGGGAGAACCCAACGAATAGCTGGGTCTTCTCAGGTCTCATGTTCGACAGCGAAGAGACGGAGGGGTGATCCGATGCGGTTGGTACCCCTGGGTACAAATGGTTTCATGCCATCGTTTGGCCGACAAACCATGAGCTTCCTTCTTCTTACTTCCAGCGAGGCTATACTTCTCGACGCCGGTACTGGGGTAGCTCGTCTGCTAGAGCAACCCATCATAGACTTGTTGTCGCCGTATGATCGCCTCAACGTAGTGCTATCTCACTATCATCTCGATCACGTCGTGGGACTGTCTTATCTCTCCGGTGTCTGGACGCGAGGAACCGTCCGCATATATGCCCCGGGGCGTCCATTTGTCGAAGCAGTGCCGGAACAGGCTCTAGGCAGGCTTCTACGACCACCGCTGTTTTCACTTGCTCTTCAGGGATCTCCGACGGCTGTTGAAGTTGTCACAGTCACGCGTGACGACGTGAGAATCGGGACACTTTCGATTCGACTGCGTGCACAAGAGCATCCTGGAGGCTCAGCAGGCATTCGCATTGGGGACACGATAGCATACATCACAGATACTATCGTAGAACACGCCACCGAAACGTTCGTGCAGGGGGTCGGATTCTTGTTGCATGAAGTCTGGCTAACGGACTCCGAAGCAGAAAGTGATGACGTAGAGCGTTCAAGGCACTCGTACGCTAGCGGTGTCGCGGAGATAGCGATGCGAGCAAAGGTGGATCGTCTTGTTCCTGTCCACAACCACCCGAAACGTTCCGATGCGGGTATTCTCAAGTTGGCGCAGGGGATGAAGGATGTCTCAGGCATTGAAGTAGTAGTTCCTGAAGAGGGAAGAGTCTATGCGGTGGGCTGATCCCTGCAGGTGAATAGAGGACGCCCACGCAAGACCTGTCTGGCCTATGTGGGCATGAACCCGACCGATTCGGCTCGCCACGCACAGGGAATGATGGTGAGATCAGTCACCCGCCGGGGAAAGAACTGGAGCCCATTCAGTCTTTCCAAAGCGGTCGTCTCTTGCACATGGCTAGCTGCATGTGCGCATGCCAGGACAGGAAAGGTCGGGACGGCTTCGGCACGAGACCCTCAGCTTCGCGTCCACCTTCGTGAGTTCGCAGAGGAGGCGATGTCGCATCACCCGTACCTTGGTCAACTAGTGCGGCCGCCGTCTGCGCCTGCGGAGATCGACCGGGCCTGAAGACCTAGGGGGACGAAGAGTGAATAGCAGGGGTACCGTAGTTGTTGCACCCGTCACCTTCGGCTACGGCCCAGCATCACATGCAGTGAGTATCGCACGTGCCCTGCGCAGGAGAAGCGATGTGCCGATTTGGGCCGTAGCAGATGGGGCAGCCGTACCCTATCTGGAGAGCAACAAGGCCTTCGATGTTGTCCTTCACGCCAATCCAGACGACCTTCCCAATAGGTCTGAGTTACAACCAGGCTCTCCTTGTGTAGTCATAGCCATAACGGATTTTGCCAGAGCAGCCGCCGCGAAGAAACGTGGTTTTCCCGTGGTGGTTGTGGATGCCCTCTACTGGATGTGGCGCTCGGATCCTATGGACATCAGAGCTGTAGATGCATATCTTTGCCTTGCCTTCCCAGGAGTGGCGGATCGAATAGCGAAGGTGCGACCGCCTTGTAGCACTTTGAAGGAGATCCCGCAAATCTGCGAAAGGCAATCGGGCACTTCGGCTGGTGAAAGACACGGCTTGATTCTGAATCTCGGAGGAGGTACGACTCCCTTTGGATTCAGTTATGACTACGCTGCCGCCCTAGTGATGGTGGTTCAGAATGCCCTCAGGGGAATCGACGTTGGCAATCTCTTGGTCACTTGTTCGGATGCTGCAAGACAGCAGCTTGAAGCACGTGGGATTCGAGGAGAAATAGTGTCTCTATCTCTCGATGAGATGTTAGACGAACTGAGATCCCGCCTGGCACTGATAACGCTTCCCGGCCTTTCGATCATGTGGGAAGCCACTATGACTCAGATACCGACACTCGTCGTCCCAGGAATCAGCTACAGTCAGCATCAGCTCGTTAGAGAATATGTGCGATACTTCCAAGGAATGCTGTTCTTCACATGGGATGATCTATCTGGATATGGGTTACTGCCACCGGGAATGGATGAGGACGCTGGCGTCAGGGCTGCCACGATAATGGCCGATCGTTTTGCGAGAGATGGTGGCGGCATCCTGAGACTGACCAGATGGTTATCCTCCGGACTCCTGCAAAGGCCTAAGGCCCCGACTCTGCGAATCGATCATCCCTGGGGGGGATTTCGCTGGTGCAGAGAAGGTGGCCGAAGAGACGCTTCGCCTTGTGTGCCATTGAATCTAGGATCTACTTTCATGTACGTCGCTGTTTCTGGTCAGGCCGGCACTGGAAAATCCACTTTGGTCCCCTTGGTGGCCAATGAATTGGGACTTGTCGCCATCTTGGAGGAGCCAGCCTACCTTCCCGCGTACATAGCTTGGCTTGAAGAACGCGGCACACTATACGAGGCCCAGCAACAGTTCCTGCAACGGGCTTTCCGGTTACAGCAAGGGGTTCTCAGCGAAGGCGGCATTCAGGAGCGCACAATATACGAGAACTACGAGGTTGCGGTTCGCTACTACTACGCACAACGAATGCTTACGAATCATGAGTTTGACTCCCTGACTTCGGCATATGTAGACATGTGCAGTCAGGTTCGAACTCCAGACTTGTTGGTCCATCTTACGGCTTCGGTCGAAGCTCTCATCGAGCGGAGGGCGCGACGAGGAAAACTGCACGACCTCTCAATCACCCCATCCGAGATCAGAGAGCTTGAGACGTACTATCAAGCCATGCTTATGACGTGGAACAGAGGCCCAGTTTGTAGCATCGACACATCAAGCCTTTCCGTCGAAGCATCCGTATCGTCGATCGCGGACAAGGTGCGCGATCTCATGGCCTAGCCTGAGAGCGCGACCGCATGCGAGCACCGAAATCGCATATCTTGAGAATAGCGTCGATCTGGCACCCAAAGGTCCGTTCGGGGTTCACATGCGACATGGGAGCATGACTTTGTCAGCGGAGCCGGCGGTTGAGGCCCGTTCCGCGCCTTCCAGCGTTGGACATGCTTTGAGACGCCCAACGAGACTCCCGTTTCACACCTCAGCCGTACCCTTGCGATCCATGCCTGGCTCTCGTTCCCAACTGAAGCGGACGACATCGAGGACAAGCGTCGCCGCCTGAATGCCGTTCTTCGACTGGATCCCCAGAACGAAACCGCGTCATTCCCCTTGCCGTTGCCCGATCAGAGAAGGCTAGACTCATGGACCGCCTCACTCGGCATTGCAGACCGCAAGCCTCAGTGCCACAGTCTGTTTGAGGCCCGGTTGGAAGACACAAAGGATGCCGAGACTTTCTGGTACATGTCTTCCTCAAGTGCGGCGCCTCGTTCCGCTGTGGTCAACCCAGCTTGCCTTGGCTTCACACTTGTCCTATCATCTAGTGACTTCGCCTCTACTTCGATAATCGTCTGGGACCCACACCTCGTCTTGGCTCTCATCAACTGGGACGGGTCAATAGGAGGAAACGAGTTCCCATGTGAGAACCGGTTCGATGGGTTGCCACGCCTGTAGCCTACTCCCTCAGCCACGCCGAGCAGAGCTTCTCCAGCGTAGGAATCCTCCCCCCCGAACGGCGGATAGCCATGCCTGAGTTCAA
This sequence comes from uncultured Anaerolineales bacterium, assembly GCA_964433755.1. GTDB lineage: Bacteria > Chloroflexota > Anaerolineae > UBA7937 > B3-Chlor > JAUVXJ01. Next base: position 1,574,262 of record CAYSSR010000001.1, read on the forward strand.
CCCCTTTGACATGGACTTCGACCGCGATGCTGATGGCGTTGACTCCGTTGGGTCCGGCGGCTTCGCTCGGTACATGTCGTAACTTGGTGAATCACAGCGTCGGCATGACGGATCTGAGATGAACGGAAACGAGTGGCGAGAGATCGAGACTCTTGATAGGACTTGAGACGTAAGGAGGAGAGATGCCTATTACGTATCCTTCGGATCTGTACGAAGACTCCTGGACCCAGTTTGTGGGGAAGCTGCTATCCGCCGACACAGCTGGGGGAAAGCCTTTGCGAGACTTGCTCTCGATCCTGCCGCACGGGGACTTGCCCGATGTCGGCAATGAGTGGGCCGTGTTCACCGATCACGACTCTGAGACCATGATAGGCGTTGGTCAACTCGATATCTTCATCGAGAATCCGGCATTCAGGATCATAATCGAGAACAAAGTCTCCTCTCCTCTGGGCCCGAGTCAATTGCAGAAGTACGCTGACCACTTTGACGCCAGGAAGCTCAGAGATCACATCCCCAATCTCTACCTGTACCTGTCGCCTGAAGGGCGACACGCCAGTGATCCCCCGTGGGAGCGCTGGATTCCCATCTCTTACTCAGAGCACATAAACAGGGTTCTCGAGCAAAATCTGCCTCTTCTGGAGGCAGAATGGGGGCGAATCCCTCAAGACTTCTGGGATACCTTCGGTGAACTCAAGGCTCGCAGGCTCAGGGGTGGCACGAGGGAGACATTCCTGCCGGGTCTCAGCGAGGAGGAGAAGCGGGCTGAGTGGCTGGACGGCGTCGACTCCAAACTGCGGTCAACTGTCGATCTCTTTCTCGATATGCTTCGAGAGAACTATCGGGCGCCCGAGGGAGGGTTTGTCGCTTCCGCAATCGCCATCAGAGGGAAGTATCTGAAGGATGGGGGCGTGAAAGAGGTGCGGCTCCTCAAGGAGGCTAGCGGCTTCCTCAGGAAAGCGCTTCAGAAGGTGCAGCGTATCGAGGAGATAGACATGCCCCCTGCACTTGGCATCTACTTCCACACCCCACTGCCCGTTACCGGCACCCCGTTCGGCGACTACGCGCACACATACCCAACCGCCACGGGGTTCATCATCACACGGAACAGTCTGAAGTTCCTGGACGATTTCCTGGAGCTGTGCTGTGTGCCCAGGCTCGGATCGACTCTCGAGCCGTGACAGCGAGATCACACCGCGAGAGACTGTTCCGCGACCAGATGCCCCCCCCGCTTCTACTCGACCATGACCCGCGCCATCCGCAAACTCCAGCTTGGCTTCGACGACGTCCTCATCCACGACGTCCAGTCCCAATCCAGGCGATAGGCATCCTCAGACCCACTGGGCTCGGCCCACAATGGGCAACCTTGTTTGACCTCTCTCCCCAGCCGTGCTATCATCTAGTGACCACACGTCTGCTTCGATGATCGTCCGAGACATACATCTCGTCCTGGTTGTCATCAACCGGCACAGGTGGATAGGAGGAAGGGAGTTGTCCTGTGAGAAGCAGTTCGCTGCATTGTCGCTCATGCACTCCGATCCCTCAACCACCCGTAGCATCGTTCTTCCAACATTGGAAACACAGTTCGAGCTCGGATGATTCCCATGCCTGACTCCAATCCCTTTGACATGGACTTCGACGGCGATGTTGATGGCATCGACTTCCTTGGGTTCGACCACTTCATGCGACACGGTCTAGGACGTGGGGCCGAGTCTGCCCCGCGCGGGGATGATGCTGCCCTGGACTTAGCCTCGCTCATCGGTGTTAGTGTGCTGTCCGTGACCGTCTTGTTCGCATGCCTAGTCTGCATCCTGACCGTCTTTGGGGGATCCTAGCCGTTTGGGCCGACAGAGCAGGACATGGGTATGAACCGTGACGATCAAGGACAACGTTGAACAAGTGAATCGAGATTGGGGGAAGGCAGCAATGACTAGCCGCGTGGTGCGTTTGATGTCGGCTGCACTCGCTTCAATCCTGCTGGGCTGTAGCCCAACACCCACTGCCACTCCTGACCTGGTAGCTACCGAGGTCGCGGTTCAGAAGGCCGCCATCGCCACGTTGACTGCAGAGGCGCCTACCGCTACCGCCACCACGCCACCTACCGACACACCCACTGCCACCTCTACTCAGACGCCCAGTCCGACAGCGACTACCACGCACACTGCGACTGTGGTTCCACCGACCCCAACTTGCACAACGCCGGCCCCGTTGGACATCGATCCGAGCTCTGTCGCGCTGACGTTGAGTGACCTTCCTCCAGGGTTCTACGTCGTGGAAGCTGATACGGGCCCTACGACCAATCGCGATGTCGCCGACACACATTCCAATCCCGACGAATACCTGCAACTGCTTGAGGTGTGGGGCAGGACTTCGGGTTGGCGGTCAAGTTTCAGCCGTGAGCCAGACCTGGGTAACCTCTTTCAGGTTCAGTTGATAGAGAACTATGTGTCAGTCTACGGAACCGCTGACGGTGCGCACCTAGCGCTCGTCAACTGGCCTGTGGACGCTTCACCTAGGTTTGATGAATTCAGGCAAGTCTCTGTTCCGGGCCTCGGCCACGAAGCGCAGGGCTACATGGCGAAGTTGACTAGCGAGTCGTGGACAGTCGTCTCCTATGTCTTGGACTTCCGCTTTCGTAACGTATTCGTGAGTGTGCGTGTATTTGGTGTGGAAGGGGGCGTGTCGATGGACGATGCGACCCCTCTCGCTGAGGCAATCCTGCGACGCCTAGGTGGCTGATGCCAGCGCAGATCGCGATCACGGCACATCTCCTCAACTAGACCTGGAGAATGGTGAACATCAGAGAATACCTGAACTGGGGTGGCGGCTACTCGGCAATCAACCGAGAGGAAAGGAATCTGACCGCGATCCTCTATCACGTGCTTCTCCTGGGGGACAATCTCAGTCGATTCCTCGCTCTGATTCACTGCCCTTATGTCGTAGACGAATCGGAGATGGGCATCTTCTTGGAGTATGCCTATCTCCGTGATCTGTGGTCTCAGATCGAAGACAACGACACCAAGAGAGGTCTAGTCCTTGCGCTGCTGAAGCCCTCGAAGGTGGACGAACTGCGTACGGTATCCATCTTGGAGTTCAACCGGTACTTTGGAGCCGTTCCACAACCGTCCACGAAGTACGTTCAGAGCCCTGGACGATGGAGCGTGCCGAGATTCGATAGGACCATCGAGGATGACGATGAGTTCCTTAGGGTGTGCTTGTTCAAGTGGGCCTTCAACGCCAAGCCCGACATTGTCATACATACTTCGAAAGAGCAGGCTGTCTGCATCGAGGCTAAGCTTGAGTCTTCAGAGAGCCAGTATCCACAAGCCACGGTGGACAAGAGGATCTTCCGATCTCGCGGTCTGAGCTATGTGAAGCAGACCATTCTCCAAAGGTATCTGATGGAAGACCTGCTGGGGATTGAGACGCAGTTCGTGCTCCTGGTAACGAAGGTGGGTCACACTTCTGACACGCACCAAGTCCTGCTGTGGGAAGACGTGTTCAGCAACCTGGACGTCAGCGGTCTGCCGCGCTTCATGCACGAGATCATGCCCGGCATTGATCCCTTGGCATCGGGATACGCCCAGACAGCCACTGCGCACTCAAGCACGGATGGAGGCGTGGCCATGGATTCGGTGACGTTGCTGGGAAGACCAATCACCAGAGACGACGTACTCGCTTCGCTGAGGCGGTTCGACGCCGAGTATCGCGACACCAATGACTACGACAGATGGTTGGACAAGGGGAACTATCGTTATGCACTTCGGTACCGTGAGCGCCTGTATCCCTGCAAATACGTGCTGGCTGGAGCAAGCGGGCTAGACGTCTCTGACTTCGGAGGAGGAAAACAGACCAACAGCAAGTTCACAGCGCTTGGCTTTGACGTGATAGAGAAACCCGAGAAGGACTTGTCATGACCAGACCACCCGGTGACAGCAGTGAGCAACAGGTAGCGGAGCGATGGCTTATCCACGCGCTGTCTGAAGAACTCGGCATAGACCTAGCCAAGAGGAAACTGCGTTTGGACGACGATAGCTCGCTAGAGCTAGACGGATATTCCGAGACTCCCTTGATCCTCTGCGAGGCGTGGGCACATGTCGGACCAGTGAAAGGTGGTCAGAAGCAGAAGGTGATGACGGACGCCCTGAAGCTATTGCTTGCCAATTCTGTCTGTGGAGGCGATGGTAGGCTCATCCTCTTGTTCGGCGACCGTGATGCAGCAGACCATTTCCGGGGCACCAGTTGGATGGCAAAGTGCCTGACGGAGTATGGCATTGAGGTGGTAGTGATTGACCTGGCGCTGGAAGTTAGAGCCAAGGTCACCACCGCACAGCAGAGGCAGTATAGATAGCTGGGCCGCCCGTGCTACCAGCAGAGGGCTGGAGATCAAGCTGACGGCTTTCCTCCAGCAATCGCTCTATCTTCACCTCATGCAGGAAGCCGAGTCGCTTGAAAGAGCGCACGCCCCAGTAATCCTCGGCGCCGGAGCCAATTGCGTCGGACAAATTGAACTGCTCAGCGAGTTGGCAGATGTCCGAGAGTTCTATGAGCCACTCATACTTGCCTTCGTATTCGACTCCCCAGTAGGCCTCCGCCTCACCGGGGCGTAGTCGTCGGACGTCAACTATACGAGCGATGTACTGTATCTGCTTCTCGCCAGGCTCCAAATCGCCCTTGTTCTTACTTAGCAGGACGATCTCGCCAGCATTCCAGTCTGCTGGCCGGGTGGCGTACCCATGTGTCTTTGCATCAACAACCAGCGGCAGTGTTCCCCCTGAGGTCTTGAACAAGTACATGCTATCTACCTCCTCTTCTCGTGCGGCGAAACTCCGGCAGTCTCCCTGTACTTCCTGTCAGCACCGTCACTCGGGGCGGTGCTACCGTTGAGCCGCGGTCCAGACCATTCTGCGTCGCGGCAAGATCCAGTTTTGCCAGGTTTCGCCCCCAGGAACGCTGTTGCCCTCCCCTACTCCTTCATCGTACCACCCAGTATGGTACATGTCAAGCCTTCTTACCGTCCTCGGTACGCCGCCAACTTCACGGTACGCTACGGGGTGATCAGCTCGACGCCGTCCCGCAGTGGGCAACCCTACTTGACCCCTCTCTGCGTTTGTGCTACCATGTACCGGCTTCGCCTCTACTTCGATGATCGCCTGAGACAGACGCATGGTCCTGGCTGTCGTCAGCGTGGCACGGTTGCATGAGAGAACAAGAAGGGGAACGCTCCACCTAGCGTTCCCCTTTCACCTATCCTCAGTACCCCCGGCGCGACTCGAACGCGCGCACACGGCTTCGGAGGCCGCTGCTCTATCCGCCTGAGCTACGGGGGCACGTCAATCTCATTCTAGCATACCCCAGACTTCGCCGCCATTGGCCGTCGCAGCCGTGCTGCCTAGAACGCCGGTGAGTCCAGCAACAGTTCCAGGCGTATCTCGTCCCGGACGGGTATCCCGGCGAAGCCCTGCTCCTCACCGCCGTGGTGCTCCAGGATGCGGCCCGGCACCACCTCGGTGATCACGAAACCGACGCGCTGGTAGAGACCCAGGGCCGGCAGATCGTCGTTGGAGGTAACCATGACCACGCGCTTGAGGCCGCTCCCGCGGGCTAGCTCAACGGCCGCCTCCAGGAGTGCCCGACCCACGCCCCTACCCTGATACTCGGGCAATACGTTGAGCATCACCAGGTTCGTCCGCTCGCCCTCGACGGCGTAGGAGAGGAATCCGGCGAAGTCGCCCTCCACTTCGGCCACCAAGCTCGGCAGTTGGAGCACGTCGTACAGACCATCGAAACACTCCACCTCCGTCTCGCCCCAGAAGTGCAGAGCCAGCTCCTTCAACCGGCCGCGATCCTGTGGCCCGGCATCGCGCACGACGGACGGTTTCCTCTGCCCACCCTCCTTCGCTGACAGCACCTCCATTCGTGCGTGCCGAGGGCAGACAAGGACCCCAGTCTGACCACATCGATACCAGGCCGGCTCGCCACATAGTGCGCACCTCATTCAGCTTACCTCCTGCCGCCCATCCCCCTCCCCTTCGAGGGAGTACAGGTAGACATCCACCCTGGCGAAGCTTCGCTGCCCGAGTAGCGTCCCATAGCCATCGAACCACTCCTTCACCAGCCCCTGCTCGTCCCACAACTCAGCCTCGGTGACGACGAACCACACCTCCTCGTGTCCCGTGGTGGCCTCTCCCATCTCCCGTTCCACATCTTGCGGCCCCATCCCGGCATTCGTGTAGGGCGCATCCACCCCGTCGAATTGGTCCTCGTAGTAGTACTCGAACACGCGTTTGCCCTGCGGGATCAGAAAGACGAACAGGTCTCCCCGTCCATCCTCCTCCACGTACTCCGCCACGGACCGATAGTCAGACTTGATCTTGGTATGGGATTGCCGGGCGACCACGTACAGATTGCAGACCAACACCACGGCCAGGCACACGATGGCGAGCCCAGGCCACCGCTCCTTCACCGCCAGTACCCCACAGGCCAGCAGCAGAAGATACGCTGGCACCACTGTGATCAGGTAGCGGTCGGTGAAGATGGGCATGCCCAGGGAGATGAGAAAAAGCCCCACGATGGGCACGAACAGGTACAGACCCAACACCAGACTCTCCTGGCGCCCGCCAAGCAACTCACCCAGAGGTGCCTGTCTCCCCAACCCTGGCCGGCGCTTGTACAGGACCAGGCCCGCCAGGAGAAGGAACACGAATAGAGCTATGGGCAGTACGTTCCGGTAAGGAGCCGCATTCAGACTGAACACGAAGAGGAGAATCGCCAGCATCTCGTGCAGCCAGTAGAACTGGTGGCCGGTGGTGAAGGGCCGCACCAGGAGGATGATCTCCCAGCGCGCCATGGGGAGATAGGGCAGAGCCAAGACAACGAACGTGGCCAGCCACGACTTCCAGGCCCTGCGATATTGCGGCCACGTGACGAGGAACAAGAGTAGGTGGAAAGGTACGATCAAGATTGACAGCAGATGCACGTACAACGACGACGCTAACAGCAGCAGATAGCCGGCCCACAGGTAGAGACGATCCTCTTCCAGCGCGAGTTGATACACGTACGTCGAAGCCACCGACAACAAGAAAAGGAGGGCGTACATCTTGCCCTCCTGAGCATACCAGACGAGATAGGGAGACGTGGCGTACAAGAGAGCAGCCACCAGGCCACCAGTCCCTCCCACCCACCGCCGCCCCAGCCGGAAGAGTAGAGGCACCGCCAGTACGCCGCAGACCAGAGACAGGAATCTCACGCCGAACTCGCTGTCCCCCACCAGGCGTATCCAGAAATGCAGGATGGCGTAGTAGAGAGGGCCGTTGTGCCCGGGGCTGACGAAGAGAGGAGCCAGACCGCTCAGACTGCGACGGGCGAAGAGAATGGCATCCACCTCATCCCGCCACAGGCTTTGGTAGTCCAGGTGGTACAGCCGTAGCGCAAAGGCCAGGAGGATCAGGCACAAGAGGGACAGCCTGAGTAGTCGGTTATTCCCGGAGAACCCGGGCCTCATTACGACACCCGAAGGATGAAGGAGGCAGCGATCAGAAGAAGGAAGAGCACCAGGACGAAGCCCCCGCAGCACAGCCACACGGAGGACAGACCCACCACACAGGTGTCGATGAGGACAGCGGGTGATAGCCTGTCCAGGAGGGAGGAGCCCTCTTCCCCTGGTGCTTCCGTGGGACTGGGCACCTCAGGAGAAGCTTCCTCACCCGGTGTCTCCTCGGGACCCGCCGATGGCGTCACTTCGCCCGCTGGCGGCAGGACAGGGGTCTCCCCAGGGGGTACGATGGGTGTCTCGCCTGGAGGTGCCACCGGTGACCCCTCGGGTGTTCCAGCAGGTGCCTCGGTCGGAACTTCAGCAGGAGTCTGGGTTGGAGCTCCAGCAGGGGCCTCAGTTGGGGTCGCAGCAGGGACCTCAGTTGGGCTCGCAGCAGGGGTCCGTGTGGGCGTCGGCGATTCAACAGGCGACTGAGGCGACTGGAACGCCGGGTATGCCAACGTCACCGTAGTCTGGGTGAGAAGGAAGGCGGCCAATAGCGAGAAGACGATCAGCACAAGGAGGGGATAGACTGAGCCCGGTCCGCGCCGCGCCGGGCGGACCCACTGACCAAGCTTGCTCACTCGCCAGCTCCCCCTTCTTCTCTCCGTCCTCTCCACCACATAGCGCCTCCCACAATCACGACGACCACCGCCAGGCCGATCAACCACGGCGCAAAGTTGAGCCCAGATGGCACCGATACCAGAGCCGGCCCGGCGGCCGTCTCCTCAGGCTCAGCTTCTGTCTGCACTGGCGTCGTCTGGATGGGGCTCACTGGGGATTGGAAGAGCCAACCTTCCGCTGTTGGCCCCGCCGCCGTAGCCACGAAGGCCACCAACAAAGACGCCAGGAGGACAGCCAGCAACCCGGCCGACGATCCCCATCGTGCAGCAAGATGATGCGTGGTTTGTAGTCTCATACGCCCAGTCACCCTCCTGCCCAGGCCAACGTGTCAACGCCGCCGAACCAGGGAGATTCTAGCGCAACGCCACGAGCAAGGCAAATCATCGCCCTCCGCGCACAGGAACCGAGCAGCATCAGGGTGATCAGGTCCACGACTCCGCTGGTGAGAACACGCCCGGGCCGCCGCTCCCACCATCACTTGCTGCTCAGCTCACCGAGATACTTGGACTTCTGATAGGCCGCCCAGATGGCCCGTGATAGCACCGTGCGAAACCCGCCCTTCTCCAGTTGGTACAACGCCTCGGCCGAGGTTCCGCCCGGCGAGGTCACCATGTTCCTCAGTTCGGCAGGATGGGCGACCAATTGGCGTGCGAAGTCCACCGACCCACGAATCGTCTGGAGGACCAGTTGTTCGGCCACTCGCCGCGAGAAGCCAAGATGCACTCCGGCGTCGATCATAGCCTCCATGAACAGGAACACGTAAGCCGGGCCGGTGCCACTCAGTGCCGTCGCCATGTCCAGGTAGTCCTCATCGTCGAGATACACCTCCTCGCCCAGGGCCTTGAGGATGGTCTGCGCCTGCACTCGTTGTTGTTCACCTACCGAGGAGGTGGCCGTCCACACGGACATCCCCTCCCCAATCTGAGCCGGGGTGTTGGGCATAACCCTGACCACCGCGGAGTGACCCAGCCCCTCCGCGATGACGTTGATTCGCGACCCAGCCACGATGGATAGCACCAAAGCACTGGGCGGAACCATCTCGTGCAGTTCCTCCAGTACCGCCGGCATCACCTGCGGCTTCACCGAGAGCACCACGATGTGGGCCTCTTTCACAGCCTCTCGATTGTCCGTGGTGGCTCTGACGCCGTACTTCTCCTGAAGTTCCTGCCCCCTCTCCTCACGAGGGTCGGCAGCGAGTATGAGACCCGGCTTCGTGAGACCCTCAGATAGGATCCCGTTGATCATGGCCTCCGCCATCACACCACTGCCGATGAAAGCTACTAGTGAGTCTTTCAATTCAGTCATGAACTACCCCTTCGTTGGTCGAGTATTCGAGAACGTACGATACCAGCGTCGGCATCTCCTCGCCAGCAGCCACCCACACCGGCCTCATCGCGCGAGAGACTGGTCGGAACAGATGACCTCGATGTGCGCCCTGTTCACGATGATCACGTCACCGGAGAAGGTGACCTCTGGGTAGAGGGTGAACACCGCCTTGGCCTCGGTGAGAGGGATGAACTGCCCAGTCCAGGCCAGCAGCTTCGTCTTCAAGTCACCGGTTCCACGAACATGGAACTTGCCATGGAGCTCGAAGAAGGGCACCGTCACCAACACGTCCCATTCAATGGTGTCCACGTGCCTGAAGAAACTCCGTTCCGTCGCCTTACCACTCTCTCTGCCCCCAATGGCGAACAGAATGCCTCTCTTGTCCAGCAGTGCAGATGCATACGAGGCGACCACCTTGCCGGGTGTCAGGTGTCGCGTGATCTCCAGCCTCTTCAGTTCCACCGAAGAGGTCAGATCGTCGTTCAGCACATCGGTCAGGCGCAGGCCTCCTAACCGCACAGCGCCCGCGATACGGTGCTGGTGGGTGAAGAACTCCGCGGACTCCGCGAAATCTTCCATGGTACGTCTCCCTCACTCGGGCCTCTGAGCCCGTGACGGCAACCTCGCCGACAGGAAACCATGCCACCGCCTGGTCAAGCGCCCCACGCCTGAGGCAACCACTCCGACCGTCTCACGTAGGGCGGCTATGGTTTCTTCTCTATGCCCCTTCGTACAGCAGCACGGGGACCCTCTCGCGAATCACCACTTCCTCCAGAGTCACCCCGCACGTGTACGCGTACACCTCGACCCCGCGAGAGGCAGCTTCGCGCAGCACGCTGCCAAAGGCCGGATCAGACTCATCGTGGGGAGCGAAAGCACAAGCATCGTCGCGCTGGATCACGAAGACCGCAGCCGCGCGCTTGCCCTGCCGGCAAGCCTGTTCCAGCTCCCGCAGGTGTCGCCTGCCCCGCTCCGTCACGGCATCGGGGAACCGGCCTACCCCCGCCTGAACCAGAGTCACCGACTTCACCTCGACCAGGCAGGTACTCTCATTGTCCCCGGATCGCAGCGAGAAATCCAGGCGACTATGTCCAAAGGATACCTCTTTGTCGATCAACGGCACCCCCTCGAACTCAGGCAGGGCGCCCTTCTGAACTGCCTCGTGGAATAGCTTGTTCGGCAGGCGAGCATCGACGGACACCAGAGTAGAAGGAAGCAAGACCATCAGCAGGTCGTAGTCGGTAACTCGATGCGGCGCCCTGGCCTCCGCCAGAAGGACCGGCTGGTCCCGCCGGAACAGCTCGCTGAGGCGGCCCGAGTTGGGCACGTGGGCAGCCACCTCCTGGCCCCCAACCCTGACCCTGGCCCTGAACCGATTCTCCCTGGCGATCAGTCTCCCTCTCAGCAGAGGCTGCTCGATCCTCACCCCAACCCACCCTCGTTGGCGTGCACCGTGGCCATACGACTCCCTGGTCGCGAGCCTACATCACGCGCCGACGACCTTCGCATGTCGGACCGGGCGGGGATGGATGTCTCTGCGCAATCGGTCTCTGTCGTCTGTCGAACGCTCGGGTGGGCGCCCGGGTCTAGACTAGAACCCTGTTCGACACGGACCCAGGGAGCGGGCAGATGACCGATAGCACACTGCATGGACAAGATCATCTTCGATCCTCGTGGCGCCGCCTGCTAGGCCCTTCGCTCATCCGGGGTAGGCCAGAACAACTGGGCCTTGTCTCGGTTGATCAGGATCACGCTGCCCTGCCAAAGCAGCTTCGGATTGGGCGTGTATACGATCCGAGCCTCGGTGATGGGCATGAACGTGCCGGGGAAAGAGATCAAGGCTCGCTGGAAATCGGCGCTCTTGGCCAGATGCATCTCACCTTTGATAGCGAAAGGAGGGACGCTAATCATGACGCCGTGCTTCTCCTTCTCCACATACTCCAGCGGCCGCTGCTCGTCGTCCCTACCCAGAGCGACAATGGGCGCCTCGTGTGGAATCACGGCCATGATGGCATCTCTATTCACTAAGACGTACTCCAAGGGCACGTCCGACCTTCCTACGTCGTGTAGCGATCTCAGAGCCACCTTGTCCACGGTCAGAGTGGGCGAGTCTGCCATGTTGAGCCAAGTCGAGAAGCGCCTGCCGGCCGTGGCCACGTATCCCAGCAGGTGGTGATCCACTGTCAGCACCTCGATCTTGGTCACCGTGCGCCCGTCTCTCTGCGCCATCCTCTAGACCCCCTTCCGTCCCAACCGCGTCTGACCTCAGAGACTCCTCCACGCCGGGGCCAACCCCCCGACCTACTGACGACCCACCAGCTCCAGCAGCTCTTCCTCGGTAATGGATGGTACGCCCAGCTCCTCGGCTCTTCGAACCTTCGAGCTGCCAGGTTGCTCTCCCACCAGCAGGTGGTCAGTGTTGCCACTCACACTGGAGACCACGCGGCCTCCCAGGGATTCGATCCACTCCGTAGCATCCTCCCGGCTCATCGTGGACAGTGTGCCGGTGATGACAAACGTCGAGCCTGTGAGCGGACCCTCCTGGCGACCTCCCTCCTCGTCCCGGCGCGTCGTTCGGACGCCTGCCTGCCTGAGCTTCTCTATCAGGCGCCGGTTCCGCTCCTGGGAGAAGAACTGTACGATGTTTCTAGCTGTACGGGGACCCAAACCTGCTATCTCCTGGAGTTCCTCCTCGCCAGCGGCCATCAACTCGTCGAGCGAGGCGAAATGCCTGGTGAGGAGCTGCGCCACCACCGAACCTACGCCTCTGATGCCCAGCCCTGTGACCAGACGCCACAAGGGCCGATCCTTGGAGGCCTTTGTCGCCGCCAGCAGGTTCTCAGCGCTCTTCTCAGCGAAGCCCTCCAGCCCCGCCAGTTCGTCTCTCTCCAGGAAGTAGAAGTCGGCCACGTCGCCCAACAAGCCCTTCTCCACGAACGCTTGAGCCAGTCGTTCACCGAAACCTTCGATGTCCATGGCGCCCCTGGAGGCGAAGTATTCCACTCTCCTCACGAGCTGGGCCGGACACGAGGCGTTGATGCAGTAATACATCGCCTCCTCTTCGGGCTTCACCACAGCCTCCCCGCACACCGGGCAGGTCCTCACCATTTCGAAGACCTTCTCGTTGCCGGTGCGCAACTCCTTCACCGCGCCTACGACCTGCGGTATCACGTCCCCCGCTCGCTTGACGATGACCGTATCTCCTTCGCGGATATCCTTGCGATGGATGTCTTCCTCATTATGTAAAGTGGCATGGCGGATGGTCACCCCACCCACCTGAACGGGCTCCAGCTCGGCGAAGGGGTTCAGAGTGCCGGTACGCCCCACGTTGATGCCGATGCGTAGCAGCTTGGTGACTCCCTCTTGAGCGGGGAACTTGTAGGCTATAGCCCAGCGAGGCGCGTGAGAGACCTCGCCCAGCGCCTCCTCCTGAGAAAGGCTATCGACCTTCACCACCACGCCGTCGGCGTCGAAATTCAGTCCGTCACGTTGGTCCAGCCACCTGGCATAGCGCTCCAGCACCTGATCGAGGCTCTGGCAGCGCTCTATGTTCTCCGCTGTAGGAAACCCCAGATGCCGCAGGTATGAGAGGGCATCCCACTGTGTCTCCAGCGTCTCTCCTTCCACCGCCCCCACCGCGTACGCCAGAATGCTCAACGGGCGCGTGGCGGTGATCGACGGATCTAGCTGTCTCACCGAGCCCGCCGCCGCGTTACGGGGATTGGCGAAAGGTCGCTCTCCCGCCTCCTCCCGCCGCCGGTTCAACTCCTCGAACCTGTCCTTGGGCATATAGACCTCGCCTCGCGCCTCCAGGTATCGAGGCGCGGGCCCGTCGCCCGCCACCGGGATCCTGAGAGGGATGGCCTGGACCGTCCTCAGGTTCTGCGTCACGTCCTCTCCTACGAACCCGTTCCCTCGCGTGGCGCCCTGAACCAGAAGTCCGTCCTCGTAGATCAGCGACACCGCCAGTCCGTCGATCTTCGGCTCGACCGTGTAGCTGAGGTTCACGTCGTCCCCCAGGAGCCTCCGCACCCGCTTCTCCCAGGCCCTCACCTCCTCCTCGTCGAAGGCGTTGTCCAGGCTCAGCAGTGGACGTTGATGCTCGACCTTCTCGAACTCCGGCAGTGGCTCCGCGCCCACTCTCTGCGTGGGCGAGTCAGGGGTGACGAGCTCGGGGTGGGCAGCCTCCAGTTCCTTCAACTCCTCCATCAACCCATCGTACTCGGCGTCGCTGACCTCAGGGTCGTCGAGCACGTGATACCTGTAAGAATGGTAACGGAGTAGCTGCCGCAGCCGCTCCAGACGCTCTCCGATCTCCTCGCTCGAGCCCATGTCGCACCCCAAGTGAGTCGCTTCGACTCATGCCCCATCTCCGGCCCACGGGGCCGGCCTTTGGCGCACATTATATCAGGTTTCTCCGGTTTGCTCAATAGGCTGGACAGTCGCTGTGGAGCGATTTCATCGAAGCCGTGACTGGGCACACAGGAGGATTTGGTGACGGAACTGGCTAGCGTAGGTAGGGAGTCTAGCCGCCGAAGAACCGTATTACGACGAGAGGTGTAACGTACACCTCCGCCACGGCAGCGAGGAGAAGCAAGGGGATGATCACGAGGACGAAGACCTTCAACAAGTCGGCAATGGAGAGCAGCAGGCTCTCGCTGATGGAGAAACCTCGCGGAGGAGAGATGATGGACGCGCCCAGACGAAGTCCGAACGCCATAGCGAGGGCCACCGCCGGCAATTCCAGTATTCCATGAGGCAGAATGAAGACCGACAAGAACACCAGTGGATTCAGGCCTAGAAACGCAGCCTCGCCGGCGAAGAACCCCACGATAAGCATGGACGGGAGCGGCAAGAGGAGAGGGACCGCACCGAAAGAGAGAGGAGCTAACAGCAGTACAATGCCCACTACTCTCAGGTTGTGGTAGAAGATGCTTGCGACGTCGAATCCCGGCAGGAGCGGCACGTCGGGCATGTCCGTTGCCCAGTCCACGTTGTCTACCGCCCCCAGGTCGATCAGGCTCGACGGCAACGGGTACGCTTGGGCCACCGACCATCCGAAGACCAGCGCCCCCACAAGGACCGAAGCCGAGATGAGAATGGGCACTCTCTGGAATCGCATCAGCCTGGGCACGTCGCGAAGATAGAGCCTACGCAGACTCACAGGGTCTGCTGGACCGTCCCTGGGCAGGCGAGCCGCGCCAGGCAGGCAGGCGAATAGATGCTTGAAGGTTCGCCACAGTGCAGGCACATTGATCTCGTCAAACTCGCGCGACAGCAAGTCTTCTCTGTTGAAGATGCGCATCCCCGTGCGAATGAATATCAGATCCACCACAACGAGGGCCGCGACCATGGCCCAGAGCACCTCGTACTGGTACCAGAACAGGAACACGGCCTCTACCTGAAGCAGAAGGGCGACGGGAATGATGATGAAGCTAGCCAGCAAGTTGGCGGCGCGCACGCTCGTAGTCTGGCTGGAGAGCACCACGGCCCCGGCCACCATGACCAGAGCCTCCATGGTCGTCAGCACAATGACCAAGACCAATGGTTGCAGCGCGATCGTGTAGTCGCTGGCCAGAAACAGCCCCGCGGAGTAGATGGCGATGCCCATATAGCTGGCCAAGAGGGGCAGCGTCATGGAAGACAAGAGCTTGCCCACGTACAGCTCCCCGTCCGACACGGGCATAGAAAGCAGAGGCTCGATGCTCCGGCGTTCGCGCTCCCCCACGAAGCTCTCCAGCGCGATGACCAGGGAAAAGGAGATGGGGAAGAAACCCACGATCATCAGCGAGAAGGGAACGAGCTGGCCCATGATCACGTTGGCGTTCTGGCCCACGCCCCAAGTCACAGCGATGTCGGCCGCCATGCCAGAAGTCGCAGTCATCAACGCTGGGAAGATCAGCGTCAAGAGAAAGATCGGCGTGACGATCCGCCAATCTCGCAGATTGTCTCGTACTTCGCGTCGGGTGATGATCAGAGCGTTGGAGAGCACTACCGCTCCTCCACGATACGGAGATACACTTCCTCGAGGCTGCGGGCCACCTCGCTGAGAGTGATGATGTTGGCGCCATGCTCGATCAGGCGATGCACCAGCACAGGATTGGTGTCCCCAGGAGTACTTGTGCGATACCGAACCCAGGTCTCCCCCTTCTCTTCGATGCTGACCACCGCCTCGATAGCGGACAGAAGCCCGTCCAGGGGCTGGCCCAGACGCAGTTCCAGCAGCGGATCGCCCAGCAGGTCCCTCTTCAGTTCCGGGGGCGTCCCCAGGGCAATGATCCGGCCGTCTTTGATGATGGCAATACGATCCGCCAGGCTCTCCGCCTCCATCAAGTTGTGCGTGCAAAGCACGATGGCTCGCCGCGACGAACGTAGGTCCGCGATGGCATCCCGCACCGTCTTGGCGCTTTGCGGGTCCATGGCCGACGTTGGCTCGTCGAGGAACAAGACCTTGGGGTCGTGGATCAGGCCGCGGATAAGAGCGATCTTCTGACGCATCCCCTTGGAGTACTCGCCCAGGCGCTGGTCCCGAGCATCCCACATACCGAAGCGTTTCATCAACTCCTCGATGCGCACTTCGCGCTGTGTGCGGGGGACGTGCTGCAACTGGCCGAAAAAGTGCAGATAGTCTCGGGCCTTCATGCGGTGATACAGCCCGGGGAACTCGGTAAGCAGGCCCACGCTGCTCCGCACCTCCGTTGCATCGTGGACCACGTCGTATCCAGCAACCTTGGCCGTGCCCGAGGTAGGCCTGAGGATGGAGCCGAGCAAGCGCACCGTGGTCGTCTTGCCCGCGCCGTTGGGACCCAGCAGCGCCAGTATCTCCCCGGCGTCCACCGCAATGGTGACTTCGTTGACCGCGATGAACTCACCGAACTTCTTGGTCAGTCTCTCGGTACGGATCAAGGCCACCGTTCCTCCAATATTGCATTATACCTGCTTCGTACCTCCACGACAATGGCTCTTTGGTACCTCGGGTGGGCCAATCTACCCAGTCTCTTCTGCTCGACTTGCCTACAGGATGGCCTCGAAGGCCACGTATTCTCATCCAGCCTTCGCCCGGTCAGCCAAGCCTTTCTCCTGGGCCCAGAACAGGTGGTTCGCCTCTTCCAGGACAGACCTCAGCGATGTAGACTGAGAATGGAAGACGGCCAGGGTAATGAAAGGAGACTTGGAGATGTTGTCACTAGAGCTGATCGGGATCGTAGGTGTCCTCTTGGGCCTGCTGACCTATGGCATGGTCGTGGTCCAGTTGGAGCGTGGCAAGGTGCAGCGCGCACGGAACCAGATCCACGCCTCGTAGCGACCCGTGGATGAATGTACAGGGAGGTGATCGGAATGTTGACCCTGGAGATGATCGCGATACTCGGTGCCTCACTGGCCCTCGTAACGTGCGTCATAGTTCTCACTCAGATCCGTCGGTGGCGTCTGACCACGCTGCGCACGACCGATCCGACCGCCACGACGTAGGGGGTGGGGCCGATCCTCCAGCCGCCTCTGGCGTTCGCGTGTGTCACATAGCCCGTCACCTGGACGGCGGCAGAGCAGACGCTTGCGTAGCGGTCAGAAGGACAGCTCCGTCGTCAGGTAACGATGGTCGGGTCCGCCCCGATCGCCAACCTGGGCTCGCTGAGTGACGAGGTCCTCCGAGTGAAACACGTAGTCGATGCGGAGCAAGGGGAACGGCGTGGGTACCCATCGTGCCTCCTTGTCGGGGAAGGTGAGCCCAAGACCCCAACCGGCCTCCCGATAAGTATCGACCAGCCGTCGCGTCAGCTCGCTGTAGCCAGGCGAGCCCTCAGTCATATTGAAGTCCCCCACCACGACCGCCGGACCCTCCACACGATCTACCTCTCCCAGCAGGAGTGCCAGTTCGTGATCTTGTATCGTCGTGTCGTACGATGTGGGAACGAAGAGCACCGTGCCCGCCAGCCTCTCCCCTAGCATCTGCGGGGGCTGGAGATGGACATTGAAGAAGTGGACCCTCTCGCCACCTACGTCCAGCACCAACCGCTGAGAGAGGTGCGCGCCGTCCACCAGAGCATAGACCTCGTCCTCGCTGATAGGAAAGCGGCTGACAACCCCGCATCCTCCGTGGCCCCTGCCCTTGGGATGCAGAGCCTGGTACGGATATCTGTCGCTCAGTCCCGACACAGCCTCAGCCACCTTGCGTGACACTTCCTGCAGCGCTACCACGTCCGCGTCTTCGCTCTCGATGATGGACAGGATCTCCTCTGTTCCCGGATCGCCCCTGGTCACATTGTAGGTCATCACCGTGAATGCCATCCCAGGCTCGTCGTTCGACGCAGCCGCTGGACTCAGCAGGAACCTGTCTCCATATAGAACGACGAAGAGAAGACAAGGAACACAGATCAACACCTTGGCTGGCCTGGACCTCGACCAGAGAAGGATCACCGGCACCAGCAGGAGTGAGGGCAGAAACCAGAACGGCTGGAAAGCGGAGGCCACCCTCATCCACCACTGGCCGTCCAGCGGAGTGATGCGTAATACCAGGAGCAGGAGCACCGCCAACGCGTAGCAGTTGCCTGCTGCACTGACCAGTCTTCTCACTCTCTGCTTCATACGATCTCCACACCTCCCAGACAAGAAGAAGCGAAGGTCGCCGCCAGTGCCGCACATCCACGGGCCAGACACGCCTTCGCATTGGGGCGCATTCTACCACAAGCCCACGAAGGGCGCAAAGCAAGCGGCGCAGGCGGCATCACGAGGTCGTGTCGCCGGATCCGTAGCCGCACGGCATGCCGTGCGGCTACGCTGTGTGCGAGGAAACGCGGGCACTTGGCGTGGGAGCGGCTGCGCGGGAGTGTCGAAGGCCGACGGACGCCCCACTGGGTCGGGACCCTTCCCCGCTTTCCCCATCCCCCCTCTTGCGCTATAATCGTCCTCGACGGCACGCGCTCAGGGCTTTGCGCGGAGCCCAAGGCTAGACGCGAGAGCCCGTTCTGACCAGGTCGAGCCAGTACATCTCAGTCCGACACGAAGCAGTGAAACCTACCAAGTACCGGACCAATCCACCGACAGGCAGATCCCTGCTTTCCAGGTTGACCATCGTCGCCCTCGTCTTCGCTTCGACCCTGGCATGTGCGCGTACGCCCCCCGCCACCGAGACCCCGGCTGCTCCCTCTGCCAGCACCACCGCCGTCGTCGAGTCTGTCTCCAGAACGCCCAGCACTCCCGCCCCCACGCCGACGCCTGCGCCTTACGTCCACCTGGTGGAAGCTGGAGAGACGCTGGACTACATCGCCGCCCAGTTGGACTGCTCCACCGAGGAGATCATCGAGGCCAACGGCTTGGATAGCCCCCACGCCCTCCAGATCGGTCAGCGCCTGGTGCTCCCCTCCCTCGATCTGCCATCCAGTCCTTCTACGCCGCTTCTTCCGGACGCCGAGTTCGTCTACGGGCCAGCCCACCTGGGGTTCGACACAGAGAGCTTCTGCGCCACGCGGCCCGGCTACTTGAACGACTACGAGGAGCTGGTGGATGGGGAGATGCTCACCGGACCCCAGATCGTGGAACTGATCGCGCTGCGCTATAGCATCGGGCCCCGCGTGCTGCTGGCTATGATCGAGTTCCAGAGCGGGTGGGTGGACAACCCCTCGCCCGTGGGCTGGGCGCTGGAGCATCCCCTGGGAGCCACGGAGGAGTACCAGGCCGGCTTGCTGTACCAGCTCGCCTGGGCGGCCGACCAGATGAACGCCGGGTACTACGACTGGAAAGGCCGAGGACGGGAGATCATCTACCTTCTGGAAGGCGTGCACGCCCAATACGACGCTGACATCAACGCCGGGACCGCCGCCCTCCAGTATTTCCTGGCCTACAACGCGACCCTGGAAGAATGGGAGACTATCTGCGGGGATGGGCCCGATTCCTTCCTCTCCACCTACAGGGGCTTGTTCGGAGACCCCTTCGAACGAGACCAGGATCCTTCCGCGCCCTCCGATCTAGTGCAGCCCGATCTCTGTCTACCGTGGGAGAAGGGTCAGACCTGGTACTACACCGGCGGTCCTCACGGCGGCTGGAACGATGGAAGCGCCTGGGCCGCCGTGGACTTCATCCCCCCCGGCCAACTGGGCTGCCAGATGTCGCCCGACTGGGCCGTGGCCGCGGCGTCCGGGCTGGTGGCGCGTAGCGACGACGGAGTAGTGGTCATCGACCTGGACGGGGACGGCCACGAGGAGACGGGCTGGACTCTGTTCTACATGCACGTCGCCGCCGAGGACAGGGTTTCGGTGGGCACCTTCGTCGACCAGGGCCAGCGCATCGGCCACCCTTCCTGTGAGGGTGGCTACTCCACAGCTACCCATCTCCACTTGGCCCGCAAGTACGATGGGGAATGGATCCCCGCGGATGGGTCCTGCCCGCTGGTGCTATCGGGGTGGCGCGCTGTGGCCAGCGTGCCCTACGAGGGGACCATGATCAGGGGAGAGGATGTCCGCACCGCCTGCGAATGCCGCGAGGACGAGATCAACGGCCTCACCGCTGAGTAGGGCCTTGCGCATCCTCAAGGAAGCATCCTGAGCCTGTCGAAAGGGACCCTGCTCCACACCGAGACACCTCGCCTGACCCGCATGCTTCGATACGGACTTCGTCCTACTCAGCATGCTGTAGTGGTGGTCGACACACAAAGCTGAGCACCGCGAGAAAGCATCCTGAGTAGCTGCGAAGCGCAGCGAAGCAGCGTATCGAAGGGTGCGGCTCAGCCCGCTAGACCTGCTCCTTGCGAGGACCCGCGCCATCAGCGCTCTCGTCCCCGCCAGGGCAGCGCTTTTTCAGGAACCGGATTGCCTCTTCGGCGTTCTCGAACTCCCGTACACGGCCGGCAGCCAGGTCCGCCTCCGCCTCCCTCTCGCCAGCCTGCCAGTCTTTGGACCAGAACCACTCCTGTCCCCCACGGATGATCTTAGCCACCCTTTGTCTCCACTTCTTCTACAGCCTCTTCGAAGGGTATGACCTCATCCCCCGAGGCATTGGCCGCGTCGTAGGCGCGGATGGACTCCAGTTCCTCGAGCTCCTCCGTGAGATGCTGATAGTCCTCCCAGTCGAGAAGCACACTCACGCGTTCGCCGTTCTCATCGACCACGTACTTCACATCCACTCCAGTTACCCCTGAGACCTCCATACCTGACTCTGGGCGATCTCATCATATTGCAGGACAGCCATTTCGCCACATGTCCTGTTGGCCTCAAGAAAGCTTCCTGAGTAGCCGCGAAGCGAAGCAAAGCAGTGTATCGAAGGGTGCGGCTCCACACAGAGAACACCTCGCCTTGCCCGCATGCTTCGATACGGACTTCGTCCTACTCAGCATGCTGTCCTGCTGCCGGCCCCACACAACTGTGCATCCTCAAGGAAGCATCCTGAGTAGCTGCGAAGCGTAGCGAAGCAGTGTATCGAAGGGTGCGGCCCCACACAGAGAACACCTCGTTTTGCCCGCATGCTTCGATACGGACTTCGTCCTATCCTTCGACGAGCTCAGGATGCAACTCAGCATGCTATCGTGGTGTTGGACACACAATGCTGAGCACCGCGAGTAAGCATCCTGAGTAGCTGCGAAGCGTAGCGAAGCAGTGTATCGAAGGGTGCGGCTCCAGGCAGACAACACCTCCCTGTTGCCCGCATGCTTCGATACGGACTTGGTCCTATTCAGCGTGCTATCGTGGTGTTGGACACACAAAGCTGAGCGCCGCGAGAAAGCATCCTGAGTAGCTGCGAAGCGTAGCGAAGCAGCGTATCGAAGGGTGCGGCTCCACATAGAGAACACCTCGTCTTGCCCGCATGCTTCGATACGGACTTCGTCCTATCCATCGACAAGCTCAGGATGCAACTCAGCATGCTGACGTGGCATCACATCCACAGGCTTGAGCGCCCCCAGCGGACGGTGAAGCTCACACTAGCCCCGTGATCACGCTATACACCCCCGCCGCGAAAAGCACCCCCAGCGCCAGCACCCTGAACGGCCTCTCGGGCAACCTGGCAGAGATCCTGTCCCCCACGTAGCCCGCCAGGAACACGAAGGGTATCGCCACCACCCCGTAGCTGACCCTCTGGGGCGTCATCACCCCGGTGACCACCAGGGTCAGCGCCGCCACCAGTCCAGACACGAAGAAGAACGAGGCCAACGTCCGGCGGAACCGGTCCTTGGGAATGCCCTGCCCCGCCAGGAGGATCAACACTGGAGGCCCTGACATGCTGGTGCTGGTGTTCAGCAACCCGCTGAAGAACCCCGCGACGGCCGTGAGCATCGTGTTCTGCGGGAGCCGCAGCTTCCCCCACTGGAGCAGCACCGTGAATAGCACCACGAGGCATCCGACGAAGACTTGCATCTGGTCGAGAGGAATGGCCTTGAGGATCCACACCCCTACCGGCAGCCCGAACAGACTGGCGAAGAACAGAACAACCACTGGCCGGCAGGAGATGGGCTCCTTGATCCTCACCGAGAGGAACCCATTGAGGGACAGGCCCATCATGAACATCGAGCAAACCACGGTCTCCTTAGGGAGGAAGAGCAAGGCCAGGGGCACTGCCACCAGCGCGCTCCCGAAGCCGAGGATGGCCTGGAGAAGAGCGGCCAGGAACATGACGATCACGAACAAGAAGACGAGCATGCCGCGATCACCGGATGGAACCAGAGGACCCACGTAATTGCCAGTTTGCCAGTATGCTCAACTAGTCCATCCAGTCTTTTTCTACACCTAGCTTTTCTACCAAGGGAGATAGTCCCCTATGGGCCACTTCTCCCTTGCACAGTGGATCGTCGGATGTACGACTCCACGGAGCAGTGATAGTCACCAAGTCCGTGGCGCGTGTTACAGCGACGTAGAAGAGGCGCTTCTCCTCCTCCGGGTCGATCCCGCTAGCCCTCCTCGGAAGGAACAGCTCCTCACAGCCCGGCAGCAGTACACATCTCCGCGTCAGGCCCTTGGCGCCCACCATTGTGTACAGCTCAACCGCCGGTCCAGACTCCAACTCCTCGGCTCCGCTGGCGGCATCGGCCACGTCCCGCAAAAAGCGATCCACTGCGTCCTCTAGCTGCTTCTCTGCCTCCTTCAGAAACCTGTCCGCTTGCTCCGCGGTGATTCCCGCACACCCGCACTCCGCGCGCTCCAGGCAGCCTGCCACCTGCTCAGCATCTCCCGATGTCAAGCTGTCCAAGAAGAAGCGATACGCGTCTGCCGCTGCCGCAGCATTGCTTGACCATCGGCCCCCGTCCGCACATGTGGAAACGGCGTCCCGAAAGCCGCCGCCTTCCGCGATCAGCACCTTGATAGCATCAAGCGCATGCCTAGGCTTGATGTCAGGAAACATCCCAAGAACAACCCGCTCCAGCAAGGGTTGCTCTCGCAGGTGTGCAAGTCTCAGCAGGACGCGCGCCCGCTGCTCTTCCCTGGTTTCCTGCCCCATCTTGGGCACGACGCAGGGTATGCCGCGGTCTTGAAGTGCTTCCCTGTAGGCCCTCAGCACCGCTCTGGTTGGGAAAAGACAGGCGACCCCATCCTCGGGAGACCCATCATCATCCAGGGAATCGAGAAGCTCACTGATCCGGGTCGCAAGGTGATCCGCCTCCACCTCCGCGCTCCTGCAGTGATAGACCTCAACCTGACCGCCCTCCTTCAGGGCCTCCAACTCGCGGGGGTTCTGCCTCATCCAACGAAGGTAGCAATTGGCGCGGTCAAGAATCCCGCTAGGACATCTCCATGAGTAGACAAGATTGACATGGTCGAGCGCTCCGTCTGAGTGAAGGGCAACGATAGCCTCAGGATTCGCCCCCCGTCCCCCGTACAGGCTCTGGTCATCATCTCCTGTGATCACCACCGACTCAGCGTGCTTCGTTATGTTCTCCAACAATTCCTGCTCGGCAGGATTGAAATCCTGGTATTCGTCGATCAGAAAGTGCTTCATTCCAAGAACCCACTCAGGAAGAGCGGTCAGGGCCTGACAGATCTGATTCGCACGGACTATGACTTGGTCCCAGTCTAGTGCGCGATACGCGCTCGCAAGCGCCGTATACGCATGCAGAGTGGTCTGCTCCTGGTCTGAGAGCTCTGGTTCGTCTATGGCTTTCTGCCACGCTCGCTTTGCAGTGCCCAGCGCGCCTCGAACACCCGTCAGTCCCATTTTGACGCCGGCACCCTTGAGGATCGCAGCGATGTCCTTCTGCAAGGTTCCCGCCACTAGATCCTTCCGGTTGTCGACTCGCAGTGGCTCCTGATGGCCCACTATTCCAATGACCTTGCCCATGTTCGTCAGCAGCCCCAATGCCAAGCCGTGTAGCGTAGATACTCTGACGGGTGGGACTCCGACTCTGGTCCCGAATTCGTCCTCAAGGTCCTCCTCGAACTTCCTGGTGATCTCCCCGATGAACGTCACGTACGCAATACTCTCCGCATCGATGCCGCGATTGACAGTGAGCTCTCGCACCCGTTTGCGAAGAGCCCGAGTCTTCCCAGTCCCTGGTCCCGCGAGAGCGGTCAAGATTCCGGCTTGATGCTCTATGATTGCATCGCACCGTTTGTCGGCTGCGTAGTTGTCATCAAGGGTCGTCATTGGCTCGACTCACCGCCGGTTCAAACACAGATCTCCTCTCGCGCCGCGCTCGTCCTTCTTGGCGCCGCGCGCCCGGTGTGCAGCTCGCCTCTGGAGGTGGGGTCAAGGCCGGCAACCAGGAGGTGATGCAAGGCGACCTGATCAGTAGTTCCTCTTGAAGATGATGTTCGACTGTTGCCCACCGGCCACGTGGGAGTTCATCCTCAGCGAACAAGCCTTGGACAGCGCCGTGGGATCCGCCTGGCTGCGCACCACACTCAACCAACACGTGCCACTGCAACTTCGTCAGGTGTTTCGGATGTCCTCTGTCGATGCACTGAACTCAAGAATCGTGAAGCTTCTCGGCAACACACGCAGCGGCCAATCGGCGGACCGACCAAACCACTCTCTCTGCGCTTGTGGACTGGCATCTCGTATCACGTCGCCAGCATTGCGGATCAGACTCAGCGTCTCCTCTGCAGAAAGCCTCCTCATTCCATCCTCCCTCGCCGGAGAGGCCCACTCGTCAAAACCCCATACGGGCGCACGCGTGGCGTCGCTGCACCACAGCCCGACCGCATCACTTGGATGTTGAAACGTGACGAAGTGGCGCTCGTCAGCTGTCCACCCCGTGGGGGCGGACACCAGGTCGATGCAGCGCAAGCGCGCCAGATCCGCGGGTTCATAGATCTCCTCTGCACTGAACAGCATCGGACAGGCATAGCACACACTTGCCGAGTTGATGTGGCACAGACGTAGCAGGGTTTGGTGCTGAGATAGCCCCGTACTCTTGTTTCGCTTCACCGATATTTCGGAACGGAAGTAGGGCGGATGATACCAAGGAGGCATGTACTTACTTCCTCGTGTGATCCTTCTCACTTTCTTGAATTGGAGAAAGAACCCGAGATAGAACCGGTCGACGACCGAGGTCCCCGACTGAATTGCGTGCCGCAGTTCGTCAAGGAACTGCCTGCCGCCCACCTCAATGCGAACCCAACCTTGGTCAAACCCAACCCATGCTTCCAGTCGCGGATCTGGCTTGAGCAGGCGCAGGAAGTTCGCTCCGTAGGTCTTCTGGAAGAACCCCTTGATAGACTCGTGGTAGTGCATCTCGAGCAATGCTTCTGTGATGAGATCTTCCATGAACTGGCCCTCTCTAACTCGTGCCATATACCGGTGGTCAAGTCGCCACGTCTCGTGCGCCGCGCCTCCTCCAGTTCGGAATGACTAGATCCCCGCACATGACAGAGGCCCGCCCTAATACGCAAGGCGGGCCTTGAAGAACTAACGATGACGGCAGGGGCTTCCCCCTGCGCCTTGCGACCCTATCATAGCACAGTCCCAGGGAGAAACCAATGTGCGATGAACACCGCACTCGGGTAGATGGACCGGTGGTTCCCGTTTACGCCTCTGTGCGCGTATCTACCTCACTGTAGACGAAACGCGAGCACTTGTTCGCCGCCGCCGTCCGCGCTTTCATGGTGGCTCCTCCCGACACGTCGACCAGCCCTCAGCGAAGCAGGCGCCCGGCTCTAATAGCTCCTCTTGAAGATGATGTTCGACTGCTGCCCGCCGGCCACGTGGGAGTTCATCCTCAGCGAGTACGTCTTGGACAGCGCTGTGGGATCCCCCTGGCTACGTACCACGGTCAGCGTGTAGTCACCGAACACGTCACCGTCCTTGGACACGAACTTGAACAGCCCCTCCTGGAGGAGTTGATTCGGATCGCCGCTCCGGCAGTACATCGTGCCCTGCGTCTCCGAGACCAGCTTGATCCACACGGGCGTGGAGTTGCTCAAGGGGTTGCCGGCGGCGTCCTGAACTACACCGCTCACCTCCGGCACACAGTAGCCGGGATGGCAGGCGTCCTTGTCCGGCTGGCGCACCATCTGATAGTCGTAGGAGACGGCCGGCGCTGTGGTCGGCGTGGCTGTCGCTGGCTTCGGCGTGTTCGTGGGCGTGCTCGTTGGCTGTTTGGTCGTCGGCGTGGCCGTCGCGGCCGCCTGCGTCGTGGATGTCGGCGTAGCCGTGTCTGCGGTCTGCGTGGTGGGGGTCGGCGTGCTGGTCGGTGCGTCAGTCGAATCGCAGCCAGGGATCACCAACTGCTGGCCCACGTAGATGAAGGACGGGTTAGCCAGGTTGTTCTCGATGGCAATGGCCCACACGGTCGTGCCATACTGGAGGGCAATCTTGGTCAGCGTGTCGCCCGCCTTGACCACGTAGATGCACGTGTTGGAACTCGCTGACGTAGAGCTTGTTCCCCCAGGCACCGACAATACCTGCCCCACGTAGATGAAGTTGGGGTTCATCAGCCCATTGAGAGAGGCCAGGTAGTTGACCGTGGTCCCATACCGAGCGGCGATGGCACCAAGGGTGTCCCCGCTCTGCACCACGTACGTAGTGGTCCCATCCGAGGACGGCGCGGGCGACGGGGAACTGCCGCCGGGGATGACCAGGCTCTGCCCGGCGTAAATGTAGTTAGGGTTGGAGATGCCGTTGGCCGACACGATGGCGTTGACGGTGACGCCGTACCGCGCGGCGATGATGGAGAGGGTTTCGCCCCACTGGACGACGTGGACCGTGGAGCTCTGTCTCTCCGGGGACCCCAGGAGCGGCGAGGTCGATCCAATGAGCAGGACCGATACGGCAAGAAGAATCACCAGGACACGCACATGCTTGTACATCCCTCCACCTCCTGCACCTGCCGTTCTTTTCGCGCAAGAGCTTCGTTATGTATTTAACCACAGGCAAACCGCCCTGTCAACGGCCTACGGCAGCCTGTGTGCGCCTCGATGCCCTTGGACGGCCAGACAACGCCGTAAGGCGATCCTGAGATCCGCCCCCACATGACAGGTTCAATCCGGGGCCCAAGCAGCGTGAGTAGCTGTGAAACGAAGTGGAACGGCGCGTCGAAGGGAGCCGTCTCACACAGCCAAGCGTCGTTCTCACTCCTTGTGCTTGACACCATCCCGTAAGTACGATACTATTCCCGACGTACTGCCTGCCGAGAAAGGAGCACCCATGGCCCAGAGTTCTTCACTGGCGACCGGCCTGCGCTGTCTATCCTGCGGCGAGGCTTTCCCCCTCGACCCCAAGCTCTTCGTGGGCTGCACAGCGTGCATGACCGAGCAGTTCCAGGGTCCACTGGACGTCACCTACGACTATCCGGAGTCGGGTGAGGGTCTTCTGCCCGAGGCCCCTCTACAGGGCCTGGAACGTTACGCCCCTCTCTTGCCCCCCGTGGCCGAGGGCCTCTCCATGGGGGAGGGCGGAACGCCGCTGGTGGCCATGCCCGAACTCGCTTCCTGGGCCGGCTTCGAGGGAGAGTTGTTCGTCAAGGACGAGTCCCGCAACCCTACCTGGTCGCACAAGGACCGCTTCGCTTACACCACCATCAGCGGCGCTCTGGAGGCCAAGGCCAAGGCGGTCGTCGTAAGCTCCACCGGCAATCACGGTGCAGCCACGGCTGCCTACGCGGCCCGGGCGGGGCTGCCTTGCATCGTTCTGACCCCATCCTTCTGCCCGCCAGCCGTGCAGTCGTTTCTCATGGCTTACGGAGCCGCCGTGCTGGTCATGGGCCGCCGAGCAGCCTGGAGTGTGATCGGCGAGGGAGCGCACCTGGGGCGCTGGTATCCGGCCAGCACCTTCACCCCCACGCCAACGGGTCCGCCCTACGGCGGTGAAGGCTACAAGACCATCGCCTACGAGATCTGGCAACAACTCGACCACCGCCCACCCGGAGCCGTGTTCGTCCCCACCGGCTACGCCGAACTCCTCCACGGCGTCTGGAAGGGCTTCAAGGAACTGCGTGACCTGGGCCTGGCCGATTCAGCACCTCTCATGGTGGCCTGTGAGCCAGACGCTTTGGGGCCACTGCGACAGGCCCTCGCTTCCGGGTCGAATACGGTCACGGTCTCCACCCAGCCCACCATTGCCTACGCCATCGCCACCAACGTGAACGGGTACCGTGGAGTTCTGGCCATTCAAGAATCGGGCGGCTTCGCCATCGGTGTCACCGACGAGGAGATGAAAGAGGCGCAGAGGCGTCTCGCGTACGCCGGGATCTGGGCAGAGGCCTCGGCTGCCGCGTCACTCGCGGGCTTGCGCAAGGCGGTGGCCGAAAAGCAAAAGACCGAAGGCCCCGTGGTCTGCATCAGTACGTCCAGCGGGTTCAAGGACCTGGCCCTCGGAGAGAGGTCAGCGCCTGAGGCCGACGGAACCTGGGAGGGCGTCGAGGACGCCTTGATGAGAAACTACGGCATCGTTCTATGAGGACAGAGAAAGCGGCATGCCCAGTCTGTTCGACCGATCTGAGATCAACGGCCTGACCCTAGAGAACCGCCTGTTCAGGTCCGCGACCTGGGAAGGTCTGGCCACACCCCAGGGAGCGTGCACCGATCAGCTCGTGGTCTTCGTGTCCCGGCTCGCCAAGGGCGGCGTGGGCCTCATCATCAGCAGCTTCACCTACGTGCTGGAAGGCGGCCGAGGGTTGCCCAAGATGGCCGGACTGGACCGTGACGACTACGTCTCGGGGTATCGGAAGCTGACCTCGGCTGTCCACGAGCGAGGTGGCAAGATCGCTCTCCAGCTCGTTCACGCGGGAGCCCAGACCAGGGCCAAATGGATCGAAGGGCACACGGCCATCGCCCCGTCGGCCATCGAGGACCGGACCTACAAGACCGTGCCCCGAGAGATGACCATGTCGGAGCTCGAGGGGATCGTCGAGTCCTTCGGCCAGGCGGCTCGGCGCGGGGTGGAGGCAGGTTTCGACGCCATCCAGCTCCACGGCGCCCATGGGTATCTCCTCAACCAGTTCATGTCGCCCCTCTGCAACCACAGGACCGACCGCTACGGCGGCAGCGTAGAGAATAGAGCGCGTTTTGCCTGCGAGGTCTACCAGCGTGTCCGCGATGAAGTAGGTCCCCACTTCCCTGTTCTGATCAAGATGAACTGCGATGACTTCGTGCCCGGCGGCGCGACTCCAGACGACTGGCTGTACCTGGCCGGGCAACTCTCAGCCCTGGGCATCGACGCCATCGAGGTCAGCGGCGGCACTCCCGCCTCGGGCAGGCTAGCCCCCAACCGCACAGGCATCGGCAAGGTCGACAAGGAAGCCTACTTCCTGTCTCACGCCAGACGGATCAGAGAGACGGTGCAGGTGCCCCTGATCCTGGTGGGTGGTCTGCGCTCGCCTCAGCTCTTGCAGCAGATCCTCTCCGAGGGGGCCGTGGACTACTTCTCGCTGTCCCGCCCCTTCATCAGGGAGCCCCACCTGGTCCAGCGCTGGCAGGCGGGGGACCTCAGCAAGGCCAGGTGTATCTCCTGTAACCTCTGCTTCCGCACCAGCCTGGAGGACACCGGTCTCACCTGCGCCTACGAAAGGAAGCTGGCGGAGAGGGGGAGAGAGCGCTCTGGAGCATAGCGCGTCACGAGATCAGAGAGAAGCCCTGGGTTCATCGTGCGGCTGAAAGCGGCGAATCCTTCACGCCAGGACAACCAGTCAGTTCACTCTACAGCGCATTTCACATAGAGAGCACAAGGAGCAACAGCACATGACCTCGCTTGAGCCACCCAACTTCGCGGACGTCCTCGGCGCGCGAAAGCGTATCGCGCCCTACCTGCGGCCCACGCCCCTCTATCACTATCCTCTCCTGGACGATCTGATCGGGGCAGAAGTGTGGGTTAAGCACGAGAATCACCAGCCTGTCGGCGCCTTCAAGGTCAGAGGGGGGATCAACCTGGCCGCGCAACTCAGCCCCGAGGAGAAGGAGAGGGGGCTGATCACGGCCTCCACAGGGAACCACGGCCAGTCCGTGGCCTACGGGGCGCGTCTCTTCGGGGTGCAAGCCATCGTCGGTATGCCCGAGGGCGCCAACCCGGGCAAGGTGGCGGCGATCCGGAATCTGGGCGCTGAGATCCTCTTCCACGGTCGCATCTTCGACGATGCCAAGAAGAAAGTCGAAGAGCTCGCCGAGGAGAAGGGGTACCGGTACGTTCATCCGGGTGACGAGCCTCATCTCATCGCCGGCGTGGGCACGTACTCCCTGGAGATCTTGGAGACACTGCCTGACACGGACGTGATCATCGTCCCCGTAGGCGGCGGCAGCGGCGCCTCGGGGGCCTGCATCGTCTCGCACGCCATCAACCCCGCGATCCAGGTGATCGGCGTCCAGGCCGAGAAGGCCCCGGCCGCCCAGCTCACCTGGAAGAACAGAAAGCGTACGGAAGCTGGCATGGAGACCTTCGCCGAGGGCATAGCCACCGCGGCCCCCTTCATGTTGCCGCAGTCCATCCTGTGGGAGTATCTCAGCGACTTCGTTCTGGTCGGCGAAGAGGAGATGCTCCGGGCGATAGTCCACTACCTGGAGACCACCCACAACCTGGCCGAAGGAGCGGCGTCCGCGCCTCTGGCCGCGGCCATCAAGTTGCGCGACCGCCTGGCGGGGAAGAAGGTGGTGCTCATCATGAGCGGGGGCAACCTCTCGCTTGCCAATCTGCGACGGGCGTTGGAGTTGGTGGCGTAGCCTGAGCGCGCGGCAATTACGCTCCAAGACTTTCGGGCACCCCTCTCCTGGTGCCAGGTGCCAAGAAGCGGCACGGTATTGGTGCCCCCTCCAATCGACCCATTTCCGTTTGACCCTCACTGCTGGGCGAGCGGAACCAGCACGATGGTCTCGGCGATCAAGCTCCGGCCATCTTCGCTGAACTTGCCGAAGACCAAGACATTCGCGCCTGGTCGTAGGTCAGACATGGCCAGCTCTTGACCCTGCCCGTTTCGTATCCGCGTCTCCTCGCCCACCTCCACCAGGCGCAGCCCGCCGACGGTCCGCACGAACAGACCCTCGTTGGTAATACCGCCCACCTTGCCCACCAGCGCCGGCGTTCCAGCTGGCAACTCCTGAGCGGGGCCCGACGGCTGCTGCGCAGCCGCTGGCTGGTCGGCCACGGCGCGTGCGCCGAAGTTATCCAGCGTGCCCACGAGCAAGCCCTGGTGCCCTACGTACACACCCAGGGAGAACGCGGCCAGGACCATCATCCCTACCAGAAGAGCGGCCCCTGCCCCGACCAGCATCTTGCGAAGAATCTCCATACGAGCACCCATCGGTCACCCCCGCTGCATAGTCCAGCCGTAGTAAGAAGAGGAGAAGTAGCCCCCTTCCACGACCTCTAGCGTCGTCAGGTCGACCAACTGCCCTTCTCCCCCTTCGCCAAGAAGCGGAGACAGAACCCCTACCTGTAGCACACATCCTCCCAAATCCGTCGTGGAGGGCACCACCAGCCAGTAGTCCTCCACAATCACGGAGTCCCCAACGGGACCGAACTCCGCCACGTACCTCGCGAGGTTCCCAAAGCCCAGTGCGTGCGTCTCCAGGTATTCGCCGTCGATGGCCGTACCAACCACAGACGATCCCTTCTCCACCACACGCCAGTACAGCGTCAGGTGCGCTCGACCGCCCCGCTCGACCTGAAGACCATCCAGGTCATAGCCCACCAGCTCCATTCCACCAAGCCGGACGCTCACCACGTGCGACGGATCCGCGTCCGTGACCAGCAGTTGAGGAGCTTCCTCCCTCAACTCGTAGAGAACCAGGCTGCCTCGCGTCTGGTTGAACGACGACTGCGCGCTCTGTCCTACGAGCACCGGGACGGTCCAGCTATCGCCGCGCGCCAGCCCCTGGGGAGGAGACCACGGACCGGCCGCCAATCCACTCGATGCCACTCGCACCGTGCTGTAGATGCCGGTAGAGCGTCGCAGCCCACCCAGCGTCGCCCCACCCGTTGGCTCCGCCATAGGCATCAGCACATCTGGACGCACCCCGTAGACGTAGCGGAAGTAGAACATGTCATATCCGAAGACGCCGCCTCGTCCCACGATAGCGCTACCTTCGGGCAGCATCTCAAACACGTTGTAGTAGAAATCGTTGATGGCCACGTCGCCTGAATAGTCAGCCACCTCCCAGTTGCCCAGCAACTGTGTCCCCGACCAAAGAAGGAGCAAGACAGCCGCTACCCCACTCACCGCCAGACGCGGCACACGGACACGCGCCAGGACAGAGTAGAGGTACTCCAGCAACCTGAACAGCCCATAGCCCACGAAAATCGCGTACACCAGGTGCGCCGGGATGAAGAAGACGTCCAGATCGAACACCCGGTACTGAGTGAAGAAGACCAGGTGCACCACGTACATGGTCATCAACAGGTAGAAGTGCCTCGTGCGGCGGAACAGCATCTCCCACATACCGAACAGCCCAAGGAGTATCCCCACCACCCCGAAGTTCTGCCCCAGGAGGTCCAGGTAGACCACGACCCGATCCGGCAATGCCCACAAGGGAAAAGCGAACTTCATCTGGGGAAAGGCGCCCAGGGTATAGTCGTAGAAACCCCTCAAGGTGCTGGGCGCGTTTCTGGCCATGGGAGCGTCGACGAGAGTCGCTGCCTTGTAGGGCAACCACAGGAACTGAGCGCAGCCCACCAGGAACATCGCTGCGCCTCCCAGCAGCTTGAGCGGCTGGATCAAGACACGCCAGTTGGTCAGCAGGACGAACAGAGCGAAGGCCGGCAAGAACCCCAGATTGGACATGTGAGTGCCCAGACTGAGTCCAAAGACGAGCGAGAAGCCCAGGAATAGGAACAATGATCGACTGACCCAGCGCCGCGACCCGGCGTCCAACTCCTGTCGTTCGCGCCTAGCCCACAGCAGAAGCAGGAGCAGGGTGAGCGCTACGAAGAAGAGGTTGGGCGCGTACACCTCTGAGATTCCCGTCTGTGACCAGAGGGTGATGGAGAAGGCGAAGAAGAGCGCTGCGCAGAACGATGGCAATCTGCGGTCAGTGAGGAGCAGAAGCACGCCGAACAGCAGCGCTACACCTCCCGCGCCCAGTACGGCGGACATCAGGCTCACACGATGGGCCACGTCCCCCAGGGGAAGGAAGGTAAACAGCTTTCCCAGCCACGTGTAGAGCGGGTAGCCGGTGCTGTGGGCCAGCCCCAACTGGTAGGCGACCGTCGCCAGTTCATTCCCGTCCGGACTCTTAAAGGAGAGACTGGGCGTTTGTGTCAGGCTGTAGACGACGAGGCTGCACGTGAAGAGCACGGTCCCCAGCAAGGGATCGACGCAGTTCCTCAAGACAGATGTGTGTCCTTTCGCCATGGGTGCCTCGTAGGCTAATCATCGCTCCGAGGTGTTACCCTGGGTTTGCGGGAACGTAAGGGGGCTGTAAAACGTGGTGCTCAAACCCTGATCAGCTTCCATTCGTTGGTGCGGAAGCGATTGGCGGTGAGAACTCCCTGCACCACGGTGGAGAAAGCCATGGCATACCAGGCGCCGCTGATGCCCACATCCGTCATCGTCACCAGCACGTAGGAGAGAGGGAGACGGATCAACCACTGCGCAAGAATGGTATAGTACAGGGGCGGCCTGGTGTCGCCGGCCCCATCCAACGCCCCGCGCATGACGATGGACAGAGCCAGGAATAGCTCCACCGTCGCATTGATCCGCAGATAGTCGATGCCCACAGCAGCCACCAGCGGGTCTCCAGCCGAGTTGAAGACCGCGATGATCTGGGGGGCGAAGACGAACAGCACCACCCCCACTAACGACATGGCGATCACGCCGATCAGCCCGACCGCCCATCCACGCCGCTCCGCCTCCGCCGAGTCGCCTGCCCCCTGAGCCTGTCCCACCAGCGTGGTAGCCACGATGGACAACGCCAGGGCCGGCATGAAAGAGAACGACTCAGACTGGAGGCCCACGCTGAAAGCAGCCACGTTGGCCTGTCGTACAGGACCCGGAGCCGAAGCGCTTGTGACCACCCACAGGAAAGCCAGGCTAGCCAGAGTCCGCACGACGTTCTGTCCTGCCGCCGGAACCCCGACGCGTAGCGTGCGCAACACCAAATCCCAGTCGGGCCTGAAGGACGTCCCTCTCGGCAACTTCACCGCAAACCGTCCGCTGAACAGCACTCCCAATCCCAGGGCTGTACCCACAAACCGCGAGGTCATGGTGCCCAGCGCAGCGCCAGTCACTCCCATCTCGGGAAAGGGTCCAACGCCGTAGATGAAAACGTAGTTGAAGAACACGTGGATGACGTTGATGAAAAGCATGATCATCAGTGGCGTCTTCATATCCCCCGCCCCCTGGAGCATGGCGTTGAACATGAAGTTGAAGATCATGAAGATGCACAGCGCAAAAAACACCTGGATGTAGGGAGTAGCCAGCGCGCTGGTCTCGGCATCGGCACCGACCAACACCAGCATGGGAGGACCGAATACGACACCCACGGAGCTAGTCAGGACAGTCAACAGGAACATCACGAGAATGGCCTGGGCAGCAACTCGGCTCACCAAGTCGGGCCTTCCCGCCCCGGTGAACTGAGCAACCATCGTCCTCACGCCTATGGCAATGCCTGCGGTCGAAATGAGCACCACGTTGATCAACTGGCGGCTCATGCCGATGGCCGCTGTGGCCTCAGTTCCCAGGCGGCTGACCATCCAGATGTCGATGATGCCCACGGTCGCCTGCAACAGGTTAGCCAGCACCACGGGATAGCCCAGCCTCCCGATTACGCTCAGCAGGGGCCTGTCGAGTCTGAAGTACTGACCGGGCCTAAAACTCAGAATCCGCTCACGCAAGACATCACCTTTTCGATCACTCTGACGTGCGCGCCCCTTCGGCGCCTTCAGAACGCAAGGGCATGCACAAAGTCATAGGGGCTTCAGCCAGACGGGGAGTCACGAAGCGAGGGGTTTCCGTGAACACCGCGGGGCCTCGAGACACCGGGCCATCGACGCCGCAGTGGATCAGACCGCTACCCAGCCTCACGCAAGAGGATGCGCCAACATCGGGAATCGTGAGCCAGCCCTCCGCACTTACGGACAGTCTCCGAACTCCGCGATCTTGGGATCGACCAACTTCTCGTAGTCCGAGAAGCTCATCTTCATACTGGTGCTGTGCGAACCCACCTTGAAGACCATCTCTCGCGCCTCTGCGAGGGAGGAGTCCACATACACCGGAAGACCGTAGAGGTTGCCAAAGGGCGGCATGGCACCGACTTCGCAGTCCGTGAAAGTGCCGCCGAATTCCTCCTCCCTGGCCAGGCGTACCTTACCAGCTCCGAGCACCGCCTTGGCCTTGGGGAAGTGAACACGACAGTGCGCCGGTAGGACCAGCATTGCCAGTTCACCGTCGGCGTCGACGAGAACGACCTTGGCCAGTTGCCTCCCCGGCGTGTGCT
>CAYSSR010000002.1:0-722039 GCA_964433755.1 uncultured Anaerolineales bacterium
CGGCGCCGATCACGACGGCCATCTGCACGCCGCAATCCCTCACAGTCCGGATTACGGACGCCACGTCTCTCAGGCTCTGGGCATCTATACCATAGCCATCTGGACCAGCGAGCGATTCGCCCCCTAGCTTGAGCAGT
This sequence comes from uncultured Anaerolineales bacterium, assembly GCA_964433755.1. Taxonomy (GTDB): domain Bacteria; phylum Chloroflexota; class Anaerolineae; order UBA7937; family B3-Chlor; genus JAUVXJ01. The sequence goes on from CAYSSR010000002.1 coordinate 138, forward strand.
ATCCTCTTATACTTTGGTTTGCACTCGCTCACAGGTTCTCTACGAGGGCCTGCTGCTAAGCCCGATATCCTCTCCCCGTAGCCGCCCGAGCCTCAACGTCTGGTGGGCTAGCATACCATGCCGATGAAGTGTCGGGCGTCTACTCTGCACCCAGCTCGAATCGTGCGAATCGCCGCACCTTGATGTTCTCACCCAGCTTGGCGATCTTGCTCGTGATCAAGTCGCGGACGGTCATCTCCTCATCCTTGATGAAAGGCTGCTCGAGGAGACAGACTTCCTGGTAGTACTTCTTCAGCTTCCCGTCCACGATCTTCTGCACGATCTCTTCCGGCTTGCCATCCCCTATGCCTTCGAGGTGGCGCTCCTTCTCTCGCTCCAGGACGCCCTGGGGAATGTCCTCTGGCGTCAAGTATTTGGCGCCAGCCCCTGCCACCTGCATAGCTACATCGTGCGCCAGTTCCTGGAAGTCCTCCGTCCGGGCCACGAAATCGGTCTCGCAGTTCAACTCCACCAACACGCCGAGCTTCCCCCCGGCGTGGATGTAGGCCTCTACTAGCCCCTCGTTGGCCTCACGCTCTGCCTTCTTGGCGGCGACCGCCAGGCCCCTCTTCTTGAGCAGCTTTGCCGCCTCGTCGAAGTCGCCATTCACCTCTGCCAGAGCATTCCTGCAATCGAGAACCCCAGCCCCCGTTCGCTCCCGGAGACTCTTCACCATGTCAATAGTGATAGCCATCTATGCTCCCTCGCCTGCCTGTACGCTGTTCACAACACCAGCGCCTGGTTTCGTATCGTAATCGTCCGATCTCGCCGCTGACCTGTCCGAATTGTCAGCTTCGACGCTCCCCAGGTCCTCCGGGGCCCCCTCTTCCGTGGCCGCTCCAGTTTCCACGGAGCCCTCACCCCCGGCTGTGAACTCCTCAGCAGCTATCGGCACCTCGGCTTCCTTCTCATCCTCTTCCCGCTCTTCCGCCATCTCCACCATGTCTTCCTCTTCTTCTTCGGCGAGGATGGCGGCTCTGATCTGCTGTCCTTCGATGACGGCGTCGGCGAGCTTGTTGGAGATCAGCTTGATGGACCGGATAGCATCATCATTGGCAGGCACCACGTAGTCGATGGGCGTGGGATCGCAATTGGTGTCCACCATAGCGATGATCGGGATACCCAGCTTATTGGCCTCCTTCACGGCGATCTGCTCCCGCCTGACGTCCGTGATGAACACGAGGCTGGGCAGGCGATCCATGCTCTTGATGCCACCCAACCTGCGGTGCAGCTTGGCCATCTGGCGTTCCAGGCCCAAGACTTCCTTCTTGGTCAAACCCTCGAACTCTCCCCGCTCGAACCTCTGCTCCAGGTCGATCAGATAGTCAATACGCCGGCGGATGGTGCGGAAGTTGGTCAGCGTGCCCCCAAGCCAGCGCTCATTCACGCAAGGCATGCCGCACCTCGCGGCCGCCTCAGCGATGTTCTCCTGTGCCTGCTTCTTCGTTCCCACGAACAGCAGCATCCCACCTCTGCTGATGTCCTCGGTGATCAACTCTGTGACGGTCTGTAACCGCTCTATCGTCTGCTGGATATCTATGATGTGGATACCGTTTCTCTCGGTGAAGATATAGGAACGCATCTTGGGATGCCATCGCTTGATGCGATGCCCAAAATGCACACCTGCCTCCAGCAGCTCTTTCATCTCTACTACTGCCATTCTCGCGCTCCTTCGTTTGTTTTGGACCTCCGCCTTCTTCATCCCCAGCGGGAACCCGGCCTTCGCCACGGACGGCGATTCCGGGCAACCCCCGCTCGGTCGGAGGGCGTGCGTTCTCCGTATATCCACCATATCATAGCACATAGACAAGTGTCACGCAAACCCCGAAGCGACCCGCATTGCGCCCGTTCGTCAGTCATCGATGACACAGCGCCGTCCAGCCTTGAGGTTGGCTTGCGCCTATGGTATACTGAGGCCAATCAGCGACTGGAGGCGCGGAGAGGAGACACTGCCATGATCAATGAGGACTTGTTGGCCATTCTGGCCTGTCCTGCCTGCAAGACCAAGGTAGAACTGGTGAAGGACACCTGGCTGGTGTGCACCAACGACGAATGCCGCCGCAAGTACCCCATACGCGACGGCATCCCCATCATGCTCGTTGAAGAGGGGGACAAGTACGTGGACGTCGAGGTCGAGGATCTCGGCGCACCATGACCGTGTGAAGTCCAGGGAACGGAGCGGAGGCCAGCGCTAGCTGTCACTGGCCTAGACGCCCGGGGACAGGATGACTGGCCTCCGAAGAGATAGTGACCACAGCGGCCGCGCTGCCGCTCTACCATCCGGCGTCCATCAGGTTCTCCTCATTGAGGAGTGATGCGGAGGATTGAGCGAAAGGAGGTATCTGGCAATGGCGGAGAAGGAGATCGGGAAAATCACCAACTACTTCTCGAAGATCGGAGTAGCTGTCATCGAACTGACCGCTCCTGTACGGTTGGGGGATGAGATCCACGTCGTGGGAGGAGAGCGCGATTTCAGCCAGACGGTGGAGTCCATGCAGGTGGAGCACCAGGCGATTGAAGAGGGCCAGGCGGGGCAAGAGATCGCGATAAAGCTCGATCAGAAAGCCCGCCCAGGGGACACCGTCTACAAGGCAGAATAGAACACGTTGAGCGCCAGGACGACCACCTGCGGATCGCCCTGGAGATGACGGAGCGCCCTTCGCGTTGGACTTCCGAGCGGGCAAGGGACTCGAACCACGAGACGCGTGGAGATGCGAGAGGACTTCTGCGGTGCTGCCCGCTGCCCCAGGTACGGAGCCGTGACTTGACCAATGGAAACAGAGGCGCTGATCGTTCAGGGTGTATCCCGTCGGATAGCCGCGCCGATGCTCTGGCGGGCGGTCGGGATCACTACGGGAGCGACTACAGTGTCTCCACGTGCAGCAGCCATCGTGCCGACTCGCAGAAAGAGAGACGAGGTTCCGGCGCCTCGTCTCTCAGTATAAGGAGGAAACATAAGGAGGAAAGGTTTCCCTACCATCATTCTAGCACGCCCACGGCACCTTGGTCAATAGTACTCTATACCTACTAGGCAGCCCTATCCGGCACGAGCGTTGGGCACGCGAACTGGAGCATTGGAGGAGATGGTGGCTCGAGCGACAGTCAAGTGGATCGGCAAGGGGCAATTCGTCGGCACCGATAGCACCAGGCACAGCGTCGTGATGTCTACGCAGGATGAAGACAACGCTACGGGCATGAAGCCCTCCGAAATGCTCCTCGTGGCCCTGGGTGGGTGCACGGGTGTGGACGTGGTCTCCATCCTCAAGAAGCGCCGGCAAGACGTGACTGGTCTTGAGATTGAACTCACAGCGGAGCAGGACCCCAATCCTCCGTGGACGTTCCGTCGGATCAACGCCCACTATACTCTGCGTGGCTCCAACCTGTCAGAGAGCGCGGTGCAACGAGCTATCCAACTCTCCGAGGAGAAGTACTGCTCCGTCGGCGTCACTCTTTCCGGCACGGCGGAGATTACCAGCAGTTACACCATCGTCGGCGACGAGTGACGAGTGAGCCTCGGCGAGCCTATGGCGTCAGCGCCATCGTGCCTTGGGAGCCTACGCCGAGTCAATGAGTCAAACACGGGGGTACCATGGCCAGAATCGTAGCGGTTGCGGGGAAAGGTGGCACCGGCAAGACCCTGGTGTCGGCCCTGCTCGTGAGTTACCTGGTGGACGGCGGGCGTGGGCCGGTGTTGGCCATAGATGCTGACCCCAGCACCAACCTGGACCTCACACTAGGTACCACGATCGAAGAGACAGTGGGCGACATCCGCGAGGATACCTCCGAGCAAGTCAGCACAGGGACTTTCGCCAGCGGCATCAGCAAACCCGAGTACCTGGAAATGAGGGTCAACCAGGCCATTACCGAGGAGAAAGGCTACGACCTCCTCGCTATGGGCCGACCGGAAGGTCCAGGCTGCTATTGCGCCGCCAACAACATGCTACGGCAATGTATAGACCGCCTCTCCAAGTCTTACAACTACGTGGTCATAGACAATGAGGCCGGCCTGGAGCATCTCAGCCGGCGCACCACCGAGAACGTGGACCTGCTCCTCATCGTCTCTGATCCTACCATGCGAGGCCTGAAGACTGCGGAGAGGGTCACCCAACTCATAGATGAGCTGAAGACCCAGGTGAGTAACACCCGTCTGATCATCAACCGCGTGCCCACAGGCTCCGACGGGCAGCCCGCTCTCCCGCTCGAGCTAAGCAAGTTCATCGATGAGAAGGAATTGAAGCTGGCCGGATTAATCCCCATGGACCCCCTGGTGGCAGAATACGACGTCGTGGGGCGCCCGCTCGTCCAACTTCCGCAAGAATCACCTGCTCGCCGAGCAGTGGAAGCCGCGTTCGACTCCCTCGATGGCTTGCTATAGCGTTCTCGCAGCGTTCCCCGCATTTCACCAGACCAAGGAGGCGAAGTGTCCAAGATAGCGGTAACCGGAAAAGGCGGCGTGGGCAAGACTACGGTGACCAGCCTGCTGGCCCACAACTATGCTCAGCAAGGACGCAGAGTCATCGTCATTGATGCCGACCCGTCACCCAACCTCGCCTGGGCCTTGGGCTTCCCGCCGGAACTCGTAGCCCAGATCACGCCTATCGCAGAGATGGACGAGCTCATCGAAGAGCGCACTGGAGCGAAGCCCGGTGGGGTGGGAGGGTGGTTCAAGATGAACCCCCGCGTCGACGATATCCCAGAACGCTTCAGCGCCGAGCACCATGGCGTCAAGCTCCTGCAGTTGGGCACCGTCAAGAAAGGCGGCGGCGGCTGCATCTGCCCCGAGAGTGTTCTCGTCAAGACGCTGGTTACCCACCTTCTCCTCGACGACTCCTCAGAAGAAGTGATCATGGACATGGAGGCCGGTGTGGAGCATCTCGGTCGAGCCACCGCGCAAGCCGTCGATGCTTTCCTCATCGTGGTGGAACCCGGACGTCGAAGCCTTCAAACGGCCGAACTGATCCAGCGCTTGGCGCAGGACATCGGCATCACGAATCTGTATCTGATCGGCAACGGCGTACGCGACGAGCGAGACGAAGAATTCCTCCGCCAGCACAGCCCCCATCTCCCGATCCTGGGCCTCCTGCCCTACAGTCCCGAGGCTATTGAGGCCGACATGCAGGGCATCGCCGTTTTCGACGCAGCGCCCAAGCTCGTCGAAGCAACCAAGCTCATAGCCGCACAGCTCGACGAGCTGAAGGCGGCAACCTAGCCCACAACCACTCCGTCAGTCGACGGTCGCACCGGGCAAGCCCGGCGGGACCACCTCAACGGCTGCCTCCAACTCGCCACTCTATCCCCGAGACAAGACTGTGTGTCTCTTGCAACAGAGTTGCACTTGACAAGGAATAGCAGTTGTGGTATACTCTTGGATGTAATCGGGAGGAGCCATGACGCATCACCACAAAGTAGTCGAAGCACTGCAGCAGATAGGCTATCGCCTGACTCCCCAGCGCATGATGATCCTCGAGGCCATAGCCGACAGGGGAGGCCACGTCAGCGCAGAAGAGATCTTGGAGACTGTTCGCGTAGAGTACCCGTACCTCGACATCTCTACCGTCTACCGTACTCTCGATCTTCTGAAGACCCTGCACCTCGCAAGCGAGACAGACCTGGGACGCGGCCACGCCCAGTATGAACTACTCAGCAAGGGACTTCACCATCACCTCATTTGCACCGAGTGCGGCAAGATTCTGGACGTAGAGAACTCGTTTCTCGATCCGTTGAGACGATCCATAGACGAGACATACGATTTCTACCCCGAGATAGAGCACCTGGCTATCTTCGGGATATGCGGCAAGTGTAAGACCGCTGTCTGATCACCAGGCCAGATAGTGGCACCTAGCCACGCTGGCAAATACGGCATCATCCGCGTGGCGCCGATGCACACACGTGATTCCCACCGTGCAAGAAGCACGGTTGAGCAAGAAAGGAGAGAGTCATGATCATCTTCAGCACTGCGTGGCTTATACCGGTCCTGACACCGAAGGCCATGCACATCCCTGACGGATTCCTGTCCGTCATGGTCGCGGGAGTAGCCTGGGTCCTCGCCATCGTGGCCCTGGCCTACGCCGCCCGTCAGAGTAATCGGCAACTCGGCGAGAGACAGGTGCCTTTGATGGGCGTGATGGCCGCCTTCATCTTTGCCGCCCAGATGCTCAACTTCCCCGTCGCCGGCGGCACATCAGGGCACCTTATTGGAGGGGCTCTGGCAGCCATCCTCCTAGGCCCCTGGGCGGGCATGCTCGTCATGACCAGCGTGGTCGCGGTCCAAGCACTGCTCTTTCAGGATGGTGGGCTGGTGGCAATGGGGGCCAATATCCTCAACATGGCAGTAGTCGCCACCCTCGTCGGCTACTACGTGTACATCGCCGTACAGCGAGTCCTGGGTAACAGGACCTGGGCGAACCTGGGGAGCGCCTTCGTGGCTGCCTGGTGTTCAGTCTTCGTGACTTCCCTGGTCTGTGCGATCCAACTTGCCCTGTCGGGCTCTTCGCCACTAATGGTTGCGCTGCCGGCCATGGGGGGAGTTCATGCCCTCATCGGCGTGGGCGAGGGTCTGGTCACAGTTGCCGCGCTGGCGTTCATCACCGCCACCAGGCGTGACCTCGTCCAATCCCAGCCAACCGCAAACTAGGGAGGACACAGATGAAGAACAAGACTTGGTGGATCGGTCTGCTCATCGCGCTGGCGGTTACGATCATCGCTCCTCTGGCCTCACCATGGCCAGACGGGCTGGAGAGAGTAGCTGAGGATAAAGGGTTTCTGGATCTGGGCCAGGATGCACCGTACGAAGTCATTCCTGACTACGTTCTGCCCGGGGTGCAGAGCGAGTCTCTGGCCACGATTCTCGCCGGAATGGTGGGCGTGGTCATCGTCTTCGGGATAGGCCTGGGCGCAGGCTACGTTCTCAGGAAGAGATCGCCTGCCGACCAAACCAGCTAGGAGCACCTTGACTCAGACCTTCCAGCGGGAATAGGCGGATGGCCTCCCGCATGCTGGGGGCGTGTCCGTCGCCATCGAGAGGATCCTATTGAGCCACATCCAGGTTCTAGATCTCTACCAAGAGGAAGACAGTCTGATACACCGCCAGGATCCGAGGGTGAAACTCGTGATCACGCTGGCCGTGATCGTGGCTGTCACTGCCCTGCCTCGAGGAGCCTGGGTCTCCTACCTGCTCTGTCTGCTATGCGTGGCCATTGTTGGGGTACTGTCCCGCGTGCGACCACAGCTCATCCTCAAGAGATCCTTGGTCGCCATCCCCTTCGCCCTGGCCGCGCTGACACTGATCTTCACGGTCGACGGCATGCCCCTGGCAACTCTAAGACTGGGCAACTGGAGCCTATCGCTCACCAGAGAAGGTCTCGTCGCCTTCGTCAGCATTCTGATCAAGGCCTGGCTCTCTGTCCTCACAGCTACCCTACTGGTGACCACCACCACCTTCCCGAGCCTGGTAGCCGCAATCAGGTGGCTCAGAGTGCCCAAGGTCATCGTCTCTATAGTGTCGTTCATGTACCGCTACATCTTCGTCATTGCCGACGAGGCTTTGCGCCTATTCCGCGCCAGGGAAGCACGCAGCGCCAATCCTGAGGGGAAGCCCGCGGGAAGCATCCGCTGGCGAGCTACGGTGCTCGGCGGCATGATTGGATCGCTGTTCATACGCAGCTACGAGAGAAGCGAGCGAATCTACGCTGCTATGCTTTCGAGGGGCTTTGACGGCGAGATCCGCACTCTGCACATCCAGAAGCTGGTGCCCTCAGACGTTCTCATTATCGGCGCTTTCGTCGCGTTCCTGGCGGCCGTCCTGGTCCTGAGCTAGGTGACTCGCGCGGCGAGAGTGGGCACACATAACCCTGCTATGGACTCGGAGACGCGACTGAAGAAGACACACCAGGAAAGACAGCAGGAGCAGCGGCCTGTGGTCCAGTTGGACACGCTCAGCTTCAGCTATCCCGACGGCAGGAAGGCGCTAGACAACGTCTGCCTGACGATACGGGAAGGGGAGAAGGTAGCGCTGGTTGGGCCCAACGGTGCCGGAAAATCCACACTGCTGCTGCATCTCAACGGTATTCTGCGCGGCGACGGTGTGATCGAGGTCTTGGGTATGCCCATTGGCGACGGCAATCTGGGCCTGATACGTAGCCAGGTGGGTTTGGTCTTTCAGCACCCCGACGATCAGCTCTTCTCCCCAACCGTCTTCGAGGACGTCGCCTTCGGACCGTTGCACATGAACCTGGACGAAGAGGAGGTACGCCTACGTGTAGCGTGGGCCCTGGCGCAAGTGGGCATGGAGGGCTTCGAGGAACGGATGCCCCACCATCTCAGCCTTGGGGAGAAGAAGCGCATCGCCATTGCCACCGTGCTGGTGATGCAACCCGCTATCTTGGCGCTGGACGAGCCTTCCGGCGAGTTGGACCCTCGCTCCAGGAGAGCGCTGATCCGTCTGCTCGAGTCGCTACCCCAGACTCTGCTCGTGGCGACTCACGACATGCGCCTCGTGCACGAACTGGCCACCCGAACAGTGGTTCTCGACGGTGGCAGAATCGTGGCCGATGGTCCTACCACGGACATCCTGAGCGACGCTGCACTTCTCGACAGGCACGGACTCGAAGCCCCCTAGTCGTGCCTCCGAACACATCCTGTGGGACCCGTCGGCATAGCCGTGCCTGACGCGATGCCCACAGACCAGACCTCACGCGCCATCCACGAACAGGGGCACCATCGCGAAGTCCTCCACATCCACCAGCCCTTTATCGGTTAGCTTCAGTGCGGGTATGACCGGCAACGCCAGGAAGGACATGGCCATGAAGGGTGCGGGCACGACGCAACCGATGTCCTTGGCGGCTCTCTCCACAGATTCCAGCTCCGCGCTCACCTCCTGGGCCGACTTCTCAGACATCAGACCAGCGATGGGCAGGCGTACAGTGGCTAGGACCTGACCTTCGGACGCCACCACGAGACCGCCCTGCATCTTGACTATCTGCACTGCCGCGGTCATCATGTCCTCATCGTTTGTGCCCACCACGATGATGTTATGGGAATCGTGGGCTACGGATGAAGCCAGAGCCCCGCGCTTCAGCCCAAAGCCCTTCACAAAGCCCAGACCGGTGTTGCCCGAGGCAAGGTGCCTCTCGATCACGGCGAGCTTCAGGATGTCGCGTTCCAGATCAGGGACGGCCAGACCATCAGCCGTCTTGACCTCGTACACTCCCTGCTTGGTGACTAGTTGATCAGGGGTCAGCTCTATAACCCTGGCCCGCTTGCCTTCTGCTACGATGCGGAAATGCTCCACCTCTATCCAGGCCACGTTGACGGTACCTCTGAGCGGCAGTGGCCGGCTCTCGCCACCCATGGCCAGCATTTCCCCGTTCTCCGCCACCAGACGACCGCCCCTGTAGACCTGCTTGACCTCGAAAGTGTCGAAGTCATCGAACACCACTAGGTCAGCACGATACCCAGGCGCAACGGCCCCCACTCCGTGGAGCCCAAAGTACTCAGCAGCGTTGACGGTGGCCATCTGGATCGCCAGCACAGGCTTCAATCCCAACCCTATGGCTTTCCTCACTATGTGATCCATGTGACCATGTTCGAGCAGCTTGGCCGGGTCGTTGTCGTCGCTCACGAACATGCAGCGGCGTGCGTTCTCCGGAGTAACAAGCGGCAACAACTGCTCCATGTTCTTGGCCACCGTGCCCTCACGGATCATAACGTACATTCCTCGCTGTAGCTTTTCCCTGGCCTCCTCTAGAGTGCTGCTCTCATGATCGGAGGCGATCCCTGCCGCGATGTACGCGTTGAGGTCCTTCCCCGTTAGCCCGGGCGCGTGACCATCCACTCGCTTCCCATCGGCGATAGCTATCCTGGCCAAGACGTCTTCGGTCCTACCCAAGACCCCAGGGTAGTTCATCATCTCCCCCACCCCCACAACCCAGTCTTCGCGCAGGAGCGGCGACATGTCATAGGACATCAATCTCGAGCCCGCTGTCTCCAGTTCGCTCGATGGGACGCAGGAGGGCAACATGAAGTACACCACCAGAGGGCTCCCCTTACTCGACTCCATCATGTACAGAATGCCGTCCAGGCCCAAGACGTTGGCTATTTCGTGAGGATCAGCGATGACAGTTGTCGTCCCACGAGGAACGACTACTCGTGCGAACTCGGGGATGCGTAGCATGGAGCTCTCGATGTGGACGTGTCCGTCTATGAGCCCAGGGCACAAGTAGGCACCGGCGAGATCCACCACCTCCTTGGCCTCATATTGACCCAGCCCTACCACCCTGGTGTCCGCAACGGCCACATCGGCCTGATGAATCTCCCCAGAAAGCACGTTGACGAGGCGAGCATTCTTGAGCAGGAGTTCCGCTGGCTCCTCGCCTCGAGCGACCTTGATGATAGTGTCCAGTCCACCCACTGCCACCTCCTTCCGCGCAACGCACGTGCCGGGGTAAAAGAGACGGTCGGGAACATGGTGTCCCCCACCGCCATCGGAGCATCAGGAAGCCCACAGCCTCTTACACGCCGCGCCTACTGAGCTTCTAGATTGAAGGTCAAACTGGTGATCGACCACCTACCATCTACTTTGGCGAAGGTCCAGCGGTCACCCGCCGGCGCGTGATCTATACCGATCGTGCTTGTGGTCAGCGCGGCAGCCGTGTCGCCCTCAATGGTAAGCTCCACGTCAGGATGCGTCACCGAGCTGGGCGCGGAGGGGAAGATTTCGTTGATGTAACGCTCTCGAATGGAGGCGATCCCGTCCCACACACGATCATCCGCAGGGTTGTCTGGCGTGTGCTTGGCGTCTGTCACCACGCCATCCTGGTCCCAGATCTCCATCAGCCGGTCTATGTCCTGAGAGACGACGCCTTCCGCTTCAGCACCCAGCAGTTGCATGATGGCTTCTTCGTCGTTGGCAGGGGTCGGGGTATCCGTGCCCCTGGGCCGAGGTGACGGAATTCCCTCAGCCGCAGTGGGTACCTCTGGCGCGTTGCACGCCGCAACCATCACACAAACCAGAACAAGGAGCGCAACCCACGTCCTCTTCACTTTGCCCAAAGCCTCCACAGTTTTACGGACTATCTTACCACAGTCTACGAGAATGTCAAGCGTGTTGGACCCCGACCCAGGAGAGGCCGCTGCTGTGTGCTCTTGACAGCCCTGGATGCACACACCTTGCCTGTGGACTCAGATCAGAACCTATGGTACTCTTGCCTCCAGGAGATCACCACGTGAGAAGCAGAATCGTCTTCCTCTCCCCACATCTCGATGACGCTGCCCTATCGTGCGGGGGGTTGATCTGTTCCCAGGCTCTGAGCGGGACGCCGGTCCTCGTAGTCTCCGTCTTTGCCGGTCTACCTGCGCTGTCGTCATTGTCCCCTCTCGCCGCAGAGCTTCACGAGCGCTGGGGCAACACCACGAACCCAGTAGGCGCACGCCGCCAAGAGGACCGCAAGGCTATGCGGTCCCTGGGCGCCGATTGTCTTCATCTGGGTTACCTCGATGCCATCTACCGTGCGGAGGGCGAATCCTTCCTCTACGTGGTCGATGAAGAGCTGTTTGCCTCTCCACATCCCTCCGAGGCAGGTCTGCTTGCCAAGATCGTCTCGGAGCTGGGCAGTCTCCACATCGGAGAGTACACCACTCTGTTCGCGCCGCTGGCTGTCGGAAACCATATAGACCACCAGCTCGTCAGAGACGCAGCCCTGGCGCTGGAGACTCCTTCTCGCTCAGTTGTCTTCTACGAAGACTATCCCTACGTGGAGCGGCCAGGAGATCTCACGAAGGCCCTGGACACGGGCAGTCCTCCGACGTGGAAGGCAGATGTCCAATCACTGAGCGAGGAGTGTCTCCAGACTAAGATCAAGGCCATCGCCGCCTACCGTTCCCAACTGGGGACCCTGTTCAGCGGTGAGGAGAGGATGGCTCTACGGGTACGGGACTATGCGCTCACCGTCAGTCAGGATCATCAGTACGCGGAGAGATACTGGCGAACCACAGGGGAATAGCAGTGAGGGCACCTCGCACGCCCGGTTGAAGCCCTGCAGACTGGTATGCTATAATCTGATTCGGTGCAGAATGGAGCAGATACGAAGCTTTGTGGCCATAGAGCTCACCGAGGAAGTGAAGGCGCAGCTCGGCTCTATCCAGGAGTCGTTGAAGGACAAGGGCATCGCCGACGTGGTTCGCTGGGTCAAGCCCGACGGCATACACCTTACCCTCCAGTTTCTGGGCAACGTGCCTGAGGACGGGGTGAAGGAGATCTCCTTGGCTGTGGCCGATGCCGCTCGTGGTGTCGCCCCTTTCGACCTTGCCTTTGCCACACTGGGCTGCTTTCCTTCCGCCAGTCGGCCAAACGTGCTCTGGGTCGGCGTGGAAGGCGACACCGATACCCTCGTGGGCCTTCAGGCCAACATCCAGGCTCGCCTGGCGCGCCTGGGCTACCCGCCAGAGAAGCGGAAATACACGCCCCATCTCACTCTGGGGCGAGTGGCCCGGCACATCGGCGACGGAGATCGCCGCAGAGTGGGCACGCTGATTGGATCTCACAGCATTGAGCCTCTGGGCGGGATGGAGGTGCGCCAAGTCTGTCTCATGAGGAGCCAACTCTCTCCGGCAGGAGCGCGGTATTCCCGTTTGTCAGCGGCAGCGCTGGAGGCCGAATGACTATCGTGGCCGTGATCGGAGCTGGGTCTTGTTCCGCCACCACAGCTCGCCTGGCTGAGGAGACCGGACGCCTGCTGGCGGAGCATGGGGCCACCGTCGTCTGTGGAGGACTCGGTGGAGTGATGGAGGCCGCTTGCCGCGGTGCGAAGAGCGCAGGCGGTCTGACCATCGGGATCCTGCCCGGACGTAGACGGCAGGACGCCAACCGCTACGTCGATATCCCGATCGTCACTGGCATGGGGGACGCGCGCAACGTGATCGTGGTCAGCTCCTCCCAATCGGTGATCGCCATCAGCGGAGGATACGGCACCTTGTCGGAGATTGCTCACGCCCTGAAACAGGGCATCCCGGTGGTTGGCCTGGGATCCTGGCAACTGAGCAAAGATGGCCGGGAGGACACTCGGGCCATAGACCACTCCAGTGACCCGGCTGATGCCGTGCAGAAAGCACTGGCGTCGGCAATAGATTAGGGAAGGGAGGCCGGCATGCTATTCCAGGACCGCCGTGAGGCCGGGCAGGCCTTGGCAAGGGAGTTGTCATCATTCAAGGGCAGCTCCAACTTGATCGTGCTGGGCATCCCGCGAGGCGGAGTCGTCGTAGGACACGAGATCGCCAAAGCTCTTGGAGCACCCATCGACGTCTATATCACGCGCAAGATCGGGGCCCCTCACAACCCCGAGCTTGCCATCGGGGCTGTGGCCAGCGATGGCACGCTGATCATCGATCAACAGTTGGTGAGAAGGCTCGGTGTAGATGAGGACTACATCGAAGAGGAATCGAAGCGGCAGAAGGACGAGATCAGCAGGCGCTTGTCCGAGTACCGGGGGGACCGCCCAAGCCCCGAGTTAGCAGGAAAGATCGTGATCCTCGTCGACGATGGAGTAGCCACCGGCGCCACGACCCTGGTAACCATCAGGGCTATCAAGGCCCAGGGTCCTAGCGAACTGGTCCTGGCCGTTCCCGTTGGCCCACGGGATAGTATCGAGAGCCTCAGACAGGAAGTGGACAAGATCGTCTGCTTGCACGCCCCTGAGATCTTCTGGGCGGTAGGAGCTTTCTACAATGTGTTCGACCAGACTTCGGATGCCGAGGTGAAGGCTCTCCTACAGCTCGACCAGGAGCAAGAGGTCTAGCAGCCTCGTCCGCTGTCGCTCCGCCCGGCAGGACTGCCCTCGTCCGCTGATTGTCGTACGCCGGACCTCAGAGTTTGCGCGCGGCGCCATAGACCCTGCACCCCGTAGAGAATCAGCCACGAGGTAGCGAGGGCCAGCAGCAGAAGAGCGACGATCCCCGTCAATTGTGCGTATAGCTGCGCCGGCCAATCAGCCTCGAAGCCCGACCTCACGAGCAGTCCGGCCACGCCCTCCCCAGCGATTCCGAGGTACTCTGTCACCCCCACGCCGTTCCATCCGGCGCCTCTGCTGCCGTCCGCGAACACCCCAACGGCAATCAAGCCCCACAAGCCGGATATGCCGTGCACGGCTACGGCTGCGGTGTGATCACCGAGTCGCAGCTTCGCGTCAAACAGGTAGATGCTCAGAGGAAGCAGAAGCCCCGCTATCGACCCTATGGCCAGAGCAGCCCATGCAGGCACGAAGGCACACGAAGCGCTGATGGCTACCAGAGCGGCCACCAGACTCCTGGCGACCATCAGCAGGTCCGGCCCCCCGCGGACGAACCACACGTACAGCGAGCTCACCAGGATACCGCCACACCCAGCCAGGAGAACATTCAGCAGTATCTGCACGTAGGACACGTTGCTCGGCACCAGCGGACTACCCACCACCAGGCCAAACCACCCCGGCAGCAGGAGAAACGCGCCCAGTACACCAAGCACCGGAAAGTGTGCGGGAGGCGGCTCGGCCGCAGCCTCCGCCGTTCCGACCTTGGTCCCGAATGCCAGAATCGCCGCCAGAGCGAAGACGCCGCCGAGAGCATGCAGCGCACCCGCGCCCGCGAAATCCACGAACCCGTGCCCCAATCCTATGGTCGTCCCCAACTGGGACAGGTAGCCACCACCCCAGACCCAGTTGCCATAGACCGGATACACGAGAACCGAGAAGGCCAAGCCCAAGCCTAGAAGAGCCAAGAACCTCAGACGCCTCGCCAGGGCCAGCATGGGGATGCACAACGCCGTCGCGGCTAGCGCGGCGTAGTACAAATACACGGTGGCGACCTCAGTGTCCAGCGAGTCGCGGAGCACGAAGAAACCATCCAGGCCTATCACACCCCAGCCCGGCCCCCACACCTTGTCCGCTGGAGACCACTCCGAGCGCAAGTCCTGGGCGCCCTCCAGGTCGGAGACCAGGCCCAGCCCCCCGAACTGTAGACCGAAGCCCACTACGCCATAGACGACGACAGCCAGAGCGACAGCGATCAGACCCATCGCCGCGACAGAGGCAGCCGCTTCTCTTTTGGCAGCCGAGGCAGCCATCATCGTCAGCCCCGCGGGCACCAGGAAGGCGAGACATGCCGCAATCAAGGACAGGTCGAGATCCATCCCTGAAGCGGCCAAGCCCCTGAGGGCGCCGCAGACTCCAGAGCCAATGCCAGATGAGAGAACCACGGACTTTGCCAGATCCGCGCTCCAGATGATCATGGTCGACATGCTGCCCCCCAGTCCTCGATCTCACCGCATTCTACCACACGTCGGCCTACGAGGGAAGGGGTACCTATTTCCTATTGCAGACGCCAGCCAACGACGATAGACTGGAGGAGGAATGCCAACAATGCCAACAACTCCAAGAGCGGCCGCTCAGTGGCCAACGAAGAGACAACAGATGAAGAGGCATAGGTTCCTGACCACAGGTGATATCGCTGCGTACTGCGAGGTCACCAACGCTGCTGTTCTCAAATGGATCGACTCCGGCAAGCTCCCCGTCTTCACCACGCCGGGCGGCCACTATCGTGTTCTGCGGAATGACTTCCGGTCTTTTCTCGTGCAGCACGGGATGTTCGTCGATGACGGATTCTTCGGGAAGAGCCACAGCAGAAAGCGGATCCTGATCGTGGACGACGAGCCGACGGTGGTCGACTTCATCGAGAGCGCCCTGCGCCTCGTGGGTGGGTACGAGCTTGCCACGGCCACCGACGGCTTCGATGCGGGCCAGCAAGTGATCACCTTTGAGCCCGATCTCATCATCCTGGACATCATGCTCCCAGGCATGGATGGCTTCGAGGTCTGTACGAGGGTTAAGACAGATCCAGCAACTGCCCATGTGAAGATCCTGGCCGTGACCGGGTTTGCCACCGAGGAGAACATCCAGAGAATGCTGCGCGCGGGTGCAGATGATTGCCTCGGCAAACCGCTGAAGATGCAAGATCTACGCGAGAAGGTCGAGCAGCTGCTCGGCGCCGAGGAGTAGCGCCATGCTGCCAGGAGGCCCGAATCCAGAACCTTGATCGCGAGCGATGGGCGAAGCCTTCGGCACATTGCCCAGTGAAGTTCAATCGACGGACAACCCTGGACAAAGCACCTGTGGGCGTCGTCGTCGCCTGGTCGCTGGAGAGCGAAGGGCCAGGGTCTGAGTATCTGCCGCGATACGGTCTGCGGCAAGGACCAAGCCTGCAGTTCCTTACCTTGATGAGCCATTTGCACGGAGAGAGCATAGAGGATGGAGTCTCACAGGACCAACACACTCGAATCGCTCAGTAGCGGAAGCGGCCTCACTAGGAGCCTTGAGGAGTTCAGTGCGGTGGCCTCCGCCATCAGCAGCGTGTTCAAGCTGGACGACCTGCTGGGCACCGCTCTCGACAAGTCTCTCGAACTCTCGCGCGCTGACAGAGGCGCGATCCACTTGCTAGGACAAGGCCGCCGAACGCTGGAGCTCCGTGCTCACCGCGGGCTCTCGCCACAGTACCTGAAGACCTCTCCAGTGCTGGCGATGGGAGAACAGGTGGCCGGACGCGTGGCACAAACGGGTCAGCCAATGCTCACGAGTCACTCATCGGCCGACGCGTCGGTTCGCAACGACCTGATGGGGGTCCACGAATTCGGCTCGCTGGTCTGCCTGCCACTGACATCCAACGGCCGAGTCCTGGGCACCATCACCTTGCTGAGCGACAACCAAGAGCACTTCGTTTCCGACGACCTCCAGCTTTTCGGCCTCGTGGCACGCCAGATCGCAGCAGGCATCGAGAGTGCCAGGCTATTCGAAGAGAAGGAAGACCGCGTCAGCGAACTGGCTGCCCTCAACGAGATAGGGCAAGCCATTGGCTCCACTCTGGATCTCGTTGCCGTTCTTAAGCTGGTTGCTCAGAAGACTGCACAGATCTGCAATGTAGAGCGCTGTAGCATCCTTCTCCTCGATGAGCAGAAGAAGAAGCTCGTGCCCATGATGTCACAACTGGCCTCGGGAGCCAGGGACGTCGAACTGTGGAGGCTGTTCAGACAAGAGATCGTGCGCGATGACGTGGACGATCTCCCTGAGGTGGCAAAGGTGGTCCGTGAAGGCAGAACAGTGGTGCTTGACGAAGAAGGCGTCTCGCGCTTGCCCAAACAATGGACTGAGCCCTTCGGTATCACCAGTTTGCTTCTGGTGCCGCTGGTAACCAGAGAGGAGATCATCGGCGTCATGGCCTTGGATTATACCAGGCGAGGGCACCAGTTCAGCACCAGGCAAGTGGATCTGGCAACCACTGTCGGCCGTCAGGTGGCGATGGCTATCGAGAACGCGCGTCTCTACTCACGCCAGAGGCGCCGAGCGCTGCAACTCGCCGTTATCAACGAGGTTGGTCGCCGCGCAACCTCCAGCCTCGATCTGGAAACGCTGCTGCTGGAGACTGCGGGAGCCATACGGGAAGGCTTCAACTATGACTTTGTGTCCATACTCCTCTCCAACGAGAAAGCCGGCGAGATGGTCCAGCGAGCGGAGTCTGGTCGTGCCGAACACATGCACGTACCTGAGTACTGTCAGAGCACGGAAGAGGGTCTCATCGGCTGGGCTGTTAGCCAGAGGCGAGCCGTCGTGGTAAACGACGTCAGCCACGATTCTCGATACCTCGAAGGTTTCCCGGACAAGCCCTTCACTCAATCGGAAATGGTCGTGCCCATCAGTCTAGGCGACAAAGTGATCGCCGCCTTGGACGTCCAGTCGGCTGAGCTGGACGCCTTCGACCTCACCGACCTCATGTCCATGCAAGCCATCGTGGATCAGTTGACGGCGGCCATGCGCAACGCCCAGCTCTACGAGGAGATCACTCGGCACTCCACAGATCTCGAGGCAGCTAACCGACGACTCCTGGCCCTTCAGGAGGTAGGCGCATCTCTGGCGCGTACGTGGGACCTACAGGACGTGCTCCAGAGTACCGCGGACAGTGTGGTCAAGGGCCTGGGCTATTCGGTCGCCGCCATCGGTGTGGTCGACGCAGAACAGTTGGTGATGGAGAACCTTGTACTCGCTTCAACCAGCGCAACTCTCCTTCAACAGATCGAGGATTTGGCCGGTGAGGAACTACGGGGGGTTCGATTGCCACTGGACCCGGAGAGCGGTGTGGTAGCCAGAGCCCTCTCGAAGGAGACACTGCAAATCACTGACAGCGTGCGCGACCTGTTCGGAGGTCTTCTCGACGCTGAGGCGTGTGCAGAGGTGCAAGAACTGGGTGGCATCAAGACGATCGTCACGGTGCCGCTGATACTGGAGGACAAGCCCGTGGGCGTCCTTTGTGCGGCGACCGGGCACAGCGAGGTCAGCCACGAGGACTTGGCGTCCTTGAGCGTCTTCGCCAACCAGGCAGCGCTGGCCATCGAGAACGTAAGGCTATACCAGAGAACCAGAACCAGACTCGACGAACTATCCACCCTGCACGAGGTTTCTGTCGCCGCCACTTCTACCCTGGAACTGTCACAGATCCTGGATCGCATCGTGGGAGCCCTCCAAGAAACCCAAGGGTTCTCCAATCTGGTGCTCATGCTCCTCGACGAGGAAGACGGGAACAAGAAGCTGAAGGTAGCAGCCGGTCGCGGCTATTCCCAGCCTGTTGCGGACAGGATCGACCCCAAGGTGGGCGAAGGTATCGCCGGCTGGGTCGCCTTGACGGGGGAGCCGGTGAACGTTCCAGACGTTGCCTCCGATAGCCGGTATATCATGGCCGACGAGAGCATCCGCTCCGAAGTGTGCGTGCCCCTGGCGGTCGGGAACAAGGTCATCGGCGTCCTGAACGTCGAGAGCGCTGAGATGGCTGCCTTTTCCGACGACACCGTCCAATTTCTGTCCACCTTGGCTGGTCAAATGGCCGTGATCATAGAGAACGCCCGCCTCTTTCAGAGGGTGGCCCAGAGCGAACGCGACTGGGAAGACACCTTCAGAGCGATCACGGACGGCATTGCGATCTGTGACGCGGACCTCAGGATACTGCGGGTCAATCCGGCGCTGGAAAGCATCATGGAGACACCCCCGGAGGCCCTGATCGGCAAGCGGTGCTTCGAGGTCTTCTCCTACTGTACAGGCCCTACTAGTGCCTCCTGTCCTCACCGACGCGCCATGCAGACGGGGGAGCCAACCTCCGCCGAGGTCGATGAGCCAGGCCTCAAGAAGACTCTCCACATCTTCAGCCTCCCCATCTTCGACGAAGAAGGTAATGCCAAGGGCGTCGTCCACACCGTTAGGGATACCACTGACGACAAGGCTCTGCGGCTACAACTGCTTCAGACCGAGAAGCTGGCCGCCATCGGTGAGTTGGTGTCCGGGGTCGCTCACGAACTCAACAACCCCCTGACCTCAGTGATGGGGTACGCCCAACTCCTGCAAGCCGCAGACGTCACGCCGGAGATACGCGATGATCTAAGGACTATCTACCAGGAAGCCCAGCGCAGCGCCAAGATCATAGAGAACCTCCTCACCTTTGCGCGCAAGGAGACTGCAGAGAAGCAATACACCGATGTTAACCAGGTGCTCAAGGACACCCTCAGGCTGAGGGGCTATCAACTCAAGGTGGACGACGTTGAGCTGTCGCGTCAACTCGACGAGAACCTACCTTGGACCATGGCTGCTCCACATCAGTTGCAGCAAGTCTTCTTAAACCTGATCAACAACGCCCATCAAGCCGTCATGGCATCGCCAGGCCAGCGGTGCCTGACGTTCAGAACCGAGACTGACGGCAAGGTCATCCGCGTCCTGGTAGTCGACAACGGGCCTGGCATCCCAGAGGATCACCTCGGCAAGATCTTCGATCCCTTCTTCACCACGAAAGACGTGGGCCAGGGCACAGGATTGGGCCTCTCCATCGCCTTCGGCATAGTGCAAGAACACAACGGGCGGATATGGGCCGAGAGCGAACCCAACAAGGGAACCACCTTCATCGTGGAACTGCCGATCATCGAGCGGCCCGCAGGCGATGTCCCCCAAACGAACAATACGAACTCCCTGGAGAGTCGAGAGGCCAAGAGGATGATGGTTATCGACGACGAAGAAGAGATACTGGAGGTCGTAGGGCGCATCCTCGAGCGTTTGGGCCACGAGGTCGTCGCTGTAGACTCCGCCGAAACCGCGCTGGACAAGATCGCGAAACAGCACTACGACCTGGTCATCTGCGACGTGAGGATGCCCGGTATTGGCGGCCAGGGCCTGTACCAGAGACTCAGAAGTAGCCATCCTGATCTGGCCAGGCGTATCATCTTCACCACGGGTGATACCGTCAGCCGAAACACGCGGGCGTTTCTGGAGAACGTCGGAACGCCCTACCTGTCCAAGCCCTTCATGATCGAAGACCTGCAGAGGGCGATGGAAGAGGTCATAGGCAATGATCAAGCCTCTCACTGACGGCGTCCTTCCCTCGCGAGTGGACACCTTCGACGACGAGCTGTAGACCACCACGCCGGGTGTCTCCGAGACCCTGCCGTCTCGCCGCTGCCGAAACCTTCGTGGACCCTTTGCCCCTCCCTAGCGCCTCACCCAGCACAGGTGGTCCCTCGCGGCGGGCGGCGGACCGTGATCATCGACGACGTGTATCCCTACATGGGTTTCCATTCCCTCACCACGTGTGAAACCCAGCGGCCCCACCCTCGGCCCTTACGCTAGCCATTACTCCCGTTATCTGGTATCATTTCGGGTTGTTCGAGCGCGGCTGGAGAACACATGTGACGCTCCAGGCAGAGAAAGCGGATGGCATGCGGGAGGTGCCGGTATGACGGAAGTGGTCATTGTCAGCGGGGTCAGGACGCCCATAGGTACTTTCGGCGCTTCGTTG
This sequence comes from uncultured Anaerolineales bacterium, assembly GCA_964433755.1. Classification (GTDB taxonomy): domain Bacteria; phylum Chloroflexota; class Anaerolineae; order UBA7937; family B3-Chlor; genus JAUVXJ01. The sequence goes on from CAYSSR010000002.1 coordinate 21,021, forward strand.
AGAGACGTGTCCGTGGTGGACCTTGGTGCTCTGGTCATCAAGGAGGCGCTGACCAGGGCAGGTCTACGCCCCAAGTCCAGTGAGAAACTGCTCCAGTATGCACCCCAGACCCTGGCAGGTACTGGTTTGGTGGATCTCGAGAAGCAGTATTACGATTGGGACGACTCGCTCACAGAGGTGCAGGTGGACGAAGTGATCATGGGGCACGTAGTCCAGGCCGGCCAGGGCCAGAACACGGCCAGGCAGGCCATGATCCGCGCAGGTGTCCCCAAAGAGACCAACGCCTTCACAGTGAACAAGGTCTGTGCCTCGGGCCTGAAGTCCATCACGCTGGGAGCCCAAGCGATTCTACTCGGCGAGGCCGAGGTGGTGGTCGCCGGAGGTATGGAGAACATGAGCCAGGCCCCTTACGCCCTTCCCAAAGCGAGGTGGGGCTACCGGATGGATATCACGGGCGCCGGTGAGGCTGCGGACCTCATGGTCCACGACGGGCTCTGGGAGATATTCTACGGCTACCACATGGGTCTGACTGCAGAGAACATCGCTCGGAAGTACGATATCACCAGAGAAGAACAAGACGAACTCGGTCTTCTCAGCCACCAGCGTGCGCGCAAGGCCATAGCTGACGGTTTGTTCGCCCAGGAGATCGTGCCCGTGCTCATCCCACAGCGCAAGGGCGACCCGATAGTATTCGACACTGACGAGCGCCCGATGGACACCAGCCTGGAGAAGATGGCCAAGCTCCGACCAGCCTTCAGCAAGGACGGAACCGTCACTGCGGGCAACGCTTCAGGGATCAACGATGCCGCCGCAGCGGTAGTACTCATGTCCCGGGAGAAGGCGGAGCAACTCGGCCTCAGCCCAGTCGTGAGCATCAAGTCGTACGCCTCGGGTGGTGTAGATCCCGCCTATATGGGGCTCGGCGTGGTACCTAGCGTGAGGAAGGCTCTGGACAAAGCAGGTCTCTCCGTGGAGGACATGGATGTCATCGAGCTGAACGAGGCCTTTGCATCCCAGGCCATAGCGTGCATGCGGGAGTTGGGACTCAGCACTGAGAACACCAACGTTCGCGGCAGCGGCATCTCCCTCGGGCACCCCATCGGATGTACCGGCGCGCGGCTGGTAGTGACGATCATGCACGAAATGCAACGAGCCGACCTCAAGCAGGGATTGGTGACCATGTGTATAGGCGGCGGCCAGGGTATGGCTGCCGTGCTGGAGAGATAGCACATCACCTCTTGTGCCAAGCTCCATGGGCACAGACAGATCAGAGAGGGTCGAGATGGCTAGCGACGGCGACGTGGTGATCATTGGCGCGGCCAGGACTGCTATCGGTAGATTCGGTGGAACGGTGTCCCGGCTGCCCGCAGTCGAGCTGGGCGGGGCAGCGATCAGAGGCGCAGTGGATCGGGCCGGGATCGACCCGGCGGACATCGACGAAGTACTGGTAGGCCAGGTCATTCAGGCCGGATGCGGTCAGGCACCAGCGCGCCAGGCAGCCCTCAGCGCCGGCCTGCCCCCATCTGTGGGCGCCACCACCGTCAACAAGGTCTGTGGCTCAGGGCTGAAGACGGTAGCCATGGGAGCCAACGCCATCCGGGTGGGTGACGCTGAGATCATCGTGGCGGCAGGCATGGAGAGCATGAACATGGGACCGCACCTGCTCCCCAACGCCCGAACCGGTTATCGCCTGGGAAGCGCTGAGTTGGTTGACGCCACCGTTCACGACGGTTTGTGGTGTCCCATTGAGAACTGGCACATGGGCAATGCTGCCGAACTGATCGCGGACGCGATGGACATCACGCGCGAGGAAATGGACGAGTTCGCCCTACAAAGCCACCAGAAGGCGGTGCGGGCTATCGAAGAAGGATGGTTCAAGCCGGAGATCGTACCCCTCCCCGTGCCGCAGCGGAAGGGCGAGCCTGTCATCTTCGACACCGACGAGAACCCACGGGCGGACACCACTCTGGAGGCGCTGGCCAAGCTGACGCCAGCCTTCAGAAAAGACGGCAAGTGCACCGCTGGCAACTCATCGGCCATCACTGACGGCGCCGGGGCAGTCGTCATCGCCAGCGCGGAACGGGCGAAGTCTCTGGGCATTGACCCTTTGGCGCGCATCACCGGCTTCGCTCAAGCAGCAGTGGAGCCCAAATGGGTGTTCTTCGCTCCGGTGCACGCCATGGAGAAGCTGCTGGCCAAGACCGGCTACAGCCTCGACGATTTCGATCTGCTGGAGATCAACGAGGCCTTCGCCTCGCAGAGCGTCGCTGATGGGCGGAAGCTTGGGCTTGACTGGGAGCGCCTGAACGTCAACGGCGGCGCCATCGCCCTGGGACACCCTGTCGGTTGCAGCGGCACTCGACTTCTGGTGACACTGATCTATGCCATGAAGGCGCGGGACGCCGCTGTAGGCGTCGCTGCCCTCTGCCTCGGCGGCGGAGAGGCCGTGGCCATGAGCATCGAGAGATAGATTCCTGCTGGACGCAGCAACGGCTGCCCACAGCAGGTCCGTGACGTGCGTAAGAGAGTGCCCTTTCGAGACTGGGGGCATCTGCGTGACCCGGTGGGGCAAGCAGGAGGTTGCCCCGGCCGAGAAAGTGAGAGATGGTTCCGGAAGACAGAGTTGCCATCGTGACTGGGGCCGGGCAGGGAATCGGTCGCGCTATCGCACTGAAGCTGGCCGAGGATAGCGTTCGAGTCGTCGTCTCGGACGCGAACCACGATACCGCCCTCCAGACGGCCGAAGAGATACAGTCCTTCGGTCGTCAAGCGCTGGGCATCAGAACTGACGTAGCCAACTCCAGCGACGTGTCGGAGTTGGTGGAGACAACCGTGGCCGAGTTCGGCAGAGTAGACATCCTGGTCAACAACGCCGGCATTGCCCGAAGCGGGACGCTGCTCAAACTCACGGAGGAGGCCTGGGACGAGGTTCTCGATGTGAACCTCAAGGGCGTTTTCAGGACCACCAGAGCCGCAGCGCGGTACATGATAGAAGCCAAGTACGGAAAGATAGTCAACGTCTCCTCCATCTATGGACGGACGGGGGTCGTGGGCGATTCCAACTACGCTGCGTCCAAGGCTGGAATCGTGGGGTTCACCAAGAGCACAGCCCGTGAGCTCGCCCGCCACCACATCAACGTCAACGCTATCCTCCCTGGTATGGTCGACACTCCACTCTTGCGCGGCATCCCAGACCGGTATCTCAAGCCCATGATCGAGGAGATACCCCTGGGGCGGGTGGGAACGCCAGAAGACATCGCCAATGTGGCAGCGTTTCTGGTCTCGGACGAGGCCAGCTACATCACGGGCGCCACCATCGAGGTCACGGGCGGATGGCGCATGTAAATGGGTCGCGACAAGCCAGCGCGAGCGGGCAACCGTGAATGCGCTGCGCGACGAACTGATGGTCTGAGCCTATTGGACTGTTGACAGGCAGGAGTTGTACCCATGGACTTCAACCTGACAGACGAGCAACGGATGATACAGGAGCTGGCACGGGACTTCGCCACGGAGGTTCTGGCCCCGGCAGCTCCCATTGTCGACCAGACGGAGGTGTATCCTCTTGAGAACTGCCGTCGCATGGGCGAGCTAGGGCTGATGGGTATAGACGTGCCCGAGGAGTTCGGGGGAACCGGCGCTGATACTGTCAGCTACGTGGTCGCCCTGGAAGAGGTGTCCAAGGCGTGTGCAGCAACGGGCACCATCATGTCCGTTAACAACTCCCTGGTTTGTCACGGCTTGGTGAAGCATGGCACCCCGGAGCAACGGGAGGAGTATCTCCGCCCCGCGGCCTCTTTCGAGCGGATCGGTGCCTTCTGTCTCTCAGAGCCCGAGGCAGGCTCGGACGCCGCGGCCCAGAAGACGAGAGCCGTGCGTGATGGCGACCACTACGTGGTCAACGGAGCAAAGAACTTCATCAGCAGTGGTGGTGTGGCCGATTTCCTGGTAACCTTCTGCGTCACCGATCCGGATGCGAAGCCCAAACACAGAGGCATCAGTTGCCTGCTCATCGATGCGGACACGCCTGGCTTCACAGCGGGAAAACCGGAGGAGAAGCTCGGCATACGCGGCGCCAATACCACTGCCCTGTCTTTCGAGGACTGCCGTGTACCCGCGGCCAACCTCGTCGGTGAGGAAGGTCAGGGCTTCAAGATAGCCATGGAAGTGCTCGATGCCGGACGCATTGGTATCGCCTCTCAGGCGCTAGGCATTGCACAGGCCTCGCTGGAGGCAGCCAGGGACTACGCCTTGGAGCGACAACAGTTCGGCAAACCCTTGGCCCGGCACCAAGCGATTCAGTTCATGATCGCCGACATGGCTACCAGGATCGAGGCAGCACGGCTGTTGACCCTCAAGTCTGCCGTGAAGAAACAGCGCAAGGAGAGGTACAGTCTCGAGTCGGCCATGGCCAAGCTCGCTGCCTCAGAGGCGGCGAACTGGTGCGCCTACAAGGCCATCCAGATCCTTGGGGGGTACGGTTACATCAGAGAGTACAACGTGGAACGATACTACCGCGACGCGAAGATCACCGAGATCTACGAAGGCACTTCAGAAGTGCAGCGCATCATCATTGCCAGATACATGCTGAGAGACTAACGCTTCCCCACGCAAGACACCTGCCAGGAGTTACTATGAAGACGAATCCCAAGATCCGCAGATTGCGGGAACTGCGACGACAAGCGCAGCTAGCCGGTGGACAGGACCGCATCGATGCACAGCACGCCAAGGGCAAACTGACGGCGCGCGAACGCGTGCAACTGCTCGTGGACCCCGGTTCGTTCCGCGAACTGGATATGTTCGTCACCCACCGTACCACCGGCTTCGGGCTCGAAGACAAGAGGTACCTCAGCGACAGCGTGGTGACCGGCTGGGGAACCGTGGACGGCCGACTGATCTACGTCTTTTCGCAGGATTTCACCGTATTCGGCGGATCGTTGGGAGAGGTGCACGCTGAGAAGATCTGCAAGATTATGGACCTGGCCATGAAGAACGGTGCGCCCGTCATAGGCCTGAACGACTCCGGGGGCGCCCGCATCCAGGAGGGCGTAGTGTCTCTGGGTGCATACGCCGACATCTTCCTGCGCAACACTCTGGCCTCCGGCGTCATCCCACAGATCTCGGCCATCATGGGACCATGTGCAGGCGGGGCCGTCTACTCCCCGGCCATCACAGACTTCACCATCATGGTGGAAGGCAGCAGCTACATGTTCATCACCGGTCCCGACGTCGTCAAGACCGTGACTCGCGAGGAGGTCACTTTCGAAGAGCTAGGAGGCGCCAGGGCACACAACACCATCAGTGGAGTCGCCCACTTCGCCGCTGAAGACGAAGAAGACTGCACGCGAATCATCCGCCAACTTCTCAGCTACATGCCCCAGAACAACATGGAAGACCCTCCTCTAGCTACTCCCACCGACGACCCCCAGCGGATGGACGAAGAGCTAGACACCATCGTGCCCGACAGCTCCACCAAACCGTATGATATGAAGGAGATCATCCGGCACGTCGTGGACAACGGAGAGTTCCTGGAAGTGCAGCAGCACTGGGCACAGAACATCATCATCGGCTTCGCTCGACTCAACGGACGGTCCGTGGGCATCGTTGCCCAGGAGCCAGCGGTACTCGCGGGCGTCCTCGACATTAACGCCTCGGACAAAGCCGCCCGTTTCGTACGTTTCTGCGACTGCTTCAACATCCCTATCATCACCTTCGTCGATGTGCCCGGCTTCCTGCCCGGGGTCTCCCAGGAACACGGAGGCATCATACGACATGGAGCCAAGCTCCTCTACGCCTACTGTGAAGCCACGGTCCCCAAGATCACCATCATCACCCGCAAGGCGTACGGAGGAGCCTACGTGGTTATGAGCTCCAAGCACATCCGCGGAGACATCAGCTATGCCTGGCCCAGCGCTGAAATCGCAGTCATGGGACCGGAAGGGGCGGTGAACATCATCTTCAGGAAGGACATCGCCAAAGCAGACGACCCACTGGCCAAGCGCGATGAGCTTGGAGAAGACTACCGCGAGAAGTTTGCACACCCATACGTCGCGGCTTCAAGAGGGTACATCGACGACGTGATAGAGCCTCGGGAGACGAGACCACGTCTCATAGAGGCACTGGAGACGCTCCAGGCCAAACGAGACCGCAACCCAGCCAAGAAGCACGGCAACATCCCGCTATGACGTCCGGCACGCAGCCAAGGCTCATCGAAGCAGGCAGTATGGCAGACTACACCATCGTCTTCGACGGAGGAAGTCGCGGCAACCCCGGCGTGGGATATGGCAGCTACGCCTTGAGGCGGAATCGGGATGGCAAGCTGCGCAAACGCCGGCTGAACTTCGGCGAAGAGGTGACCTCAAACCAGGCGGAGTACCAGGCCCTCATCGCGGCACTGGAGGACCTGATCGGCACGATACTCAAAGCCAAGCGCACTCCGAAGGACTTCTCGCTGGAGATCAAAGGCGACAGCCGGCTGGTCCTGCACCAGTTGGAGGGGTCCTGGAAGACGAAGAGCCTCAGACTGATGCCCCTGCGCGACCGCGCCGAGGAACTGCTTGCGGAGTTGGGTTCCTACGAGCTAGCGTGGCAGCCGCGGGAGGATTCTGTCGAGGTCCTTGGACACTGACACATCACCGGTGGCCATCCTGTGGTGTGCTCCACAGCCGCGCCCCCGTGCTAGACGCCAGCGAAGATACGGAGAAACTCGCCTGTGAACTTGATGGACTGGAAGTAGTCCTCTACCCGTATGTTCTCGTTGGGGGCATGGATTCTCGACTGCGCGTGGCCCACTCCCAGGCCAGACACGGCTGGAATCCCCAGCGCCGCACTCAACGGATACATGGGCCCGCTTCCTGCCATCGTGGGGTAGACCACCGGCTCCTGACCATAGACGATCCTCGCGGCCTCGATAGCCGCCTGTGCCACTGGCGCTTCAACTGAGGACCTGGCAGGGTGCTCGCCGGAGAACGTGCCGATCTCCACATCTTCGAACCCGTGTCGGTCCAGGTGCTTTCGAAGAAGAGACAGGACCAGGCCTGGCTCCAGACCCGGCACCAGTCGGAAATCGAGCTTGACCCTCGCCTCGCTCGGCAGTACAGTCTTGGCCCCCTCGCCAGTGTAGCCCGCCACCATCCCGCAGATGGTACAAGTCGGCGTGTAGAGCAGCTGCTCCACGGCATCAGCGCCCTCCACTCCGCCCAGGAACTCGGAGATTCCGAAATCCTGTCTGATCTTCTCGTCCTCGAAGGGGATCCTCTCGATCAGGTCCCGCTCCTCGACGGAGGGAGGAACCACGTGGTCCATCAGGCCGTCGACGGTGATCCGATCGTCTTCGTCCTTCAGTGTATTCAGTGCCCACACCAGTCTCCAGGCAGGGTTGGGCACAATGGGTGCGTAGGACGAATGCATGTCGCGGCAGGCACCACGGCAACGAAGCTCCACGTACAGAATGCCCTTCAGCCCCAGATACAGTTCGGGCCGCCCCGACACGTCCAGTCGTCCGCCTTCCCACAGGCAGCCATCCGCCCCCACCAGCAAGTCCTTGTTCTCCTCCACGAAGGCGTCGAGATGGGGGCTACCCACCTCCTCCTCACCTTCGAACACGAACTTGACTCTCAAGGGCAACGCACCCTCCGTTGCCAGGTAGGCCTCTATGGCCTGTAGCCGCGAGACGAGATCACCCTTGTTGTCCGCAACTCCGCGGCAGTATAGGAAGCCCTCGCGGACCTGCGGGGAGAAGGGCTCTGATTCCCACAGCTCCAGAGGCTCTGGAGGTTGAACGTCGTAGTGATCGTAGATGATCAGCGTCCGCTCCCCCTCGCCGATCTCCCCGTAGACTACAGGAGGTCCACCCGGCACCTCTATCAAGCGTGCATCAGCACCCAACGCCTGCACCATCTTCAACACGAGTTGGGCGGTCTCCGTCATGCCCACTCCCTGAGCAGCGATGCTTGGTTGACTACACAACCGTGTCAACTGGTCCAGGAATGGACCTTCGTGTTCGTCCACGTACTTGTAGAATTGCTCCACCGCTTCCCCCTCGAGCCTGGGTCATCTCGCACAGCGGCGCGCCTGACTCCGTCAGACGCGCCGAGCTACCCACCGTTTCGCGCGTCCCGCTGTCTCTACCCGGCCGCTGGCTGGATGATACTGATCACAGCCAACATCAGGTTCAGAACCACCAGCAGGATACACCCTGCGAACACCCCCTCTGCTACCGCCTGCGCCTTCGTCTTCTGCTCACTCCTGAAGTAGGACATCAGGACCACGAAAGCCAGGGGCGTGAAGAACTGGAACGCAATGCCGACCCACGGCAGTTGGTGTAGTCCCAGGCCCACTGCCATCCAACTGAGTACGACGACGACGACCCCCAGAGCCACGTTCTGGCTGATCATCGTCCAGTCCATTCCGCGCCTCCCACTCTTGGCACCTTTGGCCATCTCTCCACCCCTCCTATCCGACTGCCACCACTACTATCCACGGGCAGCGCAAGACCCATACCACTCTATTGGCATTCAGATCGCCTGCACACACCCCTTCCTCCCCCAGCTCGAGTCATCCTCGGCTGACAGGCGACGTCGCTAGGGTGTTCCAGGAAGGTCCTCAACGAACCGCCCGCGCCGCCGGCCCGAGAGGACGGGCCACGGGACGAGATCACTTGAACCAAGGGTTGAACTGCTTCTCGCGTCCTATGGTCGTCGGCGCGCCATGCCCTGTATACGCCACCGTGTCATCAGGCATGGTGAAGAGCCGGGTTTGGATGCTGTGCATCAGCGTCTCCCAGCTCCCTCCGGGCAGGTCGACTCGCCCCACGCCCATGGCAAAAAGGGTGTCTCCGCAGAAGACCACCCCATCACCGACGAGAGAGATACCACCCAGGCTGTGCCCCGGTGTGTGGATCACCTGAAGGCTTTCGTCCCCGAAGGAGATCTCGTCGCCTTCACTCAGCAGCACGTCGGCAGGGGGACCAGGAGAGAGAACGCCGAGCATGCGGGCATAACCCCCTTGATCCGTCACCAACCATTCCGCGTCATCCTCGTGGATCGCTATCGGCGCACCTGTAGCCTCCTTCACGGGGCGGTTGGCCGCGATGTGATCTATGTGCCCGTGAGTATTGACGATCTGCTTGATGGTCAAGCCAAGCTGTTCCACACGATCGAGAATCAGAGGTGCGTCTCCGCCGGGGTCGATGATGATTCCTTCCTTGGTGTTCTCGCAACCTACCAGGTAGCAGTTGCACTGCAACATGCCCACGACCAGTCTGTCAACTATCATACACCCATCCTTAGCAGCAAACGTATTGAAAAGATTCTACGCTGTTGTCCGGATTTTGTCAACCCTCTGCTGGTCCCGCTTGCCAACCACGGCTTCCACGGCGACAATCAGTCTGGCCTGGAGGTGAACACAGATCGGCGCGTAATCCTCGCGGGCATGTGTGCTTCCCGGGCGTCTCGTAGACTGCTCACGCTGGCAAAGAAGGAGGATCGTGACGTGCGACTATCGAAGGTCTTCGGCAACACGCTCCGGGAGGCCCCTGCAGAGACACAGATGGCCAGCCACCGGCTCCTCCTGCGGGCGGGTATGATCCGCCAGGTGGCAACCGGGATCTACGGCTACATGCCTCTCGGGTGGAGGGTGCTCCAGAAGATCGAAGGTATCTTGAGAGAGGAGATGAACGCCATCGGGGGCCAGGAGATGCACATGCCGTCTGCTCAGCCTGCCGAGCTGTGGGAGGAGACGGGCCGCTACACAGAAGCTGGGCAGGTGCTGGCCCGCTTCCGCGACAGGACCGGTCGCGAGCTCGTACTGGGGATCACCCACGAGGAGGTGGTCACCGACCTCGCCCGGCGGGAGATCCACTCCTACCGCCAACTGCCCTTCGTGGTCTACCAGATTCAGACCAAGTTCCGCGACGAACCACGCTCCAGAGGAGGTCTGATCAGGGCTCGTGAGTTCACCATGAAAGATGCCTACAGCTTCCACGCCGACCAGGCTGATCTGGACTCCTTCTACCCTCGCATATACCAGGCCTATCTCAACGTGTTCCAGCGTTGCGGCGTGGATGCCGTCCCCGTCGAGGCGGACCCGGGCTTGATGGGCGGGGCCGCTTCCCACGAGTTCATGGCCTTGAGCGAGGCTGGTGAAGACACCTTGATTTCGTGTAACGATTGTGGATACGCAGCCAACGCGGAGAGCGCTCAAGCCCGGAGAGACGTCTCCGTGGCTGAGGAACCCGAGAACCTTCAGGAGGTAGCCACCCCAGGGATGACCACCATCGAAGACGTGGCTGCCTACCTCGGTGTCAAGCCCAAGCAAACGCTGAAAGCTCTGTTCTACGCAGCCGGAGGCAAAGTGGTGTTCGTCGTCATTCGAGGGGATCTGGAGGTAAACGAGACCAAACTCGCCCGTCTGTTGAGGATCCCGGAGTTGAGACTGGCCACCCAGGACGAGGTGGCCGAGGCTGGCATAGTGGCAGGCTATGCATCGCCGGTGGGCTGCGGGGGGGCCTTCACCACCGTGGGCGATGATTCCATTGCATGGGGCAGCAACTTCGTCGCTGGCGCCAACAAGGAAGGCTATCACCTGCGCAGTGTGAACTACCCGCGCGATTTCCAGGTTGATATGTTGGGCGACATCGCCGCCGTGCAGGAAGGCGATGCCTGCAGTCGCTGTGGAGGGGTCCTGAAAGCAGCGAGAGGAATAGAACTCGGTCACATCTTCAAACTAGGCACCAGGTACAGCGAGCTTCTCGGTGCCCGTTTCCTGGACCCGGAGGGTACGAGCCTACCCCTGGTTATGGGCTGCTACGGTATCGGCACAGGGCGACTCATGGCCACGGCGGTGGAGCAGTCCCACGACGACCACGGCATTGTCTGGCCAGCCGCCATAGCCCCGTTCCAGATACACCTCATCGCTCTGGGCACCGAGACTCAAGCCCTGGAGACCGCGGCATCGTTATATGAGGATCTGACCGAGAGAGGCTACGACATCCTCTACGACGACAGAGATGAGAGCGCAGGGGTCAAGTTCAACGACGCTGATCTCATCGGAATTCCACTTCGACTTACCGTCAGTCCTCGCAGCCTTGCTGCGGGAGGCGTTGAAGCCAAGCTCCGTTCTGCCAGTGAGAAGGAGATTCTTGCCCTGGAGGGCATCGAGGCAGGAATCCAGAACCTGTTGGGCTCAGCCACGTAGCAGCCTGCGTGCAGCGATACCGAGGCAGCCCGGCTGACAAGCTCCACGCACTACCCGGTACTCGCTCAGGCCAGGGTCAGCCACAGACAGCCGTGCATGGACGCTGGGTCTGGTCTGCGGCCATCGTGACCTCTCTCCAGGGAGAATACAAGGGATTCCAGCGAAGGTGCTCCAACCGCAGCGCAAGATTCCTCCGCTGAGGTCTTGCGGAATCTCCGGAAATGTGCTATAATACCAAATAAGTCGTCCTCCCCTCGAAAAAGTGGGCATGCCCCACTTTTCTTATTGTGGATGGCTGAGGGAGTCGGCAGTGCGGTGAGCGACGACGACTAGGCTAGTCTCAGTCTGGGAAGCTGCGGGCCAAGGGACCAGTCAAGAATGAAGACCGATTTCATCAGGGCAATCAATCAAGTCTGTGCAGAGCGCGGTCTCACTGTCGAGGTCGTCCTCGAGCTCGTCGAACAGGCGCTGGCGTCCGCGTACAAGCGTGATTTCAGTCCCGCCCAGTACGTGGAAGCCAAGATCGATCCTCACTCCGGCGAACTCACCATGTTCACCGGCAAGGAAGCGGTGGAAACGGTCGAGACTCCCGAGAGCCAGATGGACATGGCGGACGCCAGGGCGCTCAAGCCTGATGCGGAGGCGGGTGAGATCATCTACGTTGAGGCTAATCCGCCGGACTTTGGGCGGATCGCTGCGCAGACCGCGAAGCAGGTGATCCTCCAGCGCATCAGGGAGGCTGAGCGTGACGCGCTCTACGATTCCTTCGTCGGGCGAGAGGGCGAGATAGTCGGCGGCACCGTACACAGCATGGACGCCCGGGGCATCACCATCAACCTGGGACGCATCGAGGCATTGATTCCTCGCAGCCAGCAGGTGCCCAACGAGCGGTACTTCATCAGGCAGAAGCTGCGGGTGCTCATTTTGGAGGTGAACAGGACCAGCCGGGGGCCAGAGATCATCGCATCCCGCAGCCACCCAGACATGCTTCGCCGCCTGCTTGAAGTGGAAGTGCCTGAGATCTACAACGGCTTGGTGGAGATCAAGGCCATCGCTCGTGAAGCAGGCTCGCGCGCCAAGGTTGCCGTGGCAGCCGTTCAGCAGGGAATAGACCCCGTCGGCGCCTGCGTCGGGATGAGGGGTGTCAGGATTCAGAGCATCGTTAGTGAACTCAACGGAGAGAAGATCGACGTGATCGGCTGGAGCCGCGATCCCAAGGAGTTCATCAGCAAGTCCCTCAGTCCAGCTAGGCCGCTGGGGGTGGAACTTGCTGAGGACGACGAGGCGGGCAACACAGCCACCGTCATCGTTCCGGACAAGGAGCTATCCCTGGCCATCGGTAGAGAGGGCCAGAACGCACGACTGGCCGCCAAGCTGACAGGCTGGCGCATAGACATCATCGGTGCAACGGAGGCGGCCGAACGAGCCGTGCGAAGAGCTGAAGAGGAGGCGATTCGCGCAGCCGCGAGGGCAGAGATCTCCGAAGACATGCCCCTCGAGCGATTGGGCATCTCTACACGGGCCGTCAATGTTCTCGCAGGCGAGGGAATAGCCAACCTCGTCCAACTGCTGGACAAGATGGATGAGGGCACCGATGCTCTTGGCGACATCCGAGGGATGGGACCGAAGTCAGTTCAGGAGATAGAGGAGATCATCCAGCAGCGCGAAGTACGTAGCATCCTTGGCCGAGAGTTGAAGATCGTCGAGGAGCCTCCGGAACCAGAAGAGGTCGTGGAAGAGACACCAACCTCCGTCGAGAAAGAGGCCGTCCCGGCAGAGGCAGAACAGGAAGCTGAGGTCTTGGAGTCCAGCGAGGAAGCATTGCCGACGATGGAGGCAGCAGAGGAGGCTGCCCCATCCCCTCTCGTGGAGGAAGCTGCCCAGGAAGAGAAACCGGTTGAGTCCTTGATAGAGGGCACGAAGGAAGAGGAAGAGACTCAGGAGGAGCGCCCAGAGGCTCCCGTGGTTGCACCACCTGCCGATGAGTTGCTGCTCGGAGACCAGGAGCAGGGACGCAAGAAGAGGAAGACCAAGAGGCTGGTCTACGATGAGACTCTGGGCGAAGTCGTCGCGCGCAAGGTGAGGAAACCAGGCCGCCGCCGCGAAGACTGGGAGGCGACCGTCGAGGACTGGAGATCCGAGCCTGGAGAGATCGAGCTCACCGAGGATCTGGAAGAGGAAGATGAGTCGGAAGAGTAGCCAAGGGCCTCGCAGGCGCGTGCCGCAACGCACCTGCGTTGCCTGCCGACGGGTTCGTCCTGCCAGAGAGCTGATGAGAATCGTGCGCCTGCCCACAGGAGGCGTGGAGTTGGACGAGACGCACAAGAAGCCCGGGCGAGGGGCCTATCTGTGTCAGAGCAGAGCGTGTTGGGAGACAGCTTTGGCCAAGAAGCTCCTCGAACACGCGCTGAAGACCGAGATAGCACAAGAGGAGAAGGACGCCTTGTGGCAACGATGCCGCACGTTGCCGGCGGAATCCGCCGAGCAGAGCGCTGCCCTGGCTCGTGGGTAGTCACGTGCGGTGCCGATCCTATGCTGATATGCTCTTCTCACGGGCAAGACGGCCGCTTTCGACTGCGATTCAGTGCATGGAGAGAGGAGTCGTGAAAGACTGGGAAGTACCCAGTGAATCAGATCAGGGAGCGATGACGGTGAGTCCTTAGATTCGAGTGCCGAACTCAGGACCTCCCCCGCAAGACGCCTCGTCTCTTCCCTCGTTGGTTCACGGTACGGACCCTCGGTTGGCCCAAGACCCGTAGCGCGCATATCTCGCTCCCGGTGTCGCTAGACTAATCGTCGCTTCGCAGGACAGCCTGTACCTGCTGCGAGAAGCTGGCGGTCGCAGCATGGCTGTCAGAAGGGAGATGGAACATGGTTCAGGAGAACAAAGTAGTCAGCATACCCGACAAGCTGTCCGTGAGGGAGTTGGCGGATCTACTGGACGTCAGCCCCATCGAGGTCATGAAGCTCCTGATCAGCAGCGGCATCATGGCCAACATCAACGAAACGGTTGACTACGATACCGCTGCCATCGTCGCCACCGACCTCGGCTTCGAGATACAGCAGGAGTTGCCGCCGGAAGCGGAGGAGGCACCCGCAGCTCCAGCAGCGCCAGCCGTCGCCGAAGAGGTGCCCCTGAGGGAGATGTACGCTCAGGAGGCACCCGAGGATCTGCACCCGAGACCCCCTGTGGTCACCGTCATGGGGCACGTCAACCACGGAAAGACCTCGCTGCTGGACTACATCAGGCACACCAACGTCGTCGCGGGTGAGGCGGGCGGCATCACACAGCATACCGGTGCATACCAGATCGAACATGCCGGCAAGAAGATCACGTTCATCGACACCCCCGGTCACGAGGCGTTCACCGCCATGCGTGCGCGCGGTGCGCAGGTGACCGACATCGCCATCCTGGTCGTGGCCGCCGATGACGGCGTGATGCCTCAGACCAGAGAAGCCATCGACCACTCACGTGCGGCAAACGTCCCGATAGTAGTAGCCATCAACAAGATCGACATGGAGAGCGCCGACCCTGAGCGGGTCAGGAAACAGCTCGCAGATCTGGGCTTGACTGTTGAGGACTGGGGGGGACATACCATCGCCGTGCCTGTCTCCGCGAAAGATGGTACGGGTGTGGACACGCTACTCGAGATGATTCTCTTGGTGGCTGAGATGTCCAGCATCATCGCCAACCCTGATCGCCCGGCCGTAGGGACCGTGATCGAAGGCAAGCTCGACAGGACTAGAGGACCATCAGCAACTCTGTTGGTGCAGAACGGCACGCTTCACGTCGGCGACTATCTGTTGACAGGAGATATCCACGGCCGCGTCCGAGCCATGTTCGACGATTCCGGGGCCACGGTGAAGGAAGCTCCACCCTCTTTTCCTGTGGTGGTTCTGGGTCTGTCGGACGTGCCTGAGGCAGGTGACGTGTTCACGGTCGTACCCAACGACAAGACCGCGCGGGCCCTCGCTGCCGAGAGGGCAGATGAGAGGGAAGCCGAGGAACATGCGCCCGTCAGAGCCTTGAGCCTGGAGGACATCTACGCCCAGATGCAGGCAGGCGCAGTCAAGGAACTCAACGTCATATTGAAGGCCGATGTTCAAGGCGCTCTGGAGCCGGTCATCAACTCACTCGGCGACTTGGGGAATGAGGACCTGAAAGTCAGGATCATCCGCGAGGGCATAGGTAACATCACCGAGTCAGACGTCAGCCTGGCCATAGCGTCCCAGGCTATCGTGATCGGATTCAACGTCCAGGCCGAGGCCGCAGCTCGCAGCATGGCGGAGACCGGGGGCGTTGAGATCCGCAGATATCAGATCATCTACAAGCTGATTGAGGACATTGACAAGGCTCTGAAGGGGCTCCTCGAACCCGTATACGAAGATGTGGTCCTTGGACACGCAGAGGTCAGAGCCACGTTCCGGGTATCCAAGCTGGGCCGGGTGGCAGGTGTCTACGTCGATGACGGAAGCGTGCTGAGAGACGCCCGCGTGAAGGTCCTAAGGAACGGCGAACAAGTGCACGAGGGCGGCATCGTGTCGCTGAAGCGCTTCACCGAGGACGTCGACGAAGTGCCTGCGGGGATGGAGTGCGGAATCGGGGTAGACAACTTCACCACCTTCGAGGAAGGAGACATACTCGAGATCTATAGGAGAGAGCGAGTGGCTTGATCATGCCAGGCCGTTCAATCCGCCAAGACTGCTTTCTTCCCGGTAGGCTCCTGAGAGATGCCAACGCGTAGACAACGAAGAGTAAACGCCTTGCTTAGAGAGGCGCTCAGTGAACTGTTGCAGAGGGAAGTCGCGGACCCAAGACTCGACTTCGTGACCGTCACCGATGTGGACACCACCAGTGACCTCCGCCATGCGCACGTCTATGTCACCTTCCTCACTAGCCCCGAAGACCAACAGGCAGGGCTGAAAGCCCTTACTAAGGCAAGCGGCTACCTGCGTCGCCAGCTCGGCGAGAGGGTCTACCTGCGCTATGTGCCTGAGTTGACGTTCCATCTGGACCAGTCGATTGAGACCGGCCTGAGGATAGACCAGATCTTGGACAGCCTGGAGAACCCTGGCGAGCAGAGTGAAGAGGAATGAAGACTGAAACAGTGCAGATGATAAGGGAAGCTAGCAAGGTGTTCCTCATAGCTCACGTGGACCCCGACGGAGATACCATTGGTTCCACTCTGGCCCTGGCCCACGCCCTGAGAAGCATGGGGAAGGACTGCTCTCTTGCGTGTAGTGATCCCGTGCCCGTCACACTCTCCTTTCTGCCGGGGGTCGAGCGGTTCGATACGCCCCAGGTCACTGATCACGATCTGATCATTGCGGTGGATGTCAGCGATCGCGGCCGCCTCGGGCCAGCCTACGGTCACGTGGTCGAGATAGGGATACCGCTCCTGAACATCGATCATCACGTGACCAACACCGGCTTCGGTACCGTCAACCTGGTCGACACCGATGCGGTTGCCACGAGCGAGATCATCTTTGACCTTCTCCGGGACATGGAGGTTCCACTGGACGAAGTCCTCGCCACCTGTCTGCTGACTGGCATCGTTACCGACACACGGTCCTTCACCACCTCCAGCACTACGCCTCGCGCATTGGAGGTGTCCTCCGAGTTGCTGAAGGCGGGGGCCTCGCTCATCGAGGTCAATGAGAACTACTACAAGAACAAGACGCTGGGTACCCTGCGTCTGTGGGGCAAGATACTGGATCAGATGCAGCTCGAGGGCCGTCTCGTGTGGTCGGTGGAGTCTCTGGAGATGAGAGCGCAGTGCCACGCCGGTTTCGGCAACGGAGACGGCATTGTCAACCTCCTGGCCAGTGTCCGTGAGGCCTCGGCGGCGATCGTGTTCATCGAGAAAGAAAGCCGACGAGTTGAGATCAGCATTCGATCACGGCCCGGAGTGGACATCTCTCCCATCGCCGTCCACTTCGGCGGTGGAGGGCACCCCCAGGCTGCGGGCGCCATGCTGGAGGGGAGTCTCGAACAAGTGATACCTGAAGTGCTGCGCAAGGCCCAGGCAGTGCTGGACTCTGAGGGCCAGGCGTGGGCACCCCCGTAATCAGGATGACCATCGAGCGTGCTGGCGCGGTCAGAGAACCGTGTCTGGCCTGCGCAGGAGAATCCAGAGGGGTTTCGTCCCGAGAGGTCAAGCCCACCCGGGCAGCCGTCGCTGGCATCCTCAACGTGGACAAGCCCGTGGGGCTCACCTCACACGACGTCGTGGTCAGGATCCGCAGGGCATCGGGTCTGAGGAAGGTGGGACACGCAGGCACCCTGGACCCAGCGGCCTCGGGCGTGCTGCTCGTCTGCCTGGGCCAAGCCACTCGGGTCACCGAGTTCCTGATGCAGAGTCGGAAGCGCTACGACGCGGTGATACGGCTGGGCGTGACCACAGACACTGGCGACCGCGAGGGCAGGATCACCCGAGAGGTTCCTGAGTTCGACGTAAGCCAGGAAGATGTCCAGGGAGCGCTGTCCAGCTTCAAAGGTCCCATCCAACAGATACCCCCGATGCACTCTGCTCTCAAGCACCAGGGCACAACCCTCTACCGTCTCGCTCGCCAGGGGATCGAGGTGGAGCGAGAGCCCAGACCTGTGGAGATCCACGACCTGAGGCTCGCCGAGTGGACGCCTCCCACCTTTCGGCTACTGGTAGAATGCTCGAAGGGCACCTATGTTCGCGTGCTAGCCACGGATCTCGGGGAGGTGCTAGGGCCTGGCGCACATCTAGAACACCTAGTGCGCCTGGCTTGCGGTCGATACACACTGGAGGATACAGTATCCCTGACCGAGGCCGAACAACGCCTCGCCGACGGTCGGTGGCAAGAGATCCTACACCCTATCGATGAGGCTCTGTTGGATTTCGAAGCGGTAACGTTGGTCGGTGAAGCGGAGACTCTGGTCCGCCACGGGCAGCAGGTCCACGGCCCCGAACCACTGGCTGCGCCCTTTTGCCGCGCCTACAGCTCCTCATCCGGCAAGTTCGTTGCGTTGCTGCAATACGACCCACAAAGCAAGACTTGGCAACCGAGAAAGGTATTCAATCTTGACACAACTGTTGCATGATCTTCCTGATGCGCCCCTGGACAAGCCCTCTGCGATCAGCATCGGGGTGTTCGATGGCGTGCACCTAGGCCATCGGCATCTCATAGACCATCTGATGGCGAGCGCCAAGACCGGTGGCTATCTCAGCGGCGTAGTCACCTTCGACCGCCATCCCCACGAGATCCTCGCCCCGCACAAAGAGATGCGGTACCTGACCACGCTAGAGGACAAGCTGCGTCTGCTGAGCGAGGCCGGCCTCGATTTCGCCGTGGCTCTACCTTTCACCACCGAACTGGCACAGACGACCGCACGAGACTTCGTGAAGATGCTGGTGGAGCGATTGGGGCTGAGAGAACTGTGGTCCGGGCCAGATTTCGCTCTGGGCAAGGACAGAGAGGGAGACTCGGCCCGGCTCGGTCTCCTTGGAGAAGAACTGGGATTCCGGCTGTGCAGGCTCGAGCCACTCATGTCTTCCGACAAAGTAGTCAGCAGCAGCAGCATTCGGGCGCTGATGCGCGAAGGAGAGGTGAGTGAGGCCGCCCGCCTGCTGGGACGTCTCCCCTACCTCACCGGCAAGGTGGTCACTGGCGCTCGACGTGGGCAACGGTTGGGGTTCCCCACCGCCAATCTGGAGACGGGCAAGAACCTGCTCGTTCCTGCTAACGGTGTGTACGCCGTACGCGCCTATTGGGACGGCGTCAACCACGCGGCGGTCGTCAACGTAGGCCAGCGACCGACCTTCGAACAGGACTCAGAGAGAGTCCTCGAGGCACATATCCTGGATTTCTCCGGAGACCTCTATGGCAAGGAGCTGCGGGTGGAGTTCATAGCACGACTCCGTCCGGAGCTGCGCTTCGACAGCGGCGAGGACCTCATCGCGCAGATGAGGATGGACGTCGCCCAGACACGCCGGCTTCTCGACGAACCAGGCATGGGATGAGTCACGCCCACGGACGCTTCGAAGAAGTGGAGCACGGCGCGGATGCTGCCCTGCGCGTATATGGCAGCGACTGGAGTGATCTCCTCTCCAACGCCGCTCTGGGTATGTTCAGCCTCATCGCCCGCTGGGAAGAGGCGCTACCGTGCCAGGAGCAAAGCCTGTCGCTGCGGTCGGTCGACGCGGAGACTCTGCTGGTTGACTGGTTGAGCGAACTGCTGTACCTCCACGAGATGCTGGGTCTGGTGTACATCGATTTTGACATCCTCCACGCCTCTCTCGACTCGCTCGAGGCCGTGGCCAGGGGAACGGACGAATGGATACCTCAGACGGCAATCAAGGCCGTGACCTTCAACGACCTACAGGTCTCCAGAACGGCTGACGGCTACGCGACCACCATCGTATTCGACACCTAGATGGGCGAACACAGGCGGCTTCCTCCGCAAACGTGTTGCCCCCATGCGCTGCTCCCAGATCGAGCAGATCGTGTGATCCGTCCTCAACCTGCGATGGGGAATTGCAGCGATGGATGACTACGTGAGGGTCGCACGCCTCCCAACACTCCTCGGCATAGGAGGCTCCCACCATGGTTGAGAAAAGAGACCTCAAGAAGATCGATCACTATCTGTACGAGATCCCGAGAAGCTACAGAGAGGATATGCGCGTGCCGGCCCGCGTATACGCCGACGGGATACTCCTGGAGGCGGCGCTGGGCGACCGCTCGGTGGAGCAACTCGTCAACACCACCACCCTGCCCGGGGTGGTTGCGTACACGCTGGCCATGCCGGACATCCACCAGGGATATGGCTTTCCCATCGGCGGAGTGGCAGCCACTCTGCCTCCCGACGGAGTCATCTCGCCTGGCGGGATAGGCTACGATATCAACTGTGGCGTGCGCGTGCTGGCCTCGGACATCGAACGTGGTGAGATGGAGCCTCACATCGAGGACGTGCTCCAGGCCGTGTACAAGCTGGTCCCCAGCGGCCTGGGCAAGGGTGGGATCAAGCTCTCCAAACGCGACCTGGACGCCGTTCTGGAGAGAGGAGCCGCCTGGGCGGTGGCCAAAGGGTACGGCACGAAGCAAGACCTGGTACTCACAGAAGCGGAGGGCTGCCTGACCGAGGCTGGCGCCTCTGCGGTCAGCCAAAAGGCCAAGGATCGAGGGCTGCAACAGCTGGGGTCGCTGGGCTCGGGCAACCACTTCCTGGAAGTGGACGAGATCGTGGAGGTGTACGACGACAACGTGGCCAAGACCTTCGGGTTACAACAGGGGCACGTGGCCATCCAGATCCACTGTGGCTCCCGGGGCCTGGGACACCAGGTGTGCAGCGACTACGTCAGGGTGCTCCAGAAGGCGGTCCATAGGTACGGCATCTCCTTACCGGACCGGGAGTTGGTCTGTGCACCGTTTGGATCGCCAGAAGGCCAAGACTACTTCGCTGCTATGGCGGCGTCGGCCAACTTCGCCTGGGCAAACCGGCAGGTCATAGCGCACTGGGTGCGCCGCGCTCTCGAGGAGACGCTCGCCGGCAAGGTCCGTTCCTGGGAACTGACCCAAGTGTACGACGTGGCGCACAACATAGGCAAGCTCGAGCGCCACGAGGTCGACGGCAGGCAAACTAAGCTGGTCATCCATCGTAAGGGCGCGACGCGCGCCTTCGGCCCCAGCTCAAGAGAACTGCCCGACGTCTACAGGGGCGTGGGGCAGCCCGTTCTGGTCCCCGGAAGCATGGGAACCGCCTCCTACGTCCTCGTGGCCACAGACAGGGCACGCGATCTGACCTTCGGCTCCACCTGCCATGGAGCAGGTCGCGTTCTCAGCCGAAAGGCGGCCAAGAAGAGGATCTGGGGAGAGGACCTGATTCGTGAGATGCGAGAGAGAGGGATCGCCGTGCGAGCTGGCAGTATGGCTGGCCTCGCGGAGGAAGCCCCACAGGCCTACAAGGACGTGGAAAGGGTAGTAGAGGTAGTGGTGGGCGCTGGTCTCGCCCGCAAGGTGGCCCGCCTGGAGCCATTCGGTGTGATCAAGGGCTGACCGCCTGCACGTCGCTGAGATCAACAGAAACAAGCTTGAAAGTGGGCGGGCCGCGAGCCCGCCCAGCCTATTCTCCGGCCAGCCCCAGGTCCGGGGCGATCTCCTTCATCGCATCGAGCACGATCTGGACGTGCTCGTCCAGTTCGACGTCCAGCTCCTTGGCCGCTTCTTCCATGTGCTGTCGGTTCACCGCTGCGGCGAACGCTCTGTCCTTCCACTTCTTCCGCACAGACTTGGGCTTCACGTCCAGAATGCTCTTGCTGGGGCGAACCAGGGCCACGGCGACCAGAAAACCGGTCAGATCGTCGACCGCGCAGAGAGCCTTCTCCATGGGCGTTTCCGGGGACACGCCGGTGTATTCACTGGCATGAGAGAGCACTGCCCTGACCACCTCCTCCGGCCAGCCTCGTTCTCGCAGGATCTTGGCGCCGGTGACCGGATGTCCTTCCACACTCAGATCGGGGTTCTGGTCGTAGTCGAAGTCATGGACCAGACCCACAATGCCCCACAACTCCTCATCC
Source organism: uncultured Anaerolineales bacterium (assembly GCA_964433755.1). Taxonomy (GTDB): domain Bacteria; phylum Chloroflexota; class Anaerolineae; order UBA7937; family B3-Chlor; genus JAUVXJ01. Next base: position 42,761 of record CAYSSR010000002.1, read on the forward strand.
TCGCCATGCCTCCGCGCGTAGGCCCTCATGGCCGCTTCCACGGACAGCATGTGCCGGACCAGGTTCTGGTTCTCGGTGAACTCGTTGACCAGCTCCCAGGCCTTGTCTCGATCGATATCCATCCTCTTCAGCCTTTCCACCGCCTCGGCATATCTCGGGCTATTCGTGGCCCAGTCTCGAAGTCCCTGGCAGGGGAAGTCCGTACAAGCGTAGCAGTACTCCAGACCCCGCCTATCGACACAGCAATTCAAGATCCAGCAATCTGGAGACCAGTGTCTCTCACTGTCCCCTGTGCATCCATCACAGCGAACATCCGCCGCTGCTACGTCTACACCTCTCTCAGTCTTGAACCAGTCCGCAACGTGCTGGGCGACTGCTGGATCGCTCGCAGCCTTGTGGATGTCGCACTTGTTACAAAGAAGACCACAAACGGCGATCATCCCCCTGCACCCCACGGTTCGCTCGAATCGGCCATACTACCAGACGATCTCGCGCTCTGGAGCTCTCACGGGCCATTGGCCGAATCATAGCACGGTCCGGCGCGCTCGTCTATCCCAGATTGGGGAAACAGGAGGGGGGAGCACCTACGGCGAAACCCCTGCTTGGCGCAAAGACAGCGGGGGCCACGCCGGCCTCTGCGCCGCTTGTCAGACGTAGACCCAGAACGACGGCCCGCCTGACCCCCGTCAGGTTTCCTCCTTGGGAAGCACAAACCCGAGGTGGCGGAGCGCGGCGTCGTCGCGCGGCCACTGCTTTCGTACCTTGACCCACAGATCCAGATACGCCTTGGTGCCCACGAGGTGCTCGATCTCCTGCCGCGCGGCGCGTCCGATACGCTTCAGCATCTCGCCGCCCTGTCCGATCACGATCCCCTTCTGACTTTCCTTGGCCACGTAAATAGTGGCCTCGATGTAAGTCAGATCTTCCTTCCGCTCCTGAAACTCCTCCACCACCACCGCGATCCAGTGAGGCACCTCGTGATGCAAGTTGTGCAAGACCTGCTCCCGTATCAGTTCGCTGGCCATGAAGCGCACGGTCTGGTCGGTGATCTGCTCTGGCGGATAGAACTGCGGCCCGATAGGCAGATGGTGGATGATCAGCTTCAACAACTGATCGCGGTTATGTCCCTCCGTGGCCGAGATCAAGACCGAATCCGGGCAATGGGACAGAGCCAGGTACTCTGCCCGGGCCGCCTCCTCCTGATCAGATGGCAGGAGGTCCACCTTGTTCATCACCAGGATGCAGGGACTCTCGGCCAGCCTCTCCATCAGACCGGCCAGCTTGCGATCATCCTTGCCAGGCGGCCGGGAAACGTCGACCACGAACAACACCACGTCGGCATCGGGGATGGCCCGGGCTGCCGTCTCGACCATGTACTCACCCAACTTGTGGCGCGGCTCGTGAACGCCAGGAGTATCGACGAATACTATCTGCGCCTCCGGCAAGGTTAGGATCCCACGCAACCTGCGACGGGTGGTCTGAGGCTTCGGAGAGACGATAGCCACCTTCTCACCCACGTAGCCATTGATGAGGGTGGACTTGCCTACGTTTGGCCTGCCCACCACGGCCACGAAACCGGAACGATAGTCTTCGGGCAGCTCTTCCTGTATCAGGAGATCCATCGTCTTCACCCTTCAGGCATCCGATCCATACGGCGAACGTCTCAGCCGCTCCCAGTGATCTCGTCCAGCGACGCCATCACAGCCCTTACCCCCGCCAGGTTCCACTCGAACTCCGTGTCTCTCTTGTTCGTCAGCTCCACCTCCACCGCCGCCACCCCCTGCGTGGACAGATAGTCCACCATGGCGCCGGTGACAGGATAGGAGCCCCAACCCTCTACTGCGAATGGGTATCCGGTGGCGTCAGAGAGACAACGAGCCAGCTCCGACGAGGGAGCATGGTCAGCGCACGAGGTTACGAAGATCTGGCCAGCCATACTGTGGTAGAATATGGCCACCTCCGCATCGCCTAGGAAGTCTCGCAGTATCTGGGTCTCCACCTCTGAGAAGGGAGCTGGACCCCCGCCGCCCTCGATGATGCCCTCTGTGGTGTGGGTGTCCTGCTCCCAGTCGTTCTCGGTGCATGAATCACTATCCGTATCTGCATTCCGGTTGAGATCTACCATGCGGGAGTTACACCTGGTCCCGTTCGCCAGACCATCGGGGTTGGCGGTCGGTATGATCCACAGAGTGACATCGTGAGGCACCTCCTCCCGATGCTCGTCGAAGTGAGCGATCAGCTCCAGCGCCAGCCGGTGAGTGTTCTCCTCTGTCCCACCATGGATGTTCCCGACGAGGACCACCTTGCGCGGGCCGGCGCCGAACCAGTGGGCGACGATAGCTCTGCCCTCCCAGGATTCCCCCAACACCTGTTTTCCACGAAGGGCGGCCGTCGGGCTCGGCGTAGGCGTGGCTACCGCTGTCGCAGTGTCCCGGTATTCCACGACGGTAGCCGTGGGCTGAGTTTGAGTGGCCTCCGGGGTGGAGACCGGCGTATCTTGCCCGGTACAACCAGGCAACAGCCAGGCAAGAGCCAGACACAGCACTCCGCCAGCCAGTCCTCTTCTGCCCATCACTGGGCTGTCCAATCCAACAAGATTATGTCACCCTCTCTCGTGCCTGCGACGATCTGCTCGCCCTCCCGGTCGTGGCCGGCCCGAACCGCCACGCTCGTGACCGATGCAAGTCCCTCGTACAATCCTAGCACAGCGCCACCGCCGGTGTCCAGCACGTAGATGCCTCCCGAAGAGAAGTAGTCGCCGCTGGCCACGACGAGTTCTCGCTCGCCATCGGCATCCAGGTCACTGACGCAGAAGTCGCTCACCGGCCCTGGCAGTGTGTTGCTCCACTTCACCTGCCCTGTCGCGTCGAGTAGACTCACGACTCCATCCGACGATCCGACCAAGACCTCGTCTGTCCTGTCCTCGTTCGTGTCCACCGCGAGCAGAGAAACAGGCGACGAAGGCGTGCCAAACTCCCAGATCAGGTCCCCGACGATGTCCAGAGCCAAGACACCGGCGCTGGGGTATCCTGTTGCCACCACGATCGACGCAGAGCCATCGGGACTTGCAGCGCCGACGACTACTTGATCGGCATAGCTGCCCATCGGCAGCCTCCACAGCAGCGCTCCCCCATCCGCCAGAGCGTAGATGCTATCCGCCCCAGCGATGACTTCGCCCCTTCCATCGCCACCCAGGTCACCTATCCAGACCGTGTGCACTGAGCCGGTCGTGGGGTGCTTCCAGTGCAAGCTTCCGTCCCCATTGAGCACGTAGATCGTGTCCCCAAAGGCACCCCACTCTCCCGCCGCCACTTCCATGGCGCTGTCGCCGTCCACACTTCCCACCGCGACGTCCAGCACGGCGGCTTCCACGTCGAACCGCCACTGCAACTCCCCATCAGCATCCAACACCATGACCGTCCCCGGCGCGTCCAGCAATCCCAAAGCGGCCACTGCTTCCAGGCGCCCGTCTCCATCCACGTCACCACATTCCAGGTCGTTCACCTGTTGTGTCGTCTCGTTCCTCCAGCGTTGCGAGCCATCTCCCTCCATCGCATATACGTACCCTGGCCCGCCCGGCGGCCCGGCTGCGACGAGTATCTCGCTCTCGCCGTCTCCATTCAGGTCACACGTCCGCAAGACCCTCACCCGACCATCGAGTCTGATGTCCCACACCATCCCCAGACTCTCGAGTCGTTCTCCCTCTTCGCCGCCGTTCACCTCCCCCGGTGTTAGCCAGCCCTCTCCCTCGCTGAGCTCGAGCAGGTCTGACGAGATCAACGTGGCCTCTGGCGAAGGCAGCACGGCGGGCTGTCCAGCCTCGATGTACGCCGGAAGAAGACGTACCTGCTTCAACCCCGTGCCATCCAGCAAGGCGTAGAGGATCAAGCCCTGCACGGTCTCGCTAGAGAACGGCTGGTCGAAGACGAAGTTGCCCAGACTGTAGGCTACCAGCCCGTCATCGTAGGACCCTACTGCTCCGATCACGTGAGGGTGGTGTCCGATCACCAGATCGGCTCCTGCCTCCAGCAGACCACGGGCTATCTCCCGCTGAGAGTCGTCCGGCGCGGGCAGGTACTCGGCGCCCCAATGCAGAGACACGACCACGAGGTCAGCCTCCTCAGCAGCCCTCCGCACATCTTCGCAGGCGCTCGCCGGGTCCAGACGGGCCGGTCCACCCAGCTCACCATCTGCGGCTTCGTAGTATCCAGCTACGTCGTCGTAGGCCAGAAGGGCAAGTCTCAAACCCTGGACATCGAACACGACGGGGCTGAGGCCTTCCGCGGTGCCCCGCTTCAGTCCTGCGTAGAGGATCCCCACCTTCTCCAAGGCGTCCACCGTGTCGAGGAGGCCAGCCTCGCCGTAGTCGAGGACGTGGTTGTTAGCCAGCGACACCACGTCGAACCCCGCTTCGGCCAGCCCTTCAACCACAGAAGGATCGGCCCTCAGGGAGAACGCGCCTTGGGAGATCCCTCCCGACGTGATGGGACTCTCCAGGTTGCCGAAGGCCACGTCTGCCTCCCTGATCAGATCCATGGTCCGCAGAAACGGATACGACGGCGAGTTGGTTTCGATGATGTGGCCAACACCTCGCCCCAGCATCACGTCGCCCACCGCCACCAGGCTCACCAACGGCTCCACTTCGACCACTAGTCCCTCTCGAATCTCCTCGACCAGGCTGTCGTTGCCCTCCAAATCTCCCACCAACCACCATTGTCGCCGGAAAGGGTACTCCTCGATGGTCTGGGAGTCGATCGAGAAACCGTCGATAGCTACGGCCCGAACGCGAAAGTCGACGAATCTCCAGGGAACCAGCGCCACTGTCCACCTGTCGTGCTCCACGACCGACCTTGCCTCCGTCCAGGACGCGACGTAAACCGCGTGCTCCCCAATCTGCTCGATGCCCAGGAGCTCTCTGGCTGCAAGGCCATCCTCGACCACGACGGGGCGATACTTGCCTCCACCAGAGTGAACGTCCCTTATCCACTCCGCGGACACGTCCTCGAGCGGGCACGTCGTGTTGCAGATCAAGGTGAAGGGCTCAGTTCGTAGGAGTTCGGCCGTCCCTTCGGGGGCTTGCCCACTCACAACAGCCAGATGGGACTGGCCAGTACGCAGCAGACTCAAGGCACCAGCACGGCCGTCCACCGGCCCTGCTGTACAGTGGGGGTACCGCTCCGCGAGAGACTGGAAGAACTGCTGCTCTTCTGCCTCCAGGTCTCTCTGCACAGCCAGGCACGGTGCGTTTTCGACCGTAGGCGTGGGAAGGAAGTGCTCGGAAGCGGGAATCTCCGTGACCGCGGGCGCTCTGGCCAGGCAACCAGCTACCACAATGGACACGAGCAAGGAACAGGCGAGGCTGGACAGCGATCTCGCCAGTCCACTCACGTTCCATCCTCGCCCTGCTGGTGGGCGAAGTACTCCTCCAACAGCAGCGACAACTCGTCGTCCGTGACGTACTGCGACAAGATGGAGAAGAAGTCGTCGGAGGTACTCAGCGTGTGTTTCTGGCTAAGGCAGTAGTCTTGGAGGAAGGCGTAGAAGTCCTGCTCGCCCATGGTATGTCGCAGATCGGCGATGAATTGCGCTCCCCTGCGATACACGGCGTTCATGTACGATGACTGGTCGCCGTAGTCGTAGATCGCGCCATCGATGGCGCCCGTCGGCGCCCAGTTGAAGACCTCGAAATCCCACGCCCAGAGGTGATCGTCGGGATACCTCAGCTTGTAGAACAGAAGCTCGCTGTACGTAGCCATGGATTCGTCCAACCAGGGCTCCCGCACCTGGTCGTTTCCCACCATGCCGTACCACCACTGGTGGGACACTTCGTGCACCAACAAAGCTATCAACTGAGAGCGCACCCCGCCGGGGTACGTCTCATACCACAGCGAGCCCAGAAACGACAGGCCTGAGAACTCCATCCCGCCGGCGAACTCGGCCTCCGCAATCCGGAAATCGGCGTACGGATAGCCCGTACCGAACTGTTCCCCATACGTCGCCAGGGCCTCGGCCGCGAACTCTGCCACGTCCGTGCCAGCACTCTCGTGATCGGGGAAGTAGTATGACGTCACGGTGGTACTGCCGACGTCTACGCTGGACGACACGTACTGGTCGCTGGCGGCAAAGGCGAAGGAACGAGCCTCGGAGATCTGGTAGCACCATGTAGAGCCCTGTCTCTCTACCTCGCCACTCGCCACCACCGTGATCCCTTCAGCGGCGTGGAAGCAGACGTCGTAATCTGCCTCCTCCATGACGTAGGGATCACCAACAGGATGGTAGGCGAAAGTGTACCATCCCTCGCCGGGAAGACGAGGCGCCAGCGCCGGGTACCAGTGCCCCCCATCGATGGCGTTCTCGGACCAGCCCAGGCTGCCCGTGGTGAAGCTGTCCGCCGGGTCTATGTAGGGCAGGTCCAGAGTGAAATCCACCAGCAGCGTGACCACACGACCCGGCTCCAACCCATGGGGCAATGACACGCGCAGCGCCATACCATCGAGTTCGTGTGTCGCACTCACCGGCCCGGTTCCATACTCCAACCTAAGGTCCTCCAGGGCGAAGACCTCAGTGGTGTAGTTTGGAAAGACGTTGAGCACGATCTCGTCAAGGGGCTCATCGCCGCGGTTGGCGTAGTCTATGCGCTCTTCCACAGCCAGGCTGTGCCCAGCGTAGTCTAGCGTTGCCGTGATCGTGTATAGAGGTAGCGACGTACTGCTGATGGGTTGATACGGCGTGGGAGACGGAATGGCGGTGACGGATGACAGAGGAACGCTGCTCCCGGGGCCCGGGACCACAGAGATCAGCTCAGCGAGTCCATCCGACTTCATCCAGCGATAGCCATACAGCCCTAGAATCGCGCAGATGGCGAGGGCCAGTGAGGCCAGCAACGCCGCCATCAGGGTGTTGTACGAGCGCCCGGGGGAAGCCGCTCGCTGCATGGGGGAGACCGCTCGCTCGCGGCTCTCGCCAGCTTCCTGCTCGCCAGCCAGCGACCGCTGCAACGAGTCAAGCAACCGCCTGGTGTCCAGGCCGAGGTAGCGCCCGTAGAGTCGCAGGGCACTCCTGAGATGAGCGGCACTGGAGAACTTGTGATACTCTTCCTTCTCCAGCGCTTCGACGTACTCCGGCCACAGTCCGGTGGCGGCCTCTATGTCACGCCAGGAGCAACCTTTGCTCTCTCGCGCCGCTCGCAGCACCTGGCCCAGTCTGGCCACTGCCTCACCTCCGTCTGCCTCGGCGTCAATTCTAGTGTACCCCGCTCGTCACGACAAACCGCCCTGCTGAGCCTCCGAGCGCCCCGCGCCTAGAAGACGCGCGTGACGGCAGGCGACCCGTCCTCTCCCACCAGGAAGCGCGGCTGGATATCGTCCACGATCCTCACCGGGATCATCTCCGCTCTATCCACACCGCCGTCTCCAAGAAAGACCCGCAGGACGGCCCCCTCGCGTGCTGCCTCCGTCACGTCGATGTCGAAGACGAAGTTGCCCAGACTGTAGACGATAAAACCACCGCTATACTCTTCGGTCCCCTGCACTACGTGAGGGTGATGGCCGATCACCAGGCACGCGCCCGCCTCCACAGCCGCTCGCGAGACCGCCAACTGCTCCTCGTCAGGGTATTGCTGGTACTCCGTCCCCAGGTGCATGATCACGACAACGAGACCGGCCAACTCTTTGGCCCTGGCCACATCCTCTCGAATGGTCGCGGGATCGGCAAAGGCGATCCGCTCCTCCGTGGGTACCTCGTAGGACCCTTTCCAGCGCGCCGCAGCATAGGCCAGGAAGGCGATCCTCTTCCCCTTCACCTCCACCACCAACGGCCGGTGTGCCTCCTCGTAGGAGAGACCCGCACCCACGTACGCCACGCCCCGCGATCGCAGGGCCTCGATGGTCTCCGTAAGGCTCGCTTGACCGAAATCCAACAAGTGGTTGTTCGCCAGGCTGAGCACATCCAAGCCTGCCCAGTCCAAAGCTGACGCATGGTCTGGGTGCTGGCGGAAGGTGAATCGCTTCTCTATCGGGTCACCTCCTATGGCAAAGGGAGACTCCAGATTGCCCACAGCCAGGTCCGCCTCGCGCAAGATCTCCGCCACGGCCTCGAAGGGATACTCGCTTCCGAAGACCTCCATCCGCTCTTCCACCGTGCGCGAAAGCAAGATGTCGCCCACAGCTACCAGCTCCACGAGTTCATGATCGCCGCCCCCATCGTCAGACGGCGGCTCCACCCAGGAAGTCGTCGTAGCAGGCTCCCGGTGCCCCGATGGCTCTGGAACGGAACCCTGCCCCGAAGCTATGTCCAGCCGGTACACGTCGTTCCCCGAACGTGCCAGCACGCCCAGGAAGTCGCCGTCCGTCTCGGCCACGGTCGCCAGCCCATGAACCCTGCGCTCGGTGTGGTAGCTGCCGCATAGCCGTCCGTATACGTCCTGGACGTAGACGTTGCCATCGTCGGCCCCGGCCAGAACCTCCTGCACTCCGTCACCATCCAGGTCCGCCGTATGCACGGCCCACACGCTCTTCTGTGTCTCGAAGCTCCACAAGGTCTCCCCTCGGCCGCTGAGCATGCACACTTCAGGGGCGTCAGGGCCGGTGCCGGCCACGATTTCACTACGGCCGTCGCCATCCACGTCGCCCGCGTGCACACTGACTACGGCATCACCTAGCCCTGCCTTCCAAGCTAGCTCCCCCTCGCTGCCCAGAGCGTAGACCCAGCCATCCGCCGAGCCGACGACGACCTCCAGGGCACCGTCCCCATCGGTGTCGCCGGTGGTCAACTCCCGCACGTACCCCCCGGTCTCGTAGCTCCAGCGTTGCTCGCCGTCACAGGTCACCAGGGACACGGGGCCATCCCTGTGTGCCACGACGATCTCTGCGCACGCGTCACCATCGAGGTCAGCACACTCGACCGCCGACACACCTTCGTCGCCGGCCAGGGACCACCGAAGCGCCCCGTCACCATCCAGCAGCAGCAGTTGCCCATCCCACGATCCGGCGACCACCTCCCCGCGACCGTCGCCGTCCACGTCTTCGACGATCAGGCTCACCACGCGCCCGCCGGCGTACCATTTCCACAGCAGCTCCCCGCCAGCTCCCAGCGCGTGCACCAGGTTGTCGTCGCCGCCCGCCACTACCTCCTCCACGCCGTCTCCGTCCAGATCGCCGGTATCGACGCTGTACACCGCAGCACCCAAAGCGTACCGCCACAGGAACTGGCCGTCCTCGTCTAGCACGTACAGGTGCTTGTCGTAGGAGGCCGCCACCGTCTCCTGCCGGCCGTCTCCATCGAGATCCGAGGTTGCGGCAGTCCAGACCATTTCGTTGGTGGAATACCGCCACGACAGCGACACCTCTAGCGGCAACACCGGTGGCGGTGTCATCGTAGCCATGGGCGACGAGGCAGGGGTGGAGGTCGGGCTGGAAACCTCCACAGAGGGCAGATCAGCATCGCTGTGCGTAGCCGTGGACACGGATGGCACAGGCGATGCGGGTAGCGCCCCAGCACAGCCTGATACACACAAAGCGAGCAGCATCGTGAAGAGACAAAGACGCACACTCACCGGAACACGAACCTCGGGCAACGCCCATCCCGTCGCTGCAAGATCCACGCTTTTGATCGAGCCCCAACGCGAGGGGCAACTCACATCTAGATCCAGTATAGCATCTCGCTGGGGACATGCAAACTCGCTGACGAGAAGTGCGCTCAAGGTGACCCAGGTCTGTCTCCTCAAACCGTCCTCGTCTGCCATTGGCGGGCTGTCATGGTCACGCCCACGGGCCACGGGTATAATACCTGGCACCACCGGTCGCATTCTGCAGCAGACACCGCTGCGCACAAGGTAGAGAGCCGTGTCCACCACCTTCCAGAAACTCGCGCTCCTGGGCGAAGAGCTAGAGCGGACCACCCGCAGACTCGAGATGCGCAGCGCGATCGCGTCGTTCCTGCGAGACCTGAGCGCCGAGGAGATCCCTCCGGGCCTCCGCTTGCTCATCGGCCAGGTATTCCCCGAATGGGACGACAGGACCCTGAACCTCAGTTGGCGCGCCACGTTCGAAGTCTCCGCCTCCCTGACCGACGCGTCGGAGGCGGACTGGCAGCGCGCCTTCACCGAGGCTGTGGACGGCGGCGAGGCGGTCCGGCTGGTCTGGGACAGGTTCCGACGGGAGCCTCCAAGAGAGCCACCTCTCACCATCGTGGACGTCTACCACTCCTTCGAGGCTATAGCCGAAACGGCGGGCAAGGGGTCACGGGGGCGAAAGAGGGAACTACTTGCCTCGCTGCTGTCGAGGGCTACGCCCCTGGAAGCCAAGTACCTCGTCAAGAACGTCCTGCGAGAGATGCGCCACGGGGTCAGCGAGGGCATCGTCCTGGACGCCGTCGCCGATGCCTTTCAGGTCAAGAAGCAGCTCGTACGCCGGGGGAATATGCTCCTTGGCGACCTCGGGCAAGTAGCACTGACAGCCCTGGAGAGGGGCGAGTCTGGCCTTCAGGAGATAGGCCCCCGTCTGTTCAGACCCATGAAACCGATGCTCGCTCAGCCAGCCAAGGACCTGTCGGAAGCAGTTGGGACCCACGGAGGTGAAGTGGCGCTGGAGTACAAACTCGATGGGGCCAGAGTCCAGATCCACAAGGACGGACCCACAGTACGGGTCTTCACGCGTAACCTCTCCGAGGTGACGAGCAGCCTGCCCGAGATCGTTCAGGAGGTTCGTGAGCTCGCCCGTGCCGAGAGGATGATCGTCGAAGGAGAGGTCATCGCCGTGGACGAAGAGGGTCGCCCGCTGCCCTTTCAGCACCTCATGAGGCGCTTTCGAAGGGTGCACGAGGTCGAGGAGACAGCCCAACGTATTCCCGTACAGCTCCACCTCTTCGACATCCTCTTGCTCGACGGGGAGAGCCTGGTCGACAGCCCATATCAGGAGAGGTGGCTGAGGCTGGAGCAGGCTAAGGGGAGCCTGCAAAGCGCAGGCAGGAGCATCCCCCAGGACCTGGAGGAGGCCAGGGCCTTCACAGACCTGGCCTACGAGGAGGGGCACGAGGGTGTGATGGTCAAGCACCTCCAGAGCCCCTATCGCCCAGGGGTAAGGGGCAAGTCCTGGCTCAAGGTCAAACGTACCACCTCATTGGACCTGGTCATCGTGGCTGCCGACTGGGGCTATGGTCGACGTCACGGCTGGCTGAGCAACTACCATCTGGCTGCCAGGGAAAAAGAACGAGGCACCTTTCTCGAGGTGGGCAAGACCTTCAAAGGTCTCACGGATGAAGAGTTCCAGCAGATGACGGAGAGGCTGCTGGCCCTGGAGACTGAGCGGCAGCGAGGCACGGTGTTCGTCGCGCCCCAGGTGGTGGTGGAGGTCCTGTTCAACGAGATCCAGGCCAGTCCGCAGTACGAGTCCGGGCTTGCGCTCCGTTTCGCGCGCATCTCCCGACTCAGGGAGGACAAAGGACCTGAGGAGGCCGACACCATTCAGACCATGCGCCGGCTGTTCGAGGAGCAGTCCGAGTACAAGGGAGAATACGGAGGCGCCGATCCCTCCTGATTGGTTCAGAGCAGGGTGGATACCAGCCCGGGGAGCAGGGCCAGGTCGTCCAGCACCGTGCCCATGGGATGCTCCGAGACGTATCGCTCACACCACGATGGGGTATATGAGGTCCTGAGCAGGACGAAGGGGATCCCCATCATCATTGGCAGAGCTCCGGGCATGGAGAACGTATCCGCCACCACTATCAGACCGACAGACTCCTTCTGCTCCCTGATCAGTGCTTCGTAGTAGGCCGGGCGCCGCAGGTCGATGGTGCGTTTGTCATCTACCCTGAAGACCTGTCCCTCGCCTTGCACAGGATCCACGAACATCTTGTCCCACGAAGGGTCCATCTCGTACTGTCTGGTATCGCCCAGCACTCTGATCTGCCCAAACCCAAGCGCCCCCAGATTCTTCCTGACCTTGTCGCCTTTGGAACTGCTCAGGATGACCGGTTCCATGTCCTCAGCATCCACCAGCGCCTTCAACACAGCCTCGGCTGCCTCGCGGAAATGGGGCTCCAGATCGAAGGTGTACGTGTGGAAGAGATAGTTGCTGCAATCCATGATGGGATCGTACTCGGCCCCTGGGAACGACTCCTCCACGGCCTTCCTGTAGGCTGGCTCGAGGCGCAGCATGGTCTGGATGGTGGTCGTGTTGGTGATGAAGGCACCCTCGTCGCCGTAGGCAGCGATCTGTCCACTCACTTCCCACCAGTAGTTGTAGGGCTCAGCGAGGATCATCGCCCGGGTGCGGGAGTACTCCTCGCGGACTCGGGGCAGGGGCACCCTGAGGATGTCCTGCGAGAGAGCGGCAACGGACCTCTCCGCCAGTTCCTCAACCTGCTCCTCTTCAGCGGTCAGCGTGCCGTCGTAATCCAGGATGACCTTGACCAGGCCTGCAAGCTTCATCGTGTACGGTGCCCTCCAACGCACTCCCGGAGTATACCACCGGTCATGCGCTGCTGTCACTCTCGGGACTGGTGGGTGTTCATCATGGTGAGGATCATCGACAAAGCGGGAATGCACAGGCCAGCCCCAGCCACGGAGGTACATCCGTGTACTCCGCCAAGGATAGGCACGCCAGAGACCGCGTGCACCGCTCTGTGCTGGGATGGAGCACAACGGTTGCTCGCCATTTCCAGTTGCCGTATAATGACCTTCGCACAGTACATGGCGTCTGGCTGCGACGGAGCAGAGCGATGTTCCCCCTGCTGGCGTGCGACGGACGCTAGATTCGCCCAAGAGGACACGTGTTCAGGAAGATACTGGTAGCCAATCGAGGAGAGATCGCCGTAAGGGTGCTGCGCGCGTGCAGGGAACTCGGTCTGGGTACGGTGGGCATCTATTCCGATGCAGACAGAACGGCTCTGCACGTCCGCTATGCCGATGAGGTCTACCACATCGGCGCGCCGCCCGCCACACAGAGCTACCTCTGCATCGACAAGATCATCGCTGTAGCCAAGCAGGCTCAGGTAGACGCTATACATCCGGGTTACGGATTCCTGGCCGAGAACCCCGCCTTCGCGCGTGCCTGCCGCGAAGCTGGCCTGGCTTTCGTCGGTCCCAGCCCCGAATCCATGGAACTGATGGGAGACAAGGCAGCCGCTCGCCGCACCGCCTCCGAGCTCGAGATCCCCATCCTCCCCGGCACCGACCACGAGATCGAGGACGAGGACGAAGCCCAAGCCGTGGCTGCGCAGATTGGATATCCACTGCTAGTCAAGGCCGCAGTGGGAGGCGGCGGCAAGGGTATGCGTACCGTCCACTCCCCGGAGGAGCTGACCTTTGCCGTGGTTGCCGCGCGAAGGGAGGCGCAGTCTACTTTCGGAGATGGTGCCATCTACCTGGAACGGCTGATGGAAGGTGCGCGGCACATAGAGGTCCAGATTCTGGGTGACCAGCATGGCACCATCGTCAGCCTCGGTGAGCGTGAATGCTCGCTTCAGCGCCGCCATCAGAAGCTGCTGGAAGAGGCACCCTCCATAGCTGTGGACGACGATATCCGTGCCCAGATGCGAGAAGCTGCCATCGCGCTGGCCCGAGCTGTGAACTACACCAATGTGGGGACGGTGGAGTTCCTTCTGGACAAGCAGAAGAACTTCTTCTTCCTGGAAATGAACACCCGTCTCCAGGTAGAACACCCCGTCACCGAGTTGGTCAGCGGGGTGGACATCGTGAAAGAACAGCTACGTATCGCCTCCGGTCGCGCCATGCGTTATCGGCAGGATGACATCCAGCTCAAGGGCTGGGCCATGGAATGCCGTATCTGTGCGGAAGACCCCGATGACGGTTTCCTGCCTTCCACCGGCCGCATCACCGCGCTTCAAGAACCAACCGGACCGGGAGTCCGCGTAGATAGCGGCATCTACGAGGGGTTCGACGTCTCCCTCTACTACGACCCTTTGATCAGCAAGCTCAGCGTGTGGGGCGAGACGCGCGGCGAAGCCATCCTGCGTATGCGCCGCGCGTTGGAGGAGTACCGCATCGTGGGAGTGAAGACCAACATCCCCTTCCACCAGCAGATCGTAAATCACACCGAGTTCATCTACGGCCAGTTCGACACCACGTTTGTGGAGAACCGCTTCGCCATGCAACACGCCGACCGGGAAGAGCTGCTGAAGGCAGCCGCCATCGCAGCGACCATGGTGGCCGACAAGAGCTTTCGGAACAGGGTGAACACACTGACCCAACGCCAGGGTCCTTCAGGAAATGGGTGGAAGATGGCTGGACGCTGGGAGGCTGTGGGCCGATGAACTACATCGTCAGTCTCGAGGACGAGTCGTTCGAGATAGGCCTCCGCGACGGAGGAGAGATCGTCGTCGATGGGGAAGCGCACACCGCGAACATGGAAAACGCGGGTGGAACTTCGCTCTATTCCCTCTTGGTTGACAACTCGTCCTACGAGGTGCACGTCGAGGAGCGCGAAGGCACCTACCGGGTGCTGCTCTTGGGGCAACGCTACGACATCCGGGTCGAAGACGAGGGAACCCGGCGGGCGTCGAGAGCGCGCAAGGAAGCCCGGCCGTCAGAGGATGCGGTCATCGTGCTCAAGTCCCCCATTCCAGGCCTCATCTTCGACGTGCCGGTGACCGAAGGCCAAGAGGTGAAGCAAGGCGACATCCTGGTCATCGTCGAAGCCATGAAGATGGAGAACGAGCTGCGCGCGCCCAGAGACGGAATGGTCAAGGCGACTTTCGTCGTCCCCGGCGACAGTGTGGACAAAGGCCAGCCGTTGGTTACACTTTCCTGATGCCTTCAACCATCAGCGCGGTCACACTGGCAGCCACGGCAGCAGCCTGAGCCAGGTTCTCCCTGAACTCCGCGATCGCGTTGCCCCCAGCGGAATCAGAAACCGCCCGCACGATGACCCACGGAATCCCGTTCATGCGACAGACCTTGGCCACCGCCGCGCTCTCCATATCCACACAACTGGCACCGAAGGTCTCCCGCAGAAACTCACGATTCTCCTGGCTGACGATGGCCTGATCGCCGGTCACCACCCTGCCCACAACGCATCGACCTCCCAGCTCTGACTCCTTGGCCGCCTCCAGAGCCAGCCTCATCAGTTCGGCATCCGCTTTGAGCCAGCGCGCGCGGAACTTCTTCAGGAACTTGGGATCGCCAGGATCGAAATCGTGCTGTTGGGTCTCCTTGGAGATGACGATGTCACCCTTCTCGAGGCCGGGGTCGACAGCACCTGCCGCGCCCATGCAGATGAGGGCTTTCACATCAAAACGATCGATCACGTACTGCGTGCACGCCGCCGCCTCGACCTTGCCCACACCGCCAGCGATGGCCACGACCCGGGAGTCGCCTATCCTGCCCTGGTAGACCCTGCGCTTGCCCCACTTCGAGGTTTCCGCGCCGGTCATACGTTCCACCAGGGGATCGATCTCCTCGCTGAGGGCAGCAAGAACGCCAACCCGCATCGCCTGGTCTTCCTCGCTACCAGGGACTGGCCGCCACGCGCAGCTTGCTTCCCACCCACTCCATGGCTGGGTGTCCCACTTCGGCCAGCCGGGCCAGAACCTCATCCACGTCGTACTCCACTCGATGTATGACTGCGTGACAATCGCCACCCTCGAAATCGAGGATGGCATACGCGGCCCGCCGATCCCTATCCAGAGGCAACCCCACGCTGCCCACGTTCACTATTCTCACCCCATCGCAGGCGCGCTCCAGCGCATGATGGGTGTGCCCGCAGAGCAGCATGCGGCAGTCAATGCCCTCCAGCATACGTCGCAGCTCCTCGTCGGTCGTCTCTGGAAAGACCCCCACCTCGTCGTCCAGCGGAGAGCCGTGAACGCCGGCCACAGTCCCGAAGCCGAACACCTCCAGCCTCTGCTGGAAGGGCAACTCGCTCAGGAACGAATACCACGCAAAGCTCAGACGTGAGATGGTCCAACGGAAGTTGGCGTCCCTTTCCTCCAGAAAGGCTGGCAGACGGCTCCATTGGGCCTCGTCCTTCACAGGAACCTGAGGAGGGCGCCTTCCGGTGACCAGATACCTATCGGTGTTGCCAATCACGAAGCGCGCCCGGGGCAGCCTCGCCAATCTCTCCAGAACCTGGACCGGATAGGGGCAGTAGACGGCCAGGTCTCCCAGCACCCAGATCTCGTCTGTGCCCCCCTGCTCGTCGAGATGAGACAGCACCGCCTCGAGCGCAGGTAGATTCCCGTGAACGTCCGCCAAGACCGCGATACGCACGATACTTCCTCCTCACGTGGTAGCCCAGCGAGCGAGGTCTCAGACTACCTCTATAGCCCCTGGACCCTCTCTGACCTCTCCCACGAGCCAGTACTGCTGTCCTTCCTGGGCGAAGAGATCCGCCAGCCTGTCCGCGTCATCCGGGGCCACACAGATCAGCAGGCCACCGGAGGTCTCCGGCGTGAAGAGCAACATCTGCAACTCGTCGGGCACACTCCCGGCGAAGCTGACGTGTGCCTCGTATGCGTCCTTGTTGCACGATGCACCACCCGGGAACAGCCAGTCGGCGGCGTACTCCTTGGCCCCTTCCAGGAAAGGCAGCCTATCGAGAACGAACCGCAACGTCACGCCGCTTAGCTCCGCCACATCGAAGGCGTGCCCCAATAGAGCAAAGCCGGTGATGTCGGTCACGGCATGGACGTCCACCTGCTTCATCAGTTGTGCTGGCCTGCGACTGAGGGTCAACATCTGCTCCACCGCGCCCCGCAGGTGCGTTCCCTGAGCCACTCCTCCCTTGGCTGCCGTGGTGATGATGCCCACACCGAGGGGTTTGGTCAGGAATAGCACGTCACCCGGCCGCGCCCCCACCTTGGTGGCGATCTCCTTTGGATGTACAAATCCAATCACGGCCAGACCGTACTTCGGCTCCTCGTCGTCCAGAGTATGTCCCCCGGCGATCACACCACCCGCCTCGGCCACCTTCTCGGCTCCTCCCCTGAGAATCTCTGAGATGATCTCCGGAGGCATCGCCTGAGGGAAGCCGCAGATGTTCAGTGCCAGCACCACTTCTCCGCCCATGGCATAGACGTCGCTCATGGCGTTGGCTGCCGCGATGGCACCGTACTCGTAGGGATCGTCCACCACAGGCGTGAAGAAATCGGTCGTGAAGATGAGCGCCAACTCGTCACTCAACCTGTAGATGGCCGCATCGTCGCCCGTCTCCAACCCGACCAGGAGATCGGGATAGTCCTCCGGGCGGAATATCTCTGCTAGAGGGCGCACGACCTGCGCCAGGGCCTCAGGACCCCTCTTGGCCGCTCAACCAGCCGCCTTGGTCAGGCTTGTCAAGCGACTCCAGTCACGTTCAGCACTCATGCATGTCCTCCGACATCGTGGGCCGACCCAAGATTACTCTTGTGTTGCGGCGCGATTGATGTCCTCCAAGAACGTCTCCAGGTTCAGGGAGTACTTGGCCGCTACCTCTTCGATGGTCTGGAAGAGAGCATTACAGCAGATACACTCTCCAGCCTGTGGCTCGTAGGCCTCGAATACCGCCTGAGTGGCTGGGTACTTCTCTACCACGCTCAATAGCTCGTCACTCCTATCAACCACCGACCAATCCCTCCTGACGCAGCCAACCAACCGTCCTCTCCAGACCCGTGTGCAGCGGCGTCCATTCCAGCCCGAGTTCCACCCGGGCTCTACTCGTGTCGAAGACGAAGGTATGCGACGCCGTTCTGGCCTCGTCCACGGAGACCCAGGGTCGTCTACGCGAGATACGGGACATCAAATCGAGAACCCAAGCCGCCGCCCTCACCACACCGCCGGGGAGTGCGCGAGGCCTTCTAGACAGCCCAGCAGCCTCCGCCCCCAGACTAAGGAACTCCACGAGCGAGCTGTTCTCGCCGCCGATGATGTACCTTCGCCCAACCTCACCCCTCTCCATGGCAGAGAGGTGCCCCTCCACCACATCGTCGATGTACGCGAAGCTCTGCCTCGTATCCATCACTGCGGGCAGCCGCCCCCTGAGGAAGCGGGCCAGCGCTCCGGTCATGTTCGTGGTCTGTCCGGGACCGTAGACACTGGTCGGATTGACCACCACCAAGGGCAAGCCCCGCGCGCACATCTCCAATGCCAGTACTTCAGCTCTGTACTTCGATCTCTCGTAGTCCGAGAGAAAGTAGCCTCTGTGAGGCGTGTCTTCCGTTCCCAGTTGACCGTTCGCCTCGCCGATGGTCACCGCAGAGCTCGTGTACACAACTCGCGAGACTTGCCTCTCGAGGGCGATCTCGAGGACGTTCCTGGTGCCCTCCACGTTGACCGTTTCGTAGCGCCCCCTGTCGCGCTCCCACATCTGGAACAGCGCCGCCACGTGGAAGAGACGGTCGCATCCCTCCAGAGCCCTTCCTACGGCGACCGGGCTCAGGATGTCCCCTTCAGACAGCTCCGCCCCGAGTAGGGCCAGGTCCCTCGCCTCGTGCGCCTTCAGATCCAGCACCCGGACCTCTTCGCCCTGAGCCAGGAGTCTCTTCGCCAGCTCGTGACCGATGAAGCCCGCCCCGCCGGTCACCAGGACAGTCATGGCACCAGCGTGTAGGCACCATTCGCGGCCGTCAAGCCATGTCTCAGAGCGGTGGCTATCTGAGGCAGTTGATACGGATCCCCGGTCAGCCGATTGTCGGCTGGATATGACTGGAGCACCTTCAACGCCTCCACGTCTATGGCAACCAAGTCGCCAGAAGCCATGACGATCCCGGGCTCCACCAGTTGCCCCTTCTCCGGCCCTCCGCTGACGAAGGCCTTGCGGCCGTCCATGACGATCAGATCGGGCTGCCGGACCAGGTTGATCTCGGCGGCCTTCTCCTCCAGATTGCCGAAGTGCAGGCCTCTTCGCTCGCCCGGATGAAGGAATCCGACGGACAGCTTGAGGGACATGGTGAACCGCGCATACCTGTGGGTCTTCAAACAGGGAAGGTAGACCAGCCTGTCCGCCTCATACATGACTCTGGGGACGGTCGCTCTCTCGAGGAAGTCGCCCTCGATAGGCACCTCTACGTATTCCGCCTCTCCCACATCGAAGCACACGAATTCGATACCCATCTCCCGGAGCAGCTCTGGCACCCCTAGCCTCGACACCGTGGTGGCGGTGGGCCTCCAGCGGCCACCGGAACTCTCACCGACCACTATCCTGGCCCCGGCATCTCTCAACAACTCCAAGACGGCCCGCAGAAAGCCCAGATCGGTGGAGCCAGGAAACGGGTCCGAGCTATTAAAGTTGGGCTTGACCAGCACCTTGTGTCCTGGGGAGATGGCCTTGTCCAAACCACCCAGCAGCTCCAGGCATTCCTCCACCGCTGGTTTCACCTTGTCCGAGGCCGGCACTTTGCTGACCAAGGGTAAGCCATCCTTCAGCCAGGCAGCCGTCTGACGCGGTCTCGGCGGCCTGGACTCCAGCTCCCCAGGCTTTCTGTCGGTGAACAGATGGTACAGTCCCTTCAAGGTGTCACTTGCGGCCATGCTCTACGGACCTTGTTCCCTGCTGCCGAGGCCTCCCTTTAACATTCCTATCCTGATTATACAGGACGACTGGCATCCCTTCAACCAGCGCTGAACCTCGTCGCACGTTCAACGGAGGAGATCGGGTCGCTCCTGCTTGCCCCTCCCCGTCGTCCTGCCGTGGCCTCTTCCGCCAACCCCCTGTGACAGCGGGTAGTGCCACGGCCTCAAGATGACAAGTGCAGCGCTTGCCTTTCTCCAGCTACTGACGTAGACTTGCCGCCGATAGCCTGTCTCGACGATTCCGTGCGCTTGCGGGCAGACCCATCCTCGCGAAGCGTGTGTGGCCCGTTCAGAAGACGACTCAGCGAAGTCATCCTCCAGCGCCGTGGAGAGGTCACACCCGGTCCCAGATCGCCGTCATGGTGCGGGCCAGCCGCCCGCCGATCAGTCCAGTGGTCCCAAAGGCCAGAGGAAACCAGATGGGAACACCAAACACAGTGGGGTTCGCGTACTCCCATACTCCAAACTGTACGAATACAGCTTCGGCCAGCGAGCCCAATACCCCGATGACCAGAAAGAAGCAGATGTCCAGACGATCGTGCCAGCGAACCAGCGCAAAGCCGCACTCCACGGCCATGAGCACGAAAAGAACCAGATTATGCGTCCACAGCAGCGCGACGCAGGCCACCAATACCACAAAGGCCGCCATCTCAACGGCTAGCTCGATCCACAGTGAGCGCCAATGCCCCTTCACCACCAACTCCTCACCTACCCCTTTCTCAGATTCCGACCCAATGCCAAGGATTCTAGCAGAGCCCCTTGCTTCGAGCAATTGGGCGGCGCGCTCCAGGCTCGTTACGGACGGTACGCGCCGCTGATGGAGCAGCCAGATCATGGCCAGTAGACTACGTGCATGGATCGCCCTTTCGCGCCCACCGTTCCACTCCGTGGGTGTGCTGCCCTTCATCCTGGGATCGGTCCTGGCCTGGCGGCTGACAGGCACGGTCCGCTGGGGTATTCTGGCTTGGGGTACGGTAGGAGTGGTGCTGGTCATGCTCGCCACGTACTATGCAGGCGAGTATTGGGATCATCGGGAGGACTCCCTCTCCACTGCTCTCGGCCCCAGTCGCTTCGCCGGTGGCTCCCGTGTATTGCAGGCAGGGCTCCTACCTCACAGCGCGGCCTTGTGGGCCTCGGTGGTGGCCCTGCTGCTGGCGCTCGTTGTGGCCGCGATCCTCCAACTGGGCTACGGTACGGGACCGCTGACCCTCCCCTTCTGTCTCGTGGGGCTGTTTGGCGGATTCTTCTATTCCACTCGCCCCATCCGGTGGGTAGCTACGGGCGTGGGCGAACTGTGGATTGGCTTCTGCTACGGTTGGCTGCCCATAGCAGTCGGCTGCTATCTTCAAACCGGGTATGTCGCGTCTCTGGTTCACTGGCTGGCTATCCCCGTCGGTCTGACCATCGTCAACGTCATCCTGCTCAACGAGTATCCCGACTATCCCGCCGACTCTCTCACCGGTAAGAGCAACCTCGTGGTGCGCCTGGGTCGGCGCAGGGGCGCTTGGCTGTACACCAGTATCAGTGTTGGAAGTTGGCTGGCCATGCTTCTATCGGTGTCTCGTGGCGTGCCCGCACGGGCATTCTGGTTCTTCACCCCAGTCCTGGCCCTATCGCTGGTCTTGGTCGTGCTCATGCTGCGAGAGCACTGGCAAGATAGAGAGACCCTGGAGAAGCTGTGTGGCGCCAACCTCCTGGTCAACCTGGGCACCACAGCGGCATACATCCTCGCCTTCTTGAGTTGATGTCTATGCAACACTGGATGCCCGAGTGGGGCGAACGACCCCAGCGCAGGGTGCGGCCATACTGGTCCCCCCCCACCCTCATCCTTAGACAGATCGCAAGCGCCATCTACATCGGCGCGCTGACTCACTGGAGAGAGCTCCCAAGCTGGATCCGCACTTATGGCTTCAAATGCGTCCCTGGCGCCGCTGGATCGCTGGGCATGGGGTGCATCGGGTTCCCTGCCCACCCTGTCTGGGAAATGACCACAGCCTGTAATCTCCACTGCATCCACTGCCACGCCTCCGGGGGCAGGCGCGCCCCCGACGAACTCACCACTGAGGAGGCCAAGCGTCTTCTCGATCAACTGTCTCAGGTTTCCGAGTTCCGCATGATGGCCTACACCGGCGGCGAGCCGCTGGTCCGTCCCGACCTTTTCGAGCTTCTGGCGTACTCCCAGGCGCTTGGTTTCCAGAACACCATGGCTACCAACGCCACCCTCATCGACGACGAGGTGGCCGAGCGCCTGCGGGACCACGGCCTGGTCATCGCTGCGGTGAGCCTCGATGGCTTCGATGCCAAGACCCACGACTACGTCCGGGGCCAGCCCGGCACCTTCGACGCTACCCTCAAAGGCATCCGGGCCTTGCACCGGGCCGACATCCTGCTCCACATCAATATCACGGCGATGGAATACAACCTGGATCAACTGGAACCCCTGATGGCCCTAGTGGACGACCTGGGCACCGGAATCTTGCTGATGTATCAACTGGTGCCCGTGGGCAGAGGACGCGGCATCGAAGAAGCGGCGTTGGACCTGGGAGCCAACGAGCGCCTTATCCGCTTCATGGTCGAAGCGCAACGCACTACCCACGCTATCATGGAACCGGTGGCGGGCCCACAGTACTGGCCTTTCCTGCTCCAGCGGTCTGGTATTCACAGCGGCCCTCTCCTCCATCTGGCTGAGGCCGTCTTTCACGGCTGCTCCGCCGGCCGGGGGTTCGTCTACGTCAAGCCCAACGGCGATGTCTGGCCATGTCCCTTCATCGAGGTCAACTGCGGCAACGTGCGTGAGACGCCGTTCTCGAACATCTGGAGCACCTCGCCAGTCCTCCTGGATCTGAGACGGAGGGAAGAGCTACTCCAGGGACGTTGCGGCGAGTGCGAGTACAGACGCTTGTGTGGCGGCTGCCGGGGCCGTGCGTGGGCCACCAGCGGCAACTACCTGGCGGAGGACCCTTCCTGTTTCATCCACGCCTCAGACAGTCCTGGAAGTCTCGGGGCACAGACGTAAGCCCACAGTCCCTTCCCCATCTAGGCTCACGATAACGCCGCTCGACCAGGTCCCAAGCGACCGGGCCGGGCGCGCGCCAACGACACGCGCCCAGCCCTGCCGCAGTCCCCCCAGTTACTTCCTGACAACCACGCGGAACTCGTCACCCTCCTCTTGGATCTCCACGGTGCATCCCATGTTCTCCACCGCCCGCCTGACGTTGTCCCGAGAAGTAACCGTGTCTACCAATACCTCCACGCTGCCACCGCTCTCTAGCTTCTTGACAGCGTCTCGACTCAGAATCACCGGCTGTGGGCATGACAACCCACGTGCATCAACGAGCAAATCGCTCATAGTAGACTCCCTTCCTGATGCGCGGTCAGTCCATCCGTTGTCTCATGGTCAGACCAAAGATGACGCAAACGACGAGTCCCACGATCACTGCGGCGGGACCCCAAGGCCCCGGACCACTACCCGAGCTGGCCAGACCGAAGTTGTGGGCAAACCCTGCCCCGACGAGCATGCCGATCACGAAGACAGCAGCGTCCCCATCACCCTCGCCAGACATGAAGATCTGCCGGCCGGGGCAGCCGCCAGCCAACGCGAAGGCCAGACCCGCTAGCACCATTCCCCCGAAGTTCCACAAGGCGTTGGTGTGAGCCACCGGCTGTCCTTCGAAACCAAGGTTGAACTGCCCGAGGAGCAGGTTGGTCACCAGAGCCGCACCGGCGAAGGACAAGACGCCCCAGAACAGATGTGGATCGCGCATCAGCATCAGATCCCTGAAAGCGCCCATGGTGCAGAAGCGAGTGCGTTGAGCCAGGAATCCGATGCCCATGCCTACGGCCAGTGAGACCACCCACGGAGCGTACATCGATCCCGGACCTTCTGTACTGAAGAAGATCGGGCCGCCCTCCGTGAAGCTGAACTGGAGGACACGCAGCACGAGCAGCACGATCATGATCACCGGCAGTATCCATCCCACAGCCGTGTACGTCTTGTAGCTGCGACCTAGGCTATAGCCCATACGCATGAACACCACACCGATGCCGATGCCTGCAATCAGACCCAGGAGGCCGAGCACAGCATTGAGGTCACCGGCAGCCAGACGCAGCAACGCCCGCCAGGGACAGCCCAGGAACACCAAGGCCCCGATCATGGCAAAGAAGCCCAGTACGAAGCGCACGATAGGGGCGGAACCAACTCTTGGCTTGAACTCCTTGAAGGCATAGGCTGCGATGAGGGCTCCGAAGACGAAACCCATGATCTCGGGCCTCAGATACTGCACCACCGCAGCCCGGTGAAGGCCCAAAGCACCTGCGATGTCCCGCTCGAAGCAGGCCACGCAGATACCCATGTTGCCTGGGTTACCCCATTTCTGGAGCAGTGGAGCGAATACTCCCACGAACAGCCCGGCACTCACTATCCCCCAAGGGGAAGACCAGAACCTCTTCATCGTTTCTCCCTTTCCACTTCTTCATGATGCGGTAGGTTCCGCAGAAGACGAGCATCGTCTCAGCACTTCCCTTCCATAGGCGCCGCCTCCCTTCCTCGAAGACTCTCTCCACATACAAAATCCTCACCACCCAGCCGCCAGCTCAGATGGTGAGGACTCCTCGAGGATACGAGGCCATCCAGGGACACACTAGTAGTGGTCCTCGACCATCCACTGCGGCTGGGGAACGTAGACCAGGTCCGATGTGAGTCTTAAGACCTTAAGACGCCGCACGGCGTCCGGTCAAGCACCTCAACCGGTCCGATGCCACAGATATCGCGAAACAGTGCCGACGTACGTCATCCAACACACCTCACAACGCACAGATCTCTTCGAACTCGACGCGCGACGCATCGAGAGTCGCCCGCAAGCTCTCCGCGTCCGCAGAAAGGAACCTCAGACACACACCGCAATCGGAGCTCAGATGCCTGGGTACCGGGATCAGCTTGACCTTCAGGCCAGCCTTCTTCGCCAGCTTCTCCGCCCGTATGGCGCCACTGGTGGAGTGGAACAGGACGACGCTATGCTCTGGAATCGCCACCGTTTTCCTCCTAGAGAGCGACCACGCTACCCGCTCCGAGCAACGCCTCAGCGATGGAATACATGTTGGAAACCTGACCCACGACTATCTTGTCCTTGAGCCCGAAATGGCCGAGACAGGTGCCACAGGCCAATATCTCCACGCCCCTCTCTTCCAGAGCTTCCAGATCCTCCACGACGAGGGAACCCTCGACCGTCAGCTTCACGCCGGCGTTGAGAAAGATGATGGTGTCGGGCAGGGGCTCTACTTCCTCGAGCGTGTGCAGAAAGGAGCGTATCAGGATGCCGCCCAGTTCATCGTCCCCGCGTCCCATGCCATCGCTGGGGACAAGCACCACTATGG
This sequence comes from uncultured Anaerolineales bacterium, assembly GCA_964433755.1. Taxonomy (GTDB): domain Bacteria; phylum Chloroflexota; class Anaerolineae; order UBA7937; family B3-Chlor; genus JAUVXJ01. The sequence goes on from CAYSSR010000002.1 coordinate 67,638, forward strand.
GTCCCGCTGTCCCGCCGGTCGCCCCAGGCAGCACCGCACTCTCCGCCGATGGATCATCCTTCCTGCTCATATGCAGATACAAGCCATCGTCCTTCTCTTCTACCTCCACGGCGAAGCCCTCTCTGGCCGCCACACGCGACACGTTGCTCATCGCCGTGGCGTTGTCCACAATCGTCATCACCTCATCGGCCTCGGCCATGGCCTTCCTACTCTGGATCACCGGTTGAGGGCACGCCAGCCCTCTACAATCCACCATCTTGTTCACCAGTACCTCCTGTCCCTAGGGGCATCCTTCCACGATGAACCCCTATCGTGTTCATCTTTCCACGGCGATTTGGCGCACTGCGCTCACAGCGGCGTCCACTTCCGTCGCTGTATTGAAGTAGCTGAGTCCGAATCGGACCGTGCCCACCGGGAAGGTGCCAATGGTCCGATGGGCAGCCGGCGCGCAGTGCAGCCCCACACGACTCAGGACTCCGTACCCCTCGTCGAGTTTGGGGCCCACTTCCGAGGGCTCCAAGCCCTCCACGTTGAAGGAGATTGTGGCTGTCTGTAGCTCCGCGTCACGAGAGCCGTAGACCGTCACGCCATCAATCTCCATCAATCCCGCTAGGAGTCTCCGCGTCAGACCCACCTCGTGGGCACGGATAGCGTCGACACCTTGCTGCAAGACGAATTCCACACCGGCCCTGAGACCCGCCAGCCCCACCGTGTTGGGAGTCCCGCTCTCACACCGGTCTGGCAGGAATGCTGGTTGCTCCTCCCTCTCAGAGCGGCTGCCTGTCCCCCCACGCTTGATTGGCTCTATCTGCTCCGCCTCCAGACGATCTCCGATGCAGAGCCCCCCCGTACCTTGGGGCCCCAGCAGTCCCTTGTGGCCCGTGAAGGCCAGCAGATCTATGCTCATAGCCTCCATGTCGAGGGGATATGCCCCCGCAGTCTGCGCGGCGTCGACGAGCAGGAGCGTGTCGTGCCGCCTGGCAATCTCGCCCACCTCCCCAACAGGCAACACGGTACCCACGACGTTGGAGCCGTGGTTGAGTACGATCATCCTGGTCTCGGGTTTGAGGGCCGACTCCACATCAGCAGGGTCGAGAAAGCCCTCAGAGGAACAGGGCACCACGTGGATCTCTATCACACCGGCTTCCTCTAACGCGCGAAGCGGCCTCATGACCGAGTTGTGCTCCATGCTACTGGTGATCACGTGATCGCCCGGTCGGAGTATCCCACGCAGTGCCAGATTCAAGGCTTCCGTCACGTTCAACCCAAACACGATCCGCAACGGATCTGGGACGCTGAAGAGGCGGGCGAGAGCCTCGCGCGTCTCGTACACGATGCGGCCAGCCTCGATGGACAGTCGGTGTGCTGAACGCCCGGGGTTTGCTCCAACCTCCGTCATGAACGAAGACATAGCATCGATGACCGCGGCAGGCTTCGGCCAGGAAGTAGCCGCGTTGTCGAAGTAGATCATTTGTAGCACCTCGCGGAAGACGAAAGAGAGGGATTGATCCCTTCCTCTCCTATGATTGCGATCCAGCTCCGCCGGCAGAGCCCGCAACCCTGGTAGAGGAGGAACCAGGAGAAGAATCTAGAGGAAACTCAACCCAGGTCGACCTCCACTGGAGGAAGCAGGTCTCGACGAACTGAGAAGGAGCTCAGATGAAGCCTGATGCAGCCCGTGCATCGCGCCAAGGGCTTGGCTTCAGCACATTCAGGTGAAAAGTATCGAGCGACACAAGTTCCACCGCATCAACCCTGCTCACCTCCTTCCTCGACCTGAGTGTTGCGCCCTCAAATGGGGCGACTGCGACTCCGATTGTAAAGTATCCTCACAGCAATGTCAATCAGAAGGGTGGCTGCACCCCAGATCTGCTGCCAGGTGCCGATGAGGACCGTCCCCAGGGAATCATTCTCTCTCCACTGCGAGTTGTCCGACCGGCACCCTCCCAGACGGTGTTGAGTTCCCAGTGGACTCGCCGTCCAGCGCTCTCTCTGCCCGCATCAGACCACGCAGTGATACACCGACGATATCCTCCACCAGGGCTGGGACCTCTTCTTTTTCCTCGAGTGGTAGGTCTTCCTGCAGTCTCTCTACGAGCTCCAGATAGTGTCCCAGCGCTGCCAGCCGGTCGCCCAGTGCAAGCAGCGAGTCTACGATACCCCTATGTCCCGGCTCGCAATAGTAGTCCTGAGCCACGGCGGCTCTGTACAAGGCCAGAGCTTCCTCCCACAGGCCACGCCTGGCGCGCATCTGCGCCGTGGTCAGCACGGTACGCGCATAGAGACGCCTCAGCCGCTCCCGGGTCGGTTCACACCATTCCGAGACAAGGCCCTCCAGGTAGTCACCCTCGTACAGCCCTATCGCTCTCTCGTACAGCCCCTCCGCTTCGCTGTCTCGGGTGCTCTGCGCGGCCTGAGCTACCAGGGACTCAAACTGCGCGACGTCGTAGGCCCAGGAAACCCCGTCCGCAATCAGGTAGACCTCGTGCTCCCAGAGAATGGCGCCTCTTCCGACAGCCTGCCGGCACCTGTACAGGGTCGAGTGGAACAAGCCATCTCTGCTCGCCTCGTCGCTATCGAGGAACAACCTCTCGCCGATACGCTCCTTTGTCAGGCCGTCTGGGGAATTCAAGAGAAGGAAGAAGAGCTCCAGAGCCCGTCTAGATCCCCACTCCTTGCGGGTGACCTCGTGCGACCCGACCAGCACGCGGGGATGACCGAGAGCCTTGGCCATTCGTGTCGCCGACTGCATCGCCCACTCCCTTCTGCCTTGGTCCACCACCCGTCAAGAAGACCACGGTCAACTCGGGGCCAGCCCGTGACTGCTCCTGGCGAGCACTGACCACATTATGGCATACTCTCTCCGCGCTGTCAAGGGTCTGGCCCACATATAGTGCGGTCCGGCAGAGTCGTGCGGCATATCTAGTGTACCGTGGAGCGCGTACGGTGGCGACTGACATCACACCTAGGGGGAACAGTCACCTCGTACGCGTGCCTTGGAGTTCAGCAAGGCGCGCCTCGACTGTCAGCTTGTTGGGGCTCGCAACGTATGATACCATCCTCTGTGCGGCAACTCTGTTGCCAAGTGAGAAGGAGGACACAGATGGCGAAGACGAGAAAGAAACCGTCGACCTACCTCTACCCGGTCCCCGTCGTCATGGTGACCTGTGGAGTGGAGAAGCCGAATGTCATCACCCTGGCCTGGGTGGGCACGGTGTGCTCCGATCCGCCCATGGTGGGCATCTCTGTGCGACCTGGCCGCCACTCTCACCAGCTCATAGAGGAGACCGGGGAGTTCGTGGTCAACATCCCCGGCCAAGACTTGTTGGAGATCGCCGATCACTGCGGCCTGGTCTCGGGCCGCAAGGTCGACAAGCTCACAGAGTTCGGGCTCACACAGGAGTCGGCCGCAGAGGTCCAAGTCCCGCTGATCGCGGAATGCCCTGTGAACCTGGAATGTAGGGTCGTACAGAAGCTGGAGCTTGGCGCTCACGACCTGTTCTTGGGCGAGGTCATCGCCGTCCACGTCGAGGAGGGGGTCCTCGACGAAACAGGACGTCACATAGACTACGATAGGGCCAAGCCGTTCGCTCTGACCTCCGCTGAGTACAGAGGCTTGACCGAGCCACTGGGGAGCATCGGCTGCTCCCTCAAGGAATGACCGCGACTCACGCCTTCGCGCCGCTATCTCTGAGATCGAGAGCCTCGTAAACCTCGGCCTCTTCCGCGCGCCGCTTGATTCGCATCCGGCCCAGAGACTTCACCTCAACCAAGTCTTTGACTTGGTCGTAGGTGGCGCGACTCAGGAGGATCTGCTGCTCCTTGGCCTGCTCTTGCAGGCGGAAGGCCACGTTCACAGCATCCCCTATAGCGGTGTAGTTCATCAGTGCCTGGCTGCCCACGTTTCCGACCACCGCCTCGCCGGTGTTGATGCCGAAACCGAAATGCAGGGCGGGCTCCTGATCCTGATCCATGAGGCTCTCCCTTACCGCAAACGCAGTCTTCACGGCGCGCAACGCGTGATCAGGTTGGTCGAGCGGGGAGTTGTACAGGGCCATCACTGCATCGCCCATGAACTTGTCGAGCACGCCCCCATTGGCGAAGATAGACTCTGTGGCTATGCTCAGATACCCGTTCACCACCTCTATGAGGCGCTCCGGTGGCATCTTCTCCGCCAGCGCCGTGAAGCCTCGTAGATCCGCAAACAGGATCGTTACCTCTCGCCGTTCACCCCCTAGATTCGCCCGTGAGGGATCGTCGATCAAGTACTGGGCTACCTGCGGCGGCAGGTAGCGCTCGAACAGTACCCGCGTTTGCTCCTCCAGCTCACGTATGCGCCCGTAGCTCGTCTCCAGTTCGTCGTATCTCTCCTGAAGCTCGTCGTGGGCCTCGGCGAGCTCTCGCTGGAGGCGCTCCCTTTCTCGTCGAAGATGGCACCGCTCCAACACCCTCTCCACCCTGATGAACGCCTCCCGGTAGTCCAGAGGTTTGATCAAGTAGTCATCAGCGCCAGCGGTGAGCGCCTTGACCGCGATCTCTTCCGACCCGAACGCGGTGACCATCACAATGCCTATGAGGGGTTGCTGCTCCCGGATCTCCCTCAGCGTGTCGATGCCGTCCAGCTTGGGCATCATTATGTCAAGCAGTACCAGGTCCGGCTCGTGCTCCTTGACGGCCGCCAACGCTGCACGACCATCCGCAGCCGTGGTCACATCGTAGCCTACCCTCTCCAGAAGCTGCGCGGTCACCTCACGAAAGGCATCGTTGTCGTCTGCCAAGACGATTCGCGCGGTCATTGATCCCTTCCCGTCCCCGTCCAACCGAGAACGCAGACTCTTAACGGTCGAACGCTGTCCACAAAGCTACAGATACCCCAAGGCCTTCAGCCTGTCCTCCAGTACCTGCTCCTCTTCCTTGCTGTAGACCTCGTCCCCGCTCTCGGAGGCCTCCGGCAGGTAGCCCAACTCCTCCAACTTGCTCAGGATCTTGCCGACGCTCTCCTCCAGGCTCTCGCTATCGCTATGGACGACGACTTCCGCATTGAGCGGTTCTTCGTATGGATCTGAGACCCCCGTGAAGTTCTCGATCTCCCCCGCGAGCGCCTTCTTGTACAACCCCTTGACATCTCGATCGATGAGCACCTCGAGAGGGCAGCTACAATAGACCTCCACGAAGCGACCGATGTCCTCGCGGATGTAGTCTCGCACCGCTCGATAGGGCGAGATAGCAGAACCAATGGCCGCAACGCCATTTCGAGTGAGAAGCTTGCACACGAAGCCGATCCGCTTGATGTTGATGTCCCGGTCTTCCTTGCTGAAACCCAGTCCCTTGCTCAGATTGGTGCGGACCACGTCCCCATCCAGGACCTCCACCTTAAGGCCTCTGTCCCGGAGAATGCTCTCCACAGCACGGGCAAGCGTTGTCTTGCCTGCGCCGGACATTCCCGTGAACCATAGGGTGAACCCTTCCTGTTCCATGAGATACCGTTCTAACCCTTTCTGTAGATTATCCTATTGCCCTGCATGTCCGCAGGAACCGGTAAACCCATCGCGTCGAGCACCGTGGGTGCCACGTCCATGAGTTGTAGACCCTCCACTTCGCCTCTGCCCTGCCCGCGAGGATCGTACACGATGAACACGCCATGCTGGGCATGGTTGGCATCGTCGGGCCCGATGTCGTTCTCGCGTGTATGGATCCGCCCATGTCCCATGCTGCCCACGGAGCGCCACGCCAGGTTGCCGAAGTAGACCAAGAGATCGGGTGCCACGTTGCGGCACTCAGCGTATACGTCCTGAGGCTTGTAGGTTACCGTGCCGATATTCGCACCCTTCTCATCCGTGATCTGGGACAGCCTTTGCACGATCTCGTCTCGGACTTGCTCGTAGTCCTGAGAAGGGATCACTCCGCGAGGCTCTCTCCCCCGCACATTCATGAACAGACGCCCGTAGTACCCGCCAGCACCCCAGGCCTTGGTCCGATCCCAGTCGATCTCCACCTTCTCGAGCGGGACGATGCCGCTGGGCTCGTCCTTGATCGCGAGGTAACCCTCCTGTTTGAGCCATTCGTTGATGCAGATGCCGCCCTCCATGTGCCTCGCGCCGTGGTCGGACACAACCATCACGATCGTCTCGTCACCGACCAGGCCCAAGACCTCCCCGATCTCACCATCCAGGTACTTGTAGTACTCCTCCACGACATTCTCGTAGGGAGAGCCTGGCTCGTGCTTCGGGTGCTGAGGGTCGAAGTACTTCCAGAAAGCATGATGGATGCGATCGACACCCATCTCCACGAGCATGAAGAAGTCCCACTCCTTCTCGCGCAACAGGTACTTCGCGACCTCGAACCGTTTCCTGGTCATCTCGTAGATCTGTTGCAGCAGCTCGTCCTTCTCCTCAGTGCGGAAGTTGTCCACGTCGAGCATGTACTCCCCCACCAGACCCTCGATCTCCTGTTTCAGGTCAGCCGGATAGGTGTACTGGCTCTGGGTGCTCGGCGTGAGGAAGGAAGTGATGATGTAGCCGTTCGTCGGTTTCACCGGGTAAGTCTGAGGCACGCCCACCAGCGAGACTTTTCGTCCCGCCCGGGAGAGGATGTCCCACACCGTGTCCTCAGCCACGGCGGTTGAGTTGGCAATCCTCATCCTGTCGTAAGAATGATCGGCCCGGTTTCGGAACCCATAGAATCCAAGGCGCCCAGGGTCCTTACTGGTCATCATGGACATCCAGGCGGGAACGGTGATAGGAGGGATGCTGCTCTCCAGTTTTCCGTACGTCCCTCCCTCCATCAGCTTCCTGAGATTCGGCAGCCTGTCCCGCCACTTCTCGAAGACAAGTTGCGGCGTCGCACAGTCCAATCCAATGACCACTACCTTTCGCTGGTCGTTCGAGCGACCGCTTCCAGCCGTGACGCCCTCCCTCTTCTTTCGCATACCTTCGATCAGGATCTTGCTCACCTCCGGCCGGGTGAACTCCTCGGGAAGCATCTCCCCGCGACTCACCCGTTCCCTGACCTCCGTCCCGCTCATGACCATGTGATCCTCGGGAGGGTGGGGGCAGGTCTTGACGGAGACCAGCCCACCGCACTTGCGGCAGTAGAACATGTGCTCGAAGAAGAGCGGGGTGATGCCTATCTCTTCTCGCTCGAACTCCTCGAAGATCAACTGTGCATCATAGGTGCCATAGTAGCCGCCTACGCCGGCGTGATCGCGCCCCACGATGAAATGGGTGCAACCGTAGTTCTTGCGCGCCAGCGCATGGAGAATGGCCTCGCGAGGTCCTGCGTAGCGCATGGCTGCGGGAAACACACCTAGTACGACCCTATCAGGCGGATAGTAGTCGCGCAGCAAAGCCTGGTAGCTCTCCATACGCACGTCGGCCGGGATATCGTCGGCCTTCGTTTCCCCCACCAGAGGGTGGAGCAAGAGGCCGTCACAAACCTCGAGGGCCGTCTTCTGGATCGCCTCGTGAGCCCGGTGGATGGGGTTGCGCGTCTGGAACGCCACCACTCTGCGCCACCCGCGCTGGGCAAACATGCGGCGCGTCTGTGCTGGATCGTGTCGAAACTCGGCAAACGATTGGTCCGACGGCCGGTCGAGGAGGTGGATGTCGCCACCCAATAGCACCTCACCCTGGGCGTGCAGCCGCGCAACACCCGGGTGCGCATCCTCGGTGGTGCGGTATACCAGCTCTGCTTCCCGCTCCTTGTCGTATTCGAACCGTTCGCTCACCTCCATGATGCCCAGGATGCGCTCTCCCTCCAGAAGAGCGATCTCCTCGCCTTCGCGCAGACCGTCGGCCACCTCACGAGACACGGGCAGGGTGATGGGGATACTCCACACCACTCCGTTGCTCAGGCGCATGTCCTGGACCACACTCTCGTAGTCAGACTTGGTCATGAAGCCCGTAAGAGGGCTAAATGCTCCCACCGCGATCAGTTCCAGATCCGACACCGCCGTGGAACTGAGAGACACTCCCTTCAAGCTAGCCGCTCGCTCCAGCGCCGCCTCTCTCAACACGCCACGCAGCACACGATCTACGAGCGTGCCTCCATGGGGAGCGATGGCTATCCCATTCTTCGCCATACCAGACTAACCTCTTTCTTCAAGAATGCTAGAAATCCAACCCTATATGTATACCTCAAGGAGCTCGACTCTGCAAACCCGGCCCACCAGAGGCGTAGCTGCGCGGCAGCCGTCACAGCCATTCGCGACACCCTAGTGCTCGAGAACTAGCAATGCGCCGCCCGCACTGTCAACCATGTAGATCCGCTCCCTGGAGCTATCCACCGCGAGCCCCAGGCTGTAGGTAACAGCGTCCACCGGCGTCACCGAAGTCAACGTCAGGTCCTCGGCATCCAACAACAGCAGTTCCTGACCATCAGCCACGTACAGACGTCCTCTATCGGTGTCGACAGCCACCGCGTACGCCCCACTCAGCGGGCGATCCCAGCCACCTGCCAGGGATCGCTCGACGTCTCCGCCAGGGAGATCCAGCACGGTCACGCGGCGACGGGGCGGCGAATCCAGGCAGACCACGTAGGCTTCCCCGGCCGCCCGGTCCGAAGCCAGGCCGAGTACAGGCCCCAGCGAGACTTGCACCGTTGCGGTGGTCTCCAGATTTTCGAGCCCGATAACCGAGACTGTGCCATCCCCGCTGTTTCCGACGTAGAGGAAGCCCGATTCCCGGTCCAGAGCCAAGTTCTCCGGACACGATCCCACAGCCAGTCGTTGGATCACCCGCTGACCGCCTGTCTCCAGAACCACGACCTGGCCCGCGCCGCAATCGGCCACGTAGACTCGACCAGCACTCTCATCGACAGCCACAGCGCTGGGTGCTTCGAGCCCGGTAACGGTGGTCGCGCCACCGCACCCGAGTTCATCCACCACCGTCACCGTTCCCGCGCCAGAGTTGGCCACGTACACCAGGCCGGTTGACTGATCGACAGCCACGCCCTGCGGGTCGCTACCCACTTCAGTGACGCACACCACGCGGTCACTCTGCGTATCCACGGCGACCAGGCTGCCCTCGCTCAGTGTCACGTAGGCCCGATCCCTTTGAGGGTCGAGGGCGATGGCCTGGGGATCGGCTCCCAACTCAATCCTCGCCTCAACTGCAGGAGCTTCGGCGGGGCGGCTCGGATCCCCCAGGTAGGTGACCGGTGCCGCGAGCACTGGGGAGACAGCGCCGGCCGACACATCCAACTGATCCAACAAGTAGTCCAGATCGCTGCTCAACTCCGCCTCATCCTGGGTCTCCAGGCCACCTGACAGCGCACCACCGCCTCTCGCGCCGATGGGCATGCGCTGCACGTACAGCTCGTCCACCACGATCACCGGCGCTGCCGAGAGAAGGGGATAGATCGTGGCATCTTCTGCGGTCGCCGTGACGTCGCTCCTGTACGTCCCAGCCACGTCAGCAACCCGAGCCCGGAAGGTGATAGTCAGGCTGGACGGATGCACTTCGAGAGGATCCGGCTTGGACAACGCACTGACCACCGTGTACTGCTTGTGGGGGAGGTCCGTGCCGGGATAGAGCCAATCCCATTCTTGCCACGTGCCGTAGGGATCGACGAGTTCGAAGGCAGTGACGCCCACGACTTCACGCCAGGACGGCCAGAAGTCCTGAAACGCCCTTCTCATGTAGTAGGCGCGGTTATCCTCGGTTATGGCTGCGAAGCCCTCGAATCGAAACGTGCGATCGTGGAGAGCGTAGCCCGTCTCCGTCAACAGGACCTTGACACCCTTCCGTCCGCCGTACCTGGACAAGGTCCGCAGCTCCAGCAAATAACTGTCTATGGCATACTGAGGATAACGGGCTGTACCGTCATGGATGTTGTAGCGCGGCGGGTGGTTCAGCGGGTAACAATGTGCAGCCCAGAGATCGAAGGAGTCCACGAATCGAGGTACAGCAGTCAACTGCCTCGTGAAGAAGGCGTTCCCGGGTGTGAGTGCCCCGTTGAGCACCTTGATGCGCGAATCTCCGATGCGGTGGATCGCCGCCGCCACGTCCACGAAGAAATGACCGTACTCCACAGCATTGGGTTCACCGCCCCACTCTAGCGGCAGATCCGGCTCGTTCCACACTTGCACATACAAGAGGCGGCCCTCCCGTCGTGGCAATCCTTTCACGACCCTCTTGTATGCTCTAGCCAGAGCAGAATAGTCGCCGGGGCTGTCCGGCTCCGGCTTCAGCCAGTAATCGCCTCCCCACTCTCCCTGAAGCCGCACGATAGGGACCAATTGACGGTCGTATGCCGCATTCACGAAGTACACCCAGCAAGGATCGGGTGCTTGCGTGGTCTCAGTGACGGGATAGAGAAGCTGGGTGACGTAACCCCCAGCGCCGACGAGCTCCAGAGCCTTGTCCAACTGCAAGTCCACGTAGGACTCCGTACACAGATCCTGCACGAAGGTGTGCACGCCATAGTGGTTGTCGAAGACCCCACTAGCAGCCACCATCCCGAACTCTCCCCACGTCAGACTCTGCCCCTGGATGTCTGGATCCTCGAGAGGCACCACCTGCCCCTCCACCTCCACTTCGGACGAACCTGCCTCGTAGCTGAATCCGTCAGGCAGCACGTGGGTAACGAACATGCCGGTCGCTTGTGCGAAGCCCCAGTTGGAGACTGTGATCCGGTACTCGACCGAACTGCCCGCCTGGGCCATCGGCTGCGCGCTCGCGGTGAAACGGATCTCGGCCAGGAGGGCCGCGCATAGCCCGAACCGCAACGACAAGGTCGCAATAGCCAGGAAAACCCACAACAGCAAAGCCCAAACCGCAACCCTCCTGTGGCTTAGGATCTTGCGGGCTTCACTAGGGGTTCTTCCTTCCCTCGGTCTGGCTCCGATGTCGTCAGTCATCTGCGCCGCCCACTGCTCTTGTCTCGTCGCTAGGAGGCGGATGCTCCCTCCATGCGACTAGCCGATGCTTCCATCCCTTTGTGCACTTGCCCACAGCACTTGACACGCGCCTCCTCGTCGTGTTATAATAAAGTAGGTACCCCCAGGGGGTATGTCCCGTCATCGGCCTAGAGAGGCCGCGAGCAGACCACTTGAGTGCCGGGTCGTGAGAGCAGACACACCAGCCTCATGAACGCTCGAGGGACGCGACCCGTTTGAAGTCGACACTCGGGGGCACCGTCAAAGAACTGGACTTCACAGGAGGTCAGAGATTCATGCCCATCTATGAATACCGTTGCCAGGAGTGTGGTGAGAAGTTCGAGAAACTCGTTCGGAGCGGCAACGATCACCCCACACTGACCTGCCCCAACTGCGGCAGTCAGCAAGCGGAGAAGCTCCTTTCTCTATTCGGCACCAGTGGCTTCAGTACCACACCCAACTTCACATCGTCATCCTCAGACTCTTGCCAGCCTTCAGGTTGAAGCATCTGAACGTGAGAGCCGTAGGCTCCCACCATGACCTCTCTTGAGGAATAGCCGCGATGCACCAAGTCTCGCTGGAGGTCAAGAAAGACCTCCAGAACAGGCTGAGCAGAATCGAGGGCCAGGCCAAGGGGGTGCACAACATGCTGGAGCAGGACAGAAGCTGCCAGGATGTCCTGCATCAGTTGCTGGCGATCCGCTCCGCTGCCCATCAGGCAAGCCTGGTACTGGTTCAGAATCACGCGTTAGAGTGCCTGCGTCGTTCAGATGAGTCTGCCTCCACCGAGCAGGTGGTCGAGGCTCTGGTGGGCATTCTGGCCAAGATGCCCTACTGATTCCTATTCCGCGATCACCGGCACCACGTGCAGGGCATCGGGGACAACTAGCACTTCAGCGTCTTTCCCGTGTTTGCGTTCCACAAACTGGAATGCCTCGCTCATGTCCGCGACAGGAAGCATCTTGGCCTCCTCCACTAGCCCGGGTTGTTCTGATCCCACGACTACGACCTCACACTCCTGAAGGACCTTGGCCACAACGAAGGCTCGCTGCCCTCCTGCAGGGTAGCCCTCCCTGCGAGCGGTCTCGACTATCTCCTCGGGGTCGCGCGCGGATCTCATCAACTCGTGGAACCTTCTCTCACCCAGGCCCTGTCCTATTCCTTCCTGGCAACGCGCCGGGATGATCATCGTGCCACCCTTCTTCACCACAGGCCTGGGAGCGAAGAATAGATAGGTCGGTGCTCGCGAGGCCTGGTACAGATTGACGTCTTTCGGGTATCCAACGCCGCCGATCACGACGTCATACTGCTGAGAGACGACCACCTCGCAGAGGCCCCTGGCCCTCTCCACAAGCGTCTCGAAAGTCGCCTCCGGTTCCCCAGCTCCGACAGACACCATGCCGCCAGTGCTATCCAGAACGACATTGAGGATGAAACGTAATCCAGCCCTCCGCGCTACCTCTACTATCGCCTGGTGGAAGGGGTTCCCCTCGATCCTTCCCAGACGGGTGCCAGGCTGATCCAGCATCTGGGGGGCGTGGGTGAGCTCGATCGTCCGCTCGCCTCCAGCCCCGATCGCCACCGTCTTGCGGCCGCCGCTGTAGCCCGCATACAGATGTGGCTCCACTACCCCTGTGGCGATCAGCAGATCGGCCTCGCTGGCCACTCTGCTCACCACCGCGGGTATGCCACCAGAGGTCAGACCCAGATCCGCCAGCTTCTCCGTATCCAGGGGATCGGAATCCTGGACGTCATATTCCTCTGCTACGCCCTTCCCGAGCTTCTGCCGCTTCTCCTCCTCGGTGGTGGGACGGTGCATCCCCACTCCCACCAGTAGCGTGATGTTCCCCTTCTCCACACCCGCCGCGGCCAACTCCTCGAGCAGAGCAGGCACCAACAGGTGATCCGGGCAAGGCCGCGTCGTGTCCGTCACCACGATACAAACCCTATCGCCTGGACGAGCGAGGTCCCGCAGAGGCGGCGAGCCCAACGGATCTCCCAGAGCAGATCGTATGCTGGAGGAAACGTTCCCCAGCGACCCCACTGCCGTGTGATGCACCACTGTCGCCTCTCTGAAGCCAGCAGGGAGCTGGAAAGTCAGTTCGCCTTCGCTGTAGGGCACACTGTACACCGGTGGAGACACCTGCACCTCTGCGATCGAAACCCGCGGTCTGTGTCTATTATACCCGCCAAGGTGGCGTACGGCTACAGTGCCAGGCCGTATGGAACCCTTGAAGTAGCGCCTCAGACAGCCTACAATCCCATGGCACTGAGGGTTGCTCCAAGGGCAGAACCTGTGCTCCTGGTACCTGTCGCGAGCTAGGAGGCAGAGATCCGCCATTCCCTCTACGGGCTGCCACCGGGAAGCCCAGACGCAGCGCACCGGCATACTCCAGGTCTGGTTCATCGCTCCTGCATGAAGAAAGGAGACCAATATGGCAGGCGGTTACATGGGGAAGATCCTCAACGTCGATCTGTCTACTGGTACACTTGCAGAGGAGTCTCTCGACGAGGTGATGTGTCGAGAGTACATCGGGGGCTATGGCACCGGCGCGTATCTGCTCTATCAGCGCATGGGGGCGGGAGTGGACGCCCTGGGACCGGAGAACATCCTTGGCTTCATGACCGGGCCGCTCACCGGCACCCCGGCCCTCATTGGGTCCAGGTTCACTGTCCTCGGCAAGTCACCCAAGACGAATACCTGGGGCGATGCCAACTGCGGAGGGCGCTTCGGCCCCTCCTTGAAGTTCGCCGGCTTCGATGGAATCCTGTGCGAGGGAATCTCGGAGCGACCGGTGTATCTCTACGTGAACGAGGGCCGTGCCGAGTTGCGAGACGCCGCGGACCTCTGGGGCAAGAACGTCGCCGCCGTGGAGCGAACGCTCAGATCCGAACTGGGCCAGGACATCCAGATCGCCTCCATCGGCACTGCCGGAGAGAAGAAGTCACTGACGGCTTGCGTGGTCAACGACGGTGGCAGGGCAGCCGGGCGCAGCGGCCTGGGCGCCGTCATGGGCGCCAAGAAACTGAAGGCAGTGGCAGTCAAGGGCAACCTCAAGGTCCCGTTGGCCGATGAGAAGGGGATCACAGCACTCCGAAGGGAATACCAGAAGAAGCCAAGCTCCTTCGCGTCATCTCTTCACGACTACGGAACGTGCTCCGGAACAGCCGCCTCGGCCCAGAGCGGAGACTCCCCCGTCAGGAACTGGGGTGGCGCCGGTCCATCCCACTTTCCGATGGACAGGGCTGAGAGGATCGGGGAGGAATCTGTGGTCGCGTTGCAGGCCAAGAGATACGGTTGTTGGGGCTGCCCCATCGCCTGCGGTGGCTGGGTCAAAGTTGACCACGGCCCGTACGCCCTGTCTGCCATGCCCGGCTCGCTGGGGCACAAGCCTGAGTACGAGACACTATGGTCCTTCGGCACCGATCTTCTCAACGACAACCTGGACTCCATTGTCAAGGCTAACGAGATCTGCAACGAGTACGGGCTGGACACCATCTCAGTCGGCGCGACCATTGGTTTCGCTATCGAGTGTTTCGAAGAGGGCATCATCAACACACAGGAGACGGACGGGCTCGAGCTGACCTGGGGAAACCACGCAGCCATCGTCGCTCTCGCTGAGAGCATCGCCCGACGCGAGGGGTTCGGCGATGTCTTGGCCGATGGGGCCAAGCTGGCTGCGGAGAGGATCGGTCGTGGCGCCGAGCAGTATGCCATCCACGTGTGGGGAGAGGAGCTGCCGGGGCACGATCCCAGATTCACGCCTGCTCTGGCCACTACCTACTTGATGGACGCCACACCTGGTCGTCACACGCAAGGCGGCGCTTGGTCGCCCCCCGGTATCAGGGTCCGAGGCACCAAGTACAAGTACGCCTACGAGGGACAGGCCGAGGACTTCTACAAGCTGTGGACCTCCATGCACGTGGTCAACTCGGCGGGACTGTGCATGTTTGGCCACTTCTCCTATCACATCGACCTGATCGCCAGTCAGCTCAGTGCTGTCACCGGGTGGAACTACACTCGGGAAGACGTTTGGGACACCGGTATGCGCATAGGGACTATGCGTCACATCTTCAACCTGCGTGAAGGCCACAACCCTCTCGCGAGGAACGTGCCCGGGCGTATGATTGGGGAGCCTCCGCTGGAGGAAGGCCGGCTCAAGGGGATCACCGTGGACTACCAGACCATGCGCAGCGAGGTCCTGGCTCGCTTCGGCTGGGATGCCCACACCGCCGTGCCGAGCGAGGAGACTCTACGTAGTCTGGACCTGGACTTCCTTCTGGATGACGTGGCGAGCTTCCACGTGTCGCCGGCGTGAAACCGGCCTAGTAGAGCAAGGCCCCACAGATCGACACGAACGACGTCCCCTGACTGTCGGCGGGACACTGGGCGTACCCGGTGATCACCCCTTCCGTCTCCCCCAGCAAGCTAAGAGCCAGATAGATGGGCGGCAGGCCGCAGATCCGCCTCCGGTCGCTCTCCGCTCTGATCTGCTCCAGAAACGCTTCCTCGTCACCTGCACAGACCAGGCTCAATGTCTCCTCGTCGGCCGTCTTCAGGCGAGCCTTCTGGACGAAATCGATGCCGTAGCCGTCACCGAAGGCAGGCCCGACGTGCGCCAGATCCCCTGCGGCAACGATCATCGTCCTGCGAGAGGCCACAGTCTCCTTCAGCACATCGAGACAGGCATTCAGTTCGGCATCCTCGGACGGAGTCGCGTCGCCCTCCATGAACGCCTCGAAGCCGCCGCACAGGATCGGCACCAGCGAGCACGGCCCGTCGCCTACGAGGTAATGCAGCCATACGGCCGCCAGTTCGATAGAGTGCTCAACGCGGTGGTGGAGTTCGTGACCAAACACCCTTTCGGGTCCCACAGCCCGTGCGATCCGATCCACGACATCGTTCGCAGTCGCGAGCGCGCCCCAAGGGGTCGCGTATCTCTGGTGTGTCAACGTGAGCTTGGCGCCGCCGATGTGGTCCGTTCCCAAGATGATCGCCAGCTCGACCTCCTTGATCACCTCTTCCGCCCGCTGCCAGACGCTGGCGTAGATCGGTCCACCCCGTTCGTAGTCGATGTGCGGACTGACCAGGCCTCTCACATCACGCCCTTTCACCGCATTTGGTGTCTGCCCGGCCGTGAGGGCCTCAGCGACGTAGGATTCAAGGGTCGCCTCCAGCGCCCCTGCATCGGCCGGATAGCTCTGGCCGGCCAGCACCGGCGGGCGAGACGTCGCTGTGCGGAATCCACTCAATGCAGCCTCGTATGCTTCTGCGAAACGATCATTCTCCAGCAGCAGGGCCCCGTCCATTTGCGCCAGCACCTGCTCCAACGTCGTTGATCCTATCTGGACCCCAGCCCGAACGGCCAATGACGCGCGTAGTCCCGCCTGGTCGCGGGTGCCATCGCACAGTTGTAGCAGGGGCGCAAGCGTCATCGGCAGAAAAACGGCCTGCGTACTGACCCTCAACGGATCACGTAGCAGGACCCCACGCTGCCCAGACTGATCGACGACGTGGACCTCGAGGTCCCGCAGCTTTGGTCTAGACGACATCCTCTCCCATCCTGTCCAGCGTCTACTCGGCGATATGTTACCACAAGCGCACACGAGAGCCAATAGGCTCGACCTGTGGTGTGTGGTGGAGCCACGATACCCGGAGAATCGGCCAGCCTCGGCCCCACTCATGGCTTTGCGCGGCTCGTTCACGCCGGATATGCTGCACCATGGCGGGATAGCGAGAGGGACAATCCTTGACCTCCAACCCGCGATCGGCTATAATACGAACATGCAGCGGGGTGTGGCGCAGGTGGGAGCGCGCGGCGTTTGGGACGCCGAGGTCGTAGGTTCAAGTCCTATCACCCCGACTAGCTTGCCGCTCTGGCGGCTTACCGGCGGGAGTAGCTTAGTTGGCAAAGCATCTGCCTTCCAAGCAGAGGATCGCGAGTTCGAATCTCGTCTCCCGCTCCTCAACGGGGCCCATAGCTCAGTGGTCAGAGCGACCGGCTCATAACCGGTTGGTCCCAGGTTCGAATCCTGGTGGGCCCATCGCCGTGCGCGTGTCAGAAGGCCCTCCTCGACATCGAGAAGGGCCTTTGTTGTAGAGAGCCACGTTCCGGCAGAAAGGTCGTCACGCATGGTTGTCACGGAGAGCATCAGCTTCCACACGCGGGGTAACGGCCAGGTGATAGACATCACAGATTCTGTGGCGCGCAAGGTCGCAGGGTCCGGCATCAGGGACGGCGTGGTCACCATCTTCACGCCTAGCGCCACCAGCTCACTGACGACTATCGAGTACGAATCGGGCGCTGTCACCGACCTGCAGACGCTATTCGACCGTCTGGTGCCCCAGGACCTTGAGTATCGTCACAACTTGCGGTGGGGAGATGGCAATGGCCACAGCCACGTGCGGGCAGCGTTGCTGGGAGCGTCTCTGAGTGTGCCCTTCGTGAGCGAGCGACTCACCCTTGGCACGTGGCAGCAGATCGTCTTCCTTGACTTCGACGTACGGCCTCACGATCGTAAGCTAGTTCTGCAAATCATGGGCGAGTGACTCCATCGGAGAAGAACGTCTGGAGTCGCCCCACCAGATAGGTAGATGTCCAAGACCGCCGTCATACTGTCAGAAGAGCTATGGCAAATCGGGCATGGCGAGAACCATCCACTGAGGCCTGAACGACTACAGCGGGCGTACGAGCTGCTGACAGCGTGCGAAGCGTTCGATGGGCACGACTCGCGGCTCGTGGGCCCCAGGCCCGCCACCACGGACGAGCTACTGCTCTTCCACACCAAGGAGTACGTAGACGCGGTCCGCAGTCTCAGCAGTGGGGAGGCCACCTTTGCCCCCAGCCAGTACAACTTTGGTCCAGGCGACAATCCCGTCTTCGATGGCATGTACGAAATCGCTGGCCTGAAGGTTGGCGCCGCGCTGCGGGCTGCCGAACTAGTCAGCAGTGGCGAGGTCGACGTAGCCTTCAGTCCTGCCGGCGGGATGCATCATGCCCGCGCTAACTACGCCTCCGGATTCTGCATCTTCAATGACCTCGCCGTACTCATCCACTCTTTGCTCGCCCAGGGGCTCCGAGTTGTCTACGTGGACATAGATGTTCACCACGGCGATGGTGTCCAGGAAGCCTTCTACGATACCGACAGAGTGCTGACGATATCGGTGCATGAATCGGGACGCTTCATCTTTCCAGGTACCGGTTTCGTGGGAGAGACTGGGCGGGGAGTCGGACAAGGCTTTGCGGTTAACCTGCCCCTGGCGCCCTACACTGACGACGAGGTCTACGTGTGGGCCTTCGAGCAAGTGGTGCCCCCATTGATCCAGTGGTTTGGGCCTGACGTCGTGGTGAGCCAACTGGGGATCGACACGCACTACCTGGATCCTCTGGGACACCTGGCTCTCACCACGCAGGGCTACTCTCAGGTGGTGGCGATACTCAAGACATGCGCGCCACGGTGGGTGGCGATGGGGGGTGGTGGCTATGAGGTAAGTGTCATGCCGAGGGCGTGGACACTAGCCTACGGCATCATGAGCGACCAAGACTTCCCAGATGAGCTGCCGGCTTCGTACGCCGCGAAGTACGGTCAGGGGACTCTGCGCGATCACAACCAGCCAAACATCGAAGCGAGCACCAAGGCCATCACACGTCGCCAAGCTTCAAGAGCCATAGAGGAGTTGCAAGAGAAGCTGCCAGCCCTGCGACAGTAGATCTGCCGATCGCACACCTCCAAAGAGGGCAGCCCTCCTCCCCGGCAGAACCCGGCCACCTGTGTCCGCCAGTCCACACGACAGATGAGCAGCCACACCATCGAGCGTCATTCAGCGTGGCTCCACCTGGAATCTCATCGCCGTGCGCTTGCCTCCATCCACAGGCACCTCAATGAAACTAGGCACGCACACGATCGTCATACCATCCACCGCAAGGTACGAACGAGCGACAGCTATGGCCTTCATCGCCTGGTTCACAGCCATAGGACCGATAGCTTGGACCTTGGCTTCGTTGCTCTGCCGCACCGACGCAGCGATAGCTCCGGCCACGGCTGTAGGTTTTGAACGCGTCGCTACTCGGATGACTTCCACCGCTTCTCCCCCCTTGGGCTTCCCCGAGCCTGTCCAGACATGCGAAGTGTAGACATCCCAAATAGGCCTCGGCAGAGTGCTTGGCAATAGCACCAAAGGTCACCAGCCAGGTTTGAGGACTGACCGAGCTTCTCGAGAAGGGCACGACAGTCGGATTGGTCTACGCAAACTGTCCGACCAGTGCTCCAGAGCGTCGACGAAGCAGCGCTCCCACTTCCCTCCGCCGGATGTCGGCCAGCACCCCTAGAAGTTCATCGGCCTCGAACGGCTTTTGCAGGTACGCAAACACGTTCAGGCCCTGCGCCTTTTCCACCTCCAAGGAGGCCGGCTCTCGTCCCTCGGTCGCTAGTACGACAGGAAGACTGTCGTACCTCTCCCGGATCTTCTCCAAGAGCTCCAGCCCCTTGACGCCGTTCAGCTTGGATCCCAGGAAGACCGCCTGTCCGCTCGGCCTGAGGATCTCGAGCAGGTTCTCCGGGTCCTCAACCTTCAGCACCGTGAGACCGCGACGCTCCAAACCCTCTCCGACTACGCGCCAAAACTTCGCATCGTCATCCACGACCACGATGGACCGTTGCTCGTTGAGCACAGTCAGGAAGCATAGCAGCAAGTCGATGTCGATCGGCTTGACGAAGCTCGCAAGAGCGCCCTCTCTCAGTCCCTCGTTCACCAGGGTACCGGCTGCATAGGCGGTCATGAACACGACGGGGAGGTGAGGATGTACGCCCCTGATGGCCCTCAGCAAATCGACTCCATTGACCTCCGGCATCTTGATGTCGGTGAGAACGCAGTCGAAGTGATCCTCCCCAACCTTCTCCAATGCTTCCGGGCCCGAGTACGCGGCGTCGGCTCGGTATCTATTGAGGTTGAGTACGTCGACGAGCGTCTTGGCCATCGGCCAATCGTCGTCGACTACAAGAATACGCATTTCCTTGTTCATACCCTTATCCCCGCATGAAGGCACGGGGTCAAAGAAGACGCAACGTCAGACTGAGGCGTGTCTTTCGCTCTCGCGCTCAAGGCGCCACTCACGACCGCCAACAACTGCTCCAGTGCGAACGGCTTCGACAGTAGTCCCTGGGCATGGTCGCGGGCATACCGCACCACCCGCTCCTCGGGGTTGCCTGTCATCACCACGAGCGCTGTGTGGGGGCTGGTCTCCCCAATCAAGCTCACCAATTCGCATCCGTCTGAGCGGCGCAGATCCACGTCGGCGATCGCCAAATCGTAGCTGTCGGCGCTCACCTCGCTCACCGCATCCTTGGCGCGGCGTGCGGTCGTAACCTGATAGCCCTCGCGACTCAGCACCCGCCTTAGGAGGTCGAGGATGATCTGCTCATCGCCCACCACGAGTATCTTCCTTCCGTCCTCTCTCCTGACCTCTAGATTTGTGCCAATCATACAATCATTCTCTCCAACACTGCCTCCTCGCCACCCTCCACGCGGCAGACACCATCTCCTTCGCCGCGCTGAGGCGATTCGGCCGACACTGTCGGTTCGGATGTCACTCCGCCATCATCTTTGCCCACCATCTAGCCCAGAGACCGTGTCCTAGTCGACAGCAGGTTCGAGCAACAGCCTGTGCACAGGCTGCCTGGGCCTGGCCATCTTGCGATAGCCGTTACCGTTGCCACCGCTCGGTCGCTGACTCATCCATGTATGCAGTTTCCGTGCGAACTCTGTAACAGAATCGGCCTTGATACCCGTGAGGGCATCCTGTTCCTCAGCATCGAGATCGAAATCCTCCACGACGATCGCGGGATTGGTGAGTAGAGTATCACGAAACTTCCCATCTATCAGAGCCATGCACATAATGTTGTTCAAGGTCTGATCTGACATCCTATCCCCTCCAGTCGCACAAGTGTCTACGTCGAAGTAGCGCGGGCCTCACGCAGGAACATCGACTCTTTCAAGAACAAGAACACCCCCATCACGATCAGAACATCTCCTACGCTAAGAGCCGTTGGGATCGGAAAGGGCTTGGGAATGACCATGATGTCCGAGAGAAACCACAGCGTGGCATCTCCGGGCTTGGCCACCATGTTCTTGGTGCGTCCCACAATGTATCCCGTCTGCAGTTGGGCTACGTTGCCGTCGTATCCTATCTGGACCAACGCATCGGGTGTGATAGGCATGAAGCCGCCGTTCAACACCATCACCAAGAAGTTCAGCAGCAAACCCACGCCTATGAGCTTCACTCCGTCCAGATCGCGGTTCTGCCAAACCACCACGAACAGCAGGAAGTGCGATGCCGTGAGCAACAAGGACCTCGCACTTAGTAATCCATGAGCCGTCTCAGCAGGAAAGAAGATGAGGTACGCCTGCATGAGAAAGGCGAGAGGGGCCAGCCACGCCCACTTCACTTCGACGTGGGCGAGATTGCCGACCCTGCCTCCCACTGCCGCCAGCCCTATTATCAGAGCCAGACATAGGGCTATCAGGATCATCGCTGTCTATCCGCCACTTCCCCCATATCCCGGAGGAGCGCCAGCCGCAGCAGCCAGCGCGACGAGCGTCAGAACGATCCACGCGATCCTCATGTTCCGTGCCGTGAAGTACGCTGCCATCTTTCTCATGAAAAAACCCTCCCCGTAGTTATGCTTCCATTCTACCGGGGAGGGTTTAGCTAATGTTTAGCTAGAGAGACCGAGCTAGGATTCACCTGTCATCGGCCAGCAATCCGCCAAACATGTCCAGCGTCTCTTCGGATGGTCCAGTCCCCAACTCCTCTTCGAGTATCCTCTGCAGCGTCCCTAGTTGCTTGACAGCCCCAGCCCGATCACCCATCTCGAGAAAAGTGCCGATCAGTTCGCGATGGATGTCCTCTCGGAGCGGGTCCTCGTCCAGGAGTCTATGGCAGGACTCAACGGCATCCTCGAGTCTACCCTGTCCCCGGCAGTAGCGTACCAGGTCCTCCAAAGCCTGGTGGTACTCTCGTCGAAGGGAATCCCTCAACACATCGGTCCACTCTGAATAGACGTCCTCCAGGTAGTCCCCACGGTAGAGGGAGATCGCTTTCTGTAGATAGGTCAATCGCTGCGCCCTCGTTGCCTTGCTAGCCTTGGCCAGATTGCGACGAAACTCGTCGACGTCATACTGGTATCTTCTCGACTCTAGCCGATACGCGCCGCCTTCGTACGAAATGGCATCAGTCCCTCCGAGGAGACGCCTCACCTGGAACAAGTAGAAGTGGAAAGTACTGTGCGCCTTGCCCACAGAAAGATCAGGCCACAGGGCCGCCACGATCTGGTCCTTCGTCACCACCGGGTGAGCCAAGAAGAAGAACAGCATCTCCTTGGCCCGCAGGCGCAGCTCCTGCGCCTCGACCACCTCACCATCTCGACAGACGGTGGATGAGCCAAAAGCACGAACGTCAACAGGCGTCGGCGTAACTTCGGCAGGCTCCTTCGATGCCGTCCTGCTCGCTGGCTCAGTCCTTCCAAGGAGCCTTCTCAGGAGATCTCTGTGGCCCTGTAGTGCCGTCTCTCCCATCGCATACTCCAGCAGCGGACGGCTTCCAGTGCCCTCGTCGAGCAGCAGTGGATCAAACCCAGACTTGGCGATGATGTCCAGTGCGATCTCCAGATTCAGCATCGCCTCGCGCACCGACTCCACACCGAAGAGGACGGCGGCCAAGTGGAAACGAGCCTTTGCCAGCTCCTGCCGGGCGCTGCCATCCTGAAAACTGGACACCGCCTGTTCAAGCGTTCGGAGGGCCTCTTTGTCCTTTCCCTGCACATGGAGCAGAATGCCGCGCGACGCTTGACAGAGGGCCACCTCGTGGTCGGACGCATGTTCGTACGCCTTCTCGATGGCCTGTTCCAAGAGCTCATCAGCTCTCTCGAAGTTGTGCTGCGCCCGTTCCAGGTTTCCCACAGCGTCCCACACGTACCTGACCAGGAAACCCTCATCGGCCTCCTCGGCTAGTGCGAGCGCCTTGTCGTACTCTCCTCTTGCCAGGCCGTATTCTCCCCTTGCGCGATACACATCGCCGATCGTAGCCCTGGGATAGGCTTGATGACGTAGCAATCCCAGGGACTGGCCCTCATTCAAAGCCTCCTGAAGGGTGTCCAAGGCCTCGTCGAACCTCTCCTGGCGGTAGTAGGCCACGCCGATGTTGTTCAAGGTCATGGCCATGGAACCCCTCGCACCTAGCCGACGCCAGACCGCCAGAGCCTTCCGGCTGTAGTGCAGATACTTCTCGACATCCACCGAATAGTAGATCGTCCCGATGTCGTGCAGAGTAACGGCCGCATCGTACGCGCGCTCTTCTCCAAGCTTCTCGAACAAGGCCAGTGCCTTCAGGAGTTCCTCGAGGCCTTGCTCTAGCTGCCCCAGCAACCCGTAGCAGACACCCAGAGTCCTATGAGCCTTGGCTGTCAAGACCCCATCTTCGGTGCCAGCAATCAGCGACAGTGCTTCCTGAGTCTTGGAGATACCCTCGGAGTACTCGGAGCGAAGGCGATGGATAATGGCCTCCTGGAGCAGGGCTTCGACCGTTCCCAGCCTTTCTCCCCTCTCCGAAAAGCCCTCTTTGGCCTGCTGAAGCGCGCGTATGGCATCACCCAGACGACCGGAGTCGGTCAACACCTTGGACTGCCAGAAGTAGATCCACGGCGAGGAAGTCACCTTCCCGTTCAGAGAGTCGATCCAGAACAGCAGACTGCTCCATCTTCCTGAACTGAACGCCCAGGTGACTACCTCTTCGACCAACTGCTGAGCTTCGTCGTAGGCCTCGGCATCCAAGTAGTGGCGAATCGCCTCGTCCCAGTTCTCCCGGGACTCGAACATGTGACCGGCTTTGAGATGGAGCGCTGCATAGCGATCTCCATCCTCCCGAAGCTTGGACCTCAGGAACTCCTGGAAGAGTTGATGGTACCGGAACCAATCCTCACCATCTGTGGCCAGCCTGGAGACGAAGAGGTTCTTGTCCTCCAACAGCGCCAGCATCTCGCGCGCGTTGTCCGTGCCCAATAGCTCATTGCAGAGGGAGGGGTTCATGCGTTGAAGGACTGAGGACGCCATGAGGAACCTCTGCACATCCGGTGGCTGCTGCTCCAACACTTCCCGAGCCAGGTAGGCGAATATCTGGCTACCGTCCCCCTGGGCCAGCGCCATGGTCTGTAGCAGCCCCTTCCAGAGGGTGTGGGTGGTGAGAAGAATGGCCGTAATCCAGCCTTCAGACTTCTGCGCCAGTCTCTCGGCCTCGTCGGCGGGCAGATCCAGATTGTGATTCTGTCGAAGCAACTGCTGGATCTCAGGCCCAGTGAACTTGAGATCGTCGTTCCCAAGCCCCGCCAACTCCCCGCGCGCCACCAATTCTATGACGGGGAGTCCAGGAGTCGTGGTCCTGCTGGCGAGCAGGATATGACAGTTCTCCGGCAAGCGACGTAGGAGGAAACTGAACAGCGAGGTCACTTCCCTGGAATCACTGATCAGGTGGAAGTCGTCGATTACCAGGGCAAAGTAGTCTGGGATGGCCTCATAGATCTCGTTGACCAGAGTCCCGGCAACGGACCTGAGCCCTTCAGCACGGATGCCCTCATTGAGAGCAGCCAGAGCCCTCGCGCCGAACTCCGGAAAGCGCTCCTTGATGGAGGCCACCAGGTACTCCAAGAACACCCTGGGATCGCGATCCCACTCATCCAAGGAGTACCAACAGATGGGCAGATCGGTATCGTGAGCATAGTCGGTCAGTAGAGAGGTCTTGCCGTAACCAGCCGAGGCGGCAATGAGGATTAGCTTGCGGTCGATGTGCTCGTGGACGAAGTCGACCAGCCGCGCGCGATGCAGCAGATCGCGCCGCTTTCCAGGTACAAGGACCTTGGTCCTGACGATCGAAGTCTCCACGCTCATCTCTCTCCCTACCAAGGCGACAAGTGGCTGTCTCTTGCCGCAATGCCATCCCTGTTAGGGACCCGGCGATCTTGACTCCGCCCACTCCTTCCGCCAAGCAACCCTGTCTGGGCTCCAGCGTATTCGATCCACCCTCAGCGCGGGCTTATCAGAAACGCCGCCAGGGCATCACGGCTGGGAAGAGCAGCTTGAAGAACTCCTTCAACGACTCCAACGTCTCCTCATCGGACTGGGTAACGTTGGCGTGTAGCGTCAACGAGAGGATACCATTGTCGGGAACTCGCTCAGGGTCCGTCCAGAGATACCAGTAGAGAATGACACGGTTGAGCTCGCCCTTCCCGGCAATCACACGCTGCACGCTAACAGAGGAGGTACCCAGTTCGATACTCTCCAGCCCGACATCTAAGATCCGCCAGCCACTGCCTGGATAGCACGTCAAGGCGGTGTGCTCGAACAGGTGAAAACTCTTGCCCCCCCTGCTGCCGATAATGGAGAAGAACAGGCTCTCACCGTCGTCAGCGGTGTACTGTCGCGTCGTTGCGATCTCGGGGTCATCGTACCACTCATCCACTGATCCACCCATCTGAGCGTCCGGACCCTCGGATCGCCAACGCCCAAGTTCCCGGGGTATCTCACTGAACAAGTCCTCTCGCAGAGTAAAGTCTACCGCGGTGGCTAGGGCTCGCTCGTACGAGGTTCGCCGATACCATCCCTCCACGTCAACGATCACCACGTTGGTGGCGTCACTGGCCATGGCAGGAGCCGCTTCCGCTGGGTCGACCACGCTAGCGACTGGCGAGGAAGTAAGCTGGCGTGACAGTACGAGCCACCCTCCGAGAGCGCCCAGAAGCAGCAGTACGACGATCAGATATCGCGTCGAATCTCCGAACATCCTGCCAACCTGCTAGCCAGTATGAGCAAGCCGAAGGCCAAGAGGAAGAGAACTGGACTCGAGTAGTCGTGAAAGTACCTCATGCCAGCTTCTGCCCCAAAGACGTGCGCTATAGCCAACAAGGATGACACGCGAAAGATGTTGGCCACTATGGCAATAGGGACGGACAGCAGCAGCAGCACAGTCTTCGCGCGATAGGATCCCTCCAGAATGTAAACGAAGATCACCACAAGAGTGGCCAGCGCCACGATGGAGTTCAGCCCGCTACAAGCAGCACCCACCACGAAGCTGGAATCCTGAAGTTGAATCCGAGAACCCTGGCTGACCGCAGGAATGCTCAGGAGTCTGACGACGGAAGTCGAGACCGTGGCCGTGAAAGACTCCAGAGCCGGGCTCACCCGATTGATGAGCGGCACTGGAATCATGAACAGCAGGAACGCTAGCGGAAACGTTATCTCCCGTGTGGCTCTCTTCCCAAGGAAGTAAAGCGCCAGCCCGAACAGCAACAGGATGAAGGCTACAGCCGACAGATGGTACGCTTGCCAGACCTGAGCCACCAGAAAGCCCACCAGACTGACCCCCAACACCAACAGACCGGCGTTGCTGGGCTCCCGACTGTCACCTCCAAATACTTCCCTCTTTCGCCAGAGGAAGAAGGCGGATACCAAGGGCACCAGGAAGCCATGGGAGTAGTACGAGTTGTTGAGCCAGTTGTAGGCTAACCAAGTGAACGTGGAAGAGAACAGGAGTGTCACCAGCCCCAGAATGATCACCCCTCCCACGATATCTCGTTTAGCGGCCTTCATCCAGTTCACGCCCCACACTTGACTGTAACAAAGCAAGTATATCATTCGCGTGCTCGATGTGTCAAACTCGCTGGGCAGTCCCCCTCGACGCCTCGGCTGTCGCTGAGCCAGTGTTGCGCGTGCTGCTCAGGTCCAGGGTTCAGTGCACGTGTGTCGACACACACCATATATGGTACCCAAGGGCCCTGCACCCACCAGATGTTGTGATCAGGTCCGCTTTGAGCCATCATCCGCCTTTCCAAATCACCCGAGTTGTGGTAGAATTGAAGTAGATGGTGAAGGAGGTTTACAGACAGTAGGTGGCACACAACGATCTTGCATACGGCGCCTCTGACATCGAAGTTCTTGAAGGCCTCGAGGCTGTACGCCGCCGTCCAGGTATGTACGTAGGCAGCACCGACGTGCGCGGCCTGCACCACCTGATCTACGAGGTCGCCGATAACTCCGTCGACGAGGCCCTCGCGGGCGTCTGCGACGAGATCAGCATCACGATCCATCCCGATCACTCGGTGACCGTGGTAGATAACGGCCGGGGCATCCCCGTGGACAAACACCCACAGACCGGCAAGTCGGCACTCGAGGTGGTGCACACTGTCCTCCATTCGGGCGCTAAGTTCGGCGGAGGAGGATACAAAGTCGCCAGTGGACTCCACGGTGTCGGCGTCTCCGCAGTCAATGCGCTGTCGAAATGGTTGGAGGTCGAAGTCAGGCGAGACGGCAAGACACACTCCCAGCGGTACGAGCGCGGAGTGCCGCTGGGCCCAGTGACGCCGGTGAAGACGACGGGCAAGAAGGACAAGAGAACGGGCACCACGACCACCTTCCTTCCTGACGACGAGATTTTCAAGACGCTAGACTATAGATTCGCGCCCCTGGCCGAGCGCTTCCGCGAGATGGCCTTTCTCACCAAGGGCTTGAGGATTGTGTTCCGTGATGAACGCACAGACCAGGAACGCACATTCTACTTCGAGGGCGGCATCATATCCTTCGTTCGTCGGCTCAATTGGAACCGCAATGAGCTCCATGACCCGATTCACGTCGAGAAGGAAGTGAACGGCGCCGTCGTGGAAGCCGCCTTGCAGTACACCGACGGCTACGCCGAATCCATCCACGCCTTCGCCAACAACATCAATACTGTTGACGGCGGCACCCACCTGACAGGCTTCCGGTCCGCCCTGACCAGAAGCATCAACGACTATGCCCGCAAGAATAGTCTCCTCAAAGAGAGCGATCCCAATTTCACCGGCGACGACGTGCGTGAGGGCTTGACAGCCATCATCAGCGTCAAGCTCACCGACCCCCAGTTCGAGAGCCAGACCAAGGCCAAGCTGGGCAACGCCGAGGTAAAGGGATTGGTGGAATCCGTCGTGACGGAAGCCCTCTCCACATTCATGGAGGAAGACCCCAGAGCGGCCAAGGCTATCGTGGAGAAATGCCTGGTGGCCTCTAGGGCCCGTGCCGCGGCGCGAAAGGCTCGCGACCTGGTGGTGCGCAAGAGCGCTCTGGAGAGCATGACCCTGCCCGGCAAGCTGGCAGACTGCTCGGAAAGAGACCCTTCGAGGTGTGAGCTGTACATCGTGGAGGGCGATTCGGCGGGCGGCTCTGCCAAACAAGGTCGGGACCGTCGCTTCCAGGCCATTCTGCCCCTGCGCGGCAAGATCCTCAATGTAGAGAAGGCTCGTCTGAACAAGATCCTCAGCAACAAGGAGATCGAGGCCCTCATCAGCGCTCTGGGGACAGGTATCGAAGATAGCTTCGACCTCAGCAACCTGCGGTACCATCACATCATCGTCATGACTGACGCGGACGTGGACGGCGCCCACATACGCACTCTGCTGCTCACTTTCTTCTTCCGCTACATGGAGCCCCTCATCACCAGCGGGCACCTGTACATTGCTCAACCCCCGTTATACCGTATCTCAGCCAGGTCCAAGCACCACTACGTGTACACCGAGGAAGAGCGAGAGCGCCTGATGAAGAAACTGGGCCGAGCCAAGATCGAGTTACAGCGCTACAAAGGCCTCGGCGAGATGAATCCCGAGCAGTTGTGGGATACCACTATGAACCCGGAGTCCAGGACCTTGCTCCAGGTCGAGGTGGAGGATGCGGTCAGATCTGATAGCACCTTCGACAAGCTGATGGGACCAGCGGTCCCCCCACGCAAGAGATTCATCCAGACACACGCCAAGTCCGTCAGAAACCTCGACATCTAGTTGCTGTGCCCCGGGCAGGATGAGGGAGTCCGGGTGCGCAAGAGACATCGCCCATGGACAGAGAATCTTCACCGGTCCCTGCCCCGCGAAGGGCGGTTACGGGAGCAATGCCCTTGATGAAACAAAGCGAGAACGGCTGCTGCGTGATTCCCTCCAGGTTTGGTGAGACGACACTCGTCTGGAGAGAAACAGAGAATGGACCCAGAGTAGTCGAGATCGTGCTGCCCCTCAAGCGCGCGGAGACAGCCGACATCCCTGCTGCGCGCCCACGATACCCGGCGCTCGATCGCCTCTGCCAGTCCATCGAGCTCTATCTCGAGGGTGAGAACGTCGAGCTACCCACCGACCTCCTCGACCTCGGCTCGTGCTCACCGTTTCAGCAGACCGTGCTTCTTGTGGAGAGGACCATCCCCAGAGGACGCGTCGCCTCCTACAGCGGGCTGGGACACCACATCGGGCATCCCAAGGCCGCCAGAGCCGTGGGAACCGCCCTGGCCCGCAACCCGTTTCCCATCGTCATCCCCTGCCACAGGACCCTGCGGAACGACGGCAGCCTTGGCGGCTTTGGCGGGGGCCTGGACATGAAACGGGCCCTGCTCGAGATGGAGGGCGTGGCCTTCGACCAGCACGGCCGAGTGAAGCCGGAGTTCCTCTGGGACTTCCGCGCTCGTGCCTGAGTTGGGGTCTCTCGCTGGCGGTTTGTATCTTCACCAACGCTGGCTCCGACCAGCGGCAAAGCTAGTCAGGCCGACGTGCCTCCCCGATCCTCCCGTCTCACAGACGGTCTCCATCAAGAACTCTGGCTGAGTCGGGGTACTCAGCCGTGAGCCACCTTCGAGTGCAAGCCATTGACCAGCGGCCCACTCCCGCGTATACTTGCCTGCAAGCAGCAGGCTCTAGGCAACAATCTGTGCGGAGTTGAAGGTGTCGCGTAGGGCGCACTGGCAGGAGGAGCATCAGCCCTCAGAGCAGAACCATGGTCGATCGAGCCCGAATTGATATTCTGGGGATCAAGATAGACGATGTGACCAGTGAAGAAGCCCTCGCCAGGATAGAACAGTTCGTGGCGGACGGGCGTCCTCACCTGGTGACAACCGTGAATCCGGAGTTCATCGTCGCAGCTCAGACCGACGTTGCCTTCGCGGAGATCCTCAACCAGGCAGACTTGAACCTCGCCGACGGTCAGGGCTTGCTGTGGGCAGCACGCCTGCTGGGCGGTTCTCTCAGGGAGCGGGTAACCGGCGTAGATACTCTGGTCAGGCTGGCCGAGCTGTCGGCCAAGAAAGGATACGCCGTCTATCTCCTCGGAGGAGCCGAGGGTGTCGCTGAGGCAGCATCGCAGGTACTGAGCAGCCGCTTCCCCGGGCTGCGCGTAGCCGGTACGTATGCGGGGTCCCCTGCGCCCGAAGAAGACGACGGCATCGTAGAGCGCATTCGCCGTGCCGATCCGCAACTGCTCTTCGTGGCGTACGGTGCGCCCAGACAGGAGCAGTGGATCGTCCGCAACATGCTCCGGCTCCGGGTCCCTGTGGCTATGGGAGTGGGTGGAGCGCTCGATTTCATCTCGGGCAAGAGCTCCCGGGCGCCCGTATGGGTGCAGCGGTTGGGTCTGGAATGGCTACATCGTCTGGCCCATGAGCCATGGCGCTGGCGCCGCATGACAGCGCTGCCCAGGTTCTGCTGGATGCTGCTGCGCGCCAGATAGGAAACTCAGAGGAAGGGAAACCCACCATGGACTTCACTACTCTCATCTGGCTCTTCTTCATCTTTGCAGCACTGACGCCTGCCCTCCAAAGACGATACCAGGAGGCGTGTAGACGGTTCGTCATCCAGCGCTTCGAGAAGAAGCGGCGATCCCGCGTAATTACGCTCATCCACCGTCAGGAGACGATGAGCTTCCTGGGCATCCCGTTCTCTCGCTACCTCGACGTCGACGACTCAGAACAGATTCTGCGCGCGGTGCGCCTGACGCCCGAGGAGATGCCGCTGGATCTGATCCTCCATACACCAGGCGGGCTGGTGCTGGCTGCCGAGCAGATCGCGCAGGCTCTGGTCCGGCACAAGGCGAAGGTCACGGTCCTCGTGCCTCACTACGCCATGTCAGGAGGCACCCTTCTGGCCCTGGCCGCTGATGAGATCGTGATGGATCGTAACGCTGTTCTGGGCCCAGTAGACCCACAGGTGGGCGAGTACCCAGCAGTGTCCATCCTCAAGGTTCTGGAGAGGAAGGACATCAACGAGATCGACGACGAAACGGTGATCCTGGCAGACATGGCCGGCAAGGCCATGGAACAGGTCAGAGACACGGTGAAAGAGATACTGGAAGGCAACGCCATGCCGCAGGAGGAGGCGCGCCGCCTCGCGGAAACGCTGGCTAGCGGCAGATGGACTCACGACTACCCCATCTCCCTGGAGGAGATCCAGAAGCTGGGACTGCCCGCTCACGACGACATGCCCAACGAAGTGTACGCTCTGATGGATCTATACCCGCAAGCGGGAGGGCGTCGTCCGTCGGTGCAGTACATCCCTACGCCCTATCAACCTCCAGAGAGGAAGGAAGGAGGCAAGGGAGAGAGAGGATGATCCCGCTTGGCGACAGTGTCCCCTCCGAACGCACTCCTTTCGTCACCTACACACTCATCGCCATCAGTGCGCTGGTCTTCTTCTGGGAGCTGCTGGCGGGGCCCCATGCGGAGGAGTTCATCACCGCGTGGGGCACCATCCCGGCCCAGATCGTCGACTGGCAGCAAAACCCTGGGGTGCTGTCTACCCTGGTGACTTCGATATTCCTGCATGGCGGGTGGCTGCATCTCATCGGCAACATGCTCTATCTCGCTGTGTTCGGCGACAACGTCGAAGGGATCATGGGCCACCGGCGTTTCCTGTTCTTCTATCTGACGTGTGGTGTCGCCGCGAACCTGGCCCAGATCGCCATAGCACCCTCCTCGACGGTGCCGGGTATTGGGGCCAGCGGCGCCATCGCTGGGGCGCTGGCCGCGTACTTGCTGTGCTTCCCGAGGGCACGCGTTTTCGTGGGCATCCCCCTTCTGGTGTACATGGAGGTGATCGCTCTGCCTGCGATCCTGGTGCTCGGATTCTGGTTTGTGGTGCAGTTGTTCAACGGGGTGGCCACGGTCGGCGCGTCCAGCGAGGCGACCATGGGCGGGATCGCGTGGTGGGCCCACATCGGAGGCTTCATTGCCGGGCTGCTCCTGACACCAATCCTGCGCCAGCGAAGGCGACACCGTTTTCTCTACCTCGACACGATGGATCGCCGCCATCTAGGCCACCAGTAGCGCTTCTCCCCTCGGGCGAGCTGCCGATCCACCGCCCCGGATCCAACGAATCGTGAGAAGGGTTGCAGAACGGCCCACGATGTGCTAGAATGAAACGGCAAGCATCGCTGGGGCGTCGCCAAGTGGTAAGGCAGCGGCCTTTGGAGCCGCCATTCGGAGGTTCGAATCCTTCCGCCCCAGCTTTCTAGAGGAGGCGAATAGCCCTTACTACGAGATCTTCGTAGTACAGAGCGTGATGGACGAGGACCCACCCAGTACGGGTAGCTGTCGATTGCCGCTCCACAGCGGCCCAAGGCCGAGATCCTGCCTCGCGTCCGGCGGACGCGGGGTGATCTTGGCTTTTTCCATTTATGGGGAGGTTTCGTGACGGTTCAAGCGGTGATACTCTCGGGTGGGGCAGGCGAAAGGGCGTTTCCCTTGAGCGCTGGTAAGCCCAAACCCATGTTCGAGTTGCTCGGAAGGCCGCTGCTCGCGTACGTGATCGACAATCTGAAGCTGGCCGGTATCCACGACTTGATCATCGTCACCGGGCCTGATTCCGACGAGATTCGAGACTATTTCGCGGACGGCGACGATCTCGGGGTGCAGATACGATACACGACGCAGGAACAGCCTCTAGGCATGGCCAACGCCCTCAAGTCGGCTGAGCACCTGCTCGAAGAGTCCTTCTTCATGCTGAACGGCAACGATGTCTTCGAGCCACACTTGCTGAGCAGGGTCCTGGAGCATGCACAGTCAAGTGGTGGCGACCTCGTGCTGGTAGGCCGTGACATGGACCAACCGTGGAAGTTTGGAGTCTTCGAGTTCACAGACGGCAAGGTAACCGCGGTCGTGGAGAAGCCCCCTATGGGCCAAGAGCCCAGCAACACCGTCGTCGTCGGCGTCTACTTCTTCTCCAAGCTCATCTTCGACTACATAGACCGCACCCCCCTTTCCAACTACCAGCTCGAAGCAGCGTACCAGCGCCTCATCGACGAGGGCAATGTCGAGTTCGTACCGTACGAGGGGGTGTTCGAGTCCTTCAAATACCCGTGGGACTTGCTGACCATCAACGAGTTTCTGATGGCCAGATACGTCACCGCACCAAGGATCAGCCAGCAGGCCAAGATATCTGACAGGGCGGTCATAGACGGCAACGTGATCATCGAAGACGGCGTGAGGGTCTTCGAGAACGCCGTCGTCCGCGGACCGGCGTACATCGGGCCAAACAGCGTGATCGGTAACAACGTCTTGATCTGGAACCACACCTCCATCGCCGCCAACTCCGTGGTAGGCTTCTCCTCAGAGATCAAGCGCTCGCTGGTAGGAAGCAACTGCTGGATTCACATGTCGTACGTGGGCGACTCCGTCATCTCCGACGGTTGCTCTCTTGGCGCCGGCACCATCACCGCGAACTATCGCTTCGACGAAGGCCACGTCAAAGTCAATGTGGGAGGGGAACCCGTTTCCTCTGGTAGCGACAAGCTGGGCGCTTTCATGGGACCCGACTGCAAGACTGGCTGCAATGCGACCTTGATGCCCGGTGTCAAGGTCGGTCCCCACAGCATCGTCGGACCTGGCGTGTTGCTGGGTGATGACCTGCCGCCGGATTCACTCATACTGGGTCCAGCGCCCTACACAACGACCAAGAACGTGATCGAGGTTTCGGCGCAGGCCAAACAGAACAAGATGAAGACGCTTCGCGAGAGAACGCGTAGCGAATCAGAGACCTAGGAGAGGAGGTCCGCAGCTGGACACGGAGAGTTCTATAGAACTACTGCTCATCGGCGTATCGTTGCTGCTCACTGCATTTGCGGCAGCCGCGGAGGCAGCGGTGGCATCAGCTAATCCCTTCCGCGTGAAGAGGATGGCCAAAGACGAGGTGCCAGGTGCGTTGCGGTTGGACAGCATACTCGAGCGCGAGGAGTGGCATCTGTCCGCACTACTGATCCTGAAGAACTCCGCCCTCATCGTGGCCGCTTGTCTGACCACGGTGCTGGGCCTCAGTTATGTACCACAGTGGAGCATCGTCGTAGCCATCATCTCCCTGACCTTGCTCGTGTTATTCCTGTGCCGGCTCATCCCTCGCGCCTGGGCCATGCGAGCCCCGGAAAGTGCCGCTCTGACCCTGGCCAGACCGATAGAGCTGCTGACGCTCGTACTGTACCCCTTTGTCCGTGTGTTCAGAGCGCTAACCGAGTCCCTGATCAACGGGGCGGGACGCACTGAAACGTCCAAGGACGCCGCAGACATCGAGGCCGAGCTCCGCCTGTTCATCGACGCTGGCGAAGAGGAAGGGTACATCGAGGAAGACGAGAGGGAGATGATCGCCAGCATCTGCGACTTCGATGCCACCCTGGTCAGAGAGATCATGGTCCCGCGTATAGACATGGTTGCGCTGGAAGTAGGGTCCTCGATCGAGGAGGCGTTGGACGTCATCGTAGAGAGCGGCTACTCGCGGATACCTATCTACGAAGGCGCCATAGAGAGCATCATAGGCATTCTGAATGCCAAGGACCTGCTCGCTCACCTGAGAGAGAAGGATACCTCACAATCAGGCGTGCGCGAGCTTCTGCGCCCTGCACATTTCGTGCCCGAGACGAACAAAGTGGGTGAGGTTCTGGAAGAGCTTCAGGACGAGCACATACAGATGGCTATCGTCGTCGATGAGTATGGCGGGACCGCCGGACTGGTGACCGTGGAGGACGCTCTCGAAGAGATCGTGGGCGAGATCGAGGACGAATACGACACGGCTGAGCCCTTCTGCGAGATGATCAGCGAGAAAGAGGCTGTGTTCAACGCCCGCATGGATCTGGACGACGTGAACAGGCTCATGAGGACCGACCTACCCACGGAAGACACGGACACCCTGGGTGGTCTGATCTACTCCAAGCTCGGAGGCGTGCCCAAGGTAGGCGACACGGTGGCACTCGACGGAGTGACGATCACCGTGCTGTCCCTGCTAGGTCATCGTATCAAGAAAGTAAGAGTCGTGAGAGATGAGTGATCAGGAATCGACAGCAGAGTTGATAGCCCTGGCCAGGAAGGCACGCGATCGAGCCTATGCGCCCTACTCGCGATTTCGCGTGGGTGCCGCGCTACGCACCGTCTCAGGGCGGCTGTATAGTGGCTGCAACGTCGAGAACGCATCGTATGGCCTGAGCATCTGCGCCGAGCGGGTGGCCATCTTCAAGGCCCTGTCCGAAGGAGAGTGCGAGTTCGAGGCCCTGGCCGTGGTCAGTGAGACGCTGGCCAGTCCCTGTGGCGCATGCCGTCAAGTCATGGCCGAGTTTGGACTGGATACGAAGGTGATCGTTGCCGACCTGAGTGCTGGTCAGCAGGTATTCACAGTGGGCGATCTGCTGCCAGCCGCTTTCACACCCTCTTCCCTGCCTCAACCCCGGGGCTCAAACCAGGAAGACGCCAGCTAGCTGGTGTTCTCCTGGCCCACCGGCGATCCACGAAGAGCGCCGGCACACGACGGAGATGATAGAGATCCCAAGGCCATTCCTCTCAGAGATGATCGACCATGCCCGGCAAGAGGCTCCTGACGAGGCCTGTGGCATCCTCGCCGGCCAGGAGGATCGAGTCTTACAGCTCTACAGGGCGAAGAACGCCGATCGTAGCCCCACGTCGTACCGTTTGGATCCGAAGGAGCAGTACCGGATCTTCGAGGACATGGAAGTGAGAGGCTGGGAGTTGGTCGGCATCTACCACTCCCACCCCGCCACCGTGGCGATTCCCTCAGACGTAGACCAGAACCAAGCGCGGTACCCAGAATCCTCTTACGTTCTCGTCTCGCTCGAGGACCCGGACAACCCTCAAGTCAGGTCCTTCCGCATTGTAGATGGGCAGGTGACAGAAGAGGACATCGTGGTCACTTGACCCTGGCTTGGCATGCCGCTAGAATCTGTCTCGTTGGAGTACCAGATCCTCGAATCGTGACAACGTAACAGGACGTAGCCGAGAAGAGAGACTGTCGGGGTCACATCACGAAGAGGGCAGCATCTTCTGACCTAAGCCGTGAGTGGCGTGGTGAGTGCCGTCTCTCGATGATCCCAGATCGCCGTCAGTATCCACAACGCTGAGATAGGACCAGCATCCACGGCAGCCGTCTCCGGTGCCCACACTGTGCAGAATGGGCTGAGGACCCACCTCCAAATGCACGAAGAGCATGGGTGCACGCTTAGAGGATCGCTTGCGCGCGCGAGACAGGAGTGGCAGTACCTGAGGCGGCGCCAGTGGACCCTGCAAGAAGTGGGGCGGTTCTGGAGCTCCGTCACCGACTACGACGACATCAATGAGAACACCTATTCCTACTACCGCCGCTTCACCAACTCGTTCGAGTTGGCAGGGGACTCCATCGACCGCGACAACGTTACCCTGGACATTCAATCGCGAACGGGTCAGGGCACGGCCTTCTGGGCAGAGCGGGGATACGTGCGCAAGGCTCACGTGGTCGACTTCTCGGACAGGATGCTCGCCATAGCATCGTCCCGCCTATCTCAGATGGAAATCGACTTCGAAACCCACCTGGTGCATAGCTTCCCGCTTCCGTTTGCCGGCAACACCTTTGACCTGATACTCTGCTACGAGACCATCGAGCACCTCTCGGAGAGGGAGACGTTGGTGAGTGAATTGGCGCGCGTGCTAAGGCCCGGACACTGGATCATCCTCACGTGCCCCAACCTCCTGTGGGAACCGGCTCACTGGCTGTCGGCGATCCTCAACCTCCATCACAGTGAAGGCCCGCACAGGTTCCTCAGGCGAGCCACTCTCTTGCACCTCTTCGAGTCCAACAGGCTGGAGATCGTCCGCGAGAACTCGACGATTCTCTTGCCGTTCTCGTCCGCCTTGTCGGTATCCACCAATCAGTTCCTGGAAAGCCGGCTTCCGGAGGGTGTCAAACGGGCGATCGCTCTCCGCCGAAGCTTCGTGCTGCGCAAGCCTGATGGCTGAGTAGATGGGTTGAGGAAGGGACGCGGTCTATGTTCGTCTCTGGCACCACTCCGGCAGGGTGAGCCAGGGGCGACGGGACAGCGCCCCGAGTACGACGTGATCGATACGCAATCATAGGGGAGACAGCCATGGCTCAGTGTAGTGTAGTGGTGATCGGAGCAGCCAGTCTGGATACGAAAGGCCGGCCCAAGAAGCCCCTCGTCGGTGGCACGTCAAACCCAGGCTACATACGTATCAGTCCAGGCGGCGTCGGTCGCAACGTGGCAGAGAACCTGGCCAGATTGGGAGTGCCCACGCTCCTACTCTCCGCTGTGGGGGGTGATCCAGTGGGC
This sequence comes from uncultured Anaerolineales bacterium, assembly GCA_964433755.1. Taxonomy (GTDB): domain Bacteria; phylum Chloroflexota; class Anaerolineae; order UBA7937; family B3-Chlor; genus JAUVXJ01. Next base: position 104,930 of record CAYSSR010000002.1, read on the forward strand.
AGACACGTCCTCGGAGCGACGGAGGTCGGGGGCGTTGACGTCAGCCGCGTGATCGTCTCGTCGGATAGCCCCTCGGCCACCTTCCTTGCCGTCAACGACGAACACGGCACCCCCGTGCTATCTATCGACGACATGGCAATCATGAGTCTGGTCACCCCCAAGTACATCTACGCTCACCGACGGTGGATAAGGCAAGCCAAGATGGTTGTACTGGACGCCAATCTCAGCCCACCTGCGATCAAGTCCGCGGTCGCCCTCGCGGCCAAGTGGGACATTCCTGTCTGCGTCGATCCCGTCTCCGTAGCTTTGGCCCCCCGGGTCAAGCCCTACCTCTCACAGCTCCACATGGTGGTACCCAATGAAGATGAGGCCCAGGTGCTGTGTGGTCTGCCGGCGAGGGACCGGTTCGAGGCCACCACTGCCGCGCAGAAGCTCGTAGCCGATGGCGTGGGCATTGCGGTCATCACTCTGGGAGACAAGGGTCTCGTCTACGCCACGTCCGACGAGAGCGGTTACATCCCCGCCATCAACATAGAAGTGATCGATCCCACGGGAGGCGGCGACGCCCTCACCGGCACCGTGGTCTTCGGGCTCGTGAACGGCTTCGCAGTAAGTGAGGCGGTCCGCCTCGGAGTCTCTGCGGCGACCTTGACCCTGACCTGCACGGACACTGTGTCCCCCCACCTGAGTCTGGACGCGCTCTATGATCGCCTCATGATCTAGACACGTCCGTCCAGGCGATGCTCACCAGAGGATTGCAGGCTGACGCACACCGGATCGCGCTTCTCTCCCGCGGACCAGCTCCCGACCCCCGATACGTCCCATCTCCTCTCCACGCTGTGGGACAGGCGCCGAAAGCAGCAGACAGCATCTGTCGCCGCCTGTAGCGGCCGAGAAGGTGTCGGCGAGATCTGTGACGGACCTCCTGCCGGGGCGATCACGTCAGGACGCCAGGCGCGATCCCAACGACCTCTTGCCCCGTTTGACACACCGCAAACACCATAGTATGATTCCACAACCGACCACGGGCTCAGCACCCTCGGACTGAGTCCTTTGCCACGGCACCCTCACGCGCTTGGGCCCTGGACACACATCGAAGTCGATACTGATGCCAATAGACATGCTGGACTCAGCGTGGCGCTTCTTCAGCTCCCGAAGGTTGACCATCGCACTCCTGGTCATCATCTTTCTCGTCGTGGCGTGCGGGGCCATCCTGCCCCAGATGCCGGACGACGTGACGGTCGGTTCCCCCCAGTATGGCCGCTGGTATGCCTCGGTCCAGGCACAGTATCTCCAGTGGGCCGATCGTCTGTCCGGTGTAGGTCTCTTCTCGATACGTGACTCTCTGTGGTTGAAGTCACCCTTGGCGCTGCTGCTGGTCAATCTGGTGGTCTGCGCGGTCGAACAGGCGTCGACGATCCTTCGCGAGGGAAGGCTCGCCCCACGGGAGTTTGTGCAGGCCTTTCCTCCAGACTCCAAGGCCCACAGTTTTCTGTTCCAGGGAGACGCTCAGTCAGCGTTGGGGCGATTGCGCTCGCTTCTGGAAACACACGGGTACGCCGTCCACACACAGGAAGGGCTTGGTGACTTCCACCTCTGCGCACGACGTCTACACCTCGCAAGGTGGGGCATCGTGCTCGCCCACGCCGGGCTTGCTCTGATCGTCGTCAGCGCCCTCATCGGTGGACGCCTGGGTTGGCACGAGCGCGGGATTACGCTGGGGCCGGGGCAAGAGTACGAGTTCCAGCACGTAGCATCCACGAGCCTGCGCTTGGAGAGCTTTGAGGCACAGCTATACCCCGATGGTAAGCCTCGCTGGTACGAGGCAGACGTCACTATCCTCGACAGCGGAGACGAGGCGACGAGCGCCGTCCTCACCGCGGGTTCTCCTCTCTGGCACAGGGGTATGTCTGTCCACCAGTTGTCGCACGGTCCCCTGGTCAGCATCAGAGCCGTGGACGCAGACGGCGGGCCGATCACCTTGCAGACACTGGGGGCCTCGAGCATGATCGTTGAAGAGGCAAGCCTCCAACTCTCCGAGGAGGAGAGGGAAGGGTACATAGCTGTGCCTACCAGGAACCTGGTCCTGCGAGCGGTCCTGCAACCGGAGGCGCTCTCTACTGGTGAAGCCTTGCCCGGCCTGCTCTTACAAGCCTATCGGGGAGGTGCCACGGACCTCGTATACAGCGCAACGCTTCAAGGCTCGGCGCGCGTGGACATCGAGGGAGACACTTACACTTTGGAATGGGGCCAGTATGCAATCATGGGCATAGCATCCGATCCGGCTTTCTCCCTGGTGCTGCTTGGTGCCGTCGCGCTGCTCGTGGGGCCGATAGCTGCCGCCTGCCGTCGACCACGCTCCGTCTGGGCAGCATTGACAGGAAGACAGGGTGTGGTGGAGATGCGACTCCTCTATAGCGGATATGCAGGCGAGATCGTCTGGGCCCATGAGCGTGACACCTTGATAGCGGAGATGGAGGAGGTCTGTCGTGGAGGCTGACAGGGTGCTGTACTTCGCAGCCAGTTTCGCGCTCTTCGCCGTCGTCCTCCTGCGATGGATAGCCCTCTACCGGCCGCGTCGTGTCGCCGACAGACTGCTCATTGGGACGAACCTGCTGTTCCTGGGCATCCAGGGCGTGGCCCTCTGCTTCTCCGCCTTCCAGTGGGGCCTCCTGGGCATGGCACATGCGTGGCCCAGCACCATGGTGGTCGTCGAAGGCGCTGTTCTCCTAACCTTACTGCTAGAGAACAAGGCACGAGATACTGGGGCAAGTGCAGTTGTCGCGAGTCTTGCCTTCGTCGCACACTCCTACACACTGTTGCTGGGCATCCCACCGACGCAGACTCTGGAGATCTCTCCTTTCGCGCGGAGCACCTGGTATGGCCTGTACGTTATCAGCGCCCTCACAGCTTGCAGTGCTTACCTCTGCGCTGGAGGAGGAGCCATCGCCTATGTCCTCACGTTCATGTTCCGTGCCACCGGAGTCGCACTGCGAGAGTCCTCACCCGCCGATTGTCTGTCTTTCGTCAGAAGAGCGCTGATGGTGGCCTTCCCGTCGTTGAGCGTCTCCGCAGTCACACATGCCCTGTGGGTCTACCTTGGCTGGGGCAGCTACTGGACCTGGCGTCCGGCACAGCTCTGGCTGCTTCTGCTGTGGCTGGTCCTGGCCATCACCCTCCACGTACCCTTCATGCGGCCCCGCCTGCGATGGACAGCTACCTTCCTATCCATCCTCGGCTGCCTCGTGGCGCTTCTGGGCTTGCCTACTATTGGCAGTGCTCTCACCGCGGTGTGGTAGCGCCCCCCGGCAGGCGTGTCTTCCGCGGGCAGGGCACAACTCTGAGACCAAGCGCCCGCCGGCCTCCCGCAGCTGGCCTCGCGGTAGCAGACGCTCTCCTCCGGGAGAGGGCGACCCAGCGACCTACCAGAGGGCGAGCCCGGTGGCCTCGTCGTAGCTTCGCTCGGGCACGGGACCAGTGAGTGCGGTGACGGAGAACTCACACGCGAAAGCAATCGTCCCCTCCAGCAGATGGCCGCCAAAGCACCGCCCATCCCTGTCGGCCAGGATCACGTGACAGTGAAGAAATGTTTCACCATCCTTTCTGGAGACGTTGCCGGTGAGCGAAGCGATCTCCATTCCCTCGTCGAACCACGTCTCGCGGTAGGCGCGAGCCTCGTGGTCGTAGTACCCCACTCCACCTCTCTCCACCGCGCCGAGTGCCTCGACCCAGCCCACCGTCACACCCTCGTGGGCGCAGAACTTGGTCAGGCTTCTCAACACGTCATCGCCCCTCTCGAGCCGACCGAGGAGCACTCTCTGCCCATCGTATCCGTAGGACTTCACCCATGTACCTCCTGATCTACCTGCGACGATCCCTTCCCCCCCAGGGCGCCCAGAGACAACCGAACACTCACTCTCGCGGAAGAGAAACCGCCCTCAACTCCATCCAGCACCGATCTGGGCCTGGTCACCGATGGACCTGACGGCGCCCTCCACCCATTCGACCCCCAGAACGGGCCCTCTGAGCTCTGTTAGCTCCTCGAGCATGCGGGCGAAACGGGGTGGGTGGCCGCTGGTGTAGAAAGTGTACCGGCCCTCGCCTCCCTGCCTGAGCAGCCCGTCTTTCCCCAGTACTCTTGCGGTCTGTCGAGCCACGCCCAGGCTGGGATCGAAGATCTCCACCCCATCCCCGAGGATCTCCTCCATGAGCAGCCGAAGGAACGGGTAGTGTGTGCACCCCAGCACCAACGAATCCACCCCTGCTTCGACCATGGGGGCCAGACACACTTCCAGCATCTCTCTCGTCTCGGGCGCTGCAACCAGCCCTGCCTCTACTTGCTCGACGAGACCCGGGCAACTGCGAGTCAGCACGTCTACGTCGTTCGAGAACCGCTCCATCAGGCTGGCGAAGAGAGCGCCCTGAAAAGTGACCTCGGTGGCGATCACGCCCACGACCTTGCTGCCGGAGCGTTCGGCGGCGGGCTTCAACGCGGGCTCCATGCCCACGATGGGCACGTCGAACCTCTCCCGAAGATGTTTCAGCGCCGCAGCGGACGCAGTGTTACAGGCCACGACGACGATCTTGGCACCTTGCGACACCAGGAAGTGGGCTATCCCCGACGTGAGGTCCTGTATCTCGTCGTACGTGCGGTGCCCGTACGGGCAGTGGATCGAATCCGCGAAGAATAGCACGTCCTCGTGAGGTAGCTCTCTTACGATCTGCCGCATGACTGATAGACCACCCACGCCGGAATCCAAGATCCCTACAGGACTGCTGTCATCACTCATCTGTCTCACTCCGAGCATTGCCTCTGCCCCACAACAGGTTATTATGCCTGGGCCAGGGCGTCCTGTCAAGACTTGCTTGCCAAGTCAAAATCCCGTAGAATGAAAGGATGGAGAGTGGACATGAACTCGCGCTCCGGCACAATACTCGTGGTGGATGATGATCCCATTGTGCGCGAAGTTGTCTCTGAGTCCCTGGAGGCGGAGGGACTCAGTGTCATCTGTGCGCCAGACGGCCAAGAGGGCTTGAAGCTAGCCAGACAACAAAAGCCCGATCTGGTGCTCCTCGACATTCGCATGCCGCGTATGGACGGGCTGGAGCTGTGCCGTCAGCTCAGGCGTGGTTTTCTGACCTCGACCATACCGATCATCATGCTGACCTCCCTCAACGGAACCGCTGACAAGGTCGAGGGCATGCGCGTAGGCGCGGACGACTATGTCACTAAGCCCTTCGATCCACAAGAACTCATCGCTCGTGTTTCCACTCACCTGCACCGATCGGAACGAGACATACAGACGAGTCCTCTCACCAGGTTGCCGGGCAATCTTGCCGTCGAAAGGGCCATTCGAGACAGACTGGCTGCGGGCGCCTTGTTCGCCGTCTGCTACTTCGATCTGGACCAGTTCAAACCCTACAACGGCAAGTATGGTTTCGTGGCCGGAGACCTGGTGATACGAATGCTGAGCGACTTGATAGTCGGGGCGGTCCTGGAACAGGGAAACGACGACGACTTCGTAGGCCACGAGGGTGGCGACGATTTCGTCGTCGTCACCACACCAGACAAGGCTGAGAGCATCTGCAAGACCGTCATAGAAGGCTTCGACGAGAGTATCCCCGAGTGCTACAACGATCAAGATCGGGCGCAAGGATTCTTCCTCGGCCAGGACAGACAGGGAGTGGAGGCCAGGTTTCCGCTGATGAGCGTCTCCGGCGCCGTGATCACCAATCATCGCAGGAATCTGGTGCACCCCCGTCAAGTCGCCGAGATAGCTGCCGAGGTGCTTTCGTACGTCAAGAAACAAGAAGGGAGCAACTATCTCTTCGACCGACGTGGGGACAACCCAGAAGGACCACCCCAGGAGGTGTGATCGTACAGATGCCCATTTACGAATACGAGTGTCAGTCCTGCGGAAGAAGATTCGAGGTGTTCCAGCACTTCTCCGACGACCCAGTCGAGACCTGCCCAGACTGTGACGGACCGGTCCGTCGCCTTATCCAGCCAGTGGGTATCATCTTCAAGGGATCGGGCTTCTACGTAACGGATAACCGCCAGCTTCCGGCGCGCGAAGCGGCCAAGGAGTTGCCAGGAGGAGACGGGAGCAAGAAGAAGGAGAAGGAGAAACAGACCGACGCGACCAGTGCCAAGGACTAGGCTCGATGCTGGACGCGTCGCTAGAGCTGAAACTGACCGGTGGCAGGCACCACCTTGTAATGGTAGTTGCGCACGTACCCGAGGAGCTTCGCCTCCAGGCCTTCCCAACCCTCACTTTCCAGAATGCCCCTCATCGTCTCGCGGTCTTTGGTGATGCCTCCCGCTAGCACCTGAGGGCCATTGCCAACCACGGTATACCACGCTTCGGTGGGCTGGATCCCCAGCTCCATCATCTGCGGGGTGAACTCTCTGCTCACAAACTCCATGTACTCTGCTTCTTTCCCGGGCCTGATGTCCCAGCTCATGAGCAGCTTGATCATGGTCTAGCCTCTTTCCAAACTATTTGCCACACCCACAAGCATACCAGATAGTGTACTTCCGGTCAAATCTGGCACAACAAAGCTGAGGTCAAGAAGATGCGCATAGTGGTTCAACGAGTGAGCAGAGGCTCCGTCTCGGTGGAGGGCGAGCTCGTGGGTAGCATCGAGCAGGGCTTGGTCCTGCTCGTGGGCGTGACCCACGACGATGGAGAAAAACAGGCCAGGTTTCTGGCCAACAAGATCGCCAACCTGCGTATCTTCCCAGATGACAAAGGCAAGTTCAACCGCTCAGCACTGGACGTCGGAGGTGCGGCCCTTGTCATCCCGCAGTTCACGCTATATGGCGATGCGCGAAAGGGGCGTCGTCCCAACTTCGTCCAGGCAGCCCAACCCGAGATCGCCGAGCCGCTGATAGAGAGGTTCGTGTCTTTCTTGAAGGAGGAAGGCCTGCGGGTCGAGACCGGTGTCTTCGGTGCCATGATGATGGTGGAGATTCACAACGACGGCCCCGTGACTATAATCCTCGACAAGTAGCCCCAGTTGCCTCCACCACCTGCCGCACGGACTCTATCCCCTCCTTGATGAAGTTATCGCTTGCTGGGTACTGCGGCGAGTGCTCGAAGACTATCGTCAGATCGTTCTTGCTCCCCGCGAGCACGCGCTCCACAATGGCCGGCACGTTCGCCCACCCCTCCTCGGGCACTTGCGAGGGGTGCACCGGCACGTGGTGGTACTTGCGGTACATCTCCGGCGTCGCATTGTAGATGTGCAAGATGGTCGTGTACGGCGCGAGGGCCGTGGAGAATTCTAGCGAGTCGAACCCCGCGTAGATGGACATCAGATGCAGATGCCCGATGTCCAGACAGAACTCCAGGCGCGGGTGAGCCTGCATCACCTCCACAAAGGCCTCGAACTCGAAGAAGTAGGGATTGGGCCCCACATTCTCGAGCACGAAGGGGATGCCTGACTCCTGACTCCACCCCGACAGTAGATCGCAGCTATTGTGGGCCAGCTCGATTATCTTGTCGTCGCTGAGCATGGGCCTGGGCTCCCAGATCACCGAGGGTATGTGGCCGATCACATACTCCGCACCGTACGTGACAGCGGTCTGCATGGTGCGATACATAGAATCGAGAGTTCGCCAGCGCTTCTCTTCATCGGGATCGGTCAGGAAGGGGAAATCGTCGGATGGCAGGCGGGGCAAGGGGTCGTGGAATCCATAGGCCAAACCCCTGGCTAACGCGAAATCCATGACCAGAGGCAGCATTTCCTCGTCGTAGAAGCCGATCTCGAGCTTGCGGAAACAGCCCAGCTCGAGCAGACGGTCCAGTCGCTCCAGATCGGTGCGGATGGACGAAGTAGACATGGAGAACTCGATCATACGGCAAGATTCTATCACAGCTTGAACTGGAGGGACAGGACAATCTCAGTAGCGTCTGGACTTGTCTTCGAGTCTCCGGGCGCTGAGCCTCACTGATCCAATGCCCCTCCTCAAGCTGTCAATCGGCGCCACGAGAACGCACCTGCCCTCTTGAAGACGTAAGGTTCATGCCTGTGACCCTTTTCCACACTCTCCACACAAGTGCTTGCCCCGGTATCGTATGGCGCTTATAATCCTGCCCACGACTCTGAGTTGGAGCAACACCCATGTGTGCCGAGGCCGCCCGAACCTTCTGTCAGATCTGCCGCGCCGAGTGCGGCATGATCGTCCACCTCGAAGCCGGCAGAGTCGTGCGAACAGCAGGTGACCCCGAAGACCGATGGAGCCGGGGCAGGCTGTGCGTCAAGGGTCGCCACGCGCCACAGATGCTTTACGCCCAGGATCGCCTGCTCCATCCACTGATCAGAGCGAAGAAGGGCGGCGCCCTGCGGCGTACCTCCTGGGAGCATGCAATAGACTTCGTCGCTGACAAGATGGAGACGATCAAGGAACGGTACGGTCCTGAAGCCCTCGTCTTCTACTACGGCACCACCGCCAAGGTGGTGGATGACGCTGTGCTCCGCCGCCTGGCCAAGCTCTACGGCACACCAAACGTCACCGGGACCTGGTCTATCTGCGTGGGACCCAAGATTCTGGCCTACAGCAACACCTTCGGCCGCCCTCCTATGCCCTGGTGCGACCTCGAGAACGCCCGCTACATCCTGCTGTGGGGCACCAACCCTCCCGCCACCCACATGCATCGCTACCACGGAATCAACAGTGACATCCTGAGCGCGCGGAGGAACGGTGCCAGGCTGGCAGTCATCGACCCACGACGCACACCCGTCGCCGCCAAAGCCGATCACTACCTTCAGATCAAGCCAGGCACCGATCTCGCACTGGGCCTGGCGATGATCCAGCACATTGTTGAGGAGAACCTCTACGACGAGGACTTCGTGGCAGCCCACACTTACGGGTTCGACCGGTTGGCAGAGCACGTCACCCCCTACACTCCTCAGTGGGCGCAGGGGATCACCGATGTTCCTGCCGCATCCATAGAGCGACTGGCAGAGGACTTTGCCCGCTCCAAGCCCGCCGCTCTGGAAAGACGGGAAGGTGTGCAGCACTGCCGGAATGGCACGCAGACTGTGCGCGCCATGGCTATCCTCATGGCTATCACAGGGAACGTAGATGTGCGCGGGGGGCTGATGCTCACACCCTATCGCAGCCTGAAGAGCCTCCCCGTGCCTGATAACCTTCCCCAGCCAGCGAAGAGCTTCTGGCGGGACCGGTACCCCCTGGCCAAAGACGCCAGCGGGATGCTGCCTGAGGTCATCTTGAGCGAGGACCCCTACCCCGTCCGAGGCCTGATCGTCATCGAAGGCAATCCCATGTCCTGCTTTCCCAACACGGGCAAAACCCGCCAAGCCCTGGCCGGTCTCGACCTGCTCGTGGTCCAGGACCTGTTCATGAACGAGACAGCCGAACTAGCCGATGTACTCCTTCCAGGCTGCACGTTCCTCGAGAAGGGAGAGATCAGCGCCCAGTCTCTGAGAACAGACTATCCGGTGCGGACCAGGAGGCCGGTGGTTCCACCCCTTGGGCAAGCCCTTCCAGAGTGGGAGTTCTTGTCCCTCCTCGGCCAGAGGTTGGGCTACGGGCAATTCTTCCCCTTCACGAGCGACGAGGAGGTCGTTGAGGCCGTGCTTCACCGAGCAGGGTGGACCGGGCACGAGCCGGCCACGCCCGCGGCCAACGGCCACACGCTCCAGAATGGCTTCACCACGCCGTCAGGCAAGATCGAGCTCTATAGTACGGCGTTGGAGGAGCAGGGGTACGATCCTCTGCCCGCCGCCCCACTGGATTGGCCGGACGACGACCTCTATCCATACTATCTGATCACCGGAGCCAGAGTGCCCCAGTTCTACCACTCCCAGCACCGCAACATCCCCGGCCTTCGCAGGGCTCATCCCGAGCCCCTGGCCGAGATGAGCCCCTCCCTGGCTTCGGCCGTTGGCGTAGGCGACGGGGACGAAGTGAAGCTGGAAACCACAGTCGGCGCTGCGGTCTACAAGGCCAAGGTGGTTGACCGCATACATCCGCGCACTGTGTCCATCCCCCACGGCTGGACGGGGGCGCACAACGCCAACTGGCTGGTCGATGATCTCTGCTGCGATCCTTTGGCGGCCACGCCTCCTTATAGAGACATGCGCTGCCGCGTAGAGAGGCTCTAGGACACGATGCATAGACTAAGAGGATACGACCCTCGCCGATGGGTGTCCTCTCTCGAGCGAGGAGACTCGTTCAAGAGAGCTGTCTTGATCCTGCTCGTCCTCGGGGTGCTGCTGAGGGTGGTCTTGATGCCGATCGCCTTCCACCCAGACCTGTTCTGGATCACGTATCACGCACAAAACCTCGTCCTGCATGGACAGGTCACGAAGGACCTGTCCGTTCAACCGCTCCCTCAGCTTCTCTACGGGGTCACGATATGGCTCTTCCAGGCGGTCCTTTCTCCGGCTGAGACTGTGTGGCCCGACGAGTGGGCGCAGATGGGTGAGGAGGAATATCAGGGTGCCTTCGAGCTACGAATGCAGATCGCCGAAGCGCCCAGGATACACCTCACCCTCTTCCTGCTGAAGCTCCCCCACCTGGCGTTCGACCTGGCCTCTGCCTTCATCCTCCTCGCTCTCCTGAGGAGGCGCCCCAAGCAAGCCATCCTTGCTCTTGCGTTCTGGCTGTTCAACCCCATCGGCCTCTACGTCTCCTACCTCTATGGGCGCTACGACGCCATGGCTGGCTTCTTCGTCCTGTTGAGCCTCTATCTCTTCCAGCGAGTACGACCGTTCTCTTCTCTCGGTGCGCTTGCACTTGCCTTCGTGAGCCGGATCATGGATGCAGCCCTGCTCCCCTTCTTCCTCGTGGGCGCCTTCAGACAACTCAGGAAGCAAAGGCGGCTCGTCCTGGGCCTGGCGGTAGCCGCGGCGGCCATCTTGCTGACTGTCCTCTCTGGGGCCATGCCACGGATTCTTGCCCTCCTGGACCGCGCCCATGGCCAGTTCCTGCTCGCGGCGAAGCTGTCCATCATCCTTCACGACGAATTGGTGCTCTTCGTCATCGGCTACGCCATTCTGTTCTTCAGCAGCCTCGAAAAGGATCTGTCCTCATACGCGGTGCTGCGCAAGTACTCCCTCATGGTCTTTCTGGTCCTGTTCTCCGTCTCCTTCTTCAACCCCCAGTACTTCTTCGCGGTTTTGCCTCTTCTGGCTCTGGAGATCGCCGAGCAGCCTGGTCTGCTTTGGTTTCACCTAGTCCAGGTTGTGGGCTATGCCTTCTATCTCCTCAACTGGGGGTCGCAGACCACCTGGTGGCTCTTCTTGCCCCTGAATCCATCCTTCTTCTCTCAGCTTCCGGCGCCCGAGTCGATCATCGACATGTTCACCAACTACAAAGCAGTCATTGCCATCTTTCGCAGCCTGCTGACAGCGGCCTCCTTGTGGATGACCTATCGCATCTACGGAACCCTCGGCACCGTCCAGGAAGAGACAGGCTGATCACCTCAGGAGTTCTCGCGCGGATGGCCGTCAGAAGCCTGCCAGTCCTGTTCCTGTTGGCGACGGTGACGCTGGCACGCGCCCACGTCGACCAGAGCGGGAACCTCGCTGGTTCCGCGCTGCCTCCCATCGACGCCGAGGCTCTAGGATCGCCTCCGAACGAAACCACCTGGCACCTCCCCGACTATCCCCTCGTCGATGCCATGAGAGAAAGCATCCTTCATACCCTTCGACTGTGCCAGACAGAGTTCCAGGGCGTAGAGGGGACAGTCACCGGGCTGATGCCTGCTCGGGAGTATGGCATGATCTACGTTCGAGACACCTCTACCATGATGCCAGCGGTCTCTTACTTCTATGGCGACGAATACCTCAGAACACCAGTGGAGGAGTTCCTACTCAGGCAGTATGCCGCTGATACCACCAGTGACGATGGCCACGTACCCGGCGCGGGAGCCATCAGCGGAGTCATAGCCTCTGACCACCACATCGACAAAGCTACGGCTGTCTCCGACGAGGAGGTCCACCTCATCCATGCCGCGTACCAGTACTACCAGACGGGGGGTGGCATCGACTGGCTCCAGAAGAGGCTGGGAGGCGAGGCCGTCCTCTCTCGACTGAACGCCGTGCTGGACTGGCTATACACGCACCGGTACGACAGCACTCTCAGATTGATCAAGAGAGGCCATACCACCGACTGGGGAGACGTGAAGTTCGAGCCCTCTGTCGCTCCCACGGACCTCGATCCGGCGACGGACCACTGGACGTGCTCCATCTACGACCAGGCCCTCGCTTACCGTGCCCTGCTCGAGCTGGCCGAGATGAACGAGACACTTGGGGGGTCTGCGAGGGCGGAAGACCTCCGCTGCCGAGCGCAGGAGCTGCGCCGGGCCACCAACGAGCAACTGTGGAACGAGGATGGAGGCTTCTACCTGCTCCACCTGCACGCTACGCCCCTCACCCATCCCTTTCCCGAGGATCAGATGGTGAGCATCTCCAATGCGGTCGCAGTCTACGTGGGCCTCAGCGACCCCGCGCAGACCAACGATGCTCTGGCCAGTCTGGAGCGTGCGCGCCTTTCCGCGGGGGCCGGGAAGCCTGGCCTGAGCGTCTATCCACCCTATCCGCCCGGCTTCTTCGCCCACCCACAGATGCATAGCGGCGAATACCAGAACGGCGGACTCTGGGACTGGTGGGGTGGTTTACAGATTGCGGCAGAATTCGAGAACGGACTTTCCACACTGGCACGGGCGCACCTGTTTCTCGTGGCCCAGGATTGGGCCTTACACCCGCAAGCGATCTACGAATGGCAGTCGCTGTCCACCGGTGCAGGTTGGGGATCGCACAACTATGGCAGCGGGGCAGCCACTGTGGGAGAAGCCATCGTACGGGGACTCTTCGGAGTCACCATCGACCAAGACGGGGTCGCTCTAGAGCCCCGACTCTCCAAACACGACGGCCAAATACGGCTCGTACAGCCAGCCACCGGGCTCTACGCCTCCTACGACTACAGGTACGAGGGCGACTTCATCCTCCTCGACTACGGATCGAACCACCGTGACCCTATCCGGTTCGCGGTTCTATTCCCCAGGGGAAAGGCGACAGTAGAAGAAGTCTCCATAGATGGGCAGAGCGCATCCCACACCATGGAGACCATGCTCGACGACAGCTACTGCGTGTTTCAGGGTCCCTCAGGAGTCCACCGGGCGGTGATCTCCTTCACGAGTCGGACGGAACCCCCCGAGTTCCGTATTGCTTCTGGTAGTAGCTCCGATACTCCGCCGTCTTGAGCTTCTCCCACCACTGGCGATTCTCGGCATACCAGCACACGGTCCCCTCGAGGGCCTCTGCGAAGGCATGGCGCGGCCGCCATCCCAGCTTGTGGATCTTGCTCGAATCGAGGGAATAGCGCCGATCGTGCCCCGGTCGATCCTCCACGAAGTGGATGAGGCTCTTCGGCTTGCCCGTCTTCTCCAGGATGGCCTCCGTGAGCTCGAGGTTCGTCAGCTCGCAGTCGCCGCCGACGTTGTAGACCTCGCCATCCTGGCCCTCGTGCAGCATCAGATCGATAGCTTCACAATGGTCCAGAACGTACAACCAGTCCCGGACGTTCAGTCCGTCTCCGTAGAGCGGCAGCGGCTGGTCGTCCAGCGCGTTGGTGACGAAGAGGGGAATCACCTTCTCGGGATACTGGCGGGGACCGAAGTTGTTGGAGCCGCGCGTGATCACCACAGGGACTCCGTAGGTCACGTGATAGGCACGACACAGAAGGTCACCCCCGGCCTTGCTGGCCGAATAGGGACTATTGGGAAGCAGGTTGTCCGTCTCCACAGACGACCCTTCGGTGACGCTTCCGTAGACCTCGTCCGTAGACACGTGGAGCATTCTCTGTAGTCCGAACTTCTTCACCGCCTCCAGCAACACGTGTGTGCCGTACACGTCCGTCTGGATGAAGCTCCCCGCCTCGAGAATGCTGCGGTCCACGTGTGTCTCGGCCGCGAAGTTGACTATGGCTTCGACCTTGTGTTCCTGAACGACTCTGTCGACCAGCTCCATGTCGCAGATGTCGCCATGGACGAAGCTGTACCTCCGGTCATCCGCCACGTCGCGGAGATTATCCAGATTGCCGGCGTAGGTGAGCTTGTCCAGCACGACGACGTCGACGTCTGAGTACTTCTCCAGAATGTGATGCACGAAGTTGCTGCCGATGAAACCAGCGCCGCCCGTGATCAACAGGCTCTTCAAGATCCAGAACCTCCCTCGAGTGAGAACCGTGCGGGGCTACAGCTTGGTGCCCCGGCGAGTGTAGGCCTCCCTCATCATGTCCCTCACGTCCTGCACGGTCAACAAGTACGTCTCGGTCTTCTTCTCGCCCCGAGCCCCGCCTGTGCTGGACTTACCTTGCAGGATCAGGCCATCCTCCGTTTCGATGATCCGGACATCCGTGAAGCCGTGCTCGTCGATATAGTGGCCGATCGTCCTTAGGACATCCTGGTAGTCTGTCTTGAGCATGCCCTGGAAGAGCTTTTGCATCTATCCTACCTCTTCAAGCCGGTGGACTCTCCTCACAGCTCGCGTATCATCAGCTCCAGGTCGTCGTGGCTCAGCACCTTGGTTCTCGAGACCAGATTGAAGGCGTCGCGTGTGCTCAGAAGGGCTCGCCCCTGTAGCACTATGCCTCCCTCAACCTCCAAGATGCAGATGTCGCGCAGCCTCTGCTTCTCCGCAAGGCGACCTATGGCTTGGAGGGCCCGTTCGTAGTTGAGGTTCTTGGCCCCTGGTGGGCTCGCCATGTTACTCCCTCCCTCCAGATGAGGCACGCACCATCCTGCCTAGTTTGGAGATCGCCTTGCGGGGCGACGCATAGCGACCCAGGATGTACCTCGTCTGGCGACTGACTCCATTACGCAGCTTTCTTCGCTGTGACTCCTCCAGAGCCCACCGCAGATACTCCGGATCGTGACCTTTGATCTTGGGCTCCGTCGGGTTTCGGCTGTAGCCGTCGTGGTCCGTGACCAGCGACAGACCGTGTTCCATGCAGTAGTCGTACAGATCGTTGCCTGGATAGGGAGTGTAGTAGGCGGGGCTATAGTAGTCGGGATCGATCTCCTTCAACATGCTGATCGTCTCTTTGATCTCATCTTCGGTCTCTGTGGGCAAGCCCAGCATGTAGTTGGCCCATATCCGAATGCCATACTTCCGGCAGATTCGCGCCGCCTCCAGGTTCTTCGCTCTGGTGGTGCCCTTGCGGATGAATCTGAGGACGCGATCGCTCCCGCTCTCGAAGCCCAGGAAGAGACCAGCCAGGCCGACCTCCGCCATGCGCCTGATCATGTCCTCGTGCTTCACCACGTGATCGACACGCGCCTGGCACCAGAACCTCTGTCTGAAGCCCTCAGCCTCGTAGCGATCACAGAACTCGGTCACCCAGGGTCGATCCTCGGTGAGACAATCATCGTGGATCATCAGCGTCTTGAAGTGATACTTCTCGCGCAGCTCCTTCAACTCGCCGATCACGTGTGAGACACTCCTTCGCCTCACACCTTTGCCGAAGAGGATGTCCTCGCCAGGCTTGCAGAAGCTACAATTGTAGCGGCACCCTCGCCCAGCGATCACCGTCACGAAGGGCGGCAACGTCTCCTCGGATAGTGGGGCCTCCGGGGAATCATAGTCGTAGCCAGCCTTCCGCCACTCGTTGAGGTAGATGTCTCTGTCCGCGTACGGTAGCTGATCGAGATCCGGCCTCTCCCCCTGGATCACCCTTTCCACCTGCTCTCCGCGCTCGAACTTGCGGAGCATCTCCACGAAGGTGATCTCACCCTCTCCCAAGACCACGTGATCCACGAGAGGATTGCTGAGCACTTCATCGGGAGAGAGAGTGGGGTGAGGTCCACCGACGACAACTATCGTCTCGGGACTGACTTCCTTCAGCAGCTCGATGCCCCTCATGGCAGGATTGAAGTCCACACTGAGCATCCCGAACCCTGCCACCTCTGGTGCCCGGCTGCGCAACTCCTCGCGATAGTGGTCCCAGTCCCGCAGCGCCCTGCGGTCCACCAGGTTCACTTCGTTTCCGGCGGCCTTGGAACAAGCCGAGAGCAAAGCCAGTCCATGTCCGATCCAGCCTCCGGACATGCCCTTCCCGGCGCTCTGGAAGCCGTCTAGGCCACCCCCGCTACTCACCAGTGTGACTTTCACCAGGCTCGCTCTTCCTTCGCGTTTGATGCGTCCACTACTCGCCCGATTGGGTCTCCGCTATGCCCCGGCATAGAGTGTGCTGCTGGCCCACAGCGCGTCATAGGATCCCGATTTGGCTGTTGTCACCTATGGTCATCCTGTAGGCCTTTGGCCTGAGCGGAGAGCGGCAGATCTCGACGTTTCGGCCGATGACGCTATCTTCGATACGAGCCCCGATGTTCGTGATGCGGGAGTTCTCCAGGACGATGCAGTGCTCTATCTCGGTGTTCTCGATGAGCACGTCGTGGTAGATGGCCGTGTACGGTCCGATGTAGGCATCGACGACGCGGCTGTTCTCTCCGATGATCATCGGCCCCCGGAGGGTGCTGTTGATGATCTGCGCGCCCTTCTCGATAGTGATACGCCCCGATAGGCTAGATTCCTCATCTACAGTGCCCAGGTTCCTGGGCTCCATGGTCTCCAGCAGCAGCCGGTTGCAGTCCAGCATGTCTCCCGGCTTGCCCGTGTCGATCCACCAGCCCTCGTGGATGTAGGGATAGACCTTGAAGTCGTGATCCACCAGGAACTGGATGGCATCCGTGATCTCCAGTTCACCCCTGAACGAAGGCTCGATGCTCTTGGCCGCCTCCAGGATGGTCTGGTCAAACATGTAGATGCCGACCAGTGCCAGATCGCTGGGCGGGTCCTTAGGCTTCTCGATCAGCCTGACAACCTGGCCGTTCCTCAGCTCCGCCACGCCGAAATGCTGAGGGTCCGCGACCTTCGTGAGGACGATCTGCGAGTTCCAGTCGCTCTCCGCAAACTGCCGCACCAGATTGGTGATCCCTCCCTCCAACACGTTGTCTCCCAGGAACATCACGAACCTGTCGTCTGCCAGGAACTCCTCTGAGATGAGCACTGCGTGAGCCAGGCCCAGCGGAGCTTCCTGTTCGATGTAGGTGATGGACGCCCCCCACTTGGAGCCGTCGCCCACCGCCTCCATGATCTCTGCTGCCGTGTCTCCTACCACGATGCCGATGTCCGTGATGCCCGCCTCCACGATGGCATCTACCGCGCGAAACAGCACCGGCCTGTTGGCCACAGGGACGAGCTGCTTGGCGCTGGTATAGGTGATGGGGTACAGGCGAGTGCCCTTGCCCCCGCTGAGGATCAATGCCTTCATCGCTCCCCCGTTGTCTTCCGCCCTCAGTGACCCTTCTTCTCAGCGTAGTAGCTGTAGTAGCTGGTATCCATCTTCACGTTGGTGAGTACCGCCCCTACGAGATGAGCGCTGACTTTCTCGAGCAGAGCCTTGGCCTTCTGCGCGTGGTCCCTCTTGGTGCCGCCCGCTTTCACGATGAGCAGCACTCCATCGACTCGGGAAGCCAGAACCGCTGCATCGGTCACTGCGATGACGGGCGGCGCGTCGAACAGGACGATGTCGGCTCGTTCGGACAGCTGGGATATGATCTCCTGCATGCGACGTGAGCCCACCAACTCGGAGGGGTTCGGAGGGAGGGGGCCACTCGTTAACAACAAGAGGCCCGGTACCCCTGTCTCCAGCAAGGGTGGCTGGCTCATCGCCTTCTCGTCCACGACCATCGTGGTCAGACCCACATCGTTGCTCTGGCCAAAGATCTCGTGTTGTGAGGGCCGCCTCAGGTCGCAATCCACCAGAATGACCTGCTTTTCAGCTTGCGCCAGAGTGACCGCCAGATTGGCCAGGGTGGTTGACTTCCCCTCCTCGGGCCCAGGAGACGTGGCCACCAGAGTCTTGAGCGGCTTGTCCAAGCTCGAGAACTCAAGGTTAGTCCGCAACGTGCGATACGCCTCGCTGACAGGAGACCGAGGCGTCGTGACCGAGACCAGACTACTCGAGCGATCATCTAGGACCATGACTTCTATCCTCCACTGTACGTGCGCGGTAGCTGATTATATAGCCCCGCCTACGTCGCTGCAAACAGGTGCTCAGGAAAACCACCACCAGGAGAGTGCCTGGCCGGCTATCTCGACCAGGGTCAGGCAGATCAGCCGCCCCTGGCACCCGACCCTCCCGCACTATCGCCAGAGCTCATGGTGGGGATGGAGCCCAGGACTGGCACGTCCACGAAGCGCTCCACGTCGTCGCTGGAGCGCAGCACATCCGACTGTAGATACTCAAGACCGAAAGCGAGCAGCAGGCCAACCAGGAGACCTAGCACTCCTCCAGCCAGAGCAAGAGTCTTGGTCTTGGGCCAGTGCACCCACCCATACCTGGCATCCTCCAGGATGAGAATGGTGACTCTGTCCTCACGGTCGATGTCCAGAATCTGAGCCGCGTGATAGGCAACGTAGTCCTGCGCAAAGGCGCTTGCTATCGCGGCCGCTTCCTCAGGATTGGCCGCATCGGCGTCGATTTGGATCAGGAAGTCCTCCGCTATCGGCGCTACAGTGACTCTGCCCAGCAGCTTGTCGGTGCTTACGTCAAGTTGCAGCTCGTCGATCACCTGCTGAGCCATGGAAGTCGTGTGAATCTGGTTGGCGAACTGTCGGAGCAACTGCTCCGCAGCGAGGGTCAACCCATAGTCAAACCGTGCCGGGATCACCTGAAGCACGGCGGATGAGCGATAGGTCGGCGCCCGTACCTCGCTGAAGATCACCGCGCTGGCCACCGTCACTACGAAGGTCAGTGCAATGATCCACCACTTCCCGACCAACACTCTCAGGTACTGCTTCAATTCCATGCTCGCCTCCTGGCGAAAGGATGGGGCTGGCTCGTTGAGCGGCCCTCGGGGGGCCGATGATCCATCGCGCTATTCTACCATAACTGTCTCCCCGCAGCAAAACTCGCACCCAAGAGGAGTCTGGAGAAACCGGCGTCAAGACCGTCATCAGTGCTTCGATAACCTGCCTCAACGGCGGAGGTTCAGCTCCTGCCCAGTTGACCGGCGAACCGCCCGTCCTGGGGCGTCTCTTAGACCCGCCTCTACGTCCCCGCTTCCCATGCAAGGCCTGTCTCTGTCCAACTCATCCAAGCCCTGCGCACAAGGAGACACCACAAACATTGGTTCTGGAAGGACGCCCGACCGCGTCGCCGACCAGGCGCCTGTCACCTCATCCACGCTCGCTCGGACGTCGATCTGAGGCCCGTGTCGATGCCCCACAGCCCCCCATACAGTTGACAATATGGCCACTCGTGCGTACAATTGTGTATAGAATGTGTGTTCGTGTCGCCTGACAGTGCCGCAAGGGCACCAGGGCAAACGCAGATGACCATCCCCAACGTCAAGGAAACACTCAGCTCCATACCCGCGCGGCCGGGCGTGTACTTGATGAAAGGAGAGACCGACGAAGTCCTCTACGTCGGCAAGGCGGTCAACCTCCAGAATCGGGTACGCTCCTACTTCCACGCCTCCGCTGCCCACGCTCCCAAGGTCCAGCGCCTCGTAGAGGGCGCGGCCGGTTTGGACTTCTTCGTTACCGACTCAGAACTGGAAGCTCTCATCCTCGAGTGCAACCTCATCAAGAAACATCGGCCTCGCTACAACGTTCGCCTGAAGGACGACAAACGCTACCCGTACATCAAGATCACCTGGCAGGAAGACTATCCGCGCGTCCGGGTAGTGCGGAGGATGCAGAGCGACGGCGCCCGATACTTCGGTCCCTATGCTTCCACCTCCGCCATGCGCCAGACCCTCGACCTGTTGCGGCGCATCTTCCCCTACCTGACCTGCAACCGGACGATAACGGGAACGGACGAACGGGCGTGCCTGTACTACGATATCAAGCGGTGCCTGGGGCCTTGCATCGGAGCGATCTCCAAAGAAGACTATCGAGACATGATGGACCAGGTCTGTCTCTTCCTGCAAGGCAAGAGTGGGGAGATCGTGGATTCGTTGCGGCAGCGTATGGAGTCCGCCGCCGAGAGTATGGACTTCGAAAGCGCAGCGACCCTGAGAGACCAGCTCAATGCCGTGGAGCGAGTGATCGAGCAACAGAGGGTAGTCTCCGGGTCACAGGTGGATCAGGACGCGGTCGCCTTCGCCCAGCAGGACGGTGAGGTCTGCGTCCAGGTGTTCTTCGTGCGCGGAGGCAAGCTGGTGGGCCACGAGCACTTCCTGATGGAAGGGGGAGATGGTGTCGAGGCGGAGGAGATCATGGCCTCCTTCCTCAAGCAGTTCTACGACCACGCCGCGCTGGTTCCTTCCGAGATTCTGCTGCAACAGCAAGTCGAGGATGGCGAGACCATCGCACACTGGCTGGCGGACAAGCGAGGCTCGAAGGTCACCCTGCGCACGCCACGCCGTGGACAGAAGCGCAAGCTGCTGCAAATGGTGGAGGAGAATGCCCGCGAGACTCTCAGTCACCTGATGGCGGTCGAGCAGGCCGAGAAGGACAAGAGTCTGGCGGCCTTGGCTGACCTCCAAGATCGGCTCGGGCTCGACGCTCCACCGATGCGCATAGAGGCGTACGACATCTCCAACATCCAGGGTGTCGCGGCAACGGGAAGCATGGTCGTGTTCCTGGAGGGCTTGCCCGACAAGAGTGAGTATCGTCGCTTCAAGATACGGGCCATCCAGCGGCCCGACGACTACGCCATGATGGACGAGGTCCTGAGACGCCGTTTCGCCAGAGCCAGTGCGCCAGACGCGAGCGCATCAGGGTCATGGGCACAGCTCCCAGACCTTCTCGTCGTCGACGGGGGCAAGGGCCAGTTGAACGTCGCTCTGGAGGTACTAGCGGGACACAAGCTGGACGACATACCCGCGGTCGGTCTGGCCAAGGCCCGAGAAGAGGTCTTCAAGGCAGGGCAGTCCAAGCCCGCCATACTCCCCCTGGACTCTCCCGGCCTCCAGCTCTTGCAGCGTGTCCGCGACGAGGCTCACCGCTTCGCCATCAGCTACCACCAGGGCCTGCGACGACGAGAGAACCTGAGTTCAGTGCTCGAGGAGATCCCGGGCATCGGAGCCAAGCGCAGACGCGCCCTCTTGAAACGATTCGGCTCCCTGGAGGGCATCCGCGAGGCCAGCCTCGACGATCTATCCTCCGTAGATGGCATGAACAGGCTTCTCGCCAGCAGAGTACGAGAATCCCTCTAGGTGAGGGGGGCCATGGAAGACCACGTAGGTCTACTGGGGAAGACGTACCTCTTCGCTGACCTGCCCGAGGAGGACCTTCGTCGTCTCTCCGCCCTGCTCAAGGAGAGATCCGACCGCGCCCGGAGCACCATCTACCGGCAGGGCGATCCCGACCGCAACCTGTACATCGTGGTTTCGGGCAGCTTGAGGGCCTGGAACCGCGACGAGCAGGGACGGGACAGGGTCGTCAACCGGCTCCGGTCGGGAGACTGCTTCGGTACCCACTCCCTGTTGACGGGCGAACGCCGCGACGTGACGGTCGAGGTGGAGGAATCGGCGGTGTTGCTCTACCTGGAGAAGCACGACTTCGACTCGCTCCTGGAGGACCATCCGCGGCTACGACAAACACTGTCGCTACACATCCACGAGCGCTTGAGGCGAGTACCTCTTTTCAGCCAACTGTCCGACGACGACCTCCAGCGCATCGCCCTGGCCATGGGACAGACCCGGTATCGCCGTCGAAGCACCGTCTATCGCGAAGGAGAGTTGAGCTCCACATTCTACATCATAGAGTCGGGTAAGGTGGCCCTGCTTTCCAGAGAAGAGAATGGCCAGGACGAGGTGATCACCCATCTGCGAGACGGGGACTTCTTCGGCGAGCGCTCCCTACTCACCCGACAACCCAGAGATACCAGCGTCCAGACGGTCGAGGATACCAGATTGCTCTACCTGGACAAGAAGGACTTCGACACGCTCATGCACGAAGTCCCCTCCATCAGAGAGAACCTCAGTCTGGAAGCACAGGCTCGGCAAGTGATGATCAGCCAACGGTTCCCCTGGCAGCGTCAAGGCGAAGTGCTGATCTCATTGTCCCGCAAGCACTTGTACTCCTTCGTCCGCAGTCTGTGGGTTCTACTCTTGCCTCTTCTCTGTCTGGTCATCGTCATCACTCTCGTCCGCACCTTCATGTGGCCTCACCTGTGGGCCTACGTCGCCGCCACACTCCTCGCCGTGCTGTCCGGAGCGATTACTCTCTGGCTATGGGTCGACTGGCGCAACGACTACTACGCCATCACCAACAAGCGAGTAGTGCATCGCGAGAAGACCGTCCTCCTGCGGGAATCCCGCGAAGAAGCGCCCCTGGAGAACATTCAGGACATCTCCTTGCTCATGCCCGGCATCACTGGCAGAGTGTTCGGCTTCGATGATCTGAGCATCCAGACAGCCGGAGCCAAAGGGCGCATCGTCTTCAAAACGGTGGGCAATGCTGCCTGGATCAGGGACAGACTCTTCGAGCAGTTGGAGCGCATCAAGGCTGAGGAGAGAGGAGAACAGCGAGGCGCCATCCGTGAGAGGTTGCAGATGGAACTGGGCCGGGCAGAAGCGGGGCAGGACCCCCTCTCCGGCCAGGAAATCCTCTCCGCCGGTGCAGGCTCGGAGCCCTCGCCGTCGGAGCAGCGTAGCAGTCCAGGGCCGACAGGAGTGCTGAGCGCTCTCCGGGGTTATCTCATTCCGCGCATGCGTACGGAGGAGAACGGTGTCGTGACCTGGAGAAAGCACTGGTTCAGGCTCGTGGAGAGAGTTGTCGGCACAGCCGTTCTGCTGTTCATCCTCGCGCAGTTGGGGAGCGCAGCCCTGCTAGGGCTTGCCGCGCCCACGCCGCGTTTCGAGGGCCTATTCTGGATCGCTCTGCTTCTGGGAGGTGCGCTGGCGCTGTTCCTGCTGTGGTTCCGGTACGAGGACTGGCGTAACGACATCTACCAATTGACGAACGACAGAATTATCGACATCGAGAGACTGCCTCTAGGCCTGCGGGAGGAGCGTAGGGAAGCCAACCTGGCCATGATCCAGGACATCGGATACGAGATCCCAGGGCCCATCGCCAACCTCCTCGACTACGGACACGTGGTCATCGAAACGGCAGGCAGAGAAGCGGTCTTCACCTTCTCCTGGGTACACGAGCCCCGGCGAGTCCAGGAGGAAGTCTTCGCCCGGATGGACGCCTTCCGGGAAAGGGAAAGGCAACAACAGAGGGAGAGGAGGGCGGACGAGTTGCTGGACTGGTTCGCCTCCTACACCGAACTGTCACAAGACCAGACAGGTCCTCCGCCGCAGGCAGACGACCAGAGCCCCAAGAACGAAAGAGGGGCGTGACCCCATCACGCCCCTCTCTGTGTCCAGCTTGAATGCTAGCTCTCTTTCGATGCTCTCTTGCGGCGTCTCCGCAGGTACCAGATCAGCCACACCAGTACGAATGGCGCTGCGAGAATGGCCCCCAGTGGCAGGAGGAACAGCGCCGCCCAGATCAGCAGGTCGGTCAGGGCCTGCAGAGCGTCGACCAGAGACCGCAGGGCGTCCCTCGCCTGCTTGAGCGGTTCCCAACCCGGCTCCACGACAGGCTCCTCGATCTCCTCTGGCGTCATGGTGATGGTCAGAGTGGCTAGGGCCGCCGAGTTCTCCAGATACTGCATCCTGCCCTTGATCTGCTCGATCTGCTGCCTGACGTTGGTGATCTCGTTGTAGATAGCCAGGATGCTCTCGGCGTCCCCATGTTTCTCTTGGGCTGAATCCAGAAGCTCCAGGAGCTCCTCCTCGGCCACCTCCAGATTGTGGAGGCGAGCCTCGAGGTCCACGTACTCCTCGGTCACGTCCTGCCCCGAAACGTTCTCGCTCTCGAGCTCGATGGCAAGCTCCTTGACGCGCTCTCTGGCCTGGTCGAAGGAGCCCTCAGGGATACGCACGGTTACAGTTCCCGCCAGTTGGTCGTTGTAGCGCCAGGTCTGCAGATTGGAGACGTATCCCTCCAGCTCCGTGGCCAATCGCTCTATGTCCGCCAGGGTCTTTTCGGTGTCCTCGACCACGAGTGACAGGCTAGCGGTACGGACGATCATCCGATCGCTGACCCCGCCCCCGACACCAAAACCCCTGTCGCCCGACTCTTCCATGGCCTCCATAGGCATCTCGGCTTCGGGCACCATGGCTGGCGCCATCTCCGCACTCATCACGTCCTCGCGCCCCAGCGATGGCGCCGGCGTGGCCGCCATGGCGCACCCTACTACCAGCACGGACATGGCTACAATCACGATCAGACAAGCAGCTCTTCTTCTCATCTCTGGCCTCCTCTCAGCCTGTTCTCTACCTCTAAGACGACGGCACAGGCCCCAGGGTTCCAATCACCGCTACCACCCGAAGCTCAATCGACTGATGAGGCTCTCCGGCAGACCTTCTTCCATCATCAATCCCTGCGTGGCGTCCACGTCGTAAGGCACTCGACGATACTCGACGCTCTTGGAGTCGGGATCGAAGACCATGTATGCAGCATCGGGATCGCCGTCCCGTGGCTGTCCCACGCTACCAGGGTTGATGATCAGGCGTTCGTCGTCGATCATAATCGGTGTTGAAGGAACAGGAATACTGATCTCGAACTTGCGAGTCGAGGTCTCCTCCCTGAAGATGGCAGGGGCATGGGTATGGCCCACGAAGCACAACTGCGTGTCGAAGAACTGGAAATTGAGTTGGGCTGTGGATGGATAGATGATGTACTCCCAGATCGGCTCCCGAGGGCTCCCGTGCACCAGCGTACAGTTGCGCGCCACGACCCGCGTGGGCAAGTTCGCCAGGTAGTCGACGTTGTCTGGACTCAACTGTTCGGCCGTCCACCGACATGCCACCTGGGCGCTAGGGTTGAACTCGGCGATGCTTATCCTGCTGATGGCAGCCCAGTCGTGGTTGCCGGCCACACAAAGATAGTCCGAGAACTCTCTGAGACGCTCGACACACTCGTTGGGGCAGGGTCCGTAGCCCACAATGTCTCCCAGGCACCACACCTGATCCACGGTGTCCATCCCTACGTCGTCGAGAACCGCGTCGAGGGCAGCAAGGTTTCCATGTATGTCAGACATCACTAGATAGCGCATAATGCTCGATATAGTATCACACTTTGTGGAGTCTGACTAGGTGGCGAGGCGGAATACGGGGGGTCTGAACAGCAACTAGAGGGCTTGAGTCAAGGTGGTTAGCCGTACCCAACAGAGCACTAACACCCATCTCTCCCCTCCCACATGGCTTCTGCGAGAAAGTGACGACGTTCTGGTCGTTCCCCAGCGCCCTGTCACCATCGCTTGTTCGCCCCCAACAGGTTCGGTATAATCCTGCTGACTCCTACAGATAGTGAGCGATGCCATGGATGTGGACGCTGAAGACTTCACCTTCGTAAGCCACAGCCCAGTCGAGACCCAGCGTCTGGGCAGTGCGCTAGGTCGGCTGCTCGACGGGCACGAGTTGGTCTGCCTGGAAGGAGAATTGGGGACAGGGAAAACGACCCTCATTCAGGCCGTTGGACGCGCGCAGGGCGTTACCGCCCCTATCACCAGCCCCACCTTCACCCTGGTCAACGAGTATCAGGGGCGGAAGGGAAAGATCTACCACGTGGACCTCTATCGATTGAGCAATCCAGAAGAGATCGTGCAAGCAGGCATCGATTCGTACTTCTACGGTGACGGCATTTGCCTCCTGGAGTGGGCCGAGAAGGCCCACGCCGTCCTACCCGTGCAGTTCCTGTACCTCATCCTTGCCCATGCCGGTGATGACCATCGACGCATCGACGTAAAGGCCAGAGGTGACTCCTATCATGTTCTGCTCGAGGGCTTGAGAGGCGAATTGGAGCCATGACCATGAGTCCCACTATCCTGGCTATCGACACAGCCACTGAGTACGCCAGCGTGGCCCTGTATGAAACGGAGTTGGGCACTCTAGCCGAATCCTCGTGGCACACGTCCATGAACCACACCGTGGAGTTGATGCCCACTGTCGTGCGCCTGATGGAGAACCAAAAGCTGGCGCCGCAGCAACTAGGCGCAGTGGCCGTGGCTCTGGGACCAGGCTCCTTCACAGGGCTGCGCATTGGGTTGAGCGTGGCCAAGGGCTTGTGCTCCTATCTCGGAACACCTATCATAGGCATCCCTACTCTGGATATCGTGGCCTATGCCCACTACGAGCAGCCACTGCCCATCTGTGCCATTCTTCAGGCGGGAAGAGGCCGATTCTGTGCGGCCCTGTACCAGAGGGCGGATAGCGGATGGCGACGGACCAGCGACTACGAACTGATGACGGTGGAGGAGCTGTCCAACCGAGTGGAAGACCGCACCTTGTTCTGCGGGGAGATAGACGAGCCTTTGCACCGCGCGCTCACCGCACAACTGGGGGACCGAGCCGCCATCGCCCCCCGCGCCTCCTCTCTTCGCAGAGCTGCATACCTTGCCGAGCTGGGCTGGGAGCAGTTGCGAACGCGAGGAGGTGACGAGGTGGCGAGCCTGGAGCCCCTGTATCTGCACTATCCCAAGATTGGTGAGCAGGATCATGGATCGAGTTGATCTGCCCTACGTCGTGGAGCCGATGAAGCTGGAAGATATCCCAGAGTTGGTGGAGATCGAGCGGCAGGCCTTCCCCAACCCCTGGCCGGCGCGCGCCTATCGCTACGAGGTTGCTCAGAACCACCTAGCGCACTACTTCGTGGCGCGCCGGCAGCTCTCCGAAGATCTCGAGGAAGAACTGCCGGAAGTGGACGGGCATCTTCTGAAGCGGATCCAGCGCTGGACTCAGAGCAGTACCCAGGACAACCGTCCCATGGTGGGCTACTGTGGGTTTTGGATCGCCGCTCAGGAAGCGCACATCAGCACCATCGCCGTCGACCCCAAGTACAGAGAGCGGGGCATCGGCCAGTTGCTCCTAGTCACGGCCATCGAGAAGGCCCTCGAGTTGGACGCGACTCTGATGTCCCTGGAAGTGCGGGTCACCAATTTCGTGGCTCAGAACCTCTACCGCAAGTACGGCTTCAAGGTGGTGGGTCGGAGGCCCCGCTACTACTCCGACAACCGCGAGGACGCTCTGATCATGACCGTGGAAAGCATCGCTTCGCCGTCCTACCAAAGGATCTTCCAGAGAAAGCGCAAGCAACTCCTCAGACGGCTTCAGCGACACGCCCTGGTCGGCCCCTGAGAGCAGGCCACGCCTCGCTGCTATGCACTGAGGCTCCTCAGCCTATCGCGCCCATCGCCGCCGACCAGACCAGGATCTGCACCAGGAGGGCAATAGCGCCCAGTGCGTAAGTAAGAAGACGCTCTTGCCGGTGCAGGACCATCCCCAGGGCCGTGTTGGCCAGAACTACGACCAATCCTATCAGGGGGAGTTCGAACAACTCCTCTCTGGCCCCGATGAGCGTAACCTGCCCTGCCTCCGAGAGCAGAGGGACGATTTCCGGAAGGTTTGGGTAGCGAAAGGCGATGTAGGCAAAGAGAGCGGCGTTCGCCACGGCTGCCGACGACACCAGAGCAAGAGCCGTCCTGTCACGCCACACTGGCAACCCCGCCAGACCGCCCTCCATCCTCTTCTGCTCGAGCCTCCGGGCAGGGCCCAGCCTCTTTCGCGCTCGGACCGCCGAAAGAAAGCCGGTAGATTTGGCGGGCGAGATGAGGTACGAGACGGCGGCTGTAGTGATCAACAGCTCATCCGACCGGCGACCGTTGGAGTAGGCTAACAGGTCGCGCCCTTCACCGTCCCGCCCCTTGCCGATATTGTAGCCGGGATAGTGGAAGCCCCTCCTCACCGAAGCCCCGCCCTGCTCCGCGAGGGGTGCTATGGATTCGATAGCCGCCAAAGGTATGATCTCCTGTCGTCTAGCCCAGGAGATGGTGATGCTGTCGCGGCCAAGCAAGTACTTCAAGCTCGCCAGCCCGTAGATCTGATAGAGGATCAGAGCCAAGGCCAACAGGGACAAAGCCACCAGCAGGCCCATCACGAAAGAAGAAAAGGAGAAGGGCTGACTGGTCAATGCACTGAGAAACACAGCATCCAGCGCCAGGATCAGCATTATCGCGCCGACGCCTACACCAACACCAAGAAGTCGTCTAGGTTTCCATTGCAGCATGATGGTCTTCTACCAAGCTATAGTATTGTCAGCACCGGCTCCGGGCGGCGCTGGACTCGCCGAGACCCGCCGGAACCGCACCGCCCAGCACACGAACCGCGTTGCCCCCCAGGATCTTGGCCTTCGTGTTCTCGCCGAGGGGCAAAGAGCGAATGGCCTCCACGTTGCGTCGGATGCTCTGAAGGCCAGGCCAGTCCGACCCGAAGATGACCTTGCTGGCGTTCTTCTCCAGTTCGGGGAAGTAGTCGAGCAGCTTGTGGGGCGGTAATCCGGCAATCTCCGCGTACACATTGCTGTGCAAACGCGCCAGAAAGAAGGCTCGCCGATACCAGAAACCTCGGCCGCCGTGAACCTCGATCAGGGTCAGCTCGGGGAAGTCAACGGCCACGTCGTCGATCCACAATGGATCGCCATACTTCAACCTGGCCCCCCTGAAGATGGACGAGCCGGTGTGAATCATCACAGGGATGCCCAGTTCCTGAGCCTTGGCGTACAGCGGGTAGACCATGCTATCATTGACGTAGAATCCCTGGTAGGTGGGGTACAGCTTGAGTCCCTTGAAACCCATGTCGAGGACGTATCGCTCGAGCTTCGTAACGGGATCGCTGGTCAAGAACGGATTGATATTGGCGAAAGGTATCAGTGTCTCCTGGTTCCGACAGAATGCGGCCACCGCCTCGTTGCTTACCACCCCGGTGGTGATGGGATTGATCTCGGCCAGCACGACGGCGTAGTCCACTCCGCTGTCCCGCAGCATCTGCACCAAGAGTTCCGGCGAAGACGTCAGCTTTGCCAGGTGCTCCATGTCGCAGCCACTGGAGGTCACCATGTACTCCTGCGCCCACGGCTGGAGTTGAGTAGGATCCACGATATGTACGTGAAAGTCGACTACAGGCACAATCGCTCTTTTCCCCGTCGCCCGCGATCCACGTGTCAATACCATCCCGCTACGCACACCCGGAGTTCGGCCCCGAGCGGCCCAGGCGCTCGCTGGCACATACCAGGATTCTGGGACCTAAGACACTCGGGTGAGAGTATACCATGTTGCCAGGAGGTCGCAAAGGCATGACAGATCTTCTCTTGGCCTCGAGTTCTCCTCGCCGGAGAGAGCTGCTCCACCTCCTGGGTCTTGCCTTCACAGTGGCCACTCCCTCTGGGGAGGAGACCGCAGCTCCGGGCGGCGACGCACGGCAGCAGGCCTCGCACCTGGCTCGGAGAAAGGCGCTGTCCCTGGCAGGCCGGGACACCAAGGAGTGCATCGTGGCCGCAGACACACTAGTGGTGCTGGAGGGCCGCGTCCTGGGCAAGCCGGAGGACGCTACCTCGGCCCGACGGGTGTTGCGAGCTCTGCGCGGGAGGCGACATCAGGTAGTCACCGGCCTCGCCATACTCTCTCCATCGACAGACGCGCCAGCGGTGGAGGTTGTCGAAACGCAGGTGTGGATGAGGCAGTATGGAGACGACGAGATCGCGGCCTACGTAGCCAGAGGCGAACCCTTTGACAAGGCCGGCTCCTACGCCATTCAGGACCCGTTCTTCCATCCCGTGGAGGGAATCCAGGGCTGCTATGCCAACGTGATGGGCCTTCCTCTGTGCCACCTCTTCTGCGCACTTCAGCATGCAGGCGTGGAAGTATCAGCGTCACTGCCTCCGGTTTGCGAAGCGTACACAGGGCACAGATGCCTGGTGGCTGAGGCCATCCTTCGGTCGGGGAATGGTTGACCTTGCCGCTGGACGGTGATACACTTGACTGAGGGTCTCGGACTAGGGAAACATGACTGAGAAGACGGTGGATAAGGACGCCTTGCTGAAAGCACTGCCGAGGTTGCGGGGCAAGAGGATCCTGGTTCTGGGCGACCTCTTCCTCGACGAATACCTCGTCGGCCAGGCGACCAGACTGTCCAGAGAGGCGCCCGTTCCGGTGCTGGAGTTCAGCCGGCGGTTCCACGTGCCGGGAGGCGCCGCCAACCCCGCCCAGAACATCTGTGCCCTCGGAAGCACTGCCTACCAGGTCGGCGTCGTGGGCAGCGATGAGTCGGGTAAGGTGCTGACCGAGCACCTGGAGCGTGTCGGCATCGTGACGGACGGTCTCGTCACGGACCCCGACCGCCTCACCACCGCCAAGACCCGCGTCGTCGCCGAGGGCACCCTGGTCTTTCCCCAGCAGCTTGCCCGTATCGACAAGCTGGACAGGCGACCTCTCGACAGCGGGGTGGTCTCCCAACTCGTAGCTCGTTTCGAGGAGATCAGCCCTCACGTCGATGCAGTCTTGTTGTCGGACTACAAGGCGGGAGTGGTGAACGAAGAGACCATCGCGGCAGCCCTTCGTCTCTCCCGCGAGCGCGGCACCCTGACTACTGTGGATTCTCAGGGCGACCTCCACAAGTTCGCGGGCTTCGATCTGGTGAAGTGCAACCGACGGGAAGCCGAGGCTCAATTGGGCAGAGAACTGGCCAGCGACGCCGATTTCGAGGAAGGTGGGCAACGCCTCCTGGCCGAGCTGACGTCCTCGGTGGTGATTCTAACGCGCGGCGGCGACGGGATGTCGGTCGTCAGCAAGGAACAAGGCGCCTTTCACCTCCCAGCGGCGAACCGCACCGAGGTCTTCGACGTTACTGGTGCTGGCGACACCGTGATCGCTGTGGTCACCCTGGCCCTGGCGGCAGGGCTGGACCTCCGAGAGGCAGCCCATCTGGCCAACTACGCTGCGGGCCTGGTGGTGCGAAGGCTGGGCAACGCGGCGCCCAGTGAGGAAGAGCTGGCCTGGGCCATAGAGCACTGGTCGCAGCCCCACCTTTGAGCTTGCTCACCCGATATGCTATCATAGGCCGGGCCTTGCGCAGCCCTGGCTCGTCCCATCATGTGGCGCAAGGTCAACACATGAAGCAAAGGAGGAAATCATAAAGCGGCTTCTCCTACTTTCTATCTTGCTCGTGGCGTCGTCCATTCTGGCCTGCGACTTCAGTGCCAGTGTCGGCGACGCAGGCGAGGGTCTCAAGACAGCAGTGGTCTGCGCCTCCCTCGCTGACGACTACGGACCAGTAGACCCCACGGACGTCTTCGCCCCTGAGGATGCCTTCAACATCTCCGTCGAGTACGCCAGTCTGGAGGAGGGGCAAAGCATCGGCGTGAAGTGGTTCCAGGAAGACGACCTCCTGTACGAGATAGCCGTCGATTTGGACGCCTACACCGCAGGGGACGGCTATGCCGGCTTCACACTGACCAACGATGCACTCTGGTCGACCGGTAGCTACCACGCCGACATCTACCTGGATGGGGAATTCGACCACACGGCGGAGTTCCGCGTGGAGTAGGGCGGCGAACCCAGATGGCACCAGGGTCAAGGTGGCAAGGGCCCTGGCGCTCTGACAGCCACGGGCACGAGGTTCGTCCGCACGAACTACACCTCATGCTCCATGGCTACCTATGCTGGGCTGACCTCTGAGAGGGGTCTCGCACATCTTGCCCGGACAACATTGAAGTAACGGGAGGTTTTGTATGGGAAGAGTAGGGATCATTGGTGTCGGGCAAAGCGCGTTCGTGCGCGGATACCCCGGCTCGATCAGGGAGCTTGCCTACGAAGCGTTCAAGGAAGCTATGGAGGATGCGCAGATCTCCAACAAGGACGTCGACGCATCCATCATTTGCTCTGCCCCGGAGTATGACAAGCAGAGGTCTCCGGCTGGGGTTCTGGCCGAGTACCTCGGCCTCATCCCGCAACCCACGTTTTACGTTGAGAGTGTCTGCTCCTCCAGCAGCACGGGTCTCAAAGTGGCCTATTCCATGATCAAGGCCGGCCTTCACGATATGGTGTGCGTGCTAGGCTTCCAGAAGATGTCCGAGATCTCCTCTGCGGAATCGCAAGAGCGCATGGGTCGAGGAGCGGACATCCAGTGGGAGTCCCCCTTCGGTACCATGATGCCTGCCTACTACGCCATGTACGCCAGGGCACACATGGCCAAGTATGGCACAACCGAAGAGGACCTGGCTCTGATCAGGATCAAGGCCGCCACGTATGGGCAGATGAACGACAAGGCCCTCTACAGGAAGCCGGTGACCATGGAGCAGATCTTCGATCCTGAGAGACCTCCGGTTGCCACACCCCTCAAGGTCTTCGACTGCTGTGCCAACGCCGACGGCTCCTCCTGCATCATCGTTGCCAGTGAGGAAAAGGCCAAGGCGCTATGCGAGAAACCGATCTGGATTCTAGGGTTGGGTGCCGCCTCCGAGGCGGTGAACATGGCCGGGCGAGACCTCTTCACCGGGCTGACTGTGGCCATCGAGGCCGGCAAGCAGGCATACGAGATGGCCGGCCTCGGCCCTGAGGACATCGACGTGGCCGAGGTGCACGACTGCTTCACCATTGCCGAGATGATGGCCTACGAGAACCTGGGCTTCGCCAAGCCCGGCGAGGGCAAAGACCTCATCGGGGCCAAGGAGACCTACAAGGAGGGCAAGATCCCCGTGAACGTAGACGGCGGACTGCTCTCCAAGGGCCATCCCATCGGGGCTACAGGTGGGTCCCAGATCAGGACCATCGTCCTCCAGCTCAGAGGGGACGCAGGCCCCATGCAGGTCCAGGACCCTGAGATCGGTCTGGTGCACAACATCGGCGGCGTGGGCCTCTACGGCAACGTCACCATCCTCGGGAGGTCATGAGATGGCCAAAGGCAAGAAAGAAGTAGACGAGCGCTTCGGCAAGTTCGGGACCGTTAGCTTCACCTCCATATCCAAGGTCAACGACTTCATGGACTACCTGTCCCAGGGGAGGGTGATGGGCACCAAGTGCAGGGAGTGCGGAACGAAGCACTTCCCCCCGGTCGCCGACTGCGCCGAGTGTCTGTCCAGCAACGTGGACTGGTTCGAGGTCACAGGCGCGGGCAAGCTGGTCAGCTTCAGTACGCTGACATACGGCCCGGCGGGCTTCGAGGACGACCTGCCCTACGCCATCGCCCTCCTCGATTACGGCGACTACAAGGTCTTCGGCCGCATCGCCAAGGAAATCCCGGAGAATGAACTCAGCATCGGCATGGCTATGAAGACGGAACCTCTCACACTGCCCAACGGTCAACTCAGCTACGTCTTCACCAAGGCCTAGAGCGACCGATTCCGTTGTCTGCGAGCCGGGGCACGACCGCCCCGGCTTCTTCTCTGTTGGGCCTCTTGGCGCACAGGGAACGCCGCGTCACACCTACCACGGCGACACTGTTTGACTTCGCTCCTCAGATTTGCTAACATAGTAGCGTGTGTTCCTGCGAAGGGATTCGCTCAACACGAAGCAGTGGTCTGTCGCCGGCGCCGTGCGCGCCTACCTGCATGCATCCGTCCTGACATTCCGATCCAGTGGGTCGGGATGTCTTTCTTTGCCCAGGAGTGTAGACCATGACTCGTGTCTCCGTGTCGCGCAAGACATGCTCAAGAGCCAGAACGCCGCTAGCGGTTGCCGTCCTGGCAATCGTCCTGCTCGCAGCACCTGTCTCCGTCGCCCAGGGGCCAGGCCTCGAGATCACTGCTGAATCCAGAGTGGCGGACCATCCCCCACGCGAAGCGCTCAGGGCAGACACTGGTTCAACGTCACAAGCAGCACCACTCTCATCATACCTGGAAGCTGTTGCCATCTCCGATGACTACCTCGAAGCGATCCTCGGCCACGGGTTCGTGTCGTCGCATCTGGAAGTACTTGGACTCAACGAGAGGCCTGATATCCCTTCGCTCTGGTCTGTGATCTACCGCTATAGCTCGGGAGAACACAGCGTAGATCTCTCCGTCGCCGTCGACCACAGCACGTCGCCGGTCGATCCCTCCCGCATTGTCGTAGAGTTGTCCAAGATGATCGGCGTGCCGCAGGAGATCACCATCGGCAAGGATCTGGCCGAGCAACTGGCGCTAGAGAGAGGCGTTCCGGGGCCATACTCCACCAGTTTGGACCTGGACTGGGAGACCCGGCGCCTCGTGTGGCTGGTCCAGAACCACGATCTCGTGGAGCCCGGCACGACGAAGGGTTTCATGGTCGATGCGGAGACTGGAGGCCTCGTGCCCATCTCAGTGGGCGCGCCGCCTCTCCCACCTCCGAGCAGCGGACCTGGCACGCCTGCGGACCTCGGTTTCATCTCCCTCGCAGATCTGGACGCTGGGACCGAGGCCACGCCTCTGGACGAGGGAGAGCTAGGGGCTGGGGACGTCTACATCAACACCGTATCATGGACCACGAAACTCGTACGTACCGAGAACCAGAGTATCGAGATCTGGAGCTACAACGGCGATTCCTCCTCGCATACACTGTACCACTACCTCACGTTTCACCTACCAGCCGGCGGGACACAGTACACAGAGGGCGACCACATTAGTGTCTCGCCGGGCAACTGGCTGGTAGATACCTTCACCATTGGCAACGGGACGGCGGGTATCGGCATCTACACCTTCGATGTCGGGCTGTGGGAGGAGGGGTACCTGTGGGATACCGAGCTGGACGATCAGAATGGTAACAAGTTCTACTGGATCTTCGACCGGCCCGGCGGAGTCAGCACCAACTACTACTGTGACGATACGTGGCATCACCCCTCGAACACGACCATCCTCGAAACTGCGTTGAACCAGGTCCCCGGCTACACATCGGCCTCCTCGGCCGTCAACACGCTGAAGAGCTATGTCTACTATCTCGTGACGTACAATGTCAACTTTGGAGAGCGGAGCTCGGACCTCCAAGTCCTGAGTGATCCGCGCGGCGACTGCAACGATTTCTCCGATCTCTACACCGGCCTCGCTCGCGCTATCAACGTCCCTACCAGAGTGGTTAGCGGCAGCGCATACGAATCTTCTTCGGACTGCGACCCTAACGATGGCATCTCGACGACACTGTGTGGCGTCTATTGCAGTGCCGTCGACTACTACTGGGGACACCAATGGTCCGAATCCTACTATAGCTCCGGGACCTACGGAACGACCTTCCACCACGTCGATCCCACGTGGAATGATATGGAGAATGCCAGGGCCTATCTGAACACATCTTGCGTGAGCCACGTTCACGCTTCGGCCTACACCGAGTGTGACGACGACTATCTCGATGACTGCACACGCAAAGCCGACACCCTCAGACAGGTCAACGGCTGGCTCAACGTGACCACCACCACCGATGCTGGCTATGACACCAGCTACTGGTGTCCCAACGATGCCGACGACGACGGCACCTGCGACACCACCGACACCGACAGAGATGGTGACGGCATCCCTGACGATTCAGATGCAGAGCCATGTGTATGCAATGCTCCGGACGAACCTACACCCTCCTCACCGGGAGACTACTCCAACACTTGTGACCCCAGGCCCTTGTTCATCTGGTCTGACGTCGATCGCGCTACTTCCTACCACATTCTGGTGGACGACGATTTCGACTTCGGTAGTCCGGTGATAGACACTACCCCCCTGGTTTCCAACTACATGCCAGGGTTCGACATGGTACCCGACACGTACTACTGGAAAGTAGCGGCCGCCAACGTCTGTGGAGACGGCGCCTTTTCCTTCCCTACGTGGCGGTTCACCGTCGACGAGCCGGCGCCTTCGTCATCCCCAACCCTCCAAGCGCCGGGGGACGGCACCACCACCTGCGATGACATGCCTTACTTCAATTGGACCGACGTTACGGGCGCCACGTCCTATCATCTCGAGGTGGATAACGACTCCGACTTCCTGTCTCCAGAGATAGACGCCACACCGTCCAGCTCGGAATACACCGTGGCCCTGCCCCTGGACCCCGGCCAGTACTACTGGCGCGTACGAGGCTCGAACTCTTGCGGGGACGGCCCCTGGTCCTCGCCTATCTGGACCCTGACCGTCAACGCCGTCCCCTCCTCGGCCCCGTCGCTGTCCGAGCCAGGGAATGGCGTCAGCGGCTGTGACCCTACGCCCTACTTCAACTGGTCCGACGTGGATGGGGCCACGTACTATCGCATCCAGGTGGACAACAGCTCAGGCTTCACGTCGCCTGAGATCAACACCACATCTTCGGTCTCCGAGTACACCCCCGTCAGCGGGTTGGACCCGGACACCTACTACTGGCACGTCCAGGGCTCCAACTCCTGTGGCGATGGGCCGTGGTCTTCACCAACCTGGAGTTTCACCATCAGTGATCCTGCTCCTTCGACGGCGCCCTCCTTGTCTGAGCCAGGGAACGGGTCCAGCACCTGCGACGACACTCCGCTCTTCAACTGGACCGATGTGAGCGGTGCCACGTCCTATCGCATCCAGGTGGACAACAACTCAGGCTTCACGTCGCCTGAGATAGACACCACCTCTTCGGTCTCCCAGTACACCCCCGTCAGCGCATTGGACCCGGACACCTACTATTGGCGCGTGCAAGGGTTGAACTCATGCGGAGACGGACCCTGGTCGTCACCGACCTGGCAATTCACCATCAATGCTGCGCCCTCCACTGCGCCTACACAGTCAGAGCCTCCCAATGCATCTGGCACCTGCGATTCCACACCATTGTTCGACTGGTCTGTCGTCGGCGGCGCCACTTCCTACGATATCCAGGTGGACAACGATTCCAACTTCTCTTCGCCTGAGATAGACACCGATACTTCCGTGTCCAACTACACACCCGCCGCTCCCCTATCCCCCAACCTCTACTTCTGGCGGGTGAGGGCTTCCAACAGTTGCGGAGACGGCCCGTGGTCTTCTCCCGCGTGGAGCGTCACCGTCAACCAGGCGGCGCCGACGTCGGCCCCGAGTCTGTCCCAGCCCGGCAATGCCTCTAGTACGTGCGACGACACCCCACTCTTCGACTGGTCCGACATCGGTGGGGCCACCTCCTATCGTATCCAGGTGGACAACAACTCAGGGTTCACCTCACCGGAGATTGATGCCACGCCTTCGGTTTCGAACTACACGTCATCGACGGGCCTTGCACCTGATAGCTACTACTGGCGCGTGCAGGCCTCCAATGGCTGTGGCGATGGCCCGTGGTCCTCCCCGTGGAGCTTCACCGTCGATCCGCCGGCTCCCTCGTCGGCACCCACACTGTACGATCCCAGCAATGGCACAGGGACCTGCGATCCGACTCCCGGTTTCGACTGGTCCGACGTAACCCGAGCCACCTCCTACCGGCTCCAGGTGGACAACGACTCTGGCTTCGGCTCTCCCGAGATTAGCGTCACACCATCGGTGTCCAACTACACTCCATCGTCCAGTCTCGCCCCGGACACGTACTACTGGCGGGTGCAGGGATACAATAGCTGTGGAGACGGTCCCTGGTCCTCCCCTGTATGGAGTCTCACCATCAACCAGTCGGCCCCGTCCTCCGCACCCACGCTCTACGAACCGACTAATGGCCTCGTGACCTGCGATTCCACACCCTACTTCGACTGGTTCGCCGTCACTGGAGCGACTTCGTATCGTATCCAGGTCGACAACGACTCCGGCTTTGGGTCTCCAGAGATCAACACCACGACGTCGGTATCGAACTACACTCCTTCGTCCTCGCTGTCTCCTGGAACCTACTACTGGCGGGTGCAAGGATACAACGGTTGTGGGAACGGCCCCTGGTCGTCGCCCACCTGGAGCATAATCATCGATACACCCGCTCCGTCATCTGCGCCTCTCTTGTCGCTGCCGACCAACGGGTCAGGCACCTGCGATTCGACTCCTTATTCCGACTGGTCCACTGTCACCGGTGCTACGTCCTACCGCATCCAGGTAGACAACGATCCAGGATTCGGTTCGCCAGAGATCGACGCGACGCCATCCGCATCTGACTACACAGCGCCATCATCCCTTTCTCCCGACACGTACTACTGGCGGGTACAAGGACACAACGACTGCGGCGATGGGCCCTGGTCCTCTCCCTGGAGCTTCACCGTCAACGACTCGGCGCCCGGGTCGGCGCCCACTCTCTCCACGCCTCCCGATACCTCAACCACCAGCGACAGTACGCCCTATTTCGACTGGTCCGACGTCACGGGAGCAAGCTCTTATCGTATCCAGGTGGACAATGACTCAGACTTCGGATCACCGGTGATAGACACCTCGCCCTCGGCCTCGAACTACACACCAGGTTCCTCTCTATCTGACGGCACGTACCACTGGCACGCACGAGCGTCCAACGGCTGCGGCGATGGGCCCTGGTCCTCGTCCTGGAGCTTCACCGTGGATACTTCCACAGTGGTGGTAGGGCCTCTGGTTTACGAGACCCACGTGTCAGACGATGACGACCTCGGTGAGAGCAGTGGCAACGACAATGGCGTCGTCGACTGTGGAGAGACTATCGAGTTGCTGGTGACACTATTCAACGAAGGCACGGATACGGCCACAGGCGTGAGTGCTGCCATCAGCGAGAGCGATCCGTACGTGGCCCTTGTGAGCAACACCACCAGTGGCTACCCCGACATCCCCGGGGAAAGCACAGGCACCAACACCGACGACTATGACTTCACAGTCGATCCCGACACCCCAGATGCACACGTCATCCATTTCGACCTGGACATCACGGCCTCCAACGGCGGCCCCTGGTCGGATTCCTTCGACGTCACCGTGTCCTGTGGCAATAGCGCGCCCGCTCTCTCCTGGACCGGCGAGACCAACTACGTCTCCGACGGCCTCCATCCCGAGAGCGGCGGCACGAGTGACGACTACGAATACCGCATCCAATACAGCGACGCGGACGGGGACGCCCCCAGCTACGTCCGTGTGCACATCAAACAAGATGGTGCGGGCATCCCAGGCAGCCCCTTCACAATGGCCTGCGCCAGTGGCGACTACACGACGGGGGTTATCTGCCAGTACACCCAATCGGGACTGGACGAGGGCTCAGGCTACACCTACTACTTCGAGGCGCAGGACGACCAGGGCAATCCTGCCACGCCCACCTCAGAGTTGGATGCCCCAGACGTCAGCGATGGTGGTTTGCCCAAGTGGACCTTCCTGGTCTATCTCAACGGCGACGTCTCGAGCGCCACGGAAGACGCTGCGGTCGACGACTTCCTGGAGATGTCCAGCATCGGTTCCACCAGTGACGTCAACATCGTGGTCTGGTTCGATCCATTGGGCGACACCTACACGTCGGATCACACCTACGAGTTCTACGTGACCGAGGACATGACCCCCGATCCGGCCAACGGAATCTACCTGGGCGAGAAGAACATGTCGGACCCCCAGACCCTCGTCGATTTCGTCCAGGCGGGGAAAGCCAACTATCCCGCAGAGCACTACGCCGTCATCATCTGGGATCGAGGCAGCGAGCTGAGGCGCGACCCTCCCGAGGACACCATCCTGGGAGACATCTGTTTCGACGTCAACCCCTTCTTGTCCAGCTACGCTATGAGCATGACAGAGCTGCGCAACGCCCTCAGCACCATCACCAACGACGGCGCCGAGCCCCTGGATCTGTTGGGCTTCGACGCCTCCTGGATGGCCCTCGCGGAGATCGATAACCAGTTGAGACCCTACGCCGACGTCAGGGTCTCCTCCCAGGGAGCGGAGCCTGGTGATGGGTGGGAGTACGTCGAAGTCTTGTTTTGGCTGACAGTGGTCCCAGAGATGACACCTGCCGAGTTCGGCTACCAGATTGTGGACTGGTACTGCCCCAGTTACGGTAACGAGCCCACCATGTCCGCCGTTGACCTACATACTCCCTACACAGATCTGAACGACGCCGTGGACGATCTGGCCGATGCCCTCATGGCTGGTGCGGCCGCCCACCACGCCGACATCGCCACTGCCCGCGCCAACACTCAGGTCTTCTCAGACACCCACTACGTGGACCTCTACGACTTCGGCGACCAGCTCAATGCCTACGTGAGCGATGCCGCGATCAACGCCGCTGCGACCGATGTCATGAACGCCGTGGAGGGAGCGGTGATCAACGAGTGCGGCTCGTCGATCTGGCCCGACGCCCACGGCATCAGCATCTACTTCCCGGAATCCGAGGAGGACTACGACGAAGACTACGACGGCTACCAGGGTCGGCTATTGTTCACCGCCGATCACAAGTGGGACGAGTGGCTCCACGCCTTCTACACCATGGGCTCCATCGCTCCCTTCCCCTTCTACGACGGCTTCGAGTCAGGAACGCTGGGCCTGGGCTGGTCCACCTTCGTCACCAGTACCGGACGCGTCCGGGTGTGTAACCCACCCTTCGACTACGAGGGCGACTACGCACTGTGCCTCGACAACGAGTTCGAGCACGCCACCGATTCGATTGCCGCCACCATCCTGACCATCGACCTTAGCGGTCAGCCGGAGGTCTACCTGGACTTCTGGTGGAGGGACTGGTACGACACGACTCAGCCGCAGGATGGGGTGTTCTTCAGCGATGACTGGGGCCTCACCTGGCACCCAGCCTATCCCTTCGAGCTGGACCCGGTGAGCTGGTACGCCCACCGTATCATAGACGTCGCCGCTGAAGCAGCTGCTCACGACCTCACGCTGAACGATCACTTCCAGATCAAGTTCCAGGCCTACTCCGGCGAACCCATCGCCAGCTCTGGAAACACCGAGGGCTACACCATCGACGCTATCTGGGTGGACTCCAGCCCGCACGGCGTGGCCACTGTGCCCTTCCACGATGGCTTCGAATCAGGTCTCCAACTACACGATGTGTGGCAAGAATACCAGCCCAACTACGGGAACGTCTCGGTCGTGCCATCTGAGTGGCCGGAACCTGCTTCCTACGAGGGAGCATACAGCTTACTGCTGGAAGGCTCGGACACCTACTGGGGCTACGAGACGGCTGCCGCCATCTTGACCGTCGACCTCAGCGGGGAAGCGGGTGTGCTCCTCGACTTCTGGTGGAGAGAGTGGAGCGACGAGAACCATCCTGAGGACGGAGTGTTCATCAGCGAGGATCAGGGCGACGCCTGGTACCAGGTCCTGTCCTTCAACAATGGTCCGTCAACCTACCGGCACGACATCGTGGACCTGGCAGAGCAGGCCAGAATCCACGGCCTGACCTTCACCAACGTCTTCCAGATCAAGTTCCAGTTCTACGACGATGACGACCACCCGACGGACGGCTACTCCATAGACGAGGTCCGGATACGCAACGTCGGAAGCCTGCTGCCCCTGGTCGCCAAGCAGTATCAGTAGACGAGAAGAGGCTGGACGGACCAGCCTCTTCTTCGCTCCGTTACTGATCGGTCGACTGTCTAGACCGGCAACAGACTCATCACCCACTCTATGAACTGCGCCAGGAAGTCCCAGGGACTCGCAGCCGACTCCGGTGACGGTGCGCTCTCCGGGATCTCGATCGACGGGAAGTCACCCTCCGATACCTGGTAGGCTGTCCCATCCAGCACCACGATCACCTCCTGGCCCACCGAGAAGTAGTACCCCCACTCCGGATGGGCCGCGACAAGCGCGAAGTAATCGTCGCTGCCGAACCCGACCTTCACCGTCTCCATGGAGCTATCGTAGGTGGTGTCGGTCCAGATACCATCCCTGAGCACGAAGACCTTGTCTCTGGCGTACTTGATCTGCTCGGTGCTGTCCGCCGCCTTATCCGTGGAGCGCAGCGCCTCACGGTTCTCCGCGTCGTCGACGGCACCAGCGCCGCTCGCGGGTGCGGGAACCTCTGTGGCCTCCATCCACATCTCCTGGGCCGCCTCCTCCCTACCTTCAGAGGTGAAGATGTCCTGCTCCTCCTCCACCAGGAAGGACGTGTATGGGGTCATGATCCCGTAGCGGACGCTCAAGTCCACGATCTCGTCTATCAGCTCACGACCCTCGCCGTGAAGCCGGATCTCGTTGAGCAGGTAGCCGATCTTGCGCGTGGCCCATAGCCTGGGGATGAACTCGTCACCTCCCCTATCGGAGAAGCTCAGGTTCTCGTACACGAACTGCTGCTCCTCCCCGTTCACCTCGCCGCTCAGTACCACGTCCGTGCGCCCACCTTCCCTGTAGCGCCCCACCACCACGAGCTGCGTCCCTGCGAAGAGATCGGGCAAAGGATAAGGATAACTCTCCTCGACTCGCAGATCGCCGAAATCGAGCTCTATGTCAGACAGGAGAGGCATGCTGATCTTGGCGTAGAAGGTGGAAACCTCTTCCTCGATGCTCTCGTACGGACGGACGTAGGAGCTGGCGCCCCGATTGTCCTGGGCGATGGTGTCCAGGAGGAAAGTGTTCACGTCGTCGCCCACACCGAAGGTGAAGATGCGCACGTTCTCCGAAACCTGACGGCCAACGTTGTCGATGATCCTATCCGCCTCGGTAACGCCCTCCGTGGGCAACCCATCTGTCAGAAAGATGATGAGTTGCGGACGCTCGCCGTCGGCCATGGCCAGGGCCTCGGCCAGGGCCAGGTCGATGTTGGTGCCCCCTACCGCTCTCAGATCGTCTATGAATCTCCAGGCCTCGTCAGCCGCGGTCGCCGGCTCCGGCTCCCGGGCGTAGACCCTGACCCCAGTGCTGAAGGCCACGATGTTGAAGCGGTCCTCGGGGTTCAGGCTATCCAGGATGTACTCCAAAGCATCTTTGGCCTGTTCGATCTTCTCGTCGGCCATACTCCCCGAGGTGTCCAGCACGAAGACCACGTCCTTCGCCACTACGTCTTCCTCGTCCACGTCCACCTGCGGCGCCACCAGGAGCAGGAAGAAGCCATCCTCCCCGCTCTCACGGAAGCTCAGCAGGTTGAGCCCGAATTCGTCGTCGGACAAGGTGTAGTACAGCTCGAAGTCCCGGTCCGGCAGCACGTTGGAGGCCTCGAAGCTGACGTTCACCGTGTGCTCATCCACCCGATCCACAGCCACGTCGTGGCTCGGCGAGTAGATGGCTCTGATGGCCTGGTCCGATTCCACCCGTACCGAGATGACCACCTCTTCCAGTGGACGAGCCGAGAACCGTTCGGTGTCCAGAGGATAGACGTACTTCACGAGGCCGCCCTCGTTCTCCAGGATTTGCGTGTAAGCCAGTTCGACCCTGCGCTCATCGCCCGGCTCGATGGGGAAGATGCTGGCCTTGAAGGTGTCCCGGCCCACGTACTCCAGCAGAGCGGGATCCAGGCTGCGGCGTACGATCTCCTCGTAGATCGCACGTGCCTCGTCGCGGGGCAGGATCTCTCCTTCCCAGCGCTCGCCATCCACGTACATGGCGAACTCGGAGATAGCTGCCTCCTCTGGCAACGGGAAGATGTAGATACCTTCCAGATCGTACTCCGTGTCGTTGAGGAACACCTGATCCACCTCGGTGGTTGCCACCTGATTGGTGATGTCCACCTCCACGCGATGGTATTCGATAACCAGATTGGGGGCCTGGCCAGGCTCCACGCCCGGTGGGGGATCCACGATCACCACACCGTCCGCCTGTGCCACTCCCGCGCTGCTCAGAAGCAAGCTGGCTGTCACCAGAACCATCAACACCACTCTCGTCTTCATCCTAGTGCCTCCTTTCAGTTCGCAGAGGTTCTGCCCCACTGTCCTACCCTTTCGACTACAAGACGCACGTGGGATCAAAAAGGTTCCTTGCCTTCCCTGCCATCGGCCGTGACAGCGTCACCTTTGCGCCTCCACTACCGTTATACACAATAGGTTGTCATAAGGAACGAAAGGTGATAATATGGGCCCTGGTAGAGCAGAGATGGTTGCCGAAGCCCCTTCGCCCGCCCAAACTGACACTCAGCCCGAGGAGAACCTCGGTCCGCTGTTGTCCCTGGCGCAGGTCAGTGCGACGCTTCTCTCCGAGGTCGAAATCGAGCGTCTCTACGAACTCATCCTCGAGGTCGTACAGCGTGAGACGGGTGCGGGCATGGTGTCCCTGATGCTACTCGACGAGGGCACGCAGGAGTTGTGCGTCGAGGCCGCCCTCGGTCTGCCCGCTGCGCTGGTCGGGGCCGCCAGAGTGAAGGTTGGAGAGAGGATTGCCGGCTGGGTGTTGGAGCACGAAGAGCCCCTGCTGCTCACGGATCGGAGTCCCGTCGACCAGGCGATACGCGAAGCGATGCACAGAGACGAGCTGACGTCTGCCCTCTGCGTGCCCCTCAAGATCAAGGGACGGCTGATCGGCGTGCTCAACGCCAGCAAGACGACCACAGAGTCTCCGTTCGACCACCACGATCTCGAACTGCTCTCCATCCTGGCCAGCCAGGTAGCCATCGCCATCGAGAACTCACGCGTCCACGAGGCAACCAGACAGAGAACCAGCCAACTAGATGCTCTGAATGAGTTGGGCCGCGTTGTGACCTCCACTCTGGACCTCGACGAAGTGCTCCGACTGGCGATGCAGGGCATCAACCAGATCATCGAGGCCGAAGCTGGCTCCCTACTGCTCCTCGACGAGACCACCAGCCAGCTCGTCTTCCAGGTGAGTCTCCACGGAGACGCACAGCAATCCGCGCCGTTCGCGCTCCAGATCGGGCAGGGGATCGCCGGATGGGTGGTCAAAGAGGGAGAACCTCTCCTGGTTAGCGATGTGGACGAGGACCCCAGATACTACAAGGAGGCCAGCGAGGGGTTCGGCCTGCAGTGTCACTCCATTCTGTGCGTACCTCTGATCATCAGAGAGCACGTGATCGGAGCCATAGAGCTCATCAACAAGCTAGGCGGGCAATTCACAGCCGAGGACCTCGAACTGTTGAACTCCATGGCTTCCACGATCGCCATCGCCGTTGAGAATGCACGC
The DNA here is from genome assembly GCA_964433755.1 of uncultured Anaerolineales bacterium. Lineage (GTDB taxonomy): Bacteria > Chloroflexota > Anaerolineae > UBA7937 > B3-Chlor > JAUVXJ01. Next base: position 149,645 of record CAYSSR010000002.1, read on the forward strand.
CTGTACACCGAACTGGCCGAGTTCGCCCGTGAGTTGGAGAGATCCCAAGCCCAACTGGTCAAGGCAGAGAAGCTTGCGGCCACAGGGAAACTGGCGGCGTCACTGGCCCACGAGATCAACAATCCGCTACAGGCGATCCAGAACTGCCTCCACCTCGTCACCAGGAACCGTCCTCTGAGCGAGGCCAAACGACAGACGTACCTGTCCATGGCTCAGGAAGAGGTGCAGCGACTGATAGATCTCGTGCAACGGATGCTCGATTTCTACCGCCCCTCCAAGGAGAACGTAGAACCTGTGGAGGTCTCGGACGTCCTGGACGACGTGCTCTCTCTCGTTGGCAAGAGACTACAACACGGGGGTATCACCGTACACCGGACGGAGAGGTCGCCATCGCCTCCTGTAGACGGAGTGAGCAACCTGCTGAAGCAGGTCTTCCTGAACATCATCATCAACGCACTCGAGGCGATGACCGAGGGGGGTGATCTGTACATCGATACCTCCTGGGACGAGCAGCGAGAGGAAGTGGCTGTGAGTTTCACCGACACCGGACACGGCATTCCCGCTTCCGAACTCGCAAGCATCTTCGATCCCTTCTTCACATCTAAACCCAAGGGCACAGGCCTTGGACTATCCATAAGCCACGGGATCATCGAGAGACACGGCGGAAGAATAGAGGTCAAGAGCGAGGTGGGAAAGGGCTCTGCCTTCTCCGTGCATCTTCCCTGCCGACCTCTCGGCCCGCAACAAGCGGAACCACCACAGGCCTCATGAACACATGCGCCATAGCCGTTGCAGCAGGGGCGCCCAGTCCATTGACAGATGCTAGGAAATGTGATATACTACGATGGTGAAGCCCTCGCGTCTCCAACCCCGTGGGTGCTAAGTCCTGCCGAGGGGCCAGATCGTTGCCGGGTCAGCTTCTGTTGAGGTGGAATCGGGGGCTGGCCCGTTTGTGTTCTGCTAGAGCATAGGGGATGCGCATGAAGCGAAAGGTCGTCTCGTCCTTGTCGGGAGAGTACCTCGAGGCCATCGGCAGAAGGCTGCGTGAGCTTCTGGTCGATGCCGATGCCGTTGCCGTGGTCATGGTCGACACCATGGGCCAGATCATCGCCCAGGCCGGGAATGCGGGTGACATGGACATCACCACGCTGGTTTCCCTTCTGGCGGCCAGTTTCGCGACCACCTCTGAGATGTCGCGCCAGCTACGGGAGAGCCGCAGGACGTTCAACCTCACCTTTCACGAAGGTGAGAGATACGACATCTATGCCTCCAACATCGCGAGAGGGCTCTTCCTCGTTCTCGTCTTCGACCGGGAGACCTACGCTCCGAAGATAGGAATGGTCTGGCTGTACATCAAGAGGAGTATCCAGGACTTGCTGCGCATAGCGGCCCAGACCGAAGTCGCCAAGCCCAGAGAAGCCCTGTCCTCCGATTTCGCGCAGTCTCTTAGCGATGAACTCGACAACCTCTTTTCTGAGAGGATGCCGTCGCCGCCGGCCGACAGCCGTTGGGACGAGGCGCGCATGCAGGAACTAATTCGCTGGAGACGCAGGGACCAACAAGCGCCGGAAGAAAGGAAACCGTAGATGCCGCTGGAGGGGAGTCTCAAGGAACTGAGCCTGACGAACATCATACAGGTGAACTGCAACGAGATGAATACGGCGACGGTGCGCCTCGCGTACGAGGGCAAGAACGGCGTCATCTGCTTCGCTGAAGGGGGCATCGTGCACGCTGCGGCTGGGGACCTGGTGGGCGAGGAAGCCGTCTATGAGTTGCTCAGTTGGCCGGATGGTACTTTCGTCGTGGAGCAGGGCGAGGTGATTCCGCAGAGAACCATCGACAGCAGTTGGAATAGCCTCCTGCTGGAAGGCATACGCCGAGTGGACGAGGGCGAAGTGCCGCCAGCGGAGTCACTCAACGTGGAGCCGATCGATCTTCCAGCACCAGACGAAGACGACATGAGCCGACTGGCTCGCGAGTTGAGGACGCTTGACGGCGTTGAAGGCTCAGTGATTATCTCACACGATGGCGTCGTCTTCGCCAGCAATCTCGAGGGCAATCCCGAGAAAGAAGGCGCGGTGGCAGTCTTCGTCGGTAACGCTGCCAAAGAGGTCGGACGGGCCATGGACCTCTCCCCTTTCGATTGGGGACTGGTTACCATGGGCAACGATAGAATGCTCGTCCTCGAGCAGCCAACGTACTTTGTGGGGCTGCTCTTGGGTGAGAAAGCATCTCCAGCTTTGGTGAGCGCAGAGGTGGCCAAGGTCGTTAGATAGCACAGCAGGAGGGATGACTCGTGCAACAGCTACTAAACGACATCAATGCCGTTGCCGGCGTGACGGGATCGTTCGTCTGTGATTCTGCGGGCGCGATTGTGGCGGAGGTATTGCCGCCGTCCTTCGAGGGGCCAACCGTCCAGTTGGCAGCCCGAACGCTGCTCCAGACCGTGGATGGACTCGAGACCACCAGGCGTCGCAGAGTGCACCAGCTCGACATAGTGTTCCGCGAGTCGAGGATCGTGGTCAAGAACCTGCGTGTCGGCTGTCTCTACGTGGTCTGCGCCCGTAACATCAATGTACCTCTTCTGGACCTGACCGCCAACCTGGCAGCCAGGAAGCTGACTCAGGCGCTCAAGGAGACGCAGCAGAAGGCGGAGCCCGCTACCACCGTTGCCCCTGTGGCGAAGCCGGTGGTTGAGGCACCAGAGGAGGAGCTGCCAAGCGATCGTTCCGCACTGCTCTTGGCTCGGGCTCACGAGGTGATTGGAGCAGCAGTGAAGCGAGCGATCCTTCTGCGCCTCTTGGGCGGCACGGCCGTGAAGGCGACTTGTCCAAGTGCTGCCAGCATCACCTTGCCGGCCGAGGATCTTGACCTCGATCTAGCGGTCTACGGTAAACAGCGGGAGCATCTGGACGAGGCCATGGAGGGCTTGGGCTACGAGCCTCACCAGCGCTTCAACGCCCTTCACGGTCACAGACGCCTCAAATACACGCATCCTGAGCAAGGCATTGCTCTCGACGTGTTTGTAGACACCTTCCACATGTGCCACAGACTTCCCTTCGCCAACCGACTAGAGTTGGCCGACCTGTGCATTCCGTCCGCCGACCTGCTCCTGTCCAAGCTTCAGATAGTGCGAATGGGAGAAAAGGACCTGAGAGACATCTATGCCATTCTGTGTGACCACGAGCTTGGGTCCGCTGGCGCGGTGGACGAGGTTGATACAGACTACATGGTCTCGGTATGTAGCGACGACTGGGGCTGGTACAAGACAGTCACCATGAACCTGGAGAAGAGCATGGAATTGGCGGGTGAGTTCCTCGCCGACCAACAGCAAGAGATCTTCGGAGCCCGTGCCCGGAAACTGAGAGAAGCAATCGAGGCGGCTCCCAAGTCCTTGCGCTGGCAGGCGAGAGCCGCAATCGGGGAAGCAAGGCGTTGGTACGACCTGCCCGAGGAGTAGCAGACCAGCGGAGAGGAAGAGACCCATGGAATCCCTGAACCCCCCGACGGAGTTGTTCATCCGCATTGAGGACTGCCTCGAACGCTTGCTCGACAGGAGTCGCGCGATCTGCGTCTTCCTGGCCGATATCAGCGGACAACTAATCAGTGAGAGAGGGAATGACGAGGGGCTGGATATCGCTGCTCTGGCGGCCGTGACGGCAAGCAACATGGCCGCGACTGGTGAGATGGCCAGGCAACTGGGCGAACCAGTGCCCTTTTCCTACCTTTTTCACGAGGGACGGAGACGCAATATCTACATCTCCGCAGTCGGCGAAAGCTTTCTGCTGGTGATCGTATTCGACGACATGACGCAGATAGGGTTGGTGCGCATCTTTGCCAGACTCGCGGTCAACGAACTGATCAAGGTCGCCGAGGAGATGGAGCCCTGGCTGGAGAGAGCAAGTTCGGTGGTGGATCGCGAGTTCGGCGGCGCGTTGGCCGAGGGACTGGATGAGGCCTTCATCTAGCCCAGGCGAACGGCGCCGTTCGCGTCAGAGGACAGGATGTTCATCAATTGGAAGATGCGCGAGATCAACCTCAAGATCGTGTACTACGGGCCAGCCCTCAGCGGCAAGACCACAAACCTCGAGTACGTGCACTCCAGGACGCACCCGAACCTGCGGGGAGAGCTCATCTCCCTAAAGACCAGAGGAGACCGTACTCTCTACTTCGATTTCATGCAGCTGGAGCTGGGACAGATCAAGGGGCTCAAACCCAAGTTCAATCTGTATACCGTGCCCGGCCAACCGTGCTACATTGCCAGTCGAAGGCTCGTGCTGCAAGGGGCAGACGGCGTGGTGTACGTGGCTGACTCGCAACTCAGCAGGCTCAAAGCGAACATAGAGACTATGCACAGCCTCGAGGAGAACCTGCGGGAGCTTGGCACGAACCCACTGGACTTTCCAGTGGTACTCCAGTACAACAAGAGGGACCTACCCAGCATAGCCCCTGTGGCACTGCTGCGGATGCAATTGGCGAGGGACGGTGTACCTCAGTATCAATCGGTAGCCACCGAGGGCGTGGGAGTGCTGGAAACGCTCAAGGCAGCCATCAACCTAGTCGTGTCAAGGATATGACGATATGTCAAAGGTATCTTTCGAACAAGCCTTGGAGAGGATCAACCGCGACGGCAGTTTTGAGGCCTCAGTGCTCGCCAGCAGCGATGGTTTGCCCATCGCCACGGTGCCCTCGGGGTATGATACAGATGTGACCGCTGCCATGGTCGCTCTCCTCCGAAGTGTTGCTCAGCAGACTCAGGACCACGTGGGCATGGCCCCACTGGACGAGGTCACGGTCAGGTCCAGCGATCATATACGACTGGTCTGTCGCTGCTTCCAGCTAGACGGCGAGGAGTTCGTCTTGGCCGTGGTCATACCCCGCAAGCAGCGCTACTACAGACAACTGACCAACCGGGCCATCCGCGAGCTCAGACTTGCGTGGCACGCCATGGTGGAGGACTAGCCAGGTCGCCACTCGCTGGCGGCCCGCACGGGACCGCGGAGTAGGCGCCAACTGACCACATCACCCCCGACCTAGGAGCCATCGAGAAATGCTACACCCTCCCCTGCCAGGACGGGTAGTCCCTGTAGCAGCAAACCCGAAGGCTCCTCTCAAAAACCGTCCAGGACCGGAGCCCCCACCTCTGAGCCCGACGCTGCAGCAAAGGCATCCAGTTCGCGGGACTCTCACTCTCTCATGAGCATTTCGTCGTGGACCCGGAGTTGCTCCAATCGCGGTCCCCGAAGGCCCAACAGGCCAGCCAGCCTCTGAAGAAGAGAATCCAGGTCTTCTTTAGACCTGGACGCTGAGGCCACGCTCAACGGAACCCATCCTACGGCTCGCCACTTCCTCTCGACAGCCTCGACTACCACCGATTCGATGGCGACGGCACTCTCTATGCCCGCCAAGCCCGTCTGATCCTGTTGATGGCGCGGTTGGTCAGTCGCCTGTAGGTCTGGTAGGGCGGGGCCACCACCGCGAGCACGAGCTCTTCCTCCTCAACTCGGAAGCACCGACAGATGAAACGCATCCTGTCCGCTTGGACCACCGAGACCTCGTCGATCTCATCCAGCCCAATACTCTGCCGCGCACGCTCGATGGTGCTCCTGACCAGGCTAACCATCGCAGCCATCGTCTCCGCATCGAAGGGCGAAGAAACCGATGAAAGAGGAAGCCCCTCAGCACTGACCAGAACAGAGGCCTTGAAGTGGCCCTCTTCGTTCATCAGCCGCAGAATCCTCTCCAATCTGACCTCGAGATCCATGCCAGCCTGCCCGGCTCCCCGTTCCCCCATTCGCGCCCCACCTTCAGTAGAGAAGACCGCGCATCTCCGCTGCGGTCTCCTTCATGGCCACAAGGAGCAAGCCCAGGACCATCTCTCTGCCGGCCACTGCGGCCAGCACCGCACTGGGACCGGCGTTGACCATCACGATGTAGCTATCACGACTCTCCACGAGGACTCGCTCTACATCACTCGAACCGAGCTCATCCGTCGCCTCCTGCCCCATCGTAAGCATGGCCATAGCCATGATGGTCACCTTCTTCTCGTAAGTCTCGTCGGGCAGGTCCGCAGCCACCACGAAACCATCTCCCGTCACCACGGCTGTCCCCACGACGTGCGGCGAAGCCCGCCTCAGGCCGCGCAGCGCCTCAGTGAGTTGAAGATCGATATCATCGACCATCGGTACTCCTCCCAACATGGCACCCAGTGGTGACCTCTCAGCTCTGGGGCAGAAGCTCGTCCAATTGATCTGCCAGCGAATCACCGAACTCGCCATTCATGAGATCACGGACCGACTCATCCAGCGCATGCTCTCGCGCTTCGCGCAGTATGTCGCGAAGTTCCTTCACAGCTTCCTGAGCCAGCAGTCTCACTAGCCCAGCCTTGGCACGGCTGTCGAAGGCGATGGTCAGAAGGTAGTCATCGGCTACGGCGGATGAGTGCACGTTGTATGCATCCCCCTCGAAGAAGACCTGTGCGAAAGCACCTTCCTGCCCCAGTAGTTTGGCCATTGCCACCGTAGCGGCAAAGCTGCCTGCCGCGAGAGTAGAGAGCGCTATCTGGTCCTGGTCTTTCAGGCTGCCCACGTGTCCAACAGGCTGTCCCGTCGCATCGGCCAGAAGTACAGCAATTCCTTTGCTCTTGCTCAGCAGTCCCTCGAGACAGGACTGTATCCTCGCCAGTTGGTCATCGTCGAAAACCACACCTTGCGTATTCATCATCCCCGACCTCCACTGTTTCGGAACCTCGCAACCTCCTGAGCAATCGCAGCCAGGTCCTCGTCGGGGACCTCCGTGAACCGCACTCCGACGCGCCACCGGTCATCGTCCAAGGGGTTGCTGTAGACTACAGTCGCGGCGGCTTCCAGAATCTGGTCGCCGGTGACCATCTTGATCTTGAGATGCTCACCGACGTCCACGGGATGGGTCATCTCCAGCAGCATGCCACCCTCGCTCAAGTCGAGGGTGCGCGCCATGCCCTTAACGTCCGGTTCCCCGCGCTCATCGAAGTGAGCATAGGACACTAGATGCTCAGCCTGAATGCGGGCCCATCTTCTACGCTCTTTGCGCGTGCTCACGCTCCCTACTCCTGCGCCAGAGAGTCTCGTCTCTTGTCACGGTGCACGAGACAGGTGCCTCACTGCCTCGGTCGATCCATTGCGCACTCTCCTCCTGGGCCAGCTACCAAGGCATTCACCTTCAGTCAGCACCTTCCACTCCCTGCTCCGAAGGCGGGACACCCTGGTCCATGTCAGAGACACCGCCACCAAAGCAGGCTACTGAAGTGTGCCTCCCATGTCTCCGCTGCGACCAACATCACCGGCGTCGACAACGCCGGTCCCGCCAATGCGGCGGGGCTCGCCACCAAATGATATGCTCGCATTCTCGACACACGAGCGACCACTCATATGCGGCTTATGACCAAGTTGATGGCCATCTTCAACGTCTCGAAGACCCCCGTGCCCTGGGTAGCCACGGACCCCAGACATGGAACGTGGTCCCGTGTGAGGCGCCCCCTCAGCTCCTCTGGGGAGAAGACATCGCGGAGGTCCTGCTTGTTACACTGCAGAACTAGAGGGTAGTCCGACAGACCCCGTACCGATCTGCCCAGATGCACGGCCAGGTTGTCGAGCAGAGCGACGTTCTCATCCAGTCGCCACTTCTGTGAATCTGCGACGAAGACCACACCATCGGCGCCTTCCAACACCAGCTTACGGGTGGCAGCGTAGATGACCTGGCCAGGCACCGTGTACAGATTGAACTTGGGCTTCAGTCCCCTGACTGGAGCCAATGCTAGCTGCAAGAAGTCGAAGAACAGGGTCCTGTCCTCCTGGGTCTTGAGGGAGATCAACTCACTTCGCAACCGCGGGTCAATGGCACCGTATACGTACTCCAGGTTTGTGGTCTTTCCACCCAAAGGAGGGCCGTAGTAGACTATCTTGAGGTTCAGTTCACCCAGTTTGCGATTGATGAACATGCGGTTGCTTGCTCCCTTGGAGCATCGAGTTCTGGCAACTCATGGCGGTGCGCACTGACGCCCCGACTGCCTCCGTTTCCCCCGTTTTCGACTAGTCACCACGAGGCTCCATGGGAACGGTCAGAGTGATACGAGTGCCCTGGCCCGGCTGCGAGTCTATTCCTACCTCACCGCCGATGGCCTTGGCCCGTTCCCGCATTCCTGCCAGGCCCATCCCCCGCCTAGGATAGTCCGACGTGACTCCCAAGACATTGAAGCCGCTGCCATCATCTTCAACCACCAACTCGATCTGGGACTCACGTTGTTCCCCTTTGATCAGCACCCGCGAAGCTCCCGAGTGCCGATGGACATTGCGCAGGGCCTCCTGCACAATCCGGAAGACGGCCAGCCTCTGTTCTACGCCCAGCGATTCGTCAGCAAGCTGCGCCAGATCCGCGATAACTCGAACCCCTGCGCGCTCTTGGTAGTCACACACATAGGTTTCGATCATCTCTGCTGCGCCGAGTTCTTGCGACCCAGGGCAGCGCAATTCCACCATCAACTCCCTGATGCCCGCCACTACCTTGGTCAAATCGAGCCTCAGTTGACGCAACTCCTCTGCCAGGGCAGCCGATTCACTTGTACTCAGCAGCTCCCTGCAGAGATCGAGTCGCAGGCCCAGACCTGTCAGACCCTGCAAGGTCCCGTCATGGAGCTCGTGAACCAGGCGGTATCTCTCCTCCCTCATCGCGAGGAGATCCTGCTCGGATAGTCGTAGTCCCGAGAGCTGTCCGTACATCTGTACGTGGACCTCAACGTGGTCCGCCCACCCGCCAAGTCAGTCTACGCCCTTCTGGAAGCCACCCCGTCTCTGGGGACTCGGCAGCCGTGATGCCAGTGTCATCCAGTGGACCGGTTTCACCCCGCCCGCGTGGGACCCAGCTTCATCCTCCTTCCAGGGAGAATGCCGAGTGCCACGCCGCGATCCAACCTCAGGCTAGCGTCTGGGATTCGCCGGCATCTGCCTCCTCGTCTCCACCAAGACTAGTCTGATGATAGCCTTCAGTGTGTCGAATACACCCACCCCTTCAGTGGCGATCGAGGCCAGACAGGGTGCCCCGTTCCGTCCCAAGTCCGCACTCAACAACGCTTCAGGCACTATGTTGGGCAGGTCGCGTTTGTTGAACTGAACAACCATCGGGAACTCCGCCGGATCGTAGCCCAGCTCTCGCAGGTTCAGTCGCAGACTGCGCATAGCCAGGATGTTGCTCCGCCGCAGGTCGGCTTGGGAGTCTGCCACGAAGACGACGCCGTCGGCACCTTGCAGCACGAGCTTCCGGCTGGCCACGTACCGTACCTGCCCGGGCACAGTGTAGAGGTTGAAACGTGGCTTCAGCCCTTGGATGCGCCCAAGTTCGAGTTGCAGGAAGTCAAAGAATATAGTGCGATCCTCTCGCGTCTTCAGAGACACCAGGTCGCCGCGCATGTTGGGATCGACACGTGAGTGAATCTGGATCAGGTTGGTGGTCTTCCCACTCAAGGCCGGACCGTAGTACACGATCTTGATATTGATCTCCCGTCGCTTGGGATTGATGAACACGCCTCGTCCCCTTGATTAGAGAGATCCAAAGACTTCGTCCAACTCGTCGAGCAGAGACTCGTCGAAGTCCTCACTCAACACTGCGCCGCCCTGATCCAGGGCCGTCTCGTACCTATCTGTCAGCGATTCGAGCTCCAGCGCAGCCCGCTCACTGAAGACGCGTACCAAGCCGATGGGTACGCGGGTCTCGAAGACCACGACTAGAATGAAGCTGTTGCCCACGTCCGAGAGATAGAGATGACGCCGCTCCCCCTCATGAAACAGAACCCGAAAGGGTTTGGCCTCACCCAACTGTCTCGCGAGTTCAGCGGTGGCCGACATATCGCTTGCCGTCAATGCAGCGACCGATACGGCGTTGAAGCCCGACACCTGGCCGGCCGTGCAGATCAATTGGCCGCTGATGTCAGCGAGGAGAACACAGGTGACCTGAGTCTTCTGCTGTAGCTGACTCAGGATGCGCTCCATCTCGTCGAGCAGATTAGTTGGCAGGCATACTCCTCGCGTCATCTCACAAGCCTCCTGATCCCGCCGTAGGCTGCGTTGCCCACTGCGGGGATGATCCACCTAACCCCACAAACGCACTCCGGCGACCCGCGATCACCGAGTGAAGTATCCGGGCACTGGTCTTCTGGTGCAGTCGTTTCCTCGGCGATCCCTCGTCTGGACCGAACTCCCTACACTCCGGAAATCTAGGATACAGAACAACTCCGCAGGAAGAATCATCTCGCGCCCAATTCTCGGCGCTCATGTCCCAGCCGAGCGTCGGCGCAAGCGCTCAAACGCAGCCTTGAGGCTGGCCCTCATCCGCTCGATGGCCTCTGCCAGGTCTTGCATCTCGTCGCCTGTCCTCACCTCTATGGGAACATCCAGATCGCCTCGGCTGATGCTTTCCGCCGCTGCTGCGAGGTGCCTTGCAGCGCGAGTGATCCCCCTGCTGATGTAGTACGCCGACAGCACCGCTGCCACGAACGCCAGTGCGCCCGCACCGATGGCGACGAGGCGCATGGTGGCGAGCCGAGCCTCGACAGATTGCTCGGCTGCGTCAACCTGCGCGCCGATCACAGCCGCTACTTCGTCGCGAACGGGACCCAGCACCCCGATGTAGTACTGAGACCCGCCCAACTCTTCCAAGACTGTTGTTCGTTGGCTTGGATGCTCTTCGTACGACCCGACGGAACTAGCCAGGAGAGAGTGGTACGAGAACACCGCCTCCTCCATAGCCGGGACCTCCTCGATCCCTTGCTCGGCGCCCCATTCCTGCACGATCCACCAGGCATCCCAGTGCGCAGACTGAGCTGCCAACGCGTCCGCCGCATAGTTGGCATCGCCTGTCGCGACGTACTGAACCATGAAAGTTCTTTCCAGCAGCAACTGCTCGGTGCTGCGGTCTAGAGCCTCTGCGATTCCGTGGAGCTCAATCAGATTGGCTACGGAAGTACGCACCGAGTTCAGGGAATAGACCGCAAGCGCCGCGACAGCAACCAGAAGGACCAGTACGATGGCGAAAGCCAGCCACAGCTTCCTCGCAATCGTCAACCTCATCTCACCGCCTCCTCTACCTCTCAGCCTACTCTGGGCCTACATTCGCCTCAGCGCGTGTCTCTAGAGCTACATTTGGAAGCTTCTCAACAACCCCAAGATAGCCTGCTGGAAAAGCGCCCGCTTGCCCTCATCCTCGATGTCAGCACTGATACGCTCCACCAACTCTGCCGCTCTGGCCCGAGGGAAGTGCTCTCTTGTCTCCCCCATCGTGGCGATCTCATCGTCTATGATCACAGGGCCAAGCGGCCCCACTGCCTCCACGAACTGCTCGTCCAATAGCCCGAAGAACCCTCCGTCCACGGCCGGCGTCGGGCCGGCCTGACGGCCGGTCGTCAATTCCAGAAGGCCATTCGTCACAAGTCTGACAAGCAGCTTGGAGACCAGGAGTTCATCCCAAGTCAACGCTTCGGCAATCTCCGAGACATCCCTCTCACCATCCACTTTGGCCAGGACCCGCCACTCCTCCGGCTCGAGACTGACTGCACCATTGGCACCTGACGCAGAAAGCTGGAAGACCGCATCCGCGCTGGGGATCACACTCTTGATCGCCCTCCACTCCCTCGCATGCTTGCTTCCCTCATCAAGCAGCCGCTCCGTGGGCATGGTGATCGAACTCTCAGACGCCAGCACTTGCGGCGCGAAGTCGAAACTCCCTCTTTGCCAGGCCATCAAGGCGTAGACAGCGCTTTCCCCCATCTGCCCCTCAGTCACGGCGTGGATCAGATTCCCCTCTTTGACGAAGATCTCTCCCGTCCTGGCACCGTCGGCCACACGCAGAAGGCCCGTTTGCCGGCCGGAGGCCAGTAGCCTCAGAACGTCGACCAGTGACACCTGGGCAAGGTTGCCAACGAGCATCTCAGGCATCGTTCGACTCCTTTCTCTCCAGGGCCTTCAGTAATTCCCAGGAGAGTTCATCGAGCTCACTCTCCAACACTTGCTTGACTTTGAGGCTGTCCCGCAAGCGGTCGCCCAGCTCCGGGTCGTCTCTCAACTGCGTTGCTGCAACGTTCAGTGTCATCCTGAGCATGGGAGTGTCTGCCTGATGGCCACACACCACTACGAGCAGACTGGCGCCCAGGTCCCGCACCACCAGTCGAATGCGCGCGGTCTGCAAGTCCAACTCCTCCCCAGACTCCCGCGTCGCGCTCAGGACCGCCACGGTTTGTGCTGCCTCACGAGCGACGTCACGGATCCAGGTCATGTCGACGTCATCAGTGAGGGAACTGGCGATCACCCGCCCGCTGTTGTCGCAGACGAAAGAGCCAGTGACACCAGCTACCGCATTGATCTCGGCCAGTCTCTCGTCGATCACCTCTCACTCCGCCACGAACAGCTCCGGCATGACGTCCATCAGCCCGTACCTCTGGACGGCGTCGGCACGTTCCTCCACCACCAGAGCCAGTCCCTGCCTCACCTCGGCCACCAAGTCGACTCCGGGCAGGCCGTCCACCATCCTGCTCACGGTCGCACTCAGCGTCCGACCCAGTGCCCGGCTTAACCTTTCTGAGGCCGGTCCGGAATAGGTGATCAGTCCGTCCCTGTAGTCGAACTCGCCGGCAAATGGATCAAGAAAGGGATACTCCTCTGCACTCTCGATCAACGAGTCTCTCAAGGCATCAAGGAAGCTTCCCTTCCCAGCGTGGCCGTCGGCGATGCGCTCGACCGTGGCCACCACGTTCTGCCATAGGATCAGGAGTTGAGGTAGTTCCAGCGCGACCAGGATCTCCTCCGTGTTCTCGAAAGCCTCCTCAAGCGCGGTTCGGTACACGTTGAAGACCGCACCCACTGAGGAAGCGGCCTCCATGATATGCGGCAAAGCTTGGGTTCCAGAGAGCACCTCGCTGCCCGATGAGAGCATGCTTTCCACTACTTCTCCAGACCGAAACAGGATCATCGCGCTGCCCTTGCCGCCCTTCAAGGCTGCCTCCACGTAGCCTGTATGTCCGTCGCTCTGAAGCTTCGCCACGAGTTGTGCGAGGTCACTGAAGTCCGTATTCAGGTCCTTGTGTACTACTTCGCTCTTCAGCACGCTAGCCAGCATGGTCACCATGTCCGCCGCGAGCGAATAGACACTCACGCTGCCGTTCTTCTCTTCCGCCTGGCGCATGATGCCGCTGACTGCTTCCTGGCCAGTGCTTCGCGCGTGTGTGGTCTCCTCGACACCATTGACGATGGTGCCGTTGTCGACGAACAGGACACCCTCGTACTCCCAGAAACTGACCTCGACGTATCCGGTGAAACCATTGGCCTTCAGGTCTTGTACCAGTCCGTCAAAGTCCACGAAGGAGGTGTTCAAGTTTGCATACTCCGCACGCCCCTTGGGTAGGATCATTGGCTCCCGCCTTTCACCTGAGGGTACCTTCGCAGCACATTCCTGACCTCAGTCGCGATGGATTCGGGCGAGGATCTCAGAGAGATCCACACGCCGACATAGTCTTCCCCGTAGGGAACAACGAGGACCCGCCCCCTTGCGCCGGTAAGGCAAACCGATCTGGGACGGCCTGCGTTGAGCACGAAAGCAAGGCTGCGGGACCTCTGCCCCAACAGCGCGGTCACAGCAGCTTTCCGCGTGGGTTCAGAGCACAGCGCCTCACTCAATAGGCCACCTCCCCGAGCGCACACGACTACGCTTTCTACACCCTCGACTGCCTTTAGAGCAGTCGCCATTCTCTGCACACTGGGTTCTTCGGCAGCCGCGTCATACTCATCCTCCGGCTCCCACTCCTCCACGGCGTCGTCGATGCGACGCATCCCTTCCAGCAAGAGACCCGTCCATCCCACTGCAACCGTTCGCTTGGGGGGCGGTACGCCTTGTTTGAGAGAGAAGCTGCCATCCTCCCAGGACAGCAGTTCATAGATCACCTGCTCGCCTTCCTCATCATCCAGGCTAGCGTGGACTATCCCGCCACTCTCGAAGTAGATTATCCCCACACGACCCTGGCGATGGATCACCAACTCAGCCTGGTTGTGCTCGCTACAGTTGACCGAAATGATGCTCGTGAGGGACAGATCCCGCAGACTCCCGTGGACTGCCTTCTCACCACGTTGTGCCACAACCTGGAGCACTCTTGCCGGCAGTTCCCCAGCAGCTAGGGGGCCCTCAATGAACTCCGCTGCCCCGGCTTTCAGAGCCTCGACCGCCAGGTCCACCGTGGCATGCGTGGACAGGACCACTGCGAGCGCCTCTGGGTCGTAGCTCATCAGGTCCGCGAGCACCTTGATCCCCTCCGCCCCGTGCGCCGGTACGTGGACGAGCACCAATTCGAAGGTCTCAGCTTGATAGGGTCCGAGCACCCCCGCGTCGTAGGTGACTCCTCGCGCCATCAATCCGCCCCGCTCCAACTCCTGTACCAGAGCGTGGACAGTCCCGATGTCGCCCCCAACGACAAGAACTCGCGTGTCCGCCATTGATGCCTTTGCCCCGAGGTCGGGCCGCACGGCCTGTGTGACTGACAAGCACTACATCTGCCCTGCAGACAGTCCTGAGTCCTGCCTGGAACGTGATCAGATACCCCGGGCGTTCCGCAGAGGTAGGGTCAGAGTCACGGCCGTCCCTCGTCCGGGTGTCGATTCAACGACCAGTTGGCCGCCGAGGCCTTGAGATCTTTCCCACATGCCCGCCAACCCCAACCCCAGACGCGGATAGCCAGAGATCACACTAGTCGGATCGAAGCCAATGCCATCGTCCTCGATAGACATTTGAAGAGAGCCTACTCCGTTGACCGCTCGGACCACGACGCGCGAGGCGCCAGCATGGTGACAGGTGTTCCGCAGCGCCTCTTGGACGATGTAGAAGAGAGCCGTGCTCTGCTCACCATTCAACACGTGCTCGGGAAGATCGCCGAGATCGAGACTCACCTCGATCTGGAACTGTCTCTCGCATTCGAGGGCAAGGCAGCGTATTCCCTCGCGAAGGCTGGCGTGTTCCCCTGAACCCGGACCGACTTGCACCATCAGTTCCTTCACGGTGCTGAGGCTCTTTTCCCAGCAGCCTCTAAGCCGAGCTAGTTCGTCTTCCAGCGCGGTGGAGTCTCCATTGGAGGACAGTCGCCCGCATACGTCGATACTCAGCCGTAGAGCGGTGAGGGTTTGCAGGAGGTCGTCATGGAGTTCGCGAGCCAGACGATGTCGCTCCGCCTCCATGAGCATGATACGTCGGTTGGGCGTTTCCGCGGGAACGAGGTCGAAGTAGTCTCCTTGCATGGGCACCCGCCTGCGTCACTACGTTGCCAACCAGTACACGCAATGACAGTATACAGCAGAATGAGGTGCCCAATTGTTCCAATACCGTCACGAGAATGTCCCGATTTCGTTATCAATACCGGTAGACGTGCACGGTCTACTGGAACGTCAGAAGCCACGACACCACCCAAAGCCTCCCGGTCTCGAGTCGAATCACTCCGACTGGGACTCCAGCAATACGTAGCCCTCACCGCGGACATTCGCGATCTGGACTGGGCCTCGGCCCATGGAGTCAAGCTTGCGCCTGAGCCTCCATAGATGGGTACTGATGGCCTTCTTTGCTGTCGTGGCCTCACAGGAGACACCGTGGACCGCCTCTGCCAGCGCACCGAAGCTCACAGTGTTGCCGGCGTTCTCCATCAAACAGAGCAAAAGCTTGTACTCGCTGGACGTCAGAGCAACAGACTCACCGGCGGAGACGACGTTCAGCTTCGCTCGGTCCACCAAGAGATCGCCAACACGCAGATACCGAGTCCGTTCGTCACCACGGGGCTCAGTCTCTGTTGTTGTGACCTCTCCCTCCGCGAGTTCGCGTGCCAGGTTCCCCATCTGCCGTAGCAGATCCTCCTGCCGCCGAGATTGCTGGCGTTTGGCCAAGCCCTTCTCCACACTGGCCAGGATCTCATTCGGGGAAGATGGCTTCAGGAGATAGTCGTGTCCTCCGTGGCGCAGAGCTTCCACTGCCGAATCCAGGGTTGCGTAGGCAGTCAGCATGACCACGACCGTTCGGGGAGCCAGGTCGCGGGCAACTCGCATAACCTCGATGCCATCCATCCCCGGCATCTTCAGATCCAGCAGCATGAGATCGAAGGTGGCCTCCTCCAACATCGCCAGTGCCTCTTCGCCGCTAGCTGCCGTGGACACTTCATACCCTTGTTGGGTCAGTTCCTCAGACAGAAGGAAACGAACTGACGATTCATCGTCAACGACAAGTATCCTGGCTTCGTCAGTCAACAGGTTCACCCCCCAACCGGCAACCTCACGCAGAAGCGAGTGCCTGCTCCCTCCTCGCTACCCACCTCCAGGGACCCTCCGTGCCTCTCCACGATGCTGTGGCTCACAGCCAGGCCCAGTCCGGCTGATCCCTCCCTCGACCAATAGAAAGGCTCGAAGACGTAGGGCAACTCCTCTGGCGGTATGCCTTCTCCAGTGTCGCTGAAGATGATTACCACCTGACCGTTGGCTCGATCCACATCAGTGCCCACCGTCAATTGCCCACCACCAGCCATTGCTTCCACATGGTGCAGGACGAGGTTGATGAAGACTTGCCTCAAATAGCTTACCTGCACAGCAACCAAGGGCAACGCTTCTGCGAACTCTCTCACAACCGAGATCCCGCTATGCTCGATCTGCTTGCTGGCCAGAGCAAGCGTGTCCTCCAGCAAGTCGTTGACGTCGACCAGATCGCGCTCTTCACCGGCAGGTCTGTAGAAATCCAACATGCGTCGCACGAGCTGGATGAGACGCTGCACCTCTCGGTCCGCGATGCTCACGTACCGCATGGTCTTCTCATCAGCATGGACATCGTTGGCGAGGAGGCTGATGCTGCTACGAAGAGCTTGCAGGGGGTTGTTGATCTCGTGAGCTAATGAGGCAGTGAGACGCCCTAGCGCGGCCAACTTCTCCGTGTGGATGAGTCTTTGTTCCATCTCCCTCGTGGCACTCACGTCACGAATAACCACCTGAGCGAGGGCCACGTCTCCACGCGTCAGGCGATTGACGCGTACGCACACGGGCACCGACCGGCCGTCTCTCCTCTCCAAGCTCAGATGATCAAAGCCACTCTCGCCAGTTGTCAGTACATCCCTCAGCGTAACCCTTACTGGGTGGTCTCCCTGCACGCAGTAGATGCGATCGGCGGTCTCGCTGAGCAGCCCTTCCAGGCCACAACCGGTCAACTCCCCCGCTTGGTCATTGGCCTCCACCACCCGCCAGTCTTCCAGGTCCACCACGCAGACTGCATCGCTCACGGTCTCCACCAACAGCCTGTATTCATGTTGGGCTGTCTCGAGCTCGCGGCGCAGATCGACGTTCTGGAGAGCCGCGGCAGTCTGACGGGCCAGAATCGTTAGCACCTCCTGGTGTGTCTCGTCAAAGGAATCAGCCCGTGCGCTCCCTAGACTCAGACCGCCAACCGTCTTCCCTCGTATGACCAGAGGCGCGGTCACAGAGGATCTGAGATCTGGACTCATCTCGGGGCAGCAAGTATCCTCGCTGATCTGCCACTTAGAGGAGTTGAGTGGAGGAGACGAAGGAGTGTCCTTCTGTTGAGGCTGGCCCCGCCTAGCCGGGGACCCTGAGCTCGCGTCGGCCGGGTCTCTGACGAGCAGCCACCCCTTCTCCGGGTCCATGACCTGGGCGATAGCCACGTCCACGTTTGGGATGGCATTGGTGGCGGCCTCTAGCGCAGACCTCAGAACCTCCTCAGCCCCACCTGCTCTGCCGGCCGCTTCAGCCAAGGCATCCAGTGTGGTGAGTTCCCTCTCTCTGCTGCGAATCTCATCCCGAAGCCGGACCTGCTCCAATCTCGGGCTTTGCATGTCCAGCAGGCCAGCCAAGCTCTGGGGAAGAGAATCCAGGTCTTCTCCAGACCCGAAGAAGCAAACCACGGTGTTCCCCATCCCAGCCGCGTGATGTCCCTGCTCGCCGTATGCCCCGGCCAATACCACGATGGGGATTCCACAACCTGTTGTCGCGATCCGACGGAGAAGACTCAGGTCATCGGGCCCCGGGGGATCAAGATCGAGGATGACTGCGTCATACGTCTGGCCGTCAAGCTGCCGGATCGCCTCCGACGGCTCTGCCACGACCACGACCTGCCAGGTTGGGCAGTTCCGAGCGAATGCCCCCCTCACATCCGCGGCACGATGGTGGCTTGCCTCCAACAGCAAGACACTGCGGCCGTGAAAACCACGAAGTTGGGTCGGCGCCACGCCACTCCCTCCGAGCGGAAGGAAAATGCATCGACAGCCCAATCCGAGGATTCATTAAAGCATAGCGTGCCAGCAACGTCAAGCCAGAGACCAGAGGCGTCTAAGCCCAAGGCTCTCCACGGCGCTAGAGCGGATGACAGGAGTGGACAGAGGCGTCACGGACTCCGACCAAGGGCTGCCGGAGGACAAGAAGTGCCACGCACCGTGAGTCAACGACTCGGCACCTCGAGGTCTGCACACGTACCTCGACCTGACAAACCTGCCGGCCTCAGCCCGGAACCCACAGCTCCAGTCGAGAGTGTGTCAGTCCTCCTGGGATACCGTGGCGGTCGCGGTACCGCTCACCGCCGACGTCTCGGTCTCCGTCGTCACTGTGGACATTGCCGTCTCGGTGGGCTCCGGAGTCGGGGTCGGCTTCTCTGGCGGATCGCTTATCAACCCCTCCACGTCATCGATGGTGGACGAAGAGACGAGGTACACTCGCTCCTCACCCTCGCGCTGTGCATAGCGCGAATACCCAGACGGGTTCTCACTGCCCACCAGCAGCACTTGGTCGTCGCCCTCCTCCAGTCCGACCTCCACCCGTAGGGCCGGCACGGAGAGGCCAAAGGCCTCCAGGTCGACATCCTCACCCTCTATGGTCCGAGTGGACAACAACCAGGAGAGACTGTTCAGCACACTCTCCACACGTGCGTCGTCGCCGTCAGCCTGGAAAGGATCGGTGATACCCCAAGCGCCATCGACACCTCTCTCGACTGTCACCGACTGCTGGGTCGTCAGGTCCGTCACCTTCAGGAGGGCAACCTCACTGGTCGAGAAGGCAAACACGGAGGTATCATCCTCTTCGCTCGAGGTGTCTTGGTCTGTCCTCATCTCCACCAAGTAGACGAACGCCGCCAGGACAGCAAACACGGCGACTACAATGATTGTAGTCCGCTGTTGCAGTCTCATCGCCGCTACCTCCGCCTCCACCAGACGGCCAGACCCACCAACAGCACGACGGCCGGCAAGAAGATGATGCTGGAATACTGGAGGAAACGAGCCTGCCCGGCTGAGAGGATGATCTCGCGGGACACCTCAGCCACAGGCCGGATGGAGATCAGTTCTTCCTCCTCGGCCAGCCAGTTCACAGTGTTGAGGAAGAGATCGAGGTTCCCGCCCAGCGACATGTTGCCATTGGCCACGAAATCGGAATCCCCAAAGACCACCAGGCGGGTCCCCACTGCGCCCTCATCTTCGCCGTAGGCCTCCATGCTCATGGCCATGGCCAGAGGGCCTTCCAGGTCCGCACCCTCATCGTAGGCGGCCTCCTGTCTCGTCAACGCCTCGAAGTCCGTCTCACCCCAGCCTGAATCGCTGGATTCTAGCAGGGCCAGGATCGACACGTCCTCAGGCTGCTCCGTCGTGCGGGTCACCGACCGGGCCGTCACGATCACCACAGCGGGCAAGTCTCTAGTAATCTCACTGTAGGTGAAGCTCTCCACGACGGGCGACAACGGGTCCATACCAAAGAGAGCACGTTCTGGATCGACGATCACGTCGTCTGCGTATCCCAGACCCCACTCCGCTAGAACGTCGGTCAAGACCGCATCATCGCCCGGTTCCTGCATGATCAGCGCCTTGCCGCCGCCCTGAACGTAAGTCTGAATGGCACTATTCTCCTGCTCCAATAGGGGCGACTGAGGGGCCGCCACGATCAGCACTGAGGCGTCGGTGGGCACAGTACCACTGATGGCCAGGTTGAGCGTACTCACGATGTAGTTGTCTCTCTCCAGATAGTCCCCTACCTCGCTGTAGCCTACCTCGTCGTAGCCGCTGATGTCCCGCTCTCCGTGCCCTGTGAGGAAGTAGACCACCTTCTGAGTCTCGCGAGTGACCTTCAGGATTGCCCCCGTGATCTCCTGCTCATCCACCGTGAAGATGTCCTGGCGCTTTCCGCTGCTCTCGAAAACGACGGTGCCATAGGAACCTATCTCGTATTGCTGTGCCACGAAGGGATCTAGGTCAGGATCCACAAACTCATAGCTGATCTTGTCGGTATGGTAGGAGTACTCGGCGAGCAAATCCTGGAGTTCCTGTTCTCCGTAGTCGCCCTCTTGGAAGAAGGCCGTTACCTTCACCGGCTGGTCCAAGTCGGACAGAATCTGAATGGTCTGAGAGGAAAGCGTGTATTCCCCAGTCTCAGTCAGATCCACACGGTGGTGGTGGCGATTGGCGAGGAAGTTGGCCAGGACGAGGATACCAAGGAAAGCCACAACGGCCACTCCTGCGTTCGATCCGTACCTGGCTGTGCGTCCGGTGAGCGCAGCTCTGAACATCTCTGGCCTGCCTACGACTGAGAGCAGCACCAGGACCACCCCCACGCCCACCAGGGCCTCCACACGCAGATCCAGCTCCCGGGTGAGCGACCAAATGGTCAAAGCCAGCACCAGGGCCACCAAACCGATTGCCCCCAGGGGAATGGCCAGTCTTCTCATCCACGCACGCATCTATCTCCACCTCCTCAACTGCAAGGCCTGCACCGACAGGAAAAGAAAGGCTGCCATCACGCTGAGGTAGTAGACCACGTCTTTGGTGTCGACGACACCCCGCAGGAAGTCATAGTAATGGCCAGACATCGACAGGTAGGTCACAAAGTCACTCACTGGAGCTCCAAAGAGATTCCCAGCAACGTCAACGAGCCACAGGATGATCATCGTTCCGAATCCCAAGAGCGCGGCGACAGCCTGATTCCGGCTCAAGGCCGAAGCGAACACGCCAATGGAGAGGAAGGCACCTCCCAACAACACCTGACCCAGATACGTACTGAGCATGGGCCCGCGATCGGGGGTGCCCAACCACACCAAGAGGAACGCGTAGTAGAGAGTCAGAGCGAGCATCACACCATAAACGGCCAGACTGGCCAGGAACTTGCCGACCACCACCTGCCAGTCTCGTACAGGCAGGGTGAGCAGGAGCTCTATAGTCCCCGATCGCTGCTCCTCAGCCAGCAATCGCATGGTCAGCGCAGGACACACGAAAAGGAGGACCACCGCCATATTGGCGAACACGTTCCCGAGAGAGGCTTCGCGCGTGATGTAGACTATGAGCGCGAAGAAGAAGCCCATGATTGCCAGGAAGGCCGCCGTCACCACGTAAGCTATGGGAGACGCGAAGTAGACCCGCAACTCCTTCTTCGCAATATAGAACATGTTCCTCATCTATGCCGCCTCCTCCACTTCCTGATCCTGCTCGTGTGTGGTCAGTTGCAGGAAGATCTCTTCCAGGCTCATACCCACCGGCCGCAGTTCGACCAACCCCCAGTCTTCCTGCACCGACGCTTTGGCTATCTCTTCCCGCCGGTCAGTACCTTCGGTGCATACAACCTCATACTGTCCCTCTCCTCTGACCTGTACATCCGTCACACCGTCCAGCCGACGCAGCCGCTCTGACACGTCTGGCGACGGACGCTGGAGCTGGACAAACACCCGTTGCGTTGGCTGGAGCCTGGCTTCCAGCATCTGAGGCGGACCGTCCGCCACGACTCGTCCCTCGTTGATGATCACTACACGACTACAGACCTCGCTGACCTCTGGAAGGATGTGTGTGCTCAGAACCACGGTGTGGGCTCCACCCAGGCTCTTGATGAGCTGTCTCACCTCCCGGATCTGCTTGGGATCCAGACCGATCGTAGGCTCGTCGAGAATGAGGACTTGAGGATCGTGCACCAGAGCCTGTGCCAACCCCACCCGCTGTCTGTATCCCTTGGACAGCCTGCCGATCAACGTGTGAGCGAAGTTGGAGAGGCCGCACGTCTCCAGAATCTCCTCCACCTTCTCTCTTCGATCCGGCACGTCACGCACGCTGGCTACGAAATCCAGGTACGAAGACACCGCCATCTCGGAATAGAGAGGCACAGTCTCCGGCATGTAGCCGATTCGTCTGCGCACCTCGAGAGAGTCGTCGAAGACATCGAACCCGGCTACTCGCGCGGAGCCGGCGCTTGGTGGCATGAAGGCCGTCAGGATGCGCATGGTGGTCGTCTTGCCCGCGGCATTGGGTCCCAGCAGCCCCAGGATTTCTCCCTCCTCCACCTTGAACGTCACATCCTTGATGGCCGCCAGGTTGCCATAGTACTTGGTCAGATTCTCGACCTCTATCATTCCCATCCTCCTGCACCTCTGTCCTTTCGCCCCCACAAAACGGAAAGCACCATGCTCGGCTTTGCCCCGCGTCACAAAGTGCTTTCGATGAAGCCCAGTATTAACATAGAGTGTCGCTCAGAAACCTCTGGTTGTCAAGCCTACACACCACCATTGGGGGCAGCGCCGCACACGATGGTGACCGCATGATCCGTGGTGCCGGACAGGGACAAACCGCCCTTGCCTCGCCCGGCGTAGAGGGCCGCCACAGCGCGCCTGCACCCTGCTCCGCTTATCGCGCCCGTACTACATCAGATGGCGGCCTTATCCCGCAGGAAGGTGAAGGCGGTTCTGATGAGGATCTTCAGATCGAAGAAGATGGACCAGTTCTCGATGTAGTAGAGGTCATACTTGGTCCTCTCCACGATGGAGGTGTCACCGCGCAAGCCGTTCACCTGGGCCCAGCCGGTCATGCCAGCCTTCTCCTGATGCCTCTCCACGTAGCGAGGGATGACCTGCTTGAACTGCTCCACGAACATCGGCCGTTCAGGCCTGGGGCCGACCAGACTCATCTCTCCCAAAAAGACGTTGATGAACTGGGGCAGCTCGTCCAGTGAGAACCTACGGAGGAATGCCCCGAATCTGGTGCGGCGAGGATCTTCCTTGGTGGCCCAGACTGGCCCGGTTTCGTCCTCGGCGCCCTCCTTCATGGACCTGAACTTGATCACCTGAAATCGCTTCTCGTCGAGTCCCATGCGCTCCTGAGTGTAGAAGGCTGGGCCTGCCGAATCCAACTTGATCAACAGAGCCAAGAGGAGCAGGAAGGGCGACAGCACAACCAATCCCACGGCGCTGCCCACCACGTCCATCGCCCTCTTGAGGGTCAGTCTCCAGCCCCTGAGAACCGTGTCCCTCACTGTGAGCAGCGGGAGACCACCCAGATGCCCGATACTCAGATCGGAGGTTATGAGTTGAAATGCGCTGGGATATACCCTCGTAGCCACCTTCGCCCTGTGGCAATCGGAGATGATGGGGAGCATCTCTCCGCTCGTGGCTTCCGGCAAGGCGATGATCACCTCGTCTATGGCCTCCGAAGCGATGAGAGAAGGCAACTCCTCGGTGGTTCCGAGGACTGGAACATCAGCCTTCTCCGCCTTGGAATCCTGGGTGACCATCCCCACCACCTCGTACCCCAAGCCTGGGGATCGCCGAATCGCACGTAGCACCATACGGCCCGTGTCGCCGGTCCCTACGATGAGGACCCTGGCCGCGCCAACTCCTTGACTCTGAAGACTCCATCTGAGTCGCGAGTTCAGGAGTCGCCCCAATGTTACGAGAACGATGGTGAAGGCCCAACTCCAGACGATCATCTTCCGGGTATAGTCAGGACCGTTTCGTATGATCACGGAGTTGAAGGCCACGGACATGATCGTCCCCACGGATACGGCCACGAACACGGAATAGAACTCGTCCACGTGCGACAGGCCCCGCTGCCTGTGATAGAGCTTGGCGAAGAAGAAGACGCCGACGAGCGTAAGAACCTGGATGACAATCATGCCCAGATAGTTGCCCAGCGAGCCGATATCTGCCGGCGACAGTCCCTCGGTCCGAAGTCGCAGATAGTACGAAAAGACGAAGGCAAGAAACATCATCACCATATCGATGATGACCAAGAGAACGGCGAAGAGCACTGTGCCCTTGTCCTTCATCGCTAAGCCTCCCCAGTAGCACGCTGTCTTTCGGCGCGCACAATCGTACGCAACATCCTCCCGCGCCCACGCACGCTCAACCCCCCGAGCACCAGGTAGTGTAGCCAGAGGGGAGTCTCATGGGCATAGTGCTTGCGATAGAATACATACATCGCGCGCCAGAACTCGTAGTCGGACCTGTCCTTGCTCTGCTGGCTGGACTGTCTCTTGTAGTGAAGCACGGTGACTTCAGGATAGTAGTACACCTTCCAGCCAGCTCGCTTCGCACGGAGGGCCCAGTCGAGATCCTCAGCGTACATGAAGTACTGCTCGTCCAGACAGCCCACCTCCTCCACGACTTCACTTCGTACCATCATGAAGGCCCCCACCACGGAGTCCACCTCGGCGACCTGGTCCGGATCGAGGTACGTCAGGTTGTAGCGGCCGAAGCGCTCGCTGTTGGGGAAGAGGCGGCTCAGCCCGAAGAGCTTGTAGAAGGAGTTCTCAGGAGTAGGGAAGCTCCGGCGGCAGGCCAGGTCCAGTTCTCCGTCGGCCATGACCAGCTTGGGTCCAGCTATCCCCACCTCAGGGTGACTGTCCAGAAACTCCAGCATCCTCCGCAGGGCATCTGGAGGAAGGACAGTGTCGGGGTTCAGGAGCAGGTAGTAGCGCGCCTGGAAGCACCGCAGACCCTGGTTGTTCGCGTAGGCGTATCCGCCGTTGATCTCGCTATCGATGAGGTGCACCTGCGGGAACTCTTCGCGCACCATCTCAGCACTGGCATCGCTCGAGCAGTTGTCCACAACGACAGTCTCGAAGGAGAAATCCCCCTCGCTGTCGTAGAGCGAGGTCAGGCAGCCACGGAGCAGGTCCTTGGTGTTCCAGTTCACGATGACCACGGAGAGGTCGAGCACGTTGCTCCTCACGATCCGTTCACGGGGCCTGAATAGATCGTGCACCGCAGCACATCTGCCCTCGAGGCGTCGTAGTAACAATGGGGGTCATAGAGAAACATCAGCTCGTCTCGGAGGTTGCTTCCTGGCCTTGCTTGCCCAGGGCCAGCAGCACGTGCTGCACCAACAGAGCCTCGGGCACCATTCCTTCCACGGAATGGGTTTCGTTGATCACCGTGCGAGGCACGCCGCGCACCTGGTAGTTGACAGCCAGGTGGGGGAACTCCGTCGCCTCTACCATGTCCGCTGTGACGTACTCGTTCTCGATCGCCATCCTGTGTGCAAGTACAACCATGCCGGGACAGTATGGACAGGTAGGGGTCACGAACACCTGAAAGTGGAGGGCCTCGTCGATCTGCTCCAGCGCTTCTCTCGTGGCCTCGGATAGCTCCGCCTGCCCTGCTGAGACCATCTTGATGGCCTCGATCAACGAAGCGAACTCGTAGCCCGCCGGTATCCCGTAGAAGCGGATTCCATAGTCCGTCTCACCAATCACGGCTATGGCTGGGATCTTGTCCACGCCGTACTCTTCGGCCTTGTCCTTGTCCGTGACGAAGTTGTAGATGATCGCCTCTACCTGGTCCGAGAGGGATGCCACCTCCTCCACCAGCTCTCGCGTTTCCTCGCAGAACTCACATTCGATGGTCTGGGTGAACATGATCAACTGGACCGGGCTGGCTAGCTCCGCCAGTTGCTTTCCGACTTCCTCCTTGTCCTCTTCCTTCAGCATAGCCATGATTGCACCTCACTCTGCGACAAGCGAGGTCCGTCACCCGGATGCCGGCGCTGGCTTTCTTCCCAGCGCCCAGAAGTTGGGCACAAAGATCAGACGTGCCCCCTCCCGCACCGCTGTCCTCGCTTTGTCTTTGAACGCTCGGAGTTGCGCATCACCCGCCACGTTCCCTAACGTTCTCAAGATGAAGTCCCACTCTGCCTCGAACTCCTCTGCCAATTGTCGGTCGTCCCAGATGGAGGCGATCACCCCAGTCTGCACCTCCAGACCAGCCGCAGAGAACATGGCCTTCAAGCGGCGACCGATGCGAGGATGCCCCCCGTCGCGGCGCACCGATTCCTCCATCAACGGCCCAAGGGCAATCTCCTCCGGGTAGTCTACGCGTCCACCGTAGTCCGGCTCTGTCGTGGCGAGGACTACACCCCCCTCCCTGACCACACGAGCCATCTCCTCCACCACCAGCTCCGGTTCTTCCGTCCACATCAGCAGGAAGCTACACAGCACCACGTCGTAGCTATTGGTCTCAAACGGCAGACAGTGGGCGTCCCCTATCAGCCAGTCGATCTGCCCCGCGCTCCGGGCTGCAAAGCCGATCATCGCCGGGTCCAGATCCAGCCCTGTTACGCGGCCCCTGGTGCCCTCCGCTACCTCCTGGGTGACCGCGCCGGTGCCGCATCCTACGTCCAGAACTGCTTCCGCCCTCCACAATCCAGCTTGCCGATAGAGATGGGAGCGGATACCGCGAGTCCAACCAGCCTGCCGCAGGAACTGCTGGTGCCACTGTTCTACCGAGAGGCCCACCGATGCTACTCCGCTGTGCGAAGCCGTCCTTCATGCTGAGAGATCCGGGCCGCTGGCGCTCCGCCCTAGACTGCCGTGGAGCTGCTTTCGACGCAGAGCGCGCCCTCGTTCTGCAAGTAGAGAGGGCATCCCCCACCACACAGCGGCAACTCGTCACAGGAACGGCATTTCTCCATCACCCAGTCCCTGTTTCTGAGACTCTCGGCAGTGGGATGGTTCCAGATGGACTCCCAATCATCCCGAAGGATGTTCCCCAGGCTCGAGTAGTAGCTCTGGCAGGGGATGACGTCCCCATTCGGCTCGACGCACATGTTGTACCTGGCTGCGGTGCAGAACTTGGCCCCCAGCTCCAGCTCCACGGGGTGGAATTCACAGTACTGCGTGGGGGTATACCAGATCAGTCTCATGCCGTTGGCGATAGCCTTGTCCCGCACCTTGACCATCAGGGACTCCAACTCCTGCTCCGGGATACCGATGCCGCTCGATGGTCCTTTTCCGCTGTAGATCAGGCTGTTGCAGGCAAAGGTCTCGATACCGAGCCCCTTCAGGAAGTCTATCGTCTGCTCGACGTATGGAGCATTCAGAGTCGTGAGGGTGGTATTGGTGATCGTATAGACGTCTGTGGCTACCGCATTCTTGATCCCCTGCACGGTCTGCTTCCAGGCGTCCGCCCCCACCATCTGATTGTGTATCTCTTCATCGTGGGACTCCAGGGTGATCTGGATGTGATCCAGTCCTGCCTCCACCAGTTCTCCCAGATAGCGGTCGTCGGCCAGCTTGATGCCATTGGTCAGCAGACCGGAGACCAATCCGACGTCCTCTGCGTGGCGGACCAACTCTGGCAGATGAGGATACACCGTGGCGTCTCCGCCTGTGAAGACCACGTGCGGGATGCCCAGGTCCCATAGTTTCTCGAGCACCTGCTTCCACTCTTCCAGGCTCAGGCTCTCCATGTCCCTCGGCCGTCCCACGTAACAGTGCCCGCAGTTGGCGTTGCATTGGTAAGTCAAGGCCAGGTCCATCCGATACGGAGCGGAGACCGGCGTATCGAAGGGCTCGATCCTCTTCACATCCAGATAGGAGATGGGGCAGATGTCATCCGTGGTGGCCAAGGTAAGGATGGTATCCTTCAGATGCTCGTAGTCCGCCCGGGCTGTCTCCGCAGGTACTTTGTACCGCCGCCTGAGCTCTTCGACGGCCGCGTCCGTGCCCTTGTCCTCCAGAACCAGCTTCGCAAGTTCCGTCGCGGTCTGGTTGAGATGGAGAACCTTGGCCGCGTTGATGACCAGGATTCCCTCGCCATCGCCTTCGACCCGCAGGTGCAGCCGGAACCTCTCTTCGGCTCCGTCCGGAGTCATGTAGTGAAACAACCCCTTACTGAGGGGCTGCGGCGTCGAGGGGAAGAATACCTCTTTGAAGGAATTCCACACGCTCATTTTCTCACTCCCTGGCGGCTCACCGCAGACACGTCGATCCCACAGCTTCCGAGATATCAGGACGCGGGCCTCACTTCGCGGATCTCCAGCCCGCGTCTCTTCCACCCATGCGGCGCCAGCCCGGTCCCGAGACCACCCAGGGCCGGCGTCCGTTCCTCGCGCTAGTATACCATAACGAATACACCGACGCAAAAGGAGCCATCTCCACCAGGAATGAGATGGCCCCTTTGTCCGTTATAGCGAACGTAGTCGTGCTGCCGAGGCTTAGCCAATATCGTAGGTGATTTGAACCTGGACCGTGACCTCTAACTGACCAGTCGACACGGAGGTTCCTCCACCCATCCCACTCTCTGCCATGGCATATACGGAGTCCAAGTAGTAGGGCGGCGTCTCGTACGTAGACTCGCTGATGGTCCGCGGAGCGCCCAGCCGTACCCCACCCAACTCAGCCAGGGCCTCTGCTTTCTTCCGCGCTTCGTCCATGGCCTCGGCTCGCGCCTGCTCTTGCAGCGCAGAGGGATCGTCGAAAGTGAACTGTATGCCGTACACGTTGTTGGCTCCGGCCTCGGTCACGGCATCCAGCACATCCCCCACTCTCTCCATGTCGCGCATCTTCACCCGCACGGAGTTGTTGACTACGTAGCCGATAACTCGATGTTCGTCATCGTCCCAGTCGATCTCGGGCTGGATGCTGTAGTCGACCGTCTGGATGTCCTCATCCGCGATCTCCAGTTGCCGCAGAGCACCCATCACCTCGCTCATACGATCCGCGTTCTCTGCAGCGGCCAACGCCGCAGTGCTCTCCCTGGTCTCAACGCCTATCGTGATCATCGCCAGGTCGGGATCGGCAGACACCTCACCCTGAGCCATGACCGTGATCCCTCTGGACTCTTGACTGGTTCCGGCCGTCGAGGCGCCCGGCAGCACCACCAGCAACTGGAGCGCCAGCACCACCGCCAGCAGTACCAAGCCGACCGCTCCTATGATCGTACCCGCTTTCGACATCTTGACTCATCCTCCTGTGATACCTTGTTCGTGTCGGTGTCCGTGGAGACACCTTTCTCACAATGAAGACGAAACACGGAGGAGATTGGTTCCCGACGCTCGAGCGCCCGATCCGAGGCACAGACAGACGTGGCAACCATACAAAAACGCCCCGACCAGAGTCGGGGCCTCATTGCTCAGTGCCGAGAAAGGGACTCGAACCCTTACGGGGTTGCCCCCACTGCGCCCTGAACGCAGCGCGTCTACCTGTTCCGCCATCTCGGCCTGCCACCAAGGAGAGTATATGCACACTCTCTCCGCTTGTCAAGTCATTACTCGCCTGCCTCGCTGACCACTACCCTGCGTGTCTTGATGTACCACTCGGCCACCGTCCGGAAGCGGTCGCTGGGATTCATCATCGGGCTCAACTGTACGCCCTTCACCATGTCATCCACGGCGTAGTTGTACACCGGATAGTACAGGAGGAGCGAGGGAACTTCCTCTGCGAAGAGATCCTGGAAGTCGCGGTACAGCCGCGTACGCTCTGTGTGATCGGTGCTCTGCCGCGCCTCCTCCAGCAACTGGTCCATTTCGATGCTATTGAGGCCCGCGAAGTTCTGCCCGTCTCCGCCAATCTGAGTGGAGTGCCACATCAGATAGGGATCGGGGTCGCTTGGCAGGTTGCCCCAGCTATACAGCAGGGCATCGAAGTTCCGCGGTCGCAGCGCTTCGTTCACCACCCACGAGCTATCCTCCACCACAGGCACCACTCTCACGCCCAGTTCCCACAACTGGCGGGCGATCTCCTCGATGATCTGCCGCCGCACCGGATCCTTGTTAGTGAGAAGGGTGAACTCCAGGCGCATGCCCTCCTTGTCACGCACCCCATCCCCGTCTGTATCGGCCCAGCCGACTTCAGCGAGCAAATCAGCGGCCTCGTAGGGATCGTAGGCGTACTGCATCACGTCGTGGTTGTAGGCCCAGGAATCAGGCATGATGGGGCTGTGTGCCACCACCCCCTGGCCGTCGAGGATCTGGTCGATGATGCGCTGCCGGTCGATGCCCCACAACAGGGCCTGCCTGACCTCCTTCTCCTCGAAGATGGGCAGGTCCAGATTGAGAAAGATCAGCGTGTACCCCGAGAGGCGCGCCGTGTACAGGTTCAAGTACTCTTCCTCTCGGACACTCACGAGGTCCTCGGGCAACACCTCACTTATGCCCTCAACCTCGCCCTGCTGATAAGCAGCGAACACGCTCTGATAGTCGGGATAGAACTTGAACTCTATCTTCGACAGCGCCGGCTGCTCCCCGTGATAGTCTGGGTAGGCCTCGAGGATCACGTAGTCACCGCTCACCTCTCCGATCTTGAACATGCCCGTGCCTACCGGGCGTACGTTGAACTGATCCGTGGGCAGCTCACTGGCTGGCACGTTGCTCAGAATGTGCTGGGGCAAGACGCCGATGGTGGTGAAATCGAGAAACGTAGCCAAGGGAGCCTGGAGCGTGAAGGTAAGCGTGTAGTCGTTGATCGCGTCCGCCTCGACTGTGCGCCACTGCTCGGCTAGCTCGGGCGGCCCTTGATAGTCCTCGTCCTGGATAGCCTCCACAGTGAACAGCACGTCGGCGCTGGTGAAGGGCTCCCCATCGTGCCAGAGCACGTCTCGGCGCAGATAGAACGTGTACACCAGGCCGTCCTCCGAGACGTCCCACTCCCTGGCCAGCGAAGGCACGATCTCCCCCCGCTCGTTGATGTCTGTGAGGCCAGAGAAGATGAGGGATACCAGGTCCTGGTCCACCTGGTTATACTGGCACAGCAAGGGGTTAATGTAGCTGGGACGCCCGGCAACACCTTCGACGTACGTGCCGCCCACGTCGGGTACGATGACCGTGGTGGTGGTATAGGCCACGTAGCCCAGCAGACCCACGATCAGCACCACGCCCAGGACGGCAACGATGGCCTGCCAGCGGATGTGTCTCGTCAAAGGCGGTACTAGTCTCCTTCCGGGAGTCTACGACGCGGGGACTGGTCCTGCACCAGGGCTTTAACCCTGAACGAACACCGAGATCAGTGCGAAGACGAAGAACAGCACGACCAGGACGATGGTCAGATTGAACAACGTCCTCTCCGCACCACGGCGGGTCTTGTATATTCCAGAGTCGCTGCCGCCGAAGATCCCTCCCAGGCCGCTGCCCTTGACCTGGAGCAGGATGGCAGTGATCAGGCACACCGAGACTATGATTTGAACTACCTGCAAGTAGAAAAGCACGCCAATACCTCCAAACGCCAAGCATTATAACACCCGGATGTCCCCTTTGTCAAACACCGCTCTGGAGAGCATCGAAAGACCGCATCGACCTTTCGAATCGTGCTCGATTCAAGTATAATGAGATCAATACACTGTACAGACACGATGAGGGCACGAGCCACTCCCACCCTTGGACTATGGACCAGCAACGAATCAGGAATTTCAGTATCATCGCCCACATAGACCACGGCAAGTCCACTCTGGCGGACCGCCTGCTGGAATACACCGGGACTATCTCGCCCCGAGAGATGGCCGATCAGGTGCTGGACCAGATGGACCTGGAGCGCGAGAGGGGGGTGACCATCAAGGCCTCGGCGGTGCGGATGCTGTATCGAGCCGACGATGGACAGGAGTACGAGCTCAACCTCATTGACACCCCCGGTCACGTGGACTTCTCCTACGAGGTCTCCAGGGCCCTCGCCGCGTGCGAGGGCGCAGTGCTGGTGGTGGACGCCAGCCAGGGCGTGGAGGCGCAAACCCTGGCCAATCTTTATCTGGCGCTCGACAACGATCTGAACATCGTTCCCGTGGCCAACAAGATCGACATGGACCGAGCACGCCCTGACGAGGTGGCCCAGGAGATGGAGGAGCTCCTGGGGGTCGCCGAGGGGGACGTGATCCGTGCCTCCGCCCGAGAAGGCACCGGCACCAAGGAAGTCCTGGAGGCCATCGTCAAGAACGTGCCTCCACCGCGGGGACTGCCCGAGTCTCCCCTGCGAGCGTTGATCTTCGACTCCCACTACGATTCGTACAAAGGCGTCGTGGCCTACGTGCGGATCGTGGACGGTGAGTTGACCAGGGACCAGACTCTCAAGCTGATGTCCAATGGCAGAACGTTCGAGCCTCTGGAGATGGGTGTCTTCACGCCGGGGATGACCTCGGTGGATCGTCTCGACACTGCCGAGGTGGGCTACGTGGCGACCGGCCTCAAGAACGTCCGCGATTGCACCGTGGGTGACACCATCACCAGGGCCACCGGTGCGGCGACTGAACCCCTGCCTGGATACCGTCCCATCAAGCCCATGGTCTTCGCCGGCCTGTACCCCGCCGACTCTGAGGACTATCACCTCTTGAGAGACGCCCTGGACAAGCTGCACCTCAATGACGCCTCGCTGACCTACCAGCCAGAGGATTCGCAAGCTCTGGGCTTCGGCTTCCGCTGCGGCTTCCTGGGCCTCTTTCACATGGAGATAGTGCAAGAGAGGCTGGAGAGGGAGTACGGTCTGAACCTCCTGGCTACGGCCCCTAGCGTAGAATACCACGTCCTCACCAACGACGGTGGGGTCCTGGAGGTAGACCGTCCATCCGATCTCCCACCTTCCATGGAGATCGAAGCTATCGAAGAGCCCTGGGTCAAGCTCAGCATCTTCAGCCCCGATGACTACATCGGCCCGATCATGGAACTGGTCATCTCCAGAAGGGGCGAATACGAATCGATGGAATACCTGGATCCGCAGAGGGTGCTGCTCAGCTATCAGATGCCCTTGGGAGAGTTGATCGTGGACTTCTACGACCAGCTCAAGTCCCGTACTAGAGGCTATGCGTCTCTGGACTACAGCCTCTCCGGTTACCGGCAAGGGGATCTGGTCAGGCTGGACATCCTGGTGAACCAACAGACGGTCGATGCCTTGTCTCTCATTGTGCACAAGGACCAGGCATACGGCAAGGGCAGCGCCCTGGTTAGCAGACTGAAGGAAGTCATCCCTCGACAACTGTTCCCCGTGCCCATCCAGGCCGGCATCGGCAGCCAGGTCATCGCCCGCGAGACGGTGAAGGCCCTGCGCAAGAACGTCCTCTCCAAATGCTACGGAGGTGACGTCACCCGCAAAAGGAAACTGCTGGAACGCCAGAGGGAAGGCAAGAAGAGAATGAAGCAGGTCGGCCAGGTGAGTATCCCCCAGGAAGCGTTCATGGCCGTCCTGAACTTGCACAAGGACTAGGACAGCGATCGATCGCATGGCCACAGGCACCACACGTCTGACCATCCTCCACACCAATGACTTGCACGCGCGCGTCGAGCAACTGCCCTTCATCAGCGCCATGGTCCGGCGCATCCGCGAGGAGGTGTCCAGCCAGGGTGGCTACACGCTGCTCTGGGACGCGGGAGACGCGGAGGATCGCGTTCTGCTGGAGAGCGATGTGACCAAAGGCACGGCCATCGCACGCATCCTGAGCGCCGTAGGGTACGACGCCGTCGCACTGGGCAATTCGGCAGGCGTCACCTACGGTCCGGAGAACATCGCCAACCTGGCCAAGGCCGCCTCCTACCCCATCCTGGCAGCGAATCTCGTCTGGTCCGCGACGGGCCAACTGGTGGAGGGAGCGACGCCCTATCAACTGCTGGAGTTGGGTCCCATCAGGTTGGGTCTCGTGGGTCTCACCGCCACGTCCGACTTCTACTCCAGCTTCGGCGCTCGCAGCTACCAGCCCCAGGCCATCGTGACCGAGTTGGTCCAGCATCTCCGCGAGAGCGGAGCGCACGTCGTCGCGGTATTGTCACATCTAGGGCTGCAAGAGGACGAGGATCTGGCCCGGTCTGTTGACGGCATCGATCTGATCGTCGGTGGTCATACCCACGACGTGCTCGAGAACCCATTGGTGCTCAACGGAGCGCTGATCGTCCAGGCCGGATCCTACGGGAGCCACCTCGGCCACGTAGACCTGGCGGTCGATAGTCAGTCCGGCCAGATCCGTAGTCGCGAGGCGCGGCTGCTCCCGGTGGACACATCGGAGGTGGACGCCAAGGTCGTGAGGGCCATCGAGGAGCAGGTTCACGAAGTCCAGCAGCTTCTGGGGCGATTCGTCGGGCAAACGGTCACCTTCCTCGACCTCAACTACTCCCAGGAGTGCGCACTGGGCAACTTCCTGGCCGACGTACTGAGAGACAGGATGGGCACCGATCTCGCGTTCGTGGTGACCGGCATGCTGGACGAGGCGATAAAGGAAGGCCCCATCACCCTGGGAGACCTGTGCAGGGCAACGTCGTCCACAGCTAACCCCGGCCGCACAGAGTTGACGGGCCAGGAGATACTCCACGCCCTGAACTACTCACTGCGGCCCGACGTGGCGCAGGATCGTCCCGCTGCCATGCGCGGGAACCCTCAAGGCGTCCTGCAAGTATCCGGGCTCCAGGTCCAGTACGATCCCTACGGAGATCCTGACGCACAGGTGGTGCGGGTCCTGGTGGGGGGAGAACCGCTCGACCTGGAGCGGACCTACAGTGTGGTCTCGACGGACTGGGAGTTGGGCTATCTCACCGAGTACACCCACCTCGATCCGGGGCGCGTGACCTACGACGTACCTACGATTCTACGCGAAGCGATGGAGGAGTATCTGGCCGAGCACTCTCCCATCTCCACCACGGTCGAGGGGAGAGTGCAGCCCGTATGAAGCGCGTCCCGCTTCCAGGCGGACACAGTCCCGCCTTCTACCTCGCTTTTCTGGCCAGCTTCATGTTCTTCTCCAGTGCCCATCTGCTGGTGGCCCCTCTACCCCTGTACGTGCAAGAGTTGGGCGGGAGCGCCGCGCAGGTGGGACTGGCCCAGACCGTTTTCGCCGCCTCATCGATCATCGTTCGCCCCTACATCGGGCGCCTGGTCGACGTCCGAGGTCGGAAGCCTGCCTTACTCATCGGGACGGCCATCTTCGCCCTCGCTCCACTCTGCTATGCTCAAGTCAGCACCGTTGCTTCGCTCCAGGTAGCCCGTATGTTCCACGGCATCGGCATCGCCGCGTTCACGAGCGGATACTACCCCCTGATTGCCGACGTCACACCGTCCTCTCGCTGGGGCGCGGCTCTGGGCCTGGGTGGGATCGCCGCCCCTCTAGCCATGGTCCTGGCCTCACCAGCAGGGGCCAGTCTGCTCCAGCACTCCGGCTTCGCGACAGTCTTCCTCACAGCGAGTCTCACGGCGCTGGCCGGGCTTCTCATAGCCCTCACTGTGCGGGAGCCCCAGCGGCAGCATTCCCCTTCACCTGCTGCGGATTCCGGCGATGTCGGTTTCCTGGACGTGCTCAAGCTCCGTGGGGTGCTAGCGCCGGCGCTGGCTACACTGACTATGGGTGTGACTTACGGCACCGTCTATGCTTTCCTACCCCTCTTCGCCGTGGAGCGCGGTTTGGGCAATTCGGGGCTGTTCTTCACAGCCTTCAGTCTGTTCCAGGTGGCCTCCAGAACTGCGACCGGTCGACTTTCAGATAGGTGGGGGCGGCTGGCCCTGGTCCTGCCGATGATGGGGGTTCTGGCCATGAGCGTCGTGGGACTGAACTGGGCCTACGGCGGAGCCACGCTCCTGGCCTTGGCCGTGCTCCAGGGGACGGGATACGGGGGCGCCGCGGTCGGACTGGAGACCACGGTGGTAGACACTGCTCCCGCCCATGCGCGAGGAAGAGCACTCAGCCTCGTCTACCTCTGTTTCGACGTGGGCATCGCTGCCGGGTCCCTGGCCCTTGGTGCTGTGGCTGACTTGATGGGCTATGGGACAGGATACCTCTTCGTGGGTGGCCTATGCCTACTCACCCTCGTCCTCTTTGGGGGGGCGATGAGAAAGCCGCCGCGCGTAGGATCGCCGGTGTGGTGAGTGGCGGGTGAACCCCCGGCCCAAGGACTGCGAGATGGAATGGGCACAGTAATGGCTATCGTGGAATCGGGTATGTCGGACGAGGCCGTAGGGCAAGACCCCATGGATCCCGGCGACCCGTGCAGAGAGACGTCGTCTATGACGAACCCCAGCCCCGCAGAGCCGCCGGTCGCGGACATACTCCACGCCCTGCCGCCCGAGGCGGCGCGGGATCGTCCCGCCCTTGTGCGCGGGGACCCTCAGGGTAACCTCCAAGGGCGGGGCCTTGAGCTACGGCGCGCCACCCACGAGGATGCCGACGAACATGTGGTGGAGTATCTGGCCGAGCGCTCTCCCATCTCCACAGCGGTAGAAGGGAGAATGCAGGTCGTATGAAGCGTATCCCGCTCCCGGGGGGATATAGCCCCGCCTTCTATCTCGCCTTTCTGGCCTGTTTTCTCTTCTTCGCCAGCATGCACCTGCTGATCACGCCCTTGCCCCTCTACATACAGGAATTGGGTGGAAGCGCCTCCCAGGTGGGCTTGGCCCAAACGACTTTCGCCATCTCTGCCATCGTTCTTCGTCCCTACCTGGGGCGTCTGGTAGATCTCCGGGGACGGAAGCCCGCCCTGCTCATCGGGACGGCCATCTTCGCCCTCGGTCCACTCTGCTACACTCAGGTCAGCACCATCCCTTCGCTCCAGGTGGCTCGCTTCTTCCACGGCATCGGTATCGCGGCCTTCACCAGTGGCTACTACCCCCTGATCGCCGACGTCACGCCGTCCTCTCGCTGGGGCGCGGCGCTCGGCGTGGGCGGGATCGCGCCCTTCCTTGCCATGCTCGTGGCTTCGCCGGCGGGGGCAAGCCTGCTCCAGCATTCCAGCTTCACCGTTGTCTTCTTGATAGCGAGTCTAACGGCAGCGGCAGGTCTTCTCGTAGCCCTGGTCATCGGTGAGCCAACTGTGCCGCAAACCTCCTCTCCCACCGATGATTCCGGCGGCGCCGGGCTGGTGGAGGTGATCAAGCTGCGTGGGGTAGTGGCTCCGGCGCTGGCCACGCTGACGATGGGGGTGACCTACGGCGCCACCTATGCCTTCCTGCCCCTCTTCGCCGTCGAACGTGGTCTCGGCAATTCGGGGCTGTTCTTCACGGCCCTGGGCCTGGCCCTGGTCGTGTCTAGGTCTACAGTCGGCCGGCTCTCTGACAAATGGGGACGGTTAGCTGTGATCCTGCCCATGATGGGCGTCCTGGCCGCAAGCATGGCCGGACTGAACTGGGCCTACGGTCTACCCACGCTCCTGGCCTTGGCCGTTCTTCAGGGGGCAGGATTCGGGGGCACCCGGGTCGGTCTGGAGACCATGGCCGTAGACGCCGCCCCTGCCGAAGCGCGAGGCAGGGCGCTCAGTGTCGTCTACTTCTGTCTGGACCTCGGCATCGCTGTCGGATCGCTGGCCCTGGGTGCGGTAGCTGAGCTGACGGGCTATGGAGAGGGATACCTGTTCGTGGGCATCCTGCTGCTGCTCACCCTCCTCCTCTTCGGAGCGGCCATGAGAAAGCCGGAGGGCGCCCCGGGACGCTAACCAGGTGCCTGGCGGGCCGCTTGCTCCAGCACCTCCAGCACCCTGGACGCCGTGTTCTCCCATCGGAACTCGCCCACTCGCTCGTAGCCCCGCTGCACGTTGCGCGACCGCAATTGAGCATCCCCGATCAACTGCTGAATGGCGGCTGCGATGTCCTCCACGTGGAGCGGGTCCACCAGTAGCGCAGCATCCCCTGCCACCTCGGCCAGCGAAGAGGAATGCGAGGTGACGATGGGCGTGCCATAGCCAGCCGCCTCCAGGATGGGGAATCCGAAGCCCTCGTAGAGAGAGGGGAACACGAAAACTTCCGCGCCCGAGTACAGGTCGGCCTTCTCCTCCCCCACGTAGCCGGTAAGGATCACGTCCTTACCAAAGGGCGAGCCCTCCACCAGACGTCTCACCTCGGCGAAGCCCACGCCGGGGGTTCCTCCTAACACCAACTGGTGGGGGAGCCCTCGCTCCTTCAGCCTGAAGAACGCCTCCACGATGCGGGCCACGTTCTTCTTCGTCTCCAACCGCCCCAGGAAGAGAAGGTATGGAGCGGTGATGCCATGGCGTTCCAGCGTACGCGCTACCTGCTCCTGTGGCGATCGTTCCTTCTTCGCCGCAGGCACCCCAGAATAGATGACCTCCACCCGCTCGGGGTCGGCGTGGTAGACGCGGACCAGGTCATCCTTGGTGGCCTGGGATACCGCGATGACCCTCAGGGCAGTGCGCAGGGCGAAGCGGGTGGTCAGCTCCAGATACCAGCGTGTCAGAAGAGAGTAGCTCTCCGGGAAGTAGTGGAAGGCCACGTCGTGGATGGTCGTCACACATGTGGGTGGGTGCACGAAGGGAATCACGTTCGCCGGGGCGAAGAACACGTCGGGCTGCTCTGTCCGTAGCTCCCTGGGCAACCTGGTCTGCGCCCAGAGCCGCCGCTGTGGCAGGAGACGGAGCGCGAAGTTGTCGGGCAGGTCCTCGAACTCGTCGGGTACCCTGTCGTTGAGCAGAATGGTATAGTCGTTCGTGGTGTCCAGCCGGGCCAGCGCCTGGACCAGAAACAACGTGTATAGCTCCGTGCCAGTGCGCCGCTCCTTGCCCGCAGGCGAGGCGTCGATGGCGATCCTCATCGCGTCCCTGCCTCGGCCCGCTTCTCAGCCACGGCGGTCAGCCCATACTCCAGGAAGAGCAGGCCCATCAGGTTTGCCCATTGGGAGCGAAGCGCCCGGCGCAGCACGGAGTTCCGCCACATCGCGCGTCCCAGCCCGAGCAGCCTTTCTCTTCTCCGGCCCAACTTCGCTGAGGGGCTCTGCTCCTCGAGCATGGCCAGCACGGCCCCAGGGAGAGAGAACGTGGTCTTCAGTCCACTCTGCCCAAAGGCCCTCCTGTAGTCGAGGAGGTTGTACACGTGCTCGCTGATCCCCGCTTGCGTCTCCTCGTTGTCCACCCGTTTCTCTTTCCACACCGCCACACACGGCTCGCTGGTCAGCGCCAGCCTGCCCCCAGGTGTGAGGACCCGGCTCGCCTCCCCCACCACCTGGCCCAGGAACGGGCTATGGTGGATGCTGGCCACGGAGAGCACAACGTCGAAGGTGCCCTGGCGGAAGGGCAGCGTCTCCATGGAGGCCAGGATTCGGTCGAAGTGAGGCGTGCCGTGGTCCAGATAGATCGCCCCCGTCTCCAACCCCCCTGCTTGTTTGAGACGTACCACGTCCAGCGCCACCACCTGACACCCCAGTCGCGACAGGTAGGCACTGGCCCAGCACCGTCCGGCGCCCAGCTCCAGGACCCTTTCACCTCCAGTGAGATGGAGCAAGTCCAGGAGGTGGAAGAAGTTGTCCGCCTGCCTCTTCCAGTGGGCGATGCTACCGGCTTTCGAGGATACCCCCGCGTGGATGCGGGGCAAGGCCAGAATCCAGGCCTCGTCGAGCTCGTCGGAGGCGCCCTCCAGAAACCTCTCCCAACCGGCCCTCTCGCAAAGGACCGCTTCGCCCGGCTCCGGGAGCAGGTCCAGGATGCCCTCGCTGATGGAGTAGCGCGCATCGCAGGCGGCGCAGCTCAGCCATCCCGCCTCTACCACGCCTGCCTCGCTGGCCTCCGTCGATTCCAGCCGCCAATCGGCCTGCTGGCACCCGGGACAGACCAGCCACTCCATTAGCTCCCTTCGCATGGTGAGCCTATCATATCTCCCCAATGGGCCGAAGTCAAGGCAACGCGACCGTGGGTGCTTTCGTAGGACAAGCTTAAGCTTGTCCTACAGTGTGATTGCCGTGTGGCTACGATTGTCCCGCCAGAGGTTGCACTGGCCTCACTGGTTCAGGCGACAAGAGCCTCCGTAGGGGCGGGTCTCAGACCCGCCCCTACAAACCCTCAAAGCACTTCACCTTGCCACCACCCTCAGACTCCCACCGCGAACCCGCGAGGCAGCCACAGCTCAGTCTGCCCTACGAACGGTGCACCCCGCCCAGCTTCAGTCCCGCCACCACCCATCCCTCTGTAGCCGCACGGCATGCCGCGCGGCTACGATTGTCCCGCCAGAGGTTGCACTGGCCTTAGTGGTTCAGACGACAAGACCCGCCCCTACAAACCGCCAGGAACAAACCGGTGGTTTTCAGCACCCCACGACTTCAGTGGCCCCTCGCCTCGACCACGCGAGTCGACAGCGGGCCCCCCGCGCTCAGCCCCCTCTGGAGTCGCCACGGAAGCCTCTGTAGGCGAAAGCCAGCACGTTCACCATCAGCAGGCCCGACACCAGCCCCAGGGTCAGCGCGCCCACCAGCTCGACCCCGGTTCCATGCCGCAAAACCATACCCACGAGGGCCACCACCGGGCCTGCGATCAGCCCGTACAGCGGTCGTGTATACCTGCTAGCCAGCAAGTAGTGAACCTCAACGTAGAGCAGCGCCAAGATCAGCATGGCCACCGAGTAGAACAGGACCAGACCGGCGGTGTCCGGTGACGCGTAGCTACTCCCAAAGAGGATGGAGATCACTTGCTGCGGGAACAGCGCGTAGACGAGGACCACGCTGGCACTGGCAGCCAGCGTCCCCAGAAACGCAAACCCCAGATACCGCCTCGTCGCTCGGCCCGAGGCGCTGGCGCTCGCCACCCTCGGCACCATGACGATCACCAGAAAGCCCGGCAAGTAGTACGCGATCTTGCCCAGGAGGGCGGCTATGGCGTAATACGCCGATTCAGTTGCCGACAGATAGTGGCGGGCCAGGGTCACGTCCACGTTCATCAGCAGGACCACCGCGGCGTAGGTGACCAGAGTCGGCCATATATCCTTGGGATAGGCCGCTTCCTCGTCCCCCGTGGCGCCAGCCTCCGAGCCTTCCGCCTTCCCCGTCGAGGCCACCACTGCGAACCAGTACGTCGCCTGTGCCGCCGTGGCCAGGAACAGTGCCGCCAGGGCGCCCTCCACGCCCAAACCCACCATCACCAGAAGCGCTCCAAGCGCAAGCTTTCCGACGTACCTGGTGAGGATGCCCGCCGCCATGACGTTGAAACGCTGCATACCCTGTAGCACGCCCTCGGCGAATGGAACGTACAGAGAAGCCAGGCACAGCGCACCCACCAGCCAGATGGGCGCCAGGGACGTGTGGAAGAAAGTGGAGAGGTAGGGGGCAAGAAGGACGTAGCCAACGATGCCCGCCAGGATGATCAGTGTGGTCCGGCGCAGGTCTTCGCGCACAAAGCGGCGTACCTGGTCGTACCCCCCTCGCACGACCATCTCCGCTGTCTGGCGAGCTACCGTGAGCTTGATGGTGCTCACGGGGATGGTCATCAACAGCGAAAACGACATCAGGCCGTTCAGCAGCCCGAAATCCGAGGCGGTGAGACGTCTACTCATGACGAGCTGGAAGAGGTAGCTCAACACGTAGCTAGCCAGCGTGGCCACGACCAGCCCCGAAGACTGCGCGATCTGAGCGGGGAGTGTTCTCTTCATCGTTGCCAGGGTCCGAGGGCCGCTATCGCCGAGCATAAACCGCCTCGTGACCAGCGGAGATCCGCTCGCCGGTCCTTTGGCCCGATTGTAGCATTGGCCCTTGACCGGCACAACCGGCCCCTGCGACCGCCTGCGGCACATGACGACGGAGTGGAAGGACCGCGCCGGACACGTAGGGGCGGGTCTGAGATCCGCCCCTGCCAACGTATCTGATCGCGCGAGCACGCCCCCCTCTGTAGCCGCACGGCATGCCGTGCAGTTACGGTCAATACCCCGCTCCGCGAAAGATGACAACACCCCAGAAAAGTGGTACAATACGAAATGACAGCGGGCGTCCGCTAGCAGAGGAGGGAGCCGTGAGCGCGGAGCAGGACCGGACACAAGTTCGCGCCCCCGAGAAAGCTCGTCGAGACATCGAAGAGCTGGTCGAGCGCTTCGCCCGCAACCGCGACGTCTACACCCGCCCCGACTACAAAGAGACCCAGGTCCGCGTAGAGTTCATCGACCCCTTCTTCGAGGCCCTGGGCTGGGACGTGCGCAACGTCCAGGGGTACGCCGAGGCCTACAAGGACGTGGTCCACGAGGACGCCATCAAGGTCAGCGGGGCCACCAAAGCCCCCGACTACTCCTTCCGCGTGGGGGGCGTACGGAAGTTCTTCCTCGAAGCCAAGAAGCCCTCCACGGCGGTCAAGGGCGACGTAGGCCCGGCCTACCAATTACGTCGCTACGTGTGGAGCTCTCACCTGCCCCTGGGCATCCTCACCGACTTCGAGGAGTTCGCCGTCTACGACTGCCGCCAGCGCCCCCAGCCCGCCGACAAGGCCAGCGTGGGCCGGGTGATGTACCTGACCTTCGACGAGTATCTGGACCAGATCGACGACATCTACACCATCTTCGCCAGGGAGTCGGTGCTCAAAGGCTCCTTCGACCGCTACGTGGAGGACACCAAGCGCAAGCGCGGCACCAGCGAGGTAGACGTGGAGTTCCTCAAAGAGATCGAGGGCTGGAGGGACGAGCTGGCCCGCAACCTGGCCCTGCGCAACGCAGAGCTGTCGGTCCACGAGCTCAACTTCGCCGTACAGCGCACCATTGACCGCATCATCTTCCTGCGCATGTGCGAGGATCGGGGCATCGAGGGTTACGGTCGCCTGCTGGGGCTGACCGGGGGACCCCACATCTACACGCGTCTGGGGGAGCTGTACCGCGAGGCCGACGAGAGGTACAACTCCGATCTCTTCGACTTCCAGGAAGACACTCTGACCAAGTCTCTTTCCATCGACGACAAGACCCTCAAGCCCATCCTGTCGGGCCTCTACTACCCCGACTCTCCCTACGAGTTCTCCGTGCTCCCGGCAGAGATCCTGGGCCAGGTCTACGAGCAGTTCCTGGGCAAGGTCATCCGCCTCACCCCCGGCCACCGGGCCAAGGTGGAGGAGAAGCCCGAGGTCAAGAAGGCGGGCGGCGTCTACTACACCCCCTCCTACATCGTGGACTACATCGTGGAGCAGACGGTGGGTCGGCTGATCGAGGGCAAGACCCCCAAGCAGATCTCCAGGCTGCGGATTCTGGACCCGGCCTGCGGCTCTGGATCCTTCCTCCTGGGCGCGTACCAGCGGCTGCTGGACTACCACCGCCAGTGGTACGAGGAGCACGACCCGGAGAAGGAGGCCCGTTCCAAGCGCCCCGCCATCCGGCAAGGGCGCGGGGGAGAGTGGCGGCTGACCACAGGAGAGAAGAAACGTATCCTGTTGAACAACATCTACGGGGTGGACATCGACCGCCAGGCCGTGGAGGTGACCAAGCTCAGCCTCCTGCTCAAGGTACTGGAGGGCGAGAACCAGGAGACCCTGGGCCAGCAGCTCAGACTGTGGCGGGAGAGGGCCCTGCCGGACCTGGGGGACAACGTCAAGTGCGGCAACTCCCTCATCAGACCGGACTACTTCGAGGGGCAGTTGATCCCCGACGAGGAGGAGATGCGCCGCGTCAATCCCTTCGACTGGGAGAAGGAGTTCCCGGAGATTATGAAGGCCGGTGGTTTCGACGCGGTGATCGGGAATCCGCCATATGTGTTTGGCGAGTACCTAGACGCCCAAGTCAAGTCCTACTTCAAGAGCCACTGTAGCTCGGCCATCGGGCAATATGACACATACTGGCTTTTCGCCGAACGCGGAACGGCGTTGACAAGTGCGACCGGCTCTTTCAGCATGATCGTGCCCGACGCCCTTCTGGCGCGTGATGAGGCAGCGGTGGTTCGGCGACTTCTCTTGAGCAACGGATTGGCTTCCCTGTACCACTGCGGGCAAGTCTTCAGCGGGACAGGCGTCTCCGCACTGGTCTATACCCTTTGCAAAGCGCAGCCTGCAACAGCCCGGATACAGGTCTTTGTGCGCGAAGACCATGAGGCCAAGTTGCTCCAAGAGTGCGATCCAGCATGGTTCGCCGGGGACACACTAGCGCGGTTCACCATATACCTGACGGATCGGGAACGAAAGATCATACAGAGAATCCAGGACAAAGCTGTCGCGCTTGGAAGCTTGGCTGGAATCTCCCGTGGCGAAGAAAGCGGCAAGAAGAGCCTGCAGTCCAAGGGCTCCATTCCCATCCTCGTGGGAGAAGATATCACGAGATACCATGTATCCCAGCCTTCTCGATACATCGGCAAGGTGTCCAAAGCCGCCGGGAACTACCGCGGACCGAAGATAGTAATCGTCAAGACGGGGCAATCAGTGGTAGCGGCGGCGGAGCGAGACGGCCTCGTAACGCTCCAGTCTCTCTACAACATACACGCCAAGACCACGACGCGCATGAGACTTGAGTACATCCTCGGTCATATAAACAGCGCCCTAGTGACGTTCTACGCTCGCAAGGAGTTCACGAGCTACAAGCAGCTGTTCCCCCAGTTCAACCAGACAACCGTGAAGCAGCTGCCAATTCGCACCATCGACTTCGACGACCCCGAGGACGCACCCCAGCACGACAAGATGGTCGGCCTCGTGCAACGCATGCTGGACCTGCACAAGAAGCTGGCCGCCGCGACCGTCCCCGCCGACAAGAAGCTCTACCAGCGCCAGATCGACGCCACCGACGCGGAGATCGACGCGCTGGTCTATGAGTTGTATGGGTTGACCGAGGAAGAGATCGCGATTGTGGAGGGGCGGGATCACC
This sequence comes from uncultured Anaerolineales bacterium, assembly GCA_964433755.1. GTDB lineage: Bacteria > Chloroflexota > Anaerolineae > UBA7937 > B3-Chlor > JAUVXJ01. The sequence goes on from CAYSSR010000002.1 coordinate 194,176, forward strand.
CAGCGTACAAAACCAGCTGATTCCACTTGGACCTCTCTAGATGCGCCGAGGGAGCCCATAGGAGGCAAGTAGCGGGCGCAAACGTCGCCTTGCTGAGCCGGGCGGCGCGACAAATGGAGGACTCACATGCCGACAGAACCCCGGCGCAAGACGCAGATGTGGTGGTACTTCGTATCCCTCGTCAGGTTTGTCGTTCTGCCACTGGTGCTCATCGCGCTAGTTGCCTGCATCGTGTACGCACGCGTCGATAGGACAGCTGGAGTTGCCCTACTTGTGTCCATCGCACTCGGCTATATTGCCACCGTCGAACGACTACTTAGGAAGCCGTATCTGGCCTCGTTCTTGCCTGACCCCCAGTGCTCCAAGCCTAGCGACGAAAACGATGCGGCCAGTTGGTTCATCAGGGTAGGGGTCGTCAACTACGGTCTGACCCCAGCAAAGGAGTGCGTCGGCAGACTGTTGGAGGTCCGGAGTGCCGACGGTCAACACCTGGCCAAGTTCGATCCCCTTACTCTTTTCTGGGCGAGGCAGGACAGGGAGAACACTGGCTTCAGTCCCGCGGTCATTCAGGGTGGTGGTGATTTCGAGTATCTTGACATAGCGCAGGTCAAGAGAGCAGACACAACTCCCCTAGCCTTGCGAGTGGTAGTTCCGCGGCGAATGAGCTTGACGCAATGGCCTGCTGACTACCCATCACCAGGACATGACCCGGTGCTCAAGCCGGGCACCTACAATCTCCTGATCGGTGTTCATGCCGCGGATGCGTACGTCAGGCCGTGTTGGTTTGAGATCACCTGTGACGCGGACGTGCCAGACTCGTGCGGCGACAAGGTACCGTGTCGGATTCGAAAAACGACACATCGGTGTGAGCGAGGATAGGGAGCTTCGGCCCAGCCGACAAGAAGCTCTACCACCGCCAGATCGAGGCCACCGACGCGGAGGTCGACGCGCTGGTGTATGAGTTGTATGGGTTGACCGAGGAGCAGATCGCGATTGTGGAGGGGCGGGATGGGCAATTGCACTGAACGCATCGACTCCACCGGGAGGCGGCTCTTCATCTCGGTGGCGGACGGATCCGACGTGATCGCCGATCCAGACATGGGTATGCGAGTTGTGCGTCTAGGTCGACCGGACAGTGGCACCGGGCATGAGGGACGACTGGGACCACGACGGAGGGATACGGATCGTGTCCAATAGCGCTTCAAGCATACTGCTGAACCTCGTGGCCACGGCGATCATCGCGATGGTAGTGTACGCTCTGTCGCTAGCCTACCCGGCTATGCCCGTCGAGTTGAGAGCGCTCCTTTCATCTCTTATGGCCATCGTCCTAGTACTGGCGTGGCATTTGGCAATTGCCAGGGTGTACGTGAGGTTTGCACCCTGGGTTGTTGAGACCACGCAGAGAGTGCGCAAAGGTTGGACGGCGAGGCTACAGCGGGTCGGGATACAGGCGGTTCGCCTTCGCGCCTACCTAGGAGGTGAGATGGAACAAATGCACTCAGACTTAAGGCTCGAGACAGAGAAGTATGCAGCCGAAAAGGCCAACGTGGAGCAACTCACGCTCGCGCTGGTGACTCTGAGCGACCACACACTGAGACTCTTTGACCGCCGCGTAGAAAGACCCCAGGACTTGGAATGGGGTGGCGCTATGGCGGCGAGCGAACAGGCTCTCGAGTGCGTTGCCGCTGCGTTGTGGCATCACGTGACCAAGATCATATACTACGACCCGCACTACCCCGTGTCGTGGGTGGGAGAAGAGAATGCGAGGGAGGCCCGGAACTACTTCGTGCGGAGGTTCTTCGTAGAGAAGAACGCTCAACAGTTGCAGACATGGATTGTCGAGGCCCTGAAGAGCGACCTGGCTCACAGGTCTCTGATCGTCTTTGCCCAGGATGTAGTACCTGACACTGTCGCCGAGGTGCGCAACGACACCTGCTTGATCAGGAAGTACCTTGATGCCGGAGGGCGGGTGGTATGGAGGGGAGACATCCCATTCTGGTACCAAGGGAAGGCCGGTGGTGCACGCGACAATTGGCACGGCACTGATCCGTTCGAGTGCGGGCCTTGGAAGATACTCGGCGTCTACTACCACAACTATGTCGTCAAATGGGTGGCGCCGCGAGAGGGTGCGGGAACGTTGTGGGGAGCCGATCTGCCACTACGCACTACCGCTGCAGGGAGGGACATTGGCTTGGACTACCCTCGTCAGGGGGTTGACATACGACCGGCACCGCGCGATGACGTCGACGTCAGCTATCTCTCACTGCCGCAGGAGGGTTTCAGGGTATTCGGGTCCAACCAACACGGCAGTGCAGGTGAGTTCGCCCTGTCTTGGAAGAAGAACTTCAACGAGCGTTACCCCCATAGTGGATTCATGCAATACATCCTCGGCGACTTCGTGTGGAACGACGTCAACGATGACTTCTTTCGATTCGCTGTCTCTGGCTGGCCACTTCTGTTCGACGAATAGTAGCAGACACTCATGAGCACAGAACGTACGCGGCCGAGATGCTCTGCCAGCGCCGGATCAAGGCCGCCGACGCGGAGATCGGTGCGCTGGTGTATGAGTTGTATGGGTTGACCGAGGAGGAGATCGCGATTGTGGAGGGCAGACGGCCTTCAACTTGATGACATGACGCCAGCAAAGGGACGTGACCTCACGAATAGCCTGTGGGCCATGTTGTCCGCGACTGGAGGCATGGCGGGTGATCTTGAGGGAGCGAGAAATGGGCAACGATAGTCGCTATGCGCTCCAATTCCTATTCGATGCCTCTCAGATCACACCTGATCAGCTTGACGAGAGAGCACGAGCCCTCCTGCGAAAGCATCTACCCAAGATAGACCTTCACGTCAAGTCGATCAAGCCCGGGGGCGTGGAACTCTCGATCACAGGATCACTCAAGGATGTAGACGCCTGTCACGGCAAGGTCAATGAGGAGCTGTTCGAGCGCCATTCCTGCGTGAGGGTTCTCGACGAGGCGGGCGACCAGATCAGGCAACGAGCATACCCTATCCTCGCTCAAATCGAACAGGGACTGCGAACCTTCCTGAACCGCGCCATGGCCGAGGTCATAGGCTTTGATTGGTGGGACTCTATGAGCCCGCCCGATCTGCGAACGAGCGTGGAACTGATCGAAAGGAAAGCGGGAAAGGTCTCGGCAATCCACCATCCCCTTGACCTAACATACTTCGAGCAGCTAGTGGACATGGTCACGGCGTCAGTCCAGGAATGGGACGCCGATAGAGCGCTCTCTGCAGCTGACCTGGCAGATCTCCTCTGCGATAGTGATTCGATGGACGAAGTGCAAGAGAAACTGGCGGGCAAAACGCGCAAGATCTCGCTATGGGACGAGGTTTTTGCGCGCTATTTCGACCAACAGGGCGAATGGAGCGACCTTGCCAAGCAGCTGCATGACTCAGTGATTCCTGCTCGGAACAAGGTCATGCATCACCGACCGATCCGGCTTTACGAACTCCAGCACCTATCGGAGATTCACGCCACTGTCCGCACTCTGCTGTCTTCAGCGAAGCCGGAGTTGCCGCAGGAAGAGCGCGCGGAGGCACGCCAAGTCAGCATGGACTTCATTGACGTCACGCGAGAACAGGCGCAGAGTTGGGCGACACTCCAGCGGGCCGCGCTTGAGCCGATCGGACAACAACAGACGCAGGGGACGCTCTTGCAGAAAGCCGTGCTTGAGTCGATCCGGCAGGAAGAGGCCCAGGGGACACCACTGCAGCGAGCCGTACTTGAGGTCGTCCAACGACAGGAGGCGCAGTGGACGCCACTGCAGAGAGCCGTACTTGAGCTCGTCCAACGACAGGAGGCGCAGTGGACGTCACTGCAACGAGCCGTACTTGAGCTCGTCCAACGACCGGAGGCGCAGTGGACGTCACTGCAGCAAGCCGTGCTTGAGCTTTGTCGCCAGCCCTCAGAGCAGATGGCACTTGCGCTCCAAGGACTGGCGAAACCTCCATCGTCTGAAGTCGATGGCTGGGAAGGGGAGAGTCGCGTGACCTACCGAGTCTACGAGAATTGGTCTGCAAGACCCGACAAGGCCATCATACACCGCGCTGACTGCTCCTATGCCAATGACGGGCCGATCCGTCCTCCAACCAAGAACGGTCAGTGGCACGGTCCGTTTGCCACCTTTGAAGAGGCGCTCGAAGCCGCCAAGGGCACTGGCCGCAAGGACGTGCGTGGGTGCAAGTATTGCAGTCCCAGCAGACCATGAGCCACCGTCCCCGCCGACAAGCAGCTCTCCCAGCGCCAGATCGAGGCCACCGACCAGGAGATCGACGCGCTGGTGTATGAGTTGTATGGGCTGACGGAGGAAGAGATCGCGATTGTGGAGGGGCAGAATCACTGAAACACTGAGAACACTGATTCCACTGAAGGAGACTTCAGTGGTCTCAGCCCTCCAGTGGCCTCAGTCATTCAAGGGCCTCGGAAGATCGACGTGTTGGTGTATGAATCGCAAGGACTGATAGAGGAGGAGATCGCTGTTGTGAGCGAGGCGTCAAGGAGGCGACCGCGAATGGCACCCGTCCCGCGGCGCTCGCGAGGTACGTTGCTTTGAGGGCGTATGCGGGAGCTTTCACTAGGCACGACGCAAGAGTGCATTCCTGCGGACAACCCTGGACGACATCCTACGGAGAGAGAGTACGCACGGGAAACGCTTGGAGGTCGCGTCCGAGAATGGGGGAATAGATGAACGTCTTCATCGACACTAACATCTTGTTGAACTTCTTTCACTTCACGGCAGATGAGCTAGATGGACTGAACAATGTCTTCGCCTCGCAGGAGCAGGGCGCGGCAATGGTCCACCTCACCGATCAAGTGCGCGATGAATTCCGAAGGAATCGGGAGTCCAGGATAATAGATGCTCTCAAGCGATTCGGGCAGCTTGAACCCTCCGTGCAGCTGCCATCATTCATGCGTGGCTATGAAGAGTACGATGAGATCCGCGAGCTGGCCGGAGCCCTGAGCGAGAAACTCAAAGCCATCCGTCAGAAGGCCACAGATGACATCCGCCGGAAGAACCTAACCGCTGACCATCTGATCGGGGACATCTTCGAGCGCTCCGCGATAACACAGACCTCTAGCGCCGTATACGACAGCGCTCGCATGAGAATGGACATAGGTAACCCGCCGGGCAAGCGTGGGTCAATTGGCGATGCAATCAACTGGCTTCTCCTGTTGCAGGCTGTTCCGAACGGAGAGGACCTTCACATCATCAGCGAAGATGGCGACTTCTACTCTACGTTGGATGAAACGGCCATAAACCCGTTCTTGGAGGAAGAGTGGCGCGAGCAGAAGCAATCTTCGGTTAGGGTGTATCGAACACTCAGCGAGTTCACGAGAGAGCACTTCGACGGCGTCGCCCTCTCCTTTGACCAAGAGAAGAAGGCTCTCATAGACGCGCTCGCGGACAGCCCCACCTTCGCCGCCACACACGCACTGATTGCCAACCTCAACAAGTATGGCTACTTCTCCCTCGGAGAAGCGAGGGCGATCCTTGATGCTGCGGATCGCAACAACCAGCTTGGGATGATCATTACCGACCAAGACATCTCCGATTTCCTGGCTAAGGCCGTCATACCGCACCGGTCCAACTTGGACGAGACAGCGCATCAGGAGATCATCGATGCCATCCTGGCGGATCAGGCAGGACGGGACAACTGACAAGACCGCCCAGCCCAGACTCGTAGATCGCGGGGCTGGCTTGCCAAGGTGAAAGAAGCGCTGCCCCACACGTTGCACCGCAACTCGCGGATTGTCTGACAAAGAACCATCGGGCCACACATGCGGGGCCCGGCAGTCGGTCCAGGCCTCCCGCATCGGGGCACAAATGCGGAGATCGACGCGCTGGGCCAGATAGGATGATCAGGCGGAGTTGTACCTGCCAAGTCGGTAGGTACCTCCCCAAGGAGCGCTTCAGCAGTGTCCAGCATGTTTAAGCATCCAGTAGGGTCAGAGCTTCTAATACAGATAGGAGACATGACTGTCTCCTTTGCCCTACTCGAACTGTTCACTCAGATGCTGTTGTCCGCCCTGATTGGCCAGGACGAACGATTTGGCCGCATTGTCGCCAATCAGCTTTCGTTCGCCAGGCTGCGAGCCACCGTGATCGGTCTATACGGCGAAAGGTACGGAGATGACTATGATCTCGGCACACTCAGGCAACTAATGATGGAAGCGGCTGAAATTGAACAACAGCGCAACAGAATAACCCACTCGGTATGGGGAGAAGGCACCTCATCAGGCACTATTACACGCTTTAAGCTCACTTGTCGCGAGAGGCGCGGCGTGCAGTCCCAGTCTGAAGAGTACGATGAAGCGAAGTTGCTCGACTTCAATGAGCGGATCAAGAAACTCTGCAATGCCCTGCTCCGTTTCCAGACCACGCTACTGCAGAAGGGGAAGACTATGAACAACCCAGCAGACGAGACCCCGTAGCTTGGCGCTCCATGCGTCGCACTGGTGCCTCGAGTACCTCAGATGGAGCGGAGTTCCAGTTACCCCGTGCGGAGGTGCATAATGCCGTTGGACAAGGCTTTCGACTCGATTACAGAAGCCGATCTTCAAAGCCTAGTAGCTGATGGAGTTGTAGAAGGGAAAACCATCGAATACAAAGCAGCGCTACCTGACAGTACCTACGACAGCATGAAAGATCTGCTTGCCGATGTGTCGTCGTTTGCCAATGCCGCCGGGGGACATCTCGTCTTTGGAATGGTCGAAGAAGGTGGCATGCCTGTAGATGTCTGCGGGTTGCATGGTGTCGACGCTGACGCGCAACTCCTGCGCATTGAGAACATCGTCCGAGACGGAATACAACCAAGGATACCCGGCTTGTTGATGCGGGGAGTTCCCTTGTCAGGCGAAGCTGTAGCGATTGTCATTCGAATTCCCTCTAGCTGGGCACAGCCTCATGTCGTCCAGTACAGACGACATTGGAGGTTCTATTCCCGCAACTCCACTGGCAAGTATCCCCTCGACGTCTCGGAGGTACGGGCTGCCTGTGTTCTCTCCGAAAGCATCGCAGAGCGGATGGCTCTGTTTCGCAGCGAACGGCTGGGCAGAATCGTCGCAGGCCAGACCCCCGTGCCGGTCGGGGACGATGCCAAGATGGTGCTGCACATACTGCCGTTTGGGGCGTTCCACTTGGGCGCCAGGCTTGACATTGCCTCGCTCGGCTCTGCCATAAGGACTCTGGACCCCATCGGCGCTCACGTGTCCGGTCATAGCTATAACCTAGATGGCCTCGTAACCTATGCCCACGGCACCGATCCCCATGGCCCCCCTTATGTGCAGGTCTTCCGCAGTGGCGCAATTGAGGCGGTAGAAACTCGGATGCTGCCCTTCAAATTCGCCGACGACGATCCCCCACGAATCCCAAGCGTAACCTACGAAACACAACTACTGGCTCGCTTGCCTACATATCTTTCGCTGCAGGAACGACTTGGTTTGGCCCCACCCTTGGTGATCATGCTGAGCCTGATTGGAGTATCTGGCTACGTCATGGGAGTCACTACACAGCTTGGCCACTCCCGGGAGCATGAATATCCCATTGATCGCGATGTCCTGCTATTGCCGGAGGTCATGGTTGACACCTTCGCAGTTGAACCTGCCGAGGTAATGCAGCCAATCTTCGATTCCGTTTGGAACGCCGCTGGATGGGCCAGGTCCATGAACTACGACGAGTCAGGGAATTGGGGAAAGGGCCCTAACTATCCCGCGTGACCTAGAAATGAGAGCCCTGGGTATGTTGCCGACCAGCACGCTCGTCCCACCGGACACGTGGTCAAGCGGGGCCGACCCCGCTGCCCCGGGGTCAGCAGACTTCCCTCCGAGGCCGCCGTACCCCTCGGGCCGCGTGGCCTGCCCGGGCTCGCCGCTCAGGAGCCCAAGATCAACGCGCCGGTGTGCGAGTCTCGTGGGTTGACCCAGGAACAGATCGCGCTTGTGCAGGGGCCGGGTCTCAGACCCGCCCCTACAGACCATCCGACCGGGCGCAGAGACGGCGGAATAGCCACCAGCGCGGCGCAAGGTTGCACTCAGGGGTGAGAACCATGGACACACCGATGGTGAGGACAACATCCTGGATTCGTACTATTCCATTCCTGCTCGCCATTCTTCTCCTCACGGCCGTCTTCCAAGCAGTCCAACTATGCCCGTCATGGACGTATAACCTCTTTGCAGGCACCCTCGTTGCAGTCGGGTATCGTTACTTGGTTAGCTATACGCTGCTGAGGCACCAAGTCAGGGCCCTGCGGCTCGTGGCTGCCCAGCGGTTTGAGGAAGCAATACAAGCCTTCGAACAGAATCTCGCCTTCTTCGACCGGCACCCAAGCCTCGACAAATGGCGTTCGCTGCTCTTTCTGAGTGCCAGCAGGTATGGCTACAGGGAAATGACCCTTCTGAACTTGGGGACCGCAGCCGCGCAGATGTCACAAGGCACTAGAGCAAAGCAGTACTACGAAAGGGTTCTGGAGCTGAACCCCAGGAACGGGGCAGCCATCTCGGCCCTGAATCTGCTCACCGCCAAGCTAGAGGATCCAGACCTGCAAGCTCCGGAGTAGGCAGGTTGGCCTCGCTGGCGAACCAATTCCCGTGTATGATCCGCTGCGCTCGATGGCGGTCAGATGGGCCGTGGATTGCCCGAGCAACACACCCGGCACATCGACGCGCAGATCGAGGCCACGTAGCAGCGGAACGACGCACTGGTGTATGAGTTGTTTGGGTTGAGCGAGGAAGAGATCGCGACCGTGTAGGGGCGGGTCTGAGACCCGCTCCTACAGCCCGCCCGACCGGGCGCACAGACGTCGCCATAGCCAGTAGAGCAGCGCGGCGCAAGGTTGCACTCAGGGGTGAGAAGTATGGACACACCGACCGCCAAATACACATCTTGGATTCGTGCTATTCCATTTCTGCTCGCCATTCTTCTCGTCGCCGCCGCCTACCATGCCCTCCAACTATGGCCGGCGTGGACGTGTGACCTCCTTGCAGGCATCATCGTCGTCGTCGCCTATCGCTGTTTGCTTCGCTACACGCTGATGAGACACCACATGAGGGGCTTGCGGCTGGTGCGTGCACAACGGTTTGAGGATGCGATACGAGCCTTCGAGCAGAATCTCGCCATCTTCGACCGGCACCCCAACCTCGACAGATGGCGTTCGCTGATCCTCCTCAGTTCCAGCAGGTATGGCTACAGGGAAATGACCCTCCTGAACCTGGGCTACGCAGCCGCGCAGATGCGACAAGGGGCCAGAGCAGAGCAGTACTACGAGAGGGTCCTGGAGCTGAACCCCAGGAACGGGGCTGCCTTCTCGGCCCTGAATCTACTCAACGCCAAGCTAGACGATCCAGACCTGCAACCTGCCTACTCGGCAGGTTGCCCTCGCTCCCGAACCGGTTCGCGTGTATGATCCGCAGCGGTCGCTGTCGCTCACACGCGCCGTGAACTGAGCGAGCAGCACACCCGGCGTTTCGATGCACAGATCGACGCGCTGAAAGGAGACCACCATGTCATCATCGGTTCTGGTCAGCTACGCCACCCAGTACGGGTCGACCCGGGAAGTAGCCGAGGCCATCGCAGAGACGCTGCGTCAATCCGGGTTTGCAGTAGATGCTCTGCCTGCCAAAGAAGTGCCTACAGTCGCAGAGTACAACGCGGTCGTGCTGGGAGCGCCCCTCATGAAGGGCCGCTTTCACAAGGACGTGCAGCGATTCCTGTCACAGCACCGCGAAAACCTCGCCCAACGGCGAGTGGCCATCTTCGCCCTCGGCCCGGTCCACGACCCCCACGATGAGGAGGAGTGGAAGGGTTCGCGCGAGCAACTCGACAAGGAGCTGGCCAGGTATCCCTGGCTCACACCAGCCGCCGTGGAGCTGTTCGGCGGCAAGTTCGACCCGGCGACGCTACCCTTCCCTCTCAACCGGCTGGCGGGTAAGGAGCCGGCAACTGACATCCGGGACTGGCCGGTCATCCGCGCCTGGGCCGCCGGTCTGAAGCCCATCCTGGGCCTGTAGCGTGCCAGAGGGTGTTTACCATCCTGCCTGACCTGTAGACATCGGTAGGATTCTCATTGGGGACAACATGGGAACGGACCACACAGCACCCCAGACCATAGACGAGTACATCGCGGGCTTCCCACCTGATGTCCAGGAGACTCTACAAGAGATCAGGCGGACGATCAGAAAGGCGGCACCGGACGCGGAAGAAACCGTCAAGTACGGCATACCGACCTTCACTCTGAAAGGTAACCTGGTCCATTTTGGTGCCTACAAGAAGCACATCGGGTTCTATCCTACGCCCTCAGCGACGGAGAAGTTCAAAAAGCAGCTATCGGCTTACGAAGGATCGAAGGGTACGATCAGGTTCCCCTTGGGCGAGCCAGTACCATTCGACCTGATCACGGAGATTGTGAAGTTCAGAGTACAGGAGAATCTGGAAAGAGCAAAGGCGAAGAAGAAATAGAGAGCGTGGGCCTTCGCCGGCCTCAGCGGCTCGAGGGCCCGAGAAGATCCACGCGCTGGTGTATGAGTTGTATGGATTGACGATGAGCAGATCGCTCTGGCGCAGCGGCGTGGGACGGTCAATGCCCATGCCTCGCGCCTTTTCCGCAACGAGACTCCAATCATGCGGCCGCTGTGTTGGGAAGCCTGGTTGCCTCCGGCCCACCCCAAGCCAAATGGGTACCTGCAGGTGTAACCGCGAGGGCTGCAGTGATCAGGGTTTCTGGCCGAGGTAGAAGCTCCCAATGGGCGACAGCCCACGCCGAACGACGGCAAGTGCTGCCTCGCTCCGGCTCTAGTCCGCCAAGGTCGCCCGATTCGGCAACATGGGGCTAGCGGTTCTGCGTGGAGCGCTACCCCTGCCTCGCATCTATCGCCGAGTTATGCGGCCATGTCTGTCTCAAGCCCTACTTTAGTCCCTCGGGGTAGGGCAGGCGTCCCGTCCAGTCGATGGCGATCTCCACCGGCTCGTCGCTCAAGTCATAACCCTCGTCCGTCTTGGTCATCCAGTCCTCGAACCTCCACAGCTCTTCGGCCGTGGGGTAGCCATAGCTGTGACCAAAGAGCAGGTTGGTGACGTAGAATCCCTGGGTGCCCGTGAGCAAGAACGTGTGATACTCGGGCGACTGGTTGTAGAGGTACTGGTGCACGAAGCGGTAGCGGACCGCCGGCTCGCTGGGTATCTCGGGGTCATAGACCTCGAAGCTGCCGATGACGTAGCCGCCGGTTACCTTCGGAATGGTCTCAGCCTCTTCGAGCACTGGCGTGTCCATCATCCAGGTCAGGTCCGGCAACTTGACGCCCGTCCCATCAGCGTAGGTGAAGTGCACATCGTTGTAGCTGATGGCGTTCCAGAATGGCTCGACGAACTCGCTGCTGATCGTCACCCAAGTGCAGTAGGGGACCTCCTTTTCCGATAGATCCCAGTCCACGGTCAGCTCCCGCCGTGGCTGGGTTTCCGTGATCGTGGGAGTTCCTGGCCAATCGAGCCACGTCCGGTAGGTCAGGATGTCGACGTCGGTGCCGACCTGGTAGTGGAGGTCGCTCGCCTCTTGCTCCTGGCTCTGGTGGATCTGGTAGGAGCCGGTGACCCGCACGCTGTTCGTGCCGGAACCCGGGCTCAGAGTGGTCATGTTGATGATGTAGGGGTGGGGGGAGCCGTAGGCAGGGAAATACCAGCCGTTGCCTTCGTTGGGGCCGCCCGGGTTCGGGTTGGTGTAGTCGTCGTAGGTGTAGGCCTGGACGTCACCGCCGTCGTCGGTATCCGAATCGGTGACCCGTATACCCGCCGGGTTGGTGGTGAGCGTAGTTGTGCTGGTGATGTTGTCTCCCCAGGCAGTAATGGCATGACCGCCCGAGCAGCCTGGTCCGGCTAGTGGCCACCTGATGGCCAGGCCCACCATATTGCAGTCGCGAAGCTCGTTGCCGATGTCCCGCGCGCCATTGACGCTACCCCAGGGAGTGCAGCCCGTGTTGCCATAGACGGTAACCAGGGTATACGGGTTCGTCGTCCAGGTGTTGTTGGCCGACGCCAGCCACCACTGCAGCGCAGTCTGGGGCCAGCCGCCCCAAGGGGGAGTGTCCTTGGCAGTCCACTGCGCAGCCATATCGGCAAAGATGTCGTCGGCCCGGGCCTGCACCGTGGTCCCGGTGCCATAGCCCGCTCCGGCCAGCATGTTGGCGGCGGTGCGCATCCAGCAAGAGTAGTCGTCTGACGCCACCGGAAACGGTTTGTCGGAGTCGGGCGGCGGGTCCATCTTCATGAAGGGAGCGACCGGGACAGCCGTCGGGGTAACCGTCACGCTACCGCAACCACTGTTCAGGACAGCAAGCAAAGCCACGAGCAGAGCCATTGTCGCCCACAGAGAAGGGATTGTACGCTTCATCAGGGACCTCCTTATCTTGGTTACCTAGATTCCGCACGAAGAAAGTAGGGTTGGACCGTAGGCACGTCTGCCATTGAACCCATGACCCCGTCGGCTTTCTGTGTCGTACAATGGGTCCCATCTAGAAAGCCGACGAGGCTGCATGAGTCGGCAGGGATAGGCGGGACAAGGACCCAACTACACTTCTCGAGCCGGGTTGTGTGCCCTCGGTGTCGAGTTGGAGGCGCTCAACTTCTTCAAACCGATTGAGCGCCCAGTCCAGATTCACCACAAGCGTGCTGGAATCGGACCAACCGACAAGCGGAAAGACATCTGGATCGTGACGCTGACCGGAGCTACCGGGTTGTACTTGACCAACAAGGTCGTGCGCGCTGAGCCAGCCGTTGAGATGGCGTCCGGCCATGCCGGATGCGCGCTGCCCGCAACGGGATCTTTCGCCTGCATAGCTCCGCTTGTCGCCATGACTTGGGTGCACAAGCTCTGATCCTCCACCTGGACGTGAGTGGCGAGCGAACCAGCAAGCACGCCGAACAAGAAAAGCTCCGACCATCTGCTCTTCCAGACAGACTGATCAGAGCTTCCTATGCCCCTGGCCTTTCTCCCCGCCTCAGGACACCTGGTCTCTATAGCACCAAGATCACTCGACGGCAATGTCACCTGGGCGAATTGGGGCCAGCAATACTACCACGTTGGGTAACGTTGTCAACAGTATATACCGCAATCTGCCACCTGTCAAGCATTTCGGTCGAGTTTTAAGGTTCTGCCCCAGGACCGTCTTCCATGGTTCTCACTCTGGCCTCTGCGTGCACCCCAAGCACAGGACTCGGTCTAATTGCATCTCCTTATACCCTGTCTGAATACCCGGCAGTCGTGGCGTGTAGCACCGGACAGGCGGTGAGGGCAAAGCCCTTCTGCGTATTGTGATCGCCTGTGAACTCAAAGGCTCCTGGCATCCCTCTGGCACCTGGGTTTCAATTAGTGACGGGAGTCATTCCAGGCCGAGCGCAAGTGCTGGGAGCCGCAGCCGGAACACGGCGTTCGGATACGATGCTTTGCGCCCACAAACCTCGGCCCGGTCCCCGTCGTGACGGGACCAGGTCCAACGACGTTCGTGCATTGAGTAGCCAGACAACGATACGGGAGGCACCATGAAGTACGACTTCGACGGAGAGGTTGACCGCCGAGACACCAACTCCCTGAAATGGGAGTTTCTACAGAGCGAGGAAGATCCCCTGAAGTGGGAGCTCACGGACCGTTTCTTCGGAGAAGACCGCATCCTCCCATTGTGGGTGGCGGACATGGACTTCCCTTGTCCAAAGCCGGTAGTGGACGCGCTTGTCGCCAGGGCGCAGCACGGGATCTACGGGTACACTATGCCCACTCCAGAGTTCTATCAAGCCGTGGTCGGCTGGATGCAGAGGCGCCACGGCTGGGAGGTGGCACCGGAATGGATCTGTATCACCCCTGGAGTGGTGCCCGCCGTCAATATGCTGGTGCGTGCCTTCGTCCCTCCTGGTGACAAGGTGTTGATCCAGCCTCCAGTCTACTATCCCTTCTACTCCGCCATCGAGAACAACGGCGCGGAGTTGGCTCTCAATCCCTTGATCTACGAGGATGGTCGATATCGAATGGACTTCGCGGACCTGGAGGCCAAGTGCGCCGATCCTAAGGTCAAGCTGGCCATCTTGTGCAGCCCCCACAACCCCGTGGGACGCGTGTGGACCGAGGACGAACTGGCCCACTTTGGCGAGATATGTATCGACAACGGCGTACTGGTGGTATCGGACGAGATCCACAGCGACCTGATCTTCAAAGGTCACACGTTTACGCCCTTCGCCAAGGTCAGCGAGGCCTTCGCCCAGAACTCCATCACCTGCACCGCGCCCAGCAAGACTTTCAACCTGGCTGGCCTGCTAACGTCCTGCATCGTCATACCCAATCAGGAGCTCCGCTCTGCGTTCGAAAGAATCGTGGAGAGTGACGGGCTGGTCACCATTGGCGTCTTCGGCGCGGTTGCCCTTCAGGCCGCATACGATCATGGAGAGGAGTGGCTGGGGCAGCTTCTCGAGTATCTCCAGGGTAATCTCGAATACCTCGAGCAGTACGTGGTCGCACACATCCCGCAGCTAACCGTGGTCCGGCCGGAAGGGACCTTTCTCGTCTGGCTTGACTGTCGCAGGCTTGGGCTTAACAAGTGGGAGCTACAGCAACTCATGCTCAAGCGGGCGAGAGTCTATCTGGATGAGGGTTTCGTGTTCGGCCCCGAAGGTGAGGGCTTCGAACGTATAAACATCGCCTGCCCCCGAGCAGTTCTGGCTGAGGCCCTCGATCGCATCAGGCAGGCCGTCGGAAGGGTATCACACCGTTCCGAGTAGGTCCCTTCACGACAAGGGGGCTGCTGCTGCGCGGCTCGCTTGAGCCGGAGTGTATGCGGAGGATAGCAGCGCGAATGCCAACAGATGTCGCGCACAGGAGTTGGTTGCAGATCTTCGAGGTCGTCTTTGGCATCCCGTTTCTTGCTGCCATCGCCTTGCAACTGGCTGTGCCTCTCTCGTTCTCCTGGGGGTTGCTTGCGCCAGCCGTCGCCGCCGTGGGCGTTGCTCTCGTTGGCGCAGGCACGGCCCTGGTTGTCTTCGCTCGCCGGGAGCTTCGCCATCATGGCCAGCCAGCCGATCCAGGGCTGCCTACCACCAAGGTCGTGACCACGGGGGTCTTCTCCATCTCACGGAATCCCATCTATCTCGGCGGCGTTTGCATCCTGGTGGGCTTGACACTGGCGGTCAACCTGCCCTGGGTCTTGGTGGTCCTCCTACCGGCCCTTGTAGCCTGCCACTACGTTCTGATTGCGCCCGAGGAGAGATACCTCGCCGCCAGGTTCGGCCAGGAGTACAATGCGTACGCCGCTTCAGTCCACCGGTGGGTCGGCCGCGCTCGGTCCCGGGGAGAAGAGAGTCCGGCGACAGACGATCACCATTGACAGGGAGATCGGCGCGTTGGTGTATGACTTGTCTGGCTTGACGCGGGAGGAGACCGCCCTTGTGGAGGGGTGAGACCACTGATCAGGCACAGTCGCTCACCTGAGCACCGACCGCCTTGATGCGGCTGGTTTGGCGCTGCTGAGAAAGGGGGTTGCGCCGATGTCTCGCAAAGCTATCCAGGGATACGCCGCCAGAGGGGTAGGACAACCGCTCGAGCCCTTCACCTATGAGCCACCTCCATTGGGGGAACACGACGTCCGGGTCTCTGTCAGCCACTGCGGCGTCTGCCACACCGACGTCCACGCCATCGACGACTACTACGGAATCACCGACTATCCTTTCGTGCCCGGCCACGAGATCGTGGGGTACGTATCCGCTCTTGGCCGCGAGGTGTCCGAACTGAAGGAAGGGGACAGGGTTGGCATAGGGTGGCAGGGTCGCTCCTGCGGGCAGTGTGAATGGTGCCTGAAGGGAGAAGAGCAGCTTTGCATGGACATCGTCCAGGCGGCAACCTGGCTCCCGTACGGCGGGTTCTCCTCTTCGGTCACCGTGGATAGCTGCTTCGCCTACCCGCTGCCCGACGCAATGCCCTCTGAGATAGCCTCGGTGCTCATGTGTGCCGGCATCACGGCCTACTCTCCCCTCCGCACGTTCGCCGGGCCACCCCCGCGGAAGATCGGCATCATCGGTGTGGGAGGGCTAGGCCACCTCGCCCTACAGTTCGCGAGGGCCCTGGGCTACGAGGTAACCGCACTATCCTCCTCCCCAGACAAAAAGGAGCAGGCGCTGGCCTTCGGCGCGGACCACTTCGTAGCAACGGATCCAGCCAGCCTGTCCGAGCTCGAGTTCACCTTCGACCTGCTACTATGCACGGCTAGTGGCAAGATCGATTGGGTGCCGCTGCTGGACACATTGAAGAAGGACGGCAAGCTGATTCTCGTTGGCTTTCCCGACCTGGAGTTCAATTCAACCGACCTCGTGGCGCACCAACTGTCCATCACTGCATCCTTCTTGGGCAACCGGGCCACAATGCGGGAGATGCTCTCGTTCTCCCATGCCCATGGCATTACACCCGCCATCGAACTGATGCCCATGTCACAGGTGAACGAGGCCATTCAGAGACTGAGGGACAACAAAGCACGCTACCGCATCGTGCTGGTTACCGACACGGATGGCACGAGGGCCTAGAGATGACGGCATAGCCGGGACAAGGACGGGGTTCACGGGAGCGCAAGAATGGCTACGCGCAGACTTCACACGCGGCAGATGGCCTCCAGACTCTTGCGCATCATCTTGGCGCTCGTGCTTCTCTACCTTGCACTCGGGCTTGGATTTCACTTCGTATGGAAGACTGAGCTAGCAGCTTGCAGGGACGCGCGAATGGCTCGCGGCGAGTACGTCGAACCCGAGGTGTTTTGGGCGCCTCTGGCCCCTACACTCGACGTCACTTTCTGGCCCGTCTATGCTTGGGCCAACATCCGTCACGACGGCACGCCGTTTACGTCGCCGTGCACCCACTAGTGGAGCACCGTCTCTGAGTTGTACGAGGTGGCCGAGGAGGAGATCGTTGTCGTAGAAGAGCGGGACCGCTGATCCCCATGCCTCGAGGGTCCTGGAGTTGAACACGACGAGCGGGTCCCCATCCCTGTCCTGAATCTGCTCAACGCCACGCTAGAGAACCCGGATCTGCAAGCAGCACAGCAGGCAAAGACAAGCTCATGAGCATTCGGATACTCGATTGCGCGCCGATGGCTCCCTGGTACCCACGCTGGAACGTGGGCACGCCTTGCCTGCTCGTCGACACCGACCAGGGACTCGTCCTCGTCGATACGGGCCTGGGCCTCCACGACTTTCTGGCCCCAGGGCCTCTGGTCCGCCTCTTCCGGTGGGTCCTGCGCTTCTCTCACGATCCCGAGCACGCCGCTGTCCGCCAGCTCTCGCGCCTGGGGCACGAGCCCGAATCTGTCCAGCACATCGTGATGACCCACCTCCATTTCGACCACGCTGGCGGCCTTCCCGATTTCCCTCACGCCCAGGTCCACGTACACCGACGCGAGTATCAAGCCATGCTCCATCCTCGCAGCCTGCTCGAGCTGGGCTACGATCGGTCCGATCTTGTGCATGGGCCATCCTGGGTCCTCTACGACCAGCCCACGGAGGAGTGGCTGGGTTTTGAGGCTCTGCGGCTTCCATTCACGCCTGAGATGTATCTCGTCCCCCTCTTCGGCCACACCAGCGGCCATTGTGGGGTGGCTATCCAGGACGGCGACGGCTGGCTCTTTCAGTGTGGCGATGCTCTGCCAACGAACGCAAACTTTGCCCTCACGCCTTCCTGGCTCAACCGTCTGGTGATCGGACCGCACGTCCCCAGGTTGAGAGACTGGGCTGCCCGCCACCCTGAAGTTCGTTTGTTGGCCGGGCACATGCTACAATCCTCTTGCGATGCCGAAGGCTCAGCGTAGTAGCTCACGGAAGCTGGCCCGGCGGGCTGGCGCATGGGGCAGTGTGCCCAGCACCGGGAGCGCGTGATTATGTAGAGGTGGAACTGGCGAAACACTGCGACACCGGACAACACTGAACGACGGTTCAGTGACATCAGCCCTTCAGTGGCGCGCGAGTACATCGCCTCGATACCGATGTGCGAAAGGGAGCAAAGATGAACCATAGGTCAGAACTCATCGCCGCACTCAGAGAAGACTTCCATCGTTGGGAAGGGCTGCTGGGTGGCCTCAACGAAGAGCAAGTTACGACCCCGCTCCCCTCTTCTCACTGGTCCACCAAGGACGTAGTCGCCCATCTGTGGGCCTGGCAGCAGGTCTCCATCGCCCGGCTGGAGGCAGCTCTGTCGAACGAAGAGCCCAAGCTTCCAGAATGGCTTGCTGGACGAGACCCAGAAGCGGAAGACAGTCTGGAGGAATACAACGAGGGCATCTATCAAGCTTTTCGTGAGGATCCCTGGGCACGCGTGCACGAGGTTTGGAAACGAGGGTTCCTCAGGTTTGTGGAACTGGCCGAGTCGATCCCTGAACAAGACCTGCTCCAAGTCGGGCGATACTCGTGGCTGAAGGGCTCCCCTCTCTCGGCCATCGTGCTTGGCTCGTACGATCACCACAAGGGGCATCTCGACCCTCTACCTGCCTTGTTCCGTGAACAACAATGAGCGTGAGCCCTGGGTCCAAACGCCGTCCAGCGAGCGGCTGCGAGTCTGCATGATCCACAGACCTTTTCCAGTCTCGATAGCATGCTATCTGCTCACAACCAGGTTCCACTTGTTGCTGGGCCTGTTCCCTGGCCCGGTGCTGGCCTAGCCGCCAGAAAGCTCTACCGCCGCCTGATCGAGGCCACCTGCCACGAGATCGGCGCGCGGGTGTGGGAGCCGTAGGGATTGATCGAGGAGGAGAAGAGAAGATGGTGACTTCGAGCAACGACACCCAAACCGACGCCACGTTTCTCGATATGCAGGCCCACATCGGTATCACCAAACATACCGGCGGCCTCGAAGCGACAAAGGAGCTTCTCTCCCTGTGCCACGTGGAGGACGCGCGGGAAGTGCTCAACGTAGGCTGCGGCATCGGCGTGGCATCGACCTACATCGCCAGCAACTATGGATGCCGCGTGATGGGTGTGGATCTCTCGGAGAAGATGATCGAATGGTCACGACGACGCGCCAGAGAGGAGAGGGTCGAGGACAAGGTTGAGTTCCAGACCGCCGACGTGCAGGAATTGCCCTTCGAAGCGGACCGCTTCGGCGTCGTGTTCGCTGAATCGGTGCTCGTGTTCGTGGAAGACAAGGCCCGGGCGATTGAGGAATGCGTGCGGGTGACCAGGCCAGGTGGCTACGTGGGGCTGAACGAGGCCGTGTGGACCAGGGAGCCATCCCCGGAGATGGTCGCACAGGTCAGGGCTGCCATCGGTCCTTACGTCCCGACGGCTGAGAGCTGGGAGGCTCTCTGGGAGGCCTCCGGGTTGCAGGAGCGGGTAGTGGAGATTCACCAGGTCGACCCCAGCACAGAAGTGAAGAGCCGGATCGGCTGGATAGGTTGGTCATGGCTCCTTAGGGCGTGGGGCCGTGGGCTGCGCCTCTACCTCACGAAACCTTCCATCAGGCGGTCCATGAAGGCGGTCTTCGATGTGCCGCCGGAAGTGTTTGAGTACGCGGGCTACGGGCTGTTCGTGGGCAGGAAGTAGGAGCCAGGGCACGAGCGGCTTCTCAGTCACAGAGCCTGCCCGGTGCCTGGAAGAGCCGCGTCCTGAGCAGTCGCCTCACCCAACTACTCCTTCGTGAGGAGGGTCGGGATCGTTGAATGGGCCCAGGCCGGTTCCGACGGGCCCGTCTGAGACCCGCCCCTACGCACCCATGCGACCGCCCGTGGAGGTGCCGGCACGGCCGGAAGCTGGATGGCTGGCACTATCACGCTCGGGGGTGGCGGAAGAGATGCCAAGCGGGGTACGTCACCCAGCACGACAACGGCCTCAAGATCGGTTCTACCCTCTGGCCGGTTGAGATCCTGCAACGCATCGCGGCCGAGTACCTGGAGAAAGTGAAGAACCTGGATCGGAAGGCAGAGAGCTTCTCCTGCCAGTAGGGGACTGGCCGTGCCACACTGGCTGGCCTGGATGGTCGCCGCGGCCGAACACGCCCCCCGGCTGGGAAGACCTCCAGACGCCACCGGCCTGGGCAGGGTCGGATACTTCATGGTCGTTGCGGCAGACTGCGAAGTGCTGCACCAGAAGCGACAACGGCGTGGACCGATGTTCCGCGTGACCAGTAGTTGAGCAGCCGGCCATCATGCTCACCACGCCTCATGGGAGGAGAACAGGAAGATGACAGAAAAGGAGCGACCCGCCTGGGTGAACCCACGCCTCGTGCGACCATACGGCTGGTCACCCAAACTCCACGTCGACCTGGCAAAGATGCCAGACGAGCAGAGGCGGAGGCACGTGCTCGCTCGCCTCTCTCGTTTCACGGGTTTAGGTAACTTCGCAGAACAATGCTACCATTTCTACACAAACAAGCAGCCTGAGCCCTGGTTGATGCCCACGTACAAATGGACACCATGGACCGCTGAAGGAATCGCGTTCGAAGAGACCACGGTTGAATCATTGGACGAATTGGCCCCCTACGTCAAAGACGAGGAGATCGTCGAAGTCTGTCAGGCTCTGATCAAACAGAGGCAGCTTGTGGACGACATCAACGACCAACTGGGGCGAGCACTCACCGACTTCCTTGGTTTCTCTCCCCCCAGAACAGTGGAGGATTTCCGCGCACTGGGACAAGAAGTGGACGACCACCGACTGAAGCACGGCCCGGTTTGGGTACGTCAAGCAGAGATTCGGCCGTTGATCATCAAACTCAAGGACGTCTTCGTGGAGATCAGATCGCTGGCGTTTGAACTCACAGGCAGGCTCCAACAGTACTACGAGCCCACAGCGCCGAGTCGCGAGGAGATCGGCGATCAACGAGCACACGACCTGGTAGACCAGGCCATCGGGGAGCCGGACGTCGATCACGCCATACGCCTGTTGAAGAGGGCGCTACGATACGGCAAGATCGGTATCGCGGCCAGCAACGCCTATATGGAGCTTGCCGGACGCTACTCAGACTTGGGCGATACGAAAAGGGCCATCGAGCATTACACCAAGTCGCTGAAAGCCTCCACAATCCGCAACGCTATGACGCTCTACTGGCGGGGAGAACTGTACTATCAACGAGAGGAGTGGGACAAGGCGCGCAGCGATTTCGAAGAGGCCGTGGCGATAGGACTCTACTCTCCTGAGTATGAGCAGGCGCAAGAATGCCTGGCCGAACTTCGCGCTCGCAAATCCGGTGAAGGGGCGGGATGACTGAAACACTGAGGGAAGCTTCCTAGGGGCGGCCTGCACGTGCGACGAGATCGCCGAGCAGATCTGGGGCATCGGTGAAGGGGCCAGCCCGGACGCCATCTATGGGTTGGTGAAGCGAGTCCGCCAGAACGTAGAGCCTGATTGGTGGGAGCCTAGTTACGTGGCTACAGTTCCCGGGGAGGGATGCCGGCTGCAAACCCCATGGTAGAGCCAGTTCTTTCTGATCGGAACCGAGAGCGAGCTCTGTCTCTCCAATCTCTGTATCTGCGCCCAACGGCAGACGTTGGTTGGTTGTTGGAGGCTGCTGAGGAAACGATTGAGACAGGCGGCCAAGAAACGCATAGGATGAAAGAAGGCAGGCCGGCCACGGCCGGGCGGGTAGGCTGTCGACAGAGGACCGAGGAGTATCAAAGGAGCGAGTGAACGAATGGACAACGAACCTACCTTCTTCGACTTCGCGGCTGAGGTGGGTCTGACCAAACACATCGGAGGAGTCGAGGCCACAGAGGCGCTCGTCGAGCTGTGTCACATCGACCAAGACAAATACGTCCTGGACGTGGGCTGCGGCGTGGGGGTCACGCCCTGCTTCATCGCCAGGAGGTATGGCTGTCGAGTCGTTGGCGTGGACCTCTCCCAGAGGATGGTCGAGAGGTCCAGGGAACGGGCAGCGAGGGAGAACGTGGCCGGCAAAGTCGAATTCAGGGTTGCCGACGCCCAAGACCTGCCTTTCGAGAATGACCTCTTCGATGCTGTGATCACCGAGTCCGTGACCTCCTTCCCGGAGGACAAGCAGAAGGCGGTCAACGAGTATGCGCGGGTCACGAAGCCGGGAGGGTACGTCGGACTCAACGAGTCAGCCTGGCTCAAGGTACCGCCACCGCCGGAGGTGGTCGCCTGGGTATCGCAGGACCTGGGCACCACCGCGGAGCCACAGACTCCTGATGCCTGGGTGGGGTTGCTGAAGACCGCCGGGCTGAGAGAGATAGTGGTCAAGACCTACGACATCGACACCCAGGACGAGGCCAAAGGGATCGTGCGACGGTACGGCCTGGGAGCATGGCTGCGCATCATGGCGAGAATGATGCTACTCTACGCCAGAAGCCCGGCCTACAGAAGATTCGTGAAGGGGGTACGAGAGACTGGCGTCGTGCCGGACAACCTTCAAGAGTACTTCGGGTACGGGCTGTTCGTGGGGCGGAAATAGCAGATGGGAGGCCAGCCGCGTAGTCACCTGGCGAAACGGCATCGCCGAGGAGGCCCACGAGTGCAACGATCGCCGACCCCTCTGTAGCCGCACGGCATGCCGTGCGGCTAAGGCTGCGCCGCTGAAGCGTCATGTTGCCAGGCACCCGGCGTCTTCGTCCAGGTGGGACCAAGCCCCATCCCGATGTTCCCGAACGGCCGGCCCACCGCGTCGGTCGGACGTGCCTGGATTGGCGAATCGCTATCGACTGAGCCAGATCGGATCAGAACCGGCAAAGATGTCCGTGTGCTCATCAGTAGACCCACCTTTCCACATGGAGGAAGAATGAATCCGAGAATCATCGCGCGCTACGCCATCCGGGAATCCATGGGTGTTGTCCTCATGGGCGTGGCACTGTTCTGGTCGGCAGGGCGCATCGACTGGTGGCCGGCGTGGGCACTGATCGTCGTCATGCTGGGTTGGATCACGGCGACGGGCATCGTCATTCTGCGTTTCAATCCCGACTTGCTGGCCGATCGTCTGGGGCCGCGCAAAGGGGGCAAACCCTGGGATCTGGCTATCATGAGTATCGTCGGCGTGACGACCCTGGTGCGATTGATCGTGGCCGGACTCGATCAGCGCTATGGCTGGACGAGCGGTATTCCTTTGGCCGCCCAGGTCGCCGCTCTGGTCGTGTCTGTTCTGGGCTATGCCCTGGTCGTTTGGGCCACCGCCTCCAACGCCTTCTTCTCGCAGATCGTCCGTATCCAATCCGAGCGCGGCCACTCTGTGGCTACCGGCGGCCCGTACCGATACGTGCGTCATCCGGGCTACCTGGGCACGATTCTCTACGAGTTGGCCGTGCCGGTCCTGCTGGCTTCCTGGTGGGCCTTGGTCATCGGTGCATTGAACGCCATCCTGCTTCTCGTGCGCACAGCGCTTGAGGACGGCACCCTACAGGACGAGTTGACTGGCTACGACGAGTACGCACGTCAGGTACGCTATCGTCTGCTGCCAGGCATCTGGTAAGCAGTGGGTCACCCAAGGGTACACTGTGTCGAGGTGTACTACGGCGTGTGGCCGCTTGATGGAAGGACACCACCGGCAAGGCCGACGAGTCCAACGACCGCCGAGCCCTTTGTAGCCGGACGGCATGAAGTGCGGCTACGGCTGTTCCGCTCGTCCGCCGAAGCTGACAAACCCCGGCAGATGTAATACAACCATTGATGGTGGACTCGCTCCTGATGCGGCTGTCATGGCGGATCTCCACCTGACGGCCACACCCCGGGACACACAACGCGAGAGCGGCGCGTTCACCGTTCGATGGTATCGATCGACTGATGTGGAGGATTGAGGTAACGTGATCCGGTTGGCACCGATGAGCCAGAGTGATTTCGAGGTCTATCTCGAGTCTGCGATCGACCAGTATGCGCAGGAGCACGTCAGGGCCGGCAACTGGAGCCCCGACCAGGCTCGCAAGCTTTCCGAGGACAGCTATCACCACCTGCTGCCCGATGGGGTAGCCACCCCCGACCAATACCTCTTCACCATCGAGGATCAGGCGCTGGGAGAGAAGGTGGGCATGCTCTGGTTTGCGGTGGAGGAGCGAGTGGAAGCACCACGTGTCTTTCTGTACGACATCCGCATCGAAGAAGCCTATCGCCGCCGGGGCCACGCCACCGAGGCGCTTCAGGCACTGGAAGCGAGAGTGCGAGGACTAGGTGTAACGAGGAACACGCTACACGTCTTCGGTCAAAACGACGCGGCGCAGGCGATGTACGAGAAGTTGGGATATCAGGTGACAGATCTGAGAATGTCCAAGACGTTGAGTCCATAGGATGAGCACGAGCGCCCGGACGCGGGGTCCGGCGCGAGGTTCACAGAGAAAAGGAGGGGAAGCTAGTGCAACAGACTGCACGCGTGGAAACCACAGACTCTGCCTGGAGAAGCCTCTACAGAATCGCAGCGGTGGCTGTCCTGATCTCGGTCGTTCTCATCCCCCTCTCCATGGTAGCCTATTTCCTGTGGCCGCCGTTTCCCGAAGACGTCCTGGCGGTGATCCAGGAGAATAGACTAGCCGGGCTGATGAGTCTCGACTTCATGTATCTGGCCAGCAGCCTCGTCGCCATCCCCCTCTTTCCCGCCCTCTACGCCACGCTCAGGCGAGTCAACCACGGTCTGGCGGCCCTGGCGCTGGCTATGGGACTGGTGGGGCTGGTATGCCTCGTGCCCGCGAGACCCATTCTGGAGATGTTCACGATCAGCGACCAGTACGCGGCCGCCACGACTGATGCCCAGCGCGCCATCTACCTGGCAGCCGGAGAGGCTATATCCTCCATGTTCTACGGCACGGCGTACAACGTGCACTACATCCTCGGTTCTGCTTCCATGCTCATCAGTTCGTTTCTTATGCTTCGCAGCAGCGTCTTCGGAAGAGGAACCGCCTACGTGGGCATCGCGACGAACATCGTGGTCTTCGGGCTCTACGTGCCCATCATAGGCGTATACCTCTCCCTCCTGTCTGTGTTGGGTTACTTTGTATGGTACATCCTGCTTGCCCGCAGGTTCTTCCGGCTGGGGTGGGGCGTCTCGTAGGAAACGGAAGGTGGGGACTGACTGGACTCGTGAGCAGTGCACATCCCACCGAAGAGATCGAAGAAGCTCATGTTACGCATTCGTGGGAGGTAGGCCGTGGGCACCATGATTGTCCGTGACTCGAGGTGTGGTCAGGCATGGATACCCGCTGGGGCCGACGGTGACCCCATTCCCGCATGGGCCGAGGGGAGGAGGTAGATGTCCCAGGAAAATGATCGGGCCGTTCACAAGACCATCCCAGATCGCGGCTGGGGAATCCTCTATGGAATCGGCGGGGTGGCGGCTCTGGTAGCAGTGATCGTCTTCAGAAGGAACTTCGGGACAGAGCTCGTGACCTTCAGAGGTTTCGGTATTCTCGATGTACCCGAGGTCTTTCCCAGCACCGCCCTCGGTTGGTTCACCCTGCTCCAGGAGAGCAGGCTCGTGGGGCTGGCCCTGCTCGACGTCGTCGACCTGGTCAACTATGCCCTGTTGGGTCTGATCTTCCTGGCCCTCTACGGTGCCCTCCGCCGAGCCAGCCAGAGCGCCACGGTCATCGCCGTGGTCTGTGGGTTCTTGGGGATAGCGGTCTACTTCGTCTCCAACCAGGCCTTCTCCATCCTCTCCCTCAGCGATCAGTACGCGGCTGCCACCACCGAAACCCACAGGACGGCACTGCTGGCAGCGGGAGAGGCGTTGCTGGCCGTGCACAACCCTGGCGCGATCTACCAGGGTACAGGCATCTACTTCAGTCTGCTCCTCGTGACCCTTGCCGCGCTGCTCTTCTCTCTGATCATGCTGAGGAGCAGCGTCTTCGGCAAACCCACCGCTCTCGTAGGGATCGTGGCCACCGTGTCTCAACTGGGGTACTTCGTGGCCCTGCCCTTGGCGCCCGCTATCCTTGCGCTGCCCTTCGTTGTCTCAGCCCCGTTTCGGGTAACGTGGTACGTCCTCATCGCCCTGAAGCTCTTCCGGCTGGCCGCAAGACGCAATGGGCCGTCGCCGGACGGACAGTTATGTCAATAGTAACAGGATCGATACCAGAGCAAGGGACGCATCCACTCGTTGATATGGGGGTGACACATGAGGTCAATCGATCTGCAGACGTGGCCGCGGCGGGAACACTTCCAGCTCTACAGTGGTTTCGACCATCCCCACCTCGGCCTGTCTGCAAATGTGGACTTAACGGCATTCTACGCAGGGGTAAAGCAACGCGGTTCTTCGATTGCAGTGGCTATCGCCTACGCGATCGCACGAGCAGCGAACGCGATCCCTGAGTTCCGCTATCGTATTCGAGGTGCGGAGGTCATCGAGCACGAGATCGTACATCCATCGACCACGATTCTGTCCGATGAGGATCTGTTCAGCTTCTGTACCTTTGACTACCTGGAGGACTTCTCGGACTTCCTTGCCAGAGCTACGGAGAGGATAGTCTACGTTCGGGAGCATCCTGGAGTGAAGAACGAACCAGGACGGGACGATCTGTTGTACATGACGGCGATTCCCTGGGTCTCGTTCACGAGTTTCCTACACCCCTTGCACCTGCAGCCAGCCGATTCCGTGCCTCGGTTCGCCTGGGGGAAGTTCTTCGAAGAGGAGGAAGCTCTGAAGATGCCGCTGAGCGTCCAGGGACACCATGCGTTGATGGATGGAGTACACGTGGGCAGGTTCTATGCCCTGGTGCAGGAGTACTTCCGTGATCCACATCTCATCCTGGGCGAGGCATGACGGCGGAGCCTCACCGGTCGACGCGGATCGCGACGCAGCCGAGCAGACTTGGAGCGCTGCTGCGTCACGCTGCGCCGATGGAACACAGTGTTACGCTCTGAGGCGTCCGACGTGTGATCGGTAGGCCGTTCACGTGACGTCCCACACCGTCACCCGCTGCGCCACGACCCTCATCCGTGCTCCGCAAGACCGGGGCTGGACTCAGAGAGGCAATCGGGGTGATAATGCCCCGAGGAAGATAGGGATGAGAAAGGCCACCAGAGTAGTTGCCTCACTGTTTGGTCTCTTTGCCGGGTTTGGCGGTCCGGAACACGGCTACTTCGAAATCCTTCAAGGGAACGTCAGGCCAGAAGGCCTGATGATAGCTTCCATGGGCCCTCCCTGCGATCCGGAAAAGGTGTGGAATCTCTGCGAGCCCGCCATGACCGTTGTCCCCAGCTTTCTGATCACGGGCATCGTGGCCACCGCTGTCGGCGTGATCACCATGATCTGGTCGGTGGCCTTCATCCAGAGGAAACACGGCGGTTTGGTGCTCATGCTGCTATCCATAGCACTGCTGCTGGTGGGAGGAGGTTTGTTCCCGCCAGTGATTGGATTCGTCGCCGGCGTGGTAGCGACCAGGATCAATGTACCGGTGACCAGGCAGCCCGGTAGGGTCTTGTCTCTCCTGGCCAGGTGGTGGCCGTGGCCACTCGTGGCCTTCTTCGTATGGGCTTTCGGACAGTTCGCCGTCGGTTACTTCTTCAACGATCTCCTGATGCAAAGCAGCTTTCTCGTGCCGCTGCTGATTGTCGGACTTCTGGTCCTGTCCATCTTCACCGGACATGCGTACGACGTCCAGAATCGTGACCGAGCTGAGGTTCCATAGGAGGTGCCAACGGACGTGGGGTACAAGAGCATCGTAGCAACTAGAAGAGGCGGCCCGGAGGTCCTCCAGGTCGTTGAAAAGGAGCTGCGCGAACCCGTGCGCGACGAAGTTCGTATCAGGATTCTGGCCACGCCCGTGTGCCAGGACGACGTCGCCCATCGGGTCGGTAGCCGGCCGTTTCCGGTCAAGACACCGTTCGTTCCGGGTTATGCCATCCTCGGTGTGGCAGATGCCATCGCCGGAGATGTCACCAGCGTCGCCGTGGGTGACCGCGTCGCCGCCTTGACGCAGCTTGGGGGCCATGCCGAGTATATCTACCTCAGCGAAGACCAGCTCGTTCACGTCCCCACGACCCTGGACCCAGCGGAAGCCGTGGTGTTGATCCTCAACTACCTCGTGGCCCACCAGTGCATACACCGGGCCGTACAGGCAAAGCCCGGCGACAAGGTACTCATCGTCGGCGCCAGTGGTGGCGTGGGAACCGCCTTCCTCGAGCTTGGCAAGCTGGCTGGCCTCAGGATGTATGGGACGGCGTCTCGCAGCAAGCACAGCACCCTGACCGATCTGGGCGCCATACCCATCGACTACCACACAGAGGATTGTGTGGAGGTGATCCAGCAAGCGGAGCCCGAGGGACTCGATTTCGTCTTCAACGGCATGGGTGAGGAGTACTTCGAGCGCGGATTGGCGGTACTACGGCGTGGCGGCGTCTTGGTGCACTACGGCGGACCACAGAGTTCCGCACGCCTCTTCCTGCTCATGGCCAAGTTGATCCTCTACAACGTGCTGCCTAATGGCAAGACGATCAAGGGGTATGGCACTCACAGGGTCGACCAGCAGTTGCTGAACGAAGATTGGGAGAAACTCTTCAAGCTGCTGGAAGAAGGACAGATCAAGCCCATCATCGCTGCGAAGTTCCCTATCCTGGAGGCGGCCAGAGCCAACGAACTGCTGGAGAGCGGTGCGGTCACCGGCAACGTCGTCTTGCTGGCGCCGGAGTTGTTGTAGGTTCTTCCGTCCCCCACAGGTTATCGCAAGACCCAAGGAGTGGAGATGAGTACTACTCTGTCGACAGTGGTTGGCGCTGGACTGGTCTTCCTCTTCATTTTCCTTTCCGGCATCTGGCTGGGCAGGTCTAGGAGGCCGTTCAATAACATCGTCTTGACCTTGCACAAACTGATCTCGCTGGCGGCCGCCGTGGCGCTCGCGGTGATTCTGTACCAGGCGAACCAGGTGGCTGCGTTGAGCGCCACGGGATTGGCCGCTGGCGTCGTCGCCGGCCTGCTCTTTCTGGGCACCGGCATCTGTGGCGGCCTGTTGAGCACCGACAAACCGATGCCGACGCTCGTCTCGACCATACATCGGATCGCACCTGTTCTGACCGTGCTCTCTAATGCCGTGACCCTCTGGGTTCTGCTAGGGCGCTAGCGCAAGATACCAGGGGCAGCAGGTGCGGGATACTCACACGGCGGGCTGCCGTGGCAGCGAAGCGCAACGTAGCCTGCGCCAGTATAGCGAGAGAACGGGGTGGGAATGAAGGACTCGCCAGAGAAGAAGAACCTCAGCGCCACCAGAGTGGTCGCCTCGACCATGGGTTTCCTTGTCGGGCTGTTTGGAATGGAACATGGGCTCTTTGAGATGCTTCAGGGCAATGTGAGGCCCAGCGGCCTCATCGTAGATGCCATAGGGCCAGCGCAGGAGTTCTGGCCGGGCGCGATGGAACCAGCCCTGACGATCATCCCCAATCTCTTGGTCTCGGGTATCCTGGCCATGATCGTTGGGCTCTTGGTCATGATCTGGTCGGCTGTGTTCATTGAGAGCAGGCACGGGCCTCTGGTCCTCCTGGTTCTCTGCATCATGCTACTCCTGGTTGGAGGGGGTTCTCCGCCTCTGTTCAGCGGGACAATGGCCGTTCTTGTCGCCACTCGGATCAACAAGCGGCTAACGTGGTGGCGTACGCATCTCTCTGACAGATGGCGAGGCGTCCTCGCCGCGTGGTGGCCGTGGACTGTCATCCTTCACGTGATCGTTGCTTTGGTAAGCGTTGAGATTGCCATCTTCGGCTACCCCCTGGCGTGGTTCCTCAGCTACGATACCATGATCTCCCTCTTGTATAGTATGGGATACGTCGCGCTACCAATCATGGTGGCTACCATCCTCTCTGCTTTTGCACACGATATCCAGAAACAGATCAACTCAGAAGACAAGGCTACGGGCATCTAGGGTAAGGAGAACGTGCAAGAGACCACAGTCATCACTCTGCCACTCCCTTATCGACTGGGTAGTGTGAACTGCTACCTCGTGAAGACCGACGCGGGGTTTGTCCTCGTCGACATGAGGGGTTCGAACAAGCGCGCCGACCCCATTGATCTCGGGTGCGCGCAGGCACGCAGCAGTCCAGTCACTCGTCTAGTGTGTGGTGCAAGCAGTGCCAGTCAGAGGAGCGGCGTCCCTGGATCGACTGCGGAGGCTGACAGTCGCCACGCACAACTCGACAAGGAGCATGCACATGACTACGTCCAACCCAAGATCACGATCCACCAGTCCGGCAACCACTCACAGCGTGACCGTCATCTACGTGCTGTCTCTTGTCATCGGACTTCTGATGGCCATCTCCTCGGTCGCCGGTATCATGTACCAGACCTCCCTCTACCCGACGGAGGAATTGCGTAGCTGGCTGGTCAACAACGACCTCTTCAACCTCGTTGTGGGCTTGCCCTTCCTGCTCATCTCGATGTGGCTGGCGCGGCGGGGCAAGCTGATCGGGCTGCTTTGCTGGCCGGGCGCGCTCTACTACGTTCTGTACGTCTACGTCGCATACGTCATCGGCGCCCCTTTCGGCGCGCTGTTCCTCCCCCACCTCCTGCTTGCCACACTGAGCGCCTACGCCCTCATTGGCCTGGTAGCCAGCATAGACGGAGAGGTGGTGCGCCAGAAGCTTGTGGGGACTGTGCCAGCCAGAACGACCGGCGGCATCCTGCTGGCCCTGGCCCTTCTGATCCTCCTGCGCGAAGTGGGCCTCATCGTCAGTGCTCTCATCGACCAGACACCGGTGGCCCCATCCGAACTCGCCCAGTGGATCGACGACTTCGCCGTGGGTTGCCCCGCGCTTCTCGGCGTCGGGATCGCGCTGTGGCTGCGTAGGGCGCTGGGATACGTTGGCGGCGCGGGGCTTCTCCTGGCCTACGGAATCCTATCGCTCAGTCTCGTCCCCATCATGGTCTCCGGCTCACCTGTCGACGTTGCCGGCATCGTCATTGTCGCTGTGATGGCCGGACTGTGCTTCGTACCGTTTGCGTTCTTTGTGCGTGGAGCTGTCAGAACGTAGCTCCCCGCCCGCTTGGCCAATGCCGACGCTATCACCTGACGCGTCCTGACCCTCGGTCACAAGGGATGCGTGGAGTCGCGGTCATCGCGTCGGAACTCTATCGCTGTTGTCGAGAGGATGCACACTACGCTAGGAGAAAACGATGAAAGCCCTGATTGTCTACGACTCGGTCTACGGGAATACAGAGAAGATCGCCCAAGCTATCGGCGATGCGGTCGGCCGTGAGGTCAGAGTGTTACGAGTGGGTGAGGTGGATGTCACCGAACTCAACACTCTCGGCCTTCTTTTCGTAGGTGCTCCCACCCATGGAGGCCGGCCGTCGCCTACGATGCGAGAGTTCCTGGACCGGGTCCCGCCCTCCGCTCTCAAAGGTATCAACGTGGCCGCTTTCGACACCAGAATGACCACGCGATGGGTCCGCATCTTCGGCTACGCCGCAGGGCGAATCGCCAAGAGCCTACAGAAGAAGGGCGGCACCCTCATCGGGGCGCCGGAACCTTTCTACGTAGAGGGCGGCGAAGGTCCGCTCAAGGAGGGCGAGCTGGAGCGGGCCGCCGCTTGGGCCAAGACGGTTTTCGAAAGCGTTGAGTAAGACGCTACAAGGAAGGGCGCCTCGCAGGCAAGCGGCATTCCGCCTGCTTGGCGGACGGACTTCTGTCTCAGGATCGTCTAGTACTGCTTCATGCCCAGGGGGAGCATGACCAGGTAGCAGTGTGCCTCGACCTGCGATGAGAACTCCGAGGTATTGCCGCTGGCATCTGTAGCCGTGGCGGTGACGTAGGTGTCGAAGCTGAAGGGGCCGGCAACCTCCCAGTCGCCGCCGCCGTCGGCCACATCGGTAGCCAGGTACGTCTTACCCTCCTCATCGGGCCCGGTGAACACCTCTACCGTGTCGCCGGCACCTGCCGTCCCCGACACAGTGCCGAAGCAGGCATCCACGGAGCTGACGGTGGGCGCCGGGATCTCGTCGTTTCCCCCACTCCACAGGTCGATGCCCAAACCAACGTTGCTGTGGATGCTGTCTTGAGTTATGGTGTTGCCAGTGGTGGTGGTAGGGCCGCCCACAGAAACGCCGCGTAGGTCGTTGTAGGCGATGAGGTTGTTAGGGCCAACAGTGTTGTCCTCTGCGTAGTTCTCGATTCTCACGCCATCGTAGCCATTGCCTCTGTCCTGGGTGCCCGTCACATCGCTGCCGATGTAGTTGTGAGAGACCGTGTTCCCGTCCGTGCCGGCACTACGGATGTGCACGCCACTCCCGGTGCTGGCCGCGATGACGTTCCCCTCTGCGACGGTTTCGCCCCCGATAGTGTTGTCTTGAGCGCCAGTGTCGATCATAGCCCCGTCGCCGGTGTTGCCCAGCTCCTGGGTGCCTCCCGCATCGGTCCCGATGCAGTTCCCGCACACCGTGTTGCCGTCCGTTCCGCTTCCGCTGATCAGCACCCCGCCGGAGTTGTTTCCAGAGATCACATTCCGCTCTCCCGCGGTCTGGCCCCCGATGGTGTTGTACTGTGCCCCCAATTGGATGGCCACACCTGCACCGGTATTGCCCAGGTCTGACGAGCCGGCCACGTCGGTGCCGATGTAGTTCCCCGAGACGGTGTTGCTCATCGTGTTGGCGCCCAAGATGCTCACGCCCGTGCTGTTTGCCGAGATTACATTCCTTTCACCTTCGGTGTCGCCGCCGACCGTGTTATTCTGAGCGCTGGACCTGACATACACACCGCTGCTGGCATTGCCCAGAGCTTCAGTGCCGCTCACGTCGGTGCCGATGAAGTTGCCGGAGACCGTGTTCCAGTCGGTGCCGGCGCCGTTGATTTGAACGCCACTCCACTCGTTCCCTGCGATGACGTTCCTCTCCCCGGCGGTTTGGCCCCCGATGGTGTTGTCCTGAGCTCCTTCGGCAATCAAGACACCGTCGAAGCTGTTGCCCAGATCCTGGGTGCCTCCCACATCGGTGCCAATGTAGTTCCCGGACACCACGTTGTCGTCGGCTCCGCTTCCGTTGATCTGCACCCCGTACCAGTTGTTGCCTGAGATGACGTTCCTCTCCGCGGCGGTTTGGCCCCCGACGGAGTTATTCTGGGCCCCTGAGGCGATTTCGATGCCACAGAAGGTATTGCCCAGGTCGGACGACCCGGCAACGTCGGTGCCGATGTAGTTCCCGGAGACGGTGTTGCTCACCGTGCCGCTGCCGACAATCATCACGCCCCTGCTGTTGGCAGAGATCACATTCCTCTCGCCTTCAGAGTCGCCGCCAACGGTGTTGTACTGTGAGCCCGCTGAGATTACCACGCCATCACCCGTGTTACCGAGGGCTTGAGTGCCGCTGACCACCGTGCCGATGTAGTTGCCGGAGACGGTGTTGCTCATGGTGTCGCTCTCCGAGATCGACACTCCCATTCCGCCGTTGCCGGAGATGATGTTCCTCTCCCCTTCGGTGCCGCCGCCTATTGTGTTGTACTGAGCGCCATAGGAGATGACTACGCCGGCCTGGGAGTTGCCCAACCCTTGGGCGCCCGTGGCATCCGTGCCGACGAAGTTGCCAGAGACCGTGTTTCCGTCCGCGTCACCGCCGAAGATATACACCCCATACTGATCGTTTCCCGAGACCACGTTCCTCTCCCCGGACGTGTCCCCGCCGACGACGTTGCCCTGGGGGCCGTAGCTGACTACGACGCCCGCCGTGCCGTTGCCCAGATCCGAGGACCCTGAGGCGTCGGTGCCGATGTAGTTGCCGGACACCGTGTTGTAGTCGGCCCCCGTCGTCTGGATGAGCACACCAATCGTTGGACACTGGTTGATGACCAATCCGTGAACGACGTTGTTTGCCGATTCGATGACGAGGCAAGCAGCGGTGCTCAGACTTGCACCGCTGATTTCGATCTCCGGGCCGTCCGGATTCAGGTCGCCCTGATTGGCGGCTTGGGTGGTCCCACTGATGATCGTACCGCCGTCAGTGAGAGTGGGCAGGGGGCTGGCCAGAGAGATGGTCCAGGTGCCCGTGATCCCGCTGACCTGATAGCCTGTGTCCGTCGTAGGGATATTGAACGCGATAGTGTCTGTGCCAGCGCTGTTGTTGGTGACTTCGATGGCCTCGCGCAAGGAGATGGCCCCGTCGCCGCCCGGGTCTGCCTGCAGATTGGTGAACGAAGAGGTGTCCCCATCGCTGACGTCCGTAGTCGAATTCACCGTCACCGTGTCCGGCGAACCGCTGGCGGTCCCCAGAGCCGCCAGCAGGCACAGAAGAACCGCGGCAACGATGGCCAGTACGTGCGTCCTCATCTCTTCCCCCTCCCGCTCCAGCTCTGAAGAGTCCCCCCATCGGGAACCCGATCCCAAGACTCCCGGCTTTGCGCACACGGCCGCGTGACGACGGCCCCGCTGCCTCTACACCGAAACCGGGCCGACAACAGTAGATGCCCGTCTAGTTGCTGAGATACATGAGGCTGCTGATCGACTGCTCCAAAACGATAAACAAGACAGTAGTCAACGCTCGTGGTGAGTCAACGGCCCATGCTATCACATCCGTTGCGGATAGTCAAGCTTTTTCCATGCCAACGCGCAGGGAAGTGGTTCCCGACCGTTGACCCGAATCACCATCGGCCCTGACTCCAGATTGCTGCGTGGCAGCGCCAACTCCTCCACCCCGATGCGGCACCTGAGTCCGGCGCGACCTGGCTATCGTCATGCGGTGTGGCTACGGCTAGCCCATCGCGCATTCGACGTTTGAGCCGGGCAGCCACGCGATGACCCCACTGCCTCCGGACTTCCTGATTTCTTCGTAGCGGCAGGTCTGTGCCCCGCTTCCACATCGCTTCGACGCGCCTGTCGCCCTTCACTTGCCGCATCCCACCAGTTCTGGTATAAATCAAGTCAATTCGCTCTTGCCTAGATCGACGTACGTGCAAGGAGACATACATGCCAGAGATCCCTGATCTCACAGAACTGATCGCCACTCTAGGCCTGATCGGCCAGGTGTTGTTCTGGGTCGCCGGCGCCTACTTCGTGGCTTTCTGGTTCAGCCTCATCGTCTGGACTTTTCGCGATGTGCGCGCGCGGTCCCGTGACCTGTTCACCCAAGCGCTGGGCACGCTCCTGGTCGTGCCGCCGCCGCCCCTGGACATCGCCGGTCTGGTCCTCTACATGGTCCTCCGGCCCAGGGAGACCCTGGCGGAGGCGTATGAACGCTCCCTCGAGGAGGAAGTGCTGCTGCAAGGCATAGAGGACATGGAGGTCTGCCCGGCCTGCAAGCAACTCATCGAAGACGAATACATGGTGTGCCCCCAGTGCTACACCCAACTGAGGAAGAAATGCCCAGACTGCGGGCGCCTGATGGAGCTATCCTGGACTGTCTGCCCCTACTGCGGAGGCAAGGTCGCCGCTCAGCGCGTGCCCGCTGGCCTGCCCGAGAATCGGCTACCAGAAGAACATAGTGACCCCCAGTGACGTTTCCGTCATCGTCACCGTCAAGAATGAAGCCCGGTCCATCGACAGGCTACTGGACTCCCTGTCCCAACAGACGGTCCCCCCCGCGGAGATAGTCATCGTCGACGCAGGCTCCACCGACGGCACGCTGGAGCGTGTCGAGCGCCACTCCCAACACCTCCCCATCAAACTCCTTGTCCGCGAGGGGACCAATATCTCCCAGGGACGCAACGAGGCCATCCGGGCTGCTTCCGGAGAGATTCTGGCCAGCACCGACGCCGGCGTGCGACTGGCGCCCCACTGGCTGGAAGAGCTCACCCGGCCCTTGGCGGAAGACGCATCGACAGATGTCGTGAGCGGCTTCTTCCTTCCCGATCCCCAAACCGTCTTCGAGAGAGCCATGGGCGCCACCGTCCTGCCCGTCGTGGCCGACGTTGATCCAGAGGGCTTCCTGCCCTCCAGCCGCTCCGTGGCTTTTCGCAGGAAAGCGTGGGAGAAGGCGGGTGGCTACCCGGAGTGGCTGGACTTCTGTGAGGACCTGGTCTTCGACTTCGCCTTGCTGGACGCAGGGTGCAGGTTCTGCTTCGCCCCTCGCGCGGTGGCCTACTTTCGGCCTCGCTCCAGCCTGGGCGCCTTCTGGCGGCAGTACTTCCAGTATGCCCGGGGCGACGGCAAGGCCGATCTATGGCGCCGGCGCCACGCCATTCGTTACCTGACCTACTTCGTGTGCGCCCCGCTGGCCGTAGCACTGGGCCTCATCGTTCACCCCCTCTGGTGGTTGCCACTGCCCGTTGGCGTCGCCGTCTACCTCTGGACGCCCTACAGGCGCCTGTGGCCCATGCTCGAAGGTCTGTCCCTGCCGGAAAAGGTCGAGGCTCTGCTCTGGGTGCCCATCATCCGCCTGTGGGGCGACGTGGCCAAGATGATTGGGTATCCCGTTGGCGTGCTATGGAGATTCCGTCACCTATAGGAGAAGCCACAGACGCCCAGCCAGCCGCACAGCTATAGCCCATCCGCTGACCGAAATGAGCCTTCCGGGAGGATGAAGGCCAGAGGGAATCGGCCATGGCACAGCCATCGCACTGTCGCTTGTAGGCCACGTCGTGGGCTGGCTGGTAGACCACCCAACGGCTGCGCTACGTGGCCCGCGCGATCGCCCGCCTTGCCCTTCCACTGCACGCTCGGCATCGACCGAGCATCTGCTCACAGGCCGGTAAGTTGACTCGATGTGCTCTGTGTACGAGCCGGCTGCTTTCTTGTCACGCGGAGGAAGAGCTGCGCCTGGCCTACTTCGCATCCGCCGGCGCCCCTGTGGCTGCGATGATGAGGCATTGCTCTTTCGCAGCGGAGAAACAGTGACAGTGAGGAGGACAACCATGAACGGTTTCAAGAAGGCATTGTACGGATTGAACCGCTGGCTATTGTCTTCGGTTGGAGGCAGCCTCCTGGTGTTTCAGATAGTCTTGTGTATGTTCCGCTCCAATCCAGAGGGCATAGCCGCCGTGAGATACGCCGGATACGCCCTCTGGACGGTCGCCGTGATCTTCGCCACGGTGCCCATCTTCACCCTCAGGCGCAGGGGTGGGGTCCAAGAGGGCCAGAGCTACATGAAGACTACGGCTCTGGTCACCACGGGTGTCTACTCCCTGGTTCGACATCCGCAAGGAGGCCTGGCCTGGCTGCTGATGAACCTGGCAGCGATCCTGGTCGGCCAGACCTGGCCCATCACGCTGCTGGGCTCAATCTCCATGATCCTCGCCTACCTGGACACGCACAAGACCGACCAGTATTGCATCGAGAAGTTCGGCGTGGAGTACGAAAGGTATATGAGGATCGTACCACGAGTGAACGTACTCTTGGGAGCGATCCGTCTTCTGCGCAGAAGACGCGAGGCGGGTGACTAGCGATCCGCTGGCCGGCGATGAGACCTTCTGCCACGGTCTGCTCGCCGGACTCGCGCCTCAACCCGCCCTTCACGAGGGGCCAGTAGCCGCCAGAGGAAGGGTTGCCTGGTGAGAAGCAGACAACCATCGGCACTTGGGGCTGTCAGGGACGTAGAGAACTCCGACAAGATGAACAGCCCCCGCAGTTGCGGGGGCTGCTGTTACCATACTTGAAGGGCCGAGTGGCGCAGTCTTCAGCGCCAGTGTCAGCCGTGGGACCGAATGGTCATTGCTGCGGGCTACAACAGTATGCCTGGCCAACCACTGGAGAGTCCATCGCGTCGTATGAGCCCTCGCGATCCAGATCGAGGCCAACCAGGAAACTACCGTTGGGACACCAAGTCACCGGCTGATGGCTGTTGATCGCTGGGTGTACGTCCACCCAGGAACAGGAACCCCATCCGCTGTACTTGGGGTCACCCAGCGGACAGCAGAACCCCGCTCCAACCCCGGGAGAGTCCATGGCGTCAGTAGCGATACGATCAAGATCCAGACCGGCCAGGTACTGTCCATCCGAACACCAGGCCACGGCCTGGTGGCTATTGATCCCCGCCTGCTCGACCCCGACCCAGGAACACTGTCCCCAAGGGCTGAACTGGGCCGCAGACAGCGGACAGCAGAACCCCGCCCCAACCCCGGGAGAGTCCATGGCGTCAGTAGCGATACGATCAAGATCCAAGCCGGCCAGGAAACTCCCGTTGGAGCACCAAGTCGCCCGTTGGTGACTGTTGATTCCCGCCTGTTCTACGCCCACCCACGAGCATTGACCCCAGCGTGCTATGAACGGTGTCGCTGTGGGCTGCGCCGGCGGTGGCTGAGTCGCCGTCGGCTGGGCGGGTGGTGGCTGGGTCGCTGTGGCAGCAGGCGGTGGGCTGGTGGAAGTTGGCTGCGCTGGCGCAGCACCCCCCTCCACGTGCAAAGTCACCGTGCTCACGTAGGGGCCTCCCGGCGCTTCCACGATCAGTTCATAGGTAGTAGTGCCATCGGGACACTCCTCACGCTCCCCCACGGGCGGCACCTCCTGGCCGTTGATGAAGGCCGGCCAATCGGGAGGGACTACCTCCCAGTGCAGCATGGCGCACCCACCCTGTGGGATGGCGTCGGGGTCGGCCACGATCATGATGTGTTCTGGCCCGCCCTCGGGCGGCTCCTCAGGAGGCACCTCTTCCGGCGGGTGCTCCTCCGGAGGGACTTCCTCTGGAGGCGGCTCCTCCCACTGCCCCTCGACCTGGATCATCACCGACTCTCTGATGGACCCGTCCGGCGCTGCCACCACCAGTTCGAAGCTCCTCGGCTCCTCCAGGCAGACCTCCTCCTCCCCTTGCGGAGACACCTCCCGCCCGTCCAAGAATACCGGGTAGTCCTCGGCGCCCATCACTTCCCAGTGGAGCATAACACATCCGCCAGGCGGCACCACCTCCTCGCTCGCCCAGAACGCGATCTCGGGTTCTACCCCCGTAGAGGGCAGCAGATCCGACAAGCTGCAGCCAAGGGCAGCACCAAACACCAACAGCGCCACCACCAGTGTGAGTGCCAAGCGTCGCAGAGTCCTGTGTTCTTTCACGAGATCCTCCCTTCTGCCTAACGCTGCCCACCAAGCCGGGGCAGACACGCCATCGGAACCTTTGGCACAGTGAATCACTGTTTCGCTTCTCTGTCAACTGGGACACAATGGCCACATCGTGCCCGCTGTGTGCACCTTGGGCCCTTGTGGTCTTCGCCCATGACCTGCCATGTTGGATTGTGTGACCCGGTCAGTGTAGCTATAATCGGTACCAGAGCACAGACCGACAAACACGGACAATCCCCAGACTCGGCGCCACCATTCGGTGAGAGGCTGTGAAAGGCCGAATTCTCCTTGTTAACCCCTGGATCTACGATTTCGCTGCCTATTGCGAATGGAGTGAGCCCCTGGGCCTGCTTTCTGTGGCTGCCCTGCTACAGGAGAATGACTACCAGGTTGCCCTGGTGGACTGCACGGACAGATACCATCCGCGGCTGCCCTCCAGGCCCCGAGACGATGACTACGGCTGCGGCAAGTACCTCAAGACTGTGGTGGACAAGCCGTCGGTGCTGAGCACCGTCCCTCGTCACTATGGACGCTACGGGCTCCCTCTGGAGGTCTTCCAGGAGGATCTGGAGTCACAGCCTCGCCCGGACGTAGTGATGGTCACTTCCGGCATGACCTACTGGTATCCCGGTCCCTGCGAGGCCATCAAGAGAATCAGAGCAAACTTCCCTGGGGTGCCCATCGTGCTGGGGGGAACCTACGCCACGCTGTGCCGCGACCATGCCATCACGAACTCCGGAGCCGACTACATCGTCAGTGGCGAAGGAGAGATCCAGGCGCTCCGACTGGCGAACGAGCTGACCGGCCATGAGTCCGACTACGACCGCTACGAGGGTAACCTCGACGCCTTGCCACTCCCGTTGCACGGGTTGCGACGCAACCAGGGATACGCCGCCATCCAGACCTCGCGCGGCTGCCCCTTCCACTGTACCTACTGTGCATCCTCCCTGCTCCATCCCGAAGGCTTCAGGCGAAGAGAGCCGCGCCTGGTCGTCGAAGAGATGGAATACTGTCGAAGACAGCTAGGAATCCGCGATTTCGCCTTCTACGACGACGCCCTGCTTGTGGACAGCCATCGACACATTCATCCACTCCTCGATCAACTCCTGGAGCTAGGCCTGGATTGCCGTCTCCACGCGCCGAATGGACTCCATGCCGCCTGCATCGACGAGGACTTGGCTTCCAAGATGCGCGAGGCTGGTTTCCGAACCATCAGGCTCGGCCTGGAAACCTCCAACCCCGAGGAACAGCAACGTAGTGGGGGCAAGGTCTCCAACGAGAGCTTCCGAGAGGCGGTCCGAGACCTCAGGGCTGCCGGTTTCGAGCCGGCTGACATCACCGCCTACGTCCTTCTGGGTCTGCCCGGGCAGTCGCTTCGACAGGTGAGAGAAAGCGTTGCTTTCGCGCACAGTTACGGCGCACGCGTACAGATCACGCTATACTCTCTCATCCCCGGCACCGCAGAGTGGGCCAGAGCCATACGCAAATGGGGCATCGACCCTCAGACCGACCCCTTGCTACACAACGACTCCATCTATCCATTCCCATGGTGCGAGGCGAGTCTAGAGGAGTTCCGGCAGATCAAGGCCCAAGCGGTCGCCGGCAACCGTGCACTGGCGTCCGCCTGAGGTCTTGCATCAAGCGGCATGGTTTCCATAACGGCAGATTCTATGTTAGAATAACCTTGGACCCTGGCTCCACCTCACGTTGTGAGCCCCCGGTCGGGAGGTTGGTTCGTGATCAAGACCGGTAGAAACGACCCCTGCCCCTGCGGCAGCGGGAAGAAATACAAACACTGCTGCCTCAAGAAGGAAGCAGAGGGCAAGTCCGAAGCCATCGGCAGGGACAGGTCCTGGGACACGATGATGGACAAGCTCCTGGATTTCTCCAGAGAAGCCCGCTTCCAACAAGAATTCCTGTCGGCCTATGACCTTTTCTGGAACAGGACCTACACCATCGAAGAGATCAACTCCCTGGATCCCATGCAAGCCATGAGCTTCCTGGACTGGTACGCCCACGACTATCGCACAGCCGTGGATGGTAGGAGGATCGTAGAGATCTTCCTGGACGACGGAGGTTCCGCACTATCCGGCCAGGAGCGAGAGTTGCTGGAGACACAAGCGCGCGCGTTGATGAGCGCCTTCGAGGTCAGGACGGTGGAGGAGGGCCATACCGTCGACCTTGTCGACGTCTTTCGCGAGACAGAAGTCGAGGTGCGGCATACGCCATCGTTGCGAGGAGTACGCGCGGGTCAGCTCTTGTTGG
Organism: uncultured Anaerolineales bacterium; assembly: GCA_964433755.1. Classification (GTDB taxonomy): domain Bacteria; phylum Chloroflexota; class Anaerolineae; order UBA7937; family B3-Chlor; genus JAUVXJ01. The sequence continues at coordinate 235,284 of CAYSSR010000002.1, forward strand.
CCCGTCTGGCCACCATGGGTGACCTGCACCGTTTCTCCTGGATCAGCGCTGTTGTACCCCCTGAAGCAGAGGAGGACTTCAAAGACTACATACGAGAGATGTTCTCGGGGTACCAGGAAGAGCACTTCCAGGCCTCCTGGGCAGAGTTCCTGCGGGACCGAAGCTACTTCTTCAACCACTTCTTGCTCAAGTTGAGAGGACAACTTCCCGCGCCCACAGTCCTGCTGCCCTTCCAGCAGACCGAGGAGGGCAAGCCTCGTCCTGCGGTCCTCACCCCTGGCAATGTTGATCCCGAGGAGCGTCCCTCGGTCCTGGTCCCCGGTCAGAAGAGCGGAAGGCCACCCTCCAAGGTACTGGTGCCTGGCCGGGACGCGTGAGCTGCTTTCCATATTCGCAAGAGGCCCGAGCGTGCGATGGGAGATGTGAGCACACTGTACCTCGTAGCCTGTGGACAGACCACCTTGGACAGCGAAGGTGTCTTCCAGGGACCCACCAACCACGAGCTGTCTCGCCAGGGCCTCAGCCACGCTAAGCTGCTCGGCAAGCATTTGAAGGATCACGAGATCGACTCCTTCTACTCCAGTCCTTATGGTGGGGCGTTCACCACGGCTTCCGCAATCGCGGCCGGCCATCGGAGAGGCGTGGTTAGGTTGAAGAACCTGAGAGAGATGGACTTCGGGCAATGGACCAGCAAGCCGCCGAGCCAACTCGAGGAGTCCGACCCAGAGGGGCTGATCGCGTGGCAGTTTACGCCCCACGAATATCGCATGCCGGGTGGTGAGACCCTGGCAGAGGTGCAGACGAGGGTGGTAGGCGCAGTGGAGGACATTGTCACTGTGGAGGAAGGAAACGGCGTGTGCGTGGTGACCCACACCATTCCTCTCAAGACCGCCATGTGCCAGTTCTTGAACGAGGATCTGTCCATCATCTGGTTCACGCCTCGGCAGGAAAGCACCGCCCTGAATATCATCACCTTCCAAGACGACCAGGCCACCGTGACACTGGTCGACAGTCTGGAGCACCTCGCGGAGGACAGACCAACGTAGCCTGTGACTTGTCCTGTGCCACCTGACTGACCCTCTGCACAGGACCCTTCACGCCCCCGCTTCTACCAACCGCAAGGGCGAGGAGTGCTCGCAAGAACGTAGAGAGACATGAGCGACGATCCGGCCGGGTTCACATCAAACGAAGACCGTACCGTGACCGAGAAGCTACACACCCTCAGGCGCCTCCTCTCTGACCTCGGCAGCGTAGTCGTGGCCTATTCTGGAGGAACCGACAGCACCTTGCTCTTGAAGGTGGCTCACGAGGAGCTAGGCCAGAAGGCCCTGGCTGTGACCGCCGTGTCTCCCACCTTGACCAGGAAGGAGATCGACGACGCAGCCCGCTGGGCCGCAGAGATGGGTGCTGAGCACCTGTTGATCGAGACTGACGAACTGAAGGATCCAGCCTTCGTCGCCAACTCGCCAGACAGATGCTACTACTGCAAGCATCTGCGCTTCGACTCCCTTCTGCAATTGGCCCTGGAGAGGGGCTTCGCCCATGTGGTGGACGGAACGAACGTCGACGACCAGGGAGACCATAGACCAGGAATGAGGGCTGCGCGCGAGCTGGGTGTACGCAGTCCCCTCCAGGAGGCGGGCTTCACGAAAGCCGACGTCCGTGCGGCCAGCCGCAGCCTGGGACTGCCGAACTGGAACCAGCCCTCGAACGCTTGCCTGGCGAGTCGCATACCGTACGGCCTGCCCATCACACGCGAACGTCTGCGGCAGATAGAGGAGGCAGAGCGTCTTTTGCACGAGCTGGGCTTAGGTCAACTGCGAGTCCGTGCCCACGGCGACGTCGCCCGGATCGAAGTCCAGGCCGAGAATCTCGCCGCTGTGCTGGAGAGGCGCCTCCCGATCCTGGACCATCTCCGCAAGTTGGGCTTCTCGTACGTAGCATTGGATCTGGAGGGGTATCGTACCGGCAGTATGAACGAGACGCTGGTGAACACCGATGGTGAATGACCGACTGAGACAACTACTGGAAGACGTCAGAGCAGGCAGGATGGACACCGACGAAGCTATGTCCCGCTTGCAGGACTTGCCCTACCAGGATCTGAGCTACGCCATGCTCGATCATCACCGGGGGTTGAGAAAGGGCTTTCCCGAGGTCGTATTCTGCCAGGGCAAGACTCCAGTACAAGTCGTGGAGCTGCTCTCGGAACTCTCCCGGCATCACGATCGGGTCATGGCCACGCGAGCCGACGAGGCGACCTACGAAGCGGTGAGGGCGGCCATGCCGGAGAGTACCTACTACTCACAGGCACGCATTATTCTGGTCCACAAGGGCCAGCCAGAGCTGAGGCCCACCACCAGCGACGACCAGTACGTCCTGGTGATCAGCGCCGGCACGTCAGACATACCCGTCGCTGAGGAGGCAGCCGTCACCCTGGAGGCTCTGGGGTGTCCTGTCGAGAGGTTGTACGACGTGGGAGTGGCCGGCATCCATCGCCTCCTGGACAAACGTGAGAGGTTGTTCGGCGCAAAGGTCATTATCGCCGTTGCCGGCATGGAGGGGGCGCTCGCCAGCGTGGTCGGCGGCCTCGTTTCCTGCCCTGTTATCGCCGTGCCCACCAGCGTGGGCTACGGGGCCAGCTTCAACGGTCTGGCTCCCCTCCTCACCATGCTCAACTCCTGTGCGCCGGGCATAGCGGTAGTCAACGTGGACAACGGCTTCGGCGCCGGGTACTTTGCTTTCAGCATCATGAGTCTGATAGGAGAGAAATGAAGATAGCGTATTTCGACTGTTTCTCGGGTGTTAGTGGAGACATGATCCTCGGAGCACTTATCGACTCCGGTCTGGACGTGGAGACACTGTGCCAGCATCTGGCCGGGCTGCATCTTTCCGAGTACGAACTGAAGGCAAGCCGCACACGAAAGGGAGCGATAGAAGCCACCGACGTGCAGGTGGTGGTCCACAGCGACGTCCATGAGCGCAAGCTTGCCGACATCGAGGGTGTGATCACCGGCAGTGATTTGCCTGAGGATATCAAACAGGCCAGCGTAGCCATCTTTCGCCGTCTGATCGGGATCGAAGCCACGATCCACGGCGCCGATCCCGAAGACGTGCACCTGCACGAAGTAGGCGCCACCGATGCCATCGTGGACGTCGTGGGCTCACTTCTGGGCCTGAAGCTCCTGGGAGTGGAGAAGGTATATGCCTCCAGACTCCCTCTGGGACATGGTTTCGTGCGATGCTCCCACGGACTGCTGCCGCTGCCAGCTCCAGCTACGGTGGAACTACTCAGAGGGATCCCCGTGGTTCAGCTCGACGTCGAAGGAGAACTGGTTACACCTACCGGCGCAGCGATCCTCACGGGCGTGGTCGAAGGATTCGGGCAGTTCCCCGAGATGACAGTAGACACTGTAGGATACGGGGCGGGCAAGAGCGATTTCGAGTTCCCCAACCTGCTGAGGGTCTTCGTTGGATCCACCGTCCAAGAGACCGCGAGACCAACCGAGCAGGTGGTGCTCCTGGAAACCAATCTGGACGACATGAACCCCGAACTGTTCGATCACATCATGCAGACGCTATTCGAGGCAGGGGCTCTGGACGTCTTCCTCCAGACCTTCCAGGGTAAGAAGAATCGCCCCGGAGTCCTCCTCTCCGTGCTGTGCCATCCCCACCAGACACAGCATCTCTCGAGGATCATCTTCGCAGAGACGACGACCTTGGGCATCCGCTACAAGACCATGGACCGTCTATGCCTGGACCGCGAGTCAGCGCGGGTCGAGACACCACACGGCCAACTGAGGATCAAGGTAGCCAAGCTGGGCGGAGAGGTCGTGAATCTGTCCCCCGAATACGAGGACTGCCGCCGCCTGGCCCTGGAGACAGGCAAGCCCCTCAAAGAAGTCTACGCTGCGGCGGAGGCCGCGGCAAAGCAATGGCGGAACCAGCATGAGTAGCGCAACATCCTCTGGTTGTGCGGCCGAACCAAGCCCGACGAGGAAACGCTCATGCGGGTTCTGAAATACGCGCTTCTCCTCCTGATCGGCGTGGTCCTGACGTGCCTCGTTGGCTTCGCCGTGCTCTGCTTCAAGATCGATTACTGTGGACAACGGGACATGGCCCAGCCCGCAGACGCCATTGTGGTCCTGGGAGCCAAGGTCCTTCCAGACGGTCAGCCGGGTCCCGACCTGCGAGCGCGTACCCAGCACGCGGTTGACCTGTACCAGGCTGGTCTCGCCCCCCGCCTCATCTGCGCAGGAGGAGTCCAGGACGATCCAGCGTCGGCCGCCGCTGTCTGTCGCTCCCTGGCCGTGTCGTTGGATACTCCCCCACAAGCTGTTCTCGTGGCAGATGGCTCTGCCAACACCGAAGAGGACGCCCAGCGCGTGGCCCTGGTCATGAGCCAGTATCAATGGCGGAGTGTGATCCTGGTGAGCCACCCCCTGCATCTCTACCGCGCCAAGCTCTTCTTCGAGAAGGAAGGACTCACAGTATATACAAGTCCCACGACCACCAAACTCGACCAGATAGACCTCCCCCTGCGCGGCTACTATACGTTCAGAGAGGGAGTAGGTGTCCTGTGGCCCTACATCGAAGCTTCCGGCGTACCCAAGGAATGGACTGACGCTCTGCAAGAGTACGTCTACGCAGGCCCTTGAGCCAAGTGCTGGCAACCCGGTCCGAGCCACGCCGGACCTGGTGCCGTCCGCTCGCAGACGCAAGACATGCGGCAGCTTCGCCAGCCGCCGCGCCATCCTTTGCCGCCACGTATCAACGGTGATACAATCGCCCCCAAGGAAGAACCCGAGCCGTGACCTGCGATTGAGGCAGAGCCGTGCTTGAAATGCCCCCTGCCATACACGAGATCATCGCCTACACAGACTTGCTCGAGGTACGCGGAGAGGTCACCGCCTGGCCTCCCCGTCGTATTCTCGACGTCCTCAACGGCGAGCAAACACCCTATCTGACGGTGGAACAGGCGTCGGTCATCCCTCTATCTCAGTGGGGGAAAGGGGAGCCGGTATCTGTCCAGAGCGTTGTGCTGAACAAAAGCGAGGTCATTCTCTTGTGGCTCGTTCGAGAGACCACGGTACAACCACCGGAGTCTGTAACCGTGCACAAGGTCCCGCGACGAGTGATTGTCTATACAGGGCCCTTCGTCGTCCGGGGCAGCATACACGTCCTTCGCGAAGGGACACTAACCCAGGCACTGGACGCGATGAGGGAGGCCTTCATTGCCGTCACCGACCCCTCAATACTCTGCCTCTCAGCGGAGGGTCTCGCTCTCAAGGGAGGGATAGTCGTGGGCTTGAACAAGGAGCGCTTGATGGCTATGCAGGTGGGCGAATGAGGCACGCCCCGAGGGCCAAGCCTCTGGCAGCGGGTGCCAGCAGCCTGTCAGCCATGCCTCGTGCCCGCGACGGGACACTCGCATACTGGCTACACGGTTGGAGGGGCCTGGTCTTCCCATACAAACAGATCACATGCGCCCTGGTAGTGATGATCGTGGCCAGTCTACCGGTCCTGACGGCCTGTGGACCCGCTGTGCCAGCCTCTCCACCGACGATCGCAGTCGCGGATCTCCTACCCACCGCCACAGCGACCGCGCAGCCGACGCCGACGGTCACACTGTCGTACGAAGATCCTTACGAGCCAAACGATTCTATGCTCGAGGCCTCGGGCCCCCTGGTCCCTGGACAAGCATACAGCGGCTACATCAGCGACGAGAACGACGCCGATTTCTTCTATCTCGAGATCGACTCCCCTCGCGTCGTCAACCTCAGCCTCACGGACCTGCCGTCAGATGCAGATTATGATCTCTACCTGGTGACCGGCGAAGAGAACATCCTCGGCGATTCTGCGAACTCGGGGCAAGCAGAGGAACAGATTGAGTTCACCACCAGCAGCGTTGGGGTCTTCTACGTCCTGGTCCTTCCCTTTCACAACTTCAGTGCCACCGAACCCTACACCTTGAAGCTGGATCTGTCGCCGGCGCCGACTGCAGGCGGCGAAGACAGCTACGAACCCAATGACACCTTGGCAGAGGCTGCCGGACCCCTGATCCCGGGCCAGCCGGTGCAATCCTACATCTGGGACGAGGGCGATCAGGACGTGTACGTCTTCGACGTCGCTCAGAGCACCACCATGACCATCATGCTCACGGATATCCCTCCGGAGGGGCACTACGGCATCCTGCTGTACAGCGAGACAGGGGACGAGATAGCCTCATTCACGCGCGCCTTGTCGTATGCTACCATACAGGAATCGTTGCCAGCGGGGACATACTACGTCGCCGTGTTGTCCTTCTCGGGCTTCAGCAGAGAGGAGCCATACACTCTGGAGATCAACTCTGTGACTCCTTAGCCTCGGAGGCTACCATGACTTCTCGTTTCTCGATCACGAGAGGATAGCTACTACATGCCCAGGATCTGCCCTGAGTGCGGAACCTCCAATCCAGACACCAGCACTATCTGTCGCAGTTGCGGCAAGCTCCTGCCCTCGCGGCAAGCCTACGCTGCCCGGGAGGCCCGAAGCGGCCAGAGCAGAGGTTCCGCGCCGTGGGTGGCAGCAGTAACCATCGCTTTCCTGATCGTATGCTGCCTCTTCTTGGTGGGCGTCGCACTGCTTGATGAATTGATGCCATCCCACCCTTTTCAGACCATGCTGTTGGGGACGCCCACGGCCACTGCTACGCAACCTCCAACCCCTACCACGATCCCTACGAACACGCCTACTCCGTTCGTGCCCACACCCGAGCCAGGTGCAGACCGCTTCGAGCCGGACGACAACCCTGCCCAGGCCAGCCCGATAGAGACTGACGGCACCCCCCAAACCCACACCCTAAGTCCAGCCGGCGACAGGGACTACGTTTCCTTCGAGGTCGAAACAGGCACAAGCTACGTCGTGGAGACGGGAAGTCTGGGCGCCGACTGCGATACGCTTCTCACGCTCTACGACGAGGACGGCACAGAGCTGGCCCACGACGATGATGGGGCTGAGGAGGCGCTCGCCTCTCTCATCAGTTGGACGGCACGCGAGGACGGGACTCTTCTTGCCGAGGTCAGGCAGTTCGACGAGATCTTCGAGGGAGACGACACCACATATCGGATCTGGGTCACGGAATCTGAGGCTGTCGCCGGCGTCGCGGATGAATACGAGCCCGACGACACGATGGAGCTGGCCAACGAACTGGTCGTGGGTATGACTCAGACGCACACCATCCACGCGGGAGGAGATCACGATTGGCTCTTCTTCCGTGTCGAAGAGGGGGTGACCTACAATCTGGAGACCCTGGAACTGACAGGCGGCGTGGACACCACCATCATCCTCTACGATGAAAGCGGAGAGGAACTGGCTCTCAACGACGACGGCGCGGAGGACGGCCTCGGCTCGCGGATCATCTGGAGGCCCGACTCCGACGGCCTGCTGTATCTGATGGTGCGCGACTACTGGGACGACAGAGCAGAGCCGAACATGGGGTACGCCATCTCGGTCACCGAGATGGAACCCGTGGAGGGCGACGAGTACGAACCCGATGACAGTCAGGAGCAAGCGAGCACCATCGAGGTCGGTTCGCTCCAGACTCACAACGTGCATGTCACAGGCGATCACGATTGGGTCTGTTTCCAGGCCGTGGCGGGGACAGAATACGTCGTGGAAACCCTCAACCTGGGGGATAGGATAGACACCTACATCTCCCTGTACGCATCCTCGGGCGAGCTTCTCGCTGAGGACGATGACGGTAGCGAAGAGGAGCTGGCTTCCCTGCTCACGTGGAGCGCCCTCGAGGATGGACCGCTCTGTGTAATGGTCAGAGATCTGGAAGATCAGCGGGCAGGTTCAGGGACCGAGTACACTTTGTCCGTGTACGAAGAAGGGGCCGGCCTGTTGGCGCCCGACAGCTACGAATCAGACGATACCTTGGCCTCAGCAAGAACGATAGACCTAGCGCAGCCTCAGTTGCACAACGTCCACGTGGCAGGCGACCACGATTGGCTATCCTTCCAGGCAGAGAGGGGAATCACGTACACTATCGAGACGCACAATCTGGGACCCGAAATCGACACCTTACTCTATCTGTACGACTCGGAAGGCCAGGAGTTGGCTCATGATGACGATGGCGCCGATGAGCCACGGGCCTCACGTATCACTTGGACGGCTGAGGAAGCTGCTCTAGTCTACATCATGGTCCGGGACTACAAGGACGACAGAGCCACCTCCGGCATGGGCTACTACGTGTCCGTGCGCGAGTCCCAAGGCGCCGCCGTTCACACGGAAGCTGGAGTATACGTCGCAGATGGTGCCTATCACATCGTGACTGCCGAAATCAGCAGTTTCGTGATCGGCGTGAGCGAACGACTCTCTCTGGAGAGCTTCAGTCTGGAGATCGATGCCGCACAGGTCAACGGTAGTGATGACAACGAATACGGTTTGGTGTGTGGCTACGAGGACGAAGAGAGCTACTACGAGCTTGCCATCTCCGGCGACGGCTACGTGGGGTTCTTCGTCCAAGAGCAAGGCAGTTGGGACAGCATTGTGCCGTTCACACGTAACGAGGCCATCAATCAAGGAGACTCGGTCAATCGGCTGCGGCTGGAGGTGGAAGAAGGCGCCTTCTCGTTCTACGTCAACGGACAACTGGCCCTGCACGAGTACGACCATCGCCTGGAAGAGGGCCTGATAGGATTCGGCTGTGGTTCTTTCGCAGAGCCGCACCTGCACTGCTCCTTCGACAATCTGAGAGTCTGGGACTCCGAGGGCGAGCTGGTGTGGGAGGATGATTTCGCAGACAACTCCGGGGAGTGGTTCCAGAGCGCGATGCCATGGGCCCCCTCGGGTGGTCAATAGAATGGAGGAAAACTCGTGAAAACCATAGAGCGTAAGTGCCGTAGGACTGGCGGTCGGACCACGAGGCTCAGTCTCGTCAGTCGTCTCTTGATTTGTATCCCCCTGCTCCTTGGTGCTCTGGCCGGCTGTTCGACCCCGGAGGCGACTCCCACGAACACGCCGACGCCGGTGCCGCCTACTGAGACCCCGACTCTTGAACCTGACGTCACCCCCGAGGCGACTACGGAGCCTCTGATTCCCCTCGACGACGACCCGGTGCTGGGCTCTCCGGATGCCCCAGTGACCATCATCGAATACTCCGAGTATCTATGTTCCTACTGCCGTGCCTTTGCGTTGGAGACCCTCCCCCTTATCGAAGAGCAGTACATCGACACCGGGCAGGCGAAGTTCATCTTCAGAGACTTTCCCGTGCACGGCGAGGGAGCCATCGCCATGGCCATGGTGGCCGAGTGTGCCTCCGATCAGGACAAGTTCTGGGAGATGAGCAAGACGCTCTTCGACCGGGTCGAGGAGTGGTCCGCAAGCGAGGATCTTCTGGCAACCTTGATGGGATATGCCGACGAGTTCGGCTTGGACACAGACGTGTTCTACACCTGCTTGCAGGAAGGCACGACTATAGACAGGATCCGAGAGGACTACGAGATAGGCGTGCAAGAGGGAGTGGACGCTACGCCTACGTTCTTTGTCAACGGCACCTTGGTCAGGGGAGCTGTCCCGTTCGAGGACTTCCAGACGGTTATCGAGGACGAACTGGCGAAATCAGGCTAGAGACGGCCTGTGCAGGATCTCCTCTCGCTTCCTGGTGAGGTGGGATAGCAGGTTCTCGCTGAAGCCCTGGTCCCGCGCGAACACGTGAAGGTAGTCGTACAGCACGAGTGCCAGACCGCGTGATCCATCTGCAACGAGCTGTTCTGCCTGCGCGTCGACGTGCTCCAGCATCGCCTGCAACTCGGTCTCTCCCTCGCGTGAGGCATAATCCAGCGCTTCGGCGTAGTGGGCCAGCCCCGTCTGGTACCGATCCGGCACCGACAAGGCCAGGCGTCCCCTGAGCCAGCTCAACCTGGACAGGGGCTCCCATCGCTCCAGTTCGAGGGCCAACACCTCGGCCTCGTCAGCTCGCCGCCGGAAGTCCTCCGTCTGCCGTTCGCTGAAGTGCAGGAAGACCAGGTTCATCAGGGCCACGAGTTCGGTCAGCCCCTCTTCTAGCTCGCGGGCGATCTGGCAACTGGCCTCATAGCAGTCCCGGGCTTCCCGCAGCCGCCCCTGACGGTAATATGTGGCGCCTAGATTGTTGAGGACGATTCCCTGCCCGCGAGCATCGCCTTGGGACTTGCGCAGAGCCAGGCTGCGGAGGTAGCTGTTGATCGCCTCCTCCCACATGCCCTGGGCGCTGTAGGCGTTTCCGAGCTCGTTCAACTGGCGCTCGTCGAGGTCCTCGAACTCCTTGCCCATCTCCATTCGTCACGCTCCACGGCTTCTATGCGGCAAACAGCTTACCTATCTCATCTCGCGGGAAGCTTGGAAGGTCCCTCACCATCCCACCACTTCTGATCTTGATTCCTTCACCGGGTGGCCTGATCTGGCCGATCACCGTTGCAGGGACGTGATCCGAGACCAACGTCTCCACGAGTCGTTCTGCCTGCACCGTGGGCAGGGTCAGGACCAGGGCCCCCGAGGCGATGGTGCCCAACGGGTCCAGGCCAAACTCCGCGCAGAGCGCCGATGACTCCGGCAGGATCTCGATCTTCTCTTCTTCGATCATCATCCCTACACCTGCGGCGATCCCCACTTCGCGCAGCCCCATGGCCAGGCCTCCCTCGGTCGGATCGTGCATGGCGTGAACCTCGCAGTTGTCGGAGGCCCATCTGGCCTCCCGGAACACGCTGATCCCCGGGTCGTGGAGGTAGTCCTGCGCGCGGGCGATGAGATCATCCCCGTGGCCCCTCTCCCTCAGTGAGGCCTCCCTCTCGCGGGCGACGATCGCGGTCCCCTCGATGGCGATACCCTTGGTGAGCACGATGGCATCCCCCACTCGGGCGCCGGCTGTCGTGATGAGGCGCTCTTTCTCCACCTCGCCGAGCATGTGCCCGACGACCACCGGCCGATCGAGACCATAGGTGATCTCCGTGTGTCCGCCGACCAGAGAGATGCCCAATCCCTTGCACGAGGCGTGCATCTGCCGGAGTATCTCCTCGACCAGCGTCTCGTCGCTGCTTTCTTCGGGCAGCAGCACCGTCGCCAGAAACCAGAGAGGGCGGGCTCCGGTGGTCACCAGATCGTTGGCGTTCACGTTCACAGCGTACCATCCGATCTGATCCGTGGCGAAGGTGATGGGATCGGTCTTGGCCACCAGGTACCGCTCTCCCATGTCGAGCACGGCTGCGTCCTCCCCAATCCTCGCCCCCAGCACCACCCGCTCATCTTCGAGACGGTACTGGTCGAGCAACCGGCCCAACACGTCTGACGGCAACTTTCCTACCGGGAATCGTCCACCCACCAAGTCCTCCCTCGCCCCTTCTCTCTCGAGCCAGCGAGTGCCGCTCCCGGCACCCATTATACGGCAACCCCTTCTGCCTCGCCTGGGCGCAGCCACACCACGGATGGGAAGGGTTTACCTCCGGACGTAGCCGTGCTCTCGGAACCAGGCCACCGCTTTCCCCAACGCTTCCCTCGCAGGTGTCTGCCGCAGGCCCAACTCTCTCACAGCCTTGCTGGAGTCGAAGAACATCCGCTTGCGGGCCAGTCTCACGGTTGCCGGAGTCATCTGAGGCTGGCGTCCAGGGAGAAAGCGATATGCCGCAGCGTACACATAGGAGAGACCAAGGACTGGGTAATAGGGCAGCCGTAACCTGGGCGCCGGCAAGCCAGTCAGGTCAGCCAGGGTGTCGAGCATCTCTTTCAGAGTCAGGTTCTCGTGCCCCAGGATGTACCGTTCCCCAACCCGGCCCTTCTCTGCCGCCAGGAGATGGCCCTCGGCCACGTCCTCGACGTCCACGATATTCAGACCTGTGTCCAGATACGCAGGCATACGCCCGTTGAGGAAATCCACGATGGTGCGGCCTGTGGGTGTAGGCTTGATGTCGCGCACGCCCACCGGGGTACTGGGGTTGACGATGACGACGGGTAGGCCTCTACTGGCGAAGTCTCTGGCCACCTCTTCCGCCAGGAACTTGCTGCGCTTGTAGTCGCTGATCATGTCGGCCAGCCTCGCCGGCGTGTCCTCAGTCCCAGGGCTGCCATCCCTCGGCAGGCCCAGCGTGGCTACAGAACTCGTGTACACCACCCGTTCGACCTGTGCGGCCTGGGCTGCGCGGAGCACGTTCCGGGTGCCTTCGACGTTGACGTCGTAGAAATCCTGGCGTGGGCTCCACCAGTAGCTGTACAAGGCGGCCACATGGTAGACCTGCTCGCATCCTACCATGGCCGAGGAGAGACTCGCCGGGTCCCGCACATCGCCAGTGACCAGTTCAACTTTCAGATCAGCGATGTTGCGCAGGTCCGCCCCGGCGCGCACGAGCGCTCTCACCTGGTGCCCCGACGCCAGCAGTGCGCGCACGACGCTGGATCCCACGAACCCCGTCGCCCCCGTCACCAAGGCCTTCACCGACTCAGCCTCCCATGCCCTCCAGACCATTCTAGCTCAGTTCTGTCCCCTTAACCACCCATTCCTGTTGGCCGGTATACGCCGGACCTACCGACGCTGTCCAGGAACTGGCAGTTCCTGACAGGTTCTGGCAGGTCGGTCCACTCTGCGGGACAGCCAGGATAGCTTCTGGGAGGGCGTCCGGTAGTTTTCGGCAGTTCCGATGTGTTACAAGGACTGTGGATTCGCACATCGTCTCCTATCCAGCTTTCAAAGGCACGGTTCACGCAGGAGTGCGCCATCCGCCAGCAATCAGAAGAGGGGGTACGCCAGCGTGAAAACCATCCTGTTTGTACTGCCGGCTCTACAGGAAGTCCTCTCCCAGGAATTCCGCCAGATCAAGTACTCACTGTTCCCGCCTTTGAGCCTCCTGACCCTCGCGGGGCTGGTCCCTGAGGGAAGGTACAACCTCGTGGTGAGAGACGAGCACGTCGAAGATGTCTTCGTCGAAGGAGACGTAGACCTGGTGGTCATGACCGTCTACGTCTCCTCTGCCAGGAGAGCGTACGAGATCAGCGACTTCTATCGGGCTCGGGGTGCGAAGGTGTTCCTGGGCGGGATACATCCCACCACGATGCCAGAGGAGGCCGCTCAACACGCGGACAGCATCTGCCTCGGCCCCGGCGAATCTGTGTTCCTCCAGATGCTCGAGGACTTCGAGCATGGATGCCTGAAGCAATACTACCACGGACACAGAGACAGGGACGTCTCCAGGGTTCCCCTTGCGCGCCGGGACCTGATGAACACGGGCAAGTACCTCGTCCCGAATACCTCGGCGGTTTCCAGGGGCTGCCTCTACTCCTGCGACTTCTGCTACAAGGAGAGCTTCTGGGGCAAGAACTACTATGAGTTTCGTCCCTTAGCCGACGTCAGAAAGGAGTTGGACACCTTCCGGCACAAGTTCGTATTCTTCCTGGACGACAATCTGATGGGCAACCGCCGAGAAGCGAGAAGGCTCTTCGCCTTACTGAAAGAGTACCACTTCGTCTGGCAGGCGGCTGCCTCCATCGACACCGCCTATACGCCAGGGTTCCTGGAGGACGCCTACGAAGCAGGCTGCAGAAGCCTCTTCGTCGGGTTCGAGTCCATCACCAAAGCCAACATGGAACGTGCCCACAAGCCTCAGAACCAGAAGTACGACTACGCTGGCGCCATCAGGAGATTCCACGATGCGGGGATCATGATCAACGGTAGCTTCGTTCTTGGCTTCGACGAAGACGATCCCGACGTCTTCGCCAGGACGGTCGAATTCGCCATCCGAAACAAGATCGAGACGGCGACCTTCCACATCTTGACTCCCTTCCCCGGCACCAGATTGTTCGCCAGGCTGGAGGCAGAGGGCCGCATCCTGCATCGGGATTGGAGCGCCTATGATACCCGTCACGTCGTCTTTCAGCCCAGACTCATGACCCCGTCCGAGCTAGAGGAGGGGTACTGGTGGTCCTACGAGGAGTTCTACTCGTATGGGTCGATTCTTCGCCGATCAGTCGGGCTACCGAACCCTCTGAAGAGGCTGGTATACAACGTGGGCTGGAAGAAGATGGACACTCTCTGGGGTTTTGCGATAGACCACAACCTGATTCCTCACTTACTGCCCCTATTCGAGTTTGCTCTGGCGAGGGGTACGTCGCCGCGAGGTTGCAGCCCAGAGGCGGAACTCAAACGCCTGGTCGGAGGGGCACGGGAGAGTCGTGAAATGGAAGGGGTAGCGGGAGTGGGTGATGAGCGAACCCACCTCGGTTAGCTCATCACTACCCAGAACGGTGCTGGAAACCAGGGAGGCCACTGGGTCTCAACCACCCCCGCGTCTGACTGTCACAGCCATTCTCGCCAGCACAGCGCGGGCGAGACGGCGCCTGGCAGAGATCTCCCGCGGACTTGTGCGCCGCCCACACCGGAAGTAGCGCCCGGCGCACTCTGACACCACGCCGGGCGCCAACCGACAAATGTCTACCCCGCAAGACGTCGCCGGCCACTGTCGACCCCAGCAGGCCAGGCAGCTGGATCGACACAGAAGTCGTCGGCGCTGCTGCCGCCTCGCAGAACAGCACCTCAGGAACCCTTCTCCCTCCACAGGCTCGAGTCGGGCGTGAACAAGGGAGAACCGAACTCTTCGACACCGAACTGGCCGATCTTCTCCTGCGTGGGTACAGATATCAGCCAGTCGATGAACTCGTTCGCGATGTCGGAGTTGATCTCCGGGCTCTTCTCCGGGTTCACTGCCATGACACCGTAGGGGTTGAACAGAATGCTGTCGCCCTCCACCAGGATCACGAGCTCGGTACCCTCGAGCGTGCGAGCGAGGTACGTGGCCCGATCTGAGAGGGTGTAGGCCTGCTGCTCATCGGCCATGGTGAGCACCGCTCCCATGCCCTGCCCAGCCGAGACGTACCACGCACCCTCGGGCTCGACGTTCGCTGCTGCCCAGATCGCCTTCTCCTTGGTGTGGGTTCCGGAGTCGTCACCCCTGGAGACGAAGGCGGCCTCGGCCCCCGCGATCATGCCAAACGCCTCGGCTGCTTCGCCCATACCTGCTACGCCCGCAGGGTCCGCCTCTGGGCCTACGATGACGAAGTCGTTGTACATCACATCCTCACGACGTACCCCATGCCCCGCATCCATGAACGCATCTTCTCTGGCTCGCGCATGCACCAGGAGCACGTCGGCATCGCCGGCCTCGCCGATCTCGAGCGCCTGGCCAGTGCCCACGGCAACCACTTCCACTTTGACGTTATACTCCTCCTCGAAGTCGGGAAGAATGTAGTCCAGCAAGCCCGAATCCTGCGTACTGGTCGTGGTAGCCAGGGTCATGGTCTGCGGTTCCGCTGCCGGAGCGCCACACCCTGCCGCCAGGCTCAGCAGTACGGCACTAAGACAGAGCCAAATCCATAGCTTCCTCATGTCTCACTCTCCTGCGTTTCTTTCTCCCATGGTCTGCATCTCAGCCATCACCGTTGACTGCTCCCCTTCACATGGTTCACCCTCCCTCTACATTCTGTCAGCCAGCAAGGCTCATCGGACGAGACCCAGCTCAGTACGTCATCTCGCCCCGAACGAAGGCCGCGGTGCGTGGGTCGCGAGGCGACTGGAAGAACTTCTCTACCTGGGCTGTCTCCACGATATGCCCGTCCAGCAACAGCGCTACCTGATGAGCCAAACGCCTGGCCTGGAACACGTTGTGCGTCACCAGCACAAGTGTGGTTCCCTTCTCGCTGTTGAGCGTACGCACGATTTCTTCGATCAGTCCCACGTTATACGGGTCAAGATTCGCGGTCGGCTCGTCCAGAAGCAGCACGTCTGGATCGAGCACCATAGCTCGGGCCAACGCCACACGTTGCCCTTCACCTCCGGAGAGCGTTCGAGCTTGTCGCCTGGCGAAGGTTCGCAGACCCACCTCTTCCAGGGCCGCCTCTATCCGCCTGGCGCTGTGCCGCCGACCTCTCAGGTGCAGACCGAACTTCACGTTGTCCCACACCGTCCTGTTTAGTAGCATGGGGCGCTGAAACACAGTAGTCACTCGACGAGACAGTTCGAGTGGCATGGGCTTGGTGGCGCTGAACTCCTCTCCGTGATAACGCACGTATCCGGTGGTGGGTGGCTCCAGGAAGTTCAGCAACCTGAGCAGGGTGCTCTTGCCCGCGCCACTCGGTCCTACGAGCGCGAAAATCTCTCCACGATGGACATCCAGCCTATCCACTTGCAGGACAATCTGACCGTCGTACTCCTTCGTTGCGCCACGCACCTCGTAGACAGACTCGCTCACTGGTCAAACGTCCTTCCTTGCAGGCGCAGCATGGCCACGTTCGTGGCGAAGGAGAGTCCCAGTAGAACCACTCCCAGAGACATCGCCAAGTCAAAGTTGCCTTTCCGTGTCTCCAACACGATCGCGGTGGTGAGCACTCTCGTGCTGTGCTCGATGTTACCGCCGACCATCATCACCGCGCCCACTTCTGAGATGATGCTGCCAAAACCAGCAATCACAGAGACCACGACGCCCACCCGTGCTTCCATCAACACAGTCGCCGCGGTCTGCCACCGTGTGGCGCCCAGAGCACGCACCTGTCTCCGCAGTTCTGGATCCACCCCCATGACCGCAGCCATCGTAAAGCCAGCCACCAGCGGAAAGGAGATGATGCTCTGCGCTACTACCATAGCCGCGGGGGTGAAAAGCGATGGAATGAGCCGGGAGCCTAGCTGCCCCAGGGGTCCACTGCGTGAGAGCATCAAGTAGACAAAGAGACCTACTACCACCGGCGGAAAGCCCATGCCGGTGTAGAGCAGGGCGATCACGAGCCGACGCCCGAAGAAGCGACTCAATCCGAGAAAAGCTCCGAGAGGAATCCCGATCAGTGTGCTGATCAGCAGAGCAACACCCGACACCGAAAGGGACAGCCGCACGATCTCGTAGAGAGCGCTATCACCCGTGACGATCAGGTACAAAGCCTGGACTAGACCATTCAGGATCTCTTCGATGGTCTGCACTCCTCACAACTGGACCCCTATCGCCATAGACGGTCCTGGGTCACTACCCCGCTGATCGCTCTCGAGCCCCGGCAGGAAAGCCTCCGACCTCAACGTTCTGAGCCTCTTGTCTCCCGACACCAGAGAAGACAGAGAAGAGGCACCTCGGAAAAGAGATGCCTTTCGGGAACCGGGCATACCAAAAGGACGGCGCCCCGAAAAGGACGCCGTCCGCAAACAGCCCGTCGGCGGATCTCCTTTCCAAGAATGGGAGGTATAGCCGTTTCCAGCTATGCCCTATCGGCCTCGCTCCATTGGTCCGTGCTGTCCATTAGGTGACGAAGCTCGGAGACACGACAAGATTAGATGTTCAAGAGCCAAGGGATTATGGCACATGTCTGGCAAGATGTCAAGGCGGGTCTCTCCCGGGTCGGGAGGTTGAGACCGGCCGGGAGCCAACGTGGCCGCGAACTCCGGCTCTCCTGCAGACGACTGCGGCCCCAGAACCTCATCAAGGGGAAGGAAGCATCTACGCCAGGCCAGAGCCCGCCTGCGGTGTGTCAGGCGAGGATGGGCTCCGTCGAGACCAGGCGGGAGTGGATGGGAGTCGAACCCACCATGGCTAGCTCGTCGCTACCCATCAACGGTTTTGAAGACCGCGGAGGCCACCGGGTCTCTACCACCCCCACTCCACCAATCATACAACCTTTGGCGTGGACAGTCAAGAGACAGCGATGGGACATCTCCCAGGGATCTTGGGGCATGCCAGGCCAAGCACGCCAGATGGTGAGAAAGACCGGACCACCGCACCGAGAAGGGGTGCGCTATCCCGATCGTCCTAGTCCAGCTTCAGGGGCAGCCAATGGTCGCCACACCACCGGACGATGGCGACAGCCTCCCCTCCTCTACGAGCGGGCCGCAGCTTGTCCGCCGCCACCAGCCCCTCGACCACCCGCTCTCCCTGCTCGGTACGTACGGCCGATATGCCCGCTTCCTGCAAGACCGACACCGGCTGCCGGCCTCGGAGCTCGCGCGATCTCCCCACCAGCACGTAGCGGCCGTCGTCGCCACTGGCGGCCAGACCCACCGCCGCCAGTGCTCCGATCACTCCGCTCTCGTCCCCGCCCAGACCCTCGAGTGGAAGACCATGGAGGCTGGCCAAAGAGCGTGCCTCATCCTGCGTAGCCAATCGACTCTTAACCTGACGACCGAAGTCCACGACTGCGGGACCCACCACCTGAGCCACGCAGAGACCTGGATCGCTTCCCGGCTGGTGGCCATCCAGCACCATCTGACGAACGCGCCGCAGAACGTCGTGGGGGTCGGGATTCTCGTTCCCATCCAGCAGGATGGCTGCCGAGCTGTTCTTCTTGGTGCAGGGGATGCGTGGATCCCTCAGCAGTTGGTGCCGCGTCACTCCCAAGACCACCAAGTCAGCCGAGAGCGACGCCGCAATCTGACGAGCCAGGTATCCAGTGCCCCGCGACTCCAACGTATCCGTGTCGTCTAGACCGACAATCAACATCTCTACTTGACTAACACCTCGTGATCACGTATACTTATTTTGGGCAAATGCCCAAAACCAATCGCTGCTTCCACCCATACACAAGAGGAGGCTCCCATGAGCAAGATCTTCGTTCGAGAGAGACGCCACGTCGGGCCCGGAGCAGGGCGACCCCGCTTCGCCATCGTCGCGTCGCAGGGCGCTGATCTACGGGTCTACAAGACTCGCGTGCGCCGCTCGGAGCTAGAGACCATCGCGAGCCAGAGCGGGGCAGAGATCGTCCATCTGCCCAGGGGCGAACAGTCGGACGAGGAGGAGCAACAAGCCACCCAGCGCCGCGGACGCCGTGGGCGCGATGCTGGGTAGGGCTCCATGCCCCGGCCTCGCAAGCGTCGAGTCCTGGCCAGCGAGCCTCGACCGGTGATCTACAAGCCGGCAGGGGTACCACTGAACCGCCTAAGCTCAGTGTCACTACTGCACGAGGAACTTGAGGCTCTGCGGCTGGCCGACGCAGAGGGTATGCTCCAGACAGCGGCAGCGGACCGGATGGGCATTTCTCGCTCCACCTTTCAGCGTGTGCTTGCCCGAGCGCGTTCGCGGGTGGCTCTTGCTCTGACAGGCGGCCATGCCCTGCGTATCGAGGGCGGTAGCTACGAAGTGCAACCACCACGCCTTCGGGGGCCGCGCCGCAGGCGGTAGTGCACGAGACGTCCTGCTCGGAACCAGAGGGCACTACCAGTCACTCCCGACGGTAGATCCGCGTGCCCGGGTTCTTCCCCTCCAGCGCCAGTGTGAGGTTGCCGGGGGCCAGGCCGTTGATGATCTGTACCTCTCGTACACTTCTGGCTCCTGCCAGGGCCCGCACCATGGCCCGTTCCACCGCCAGATCAGCCAGGTCCAACTCCAGGAGTTCGTTGACCTCGATCTCCGGGATAAACTCGGCCTGCGGCTCCTTCTTGGGGTCAGCCGTGTACAGACCTTCCTCGTCCTTGACCAGGATACAGCATCTGGCGCCCAGGACCTCTGCGGTGAGAAAGGCCCCGAAGTCGGTGCGGTGAGGCGGAATCCGCCCTCTGATCGGCGGCTCCTCCCAGAGTCCGTAGGGAGGCATGGCGTGCATTACCGGTATCGTGCCCAAGGCCAGGAACGAAGGGAGCTTGACCAGATCGTCGTGTCCGATCTTCACACCGCCGCGAGGAGCAAGGAGGATGGAGATCATCAGGGCGTTCTGCTCGCTGATGCTCGAACCCAGCTTGGCTAGCACGCCTGTGGGCATCCCCAGGTCCAGCGCAATGGAGTACGCGTGACGGCTACGGGTCCCGCCTCCCGTCACCACCAGGAGATCGTGTCCTTCTCTCGCTGCGACGATCTCCTCGATCAGAGGCAGCACCACCTTACGCCCGCGATCGATGATGCTCTGTCCCCCCAGCTTGACCACGTTGAGATCAGGCAAAGGTCGGAACACGTGCCCGATCTCGGTGCCCTCGAGCAGACCCTTGTCCATCAGCGACTCGGCCATCAACTCTGTCTCGATGTGCAGCCGGCCGCTGTCATCCCTTACCAGGCCCATCTGTGCCTTCCCTTCGTGTCTGGCAGCCTGCCCCCAACCCAACGCCAAGCAGACGAGCCTCGCCCGTCTACATACACAGAAACAGGATGAGACGGGCTGCGGCTGGCCCGTTCAGCTCCCCTGCAACCGATCCTGGTACCCGTGACGCAGATCCGACCCGGCAGCCTCTCGGAGGATCTCGATCCCGTGCGGCAGAACGGGGAAGATCACCTCCAGCCCCTCTCGCACAGCCTTGGTGCTCCCGGGCAGATTCACCACCAACGTCTGACCACGGATGCCGGCGACACCTCGGGAGAGCATCGCATGAGGCGTAGCTTTGGCACCCTCCGTTCTCATGGCCTCAGCCAGTCCCGGCGCCTCCCGCTCGATGATCCCCCTGGTAGCCTCTGGAGTAACGTCTCGCGGCGCGAAGCCGGTCCCCCCCGTAGTCAGGATCAGATCGAGGTCTTTCACGTCACACCATTCTATCAAGACTTGGCGGATGGAGTCCTGCTCATCCGGAACAACGGCTTGCTCCGTCACCTCGGCCTGCAGTCGCTCCACAACCAGATCCCTGATCAGGGGGCCGCTGGCATCTTCGGCCTCGCCCCGAGAGCATCGGTCGCTCACTGTCAGGACGCCCACGGAGATCTTCATGCGCCACTCCTAGACGACTCCAAGTCCCAAACTGAAGGGGCTGTATCACTGCCGCCCCTTTCCAGCAGCATGACCGTCACACGGCTGCCCGCCGGCGCACGACTCCAGTCCTCCGGGATGATCGCCAAACCATCCGCTTCGATCATGGAGCTCAGAATCCCGGACCCCTGTTCTCCGGTGAGATACGCCTGCCACTCGCCGGCCTCCTCCAGGCGCACGCGCAAATAGTGACGGCGATCGTCCTTCCGCGACACTTCGTCCATGAGCACAGCCTCAAGGGTCGGACGCCTCCACTCCGTGGCGCCCTGCATCCTGAGAATCGCAGGGCGGGCGAAGAGCTCGAAGGAGATCATCGCCGAGACGGGATTCCCCGGCAAGCCCAACAACGGCACCCCCTCGATCTGTCCAAAAGCCAGAGGCTTTCCGGGCTTCATCCGTACACGCCAGAAAGTCATCTGGCCCTCAGCGGCCAACACTTCCTTCACCACGTCGAAATCGCCCACAGACACCCCGCCCGAGGTCAAGAAGAGGTCCACGCCTTGCGCCAGGCCGGTTCTGATCATCTCTGTCAGCTCTTCCACCTGGTCCCGAGCGATGCCCAGGACCACCGGAATGCCACCGCACTGCATCACCTGCGCGGCGTTGGAGTAGCTGTTCGCATTTCGTATCTTGCCCGGGGCCAGAGGCTGATCAACCTCCACCAACTCGTCGCCGGTAGCGAGAATGCCCACTCTCGGCCGCCGGGTGACCATGATCTCCTTCCGCCCCAGAGTGGCAGCCATGCCCACCTCCTGGGCACGGATCCGAGTTCCTGGACGGAGCACCAGCGTTCCCGCGCGGACATCCTCTCCAGCCGCTCGAGTGTCCTTGCCCACGGGCACGTCCACCTTCACGTCCACCCAGTCTCCATCACGGTCGGTATCCTCAAAGCGTACCACAGCATCAGCGTCCTCCGGCAAGGGCGCCCCGGTCATGATGCGTATGGTCGTGCCCGGCTCCACCGCCTTGTCGCTGACGTAGCCCGCCCCCAGGTCGCCCACCATCAGCAGGCGTCTTGGAGACTCGGGTGTCGCCCCCACCGTGTCAGCCGCTTGCACAGCATAGCCGTCCATGGCCGAGTTGGTGTACGGTGGTATATCGACGTCGGCGCGCACGTCCTCGGCCAGAACGCGGCCCAGAGCCTCCAGTATCGGTACTCGCTCCGGCTCCAGGAGATCAAAGAAGCCCAGTACTCGTTCCAGGGCTTCTTCAACGCTCAGAACTGGGTACAGCTCACTCACCATTCGCCCTTCCATTCAGCACCATCTGCCCAGACTTCTTTCTTCCAGACGGGCACTATCTCCTTCAGCCGGTCGATCGCATAGCGCAATGCTTCGAAGACCTCTTCCCGATGGGCTGCGGACAGGGCGATGACTGCACTCACCTCCCCGGGCTGCAAGCGTCCAACACGATGAACGATAGCGACTCTGTCGATGCTCGCCCATCTTTGGCGGATCTCTTCACCCACCTGCTCCAGCATCTCTTCGGCCATCCCGGGATAGTGCTCGTACTCCAGGTAGCGAACTGCTCGACCATCGGTGTGGTCGCGAGCGACGCCTACGAACGAGGCCACAGCCCCGATGGAAGGGCTCGCCACCTGCGTCACGACCTCGTCCACATGCAACTCCCGCGTGGTAATCTCGAACGGTCCGAGGGATGATGCTGTCGTCACCAATCCTACCCTCCCGATACCGGCGGTATGCAGGCGACCTCATCGCCCTCGAACAGTTCCGTTCCCGGATCGGCATACCTCCGATTCACCGCGATCCTGACCGCGGCAGCGTAGCTCCCCAGAACCGGGTACCCCTCAACGAGGTCGGAAAGCAGTTGCCCGGCAGTCATTCCAGTATCGATCTCCCAATCCAGCTCTTTCGTGCCGAGCGCCTCCCGGGGACCACCGAAGAGCTTGATCTTCACTCGCATGGGGACTCCTCGAGCACGAGATCCCCGCTGCTCCCTCCGCTCTTCCTCACCAATCTGATCTCCCCGATCCTCATCGTCCTCTCCACGGCTTTGGCCATGTCATAGATGGTCAGCGCAGCCACACTCACCGCTGTGAGCGCCTCCATCTCCACGCCGGTCTGCCCTCGGCTTTGCGCCGTGGCCGTGATCTCTATCCGCGAGCCGGTTTCATCGACCTGGAAGTCCAGATCTACCTTGGTCAACAGAACAGGGTGACACAGCGGGATGAGCTCGGGAACCTTCTTGGCAGCCTGAATGCCTGCTACCCTGGCCACGGCGAACACATCCCCCTTGGGTAGTGCCTTCTCCACAATGAGACGGAGGGTCGCCGGACGCATGCTCACCTCTCCCCTGGCCACAGCCACCCTCTTCGTAGCTGGCTTGTCACCTACGTCCACCATTTGAGCGCGACCTTCATCGTCCAGATGAGTCAATTCCATGGTGCCCCCCATATGCCGTGGATGATCGCCACTGACGCAGCCAGACCGTTGTCGTCCCCCAGCCAGTCGACCAAGACTCTAGCCGCCGAGCTGAGACATGGTTCGCCGCAGCGAAGTCACCGACTCCGCCAGGTGGTGCTCGCGCGGCTTGCTCTGCACACCCCTGAGCAGCAGTTCCCTAATCTCGGCCACGCCCGCGCCCTGCCGCAACGGGGTCCGCAGATCGATCTCCGCGTCCGAGAGAAGACACGGCCGAAGCTGCCCGTCAGCCGTCAGGCGCATCCTGTTGCATCGGCAGCAGAAATGCTCGCTGATCGGGGTTATGAAGCCCACAGTGCCCCGCGCTCCCGGCAACCGGTAGTAGCGCGCAGGTCCGTTCCCGACAGATACCTTCGCTGCTGTCAGTGGCCCAAGCTCGCTCTCGATCTTTCCCCGCATCTCCTCCGCGGTCACGACCTTCTGTCGCCATTCGTCGCCGACAAGGCTTCCACTGCCTACCGGCATTAGCTCGATGAAACGCAGATCCCAGCCCTCCTCTATCGTTTGGCGAGCGAAGTCAACGATCTCATCATCATTGATGCCCCTGATGACCACCGCGTTGATCTTTACGGGATCGAGCCCCGTTCTCCTGGCAGTCTCTATTCCATCCAGCACGTCCTGGAGCCGCCCGCCACGAGTGATCCACGCGAAGCGCTCCGGACGCAGTGAGTCGACGCTGACGTTGACCCTACGGAGCCCCGCCTTGGCCAGAGCAGATGCATAGCGCGATAGCAGAGTGCCATTTGTGGTCATCGCCAGGTCGTCGATCCCCGGGATGCCGGATAGCATCCTCACCAGATCCACTACCCCCAACCGAACCAAAGGCTCACCACCTGTCAGGCGCACCTTGCTGATCTGTAGTTCTGCGGCCGCGCGCACTACGGTCTCGATCTCTTCGTAGGTCAGAATCGCTCCGTGCCCGACCGACGGCACACCCTCCTCGGGCATACAGTACTCGCATCGCAGGTTGCAGCGATCAGTCACAGAGATGCGAAGATAGCTGATCGGACGATTGCACGGATCCAGATGTGTCATCGACCCCCGACGACTCCCTCTTGACCGTCAGCCCACACGGCCAGACAGCTTACGCCTCCCACCGTAGCCACTTCTCTCCCCTCAGCGGGCACCGTGCCCACCAAGCCACGAAGGTTCAAAAAAGGCGCCCCCTGAAAGGTAGTGGACGCCTCACCAAATCCTGTCTGCAGCCCTTCTCCTTTCCAACCACGGGAGGCATAACCGTTTCCAGTTGTGCCCTGTCGCCCAATACCCGTAAGCCCGAGGACTCCCAGGGTCATTGGGTCGGAGAATCGGTCTATACTCTCGATTCTATTATACGGTCCGCAGAGCCGGAACGCAAACCCTGGCTAGTCTAGGCACTGTATGTGGCGGGCACGCGCTCTCGGTGGAGCAGACACATCCAAGAGGATCCGGTCCCCCGTGAGCAGGACAGGCTGGCAGCGGGTATGACAGCATTCTCAGCAACGCTGGATCGTGCTAGCGGAGCGCCTCCTCGAGGGCGCGCTGGGTCTCACGCGTATCAAGGGGACCAGGGTAGTTGTACAACGGCCCTCTCGGCGGCTCGTTGTAGTAGGGACGGTTGCAGCCTGGGCAGCCCGACGTCCGAAAGGCCTGGCCATCCAGCAGCGCTCTCTCCAGCTCGTCGCGTCCCAGTCCGAAGGACACCACCTGCCCTCGAGGCGAGAAGGCGAAGTCCTCGACCGCCACCCGGCCATTCACGATCAGGTATCTGGCTATCTGAACCCGCCGGTAGCTCGACACAGACGGAGAAGCCTGGTCTTCCATGGTGGTTCCAGGGATCGGAGTGAAGGCGAAGAGCGCAGGTGTGACCTCCCAATCGTGGAGGAGGGCTATCATGCGCACCATCTGTTCCTCCGTCTCCCCCAGCCCTACCATCAGGTGAGTGCTGACCCGCCCGGGAAAGCGATGTGCGGCCTCTTCGATGACTGCGAGGGACGCGCGGAGATTCCCTCCCTTCACCCGGTGGAAGGCCTCCTCGTTGACGGCGTCGAGACTCAGCCCTATCCTCTCCACACCAGCCTCGAGCAGGTCCTCGGCCTGATCCGCGTTAGCCACCACAGAAACGCTGAGAGGCACCTTCCGGCCCAGTCGGGTCGCTATGGCTCCCACGCGATCCAGATTCCCAGGGCCGACCGTGACCTGCAAACAGCACCGCTCGATGCTGCCCTTCGAGTAGGCCTCTTCCACCGCAGAGAGAGTCTCCTCCTCGTCACACTGCGGCCAGGTGACGCGAGACAATGCCAGCGCCGAGGCCCTGCTGCTTCGCGCCTGAGCACAGAAAGCACAGTCACGACGACAACGCCCCCCCACCATCAGGTAAGCCGTGGTCGGGGGGGCGTCCAGCCAAGTCTCTGCCAAGCCCAGGACGCCAAGCGTCCCTGATGAGACTTTGATCAACCGACTCCTCGCTCCTACTCCGCTGACTCCTCTGTCGGCGCCACGCGCTCCGCACCTCGCGCCTTCAAACGACGATAGATGAAGAACCCAACCAGCGCCAGCACGACGAGGATGATCGGGATGTCGAAGGGGCGCATCGCTTCCCGGACCCTCTCCCAGTGCTCCCCGAACACGTAGCCAGCCCATCCAAGGACCCAGCACCAGATGAAGGAACCCGTGAAGGTCCATACCGTGAACTTGACGAAGTTCATGCGGGCCACGCCGGCCGGCAGCGAGATGAAGGTGCGCACCACCGGCAACAACCGGGAGAAGAACGCCGTGTGCTCTCCATACCTGGCAAACCACCGGTCCGCCACCTCTATCTCGTGGGTTTGGATCAGGACGTACTTCCCATACTTCTCCAGAAGCGGCCTCCCACCTTTGGCACCGATCCAGTAAGTGAAGACGGAACCCAGCGTGCAGCCCACGGCGCCCCACCAACCCGCCCAGAAAGTGTGCCACACTGACAAGCCCTTGGCCTGGATCAGCATCCATCCCGCCAGAGGCATGGTGACCTCGCTGGGCAATGGTATGCAAGCGCTCTCGATGGCCATAGCCAGAACAATGCCAGCCCAGCCAACGGCTTGGATAAGATTCTGAAGGAATAGCACAATCTGATGCTCAATCGCTTCCAACCGCCTATCCTCCTTACGTGTAACGAAAAGACAAGTGACCGATTATAGCATCAGCACAGAGCTGGGGACAACGAGGCACTGCTGGGAAACGAGGGGTCAGAAGGTGCGGGATGATGTCTGGGAGGAGGACAAGGTATTGGCGATAGCCGCCAAACTGTCCATGTTGGACAGACTCAAGGAAACCCCGTGGTCATTCAACTCGCGATAGCCCATGCCTTTGAACAACCGGTAGCTGGCCACCCGACACATCTCATCGTACAACTCGGGCCACTTGCAGCCGCGCCTCTCGACGCAGAAGGAAACGAACTCTTTGGCCAGCGGATTGTCATCGACGACCACGGGTCTCTCCCGAAACAGGTCTGTCATAGAGGAGAAAGACAACGATCCAAGTTCGCTTCGCCGCGTTCTGCAAGCATCGCTATTCTACCAGACCCACATACCATTCTACCACAGACAACGCCCCTGCACTCTTAAAGAATACGCCAGCTTACCTTAAAGATCGGACCGGCGGTTCGAGCAACCTCTGCGAAAAGCACGACCCAACCGCTGTCTCTGCCGTCGGCAAGCTGACCAACAGACAGTCGTGGGAGATACGAGTCCAGACCGGACCCTCGACCGCTGATCCGTGGCATACGAACTCCTTGCTGTCGTCGTCGTCTCGGCGCTACCCCTGAGGAGCCGGCTTCGTCGCGCTGGCGATAGCCGTCCAGACCACCGCGCCAGGCCGAACTCCTGCCGCGCTCCGTTGCAGCGGCTCTACCTTACAGGTATAATGATTGAGGGAAAGGATCACTCATGTGGCAAGTGACGGGGCACGACTGGGTCGTAGGCATTCTGAGTGGCAGCATCGCCCGGGACAAGGTATCACACGCCTATCTGTTTGCCGGCCCGTCCAACGTAGGCAAGAGCACGCTGGCTTTGAATCTGGCGCAGGCGCTGACCTGTGAGAGCGAGGATAGGCCGTGTGGTCAGTGTAGCCCCTGTCGCAAGACCATGGCAGGGATCCATCCCGACGTTCGGAGGGTCAACCTCCAGTACCAGGCTCTCCTCCGCGATGAGACCAGTGGAGAGCAGAACGAGCTGCGGATCGACACCATCAGAAGCATCACCCAGGAGGTAGGTCTCAAACCCTTCGAGGGAGACAGAAAGGTCTTCATCATCGAAGACGCAGACAACATGACCACCCAGGCCGCCAACTCGATGCTCAAGACTCTGGAAGAACCTCCGCCATACGCCGTCCTGATCCTGACGGCGAGCGAACCGCGACTCCTCCTGCCCACGATCGTCTCGCGTTGTCAGGTCTTCACCCTCCGCCTGGTGCCCACCCGTCTGATAGAGACCCACTTGCGATCTCGCTCTGGAATGGAAGCGGAGCAAGCCAGCCAACTGGCCAGGCTGAGCGGAGGTAGAATCGGCTGGGCTATCAGCGTCGCTGAGGACGAATCGCTGATGAAGCAGAGAGACGAAACACTACGGCAGTTGACAGCATTGCCCAAGATGGGACGATTCGACCGCCTCGGCTTCGCACAGCAGCTTGCTCGTAGATCGCGGTCGGTGGGATCGGTTCTGGAACTGTGGCTCAACTGGTGGAGAGACCTGCTGCTGATCAAAGGTGGTAACCCAGACAACATCGCCAACGTGGATTTCTCTGCGGCACTCAGTCGAGAAGCCCGAGGGTACGAGCTGAAGGATATTGTCGCCTTCATCAACTCCATTCGCGTTGCTCTGAACCAACTGGAGATGAACATCGACCCTCGTCTGGCCCTCGAAGTGCTAATGCTGGACTTGCCTTCACCCAGTGATTGAGAGGACAGACCATGTCCCAAGTCGTAGGTATTCGTTTCAGGAACTCTGGAAAAGTCTACTACTTCAACAGCGCCAAGGTGCACGACCTGGAGCTAGGTGAGCACGTCGTGGTGGATACCACCCGAGGACAGGAGGTGGGCATCGTCGTCTGCGCCCTGGAGAAGGCACCAGAGGACATCTCCAAAGAGGCTCTCAAGCCGGTGCACCGACGAGCCGAGCCCTTGGACTTGGTGCAAATGGAGCGGTATCGTCTCCGCGAGGCGCGCGCGCTGGCTCGGTGCGAAGAGAAACTAGAGGAACACAGGCTGCCCATCAAACTGTTGAAGGCAGAGTTCAACTTCGACGGCAGTCATCTCCTCGTGTACTTCGTTTCCGAGAAGCGGGTGGACTTTCGCAAGTTCGTCCAGGATCTGAGGAAGACCCTGAAGACCAAGGTGGAGTTGCGCCAGGTCGGGGTCCGGGACGAGGCCAAGCTCATGGGGGGCGTGGGGCGCTGCGGTAGAGAGCTCTGCTGCTCCACGTTTATGCAGGACTTCAGCCCGGTCTCCATCAAGATGGCCAAGCGACAGAACATCTCGCTCAACCCTTCCGAGATCTCCGGCGCCTGTGGAAGACTTCTGTGCTGTCTGGCGTACGAAGACGAGTACTACCAGGAGGTCAAGAAGAAGCTACCGCAACTTAGGGAGATCGTCAATACCACCTACGGATCCGGAGAAGTGAGGGCGCTCAACGCCTTGAAGCAGACTGTGACCGTGGAGTTGAAGAACGAAGTTACAGTCGAAGTCACACCCGACGAGATACTGGAGACCACAGGAAAGAAGGCCAAACGCAGGCGTTCCTGATCGTGCCCTTCTTTATGCCGCGGTGCTAACGGCCCGCCAGAGTCCGCAGACGCTCCAGCGATTCGAGAGGTACGGGCACCTCACCCAGAGAGGCCGCGGGATTCCCCCCATTGTAGCCGTGAAAGTCGCTGCCTCCCGTGGCCACTAGGCTGTGCTGATGAGCCAATCTGGCCAGCAAGGCTCTCTCCTGCTCGGAATACGAAGGGTAGTAGGCCTCCAGTCCGACCAGGCCCAGGGCCGCCAGCCTGGGGACCACGTCCTCCTGCCCCCGGGGATGCGCGAGAACTGGCAATCCCTGGGCATCCATGATCATCTTCACAGCCTCCGCTGGCGTCAGCTTGTACCGGCTCACGTAGGCGGGACCACGCAAACCGATATACCGGCCGAAGGCCTCGTTCACACTACCCACGTGGCCCCCTTCCAGCAGGGCCTGGGCTATGTGAGGGCGTCCAAAGGCCGAGGTCTCTCCCGCGATCTCCAGCACGCGCTCCCAGGAGACGGGAACGCCCATGGTGTCCAGCTTCTCCACCATCTTCCAGGCGCGCTCCCGACGTGCACGGCGCAGTACGGTTAGTCTCTCCTGTAGGGCCTGGTCCCGGTGATCGATGTAGTATCCCAGGATATGAACCTCTCGCGGTCCGTCCTCAGCGCTGAGTTCGATCCCGGGAATGACCTCCAGGCGCTCGGTCCTCGCGGCGTCGACAGCTTGGTCGACCCCATCGGTAGTGTCGTGGTCGGTGATGGCAATGGCCTCGAGGCCCTTGTCGACGCCCACCTGAACCACCTGAGCAGGGTTGAGAACCCCATCAGAGGCGGTGGTATGGATGTGAAGGTCCACTCCGCCCATACTATGCCCTGCCCAGGCGACCCAGCAGGGTTTGCTTAACCTCCGGAATGGGGACGCGCACCTGCTCCATGCTGTCCCGCTCACGGATGGTGACTGCGTGGTCCTCGAGGCTGTCCACATCCACGGTGACGCAGAAAGGAGTCCCTATCTCGTCCTGCCTTCGATACAGACGACCGATGCTGGCCGTGTCGTCATACGCCGTGGTCACGTGGGTCCTCAGATCCGACGCGATCTCCTGGGCCAGGTCAACCAGTTCCGGCCTGTTGCGCAGGAGAGGCAGAACCGCCACCTTGACGGGCGCCAGGTCCGGATGGAACTTCAACACGACGCGCTTTCTCTTCCTTACCTTCTCTTCTCGATAAGCGTCTACCAGGAAAGCCAACGCCGCCCGGTCGATCCCGCCCGACGGCTCGATGATATAGGGGACGATGTGAGTGCCACTCTCCTCGTCGAAGTAGGTCAGCTCCCGGCCGCTGAATAGCGTGTGCTGGCGCAGGTCGAAGTCGGTCCGGTTCGATATCCCTTCCAGTTCGGCCCATCCAAAGGGGAACAGATACTCGATGTCGTATGTAGCCTTGGAGTAATGAGCGAGCTCGTCGCCCTCGTGCTGTCGAAGACGCAGATACTCCTTGCGCAGCCCATACCTCACGTACCAGTCCAACCGCTCCTGCACCCACTTCTGGTGCCACTCCTCGTCGGTGCCCGGCTTGACGAAGTACTCGATCTCCATCTGCTCGAACTCTCGAGTGCGGAAGGTGAAGTTGCGAGGCGTTATCTCGTTGCGAAACGCCTTGCCGATCTGAGCGATGCCGAAAGGGAGTTTCCTGCGTGAAGCGTCCAGCACATTGGCGAAGTTGACGAACATACCCTGTGCGGTCTCCGGCCTCAGGTAGGTGAGGGCAGCATCGTCTTCCACAGGTCCCAGATAGGTCTTCAACATCAGATTGAACAGGCGCGCCTCCGTGAGCTCCCCGCCACACTCGGGGCACACGCCGTTCTCGACGTGATCGGCTCGAAACCGCTTCTTGCAGTTCTTGCAGTCCACGAGGGGGTCCGTGAAGCTCTCGACGTGACCGCTCGCTTCCCAGACCTTGGGGTGCATCAGAATGCCGGCATCGAGACCGACGATGTCGTCCCGCCGGTGGACCATGTCCCTCCACCAGACCTGCTTGATGTTCCTCTTCAGCTCCACGCCAAAGGGACCGTAGTCCCAGGAACCACCAACACCACCGTAGATCTCGCTGCTCTGGAAAATGAAGCCTCGCCTCTTGCACAGCGAGACGATGGTATCCATGTCTACGGTGGTCTTCTCTTCAGCCATTGGTCCTAACCGTCCTCTCTGATTGTTCGCTCTCTTCCCTTCGAGATCTTTGTGGCCTGTCCTTCACGAGCACGATTCTATCTGCGTTGCAGAGCCCGAGCTCCAAGCCCGTCCTCCCTGCGCAGAGTGTCCAGGAAGTCAGCGGACTTCAGTCCGCGCTCCAGCAAGTAGATGATGTACTGGCGCATGGTGTTCTGAAGTTCGTAATGCGTCTGCTGGTCAACACTCAGTCCTCGGCATCGACCGTAGCCTTTGGTCTGGAGATGGCGCAGTGTCTCCAGCGCCACCCCAGGCACGACGCGGCCTCCCCGCTCAACCCTCCCGCACTCTGGACAGAGCAACCCGCCCTGAGCAGGGCTGAACAAGGCTGCCGTCGGTTCCACGAGCCGTTGGCAGTTCACGCAGTGGAAGAGCTGGGGACGATAGCCGACGCAGTCCAGCAAGTGGAGTTCGAAGTACCGAAGGACCAGATCCATGTCCTCGGCCTCGCCCAACCGCGCCAGCGTTTGCACGAGGAGATCAAAAACCCGCCCGTTCTCTTCCCTCTCCTCGGTGAACTTGTCCACCAGTTCAGCAACGTAGTACCCACAACTCGTACGCGACAGCTCCGTCCTCAGGGCCAGAAATGTGTTGATCGTATCCGCCTGAGTGACAATGTCCAGGTTCCTGCCTTTGGCGATGAGAAGGCTGTTATGAGTGAACAACTCCACGTGCCCGGCCTTCCTACTCTTGGGCTTGCGTACGCCCTTGGCCAGCACGCGTATCTTACCCAGACCGGGCGTGTACAGAGTCAGCAACCTGTCTGCTTCCCCGAAATCGTGCCGTCGCAGTACGACGGCTTCGGTGCGGTACAGCCGCTCCCTGGCGCTGGAAGGCATCATCCCCCTCGCACCGTGTTGAACCGGTGGGGCCGCGACCAGTTCTTCGCCATCTTGCGTTGATACAGCTCCTCGGCGTCGACCCCCATGGCTGAGAGTAGATGAAGGATGCGGATGATGGCGTCTATCAACTCCTCTCCGACCTTGTCCAGGTCTTCGCCCTTCTTGTAGGCGTCGGTAGCCTCCGAGACTTCGGTATGTATGAGGGCCAACATCTCCCAGATGCGCTCTTCGCCAGAGGAGAAACCCTTGGCGTCGGCCATCTCGCGCACCTCCACCATCATTCTGTTGAGCCCCCCGACCGTCATCCTCGCTGCACCCTCCTTCGAAGCATCCCGAAGCTCAGGCCTCGCCAGCCAGCGCGCTGAGACCCTAGATGGACTCCCCAGCCTTCATTGGCCTCCCTCGACAGGTTGCCAGCGAGGCATCCACCCATCGGCGATCTTGCGCAGGTCTGAGCCGTCGGCAGCCACCACGAAGACCTCTCTGCTGTCTTCTTCACCCACAGACAGCGCAACGTAGGCGCCATCAGGCGACCAGTCCGCATCAGGGCGCTGCCCCTGGGCTATGGCACGTAGTTCCCCGTCGCTGCCGCCCATCACGTAGAGCTGCATCTGGTCGTCTTGTGATGCAGCGAACAGCAGCGATGCTCCGTCAGGCGACCACATCGGCCTGCTGTTCCAGAGGTCCCCGAACACCCGCTCCGACTGAAGTATCACCTGCCCTTGGTCCGCATCCACGATCAACGCACGGAAGCTACTGCCCTCCTCCCACGAGAACGCGGCAATCCGATCGCCATCGGGCGCCCAGCGCGGCCAGAACGCGGGCTGCTCCAGAGCACGAATCACCTCTCCGCTATCGGCGCCGACGATCTTTAGGCTGGGCTCCTCCCCACCCATGAAAGGCTGGCCACTATCCCGATAGGCAAGCCGATGGTCGTCAGGAGACCACGAGAAATCGTCCGCTCCGTAGACGAAATCGGGGATCTCCCACACAGGCTCACCCTCAGCGTCCACGATCACGATGAAGCCTTCCATCTCCAGCCCACCCACGTAGACGGCGATCAAGCTGTCATCAGCCGAGTACTGCACGCCCTCTATGGGCCACAGGCCGCTGACCCATCGCTGGGTGACCAGGGTGGTGTCCCTACCATCCTGGATGCTGAACGCCTTCAGGCTCTGTTCTGAACCCTCCTCACTGGCCGAGAAGTTGGTGACGTACAGTATCTGTTGCCCGTCGGACGACCAGATCGGGGCGTAGCCATCAGCCACCTTCGTCGGCTCACCGCCCTCGGCGTTCGCTACGTAGATCTCCGCGCTGTTTTCAACCAAAGGGCTGCCCTTCACCAGGAGCAGTCTCTGGCCGTCAGGCGCCCACGCCAAAGCCTCGAAGCCCAGAGCATCCACCAGTTGTCTCGGTTCGGCACCAGCCAGGTCTGTCAGCCACACACTTCCACCCGACCCCAGGAAGGCGATCTGCTGCGGCGATCCTTCGTCTGGAGGGTAGGCGACACAACCGGTCACCAAGGCCGTCAGGACCAGGAGCGTGATGAGAGCCAGACATAGTCCTCTCAGTTCGCTCATTACCCCCTACCCAGTCATGGAGTCACAAGTCGACAGAGTGTCGCCAGTTCGTCCGCCAACTCGTCTACTCCGTGCCAGGCCAAACCTTGCGCCGCCGCTCCTTGATCTCGCCGCGCCGCCTCTTCTCCTCCAGGCGCTTCTGCCGGGCGGCCCTCGTCGGCTGGGTAGCATACCGTCGTCTCGGAACCCTCAACGCACCCCGCATCAGGGCCCGAAAGCGCCTGGTAACCTCTTCACGGTTTCGTAACTGGCTGCGGGTGGACTGGGATACCAGATGTACGACGCCGCCCTTGTCCATGTACGGCGACAGTCTGCTACTAGCCCGCGCCTTCTGGCTCTCGCTCAAGCTCGGCGAGCCCATCAGATCGAAGACCAACTCCACTCGTGTCTCGCTGCGGTTGACGTGCTGTCCTCCCGGGCCACTGCTGCGCGAGAACCGGAAGGTCAACTCCCTCAGCGGGATGCCAACCTTCTCGGTGACCCACAAGAACCCCTCGCCATCCTCAGCCACGCCTCAGCCTAACCCTCCAGATAGTCCTCGCGCGGTGGAGAGAAGACATCGATCACCAAAGCATCCTCGATGGTGACCGCTCTGTGAAGCACGTCACCAGGGATGTAGTAGCTGTCCCCTGCCTCGCAGGTGCGTGTTTCGTCGCCTACGGTCAGACGCATGCTGCCGCTCACGACGTAGCCCACCTGGTCATGGGGGTGACTGTGGCTGGGCACGTCCGACCCCGCCGCCAGGTTGAACTCCGCCAGGAGCATTCGCCCACCGTGCCCCAGCGTCCTCCTCAGAGCCCCTGGCACCATCTCCACCTGCTTTGCCTCGTCGCCTTTGATGAACACTCTCTCAGAAGCCATTTCACTCCTTTTCTACTCCAGTCATGGGGAGACGGTCACGCCCGCGTACCCAACCTCTCCCGCATGGCCGTGATTCCACAGCGGACAGTCTTGCCGCGATGGTCGGCATCCGTTCCGCACCATTTCATCCGGACGCTGCCGACCGTTTGGAGCCCTCTACACGTTCTCCAGCAAATATACTCCACCCCCAGTTCTTGCGGCAAGCTGTTCCTCGCAGAATCGAGAGAAAGGCGAGCGGATTCCATGGCCCGAACTCTAACGCTGGCCCAGTCAACGATGATCCAGTGCGGACACCACTAGCGAAGCGAGCAGAGGGAAGAGGCCCGGTCCACGTACGTTTGCACGTGGACCGATGGTAGGGGCAGCAGATCGGCGCCACCGCCAGCAAGGCCCGCTGTGAGTGGGGCTGCTCGACTTGACCGGCCAACTCAGGGTCGCGGTCTTCGTCAGGGGGTCAATGCTACGAACGGCTTGCCATCCTCATGGCAGAGGATCTGAGCCGCGTGACGACCAGAGTAGAGACATGCGGGCACGCCGCCGCCGGGCATCACCCACTGGCCAGCCATGATGAAGCCGCCGAGCCGAGGCAGCGTCCGCCTCACTGATGATGTGATCGCGGCAGGTGTGGGAAGCCACCCCATGTAGGCACCCCTGCGATTGAGGGTGTACCTCCACATGGTGTAAGGAGTGGCGACGTCCGTCATCTCCACCTGCCCTGACAGTCCCGGGTAGTGGGTCTCCAGCCTTTGAAGAACCTCCCCGGCCACGCGCTGCTTCTCGCCATCGTATGCCGCAGGCTCCTCATGCAGACCGCTCCAGTGATCCCACGTCGTCTCGAAGCTGGTCTGGATCACCGTCTTACCAGCGGGAGCGAACCGATCAGTGTAGTTGAAGACGCGCAGCATGAGGCCGTCGATCCTCTCACCGCCAACCTCGAACGGCTTCTCCAGCTTGATCACGCTCAGCCAGGGCTCACCAGCAAACAGGCGGGCCACTCCACAACTGATCGTGACCACGGGACGGATCATCTCCCACTCTCTATACATGGTCTCGATCTTGCTGTCCACGTACCGACCTCCGAGCATCTCGAAGACCGTACTGTACCCGTCCGCTGCCGAGATCACGACATCCGCACGCTCCTCCCTACCGTCGGCCAGACGTACGCCCACGGCCCGGTCGCCCTCCACCAGGATCTCCTCGACCGTGCTTCCGTAGGTAACCTGGCCGCCCAGTTCCTTGTACCGTCTCTCGATAGGCAGGACGAAGCCCAGGGACCCGCCTTCCAGCAGACCCATCTGCCGGTCCGCAACCATACCGAGGAGCATGGACAGGAACCACACCGGAACGTCGGGCAGAAACATGTTCTCCAGCACGAAGCGCAGGAACGGATCGTCCATCCCGCTGACGTGGTCGTAGACCGGCTTCTGGTACTTCCCGACAAAGTACCTGACCAGACCTCGCATGGCCCACATCTGTCTGATCCAGCCGAGAAGGCCCATCAGTTCAGGTGGGTCTTCCATGCCCAGCGTGCCCAGGTCCATGCCCTGGGTGGCCCGCGCGCTGGCCACTAACTCTTCCACCAGCCGCGCGCTGTGCGGTCCCAGCGCCCTCAAGTCCCCAGCAAGACGGTCCAGGTCAGCCGTGACCTCCAGGCGGCGGCCGCTCGCTTCGTCCTTGAAGCGCACGTACGTGTCCATCTCCACGAATCTGTTAGCCTGAGCCGTGCCCAGTTGCCGGTACATCTCGTAGACTTCCGATCCGGGCCGGCAGTACATAATGAAATGGATGCCGCCCTCGATCAGATACCCCTCGCGCTTCCAGCAAGCCGCCACGCCACCCGGCACCGTGTGGTGCTCGTAGATACGGGTGTTGTACCCGTTCATCTCGGCATAGCAGCCTGCAGAGAGCCCGGCCAGACCCGCTCCTATGACGATGACGGACTTGCCCACCTTCAGCCTCCTGTCCGGCCTACTCTGCCCGCCTGGCTGTTACGCAACGCTTCGCAGGTGGACGGCGCCCTCGATTCGACAGCACCGTTATCGAGGGAGCCGCCCGACGCGAAGACACAGCCGCCTTCGTCACCCCGAGCCACTTGCCTGCTCCTCTGTGAGCATCACCAGTATCGCTGCCTCGTTCCCCGTCACGAGCAGTGTTGCCCTGGCCTCGGAGTAGCCGCGCTCCACCATCAAGTAGCCCACCAAGAAATCGCGGAACACGTCCTTGTCTCCCTTCAGAGGTAACGCGAGAACGCTTTGGAGGTCACCTTTCATCGCCAGGTAGGTACGTGTGGGACGTCCCGAGGACTCGTTCCGCGATTCCGAAACTGTCATCGTCTCCGCCGCCAAGGGGGGGTGCGCACTACCATCGTACTACAGCCCGCCCGTCAGATCAAGCCGGGCCTTTCGGCGCCGGGTAGCATACGCACTCTGGCCGCTTCCTCACCTCACCAGTTACGGCAGGAATCCCAGGTCTGGGACACTTGACAAAGGCCGGGAAACCAGGTAAGATGGTGTATAGCTAGATATACATGGAGGCCCCGATGAGAAAAGACAAGAACATCATGATTCGGGTGTCCAGGGAGACCCACACGGCCTTCAAGAGAAAAGCCGCCGAGGAGGGAACCACCATGAGCAACATCATCCGTGAGCTGGTGGGTAAGTACCTCCAGGGAGACCTCGAACTCACCCCAAGTGAGTAGGAGGCCCTCTCGGTGGCACTCGAGTCCCACGGTTGCGGTCTGAGGGCATCGGCACCAGGCCGTTGCGTCCCGGTGGTGCGATCTCTACTGGGATCGAAGGTCGATGTCTAGCAGAATCCATTCTGCCACCGCCACGGAGTATGCGCGAGACCCACGTGCAACATCACCAACCACGATGAAGAGAAGGGGTCCATTGCAGAAGATCCACACACCGTTGTCCAGGGTCGACGCAGACAGGGCAGGAGGTGAAACGTGAGTCGCAGGTTGAGGACTGAGGTCGCTCAATTGAGCGTCGTGTCCGGCATCGAGCGGGAAGATGTCGGCGACACCAGCCTCGTGGAAGCGTCCTCGATCATTCCTCCCAGAACGAGCAGAGGCAACCTCTACCTGCTGGTTCAGGTGAGTGGCGAGCCCACGGGCAAGGAATCTATCCACAGGCAACTGATCGAGATCATCACCAACGAGTACTCACGTGTCCCCGGGGGCATCACCAACGGCCTACGACAGGCCGTCAAGGCCGCCAACGGGTTCCTCCATCAGATGAACCTGGACTCCCTGCCCTTGTGGCACAGAGTCGGTGAGACCTGCTGTGCGGTCTTGCGGGGTGATGACCTCTACATGGCAGTGGCGGGAGATGCTCGAATCCATGTAGTCAAGAAGGGGGAAGTGCACTCCTTTCCGCCCTCAGGAGCCGACACTGCACCGGACGGGCTACCGGCAGAGCCACGTTCCACTCCCCCTCTAGGAGCGGACGAGTTCCTGACAGAGGTCGGCCTCTACCACTGCCTCATCGAAGAGGGCGACATCATCGTCTTGGCCTCCAGCGGTCTGACGCAGGTCGCCACGCAGTGGCAGGTAGCTGAAGCTGCACAGGGAGGGCTGGACGAACTGTCGCACACCCTTCGCGCCCTGTCCTCACACGCCGATCTCTCTGCTCTCCTCATCCAGGTTAGCGCAGCGGAGAGATCCGCCGCTCCCGCAGAAGAGCGATCGCGCCTCCGGCCCAGCGTTGCACCGACCCAACCATCACGCCGCCCGGTCTCTCACACCAAACCGCCCAAGATACGCCGGCCAGTCAGCAGCATTCCCGGTCGGCTCGTAGCGTCAGTGCTGGCTCTCTGCGCCCGGATCCTGGAATCGTTCGCCCGGTTGGCCGAGCGTGTACAGACCTTCCTCTCCTGGACAGTCTCGAGCGGCTTGCTGGGGCGACTAGGTCGAGGCATCAAGAGGGGAGTGGTGAGCCTGTTCCAGGGGCTAGGCATCCTGACCGAGCGGATGCTTCCCGAACCCCATGCCGCTCCCACGACCATGGAAACGGTCTACGATCAACCCATAAGAGGGGTCAAAACAGCCCAAGAAGGCAAAGGCTCACGCCTGCCTCTCATCGTCGTCTTCGTGATCATCACCCTCGTCGCGGCCGGTTCTCTTGCTCTGGTTCTCCGACGACAGTCCAACGAGACTCGGTTCGCTCAGTCCTTGGCAGATGCCACAGCCGCGCTGGAGCTGGCCCGAGGCAGTCAGGACACAGCCACGATCAGACTCCACCTCGACGAGGCATTCGATCTGGTGGAGCAAGCTCTGCTGATCAAGCCCACGAACGAAGAGGCTATCGCTCTACGCGACGAGATCTTCGTCGCCTTCGACGAGGCAGAGGGCGTTCTTCGACTCCAGTTCTCCGCTCAGGCGCCCCTCGCTGGGCCGCCGAGCCAGCCTCATCGTGTGCTCTTGCATGAGAACGAACTCTATGTCCTGGACACAGTCACGCCGGAGCTACGCATGTACCAGGTGGACGAGATCAACGGCACCCTGGAACCGGCCGATGGATCCGTCTTGCTGAGTCCAGATAACGCGCCTGCCGGCCTCGAGGTACAGGAGTTGACCGATCTG
This sequence comes from uncultured Anaerolineales bacterium, assembly GCA_964433755.1. Classification (GTDB taxonomy): domain Bacteria; phylum Chloroflexota; class Anaerolineae; order UBA7937; family B3-Chlor; genus JAUVXJ01. Next base: position 274,255 of record CAYSSR010000002.1, read on the forward strand.
GCCTGGATTGGATCAGGCAGCGGGCGCGAGACAGAGAGCCTGCTACTGCTGGTCAACGGATCTTCACTCCTACAAGTGGATGAAGCCCAGGGGATCACAACGGTATCGGTGGCCGACAGCGAGATCTGGAACGACCCTCGCGCCATCGAGGGGTACTCTGGTTATCTGTACGTTCTCGATGCGGCGGAGGACCGCATCCTCAAATACGCTCCCACCGAGAACACCTACGACTCCTTCCCTATCAGCTACTTGCAGGGAGAGGCCGCCGTGGAACTGGAGAACGCTGAGGACATGGCCATCGACGGCTTCATCTATGTCCTCCTGACGGGAGGAGACATTCTCAAGTTCTCTGGTGGCTTGCAGGTGGATTTCTCGATCACTGGCCTGGGCGATGATGGGCTCCAAGGTGCAACCGCACTCTACACCGATCCGGACACCCAGTACATCTACGTGGCCGATGCCGGCCTGGCGCGCATCGTACAACTGACCAAAGAGGGGGTCTTCGTCCGCCAGTTCCTCCCACCCAGAGAGGAAGAAGCTCTGTTCCAGGGCTTGCAGGACGTGTGGGTGGATGAGGTGCAAGGCGAGCTCGTGGTCCTCACCTCGGATGGCCTCTTCGTGGCTCCGGCCGAGCAGCCCCCATCCACCTTGCAGTGACGTACCATCCAGGCTCGCTGCATGGTCGCCGCGAGCCTGTTTCCACACCAGCTTCCTTCCCCCTGCCAGCATCTATGGTTGCCTGTGCCGTCTCAGTGGAGTAGAATGGTCTCGTGACCTACGTGCTGGGTATCGAAACCTCGTGTGACGAGACGGCGGTTGCCGTCGTGAACGATGGCCGTGAGATCGTCTCCAACGTAGTTGCCTCCCAGGCCAGGATCCACGAGCGGTACGGCGGAGTCTTCCCTGAAATCGCCTCGCGGCAGCACATCCTGCACATCGTCCCGGTACTGGAAGAAGCTCTAGCCGGGGCCGACTTGTCCCTCGACGAGATGGAAGCAGTGGCCGTGACCTACGGTCCCGGCTTGGCTGGGTCCCTGTTGATAGGCGTCAACATGGCGAAAGGACTGGCCCTGGCCGCAGGTCTGCCTCTCATCCCGATCAATCATCTGGAGGCACACATCTACGCCAACTGGCTGGACACAGACGAGGAGATCGAGTTTCCCCTCGTGTGCCTCATAGCATCGGGGGGACACACCAACCTGGTGTTGATGACCGATCATGGTGAATACCGCTCCCTTGGTCAGACCCTGGACGATGCGGCCGGGGAGGCTTTCGACAAGGTTGCGCGCCTGCTCGGCCTCGGCTATCCCGGGGGTCCCGAGATCCAATCGGTCGCCAGGGATGGAGACGCCTCAGCCTTCGACCTGCCCCGTGCCTGGCTGAAGGGCACGTACGATTTCAGCTTCAGCGGTCTGAAGACCGCAGTACTTTACCTGGTGCGTGACTACGACGCCAAACGCGAGCTTGCAGGCAGCGACGGTGGCGTACCGGTGGCCGACATCGCCGCGAGCTTTCAGGCAGCGGTAGTCGACGTGCTGGTCGAAAAGACCAATCTGGCGGCCCGGGTAAGCGGTGCGCGCCAGGTACTTCTGGCGGGAGGAGTCGCAGCCAACGCCCTCTTGCGGGAGCAGATGGTAGAAAGAGTCAGCGTCCCGGTGCTCTGCCCTTCTCCACAACACTGCACCGACAACGCAGCGTGCGTGGCTGCGGTTGGCTGGTTCAAGCTTCGGTCTGGTCAGCGCGCAGGATGGGACCTGGACGTAATCCCCGGTCTGCAACTGGTCCCTCAAGAAGACCGCACCACCTAGGACAGACGACACCGGCCACGCCATCAGAGATCGCGAGGGTCGAGTGGCGCACAGACCACTCAAGGACGCATATCGAGCTGCGCGGGAAGAGGCCAGCAGCTACCTGGCCCCCAGGGAATGGGTCAACCGGCTCATCCTGGGACTGCGCTTCCTGGCGCTTACTCTGGCAGTGATGCTGTCCTTCTTCGATCAATCACAGGCTGGGGTCATCGTTCCCATCGCAGAGATAGCCGTCGCTGCCCTCGCCTACAACGTTCTGCTCGTGGTCATGGCTCGATATCAGCCCTGGCTGCGACAGACCCTCAACGTCCTCGTCGTGGACACGCTGATCACCACCATCATCGTGTCCCTCACGGGAGGCTATCACAGCGGCTTCTTCATCGTCTACTTCTTCATCGTTGCCGGGGCAGCCTTCTATCTCAATCTTGTCGCTATCACCCTGGTATCGCTGGTCCTTGGGCTGATCTATGTCGGCGCGTGTGTGCTCAGCCCGGCGGGGATCTGGACGGCGAACGCTGTGTTCATCCTCGCTGGGAAGATCGTCCTGCTGCTCCTAGTGGGCCTGCTCTGCGGCCTGCTGCTCGAGCAGTTGCGACGCGAGCATAGTGAGACCGAGCGAGAGCGCGCCTTGTCGGCCCATCTGTCGGCCCTCAACGATCTGTTTCAGCAGTTGGGGGCCAGCCTGGAACTCCAGCCCACCATGCAGACAGTGGTCGACGCGTGCCGGCGGTTGCTGAGAGCCGACGTGACCCTGGCCCTCCTTCGCCGCGCCGACGGCGCCGGACTGTACGTGGCGGCGAGCAGCGGGTTGGAGCCGGGCATCGATCTCGCCGAGATCGAACGGCTCGGTGAGATCGAGCTGGGCGTCAGGTCCGTGGATTGGCTCCTGAGCATGAACGCTCCCTACGCAGCCAAGCTGGAGGATGCTCCGCCTGTTGCGAATCCCGTTCGCCGATTGCTGGACACCCAGGGCATCTCTTCCGTCGCCGTGGCTCGCCTGGCCCTCGACGAGGACAAGCTGGGTGTCCTTTCCGCTGGGAGACGATCATCGGAGCCCTACACAGAGAGCGATCTGGCGTTTCTCAACGCCCTTGCCCAGGAAGCCGCTCTGGCCATTCGCAACGCACGTCTCTACGAACGAGAGCGTCAACAGGTGCAGAGACTCCAGACCCTGGAGGCGCTGCAGGCTAGCTTCGTCTCGGTCGTATCCCACGAACTGCGCACGCCGCTTACCTGCATCAAGACCTCGGTGGACATGCTCCAGAACACTCTGGACCGAGACATTCCCGAAGTAAAGGAAGAACTCCTGGATACGATCAGCCATCACACGGGTCGTCTGGAGGATTTGGTGGAGGACCTTCTGGACGCCACCAGACTGGAAGCAGGACAACTGACGCTGTCGCCTCAACTCACCGACCTGCGTCGGGTCGTCGAGAGAACCGTGACCGCCTTCGCTCCCCTGGTCAAGAACAAGGGACAGGTGATCGAACTCCACCTGCCTGAGGATCTGGAGCCGGTGGAGCTAGATCGCCACCGCATGGAGCAGGTGCTCACCAACCTCATCTCCAACGCTCACAGATTCGCAGCCAAAGGAGGCCACATCGGCGTGACTCTGACCTCGGAGGACGACCACCTGAGGCTGACCGTGAGCGACGACGGACCAGGAATACCTCCGGACGAGCAGGAACGTATCTTCGACAAATTCTACGTCGTCACCGACGGCCGTGGCCTGGCCGGCGTCGGCCTGGGGCTCTACATCGCACGGCAACTCGTGGATTTGCACCAGGGTCGCATTTGGGTGGAGAGCAAGCCAGGCCAGGGCAGCTCATTCCACGTCACCATTCCCAGGGTTCGGGAGGACGCTCGGACCAACACCCCGCACTCTAGCGAGGGAGCACGGCGGAGACAAGCAAAGGTCACAGATGAAGATCCTGATCGTCGATGATGAGCCTGACGTCGTAAAAGTGGTGAGGATGAGCTTCCAGGTTCAGGAGCCTACGTGGGAGGCCATCGCCGCCTACGACGGAGAGGAAGCGCTGGAAGTCTTCGAGAAGGAGCAGCCAGAGCTCGTTCTGCTGGACATCATGATGCCAGAGATGAGCGGCTTCGACGTACTCAAGGAGCTGCGGCGCTTCTCTGACGTGCCAGTGATCATGCTCACAGCCAAGGGGAACGAGATCGACAAGGTGATGGGCCTCAACCTGGGCGCCGACGACTACATCACCAAGCCGTTTGGACATCTGGAACTGCTCGCGCGGGTCAAGGCCGTCCTCCGGCGTGGGCGCGGCACGCCCCTGATCCACGAACTCCCTTTCACCGGCGGTGGTGTCCACGTAGACTTCGAGACACGGCAGGTCAGCGTGGATGGGGAGACCGTGTCGCTCACCGGGACTGAATACCGGCTGCTGTACCACCTGGTACGCAACGCAGGACAGGTATTGACCCACGAAACGCTGCTGGCCCGAGTCTGGGGCCGAGAGTACACAGACGAGATCGACTACCTCAAGGTCTACATCAGCCGACTTCGCAACAAGATCGAGAAGGACCCACGCAATCCAGAGCGTATCCTCACCGAATATGGCGTAGGCTACTGGTTCACGAAGACGTAGCCTGGGTTCGGCCCCCTCGTTAACCAGTCTTTTACCTCCTTTACCGCCCCTCTTTACCACTGTCTGCTATGATGATAGCGAGGAGTATTCGTTTCTGTTCGTCGATGAACCGGAGATGCTATGTCGCGAGCTGAGTTCCGAAGAATGGCGGTCACAGTGGCATTGGTCCTGGTCGCCGCTGCTGTGTCGGTGACAGTCATGTCGCTGTATCTGGGTCGCTAGGTCTACGCGTCGAGTTCGGAATGTGCCTCCCCGTGCAGGCGTGGAGGTTATCTGGGTAGGTTAATAGGAAATGCTCGCGTTTGTCCTCAGTGGCGGTGGTAATCGAGGTCCTTTGGAGGTCGGGGCTCTCCAGGTTCTCCTGGAGCACGGCATCGTCCCACAGATGTTGGTGGGTACGTCGGCCGGGGCCATCAATGCCGCCTTCCTGGCTGTCGAACCGACCCTACACACCGCTGCGGAATTGGCCAACCTGTGGCAGAACGTGGAGACGAAGCACGTCTTCCAGGGCAACCGATTCACCATGCTGTGGCGCCTCCTCACTGGGAAGGACAGCCTGTACCGCAATCAGAGCCTCGAGCGACTCATCCTGGAGAACCTGCGGCCAGGGACAGATCTCTTCGGGGACATCGACGCAGTCAAACTGTATATCGTGGCCACCCAACTCGATACCGGGGAGGCTCGGGTCTTCGGCCAGGACCCGCAGGAGCGCCTAATCGATGCTATCATGGCGAGTACAGCTCTACCACCCTTCCTTCCTCCCTGGCAGTGCGGTGACGAGCTACTGGTGGACGGGGGCATCTCAGCGGATCTCCCCGTGAGAGTCGCGGTGTCCCACGGCGCCAGAGAGATCTACGCTCTTCACCTTGTGGACGCTCCGCGAGCAGGCCAGCAGATGCGGGGCTTGTTCAGTATCACTGAGCAGACTATCAACACGGTGCTCTCACGACAACTCCAGATGGACCTGGACGAATCAGAAAGCATCAAGGGCGTTACGCTCCACCACGTCCCGCTCACCGGTTTCTATGGCCTTCCTCTCTGGGACTTCACCCACACCGACGAGATGATCGAGGGTGGCAGACGCCAGATGGAGGAGTATCTTCAGGCCACCGAAGGGGTTGCCACTTCCAAGAGACTGTCCTCACTGCGCTCAACGTTGAGGCGAGGCGCGAGGAGAGCACGGAGAGCATTATCGCGTGTACCTGCCGGTCGTTGGCTCCTTGGACACAGAATGGAGGAAATCTCAGGGTCCATCAAGATCGAATCGTAGCAGAGGTAGCAGCTATGACAAAGATCGCCGTAGTCACCGACAGCGTCGCTTGCGTGCCACCGGAGTTGGTGGAGGAATACGTTATCCACGTGGTGCCCTTCACCGTACTCTGGGACGGCCAAGCCTACAAGGACGGCGTAGACCTCACTCCGGCCGAGTTCTATCGCCTCTTCGGCCAGAACAACGCCTATCCCACCACCTCTCAGCCTTCATTGGCAGACTTCGTCAGGACGTATGCCACGCTCAGTGAGACCGCCGACGGAATCGTCTCCATCCACATCCCGGCCGAACTGACCGGAACAATCGGTGTGGCCCAGACGGCCGCTCGCGAGGCCGCGACAGTACCCGTGGTGGTGCTGGACTCAGGACTGGCCACCATAGCTCAGGGTTTCGTGGTCCTAGCTGCCGCGCGGGCAGCAGCGGCGGGACAGAGTCTCGATGAGGTAGTGGCAGCGGCGAAGTCGATGATGCAGAAGGTCCACTTCTACGCCACCCTGGACGATCTCAAGCATCTGCACAGAGGGGGTCGCATCGGAGAAGCGGCCACGCTGCTTGGCTCCAAGCTCAGGATCAACCCCATCCTGACCCTGGAGAATGGGAGCGTCAGGGTGGTCAGCGTGGTCAGGACGAGGCGAAGCGCCGTCGATTGGATGCTAGACACGATGTGGGAGGACGTTGGCGAGCGTCCCCTGCACGCCTCCGTGTTCCATGGGGACGCCCTAGAGGAGGCGGACCGCATTGCGGAGCTCATCGACGCCCGCTTCAACTGTGTGGAGTTCTACGTCAGCGAGTTCACCCCGGTGATGGGTGCTCATACGGGTCCCGGGGTCATTGGCTTTGCGTACTATGCCGACGAGCCGAAGCAGCCACCAGTGGAGACCACTCAGGACGGGGAGCGGGGGCTTGGGTTCCTGGCCCGGACGATGTCACTGTTCTGATGTGGCTTCTCAGCCACCTTCGCCCGATAGGCAACGGAGCTATCCCCTTCTCGGCCCTTAGGTCTTCTCGATCCCGCCATAGGCTGCCAGGCAGCGCTTGATTCCTGCGCTGTCGAAGATGACAGTCACCTCTTCGTCATCACTGAGGGGCCTGCTGCTGAGCACGATTCCCTCGCCGAACTTCGGATGCCGCACACGGTCCCCATCGTGGAACTGCGTGGTCGTGGGACGCTGGGCCCGGACCACGGCTTCGTCCGTGAACCCCTTTCTCTCGAACAGGTCCGTCGGGATGTCCGCCAGGAAACGAGACGGCTCGCTGAGCTCGTCTCTACCGAACAGCGTGCGCCGGAAGGTGTGCAGGAGATACAAGCGTTCCTTGGCCCTCGTGATGCCCACGTAGAACAGGCGCCGCTCCTCCTCCAGTTCCTCGGCCGTATCCATGGAGCGGTTGTGGGGCAATATTCCCTCCTCCAGACCCACGATAAACACGACTGGGAACTCCAACCCCTTGGCCATGTGCAACGTGAGCAAGCATGGGGCCGAGACCTGCTCGTCCAGGTTGTCCACGTCGGACACCAGGGCCACCTCCTCCAGGAAGGTGGTCAGGCTCTCCTCCACCGGGAGCGAGGAATACTCCTGGGCCACACTCCTCAACTCGTTGATGTTCTCCCAGCGCTCCTCGCCCTCATCGGTACCGTCCCGGATGTACTCTCCATAGCCGGTCAAATCGAGCACCAGGTCGAGCAACTCCAGCACGCTCAGTTCTCGCCGCACGCCGATGAACTCCTCTAGCAGGGCCAGAAAACCCAGAAGACTGGTCCGGCCTCTGTCTCCCACGGGGGAGTCCTCGTGGTCGCGCAACATCCGCAGAGCGTCGAACAGCGATACACCCTGGCTCTCCGCCCACGATTCCAACTGGCTCATCGTCTTCTGGCCGATAGCCCGCCGAGGCACGTTCACGATGCGAATCAGGCTGACGCTATCCAGCGGGTTGTGGATGACCCGCAGATAGGCCAGAGCATCCTTGATCTCGCGACGCTCGTAGAAACGTGTCGCCCCCACCAGCCTGTAGGGAACCCCGCCTCGCACGAACGCCTCTTCCAGCGATCGAGACTGGGCGTTGGTGCGATACATCACCGCCAGATCCCCGGGGAAGCGGCCCTCCTCGGTCATCAACCTATCGATCTCCTGAAGCACGTACTGAGCCTCTTCCTGCTCGTCGTAGGCCTCCATGGCGACGACGGGGACCCCCGGTTCGTTCTCCGTCCACAGCCGTTTCTGGACCCGCTGCACGTTCCGCGAGATGACGTGGTGCGCCGTATCCAAGATCATCTGCGTGGACCGGTAGTTCTGTTCCAGAAGAACGGCTTGCACCTCCTTGTAGTCATCGCGGAAGCGCTGGACATTGCGGAAATCCGCCCCCCTCCAGGCGTAGATGCTCTGATCCTCGTCGCCCACGACGAACAGGTTCCTGTGGCGGCGGGCGAGCAGCTTCAGAATGATGTACTGCGCAACGTTGGTATCCTGGAACTCGTCAACAAGAATGTGCTGGTACTGCCTCTGGTACTTGTCGAGCACTTCCTGGTTCTCGCGCAACAGTCGTACCGTCACCATCAGCAAGTCGTCGAAGTCCAAAGCATTGCTCTGTAGCAGAAGCCGCTGGTAGCGGCGGTAGACGCGCGAGACGATCTCTTGCTTGTAGCTTCCGGCCACGTACTCTCCTGGCCCGATCAACTGGCTCTTCGCTCTGGAGATGCCATCCAGGATACCGCGCGGGCCGAGGTCTCCGTCGTCGAGGTTGAGCTCCTTCAGGGATCGACGAACCAGGCTGATCTGATCCGCCGTGTCGTAGATGACGAAGTCCCTGTCGTAGGGGATGTGAGCGGCCTCGCGGCGGAGGATGCGTACGCACACGGCGTGGAACGTGCCGATGGTGATCTGGCGAAGCACGTGATCACCCAGCAACTGACGGAGACGCTCTTTCATCTCCCGCGCGGCCTTGTTGGTGAAGGTGACCGCCATGATCCGGTAGGGAGACACACCTCGGTTCTTCACCAGGTAGGCCACGCGATGGGTAAGCACCCGGGTCTTGCCGCTGCCAGGCCCGGCTACCACCAGCACCGGTCCGTCTGGAGCTTCTACCGCCTCCCTCTGCGCTGGGTTCATTCGCGCCAGGATATCTTCCATGCCCGCCTCGATCACCTGGGGATTCTAGCATAGGATGTAGTCCGAGGGGAAGATCGAACCTCACGTAGGCGGTCGCACAGAGACAGCACGAACGAGTATCGCTCGTTTCAAAGGAAGCCTGGCTCAGGAATGAAAACCATGGCCCGTGACGAAAGCTTCCCCCCCATCCGTACGCAAGCTGCGCGACAACACAGACATCGCAGTCTGACACCACCCCATCGTACGCTACCATTGCCGAGTGGGCGGTGAACGAACCAGTGCGGAAGGACTACAGGGGACTGCTACTGGGGAGGCTCGTCACCCTCTCAATCAGGCCCCAGGAGATACGGATGCTCGCCGACTGGACCTCTCGCCAGATCCGGGCTTGCCCCTCGCGCGCGGTCCTCAGCCTGTCACAATGCGCAGGACGTCGTGCGCCAACTACCAGCCATTCCGCCACCGCTGCAAGAACTCCATGGCGTACTCGTCCCACCCCATCAACAGATTGCCGGCCGCAACCGTCCTCCGGATCTCGACGTCCAGTGGGTTCAAGAGTGCAGAGGTCAAGCCTGCCGCCATACACATCGCCAGAAAGGATCGATTGATCAAGTCGCGCTCGGGCAACCCAAAGGACATGTTGCTGCCACCCAGAGTGGTGTTGACGTCGAGACTTGTGCAGATCGACGTGATAGCCTGCAAAGTCACGAGGGCAGCCTGCTGATCCGACGCTATGGCCATGGCAAGAGGATCGATGACCACGTCCTCCACAGGAATGCCGTGTTCGTCGGCGGCCCCAACGATCCTCTTCGCTATTTCGAGCCGACTAGAGGAATCCTTTGGTATGCCGCCTTCGTCTATACACAGCCCCACCACCGCACAATCGCGGTCCTTGACCAACGGGAGAACGACCTCAAGGGATGCCTTCTCACCGGTCACGGAGTTCACCAGAGGCCTGCCCGGACAGACATCTAGCGCCGTGGCGAGCGCACGGTGATCGCTGGTATCGATGCAAATGGGGACATCGACGATCCCTGCCACCTCCTTCACCGCCAATGGCAGGATTCGTTCCTCGTCGACATCCAACGCGCTCACGTTCACGTCTATGACCTGAGCACCCGCCGCAGACTGTGCCAGGGCTTCCTCCCGCACCAGCGACATATCGCCTTTCACGAGCAATTCGGCCAGCACCTCCCGACCGCTGGGGTTGATTCGCTCGCCAATGACAACAAAAGGTCCCCCACTATCGATCGTTACGGTCTGTCCAGCACCCTCTAAAACGGTCCGCACTCTTATGACCCTCCGACATGCTTGAACGCATTCATCGAGCAGATGCACCGCTCATATCGATTTGATGTTGCTGGCCCCTGAGCACCGACCCACCACGCTGACGGCTCACCCGAGCAGCGGCGACGAGCCGCCAAGCCCAGCGCTTTCCACACCGGTAACACGCTCCGAGTCGGCTGCCCCATCGCAGGTCGGCACCTGGAATCGTCAGGAAAGACCCAGCAACTCCTTGCCCCTTCTCGCAGCCGCTGCTGCATCTGGCGCGTAACCGTCTGCGCCGACCCGGTCCGCATACGCCTGCGTCACGGGAGCGCCTCCCACCAACACCTTGACGTTGTCACGGACCCCGGCCTTCACCAGTGCCTCGATGGTGGTGCCCACGGCCGGCAAGGTGGTTGTAAGCAGAGCCGACATTCCCACGATATCGGGGTTGTTCTCTTTCACAGCTCCGACGAACGCCTCAGCCGACACATCTATGCCGATGTCGATCACATCAAAACCTGCCGCCTCGAACATCATCCGGACCAGGTTCTTGCCTATGTCATGCAGGTCACCTTTGACTGTCCCGATGACCATCCGGCCCACCTTCTCGATCTCGCTGCCCGTCAGAAACGGCTCGAGTACAGACACGCCTGTCTGCATCGCCCGCGCGGCAAGCAGCATCTCCGGGACAAAGATCTCGCCTCGCTCGAAACGATCCCCCACTTCCGCCAGTGCAGGAATGAGGTATCCAGAGATGATCTCACCCGCTGGAACGCCTTCCTCCACGGCCTGTCCCACCAACTGCTCCACAGCGTTTCTGTCTCCAACAACAGTCTTGTCGCGAATGTCCTGTAAGTCCATGCTGCCTCCCAAAATCTCACATGGCGTGAGAATCAATCAGCTTCAGCGCTGGCCGAACCAGCGTGCTCCGCACCCAGAAGAAGGCGCGGATTGGCCCTCGTCATGACTGCCAGTTCCTCTTCTTCGAATCCTTCGCCACCCAGCGCCTCACAGAAGATCCTCAGCCCGTCCACCGGCGCAGGATTCTGGATTTGGCCCAGGTCGCTGGAGATCACGTTGCGCTCTATGCCAGTTGCTCGTATCGCCGCGCCGATCTCTGCCACCGGCACTCCGTACTGCTCATCCACTATGGAGTAGGCGCAGCGCTCAAAGTAGATCCCCTGGCGGCTCAGATCGACCTGCTCGTGTATGAGCATACCTACCAGAGGTGAGTCGGGATGGGTGACGAGTATCTTCGTGACCCCCGCGCGGATGGCCAGTTCCACCAACCCCCGCACAGCGGCGGGCGCCAGATGACCCGTGGCCAGGACCGCATCCGCGTCGCCAATGCAACCCAATATCCTGTGCATGCACGCCACAGTCTCGGGATCCCCCAGATCCACCGTCGTCTGACTCACCAGGTCTTGGTACCGTTGAGCCGTCCCGGACACCGCTGCCCCATTCTCATCAACAGGCACCATGGTAGGCATCCATATCACCTTCGCCCCCAGGGCAAGATTGGCCTGCACCGCCTCAGCATTGAGACCCCCCGTCGCGCCCTGGTTGAGGACCACACCGCCGAACACCCGCACCCCGGTCACCATCTTGTCCACGAGCCAGGCTCGGCCGACCGTGGAGAACAGATGGTTCTTCAAGACCACCGCCTCCATTCCCGCCGTCTCCGCCTGACGGGCCACCTGCACATCGTCCACCAACCTGGGCATCACGTCCGGGGCGCTATGCACGTGCATGTCGATGGCCCCTGTGAGATCGTAGTCTCTGCCAGTCGAACTGCGCACTTTCACCCTCTCGTGATCCTACGGCCCCAGCTCCCGTCCCCTCAGGTGGCCCTTCTGCGCGAGAGGGCGAAGCTGCCGATCCGTCGCGGCCCCTGTGCTGCAAGCGATCAAAGCTCAGACCACAGACCCTGAGCGCAACCTGTCAACGATCCCCGGCAACATGGATAGCCAGGCCGCATCTCACCACGAGACAACCCCGAACCTTGCCATGAGTCGGGCTTCGATCCCCGGCATCAGCAGCAACGCACCCTTCCACGATCCAAGGGACTGAATCCCGGAACGACACAGCCGCCGCTCACACAGGCGCTGAGTTTACACCACAAGCGGACGACATGCCAGCCATTCTACCTGATGATCGAGTGAGGTACGCAAGCGAGGCATCAAACACTCGTGCCACGAGGCCTGATCCTGACGGCACGAGCCTTGCGACTGCGACAAGCGGCCCGTCTCCAGAGTGGCGCGGCCAAACAGAAGAGCAAGGATGTGCACTTGGGTGTTGATTCGCCAGTGGAGTCCCGATCCTCATGCGCCTGGCCGTGAGTGGGGCAGCAGCCAGGATCGTGCCCATGTCCCACGTCACATCAAGCGTATGTGCCCTGTTCAGCAAGTGTGTCCGCCAGAACCGCGAAATTCTCCCTCTTCGCCTCCATGATCTGCCCGGCTGCATAGAGCACGTATCCCCCGCCCTCCTTGGCGGCCTCCAGGCAACGTATCACCTCCTGGCGGACAGCCTCCGGATCGTCACCCACCAGCACCCTCTCGTTGAATCCCCCCATCAAGGCGACCTTGTCCCCTACTCGCCTCTTGGCATCCACAAGCTCGATGTCACCACCACCCGAAGCCGCAGGCGGAGTCAGCGTCTCGATTGCGTCCGGCTCGGCGGCAGCCATCCTCTCCAGCAGATGATCGGTCTTTCCGCAGTTGTGGAAGTCGGCGATGGCGCCGTGCTCCTTGACGACATCGATCATCCGTCGATCGTTGTCTGCCACGAACTGGTCGTACATCTCTGATGACATGATCCCGATGAAGCTATCATTGTGCATGACCGAGTGAAGACCGGTGGTGCGGCATATGTGCGCCAGGATTCGCACGCTGTAGTCAGTCAGGATCTCCAGAAGCTCTTTCACCCACTCGGGCCGATCGTAGACGTCGAACAGGAGATCATTCATGCCTCTCAGATGAAGAGCCTCGTCCCAGGCACCGGGATAGATGAGATTGACGATGCCCCGATCCCCCAACTTGTCGACCATGTCCTCGAGGAGCCGGGTGTTCAAGGACTCCGGGTCCGGCCGGTAACGCAGGAGCTCGATGTCTTCCGGTTCTTTGATCATAAAATCCATCGCCCACTTCTGGTAGCGCTCGTACTTGCACGTCGTCGTCAAGCGCCCCTTCGGGGTCGTGACGGTGAATACTATCTGGGATTCCTCCGGATCGCTCTCCTTGGAGACTTGCCAGTCCTTGCACGCTTCCTCCGGCCAGGAGAAGATGGCGGAAGGCCAACTGGAGATGAACATCCCGTGCCACCAATGGGGATACAGCACGGGATCGAGGCCCAGCTCCTCCTGAACCTCAATCACACGTTCGAGGAGATCGGTCTGGAGGTGGGTAGACGGATTCCCGTCGATCGGTCCAATCAGCTCGTGCTCCAGGTACTCTAGGCCGAGCCGCAATACGACGGGCACCCTGTCCACCGGCTCTCTGCGCAGAGCAGCCAGCAGTCTTCCTCGGCTATTCATCATTCATCCATCCTTCGTTCCGCCAGCGATCGTGCTAGGCGGCATCGTGCACCCAGCCTTCGCTCAATTCCCTCAAAGTCGTGGCTGCATCCTCCGCCGAGTCTACGATTACTTGGAGGGCCAACCCTCGGGGCGACAGTGACTCCTTCATCTCGTCCAGTTCCCCGGAAGTGAACTCCCCCCAAACCAGCAGAGGTTTGTGTTCCTGGATTCTTCTGAGAACAGGTATGAGTTCCCCTAGCGCCGGCCCGCTGGCATCGTAGTTCACCTCCACTACGGCTAGGTGCTTCTCGGCCAGAAGGTGATCGAGAGGATACATGCACGGTGAGTGTAGGTGAAAACCAGCATACTCGAACGAGCTCGCGATCTGCCTCTCCCCATCCTCCAGAAACCGACTGTACAGTTCAGGAGACCAGGACGCCACCGAGTCTTCCTGAGACCAACCAGCAGAGCCAGGAGTCCACAATTGATACAGGCCCAGTGCACATCCTCCGTGGAACTCAGGGATGCGCTCCAACTGAGCCTTGGCTACATCGACCCAGATCTGGGTGCATCTGTCCATGAAGCGCCGAACCTGCTCAGGGTGGTCATAGAGGTCATAGATCGCCTGAGAGTGGCCTCGTGCGGCCGACAGGAGATCAGCAAGGCCTCTCATCAGGGTGACCCCCACGGGATAGCGCCCTCGTGAGGCCGACGCCAACGACTCCGTGAACTCGAGCAGCTTCACGAACCATGGGTTGTCCTCGGTCAGATTGATCTCTTCCAGCTTGGCCCAGTCATCGAGAAAGGGCTCAGACCAGATAGTCCCCTCTGAGCACCTCACCTCGCAACCCAGGATGGCCTCCATCCAGCACATGCCCCAAAAAGGTATGGCCACCCAGGGCACATCTCCGCCGGCCCTGGCGTGCAACTCGAAGAGCCGGTCGTAATCCGGCAAGAAACGCTCGACATCGACCATCTCCGGTGTCAGGCGTCCCGCCGAAAGTTGCTGTACCCCGGAGGAATAGCTATCGAACGGTATTTGCGTGCCGACCCAGATGGAAACGAGAGGGCGGTCCACCTCGTCGCGGTTCCAGAAGCGCAGACTCCGCGATCTCATCGAGTCCAGGTCGAAGTCCGGTGTCAACACTGCCTCCTACGTCTCGTTGCTGGGGGCCGCGCCCTGCAATGCGCTCCGCATGATATCCTCAGATAGGGCCTCTGTCCAGGGGTACTCACCCACGATTCGACCTTCCTTCATCACCAGCAAACGGTCGGAGAGAGCCAGCAGTTCCGGAAGCTCCGAGGAAATCAGAATAATACCCATCCCTTGAGCGGCCAGGTCCGATATGATGTCATGTATCTCTGCCTTCGCCCCCACATCAATGCCCTGGGTCGGTTCATCGAGAATCAGTACCTTGGGGCGCATGGCTAGCCAGCGAGACATGACCACCTTCTGCTGGTTTCCTCCACTCAGGTTTGCGACCGTCTGTTCAATGCTTGGAGTCTGAACGTGCAGGCGGTCCACGTACTCGGAGACCAAGGATCGTTCCTTGTCCCGGCTGAGGAAGCCAAGGCGGGCCAGATCCCGCAAAATGGCCATACTCACGTTCTCCCGCACCGACATGCTCAGAAACAACCCCTGGAGCTTCTTGTCTTCGGGTACGAATCCAATGCGCCGTCGCACCGCATCCCTGGGTGAGGAGATGTCAGTCCGTTCTCCTTCAACGTACACCTCTCCCCCGCTTGCCCGCAGTGCCCCAAAGAGCGTCATTGCCATGGCGGTCCGCCCTGCTCCCACAAGCCCAGCAAAACCAAGGATCTCGCCCGCGTGTAGGGTGAAACTCACGCCATTCACTTCGTTGTCGTGCTCCAGCCCTCTCACCTCCAGGATCGGCTCACCGCTCACCGGAGCCCGCTCACGGGGCTGGACTCGCATCTCCCTACCTACCATCATCTGGATAACCGAATCAACGCTCGTAGCCTCGGTGTCAACCGTGGCAATCCGTCTGCCATCACGAAGGACGGTTATCTTGTCACAGATATGAAACACCTCGCTGAGTCGATGCGAAACGAATACTACTGCTATCCCCTCCCCTCTCAGCCGTTCGATAGTCTTGAACAACCGGTCAGTCTCCATCGAGGCCAGGGAGGAATTGGGCTCGTCCATCATCACCAGTCGCGCCTTGTACGAGAGTGCTTTGGCGATCTCCACCAATTGCTGCTCGGACGCCGTCAAGCGCTCGACGCTCTGTCGAACGTCCATCTCGACGCCTAGTGAAGCAAGCAGTCTGTGGGCTTCGTCATCCACCTGTTCCTGCCTGATGAAGCCCAGACTACCCGATGGCATATGTCCCAGGAAGATGTTGTCCGCGACGCTCAGGTTGGGGGCAAGGGCCGCCTCTTGATGAACCACCGCTATTCCCAGCCGGGCCGCCTCATGTGGGTTCCGAAGATCGACGTCCTGTCCACCGTAGTAGATGTGACCAGCGTCGCGCCTGTGCGCCCCACTCAGCACGTGCACCAGAGTGGTCTTGCCAGCACCGTTCTCTCCAACAAGACCATGCACCTCTCCTTCGTACACTTCGAAGGAGACCTCGTTGAGCGCCTGAACCCCTGGGAAGCCCTTGCTGATGTTCTCGGCTCTAAGCAACACCCCGTCCGTCACTTCGGCCCTTGCCCCCTTCCTAGGCTCACATTGAGTCCGGCAGAACACCCCCTAGTCGGGTGTCCAGGTGGTCTCACCCCTGCCGGCCACCTCGTCCACGTTATCTGCGTTGGCGATCTCAGACCTTACCGGGAAGAACCCATGCTCCAACGGCTCCTCGCCCGTGGCGGTGTTGACCGTCGGTACTTCACCCGTGACCAGATAGTTGTAGAGCATGATGGTGGCGTCATGGCCCTGACCCCACAGGTCCTGACCGATGGTAGCTCGTATGGCGCCCTCGCGGATCAGGTCTACCGTCTCCGCCACGAAGTCGAAACACAGCACCGTGATCTGGTCACTGAGGCCTTCTTCCAAGACGGCTTGCCCAGCCCCGAAAGGACCCCCAGCCGTGACGTAGATACCGGCCAGATCCGGATTGGCCGTGATCATGTCTTTCGCCAGTGTGTATGCTGTGTCGCCCTTGTCCTCGTTCTCATATCGGCCAACGATCTCGACGTTGGGGCAGTTCTCAGCCAGAGCATCCTCGAACCCCATGCGCCTCAGCTCATGCGAGGTGACACCGAAATACCCGGTGATGATGCCCACCTTGCCCTCGCCTCCGATCTCCTGGCACATCATCTCGCCCAGTTGCGCCCCGGCACCGTAAAGGTCCTGAGCCAGATAGAAGACACGTCCTGTCTCCCAGGTGGTCTCTCCCTCCGTCAGGTAGGTGGCCACTGTGACACCTGAGTCCATGGCGTCCTTGATGATCGGGTTGACACCATCGTTAAGTGCCAACAGCAGCGCACCGTCGTACCCCTTGGCGATGACCGTCTCCATCGCCGAGATCATGGAATCGGTATCCAGCACCTCTGCCACGGTGATGCAGTCCACATCGGCCACATCTGCCAGCTCGGCCTTGGCGGACTCGCAGCCCGAGAAGGTCACCGCGATAGCCGGGTTCGTGATATACCCCAGGAAGGCGATCTGGAACCGCTCGGGAGGCGCTTCATCTACCGGCTCTGGACGCGGAACTTGATACACAGGGGGCAGCTCCACCGTCGGCGCCGGCGTGGGGCTTGCCTCCTCTACGACCGACTCCTGCGTAGGCTCAGTCGCCGCTCCCGTGGTCTCCTCTGGCTCGGCCGCCGGGGTTGCCCCCGTCCCGCAACCGCCCAGCGCTCCTGCCAGTAGCGCCACAATCGCGAACCAACACAGTATGCGCACTCCTAACTTCGTCGACATCTTGATTCCCTCCTTGACATGGCTTGTTGGAGACCCTCAGCCTCCATCTAGAAACTGTCGCTCCTCACCCACTTGCCCTTCACATGACCGCATGCCCTCCTCATCAGTCATACTCCCCGCCGTGCCCTCACAGATCGGGGCACAAACATCCGCTGCCAAGAACCGACCCGTGGCCCACCGATCACCGATGCACTTCCCACATTCGGTTGTCGTGACGGCGCAGATCAACGCCGTCTGAGTTGATCGATGGCCACAGCAAGTATGATGACGACGCCTATCGTGACCACCTGCCAGAAGGTCGAAACCCCCAGCAGAACGAACCCATTGCGCAGCACGCCCATCAGCCCAGCGCCCAGAATCGACCCCAGGATGGTCCCCGCTCCACCACTCAGGCTAGCGCCCCCGATTACTGCTGCGGCAATCACGTCCAACTCGAACCCCTCACCCATGACTGGATCGGCCATCGAGAGGTTGCCGGACAACATGATGCCTCCGATGGCCGCACAGAGACCCTGCGCGACGAAAGCCAGCCTCTTGATGCGCTCGACACCGATGCCCGATAGCCTGGCCGCGCGGGGATTGCTGCCCACGGCGTAGATCTGTCGACCTAGCACCGTACGGGACAGGAATATGTGGGCAACCACAGCCAAGCACAGCAGCAGTATGCCTGGGATTGGCACCGGACCAATGTAACCACGGCCTAGAAAGGCCAGCGTCTCAGGCATCGACAGGGGGAGCCCTCCGGTAAGGAGAAGTGCGAAGCCCCTGGCGACGCTCAGCGTGCCCAGAGTGGTTATCAGAGAGTTTACTCGCAGCTTGGTCACTATGAGCCCATTCACCACCCCCATCACGGCCCCGATGGCCAGTGCCCCGAGTAGTGAAGGCCAGGGCGGCACCCCGTGACGCATCAACGTGGCCATAGCCGCGGCGCTAAGCCCCAGCACCTGCCCAACAGACAGGTCTACCTCACCGGACGCCATGAGGATCGTACAGCCGACCGTCATCACGCCCACGACCGATATCTGACGCACTACGTTGAAGATGTTGCGCGTCGTGAAGAAGTATGGGCTGAGGAGACCCAGCAGAAGGCATACTACGACGAAGGCGGAGAGGACCCCGATCTCCTTCATCTGGAGCAGGCCACCAAGCCTCGTCACCAGCCTCTGTGGACCCGTCCCCCTGCCCTCCGTGGCACGACTGTCTTCAGGTCGGTCAGACACGTCTCCCCTCCCCGCTACCGCGATTCAAAGTGTGCAAGCACCAGCAATCAGTTGCCAGGGCTTCTAACGACAGTACCATCTGGCCGGATCTCTCTCACGCGTTCACGCCCGGTGTACACCAGTGCCTTCAATGCGACCTTCTGAGATGCACCTGGACCGAGCTTCAGCGACGAACCTCGCTCCACGGCGTCAGCGATCCCGTCGCCTGGGTAGCCGGTCCACGGCTCCAGCGCCATGTTGTACGTCCGTCCATACCATGGATAACCATAGGATCCCCTACACACCTGCCACATCCAGACGCTGGTGAAAACCTCCTTGGGCCACACCAGGCCAAAGCCCACCTCTTTCTCCGTGTTGGTGATCCCGTACCAACCTTGCTCCAAGTCGGTCAGGAATAAGACATCAGCCGTCTTGTTGGCAGGCGATGGCACCTTACTCAGGTCCACTTCTCCGCCTTTGCGGGCGGGCGCCAAAGGCCACGCAAAACTAATGCCCGTATCCACCCGCTGGCTGGGGAAGTACTCCGCTTCCCCAGTGAGGCCCGTCCTCGCCGGTACGTCAATGACGCAGTGCTCGTCGAGGAAGTTGGCTCCCAGGGCAGGATGGTGACCCCACATCAACTCCATCTCTTCCTCAGCCTCGTTGACCAGCGTCTCTTCGATCTCAAGGACAGGCGCTTCTGCCGAGAGTGACAGAGTCTTCTCGAGGTAGAAAGGGGATCGATAGGTACGAACCCAGAACTTGACACTCACTCTCTCCGGGGAATCCTCAACCACTGCGAAGTCCCAAGGGATGGTGCTGCTCTCGCCATGCAGGCCGAACTCGGCACCCTTGTAGGTGGACGAAGGGCCCCCGCTTGGCATGATCTCCTGCCACCCTCCCTCGTAGAAGTCGTACCAGAAACCCAGCGAACCGCTTGAAGAGGGAACTGTCGTGGCAGGGTTCCGCAAGCCCATGGGCGATCGCCACATGAAGTCGATGTCCAAAGGTTTGTAGAGGAACTCGTAGATGTCAGTACCTTTGTCGGCAAGCACGGTAACCCTCAGACACGGGTTCTCGAGAACGACAGTACGCATTCCCAACAGCGTGCCCTGGGTGACCAATCGACAGCCGTAATTCCTACTTGGCAACATCGTGTTCGCCATTTGCCTCCCTCACTTCACCATGCTACGGCTCGGAGAGCATCT
Organism: uncultured Anaerolineales bacterium; assembly: GCA_964433755.1. Classification (GTDB taxonomy): domain Bacteria; phylum Chloroflexota; class Anaerolineae; order UBA7937; family B3-Chlor; genus JAUVXJ01. The sequence goes on from CAYSSR010000002.1 coordinate 294,125, forward strand.
CCCTACAGCGTTTCACGCTCCCGTGGTGCTCCCCGCACGCCCCCCGTGCTCCTCATCCACAGCACCTACACGATCTGCGCGCGCGGACGCTCTGCAAGCCGCCACCCGGCTTGCACTTGACCCTCGGCCCTCATGCTGCGAAGATGCGCCGTCGTGACGCCCACGGACTGCAACGACACCCCACCGGCGCTGATCAGTTGGCTGCCTATCCCGTCAGCGATCTCGCTGATGCTGAGTGGCTCGCGGGCCTCGGAAAGGGCCTTCTCGATGAATGCCTGGGCGTCCTCCGTGTAGGCTATGCTCTCCCGAACCAGATCCTTGGCTTCCTCTCCCCGGAGAACTGGGCAGTGCGCCCCCAGCAAGTAGTCAATCTCCAGGTCGAGGAGACGCTCCAGTCCCTCCACGTAGGGGTCCAACTCGGTGTACAGAGGCCCAACCACCGTCTCCTGACCTACCATTGGGATGCCATGCCCCTGCACCGTGTCGCCTGTGAGCACGACCTTGTGCTTGGCGTCGTAGAAACTCACGTGGCCTGGGCTGTGGCCTGGAGTCGGCACCACCTCCAGAGTGTGCTCACGACCCAACTTGATCCTATCCCCGTTACGAAAGACCTCATCCACTTTGGTGTCGGGGCCACAGTAGATGTTCATGATGGCGTCCTTTGTGGCCGCATCGAAGGTCAGGTCTCCTGGGAACCCTTCCCACAGCTCCCGCCAGTGCAGTTCGTGATCCTCGACCCAGGCCGCATCTGCTAGCGGTGCGAGGATCCGCGCACCGGACGCCTCCTTCACCTCATGATTGCCTCCGAAGTGATCTGGATGTCCGTGCGTGTGAAGAATCATGGTGATATCGGACGGCTTGAGCCCTATGGACGCCAGATATGGCTCCACAACACTGGAGAGCATGCCAGGCACGCCCGTATCCACCAAGGCGATCTCGTCGTCCTTGATGAGGTACAGGTACAACGGTATGCCAGCCAACTCCGGGTAATTCGTCTCAATCCGATGAATGCCTCTCACCACTTGCATAGCGTCATCCTCCTTGGTGGCTAGTGCATTATCCAACCACCGTCGATCTCGATGGTCTGCCCGGTGATGAAATCGCTCTCGTCGCTGGCCAGGAAGCATACCAGGTTGCCGATGTCATCGGGCGTGCCCCTACGCTTGATGCACTGTTTCTCGATCACACTCAGGCTGTATGCTTCGGGGTCAGGAAGTGTCTGTTCTGCGTCCGTGGGGAATGCTCCTGGAGAGATGGCATTCACGTTGATGTTGTCAGGTCCCAGTTCGCGTGCCAAAGTCCGCGTGAAACCCACAACCGCCCCCTTGGTCGATGCGTAGTGCAAGAAGTTCTCGAAACCCAAGAAGAACGTGATCGAGGCCAGATTCACGATCTTCCCCTTGCCCACCGCCTTCATGTGTGGGGCGACGGCCTTCGCGCACAGGAAATAGCCCCTGATGTTGACGGCGAAGACTTTGTCCCACTCCTCCCTGCTTATTTCGTCCCAGGGGCGGTAGGGATAGATGGCGGCGTTATTGACCAGGACGTCGATCCGCCCGAACTCCTCGACCGTCTTGGCAACCATTTGCGCTATGCTCTCTTCGCTGGAGACGTCAGTTTGCACGTACAAGCATCTCGGGCCGGCTTTGGAGGCCTTCTCCGCTGCTGTGCGCCCGTACTCCTCGATCTCCGCGATGACCACGTTCGCACCGACCTTCGCCAACCCTATGGCCTCTGCCTCGCCTAATCCGCGACCGCCTCCGGTCACGATGGCAACCCTTCCCTCGAGTTTCATCGCCTATGTCCTTTCCTTGATAGATGCCACTGACGAATGCTACTGTCCCTGCGCCCGTCTACAAATCCCACACCTTGGGATTCGCCACGCACTCGACCCTCTCGCCTCGCAGCACCGCCAACACCGCCTCGACCACCTGGACGGACATTCTCTCCAGAGCCTCCCCTGTGCTGGAAGCTATGTGAGGCGACAGGATGATCTTCTCGGACGTCAGTAGCGGTGAGTTCGCGGCAGGCGGCTCCTCAGAGAACACGTCGAGGGCCGCCCCGGCCAACTTCCCAGTGCGTACTGCGTCGGCCAACGAGGACTCATCCACCACGGCTCCTCTCGAGGTGTTGACCAGGTACGCAGTCGGCTTCATCATCGCCAGGTGTGCCGGGCCAATCATCCCTCTCGTCTCCTCCGTCAACAGCGCATTGACACTCACGAAGTCCGAGGCGACGACCAGCGACTCCAGGTCTGCGACGATCTCCACCCCATCAGAGCCAGGTGACTCGGGCACGTAGGGATCATAGGCAAGAACCGACATCCCCAGGCCCTTCCCGCAGATGTCAGCCACCCGTCGACCCACTCTCCCCAAACCAACAATCCCCAGGGTCTTCTCCCGCAACTCAGTACCGGTCAGTTCGCCCCGGCGACTAAACTGCCCGTCCCTGACGTACCTGTCGGCCAGGTGAAGGTTCCGCGCAACCGCCAGCATGAGGGCCACCACATACTCCGCAACCGAGTCAGCATTGGCATCGGGAGTATAGACGACGGGTATCCCCCGCTGAGTGGCACAATCCAAGTCGACGTTGTCGACCCCAGTACCGTGGCGCCCGATCACTTTGAGCCTTGGGGCACTCTGCATCAACTGCTGACCCACGGGGAAGAGTCGTACGATGATTCCATCCACATCTCCAATGAGAGAATCGGCCGTCTGCCCTGCCGCCGGACTGACAACCTCCGTCTCTGAGCGAAGCAGTTCCAGCCCTCGTGGATGAATCTGTTCAGTGACAAGCATTCTCAGGGTCATGTGCTGGATACCTATGACGTCGTCTCTCAGGCTCTCACGCCTTGCAGAAACGCCCTGGACGCACTCCCGAGGAGGCCCTCCGTACCTATGACCAGGTACCGGTAACCTTCCTCCACGCGCGCCTTGGCCGAGTCGACGTCACGAACAATGGTCCCCAGCACTCGCCCTCGGTCTCTGATCTCCTGTGCCGCGGCTGCGACTGCCTCTTGAACTCTTGGATCACCGGTTTGTCCGGGTATGCCGAGCGAGTTGGAAAGGTCCACCGGACCCATGTAGAGGACATCGAGACCCTGCACTTCCAGGATCTCGCCTATGTTTCTCACTCCCACTATGTTCTCAATGTGAGCAACCACCATGCTCTCCGCGTTGGCGACCCTCACGTAGTCGCTTAGCGGCTCGAGTTGCCCGTAGCCAGAGGCCCGCACTCCGGCCAGGCCCCGCTGGCCCTCGGGCTGATACTTGACTCCACTCACCGCCGCTACCGCGTCTTCCTTCGTGTTGACGTCTGGCACGTGTACTCCTATGGCGCCTGTATCCATGAAGCGCAGTATCGTACTCGGCACGATATTGGGAACCCGAACCAAAGCCGGAATCCCGGATACCTCGGCCGCACGGACGAGGTGCTCGACAGTCTCTTCGCCCAGCGGACCGTGCTCCGCGTCCAGTACGACGAAGTCGAATCCGTTATATGCACATATCTCCACCAGTGCTGGGGCCGCGACGCGCACGAAGGCACCGATCACCGTCTGCCCCTGGGCCAGCTTCTCCTTCAAGGGGTTCTTTCTCATTACCTCACTCCATCCAACCAACTATGGGATCACCTTTGACTGTCGCAGGCGCTGCAACTGTCGAGCTATCTCCTCATTCCTCGCCGCTTCCACCTCGGTTGGGTCTCGACGTGACCAGTCGTAGAAGCCCCTGCCCGTCTTGACGCCCAACTCGCCGCTGGCTACCGAGTCGGCCAACAGTGAATTGGGTGACTCGGAGTGCTCGAGCTCCGGTAGCAGATAGCGATGAATAGAGAGAATCAGATCAAGGCCAACAAGGTCCATATTCTCCAAGGGCCCGATGGCTGGCGAACGTAGCCCGAAGGTTAGCTTGGCCACTGTGTCGACGTCTGCCGGATCCGCTATTCCTCTCTCCACAATCGAAATCGCCTCACGCCACAGGGCGTGAAGCATCCTGTTGCCGATGAAGCCAGGCACGTCTTTGTAGACTGTGACCGGCACTTTGTCGATCCGCCGAACGAGGTCGCTGGCCACTTGCACGGCCTGCTCGGATGTCTGTGCACCCTTCACAACCTCCACCAAGGGCATCAGCTCTGGCGGGTTCCAGAAGTGGGTGCCCACAACGAGATCAGGCCTGCCCGTAGCACGACCAAGCTCGGTGATGCTCAGACCTGACGTCTGAGTCGCCAGGATCGTATGACGGGGGGCGGCCGCATCGACAATGGACAGCAGTTCACATTTGAGGGCTAGATCCTCCCCGACTGATTCCAGTGCGAAATCGCACTTCTCAGCGGCTCCTGCCAGGTCTGTAGAGTAGCTTATCCTGCCAGCGATACGAGCAGCATCGTCCTCAGACAGCCCTAACATCGCAGACAGAGTACCCAGGCTCTTCAACACTCTATCCGCGCCACGCTTCAGGCTGTCCTCGCTACGACCCCAGACATCGACGTGGAACCCCACCCGCGCGCAGGCGACGGCCGTCCCGGCGCCCATCACCCCTGGCCCCAGGATGAGAATCCGTTTCAGCTTGTCCAGATCTGGCGAGTCCGCCGTCATGATTGCTTCCTCTTGGCCACTACTCCTGACACCCCACTCAGGCCGCCGGAGACGGACAGTACCTCCCCGGTGATGTGAGAAGACTCGTCGCTGACGAGGAAGATGACCGCCTTCGCAACATCATCCGGCTCCACCCACCGTCCCAGAGGAATCGATGCCGCGACCGCCTCCACCATCTGTGCCTCGTCGGTTCCCGCCCAAGCCGCCCGCTGGCTCATCACCTTGCGGTTAAAGTCCGTGTACACCGGTCCCGGACAGATCGTATTGACGTTGACGTGATACGGAGCCAACTCGTAGGCCATGCTCTTGGTCAGACTGATGACGCCGGCCTTCGAAACGTTGTATGCGATACACAGCGGTGCTGGGCTGAGACCGTTGATGGATGAGATGTTGAGAATCTTGCCAGACCCCTTCTCCATGAAGTGTTTGGCCGCCTGTTGGCAACAGAGCAGAGTTCCCGTGAGGTTTACGGCCATGATCTTGTTCCACTCTTGGAGCGAAAGATCGACGGCCGGCATGATGGTCTGCCCTATCCCCGCGTTGTTCACCAAGATGTCCAGGCCACCGAACGTAGCGACCGTTTCCTCTACCATGGAGGCAACAGACTGGGGATCGCTCACGTCTATGCCGAGCGCCAAGGCCCGTCCCCCAGCTTGCTCGATCACCCGCGCGGCACGTGTCGCCGACTCCAGGTTGAGGTCAGCCACCACTACCGATGCTCCCTCGCCTGCGATTCGGGCGGCAATCGCCTCTCCTATCCCCTGTCCGGATCCTGTGACTACTGCTATCTTTCCTTCTAACGACATCCGAACCTCCGTGAAGGTACCCGTGCGATGCGAACCTCGCACGGGGCCGCGATGACCGCAACAGGTCAGGCGGCCTGACCAATTACCAGTATAGCACAACCTCTACCACTTGTCAAGTACCCAAATCCGTCAAACTGACCTTGACAAAACCACCCTCCGCGTAGTATAATGGATAGAGTTCACTCCAGAATCTGCCAGGTGGCCTGTCCACCACCGCCTGCTGCTGCCACGTCGGAAGGAGGGATGCCGTGCCGCTACAGCGCATCAGTAAGGACAAGTTGTATGTACAGATCATCAAACAGATCCTCCACATGATTAACGAAGATGGGTATGACGTTGGACAGCGCTTACCCTCCGAGCGTGATCTGGCAGAGCAACTCGGGGTGAGCCGGCCCTCTGTACGAGAAGCCATAGCAGGTCTGGAAGTCCTTGGAATCGTGGAGACACGGATCGGCTCCGGCATCGTGGTCCGAGATCTGGCTGCCTTGGACCGAGACCAAGCATCTCCCGCGTTCGCCGAAATAGAGTTCGCAGAGGATGAGAGCCCCTATGAGATCATGGCCGTCAGGGAGATACTGGAGACCGGCGCGATCAGAATGGCTGTCGAGCGGGCCACCGAGCAGGACCTGGAGGACATCAGAGTCGCTCTGGAGGCTATGATCGCCGCGGCCCAGTCGTCACAGCAGTATCGCATAGAGCTCGATTTCGACTTCCACCTTGCAGTTGTCAGGGCATCCCACAACAGTATACTGATCAGGATCATGGAGAGCCTGGGCGAACTCGTTAACCAACGCCTCTACCGTGCTATGATAGACCTCCTACGTCGTGATCCGGTCCGGGCCGCCATCCAGACAGAGGATCATAGACTAATCTACGAAGCGGTCAAAGAGAGAGACCTCGACAAGGCAGTGGCAAGTATCCAGCGCCACTCCGATCACTGGTCTCTGCCAGAGTTGGAGGATGTCCCACCGCCAGAGCTCTGACTGCCGAACCGCATGACTCCTTCCACTACACCGTCCGAGCCCGGGACGTTTGGTCTGACCCCAAGCTAGTGCCAGCGGCGGAAAGGTAACCCATTGACCATGGAAAACGCAAGATCGCCGCAGTGGATGCAGCGAAGCGCGGCGAGCCATCTCCGCCGATACGATTCTTGCCCCCAGGTTCAAGGAGATTGCGCGAACTGACTGGCAGGAGGCCGTGGTACGGAGCCCCGATAGGGAGAAGAGGAACGAAGAATGAAAGCCGTAGTGCTGTACGACCGCAAGGACGGCTGTGTGGAGCTAAGAGACGTCCCCCGTCCTCAGATCAAAGAGGACGAGGTCCTGGTCCAGGTCAGCTTCGTAGGTGTATGTGGCAGTGATATCCACATCTACCACAATGAGGTCACGTACCAAGTCCTTCCACCTCTGATTCTGGGCCACGAATTCTCTGGAGTCGTGATCGAGAAGGGGAAGCGAGTGACCACCGTTGACCTAGGGGACAAGGTGACCGCAGAGACACACGCCTACATCTGTGGCTCCTGCCAGTACTGCCACTCGGGGCAGTACAACCTGTGCCCGTCCCGACGAGGGTACGGCTTCGGCGAAGACGGGGCCTTCGCCGAGTACGTGACCGTCCCGGAGAGGATCCTCCATCGCATCCCCGATGGCGTCACCATGGAAGAGGCTGCCGTGACCGAGCCAGCGTGTGTAGCCTACAACGCACTAGTCGAAAAGACGACGATCCGGCCGGGTGACCTGGTCGTCATCCTGGGTCCCGGCCCTATTGGCCTCCTGTGCCTCGAAATGGCGCAGCTCGCCGGCGCCGGCAGGACCGTGGTCTCGGGAGTATCTCGGGACGCGGCGCGCCTCGAACTGGCGAGTGATCTCGGTGCCGATCACGTCGTTGATGCAGAGACGGCCGATCCCGTGGCCCTCGTTCGTGAACTGAGCAGCGGGGCAGGGGCCGACATCGTCGTCGACGCCGCCGGACCCTCCCACACGCTTCGTCAGAGCCTCGATATGGTTCGCAGAAACGGGCAGATCACGAAGATCGGGTGGGGACCCGATCCAGTCAACTTCAGCTTGGATCCTATCATCGAGAAGTGCATTACGCTGCAAGGGTCGTTCAGCCACACGTGGCCCACCTGGGAGCGCTGTTTGCAGCTCATGGCGCTGGGCAAGCTGAGGACCAGGCCGCTCATCAGTCACCAGTTGCCGCTGACACAATGGCGAGAAGCTTTCCAAATGGTCGAGGACGCCACGGCGGTCAAGGTACTGCTACAGCCATGACAGCCCTGTCGTGAGGAGCCGCACATCAGGCCCCTGCCGGCAGGCGCGCAACGAGGCAAACCGGTACATGAGCCGTCAGGCGCACGGGAAGGAAGTCACCACGTGATTGAGGAAAGAGAGCGTATCGCCAAAGAGATCTGTGCCATATCCGGAAGGTTGGCTCAACGAGGGTGGTGCCCAGCCGCCAGCGGCAACATCAGCGCTCGACTTCCGGGCACGGCTCACATCCTCACGAAGATCACCGGCAGGAGCATGTACGGGCTGGAGGCGTGCGATCTGGTGGAGATCGATCTGGACGGCAATCAACTGGACGGGGAAGGTCCTCCCACCAAAGAGTGGCGCTTTCACGCCGGGATCTACCGGTGCCGGCCAGAGGTGAATGCAGTCGTCCACGTTCACTCACCAGCCGCAACGGGCTTCGCGGTGGCGGGAGTGGAGCCGCCTCTCGTGACGGCCCCAGCGAAGGCCCAGTTCGGCCGTATCGCTATCCTTCCCCCCGCTGCTCCCGGCTCGGTAGAGCTGGCACGAAGCGTCACCGATGCCTTCGAGGATGTGTCCACAAAGGCCGTCTTACTGGCAGGCCATGGCGTCGTGGTCGTCGGAAAGACGTTGTTCGACGCGTGGTGCCTGGCGGAGCTGGTGGAAGACAACGCCAAGGTCGCCGTGCTCGCTGATTGGCTTGAGGCCCGACGAGCGAAGAAGGGATAGGCAATGGCGGACAAGTATCTATTGGGCGTTGACGTTGGGTCCATGGGCATGAAGACGGCTCTCGTCGATCTCTCCGGCCAGATCGTGGCACGTACGACCTACGAGTATCCTATTCTTCACCCGGAGCCCGGAGCAGCCGTGCACGATGTGCACACCTGGCTGAGAGCACTGAAGAAGACCATCGGCGCAGTGCTCCGCACGGCAGGGATTTCGCCCCGCAGCATCCTGGGTGTAGGCATAGACTGTCTTTGTCCGTCTCTCATCTGCATGGACAGAAACGGGGAGCCCCTTCATCCCTCCATCTTCTTCATGGACCGACGAAGCATCCAACACGCCGCCATGCTCGAGCAACTGATTGGTGAAGAGGATCTGTTTCGTATCACGGGGAATCGTGTCGCACCCTCAGCGTTCTCTGCCCCCATTCTGCTCTGGCTCATGGACAGCAGGCCCAAGGTGTTCGCCCGCACTCACAAGTTCGTTCACGCCAATGGCTTCATAGCCCACTACTTGACCGGTCGGTACACGATGGACTGGACGAACGCCTCTCTCACTCAACTGTTCGACGTCGGGAACCGCAGTTGGGACACCACAATCGTGGACCGCCTGGGAGTGTCTGTGGACAAGCTCCCAGATCTGGTAGCGCCCTGGGAACCCATAGGAGAGGTGCACGAGCAAGCCGCAGCAGAAACAGGGCTGGCCCCGGGCACAGTCGTTGTGGGCGGAGGGGCAGACACAGCCTGCGCTGCCCTGGGACTTGGATGTGTCGGCCCTGGGGACAGCATAGATGATGCGGGCACTGCCACCAAGCTGGCGGTCACCATCGACGCACCCCGTTTCATCAAAGAGACGATGAATCGGTGCCACGTGGTCCCCGACCGCTGGCTACTGGTGGCGCCCTCGAGCGCCACTGGGGCAGCGCTACGATGGTTCCGAGAACAATTCGGTGATCGAGAGGAGGAGGCAGCCCGCAACAACTCGACCACTCCCTACGCATTGATGGCGCAAGAGGCTGGCGAGTCCGCCATCGGCGCCAATGGGCTCGTCTTTCTGCCCTATCTGGCCCCCGGGGGCGAGCGCTCGCCGATATGGGACCCATCAGCGCGCGGTGTGCTCTTTGGCCTCACTCTTGCCCATACGCGGCAGGACGTGCTGCGCGCGGTCTTCGAAGCCTCGGCCTACGCCCTGCGAGACAACGTGGACACGATCGAGTCCCAAGGCATCCATGTGGACAAGCTGCGGGTATCGGGAGGTCAAAACAAGAGTGAATTCTGGAGGCAGCTCAAGGCCAACGTGACCGGCAAGCCAATCGAACTGACGCAGTACGCCGAAGACGCAACTGCGTTTGGAGCATCGATACTGGCACGGGTCGGTGTGGGAGAGTTCTCCAGCCCTGAGGATGTGACTTCGCTGATCAGAGTCGTTGAGTCAGTCACGCCAGAGCCGCATCAGCACGACCAATACACGGCGTATTTCCACCTGTATAGAGAAGTGTACCAGAACCTCCGCGGTAGTTACGAGTACCTGTCGGAGCTTCGAAGCTAGAGCGAGCAGAACGGGATCACCATTCCTGCACGCGACTCTGCAGTTCGGAGCATGACGGAGACCTTCCCATCCGGCGGGCCTGCACTGGTCCGGTCCGCGCCAACCTCGCTCGCGAGACAGCAGGAGTGGAACAGTCTGCGCTTCAAGAGCGCCTCTCTCCCCTGACCACTTGCGAAGCAGCCATCTGCTTGTCCCGTGCTCCGGTCGTCTTTCCACCCATAGATCGGGACCCGAGCCAGTGCTTGCGGTGTCCAGACTCCTGAACTGAGCGCTTGACTTGACCCTCGCCGCAAAACGCCCTATAATCTTGCGCGTGTCCGATGGCCTTCGTCGAGATGAGGGCAACATGATCGACAACGAGAAGTCCGAGCAGGCTTTTCAGCAACTGCAAGCGGTCCTCGGGCAGAGAGCCACCAGAGAGAAGACTCACCGCCTCGGCTACAGCCGCGATTGGAGCCCCCGCCACCGATCCCACGTCGACCTACCCGACGTCGTGGTCGCGCCCAAGACCACCGACGAGGTGGTGGAGATCGTGAAGATCGCCTACCGTCACCGGATCCCCATCGTGCCCTTCGCAGGCGGCACGGGCATGGGTGGAGGCGTAGCGGCCTGGAAGGGCGGCATCGTTATCGAGACCAAGGGCCTCAACCAGATCCTGGAGCTGGACGAGGCCAACATGATGATCACCGTGCAAGCTGGTCTCAGCATCTGGGAGCTTAACGAGGCACTGGCCCGCAGTGGCCTGTGGTTTCCCCACCAGCCAGAGAGCAAGAGGGTCTGCACCATAGGTGCCTCCATCGGCTGCGACAACGATTCCACCTTCGGCTTGCGCTACGGGAAGATCCTCGACGTCTTGAGCAACGTGGTGATGGTCACCGGAGAGGGAGAGGCTGTGCGTTTCGGCCGACGCAAAGCCGCCTTCACCTCCAGTGGCTACAAGCTGCTGGACCTCATCGTCGGCTCCGAAGGGACCTTGGGGGTAGTCACAGAGGCCACGTTGAGGGTATTCCCCTTGCCCGAGACGAGACTGGTGAGGGGCTTCGTTTGCCGCAGTCTCGAAGACGGCATCAGAGCCCTGGAGCGGATGCTGGCGTCGGGCCTGGGCATCGAGAGCGCCCACCTCAACTGCCGGCAGCGGCTGCGCTTCTACACCCACGCCTATCGCGAGAAGTACCAGCGCGAACCCGAAATCCCCGATTGGGCCGAGGCTATTCTGTTCCTCTCCTTTGCCGGCGACAGGGACGTGGTCGACTTCAGCACCGACAAAGCGACGTCCATCCTCCTGAAGCAGTACTCCGCCGTGCCGGTCAGGGAGCAGGAGATGGTCGATGGCTGGTGGGCTTCCAAACACAGCCTCGAGTTCATCCCCTTCAAGCAGAAGTGGCCCGACAGCCAGCGCCAGAAGAAGTTCGGGGCCGCGGACATTGGACTGCCCATCGGCCGGGTGGAGGAAGCCTACCAGCGCTTCCTCGAGATCGCAGCGAAATGGCACCAGGACATCCTGGGCATGACCGTCTACAACGAATCGCCCAACAAGCCCACGGCGAGCATCAGCTTCGCCCTTTTCGTGGACGACTCCACCGAGGAGAGTGTCGCCGACTTCTACAACTACGTGCGAGAGATGAGCGCCATGGCGGTGGAGATGGAAGGCACCATGAGTTCGTATATCGGTGACGGGGACCGCCTGGGTGGTTTCAACGAACTGGAGCACGGCGCGAGCTACGCATACATGAAGCGGATCAAGGAGATGTTCGATCCCGGGGGCATCTTCAACCCAGGCAAGAAGTTCGAATCCAGATGGATAACCACACCCTAGAGCAGTACGCCGAGGAGATCTACACCTGTAACCGCAGCCGCTGTGGCTTCTGCGTCAGCGACTGCCCGGTCTACCGGGTCAAGGGCTTCGAGGCCTACACCAGCCGGGGCAAGATGATGATCGCCAGGGGTCTGTTAGAAGGACTCGTCGAGCCTACGGCGGAGATGCAGGAGATCCTGGAAGGCTGCCTGCTCTGCGGCTACTGCCAGGCTCGCTGTGCTCTCACCAACGTGGAGATCTTCACCCTCTTGAGACAGCGCCTGGCGGAGCAAGGACTCGCTGCCCCTGAGCACGAAGAAAAGGTAGCCAGGATAGTGGAGCGGGGCCTGCTCTTCGACCGCCCAGCTCCCATCAAGCGAGACGGCACGGTGCCCCTCTACCTGGGATGCCTCTACCAGAGCAAGCCGGTCGAGACACGGACCATCATCTCCGTCCTGGAGCGGTGCGGACTTGACCCCCTGGTCGTCGATGAGACCTGCTGTGGCTACTTCGCCGAGGCCACCGGCTTCGGCACCCAGTTCGAGCGTATCCAGGAGCGCTTCAGAGAAGGCTACGGAGACCACGCCGATCAGGAGATCCTGACCCTGTGCCCCACCTGCACGGTCACCCTGCGGGAGAAGTACGGTCTGAACGTCAAGCACGCCATCGTCGCCGTGGCGGAGAGGATAGACCGGCTGAGCCCGCGCCAGCTGGAATTGAAGGCCGCTTACCACGACCCGTGCCACCTGGGCCGGATGCTGGGCATCTTCGAGGAACCCAGAGCCATTCTGCGCGCGCTGGGAGTGGACTTGGTGGAGATGGAACACAACCGCTTCTTCTCCACCTGTTGCGGCGGAGGCGGTGGCGTGGCGGATACCGACCCGTCCCTGGCCCTGGAGGTCTCCAAGAACCGCGTTCGCGATGCTCTACAAGTGGGAGTGGAGAGCATAGTCACGGTCTGCCCTACCTGCGAGCCCACCCTGCTGCGAGGGGCAAGCCGGCTGGCCAACGAGGCAGACGTGTTCGTCGATGTGCGCGGCCTCTGGGACCTGCTAGACGAGGCCCTCCCTCCTTCGGAGTAGCCTCTGCCCCCCTCCCGCCAGATAGCCGGACCAGGTACAGCCAGCCGCACCTAGGCTTGTCTTGCTTGCGTCCTTTGGGCGAGGACAGAGCTTGAGAGAGTCAACTCGACCCCACGGCCGCAAGTGAGGAGGTCAAGAGGCTGGCCCTACGTGACAACCCCTCTCACTCGTCGTCTTCGCTTGGTTCCTGTGCAGGCTTCCCTTGTTTGCCCCAGTAGTCTTCTATCGCCGCTCGGACGGCGTCGGCGGCCAGATTAGAGCAATGCATCTTCTGCGCGGGCAACCCTCCCAGTGCTTCAGCCACCGCCTTGTTGGAGAGCTTGACCGCTTCCTCGACGGGTTTCCCTTTGATCATCTCCGTGGCGATGCTGCTGGTGGCAATGGCGGCGCCGCAGCCGAACGTGCGGAACTTGACGTCGTCGATACGGTCGTCCTTCACCTTGATGAACATCTCCATCACGTCGCCGCACATGGGGTTCCCGACCTTACCCACTCCGTCGGCGTCCTCGATGACACCCACATTGTGGGGATTGCTGAAATGCTGCATGACCAGTTCGGAATACATCTCTGCCTTTCTCTCCTTGCTAGCAAGAAGCCCGTCAGCCCTCATACAGAGGTGACATGGCCCGTAGTCGTTCTATGATGCCAGGGAGGACCTTCAACACCCGGTCCACGTCCTCTTCGGTGTTCTCGTGCCCCAGAGTCAGACGGACGGTGCCTCGCGCCATACCTGGCTCCACTCCCATCGCCAACAGCACGTGGGACGGATCGGAGGAGCCAGTCGCGCACGCGGAGCCGCTGGAAGCTGCAATACCCTCCATGTCCAGTCCTAGCAGTATGCCCTCGCCCTCTACGTGCTCGAAAGCGATGTTGACGTTATTGGGCAGACGATTCTCAGGGTGGCCCATCAAGGCACAGTGGTCCACCTCGGAAAGCACGCCCTCTATCAGACGGTCTCGAAGCCCCGCCAGCCGCCGCGTTTCTTCGCACCTCCACCCCTCAACCAGCTTCAATGCGGTCGCCAGTCCCACAATCTCGGCCACGTTCTCCGTGCCTGAGCGGCGGCCGCTCTCGTGCCCGCCGCCCGTCTGGCACGGCAGCAGGTCCACACCCTCTCGCACGTACAACACCCCCACCCCTTTCGGCGCGTAGAACTTGTGGCCCGAGAGGCTGAGGAGGTCAACGTTCAACTCGTCTACATCCAGGCTCAGAGAGCCCGCGGCTTGTACCGCATCCGTGTGGAAAGGGATACCGTGGCTACGAGCGATCCTTCCTATCTCAGAGATCGGCTCGACCGTGCCCATCTCGTTGTTCGCGTACATAACACTGATCAGAATGGTGGTATCGGTGATCGCCCGCTCCACGTCCGCCGGATCTACCTGTCCATACTGATCCACGGGCAGATAGGTGACCTCAAAGCCGAACTGTCTCTCCATTTGCTCCAGTGTGTGGCTCACGGCGTGGTGCTCGATGGATGAAGTAATGATGTGATCGCCCCGGCGCCGGTTCTGCCACGCCACACCTCTGAGGGCCAGATTGTCGCTTTCCGTCCCACAACTGGTGAAGACTATCTCTCGAGGGCTACAGCAAAGCATCCCGGCCACGTCCGCGCGTGCCTGCTCCAACGCCTGGTGTGCCTCCCGCCCCAGACTGTGCAGGCTGGAGGCGTTGCCATAGCGCTCACCGAAGTAGGGAAGCATGGCCTCCACCACTTGGGGGTGCACAGACGTCGTCGCGGCGTGGTCGAGATACAGCACTCTCCTCTCATCCATCATCGTTCCGCTTCTCCCAGGCTACGAGCCTGCTCCACGAACCTGTGTCTGCCTCACCTGCCTGTGGCGACAGGCTCTATCAAATCCTCTAGCGTGGTGGAATCGAGCACCTCGACGATCCCATCGTGCATCTTCCTCCACACATCCCTGGCCGCACAGATGCCCTGCCGGCCGCACGATTCCTCGGTTCTCTCGTGAGGAATACACTTCAGGGGCATGATGTACCCCTCTTCCAGCGCCCTCACCACGTCACCGACCGTGATCTGGCGCGGGGCGCGACAAAGCTCGTAGCCGCCACGCGCGCCCCGAGTGCTCTCCACCAGGTTCGCTTCCTTCAGCAACGGGATGATCTGTTCCAGATAGCCCAAGGAGACGCCCTGGGCCTCAGCCACGTCGCCCAGCGACATGGGGCCCTGGCCGTGGCGCCTGCCAAGCTCGATCATCGCTCTGAGACCGTACTGTTCTCTGGCAGATAGCTTCATGAGGTAATTCCAAGCATAAACTAAGAATTATCATACCACACATCTCTCCAGCAGTCAAGTCGGCGCTTGCACCGTGTTGGCGGGCGGTGAATGAGATGCAGCTGAAGGAGTCCCGAGCGACGGGCGGAGAAAGGTGAGGGAGTGGACAGCGGGGCTGTCCACTCCCTCAGCGGTATGTTCGCGTGGGGCCAGCAGAAGCACTGGCCCCACAGGCATTGGGGGACCTACCCTGTTACGAAGGGTACGAAGGTCCTAAGATCCAGACCACCAGTGGTAAGGACGAATCGGGCGGTCACCGTTTTGTCGGAGTCCACGATGACACTTATCGACTCGCTGTCGCCAGCTACGTCACCATCCCATCCAGCGAACTCGTAGCCGTCCACGGGTACCGCAGTAAGCATCACCTCGGTGCCCGACTCACACCCGTCCACCACGCAGGCCAGGGGCTCGGAGAGGATGGCGCCGCCACCTGTGGGTGCTACGCTGGGGTAGAGGTGGTAGGAGGGCAAAGGTACCTCGACGATGGGAACGTAGGCGTAGTCGTCGATCCCACACTCACCGTACGCTATCTTGAACCAACCGTTCTCGCCCCAACCTCTGCCCCAGCTATTCTTCGCGATCCAGTAGCCCTCCTCATCGTCGTAACCAACCACGGTGACAGCGTGGCCACCTTCCAGCGTGCCTGTGGTGTGCCGGTAGACGCCTCCCTCGTAAGTCCAGAAATCCGAGTAGACCAGCATGGTCGCCTCGAAAGGTCCACTATCAGCCAGTGCCTGCTTCATATCGTCCGAGTTGGTCAGCCCGACCCACTCAGTGAGGCGTGTGACCCGATTCTGCCAGTCGGGACACAACCTGCACGTCTGATCAGACGTGTCGTAGGGGTAGCATGGCTCCTCAGTGATGCCTACGTCACGAGCGGCATTCAGCGCTGCAAAGGGGGTCCAGCCGGTAGCGCAGCTACTGCCTGAGTTACAGAAGAACAGGTGCGCCTCCGAAAGGTCGGGGTTGAGAGCGGGACTGCCCAATGCAATCTCCAGACGGGACTCGATGGCCCCGACGGTGGCGAAGGCCACGCAGGATCCGCAGGCACTCTGGTTCCGGATGCCAGTCGTCCAGTTTTCACCATCCACGTCCCGCCAATCGAGCCTGGCCGGATAGCCGTAGCTGGCAGAGAGCTTCACGCCAGCCTCGCTGGCCTGCTCCTTCTCCCACTCCGTCACCTCCATCGGCACACCCAGCAGCCCAACCAGGTCTTCAGGACCCGATTCCAGCAGCGGGGGCTCGGTGGAGGGCAAAGAGTCTTCGTCGCCGAGTGAGATGGTCTGGGTGACGGTGGTGCCGACAGTATCCGTCGGGGTAGACGAGGCGAAGAGGGTAGTGGTAATGGTTTCCGGTTGCCAGAGCGTATCCTCGGGGCACCCGGTCGGCTCAGGCGACTCCGTCTGCGCCATAGCAGGAACCTGCAAGACCACACTGACGCCTGTAGCCAGCAGAACCGCCACGACTAGAACTAGAGTTGACTTGATTCTCACTTTCGCCCCACCCCCGTCGAGACAATGGTGGGGACGAAAGAAAACGCGCTCTCAACCACGGTGCCAAAGGGAAAAAGAGCGCGCTGAATAGCTAGCTTTTCTTCGGAGGCAACCCGGCCACCATAGTTCGCTCAGAACCGTAGGCCCGTGGCTTTGCGTCCCCACCTTTCGATGGGTTTGCCTTTATCACCGACTTACTGTTAAGGTCTTGCCTGTGAACTGATCCGCGTCAGCACCCCGTAAAGGACGCCGACTGGTATCTCACGCTTGAGCTCTCGTCGTCAACGGCACGTGGCTCTGCTGCAGCGATCCACTGGTCACGGAGAGGATCACCTGCACATCGACAGACATGCCCCCGGCGTCTACGGTTATCGTCCCTGCGTGAATCCCTTCAGCGGTCGGGAAGCCCTCCAAGTAGACCACCACGGTCGATTGGCCGGATCCGGCAGCCTGGCTCAGCTTGATCCAGTCTTGATCGGCGCTGGCAGTCCAGTTGGCCCAGGTGTCGATGTGCACCCCGTTCCCGGCCGGCACCGTGGGCGCAGAACCCTGCATAGAGAGAAACACCAACGAATCGGGCGACACCCTCAAAGGCAGATCGAGGTAGATGCTGTCGCGGCTCTCGAGCACGGTCGAGCCCCGCCTGATCTGAGCAAGCACCGTAGCGGGTGATCCATCGCCGGTGGACAACGTCCATGCCTTGTCAGAGGAGAAGGGTTCCCAGGCCGACCAAGTCTCGCCTGCGTTGCGGAACCTCATCTCCGTCGCCCAGTCCTGGCCATACACGTACAGGTCAACGGAGAGGCTGGCCGTTGACCACGCCTCTCCGTCGACCACCACAGGGTAGAAGGCATTTCCTTGTACGCCGTTCCGAGCCCCAAGATCAAGGGTCCAGTAGTGGTAGTAATACGCGCTGCCAGAGAAGGCATAGCCCCCTCCCGCCTCGCGGAAATCCACACTCAGCATGTTGTCCCTGTGACCGGGGCTATTCATCCAGGCATCGACCACCGCCCCAGACGACGTGTACCCCGCTGCGACGTTCTCGCCAAGATACGTATGGTTCAGGTACCCTGCATTCTCGATCCTGGTGACCCAGTCTGGTTCGCCAGAGCACGTGTGGGCGAAGCAGTCGTGGTTGGCCATCCAGTCGCTGTGAAACTGCGCAGAGTCCATCAACTCTGAGGCCGCCTTCAGGGGCGGCAGCCCCCGACTCAGCCGTCTCACGTTTGTGAGACGGACCAGTGCGTGCCCCTGAGGCTCGTCGGGCGCCCCTGCACCCGCACTGACACTGACCAAACCTTCGTCCGAGTCACTGAGAGTGGATTCCGTGATGGAAGTGGTTCCGTCGGCGCCAATGAACCCGATGGCAACCGGGTTCCCGTCTCCATCGGCGCCTCCCACCGTGGCCAAGCTGGCCGACGCCAGCAAGAGCAGCAGGAGCGTACAGGCAACAATACGATTCCTGGAGACTTCTCTACCTATCCGCAACATCCCGTTACTCGATAACATCTTGCGTTCGCTACGCTGTGCCAATCCCATTAACTAAGAAGCGCCCTTCGCCACATGCCGTTGGTTCGAAGAGCGCTGCGTCTATGCTAGTTGTCCTTCGGAGGCAACCCGGCGACCGTAGTTCGACTGAACCGTAGGCCCGTGGCTTTGCGTCCCCACCTTTCGATGGGTTTGCCTTTGTCACCGCTCGATTGTCAAGGTAAGACCCTCAATGCCATTCCAAGTATACAGCAAGCAGCGCAGACAATCAATGGTAAGATGGTACCATACCCAGCAACAACGAGCGGGGGGCTAGGCCGTCCTCTGGAACTTTGGCCTTATGCGAAGCCGCCGTCAGGGCGCTCTTGTCCAAAGCATGGACGTGCCTATGCGCCTTGACACCACCCGGACGGTTGTCTATAATTCGTGATGCCTCTACATCGACTGATCAACGCAGGGTAACGAAAAGGCAACCTTCCTGCGAGGGAAGGAACGCAAAGCCTCGGATCTAGGCTGAACGCGCTCTGACGCCCAGATAGCCGAGCTGCCGAACTACTCAGGCGGCTCGGCGTTTTTTGTTGCCAAGGACTTTAAAACGCTTTTAAGGCCCGCTTAATGGCTGTTTAAGCTCCGCATGGTAGAGTCGGTAGTTGGTGACGTCGGCGTTCGGCCCGTGAGTCGACTCGCAGGGAGGAGATAGGAGTATGCTTACTGGAAATGGTCGCATCTCATCGTGGGCGCGCGGCGTCAGTGTTGTCACTGTCGCCCTTCTTATGCTGATCGCACCCGGGTTGGCGCAGGCTCAGGGACCCGGGGCATGGGAGGAATACTCCGGCAACCCCATCATCGATCCCCCGGAAGAGGACGCCTACTACCCCAGCGTGCTCTACGACTCTTCCCCGACACCCTTTAGTGGCCACGGGGAAGCAAGCGCCTTCAAGATGTGGCACGACAACGGTCTCCAGTACAGAGTCTCCGACGACGGTCTGTCGTGGACCAAAGTAGGAGACATGGATGACGGCACCATCACCGGCCTGCCCGCTGGAGAGGTGCGCCATCCTCTCGTGGAGTACTACGCGGCTGGGTTCACTGGCAGGAACGATGGCGACAACCCCAGCTCCGCTACCATGTACTATCGTCTCTGGTTCTGGCACCTGGGCCAGGACCTGTACAGTGTAGCTGCCATCCACTACGCCGAGTCGCCCGATGGAAAGGCCTGGTACAACGTGCAGCCGCTCCAGAACGGCACAGTGCCCATCGTCACGGGCACCTGGCCTGACTGGAATAGAGGATCGTACGGACCTTGCGATGTCCTCTTCTTTCCGGGAGCCAGCAACTCCGGAACTGACTGGACCTTCTGGATGTACTATGACGGCACCACCGGCGGAGACGAAGCCATAGGTCTCGGCTTCTCGGCCGATGGCGTGACCTGGACCGGGTACGATCCCGGCGGAGACGGCCAGGCTGATGCCGTGATGAACGGCACCTACGTCTCCGGAGACTGGGACTACAACTACCTATCGCGCGCCACCATCTGGAGAGAGGCACCCGGCGACTACCGCATGTGGTACAGCGCCGGCGTCGACACCATGAACCATGGCCTCGGATACGCCACCTCCTCCGACGGACTGAGCTGGACACGAGACCCCAACAACCCCATCTTCTACAAGGACGATACCGGCTATCCTGGGTATCCCTGGCGCGAGAACCGTAGCTACACCCCCGTGGTGTTGCGTGCCGGGAACCTCTGGTTCATGTGGTATTCCGGCGAGAACGGCGGGGGCAAGTGCATCGGTGTAGCCTATTCCAGCGCAGGACTTCCGGAGCAACTCCTGGAGATCGAGAAGAGCGCCCATCCAGCGCAGATCGCTGTGGGTGAGAAGACTCTGTTCACCATCACCGTGACCAACGCCTCGATGGACGCCGCCGATGACGTAGTGGTCACGGACGAGATCGACGCGGGCCTGGAGATCGTGAACGTCCAGACCTCGAAGGGATTGATCTCCACGGCTGGGCAACAAGTGACGGTGGACGTGGGGTCCATGGCCCCAGATGAGACCGTGGTGATCGAGATTCGGGTGCTGGCGCTGGAGATCGGACAAATCGAGAACGTAGCGGTCGTGACCACGCCGCGAGTCGTCGCCGACGCTGGAGCGACGCTCGACGTGGTCAGCGCAGCAGCCGTGGAAGAGGAGTTCGTGCCCGAGCCGGGAAGCCTGCTTCTGATGGGCAGCGGCCTGCTCACCATGGCTGGATACGCCATCAAGCGAGGTCGAAGACACTAGGTCTGTTTCTGTTCGCGCCGGGAGGCACCTGAGGATGCTGGCAAGGAGAAAGACGTGAGTCGAGGCCATTTCACACTGATTGCTGTGTTGCTCCCCACACTTCTGCTCGGGCTGGCCGCGTCGGGCGCCGCCTTCGCCGACGGTACGACGCATTACGTGAGTCCCGGACAAGACATCCAGGGGATCATCGACACCGCCAGTCCAGGGGACACTATCCAGTTCGCCCCAGGCACCTACACGCTGGCCTCGACCCTCTGCGTGAGCAAACCGCTTACTCTCACCTCTGCCGACCCCTACGCAGAAGTCAAACCCCTTCTCGACGGTGGAGGGAGTCTGGAGACCATCGTCTACGTGAACTCGGACAGCGTGGTCATCGATGGGCTGGAGATCGCCAATGGCACCGGCGATCTCGTCCTCCAGAGCGGGGCGTACGCAGAAACCGTGGTCCGGAACAACACTGTCCACGATTCGACCGGAGACGAGGGCATCCAGTTGAAGCAGTGCACGGATTGCGTTGTCGAATTCAACCTCATCTACGACGTCGCTCAGGATGGCATCTGCATAGCGGACGCCTCGCACGACTGCCTGATCAGCAACAACGAGATCTACAACTCGTACAGCGAGAACGCCGTCATCTACGTCTACGATTCATACAACATCACTGTGGAAAGCAACTACATCCACGATACGCAGGGAGCCAACGGCATCACGTTCTACAAGAACTACGGCGCCACCCACACCATCACCAACAACCTCATCGTCAGCAACGAGTGGCGGGGTGGCAAGCACTGCTACGACGAAGCCGACGGAAATGCGGTGAGCATCTACAAGCCCCGGACGTCCAGCACCTACGTGGTCACTCACAATACCATCGATGACAACACGCCGGCCAACGGTTGCGCCCAGCCGGGAAACGCCATCTACGTCAACGATGGCTCCGGGGTGGGCTTCAGCACCGACGTGCAGAGCAACATCGTGACCAATCACAGCGGCTACGGCATCCGCACCTACTGTGAGGCTCTGGTGGGCTATGGCTGCAACGACCTGTGGCAGAATGCTCTCGGCGCCACGGACGGCAACCCCGTAGATGCCGGCGGCAACATCTCCGCTGATCCCCTCTTCGATACCGACCACTCCTTGCTGGAAGGAAGCCCCGCCATCGACATGGCCTGCGACGGGAAAGACATGGGGGTCGACTTCTCGTTGTGGGGATACGAGCCCGCACTCCAGATCACGAAGGCCGTGAATCCGCTCTCGGTGGAAGAGGGAGCGGGGGCGACGTTCACCATCACTGTAACGAACGACGGCCCTGGGGCGGCACAGGACGTGGTGCTCACCGACGAGATAGACGCAGACCTTCAGATCTCCTCCGTGGAGACTACTCAGGGCACCCCACTCCAGGTAGGCCAGACGATCACTGTCGATATCGGGATGCTCGAGCGTAACGAAACCGTGACCGTCACCATCGCCGTGACAGCAACCGAGATGGGCACCCAGGTCAACGTCGCCCATCTGCGCTCCCTCACAGTCGAGGGGATGGATTCCAACAGTGTGCCGCTGGAGGTAGGGCCGCCCGCCCAACCACCACCCAACTTCTACTTTCCGCTCGTGCTCTGTGCTTTCTGAGGGCTACTCTCGCGGCCCCTCAGACCATGACTTGCCTCTTCGGCAAGCCAGAATAGGAAATGGTGGTGACTCAATAGTTGAAGGCGACGACTCGAGACATCGGGAGGAGGAAAGACAATGAAGCATAGACAGGGTAGGGTCTCACTGCGCACAGCGGGTGCTTGTATGGCGATCGTCATCTCCCTTCTGCTGCTCGTTCCAGGGCTGGCGCAGGCCCAGGGACCCGGCACCTGGGAAGAGTACTCGGGCAACCCCATCATCGGTCCCACCACCGACGCCGACGGTTTGTATCCCTCCATACTCTACGATCCGTCCCCGACCCCCTTCGGTGGTCACGGGGAAGCGAGCCACTTCAAGATGTGGCACAACATGAATCTCCAGTATCGAACCTCAGACGATGGCATCTCGTGGACCAAAGTAGGCGATATGCTGGACGGCACCATCACAGGCTTGCCAGCAGGCCACGTGAGTCACCCGTTGGTGGAGTACTATGCAGACGGGTTCCCGGGTCGCAACGATGGCACCAATCCCAGCGCAAGCACGATGTACTACCGGCTGTGGTTCTGGCACACCAGCTACCTCTACACCGTTATGTCTACCCACTACGCCGAATCAGCCGATGGCAAGGCCTGGTACAACCTGCAGCCCCTTCAGAATGGCGCTGTGCCCATCGTCACGGGGGTGTATGGCGATTGGAACCGAGGGTCGTACGGACCTTGCGACGTGCTCTATGACCCTGGTGCCAGCAACAGCGGCACCGACTGGACCTTCCGGCTGTACTACGATGGCACTACGGGCGGTGACGAAGCTGTAGGACTTGGCTTCTCGGCAGACGGAGTCACCTGGACCGGCTACGATCCCGACAATGATGGAGACGCCGATGACGTCATGAACGGCACCTACGTGGCCGGGGACTGGGACTACAACTACGTATCGCGCGCGACCGTCTGGAGAGAGGGTCCAGGGGACTACCGCATGTGGTACAGCGCCGGCCCCGGGGAGATGCGCCAGGGCATAGGCTACGCCACGTCTCCCGACGGGTTGACCTGGACCCGCGACCCCGGCAACCCCATCTTCCACAAGACCGATACCGGATATCCTGGCTATCCCTGGCGACAGAACTGGTCTTACACGCCCATGGTCTTGCGCGCCGAGAACCTCTGGCTGATGTGGTACTCTGGTGAGGGCGGAGAAGGGCAGTGCCTGGGTCTCGCCTACGCCAGCGCGGGACTGCCGATCACACTGATAGAGATCGAGAAGAGCGCCCACCCGCCCGAGGTGAGCGTGGGGGAGGAAGCCCTGTTCAACATCACCGTGACTAACGCCTCGCTGGACATCGTTGATGACGTGATGGTCAAAGACAAGATCGACGCCAGCCTGGAGATATTGGACGTTCAGACCACCAAGGGATCGATCTCCACAACCGGGCAATTGGTGACGGTGAACATAGGGGCCATGGACCCAGACGAGAGCGTGGAGATAACCATTCGAGTGCTGGCTACAGAACCAGGGACGATCGAGAACGTGGCCACCGTGGTCGCTCCGCGCGTCGAAGATACCGCCGAAGCCGTTCTCACCGTGATTCCCGCTGTCGCCGAGGAGTATGTGCCCGAGGCTGGGTCGCTGCTGCTGCTGGCCAGCGGACTCGCCAGCATGGTCGGATTCGCCCGCGGCCGCCGCGGAAGGGCCAGATAAGCCAGAATCTCTGCGACTGCTAGTCGACTTCGAGCGCGGACAGGAGCTGCCCTTTCAAGGATGCGAACGCACCCGAGGTGATCATGTCTCGCTGCCGCGGGCGCGCCAGTGGAATGCTGAGCTCCAGCTTGATCCTTCCGGGCCGAGGACTCATGACGTAGACGCGGTCGGCGAGGTAGATGGCCTCGTCTACGTCGTGGGTCACGAAGATGATCGTTTGCCCAAACTGGCTCCACACCTCGAGCAACCACTGCTGTAGCTGCCGCCTGGTTAGGGCATCCAGGGCACCGAAGGGTTCGTCCAGCAGCATCACGTCCCTCCGGCAGAGGAACGTCCGCAACAGAGCAGCCCTTTGCCTCATACCTCCTGACAACGTTGCCGGGTAACTCCCCTCGAACCCTTCCAGGCCGAAGAGAGGAAGCAGGCCCACAGCTTCCTGCCGCGCCTCCTTCCTGCTCGCGCCGCTGATCTCGGGACCGAGGATCACGTTGTCCAGGACCTTCCGCCAGGGGAGCAGCAAGTCCTTCTGTAGCATGTAGCCCACCAGACCGGTGCGATCCACGACCGGCTGGCCGTCCAGGAGCACCTCTCCCCGGTCAGGTTGCACCAGGCCGCAGATGATGTTCAGCAGCGTGCTCTTTCCGCAGCCGCTCGGCCCGATGAGGACCACGAACTCCCCGTCTTTGGCAGAGAGACTGACCCCGTCCAGCGTGGTGACCAGCCTGCCATCCACGTGGTAGTCCTTGAAGACCTGCCGTACCTCGACCTCGCTGACCATGCTACGGCAAGAACTCGTTGGTAAAGGCAGCCCCGGCGTCGATGTGGCTGGGCAGCAGTTCTCTATCGGCCATCCAATCGGCGTAGCCCTTCCAGATCTCCAGCTTCTGCTCTCCCCACCTGGCGGCGTCCTCCTGGTAGTGAGCGCTCAGCCACTCCTGGCTACGCTCGACCAGTTCCGCGTTGCTCTCGGGCGCATACTCCAGGAGGATCTGAGCCGCCTCGGACGGGTTGGATATGGCGAACTCGTACCCCCGGGAGGTGGCCGCCATGAAGCCGCGCACTAGCTCCGGGTCCTCGGCGATGTTCTCCTCGCTGGTGATGATCACCGGCGTGTAGTAGTCGGGTACACAGTCAGCCCAGTCGCTCAACATCACGATATCGACGGGGCTCCCTCGCAACTCCGCCTCCATCCCCGTCCAGCCATAGAAGATCCACGCGAAGTCCACGTCCCGCTCGACGACGGTGAAGTAGTCGGCCCAACCGATATCGATGAACTCCACCTCGTTCACATCGCCGCCGTCACAGGTCATCAGCACGTCCAGCACAGCCCGCTCGATGGGAGAACCCCAACTGCCATATCGTTTCCCTTCGAAATCCTTGGGCCGCTCGATGCCCCGATCCTGCGGGCTGGCAAACCCAGACGTGTTGTGCTGGATGACAGCCGCCACTGACACGATGGGGATTTCCTCAGCCCGAGCATAGGACACCTCTTCCTGATAGCTGATGCCGAAATCTGCCTGCCCCGCCGCCACCACCTGAACGAGGGTGCTGCCCTCCGCTGGCTCGATGATCTCCACGGCCAGTCCTTCGTCGCTGTACCAACCCTTGTCCAGCGCCACGTAGAGACCAGTATGATTGGTGTTGGGGAACCAGTCCAACATCACCACCACCGGCTCAGGGGGCTCCGTGGCCACGGGCTGGGCGCCCTGGCAGCCGATCACCGTCACCAACAGAACAGCCAGGAATACGACTCGTCTCCACTTGCAGGCCAACATCGTCTTTCTCCTTTGGTCGATACGGTGCCCTGACCTTTGAGGGTCACGCCACCGCCGACTCATGCCTCCTCCCAGACTTCCTCCCGCTGCGCGTAGTACCACGGTAGCACCGAGCGCTCCAGCAACATCACTACGGCAAACATGAGAATGCTCAGCAACGACGTCACGGCGATGGCGGCGAACACTCGATCTGTCAAGAAGTTCTTGGACGACCGGATCATGAAGATGCCCAGGCCTCGGCTCGCCCCCACCCATTCGCCGATGACAGCACCGACCACACTGTACGTGATGGCGATCTTGAGACCAGAGAAGAACGAGGGAAGCGCTCCGGGCACCCGCACCTTGAGGAATATCTGACGTCTGTTCGCCCCCATGGCCCTGAGCAGAGCGATCAGATCCGGGTCGGCCACCCTCAGTCCATCTGCGGTGCTGACGGCGATAGGGAAAAAGCAGACCAGGGCCACCACGATGACCTTGGGCAAGATTCCATATCCGAACCAGATGATGAGCAGAGGAGCAAGGGCCAGCACCGGCACAGTCTGGGAGGTCACCAACAATGGGTAGACCGTCCGGCGCAGCAGGCTCGACGAGTCGACCACCACGGCCAGGCAGAGGCCGACCATCAGAGCAAGGCCCAGCCCCAGCCACGTCTCCTTGAGAGTCTGCCACGTATGCGGACCCAGCAACTCACGCGCTTCATAGCCAGCCCTGACGATCTGTGTAGGGGACGGCAACAGCCACTTCGGGATCTGCATCAGCGAGGTGCCGAGCTGCCAGGCAAACAACAGCAGCAGAATGAGTATCAGCGGCGGCGCGTACAACCGAACCAGGCGGAGTGCTCCTACCAGTCGCGCTGGCCCCCCACGGGTATCAAGCGAAGAATCCCGACTCGGACCGGACTTCCGTCGAGCTCCCTCAGACTTCATGGTTCCCTGTACTTGGCCACCTTCTCGGCGATGGTAGTGCCCCCTACCACGTCCACGATCTTGACGAAGGTCACGACGCGCTCCGCCCCTGCCTCGAAGCAGGCCCGATGTCCTCCCTTCACGATCTCCAGGAGGTCATCAAGTTCCCCTTGCATGGTCGTTTCGTGGGGCCCGACCTCATACTCCACGCCCGAGTGTTGCACCACTTCGATCGCCTTGTCCACTACGGGATAGGGATCGTCGCAGATCGGTATCACCTGGAAGCTAACCGTGATCTCGCTCATGCTCACCTTCTTTCGCGTGTGCTCCGTTGTCGTCCAAGGGCCGATGGTGATGAACCAGCAGCAGGAGTCCATCCCGTACCCGTACCCTGGCTCGAGAGGCAACCAGCACGTTGCTCACTCCTCGACTGGCGCCAAACTGGAGTGACTCATCGGTCAGAGGATACTCCAGACCCTCTGTGTGAACGCCCACGGCGTCCCCGCCAATCGGCAGCAGAGAGACGGTGTCGCCAGGCCGACCCTCGATCAGGATCTCGTCCCTCAGCAACGCCAACTCCTGGTTACCATCTATCATTCTCGCTGAAACAGAACTCAATTCCGGTATGGCCAGCAGCATGACGTTGGCGAGGGTGTGGTCTATACGACCTCCAAGGGCTGCGAGTATGAGTAGCTCTGTTGCCCCCTCTGACAAGGCGTACCTCACGGCCAGTTCGGAGTCGGTCTCATCCTTGCGCGATGGGTACTCCACGAACAGACAGCCCTCTCCCTCCAGATGGCGGCGCAGTTCAGGGTCGATGGAATCCATGTCGCCAATCACGACGCTGGGTTCCAGTCCCAGTGCCAGCGCATTTCCAGCTCCGCCATCCACGCACACCACCAGGTCCTCGCTCGTGATTCGAGGTCGTGGAATGGGCGGCCTCGGCAGGGGTCCATTGGCTACGATCACCGCACGCATGGCTCCTCCCCAACAAAAGAGAGCCGCCTCCCTCGCAGGGCTGCGGCTCGAAACAAGCTCTTCAGCAACCTTCCCTACGCTGGCATTACCCATGTCAGGTTCGTGGGGTCGAGGGCATTGCGGGCCCTCCTCTCAGCCTGGCTCACCAAGCTCCCCTGGGTGCTTCCATTCAATTGTCAGGACTAGTATAGCACAAGCCCCTTTACTTGTCAAGAAGCGATTGTGTAGCGACAGATCTGAGACCCACCCACGGCACCGTAGTTGGTCGGTCGACGGCGCTGGGGAAAGACCCCCGTTGCCCCCGAAGCCTCATCTGGTGCGCTCGATGCCGTCAGCGGGTTGGGCGCTTCCGACCCGCTGCCAGGACCAAAGCCAGCTCATGGAGTGGTGCGAGTCGAGGACTTTGCAGAATGGTCATCGCGCGACCGAAGTCCGGGGCCGGAAGATGGGAGGCAGGCTCCAGCCGGTTCCGAGATGGGGGGTGAACAAACGCTGATCGGTGGCCCACACGTCCGGCCGGCGCGCCATGCCCACACGCACAACGTGCCGGACCGCCCTCCTAGTCTGGCGGGGCGTCGTCTTGGACTGCAGCCACTTCCGTGTCGCTCCGGGCAAGCTCCCCCTCGAGTTGTCTCGAGACCAAAAACGTGCACGAGTCGTCACCCCGCGCAACACACTCCGTCTCAATGACACGGAAACCCTCTTCCTCAGTGAGCCAGTGGAGTACTTCGTCTACCATGCCAGCAATGCCGAAGCAGACAGGTGCCTCCGAGACTCTGCCCCAGCACTCGGGACAGTGCTCGATCATCAGAAGAAGATCGCCGGCCCGCTCCTCGAGATGGGCATCCACGTCGCTGAACTTGCCCAAGACGTCGGCCAGAGTGTTCAACCCCACCTTGACCTTGGCTCCGACGGGCAAGAGCTTGAAGGCAGGGTCCGGGAGGTCCGCCATCAGCCCACCCTCAGTGACCGCTTGTCGAAGAGTCGCCCTGCCCGCCCGCCGGCAGAGTCCCTTCGCCCCTTGCGGCCCGCACATCTCCAGGACGGACTGGTTGAGCGCGGCGAAATCCTCGAAGGGGACCTCGCTGTCGAGCGTGTCCGGTGGGTAGTCGCCAATCAGGTGGTCGAGCCTCGCCAGACGCAGAACGGCAGCAACACCGTTGCTGCCCATTATGTCCTCCATGGCCGTCAGATAGAGACGAGCCAGCTCATTGGAGTAGTATCTTCTTTCGCCGTTCCATACCTCTGACAGGGCCCACCTCCGCCCACGGCATCACAGGTACTGCTTTCGAGCCCACCAACTGACTCCCCTCTGCCAATCCACACCTCTCCGTATCGCGGCAGATGTGTTCAGGCCATCGACGAACAGCTCACACGATCTGGGCCAGATCCTCCGCGGCGCGCTTCATATCCAGAAGCAGCAACCCCAGCCGAGCATCACTGCGAGCCAGCACTGTCAGCACTGCCTCCTCCCCCACGGCTCGCAGAATGACGTAGCCGTCCTCGCCCTTGATGTGAACCTGCTCCAACACCCCGCGCCCCAGCTCTCCCGCTATGCGCTCCCCGAGAGAGAGCATGGCGGCGGACATGGCCGAGACCCGATCCTCTTCCACTCCAGGGGGAAGCGAGGAGGCCATGATCAGTCCATCAAGACTGACCACTGCCGAGGCTTCGATATCGGGGGTGGTCACCTGGAGGTCCCTCAGGCGCTCCACCATCTGCACCGTCCTCGGTTTGGCCATCACACTTCCTCCTCAGGCAAGTCCAGGGCCCTCATCTCGAAGGCCCGTGTTGTGGCACTGGCCACACGCAGTCGCCCCTGGCTGTGATTCTGGCAAGCTTGCTCAACCTCTGGATCCCCCCTATCCTTCGCTGATCGACTCCAGTATCGAGTAGAGCAGCTCAAGGAGTACCCCCTTCACGCTTTCACGGTCGGTGGCCACGCACGAGAGGACCTTTGCGTCCGAGGAGGCCCTCAGTGCGATTCGCATATCCTCCGGGGGCCACGCATCCTCCACGTCTTGCTTGTTAGCCGCTATCACGAAGGGTGTCGGAGAGTACCGGCGGAAGCGGTCCAGTATCATCTTTGCCTCGCGGAAGGTCTCCGGGCGAGCGCTATCCACCAGTACCACGAAGCCCAGCATCCCCTCCGAGAGAATGTCCCACATGAAGTCGAAGCGCTTTTGGCCCGGCGTCCCGAACAGGTACAGAGTGAGGTCGTTGTCCACTGTAATGCGGCCGAAGTCCATGGCCACGGTGGTCTTTCCCTTCACCACCCGTGACCCGTCGGTGATCTTCTGCTCGGTGGATACGACGTCTATCTCGCTGACGCTACTGATGAACTCGGTCTTGCCTGCATTGAAAGGTCCTGTGACCACCACCTTCACAGTCTGCATATGGACAGCACACTCCTCGAACACCCTACGGCGATCTCAGGGTACGGAAGAGATCCGACTACATCCTCTTGACCCTATCTATGAGGCGAAGAATCAAGCTCCGCTTCACCGGTGGAGGCGCACTGACTGCCTCCGACGCAGGAGGCGCCTGCTTGGGCCCCTCCGGCAGGACCAGCTCGACGAGACCGGCGGACAACAACCCATACACGATCCTCCGTATCTTGAAGTCAGCCATCGAGTTGGCCTTGGCTATCTGCCTGATGGTGTTGCGTGGATTGATGAAGGAAATGACCCGCCACTCCTCCACGGTGAGGTTGATGTCACGAAGCCTGGCATCCGGCCGTTCGGTGAACTTCAGGGCCATGTTCAGGTCGGGCAGCTCATTCTGGAGCTTCTCGTACTCCTTGACGCGCCGGCTGCCCTCCATGATGATGTTCTCGAGATTG
Source organism: uncultured Anaerolineales bacterium (assembly GCA_964433755.1). GTDB lineage: Bacteria > Chloroflexota > Anaerolineae > UBA7937 > B3-Chlor > JAUVXJ01. The sequence goes on from CAYSSR010000002.1 coordinate 324,302, forward strand.
ATGGGTACAGTGATCGCCCCCTCGGCGGGGAGTCTGTTCGGTTCGAAGCGAAACGACCCATCAGTCCACGTGAACAGCAGATAGACCACATCCAGAGTGTGTGAGCGCACACTCTGGACGATGTCGTCCTGTGTCACGTAGCCAGCGTTGATCAGGAGCAGACCCAGTTCTTTGTCGGCGTCGGTCTTGGACCTCGCTCGAATGACTCGTGATTGTTCCGAGCTGATCTTGCCTGCCCTCTCGAGCATCCCGATCAGCCCATCGTCCTGGACATTGAGGGACGCATACACAAGCCTGCCTTCCTTGAAGCAGACCTCTGCCTTCCTGCCGCTTCCTTCAATGGTCAGGGAGCCGGTCTTCCGAGCAAGGTTGATGAGATTGAAGAGCTGAGTGACGTTGAAGTCCTTCAGATTACCTTTCAAGGCCATCTTCTGCTCCTCTACGCGCTACCACGAGCCAGGACTTGAGGTGGTGGTCCAGGAACAAGATCTCTCGGCGCCGCACCCCGCGCCAGGCAGGCGCCACCCCAGGGTCCGGCCAGAACAGGCAGACTGGTATTATACATTTACACTCCAGCATAGTCAACTGCATGCGGCAGGGTAGGGAACAAGGGTTCTCACAACCTTCTGCGTTGGGCCAGAGAAGCTGACGACGCAGCGAAGCGCCTATTCGAGCCGGCTTCGCCGACGTTCGACCAGATCAGGGACTGGCGCCGAAACGAACCGTGGAAGCGATCGCCTCGTTTCGCCCACGTCGTACTGCGTTGCTGGCCGCGCACACATCAGTGAGTTCGCCAGGCCCCTCACGGATACGCCGTGCAGCCCTGCCGGAGGAGCGACACGGCGTGCGGCGGGAATCACTACCCCGCCGCCCATGACTCTAAGCGCTCTTAAACACACCTAGATTCTAGTGTAGCTTTCGACGACATGTCAATAGTCCAATGGTACCGCCGTTGACTTTGCGACTACATCGGACTAGAATCGTGCGGGAGGGATACTCTGGTGGAACTGGAACGAGACCTCTGCGTAGACATGCTCAGCACGATGTACAAGATCCGCTTCTTCGAAGAGACCGTGGATGATCTCTTCGCGCGCGGGCTGGTCCATGGCACGATGCACCTTTCCATCGGCCAGGAGGCGTCGGCTGTGGGCAGCGTTTTCGCTTTGGGAACTGAGGACTACATCCTGAGCACTCATCGTGGGCACGGCCATTGTATCGCCAAGGGCGCAGACATCAACCTGATGATGGCCGAGTTTCAGGGGAAGGAGACCGGCTACTGCCGAGGCAGAGGGGGCTCCATGCACATCGCCGACATGCAGGGCCGGAATCTAGGCGCCAATGGGGTCGTCGGTGGAGGTATCCCTCTCGCCGTGGGCGTCGGACTCAGCCTCCAGATGCGGGCCACCGGCGAGGTTATCATGTGCTTCTTTGGAGACGGGGCCGCCAACCAGGGCTCTTTCCACGAGGCGCTGAACATGGCCGCCATCTGGTCCCTCCCTGTGGTCTACATCTGTGAGAACAACCAGTACGGGATGTCGATGTCTACACAGCGCGCACTCAACATCGACCGTGTCTCCTTGCGGGCAGACAGTTACGGAATGCCGGGGGTGACCGTGGACGGCAACGACGTAGTCGCCGTGTACGACGCAGCGTCGGAAGCGGTGGAGCGCGCCAGGTCCGCCGGAGGTCCCACTCTCGTCGAGTGCATGACGTACCGTTGGAAGGGGCACTCCAAGAGCGACCAGGAGCGATACCGTACCAAGGAGGAGATCGCGGCCTGGAAGGAAAAGGACCCCATCAAGAGGTTCCGGGAGTTGCTCGTCAGTAAGGGGACGATCAACGAGGAGGAAGCGGCAGGGATCGAGGAAGAGGCCAGGCGCACCATCGCGGCAGCGCTGGAGTTCGCGAAATCCAGTCCGGAGCCAGACGTGGACACGATACTCGAAGGGGTGTACGCCTAGATGAGGGAGTTAACGTATGCAGAGGCCATACGAGAGGCGCTGCGCCAGGAGATGGTCCGTGACGAGTCAGTCTTTCTTATCGGCGAGGACATAGGCAGGTACGGAGGTGCCTTTGGCGTATCCTATGGCCTGGTGGACGAATTCGGAGAGGAGCGCGTGCGCGACACCCCCATCTCGGAGGCCGGGATCGCCGGCGCAGCCACAGGCGCGGCCCTCACTGGCATGCGACCCATCGCCGAGATCATGTTCATGGATCTCACTACCATCGCCATGGACCAGTTGGTCAACCAGGCGGCCAAGCTGCGGTTCATGTTTGGCGGCAAGGCGAAGGTGCCCCTGGTCTTGCGCACGCCCGGCGGTTCTGGCACGGGAGCATCTGCCCACCATTCCCAGAGCCTCGAGGCCTGGTTCGTCCATGTACCCGGCCTCAAGGTAGTCATGCCCAGCACTCCTTATGATGCCAAGGGGCTCCTCCTCGCTTCGATTCGCGACGACAATCCGGTCGTCTTCGTCGAGCACAAGCTACTGTACAAGACGAAGGGGCCGGTGCCCGAAGACGACTACACCATTCCCCTGGGAGTCGGGGACGTCAAGCGGCCAGGCAGGGACCTCACCATCGTCGCTACTTCCATCATGGTCCCCCGCGCCTTGGAGGCAGCGGAAACCCTCGCCCAGGAAGGGATCGAGATGGAGGTAGTGGATCCACGGACTCTCAAGCCACTGGACGACGGGATCATCGTCGAATCGGTGATCAAGACCGGCAGAGTCCTCGTTGCCCACGAAGCCTGCAAGACGGGAGGCGTGGGAGCGGAGATCGTAGCCCGCATCGCAGAGAGTGAAGCGTTCGACTACCTAGACGCTCCCATCAAGCGGCTTGCCGGCCTGGACATACCGGTGCCTTACAACCGCAACCTCGAGCGGCACATGGTGCCCCAGGTGGAGAACATCGTCGCAGCCGCCAGGGAACTGGTGGGCTGACCCCGCAGCCACGACACATTTCCGCACGTGGCAGTCGCCCGCGCTTTGCCCGGAAGGAATCAATGACAAACAAGACCGTGACTCACGGTTTCGAGCAAGACGCCGAAGCCTTCCACCAGGAGCTGCACCGGGAATACTACCTGGCGGAGGCCGGACTGAAGGACGAACTAGACATCACACCCATCTACGATCGTTGGGCGCACCTCTTCACCGAGGAAGCTGCCAGGCGATGGCTGGGTGCGGCCCACGACCGCGAGGGTAGGTACGTGGCCGAGTGGGTCACCCTTGAATATCTGGAGAACATGGTCAAGGGGCTGACCGAGCGCGTCAGCAATGCGATGAGGACCGCGACCGTGGAGTGGGACGGCGAGCAGGTGCCCTATCACAACTTGAGGCCGATGATGGGCAACGAGACAGACATGACCCGCCGTCATCGACTCGAGGAGCTAGAACGAGGGGTCACGGCCAGCGCCAATGGAGAGCGAGTCGAGCGTCTCAGGACCTTTCACCAGGCGGCTCTGGATCTGGGGTTCGATAGCTACGTCACCATGTGTGACGATCTGCGTGCGCTACGACTCGACCCTCTCACGGAGCAAATGCAGTTTCTGCTAGACGAGACGCGGGAGCTGTTCCCGCACATCCTCGAGGAGTACCTTTCAGATATCCACGTGCCCATCGAGGCGGCTAGCACCTGCGACATTCTGGCGCTCTTCCGCGCCAGGAGATTCGATGCGCTCTTCCCCGAAGAGCAGTTGCTCGCCGCCCTCCACACTACCCTGGCAGGAATGGGCATCGATCTGGCCAAACAGTCGAACCTGCAATTGGATACCGAAGCTCGGCCCCTCAAGACGCCCCGGGCGTTCTGCGTGCCCATTCGCGTCCCAGAAGAGGTCAAACTGGTGATCAAGCCTGCGGGCGGTCCAGATGACTACGGGAGCCTCTTCCACGAAGCGGGGCACGCCGAGCACTTCGCCCACGTAGATCCTGGGCAACCGTTTCCTTTCCGCAGGCTGGGAGACAACTCGGTCACCGAAGGATATGCCTTCCTTTTCGAGTACCTGCTGCTCAGCGATTCGTGGATGGAGCAAGTGCTGGGCATCGACGATGCTCGGGACTACCTCAGGTTCGCTCGCTTCCAGAAGCTATGGTTTCTGCGACGCTACGGCAGCAAGCTCATCTATGAGCAGGAATTGCACAACGAGGTCGAGGGAGCGGATCGGAGATACGTGAGCATCCTCACCGACGCGTTGAATGTAACCATTTCCGCCGAGAACTACCTGGCCGACACCGACGACGCGTTCTATTGCGCTCAGTACCTACGGGCGTGGATCTTCGAGGCGCAGTTGAGACGCTTCCTGGAGGATCGCTTCGGAACTGAGTGGTTCGCCAGCCACGATGCAGGCGACCACCTCATCTCTCTCTGGAGACGAGGGCAGGAGCTGCCCGTCGAGGAAATGGCTAGAGACATGGGCTACGATGGGTTGGACGCCAGGTACCTCACGCAGGAACTCATGGACTTGGGGGAGCATTAGACGGCCGGTGGAGCTATGTCGGACCGTGGACAGTGACTCAGAGAGAAGCTAGTGAAGATCACCTTCTGGGGTGCAGCCCGAGCGGTGACGGGCTCTCAGCACCTGATTCAGGCCAACGGTAAACGCGTCCTCCTGGATTGCGGCCTCTTCCAGGGCCATCGTGCTGAGGCCCTCGAACGAAACCGCAACCTGCCCTTCGACGCTGCGAGCCTCGACGCCCTCGTCCTCTCGCACGCCCACATAGACCACTGCGGCAACATCCCCACACTGGTCAAGGGCGGCTTCCAAGGAGACATCCATTGCACGATGGCTACGTCCGACCTGGTCTCCATCATGCTTCGGGACAGCGCCCACATCAACAGCAAGGACGTAGAGTACGTCAACAAGAAGCACCGGCGCAAGGGCCTTCCTCTGGTGGAGCCTCTCTACACGATCGAGGAGGCAGAGCAGGCCCTGGATTATCTCGTGGCCCACAAGTACAACCGCTGGTTCCCGGTGACCAAGGGTGTGCAGGCCATCCTGCTCGATGCGGGCCACATCCTGGGATCGGCCATCACCGTACTGCGCATCAGCGAGAACGGTCAGACGGTGAGGCTAGGCTTCACAGGCGACCTGGGACGCAAGGATCTCCCCATCCTGCGCGACCCCACCGTGGTGCGAGACCTCGATTACCTGATCACGGAGAGCACCTACGGGAATCGGCTCCACGAAGACATCAACCGGGTGGAACAAGAGCTCGCCGAGACCGTGACGGAGACCTACTCCCGAGGAGGCAAGCTCATCATCCCCGCCTTCGCCGTGGAAAGAACCCAGGAAGTGATCTACACCCTGCACCGTCTGCGGTTGGCCGGTAGGATACCACCCCTTCCCGTCTACGTGGACAGTCCCCTGGCCATCGACGCCACCGAGATCTTCCGCCTCCATCCCGAGTGTTTCGACGAGGAGACGAACGAGTTTCTCCTACGGGAGCAGGACCCGTTTGGATTCCGAGGGCTGCACTACACCAGAAACGTCGATGAGTCGAAGGCACTCAACGAGATGGATGGCCCCATGATCATCATCTCGGCCTCCGGCATGTGTGAGGCCGGGAGGATCCTGCATCACCTTAAGAACAACGTCGAGGACTCTCGAAACACCGTGCTCATCGTCAGCTTTCAGGCCGAGCACACTCTGGGGCGTCGTATCGCGGAGAAGAGGGAGAAGGTCCGCATTTTTGGCGACGAGTACCGGCTTCGGGCGCGGGTGAAGGTCATCGAAGCCTTCAGCGCTCACGCGGACCGGGACGAGTTGCTGTGGTGGGTAGGCTTCGCCAAGCCCGGTTTGAAGAAGCTCTTCGTGGTGCACGGAGAGGAGGACGAGTCCCTGGCCCTCGCAGAGGCCATCGAAGACCGGACGACCCCGGACGTCTTGGTGCCGCGCCGAGGAGACAGGGTCACCCTCTGAACATCGCCGCGCCGGGCGGCTCCCCAATCGGGGCGCTGGAGGTCGCGACCAGCCCCACTAGCCGCTGTGATACCGGATCACGTCACCCACCGGCAGTCTCTCCGGAGCCTCCACCTCGGTGGTCTCGGGCACGCCCATGGGGATCACCATCACCATCTCCAGATCATCTTCGATGTCCAGCATCTCCCGAAGAGCGTCCTTCACGGCAATAGGACCATCCATGGCACAGGTCCCGTAGCCCAGAGAGTGGGCCTTGAGGAGCATGTTCTGCACAGCCATAGCCACGCTCTTCTGCACCGTGTCCAAGACGATGGGCTTCACGTCCAGACCCGTCTCCCCCAGCGCTGTGGTCTTCTCGATGACAGTGCTCATGGGCATCTTGAGCACGGGGTTCTCGTAGGGTTTGGTGCAAGCCACTATCACCAGCGGCGCGTCGGTGAAGAAGCTGGTGTAGCTGCGCAGAAACCTGCAAAACGCAGCAACCCTCTTCTCGCCCTGCTGGAGGGCTTCCTTGGAAAGCGCCTGGAACTTGTCGTAGACGACCTTGGCCATCGCGGCAATCGTCTCCCGGTTCTCTACGACGATGAAGCGCCACGGCTGGATGTTGGTGCTGCTCGGTGCCCAACATCCGGCCTCGATGATGGCTTCGATGTCCTTTCGCGGGATGGGCGCATCCTTGTACTTCCTGATGCTGCGTCGCTGCTTGATGGCTTCATCCAGATCCATGGCTCCCTGCCCTCCTCATTTCTCTGCCCCATACAACACCCTTCACCGTCGGAGGTGACGAGTGTTGCCTAGCCAGGCTTCTTCACGGCTACTACGACACCCACTACACTCCACTCGTCGACCACCTCTCGACGCTCGACCGAGAACGGTGAATGCGCGAACAGCTCCCGTGCCGCCTCCCAGGTCCGTGGCGAGACGGTGACCCGAAAGGCCCAGTTGAGAAGCCTGCTCCAGAGGTCCTCTCTCAACAGGCGCCCGCCTTCCACCACGACCAACCGTCCTCCAGGTACGAGCACGCGCGCCATCTCCTCCTGCGCCACGCGATCCAAGATGAAGTAATCGGGAAAGGTGGCCACCGCGGAGTCGAAAGCCCCATCAGGGAAAGGCAACTCCTGGGCCCGAGCGCGACAGATGGGTGCTTCCCTTCCTCGGCGGCGAAACTTGCGAGTGGTGACCCAAACCATGTACGGAGACAGGTCCACGCCGACGCAGTGATAGCCTTCGGTCACCAGGTCCCACAACAGATTCCCCGTGCCGAAGGCCACCTCCAGCACCCGGTCGCCTCGCAGCTCCCGCAAGGCTGCCCGTTGCCAGTCATGCCACTTGCCGCGCGAGACCACGCGGCTCACCAGATCGTAGGTCCAGGCGAACTCGTTGTAGAAATGAAAGAACGCGAACCTGACGAACCTGTACCAGAGAGACAAGAGTCGAGTCTCCTTCGGGCGCTATTGTACGTGGTTGACTGTACCTGGGCAAACCATGGGCTGGGCGTGGCAGCGCAAACAAACCCGCGCTATAATCGAAACGGACATTAGCCAGTTGGAGGTGGCATCATGAGGACAAACGTGCACGCCCCTCGCGGTACGGAACTCACCTGCAAGGGTTGGGGACAGGAAGCAGCGATGCGCATGCTGATGAACAACCTGGACCCGGAGGTGGCTGAGAAGCCCGAAGAGCTGATCGTCTACGGTGGAGGCGGGAAGGCAGCCAGGAACTGGGAGGCCTTCGAAGCCATCGTAGCCACCTTGAAGGAGCTGGAGAACGACGAGACCCTGCTGGTCCAATCGGGCAAGCCGGTGGGCGTCTTCACCACCCACCGCGACGCACCGCGCGTCCTCCTGGCCAACGCCAACCTCGTACCGGCTTGGGCCAACCAGCCATACTTCGACGAACTGGACGCCCAGGGCCTCATCATGTACGGCCAGATGACGGCGGGAAGCTGGATCTACATAGGCACCCAGGGCATCCTTCAGGGGACGTACGAGACCCTGGGAACCCTGGCTCAGAAGCACTTCGGATCGAGCCTGAAGGGGAAGTTCATCCTCACCGCGGGACTCGGCGGCATGGGCGGCGCCCAGCCGTTAGCCATCACCATGAACGAGGGTGTCGGCCTCATCGTCGAGGTGGACCCCGTACGCGCCCAACGTCGCCTGGAGACCGCCTACGTGGATGAGGTGGTGGATGACCTGGAGGAGGCGATGACGCTGGTGGAGGAAGCGCTATCCCAGGAGATGCCGAAATCCGTCGGCCTCATCGCCAACGCCGCCGACGTCTACCCGGAACTGGTGATTCGAGGCGTGGTGCCCGACGTGGTCACCGACCAGACACCGGCCCACGATCCCCACAACTACATACCCCAGGGGCTATCGGTCCAGGAGGCGGAGAAGCTGTGGGAGAAGGACCCGGAGGAGTACAAGCGCCGCTCCATCGAATCCATAGGACGACACGTCAGGGCCATGCTCGATTTCCAGACGAAGGGTTCGGTGGTCTTCGACTACGGCAACAACATCCGCCAGAGGGCCTACGAGGCGGGAGTCAAGAACGCCTTCGACTTCCCTGGCTTCGTGCCCGCTTACATCAGGCCGCTCTTCTGCGAGGGCAAGGGGCCTTTCCGCTGGGTGGCCCTGTCTGGTGATCCTGAGGACATCTACAAGACCGACGAAGTGGTGATGAGAGAGTTCTCCTACGACGAGCACCTCGTGCGCTGGATCAAGATGGCCCAGGAGAGGGTCAAGTTCCAGGGATTGCCATCGCGCATCTGCTGGCTGGGCTACGGCGAGCGGGCCAAGTTCGGGCTCATCATCAACGACATGGTAGGCAGCGGTGAGATCTCGGCCCCTATCGTCATCGGTCGGGACCATCTGGACGGCGGCTCGGTAGCCTCACCCTATCGAGAGACCGAGGGGATGAAGGACGGAAGCGACGCAGTCGCCGACTGGCCGCTGTTGAACGCCCTCCTCAACGCGGTGGGTGGCGCTACCTGGATCTCCATCCACCACGGCGGCGGCGTGGGCATCGGCTACTCCATCCACGCTGGACAGGTCATCGTCGCGGACGGCACTCCCGAGGCGGCGCGGCGGCTGGAACGTGTGCTGACCACGGACCCCGGGACCGCCATCATGCGCCACGTGGATGCCGGATACGAAGAGGCCGTAGACGCGGCCAAGCGTCACGGGATCAAGATCCCCATGATGAGGTAGTGGCCGGGCTTCCGCACATTATCCCGCCCGCTAGGAGATCGAGCTCTCCGTTTGACAATCACTTGAGATTCCGGTAGACTGTAAGTAATACGATATGACTTTCCAGCAGGGAGATTGTAAGGAGCTGCCCATGCCTGGGGTGATGCTGGCCAAACTAACCACAAAAGGACAGATGACCATTCCTCAGGACCTTCGGTCCTCGCTGAACCTTGCACCAGGCGACTATGTCGTCTTGCGCCCAGTCCTGGGCGGCATATTCCTCTCGAAAGCCTCCGTCGAGCCGGAGGTCAGTCCGGATGCCGCTCTCAAGACGTTGGCCTCTGCTCTGCTTGACACTCGACGGGCGAAAGAACCGGAGGGCTCGACCGGCGGTGGGCCTGCCACGAGCGGCAGCACACGGCCCGATGGGACCAACGAGGAACTGCCGGAGAGCGCCGGAAGACGAATAGCCGAGTTGACGCTTGCCTATCTGGGACGGGAACCCGAGGAACTGGAGGATGCCGATCAGATAGAGATAGACTCGGACAGGATTGCCCAGGCTATTGCGGAGAAGTACGGGACAGACGACATCGTCGAGATCATCGACAGAGTGCGAGGCCGCGGAGGGACCTAGGACTTGATCGCCGTTGACACCGATGTCTTGGCCATCCACTACATCTTCACCCGCGACAAGCGGCAACCCGTTACCACGCGTTTCCTGGAGCGCGCTTCGGAGTCGGGCTACGGCGTACCCATCTTCAGCCTCCTGGAACTGTGTGGGCTGATGGTCACCGCGTCCCAGTCGAAGGACGCTATGAAGCTTTTCGATCTGTACCTCGCCTCTCGGCGCACAGGCATCCTGTACCCTCCTGTCGCACTACGTTCCGGCGATGATTTCTGGGCCGTGCAGAACGCAGCACTGCTGAATCGCATCCAGCGAGGGATGAGGCTGGGGGACGCGGCCATCCTGTGGACGGTAGAGGCCACAGGATGTGACACCATCGTGACCTGGAACACCAGACACTACCAGGGCAAGACTCACATCCCCGTTCAATCTCCTGACGCCTGGCTCGCGGAGACGACTAGCCGTGGAATGTGATCTTGTCATCTATGGCGCCGCGCAACTGCTCACTCTAGCCGGACCAGATGGTCCCAGAAAGGGACCCAGCTTGAAACAACTGGAGTTCATCGAGGACGGTGCCGTGGCCATCCAGGGTGACCGCATCGCCCTGGTGGGAAGAACCGGCGATGTCCTGGCCCAGGCCGGAGACACCGCCAGGCTCATAGACGCCTCCGGCAAGGTCATTCTACCCGGCTTCGTGGACCCCCACACCCACCTCGTGTTCGCCGGGGATCGCGCTGGGGAGTTCGAGAAACGACTCCAGGGCACCCCCTACATGGAGATCCTGGCCGCCGGGGGCGGGATCATGAACACCGTGCGGGCCACCAGAGAAGCCAGCCTCGAGGATCTAGTAGGTCAGAGCCGCGCAAGACTGGACAGGATGCTGGCCTACGGCACCACCACCGTGGAGGCCAAGACCGGTTACGGCCTCGACACGGACAACGAGTTGAAGATGCTGGAGGCTATCCGGCTGCTGGATCAGAGCCACCCCGTGGACCTGGTCCCCACCTTCCTTGGAGCACACGCTGTCCCCGTGGAGTACCAGGGCCGGGCAGACGAATACGTCGACCTCGTGATCGAGGAGATGCTGCCGGCCCTCGAGAGAGAAGGCTATCTGGCGGCGGAGAAACCACTTTTCTGCGACGTCTTCTGCGAGGAGGGAGCGTTCTCCGTCGAAGAGAGCCGGCGTATCCTGAAAAGGGCCAAGGATCTGGGCCTGGGCCTGAAGATCCACACCGACGAATTCAAGTCTCTGGGCGGAACGACCCTGGCCGTGGAGCTGGGGGCCACCTCCGCCGACCATCTGGCCTGCACGACGGACGAAGAGATCGCACTCCTGGCCGGCTCTAACACCATCGGCGTGCTCCTCCCCGGCACCCCCTTTGGCCTGGCTGAGGATCACTACTCCCCCGCTAGAAAGATGATCGACGCGGGGGTGGCCGTGGCCCTGGCGACGGATCTCAACCCAGGGACCTGCTACTGCGAATCCATGCCCTTCATCCAGGCTCTCGCCTGCCGGCAGATGGGGATGACGCCCACGGAGGCCATCGTGGCCTCCACCATCAACGCCGCCTTCGCCATCGGCCGTGGTCACGAGACGGGAAGCCTGGAGGTGGGCAAGAAGGCGGATCTTGTCATCCTGGACGTCGCAGACTATCGCCACCTGGCCTACCGCTTCGGCACCAATCCCGTGCAGGCCGTGATCAAAGCTGGACGCCTGATCCCATGAGCAGAGGGAGGCACGCAGTTGGAGCTCTACGACATCAGTGACGCCGACAAGGTCAAGATGCTACGCAAGCTGGCTCTCTTCTGGGATGGCCAGTGGTTCCTGCGCAGCGTAGAGAAGTTCAGTCTGGAGGAGGCGGTCGAGCTCAACGCGGCGGTGCGCGAGTCCTTCGGCCGCATCGAGATGCGCACCATACTCAAGGCCGTGCACAAGAAGGCAGCCGACGACCTCACAGATGCCGTAAGGATGATCGCGACCCACAGCGACCTGCTGCTCGGACCGGGAGTCAGGGCCACCTACGAGACCGGCGACAACAAAGCGCGCATCATCGTGCGCCGCTGTGCAGCCTTCGAGGGCGCCAAGAGAGCGAACCTGCCCCGGCAAGACCAGTCCTGTGTCGCGTGTGAAGCTTTGTGGGACGCCTGGTTCAAAGCCCTCTTGCCTGGTGCCGACATCAGTGTCGCGTACCCCCAACGACAGGGCATGGGCGACCCCGTGTGTGAGTTTCTCGTCGTACAGCACTCATAGTCCTTGCAATCCTCGCCCCGGTGTGCTATACTAGGATGTCATCTTTGGACGCTGTGGTGGACGTAGCTCAACTGGCAGAGCACTGGACTGTGGATCCTGAGGTTGCGGGTTCGATCCCCGTCGTCCACCCTTGTAGCCGTTGGAGGAGCCGCAGGTACTCGACCCGGGCTCCTCTTTTTTACCCCCGTGGCCAACCCACCGTCGAGCCAAACGCACTTCGTTGACGTTACAGGAGGCCAACTGATGGAGCAGCACAAGGATGACCCTCACCACTCCAGTACGCTCCTCATCGACGGAGAAGCTCTGTCCGTCGATGAGGTGGTGGATGTGGCTCGCCACGGCAGAACAGTCCAGTTGTCTTCTCAGGCGATGGAACGCGTCGAGGATTGCCGGCAGTGGGTGGACGAGATCGTGAACGAGGGAAAGCTCACGGTGTATGGGTTGACGACTGGCTACGGCTCGCTGGCGGAGGTCAAGATCCCAGCGACTGACGTCGAGACCCTGACCCGAAACATGATCATGAGCCACTCTGCAGGAGTCGGCCAACCCCTCGATACCGAGACGGTGCGAGCCACGATGTTGATTCGCGCCAATACGCTAGCCAAGGGGTATTCGGGTGTCAGAGTGGAGGTTCTGGAGACGCTCCTAGCCATGCTCAACAGGGGTGTACACCCTGTCTTGCCGGAGAAAGGCTCTCTGGGCGCCAGCGGAGACCTGGCCCCGCTGTCCCACCTGGCTCTGGCGCTGAGCGAGGACACGGAGGGAGGCGAAGCCTTCTACCAGGGTAGGTGGATGACCGCCAAGGAGGCCATGGAGAGGGCCGGCCTCCAGCAGGTGGAACTGAAGGCCAAGGAGGGCCTGGCCCTCAACAACGGGGCCACAGTCAGCGCGGCCATCGCAGCGCTGGCTCTGCACGACGCGGAGATGCTGGTCAAGAACTCTGAGATCGCCCTGGCCATGAGCCTGGAGGCTCTGCGCGGGGTATCCGACGCGTTTCACCATAGAGTGCATGCGGCACGCGGCCACGACGGGCAGATCCGCTGCGCCGCCAACGTTCTGCGTCTGGTCGAAGGGAGCGAGCTGATCGATTCCACCTCACGGGTCCAGGACGCCTACTCCCTACGCTGTGCGCCTCAGGTCATCGGTGCGGCGCGAGACGTCCTGTCCTTCGTACGCTACGTCGTCGACAGGGAGATCAACGCCGCCACAGACAATCCGCTCATCTTCCTGGACCTGCCGGAGAGCAGGGAGAACAAAGCCATCTCGGCCGGCAACTTCCATGGAGAGCCCCTGGCCCTGGCCATGGACATGCTGGGCATGGCCGTCGCCGAGATAGGAAGTATCTCCGAGCGCAGGGTCTTCCGTCTCCTCGACAACACGCTCAGCGCCGGCCTGCCCGCCATGCTCATCGAAGACAGCGGGCTCAACAATGGGCTGATGATGGCGCAGTACACGGCGGCTGCGCTCGTCTCCGACGACAAGACCCTGGCCCATCCGGATAGCGTGGACTCGATACCCACGTGCGCCAACCAGGAAGACCACGTCAGTATGAGCACCAACGCCGCCCGGCACGCCAGAGAGATCGTGCGCAACGTGGAGCACATCGTGGGGATCGAGATGGTCTGCGCGGCCCAGGCCCTCGACTTCCGACGAAGTGGACTCGAGTTCTGCGCCACGTCGTGGCAACGGGACGACGACTTGCGGCAGTGCCGCAAGACTGTAGAATACGAGTTGAGAAAGGGAAGAGCGGTGAGCAAGGCCCGTCTCGGCGTGGGCACTGAGGCCGCGCACCAGGCTATCAGAGCACAGATCGAGCATCTGAGTCAGGACAGGCCCATCTACCCTGACCTCGGCCGTGCTGCTGCCATGGTGCATAGTGGTGACATCGTCAGGACGGTCGAAACGTCTCTGGGGGAGCCTCTGGCCGGCCTGGCAGAACTCACGATCAAAGGGAACTAGCCGACCATCTCGCACCAAACCAGACGGTGACGGAAGACCTAGAGGCAGACAGAACAAAGCAGAGAAAGGGCAAAGCAGAGTGGCTACTACAGTGACACCCAAGCTTCCCAGAGGGATGAGGGACTTCCTGCCCCGGCAGATGATCCTTCGCCAGTACGTGATCGACGTCATCCGAGAGGTATTCGAGAGCTTCGGATACGAGCCTCTCAGCACTCCCTCTGTGGAACTCCACGAGACCCTGACCGGAAAGTACGGCCCCGACGCCGAGCGTATGATCTACAACGTCTCGCGGAGAGGTGGCAAGGAGAAGCTGGCGCTGCGGTACGACCTCTCGGTACCCCTCTCGCGCGTCGCAGCCATGTATCCAGATCTCCAGAAGCCCTTCAAACGATACCAGATCTCCCCCGTCTGGCGAGGGGAGCGTCCAGGCAAGGGTCGCTATCGCGAGTTCTATCAGTGCGACGTGGATACGGTGGGCAGCGCCAGCATGCTCGCCGACGCCGAGATGGTTGACATCATGCACGAGGTCCTGAGCCGCCTCGGTTTCCAGCAGTTCGTGGTGAGGATCAACAACCGCAAGATCTTGACGGGCATCGGCCAATTCGCCGGGGTGCCGCAGGAGTTGCTGGGCGGTCTGTACCGCTCTATCGACAAGCTGGACAAGATCGGCCTGGACGGGGTCAAGGAAGAGCTCAGGTCCAATCAGATCCCTGAGGACGTGATCGCTCGACTCGTGGAGCTGCTTCAGGTCACCGGTGACGGCAAGGCCATCCCCGACGAGCTCAGACGGACGCTGGGTGACTATCCAGCAGCCCTGGAAGGCATCGAGGAACTGGAAGAGATCGTCGCATACCTGGAAGCTCTGGAAGTCCCTCGCGAGCGATACCAGGTCGATTTCGCCATGGTGAGGGGCCTCGACTACTACACCGGCCCCATCTACGAGACAGTGGTGGAGGAGCCCCGCATCGGCAGCATCTGCGGAGGCGGTCGGTACGACGAACTGATCGGCACCTTCACCGACAGGAGCTACCCCGCGACGGGCACTAGCTTCGGTATCGAGCGCATCATCGACGTGATGGAAGAGCTCCACATGTTCCCCCCTGAGGTGGGCACGACCAACACGCAAGTTCTGGTCACCATCTTCGACGAGACCCACACCGGCGCCTCGCTCAGAACGAGCAACCGCCTACGTGGGGGTGGTCTGAACGTGGATCTGTACTTCGAGAACGATCCCCTGGGAGATCAGATACGCCACGCCCTGAAAAAGGGCATCCCCTACGTGGTCATCGTAGGGCCTGACGAACTTGCCTCGGGGCAGGTCACTATCCGCAACCTGTCCCTGAAAGAGCAGCGGACCGTTGCCGAATCCGAGGTCGTCGCAAACATCAACGATTGGGAGGCTGCCTCGGACACATGAGTGGCATCAAAGGCATCATCTTCGACCTCGGCAACACGCTGATGTACCTGGACGATGAATGGGAAAACGTAGGGCTCCGAGGAGCCCAGGACCTGGTGAGCTTTCTCACGGCGCATGGGCTAGACGTCGATCCCCATCGCTTCGGCGACGACTACCTCTCCGCCCGCCAGGCGCTGTATGCCAGGGCGGTGGAGGAGCGGGTCGAATACACGGCGGAATACTCGCTGAGAGCTTTGCTCGCCGAGCACGGCCACGAAGACGTTGGCCCAGAGTTGATCGAGATGGCGCTGCGCTCCTTCTTCTCCTTCGAGGAGGAGAAGTGGACAGCCTACCCGGAGGCCCAGGCCACGTTGCGCCAGTTATCCGACTCGGGCTACAGACTGGCTCTCATCTCCAACGCCACAGATGATCGCCTCATCCAGGGTCTGGTGGACCGGTTCGACTTCAGGAAGTGGTTCGACGTAGCCATCACCTCTGCGGGGGTCGGGCTACGCAAGCCACATCCGGGCATCTTCGAGAAGGTGCTGAGCCAATGGGATTGTCCACCCTCCCAGGTGGTGATGGTCGGGGACACTCTCGGCTTCGACGTCCTGGGTGCTCACAACTCCGGCGTCAAGGGCGTCCTGGCTGCCTGGGACCTCTACCCTGACTACGCCGCAGGGGGCGACCACGTCGTCCCTGACGCGACCGCCCGCAGCCTCTCCGACCTGCCGGGAGTCATAGCCACCCTCTCCCGGCCGAACTCCACAGTGACGAAGTAGCCGCATGGAGATCAAGGCCGTCATCTTCGACCTGGGTGGGGTGCTGGTGCGCACTGAGTTTCCCCAGGCTCGTCGTGAGCTGGCCCGGCAGCTGGGTCAGGACCTCGAGACCCTGGACCGCCTCATCTGGGGCCGCGAGGACTGGGAGCTGGCCCAGATAGGCGCAATCACCTACGACGAGTATTGGAGCCGCGTGGCGGCCGACCTGGGCTTGACCACACCTGAGGAGTTGTCCGATTTCCGCCGGGAGTACTTCTCGGGCGATCGAGTCAACCAGGAACTGGTGGCTCTGATCAAGAACCTGCGGAAAGACTACAAGATCGGCCTCCTCAGCAACGCTCCCGACAGGCTGGACGTCTGGCTGGAGGAGCACTGGGGGATCAAGGAGCTCTTCGACGCCATCGTCTACTCGGCGAAGGTAGGTATGGCCAAACCTGACCTCGCCATATACCGACTGGTCCTCGACCGGCTCGACGTGCTGCCCTCCGAGGCCGTCTTCATCGACGACTATCCCCGCAACGTCAACGCCGCCCTCGAACTGGGCATGAAGGCCATTCGTTTCACCGGTACCGGGGCGTTACTGGAGGAACTCCCACGGTACGTCCAATGGAGCGCCCAGGACCCCAGCGCTTGAGGATAGACCTTCACGTCCACACGGCGTGCTCCGAGGACTGCTGGGTTCCCCTCGATGCTGTCATCGAGGCAGTGCTGAAAAGCTCCGCAGACGCCATCGCCGTCATCGACCACAACGAGATCGACGGTGCCCTCCAGCTCGCGAGCCAGGCGCCCTTTCCCGTCATCGTGGGCGAGGAGATCGCGTCGCAGCAAGGGGAGATCGCGGGGCTGCTCCTCTCGGAGTGTATTCCACCAGGTCTTTCCGCGCAGGAGACCATAGACCGCATCAAGGAGCAGGGTGGCCTGGTCTACGTCCCACGCCCGCTTGCCAGGGACGTGCCGACCGCCCTCGGTCGCAAGAACCTCGAAGCCATCATCGACCGTGTCGACATCATGGGGGGCTTCAACGCCAGGATTCTGCGTCACGCGGACAACCTCTCCGCACAAGAGATAGCCCGGCAGTACGACGTTCCCATGGCCGCCGGCAGCGATGCCCACTTCGCCAGGGAGATCGGTCGCGCGGGGGTAGAGCTCGATCCGTTCACCGGTCCGGCGGAATTCCTGGAAAAGCTGCGCGGCGGCACCATCTTTGGACGTCGCACTCCCTACTTCTACAGCCTGGTGACGTGCGGCTTGTGGTACGTGGACAAGGGCCGAGAGCTGGCACACAGGGCCAGGAAGCTTGGCCGCCGCGATGGGCAGTAGCGGGAGTTGGTGAGAGAGACGTGGTGTGCCAGCCTGGCCCGGGCGACAGAGCTACCGGATAATCCCCGTCGCCCTTCCATGACCCTCCTCGAGCACCAGAGTCTCTATGGTCATAGGCAGGCGTTCGGCTTGGCCCAACTGTTTGTCGATCTCCGCCTGAATGCGCTGCCGAACGAAGCCGGGGACGGACACTCCCCCCATACCCAGATGCTCCACGACGATGATCGGGACCCCGTCGCGGAGGGAGACGCTGGCCCGCCCCTCCAGGCCCACACGTAGCCCCGCTATGTGGGCCTCGCCCCAGACCTCCACTCCATCAGGATGGATCTCGACCCGCGGATAGCGGAAGGGCATGCTGGGATGCCGGTTCAGGAACCAGGTGATACCCTCCTCGGCCTCCAGGTTGGTGAGCCTCAGCTCGAAGGGCTCTCCATGGTGCGTCCCCTCGATGATACGCTCCCGCAGATCGGCCAGATCGGGATCGAGCCTGGGCTCCACGACGTGCTGTGGCTCCCTGGCCGAGAAGGCCAATGTCCAGGCCACACCATTCGCGGCCAGCAGCGCAACCGCGATCCACAGGCTGGCGTTCGTCAGAGAGCGACGAACTACATGCATGGCACCTCACCCAGAAGCATATCAACTGCGCCCGGCGTCACCACGTCGCCTCCAGTACCGCGAGACCTACGGGGAGCAAGACGAGAAGACAGACTACCGCCCAGACGGCCAGACTCTGATCAAGCGACAGGTCGCCGAGGACTAGGGTCTCCTCGACCCGCACTTCCTCGGCTGGCACCGCCAACCGCCGGGACAGGGCACGAGCCGCTATCCAGGTCACTGCTCCTTCGATAGCCAGGAGTGCCAGCAGGCTGCCTGCCACGGAGACGCCCAGGACGTCCACCTCCGGGGGCGCCTCCCCGAAGAAGCGAGCACCCAGCAACGCCAGCAGCAGCGTGGACCCTCCGTTCCACAGCGCATGGAGCCCCACGGCCAGGCCATATCCGCGTAACCAGCGAGGCCCTGCTCCAGGCTCGCGGCCGAGCACCCTGTACCAACCAACCGTCACCAGACCGGTTCCCAGCGGATGTACCGCCGCACCAAGAGCACGCAGCACCAGTATGGCCGTCCAGACGGGCAAACCCGCGGCAGCATAGACTACGTTCTCCATAGCAGCGAACCCTGCGCCAGCCACGGCCCCCAGCAGCAGCGCCTCACGAGGGCTCTTCAAATGACGAAGGAGCGGCAAAGTGACCAGCGGCTTGACCATCTCCTCTACCACAGGCGCCGCCACACCCAACGCCACCAGGGCTATCAGGAACCCCGGTGAAGTCAAGGCCCTGGCCACCTCCAGGCCAGCCAGAGCCTCCAGCAGTACCCCAAGTCCGCTCAACACCGGCTCGGCCAGGTCGAGCACCAATAGCAGCGCCAGACCGGGCATCAAGAGCTCCAGGACGAGAGCCACGCCCACGGAGACGGTCCCGCCGGCCACGAACGCCACACCGGCCCGCCGCCAGGTCAGCGTGCCAGGCCGATCGTCCATCATCCACACCAGGGCAGCAACGGAAGGCAGCAGAGCCGCAGCGACAAGAGGTATGGGAAAGAACAGGGACCCCATCGACGACTGCTCTGCGCCAAGCCCCAGCGCCAACAGGAGTGGAAACGCCCCGGCCAGCGCCCACAAGGGGGGCAACCGAAGAGTCCGAGACGGATGTTTCGCCTGCGAGTGCGTTCCATGGTAATAGGTGATACCGCCTCCGCCGACGGTCACGGCGACGAATACGGCAAAGCCCACGCCAGCCACCGAGACTTGAGGACTCGCCTCCACCATGAACGGCAGCGTCCATGTAGCCACGCAACAGAATACGATCAGAACCATCAGTCCAGGCAACAGGAGCACTAGCCCCCAGAGAATGACTAGCCACTTCAGCCTACCATCCACGCGGGCTCACTCCCACTCCTCCAGACGCTCCCGCAGTTCCCGTGACAGCCGCGTCAGAGCCTCCAAACGCCTCTCCACGAACACTGCCACCGTCACCAGGATCAGTCCCGCTACGCCGAAGACGATCCACCGGTTGGCGGAGAGCAGAGGTTCGACCGATTGGCCTGCCACGTCGACGACCACGCCAACCACGCCGAAGTACAGGAACCTCCGCTGGCGTCTGGCACTGCCCCACCACGCGACCGCCAGCGCCTCCGCGCCCATCAGCAGAGCATAGGGCCAGCCGTTGGGCTCAGTCATCGATTGCCAGAAGGATGAAAACAGGAGCAGCACCAGCCCAGCGCGATCTATCCAGCGGGCCAGCGTCCTGCGATTCTGAATCCATTCCAGGTACCCCACCCCTAGCAGGTAGACACCGGCGGGGACGGCATACCACTGGGGCTCCCTCATGCCCCAGATGAAGAACCATTCCAGGCTCCACCCGCACAGGAGCAGGATCACGGCGGCGTAGCCCAGCCAGGCCCAACGCTGTACCAGGGCGGCAGCCAGATAGAGCAGCCCGGTGATGGCCAGAACGCCGACCAGCATTTGCAGGGCCACGACGTCCGCCGCTTCCAGAAGGGGCAGACCCAGCAGAGCACGAACCGAGAGAGTGATGATGTCCACACCCATCATCGTCGCCAGGCCCAGAGCAACCACGGAGAAGACAAGGCCCGCACGCTGGAGGGGCTCTTCCCACACTCGCGCTGCTGGCTTGGGCAACACCAGCTCCCGGCGGCGTACGTAAGCCAGGCCGTAGCCAATCAACCCGTAGCCTAGGGACAGCGCCGCCAGAGCGACGGGAAAGTCAGTGGGTCTCACCCCCGGACGAGCGAAGAACTGCAACAGCGCCACCAGGCCCAAAGCCGTCGACGAATAAGGAATAGCAGGCTGAGCCCAGACCGTAGCCATGAACGCCAGGAGCAGCGCGTGGACCACCGAGACCACAACGCCAGGGCCACTGTCGAAGAGGGCCGTACACTGGCCCACCAGCACATCCACCGCCACCAGGGCATACAGAGGCCTGGACCAGCCCAGGACGGCGCGCTCCCATCCGCCGCCGAACGGTGGCCCCTCAGTCTGCTTCCGTTCGAAAAAGAACCCCAACAAGGCCGTCCCCACCGTTACGGGCAGGAAGAACATCGCTCCTCGGGCCGCGTAGTCCAACCACCCTAGCACGTCGAACCCAGCCACCATCGCCGCCTGAGCCGCGACAGCAGATGCCAGCATCCATCCCCTGAGTCGGAAGCGCCGGGCGGCCAACGCATAGGCCACGGCAGATAGGGTCAGGGTCAGCGTCAGCCTGGGAGCATCTTGTAGCGAGAACACGACGCTGGTCAGCGTAGCACCATAGCCCAGGACGTACCACGGCAGCGCCCACCAGTTCAGCAGGCGCTGCCCCATGGCTTCGGTCCACGAATCGGGCTCGCCCCACGGAAATCCCTGGCAACTCCCAAGCCGTGAGTCCATCCAGTGGGCCAGCACCAGCGACACGATGATCCCCGGCCACAGAGCCAGCCCGTAGTCTATGGCTGCCAATGGAGATCGCACTAGCGCCACACCCCACGGCACGGTGCACAGAGCAGCGCTCAACGAAAGGAGAAGGGGCTGCCGCAGCCAGAAGGCCGACAGCGCGTAGAGCAGAGCCGCTGCGCCGTAGCCCCAGAAGGCGCCTACCTGATCGTGGCTCGAGGGTGGTAGACCCAAGGCCACGAGCGCGAAAGCGCCCGCCAGGACCGGCGTCGCGTAGCTCTTCAATCGGAACCGCCGCAGTATCCACGCCAGACCTAGATAGCCAGCCGCCAGAGCGAGGAGGATCCAGCCTCGTCTGTTGGGGTCAACCCCCGCCTCCGATAGAACCAGCAGCAGAGACACCGGCACGAGAGCCGTGGCGGGGTAGACCCACAGCGGTTGGCGGGAGACCCACGCCGAGATCACACACAGCCCCGCGTCGAAGAGTAGAGCAGCCGCCAGTAACGGGCGGTCCTGAGCCACCAGCATAGTGCCCATCACCGCACAACCATATCCCACCAAACTGATCGGCAGCTCGTCAGGCGTCTGTACTCGGCGGAGCAGACGCCCAATGGCCAGCCCCACGGGAGCCAGCGCCAGTAACATCATCCCAAAGTGCTCCTGACGTGCGAGAGGCGCGAGGCGCGCCATCAGGTAGACCGCCCACACAGGAACCAGAACCGCAGCGGGATAGAGGAATCGAGTACGCATCAGGCTCGGCACGTCACGCCGATGGTCAACCAAGGCAGCCACCATGTAGAAGCCCGCTCCCAGCCCATAGGTCAGGCTAGAGGTGTCTACGTCAGCCACACCCCACAGGAGAGCGAACGGCAGCACCACGTGAGACACCACCCGTAGTGGCCGACCATACCGATAGCCTGCCCTCCTATCCAGGAGCAAGCCCGAGGCCATCTGTGCCCACGCCAAGGCTACCCAGGCCAGGGCATACCTGGTCAACGCCGGTGGATAGGGTCGCAAGAACCAGTTGAGATGGGTCAGCAGGGTCCAGGGCACGAAGACTAGCACCGCAGCCAGCCAGACGAAGACCGAACGCCGGAATAGGCGCGCCGACACACCATACAGCGCGGTAACCATGACCAGGGCCACGATGGCCCAAAGCTCGCGCCCCCGACCTCCGCCGAGAAGCACCAGGTTGCGCACCAGCGCCAGCAGTATCGCTCCCCCCGAGACAGCCCAGCCCGCCACGAGCAACGGTCTTCGATACAGGGGCCAAGCTCTATCCGCCCAGGGCCGGCGCCCGCGCGCGGAGTGTAAACCACGCTCGGCCAAGACGTAGACCACCGCAAGCAGGGCCGCCTTCGCCGCAGACGAGCCTCGTCCCTGGCTATAGACGGTGGCGAGGAGGCCCCCGGCCAGCACACCCAACCACGCTGCCACGTGTCCCCAGCGCTCTCTCCGCTCGCACCAGGTCAGTACTGCGTAGGCAACGGTCAGAATGAGCTGTCCACCCACGGCCCACAGCCGCGCTACGTCGGACCAGGGAACCTCCCAGGCCAGACGATTCCAGCCGGGACCGAGGCCCCACAGCAGAGTCACCGCGGCCAGAGCGTGAGCGACCCAGAGCAGGGGAGCCAGGAAGTCCTCCCCGACCCTCCGGAATCGTTGCAGCGCCAGGCCAACCAGGATGTACGAGGCGGGCACCAAAGCGACGGCCGTGCCCATTGGGTCCCAAGGCACGCCGAACAGATCGAGAAGACAAACGTATCCCAGCGGCAGCGTCACACCGGCAGGCACCAACCACCAACGCTGGCGGAAGGTCCAGGCCGAAAGGAAGTACAGGGTCGTTGCCGCCCAGAGCGCTGCGGCCAGTGAAGCCTGGTGCCAGTACACGTAGGCGACGACGGGCGAGATCAGGCTGCTGGCGTACCCCACCACGTACCACGGGAACCGCTCGCCAAGGATCGCGGGCAGCAGCCCGGCCATAGCGCCCTCGCGCCCAGCCGGTATCCTCAGCCTCCCGAGACCCACGCACAGCCAGGCCAAAGCCATCATCACCAGGCCCAAGCGCGCATCGGGGGGCCGGTCGTTCAGCGTCCACACCAGCCAGACCAACAAGGGCAGGGGGACAACCGTGGCCCAGTGGAGCACGCTGCGACTAAGCGGGCCAGCCCACCTCAGCACAGCCAACAGCCCCGGATGCTCTTCGTTACGGGCGAGCCAGGCCGACCACCCGGCCAGCGCTATCCAGTTGCCCAGAGCGTAGGCCAGCAACCCCTGATCGTTCCCCACCAACGGAGGAAACAGGGAGAGTGCAGCCGAGGCGAAGCCCCCGACGTAAACTGGCGCGGCAAAAGAGGGCGCTCCTCTGAGAGCCGCCGCCGCGGCCACGTGGAGGATCGCCAACAGAACCCAGCCGAGGGCTAGTTGGCCCAGGACAAGATCACGGCTAGCCATGGCCGTCGTCATCGCCGACAGGAACAGCAGCGTGGCCACGAGCAGGAGAACGGGCCGCCTCTCCAGATGAGCCAGGAGCACCACCGTCGCCGCCACGACGGCGTGGGTCAGACTGGCAGCCCCCATCTCGGTAACTGACCAGATGGCGGCTAGAACCAGCAGGCCAACGCTCCAGCCCCGCGCCGCGCGGCCAACGGACCGGCAGAGGTCGTCGTCTCGACTCGCCAGCGAGCGACCATAGAGAAGATAGCACGGCGCAAGCAAGGCCCATCCCAGGCCATGCCAACCGGAGCGGATCCCTAGCTCCGCGAAGGCCCACGCTTGCGATAGATACAAGGCTGCCGGTACCGTTGCCGCCACGACCAGCCCCAGAGTCCGGCTACGGAAGCGGGCCGCGCCCACACCCAGGATCGCACTGCCCAGCCACCAGGTGATAGCCATGGCCAGCCGGAACGTCCGACCAGTAGCGCGGCCAGTAGCGCACCAGGTCGCCGTCAGCGGCATAACGACCAGCGCCACCAGGATGGCTACGTGCCACAGAGGCCGGCGAAGAACGACCCACTGGCCGGAGACAGCGCTCAGGCGGTCCCCTATCAGCGCGCTCGCAAGGCATGTGACACACAGCACAGGAGACCACCAGTCGGTGTGGACGCCGCTCACTCGCATGAACGCGCACACGGAACTGCCGACGGCAACGCCCACCAGATACCCGAAGAACTGGGATTGGATACGCAGTGCTGTGAACAGATAGGCGCCCCAGCACAGCAGGGACACCCCCAGCCAGACCTGAGGCCAGGCATCACGTGGAAAGCCGCCGCTCAGGTAGATGGCGTAGAAGTCGATGGGCACGAGGAGCGAGCCTATGGCGGTCAGCGCAATCCCAGAACTACGCAGACCCATCCGCGCTCTCACGAACCAGCCAGCGAAGTAGAAGGTCAGGGTGAAGGCAGCGATGAAGACGACCTGCACCAGTGGAGAAAAACGCTCCCAGTTGAAGACCACCAGAGTCACGGCCGAGGCGAACAGCAGAAAGACGCCCAGGAACAGCATCACGTTGAGCGTGCGTTCCGAGAGCAGGGTCCGCCACACGCGCTCCCGGGTCAGAGGCGCCCTCGGACGCCGGGGAGGCGCTTCCATCCGGGCCTCGACGGGTCTTGGCTCCACTTCCGCCGGCGAAGGGGCAACTTGCTCCCCGGCGGGGGCCAACTCCAGCTTCAGTTCCTGCCGCCGGGCCGTCAACTCCCCTGCGGCCGAGGCAAAGGCGTCCTCATCGACGAGGCTGCCCTGAGCTTGGAGATCTGTCAGGGCCTCCCCCAGCCAATCCAGGACCTTCAGCCTGTCCTCAGGCTGGTCGAACTGCGGGACCGCTACGTCAGGAACTGTCGCCAGGCGTCGCCGCAGATCCTCCGCACGTCTGCTGACTCCGTCGATCAGGCTCCCGGCCGGTTCGCGCCTTAGCCACCCGCTATCGAGCCAGTAGTGGGCCTTCCCGATCAGGGCCTCCAGGCAGACCAGCTCCCAGCCAGCCGCGCGCGCCTCCTGAGGACTGAGGGGCGTCAATCGCACGCCAAGCGAGACTTCCAGCTCCTCCAGTCGGGCGCGATAGTGCTTTGTGAGGCGGCTCTTGACCGCCGGACCCAGCTCACGCCAGCGCGGCAGTTCCTGGAGCAGATACTTGACGTGGGATAGCTCCTCGAGCAGCACTGGATCGCCGCTGAATCCGCAGCGGGGACAGCTAGCGCCGCTAGACAGCCCGTCATGACCACAGCGCGGGCACTGCATGGGGGCTTCTCCTGCAATGTCCTGGAAGGCACGGTTGGGTCAGAGCAGGTCTCGTGCGTGCGAGGGACAACCGTGGGCCGGCGCCTGGACCGCACCGTCACACGTGGGCGCCCACAGACCAACACCACAATCCTACGCGTGCGAAAGAAGAGGAGCGCTCCTCGTCGGGGTCTTCCTCCTCCCGAAATGCGAGTTGCGCCTTTGCGTGGTGGAATATACCATCATTCCTCTGTAGACGTCAAACTCAACCAAGCCAAGCCCAGACAGCTCCACAATCCCGGTCACTTCGCAGCGCCGCCACAGGCAGCACATTGCCCTTCGCGCTTTGCCTTCGGCCAAACGCCCGATCATCCAGCATTAGCCCGCTCCGCATTTGACTTTGCCCACCCCGACCGATATAATCAAGCTACAAACCCGCCTGGCTGTGGTGTATTCTCGACGGCATGAATCTTCAACGGACGTTGGACCACATCAGCGCTGAGAGGGAAGGTCTCTCCCACTCCCGCCTCTACATGCTCTCCGGGCTGAGCCGCGACGAGATGGAGCTGTTCTCGGAGCGTTGGCTGCTCCTGAGCACGTCGCGTCGCCGTGCCGTCCTCGCTGCGCTGGTGGAGATCGCCGAAGCCAACGTCACCGTCGATTTTGACAGCGTCTTCCGCATCGGCTTGGAGGACGAGGACGCGGAGGTACGCGCCCACGCCATCGATGGGTTGTGGGAAGACCGAGACCCTGGCCTGATGGATATCCTGCTCGACATCCTTTCCCTGGACCCGTCCATCATGGTCCGGGCAGCAGCGGCCACCGGCTTGGGTCGCTTCGTATTGATGGCCGAGCTCGATGAGCTGGAGGAGGAACTGGGCGCACAGGTGGTGCAAGCCCTGTGGAAGGTGGTCGACGACGCCGAAGAGGCGCTGGAGACACGAAGGCGCGCCGTGGAGGCCATCAGCTACTCCAGCAATGAGGGTGTGCGGAAGCTGATCGAGGCAGCCTATCTCCATCCAGACGAGAAGATGCGGGTCAGCGCCGTCTTCTCCATGGGGAGGAGCGCCGATTCTATCTGGGGTAGGACCGTCATCACGGAGCTGGGGAGCAGCAATCCGGAGATGCGGTTCGAAGCAGCCCGGGCCTGTGGCGAGCTAGAGCTGAAGGAAGCGGTTCCCGCGCTGCTGCGCCTGATCGCCGATCCCGACAGAGAGGTCCAGCAGGCAAGCATCTACGCCCTGGGGAAGATAGGCGGACGTGAGGCACGTCGCGCGCTGCAACTGTGCTGCGAAAGCGAAGATGAAATCATCGCCGAGGCTGGAGAAGAGGCTCTGAGCGAGCTGGAACTCACAGCCGGGATGTTCGACTCGCTGCTGGACATGGAAGCCGAGTAGCGGGGTGCAATGGTGATCCTGCTGTCTGTACTCGTCAATATCGTACTCCCCGTGTTTCTCATCATCGGCGCGGGATTCGTCACGGCCCGCATGAAGTCCCTGGACGCTCAAACCCTTTCTCGGGTCTCTCTCTACATCCTGGGTCCGGCGTTGGTCTTCTCCAAGCTCGTCGAGACTACGGTGACCAGGACCGACCTCGTCCAGATCGTCGTCTTCACCGTTCTAGGCACGCTTGGCGCACTCGCACTTTCCTGGGTCGTAGCCAGACTCTTACGTCTCGACCAGTCAACAGAGAGTGCCTTCATGCTCAGTTCTACCTTCGTCAACTGTGGCAACTATGGCCTGCCCCTCGTGCTTTTCGCCTTCGGTCAACCAGGACTGGAACGGGCTCTCATCTACTTTGTGACCAGCGCCTTCATGGTCAACACGCTGGCCGTGTTCGTTGCCTCCAGAGGGAAAGCCAGGGTCACCACCTCGTTCCTCAACATCTTCAGGGTGCCCATGATCTATGCCATCGTTGCCGCCTTCGCGGTCAAGGCGAGCGGCTTCATCGTGCCCGACTTTGTGTTCAAACCTGTGGAGATGGTGGGCGAATCTGCCATACCGGTGATGCTGCTCCTTGTGGGGCTTCAGCTCGCCAGGAGCACTGCCAAGCGTCAGGTCAAACTGATCTGCACCGCCACTCTGGTCCGGCTCGTAGGTGGAGCCGTGGTGGGCATCCTCCTCGCCTCTGTACTGGGCCTGTCGGGCGTCACCAGACAGGCGTGCATCGTCGAGCACAGCACTCCTACAGGTGTAATGACGAGCATCCTGGCCATGGAGTTTGGAGGCGAGCCCGAATTCGTCACCGGGGTCATCTTCGCCACCACGCTGGCTAGCATCGCCACTATGACCCTGCTGGTGGCTTGGCTGGGCTAGGACAATGGACAAGACAGCTCATTCGGTAAGGGAAACTCAGATGAACGAGCTTGAGAAGACGGTCTTCTTCGATGTGGAGACCCAGAAGACCTTCGAAGAGGTCGGAGGGCGGCAGAACTTGCATCAACTGGGGTTGGCTGCGGCCGTCACCTACGACAGCTCCACGGGGGAGTACCGCAGCTACACGGAGGATCAAGCCCAAGCCCTCGTGGATGAGCTAGCCAGCGCCGATCTGGTGGTGGGCTTCAACGTCTTGAGCTTCGACTACAAAGTGCTGAAACCATACACAGACTACCCGCTGCACACTCTGCCCACGGTGGACATGCTCCAGGACATATACAGAGAACTGGGTTTTCGCCTCCCTCTGCAGGCGCTGGCGGAGGGAACGCTAGATGTCGGCAAGTCCGCAGATGGCCTGCAGTCGGTGCGCTGGTATCGGCAAGGCGAGATCGGCAAGGTTATCGAATACTGCAAGCGTGACGTGGAGATCACCCGCCTGCTCTACGAGCATGGCCGGGAGCACGGTCACCTCCTCTATTGGGATCGCCAGGGCCGGATGCAGAAGGTCTACGTCGACTGGTCGTGACGCATCCCGGTCCGGACCCTCTGCTATCGCCAAGGCCCGAGGAGTCTGCTATAATACCCCAGTTGGAGCGCGCCTCATGCCCGAATTCGAAGCAGCGTACCTGGAACTGCTGCGCACAGGGGAACTCCGGAGTCGCGCCGAGGAAGCCCGCGCCATGCTCCAGGAGTGCCGTCTATGTGGGAGAGAATGCCGCGTCGACCGGCTGGAAAGCGCCAGAGGC
This sequence comes from uncultured Anaerolineales bacterium, assembly GCA_964433755.1. Taxonomy (GTDB): domain Bacteria; phylum Chloroflexota; class Anaerolineae; order UBA7937; family B3-Chlor; genus JAUVXJ01. Next base: position 352,518 of record CAYSSR010000002.1, read on the forward strand.
GCTGCCTGTCGCACAGGTGACAAGGCGGTGGTCTCCAGCTTCAATGCGCACTTCGGCGAGGAGGACCCCCTCGTGGGTGACCACGGCTCGGGGACTATCTTCTTCAGCAACTGCAATCTACAATGCCAGTACTGCCAGAACTATGAGATCAGCCAGATGGGAGAGGGCAGAGAAATCGAGCCCGAGGAGTTGGCCGCCATGATGCTCCATCTCCAGGGACGCGGCTGTCACAACATCAACTTCGTGAGTCCCACTCACGTCGTGCCACAGATCCTGGAGGCATTGCTTCCCGCCGCTGAGAAGGGACTTACAGTGCCGCTGGTCCACAACACCGGCGGCTACGATAGTCTGGACGCCCTGCGCCTGCTGGACGGTATCGTCGACATCTATATGCCCGACATGAAATACGCTGACGAGGAGACAGGTCGCAAGTACTCCAAGGTCAAGCGGTATCCCCAGATGAACCAGGCGGCGGTGAAAGAGATGCACCGGCAGGTAGGAGATCTGGTGACGGACGAAAGAGGAATAGCGCAGCGAGGGCTGCTGGTGCGTCATCTTGTTCTCCCCCATGGCCTGGCCGGAACGGGAGAGATAGCCAGATTCCTCTCCCAAGAGATTTCGCCCAACACCTATCTCAACGTCATGTCGCAGTATCGGCCTACCTACAAGGCCCATGAATACGTGGAGATCGACCGTTCGCCCAGCGGGGAAGAACTCCAGGCAGCGGTGGACCTCGCTCATGAAGCCGGGCTCCACCGCCTGGACGAGAGAAGGCAGCGCTCCGTCTGGCTGCTCAGGTAGGGGAAGAGAGTGCCTGCACTTGCCCGCCTGTCTGCCATAGTGTTCGGAAGAGTGCAAGGGGTGTTCTTCCGCGATTTCACCCGCCGCCAGGCCCTTCTTCTGGGCCTCACCGGGTACGTTCGTAACCTTCCGGACGGCACCGTGGAGGCCGTAGCGGAGGGCACACGAGAGGCTCTGGAGAAGCTCTTGGAGCAGATCAAAGTCGGACCTTCGGGAGCCCAGGTGGACAACGTGGATTTCCGCTGGGAGGAGTACAGCGGCACATTCGAGCATTTCGAGGTGCGCTTCAGATGAGGAGGGATCCTCAAAGGGTAGCCTGGCTCGTACTTCTTGCGGCGTTCGTCGTCAACTGTGCGCTGGCCGTGGGGATTCCCCTCACCGTTCGCTGGTACATCATCAACGCCACGGTGAGTCACGAGGCTACTCTGGAAGTGATCATGGGCACGGTGCTGGTTTGGGAGCCGGGGGCCAACACGCCCATAGGCGTGACCGGCAGCACTACCGTGCCAGAGGGAAGCACGGTACGCACCGATTCCTCATCCCGAGCGTTTCTCACCTTCTTCGACAATAGCACAGCGACACTCTCCTTCGACACAGAGGCCCACCTCACAGCCATGCGGTCCCCGCGCTTCGGTCTGAGCCCGCGGCCTGAGGCTCTGAACCTGTATCTGGCCTACGGTCAGGTCAACATCGGCGTGGCCTTGCCCATGAACGGCCCCCGCGAATTCCAGGCCACATCGCCCCACATGGCGGCGTTGCTCAACGAGGGGAGCTACTCTCTTAAGGTCACCAGTGATTCCAGCCGCCCTATCGTCCATCTCGGCTCAGCAGAGGTCACCGCGCAGGGCGAGACCATAGCCCTGGAGCAGCGTGAGCGAACCACGGTACGCGAAGGCCAGCCACCGGGAGAGCCCATCGCCGCAGCTCAGAATCTCCTCGTCAACGGAAGCTTCGTCGAGGATCTGTCGTCGGGATGGCAGTCCTACAACGAGCAAGGCGGTGACGGTGGCGACATCGACGGCGAGATCTCAGTCCTCGAGCTCCCAAACACGGACTCTCGCGCCGTCAGGTTCTACCGCACGCGAAGTGGCGGCAACCATTGCGAGACGGTCATCAGGCAGGAGTTGAATGAGGAAGTGTCCGATCTGGCCAGTTCCATCAGCCTCTATCTGAAGGTCAGACTACTCAACCAGAGCCTGTCGGGTGGCGGCTACCTCAGCTCCGAGTACCCCGTCATGATTCGCCTGGAGTATGAGGATATCTACGGCAGTGATGGCCATTGGACGCACGGCTTCTACTACCAGAACCAGGACAACAACCCCACCATGTACGGGGAACGCATCGCCCAAGACGTGTGGTTCGACTACGCAAGCGGCAACATCCTCGAAGCCATCTACCCTCGGCCAGCGAGGCTCAAGTCGCTCCTCATCTACGCCTCCGGTTGGGACTATGAGAGCATGGTCACAGACGTCAGCCTGGTCGTAGAGTAGATCGCCGGTGGTTCGAGAAGTCACACTGGAGTCGGTCGAACAACAGCGCTCGTACAACTACCATCGCACGCCCGATCGAAGCATCCAATCTCCCGGGGAGGCACTGGCCTTTGTGGACGAGGTGGGCTTCTGCTTCTTCTGGCCTATCAAGGGAGCAGAGATGCCCAACCTGTTTCACGCCATCGCCGGGCGTATCCGGCCTGTGCCTATGCAGCACGATGACCCGGACATCGCCAAGAGTTGGAGCTGGAAGGACGCCTCTCTCGGCGAGCGTCAGTGGTACTACGGGAAGCTGCTACGCAAGCGAGCGACTCTGGTGTCTCTCGATCTCCTCCCTGCATTCTACGCTTGCAGCGAGAACATCGGGGATCTGGACGACTACCTGGAGGAGCACGCCTCGGGCACGATGAGCGCCGAGGCCAAGTGGATCTACGAAGCCCTGCTCGAGCACGGGCCTCTGGATACGATAAGGTTGAGGGAGAAAGCGAACCTGAGCCGTACCGGGGCCAAATCCCGTTTCGAGCGCGCCCTGGTGGAATTACAGGCGGGCCTCAAGGTTCTCCCCATCGGTGTGGCCAGGACAGGTCGGTGGAAGTATGCCTTCACCTACGATATCCTCCAACGGCACTTCCCAGAGCTGCCAGGGCAAGCGCAGCGCATACAGCGGTCGGAGGCCCGAAGGGTCCTGACCTTACGTCACGTGGACAACGTGGTCGCCGCCGACCGCAGGACGATCAAGCGCATCTTCAGCGTATTGAAGTGGACCTCCACGGAACTGGAGCGAACCATCTCGACGTTGCTCGATGAGGGTACCATCCGAGAGGCCACGATAGGCGGGCTGGACCGGCCACAACTGGTCTCCGCGCGCTTCCTGGAGCAGATCAGCTAGATCGCCACTCTGATATTGAAGGAGGTAAGGCATGGAGTTCTCAGCCTTGATAGAGAAACGGCATAGTGTGAGAGCCTACAAACCCGACGCCGTTGAGGATGAGAAGCTAAACAAGGTGCTCCAGGCGATGCGGCTGGCCCCCACAGCGACGAATCGCCAGGCTTATTGCTTCGTGGTCATCCACACCAAGGGGCGTGAGGAGGAACTGAAACGTATCTACAGCAAGGACTGGTTCGCGAAGGCTCCTCTCGTCGTTTGCGCCTGCGGCATCCCTTCCGAGAACTGGGTCCGCAAGGATGGCAAGAACTACAACGACGTGGACGTGGCCATCGCCATGGACCACCTCATTCTGGCGGCCACGGATGTTGGCCTGGGCACCTGTTGGATCGGTGCCTTCGACGCTCAGGCGGCGCGGGAGGTGCTCAGTCTGCCTGACGGCGTGGAGCCAATCGCCCTCACCCCCCTGGGATACCCTTCCGACGAGCCCGGCCCGAAGAAGCGCAAGGACCTATCTGAACTGGTGCGTTATGAGCGCTGGTAGCAGCAAGATCACGGACAACGTCAAGGCCGCGGCCTACGGTGGCGAAGGATGGTCGCCCAGAAGCCTGAGCCTGCGCCAGGAGATCGGAGAGGTCTGGTCTTCCTGCGGGATCGACACAGAGTGGGCACCGCTGAAGGCTGTGCTGCTGCACCGCCCAGGAGAGGAGTTGGACGAACTGGGCGACCCGGACAGCGTGCAGATGCTGGCTCCGGTGGATGCCGGACTCGTCCGCCGGCAGCACGACCTGCTGGCCCAGGCCTATCGCCAGGCTGGCGTCACCGTGCAGTACGTCGAGCCAGACACCACCGTCACACCTAACCAGATGTTCGTGGCCGATCTCATGTTCACGACGCCCGAGGGAGTGATCGTGGGCAGACCGGCGTCCACTGTAAGGGCCGGGGAGGAACGCCTGGTGGCCCGGCGACTGGCCGCGCTCGGCATACCGGTCTTGCGCACCATACGGGGAAGGGGCACCTTCGAGGGAGCAGATGCCGCCTGGATGAACCCGGAGACGGTACTCCTCACCACCGGCCTGCGCACCAATGCCGAAGGGGCAGAGCAGGTGACGGCCCTCCTGAATGAAATGGGCATAGAGGTGGTCCGCGTTGGCCTCCCCTACGGCACCATGCACCTCATGGGGCAGCTACGCTTCGCCGACCGAGACCTGGCCGTCGCCTGGCCCGGGCGCGTGCCCTACGCAGCCGTGGAGGCGCTGCGCAGCCGGGGTTACACGGTCCTGTTTCTGCCCAGCGAAGAGGAAGCGGTGCGAGGGTTCGCCCTGAACTTCGTCACCCTGGGGCCCAGGAGTATCCTGATGACCGCTGGCAACCCTGTCACCCAAGCCTTCTACGAAGATGCCGGGATCAACTGCTACATCGTGGAGATGGAGGAACTCCTCAAGGCGGCCGGAGGGATAGGATGCCTGACCGGCATCCTGGAGCGGCAACTGTCCCCTTGACGCGCGGCTCCGGCCCCCGACAGACTCCGAACGTGATAACATGACATCGCTCTCCAGGAGAATGCGCATGAACCCCGACAAGCCCTATGCTGTGTGTTTGACCTTCGATTTCGATGCCCTCAGTGTCTGGCTGGGCGGCTACGAGACAGTCACCCGCGCCATGCTCTCCCGCGGTGAGTACGCCGCCACAGTAGCCGTACCTCGTATCTTGGAGTTCCTCGCTGAATACGACGTTCCTGCTACTTTCTTCGTCCCTGGGCACACCGCAGAGTCCTTCCCTGAGCAGGTCGGTGCGATCCTGGCCTCCGGTCACGAGGTGGCCCACCATGGCTACGGGCACGAGGACCCCAGCACCCAGACCCCTGACGAGGAACGCCACAGTCTGGAGAAAGGGCTGGCGGTCCTCGAGCGCTTCCTGGGACACCCTCCCCTGGGCTACCGCTCTCCCTCGTGGGACTACAGCGACGCCACTTTGCCCCTCCTGCTAGAGTACGGTTTCCTCTACGACTCCAGTCTTTTCGCCGGTGACTTCCATCCCTACCACCCCAGGTTGGGCGACCGGGTGGGCATCGACGAGCCGCTCCAGAAGGGCCAGGAGGCGGAGATCTGGGAGTTCCCCGTGGAGTTCTATCTGGACGACTGGCCCCATTTCACCTTCAACTTCGATCCGCTCCGCGTGGGCCTGTCGGCTCCATCCAAAGTCCTGGAGATCTGGGCAGGCGACTTCGACTACCTGGTCGAGCACGAGGAGAGAGGCGTATTCACCATCACTATGCATCCCCAGGTCATCGGCAGGGGCCACCGCATGGCACTCCTGGAGCGTTTGGTAGAACACGTGCTCTCCAACGGCTCGACACGCTTCGCCCGTTTGGGAGACCTGGCCGAAGAGCTGTCCGCGGGAGCAGTGTACTAACCCAGAACTCGGAGGTGTTGAAGACCCCCGAGGTCTCAGGAGCGGTGCCCGCGGCGCGCTTTTCGCCGCTCCCGTCTTCAGGAGCTGGGACGGCACTACCTCAATGTCGGCCAGCGGGGAGTACGCACCGCCACAGGGTTGCCGGATCAGCCATTCGCTGTCACAATACCATCAAAGATGATCTCCTCTCCTGTTACAGACCGAATCCCGGATCAACAAGTCGCCTCTTGACCTTGTCGCCGGCTGCCTGCCCGTCGGTGAATCGATTCTGGCGAGACAGCGCCACGGTTTCCGCGCGCGCAAAGGGAGAATAGCAGCATGTTTCACGGTGGTGGTTGGCGCAGTTTCATGCAGTACGACGATTCGAGAGACCAGCCCCAGATCAGCGGCGAACTCCTGAGCCGGGTGCTGGACTACGCTCGTCCCTACTGGCGCTCGCTGGCACTGATGCTGGCGGCCATCTCCGTCACCGCCCTCATCGGGTTGGTCCCTCCGCTGCTGTACCGCGACCTGATCGACAACGTGCTGCCGAACCGGGATTACGCGCGGCTGAACCTGCTGGCCCTGGGCATGATCGGCATTCCTATCGTCAGCGGGCTCATCGGCGTGGCCCAGCGTTACCTCAGCGCTCGCGTGGGCGAGGGCATTATCTGCGACCTGCGCCAGAGCATGTACGAGCACTTGCAGCGGATGTCGCTGAGCTTCTTCACCCACACCAAGTCGGGAGAGATCGTATCACGCTTCAACAACGACGTGGTGGGAGCACAGAGCGCGGTGACCGGCACGTTGCCAGACATCGTGACTAACGGCATCACCCTGGTCTCCACGCTGGCCGTGATGATCACCATCGAATGGCGTCTGGCCTTGCTCTCCGTGGCCGTGCTGCCGCTGTTCCTATTGCCGGCCCGCCGCGTGGGCAGTGTGCTGCGCCGCATCCGCCGCCAGGCTATGCAATACAACGCCGACATGACCAGCATCGTCACCGAGACGCTGGGCATCAACGGCGTGCTCCTGGTCAAGACCTTTGGCCGCCAGCGCCACGAGGTGGCACGCTTTCGCGATTCCAGCGAGAACGTGCGCGACAGCGGCGTGCGCCGGGCGCTGGTGGGCCGGTGGTTCTTCCTGGGGCTGGGCATCGCCAGTGCCATCGGCACCGCCTTGATCTACTGGGTGGGTGGCTACCAGGTGTTGCGTGAGGTCATGACCGTGGGTACCATCGTGGCCTTCGCCTCCTACCTGGCCCGGCTATACGGCCCGATCTCGTCCCTGTCCAACGTCCAGGTGGAATTCGTCCAGTCCATGGTCAGTTTCGAGCGGGTCTTCGAGTACCTGAACCTGCCCGTCGAGATCGAAGACCGACCTGAGGCCGTCGAGTTGGAGCGCGTGGACGGTCGTGTCCGATTCGAGGATGTGTCCTTCAGCTATCTGACCGAGGACGAGTCTTCAGTATTGGGCCCAGCGGGGCCCGACGAGAACGGGGACGAGCCGGAACAGGCTTCGGGGGTCATCGCCACTCGCCGCTGGGCGCTGCGGGACCTGACCTTCGAGATCCAGCCCGGGCGGTTGGTCGCGCTGGTGGGTCCCAGCGGCGCCGGCAAGACGACCGTGACCTATCTGCTGCCTCGCCTCTACGATCCTACCGAAGGCCGGATCACCCTCGACGGCCACGACCTTCGGGCGGTAAGCCAGGAGTCGCTGGCACAGCAGATCGGCATGGTGACCCAGGAGACCTACCTCTTTCACGACACGGTGCGGGCCAACCTGCTCTACGCCCGCCCCGACGCCACCCAGGCCGAGATCGAGGCTGCCTGCGAGGCGGCCAACATTCACGACTTCATCGCGGGCCTGCCCAACGATTACGACACGGTGGTCGGCGAAAGAGGCTACCGGCTCAGCGGCGGCGAGAAGCAGAGGCTGGCCATCGCCCGAGTGATCCTCAAGGATCCCTGTCTGCTGATACTGGACGAGGCGACCTCGCACCTGGACTCGCATAGCGAGGCGCTGATCCAGGCAGCCCTGGAGCCGCTGCTGGAGGGCCGCACCAGCCTCGTCATTGCGCACCGGCTGTCCACCATCCTGGCCGCCGACCAGATACTGGTGCTGGACGATGGCCGCCTGGTCGAACAAGGCACTCACGTCGAGCTGCTGGCGCAGGGCGGCCTCTACGCCCACCTGTACGAGACGCAGTTCGGCCAGAAGATGAAGTCACCCGCATCCGAACCGTCGGAATAGCGAGAAGACCTTCACCAGACCTCGGAGTTCTGGCAGAACTCCGAGGTCTCAGTTGGAGACTTGTCCTTGGTAAGGGCAAGTGCGATAATGCAGGGCGCCACGAGTTGCCTTGGGCGTTCGACGGGAAAGAAGCTTCGAACAGTGTTCCTGCGATCACCGACCAACAACCAATGAACGAGAGTCCAGCAAGCAGTGGGGACGTTGAAGAGGACTTGGTTGCCGAGCTGGAGTTGCTTGGCGTCCGATATCTCTCGCGCCTGAGCGACTACCGGGCCACCGAGGTGCGTCCACCAGCCACCTTGCTGGCCGATCTCGTCCGTCAGCCCAGTGCGCGCGTGCGAGCCGCTGCGATCGCGGTGCTGCTCGCTCACCCCAAATACGCGGATGCCGTACCCAGGGCCCTGGAACGTCTGGAACCGGACGACGCATTCACGCTCCGGGCATTCTATGCAGCGGCAGCGCTCCTCCAACGGCAGCACGCGCCTCGCCTACGGGCGCTCATGGGAGCCCGGTGGCGGACGATGCCAAGTCTGCGCAAAGTCACCACGGAACTGAACCTTCCGAGCCAAGGAACTACCATCGAGAAGCTGGCTGCGCTCGCAGGGGAACACCAGCGCCGCTCACAGAAGATGGTGAACTGGGCAGGAAGCTACCAGCAGGTGGCCAGACAGTTGATGCGCTCGTGGGAAGTGCACAACCAGTGGAAGCGATAACAGCACGATCACTGGGGGGCTTTCTCCAGCGCCTAGGCGAGCGCTCCCCTTGCACCGGCGCTTTCTACCTGCTAGGCGGCAGCGCCCTTTGTATGCTGGGAAACCCGCGGACCACCGCGGACGTGGACTACATGTTTGAGGGGGAAGCAGGATCCTTGGAGCAGTTCCAGGCGACGGTTGGCGAACTGGCCGCAGAGATGAACCTCGATGTGGAGGTGGTGCCGCTAGACGAGTTCATTCCCTTGCCCCCGCAAGCGTGGAAGCGGCGGCGATTGGTGGGGCGGTACGGGCGGCTGGATGTGTACCTCTTCGACTTGTACAGCATCGCGCTCAGCAAGATCGCCCGCGGGTTTGAAGCCGATCTGGAGGACGTGATGTTCTTGCTGAGAGAGAGTCTCATCAAGTTCGAGGAGCTGGAAGTTCACTTCGATTCCATCCTGCCTCACGCCTCCACAGCAGACATCGTGCCCACCGAGTTTCGCAGCTACTTCGAAGAGGTTCGCCGTAGGATCAGAACCGACGTCACGTAGTCTTCACTGTCGGGGCGGAACCTGACAGACCATAGACGCTGGTCAGTTCTCAGGAAATCCCCGTAACCATTTTCGCCATCTGACGTGATAAGCCGTGCCTATACTGTCCCCTCGAGACATAGGAATCATCCTCTCCTACCGCTGCCACAGCGCCTGCAAACACTGCCTCTATAACTGTGGCCCAGGGTGGGAGAAGGAACCGATGTCACCGCAGACGCTGCGAGAGGCACTGGAGGCGGTGACCCTGTGGCCCAGGACGCCCCAGGTCCACTTCACCGGCGGCGAACCATTCCTCCACTATCCTCTCTTGCTCGAAGGTGTGCGTTTTGCCAGGGAGCTGGGGATCCCCCGCTATCTGGAGACCAGCGCCAGTTGGTGCATCGACTACGACGAGGCTGTGGGCCGGTTTCGAGAGCTTCTGGACGCCGGACTCCAGGCCATCCTGATCAGTTGTTCGCCCTTCCACGCGGAACGCATCCCACCGGCCCGCACGGTGCGAGCGCTCCGCGCTGCGCTGGAGGTCTTCGGAGAAGAGCGAGTGACCCTCTACCTGCCGGAGTACCTGGAGGTGATCCAGCTCTTCGACGTTGACCGCCCCACGCCGATCTCAGAATACGTGGAGAGGCTGGGCGAGGAAGCCGCACACCGCGTCCTGTGGCAGGGCTACGGCATCATCTCCGGGGGCAGGTCCGGCTACGAACTGGGCCACCTCGTGCCCCGGTCTCCGGCCCAATCCTTCGCGGGAGATGACTGCCGGCTCGATCTCCTGTTCGCCCACCACTCCCACTTCGACCTCTACGGGAACTTCATTTCCGGCTTCTGTGGCGGGCTGACGGTGGGAGACTGGCACGATCTACCTCAGTTGCTGGCGGACTTCGGCGAGGGTCGCTACCCGCCACTGATCGAGACCCTCGTGCAAAGGGGACCCTACGGGCTGTGTGAACTGGCAGAGCAGCGATACGGCTATTGCCAGTTGCCTGAGGGCTACACCGGGAAGTGCCACCTGTGTGTGGATGTGCGCCGTCACCTCGCAGAGAGAGCAGACTTCGTGGAACTGCGCCCGGTAGGCTTCTACCACAACTTCTGACCGCCTAGCCTCTCCAAGAACGTGACCACTAGAGACGCATGCGTCGAGAGCTTCCGATGGACTCTATCCGTCATTGGAGCACAGTCTCACCTGTGGTAGAATTGATTGACGAAGCGCATAGAGACCCTTGATGTCACGCATCCGTCTAATCCAAGCGATTTGTTGGGAGATGCGCGCTGTTCACACGGGAGCCTTTGGTGAATTCCGATTGGTGCGCCCGGGCGCTGGAGGCGGGCTGGCTAACGGCAGCCGTGGCCGTGCCTCTGGCCTTCAATCCATTGGGAAGCAGCGGGTTCGAGCTGCCCAAGGCTGCCCTGCTGCAGGCGTTGGTGTTGCTGATGGGCTTGGCGGCCCTGGTGCAGTTCATCGATGCGTGGGGCGAGCCGGGCGGCTCACCGCTTCAGTGGCCCGACACCCCGCTGATCTGGCCAACCCTCGCTTTCGGGTTGGCGCTGGTACTGGCCGCCGTCCATTCCGTCAACCCCCACCTTAGCCTGTGGGGTTCCCATGAGCGACAGCAAGGGTTACTCAGCATTGGCGCGTACCTGGCCCTATTCCTCCTCACGGCGACGCGACTGCGTACGCGAGCTCAGGCGGAGCGATTGTGGAACGCCTTGGTTTGGGGCAGCGCGCCGGTAGTTGCCTACGGTCTGGTCCAAGCGGCGGGGCTCGACCCGCTAGACTGGCAGACTGACGCCGCCTCCACGGTTCTGTCCACAATGGGGCGCGCCAACTTCCTCGGCTCCTATCTCACGCTGGTAGTGCCACTCACACTCGGACGAGTGCTGGTCGCCCGCCGCCGTTGGCCTTATGCACCGCTCGTGGCTGGCCAGTTGCTTGTCTTGGCATGCACGCAAGCGCGGGGGGCATGGGTGGGACTGGGCACAGCGGCGCTGCTGTTCGGGCTGTCGTGGGCTGTTGCGAATCGCGACAGGCGCCTCGCACTGGCTGTCCTGGCAGTTGGGGTGCTCGCGGTTGGGTTGGTGGGAGTGCTCAACTGGCCCGATTCGCCCCTGGCTTCTCTGGCCCAACTCCCCGGCCTCGATCGCCTGGGCACACTGGCTGTCACGGATGCAGGGTCCACAGCCGCACGGCTGACCACCTGGGAGGCCACGCTGCCACTGATCATGGCCCGTCCGTGGCTGGGATATGGTCCAGAGACGATGCGGCCGGTCTTTGCCGCGGTATTCCCTCCGCAGTTGGTCTACTACCAGGGCAGAAACGTGACCGTGGATCGCGCCCACAACCTGTGGCTCGACCTGGGCATGAGCGCGGGACTGCCAGGCGTAGCGACCTACGGCGTGCTGCTCCTGGGTTTCGCCAGCCTGGCCTGGCGCGGGCTGCGGACCAGCGCCGACCGCTGGTCGCGAGTAGCCTGGGCCGCGCTGGTGGCGGCGGTTGGTGGGCACGTGGCCGATTTGCAGTTCGGTTTCGACCTCACAGCCAGCGCGACCGTCTTCTGGTTGATGCTGGCATTTGGTGCAGCCTTGGGGCGTGGCCTTTCCCCTGTGGCTGCTACGAAGCAAGCTGCTTCCAGGCCGGCCACCTTGCTTCTGTACGCTGCTCCTGGCCTGGCCGTGTTAGTTCTCATTGGCCTGATCTGTTTGCGGCCCCTGATGGGCGACGTCGCCTATTGGGAATCCCAGCAAGAAACGAGCCCGCTGGAGCAGCGGCTATCAACAGGCAGACAGGCGGTGGAGCTTTGGCCGCTGGAGTCGGAATACCGCCTGGGGCTAGCCTGGGTGCTCGTGCAAAGCGGCCAGTTCTCCTCTGCCGAAGCTCAAATGGCCGTCGCCGACAGGCTCAGTCCCGACGACCCCGAGGTATGGGCCGCCCGGGGAGAGCTATACGCCATCTGGGGAGATCTCGACTCAGCCAGATACAGCCAGGCGGAGGCAGCCTGTCGGCAGGCCGTGGAATTGGCGCCGAACGTAGCGACCTACCATACGGCGCTGGGACTCGTATTGGCGCGCCAAGGGCGGCTGGAAGAAGGGACGGTGGCTCTGGAGCGGGCCGTGGATCTGGACGCCACCGATGGGATAGCCTACGGCCACTTGGCCGGTCTCTACCTGGCGCTGGGGCGGGAGACCGACGCAGCCTGGGCTCAACGCCAAGCGGAGCGGTGGAGCGAAGCATGAGATGAAGGATGAGGAGTATCGCTGAAGAGTCGAGTGCAATGGACGCAGCATCACAGGAAGGAGAAGGTCGAAGAATGAAGGTAGCAGAGTGGCGTAAGGTATGGCTCTCTATTGGAGCCACGGTGGGATTGCTGGCTGTGGTGTGGCTGGTGGGCACGGCCCTGGCCGAGGGGCCAGAGGTAGAGGCGACAAGCCAGGATGATCCCCCCCTCGCCGCAGTGGTCGGAGACAAGATCAACTACCAGGGTCGGCTGACCGACCCTGAGGGGTCACAGCTAGACGGCATGTTCCCGATGCGCTTCCGGATCTACGACAGCAGCTCAGGGCCCACTATGCTGTGGGACAGTGGAGTCATGAGTGTCGACGTGGATCACGGGTTGTTCAACGTGGAACTGGACGTGGACCCGGCCGACTTCGATGGACAGGCACTGTGGCTGGAGATCTACGTGGACTATGAGTTGCTCTCGCCACGGCAGGAGTTGGTGCCTGTACCCTATGCGCTCAGCCTGCGGCCAGGGGCGCAGATCGTGGGGCCACCCACGGCATCGGATGGGTGGGTGCTGAACGTAGACATGGAGGGCTTCTACTCCCTGGCCCAAGGCGTGTCCGCTTCCGCGGCCACTGGCTCGGCCATCCGTGGCGAGTCGACCGGCGGCTATGGCGCGCTCGGGTCGAGCACGGATAACCATGGTGTGTCGGGCCTAAGTGAGAACAAGGCTGGTGTCTATGGCTCCAGCACCGAGAGCCACGGTGTCTACGGGCGCAGTGTCAATCGGGAGGGTGGGTTCTTCGTCAGCGAGAACGAGAGGGGAGTCTATGGCAAGAGCGAAGGGGACAGGGACGGAGTGTTTGGAGACAGTGTCGGCGGCAGTGGTGTCTCTGGGTACAGTTACACCTCCCACGGAGTTCACGGCTACAGTGAGGACAGCTATGCTGGCTACTTCATTAGTGAGAATTACCGCGGGCTCTATGCCGCCAGCTTGGATGGCTACTATGACGCCCACTTCGCTGGTACCACCGGTATCAACGTCGATGCAGCGGCGTATGCGGATTACCTCTATTCGAGAGGTGACATCCATGCGGTGGGAGACATAACTGCTGGAGGCTCCAAGACTGGCTACGTGGCGGAGATAGCTCTCAATGATGGGCGGGAGTCGCTGGAGATGGGCGACTTGGTGGTGATTACCGGTGCGGCCGAGCCGATTCTGGGGAATATCCCCGTCCCCAAGGTTCGCAAGGCTACAGAAGCAAACAGCGCGGGAGTCATGGGGGTGGTTGACAGACGATTTGTGGCCCCCTCGGAACGCTTGGGGGCTCAGGAGACAGAAGCGGAGTCTACAGGATACTTCGAGGACAGTTCCGTGTCCATGGCCGAGGCTGGCGGAATCACTCCCGGTGAGTATGTCGGCGTGGTCACCCTTGGCAGCTTCGAAGCCATCAAGGTGGACGCCTCGTACGGCGCCATCCAACCCGGCGACCTGCTCGTTTCCTCTGATACTCCCGGCTACGCCATGAAAGCCACGGACCCGCAGGTGGGCACCGTCATCGGCAAGGCACTGGGCTCGCTCGACTCTGGAACGGGCATCATCCCTGTGCTGATCACGTTGCAGTAGAGGCACAAGGAGATGAAGAAGCGAGACTTGATCGCCACTGGCGTATTGCTTATCGCCCTGATGGTCACTCTGGGCGGTGCGTCGGCTCAGACCTCGCTCAACTACAACCTGGAGTGGCACGTCATCGGCGGGGGTGGGGAGCCAGTGAGTTCGGCCAACTACATAGTCGATAGCACCGCGGGACAACAGGCTGCAAGCCCATCCTACTCCTCCAGCGCCAACTATGTGGTCTGCGCGGGATACCGGTGCGCCAGCAGTCTGACCATAGATCTCTTCCTGCCACTGGGACTGAAGTCCTATCCATAGCGTCGGCAACCTATCGCAGGGCTGCATGAGGGACCGCCTTCTGGGGTCGCGTGGAAGCCAGACCTCGGAGGTCTTGAAGACCTCCGAGGTCTCACCACAACTTCTGAGCGGTCCTCGTCCCGCGGCCTTCCTGACACGACCCTGCGTCCAGGCGGCCGCGCTCCTAGCACTGCCACCCGCGGTCAACATAGCAGAGACTTGGGGGTTGACAAGGACTCAGAACTGTGCTATACTGTGGACAAGAGCCTCGGAGGTGTCGTGGATAGCAGGACAGCAAGGAGGTGTGCGAGATGAAGCCGAGATGGCTGCTGCTCAGTGTGAGCGTGTTGTGCCTGCTGCTGCTATTCCCGGCGGCCGCGCTGTCGCAAGGGCACAGCGTGGACGCGGGGTGTGGCACGGCAACCATAGATGGTGATGTTGGTAGCCACGAGTGGGCCAATGCCGGCACGCTGCCCCTCTACGAATTCGAGGTGGAGGTGGTCGAGGACTCAATGATCGAGGGTATGTCTTTCGAAGGGGCTACAGCGTCGCAACTCAAGCTTGGCACCCTGTACGTCATGAACGACGACCGGTACCTGTACCTGGGCGCTACCCTTAGCGACCCCGACAACGTGGTTCCCAACAACCCCACGAACTTCTTCGCCAGGATGATCTTCGGCTACGAAGATGAGCCCAAGGACGACCCCGATGCCTGGGTCGACTGTATGTGGGAGGCACTGTCCTGCAACGAGGTGGAAGACGAGGGCGCGATAGCCGGTGAGTCGGCTTCTATGGGCTATCCTCTGGTCGACCACTACTGGTTCGGGCACTATGCCAGGCCCCACGTCAACTGCTATGACAGCCCCTCGTTCACCGGGATCAGCTACAGGGGCTTGCCCCAGGGCGGTGGCGCCCACATGGAGATGAGGGTGGACTTGAGGACGTCACCCGTGAACAATCCTGACCCCGCTGCCGGCGACTGCTTCGATCTGAGGTGGCTGCTCGTGGTCCTCGCGGGCCAGGAGCCCACCGGCATGATCCAGTCTCTGGGCGCGGGCTGGCCAGCCGAAGCGGTAGACTGGGATCCCTACGACGGAGACTGCACCGTTCTCTGCCTCAACCCCTGCGCGGAGGAGTTCGTGCCGGAACCGGTCTCCCTCGTGCTGCTAGGCTGCGGACTGGCAGGCATGGCAGGATACGCCACTCTGCGCTGGAGGTCGAGGAAGTAGCTGCCTGATCGCAATGAGAGAGCTCGAGGGCCGTCCCCAGATGGGATGGCCCTTCTGTCATTGGGTAGCCACCAGACCTCGGAGGTCTCAGAGACCTCCGAGGTCTATCGGATCTGCCGGGTCCCTAGCCGATCCGCGACAAGCGCACGCCGTAAGCCAGCCTCCCCACCCCTGGCTCTGATCTGGTCGAGAGGGTCTAGTTCAACGACCAGACCTCGAGATCGTTGGTGAGACAGCCAGCCACTTGCCGCAATCTACGAAGGCCCCTCCCGTCAACAACCGCACCGCGACGCCGGACGGACCTCTTCACGACGTCTGGTCTATGCCCCTCCTGAACAGCACGGCCCCTTCCTGCTATTGTCAAGAACTCCTATTGCGCCCTCTTGCCGCCTGCGCTATAATCACTGGCTGGTGCCGGCCCGCTCGGTGCCCTCAGAGGTTGGCCTTCTTCACCAGGAAGTTGTCACGCACATCGCGGTTTGGCACTCTGACGGCGGAGTGAGCAGAAGAGAAGGCCCATGAGTCCTTCTAAGCCCGGGTCTCCAGGACCACCGCGTTCCGGAAGCCAGGTGAACGGCCTGGTTCCCTGCTTTCCTCCGGCAAGCAGACTGCACATCACGAGCAGAACTCAGACTACTGAGGAGGCTGGGAATGAATAGAGCTTGGTTGGCGGGACTCTTGGTGGCCACGGTGATGCTCGGCATAGTGCACACGTCCTCTGTAATGGGAGCGGACTATCCCACGCATCCCCACAGTACGCTGGGCGCGAGCGAGTCTCCCCAGATGGGTCCATTCCTCGACATTTGGACCACCGACGTTCTCGACAATCGCAGCCCCGCCGTGGCTTACAACAACGTGCACGACGAATACCTGGTCGTATGGTACACGGAGCAAGACGAGTTTACTTGGGACATCTGGGCCAGACGGGTCCACGGGGACGGGACTCTCGACAGTTGGTTCAACGTGGACACTTGGACGGGAGGCAAGCTCTACGAACCGGCTGTCGCATACAGCCATGTCCACGACGAGTATCTGGTCGTCTATACCTATCAGTACAGCGACACTGATTATGACGTCCTCGCCCACCGAATCAACTGGGATGGCCCAGGGACGACTGGCAGGATCTACGTCGACAACGCCCTGCTCAAGCAGCAGCATCCGAGCGTCGCCTACAACAGCCAGACTGACGAGTACCTGGTCGTCTACGAGGATGAAACGACGAGTCCCTACACACAAGTGGTCGCCCGCCATGTCGACGCGAGCGATGGAACCGTAGATGCCTCCTCAACAACGATCGCCACTGGCGCAAGTCAGTACAGGGGCGACCCGGACGTGGCCTACAATCTCGAGCGGAACAACTACCTGGTTGCGTATGGCTACGAGAATCCATCCACACCAGTATGCTACATTGCCTGCAAGACCGCCTCGGCTGATCTGCTGACCATCAGCCCTGAGTTTCAAGTCGGTGGAGACGTCGGCTTCAGCTCCCAAGCCGCTGTGGCGAACGGCCCGGATGAGTATTTGGTCGTTTGGCACACGCTGGACCAGGTGTACGGAAGGCGGGTGGCCCACGATGGAATTCCACAAGGACCGGCTGGAGGGTTTCCCCTTCCCACCACGGCGCCGGCCGAGTACCGTCGTGAGCCGGACGTGTCCTACGGGGTGGGGTTTGGCTATCTGGTGACGTGGGACGACTTCGATGGCACCACCAACGATGAAAGAGATGTCTACGGCCGATTCGTGCTGCCCGGTGCAGATCAGGCGTGGGGTAGCGACTTTCTGATAGATGGGAGCCCGCATTATCAGGCCGATCCGGGCGTGGCGTGCGCCCCCTTCACCGATTGCCTGGTGGCTGAAGAGTATAACGCAATCGCCTACCCCGGCGGCGACCGCGAGATTCGCGGCCGCTTCGTGAGCCCTTGGGGCGCCTATGTACCGCTGGTCCTACGCAAGTACTAGTTGACCTGAGCCCCAACAGCGCCTGGCCTTCGACATCGGACCTGCATGGTCCGCCGACGGCGCGCGCATGGCCTCCTCTTCGAACCGGGAGGGAGATCGGGAGGTGTATCTCCTCAACTCCGGCCGCCCAGCCGTCGTGCTGCCGGGCTGCGGACTGGAGGGCATGGCAGGCAACGCCACTCTGCGCTGGAGGTCGAGGGAGTAGCTGCCTGACCGGAATCAGAGAGCTGGAGGGCCGTCCCTAGATGGGATGGCCCTTCTGTCATTGGGTGGTCACCAGACCTCGGAGGTCTTGAAGACCTCCGAGGTCTCATCAGATCCGCTGCGGTCCCACCTGAGCCACAAAGAACGCACGCCGCACCCACAGCGCCACGTACACCAGCCCGATGAGCACCGGCACCTCGATCAGGGGACCGATCACCGTGGCCAGCGCTTCCTGTGACGCGATGCCGAAGGTCCCCACTGCTACCGCGATAGCCAGCTCGAAGTTGTTGCTGGCCGCGGTGAAGGACTGGGTGGCCGCCAGTTCGTAAGGGAATCTGCGCCACAGAGAGACCGCGAAGGACGCGGCAAACATGAGCAGGAAGTAGACTACCAGCGGGATGGCCACCCTGAGCACGTCCAGCGGCGCGGCCAGGATCTTCTCCCCCTGCATGGAGAACATGACCACGATGGTGAACAGCAGCCCGACCAGCGCAGTGGGGCCCAGCCGCGGCATCAACACCTCATCGTACCACTCCTTGCCCCGGCGCCGGACCATGGCGAACCGGGTCACGATGCCTGCGGCCAGCGGGATACCCAGGAAGATGAGCACGCTGCGGGCGATGTCCCCCATGCCGATGTTGACCACGGTCCCCTGCGCGCCCAGCCAGCCAGGAACCACCCGCAGGTAGAAGTAGGCCAGCGGGCTATACATGATGATCTGGAATACGCTGTTCAGAGCCACCAGTACCGCGCAGTACTCGCTGTCCCCGCCCGCCAACATGTTCCAGATCAAGACCATGGCGATACACCGCGCGAGTCCCACGATGATCAGGCCGGTTCGGTAGTGGGGCAGGTCAGGCAGCAGCAGCCAGGCCAGGACGAACATGATGGCCGGCCCCACGAGCCAGTTCAACACCAACGACACACTGAACTGCTCCCTGGCCTGAGCGATCTTCCCCAACTCTTCGTACTTGACCTTGGCCAGGACCGGGTACATCATCCACAGCAAGCCCACGGCGATGGGCAGTGAGACGGTGCCCACACGCAGGGCGTCGATCACCTCCGCGATGCCCGGCCAGACCCGACCCGCCATCACTCCCAGGGCCATGGCCAGGAAGATCCACAGCGGCAAGAAGCGATCGAGCAGGGACAATCGCCCTACCACCCGCGAACTCTCTTCTGTTACAGCCTTGCCAGGATTCTGACCCACAGCACCAAGTCTCCTCTTCTATCTCCGAACTTGCCCAGACCTCGGAGGTCTTGAAGACCTCCGAGGTCTCACGGTAGACAAGCCACTTGTGTCCTCCACCCCTAGCCCGCTCTCGCGGCGGCCTGCCTCACCCACTCCACTACCTCCTCTGGCGAAGGAACGCGGCCAGAGCACACCACTTTCTCGTCTGTCACCAGCCCCGGCGTGGTCATGATGGGATACTCCATGATCTCCATCAGATCGGTGACCTTCTCCAGGTCCGCTTCCACCCCCAGTTGGCCCACCGCCGCCAGAGCGAGCTCCTCCACCTTCTTGCAGTTGGCGCAACCGGGACCCAGTACCTTGATTCTCACTGCGTATCTCCCCTTCTTCCCAGACTAACCTGACACGGCCAAGGCCATACCGAAGATCCAGCCGGCCAGGGTGGTCAGCACCGTGACCAGCCCCACGTAGACGAGGTTCTTTCTGGCGCCCATCAGCTTGTGGGTGACCAGGATGCTCTGGATGGAGAGCTCGGGGTCGGCCAGGAGATAGGCCAGCAGAGGCCCCCTGGCCATGCCCAGGTCCAGAAAGGTGCGAGCGATGGGCACCTCCATCAGCGTGGGGAAGTACATGAACACGCCAAACAGGACTCCCGTCAGGTTGGCTAGCAGCGTGTTGCTCCCTGCCAGGCTCCTCACCAGGTCCTCCGGGACGATCACTTTGACCATGCCCGCCAGGAACACCCCGCCGATGAGCAGCGGGAAGATCTGCCGGGCGAACTTCCAGGTCTCCTCCAGCCACAGCCTGGCTTCGTGGCGGGTCAGACCCCAGTTGGCGGTGGCCACCGTTCCCACCGCCAGGATCGCCACCCCTCCGTTCTTGACCCACACGTCGACCCTGGCGGTGCCCACGAGCAGTATAGCTACCAGCAGGGCGAAGAAGCCCAGTATCCGGCCCTCGATCCTGGCAGGTCCGGTGACCGCTACCGCGGTCCGCGGGCTGGCCGCTTCCTCCTTGCGGAAGACCCAGGCCATGATCCCCCCGATGAGGATGCCGAAGCCGACGGCCAGCACCGCCCTGGCCACAGCGATGTCCATCCCGATCAGCCCACCGGTATAGGTGAGGGCCAGGATGTTGACCGCCGGACCCACGAAGAGGAAGGTCACGGCCGGACCCAGCCCGGCGCCTCTCTTCCAGATGCCTGCGAACAGAGGGAGGATGGTACAGGAGCAGACGGCCAGCAGGAAACCGGACACCGCCGCTGCGGGATAGGCGATCCAGGGCTTGGTCTCACGCCCCAGGTACTTGGTGATGGCCTCCTTGGGGATCAACGCGCTCATGGCCCCCGCGATGAAGAAGGCCGGGACCAGGCACATCAAGACGTGGGCCGAGAGATAGTCCACCAGACTGGCCCATCCCCCACGCAACAGGGTTACGAGCAAAGGAATCACATTTTCCATCTTCAATCTACGCTCTCTATCACCACCGCCTCAACCCGCCCGGCGTACCGCTGAAGGGACCGACCACGCACGAGCACCTTTCAGCCCGCTGCAAGTCGCGGCCTCTCCCCGTGAGGCAATCTCTCTTCTCTAGGCCACTTCCGCCAGGGCTGCTGCCGCCTCCGCGAACTGGTCCCGGGCGATGTGGGCCAGGGTCTCCAGTACCTCGCTCGTGCGCTCGTCAGAGAGGCTGTACATCACGCGCACCCCATCCCGCCGGGTGTGGACCAACTGCGCCCGGCGCAGCACGGCCAGGTGCTGGGAGACGTTAGCCTGCCCCAGCCCCAGGATTGGCCCGAACTCGCAGGCGCAGCGCTCGCCGTCCCGGAGCAACGCCAGCATCTGGAGCCGCGTGGGATGGGCCAACGCCTTGACCAAACGAGCCTGGATTCTGTATCCCTGTTCCTCCATGAGTATTCCATCCTATTCTTATATTCGAGAATGCTTATATATTCTACCACAGAGATTGGCCACCTGTCAAGCAAGCCCAGACGACGACGGCCTGCCTCTCAAACGCTACGCTCCACGCCGCGCACCCTTCCTTGACAGGGCCTGCTAGTGGTGGTATAATGCCTGTGCAAGGCGGGACCACCACGTCACCTCTTCTTCGATCAGCCTCGCCCAGCATATCCTGGCGGGCCTTGGTGTTGCCGCGTAGGCACGCCCTACCCGGAGGAACCGGCGCATGCCCCAGAGCTGGATCACGGCACTCAACAGGTACAGCTATCCTGTCAGACTTTCGGACTACAAGCGGGCCCGCAAATTCCCCGATTTCTTCACCGGTGAGATCTCAGGTGACCCAGCGTCCACAATCGAGTTCGAGGACTACTTCCGCGCCAACTACGACAGAAAGGTAGAACCGTACTTCGAGGTCGTCTTCTGGAAGCTCTACAGCCAGCCGATGGTCCGGCAGGGAACCACCAAGAGGATCGCGGATTTCGTTTCGGACGAACGAGTTGAAGCGCGCCAGTTGTGCTGCGCCGTCGATCTCTTCGTGGAGAAGCCGAGCAGAGCTAACGCAGCCGTCATGAGGGCACTGTTGGGCCTCAAGGCCGCGGTATTGGCAACTGTCTTGACTTTTCCCGCCTTCGTAGATCCTGCGCGGTACCCCATGATTGATCGGCGTACCGCCTCCTGGGTGGATTCGAACTGCGCCAGCCACAGCAAGAATAGAGGCGCAAGACTCCGTCCTTTCAGCCTCGGGACGGGCGTAGTCAGCGATAGTCACTTCGATAGCTATCTGAGTTGGGTCTACTGGTGTAGAGAGACGGCCGAGATCCTAACCGCCAGGAGGGGCATGCCATGGAGAGCCAGGGATGTCGAGATGGCGGTGTTCACCGCTGCCCGGGAACGACTCTCTCTGAATCCGTTACCTCAGTAATCGATAGGAGCGCGATGCGATAGGTGAGCGAGCCGAGAGCGCGATGTGCTCTCCTCCACCACGTTCTGGAAGAGAGCCTCACCAGGTGAACGCACCGCTCCGTATCGCGCACCGTTCTTCCCGCGTCTGAGGAGATGTCGCATGGCCATTACCTTTCTTGATGCAGCGCAGCAAGTCCTGAAGCAGGCTGGTGAGCCCTTACACTACGCAGAAATCACTCGGCGGGCACTCGCAGCCGGTCTGGTCGACACGAGAGGCCAGACGCCCGAGGCCACCATGGGGTCCCGCCTGTACGTGGATACCAAGCGCCCGGACTCCCGGTTTCGCCGGGATCGCCGCGGCGTCTTCGCGCTGGCTGAGCCCCAGCCCCGGGACATTGCGCAACGCATAAAGGTCCTCAACAAGGGGGTACGCGCCGAGCTCCGCAAGCGCCTTCTCCAAATGCCGCCTGATCGTTTCGAAGCGCTCGTCGGGGAACTCCTCATCGCCTTGGGCTTTGATGAGTCCACCGTGGAGGTGACGAGATATAGCGGCGACGCTGGCGTCGATGTCCGTGGCGTGCTCCGAGCGAGCGGGATCACCAAGATCAACGCAGCGGTCCAGGCCAAGCGATGGAAGCGCAACGTTCAGGCGAGGGCTGTCCGCGACCTGCGTGGTTCCCTCACCGTCCACCAGCAGGGCATCATTATCACCACGAGCAACTATTCCAAGGGAGCCCAACAGGAAGCCCAGGAACCAGGCAAGACCCCTATCAGCTTGGTGAACGGGGATCAACTCCTAGATCTCCTGATCAAACACAGCATTGGAGTCACCCAGGAACAGCATTTCCTTCTGTCGCTAGACGAAGAGTGGTGGGGTGAACTGGTGGGAGAAGGAGTCCCAACATCCACGTCCCCTACAAGCGGATAGTGGTTCGGACTAAGCAGGCGATCCGCCTAGCAAGAGGGATAGGCGAGGTCGTCGCGCACCCGAGGCGAACGGAGAAGGACAGTCAATGGAAGTACAGTCCAGTTATGTGCTGAGTGCTCTCGATTGCATTAGAGTCGGGCTCCTGCACTACGAACTGCGAGACAGAATGATCAGTCGTGCCCCTGCAGCCGTGCAACTATCCACAGCCACAGAGCATCTACTGCGAGAGAAGCTACGCTTGCTTGACCACCCTCGCCACGATGGCTGGATCATCTACTCGGAACTCGCAGAGACTCTTACACCGGGCTATGTACGATGGCACGAGGCGAGAGCTCTCAAGTCCTACCGCAAGCTCCGCAACCGCGCGGTGCACAATGCAACGCAGATAGAGCGAAAGGACCTAGCCGGCTTCGAACGTTCCACCTCAGAGATACTGGGCTTCATTGAACGATTCGTCAGAGAGGAGCTTCAGATCGATCTGGTTGGCGAGCTGGAGTCGCCCTTCGTCCAGATGCTCCGGTGCGAGGCGCTCGACTTTCACGACAAGGCTGACCTTCGGTCGAGGGCCGCCATCGACTTGGCTACAGTGGAGCAGGACATCGAAGACTCCATTGAACTGGCCAATGAAGCCTTCGATCTGGCCATCAGAGCGGTCGCTTGTGGCGTGGGCCTTCCTGCCGACCGCGGCACCACTGATGAAGTTCTCAGGATCATGCAAGAACAGGGGAGAGACAACGAGGCCTGGTGCTCCATCCACGACGAGTACGTGAACCTCGAGCCCGGTGACTTCCAGAAGGACTATGCCAGTTTCTCAGACATCATGGAGGTCGAGGAATACGTGCGATTGCTCCGTGAGGTAGTCGTCGACCTCTTGTCACGAGCCCGCCGGCCCGTCTGGCAGCGACGTATCCGCGATTCGTGGCCTCACGTGATGGCGTTGGTGGAAGCGCGGTCCCCAGCCACCGCCGCGATGTTCCCTGAGGATCCGCAGGACGTCAGCGTCACCGGAACGCGGGTTGGTGTAGCGTCCTTTGTCGGACCCGCGGACCCCGAGGCGCATAGGCAACTCCTCATGGCCGCCTTGAGACACGAGATTCAGGATCTGCCGCGTGAGTTCAAACTGGCTTTGCCCCCGCGGATCATGCGTAGAACCATCATCCTATCCGATGGCGATGATAGCTAGCAGGTACCCGTGCCCCATGTGTCCCCAGCCGCTTCGATCTGCGGCGTTGCGTGGTCAGTGGTGAGCCGAACGCGAGAGGGGCCGTCCATGCGATTCTTCGTGGCTGTCACGGACAATGATTGGTACGAGTTCATGGCGCCGCTTCAGCCTGACGAGTTGAATTTCTGGCGACCGAGCGCTGCCAGTTTCAGAGCGATTGAAGAGGGAAGCCCGTTCCTGTTCAAGCTCCATAGCCCTCTCAACTACATCGTCGGCGGTGGCTTTTTCGTCCGCCACTCTATCCTTCCCTTGTCGTTGGCTTGGGACGCGTTTGGCACGAAGAACGGAGCTCCAGACCTGGGAACCTTCCACCAGCAGATCCAAAAGTATCGCGGGCGAGAAGCAGGCGCAGAGGTTGATCCCAACATAGGCTGTACCATTCTCACATCGCCATTCTTCTTCGACGAAGGAGAATGGATCCCCGTGCCAAGTGACTGGAGGCGCAGCATCGTCCAAGGAAAAACCTATGACACCCAAAAGCCCAGCGGGGCAGCACTCTGGCAGCAGGTCCAAGAGCGGCTGGTGCTGCAACAGGAGGCCTTCCAGTACGGGGCCAACGGCACGCTTCTCGTAGCTGAAGAGGGCGCGCGATATGGAGCGGAGTACCTCACTCGTGCCCGTCTGGGTCAGGGAGCTTTTCGCGTGCTCGTCACCGAGGCCTACCAACGTCGGTGCGCGGTCACCGGCCAACGTACCCTGCCTGTACTGCAAGCCTCCCACATCAAACCCTATGGCGAATCGGGACCCCACAGGGTGGACAACGGCATTCTGGTCCGCGCCGACCTTCACATCCTGCTTGAGCGCGGGTACATGACGCTCACCGAGGGCCTGCAGATTGAGGTGAGCCACCACATCAAAGAGGATTTCGACAACGGAGAAGACTATTGTGCCCTTCAGGGGCAAGGTCTCGCAGTGGTTCCCGCTGCGGCGATTGACCGTCCGTCAGCGGAGTTCATTAGATGGCACAACGAAAACCGTTTCCTTGGGTAGGTCCTCCATGGCCACCCGGACACAACGTAGCGCGGGGCCACCCTCGGCCACAGCTCCGGGGATGCTCTAGCCCTCAAGCAACGGAATCAGACACACAAACCGCAGTACCTCATCCCCGGTGTTCGTGAACTGGTGCTCCTCCATCGGGGGCACGAAGACCGTGTAGCCGGGCTCCAGGTCCACCTCTTTGCCCCCGCCGTACACCTTCCCCTTCCCCGCCAGAATGAAGACCTCGTGCTCCCAATCGTGGGTGTGCCGGGGCGAGGAAGCCCCCGGCTCCACGTCGAACACGCGCATCACGAAGGTCGGCGCCTGCCCCGACCCATCAACCTCGCTTGCCAACCCGACGAAGATAGCCTACACTATCTCTGACTGAAGCCGAGTGTGGTGGTTCTGTGATGACAGTCTTCAACATCTACATAGACGAAGCTGGTGACGAGGGTTATGTCTTCCATCAGCAGCAGCCTCTGGGTAGCAGCAGATGGTTCATCGTTGCGGGCATCATAGTCCGGCAAGAGGACGACCTCGCTGTCAGTCACTGCATCGACGACGCGAGGCAGCGCCTGGGTTGGGGTGCGAAGTTCGCCGCGCGACCCAAGCCCCTCCACTGGCGTGAGCTGAACCACGCACAGAAGCTGATGGTAAGTGGAAGGCTCGCCCGGGAACCGATCACTTCCATCCACGTGTGCATGTGGAAAGAACAGATCGGGCAACACAGCCAACTGCGCCGAGCTATGTATCTGTACCACTACTCACTCCGCCTTCTGCTGGAGCGAGCTTCGTGGTTCGTGGACGACAACGGCGGGACGATGAAGGTTACTCTTAGCAACCGTGCTCACCTGCGGCTCAATGACCTTCAGTCCTATCTGCGGTTGCTTCAGGGATCCGACAACTTCCAAGGTCGCCCTGTCTTCGCACCGGACGAGCTGACCGTCACAAGACCTGAGCTCAGGAAAGGACTTCAGATAGCCGACTCATTCGCTAGTGCCACACTCAACGCCTTCGACGCCAATCAGTTCGGTGACACCGAGCCACGGTATCTGGGGAGACTCAAGGATCGTCTATACCGATATGGGGTCGATCAGCGATTGTCGGGGTATGGACTGAAGATATTCCCCAGCGATCCCAACACGCTTCGCCTCGCTGCGGAAAAGCACAGGTGGCTTGAGGAGTTCCTCGAAGGCAAATGAAAACGCAGGCCCCGGGCTCTAGGATCCCACACCCCTCTACGGAGTGCTGCCGCCTCTCAAGGCGACCTGGAGTGTACCCCCGCGCATGCCTGCGCACTACTAGTATACACCAAAGATGGTTCTGTGTCAACCCCAGCGAACGGCCACCCGGGTCTCCTCCTCTCCACCCGGGCACCACGCCAGCTTCTAGGTGTCCAGCACGTAGCTTCTCATAGGTCCCCTGGCAAGGAGATTCGAGCCGCCTCGATATCCTCATCGGAAATCTCGATGCCGCTCCAGGCCCCACCGAGGGCACTCAAGGCTCCCGGGGACGGACCTGTAGTGCCCTGCTTCAGAATCGCCATCCTGATCAGCCCCAAATCCTGCGCCAGTTGGTTGACTCGCTCGTAGATAGCCCCCAGAAGGATCTTGACGTCCACATCCTCCGTAACGGCCTCTCCGCTCATCTGCCGCACCCCCTGCTAGGGCTCTTGCCGTTCCAGCGAATCAATGTAGCGAAGAACGGGTATCCACCGATGCCGTCGGTGGACGGAACCCAGCTACGCCTGTTCCATCAACGGGATCAAACACACGAACCGCAGCACCTCATCCCCCGTGTTCCAGAACTGGTGCTCCTCCATCGGGGGCACGAACACCGTGTAGCCCGGCTCCAGGTCCACCTCTCTGCCGCCGCCGTACACCTTTCCCTTCCCGGCCAGAATGAAGACCCCGTGCTCCCAATCGTGGGTGTGGCGGGGCGAGGAAGCTCCCGGCTCCACGTCGAACACGCGCATCACGAAGTTCGGCGCCTTCTCCTTGGCCCCGATGACCACGCGGATACTGACCCCCTCCGCCTCCGTGACCTTTTCGGCCTCTACTTCCGTGTAGTGACGAGCTATCATGTTGTGCCTCCTGTAGCGGCCCTGGCGTGCACTTCTAACTCTGAGCTGTCTTGCCAGGCCGTGGATTCTCACGCCGGATCATTGTACCATTTCGCGCTGGCCCTGTCACGCAGGGTCGTGGGCCAAGGGGGACCTGGGGCAAGCCGACAGCGAGGATTCTCTCACATCCCCGTAGCCGCACGGCATGCCGCGCGGCTACGGCGAATGTGGCGCGAAGCAATCGATGATCTACGGGTGGGTCCGAGACCCTCCCCTACGAGGGACTTGGCAAAGCCCGCCACTCGCTACGGTACGTAGGCGGGCTGCGTCAGATCACAATCCTGACCCTCGGGTGGCGGGAAGACGTAGAGGTCGTACCAGATCGTAGGCCCAAACGACGCCGGGTAGTCCACGTGTTTGCCGCAGCCCACCGTGTACCACAGGTCGTCCAGCGAGGTGAAGGTCCACGGTTGATACAGCGCAGCTCTCATCTCCCCGCTCACTCTGTCCCACACCGCAACCTTGACCTCCACGTCCATCTGCTCCGGGGAGATGGGCACCACGATGGTATCGGGATAGGGATCCATGCCCGCACCCCAGTCTGCGAAGTAGTGCGGTCCGCAGTTGCCGCGCAGGTTGAGCCCCGAGATCAAGCAGCCGGTGAAGGCGTCCGTGTCACAACTCGCATGGAACTCCTTTACCTGCCCGTTCACCGACAGCCACCAGGCCGGGTAGAAGTCGCAGTCTTCGAAGAAGTGCATGCCGTAGAACCTGACCATGGCATACTGCGGGCAGTCTGGCAGATCGTAGTCGTTGTCCGGCGTAAGTGCGCTCAAGGTGGACTGCGCCTCGCCCGCGACGGCGCGAACCTGCCAACTGATGTGCCCCCCACACTCCCGTGGCAGCCTCACGTGTGCCGAGCGGCCTATGGAATCCACCAGCGACAAGCCGCCGCTCACATTGTACGGCACCCCATTGAGCAGCACCTGGAAGCCGGAGATGGTTTCAGGATCTCCGTCCCATTTCCAGCTCACGGAGCGCGTCAGTGGCGGGATCGGGAATGGCGACCGCACCATGTCCTCGAACACGTCGTAAGGGACGGGGATCGACGGATCGTCGTAGCTGAAGGTGGTCATCTCGCCGCTGGTATCCAGCGCACCCTCCACGGGCTTGATGGCCACTTCCGCGACGAAGTCGCGCCCCTGCAAGAGTAGCCTGGTCCCATCCCAGGTCTCCCGGGGATAGATGCCGCTGCATTCGCCCAGCTCGCTCAGCCCGCCTCCCGACCAACCCCAACACTCTCCCTGGACCTCCAGTGACTCGTCCCCAGGGATGGGAACCGCCAGGGTCCTGCTGCCGGTGTCCCAGGGACCGGTCTCCCCCACCCCTGCCACCGTCGCCACGAAGTCGTCGAAGTAACTGGCGCTGGGCACGCGCACGTGAGGCGCACCCTCGAAGGACAGGTAGCAGTAGATGCGATCGTAGTCGCCGGGCACGGCCATCTCCAACGCCTCGACCTGCAAATGCGTGGCCAGCGTCTGCGGACAATCCCCCTCCACGAACACCGGTCCCACGATGTTGCTGGGCTGCCCACCCCAGAAGTTGACCGCTTCCACCCAGAACACGAACCCTCCCTGGCTCGGCGCGGGGAACTCGAAGTAGACCTGTCCTCCGGCCGCTGGCTCCAGTTGAGCGAGAACGCGTGCGTCTTGATTCAGAGACCACAAGTACTTGACCTCGTACCGCTCCTCGTTGTCGGCGTTGTCTCTCCAGCTCAGCCGTACGTTGCAGCCCGCCAGCTCGGCCTGGAGGTCAGTGGGCGCGGCAGGAGCTGAACCTGCCGCCAGGAGATCCACCAATATCCCGGATGAGATGGGCGATGCCGCGATGATCACGTCCAACGCCTTTCCGGTGGGCGGGGGCAGAGTTCCAGTCCCCGTCGGTTGACCCTCACCGGTAGGCAGGGTCGGTCCGACACTCTGGCCCTCCGGGCCGGCGGCCTCCTGCGACCGCGGAGGAGGCAGAACCACCTCGCTGCCCTCAACCGGTTCCTGATCGCCCAGGTCGGGGTTCAGTTCCCGCACGATCTCCGGGTCTACGTCGTGGGCCTCGGCGATCTCCTCGACCGTCTCGCCCGCCTCTACGGTCACCACCATCGCAGGCTCGTCCGGACCCGGTCTCTCCACACCCCCGACGTTCACCGGCCAGCTATCTCCCAGGAGGCCCGTGGCGTCCACCGCCCGCACGAAGAGCGTATGCAACCCCTGGGGCACCGTCAGGTCGAACGAGGCGTAGAACGGGGACAGACCTTCAGGGACGCGGCTCTCCTGTGTATCCACCAACTGGCCGTCGACCCACAACTCGGCCCGCGTGATGGGCACAGAGCCGAAGGCGGTGGCGGAGACGGGCAGATAGCTTCCCGCCAGAGTATGCGTTCCGGCAGGGGGGTAGGTGATGGTCACGCTAGGCGGCAGGGACTGGGCCAGCAACTGCTCCTCGCGCAGGCGCAGGAAGGCGTAGATGCCCAGCGCGACCAGAGCCAGAACGGCCAGCACACACACAACGATGACGATCCATTCGAGCCAACCGCGACGTTTCTTCACAATAGATCTCCCCTAGTTCAGGCAGCCATCGTAGACGGTAACGTTGCGCACCGCCTTGGCAGTGTTGGCCATGTAATCCTGCGCGATGATGGTGATAGCCAGGTTCCCAGCCTCCGTGAAGGGCCCCAGTTCTGCCTCATAGAAGTCGGGCGAGGATTGACTCATGAGCATCGTCCCCTTGGAGCCCCCGTTCAGCTTCAACTCCGCAGCCACGGCCCAAACCCCGCTCTCATCTGTGATCCTGGCGCTGATGACCAGAGTACACGGGCAATTGCCACTGCAATACGCCAACGTGTGGAGCTCGTCCGCGCTGAGACCGACGTCAGAGATGGCGGGTGGGGAGGAGTCAACGGGCTCGGTGGGAGTAGGACTCGGCGCCTCGATAACCGTCACCGTCAGGCTCTGGCTGACCTCGCCTCCCGGTCCTCTGGCCACCAGGGTGTAGCTGGTGGTTTGGCCGGGACACCTGCTCCTGGAATCGGGAGAGGTTGCGCCCTCCCCGTCGAAGTAGATCTCGGTGGGGTTGCCCTCCACGTGCCAGCTGATGGTGGTACACTCACCCTCCTGAATCTGGGCCGGATTGGCCTGGAAAGAGACGATGGACGGAGGTGGCTGAATGGTAGGAGAAGGTGGCGGAGGAGTGGAGGTAGGCGGTATCGGCGTCGACGTTGGTGGCAAAGGAGTGCCGGTCGGTGGGATGGGCGTCGTCGTAGGCGGCACCTGCGTCACGGTGGGCGGCAAGGCCGTCGCGGCGGGCTCCATGGGCGATGGCGCCGGCTCCGCCGAAGGTGTCGGCAGAACAGGGGTCTCCAATTCACCCACTGTCACCACGCACGTGGCCTCGGGGCCCACGTTGCCCGGGCTATCCGTGGCCTTCACGCTGATGGTGTAGACACCAGGACTGCTAGGATTCCACCCCACGGTAGCGTGTTCCAGCACGCTTCCACCCGTGGGAGCGCGCCCCACCAGTGTGCCGTCCACGTAGAACTCCAGGCTGGTCACTCCATCGGCATCGGAGCCATGAGCCGTGATCTCTTGCGGCTCCAGAGGAAGCCTGGCCCCATCGAGCGGTTGGTCCACCCAGACCGCCGGTCCCTGGGTCGATGATGGGGCACACGCGGCCAGCATGGAACCAAGAACGAGGATCAGAACACCACGGACGATGGTCCTTCCCATCTCTCACCTCCCGCACCCGCGGGCGCGTCGCTCCACTGCCGGCCCAGTGGTTCCGCGGACCGGCACCGCAGTGGTCGTGTGTAATACTACCACACTCCTCCCGCAACAACGACCTCGGCTACACCCACCATTGGCCACGGATGCAGGCATCTGTGCTCACCTCCGTAGCTCCGCCACGCAAAGGACTGCGGAGCCCCCTCGTAGCGGCGCCGTGTACGCCTACCTTCGTAGCCCCACGGCATGCCGCGCGGCTACAGGCTACGTGGCGCGCAACGATCGGTGATGCAGGGGCGGGTCTGAGACCCGCCCCTACGGAGACGGTGGATACGGCCGACCGCGCCGCTGGACGCACCCTGAGTAGACCGAAGGTCGTATCGAAGGGCCGGTCCAGCGGCGCAACATTTGACATCCCCACCTCCCTTGACTATGATACTCCGGTCTACGCACACCTGTCGCGGGAGGTTTCACTTGTCCAAAGTCCTGGTCACCGGAGGGGCCGGTTTCATCGGCAGCAACCTTTGCCATCGTTTGCTCTCCCAGGGTCACGACGTCACCATTTATGACAACCTCGGCCGGCGAGGCACCGCGAAGAACGTCGCCTGGCTGCGCGAGAACCACGGCGACAGCTTTACCCTGGTGCAGGCGGACGTCAGGGACTACCCTTCTTTGCAGAAGGCGGTGGAGGGCCACGACGTGGTCTTTCACCTGGCCGCCCAGGTGGCGGTGACCTGGTCGGTTTCCGATCCGCGAGAGGACTTCGAGATCAACGCTTTGGGCACCCTCAACGTCCTGGAGGCGGCCAGGGCTTGCTCGACCCCGCCCATCGTCCTCTTCACCTCCACCAACAAGGTCTACGGAGCCATGGAAGACGTGGAGATTGTGGAGTCGGAGACACGCCACGCCTATGCTTCCCTGCCCCAGGGCGTCTCGGAGGCGCAGCCCCTCGACTTCCACTCTCCCTACGGCTGCTCCAAGGGCGCCGGCGACCAGTACGTGAGGGATTACGCCCGCATCTACGGCCTGAGAACTGTCGTATTTCGCATGTCGTGTATCTACGGCCCGCGCCAGTTCGGCGTGGAGGATCAAGGTTGGGTGGCCCACTTCATCATCTCCTCGGTCCTGGGGCGGCCCATCACCATCTACGGCGACGGCAAGCAGGTGCGAGATATCCTCTACGTGGACGATCTCCTGGACGCCTTCCAGTTGGCCGTGGAGAAGATCGACGTTTCCGCCGGGCAGGTATACAACGTGGGCGGCGGTCCGGAGAACACCATCTCCGTGTGGGCGGAGTTCGGGGAGATCATCGAGGAACTCCTGGGCCGCAAGATAGAGGTCAGCTACGACGAGTGGAGGCCCGGAGACCAGCCGGTGTACGTCAGCGACACCAGCAAGGCGCGGCGTGAGTTGGGCTGGCAACCGCGCGTCTCGGCCCGTGAAGGCATCGAGAGGCTCTTCCACTGGGTCGCCGACAACAGGTCGTTGTTCGACTGAACCAGAGAGGACAAGGCACGTGGGTCTGTTCGGCAGAGGCAAAGACAAACGCAGGAAGGTGGTCGTCATCGGTCCCGATGGCACCCCTCTGAGCCTGGTACGGAGTCTGATCGACAAGGGAGAGCTGCCCAACTTCAAACGTATCTTTCAGGAAGGCAGCGTGAGGCCCATGACCTCAGCCATTCCGGCCGTATCTTCGGTGGCCTGGTCCTCCTTCATGACCGGGAAGAACCCCGGCAAGCATGGCATCTACGGCTTCCTGGACCGCAAGCCCAACACCTACGACACCTACATCCCCAACTCCAGCGTGATGCGCTCCGAGACGCTGTGGGAGATCCTCAGCCGGCACGGTAAGCGCGTGGTCGTGATGAACGTGCCCGTGACCTATCCGCCACGGCAGGTCAACGGGATCCTGGTCTGCGGCTTCCTCGGCCCCAAGCTGGAGAAGGGCACCTACCCGCCTCAGGCGGGCGAGACGCTGGCCAAGATGGGCTATCGCCTCGACGTGGACCCCTGGCAGGCCAGGAAGGACAAGGACAAGTTCCTTGAGGACCTCTACTACACGCTGGACAAGCGTGAGGAGGCGATGATCCACTTCATGGACACGGAGGACTGGGACTTCTTCATGCTCCAGATCATGGAGACCGACCGGCTGCACCACTTCCTCTGGGAGGAGATGGAGACCGGACACGAGAAGTATGCCCCCGCCTTCCTCGAGCTGTATCACAGGATCGACGGCCTGCTGGGCCGGCTGTACGACCGCCTGGGCGACGATACGACGCTTTTCGTGATGTCTGATCACGGCTTCACCCTCATGAAGAAGGAGGTCTACGTCAACCGCTGGCTCCAGGACCACGGGTGGCTCTCCTTCACCAAGGACCCTCCGGAATCGTTGACGGACATCCATCCCGATTCCAGGGCCTACAGTATGGACCCGGGGCGCGTGTTCATCAACCTGCGCGGCCGCGAGCCTCTGGGCAGCGTGGAACCGGGGAAGGAATACGAAGCCTTGCGGGACGAGCTCGCGGAATCCCTCTCCAGCCTCTCGGACCCCGATAACGGCGAGCCCATGGTCGAGAGAGTGTACAAGAGAGAGGAGATCTACAGCGGTGACTGCTACTCCCAGGCGCCGGACCTGGTAGCCATGCCCCACCGGGGTTACGACCTCAAAGGCTCCATCACCAAGAACGTCCTCACCGACAGGGGTGTCATCAACGGGGCACACACCTACGACGACGCCATGCTCTACGTCCAGGGGCAGGACATAGGCAAGGCAGAGGTCGCCATCGTGGACGTGATGCCCACCATCCTGCACCTGATGGGCGTGCCTATCCCCGAGGAGGTGGACGGAGAGGTCCTGGTCTAGCTCCTGGACGGGAACGCTCTCTAGCGCTCTCTTCGAGGGCGACTGCGTCCTTCCTCTAACTCGACCTCCAGCCCGCCGCTGAGGGCCGCCACCAGGTTATACAGCCACCCCGCCAGGTTGCCGAACACCAGGAACACTATGCCCCCCACCGCGCAGCCCGCGGCTACGGCGACCAAGGCCACCGACCACGAGAGGCCGTCCAGGATCGTGGCCGTCCGGAGGGCAGATTCCAGATCCAGCAACGCCACCACGTCCACCGGTATGCTCTGGCCGAGGAGGTGTATCTCCACTTGCTGCCAGCTCACCAGCAGGCGATGCACGCCCCCGACCAGCAGCAAGCCACACCCGGCCAGGAGCAGGCTGGGGAAGAGGCTCACCAGCGCCCCCAGCACGCATCCGAACTTGGACAGCGAACCAGGCGCGATACGTCTCACCCTGTACCTCATTGGTAGCTTCCCCTTTCCTGCTGGATGGTTCCAGGTGCCCGAGCGCATTATACGTTAGTCCCTGCGCCCCATCAAGACCCTGCGGTATCACGTCGCCCCCATGCGCGTGCCCAGGCTTGCCGTCAGGCTGACCGGTCATGTACTGTCTGGTCGGCCAGATGTCCAGCCAGATCAGCCGCTGATGCTCTCCAACCCCCTCTTCATGTATTCAGCGCCCTCAGTGTCCTCAGTGCTTCCGCCCACACGTGAAACCGAACGGAATCTCACGACCCTGCCCCAGCCCTCTCCGTAAGCCGGCTATGTAGGGGCGGGTCTGAGACCCGCCCCTGCGGCGGTGTTTGGTCAGCCGCTCTATAGCCGCACGGCATGCCGTGCGGCTACGGCTAGACCAGACAGGTACCTGGCCGGTCGGGTCCCCCATGGCATCAACCACTGACGCCCTTGGACTCCCTTTCAGTGTACTCAATGCCCTCAGTGTCCTCAGTGATTCCGCCTCCACGTGAGACCGAACGGAATCTCACCACCCTGCCCCAACCTCTCCGTAAGCCGGCTATGTAGGGGCGGGTCTGAGACCCGCCCCTACGATACTGTCTGGTCGGCCAGATGCCCAGCTAGATCAGCCGCTGATGCCCTCCAAACCCCTTTCAGTGTCCTCAACGCCCTCATTGTCCTCAGTGATTCCATCCACCGCGGAAGGGATATTGACTTTTGCAGTTCGCCCCTATATAATCGAGCCGCCTGAGAGAGACTACGATGGCAGAGACTCCACGTCGCGCACCCAACAGCAAGCTCCTGGACTTGGTTCTCGCCGCCGTGCTGTTTGGCGGCTCCTTCCTGGTCTATCTCAGCACCCTGGCCCCCTCGGTAGCGACCATCTTCGACGACAGCCTGGAGTTTCAACTGGTCTGCTACCAGCCGGGTATCGCCCACCCCTCGGGGTACCCCCTCTACACCCTCCTGGGCAAGCTGTTCACCTTCCTGCCGGTGGGGGACATAGCCTACCGCGTGAACCTGATGTCCGCCGTCTTCGGGTCTTTGGCCGTGGCGCTGACCTACGCTACCTTGAGACTGCTCGCCAGGCACAGGGTCCCCGCCCTCCTCGGCGCCGCCACCTTCGCCGTGTCACCTGTGTTCTGGTCCCAGGCGGTGATCGCCGAGGTCTACACCCTCAACGCAGCCTTCGTGGCGGCCACACTCTTTCTGCTCCTGGCCTGGGCTCAGGCCAGCGAGAGGCAGCCCACAGCCGAAGTCAGCCGTTGGCAGAATCCCACCACGCTGCTCTCTCTGTTGGCCCTGGTCTATGGGCTGAGTCTCACCCACCACAGAACGATGCTCCTCCTGGCCCCTGCCGCCCTTGTCTTCGTGGTCGCCGTGGACCGCCGTCTGTTCGCCAGAGGCAGGCTGCTGGCCAGGCTGGCGCTGCTGCTGGTAGCACCCCTGCTGCTCTATCTCTACCTCCCGTGGAGGGGCATGACCATGTCCTCCCTCAACGGGGTCTACCAGAACACGCTCGGGGGCTTTCTCTCGTACGTCGCTGCGGGATCGTACGGCATCTTCCTCACCGAGAACCCCCTGGCCCAGAGCCATGACCTGGCCTTCTACGCCACCCTGCTGCGCGACCAGTTCACCTGGCTGGGGATCGTGCTTGCCGTGGCCGGTCTGGTCTACTCGCTGAGGAAGTGGAGAGAGGCCCTGTTGCTCTTGCTGTACGCCTTGACCACCATCCTCTTCGTCCTGAGCTATCACGTTCCCGACATCGAAGTGTTTCTCATCCCCCTGTTTCTGGTCTGCGCTCTGTGGATCGGTATGGGCTTCGGCGTTTTGTGGGAGCTCGCGCTGGCCTTCGTGCGAAGGGTTGTCAAACGCGAATCCAGGAGGCTCCAAACCGCTCTCTACGCCTGCCTCCTGGCCGGTGGCGCCCTCTTGCCCCTCTTCCTGTGGCAGGAGAATCACGCCCAAGTCGATCTGAGCCAGCGCTGGGAGGTGCACGACTACGGCGTGGACGTGCTGAGTTTGCCTTTGGAGGAAGACGCGGTCATCGTGAGCATCCTGGGGGAGATCACCCTGCTCAACTACTTCCAGCAGACAGAGGGACTGCTCCCGGACCTGGCCACCATCCCCGCCGACACGGAGGAGGAGCGCCTGGCTGTCGTCGAGGATCAGATGAGACAGGGGCGTCCCGTCTACCTGACCCGACCTCTCACGGGCGTGGAGGAGAAGTATCACCTTGCCTCTCTGGGTCCCCTGGTCCGGGTTATCGACCGCCCTGTGACCCTGCACGAGGAGCCGGAGCACGCCCTGTCCCTACCTTTCGGTGAAGCCATCGTGCTCACCGGGTACGAGACAGAGATCAGAGATACCCACGCGGGTCCGGTACTGCGACTGAGCCTCTACTGGAAGACCCTGGCGGAGGTAGAGAAAGACTACAAGCTCTCCATCCGTCTCCTCGATACAGAGGGGCATCTGGGCGGGGTCCGCGACGCCTTCCCCGTCCAGGAGACCTATCGTACCAACCAGTGGAGGCCAGGCGAGGCCGTAGTGGATACCCACGACGTGTTCATCCTCGCCGGTCTGCCTCCTGGACCCTACGCGATTCAGGTCACCATGTACGACCCGGAGACACTGGCTCCCCTGGCCACCCAGGCCATTGGCAGTCTCTCCCTGGGCCAGACCCTGGGACTGGACCACGCTGGCCTGTGGGACATCCAGCACAGGTCCCTGGCTAACCTGGGCGGCCGTGTCAGGCTGACCGGATACTCGGTGGTGGGAGAGACCTTCAAACCAGGGGACTCCATCCCTATCACCTTCCTGTGGCAAGGTCTGTCCAGCCTGAACGGCAACTACAGCCTGCTCCTGTGGTTGGAGGACGAGACAGGATCCAGGCTCGGCCAAACCGAGGCGGCCTTGAGCAGCGGCTATCCTCCTGCAAGCTGGCAAGAGGGAGAGGTGGTCAGGGACTGGCAGTCCTTCCTCGTACCCGGCAGCACGCCGGACGGCTCCTACCGCCTGAGGATGGAGGTCCGTCAGGACGGACAGCCTCTATCTCGCCTTCTGTGGCGACTGCCCCTCGGCGCCACGCTCGATCTGGCCCAGATACAGATCCAGGGACGAGAGCGGGTGTTCGAGACGCCGTCCATGGACCATACGCTTGATCTGCAAGTCGGTGAGTCGGTGAGGCTGCTGGGCTACGACCTGGCGCCGCTGGAGGCACATTCCGGAGAAGCATTGCGCCTGACCCTCTACTGGGAGTGTCTGGGCCCCATGAGCACCTCGTATACCGTCTTCGTGCACCTGCTGGACGAGGACGGCAACATCAGTAGCCAGCGAGACAGCGTACCCGGTGGTGGCGCGCTGCCCACGACGAGCTGGGCGGAGGGAGAGATCATCACCGACAGCTATGAGATCACCATCGCCGCCGATGCGCCTCCCGGCAGCTACACCGTCGTGGCTGGTCTATACGACGCCGTGACCGGAACTCGGCTGCCAGCGTCCGGTTCCGACGGAAGCGACCTGGGAGATCACTTCACGGTCACCCAAGTCTCGGTCTCGGCTCCGTAGGGCGACGACGCTGCTCAGCCATGTGTTTGACACGCACAAGTTGCTCGCCTAGAATCGGGCGATCATGACCCACAGGCCGCTGGAAGAAGGAACCATCGTCCTTCGTGCAAGTTGCCACGGCACGAGAGTTGCTCCAGGCGCTCGCGTCAGGGTCCCTCGTTTTCGACGCGGCACCGACCCCGCTCCCCAACCGCCGACACGGACAGGCGGTGCGTCTGCGCCGGTCGCACACCGCATCGGGTGGGCGCAAGCGAGATGATCACTCTCCTGGTCCCCTTCGCCGTCGCCTTCCTGGGTGCCTTTCTTCTCACCCCGTTGGTAAGCCGTCTGGCCCGGCGCTTCGGTTTCGTGGACGTCCCCCGAGAGCCGAAGCACGTGCATCACACACCTGTTCCCCGGCTCGGCGGCGCTGCTCTGTTCTTTCCTTTCGTCGCTGCTGTTCTCCTGACCTTCCTGCTGCCAGTGGAGCGCAAAGACCCCCTGGAGGTGCACCGCCTTACGGGCCTGCTTCTGGGATCGGCCATCGTCTTTGGGCTTGGCGTGTGGGACGACAAGCGTGAGCTGGGGCCTGTTCCTCAGTTCGCCGTGCAGTTCGTGGCCGCAGCCGTCGCTCTCTACTTCGGCATCACCATCAGAGAGATCGCGAACCCCTTCGGCGGCGTGATCGTGTTCGGGCCTCTCGTCGCTGTAGTCTTCACCCTGTTCTGGCTGGTGGGGATGATGAACACGGTGAACTGGCTCGATGGACTGGACGGGCTGGCAGGCGGAGTGACGGTCATCGCTTCGGTGCTGCTGTTCGTCCACAGCTACAGGCTGGGGCAGTATAGCGTCTCCATCCTGCCGCTGGCTCTGGCCGGCTGCGTCCTGGGCTTTTTGCCTTTCAACTTCCACCCGGCCAAGGTCTTCCTGGGCACCTCCGGGGCGGTCTTCCTGGGTTTCGCCCTGGGCAGCCTGGCCGTCATCGGTGGGGCCAAGATGGCCACAGCCTTGCTTGTGATGGGCATCCCCATCCTGGACGTGGGCTGGCAGATCATCAACCGTCTCCGTTTGGGCCGTTCCCCTTTGCTGGGCGACCGCGGCCACCTCCACCATCGCCTCCTGGACCTGGGTATCTCCCAGCGACGCGTGGTGCTGTTCTTCTACGTGTTGTGCGCAGCCTTTGGCGGACTGGCCCTGGTTCTTGCCTCCGGGCTTCAGAAGCTCCTGGCCCTGCTGATCATGGGTGCGGTGGCCCTGGTCGTGCTCTTCACTCTGGCCAGGCGCTCCTGATCCTTGGGGACAGCCAAGGTCCTGTGTTATAATCCCCACGGCGCGAGTTGGATCCAAGACCGCAAGGCCGTTCCACGCCAGGTGTTCTTTAGCCAGGCAATCGCCACCTCCGGATGAAGAAGTGAACAGAGAAGAAGCCGTCGCCCTGCTGGACAAGCACAGCGCCGCCGACTCGTCGTGGCGCGATCACTGTCTACAGGTCGGCTCTGCCGCCCGGCGACTGGCGGACATCATCGCCGCGCGAGGTCGCGCCGTCGACCCCGAGAGGGCTGAGGTTCTGGGCCTCCTGCACGATCTGGGACGGAGTCGGGGGCATACCCTCCGCCACGGCATCGAAGGCTACCTGCTGGCGCAGGAAGAAGGGCTCGGCGACGAAGGGCGCATCTGCCTGCTTCACATCCTCAAGGGGCGCACCCTCCAGGACGCAGTGGCGTTGGGCATGTTGACGGAGCAAGAGCGGGCGGGTCTTCTCAGAAACGGCTGGCAGCCCCGCGGGCCCTCTCTGGAGGAGAGGATAGCCATCCTTGCCGATGCACTGATCAGCGACACCGGGCTATCGCCCATAGCGGAGAAGTACGACAACGCGCGCCGCCGTTACGGCGCACAGACGCATCTCTACCAGGACGAGGCCTGGGTCGAGCGACTTGCGGACGAGATCTCCCAGCTACTGGGCCAACGCCCTTACGAAGCCCTCGCGCAGGCGATAGGAGACGAATGAAGACCTGTTACGACGACTACCCCCTCCGTATCGTGGCGCTGAATCTACTGGAGGTCTCGGCGGCAGTGCTGGTGGGCGCGGTGCTTGTGGCCCAACTGGCCTGGTGGGCAGTCCTCCTGTACGGCCTCCTCGGCGTCCTGGGTGTGATCCTCTCCCTGGCTTTCGGATGCACGAGGTGCTTCTACTACGGCAGGGTTTGCGGCCTGGGTCTGGGCAGAATCGCTGCCCTCTGCTTCTCGAAGCGCGACGAAGAGCAGTTCGGCAGATCGGCCGTGCAGACGCTGGCCTGGACCCTGATCGGTTTGGTGCTCGCCCTGCCCGCAGCGGCGGGGCTCGTCTCCCTGGCCGCGGGCCGTCTCACACCTGGGCTCCCCACGCTGATCGTCTTCCTCGCTATCGTGGTCGTCATCGTCCTCACGCACCGTAGAGTGGTCTGCGGCCACTGCCGGCAGGCCCGGGACCAACGCTGCACCCTGGGTCGTCTGGCAGGATCCAGGTGATCCACGGGAAAGGGCAAGCCAGCCCGCCCCTATCGAAAGGAGAAACGAGATGCCTACCTTCATCATGTTGAGCACGCTGACGGACGAAGGGGCCAAGACCATCAAGGAGAACCCCGACCGCATCAAGGAAGTGAACGAGGAGATCGAGGCCCTGGGCGTCAAGGTGATGTCCCAGTACGCCACTCTGGGGCAGTGCGACTTCGTGAACATCGTCGAAGCGCCCGACAACCAGACCATCGCCCGCGTCTCGGCCGAGCTGTCCTCGCGGGGCAGTGTGCGGCTCCAGACCATGCCGGCGATCCCCATCGACGAGTTCATCGCCACGTTCAGATAAGCATCGCCGAGCCAGCGGACCGTGCGCTCCTGCTCCATCTTGCCACAGGCATGAGGGATGGAGTCTAGGTACCCCTTGTCCGGACCTGGGCGTGCACGGCTCCCACCCCACCTGTGGACTGCCCGGCAGGCAGTGTGTAGATGGCCATCAACGCCAGGGCGTACGCTGCCCCACCGGCGAAAAGCACCCAGGAGAACCCCTGGGAGATAGCCAGCATCACCGCCAGTATCGAGCTCAGCACCGAGGCACACCCGTTAACGCCCCACGCCCAAGGCACCAGCCCTGGCGCCAGCCTGCCCGTCAGCCTGATGCCGGACGGGAAAGGAACCCCCATCACGAATCCCAAGGGTGCCAGCATCATCACCGCAGCGACCAGGCGACAGGCGAACGGCAGGCCCAGCAACCACTGGAAGAGGTGCGGTAGGAGTATCGGGTAACACACCAGGAGGCCGATGAGCGCTAACATGGTCTTGCGCAGCGGCAATCTGGGTGAGAGCAGGCTGCCCGCCCCCGAGAAGACGAGCAGACTGAACAAGACGGTAGCGAAGGCGTAGACAGGATGCCCCAGGAACAGGATGAACCGTTGGATGAGCGGTATCTCCACGAAGAGATAGCCCAGGCCCAGCAACAGGAAATAGAGGAAGAGGCGCCTCCCGTGCCTTCGCTCTCCCCCACTCCTCACGAAGAGCAAGGGTATAATGACCAGGACAGCCGAAGCGAATAGGGTCAACGCCAGCAGAGCCATCAACACCAGGTACCCGCTGCCGCCGAAGGGCTGCCAGGTCTTGCCTAAGCCCTGGAGAATCTTCGGGGTCTGACTCCAGCGAAAGAAGTGAAAGAAGAACGGCCGATCGTCCGATGGCGGAGCAACGTCGAAGGCGTAGGCCGTGTAGAACGCCTCTCGATCCGTAGCGCCCAGCAACTCTGCAAACGCCTCGTAGTAGTATGGCTCCTCCAGGATGCTGTAGCGGTTCACCTCGTCGGGTGTGATGCCGGGGTAGTAGATCAGATCGAAACGCTTCTCCTCCGAGAACCCTGTCACGGCGTCGATCCGTTCCGAGGTGAAGCCCTCCCTGCTGACCAGGAGCATGGCGGTGTATAGACTCCTGAGGGCGATCACGTGCCGTCCTGGGTTCTCGACCCCTAATCGCTCCAGCGCCGAGAGGGCCAGGGAGAGCACCCTCACGTTCTCGCTGGGCGGTGTCTGAAGCCAGCGATGCACCACCAGCGTCCCCTGCGGCGTGAGATGGTTCAGATACTCTACGAAGGCTTCCGTCGTATAGAGATAGTTCTCGGATAGGCTATACGCCCCGGAGCCGACGGGCCTATAGCCTTCGGCCAGGGAAACCTGTACGATGTCGAACTGTTCCTGACTCCGGCGCAGATAGCTGCGCCCGTCCTCGCCGACGAGAGAGATCTCTTCGCGCCCATAGAGCCCTCCCGTATACTCATCGTACCGATCCCTCACGATCTCGAGCACGAGTGGATTGCTGTCCACAGCGACGATCTCGGAAGCATGGTGGTGGACGGCCACCAGCACGTCCAGACCCGCGCCTGGCTCCAGGATCAACACCCGGGGTTGAGAAGCCAATCCATAGGGAAGCGAGACCAGAAGGGATTCCAGGAACGACAGATCGGCGCCAGACGAGGGGTTCGTCAGAGGGCTCAGGTCCTCCCCATCGGTGAAGAGACCCTTCTGCTCGGGGAGTCCAGCCACATGGGTGTAGCTCAGTCCCGGCGCCGAGCGTATCCCTTCGCTCTCCACCACGTCCACACGAGCGAAGGCGGTCCATCCCCGATACACGATCTGTGCGCCCGGGTAGCGCAGGGCGTTGCTGAGAGCCTTGTAGGGTGACATCCTGATCTCGAAGAAAAACGGCACCCGTAAGGCACCCCAGACCAGAAGGATAGTGAAGGCCAGCCCCAGAGCGAATCGTGTCCACGACCGCCGGCAGGCAAGCGCCAACGAAGCGAGAACGCCCAGCAGCGCCGCTACGACTACCGTCGCTTCCCCACCGGCCGACGCCAGCGAGACCAGCGCTATGGGGCAACCGATCCCCGACCCCATCAGATTGGCGAAATAGGCCCGTCCCGCGCGCTCAGGTGCCTTGGACAACAAGACGGCCACGGCCAGCCCACTGAAGAAGAAAGGCACAGATAGAGAGAGGTAGTACACCGCCAGATAGAGAAGCTGCCGCCGGTCGTAGACGATCTGGTAGGAGTCGAAGGGTACGTGATTGCTGACCAGGTATCCAACCACGATGCTCAACGCGCAGAGTAGACACAGATTGGACAGTAGCGTGCCCAGGTCCCGCCTCGCCACTCGAGGAAACAGGGCGAGGAACGAGCCGCTGGCGCCAAAACCTAGCAGCGCCAGGCTCACGGTCATGAAGGCGAAATGATACCATTGAGCCACGGAGAAGACACGGGTCAATGCTATCTCGAAAACGATGGTGGCTGCCGAAAGCAGAAAGACCGCCGCGTACGAAGCCCTCATGCCGCTGACTATAGATCAAGGTAAGGCCGTTTTCAAACGGTCTTACTCCGACTTGACCTATCTCAGCGCAAGCCCCGCCCCGATGGGCGGAGGGGCAGAACTCGCCAGGCCACGGGCCCTCGGAGCCGTACCCGTTGCGCATGTGTGAGGTTGGCGGATCGGACCCGGATCCGCTCCCGTCACGGATTTGCATTCTGCTCGGAACCTGCTATAATAGAGCGCGATTACGGAAGGGAGAGAACCGTTATGAGTAGTAGACGTCTGGCCTTCTTTGTCTGGCCTATCCTGGCCGCAATGCTACTTGGATGCTCCATCAGCGGACTGCTCGGTCAGGAGGCTGCTGCCACGCCTACACCCACCAAGACCTTCGTTCCCACCTTCACAGCGACGCCCATCGAAGTCGCGACGGCAACAGATACACCAGAGCCTACGGCGACAGCGACGCCCATGGAGCCAACCGTCCCGCCACCACCGCCGGAGTCGCCCACGCCCACTGTCGGGCCGCCCACCAGCACCTCTACGCCGCGTCCGCCGGCAGCGACGTCCACCCCGAAGCCGCCAGCGCCGACCAAGACTCCGGCACCCGTTTACGAATACGACATGATCCAGGCTCCCACCAAGGACTTCTGTCACCCAGGATACTGCATCCCGGAGATCAGCGGACAGGTTCTCGACAATCAGGGGAACCCCGTCGATCGCTATTTGGTGACGATCAAGCTGAACTCTCCTGTACACGGTGTGAAGTACTGCGCCGTGGGCGACGAGACGAAGATGCTACAGCCGGGACAGTTCAAGTTCGGGTCGCCGGACGGCCAGGTCTTCGGCGACTACACATTGACTGTGGTCAGGAGTCAAGGCGATCCCACGGCGCTTTCCGAAACGTACAGCATAGGAGGAAGTGCCGCAGCCAAGGGGCAGCACACAGGGATCATCTTCCGGCACAGGTAGCCGGCCAGGGGCAGGCACACGGCTGCCCACGAGGAAACGACTTGGCCCTTGCAGGACGGATTCTTTCCAAAGGCGGGGGGTGTTCTATCTCCCGCTTTCACTTATCGGGGGCTTGCCACAACACATCTCTGGCTCAAGCAAGGAGATCAGCGGGGTAGAGAATGACCAACACGAGAATCGGACTAACCAGCGTTGCCTTGATCGCCATAGTCATGGCCATGGTCAGTGTCCTGGGTTGCTCCCTCACGTCGTTCATCGCCTCCCCAACCGAGACGCCCACGCCCACCAGGACCCCCAAGCCAACATTCACACCGACATCGACACATACGGCGACGCCCGTGTACACGCCCACACCCACTCACACCGACACGCCAACCGTTACACCGACACCGGAGGTCACCGATACCCCAACGGCCACTCCGGTGACACCTACCGCGACGCGGAGACCTGCGACAGCCACACCCACGCGCCGCCCCGCGACTCCCACGCCCAAGCGCGCCACCGCGACCCCCGTCACCAACTGGGAGTTTGAATACGTGACGAATAGCATTCGTACATTCCCTAACTGTGCCGGTCCGTACTTCAAGGGATCGATCCTCGGCCAGGGTGGGGCCCTGACCAACAACATCGCGGTGCACTTCTGGTTCTACGATGTGCACGACTGCAAACTCAGTGGAGACAACGAGGCGACCGGCGAATGGGGCTTCAACCCAGGCTTGGCGGAACCTCTCAAGCAAACGCACATCGAGTTCAATATCCAGGTGGTGAACAGTTGCGAGGACCTCACCCCGCGTTCGGAGATATTCACGGTCATCTTCGATGACGCTTGTTTGGCTGGGCAGTTCGAGAACATCGTCTTCCGGTATACATGGTAGCAGGCGCATCGTCGGATGCCCGAGGCCAGGCGAGCGAGATGTGGCCGGACGTTGATAGTCTGCCGGGGAGGGGTGGTCCGTCCTTGACGAACAACAGAATAGCGGGGCTGATGATGGGAGTGGTAGCATCCCTGATTACTGTGAGTTGCACCTGCCCGCTCGTCTCCCTCACGACTCCACCAGTCAGCGCCACTTCCACACCAACCAAGACACCCAGACCGTCAACCAGT
Source organism: uncultured Anaerolineales bacterium (assembly GCA_964433755.1). Lineage (GTDB taxonomy): Bacteria > Chloroflexota > Anaerolineae > UBA7937 > B3-Chlor > JAUVXJ01. Next base: position 397,354 of record CAYSSR010000002.1, read on the forward strand.
CCCATCCCCACCCAGACTCCGGTGCCAGCGGCAACGCCTACCTCGACGGCCATCTTTGCGCCTACCGAGGCGCCGACGGTCACCCCAGTGGATACTCCGACCCAGACCGCGGTCCCGCCGACGGCCACGGCGCTACCGCCAACGCCTACTCCGACCCGTGCGCGCCCCAGCCCGACTTCCTCGCCGAAGTGGGATTTCACGTACCTGGAGGATAGCATGGAGACGCAGTCCAACTGTGGGTCGATCTACCTCGAAGGCGAGATCAGGAACTCGGCTGGAGTTCCTGTGGACGGCATCACCATCCGCTTGCGCTGGTGGGACAACGTGGAGTACGAATTGAGTGGCCTGGCCGGGGGGCACTCGCCAGGGAAGTGGGGGTTCAGCCCCCTCTCTCCAGATCAGAATCGGGCCTACCAGTCGTTCTTCCTGGACATCGTAGAGAGCGGAGCCAATCCTGTCCCTCTCTCCGAGGCGCTGCACGTCGAAATGGTCGACTGTAGCCAGGCCGGCCAATTCACCAACATCATCTTTGTGTCATCCCGGTAGAGAGAAGCGGAATCCTTCGGCGACTTGGTTGGACAAGCGGTGAGTTGGAGCTATTGATTCAATCGGCAGATAAGGCTGTTGACAGGCATGGAGATGAGCGGGGATCAGGGTGTTCGATGATGCGCAGGTTCGCCCTTGTGCTCGCGGCGTTGGCAGCAATGATCACCATGAGTTGCACGTGCCCACTGTCATCGCTCTTGGCACCCTCCCCCTCGGTTACACCTACTCCCACCAAGACCCCCAGGCCTTCGCAGGTTCCCACAGACACTGCGACACCGACACCGGAGGAGAGTCCCACCCTGGGACCCACGGAGATGCCCGCCGCTACACCCACCTCGGAGCCGATCGACACTCCTACGCCGACGACGGTGCCGCCGACGCCCACGAGGCGTCTCCCTACCGCGACACCGACGCGACGGCCTGCGAGTCCTACGCCGCGCCCACCCACTGCGACGCCCACCGTCTCCTACCAGTACTCCTTGGCGGTCGCAGTCGAGTACTGGCCCGATTGTGCCTTGACCTCGCTGGAGGGGACAGTCTGGGACGTGGACCTCTCCGGGCAGTTGGGGGGAGTGCTGCTCAAGGTCTGCGTGGAGGGTGAATTCTGGTGCGCCACCCTCCAGACTGGGCAGGATCCCAAGAAGGGTGCCGGATACTACATGGCCGTCCTGGGCGAGGAGGGTCCCCGCGCCGGCAACTGGTGGGTAGCTGTAGTGGATGCACAAGGCAGAGCCCTCTCCCAAGCAGTCCGTTTCACGACGGACACTGAGGACTGCGATCCGGACGGGGTCGGTCGCCAGTGGGTGATCATTGACTTCAGGAGAAACTAATGAGACGAGGAGGACTGAACGATTAACGGCAAGACCGCTTCACTCATGTTGGTTGTCTCTGTTCTGGTGCTGAGCACTCTGGGGTGCTCCTTGGGCTCACTGATCGTGGGATCAGCCGAACCTAGTCCCACCCCTACCAGGGGCCTCGTTGCCACCTTCACTGCCACGGCCACCTCTACGTCTACGGCCACACCTACCGACACCCCCGTAGCCACCGACACCCCGCCGGCGACGCCTACGGCCACGTATACTCCGACGGCCAGCCCCACTCCGCCCTACACGACCTACGTCGTCCAGGCAGGAGACACGCTGAGCGGCATAGCCAGTCGCTTTGGGGTTACGGTGCAAGCCATCATGGACGCCAACGGGCTGACCAGCACTGTGCTCAGTATCGGAACTGCGCTTATCATTCCCACGGGTGAGGGTCCCGTAGCCCCAGCCGCGACGCCGACAGCCACGCAAGGCGGAGCCGCGCCAACCCCCACCAGCCCGCCCGCGGCACCCACGCCGACGCAGAAGCCCCCGACGGCCACGCCACAGCAATACGCTTACGAATACGTGGGAGGCATGCAAGAGCAGGAGAAGGGATGCAGCGGTCTGGGCGTAGAGGGGGTGATCCTAGACGCAGCCGGGAACCCCTTCACCGGAAGGGTCACCGTTATGTGGCAGCTGGACGGGCACGTCGACTATTTCGTCACGGGTAACCCCGTCGAGTTGCCAGGCGTCTTCAAGTTCGATATCATCGCCACCCAAAGCCAACCCATATACCACGGCACCAAGACCTCGTCGATACAGATCGTGGAGAGCGAGGCCAATCCCACCCCTTTGTCGGAAGCGTTCACGTGGCAGGTCCTGGACTGTATCGATGGGCCTGAGAGGTTCGTGAACCTTACCTTTCGCCACCGCTGATCGGCGAGCTATCCATTAGCACCAAGAGCCCGCAGTGCGGGCTCTTTTCGTTTCTGACCGGCGCCTGGGGAACGCAGGCTAGGCTGGCCTATCCGTGCTTCACCCCCCAATCGTAGGGTATCTCCTCGGTGTCGTAGGGCAGGCGGTACTCGTCAGGCTCCTCGTAGTTGTAGAGTTCCGTGGGCACGTTGACGATCAGAGCCACGCCTTGGCCCACACCCTTGAAGCCATGCACTACTTCGGGAGGGATCTTGACCAGAGACGGGTTGCGCTCCCCGATGAAGAACTCGTTCACCTCACCATGGGTAGGCGAGCCGTCCCGACGATCGTAGAGCACCACCTTGGCCATGCCGTGGATGCAGACGAAGTGGTCCGTCTGGAGCTTGTGGTAGTGCCAGCCCTTAACCACGCCAGGATAGGCCGCGGTCACGTAGACCTGCCCGAACCTCTCGAACTCCCGCCAATCGGAGCGAAGTATCTCCATCAGATAGCCCCGCTCATCAGGTATGAAGCGCAGTTGCCTCACCTTGACGCCGTCGATCACCGTGTCTCTCCTTTGCTACGAGCTCTTGACCAACAGGAAGACCTCAACCAGCGCGAGGGTGCTCAGCAACAGCAGAGCGTTGATCCAGTTCAAGGCCTGCCCCATACGAAGCCAGGCACAGAGCATCACAAACAGTGCTGCCAGTCCACCCTCGCGGAAAGACCTCCTGGCATTGCTCCGGTATGATTTCGTGGCTGTAAAGCGGAAATGCACGAAATGGGCCAATGGCGACAAAACGCAAACCAGGCCCAGGAACAGCAGCGCGAGAAAGGTCAGCCGGTTGACGGTGAGCGCAGGATCGGTGCTGGTGACCACATACGCTAGCCCCGACCAACTGAGCAAGCCCACCAACGTGGAGGCCGTCCACAACCGCCGACTCTCCATCTCCACTCACCTCCGAGCCTGCTCCATTATAGCGTATACAGCACCTCGAGGCAATTGATACCTTGCTCTGGCTGTGGTATAATGGCTGCGCGATGAAGTACATCATCGGCCTCGTGGGCAACATCGGGAGCGGCAAGAGCACCGTGCTTGGGATGCTCGAGAAGCTGGGTGCCAGGACCGTGGACGCCGATCAATTGGTGCATGAGGTGATGGCCAAAGGCAGCCTGGTCTGGCAGGCCATCGTCGATACCTTCGGCCAAGAGACTCTCGACCAGCAAGGGAACATCGACCGCAAGAAACTGGGCTCCCGGGTCTTCGAGGACAGCCGGGCGCTGGAGCAACTGGAGAAGATCGTGCACCCCGCCGTGGACGAGCGCTTCTGGGAGATCGTCAACAGCAGCGAAGCTCCAGTGATCGCCGTCGAAGCCGTGAAACTGATCGAGAGCGGTGTCCACCGCTCGTTGAGTTCCCTATGGCTCGTAACGTGTCCGCCCGAGGAGCGACTCCGCCGTCTGGTCGATGATCGGGGGGCAGACCCAGAGGACGTCAGGGAGCGGCTGAACGCCCAGATGCCTGAGGAGCATCTGGCCCAGTGGGCCGACGTGATCATCGACAACGGTGGAGGCCTGGAGCACACATGGGAGCAGGTGAGGGCCGAATGGGCCAAGATCGAGGAGCAGCTATGCCTCCAGCAGTGACCGTTCGGCGAGCGTCACGGGATGACTTGCCGGCCATCAGCGATGTGCTGCGCAAGGCCTCCGGAGGGAGGGTGGCTCCAGACAGTAGCGTTCTCCTGGAGAGACTGCTGGAATGGGCGTTTTTCGTGTCCGCGACGAGTAAGGTCATGGGAGTAGTACGGTGGCAGGCCGGCAACTTCGTGGCCTGTCTCAAGGACCTGTACGTGTATCCTCCCGTGCAGCGCAGGCGCCTGGGACGGCCCCTGCTGGAGCGCGTCGAGGAGGAAGCCAGAGCCCTCTCATGCGAGGTGGCCCTGTTCCTCACCGACAAACGCGCCTCCTGGAGAGCGATGAAGTTCTACCGCGAACTGGGGTACGAGCGTGCCCACACAGAACAGCTAAGCCGGGCCTGGAGAGAGGCCATCGCGGAACACGAAGACGCGGATGAGATGCTCCTGCTCAAGAGGCTGCGGGAGACCAAGATCTCTGCTCCCATCTAGGGGTAGCACCGCGTGGGGACGCGCTTACCGGACAAAAGGAGGCTATTAACAAATGGTACGGCTGAAGGAATGGGTCAACCAACACCCTAACCTGGCGTCGTGGGTGGTCCTGGCGGCAGGTATGGTCATCATGCTGCTCGTCGCGGTCCGTCACGTGGGTCTTCTTCCAGGGCAGATACTCTCCTTGGTCGTGGTCACCGTTCTTCTGGCAGGATTGTGTGTTTGGATCATAGGCCTGGAGTAGCCTGACTCCACTATACTCTGACAGTCTGATATCCATTAAGGGCTGGAGAGCCTGTGCTCTCCAGTCCTTTGTTTTGAGTGAAGATAGGCAACCATAACCTTAAAATTCTTCATCTGGGGCCAGATTTTCTCTTCAACTACTTGACAAAGTTCAATCGTCCTATTACAATACTCAACAGTTGACTTGATATTCTGAAGGCAAGGGAAGGATTCTCGCAGCTATCGGAGAACCGGAGCATGGGTAGACACACCGCAACCGAGAACCAGGCCGAATCACGGTCGTACCGCTCACAGTCCCCTTCTCCTGACGAGAGCTCAGGACTTCCCACGCAAGATAACGTGGAACGAAGGGGCCTATCCCATGTTTCCGGCTCCGTCATTGACGCGGCGCACTGGCCCAGACTATTGGAAGAACTCGACGTACGATTCCTGGTGTTGGACATTGACCACGACGCCGAGCTCTATCAACTCTTCCAGGCCCGCTCCGGATGGGTGATCGACTCTCAGGATGAACGAGTTGTACTACTGGCACGGACCGACGTCGGTCCGAATCCTGCGGGTTCGTAGGGAAAGCCAAGCCCGGTATCGAGAAGCTGGGGGTACCGAAATGACTGTTGGATACGAAGCACGTGCCGAGGTGCAGCCCATGAAGCCGTCCCAGACGGCGGGATTGACCACCTTCTTCCGCGCATGCGCTAACAAGGAGAGGGACGAAAGACTGCGCGGACCCGACTACATGGCCAAGACGTTCCACGTGGGTTGGCCACGAGTGCTGCTCGCGACCTCCTGCATCACGTTGCCCATCACCAGAAGGTTCTTGCCAGGCGTGTACGAGTACCTGTTCGCCCGGACGGAGTTCTTCGACGGGCTGTTCAGACAGGCCCTCGAGGAGAATTGCCCCCAGATCGTGCTGCTGGGTGCCGGATGCGACAGCAGAGCCTATCGATTCGAGAGCCTCGTGAAGGACACGGTGATCTACGAACTCGACCACGCAGCCACGCAGCAGGTGAAGAAAGAACTCCTCCAGCGTGGAGGCATAACAGTACCAAGGTACGTGCGCTTCGTGGCCGCGGATCTCAACGCCGGACAACTTGGCGACGTGCTGGCGAGCCACGGGCTCCAGAAAGACCAGCGGACCCTCTTCCTGATGGAAGGCGTGATCTACTATCTCACGGCTGAGGGAGTGGACTCCCTCCTCCAATCCATCAGGAACTGCTCCCCTCCTGGAAGCCGCCTGGCCTTCGACTACATCCTGGCGTCCATGTTGACGGGCACCTGCGACAGGTATGGCGCCCAGCGAGTGGCTTCCCGCGTGGCCAGTGCGGGAGAGGTGTTCAGCTTCGGCATCGGTGACCACGACATCGAGTCCTTCCTTGGGGATAGGGGATTCCAGCTCAGCCAACATCTCACCCCCGACGATCTGGAGGCTGCTTATGTGGCCACGGAGGATGGCGCTGGCCACGGGCGGATCGCCGGCTTCTATTCTATCGCCTATGCGCTGACCCGGTGACTTCTGCGGTGAAGCGACAGACCAGCAGGAAGAAGTACATCAGAGGAACCACTTGAGATGGCTCTGAAAGAAGCGATGTTCAGACAATTCGGAAGGCCGACTGGCTGGATGGGCAAGCTCATCGCAGTGGGCATGAACGTCGAACACCAGGCCCTCTGGCGCTGGGCGCTAGAGCACGTCTCCCTTCAACCAGACTCCGTCATCCTGGACGTCGGCTGCGGTGGCGGGAAGAGCGTCGAGGTGCTCGCAAGACAAGCACCGGATGGAGAAGTTTTCGGCATCGACTACTCCCAAGACATGGTCCAGACGTCGAGATTCCTCAACCGGGGTCTGATACAATCCGGACGCGCAGAGATCAGACACGCTTCGGTGTCTCGCCTGCCCTTCTCGGACCATACCTTCGATCTCGTCACCTGCTTCGAATGCTGCTACTTCTGGCCAGAGATGATCGAGAGTCTCACAGAGATCGGGCGTGTCCTGAAACGGAATGGGCTCTTGCTCATCGCCAACGAAGTATACCGCGACCCGAGATTCGAGGAGCGCAATGCCACCTGGGCCAGGCTCGCTAACATGCAAGTCTACAGTCCGCAGGAGTATCGTGATCTCCTCTCCAGGGCTGGCTTTGACGTGGCACGGATAGACACCCGTCCAGAGAAGAACTGGATCGCCGTCGTCGCTGCCCCAGCCTTGTGAGTGGCGACACCTATCATCAGGGAGTGTTGGAATGAGTGAAGCAAGAACTCAAGCGCTCGACTACGGCAACTGGGTGCCGTGGAAGCTGATCTACGGTCCTGGTATCCTGGCAGCAGCCTTCCTGGTGCTCGCGTTGCGCTGGCGTTGGTTCCTGGTCGCAGCCCTCTTCGTCCTGGGTTGCCTGATCTACTTCGCCTACGCCCGCTACCAGTTCTCGGCCAGAGGGGGAAACCTGGAGGCGCGTATTCGGGGTCTGGTGCTGGAGCATCTGGATTGGGCCGGGGAAGGAACGGCTCTGGACATAGGATGCGGCAATGGTCCTCTCACCGCCGAGTTGGCCAAGAAGTACCCGCGTGCCCGGGTGGTGGGAATGGACCTCTGGAAGGGAGCCTGGGATTACTCGCGGAAGGCGTGTGAGACAAACGCGGCGCTCGAGGGCGTAGCGGACCGCGTGACGTTCCAGAGTGGCAGCGCGGTCTCTTTGCCCTTCGAAGATGAGTCCTTCGACGCTGCGATCAGCAATCTCGTGTTCCACTCGGTAGCAGACACCAAGGACAAGACACATCTCATCAAGGAAGCTCTGCGGGTCGTGAAGAAGGGCGGCAAGTTCTGCTTCCAGGATCAGATGGTGGGGCGCGGCAAGTACGGCAAGCCCCACGAACTGCTCCAGGAGGTCAGAGGCTGGGGCGTACAGCGGGCTGAGTTCTTCGACACGCGCGATTCGGCTCTTGTCCCCCGCCTCCTGAGGAATCCCATCATGGTGGGCAACGTCGGCATCATCTGTGGAACCAAGTGAGGGCGTGCGGAATGCGCCAAGAATGGCACACAGCAAGTGATCGCAGACCCACGGCTTTGGCCAGCAGGTCACGATCGCCGGAGTATGGACATAACGATCCACGTTCGAACCTTATGGTGTCTGAAAGAGGCCAATCCCAACTGGCCTAGCTTCGAGGAGGAGATCATGGAATTGACGTTCAACGGATACCAGCTCACACTCATAGTACGGGTAGGGCAGTCGAAGAACAGGACAAGGAACGAGCCGCCAAGAGCTCAACCGACGACGCCTGACCAGCATGCCAGACACTACCGCCTGCTCACCTGCGGTGGCACACACGTAGCGCCGACGAGGTAACCCCATAGTTCGAGGATAGGAGGCCATCCATGCGTCAAGTAATCGGGAAGTGCCCAGTCTGTGGAGAGGAACTGACCGTCACCAGGCTTCACTGCCGTAGTTGCGACACGGCACTGGAGGGACACTTCAACCTGGGGAAGTTCTACCGTCTGAGCCCGGAGCAGCTTCACTTCGTGGAGACCTTCATCAAGTGCGAAGGTAAGATCACCAGGGTAGAAGACGAACTCGGTCTGTCGTATCCTACGGTGCGTAACCGTCTCAACGACGTGATCCGAGCGCTGGGCTACGAAGTCCCCGCTCAGGCCACCGTGAGTGCCGAGCGGAGAAAGAGTATCCTGGAGCAGGTCCAGGCCGGGGAGATCGCACCTGAGGAGGCGGTGGAGCTCCTCAAGGGTTCGGAGAGCTAACCGTGGAAGCGGTCAGCCCCAAGAGGGCGCCATTCTCCGAGGTGTTGAGGAACAGGGATTTTCTGGCACTGTGGCTCGGACAGGTCATCTCCCAGATCGGCGACAGCTTCACTTACCTGGCGCTCCTGATCACCGTCAACCGACTGACCGGTTCCACGGTAGCCATGGGCTTCATGGTCATCTCCCTGACTCTCCCGCAGCTCTTCTTCAGCTTCGTCGCCGGCGTGGTGGTGGATCGCGTAGATCGCAAACGGCTGATGGTGATCTCGGATCTGCTGCGCGGATTGTTGGTCCTGGCCTTCATCACCGTACGAACGCCGGAACAGATCTATATCTACTACGTGGTGGGCTTTCTGGTCTCCTCGGTTGGAGTCTTCTTCTCACCAGCGAAGACGGCCATGATACCCCGCATCGTTCAGGGCGAGGAGAGACTGCTCTCCGCGAATGCCCTTTCGCAGACCATTCGCGTCGTGTCCCTGCTGCTAGGACCTGCTCTGGCAGGCTTCGCCATCGCCTGGCTGGGCACAGCACCGGCTTTCGTGGTAGACTCGCTCACGTACTTCGTATCGGGTTTCGCGATCCTCACGATCGGCACCGACGGCAGGAGCGTCGCCGAGGGAAAGACCACCCTGCGTACGATGTGGGATCAACTCGCGGAAGGCATCTCCTACACTGTGCGCAACAACACCATCCTGGGTATCATCGTCACCGTGATGGTGGCTCTGCTTGGGGTAGGGGCTATCGAGGTGCTCTTCGTGCCCTATCTCCAGGGTGAGTTCGGCGTTGGCTCGGAGGGACTGGGGATCGTGCAGACCGCTCAGGGTGTAGGCATGTTGCTGGGAAGCGCCCTCCTGGGCAGCCTGGCAGCCCGGTTCCGGCTGACCCGCATCATCGCCTGGTCCGTGGCGCTGCTGGGCATCACCATCGCGGGCGCCGGGATGGTGGACCAGTTCGCCCTGATCGCGCTAGCTATGTTCGTCGCCGGCCTGAGCCTGGCCCCCCTCAATGCTGCTACGATGACCCTGATGCAGATCACCGTCTCCGATGACAAGCTGGGTAGGGTGAGCAGCGTGGTGGATACGATCGGGACCGTGAGTTATCTCATCTCCATGAGCGGCGCCGCCTTCCTCGCTGAGGCCGTGGGGATACGCACCGTTTTCGTGGCCGCGGGAGTCGTCACCGCCATCTCCCTCTTGCCAGCCCTGACCATGATGAAAGAACCAGAGGGGAGCTCCGTGGCGGCGTCGCACCTCGACGGGCATCCTTGTGCGCAACCATCGTTGGAGGCCTAGAACTTGACTGCGCGTATCGCCGAAAGGAGCAGCAGCCTGCCAGGGATCCGTCCCTTCAACCCCATGTCGGATCTCAAGCCAGTCGCTGAACTGATCATACTCGCCTTCGGGGACGCCTTGGACCGCAGCAGCCGGGAGATGCTCCAGGAGATGCGTGCCTTGGCCTGGCTGTTCGGTCCAATACTCTGGGTTCTCGGCGCGACCGAATCGCACCCGGCCCACGTATTTGGCGGATTCGTATGGGTCGAACAGGGCGAGATCGTCGGCAACGTCACCGTCCACCGTCAGGGCGGTGGAAAGAGAGGCTGGTTCATCAGCAACCTCGCCGTGCACCCAGATCACCGCAGAAGGGGCGTGGCTCGTTCTCTCCTGTTGGAGGGTGTGGAATCTGCTCGAGCGCGAGGGGCCAGACGGATCAGTCTGGAGGTCAGGGCACAGAACACTCCTGCGCGAAAGCTGTACCAGGAACTGGGCTTCCGGCAGGTGGATTCGACCACCAAGATGGAGATGTGCCCGCTGCACACGGCGAGACCCGTAGGCTCGGGCGCCTACAGGCTCAAGGTCGCCTCGGCCGGAGAAGACAGGGAACTGTATCGGTTTGCCGGGGCCACACTATCCACAGAGGCAAGGGAGATCATGCCGGTGCGGAAGCGGGACTATCGGCTGTCGCTCCCCCAGCGCCTCCTCAGCGGGATAGGCGATGTGTTGAAGGGTCGCCTCACATATCGCCTCGTCGCGCGCAAGGAAGGTACGTTGGCGGGATTGGCGACCCTGCGCACCGGCGGGTTTGGCTTTCCCCACTCCGTGACGCTGGCGGTTCATCCGCAGCATAGGACGCAGGTGGAAGAAATGTTGCTCACGAATGCTCTGTCCATACTGCAAAGTGGCGATTCGCGCGCCCTGCTGGCGAGGATACGACCTTCGTACGGCCACGTGATAGATGTCTTCAAGGAATACGGCTTCACGGAGCAAGAGACGCTGGACTTGTTCACTCTGGAGCTTGACCGCGAATAAGGAGGAGTGTCTATGACCGCTGACGAGGAAAGACTCCGGATTCTCAGGATGGTACAAGGCAGGCAGATCAGCACGGATGAAGCGGCCGAGCTTCTGGACGCTCTGGGGCAGCCCGTGAGCCCTCGAGAGCGCGACGCTCGCCCTGATCCGTCCCTGACCGCGGCAGAAGCCACAGCCGGACAGAAGACAGCGAGCACCAACGTGCTTGTGAAAACTCTGGAGTTGGGTGCGAGGCTGGCCAAGAGAGCTAGAATAGACGTCCGATGGTGACTGCGAGACCTCAACTGAGCAGAGCTCGCTTTGGTGGAAGCAGGCAAACTGAACCTGGACTAGGATCTCAGGAGGAATAGAGATGGCTACGCAAGAAGAGAGACTGCAGATTCTCAAGATGATTCAGGAAGGTCAAGTCTCGGCTGAGGAAGGGGCCAAGCTCCTCGATGCGCTGGAAGAGCCTTCCCACGGTGAGAGAAGCGGAGGCTCGCCACGCTGGTTGCGAGTCCACGTGACCGACCTCAACACCGGCAAGCGCAAGGTGAATGTCAACATCCCGCTCCGGCTTCTGGATATCGGCGCCAAAATAGGCGCCAAGTACGCGGCTCCCTCGGACATCGACGTCGAGGAGATCGTGAGGGTCATCAAGGAGGGGGCTGAAGGGAAAATCGTCGATGTGGAAGACACCGAAGACGGCGAGAGGGTCGAAGTCTACGTGGAGTAGGTTGACTTCACCACAGCCATGCACGTATACTGAGAACCAAACGACGAGGTAAGGAGGTGTTACGTCATGGTGCGAAGGATCCTGCTGCGTTTGCTGATCAACGCCATAGCACTCTGGGTAGCCGTGCAGATTGTGCCGGGCATACACGCGGACAAGCCTCTCACTATCATCATCGTGGCTCTCATCTTCGGCGTGATCAACGCTATCCTGCGGCCGATAGTGGCTTTCTTCACCTGTCCCATGATCCTCGTCACCCTCGGTCTATTCATCTTCGTGATCAATGCGGTGATGTTGTGGGCCACCGCCTGGATAGCGGGGAGGCTGGATCTGGGCTTCGCCATCGAAGGCGGCTTCTGGCCAGCCTTCTGGGGCGCCCTGGTGATCAGCGCGGTGAGCCTGGTCCTCAGCCTGGTGATCAAGGACGACGACGACAAGAAGAGGAAACACTAGGCCTGACCGTCAACCACCGCGAGAACCTATTGGTCCGCCAGTTCGGTGACGTAGCTCGCAAGAACCTCTCCCAGCGGGCTGACGTAGGTAAGGGAGAGGCTGCTCCCAGGGAGCAGGTCTGAGGGCAGCGATACAGAATCGACGTAGGGGCTTTCCGGGTGAATGGCTGCCTCTCTCCGATATAGCTCTCTGCCTTCTGCCTCGAGAACGACCGTGCCTTCCTGGAGAGAGGTGGAAGCCAGGCCCATCGAGAGTGTATCCTCCGAGACCGTGAGGCTCAGCGCCAGATCCCTGTTGGCGAAGCTCAGCCCATCCAGGCCCTGAAAGGGATACCAGTACTCGGTCCAGGCCTTGCTCTCGCCTGGACCGAGGGCATTGTCGTCCTCGGACCAGAAGGTCCGGTTGGGCCCACCCCACATCTCGAAGTACTCGCTGCCATCGTCTGTGTATTCCGTCCTGTACGGCGAGTCCTGGCCCCAGGCGAACAGCTTGACCCCTGGCGCCTCTCGCCGGTCGAAGACGCGAACGATGCCCAAGGCGGTGTCGTGGTTGTACGCTCCCACGAAGTCTTCGCTGGGCTCAGGCAGAAAGAACCCCAGGTAATCCTCCCAACTCTGGTACCAGGAAAGGTCTCTCCCTTCCCAGACTGGCCAGGTAATCACTGTTCTCTCCCCCGGTAGGCCGCTCTCGGGGCCTGTGCTGTGAACCAGTATCTCCTCCGTAGGATAGACGAACTCCGTGTTCGGTGACATCGTGGGACCGCCCAGCGTGAGCACAACGCCGGTCCAGTACTGATAGCTGATAGAAGAATCCGTGGGGTTATCGAGGTGCGGGCTGATGGTGAAGTACGCTGTGTCGGGGGCCAGGCCGATCTCCACGGACATGCGGGGTCGAGCTTCAGTCGTATCCCTGACCACGATCTTGGTCTCGTTGGCGGATCGCTCCACGGAGTAGCTCCAGGGGACGCCCGACTCGTAGCCGTGCTCGTAGACTGGAAAAGCCCATTCCATCCCTCCCGCAGCGAGCCACCAGTTCTGCTCACGAGCCAACGGCCCCCACCGTGTGGGCTTCAAGACCGGGTTGCGGTAGAAGAGGTTCTGTCCCGTGGGCTTGAAGTAACACTCGTATAGCCGGCCCCCGAGCTCCGGCAGGATGGTCAATCGTAGATACCGGTTCTCCATCACCACCACGCGGAAGGGGGTGAGAACCGTGGAATCCGGTGTTGGCTCTCCATAGGCGTCTCGATCCAGCCACACGTAAGGCACCCCGCGCTCATCGTCGAACTCAGCGCGGAGAAACGGCTCGTAGACGTACGTGGCGATGGAGAGAGTCGTCTCTCGCACCACGACCCCATCAGCCGGTACAGCGGTCGGCACCGAAGGACCAGGCGTTGGAGACGAGAGCGGCGTCGAGGACGGCTGTGCCACTGGCGTGAGCGTGGCCGTGGGCGATGGCGTCTCCGCCGGCGTGGTCGCCGGGCTAGTGGCCTCCGGGGTACGATGTGGTGTGGCGCTGGGCTCGGGGACCGCTCTGGTAGCCGTCGACGTGGGGCTGGCCGCCTCGTCACAACCCGCCAGCGCGATCAGGAGGACGGCCATCAACCCGATCTTGGCGCCTACGCTCTTCCAGCCCACGCTCTCACCTCCCGGCAAGCCACACCGCCTGTGCGACATGCTACCACAGCAAGCACCCCCAGGCAAGCTCTACAGGGCCCTACAGACTCGAAGCTTAAAATCTGTCCACAACAGCCCAAGTCACTCCTCGTGGCCAGGGCATCTGTGCTATAATGAGACCGGATAGCCCCTGGACCTATGAGCTTCACAGAGGTCGATGCAGATGGCCGAGTTCACCCATCTCCACGTCCACAGCGAGTACTCCCTCTTGGATGGCCTGAGTCGCATCGACCATCTCGTCGAGAGGGCCATGGAGCTGGGCATGGACTCTCTGGCCATTACCGACCACGGCGTGATGTATGCCGCCCTCAGCTTCTATCAGCAGGCCCGGCAACGCGGCATCAAGCCCATCATCGGCTGCGAGATGTACGTCGCCGCCAAGAGCATGCAGAGCCGCCGACCCCGAGTGGACGCCAGGCCCTACCATCTGGTCCTCCTCGCTGAGAACGAGACGGGCTACGAGAACCTGATCCAGTTGACGACCACAGGTCACCTGGAAGGTTTCTACTACAAGCCGAGGATCGACAAGGAACTCCTCTCCAAGCACAGCGCAGGCCTGATCGCCCTCTCTGCCTGCCTCAGAGGCGAGGTTCCCCACCTGCTGGCCCAGGGTGATGGAAATGGCGCCCGACGTGCTGCGGCGTGGTACCGAGACCTCTTCGGCCCTGATAGGTTCTATCTCGAACTCCAGGAGCACGATATCCCCGAACTTACCGAGGTCAACAAGCAACTGATTGAGATCGCTCGCGAACTCGAGATCCCACTGGTAGCCACCAACGACGTACACTACGTACTCGAGCCGGACTGTCAGGCCCAGGAGCTTCTGCTCTGCATCCAGACCAACACCACGGTCAACGACCCCAACCGCATGAGGATGGCGGGTACAGGCTACCATCTGAGAAGCGCGGAGGAGATGGAAGCGCTGTTCGGGGAGGTTCCACAGGCCCTTTCCAACACGTTGAAGATCAACGAGCGCTGCAACCTCGGCGTGGAATTCGACGTCCTGCGCCTGCCGCCGTTCGACGTCCCGGAGGGTTTCACCACCGAAAGCTACCTGGCCCATCTGTGCAGGAAAGGGCTGCACGAACGATACCGGAACATCACACCGGAGGTCGAAGCTCGACTCGAACACGAGCTCAACCTGGTTCACGAGATGGGCTTCGCAGGCTATTTCCTCATCGTGTGGGACCTCATCCGCTTCTCCAAGACCAGAAAGATCCTCGTGGGGCCAGGCAGAGGATCGGCAGCGGGCAGCATCGTCTCCTACTGTCTGGGCATCACCGATCTGGACCCTCTGGAGCATGGGCTCTTCTTCGAGCGCTTCCTGAACCCAGGAAGGCGCACCATGCCCGACATAGACATGGACTTCCCGGAGGACCGGCGGGCGGAGGTCATGGCCTACGCGGTGGAGAAGTACGGCAGCGATCACGTGGCACAGATCATCACCTTCGGCACCATGGCTGCCCGAGCCGCCATCCGAGACGCGGGACGCGCGCTCGATCTTCCCCCGGGAGAGGTGGACAAGACCGCCAAGCTCATTCCCTTTGGATCGTCCATCGACAGGGCCTTGGAGCTGGTGACGGACCTGCAACAGCTATACCAGGAACACGGCTACATACACGACCTCGTGGAGGCGGCCAGGAGCCTGGAGGGTGTGGTCCGGCACGCTTCCACCCACGCGGCCGGCGTAGTCATCACCGACGAGCCTTTGACGCAGTACGTTCCTTTGCAGAGAGCAATCAAGGGTGACGGACTCATCACGCAATACGCCATGGGGGAGCTGGAGAGCATCGGCCTGCTCAAGATGGACTTCCTGGGCCTGTCCACGTTGACGGTGATCCAGAAGGCCATGGACCTCATCCAAGAGCACGAGACCGAGCTAAGGCTGGAAGACCTGGACCTGGACGATCCGGAGCTCTTCAGACTACTCTCCAACGGAGAGGTCACCGGTATCTTCCAAGTGGAGAGTGCTGGCATGCGGCGTGTCCTGCGCGATCTGCGGCCGAGCTGCTTCGCCGACGTCATGGCCTCCATCGCACTCTATCGCCCCGGCCCTATGGAGTACATCCCGGAGTTCATCAAGCGAAAGCACGGCGAAATGGCCATCGAGTACCTGGTCCCTGAGTTGGAGCCCATCCTCGAGGAGACCTATGGCGTCATCGTCTATCAGGAACAGATCATCCGCATGGCTCGCGAAATGGCCGGCTTCACGACCAGCGAAGCAGACATGTTCCGCCACGCCATCGGCAAGAAGAAGGCCGCGGAACTGGAGGCTCAACGCGACAGGTTCATCCGAGGACTCGTCAACAACGGCATTGCTCAGACCACCGCCGAAGAGATCTTCGGGATGATCGAGTACTTCGCCCGCTACGGGTTCAACAAGGCCCACGCCGCTGCCTACGCGGTCATCACCTGCCAGACAGCTTACCTCAAGGCCCGCTTTCCGGCGGAGTACATGGCCGCTCTGTTGACTGTGGACAGAGACGACAGCGACCGCATTGGGCTGGAGGTGGCTGACTGCCGCCGGATGGGCATACCCGTATGGCCACCCAACGTCAACTACGGCGACCTGGATTTCACCATCGAGGAAAGGCTTGCAGACGCTGGAGACAACGGTCAGCGAGGTGGAACCGTTCGAGGGATACGCTTCGGCCTGGGGGCGGTGAAGAACGTAGGCCAGGGTCCCATCGACGCGGTCCTTAGAGGCCGCGGCGACCAGCCTTTCTCTGACGTGAGCGACTTCTGCCGGCGGGTGGATCTGCGTCAGGTCAATCGACGCGCCCTGGATAGCCTGATCCGGTGCGGCGCATTGGACGACTTCGGACCCAGGGGTCACCTGCTGCACAGCATAGACACCATGATGGCCATCAGCCAGCATGCACATCACGCCCAAGAGATCGGGCAGTTGAGCTTGTTCGGTGAGGGAGAGGAACCTGCCCTCTCGCTGGAGCTCTCTGGAGGGCCGGACATTCCCCACCGCAAGCAGCTAGCCTGGGAGAAGGAACTCCTCGGCCTCTACGTCTCGGAGCATCCGCTGGAGCGCCTGGCGCCGGATCTGGACAAGCGCACGAGCGCCTTCTGTGGACAGATAGACAGGAGTCTGCACGGGCAGACAGTGATCATCGCCGGCATGGTATCCAGAGTACGCCGCATCACCACCAGAAACGATAGACTGATGGCCTTCGCGGAGCTCGAGGACCTGCAAGGCAGCGTGGAAGTGGTCATCTTCCCAAAGGTCTTCGAGAAGACACGCGACTTGTGGAAGCCAGACAGCATCATCATGACCAGGGGCAAGGTGCAGTTCAGAGACGACGAAGCGAAGGTGATCTGCGAGTCGGCAGTGGACTACCACTCCTGGACACAGAACGGAGGTGGCGAAGAAGAACCCCCGGTCGAGGAACAAACCCTACCCAGCGCTCGCCGCCGACTCCACGTGAGCATTCCGCGCAGCGGCGATCCTGAGCAGGACGTGCAACTCCTGGGCCAGGTGCATTCCCTGCTCACCAGTCATCGTGGTGAAGACGTGTTCAACCTCTACGTCCAGCGCCGTGACCGAGTCGTGCAGCTCATCTTCCCCAACGAGACCACCAGCTACTCTGTCGAGCTCGACAGTGCCGTTGCCGAGTTGCTCGGGGAAGGCTGCCTGAGAGTGGAGGACGTCTGAACCGTGATGAGCCCGGGCTCCTTCGTTATCCTGTTCTCAAGTCAAGAATCCAACCAAGGAGGTCGAGGATGAAAAGACTGGCGGTATTGACCAGTGGCGGCGACGCGCCCGGCTGTAATGCCTGCATCAGGGCCGTGGTCAGGACCGCCCTCGCTCACAACCTGGACGTCGTGGGCATAAACCGCGGCTACGTGGGGCTGATGGAGGGCGACTTCGAACAGTTGGACGGGCGCTTCGTCGGAGGGATCGCGCACAGGGG
Organism: uncultured Anaerolineales bacterium; assembly: GCA_964433755.1. Taxonomy (GTDB): domain Bacteria; phylum Chloroflexota; class Anaerolineae; order UBA7937; family B3-Chlor; genus JAUVXJ01. The sequence goes on from CAYSSR010000002.1 coordinate 414,796, forward strand.
CGGGACCATCCTGAAGACGGCCCGCACCGAGAAGTTCAAGACGGAAGAGGGCCAACGGCAGGGGCTGGAGAACCTGAGAAAGCACGCTGTGGACGTCCTGGTGATCATAGGTGGAGACGGATCCCTCACCGGCGCTCTCCGCCTCCACGAGGCCGGCTTCCCCGTAACGGGCGTTCCCGCGACCATCGACAACGACGTCGCTTTCACAGACATGGCCCTCGGGGTGGACACAGCGATGAACACAGCTCTCAGGGCCATAGACCGGATCAAGGACACCGCCACCTCACACCGGCGCGCCTTCCTGGTGCAGACCATGGGCCACAATTCCGGCTACCTGGCCCTTATGGTAGGCATGGCCAGTGCCGCCGAGGCCATCATCATCCCGGAGGTACCTGCCAGTTGTGAGATGATACTGGAGAGGATCAAGCAAGACTACAGCAAGGGTAAAGCTCACTTCATCGCCGTCATCGCGGAAGGAGCGGAACCCGATTGCATGACCATAGATCAGTATCTGAGAGCGCGGGAGCAGGAGCTGGGCTTTGGGGTGCGTGTCAGCATCCTGGGGTACATCCAGCGCGGTGGGTCACCCACAGCGTTCGACCGCCTGCTGGGAACACGTCTGGGAGCCTACGCAGTCCGGCAACTGGTCCAGGGACGGGCGGGGAAGATGATGGGATTGATCGGGAATCAGGTAGTAGCCACCGACCTGGATAAGGTCATCAGCAGTAAGAGAGAGGTTGACCTTTCCCTCTACGAGTTGGCCCAAATGCTGGAGGTCTATCCCCCGCGCCCCGACCCTACTCCCTGAGGCGCCTGACCTCGAAAACCACGGGGTTGTAGGCATCCGGACACGCGTGGGTAGCGACGTCCTTGTCCTCCGCCCACGGGAACTCAGCTCCATAGCGTAGTGCCATGACTTTGGGCAGCACGCTGTAGAGGGCATGGAAACAGATCTCGCCCTCGATGCCGCGTTCGCCGAAGACGATCACGTCTCCCACCTTGTGTCCGAAGCCACAGGTCCCCTTCTGTTCGATGACCTTCAACTCGACCCTGTACTCGCCCTGCTCTGCCACCTGTACCTCCGTCGGTCCATGTGTGCCGCACGTTATGTCGGTCGCGCCCCAGCCGTCCAGAGAGCCCTTCTTCTTCGCTAACGTGGCAGCAAGACGGCAAAGCGCGGGAAGATGTACCTGCGCAGCGGTCCCCACACCGACTCCATAGGATGCCACCGTGCCGCACCCGCTGCGATCTCCTCGAAACCTTCGGACATCTCCACCAGAATGTGGGGGTCCAGAGGCGCCTGATTGTGACTCGGTAGCACGAGTTGCAGGTCCTGCGCCAGATCACTGAGCCGGCCCATGGTTTGGCGATAGACCTCGAAGTCGGAATGGTCGAATTGAGCGTAAAGCGGGCCGGCGTAGGCAGTATCGCCGGTGAATAGCAGGCCGTCCTCCTCGTTCCAGAGGCAAACGCTTCCAGGAGAGTGGCCCGGCGTATGCACCACCTTGAGACACAGTCCTCCTAGATCCAGCGTGTCCCCTTCGTGTAGCAGGCGATCAGCTCTTGAGGGCACAATCCTGTACCGTGCCGGGTCGAAACCGTCGGGCAGGGCGCAGAGCACGTTCTCCGGCCGCATGGCTTCGAGCAGCAGCTCTTCAGGCGCTTCCTGCTCCAGGAAGTCAGCCTCGGCCTCGTGGATCGCTATGTACTCGAACCGGTGATTGTCGCCCACGTGGTCATAGTGGTGATGGGAGTTGACCACCCTGATCGGCTTGTCGGTAAGCTGGCTAGCCACGACCTGGATGTTGCCGATGCCCATCCCGGTATCCAGCAGGATGGCGGCTTCCTTTCCGGTGATCAGGTACGAGATGACGAACTCCGCATGATACGGCTCCGAGATGGCAAACACGCCCTGAGCCAGATGTGTCACCTCAAACCAGTCGGTCACCGCTCCCCAATCCTGCTGCTAATTCGCACCTCAAGACGAGCTGTAGATTTCTTCCCGGCGATCCTCGAACACAGTCATGGATCGCCTGACCTCTTCCCTGTAATTCAGATCGAGTTCGGCCGTGATCAAGGTCTCCTCGTCAGCCGCACCGGCGATCAGTTCACCAGACGGATCATACATCGCCGAGTGACCAAAGAAGGACCATTCTCCCGACTCTCCCACCCGGTTGCACGCTATGACGAACATCTGATTCTCGATCGCCCTCGCCCTGAGCAGTGTCTGCCAGTGCAAGAGGCGCGGATAGGGCCACTCGGCCACGACGAACACTATGCTGGCCCCATTCAGTGCGTACTTCCTGAACAACTCGGGGAATCGCAAGTCGTAGCAGATAGCCAGGGCGCTCCGCCCCCACGGAAGGTCGAACACCGGGGCCTGGTCGCCCGGAAGCAGATACCTATCCTCCTCCATGGGCCTGAACAGATGCGCCTTGGAGTACTGAGCCAGCAGGTGGCCCTCAGGAGAGAAGAGCACCGCTGTGTTGCGAAAGCCCGCCTCTGTAGCCTCCAGGAGCGAGCCCAGGATGTGGATGGCCTGCTCCTTCGCGATCAAAGCGGTCTCGGCGAAAACCCCGGCATCGAGCCGCGTGGCATACTCTTCTGCGCGGTCGAGGACGTAGCCACACCCCCACAGCTCAGGGAAGACCACTAGCTCAGAACCCCTGCGCCGGGCCTCTGCCGCCATGGTTCTGACCTTCTTCAGGTTCTTCTTCGGCTCACCCAGGGCAACGTCCATCTGCCCCAGTGAAAGGCTCAACCCCATCGGTACTCCCTGAATGCGATCCATGGGTTGCGGCGCGAAGTCCTCACGGGGCGCGTGGACTATTGACCTCCACGTTCCACCTCATGCTCGCCAAGCCATTCCTGCAAGCGGTTCTTGTTGAAGCGCCAACGGTTGCCGACCTTGTAGGCCGGGATCTCACCCTGCCTGGCCATACGGTAGATGGTCATCTCGTGCATCCTGAGATAATCAGCCACCTCTCGAACGGTCATCATCGTCGGCTGTTCGTTTTCGGCGGACACCAGACCTCCTCGCGCCACACGTCGTGGGCTTCTGCGCCGTCAGCGAAGCCACCTGGCCAGATTGACTCGCGCACCGCCCACTAGCACGGCCTACGTCTCGGTGCCACTTCTCAGGGGACCGGCCCGTCTCGCACCGAGTCCGGGTAGCACGTCTCAAACAGGTGTTCCCTGCGCTATCGTAAAGCCTAATGGATTATAGGGGACTTAAGAAGGTCGTGTCAATGGTCAAATGGTACTGTTTGGCTTCGCCTCATGCGGATGGTATAATGCCCTCCGTACGAACACTCACCACGGGGAAGGGCCTGGCATGAAGATCACCACGACCGAGCAGATGAGAGAGATAGAGCGAGCTGCCGACGCCCAGGGGCTGGCCTACGCCACTATGATGGAGAACGCGGGTCGAGCCGTGGCCCAGGAGATGCAGCACCGCCTGGCCACCGAGAGCAAGAAGGTCCTGGTGCTGGTGGGGCCGGGCAACAACGGCGGAGACGGTCTGGTTGCAGCGCGCCATCTCCACGACAGCGGCGCGGAAGTGCGCCTGTACCTGTGGAAGGGGAAGCGAGACGACGACGCAAACTTCCGACAAACGCAGGACAGGGCTATCCCTTTTGTCACCGCCGAGGAGGACAGACAGCTCAAAGAACTGAAGGGAATGCTCTCCAGCACGGACATCGTCCTCGATGCCCTGCTGGGCACCGGCGCTTCCCGCCCCATCGAAGGCACACTCAAGGAGGTGCTGGACGCGCTCAGAGAGGTTCGGAGCCGGCCCGACGACGTCCGCCCTTCCCTGGTCGCGGTCGATGTGCCCACTGGGGTAGACTGCGACTCAGGGGCTGTGGATCCAGCCACCGTGGCTGCGGATCTCACGGTGACCCTGGCGCTTCCCAAGAGAGGGTTCTTCGCCTTTCCCGCCTCGGACTACCTGGGAGAGTTGGTAGTCTCGGACATCGGCGTCCCCGACGCCCTGACCGACGGATTGGGTTTGGAACTGGCCGAGTCGCGCTGGATAAGGGCCATCCTTCCCGAGCGACCGCGGCACGCAAACAAGGGGACCTTTGGCAAAGCCCTGCTAGTGGCCGGATCGCCCCACTACACCGGGGCCGCGTATCTGGCTAGCGCCGCCGCTACCAGAGTCGGCGCGGGATTGGTGACGCTCTGCCTGGCAGAGAACCTCCACCCTATCCTGGCCTCCAAACTGACGGAGGTGACCTTCGTGCTGCTGCCCCACGATCTGGGGGTACTGGTTCCGCAAGCCGCCAGGCTCGTGGAGAACAGGCTCGCCGACTACGACGCCCTCCTGGTGGGTCCCGGCCTGGGCACCGAGGATCCCACCGTAGAGTTTGTCCACCGTCTCCTGGGCACACAGGCACCCGACACACGACGGCACATCGGCTTCGTCACGTCTGAGGACGAGAAAAGCGGTGAAACGAAAGGAGCAGGGCCGTTTCCCCCTGTGGTCGTAGATGCGGACGGGTTGAACGCTCTCGCGGGCCTGGACCGCTGGTGGGAATCCCTCCCAGCCCAGAGCGTGTTGACTCCTCACCCGGGCGAGATGGCTCGCCTGCTGGACTGCTCGATTGCGGACGTGGAGGCCGATCGTTTGGCTACCGCCCAGCAGGCGGCTCGTGATTGGCAGCAGGTAGTGGTACTCAAAGGCGCCCACTCCGTCATCGCCGCCCCTGACGAGCGCGTCGCCATCAGCCCCTTCGCCAATCCGGGCCTGGCTACGGCCGGCACCGGCGACGTCCTCGCGGGTTCCATCGTGGGCTTCCTGGCCCAGGGGTTGGCCCCTTACGAGGCAGCCGTGGCTGGCGTCTACGTGCACGGCGCAGCCGGGGATCTGGCGACAGCAAGCCTCGGCGATGCCGGGACTGTAGCCGGCGACCTCCTGCCGCTCCTGCCCCGGGTCCTCAAGGAGCTGCATAGGGGCCACTGAGCTGGAAGCAAAGAACGGCAAGAGATGCGCTCTCGCCGTTCAGATCGCCTGGTGTACGAAGCGCCCGTGCTAGGCCTTCGCCTTACCCTTCTGAGACTTCTTCGCTTCCTGCTCGGCCTCCAGAGCCTCGGTCAGCTCTTCCTTCTTCTTGACGGCGGCCGACTTGCCCTCTTCGATAGCTTCCTGGAGACGGGCCCTTCCCTCCTCCGAGAGATCCTCCGCCCTGCTCCTCAGCTCGATACCCTTCTCCCTCAGTAGGTCTCTGGTCTCCTCGCCGGATTGCGGCGCGAGGAGGATCCCCAACAGCACCCCGGTGGCGCAACCCACTACTAGCCCAGTCAGGAAACCTACCATTGCCTTGATGTCATCCATCGCTTCTCACTCTCCTTTCACTGCTCTTCTGGAGCTGGGAACTTCATCCGGAGCCGGTAGCAGTCCTACCCCTCCCGATCACCTACCGCTCCGCCGCTTTCCACGCGCCAGCACGCTCATCACTCTATTGGCGGCCGAGGCGTAGCCCACCGCGTTGATGAGCGGCTTGATCAGAGTATCGCTCAGAAACACCGTAGTCCCTCGCACAGTGCTCGCCGTTTCGCTCGTGGATTCCAGGATAGGCCAGATCTCCTCCTGGAGCATCCTGGTCAGACCCCGGATCTGAAGGAGCAAGACGATGAGCAACCCCCCGATGACCAGGGACTCTATGGCCAGGACTATGATGGCTATGTCACGTATCACGACGACGGCGTCCACCGACGACCTCCCGTGGGGACTCGACAACAGGGTGTAACCCTGATTATATCAGACATTCAGCCATCTGGCAACAAAGAGGCAGACCCAGCATACGATGGTGCACTCCACCACCCGCACCTCGCCAATCACGTATATCGAGAACCCCAACAGACCGAAGACGATCTGGCCTATGCCGAAACCCACCAGAGCCGCGATCCAGTACACGGCCAGGTCTCGCCAGCGTTTTCCCCAGATGAAGTGAAACACCGCCCCGAAGAGGCTGGCCAGCAAGAACGAGAAGACGAATGAAGGTGACAGCAGGAAGTCCACCCTTACGCTACCTCCTCTATGATCCCCCCACCGAGGACCCTCTCTCCAATGTAGAACACGACGCCTTGACCCGGCGTCACGGCCGGCTGGGGCTTGAAGAACTCCAGGTCCACCTCGCCCCGACCGACAGGCGTGAGAGTCGCCCTGGCCGCGCGCGCACGGTATCGGATCTTAGCGGTCACCTCGACGGGCTGCTCCGGCGGCTCCCCGGAGACGAAGACAACCTCAGCCGCTCTCAGTCGTGATCGTTCCAGTTGCCGGCGCAGCCCCACCACCAGAGCGTTGTGCTTCGTGTCTATCCGGAGCACGTAGAGCGGCTCCGGCGCGGCGATGCCCAGCCCCTCGCGCTGCCCGATGGTGTAGCCCGGGAGACCCTTGTGCTGCCCCAGGACCCCGCCCTCCACGTCCACTATGGGACCGGGCTCGAAGACCACGTTCGGCTGCGCCCCCAGGAAGCTACGATAGTCCCCCCTGGTGAAGCAGATCTCCTGGCTCTCCTCCCGGTCGGCCACGGCAAGGCCCCTCTCCCGGGCCAGAGCCCTCACCTGCTCCTTGGTGTAGTCACCCAGCGGGAGCAGTAGCCGTGCCAGCTCTTCCTGACCCAGCATATACAGAACGTAGGACTGATCCTTCGTGGCATCGATCCCCTTGAGGAGCCGGTATTCATCGTCCACACGCCTGACACGAGCGTAGTGGCCCGTGGCCAGGTACTCCGCGCCAAGCTGAATCGCTTTGTCCAACAGCAAATCGAACTTGATGTGCCGGTTGCAGGCCAGACATGGGTTGGGCGTTCTCCCACGGGCGTATTCCGCCACGAAGTAGTCCACCACCTGATGCTTGAATCGAGCCGCAAAATCGAAGACGTGGAAGGGCACTCCCAGTCCACGGCACACCTCTCGCGCCCCCTCCACAGCTTCTGGAGAACAACAGCGGTTGGCGGGGCCACCCTCCTCGGCCCACAGGCTCATCATGCCACCGATCACGCCGTACCCCTGTTCGTGCAGGAGAACAGCGGCCACCGAGCTGTCCACGCCCCCGCTCATGGCTACCAGAACGGTTCCCTTGTGCGATGCTCGATCTCCCACAGCATGACTCCGACTGGTGACGTCCGACCGAAGCCATTATATCATCTCCATATCGCTCGCACGAGGAAGAACGTGGAACAACACCCTATCTGACGCCTCACTCTCCCCTCGGTAGTGACAGGCCCTTGCTCCCCCACAGCAGCACGTACCGGGAGACGCCGAGAATCGGCCCCGCTTGCAGGTCCCTCTCCATGCGCTTCAGTCCTCGCTCGAACGCCTCTTGGGAGATCAGGTGCAGGGCCGAGAACGCCTTCTCGGCGTAGGGCGAAGCATCGGTGACCTCATGGGGAAACTCCACCAGACTCTCCTCGATGCCGCCGAAACCAGCCCCTTCCATGAAAGCTCGTAGCTCAGTCAGACGTGGATACCGGTGGAGGTCAGCCTCTACGGTCTCGGGGAAGTAGACGGCGAGGGGCTCTCTGTGGCTGATGATCCACTCGGAGTCGGTGACGGTGCACACCAGACCGCCCGGCGTCAGCACGCGGAAGGCTTCTCCAAAGTAGGCCGCACGGTCGCTGACGTGATGGATCACGTCCACCGAGAATACCAGATCGAAGGAGCCAGGTTCCAAGTCGAGCTGTTCCGCACTACCGGCACGAGAAGTCACTGTGGCCGACGTGTCGCGAGCCGTGGCCAACATCTCCTCCGAGGGATCGATGGCCCAGCACGAACACCCCACGGCGGATTCCACCGCAGCGATGTAGTTGCCCGTCCCGCACCCCACCTCCAGAACCCTGGACCCGGCGTCGATGCCGCTCTGAGAGACCAGGCAACGCAGAACCTCTGGATGGACTCTGCGATGACGAGCATACTCCCGGGCGATCTGGTCGTACTCGATCACGTCGCGCCTTCTCGCAGCGACCGTCCGTCGGAGATCATCGCTCCGCCTCTCCTACGCGCCGCCTTTCGCCTCGAGATCGCTCCAGGCCTCGAAGGCACGCCGGAGATGGGGGATAGTGATCGAGCCTCCCACGACGAGGCCCACAGCCAGCGCCTCCTCCAGCTCCTCACTGCTCACCCCTTCTTCGCGGCAACGCACCAGATGGTACTTGATGCAGTCATCGCACCTCAGCACGAAGGAGGCCACCAAACCCAATAGCTCCTTGGTCCGGGCCGTGAGGGCGCCCTCACGATAGACCTGGGCGTCGAGGTTGTAGAAGCGCTTGGTGTTGAGTCCAGCGTATGTCATCACGATCTCGTTGAGCCTTTCTCTCTCCTCCTGGAACTCACCGATCGTATCTCCAGCCATTCCACCGCCCTCCCCACAAGCTCCGATCTACCCGGCCTTCACAGAAACACCACGCGCCATCGCACGACCCCTACCCCAGGAACCTTCTCAGACTCGCCGCTCTCAGTACGTACTCGCTGAGCCCCTCAATGGTATTCTCCTTCACCAAAGCTGCAATACGGCTGGTGATCTCCTTGTGCTCCTCGTCCAGCGGCACGATGCCCGGACACTCCTTCACCTTGCGTGCCAGCTCCTTCGGCACCAGTCCGGTGTCCAGGTTGAGATACCTGACCGCATCCCGCAGGTCGTCCTCGAAGTTAACGTACTCTTGGTTCACGAACTGGATGTCCTCTCGCGTCAGAGCGCTCAGGCCGAGCAGTTCCGGGGGCAAGCCTATGGAGTAGAGTGCGGCGGTGAACTTGATGGCCCGCGGCAAGGCGATTCTTCCCATGTTTCGCGAGTACCCGAAGAGTCCGATGTGCAACTTCCTCTTCCGCCTGTTGGGGACGTAGCGCGCCAGGTGATTGATCAGTGGCGCCAGGGACTCCACCTGCCGCGCATACTCCGCCGAGTACCTCTCGATGACCTGGAGGCACCTCTCCTCGTCCACCTCTGGAGGTATGCCCGTCTCCCTCTCACGCAGCTTACGTATGGCCTCCTGCACCAGTTGAGGCGGGTTGTCGTACTTGAAGGCCGACTGGATGGTGAAGGTGTGGGTGCTGGGGTATTCACGGATCATGTCGTCCACGTTATCAGGCCGCAGGTTGCCCCGGAACGGAGCCGACCCTACGCCGACGATGGGATACAGCTTCACGCCGATCTCCTGGGACAACCGGTACAGCCTCTGGAGGGTGATCTTGTTCAGCAACACCGCGCTGACCTGACCATAGTTCATCGCCGGGTCGGACCTGGCCAGGAAGACCCTCTGGTGGTCCACGTCCTTGTCTCCGAGGTACTCCCTCACCACCTCGTGTGCTCCCAGCATGTGCTCCATGGTCTCGAACAGGGGTATGACGTTGATCTTGGAGGGGTGGAACTCGCCAATCCACTCCGCGATGGTGGACCCACCATTGGCGAAGGACTTGTTCTGCTTGCCGGCCACGAAATCGCAGTAGTACCTGTAGATGCGGTCCATGGACACGGCCGAGTCCGTCATGGGCAGAATAACCTCGAACACCGGTGGCGTGTCGTCCCCGTAGAATAGACTGGCGGCGTCGAACGAGCGCGGTATCCCCTCCAGCGTCTCCAGTACTACTTTGGCCTCGGTCCTCTCGATGGTGGGATTGGGAACCCTCAAAGTGATGAAGGCATCTCGGCCCAGCTTCGTTTGCGAGAAGTAGGAATCGTACTTGGTCAGCAGCTTCTTGACCACGAACGCATCGACTTCCTTACCCTCGCAATCCCACATCTGCTCGTCGCAACCCAGATGCGAGAACGCGTAGTAGGCCTCCTGGATCTCGTCCTCACCCCCCAACTCCGCGTTCTCGGCGAAGAAGGGCGAATTGACGTTATCCGGATGCTGGGTACTCATACACTTCGGGATTCTCACCATTCCATCTGTCACACTCTCATCCCCTCCAACCCAAGCGCACTGGCCCGGTTTACGAAGGACCGCATTTCGCGCCATGGGCGGAGATGCGGTCCCGACCGTTAACTGCCAATCCCAGTCTAGTGAGGGGCTGTCCGCAAGAAACGTGCCCCTCAACCGGGTGTCACTCGAATCACACTATTATAGTTCCTCAAGGCCTCCGCGTCAACCTGACGCAAGGCCGTCCTCTCCTCTCTGTGAACCAGACAGGCCCTTAGATCCCCGGACACCTATCCGTACCAGCCGAAGTCGCTGACTGCTTTTCTCATGACCCAGATATTGTACGGCGGCGCCTTGGCAGGGACTTCACACCCCGACATCAGAATGAAGCCCCGCGGGGCCTTCTTTCCCTTCTCGATAGCCTGGCGGCATTCTTCGTAGACCTGCTCTGGACGACCGGACTGGATGGTCGTAGGGTTGACGTTTCCCATGATGACGTTGCGCTCACCCAGCACCTCGATGGCGTAGTCTATGTCCACCTCGTGCCCGATACTGCACAGGCCGGGGTCCCCGAAGTCCACCTGGGCCCAGTAGGGCAGGTTGAGGTTGTTGTCCCCGCAGATGTGAGTGGGTATGTGCGGTATGATGGGTAGTGCCAGGATCCTCTCGTGTAACTCCTGGATGTATGGTAGGGCGAAGTCTCTGAACATCTCGGGGGATACGAGCTGATTCGACTCCAGAGCAGAGCCGTCCCGGGCCTGGACGTTGCCCGGGCCGAAGACCTCGATCCAGTATTCCAGGACCTGAATGCGATGCTCCAGGGCCAGGCGCAGCAAGTGGTGGCAGACGTCCGGTTTGCTGATCAGCCAGCGGCACCAGGTCTCCGCTCCCACCAGGTTTCCGGCCAGGTTGAATACTCCAGCCGAGGGAGGCATGGCCGGCATGTCGAACTTGCGTTGAAGCTTGGAGAACTCCAGTCCCACAGGCAGGCTGCCTGCGGTTCGAACGTCCGGCAGCTTCAGGTTCCAGGCGTCCTCCTCGGTCTGCACCGCCCGCCTGGTGACGATGGGCGCCATGGTCCACTCACCGGTAGGGAACTTGACGTCTCCGCCGAACTCCCACGGGCCGTAGTCGGCGTAGGTGAACATCGGATTGCCGTCGAAGTCGTACATCTGCCGCGAGCGGATCTGCGCCTCGAACATCTTGCGGCCATCCGACCAGAACTCCTCCAGGGAATAGCCGATGTTCAGGCCGGTGAACCCGTAGATGAAGGGTACGAAAGGCACCCGGTCGATGGGCTTTCCCTGAAGCAGGTTGCCCATCCGCTCCCGCGAAGTCATTCGATCCGGCCGGATCCCCTCCAGGCCTTCCACGAACTCCATCGTCTCCACAAACGTCCCGACTCGTCGGTCAACCATTTTCCCCCTCCCTTCGTTGAGTCACCAGCGCACGACAAGCACCTTCTACGAGACTAGAAGGACCAGCCAGGCGATACAACCGATGGACACAGCGATGAGCAAGCCGTAGGGCAAGGTCTTCTTCATCACCTCGCCCTCCCGGCCTGCCAGACCAGCCGTGCTGCACCCTACGATGACCTTGGCCGGTGCCAACATGCTTCCAAGAGCGCCACCGGTGGTCTGGGCGCCCAGCACCACCAGCGCGCTGACCCCGATCAACTGCGCCGTGGTTTGCTGAAGAGGAGCGAAAATCACGTTGGAATTGGTGTTGCTCCCCGTCATGAACGCTCCCAAAGTACCGATGAGGGGCGAGAAGAAGGGGAAGGCGCCGCCCACGCTCTCGCTGATGCCCCTGGCTAGCAGATGAACCATGCCGCAGTGATCCATGATCATGGCCATGCCCACCATGGAGGCGATGCCGATGGTGGAAGGCACAGCACTGGAGAGGGTCCCACGAAGGATCCGGCCCAGTACGCCAGGGCGGTAGTGGCCCGTAGCTCTGTAGACGAAGAACGAGATCAGACAGGTGTAGCCCAACAGCGCACCCGCGTGGCCGAACAGACTGATCGTCCTGCCGGGACCGGCCTCGGTGACCCAGCCGTGGGTGGTGGTCACCTGGGGAAAGTCGATCCTGAGGACTACCGTGTTCAGGAGATCGTGAACAGGACCAACCAGCTCGGCGGCGCTCACGACGACCACCAGGATCAGGTAGGCCGAGACCGCAAGCAGTGGGTGGAGACCGGTCTCTCCCCCTGCACCCAGATCAAGACCGCCAGGCCTCTCCTCTACGTGTCGATACAATGGCAGTCTGGCAACTACGCCTCCGGCTACCAGCCCTGCCAGTCCAGCCACGAAGCCAGCCAGGTTCCATAGACCGTTGACGGCCAACGCGTACTGGGTCAGACTCATCGCCGCGCCCATGATCAGAATGGCCACGACTCCTCGCCGCAGTCCCCGGAGACCGTCGTAGGCATGAACCGCCGCTACACCGCACCCGAAGCAGGCCACTCCCAGGAACACGCTGGACCAGTGAGCCAGGGCATACCCTTCCATGCCGGTGGCCGCGATCAGGGCCTGGAACGAGGAGGCGATGTCGCCGAAGGTCACCGACCAGGAGTGCCCGATGGCCACTGCCGCCACGGAGACGACCGGACTGAAACCCATACCGATCAACAGCGGGGCAACCACTGCAATGGGCACGCCGAACCCTGCCACACCCTGGAGGAAGGAACTGAAGCCCCAGCTCAGGATCAGCAACTGTAGCGTCCTGTCCCCGGTCAGACGAGCGATGCTCCTGCCGATCACGGCGATGGCTCCCGCCTCGTTCACTACGTGGTACAGCACCAGGGCCATCCAGATGATGTACAGGACGTAGAGGCTAAGCAGCACCCCTCTCACCTGGGAGTAGAAGAGCACTTCCGGAGTAGCCCCGAAGAACAAGAGCCCTATCACCAGGGCCACCAGCCATCCCACGGGACCTGCCTTGGAGCCGCCCCAGCGTAGCCCCACCATCAAGATCAGCACAGCCACGATGGGTGACAGCGCGATGAGCCAGTTCAGAAGGTTGACACTCTGCATACGTGCACAGCCTTACGTTTGGATTGTATAGACAGGAGGAACTCGTAAGCAGACGAACTCGTCATCCGAGCACGGCGGAGAGCAGACTGACGTTCTGTCCGTTCAACGTGACGACCAGCCCCCACCCGAAGTACTCGGTGACCTTCAACCTGGCCGTCAGCCGGTGTATACCCGGTGAGATCTTCCGCGTCACCGAATGGTGGCCGGCGTGGACGTACCCCCGCTCCTCGTAGCTGCCGAAGCCGGAGAAGGTGTTGGTGCCCTCGAAGATCGTTTCACCATCCAGGTCCAAGGAGAGCTCGTCGCTGAAGCCCAAGTCGAGCTGAAGCTCTGTCTCAGACTGGGCCTCCAACTGCCGCGTGAGGGTCACCTCCCCTGCCGAGACGGGGAGATACCGGTTCAGATTGAGGATGCCGCCCGGCTCGCATGACACCGCGCCGAACCCTTCCACGAACCACTCGTCGATCACTCCCTCCGGCGACACAGGGGGATCCCATTCCACCTGTGGCAAACCCTGGCATTCCGAGACCCGCAAGTCGGCGAAGTACGCAGGCCGGAAGGCCCACACTCCCAACAGCCCTTCCCTCTTCCCGCGGGCCAGCCCACCCACCACCAGCGGCGGCTGATCCCCCACCGCGAAGGTAGCCCGATCCCCCTCGACGTCCACCCTCAGCCGGAACCACTCGTCCGTAGGGACGGCGGCCTCTTGCTGATACGCAGGTCCGTGGTAGAGCTGCCAGGTATTCGAGCCATGGAAGACAGGATCGTACTGGACAGCATCCCACAAGCCAGTGCAGTGAGGTACGCCGTAGACCAGTTCGAAGTTCACGCGATCCTGGACCCGAAAGGCCACGCCCGGGTAGCAGGGTCCCTCCGCGCCGATCCACACCTCGATGCTGGCGTCGCGCACCTCCAGTCCCGGGATCAGGGCCAGGCCATCCACGAGCTTCAACGCCCGGCGCCCCTGCCAGGTCACCGTCTCCGCCTCGGAAGCGTGGACAACTAGCTCTCTTGGATCCGCCAGGTCACCCTCGTAGAGCACTGCCATTGGACCGACCTCCTGCTGTCTGCCGCGGATGGAGCCTTCTCCTGGGTCGTCCAGAAGTATACCACGGGTCAGGCACCCACGCAGCGCGGTTGACCTGGGAGTTCACACGCTATACAATGGGCCTTGGAGACACACCGGGTGAGGGCGTGGCACCGTGGTCAGCAATGGGAGGTCCCTGGCGGTTGTGACCAGCATAGAGGAACTGGAGGACGCGCTAGCCGCCCAGGAGGCACTGGACGCCTACGAGGCGGGAGAGACCACGTCCTGGCAGAAGGTCAAGGCGGAAATAGTCGAGGACACCGACGAAATGTCCGATTGAGTAGAGCGCCGGGCAGACAACGCCCTGGATCCTCGCGCCGGGATGACCAACGCACGTGGTGACTGCACAGTCCCGGCGTCGACCAGAGATCCAGGCACGAGCCTAGGCAAGCCGGTATTGGCGATCCTATAGAGGACGTTCCGTTGGCGCTGGGTTGACTCTATGGTTATCTCTCGCCTTTCTTCCTTGACCTCGCCTATGATATGATTTGTGTCGGTTGAGCGCGCAGGGACACAGGAGGAGCAAGACACCGTGACATCTCGAACCTCTGCCATAAGGGTGCCCTTCGATGTGGGAACCGCAACGAAGATGAGCGAGGATGAGTTACGCACAGAACTCGCAGTGCACCTCTACCAGCGACAGAAGCTGTCTCTCGGAAAGGCCAAGGAGCTTGCGGGACTGAGTGTATGGCAGTTTCTCCAACTGCTCGGTAGCAGGGGCATACCTCTGAACTATGGGGTGGAACAGTTCGACGAAGACGTTGCCACACTGAAGAGGCTAGGCCATCCGTGAGAGTTGTGAGCGACTCCTCTCCCTTGATCGCCCTCGCCCGCATCGGCCACCTTGACCTGCTGCACGAACTCTATGGAGAGGTGACCGTGCCTCAGGGCGTGGTGCAAGAGGTCGCAAGCAATGGAGCTGGCCAGCCTGGAGCGAAAGAGGTCTCCACAGCCCAGTGGATTGTCACCGTGGAGGTCGAGAGTCGCCAATTCGTTCGGAGTCTCAGGCGAGACCTAGGGAAGGGAGAGGCCGAGGCTATCGCTTCGGCCGTAGAATCGGAGGCTGATCTGCTGATTGTGGACGACTTGCTTGCCAGACAAGTCGCCAGGACCCTCGGCCTGAAGGTGGTCGGAACCGTGGGGGTACTGCTCGAAGCCCGGCAGAAGGGACTGTTGTCGCAGATCAAGCCGTGCCTCGATGAGCTAATTGAAGTCGCAGGGTTCCGGGTAGGCGGCGAACTCTATGCTAAGGTGTTGCAGGAAGCCGGCGAGTTGCCCGCCACCACCTCTTGACCCTACGTTGTTGGGGCGATGGATACACTGCCTACCCGTCGCCAGTGGAGGAGGATCATGACGGATCAGCACGGCTTCGGCTACTCTGCCGACTTTCTGGCCAAGTTCCCCACCGTAATCGGCGCTGCGGCCTTTGCCCTCGATATCGACAACGCCTCTGACGAAACCGCGGCTGAGAGCCTGCTGCGCGCTCAGGAGGAAGCGGTGAGGGCGAGCTTCGCTTCGACACCGCTCTCCAGCCATCCCCACATCTCGTCATGGCGCTCTGCCTTCTCCTCCTTCGGCGTGAAACCCACGCAGTATCGCTGTGCGATCGAGGCCCTCCTGCGCCACGTCACGAAGAAAGGAAGTGTGCCCCACATCAACAAGCTCGTGGACCTCTGCAACTACGTCTCCATGAAACACGTGCTTCCCGTGGCAGCATACGATCTGGACCACATTTCCGGGATGGTGGTGGTCAGCTTGGCCAAGGGGGACGAGCCTTTCCTGCCCTTGTACGGCAAAGAGGTCGAGTATCCCAAGCCGGGCGAGGTGGCCTTCACAGACGATGAGGGTGCCCTCTCCCGCCGCTGGACCTGGCGCCAGTCCGACCGGGCCAAGTCCACGGCCGAGACGCGCAATGCGCTCTTGACCATCGAGGGCGTGAATGACATCCCGCGTGCTGCCGTCGAGGCAGCGATGGAGGAGCTGGTCTCCCTGGTGACGGAGCACTGCGGCGGAGAGGTGTCCTGGTCCGTGGTGGACCGTGACCGTCCCTGGGCCACAACGGAATGACCCTGCCCGTTCTGGTCGTCGCCTGGCTGGGCGGCATCTATGGACAATCGCTGCTCCACGCGCCAGCCTGGATCCTGTGGCTGTCTCTTCCTCTCCCCATGGCCGTTGTCGTCCTCTGGTGGCGCGAGCGGCCAGTACGCTTCAGCGCCTCCTGCGCTCTCTTCCTCCTCCTGGGCGCCCTGCGCTACACCGCGGCCATACCCACCTTCGACGAGCGCCACCTCGCCTACTACAACGACCAGGGCACCGCCACCATCACCGGCGTCGTGATCGAAGCCCCCGACGTGCGTGACCGTTATGTCAATCTGAAGGTCTCGGTCCACCGCCTGGAGATCGACGGGGGATCACACGAGGTCCAGGGACTGGCCCTGGTGCGCACCGGCCGGTACCCTTCCTACAGCTACGGCGACGAACTGGAGATCGTGGGGTTGCTCCAGACGCCGCCGGAGTCAGAGGACTTCTCCTACAAGGAGTACCTGGCCCGGCAGGGCGTGCACTCCATGGTGGAGTACGCGCAGATCACCGTCCTCAGCCAAGGCCACGGAGACCCCTTCCACCGGGCCATCTACGCTCTCAAGGCCCATCTCCAACAGACCATCGCCCGCCTCTTCCCCGAGCCCAGCGCCTCACTGCTCACCGGCATCCTGCTGGGCATCGAGACGGGCATACCCGATGACCTAGTGGAGGACTTCAACGCCACCAGCACCACCCACATCATCGCCATCTCCGGGTTCAACATCGCCATCGTGGGGGGAGCTATCGGCTCCTTGACCAGGAGGTACCTGGGTATCTACAGAGCGGCGGTGGTCTCCATCCTGGCTATCGCTGTCTACACTATTCTGGTAGGCGCCGACGCGGCTGTTGTCCGTGCGGCGATCATGGGGAGCCTTTCGCTGATCGCCATCATCGCCGGCCGGCAGACCTTCGCCCTGGCTTCACTGGCTGCGGCAGCGCTGCTGATGACCCTCTGGAACCCTTTGCTGCTCTGGGACGTAGGCTTTCAGCTCTCCTTCGCTGCCACCCTGGGCCTCGTACTGCTGGTGCGCCCCTGGAAGGAGCACGTGCAAGCCGGGCTATCCCACTGGATAACCGAGGAAAGGGCCACGGCTGTGGTACGCCTGCTCAGCGAGCCTCTCTTCGTCACTCTTGCCGCCCAACTCGCCGTCTGGCCCATCACTCTTTACCACTTCCGCCGCTTCTCCCTCGTCTCGCCCCTCACCAACTTCCTGATCATCCCCGCCCAGCCCGCGGTGATGATGGTGGGCGGCGTGGCCACCATCCTGGGCGCCTTCCATCCGCTGCTGGGGCAGCCCGTAGCCTGGGTCGCCTGGCTATTCCTCCACTACACCATCGAGGTCGTGGAGCTGACCGCCAGGGTTCCGCTGGCTAGCGTCGACCTCGGGGGGTTCAGTGCAGGGGCGATGTGGCTCTACTACGGACTCTTCGGCGTGGCTGCCGCCGCGGCACACGCTGGGCGAGGTGGCCGTCGAGAGATCTGGACACGCCTCACACAGCGAGTGAGCACCAAGCTCTTGATCGGTGGACTCGCAGCCCTGGTGGTCCTGGCCTGGATCGCCGCGTTCCAGATGCCAGACGGGCGGCTCCACGTCTACATCCTCGACGTAGGTCAGGGGGACGCTATCTTCATCCAATGTCCCAATGGGCAGCAGATCCTCGTTGACGGCGGCCCCGAGCCATCGGTGCTCCTCTCCCGTCTGGGCGAGAGAATGCCTTTCTGGGACCACAACCTCGACCTGGTCGTCCTCACCCACCCCGAGGTGGATCACGCGGGAGGGCTGGTGGAGGTGCTCGAGCGTTACGACGTGGGCCTCGTGATGGACTCGGGGGAGGAGTGTGCCAGCGCCACTTGTGAAGCCTGGAGAACACTCATCGAGGACAAGGGCTTGCCCTACCGCAAGGCGGAAGAGGGGATGCAGATCACCTTGGGAGAAGACCTGCTGCTGGACGTTGTCCACCCCCCGGCGGAGTTGATGACCGGCACCACGTCGGACATCAACAACAACTCCGTGGTGCTGCGCCTGGAGTACGGGCGCTTCTCGGCCCTGTTGACGGGCGACGTGCAGTGGGAAGCCGAGGAGCTACTCCTGGCCTCGGGGCAGGTCCTCCACAGCCTGGTCCTCAAGGTGCCTCACCACGGCGCGGACACCTCTCTGACTGTGCCGTTCCTGGAGGCGGTGGCCCCTGAGGTTGCCATCGTCTCTGTGGGGGCGGACAATAGCTTCGGACATCCGGCCATGGTCACTCTGGAGAAGCTGGAGGAGATCCCCACCTACCGCACCGATCAACATGGCAACGTGGGGTTGGTGAGCGACGGTCAGCGGTACTGGCTCGCGACCGAGCGCCCAACTGTTGGCCCGAGCAGGATCAGGTGAAGCACCATCCCAACCCGTCCCAACCTCTTCCAACCAAACACAAAGGCAACATCAACCAATACCGTAGTCAGTGAGCCTTCCGTTGGTGCTATACTCGGTATGGACAATGGGCCTGGCACCTGGCTGGAACACGTCAGATTTCCCATCCGCACGGCCCGCTCCCAGGCCGCAGTTCGCATCCTCCCGAGGAGGGCGCCTTGGGCCGTCTGGCACAGACGGTCAAGAGACACAACCTCGACTTTGGACTAGCCTTTGACGGAGATGCCCACCGAGCGGTGATCTTGGGCAATCAGGGTCAGTTGGCGCCTCCCTATACGGTGGGTGGCCCAATCGCTCTGCATCTCCTCAAGGATCACCCAGGACCGACCATCACTTGCGGTCTGCGGGCCTCTCGTGCCCGACCCTGAGTGATCGAGGAAGCCGGGGCCACCCGTCCGGACAAGGGTGGGCCACGTCTTCATCAAGTCGGCGATGCGCACACAACGAGTTACCTTTGCCATGGAGCCTTCGGGACCCTGTTACTATGCCGACCCGCACTACACTGATAGCGGTCTCCGCACCATCATCGAGCCCCTGCTACGTCTCAACACGAGGGCAACCAGCCAATCTCGCCTGTTCCAGGCGAGTCCGTCCCCTCTCTTCAGGCTAGGTCGTCCCGTTGAGAAGATGCAGGCGGAGAGCGACTGACCAGATTCGAGGAACTCCATCGAGAAGAGACAGACTGACACGTGCGTTGCATACGGTCTTGAACTGCACGCAGACAAGTGGAGGCTTGCCAGATGCCTCGTTGCTCACGGAACACTGAACCAGGAGCTTGGCTAGGAATGGAGGCGAGCAGTCTCAGCACAGGGAATCGAAAAGGACGGTGACCATGTTCAACAACATGCTGGTTCCTCTAGATGGCTCAGCTCTTGCAGAATGCGTTCTTCCCCACGCTGTCGCGCTGGCCAGAGCTTTCGGCTCCAGAGTCACGCTGCTGCGGGTGCTAGAGCGTGCCCGAGCGGACGACGATCGGCTGGTCGACCCCCTCGACTGGCACATCAGTAGAGGTGAAGCCGAGGCCTATCTGGCCGATTGGGCTAATCGGTTGAAGGAAGCCGGCGTCGAATCCGGATACATGCTCGTACACGGTCGCGTGACCGAGCAGGTGATTGACTTCGTGCGCGATCATGGCATAGGCCTGATGGTCCTGAGCAGTCACGGACACGGCGGACTGGGTGGCTGGAACGTGAGCGGAACTGTGCAGAAGATCATCTTCCATGTGCACATCTCGGTGATGATGGTGCGCGCCTACCAGCCCATCGCCATCGATCTAACGGGATTGGATTGCCGAAGGCTGTTGGTTCCGCTGGATGGTTCTCAGCGGGCAGAAGCCGCTCTGGCTCCGGCTCAGCAACTGGCCTCCTTCTACGGCTGTCAAGTGCTGCTCGCATCCGTTGTGAGCAAGCCCGAGGTGGTTCGCAGGAGGCCCTTGACACCGGAGGAGATCGGACTGAAAGACAAGCTCATCAGCCTCAATCAACTAGAAACCGACAGCTACCTTCAACAGATGGCCTCCATCCTGTCTTCGGGAGGCATCGAGGTGCAGACGCGGCCTCTGCTGGGCCCGAGCCCTACAGAGTCGCTCCAGGACCTGGTGCGACAGGAGAAGATAGATTTGGTCGTCCTGAGCGCCCACGGCTCCACCGGCACGGCCAAGTGGCCTTATGGCAGCGTGGCCACCAACTTCATTGCCTACGGCACCACACCGTTGCTGGTCATTCAGGACCTCGCTGAAGGCAACTTGCAGCCAACGAGAGCCGAGCTCGCCTCGCAAGAGCGCAGGCGCCACTAGGGATCCCGTGGAGGGCGGCCTAAGCATGAGTCCAACCGCGCAGAGTGGCTCATCAGGTAACGAGAGACGTGCCACCAAGCTGGGCGAACTTCAAGACCTGGCGGTCAACCTGGCGAGAAGCCACAAGACGTCTGTTCACCCTGTCAATCGAGTGACGCTGGCGACACGTCTTCGAGACATGGAGATACTCTTGCAGGAGGCTTACCGATCTTTCGCCTCTGAAGGCCAGAGCACCAGCTCCTACGGAGCTGAATGGCTGTTGGACAACTTCTACCTTGTGCAGCAAGCCGTGAACGACATCCGAAAAGACATGCCCGACCGCTACTATAGACAGCTTCCTGTACTCGATGCAACAGAGCTTGCGGGTCATGCGCGAGTGTACGCTGTCGCATCAGCGATCACCAGCTACTCTGACAGTCGTCTCGACCTCGGCCAGCTGAAACGCTTCCTCGAAGCCTACCAAAGCGTTGCGGCGCTCACGATCGGAGAACTGTGGGCTCTGCCTACGATGTTGCGGTTCGCCGTCCTGGAGAGACTGACGGCGGCGGTTGCTCGCGTTTGTGGAATAGCCATCAGCCATGCGGAGCAAGATTCGGGCCCCGCGCCCTCGCCCACCAATCTCTCCACGGGCACAACCACGGCCAACTCCATCTTCGGGTTGCGTGTGCTCATGGGCGTGGACTGGAGAGCCTTCTTCGAGAGCGTCAGCCTGGTGGAGAAGGTGCTCGGAGATGACCCGGCGAAGGTCTACTCGCGTATGGATTATGAGACGCGCGACCGCTATCGTGACGAAATCGAGGAACTGGCCAAAGGTTCGCGGCACGATGAAATGGACATCGCCCGCCAAGTGGTACGATTGGCCCACGAGGCCAAGGCGAGCAACGCGGGCCCGCCACGTGCCGCCCACATTGGCTTCTATCTTCTGGATTCTGGTCGACATCAGCTTGAGGCGAAGCTCGGCTATGGCGTTCCCAAGAGACTGCGTGGGCGGCGTTGGCTACTCCAGCATCCCACGCCCGCCTATCTGGGCTGCATCGCAGTGTTCGCCCTGTTGATCGTCGCCACCATCACTAGCTACGCTGCGGCATCAGGCGGATCTACAGTACAAGTGATGACGGCGGGTGGACTCGCCGTTGTGCCCTCGCTCATGGTAGCGGTAAACCTCTCCAACTGGCTCCTGACGCACTGGTTGCCGCCCAGTTTCCTGCCCAAGATGGCTTTCGAGGACGGACTAACGGCCGACTGCCGCACGATGGTGATCATTCCTTCGCTTGTCCCCGACGCCAAGGTCCTGGGGAGCTTGTTGCAGCAGTTGGAGCGCCACTTCCTAGGCAATCAGGACCCCCATCTCCACTTCGCGCTTCTTGCCGATTTTGCCGATGCGCCTAGCAGGCACATGCCGGGCGACGACGCACTCATTCAGTACGCCAGGAGCGGGATTCGAAGACTGAACGATAAGTATGGCGACGACTCCGGCGGCCCCTTCTGCCTCTTCTTTCGGGAGCGAAGATGGAATCGGAGCGAGAATGCTTGGATGGGTTGGGAGCGCAAGCGGGGTAAGCTGAGGGACTTCAATCACCTGCTACGGGGGGAAGCACACAGCAACTACGTCGCCAAAGACTGCAACATGGAGTTCCTTCATGAGACAAGGTACGTGATCACGCTCGATGCGGACACCTCGCTCCCGCGGGGTACGGCGCGCCAGCTTATCGGTGCTCTGGCCCACCCACTCAACCAGGCCGAGTTCGATCCACAGAGCCACAGAGTCGTCAGCGGATACACCATACTCCAGCCGCGCGTGGAGATCAACCCTCGGAGCGCGAACCGGTCTCTTTTCGCGCGGCTCTATTCAGGAGACGCTGGCGTGGATATCTACAGTCGGGCGCTGTCCGACGTGTACCAGGATCTGTTTGGCGAAGGCATCTACGTGGGCAAGGGCATCTATGACGTCGACGCGTTCGAACGCAGCGTGGCCGGACTTGTGCCCGAGAACTCCATACTCAGCCACGACCTGTTTGAGGGTGCCCTCGGCCGCGTCGGATTGGTCACAGACATCACTCTCTTCGAAGACTACCCACCGGACTACCTATCATACGCACATCGGTCCCACCGTTGGATCCGTGGAGACTGGCAGTTGCTGCCATGGTTGCTGCCACGCGTTCCCACGGAGACGGAGGTGAAGATACCCAACTACCTCACGACCCTCGAGCGTTGGCTCATCCTGGACAATCTACGGCGGAGTCTGCGGGCCCCTGCACTGATAGCGCTGCTAGTTGCCGCGTGGTTGTGGCTGCCGGGCTCTCCGCTGGCGTGGACCGTGCTGTCGCTAGTCATGCCAGCATCTGACTTGATCACGAACACCGTAGCCGGACTGGCCCGAAGATCGCCACACGTATCAGTGCGCCGTAGCATGCAGATTAGCAGACACGATGCGGCCCGCTGGCTCCTTCAAATGCTCTTCCTTCCTTACACCGCGGAGTTGGCGGTAGACGCCATCGTCTCGACTCTCGTCCGGTTGATGGTTACTCACAAACGGCTCTTGCAGTGGACCACGTCGGCCCACACCATTAGCATCTTGGGAAGGGAGCGAAAGGTCAGCATAGTCTGGAGACAGATGTATGGCGCCCCCATACTTGCCATGTCGATCGGCATACTGATCGCGTTGGTTAATCCCATTAGCCTGCTCGTTGCCGCACCGTTGCTCTTGGGGTGGATGGTGTCCCCTGAAATCGCCCTCTGGACTAGCCGGCCAGTTGTGCGAAGAGAGCGGCCGCTTTCTGCGGGCCAGCGCCAAGAACTCCGCCACCTGGCCCTCCTCACCTGGCACTATTTCGAGGCGTTTATCGGACCGGACGACAACTGGCTGCCACCTGACCATTTCCAGGAGTATCCACGCGGGCTAGTAGCTCACCGGACTTCTCCAACGAACCTGGGCCTGATGCTGCTATCCACCCTGGCAGCCTATGACCTGGGCTATGCTGGCCCGGTGAATCTGGCCCGGCGGCTGAGTTACGCCTTTGAGAGCATGGGCAAGCTGCCACGTTATCGGGGTCACTTCCTCAATTGGTATGACACGCGCACTTTGAGCCCCCTCCCGCCGCGCTATGTCTCGACCGTTGATAGTGGGAACCTGGCCGCGTGTCTCCTTGCTCTAAGGCAGGGGTTAGTGGCCATCATCAGGGATCCATTGCTCCGCTGGCAGCGTTGGGAGGGTCTGTATGATGCGTTGGTCGCGCTGGATCAGGCGCTGGATTCCATAGCTGCCAACGCCAGAACAACGCCTCTATCCCAGTGCCGCAGACAGCTGGACCGTATTCGCAAGGAGGTGCTGGCAGCGGAGAATCACCCAGAGCAGTGGCCGTCCTTGTTAGCCAAGCTGGACCGCGAAGAGTGGGAGAACTTCGAACACCTTCTGAGAGAGGAGCTAGAGGCTGGGCCAGAGCCTGGGGACGTCGCAGCCTGGAGGGATCTGCGCACCTGGCTAGATCGAGTACGCTACTACCTCAAGGATGCACAACGCGACGTGAATCTACTGCTCCCCTGGCTGTCGCTACTTCAACAGCCGCCAGCGCTGTTCGACCGGACTGGGACCAACCGCGAGACAACGGACGCCTGGGAAGCCTTGTCCCGCAGCCTGGTCACCAACCCATCGCTCGCACAGATACCACAAGTCTGCAGATCGTCCCAAGCGCGCCTGTCCCAACTCCAGGGAAGGCTGCTTGACGGTGATGCAACACCTGAAGAACTGACGGACGCCAGAGCCTGGTGCGAGCGCCTCGGAAAGGAACTCGATTCTGTACGGCAGGCTGCGGAGAGCCTGCTGAGTGATTTCGAAACGCTGAGCGCGCAGGCAGATATCTACTTCCAGGCCATGGAGTTCGGCTTCCTGTTCGACCCACAGCGCCAGTTGTTTCGCATCGGCTACAATGTAACAACCGGTAGCCCCGACTCCAACTGCTACGACCTCCTGGCCTCCGAAGCACGTACCGC
Source organism: uncultured Anaerolineales bacterium (assembly GCA_964433755.1). Classification (GTDB taxonomy): domain Bacteria; phylum Chloroflexota; class Anaerolineae; order UBA7937; family B3-Chlor; genus JAUVXJ01. The sequence continues at coordinate 439,065 of CAYSSR010000002.1, forward strand.
CAGTCTGGTGGCCATCGCCAAAGGCGACGTACCTCAAAGCCATTGGGTCCACCTTGGCCGCCCCTTCGCCCAGCTAGATGGGAGGGAAGTGCTTCTATCTTGGGGCGGTAGCATGTTCGAGTACCTGATGCCGAGCCTGCTTATGCGGAGCTACGAAGGCACCTTCCTGCATCAGAGCGCCCGCGAAGCCGTTCGCCGCCAGATCAGGTATGCCCGCGAGAAAGGCGTACCATGGGGCGTCTCTGAGTCGGGGTATCGTGCCCTCGATGCTGCGATGAGCTACCAGTACGGGCCGTTCGGCGTTCCGGGACTGGGGCTGAGGCGTGGGCTAGAGGCAGATCTGGTCGTCGCCCCTTACGCCTCCCTACTTGCAGTGAGCTTGGAACCCCGAGCGGTCTTGAGGAATCTCTCCAAGTTGATCGATCGGGGATTGCTCGGTCCTTATGGCTTCTACGAAGCTATCGACTATACGATCTCAAGACTCCCCCTGGGCCAGAGTAGTGCTATCGTCCGCTCTTACTATGCGCACCATCATGGTATGAGCCTCCTCGCCCTGACCAACTATCTGCACGATGCAGAGATGATTCGTCGGTTCCACGCCGACCCTCGTATCCAGAGTGTAGAGCTGTTGCTGCAAGAGAGAATACCGACGCAGGAACCCACCGAGTACCTTCGCACTCCAGCGGTCCGCCCGGTCCACCAGGTTGAGCACCGGGTCAGCAGCAGACCATGGTCCGTGCCTATCGGTGGACCGGTGCCGCGCGTGCATCTTATCTCCAACGGGCACTACCGTGTGCTCCTGTCTAGTTCTGGCAGCGGCTACAGCCGTTGGCGAGAGGTAGATCTCACTCGCTGGCGCTCTGATACATCTCTGGACCACTGGGGCACCTGGGTGTACATACAGGACAGAGACAGCGGAACTCTCTGGTCAGCGACTCGGCAACCTATCGGTTCTCCAGCGCAAGATGAGCAGGTGGCCTACTACCCCCACAGAGCAGAGTTCCATCGCCGCGTCAACAACATCGGCACAGAGCTGGACGTAACCGTGGCGCCCCTCGACGATGTGGAGATCCGACGCATCACCCTGACCAACCATAGCGCGCGACCTCGTCGACTGGCCCTCACCAGCTACGGAGAGGTGGTGTTGGCCCCACAGGCGGAGGACCGCAGTCACCCAGCTTTCAACAAGCTCTTCATCGAGAGTGAATACGTGCCCGACCTCAGTGCACTGATTCTCCGTCGCCGTCCGCGCTCCATCGACGAAGGGCCCATCTACATCGCTCACACGGTTGTCAAGAGGGCAAAGCGCACGTCCTCCATCGCCCACGAGAGCGATCGTCTCCGCTTCGTGGGGAGAGGTGGAACCCCACGCGATCCTGAGGCCCTCCGCCAGAGCGAGCCCGGCCTTTCGGGCACTACCGGCGCCACATTGGATCCGATATTCGCCCTCAGTGAGGAGATCGAACTCTCAGCCTATGCCAGGGATCAGATCGCCTATCTCACCGTGGCCGCGAGGTCGAGAGAAGACGCCATTTCCCTGATCAGGCTGTATCGGGACTGGTCACGCATCGAACTAGCCTTCGACCAGGCTCAGACCCAGAGCGAACAGGAACTGCGCCAGCTTGACTTGATGCCGGAACAGTTGGAGGGGTTCGAGCAGCTACTCTCTGCGCTGCTCTATCCCCACCCGAGGTTGCGGGCAGACACGTCCGTGCTCGCTGCCAACACGAAAGGACAACCCGCGCTCTGGCCCTATTCGATTTCCGGCGACTATCCCATCGTCCTCGTGCGCGTCCAGAGCGAAGGCGGGCTGGCTCTGGTCCGAGAGGTATTGCGAGCGCACGCCTACTGGAGCCGGCAACAGATCGAAATCGATCTAGTCTTGCTCAACCTGCAAGATTCGGGCTACGACCAGCCACTACATGCCCAGTTGCGCCAGCTAGTCACCAGCCTCGGCCAGGACTCCTCGCTGAACCAACGCGGAGGGATCTTCCTGCTCTTCGCTGAGCAGATGAGCCGCGAGGACCGGGTGCTGATAGAGACGGCGGCGCGAGTGACCTTGGATGGCGACCAAGGGCCCTTGGCCGTGCAACTCGACAACATGCGCACGACACAATCGCGTTTGCCTCCTCTGTACCCTACCCTGGCGCAGCCTAGAGATGTCGAGGAGACACTGCCGCTGCCCCGCCCTACCGATCTGCTGTTCGATAACGGTCTGGGGGGCTTCAGCGCCGACGGTCGCGAGTACGTCATCTACCTCTCACCAGAGCAGCAGACCCCTGCGCCCTGGATCAACATTGTCGCCAATCCCGACTTCGGGTTTCTGGTCTCTGAAGCGGGCAGTGGCTTCACCTGGAGCCAGAACAGCGGGGAAAACCGACTGACCCCTTGGCGCAACGATCCGGTGAGCGATGCACCCGGTGAGGCACTGTATCTGCGCGACGAAGAGACGGGTATCGTTTGGTCGCCCACACCTCTTCCCTCTCGCGCAGTGGCACCCTACCTGGTTCGCCATGGTGCAGGGTACACCACCTTCGATCATCGCAGCCACGGACTGCAGCAGCACCTGCGCCTTTACGTCGTCCCGGACGCACCCGTGAAGGTGATTCACTTGCAGCTTGAGAACGTTTGGAATCGACACCGCCGGATCACGGCAACCTTCTACGCCGAATGGGTTCTTGGTACGTTCCACGAAGTGAGTCAACAGTATATCGTTCCGGAGTTCCACGCGGAGAGCCAGACTCTCATGGCCCGCAACCCGTACAACGAACCATACGGAAAACGAGTGGCCTTTCTGGCAGCCAGCCAAACACTACACGGCCTTACCGCGGACCGGACGGAGTTCCTGGGATCTCTAGGAAGCCTGAGCCGGCCCAAGGCGCTAAGCCGGGTGGGGCTAGCCGGCGAAGTCGAGGCGGGCCTGGATCCCTGCGCTGCTCTACAGGTACACATCGATCTGGCCCCTGGAGAAGCGACAGAAGTCTTCTTCTTGCTAGGCCAAGGAGCTGACCGCGGCGAGGCGCTCCAACTGGCCAAGCGCTATCAGGATCCCGCGGAGGTGGAAGCCGCCTGGGCAGCCACGCACCAGTATTGGGATGCGCTGCTGGGAACCGTCACAGTTGAGACGCCCGACGTGGCGATGAACCTGCTCTTGAATCGCTGGCTGCTCTATCAGGCATTGTCCTGTCGCCTTTGGGCGCGTTCTGCACTGTACCAGTCGAGCGGTGCTTTTGGGTTCCGAGACCAATTGCAGGACGTCATGGCTTTGCTGTTCGCCGCGCCAGAGTTGACCCGTTCCCACATCCTGGAGTCGGCTAAGCATCAGTTCGAGGAGGGAGACGTGTTACACTGGTGGCAGCCGCCAGCCGGAAACGGGGTTCGCACCAGAATCTCGGATGATCTGCTGTGGCTACCTTTCGTCACCTCCCAGTACGTGAACGCAACCGGTGACACGTCGATCTTGAACGAGCGTCTGCCCTTTCTGAAAGCCGAGCCTCTGGAGCCAGGAGAACAAGAACGGTACGCCAGCTACGATAGGACTGATGACACTGAGACGCTATACAAACACTGCCAACGGGCGCTGCAAAAGGCCACAACGACCGGAGCCCACGGTCTGCCTCTCATCGGGACGGGCGACTGGAACGATGGCCTGAATCGGGTCGGCCTGGCGGGCCGAGGTGAGAGTGTCTGGCTGGGCTGGTTCCTGCACGCCACCTGGTTGGCCTTTGCTCCCCTGTGCAGACACGCGGGCGAAGAGAGAAGGTGCTCGGCCTACCTCCAGCAGGCGAAGCGCCTGCGCCAAGCGTTGGAGAGCAACGCCTGGGACGGCGACTGGTACCTCCGCGCCTACTATGACGATGGCACCGCGCTGGGCACAGCGGTGGCCGAAGAGTACCAGATTAGCACTGTCGCTCAGGCCTGGGCCGTCTTATCCGGGGCGGCCGACCCAACCCGGGCCTCCCGAGCGATGGGGGCAGTGGTAGATCGCCTCGTAGACGATGACAATGGCCTGTTGTTGCTTTTCGCTCCCCCCTTCGACAAGACACTGAGCGACCCGGGCTACATCCGAGGCTATCCCCCGGGAGTGAGGGAGAACGGTGGGCAGTATACGCATGGGGTGCTGTGGGCAATCTGGGCCTTCACCGAACTGGGCCAGGGTGACCGCGCGGAAGCACTATTTCGCATGCTGAATCCCATCCATCACGCTGGCACAGCCGAGCGCGCTGCCCGATACATGGTCGAACCCTATGTTGTGGCGGCAGACATATGCGGCGTCGCTCCCCACGCAGGTCGCGGAGGCTGGACTTGGTACACTGGCTCCGCAGGGTGGATGTATAGACTGGGCCTAGAGGCCATTCTGGGGCTGCGGACCAAGGGGTCAACATTCACGGTCTCTCCCTGCATTCCCAGAGACTGGCCAGGATACACAGTCAACTATACGCACGGCGAAACCGTGTATCAGATCTCCGTGCACAACCCTCAGCGGGTCAATCAGCACGTGAAGCAAGTCACGCTGGATGGGGAGGTCCTGTCGAGTACAGACATCCCTCTTCTTCGCGACGGGAAGGCCCACCAGGTCGAGGTGGTGATGGGCTGATCCCCATCAGCAGCCATGGGCAGGTTGGCCCTGTCGAACCCAGGGGCCTTTCGATTCCTGGTATATCTCGCACGGCGGTGCTTGCACAAGTCGGCCTGGCTTGTCTACCGGTGCGACTTTGCCATTGTGCCGGCGTGCTTTCCAGGTGGACGGTGTATGGCACGTTGGACGAGATGCAGTCCTGCACACCGTGAGCTCGTCTGCAGACTGGATTTGGCGCGTTGTCAGGGTGTGCCGACCCGCCATCTTGTCGACCGTCCCTTGCGTTCGTTGGGCGATAGGGCTCATTTGCGAGTTGATTCGGCTTGGATACTACAAACAAGGAGGTAAACGTGTACAAGACCATACTGGTTCCATTGGATGGATCGGAGCGAGCTGAAAGGGTACTGCCCTACATTGAGGAGTTGGGCCTGCGTTGCGCTGCCCGAATAGTGCTCCTGCACGTCATCGATCCGTTCAGCGTTGTTGTGGGGCCCGAGGGGGCTGACTATGCGGAGCTTGCCCATCAAGAGCTTGAGCAGCAGAAGAAGGACGCAGAATCGTACCTTGCTACTTTCGAGGACAAGCTTGGTGGCAAGGGCATTAAGACTGAGTCGGATGTCGTCGCTGGCGCCGTGGTTGATGAGGTCATGAGCGCCGCGCACCGCCACGGGGCGGATCTGGTTGCCATGACCAGTCACGGGCGGACCGGTCTTCCCAGGGTGTTCTACGGGAGCGTAGCGGCTGGCGTCCTGCATCGCATAGACCGACCACTGCTGCTCGTGCGCTCCCGGGATGACGAGTGAGAAGCACCGTCTCGCAGGAACGCCCCTGAGTGGCATCACTGGAAAGTCCGCACATGGAGAGCCGGGTCAGAGGCCTTGACTGCCGCTTGGCTTCAAGCCTCCGTAGGGTCGTCGCCTGCTGGTGACGACCCGTTCTCGTGGCCCCTGGCTCGGCGCAATCACCTGCCCCCGAGCAGCGCCACCAAGACGATACTGACGAAGTCTTGGACGAAGTGCATGACTATAGGCGCAACCAGGCTCTTGCGCCACAAGTACACGAGAGCAAAGGCCAGTCCCATAGCCCCGACGGTCACTACTCCAGCCGATCCTTCATAGCCATGCCCCAGGGAGAAGATCGAGGCAGAGAGCAGCACGGCGATAGCGCGACTCGAGGTCGTGGCTCTGAAGCGCAGCATGAGGTACCCGCGGAAGATGGTTTCCTCTGTCACGGCAACGACCAATACCAGGATGACGGCGAGCACGATCTCTGCCATGCCCTTGGCAGCCAGGAATGAGGGGGTCGGTGTCGCAGGAACGGAGAACCCGACGGCTTGCAGGGTTTCTTCGAGCAGAATCGCGCCGTAGAACAAGGGAATAGAGAGTAGGATCCCTAGCGGGATGTCTCTCCAGCCATCTCTGAACGTCCAACCGATCTGGCTGATTGGCTCTCTGTTGCGCCAGATGAGGAAGAGAATGAGGCTCAGCAAGCCAAGGTCGCGCATGATCGTCGCTACAGCGGTGAGCACGAAGCCTAGGGTTCCCTGTCTGACAGCGAAAAAGGACAGGACCATGGATGGTACAATGAGAAAGAGGAAGACAGAGACCTCAAGAGCCTGCTCTCTTCGACTGACCTGAACGCTCGTTGCTGTCTTTGCTGTGTTCTCGATCGGACTGGGTCTCATTGCCCCCCTCTCCGGGACTGCTAGATTCATGGCCCTGCCTGCCAACAAGCCCGAGCGTAGTTCAACCTCGTAGGTCCTCGATCTACTTCCTGCACCATTTGGCCAATAGACTCCCTTCTCCAGAGCCAAAGATGCGATACGCAGCCAGTTTCACCCGATCGTTTAGCAGGAACCAGAACAGTGCATAACCCCAGACCAGTAGAGCCCACCGCCATCCAATGGGGGCCATGAACAGGCCATATACAGCAACCAACGTGGCGACCGTTTGAGTGGCCAGCACGGCGCCTATGAGGATCGTGGCTGGTCGGCTCGACCAGAAGGACCCCCGCGTGCGGGTGAGGAAGATCGTAAGATGGCCAGCCACCGACAGTTTGAGGTACATCAAGGACTGTATGGCCTCCCGGCTTAGATGGAAGACCCTCTCGCCCATGTAGAAGAGCCCGAAGCTGGCCACCACGCCCATCACACCCAGCACTGTAGCCATGCCAAGGACTTCTTGCATGTTCCAGGTACGCGGTTCATTGGAGGAGCGCACTCGATCGAAGGCAATGGACAGGATGGCCCCGTCGTTTAGCAGAGCCAGCAAGACGATCATGACCGCTGTCACTGGATAGAAATTGAAGACCAGGATGGAGAAGGTCATGAATAGCAGCACACGGATCGTCTCGGCGATGCGGTAGATAGCGTAGCTGGTCATACGCTCGAAGATTCTGCGGCTTTCACCAATAGCATCGGTGATTACGGAGAGTCCAGGAGTCAGCAGTACGACATCGGCGGCTGACCGAGCGGCGTCGGTAGCGCCGGAGACGGCGATACCTGCGTCGGCTTTCTTCAGCGCTGGCGCGTCATTGACACCGTCACCCGTCATGCCCACGATGTGCCCCCGCTGTTGCAGCACATCGACAATGTGATACTTGTGCTCAGGGAACACCTGGGCAAAGCCGTCGGCCTGTTCGATGGTATCCGCTAGTTGACCGACTTCGTGATACGCAGCTTCCTGAAACACGCTTGCATCCAAGATGCCAGCGCCCAGGCCGAGTTGCTGGGCAATCTCCCTGGCTATAGCGATCTGATCGCCAGTGACCATTCTCACCTTTACACCCATACGTTCGGCGGTCTCAATGGTCTCTCTTGAGTCGTGACGAGGAGGGTCATAGAGAGGCAGCACGCCCAGAAGCTGCCATTGGCCTTCTTCGTCAGTCCGGGCCACGCCCAGGGAACGAAAGCCCCGGGCAGCGAATTCGTTCACCGCGGTCTCGACTCGAGACTGCACGCGAGGTGCGTTCGCGGCGAGTCGAAGAATGACCTGAGGCGCCCCCTTGGTCACGCTGAACACGGTCCCATCTAGACTCTGCACCTCAGCCTCCGTGCGCTTGTGCACTGGATCGAAGGGCTTGAAGTGGAGCACCCGGTATGAATCCTGCTGCTGGCCATTGTCCAAAGCACTGAGCACAGCGAGGTCGATGGGGTCTTTGTCCTCAGCGCGCGAGGCCAGTGCTGCAGAGAGGACTACTTCCTCTGCGTGCGCTCCATCCACCAAGAACGGATCTCCCAAGGTCAGTTTGTTCTGTGTTAGTGTACCGGTCTTGTCGGCACACAGCAGGTCGACGCCTGCCAGTTCCTCAATGCTTGACAGACGGGAGACAATCGCCTGCCTCTTGGCGAGTGTCCGAGCGCCCAGCGCCATCGTGATCGACAGCACAGTCGGCATGGCCACGGGGATGGCGGCCACTGTAAGGACGAGGCCGAACTGCACGGCGGTGAACATGTTGTCTCCGCGGAACAGGGCCACTGCCAGAATCAGAACCACCAACACGACCGCCAAGACTATCAGGTAGTCGCCGATCTTCAGGACGGCTCTCCGAAAGTGGCCGACGGTCTGTGCTGTCTCTACCAGGCCGGCTGCTTTACCGAAGTAAGTCTGTCTACCCGTGGCGTAGACCAGTGCGTCAATCTCTCCCTGCTTCACGATGGATCCGGAATAGACGACATCACCTGTCCCATGGTCTACGGGTAGAGACTCTCCGGTGAGGGCAGATTGATCCAACTGTATCGGATCACCGTCCAGCAATCTGGCATCAGCAGGCACTATGTCGCCGATTCGCAGCCGAAGGGTATCACCCGGCACCAACTCGCGAGCAGGGACTGTGGTCCAAACACCGTTTCGTCTTACTCTCGCTTGCAGGGCCAGCTTCTCCTTCAGCGCAGCAATGGCACTGCCAGCCTGATACTCTTCCCAGAAACCGACAATGCCATTCACTATCAGCAATACTGTGATGATGGCGAAGTCAGCCCAGTGGCGCACGAAGGCGGACAGTATGGCGGCAGCCTCGATCATCCAGGGGATGGGCCCCCAGAAGTAGGAGAGGAACTTGAGGAAGGGATTGGCCTTCTCCTCTGGCAGCTCATTGTACCCGTACTGGGCAAGCCGGCGCCCCGCTTCTTCGTCGCTGAGGCCATCCGCTGACCAGTCCAGGCGTGCCTCCAAGTCTGTCAGTGAGAGTGAGGCCATCTCCTGGTTGGCTGATGACGGCATGCTGGTATCCACCTCCGATTCGTTGCGCTCCTCCTGATTCGGGTGGGATTCTTCGGCCGCGATCCTGAACTATCGCCTGTGTTCCTGCCGCTGCGATTGGCGACGCGAACGATCGCATCGAACTCTCAAGGGTAGGCAAACGGTCTCCGCACGAGCGCATGGGCCAGCGGTCCAGTTGGGATCGACGCCACGGAAATGCATCCAAGGCAACCATGGGCCGCTGCGACAACACCATCACTGAGGATACTCGTAGAGAATGGACTGCGGGGCACAGACGCCGCCAAAACGCTGAGCCGGTCTCCAGGAAGGAGCGCATGAGAAACGTCCAGGCCGACATTCGCTCCTGCGTCCGTGACAGAGATCGGCAACTCTTTCACTCTCCTTGGTCTTCCTAGCGCGTGAGACGGCCGCTGGCCTCTGGTTCAACTGGGCTCGACTCGGCCACGACAGTCTCCACCGGCAAGCCCCACATGGACCTCATCGCCGCATCAAGAACTCGAAAACCGGCTTCGTTCAGGGCATTCTGGACGAAGATCGGGCGGCAATCGACATAGGCAGGCAACCTGTCGTGTGCCCACTCATACAGCCTGACCATGAGACCCGCTTCCCCGCTCTTGGACATCGCCACAACGCAAACCCGTCCGTCGACTCGAAGGACTCTACGACACTCGCCAAGAACGACCGGGATCTCCGGCGTGTCGAAGAGTTCCAGCGTGAAGCTCATGAAGACCCCATCGAAGAAATGGTCCGCAAAGGGGAGTGTAGCGCCGTCCCCCTGGCTCAACGATGCCCTTCCCGATAACTCTGCTTTTCTGAGTCTTGCCCGGGCGATATCGACCATCCTGTCTGATATGTCGATCCCGTAGACCTTGCCTGAGTCGCCAACGGCTCTGGCGAGAGCCTGTATGGCATATCCTGTGCCAAACCCAATCTCCAGGACGGTTTGGCCTTCGGTTGTTCCCAGCATCTGCAAGGCAAGGTCAATGAACCTTCTCTCACTGCTTCCAGCAAGCGCGTCATACCACCTGGCCATCCTGTCGTAGGCCGCCCTGGCCTCCTGCTTTGACCTTATGACTCGCCTCACTTGACTCCGAGTTTCGGACATGCTCTCTATTCTCGTATCGGAAGAACCGCTACTAGCAGTGAGCGTCCCTATCGTGACACGTGGTTGGCCTCACCACACGAGTCCGGCAAGGGAGTCTCGCCTCACCATTGCAGACAGCAGGTGCGTTGTACGCGAGACTGGCGTGCATCGGCTGGCTCGCTCTGTATTCCTCGCGAAGCGCACACAGAGGGATTCGCTGCTGGAGTGTCCAAGTGCGATGGGTATGAACAAGGCACCGTCAGCGACTCTGTGGCGACGGAGAAGCGAGCGTGGCGCCCGCCTCCCCTCTCCAACTGCGGCTCTACCTGGAGTCCTTCTGTTTCTCCTTGCCTTTGACCTTGATGGCCTTGGGCTTGGCCTCTACCACCCCTGGGAGGGTCACCGTGAGCACTCCGTCCTCGAAGCTGGCTTCCGCCTCGTCCGTATCTACGCCCTCGGGCAAGCGAACGGACCGAGCACAAGGGCGCCGTCTACGGGAGCCCGTCAATCTCTGCGACCAGGAGAGACGAAGCTGTCCTCGAAGAGGTGGCTCACCGCTTCCCTCAAGGTCATGAAGTCACGGAAGGGTTCCCAACGTACGATGCTCATTGCTCGTCTCATTCCATCTTCACGGTGTCTGATCCTGATTGTTCAGAAAAGGTCCGACTGCTTACTCTCATCATAGCACTAGGCGCGATTCTGCCACCTGCGGGGTGGGTTACAGTCGCGCTTGGATCTTGTTGGGTATAGCCGCCCTTCTGAACGTGGTCGACCAGGCTCAGGAGCGATGCTCTTGGTCTCGTACGTAGTCGACCACCCGTGCTTGGGGCCTTGCCCATTGTACCTAGGTTCCATTCATGCTTCTGAATGGATCACCTTTGTATGGGTGTACTGGGCAGTGCCTCCACTTGTCCCTTGCTCAGTCTCAGCTCAACGACGCCTTCGTGGACACGATCGATCTCGGACACGGGGATCGACACGTCCTTCTGGCCCCAAAGGTGGCCTTCGCGCAGTACGAGGTGGGTGATGTGACTGTCAGTAGGGTCGACCAGGAACTCGTCCACCTTGCCGACCCGCCCATCGGTGCCCCTGACCGGCGCCCCACGGTGTATGGTCAACTCACCTGGCGGAATCCGCTCGTGCTGCACTGACACCAGCTTGGTTTCCGTTTGAGGCACGACGAAGGGCCAGTTGTAGACAACAGCATCGGTCCCGTAGTGCGGCACCTCCGTCTTGATGAACTCCGTCTCGATGAAAGCGTCCATCCCCGTCAGTTCAGCAGGGCTGCAGCGGAGTTCGATGTATTTGGGTGTCGTGTCCAGTACCAAGCCAATCGGCACCAGACGCTGTGTGTGCGAAGCGTGCTTCTCCTTCACCACCACGTGTGTCACTTGGTCGGTCACCGGATTCATGACAATGGCGGCCGCGCTACCACACGAGCTGCCACCACAACGCACATCCGCACTCAACGGTATCTCCATGTCGACTACCTCCTTCTATCTCTCTGACCTAGGAGATATGCCAGTATTTGGCCAACGTCATTCAATGTCTGATGTTCACAGCGTCCTGCTACGTCAAGTCCGGCAGGAAGAGTGGCATCGGACGACCAATCTGGACCTAGTAGGGCTGCGGCGGGCTCGCTACACGTCCGACAGAGCACCGAGCGGTCGAAGCACGGTCATTGTGTCTTCAGATAGGTAATCATCTGGGGCATGAACAACGGTATCACCTCCGGCAGCATCTTCGGCAGCAGGTTGCCCATAGCCATGGGCAGCAACTCGGGCATCTGCTCCCGCATGTGATCGGGCATTGGCACCTGACGTTCCACTGCAGCCAGCATGTCAGGCATCACCCTGGGCATCATGCCAGGCAGCAGGAACGGGAACATGACCGGCATGATGGGCTTCATCACAGCCAGCATCGCGTCACGCAGAGGTGCCGGCATGGCGGTCACCGCACCCATCATCGCCTTCATCGGACCAGGCATGGCGTCCATCAACTGAGGCAACAGCTCCCCCATCAGATCGGCCATGTTCTCCGGCTTCAGAAGGTTGATCATGGCTTCGAAGGTGCCCCACATCTTCAACCCGTACTCAGTAGGATCCTTGTACTCAACTCCTGCGCCGTCGCAGACTAGATGGGCCAGGTCGACGATCGGCAAGTCACGCCCGCTCTTCTGTGCCGTCACCCGGAACTGCACCTCGCAGCACGGGCAACAGGCGACGAGCGCCTCGGCACCGGTAGCCTCTGCCTCTCGCAGTCGGACATCGCCTATCCTCTCCGCCGCAGGCGGATCGGCCACCAGGGTGAGCACCGAGCCGCAGCAATGGGCATCCTCGCGGTTGTGCTCCATCTCCACGAACTCAATGCCAGGAACGGCGCGAATGAGTTCGCGAGGTGGCTCATAGATGCCTCCGGCTCGGCCCATGTGACAGGAGTCGTGCCACGTCACCTTCTTGTGTACTGGACGGGTGAACTCCAGTGCTCCGGAGCGTACCGCATCGGCCAGAATCTCGGAATAGTGCTTGGCCTCGAAGGGGTAGTCAATGCCGAGCTTCTCTGCCCACTGTGGATAGTACACCTTCCACGATAGCCAGCAGGCCGGGCAGGACGTAACCACCGTCTTGACCCCCCTCTCTTTCATCCCGGCAATGTTGTGGCGCATGATCTCTTCGAAGGCATCCCACAAACCCGCCACTAGCATAGGAATGCCGCAACAGGCCTCACCGTCACCTATGTAGGTGAACTCGATACCGGCCTTCGTCAGCAGACAGGTCGTGGCCTGGGCGATATCCTGCTCCACGAAAGAGGCGGTGCAGCCGGCGAAGTAGCCGATGTCGGCCCGCTCCTTGACGCGAGCGCGGACATCTTCCTTCATCCAGTTAGCCCGATCCTTGCTATAACTGGCCCAGATGTTGCGTTCCTTCCGCAGGGATGCGGCCATGACCTCGAAGGGAGGAAAAGTCAGTCGATTCTCATCATGTATCAGCTTGCCACGCATTTCCAGCCAGGAAGGCTCGATGGGTAACTCTAGCGGGCACTTGACGTTGCATACCTCACATGTGGTGCAGGCCAGGAAAGCATCCACCATCTTCTGATTGAACTCGGCATGTCCCTCCATCACCTGACGCAGGTAGAACCACCTGCCCCTGGGCGCCTGGGACTCCCAGCCTCTGCCATAGAACTGGTCGCACTCGGGCACACAGGCACCGCATTGGGCGCATGCGTAGGCATACCAGGCGACATCGCCAGGGATATCCTTCTTGGCTTCGAAACGTTCCCCTAGAGGGGATCTGGCTGCATTGCCGAGGGGTCTCGCTAGGGGCTCGAAGGTTTCCGCCACGCCCATGAAGATACCAAGGAGACCATTCCCCAGTATCTTGCCCGGATTCATCACCTGGTTGGGGTCGACCCTGGCTTTGAAATCCTGCAGAGCGGCCAGCCGCTCTCTGCCCAGCACCCTTTCCGCCTCCCGGGCGAAGTACAAGCCGCTTGCGTACGGGCGCCCTCCGTGGGCCTTGGCGATCTTGATGACCGAGAGGGCCAGGACGAAGGCCATGTTGAATCCGAAGCTCCGTTCGTCATGTGGAATGAAGCCCAGAAGCACCACGTCACGCCCTCTTACGAGCATCCCCTCCAATACCAGCGGTTGCTTGATCTTCTCTTCTGTCTCTGCCAGGAAGCCTTCCAGCTCCTCCAGCGGCACCACTACCTCAGTGGGGATGAGTGAAGGACCAAGCCGCTTTACCTTCATCACGGAGAGGCGCTCTCCCCATTCATAGTTGGCGAGCTGTTCATCGAGCATTTGCCCACCCTGGGAGGCGATGATTCTCGTCAGCGGCTCAGCTACCTCAGTTCGTCGAGAACGCGGGTAGACGAAGACAGCCACGTATTGCTCGGGAAGGGGAGGCACGTGTTCCTCCGCGGGTTCGCCGTGCTCCAACTTGGGTGGAAACTGGTTCTTCAGTCTAGACATCTCCGGGTTCGAGAAGCTGACCGACCAGAGAGGAACCCCTTGGTCAGCGATCGCTTCCAGAGCGGCTGTCAAGTGTACTGCATCGGCGAAACGAGCTCCGATCACCTCTTCATCCTCAAGCTCCCTCACGCGGAGGGTCACTTGCGTGATCAAACCGGTGATACCCTCAGCATCGCTGATCAGATCGAGGTCGTCACCGCTGAATGTTCTCCACTGACCCGTCGGCAGCAGCACTCTCGCCGAGACCACACTCTCCCGAAACCAGCCGTATTCGAAGCCGCCGTAGCCCACCCCTCCCTGAGCCAGCCATCCTCCCACGGTGGAGGAAGCTGCACTGGACGGGTATGAGTGCAAGGCAAGGTCGTGCTTTGTCAACTCACGCTCCAGGTGGCGCCAGATCACCCCCGGCTCGACGGTCACGGTCAAGCTGTCGCTGTCTGTCTCCAGGATATGGTTCATGTCGAAGAAGTCGACGACCAGCCCCCCTTTTGTCGGGAGAGCGCCTCCGTAGCCGGAGGTTGCCATACCTCGTGGCACGAGAGGGAACTTCTCGGCGTTGCTCAACCGCACTAACTCCAGCAACTCGTCCTCACTGTGCGGCCTCACGACTGCGGCCGGCATGGTGTTCCCCACGACAGGCCGCACCAACCCTGGGAACACCCCAATATCATGGCTGTAGAGTCGCCGCTCCACGGGGTCGAAGGTGACCCGCGTGTCGAAGATGTCCTCCAACTGCTCTCTGAGTGTGCTTGTCACTACTCGCATCGAAGCCTCCCCTTCTGTTTCGCAACAGTGCTTCTCCCGCCCCAGCGGCGTGGCCTAGACTTGGGCCGGAGACAACATGCGAGGACGACATATCGGTGATCTCTCGCCGGTGGCCTCACCTATACGTGTCAGGGCACAGACCATCGAGCGACCCCTGATCGTGTTCAAGGGAATCGCCCTTAATCGCAGGGTCTCGTCGGTCGTACGGATTGATCCACAACCGTCCGTTGGGCAGCGTTCTTGCCGTTCTCCACTAACCATCGTAGCGCAAGACAGCAGATCCCAACCGACGCATCGGGTTCGGTTCACGTTTGGGCTTGGTTGGAATGGTTGGAGGCGAGTTGGCGTTTGTGGCCCAGTGGCAACACATGGGATCCCCGGACAGTACCAGATAGGGCACTCACTATCTCCGGCAAAATGTCGGAAAGCTATCTTGCGCCACAAACATACTGTGGCCTGCTCGTCCGCTCGCTTCTCATCGCCGCAGACAGCAGGACTGACCGGGTCCTAGCACAGACGTTACGTCCTGCCGGATCTGTGGTGGCTCTCAATGTGATCCGAACCGAGACGTACGCCCGCCATGCTCGGAACCAGGCCTTCGTTCGGTGTAAGCATTCTCGATGGGGGATACGACGACTGCGCGGGGCCGGCGAGCGGCGCTCACCGACCTGACCGAGCACCAGTTCGCCCAAGCGGCCACATCTAACCCAAGTCCAACTCTGCTAACAGATCTCTATCTCAGACCCAACCGGCCCCATACGTTCGACACGGTCTTCTGGTCGTAGAATGATCAGTGTAACAGACTCGATCCTGGTGAGTTGGCTATTGGGTACAGAACGAAAGGAAGGGTACAGACCATGGAAGGCAACAAGAAGGTAGGCTATGTCTGGGCCGCATTGAGGATAGCGCTGGGATGGATGTTCTTTTGGGCCTTTCTGGACAAGTTGTTTGGCTTGGGATATGCCACTCAGCCCCAGGCGGCCTGGATCGCGGGAGGCTCCCCGACGGCGGGATACCTGGGGAACGCAACCTCAGGTCCTCTTGCCGGTCTGTACCAGAGCTTGGCTGGGAACCCCTTGGTGGATTGGCTGTTTATGCTGGGGCTGTTGGCGCTGGGAGTGAGCCTGCTGTTAGGCATTGCTGTTCGGATCGCCGGGTATGGAGGTATGGTCTTCGTGCTCCTGCTTTGGTCATCCAACCTACCTCCGGCGCAGAACCCAATCATAGACGAGCACATCATCTACGCCATTGTCCTGGTTGGCCTGGCCAGGGTGAAGGCTGGTCAGTGGGTTGGCCTCGGAAAGCTATGGTACAACGCCGTGGCCAAGAAGTACCCGATCCTGCAATAGGAACCTCCAGCGGCGCCGACCCTGGCGAAGGTCGAAGGTCGCTGGGCAGGGCGAGGCAAGCTCATCTGACCATCAGACTGTCTTGACACAGCGGTGGGCGCTGGAGCAGGTTCGTCCCGTTTGACTACCTCAGCGCCCACCCGTCAACTGGGCTTCCGCTCCAGGGCACGCATCGTCAGATTCCATGTGGGAGCAAACGGGCTGCTCCAGCATAAAACGATCTCCTCGGAACCCATTCTTGCCCCAGCGCTGCTTCGCCTGGTCGCCTGCCTCCTCGTCTAGAAAGCGGGTGTTGGGGTCCTTGGTCTGGGGCCAGTCCGTAGAGGATCCTCTCTATCAGGAGACTCACCAGCGGGAGCGGGCATTGCTGACGAAAGGTTCGGGCCAGTCTCTAACGGTCCTGGTTGCGCTGCTTGCGCGACCAACTTATCAAGCACTTGGCCGCAAGAGCATGCCGGGCGCACCTGGCCACGTGTGCAAGGGACTGAAGGCTGGCGTGGGCGGGCACGTCACGCGCAGATGCATGGCCGGAGTCTGTGGTGACCAGGAGTAGACAGGACACGCCTGTTCAGATCCTGCACTGCCTGGGGTCCCACCTTGCCGGGAAAGTCCCTCCAAGCAGCCCTTAGCGTGCGCAGACAGTCTCTGCGAGGTCCCGAGAAGCCGCTTGGCTCTGTGTATCCCTACTCCGCCGACCGCGGGAAACAGCTTTGACACTCCGAGCCCAACGGGATCCCCATTGCCCGCACTCTCGCGAAAGATAGGTGGCCGGCGACCCTTCTCTTACTGGTCTTTGCCCAACTCCTCGAACTTGACGCCGCTGATGATGCTCGTGATCCCACCACTCCGCTCTTCGATATCCGCAAGCACAGCCATGTAGAGATGGACTGCGAAGAAGACGACGAAAAGATACATCAGCCCGTGGTGAATCAGTCTAAGTGTTTGATCTCCCAAGAACTCATCTAGCTGGCCGAAGGTTGCGTACCAGAAGCCCGATGTGAAGGGATCGGAGTAGAGGGCCATGCCCGTTATCCCCTGTGCCGCGATGAGAGCCCCAAGCATGAGGTAGGTCAATCCGGCCACAGGGTTGTGGCCCGGGTAGCTGGGCCGCTCAGAATCGAGGAATAGGTAGTACTTCATTTGACGCCATAGGAAGGACCATCGCGCCCGGCTTGCTGGGACCCAACCCCGCCAACTCGCATACTTGTTCCCGGCGAACAGCCAGTAGGCCCGGGCCAGAAACCCCAGGCCGAAGACGTAGGCCGACACGAAGTGGATGGCTCGAATCCAGTCCGTTACCAGCACCCGGGTGGGCTGTGGTCCGATAGCCAGCCCGATGAAAGGGTGTCCGATATAGATGCCCGTTATCGCCAACGTGAAGATGCTGCCAACGTGAAACCAATGAAGGATGCGCACCGGCAGTTCCCAGACGTAGACTCGACTGAACACCTCTGGCTTCCTCCCTTCTCACACAACTCTGATGCGTACCACTTCACGCCTGCCTGGCCCCAACACATGGACGGCACAAGCCATGCAAGGATCGAAGGAATGGACCGTGCGCAGGATCTCTACTGGTTTCTCGGGATCGGCAACGGGTGTGCCGACCAGGGCAGCCTCGTAGGCTCCAGGCTGGCCGGTCGCGTCGCGTGGCGAACCGTTCCAGGTGGAGGGCACAACACACTGGTAGTTCTCTATCGCGCCGTTCTTGATGCGCACCCAATGTCCTAGGGACCCTCGCGGAGCCTCAGCCCACCCCCATCCCGCTGCCTCAGCAGGCCACGTGGACGGATCCCAGTGATCCAGTTCGTGGATGCGCAAGTCACCGTTGCCGATGTTGGTCGCCAATTCGTCGGTCCATGCCACCAGTTGCTCGGCCAGCACGACCGTCTCTATGCAGCGGGCAGCCGTGCGACCTAGCGTTGAGAACAGCACCTCCGCTCCAACGCCCAGGGTCGACAGCGCGTCGTCTACGTATCCTCGCACCTGTTCGTGCCCGGAGGCATAGGCCACCAGCATACGAGCGAGCGGCCCTACCTCCATGGCCTTGCCGTCGTAGCGGGGGGCCTTTATCCACGAGTACTTCCCAGAAGTGTCAAGCGATTCCTGGGGTGCTGTGGGGCCGGTGTACTCGGGCCTCGTCTCCCCTTGCCACGGCTGCTTCGCCTGGGTCTCATCGTCGTACGAATACCAGGATCGGGTTACATACTCGGCGATCTTGTTTTGATCTACAGTGTTCACCGTACCGAGATCACGGTCGAGGATGACACCACGAGGGAGAAAGAGGTTGCCGGGGTCATCACTGCTAAGAGTGTCAGTGAGCGGAAAGTCACCGTAGGACAGGAAGTTGCCCAGACCCTCGCCCATCCCACCCCATGCGAGGTAGTACGGAGCCACCGCCAAGACATCCGGCAGGTAGACCTTCTTAGCGAATTCCTCTGCCTTCGTGAACAAGGAGCGAAGGGAAGCGATCTGGTCAGCGTTTATCGCGGTTTGACTGCTGAGATCCACCGGCCGAGCCATTCCCCCAACCAGATAGGTCTGCAAATGGGGGTTCTTGGCTCCGAGGATGGCGTGCGCCTTGATCACCTCCCGCTGCCAGTCCAACATCTCCAGGTAATGGGCCACGGCCATCAGATTGGCTTCAGGAGGCAAGGCGTAGGCGGGATGGCCCCAGTACCCATTGGCGAAGGGGCCCAGTTGGCCGCTGTTCACAAAGGCCTTGAGATGATCCTGCACATCTTTGAAGTAGGCTGTGCTGGAGGCGGGCCAATCAGAGATGCCTTGAGCCAAACGTGAGGTGGCCGCCGGGTCGGCATCCAATGCGGAGGTGACGTCCACCCAATCCAAGGCATGAAGGAGGTAGAAGTGGATGACGTGATCCTGCACATGTTGGATGCCTGCTATCAGGTTGCGCATCAGACGAGCGTTGGGAGGGATTTGGAGCCCGAGAGCATCTTCTACTGCTCGCACGGAGCAGACGGCGTGTACCGTCGTTCAAACGCCTCATATTCGCTGGGCGAAGGCCCAGGCATCCCGGGGATCCCGACCCTTGAGTATCATCTCGATGCCCCGGAACATCGTGCTACTGCTCCAGGCCTCGCTCACCTGGCCATTCTCGACCTCCGCCTCGATCCTCAAGTGGCCCTCAATGCGAGTGACTGGATCGATAACGATCTTGGGCATTTCCCTTCTCCTCTCTAGGTCTCCTCATCGTCTGGGTTAGTCGCTGTTTCCACTGAACGTGAGCGTGTCTTCCTGCGGACGGCGCTGCCAATGGCGTGCGCCGCCATGGCTGTACCAGCAAGCGCCGTCATACCAACGCCAATCTTGTCCACTGTCGCCTCAACTGTGAGACCTGGCAGCTCGGGTAAACGCCGATAGAAGGGGGTCATAGTGTCCCAGAATCTCGGTTCGGAGCAGCCAATGCAGGGGTGACCCGCCATGATGGGCCAACTTGTCCCCTCGTTGTAACGTGCACTAGGGCAATTGTGGAACGTCTGTGGACCTTTGCAGCCCATCTTGTAGAGGCACCATCCAAGGCGGTGGCCTTCGTCGCCCCAGTGCTCGACGAACTGACCGGCGTCGAAATGGGCCCGGCGAGGACAATGGTCGTGGATCCGCATCCCGTAGGCGAAAAGAGGCCGACCCAGATCGTCGAGTTGAGGTAGTGATTGGTAGGTCAGGTAGTGAACGATCGTAGCTGTCAAGTTCACGGCGTTGACTGGGCATCCTGCAAGGTTCACCACCGGGATGTTCCTCACGAGGTCGCGCACACCGACAGCGCCGGTGGGATTGGGGTGGGCCGCCGGGATGTTGCCGAAGCAGGCGCAATCGCCTACGGCAATGGCGGCCACAGCATTGTGGGCTGCCTCGTCCAGGATATCCCGAGCTGTTCGCCCCCCGATGCGGCAATAGTTGCCGCCAGCCCCGGTAGGAATGGAACCTTCGACCATCAGAATGTAGCCGCCGGCCTCGACTGTAGCCTGCATGGCCTCTTCCGCCTGCTGACCGGCTGCCGCCATGATAGTCTCGTGGTAGTTCACGGAGAGCACGTCCAGTACGATCTCGGCAACCGTCGGGTGTGCCGCTCGCAGGAAAGCCTCGCTACATCCGGCGCAGTCCTGGAATTCCAGATAGATGACCGGGGGTCGACTGGTGCTCTCCAAAGCTGCGACGATCTCGGAAACCTTGGTCGTCGAGAGGGCAAGCGTGCCGGCGACGGCCGCACAGAACTTGAGGAACTCCTTTCGGGAGACCCCCCTGTGTTCTAGAACTGTCACCAACCCCTCTCCACCGTAGCCAGCCCTTGGCAAGCTATTGGGAGCATCGCGCGGATCAGTCATCAGCGTGCCTCCTTCCTTTGCAAGTAGTCGTCGCGTGTCGTCTCCAACCCGTCTGCACATGCGAACCAGCCAATAGAGCTGCGCCCACATTGACTTGTCTGAGCCGCTGACAAGACTGGCCTACTTGTGGGTTGCTGAATCCGCAGCTCATACACTCAGTCAGGCACCCGGACACCGAGCAGAGTCAAGGGGGCCCAGCTCCGGGCTCACTTCTGGAATCGGATGCGTTCCCTGCTGTGTGATCCCCTCTAGCTCCTGACGCTGCGGCTTAATGCACTGAGGTCCAAATGCGGATGGCCCGGGTGAACTGACGTCAGAGCCTTGGCGCTCCCGGCCTCGCTGTTCCGCACCGCCGGCGACCTAGACTTGCACTTCCCTTGGAGGGATAACCTGCCAGACGTATCACCGCTCTGTGGTGAGTCTACCATGAAACAGGA
This sequence comes from uncultured Anaerolineales bacterium, assembly GCA_964433755.1. Lineage (GTDB taxonomy): Bacteria > Chloroflexota > Anaerolineae > UBA7937 > B3-Chlor > JAUVXJ01. The sequence continues at coordinate 459,818 of CAYSSR010000002.1, forward strand.
ACTACAAACTGATGGGGTTGGATTAGTCCACAGTTGGGTTCAGTTGGAGTAGTTGGAATTGGGTTGGAGTCCGTCCCGCCGCAGAAGTTCTGGGACTCCACGAGTGCGGCAAGCCGCGGTGCATGATGGTCACGATGAGTCGTCGGGAATGGCTGCCTTCGCAGTGCAGTCTTCCCTACGAGCGAATCATCGAGAGTATCAAACGACGAGCACAGGCAAACCGTTATCACGCAGAAGGCGGTCCATGGTGCTGCCCACCAACCACTCCACGAGGCCTTTGTGCCGGTGACCGCCAATAACGATTAGATCCGCTCCCGCTTCGTTTGCAGCCGCGGAGATCTCGCTGGCCGGCTCACCGCTACGACAAAGGAACTGATAGTCAGCCAGGTTGCTCTGCTCAAGGGTGGCTTCGACATGTTCGAACCAGTCAGCCGCTTCGTGCTGGTTCTGTCCCTCAAACACGGTTATCACATCCACCCTGGCTGGGAGTGTGCGCTGCAGAAGGGATGCCCAGGCCAGAGCATCTTGTGCGTACTCGCCACCATGGTAGCTCAGCAGCACGTGCTTCAGCTCTGCTTCAACATCTCCGCCCGCCAGCACGGGGCAAGGGGCTCGGTGCGCGATGGCTCGGAAATTGCTGCCTAGGTGGTCGTAGACGTCGGGATGACCGCGTCCACGTCGACCCAAAGCCAGGAGTCCGGCTTGCTCAGCCCGTTGTAGTACTAGCTGCGCAACGCCACCAGCTTCCACTTCGACCGACACAGGGACACTAGCTTCTTCGCAACGCTCCACCAGCCATGTCAGCGCCGCGCTGCCCCACGCCTCGAAGCGCTCCACCAGGGTGCTGCCCGAGGCGTCTTCTCCGTAGTGGCCCAGCTCTGCTTCGTGGTCACCATATGGGTCCATCGCTAGGCTCACATCGACCACGTATAGCCCATGGACTGACATCTTCTGGCTACGTGCGATCTGGATGGCAACATGGGCGGCTACCTGAGCAGCCGGTGAGCCGTCTTGCGCAACGAGGATGGTACGGTTTGTTTCGTTCATCTCATTACTTCTCATCGTGACACGCGGTTTCGATTGCTTTCGCGAGTCTTGTGCCCCGCTGATCGATGCACGACGGTTGACCGCCAACTGCGCAGACTACTCGTTCAGAGCATCCTCAGGGCACGTGTCGCGCACTCGAAGCAGCAATGCGGCCAGCATGGCAGGCACCCGGCTGCGCCAGAGACCGGTTCTGCCAGCATGGGTCATAGGCCATATTGCTGGGTCGACTCGTCAGCCAAGCCTGTCACAGTCAGACCTTCTCGAGAGCCTTCTTCGCAGCAAGTGGTACATCTATGTCTGGTTGGATACTCTCTAGCGCAGTGAGCACTGGAGTCACTGGATCGTGCAGGCCGTGTTCAGCCGCCCACATGTTCAGCACGTGGTGCGCTCCTTCGCGCAGCCAGAGGGAAGCCCCGTCGTCCTTCAGCGCCTCCAGCAAGGGGGGCAATGCATCTCTCCCCATAGCAATCAGCCCATCGGCTGCTAGCCAGCGGACGCCGAAGCTCTCGTCCTCCAGGGCCGCCACTAAACCTGATGCCGCCATGGGGTCACTGATGTCGCTCAACGCCTTGGCTGCCTCCCACCTCACCTGGTGCTTCGGGTCTTTAAGCAATAGCAGTAGGGAGGCCACAGCCCTAGATCCCATCCTGACCAGAGAATGGCGCGCCTGCTGGCGAGCCAATCCGTCATGGCTGCGCAACGTCCCGATCAGGGTTGCTATATCGTCCCGATCCGCGCTTGCATTGTCGCCCACATTGGCTCCACTCGTTGTATCCGCTGGCTTGGGCATTGATCCTCCTTGACGGTTGTGGCAGTCGAGCACCGCATCACCCCACAAAGCACGGCGCCTGACTACGTTCTAGCCCTTGAGGGCACAGTCGATTTGCAGAGGACGATGGGGCTGGACGCACACAGCGAGTTCTCCCCAGTCGATACAGTCACGACTGTTGTGGCCGCTCAGCCAGAGTCAGAGGGACTTCCGTCTCCTCGCCATCACGGATCACGGTCACCTGCACCGTGTCCCCCACCTGTGTCTCCGATTCTAGGTACACGGTCAGTTCCTGTAGACTGGCTACGGGCTCTCCATTCAGGGCGACAATGATATCGCCTCCCCACAGAATACGGGCATTGCCGACGGTCACCTCCCGCTGCCCTCCACGGATGCCAGCCGCTGCTGCAGGACTCCCCGGTGTGACCTCCATCACCAGAATGCCCTCCTCCACATTGACATCCAGGCCTGCTTGCCTCAGGGCATTGGCGCTCTCGGGAGTCAAGTCCATGATGGTAACCCCCAGCCAAGGGTGCGGATAGCGGCCCTGGGCGATCAACTGTGGCACCACTCGGCGTACCGCGTTGGAGGGAATGGCGAAGCCAATCCCCGCTGAGGCCTGGCTAGGGCTGATGATCTGGGCATTCACTCCGATGACTTGTCCTTCCAGGTTGAGCAGGGGCCCACCCGAGTTGCCGGGGTTGATGGCCGCGTCGGTCTGGATCGCCTCGCCGATGAAGCGACCATCGGGGCTCTGAATGATCCGTCCCAGGGAGCTGACCACGCCTACGGTCAAGGTGTGTGCCAGACCGAACGGGTTCCCCAAAGCGACGACGAATTGACCTACTCGCAGTCCGTCCGAATCAGCGAGCGAGAGCGGAGCAGGCAGATTGTCAGCGTCGATCCGAAGCACCGCGAGGTCTGTGGAGGGATCCACGCCGATGATTGTGGCATCGGAGGTCTGGCCGCCGGCGAGTGTCACCGACACCGACTCCGCGTTCTCCACCACGTGGTAGTTGGTGACGACGTGCCCTTCGTTGTCATAGACGAAGCCGGAACCGGTCCCTTCTTGGGGAACAGCTTGCATGAAGAAGTCGTAGGTCATAATGCGGCTGGTTATGAAGGCCACCGATGGAGAGGCCTCTGCGTAGACCGCCTCCACCTCAGCTTCCAGCCCATCTGCCGACGGACTCGGAGCTGAAGGGGTTTCCTGAGACACTGTGGGCGTCGCCGTCGGCGCCGTATCTACAGCAGGGGAGCCAACCAGTGGCGCACCGCAAGCCACGAGTGCGGTGGCAACAACGGCTAGAGTGACAAAGACCAAACGCCTGTACATAGTGCGGTCCCCTCCGACGAATCATACTGTAGAACTCGTGCACCTCATTCTAACGCCAAGAGCGGATCTGTTCTCTACGGAATCGGTTAGAATCAAGTTTGGGTTCGGTTGGAGCGGGTGCGGACGTGTCGGTACGGGGGCTATGGTCATCATGATGCCGGCTGCAGGCCTGATCCGGAGCGCCAAGGCTCATGAAAGGCCGCATTGACACATCCGCCCGAGTCCACAGGCCTCCTCGTGCTAGTTCTTCCCCACACAGGCCAAGAGAGAGATGGACTCGCAGCACCCCCCCGTGAATCGGCACGAGTCCTACTGTCCATGCCGTTGGCTCAGGGCTGAAGCCAGCCGCCGATCTCGCAAGGCCGGCAACTCATGGTATAGGCGCTGTATCACTGTCGATGGTGGACATCTAGCGGAGGAGCAGAGTGTAGGTGAGAATGCTAAGGACAAGACCTGTGAATAGCGTGTATTTCCAGTTGCGCTCTGCGAGTGCGAAGTAGGCCATCGAAGCCAATACCCGCACGTAAGGCGTCAGCACGAGCACGGCGATGCCGGCGCTGATCAGAAGCTGAGGACGAATGGACCCCGACGTCAGCCCCCGTACGTCCACCAGCATGAATTGGACCAGGTTCACCCCTACAAGCGGGTACTCGACTTGGAGATTGCCTGTTGTGGCCCAATGCCAAGCCATACCCGTGACCGTCAATAGCATACTCAGAATGACACCGCCCAGGAGGATGTCTCCCACCAACATCTCCATGTCGACTCGGCGCGCCCTTCCTGGGCCCGTCCGCTGTGCCTTGCGCGATTCAACCGTCCCGTTCACCAAACACCTCGAATCCCGCGCATGATCATCTCGAGACCGAGCACCACCAGTACAACCAACAGGAAGCGCCCCACCGCCTCATTGCTCAGCCGTACGAGTACTCGCGTGCCCAAGAGAGCGCCCAGTAGCACCCCTGTGATGACCGGTGCAGCGAGCGCTGGATCGATCAGACCTGCTGCCAGATAGACGCTGGCGCCAGCCAGAGCTGTCACGCCGATAATCAGGTTGCTGGTGGTTGTGGAGACTTTGGCTGGCAACTGCATCGCCAGGTCCAGTATCAACACCTTGAGAGCACCAGCGCCGATGCCCAATAGCCCGGAGATCAGACCGGCGCCGAACATGAGGGGGCCTCCCAAGTAGGCGCGTGTGCCGCGATAGCTGATGGTCCTCCTGAGGTGTTCGTCGTAGTAGCTTCCCTCCAACTCCAGCCAGCGCGAAAACGCGTCCTGCTGGTGACGGGGTCGCGAAGCTTCTCTTCGTTGAAAGAGAATGGACATGGCAGAGCCAAGCAGCATGAGACCACAGAGGATGAAAAGAGGGCGATGGGCGGAGGCTAGAGTGATGGTAGCGCCGAGGAGTGCCCCGGAGATGGTGAACATCTCAAGGAACATGCCAGCTCTCAGGTTCGTGATTCGATCACGGACGTAGGCTGATGCGGAACCACTGGACGTGGCAATGACCGAGACTATGCTAATGGCGATGGCATGTTTGATGTCGATGCCCAAGAGGGTCAAGGCCGGAATCAGGATGACACCACCCCCCATTCCACTCAACGCCCCTATGAATCCGGCCATCGTCGCAATCGCGAATAGCAGTTCGGAGGATGTCATGAACGCCTTCCTTCGCAGTAGCGAAGAAGTGCCTCCTTGCTCCCCAGCTCAGCACTGAGAAGAGCCCATGGCTCTGCCGATGGGGGACGGAGCAGGATCCGATTAGACTACTCAACGAGACAAACGGAGCGAATTGCCTACCACGAGCAGGCTACTGGTCGCCATCGCGGCAGCGGCGATGACGGGGCTGATGAGGCCCAGGGCCGCCAGCGGCACTGAGATCAGGTTGTAGGCGAAAGCCCAGCCCAGGTTCTCCAGGACGATACGACGCGTACGCCGGGACAGACTGGTAAACCATGGGATCAAGGTCAGATCCGAGCGCGCCAGTACCACGTCCGACGTTTCGCCGGCCACGTCGGTGCCGCCAGCGGTGGTGACGCTCAAATCAGCCTGCGCCAGTGCTGGTGCGTCGTTGACGCCATCGCCGACCATCGCCACCAATTCACCCCCGGCCTGCCACTCCTGGATGCGCGCTGCCTTGTCTTGCGGCGGGCAGTTGCCTTCGTAATCGCTCAAGCCTAGCTCCGTCGCAACGGACTGGGTTGTGCGTGGGTTGTCGCCAGAGAGCATGACCGGCCGTACGTCTTGATCCCGCAAGCGGCGCAAGGCCTCCGGAGCTGTAGGGTTGGGTTCGTCGCGCAAGGTGATGAAGCCCGCCAGTGCGGCGTCCCATCCCACCCAAACGACGGTCTCACCCCGTTCGGCATGGGTTTGCGATTCACCAACCAACGGCGACTGGCCATCCACGCCGAGGAAGCGCTGCGATCCCACCAGCACTCGTTGATCGTCATGGCTCGGAACTCTCGCGCTGGCCCCCAGTCCCCTCAAGGTCTGGAACTCCCTGGCCTCCAAGAGTTGGTTTGAGCAAGCCTCCACGATCGCTCTGGCCACCGGGTGCTCCGAGTACTGCTCCACGGCCGCCGCCAGGCACACTAACTGATCCTCCGAGTCCACATGCTCGGGATCAATGACGGTCGCCACCACCGCCATCCGCCCCTGCGTCAGAGTGCCCGTCTTGTCGAAGACCATACGCCGAACCCTGCCCGCCGTCTCCAAGGCAACAGGATTGCGTACCAGGATGCCCGCCTGGCTGGTCTTCCCCAGGGTCATCGTCAGTGCCAGCGGGGTGGCCAACCCCAGGGCACACGGGCACGCCACGACCAATACCGCTACTGCCGCCAACAAGGCACGAGACGGGTCAAACCCGGTGAGATACCAGCCGCAAGCGGTGAGGATTGAGGCAGTCACCACGCCGAAGGCGAAATAGGCAGAGGCCTTGTCCGCCAGGCGTTGGATGGGAGGCTTCGTAGCAAGAGTGCGCTCGACCAGTGCCGTGACTTGGGCCAGGCGAGTTTCGTGTATGGGTTTGGTCACGCGGGCAATGAGAGCGGCGTCTGTCACCACCGTGCCAGCAAGAGCCGTGTCGCCAGCCTCCTTGTTCACCGGTGTTGATTCGCCTGTGAGAAGCGATTCATCCAGCGCTCCTTGACCCTCCAGAATCTCGGCGTCGGCTGGCACTCGCTCGCCCGGTTTGACCAGTATCTCATCGCCTTCCACCAGCGTCCTGGCCTGAACTTCCTGCCACTCGCCGTCTATACGCTTCCAGGCGTTGTCGGGCTGGAGCTTCAAGAGCTTGCGGATGTCCTTGCGCGCGCGAGCGCCACCAATGGACTCCAGGTAACGACCCAGCATGATGAAGGTGGTTATCATAGCCACCGAGTCGAAGTAGGCCTCAGAGCCGCCGGTCACCGTCACATAGGCGCTGTAGCCATAGGCTGATAGGGTGCCCAGTGCCACAAGAGTGTCCATCGTCGCGGTGCGCGCCCGAAGCGCTCTCCACGCTCCTCGCATGAAAGAGCTCCCGCCCACCAGCAAGACCGGGGTGGCCAGTACCCAGGCCACGTACTGCAGCTTGCGCACGTCAGGGTTGTCAAACTCGCCGGCTGCGTAGAGAGGGTAGAGTTGCACGAGATAGATCAGCATCACCTGCATGCCGAACGCCGCGGCAGCGAGGAGCTGAAGCAGGGTCCACTCTTGCTGCCGCTCCGCGCTTTCCGCACCAGGATCACCCAGCAGCCGCGCCCGGTAGCCCAGACCATCCAGTTCCTTGAGCACCTCTCTCGGGTCCACCTGCTCCGGGTCATACCTGATCCGCCCCCGCTCGGCGGCGAAGCTGACGTCTGCATCCCTCACACCGGCCTGTCTGCGGAGGACTTGCTGAGCTGCCTGGGCACACCCAGGGCACCACATCCCGCTGAGGGAGAAGCTGGAGGTCTGCCCCCGATCGAGGAGGGTGTCTGCGAGTCGAGGACCTGCTTCCTGCCCTGTGGGCAAGACCTGATCCAGCATATTGTTCTCGCGCGCAACCTCGTATACCCGGGCGCAACCCTCACAGCAGAAATGCTTCTCTTCGCCGTCGAACTTGCGCACCACTGGCTTGCCGTCGATCCGCAAGCCGCACAGATCGCACTTCTCTACCTTGTCTACCAAAGGACCAACCTTCCCAGATGTAGATGCGGCACAGCGCCCAGAGCAGCCATCCCGCGTAGGAGTAGCTGCAGCCCTACCACGATGATCAGAGCTCCAGCTATCCTGGTCAGCCGCTGCCGTGCTTCGACACTCACCCTCGCGGCCCCCACTCCGACCAGCAGTAGCGCGGGCAACGTGCCGAAGCCAAAGACCACCATTCCTAGTCCCCCAGATAAAGGCCCCCCCGTCGATGCAGCCACCAGCAAGGCGCTGTAGACCAGCCCGCAGGGCAAGAGCCCGTTGAGCGCGCCGAGGAGAGCGACGCCGGTGGTTCCCCCTCGTTTCAGTGCCTGCGCCATCGCTTCAGTCAGCCAGGCCCCGCCTCCCTCCATTCGCCCCAGAGGCACCCAACCCAGGTAGCCCAATCCGAACAGGATGACACCTAGTCCTAGCAGCAGACTGGCGACGCCTGCGACGTCGTTCAGCCTTCCCGCCAAGCCTAGCAAGGACCCGATCACGCCGACCAGCACTCCCATGAGGCCATAAACCGTGATCCGGGCGGTGTGATACAGGAGATGATAAGGCAGCCCTGATCGGCCGCTGCTCTTGAGCTGCAGACCCACCATGATCACCAGCGGCCCGCACATTCCCAGGCAGTGGCCAAGGCTGCCCACCAGTCCGCTGAGTAGAAGTGCAGCGAAAACGGACAGGCCTAGCGTCATACCACAGGTCCTTCCCCCTATCTAGTATGGAGAGGAAACCGAAACTCCTCATCCTCTCCCTGGTAGGATACCTCGACTCGGACCAGCCATTCCCCCGCCATGGTGAAGATCGCGTTCGCGCGGTACACGCCGCTCTCTTCCTCTGTGGCCTGCGGACGGTTGACGGGCATCTGCATAGCCGGCATCGTGAGGTCAAAGACGACCAGAGCACCAGTTGCCGGTCGCTGGTCGGAATCACGCAGCATGAGTTCGAGTGTTGTATCCTCCATAGGCGCAGGCGGGGAGGGCAAGACTTGCAGGGTTGCAGACAGTGAGCCCGAAGTCTGCGTATCCGCTGCGGGAGACGCCGTCGGGACGCAGCCGCTCAGCAGCAGCGAGACCAGGATGGGCAGGACTACACAGCCTATTCTCTTCATCTTCTAGCTCCGAGCCGGGTGGGGGGTGCTCCCGCAGAGGGAGACACCTAGCGAGTGCCAGCTTCTTGAACCAAGAGCAGCCAGCCAGCGTCAGCCGTGGACAACGCCTAGCTACGATTGCGGGTTACGACCACTGCGCCCGATCGTGGCAACCCAAGGAGACCTGATCGACTGTGACCCCACACATGGGCTACTCAGCTCACTTCCTCGTAGATCCTGCTAGTCAGATCGGTCAAAGCGACGTGTGGCTCGAACTCCTTCAGCACTTTGTCCTCGGCCAGAGATGACTCGCGATGCCTCCCCACGTCTTCCCACTCCTCCCAAACGCTCTGAAACACGAGGTGTGACTTTCCTGGGAGGCCGATCGAGCGCATGGCCCTCGAGGTGATGAAGCCACGCTCAGCGGGCAACAGCGTGCGAAGGTAGCCAAGGACGCGCTCGAGAGCGGAGCCGATCTCCAGCTCAGTCATTTGGTTGGCATCGATATCGAAACCAACGTGATAGATGTACGCCATCGCGCCCCTCCCTCTACCTTGGAGCCCAGAAGAGAATCAGGTAGACCAGCCACCAGAGCAGCACGCTGGGGATGGCCAGCTTCACCACCATGGGCATCCCACCCCCTGCCTCCTCGATCTCCTTGGCGAAACTGTCGATGTATCCATCGGGCCGGATCACCTCATGTTCAGCTTCATCGGCTCCTTCGCGGTGTCCGCTGATGCCGGGCGGTCGCTTAGGCCGGTGTGGCCAGGTAACAGCTATGGCGAACAGCAGAAGGATGAGCGCTCCACCGGCGACCCAGAAGACTATGTATCCCACGCTTGCCACGTTCTGCGTCACGGGCGGCCTCCTCTCGTGTCGTTGTCCGGCCAGGGTTGCGGTTCCCTGTCCTCCAGCATCCTGTACTTCGGTTCCTCAATGTCGCGAAACTGGCCCGTTCTCCGGCCCCAGATGAGGAGAACCACCCCGGTGAAGATCACGAACAGCATCCACCCCACCACCACCCACATTCCCAAAGGCATCATTGTCCACCTCCTTGCTGGCTGGTGAAGGTCTCGATGTACGTCGTAATATCCCAGATCTCAGACTCGGAGAGCAGCCAATGGAAGGCAAACATCGTGCTGTCCGGAACCCCGTCCCATGTCCGCCAGAAGATATAGGGCTCTTCCATGTTGTCGGGATAGGCGGCGGGGCCTCCACTCGAGTTGTCGACCGTTCCTGGTCCGGCCCCGTCGCCGGTTGCTCCGTGGCAAGGGGAGCAATAGGTCTCGTACAGAGTCCCGCCGTTATCAGCCGAGATGGCGTGGCCTTCGCCCGTCCAGTTGTCCTTGCTGAGAGTGACGAAGTCCGCCGCGACCTGACCTGGAACGTACACGCTGGACTCTAGAGGCTTGCCCATCATGAATGTATCCATGAGGTACTTGATGACGTCCCAACGCTGCTCCTCTGGCAAGAACTCGCCCCAACTGGGCATGGCGGTGTCCTGGATGCCGAAAGTGACCTTGGCCAGATGCTCGCCTTGGGCCTCAGGAGTCATTTCTTCATTGCGCATCTCTCGGAAATCGGCCGGCTGGGGATCGAGGTACAGTCCGTCCCAGCCCTGGCCGTCGCCGGCGACACCGTGGCAGTGTGCGCAGGTTGTCAAGAACAGCTCCTTGCCACGTTCATAGGAGACTCCCTCTGGATACGTCTGCGAATGATAGACGTCCGGGTAGAGGAAGTCCTCTCCCTCTTCGGGAGCTGGGGGTTTCTCCTCCGTCTGCGCGAAGATCGCCCGGAGATAGTGTACTAACTTCCAGCGATCCTCCTCGGAGTACTGGAGCTTCCAGGTGGGCATGGCGCTCCAGGGCAAGCCCTCGCTTATGCGCCAGAAGTAGTCCGCATCGGTGTAGTCGCCGTAGCTGCCGTCCCCGAAGTCCGGCGGGGAGGGCTGCAGTCCTTCTGCATAGGGCCCATCGCCGCGCCCTGAATCGCCGTGGCAAACCATGCATTCCCGGATGAAGATGTGCTTTCCTTCGTCCAGGGCCTCAATGGTCAGCTCCACCGGGTTTGTCAGGTTGGCGTAGTCGGTAGGGACGTCGCCTTCCGCCGGGTCGCGCATCACCGGACTGGCGAAACTCTGCTGGATGTAGCGGATCACACTCCACCGCTCCTCCTCAGTCAGGCTGGCTTTCCAGGTAGGCATCAGAGTACCCTGCACCCCCTCCGACACATGCCAGAACCACTGGTCATCGGGCATGCTGCGGAAAGGCTCCTGTTTGAAGTCGGCTGGCGTGACGACCATTGTGCCTGCGTAGCTGCCCAGGCCGTTGCCGGCACAGCCATGGCAGGTCAAGCACATCTCAACGTAGAGTTCCTTTCCTTCCTGCAACTCCGCTGCTTCCCAGGTGGACCAGCCCTGATCCTGGGGCGTCATGGTAATGGTGGGATAGGATAGCGGGTCCGCATTGCCCGCGTAGGGCTCGGGCGGAAGAATCATCCACTCTGCTGCCACGCGATTGCCCAGGGCGAAGAGATAGGTAACGATGTCCTCCAGATCCTGCTCCGGCAGAAACTCGAAACTGGGCATGATGGACAGCGGAGAGTACTTGCGCGGGTCCTTGGCATGGTCAACCTCCCACTGCTCGGAACGTTTGCGCCCTATGTACGAGAGATCCGGACCGGTGCGCTCGGAACCCAGGATCACGGGGCTGTCAAAAACGTAGTCCCCTCCCTGAGACACTGCTCCCATCCCTGTGTCCTCGAGGCGGACGTACTGAGTGTGGCAGTAGTTGCAGCCATTCGAATAGAAGAGTTCACGCCCCCGCTCCTCCTGCGCTGTGTATGGGTGCGCCACGGTGGTCTGCGGTGGATTCCAGATCAGCGTGGGGAGAAACACGGCCACAACCACGACGGCCAGGAAGACAATCAAGCCGCCAACGATGGTTACCTTGAAGGTCATTCTCATGATACTGCCTCCTGCTCCAGAGCTGCACCCTGACCCACCTCGAGCAACCTCGGCTCACTGACAGGTTTCCGCTGCCACACGGTGGCGAAGAGATTGAGAGTATAGATCATGAATCCCAGCACAATCAGCGCTCCGCCCGACGCCCGCAGGGCCATGTAGGGGGTAAGCCCAGGCAGAACGGCCCATACGGGCAGGCCCTGATGCAGCCAGTTGGAGCCTTGTACCAGTCCGGTGAGCAGGAAACCTCCGAAGAAGAAGATGAAGCCGATGAAATGGAGGCTGTATCCCACGTTGGCCAGAACACGACTGTACAGCCGACAGTTCAAGGCTCGCGGCAGCACGTAGTAGGCTCCGCCCACGACCGTGGAGCCAGCGAAGAGCAACAGCGATAGGTGGGCGTGGCCAGGCACGTATTGAGTAAAGTGCGTGAGCAGGTTGATCGTGCGCAGAGCCTGGTGAGACCCCTGGTATGAGACCAGGATGTACGCCGCCCAGCCCGTGATGGCAAAGCGTAGCGGTATGCTGGTCATGAAGCGGTTCCAGTTGCCCCGCATAGTGAGGAAGATATTCATCATGAAAGCCACCACGGGCAATACCATCCCGATACTCTCGGCCACAGCGACGGTCTTGAGCCAGTAGGGAATGGGCGCCCACAGCAAGTGATGGGCTCCCACACCGGTGTAGAAGAAGATGATGCCCCAGAAGGCGATGAGGGAAAGGAAGTGGCTGTAGAGAGGTGTACGCGTCTCCTTCGGGACCAGATAGTAGATCACCGGCAGCAGGCCGGTAGTGAACCACAGGCCGAGTACGTTGTGGCCATAGAACCAGTTGAATATGGTATCGTTAATGCCCATGAGCGCTCCGGTCGGCGGATTCCACATCACATTGCCGATGAAGTAGAGGCAGGGCATCCAGATCAATGTGCCAGTGATGTACCAGAGCGAGACGTAGAGCTTCCTTTCCACCCGGTTGGCGATGGTCATATACAAGTTGATCGTGTTCAAGATGAGGACGATCATCACTCCAACATCCACAATCCAGATGAACTCCGCGTATTCACGGCTCTGGGTCCGGGCCGTAGCCAATCCCAGGATGCCCACGAACAGGGCCACATTCCACAGGATCACGCACACGTTCCCCAGCCTCTCGCTCCATAAGCGACGGCCGGTCAACCTGGGTACGATGTACAACCAGAGACCCATCATCCCCCCTGACAAGAAGGCAAACATCACCGTATTGGTGTGTTCTTGACGCAGGCGGCTGAAGACCAGGGGTGGTATTCCTCTGAAGAGATCAGGCAGCACAAACTGCAGCGCCAGGGTCAATCCCATCAGCACTCCCACGATCAACCACGCCGAAGCCGTCAGGATGAAGTTGATGCTGGCACTATTCTCCTTTGTGGACATGCGTCACCTCCTGGTGATGATAGTCGCTCCGCAGGCTGGCAGTGCTTTTCGGGCTGCCAGCACCACTGCCACCCTCTGTCTCGCCCCTGTTGGTTCTCTGCACCGTCCGTGAGTAGTCTCCCACCGGTTCGACTCGGCTAGCGCTCCCTTCCAGCACCAGCATCGGCCACACTTTCATTCTGTGTTGCAGGACGCCGACAAGGAACCGGCTGGTACGAAGAGAAGACTGTCTGCCTCGGATGCTCTCGAGAAACCACCCGAAATCAGATCGGGCCGCTCCCGATGTCGGCGACCCACCAGTCTAGCGCCGACAACTTCGCCCCGTGAGCACCCAGAGCCATCGGATCAGCATCGATTGTAGCTCAGCACATTGCTCCTAGTCAGCGAGCTTGCGTTGCCTCACACCAAAGCCTCATAAGAGTCGGCCTCGGCGTCTTTGTTCCGCACATCCTCACGACAGCGTCCGGATGGTTCAGTGCCCGAGTCGACCTGTGCGGTCAGCTCTTGCGACCCTTGCGACCCAGGTTCAGCTCGGAATGGAGTTGCAGCCAATTGACGAGATCTCGGCGGCGCAGCAACCCCAGCAATTGGCTATCCTGTGTGACAGGCAACTGGCCCACATTGCGTGCTGTGAGCTTGTTCAACGCTTCTGCCGCGTCTTCATCCGGCCTCACCGTAACGAGCTCGTCAGCCGGCGTCATGATCTCCCGGACCGTTGCCGCTTCCCAGGTCTCCCGCGACGTGTGGCGCACATCTTCAAGCGTAACCAGGCCCACCAGCCTACTATCCTCCACTACAGGGAAAGCGCGGTCATCGTGGCCCATGATGTAGTCATGCACGAGACTGCTGACCGAGGCATCGGGCGCCACAGTTGGCGGGTCGGAGCGCATCATGCCCGAGACCGCCACTCCCTCGAGGATGTCCTGGATGATGAGCTGCCTATAGCTCTGGGCGGAAGCGGTGTTCAGGAACCAGCCGATGAAGGCCAACCACAGGCCGCCAAGCCCCGTTCCGAAGAAGGGGATTTGTACTCCAAAGACCATAGCGATGCCGGCGATGATCATCAGCCAGGCGATGAGTTGCCCAAGTGCCGACGCCCAGCGGGTGGCGTTGCGGAGATTGTCCGTCACAGCCCACAGTATCGAGCGCACTACGCGCCCGCCATCCAGTGGAAAACCTGGGATGAGGTTGAAGAGGCCCACAAACACATTGACTGATCCCAACCACATCAGCAGTGTGGTCAACGGGTTCAGCCCAGCTATAGCCTGTGTCGGATCAGTGATACCGGCGGCTATGGGACCTGCGCCAGCGCCGGCGATGAGTAGGAGGACTATCCCGATGACGATGCTGGTCAGCGGTCCGACGAAAGCCATCACGAACTCGTTCCTGGCCGAGCTAGGGTCGCGCTCAATGCTTGAGACGCCGCCGAAGAGAAACAGGGTGATGCTGCGCACGGGGACACCTTGTGCGCGTGCCACCAGAGAGTGCGCCAGTTCGTGTGCCAGCACAGAGGCGAAGAAGAGAAGGGCGGCGACGACCGCGGTACTCCATGTGAGCCCCGCTCCCCAATCGGTGTGGACTTGCTCAAAGACAGTGGCCAGATTCCAGGTCACGAGCACAAAGATGAACAGCCAGCTCCAGTCTATGCGAATGTCGATGCCGAATATCCGGCCCATGCGAAAGCCGCCGCTAAACATCACCTACCTCCCATGTGTTTTCTCAGTATCGTACCTTGGCGACCAGGAGTCTCGCTCAGCCCCGCAACCGCAAACCGAGCACAGTCCCCGGGACGCTAAACTCGATTGCGAGAATCCCGATGATGCAGATCATGGCCGGGTCGCCGCCAATGGCGATGCCGACGTTAGTGCAGACGACGGCTGGAGCATCGTTCGCTTCTCTCCCACTCCGGTCATGCAGCGATCCCGGGTCAAGTCTCACTCAGCCTTGCGTCCAATGCCTCTCGAGCTACGGACCTGATCTCATCAATCTCGAGTGGCTTGTCAAGGCAACGATAGACCCCCAAGCGCTGAGCATCCCGACTGGTACTGTGACAATCGAAGGCTGTGATCCAGATCACGGCGATATCCGGATCGAGCTCCCTCGCGGCCTTGGTGAGCTCGATACCATCCATGCCTGGCAACCTCAGATCGGTGATCAGCAAATCGAAGGACAATTGCCTGAGTCGCTCTAGAGCTTCGCGGCCGTCACGTGCCTTGTCGACTTCGACGTCGTAGCCATCATCGAGTTTCAGCAGACCGTTGTGCAGCACGAAGAGGACGCTTTGTTCGTCGTCGACGACCAGAATGCGCTTAGGCACAGTCATGGTTTCTGACGCTTCTCGTTTTGGTGTGGTCTATCCAACCAGGTTGATGAAGTCGAGGGATGAACCACAGCGCCACTTGTTGCAGGGCCCGGCCACCGTCGGCGCAGCCCGGATGACCGCGGATCCACGAAGAGCCTACCTCCAACCTTCACCACCATGATAGCAGGGACCACTGATACGTGACGGCTGGACATCGTTGGGAGTAGAGTTGGGCTCGGGTGGAAGAGTTGGAATTGAGTTGGAGGCGTGCTTCTATCGAGCCCAGACCAGAGCAAGCGCAGCACCCTTGAGCGGCGAAGCCCCGGGACGCGCTACTCCGAGTCCCTGGCCACCTTCTCTCCTACCTCTCTTCGAGTTACTACGCCTCAAGTCGGAGATAGTTCCTGACTTCGATCACGCCGTCGAGATCATTCACAATATCGTCCACGATGCCGATGTCTACGGCGCTCTGCACGATGCCCCGGATAGTCACGATGCCGTCGCAGACCGAGATCTCGATATCAGTCAGATTCTGTGTCTCAGCATGGTTGCGCAACACCGTGTAGACATGTTGCTCCAGTTCGAGATCTCCTCTTTCCACCCGGGGTGGCAAGATCTCTTCATCTGGATTGCTCTCCTCCATGCTGGAGGCGAAGCCCGCCGCGATCTCGGCCCCTTCCAGGTCGTCGCTGGGGAGGATCGGCGGATCGGTCGGTGGCACGTAGGGGTATCCTTCTTCCGCAGCCTCTAGGGGGTCGGTCGTGACGTCATCCGCAGGCTCCAGGTCGTAGAGCCTTTCTACGGCATGCTGCTCTTCTTCGTCTTCTGACTCCTCCTCTGCGTCATCGGCAGAGTCTGTCCCTAGGTCGCTATCCTCGGTTTCCTGGCCAGGAATGGAGTTCATGTTCCTCACCCGGTCCATCGTACCACTCGGCTTTGGCTCGATATCCAACTAGAGGTCTGCACCTGTAGCTTCCCGCAGATCTGGAAGCAGGGCGCGCCATGGGCAAGCTGGCTCGATGGCACGCGCACACGCCCTCCTGCCATCCATGACACTTCCTCATAGGATGTTGGCATCGATAGTATCTCGCCTCTTCAGAAGAGTGTACAGGGTCCGCGCCATTGCCTGCTGGTGCCGCTTGTGGTAGCCCGTGCCTGCGGTCAGAACGGGCAGCTACGGAAATCACGGTCTGAGACTTCGGCCCATTCTCTCTTTGGCCTGCAGGCAGAAGTCCCGACCAAACGGCATGGGAGTGTGCGACCCGCTCTTTCAGGCCGCAGCCCTAGAGAAGCCGGATCTCCTGGGTGCTCTCCCATAGTCCGTGAATGTTGCATAGTGCCAGGGCGTGCAGCGTACCGGGCTTGCTGATCTGCATCGATAAGGACGCCTCGTGGTGGGTGTGTACGGGGCCCTCGTTCGCACCAACGACGGCCTCGCCGTGGGCGTTGAACTCGAAATGGGCGACGTCGTAAGTGAATCGCTCGTCCTCCGGATGGAAGAAGAGCGTGATCCATCGGATATGGTGCTCCGTGGTGTTGGGGTGGGCGATCTCCTTGCCTAGGCTCACCTTGACCACGAAGAGCTCATCGGCCTTCACCTTGTCGGGACACTCGATGACCGGTACATGCTTCTCCTTCTTCCAGTCCGCGTGTTGGATTCTATCTCCTAGCATATCAATCATCCCCTCTCCTACTCTCGTAACATTGGATGCAACTGCGCGGGCCTCTCCGCGACCCTTGACGAGGATTCAAACGGATACTGCCTCCAGGGCTTGATACTGGTCCAGCTTCGGGCCTGCGGAGCATCGCTCGCGCCGGACCCGCGCCGGCAACGCAGGGGCTCGATGTTGGCAGCTCGGCTGGCCCTGTGCCGTACTCAAGATAGCACACAAGAACAGTCCCTAACCGATGACTCAGGTTGGGACTGCTTATGGACTTGGTGTGTAGAGTTGGAATCGAGTTGGAACTGACTTCTGAGCAGATCCGCCGACCAGCCTTCCTCCTTGGTCCCTACTCGGCGAACCTGTACCCTACCCCTCGCACATTAGTGACGTAGCGCGGATTGGAGGGATCAGCTTCCACTTTGCGGCGCAGACGGTGAACGTACCACTTGATGATATCACGCGCTTCATACAGGCTGTCGCACTCGTACCCTTGCACAACCTGCACGAGTTCCTTCGGGCCGATCACCCGGTTGGCGTTCCGCATGAGGTGGGCCAACAGCTTGAATTCGCGAGTCGTTAGATCAAGGGGCTCATCATCTAGCGTCGCAAGATGCCTGCTCAAGTCTATACAAAACGGTCCGTGGCGCAGTACTTGCTGACGTTCGTCGCGCGGCTGGGGAAGAGCCCGCTTCCGGCGCCGCTCGGAAGCCTCTTGAATGGCTTGCCTCAGATCCTTTGGTTCCACCGGCTTGAGCAGGTAAGCGTCCACTCCATCCCGAATGGCAGCCATAGCCGAATCCAGCGAGCCGTGGCCGGTGAGTATGATGGCCATTGTCCCCGGCCATCGCCACCTTACTGCTTCCAGAACACGCAACCCGTCGACTCGACCTCCCAGCTTTAGATCCAGCATGACCAAATCGAAGGGGGTGGTCCGCAGTCGCTCCAGCGCCTCCTCGCCGCTGCCTGCCAACTCCACGGTGTGTCCGGCCTTGCGCAGAGTCTCGGCAAGAAAGAAGCGAATCCCAGCTTCGTCGTCTACCACAAGCGCGTGCAGCTTGTCCGACATCGTACTCACCCCTTTTGTGGCTCGCTGGGCATGAGTTCCCCTGCGATCGTGTTGGCAGGACAGTCCGACCGCAACGTGCTCATGTCGGGAGCCAAACTCTGAAGGTCGTGCCCTCGCCTACCTGGCTGTCTACCTCGATGTGGCCTCCGTGCTCCTCAACGATGTTCTGGCTGATGAAGAGTCCCAGTCCGAGACCATCAGACTTGGTGGTAAAGAAAGGGTCGAAGAGATGATCCAAGACATCGGGAGCGATGCCCACGCCGCAATCGCTGAAAGAGATGCAAACGCCGTTTGGATCCTCGGTAGGGGTGACGGTCACATGCAACTCGCCGCCGTCAGGCATGGCATCGATGGCGTTGAGTGCCAGATTCAGAAACACCTGTTCCACGCGATCCCGGGCCAGCGTGACGGGAGGGAGATCGGCTGACGCTTCGTAACGCACCTCCACCTGACGCTCCTGGCAGCGCTTTCTGGCCAGTATCAGGATCTGCTGCAGTAGACTGTCCAAGTCGGTAGGTTTCCTTTCGAGCGGGTCGGGTTCTCTGTACAAGTTCCGCAAGCCTGCCACGACATCGGCAGCGCGACGCAGCTCGTCAAGGCCAACTTGAAGATACTGGTCAATGTCCCCACCCTCCTCCAGTGTTTCTTGGGCCAAGCCGATACAGCCTATGACTGACTGCAAAGGATTGTTGATCTCATGGGCCAGCGAAGCAGCTAGCTTGCCGGCAACGGCCAGCTTTTCCGCCTGCACGAGGGCCGTCATGGTCCCCTTCTGCTCGGTGATGTCCTGCAACATGCGAATGGCAAACCGAGGCTGGCCACCAGCGTCACGAGCCGGGGTGACGGTGACAGCGCCCCAGCAGGTTTGACCGTCTTTGCGTATGTGCCGTTTCTGGATCGTGTAGTACTCGCGTGTCCCTGCCATCAACTCTCGGAACAGTACCATCTCGGCTTCTCGATCATCCGGGTGGGTATACTCTGTGAACGAGACGCCGGCAAGCTCGTCGGGGCTGTAGCCCACGATCCGGCAGTAGGCCGGATTGGCCTGTATCAACCGCCCCTCCGCATCGCCCAGGGCTACTCCGATCCCTGCCTGCTCGAAAATCGCCCTGAAACGCGCTTCACTGGCCCGCAGCGCCACGGTTCGCCGATCGACCATCTCTTGCAGGCGCTCGCGATGTTGCTGCTGCTCCTCTGCTGTTCGCTCCCACTGTGTCACGTCCATCAGCGAAAGTACCAAGGCGCGGGTCTTCCCCGTCTGGCCCTTTATGGGAATGAGGGTCCAGTCCCAGTACGTGGTTCCTCGCTCGGGTTGTCCAGGGTAGACGAAGGGTTTCGCGCGAAAGGTGACTGCCTCACCAGAATCCCTCACCTGTTCGAAGATGGCCTGATTCTCGGCGTGTGGAAACAGTTCGAAATGATTGTGTCCAATCAACTGCTCCTTGCTGTAGCCCGAGCCCTGGGCATAGGCCGAGTTGACTCTGACGAAATTGAACTCAGCGTCGAGATAGGCCAGTTGGGCCTCGGTGGACTCCATGATGACCTCTAGCGTGTCCCGTTCTTCCTGGAGAGCGCCGGCCAGTTTCTCCGCGCGCCGTCTTTGCTGCTCTGCGGCTGCCAGTAGTCGTTCGCCTTCTGCTTCTGCAGTCTTCCGCTCGGTGATGTCCTGGAACGCAGTTAGAATCGCCTGCTCTCCGTCATAGACAAGCAACTCGGCCGAGATAATCACAGAGAAGGGGGAGCCATCTCCTCTCTTTCCTTCAAGCTCGTATCCTTCGAGCCTGCCATCCTGTTCGAGCCTCTCCAGTACGGCATCTCTACTATCGGTGCTGCCATAGTAGTCAGTACATCGGTGACCCACCAACTCGCGTATGGGCACCCCAAGGATCTTGCTGTACTCCTCGTTCGCGTGCAGGATAGTGCCATCTGCTGTCCGAGTGATCACAGCCGGAATCGGCATGGCATCGACTGCGAGGCGGAGTTCCCCTCCACTCCCGGACCGAATTCCCTCCGCCAACTCCTGCCCAGCGGCGCTCGTGGAGATCTCCTCCAGCCGCGCTGCTATCTCGCTCAGCACCGCTTGCTGATGTGGGGACGACTCATCAACAAGCTGTTTCAGTGCCCGCAGGTGTTCCCGTGCCAACTCTGTCCTGTGGTCCACGGTCTCCTCGCCCATCGCCAACCCCGCAAGACGCCATCTGTGACAGGTGACCACTACGTTTCTGGGTCACAGCCCCGCAGTGCCTACGACCTCAAGACCTGCCCGCAGCATCGATGCCGTAGGCTCACTGCACAGTGGCCATGGCAGGACCGAGCGTAGAGCCTCTCATGATCCCAGCAGCGCCCCCTCGGCGCCACGCGTCGCAGATCGGCCCCAATGGTGATGGCTCTCAGTGTCACGTTTCACCTGACGTCGGCCAACCACGCCTGCTGCGCACCGATCTCTGTCAGTCTGCTGGGCCCCCGCTCTGTGACAGCCACAATGCGGAGCCCCGCCAACAAGGTTGGTGCCAACCCTCCAAGATGTGGCGTGCCCGCAACGCTCTTATCAGTCTCGGGACGTCTCCACTGCCCCGTGTCCGTAGACGCGGTTCGGTCATTGAGCACCCCCTCCGACTGACTGCAGGAGGAACGCCGACCACTGCCCGGCACAAGCGATGTGCCGTGGCACCTCCCGGAGCAGGCAGCGCTTCACAGCCGGCGAGCCAAGAAACAAAGTGAGGTCAACGGATTGTACCACAATAGTGAAGACAGTGCAGCTTGAGTATCAGAGGACGTGAGGAGGCCCACTGTGCTGCCTCGGGTCGGAGTGGCTCGACGGCCCACTCTCGGCGCCACCACCCCATGTGGATAGCTGGGCCATCGCTGCACAAGGCCGTGGCGCCAGCAGTCTCGTTGCACGGCGTCGGTGTTCCTGGGAGCTTTGGATAGAGTCCGTCGCGCCGGTTGGCCTCAGAATCGGAAGCAGAGTAGAATGCGATCCCAAGGAACAACCGCCTGGCAACGTGTTCCGCCGCCGGATATCTGTGTCAAGCCGGAACCGTCCCTCAGAGGGTCTTAGAGGAGCTAAGTATGAGCAGCACTCCCTTCTACTCCTGGCGTCCCCACCCCTGGCACGGGCTGGAGCCCGGCCCCGCACCTCCCAGCACAGTCTATGCCTACGTCGAGATCACTCCCTACGACTTCATCAAATACGAGGTGGACAAGACCACCGGGTATCTGCTGGTGGATCGCCCCCAACGCACCTCGTCGCAGCCGCCCACTCTGTACGGATTCATCCCCCGCACCTACTGCGGCACAAGGGTCGCCACGCTGTGCGAAGGTGCTGACGAGGGTGATGGCGACCCTCTGGACATCTGTGTGGTCAGCGAACGACCCATCGAGCGTGCGGAGATTCTGCTTCGTGCGCGTGTGGTGGGTGGCATCAGCACCATCGACGGTGGAAAGGCTGATGACAAAATCGTGGCCGTGCTCGAGCACGACAACTTCTGGGGAGATGCGACAGACATCTCGGACCTGCCACCCCGGCTCGTTGAGCGGCTAGGTCACTACTTCGCCACCTACAAGCTGGTTCCCGGGCAGCAATCCCAGGTCTCTGTGCAGTCGGCGTACGACGCCGTGACCGCTCAACAGGTCGTCGCGGCGGCCATCGAGGACTACAAAGAGGTGTACGGGGAACATGAGGGCTGTGGTTCCTGAGGAGCGACGCATGTGCGCGGCGCCTTACTCTCGCGAGCTCAAGCCTGCCACTGTGTCTTCTGGAAGCGTAACACGTTGGGCTTTCCCTCCGTGCTCCCTGGGCAACCGGATCCCTTGAACATGGCTTCCCTTGGAGACTGGCCCAGTCATTCCGGATATCAGAAGCTCAGCTCAAGAGGCTGGAATATGTTGCCTTTCACAGTGAACCAGGGGGGAAACTAGAACACGGGCACACCGACCATCGGATGGCAAGGCTGGCAAGACTGGCTGGCCGGCGAGTCAGCGGCTACGAGATCCATATGGAGCCCACTGTCAGCGGTACCTCATGGCGGGATTCGCCCAACGCAGCGGGCAAGCTGTGGAGGTGCCGGACGGTGCGGTCAGTGACGATGGGCGGGTGTGGGGCTGCTACCTGCACGGATTGTGTGTCAACCACGAGTGGCGCCGGGAGTGGCTGGCTTCCCTGGGATGGCGGCCAACTGCGGAGGGACCTAGCGTCTTGTCCCGACACGAGGCAGCCTTGAAGTCGTCAACCAGTCTTCTCCACCGCACTATCGTCGCGTTTGGTGCGATCCACTGTCTCCGGGACGTATCTGTATACGACCCACCCTCCAACGAGTGCCATCAAACCGCCGACGATGAAGGGCAATTCGAAGAAGGACAGAGACAGCACACCTGCGAGCAATGGCCCTGTCGCAATCCCCAGGGTGAACCCCATGGTGACGATGCTGAGCTGTCTCCCCTCACCACCCGCCTTGGACAGATCCGCTGCGACCGCGAAGGCTGGTGCAGCGATTGCGGCCGCCGCGATGCCCTGGACGACGCGCAACATCACGAGTTCCTCGGTCGTCCTAACTCCACCCATGGGGAACGTTGACGCCGCCATGATGATAAGCCCACCGATAATCAGCGGCTTGCGTCCAAGGCGATCAGAGACCCTGCCCAGAGGGATCTGGAACAGGACTCGGCTGATCGTGAGGGCGCTGAAGGCGACGGCAAAACCCACAGCCGTTTGGTGCAGACGTGCGTTGAACTCGTTCTCCAAAGTGATAATCATCGTCAATGCATTGGCCATGACCAGTGTGGCGAAAGCAGCACCGATAATCCCCCCGCTAAGCAACTTCCGATCGACAAGTTGAAACGGAAGCGTCGTTCTGCCTGACACTTGGGCCGGGACATCCTCCCTCACCCAAAGCTGCACAAGAATCGCGCCCAGGAGAACGAAAGCGGCGCCTACGACGAAGTTGGCGTCAAAGCCCAGCCTTTCATTCAAGAACCCGCCGACCAGAGGCCCGACAGCCAGGCCGGTCATGCGCAAGGTGCTGTACACCCCCATCGACCCTCCACGAGTCTCCCTCGCGCTGGCCGTCGCGATCAACGCCATCGAGGCCGGTACTGTGAGGGCGACCCCGAGTCCTTGAAGCAAGCGCAGCAGGAGCAAGTCTGTATACCTGCTCGCCAGAATGAACCCGAGGGTAGCGACTGCCATCAGAATCAGGCCCACCTGGACGAACGGCTTGCGTCGGCTCACACGGTCGCTCAGCGCGCCCCCAAGAGGCTGAAGCAGCGAGGTGACCAGGCCATAGACCGAGATGAGCAGTCCAATCCGAACCGACTCCGGTACCGGGAACCAGGGTGCGGGCACCTGGGCAACATAGAGGGGGATTACAATGAAGAGAATGCTATTCCCGACGGCATCACCCATCCGAGCCACCGAAATCGCCATCACCGTGCGATTAACACCAATGCTGTCTGCGATCTTCGTCATCGACCTCTGTCACCTCTCGTCCAATCGTCCGTCACTAGGCGACACACTCCCCAGGCATTCGTCAGGCAAGAGCCTCGGATGGTCACTCGAATGAATCTTCCGACCACGTTTGAGACTGTGACCTTCGCTAGCGCCCGACTGAGCGCCAAGGACGAGTTCAAGTATACTCCGCGCTTTGCCACTTTGGCAGCCGCCATCTTTTCCGACCGAGTGCCCACATTGCTTCGGCCTCGTTTGGGTCGGCTAGACATCAAGGCGTGTAGTGCTGACGCGAAAGGAGCGGCCACTCGACAACCTATACTGGATCCCAAAGGCATGCGGATCCCAGAAGGCTGCAACGGCGCTCTCCGATGGTCACCAGACGGTGCCGCGCCTCCGGACCGATCTGGATGGCAGCATGGAGGTGGCGACCGACGGGGAGAGATGCTGGTCCAGTACCCACTGCTGACTGGAGGCGCGCTCTCAGGTGGAGACACTCCAACTGCAAAGGCAACTGAGAACGCGGAGACAGAACAATGGGAGTTGGGCAATGGCTTCTCGCTGGTTGTGTGATTGTCATCGGCGCGGCAGTCCTGCTACGCGCGAGTAGATGGCATCACCGTCTTGTAGACGTGACGGCGCGCAAACCTGTGGGCTGGTGGGGGCGGCGCTTGTTCAGCAACCCCAAGCCGCACTCCCGCTCGTTCCAACACGTGCTGGAGAGACTTGGTCTGACGACTGATGACGTCCTGCTCCACGTCTGCTGTGGCGGCGGGCCGCCTGGACGTGCGCGAGGGTGATGCCGTCGCGCTACCCTGGCCCAACGAGGAGTTCGATGTAGTGGTCAACGCCAACGCCTTCGTGTTCACGGAGGAACCGGTGCGCTCCCTGCGTGAAGTGCATCGGGTGCTCAAGCCCGGTGGGCGCTTCGTGATGGTGACAACAGCCCCGCGCAGACTGGCCTCAGTCCTCTATGGGCCGTGGTACTCCTCCTTGAGACTCTACACCTGCGATGAACTGGCCGGCTTGCTGTCTTCGGCTCACGTGGCTGCCGGGGTCTCCTAGATCGTGGCCGAGAGCCAAGCGGCTCACTGCGAACTCTGAGTCCTGGCGGAGACCTGGTGCATCAGATCCTTCAGACCGGGATAGCTGGCCACGTACTTCTCGAAGTAGAAGTCGTACGTCTCCTTCTTCGAGGGATCCGGGTCCACTCTGGTGCTGATCCTCACCATCCGCTCGGCGGCCTCGGTGAGACTGCTGAACTGACCCGAGCCCACCGCCGCACAGATAGCGGAGCCCAAGGTCATCGCCTCCTGCACCTCCGTGATCAAGATGGGCAACTGGCAGACGTCGGCATGGATCTGCATCCAGAGGTCGCTCTTGGTGCCGCCGCCACAAGCGTACATCTCTGTGCATTGGAAGCCAGCATTTGCCAGATCCTCCAGGATGTGCCGCGTGCCGTGGGCGGTACCCTCGTAGATCGCTCTGAACAGATGAGCCCTGCTGTGCCTGAGAGTAAGCCCCCAGATCACGCCCCTGGCCAGAGGGTCACGGAGAGGGGAACGATTGCCTTGCCAGTAGTCGAGCAGCACCAGGCCCTCAGAACCCGCTGGTATAGCCGAGGCCTCCCCGTCCAGTATCTCGTACGGCGTGCTATCCTGCTCCGAGGCCGCCACCTGCTCGCGGTAGCCGAACTGGTCCACGAACCACTTCACGATGGAACCCGTGGAGACCTGCCCCCCCTCCAGTATCCAGAGCCCAGGGACGACGGCGTCCGGGTATGGTCCCCACGCCATGGAATCGAAGAGGGCTTCCTTGCTTGCGGCAAGGTGGCACGTCGATGAACCGGTGATCAGGGCCAGGCGACCTGGCCGCAGGCTGTTCAGGCCGATCATGCCAGCGTAGGCGTCTATAGCGCCCTGGACCAGCACAGTCCTGGACGAGAGACCCATCCTCTCCGCAACAGAGGGCAGGAGCGGGCCAATGACCTCCGAGACAGGCAGTACCTCCGAAGGCCACTTGTCGAGGAGATCCTCCATCTCCAGTTCCCGCAGCAGATTCGGCGACCAACCAGCCTCCGGAGTGGCGTAGTTCCACTTGCAGGTGACGTTGTTGAGGCACGATACCCAGCGGCCCGTGACCTTGTAGTTGAGCCAATCGATACTCTCCACAATCCGGTCAGCCCGCTCGTAGACCTGCGGCTCGTTCTCCTTGATCCACATAGCCTTGGGAATCATCCACTCTGGAGACTCGATGTTGCCCACGAATCTCAGGATGGAATCGCCCGTCGCCGTCACGCGCTCCGCCTGCTCGTGAGCGCGCACGTCCATCCACAGCAGTGCAGGGCGCAACGGCTCACCCTGATCATCCACGGCCACTACCGTACACGAGGCGTTGTCCAGGCTCAGGGCGAGGATCTCTTCCGGGTCTACACCGCTTGTCTCCACGCACTCACCGACGGCCGCCAAGAGCGCGTCCCACCACCGCCTCGGCTCCTGCTCTGCCCACCCAGGTCTGGGGTGTTGAATCGGATACTCTCTCGTGGCAAACACTGCAGGATGCCCTTCCAGGTCGAAGAGACCAGCGCGCAGGCTCTGCGTGCCGATATCAACACCGATCACGTATGGAGATGCGGAAGCTGGCATTTGTGTGTCTCTCCGGAGTATCTCTCGCTCACTGAACTCGAGGGCCACGGGGACCGGGCCGCCCACTAGGAAGGCCTGTAGTACTCCCTGCCGTTGCCATCGAAGACCCGAAAGCCGATACCCAGCCGATGAGCCATCTCCGCCAGGTGCGGGACGTAGTCTCCATAGCAGAATCCCAGATGGTTGCAGGGCCACACGTCGATCAGCAACTGATCGGGTATGGGCAGCCTTCCCTTGATGATGGGCCACGAGAAGTCGTAGAGTTCATGCTCCGATGGGTCCACGTCCTCCGTCTCGATGACCGTGGTTACCATCTGGTACCGCAGGTTCTCGCGTCCCAGCCTGGCCACGGTCATGGTCTCTCCGCCGGGCGTCCGTCCACGAACCGAGGAGCCACCAGCGTCGTAGAAGATCTCCTGCCCCATGTACTCCACACGATCCAGCTTGGCCACAGAATCCTCATCGGGAGGACCGAAGAAATATGGAGGATGTTGTCCACAGTTAGCTATCACCAATCGGCCGTCCTCGACGTCGCGGAAA
Source organism: uncultured Anaerolineales bacterium (assembly GCA_964433755.1). Lineage (GTDB taxonomy): Bacteria > Chloroflexota > Anaerolineae > UBA7937 > B3-Chlor > JAUVXJ01. The sequence goes on from CAYSSR010000002.1 coordinate 486,246, forward strand.
TCCCCAAAACCTGCCGGCTTTCCAGACAGCAGAAATAGCCACAACTGGGTCATGGACGAGTCCATGTCGTTCTCACAGGCCACGGGGATGATCGGTTTGCGCTTGCCATCTGGCCCCACATCGTTGGACAGATAGGCAGACACCATACAAGCGGTGCAATACCGGCTAGACAGCTCATCCTGGCACTTCACTCCGGCGAAGTTCACGTTGTACTCGGCACAGATATCGAGCGCCGCGTAGTACAAAGCGAGTTGGAGAACGTACTTCTTGACATCCGGGAGCTTGTCCCGAGAGAAGTCGAAAGAGCCATGCCCCTGCCCATACGTGTACTCCACGGCCTCACCCACCCGTGGATCGACGATGGTGTACTCCCCTTGGCCAGGCCCTGCGCTCCAGCGAACCATTCCCAGCGCGCGGTGCACGAGCTCGCTTTGATCCAACGCCTCGTAAGTCACGCCGAATAGCTTCTGCCACTGATCGACGTCGGCGGTAGTGGTCGGCATCTTGAGGCTCATGCCGCCCAGGGCGAGGTACTTCTTGCTGCGCAGCTCGTGGATGGCCTTCTTGACGCTGTCGGCCGCCATTGCTCGCTGCCTGTAGAAACCCAGGATCCCGAGAAGCCAGGCCTCGCTATCGGGATCCTGATCGATGATCCCATAGCAGAGGGAGAAGGGTATGCCGATGCGCTTGAGTCCCCCTCCGGCAGCCATCCCCGCCACCAACCCTGGAACCTGGGTGTCCTTGTAGGAGAAGAGCACGACGCGTGCTATGTCCCCCGTCTCACGCTGAAACCACTGCACCGCGTCGACCGAGTCGTAGGGGAAGGTCCACGATCCCTGGTTAACGATCAGCGCATCGGGCCGCTCACGGGCGATGTTCGACACGTGCTGCCGCACCAGGTCGGTATTCCACGCGATCTGGTCCTCCCGGGAAAACCCCTCGCCTCCTCGGACCACATCGATCCCGTTCTTTCTCAACACTGCCACCAGAGACGCTTCGTGGTCCAGCATCAAGTTCAGGTTCTCTCTGCGAACCCACGGTCGCGGGTCGTTGGGTGAGAATACCCCTACCTTCATCCCGTCTGTGGACATCTCCTTCCTCCGAGGAATCACTGCAAAAGCTCAACGATGAAAAGAGTCACGGCTTACGTGGAGCTGGCTTGTTCGTGGCCTCCCGCGGCAACCTGAGCCCGACGGGCAACATCGTGGGGAAAGGCGCATGAGGCTCCGACTGGTACCAGTAGGCGGTGCTGGAGTAGTCGTGCGAGAGGTGGTTGGCATGGCCGTGTTCGATGGTGACCTTGATGGATTCCTGGAAGTACACGGGGTCCTCGATGTGAAAGCGATAGAGAGAGTTCTTGCCCGCCCACCGCTGTCCTGGCTTGCCACTGTAGACCGTGACTCCGAAGTACGGCGTGCAAAACTCCTCGGCCGGACCGAAGGCCGTGTTGAAGTAGTCTTCGGTTCCTGTCCCGTGAAGACGCGGCGGCCATGGCTCGCCGTCGATGAAGATCATGTCATCGCCTTCACCGTACCACTCGTTCTTCTCCTCCTGGTAACAATCGATATCCAGGTGGCACCCCACGTAGTGCCCTTTCCCCATCGCATCGAGGATCACGTAGTTGTCGTCACCACTGAGATTCGGGGTCTTCCATACCTCTCGGCCGTATTCCGTCAGGCGCGTATCCCAGGACCAGACCAGCCTGCGCTCACCCCAGCTCGACGTAGGGTCCTGGCGACGCCACTGGGCGTGAAACCTGCCGAGGCCCTCCTCCAGCTCGTCGTACTCCTCATAGTCTACGTAGAACCAAATGCTACACTCACTCTCGCACTCGCTACTGATCTCGATTCTCGCACCGTCGGCAAACGGCATGGGGAAGAAGCAGTTGAACGACTTGCCATCGTCGGGACTCATGGTCAGCGGCAACGACCAGAAGTTCCTGACCGTGCCGTGTCCGATCCCGAAGAAATCTCCGATGGGTGCCTCGACGCTTGGGTTCTCCTCCCCGTCCCAGTACATACGAAGCAGGATCTTGCGGGAGTAGTTCTCCTCCAAACACAGGATCGTGACCCAGATGTGTTTGAAACATCCCGCGCCCTCGATGCTCGCCAGGGTACGTGTCTCTCCCGGTTCGAAGTCCCACCAGTCGAAGTTACCCCCGGTCACATCCCAGCTAGAGATCCGTCTACGCTTCACATCGCGAAGGCGCGGGAGGTCCCCCAGCGACGTACCCATCATCCTCATCGTGCTCCCCCTTCTTCACGCCAAGAGGCCGCGACGCCTGGCTGTGTTCCACTTACCGACGCATGGGCGAAGGTCCGGCACCCGACAGCCGCGCGTGCAGATCCGTACACTCATGCCGTCGTCCGTCCCTGTCCAGCCGACCGCTACGCCTGTCTGTTATCGAACACCCTCTTGGTCTTCTTCTCACTCCTGGGCAGTCCCTTGTAGTCCACCAGTTCGACCTTCACCGTCACGCCGATCTGAGTCTTGATCTTGTTCCTCAGGTCCTGGACGAGCTGCTCCTCCGGCAGGCTCTGCTCTGGATCCTTCTCCACCCGGATCAGTATGCTGTCGCGCCCGCGCGATCTCTCCAGCACGATCTGATACTCGCTGCCCACCCCCTCGCTGTGCGAGAGGATGTGATCTATCTGACCGGGATAGATGTTCACTCCGTGGATCTTGAACATGTCGTCAGTGCGTCCCAGGATCCTGTCTATCCGTGGATGCGGGCTGCCGCACCGGCAAGGCTCCGGCATCAGCCGTGATACGTCCCTGGTCCTGTACCTCAACAGTGGCATCGCTTCCTTGGCCAGGGTTGTGGCCACAACCTCGCCGCTCTTTCCGTTGGGCACCGGCTCCCCGGTTAGTGGATCCACAACCTCGAAGAGGAAGTAGTCGCCCCAGTAGTGTATGCCCTCGTGGACGTGGCAGTCTATGCCCGTCCCCGGGCCATACAATTCCGTCATGCCGATGATGTCGAAGGTCTCGACGCCCATCACCTCTTCTATCCGGGCTCGCATCTGCTCGCTCCACCGTTCCGAGCCGAAGATGCCAATCTTCAAGTTCAGGCTTGGCCCCAGGCCCTCGGTCGCGATGGCCTCCGCCATGGCCAGGCCGTAGGACGAGGTTCCGGTGATCACCGTGGTCTGGAAGTCCTGCATCAACTCTAGTTGCTGCGCAGTGCTCCCTGGACCTACAGGAACCGCCAGCGCCCCCAGCCGCTCAGCGCCTAGCTGGAACCCTATGCCAGCCGTCCACAACCCGTAACCTGGCGTGATCTGAACGCGGTCTTGCTTCGTCACGCCGGCCATCTCATAGCACCGGGCGAACATGTCGGCCCAGTCATCTATGTCCTTCTGCGTGTAGTAGACTACCGTCTTCTTCCCCGTCGTCCCTGACGAGGCATGAATGCGCACGATGTCTTCGAAAGGTACTGCTCGCCACCCAAAGGGATAATCCTTGCGCAGCTCCGATTTGTCGGTGAAGGGCAGTTTCCTCACGTCATCGAGTTCCTGAATGTCGCCGGGCCCGACGCCCGCACTATCCAGCTTCTCTCTGTACATCGGCGAGTTCTCGTAGGCGTGCCGCACGCTCCACTTCAGCCGCTCTAGTTGCAGCGCCGCCAGTTCGTCACCAACGACATCGGAAAGACTTGTCGACATTTCGCGACCTCCCCTCGGATCTACTACACAGCTCGCCTTGGCTCTACCATCCTCCCAGACGATTCAGCGTCGGACTCGCCGAGGGAGGAAACACACTCTATCTGCGATCTGGCTAGACCAACTCCGCAGCCCAGCCCACGCCCAGCTCGTGCAGTCTGTACTCGGTGGGCACACCCGTCGCAGGATCCCACCCCATCATTCCATAGTACGTGTGAACCGCCTTCTCCAGAGCCTCCTTGTCAACAGCAACGCCTTCCAGCGGTCCGGAGGAGAATGGAGTGAAGAAGCGCTCAGGCAACACATCATCCTCAGGCCCAAAGCCTTCCCTCACGTTGAACACCCGAGCCAGGGTGACAACACGTTCCGCCACCTTCAGAAGCTCCCACACCGTCGTGTTCCAGCCAGTGACGCCGTTTACAATGTCCACCGTCTGGGCGAAGCTGTAGGGGAGGAAGATGCACATCCCAGCGCAGCTCCACAGATGCGACCAGTTGGAGCGGTACATAGCCATGCGTACCTTGGCCGGGCTGAGATCGTCGGCGGGCACGGGCTCGAGGACACCCAAGGCCCGCAGCGCAGCCAAGGGTCCACCGTCCGCAGCGTAGAAGGTATCGTGGAAATTGTGGTTGTGGTCCGCCCCCGTTGGAGTGATGGTATACCCCATTCCTATGCCGTGTTTGAGCCGAGGCTCGTGCATGGGCAGCTCCTGCCCTTTCACGTGGATGGCATAGAACTCGGAGCCACCACCTATCTCCATGCTAGCCCGTTTCGAGCCCTCCGCCAGGAGATCGCCGATGCCCTGCCGTTGTCCGATCAGCTCCACGGTCCTGATCAATGCGTCGGCGTTGCCGAAACGCAGCTCCATGCCCTCGGTATCCGACTTGGACAGAAGGCCGTTCTCGAAACACTCCATGGCGAAGCCAATGGTGACACCCGTCGAGATGGTGTCCAGCCCATAGGCATTGCAGAGCTCATTGGCCCTGGCCACCGCCGCCATGTCGGCCACCCCGCAGTTGGAGCCCAGTGCGGCGATGCTCTCATACTCGGGGCCGCCATAGGCCCGGTTCAGCGGGTATGGCTCGGTGGCCTCCACGGCTCGCTTGCAGCGGATAGGACATGCGTAGCACCCCAGCCTGTCGGCCAGGATGGTCTCCGTCATCGTCTCGCCCGAGATCCTGCTCGCGCCCTCGAAGGACCCGTCACGGAAGTTGAACGTCGGGAGACCACCTTGCATGTTGAGAGGCTCGACATCGCCAGCGGTGCCGTGCTCATACATGCCTCCCCGCATCTTCATGTAGTTGTCGCCCACCCACTTGGCAATGGCTCGGATCTTGTCGGCGTCGGCTAACTCGGGGAAGCCGTGCCCTCGTACGGCCACAGCCTTGAGATTCTTCGAGCCCATCACCGCTCCCATGCCTGTACGCCCCGCAAAATGGTGCAAGTCACCCACGATGCAGGCGTAGCGCGCCAGACGCTCTCCACCTGGGCCAATCTGGGCGATTCGCACGGACTTCTCGCCCAGTTCCTCGGCGATCTTCTCCTGGCATTCGACGGTCTGACGACCCCAAAGGTGCCCCGCATCCTTGATCTCGGCTTCTCCATCGTGGATCCACAGATACACGGGCTGGGAGGCCTTGCCCCTGATGAGGACAGCGTCGTATCCGGCTCGCTTCAGCTCGTACCCCCAGAAGCCCCCCATCTCCGAAGCACCGAAGCCTCCGGTGAGCGGGGATTTTCCGCCCACGCCGCTGCGACCGCTGCCGGGAAGCGGCGCTCCAGTCACCACCCCCGACGCGAAGATCAACACGTTGTCCGGCCCCAGGGGATCCACCCCGTGCTCCAGCTCCTTGAGCAAGTAGGCTGCTACGAAGCCTCTGCCGCCGAAGTACTCTCTGTAGAACTTCTCGTCAGGTTCCTCCGTGGTGACAGTGTTGCTCGTAAGATCCACGCGAAGGACCTTTCCATTGAACCCGTAAGACATCAACGCCTCCTATCCTCGAATGCTCGTATGGGCCAAACCTTGGTCACGCCGCGGACCCAAGAGTGGGCAGGCCTCTCCACCCGCTACGACTAGCGAGACGGTCAGGCCGATCCGCTGCGGAACAAGGTCGTCGTCCCATCCTGGTATCTGTCTATCCTGCCTTCAGATGCCAACAACTCCAGATGCGCCAGCGTCTCCGTGAAGGCCAGACGACCTTCGAAGGTCGAGAGATCACCGCCGAAGGCCTGGAGACATACTTCATACGCAGCGCTCCGCTCACCCTCGAGTGCCCTCAGCACCCGCTCTGTACGAGTGGTGTAGTGGGTAATCGCTTCATCGATGTGTCGGCGATGATCTGCGAAAGGTGCGCCGTGGCCCGGCAGCACCACGTCAACGTCCAGGTCCGAGACCCGCCGCAGAGAGTCCAGGTACTGCCTCAGCGGGTTCCTGCCGGTGAAGAGAGTCACCCCCACGTGAGGTATCCTCTCAGCAGAAAGATGATCTCCAGCCAGGAGAAGCCGGCGCTCACGATCGTAGAGGCAGACGTGACCCGCCGAGTGTCCGGGCGTGTGAAGCACCCGGTAGGTGCGAGATCCTATCTCTAGCCCCTGGCCGTCTGCCAGTTGGTCCTCGACGGCCGCCGGAGACACCAGACCCTCCCACGCCAGCATCTTGTCCTCTGCCCTAATCGCGTATCTCCGGGGAAAACCGTACCCCAGCAACAGTTCGTGGAGTCCTGGACTTGAGCGACCCGTGTGGACGTAGATACGCTCTGCCCGTTCGCTCTCGATTGTATGCATGGCGACGGTGACTGCGGTGATCCGGCTGATCCTGCCCACCATGCCGTAATGGTCGTGATGACAATGAGTGATCAGGATCCGGGACAGGTCTCCCAGGGAAACGCCGATCTCTTTCAACTGGGTCTGTAGCGCCGCAAACGCCTCGTCGGTGTCGACCCCGCAGTCGACGAGAACGAACCCGTCGTGATCCTCCATCAGGTACAGATTGAGATCCCTCGACCACAACGGCAGCGGCAGCGTGATACAATAGAGACCATCGCTGACTAGCGAGGCCATCGGTCATTCGTCTGGAAAGTAGAGTGGCCAGCTATCCTCCACGAGTTCCCTGGTTGCCTCATCTACCTCAACCTTGTGCGGAAACTCTATGCCGAAGGGGGTAGTGGCATCGATCCCATACTTGGAGCTCGATCCGCCATCGTGCTGCAAGGGATCCAGATGCGGGCCGGCGATGTCCGACACGATCACGATGTCCTTGTCGGGCCGGGCTCGAGTCGCGACCGCCCATTCCACCTGTGTACTGTCCCTGACATCTATGTCCTCGTCCACCACTATGCAACTCTTGATCAGAGCACTCTTCAGGATATCGAGGATCACGTTCTTGCCCTGTCCCGCTCGCTCCTTCTTGAGGGACGCCACGACGTGAAAGGCAGAACATCCTCCCATAGGGAAGTACAAGTCCTTCAAAGTGGGCGCAGTGGTCTGTCTGATCTGCTGGAAGAGCTCGGCAGACTTGGTGAGGGAGTGCATCGTATGGTCCTCGGTAGGAGGATAGCCTTCGTAGGTGCACAGATAGAGCGGATCATTCCGATGGGTGATCGCGCTGATCTCTATCACTGGCCGTTTGTCAGCCGGCCCCAGATAGCCGGTGAACTCGCCGAACGGTCCTTCCATTTCGCGCACGTCTGGCAGAACACGGCCCTCCAGGACGATCTCAGCGGTCGCCGGCACCTCCAGGTCGACCGTCTTGCACCTCACCACCTCCACCGGCTCCTGTCGCAGGCCGCCAGCCAACTCCAACTCATACGCTCCGTAGGGGAGAGGAACTTGAGACGCCAGATAGAGCACAGGGTCGGTCCCGATGACAATGGCTATCTCCAGAGGCTTCTTCTTCCGCTCGGCGCTCAGAAAGGCTGTTGCGCCGTGCTGGGGGGCCTGTAGGTAGGCACCCATGGTCCTGTGACCGGTCATCATCAACCTGTAGATAGACATGTTGCCCGCTGAAGTCACCGGATCCCTGTCGAAGAACAGACCGAAGGTGATGTACGGACCACCGTCCACCTTGTTCCAGCGTATCTGCGGTATCAACTCAGACAGACGCACCTGGTCGCCGAGGATCACATTCTGCTGACAGGGCGCCTCCTCCACGACTGTCGGCTCGACGAAGGTGCTGGCCCTCTCCAGCCAGGTCTCCAGCAGCTCGTCCTCCTCGCACTCCATGGCCATGGCGATCCGTTTCATGGTCGTGCCGAAGATGCCCATCACCACCGAGTGCGGGTATCCCTTCACGTCCCTGAAGACTGCGGCAGGTCCTCGAGTATCGTCCAGTCTCCTGCCGATGCCACCAATCTCGAGCTCTGTGCTCACCTGCCTGTCAATGTACCGGATCTCCCCGGCCTTCTCCAGCGCCGCCAGGAACTCCCTCAAGTCGCGGTAGGCCATGTTCTCTCCTTGCTCCAGCTCGCGGCACCATACGCGGCCACGTCAGAGCTGGTGGGCAACCCACCAGGCCTCGTGAATGGCCTCATAGATCCTGCGTGGTTCCTTGCAGTCACCTATGGTGTGGACTTCGACCTCGTCGCTGGCTAACTGGTCCTGGAAGTTGGCAGTGGGTGTCATGCCAAGGGCCAGCACCACTGTGTCGCACTCCAAAGCCTTCGTGTTCCATGCACGGTCAATGGTTTGCACACCGTCCTCTGTGATGGCTGTGATGTTGTGTGCCGTCAGAATGGAAACCTTATGCTCTGCCAGCTCGTCCAGCAGGTGGGCCTTCTCGCACATCTCCATGTCGGCACCTATCCCGTCCTGCATCTCCACGAGGGTGACCTCTCTATCCCTTTGCGCCAGGAAGTAGGCCATCTCCAGTCCCAGTCTCCCCCCTCCAGCCACCATTACGACCTTTCCGGTGTCTGCCTCGCTTCTCAGCACCGCCTCAGCCGTGATGACATTCTCACCGTCCATGCCCGGGATCGGAGGCTTCTGAGGTTTTGCCCCGGTCGCCATGATCACCACGTCGGGATGCTCCTCGCGTACGACCACCTCGTCGGCTTCCTGCCCCAGAACGATGCGGACCCCACTCTTCTCGAGTTGGCGCCGCAGGTATGCCACCAAGTCCTCCAGATCCTTCTTGAAAGGAGGTACGGAAGCCAGAAGCAGTTGACCGCCCAGTTCCGTTGTCTTCTCGTAGAGGACCACCTCGTGGCCCCGCAGCGCAGCCACGCGAGCAGCCTCCATGCCCGCTGGGCCGCCCCCGGCCACCAGGACTTTTCGGGCCTTCTCCGCAGGTTCCAGTGTGTACTCCCTCTCGCTGCCCAAGGCAGGGTTCACGGCGCACCCCACGCTCCAACCATGGACCAGTCTGTCGATGCAAGCGTTGCAGGATACACAGGGGCAGATGTCCTCAACACGCCCCTCGGACGCCTTGCGTGGCAGGTGTGCGTCTGCCAGAAGAGGGCGCCCCAGCGCAATCATGTCGGCCTTTTCCTCAGCCAAGACCTGCTCAGCGAGCACAGGATCACCCAGTCTACCCACGACTATCACAGGGACGTCCACCACTTTCTTGATGCCCTCGGACAGGTGGACGTTGCACCCCCGGGGCATGGCCATGGGTGGGAAAATCCACGGCCGTGCGGCGTGTACACCAGCGGAGATGTCGATGGCGTCGACGCCAGCCTCCTCTACCCTTTTCGCTATCCGCTTGGCCTCTTCCAGGTCCACGCCCCCCGCCACGTGCTCGTCAGCACTAAAACGAAAGATGATTGGATAGTCTGGACCTACCTTCATGCGCGCGGCTTCGATGATCTCCAGGGTGAAACGCATACGGTTCTCGAAGCTACCACCATAGATGTCGGTCCGTTTGTTGAAGTATGGCGAATGAAACTGGGTCACCAGGTAGCCGTGCGAGCCGTGGATCTCCACCGCGTCACACCCTGCGGTCTTGGCTCGCAGGACAGAGTCCGCGAATTCCTGTACGATGTGATGGATCTCCTCGATACTCAGCGCCCGAGGGGTATCGCCACGGGGAAAGGACACCACCGACGGAGCTACCGGCTGGGCGCCCTCAGTGTTGCGGCGGTTGGTCTGTCCTCCCACGTGCTGCAACTGGACCGCCACCTTTGCCCCGTACGTATGGACCGCCTCCACGATGTCCCTGAAGCCCTGGATGTAGCTGTCACGATCCAACCTCAGCGGGCAAGCACCGACCTTCCCCACGGGCCAATCCACAGTGGTCGCCTCCACGATGATCAGTCCCGTGCCGCCCTTGGCTCGCTCGGCGTAGTGATCGACGACCCTCTGGGTCACCGTGCCGGCAGGAGTGTTGTACCTCATCGCTACCGGCGCCATGGCGATGCGATTCTTGACCATCATAGAGCCAATAGTGATCGGTTCGAATAGCCTGGTGAACTCCACGTCGTTGCCTCCTAGTCGCTGCCACCATTGCGGCGCAGAATCCGCAGTGCATTCTGACCCACGATCATGGCCTTCTCATCAGCGGTGAGATCGAGGCCCTCTACGCTGGTCACTGCCTCCTTGATGCTTCCTATCACGTGGGGGTAGTCACTACCCAGCACCATCTGGCCGGCCCCCACCGTGTGGTAGGCGCACATCAGAGCGGGTTCGTGAAACGACACTGTGTCATAGTAGAGACGCTGAAGGTACTCGCTGGGCAAGGCCCGCAGGTTCTCTCTGCACTCCGGATAAGCCCGGTATCCGTTGTTTATCCGTTCGTAGAGATACGGTATCGCTCCCCCGAGATGGCCAACAATGAACTTGATGTTGGGGAACGTCTCTATCATGCCCTCGTAAACCATGCGGGTGACTGCCAGGGTGGTGTCGAAGACGAAGCCGACCAAGGGAGCCAAGCCATACTCTCCCATCAACTCCACACCTGCTGGAGTCATCGGGTGAATCAGAACGGCCAGGCCGAGTTGGTCTACCTCTGCGAAGAACGGCTTGTACTGCGGAGAGTTCAGCGGAACCCCGTTAATGTTGGAGCCGATGATCAGCCCATTCATGCCCAGATCGCCAATCGCCCGGTGGAGTTCGGCGATGGCCTCGTCCACGTTGTTGAGCGGCACGCTTGCCAGACAAAGAAAACGATCAGGGAACTCGCGACAGAGAACCGCGAGGTAGTCATTGCTCACCTTGGCCAGGGAGACGGCATCCGCGTCCGGTGCGAAGTACACATTGGGGGTCGACAAGGACAGGACCTGAATGTCGATACCAGCTTCATCCATCTGCTGTATCCGGCGCGCTGGATCGGACATCTCCTGCGTTATGGTCAGGATCCTCGCCCCCCGGTCCTTCACGATCTTGCTGCCGTCTTTGTCCTCGGTCACCTCCAGAGAGCTATCCAACACCTCCATCGCTCTGAGGTACCCCGGAGGGTAGAAGTGCGTATGCAGGTCGACTCTCATCGTGGTTCCTCTCTCAATTGGTGGGTGGGAGATCTCTACGGTGCAGGCTGCATTCCCGAGACCCGTTCACTGTGGACAGAGGCCGACCCATCAGCCCTGAACGACGCTCAACAGCGATAGAACGTACCCTCTCGAGATCGCCGGTAGGCCAGCCACATTTCGCGTGCCCCGCCGTGTTTCTACCCGCGACATCATCTGCCTCGACGAAGAGGCTCCTTCCCAGGGGAACGCTGAGCCCGTCACAGGAACACCCGTCCTGTCGCCCCGACGACGTTGGCTTCGCGTCAGCCTGGCCGAGGTACCCGTGCCAGCAGCCCGCGTTTGCGGGATCGCGACGCCACATCGGGCCGGGGTGCTAACCCCTGATGCCCGTCGTCGCGATTCCGCGCACGATATAGCGCTGCAGGGTCAGGAAAAGCAGCAAGCTTGGCGCGATCGTCACCGTGGAGGCGGCGACCACCAACTCCCAGAAGGTTATCTGTGGATCTCGGAAGGAGGCGATACCGACTTGGGCCACCCAGAGATCTTTCGATCTGGCGACGATCAAGGGCCAGATGAAAGCATCCCAGTTGGCGATGAAGAAGATCACGGCCATAGTGAGGAATATCGCGCGCGACAATGGCAGCACAATCTCTATGAAGATGCGGATCCTCGAGGCCCCGTCAATGAGAGCAGCGTCCTCCAACTCCTTGGGGATGCCCAGGAAGAACTGCCGAAAGGCGAAAATGCCGAAAGCATGAAACACCGATGGTATGATGAGGCCCTGGTACGAGTTCACCCAGCCCAACTGCTTGACCACGAGGAAGCGCGGAATCAGGATGGCGTAAATGGGAAGCATGTACGTGCTCATGATGATCAGGAACAGCGTGTTTCGTCCCGGAAACCGCAGCCTTGCTAGCGCATACCCGGCCATGGAGTGAAGCGCCAGGCTCAACCCGGTCACGGCGAACGCAACGATGAAGGAGTTGACGAGCCAGCGGAGGAAGGGGTAGTCTGTGAACAACGTCACGTAGTTGTCCAGCCGTGGGTCCTCAGGCACCAACGACGGCGGATACGCGAACACCTCGTCGCCAGCCTTGAACGACGAGGTCAGCACCCACACCAAAGGAAAGGCCACGATGAGCAACCCTGCTATCAGCAGTAGATAGATGATCGTCTTCTGAGTGAGCTTGCCAATGCCCATGATTGTCGCCCCTGCCTAGTCAGCCTCGCCGAGGCCCATGTAGCGGAACTGCGCCAAAGTGAAGATCAGAATCATGCCGAACAACACCACCGACGCCGCTGCCGCATAGCCAAAGCGGAAGAACCTGAACCCCTTCAAGTAGATGAAATACATCATGGTGTAGGTAGCGTAGAAGGGCCCGCCAGAGGTCATGACGTAGACCTGGTCGAAAACCTGGAAAGCCCGAAAGGCTGCGATCAACAAGACGAAGGTGATCACTGGCCTCAGGAGAGGTACGGTGACGTCACGGAACAGGCGCCAGGCATTGGCCCCGTCGATCATGGCTGCTTCGTAGTACTCCGCAGGGATGTCCTGCAACCCGGCCAGGAAGATGATCATGTAGAAGCCCACAAACTTCCAGATACCGACGAAGATGACCACTGGGAGAGCTTGAGTCCTGGAGGCCAGCCACATCTGCCCGGGCAGCTTCAAGCCCAACTCCCGGATCAGGGGCAAGTGCAATATTCCACGAAGGAAGTAGTTTACCACGCCGAAGCCAGGATCCAGCATGAAGGCCCAGGCGACGGCGGCGATGACCATAGGTATGGCAAAGGGCACGAAGAACCCGGTACGGAACCAGTTGCGAGCGCGAATCTCCGTATTCAAGAGCACTGCTAGTAGCAGCGGGACAATGACGACCAAGGGAACGAACGACACCAGGTACACCACAGTGACTCGAACCGATTTCCACCACAACTCATCGCCCATCAGCTCCACATAGTTCTGAAGACCGATGCGGGTGGCGGGACTCAGCCCCGTCCACTCGTGCAGACTCAGATAGAAAAGGAAGATCATGGGTGCGATCCAGAACACACCCAGTCCCACCAGGTCAGGCAGCAGAAACAGGTAGCCCAGGATGTGTTGCTCTCTTTCCTGCGCCGACTTGGGCCATATCCTCTCCTTCAGCGAACCGAAGTTCATCCGTCTCGTCAAAGCAGCCATCCCCCGGCATTTCCTTTCCTAGATGACCGTTCCACGTTCCTTGGGCCTGAGTTCAGCCTCCGTATCACCACTGTCCCCGGACCTTGGATTTGAGAATCCGTGGGTGCGGGTCCCCCGGTTCGGGTTGAGACCGAACTGGGGGACCCAGCCACGCGTCCTAGGTCACGCACGATTCCAGGCTACGGCCTGGTATCCTACGCGAACAACACACTCGAACAAGCAGCGATTCCGCTACCGTGTGTCGATATAGGCCTGCATCTGGGCAGCGCCCGCAGCGGCAGCTTCCTCTGGTGAGACCCCGCCGAACAGCACGGCCTGCATGGAGTCGATCACGCCCTGCACGATCTCCGCCGGGGCGTCGATCTCAGACCTGCCGTGTGGTAGGCCGTCGGCGAACTGGGAGAACCGAGGGTCATCCGCCATCATCTGTTGATACTCCGCGCTCTCAAGTACTGACTTCCTGGGAGGCAGGCTAGGCCTGGCCCAGGTAATCCACTTGATCGGGCGTGAAGGATCCTCAGCGAACATCCACACGGCGAGCTTCGCGGCTTCGTCAGGGTTTTCACTCTGAGCGTTGACCGCCAGACTGTAGCCACCGCCTACCAGATAGCGCTCTTGCTTGGCTTCTCCGCCAGGCAGAGGTAGCGGGACCACTCTCACCTCATCGTAGACGTCGGGATAGGACTGGATCAGAAGGCCCATGTGCGCCGAGGCGCAGAACTCCATCACGGCCTTGCCCGTGCCAATGGCCTCACCGATACCGAGGGCGGTGGGAACCATAGACCCGGCATCCATGAGGTCCTTCCACAGTTGCAGGGCAGCTACGGTCGCCGGGTTGTCGTAGTAGACCTCGGTCAGGTCTTCATCCACGATCTCCCCGCCACCCATCCAGACCCAGGAGACGAACTGCCACACAGAGTGGTTGGTGGGGTTAGGCGCCATGTAGATGCCGTAGTGGTCTTCCGTGGTCAACCTGGCCGCCACGTCCTTCAACTCTTCCCAAGTGGTTGGGATGTCGTCGTCGGTCATGCCCATCTCTTCCCACAGATCGCTACGGATGCACAGCGCAGTGGCATCAGTCTCAAAGGGGACACGATAGATGTGACCCCCGAGCTGGATATCACCCAGCTTCCGGGCATCTAGGTCGTCCAGGAATTCCTCCGGCAGGTAGTCGTCCAGCGGCAGAAGCAAGCCTTCCTCGTAGAACTCCCTCACGTGTGTCCCCGTCGCCCAGAAGACGTCCGGCGCCTCACCAGAGGCGAACGCAGTTGGCAAGGCCTCCATTCCATAGCTGGCGAAGGGGAACTCCTCGTAGACGATGGTCACGTAGGGGTTCTCCTCCATGTATTCAGCGATCACTTCTTCGACGAACAACCCCTGGTTGGGCATGCCGGAAGCGTACTTCCACAACGTGAGAGTGACAGGCTCTGGTGGCTCCTCAGGCGGAGTTGTAGCCTCCGGGGCCGTGGTTGCCTCGGGAGCCTCCGTTGGGGGCGGGCTTGTGGGCTCTGGCTCGGGGGTAGCAGCCGGCCCGCAACCTGCCATAATGGCGACGATCATCAGCAAGCTCAAGAGTCTGACTACTGTACTGGCACGAGACATCTTTCCCTCCTCGCATGCTCTGCGAATCCAACGTGTGCCGTCAGGTCCACACTAGCTTCCGCGCTCCGTTCCATCACCCCCTTTCCTGCAGCGATTGGCAAGAGATTCCAGGCGAAATGCGTATCCCAAGCGGCCGTCCCTCGTGCGCCCGAACCATCCTGCTCGAGGCAACAGGGCCCACTTCGGCTGTTCAGATTATACAAGACTGTTTCACATTAGTCAAGCCCGTCCCCGCCGGCCTCTGGCGCCGCTGAACACCGTCCAAGTCCCCTGAGCCACCATCCACCAGCGTTCACGCTCTGTGCGAAGGTGGAGAAGCCTGGCTTCACTCCATCTCACTGATCAGGAGAGTAGGCGTGGCGAACAGGGTACCGCGGCTCATACCCCAACTCGTTGCCGGCCTTCGATATGTCGATCAGACCACGATATGGACTCTGAACGTACGCCTGACGCTCCTCTAGCCGAACCTTCGGGAAGTAGCGCGCCACGAGGTCCAACGTCGGTTCCATGGCCGCAACCTCCGGCCCACACAGATTGTACACACCGTGGGTTACCTCTTCGGCGCCCACGGCCAGGTCGAAGGCCTGGGCCATGTCTCTGACGTCCACACACCCCCAGTGGTACAGGCTGCCATAGTCGGTATGGTCCAGGATCTTCCTCAGCCTGTTCACGGCGTCCGGCCTGTCCGGATCGTAGACCATGCCTAGCCTCAGACAGATCGTGGACAGATCGTATCTCCTTGCATAGCAGCCACAAAGCTCCTCCCCCACCAGCTTGCTCAGTCCATACATATCCTCTGGCACGCACTCCTCGGTCTCGTCCACGGGGAAGTGCCTGGGCACGACCGGCTCTCTGGAAAAGGGACCGATGCCAGTGGCACACATGCTGGAGATGAACACGACTTTGCCCACGCCCTGTTCCACAGCGCTCTGGAGCACGTTGAATGTACCCACCACGTTCGTATCCATGATCTCGCGAGGCACGCCGCTGTCGTAAGGGATGGCCCCTCCGTGGACGATGGCATCGATGTCCGCACAGGCATCTCGTACCTGGGTGGGTTCCCGCAGGTCCCCCTGGACCCACTCGAAGGGGGCTTCCGCCTGGACTAGGTCCAGAATCCGCACCTCGTGTTCTCCGTACCAGCGCCTTGCCAGATAGGTGCCAATGTACCCGCTTCCGCCCGTAATGAGAATCCGCATCACCCCACCCTTCGAAGTCGCATGAAGATCCGTCGATTACTGCTCACTGAATCGTCTCCCTTGAGCCCGCTATCAAGCTCCACAGTGTTTCTCGAAGGCTTCGAAAACGGCCTTGATATTGACCAGTGGGGCATCAGGAAGAATCGTGTGGGAGGTCCCTCCGATGTAGCCGCCACCGTGGCTCCCAAAGATCTCTACCAGATGCTGCACCTCCCGGTCGATGTCTTCTGGCGAGCCATGCGGCACTGTCATCTGCACATCCAATCCGCCCCAGAAGCACAGATCGCTCCCGAACTCTCTGGCTACCTCGTCAACGTCCATCGCTCGCGACTGGATGGGGTTGAGGACGTCGAGGCCGACCTCGATCAAGTCCGGGATGATCTCCACGATGTTCCCGCAGCTATGGAGCCATACGTGGGCACCGCCATCGTGGACCATGGCGAACAGCTCTTGGTAGTGGGGCTTGTACAACTCCCTCCACAGGCCAGGGTTGATCAGCAGCCCTTCCTGCGTGCCCCAATCGTCACTGAAGAAGATCCCATCCACACCGATCTCCAGCCACGCCTTGATTAGCTCCATGTTGAACTCTAGAACTCGGTCGCGCAACTGCGTGAACTTGTCTCTGTAGCGGTACTGGTCCCTGAGCAGGTTTGTCATTCCTCGCAGCGTCCACAGCCTCTCGAAGATGGTGTACCAGACCGTGGCTAGCCTGTACTTGTCTTCGTGCCCCTTCAACACATCCGGCACGTGTGCAAACCGATCAGGGCTGTGCGGATCCGGAAACTGATAGTCGTCCAGCAGTTCCCAACCTCCCTCCAATGGATGGGCCCTGGGATAGTTGTCGTTCCAGGTGACGCCCCACTCGTCCACGCGAGGACCGTCAACCGACCTCCACTCCTTGATAGGCGCGGGCCACAGCTCGACCCAGTCCTGGGGAGCGTTGGCTAGCAACTCTTCGACAACCTCCAGATCCTCAGCGCTACGATCCCGGCGAAACCGTGGTGTGTCGATCCATACGCTGTAGGGAATACGCCTCGGGCTCCCGAACTCGATAGCTGCTTTCACCAGCTCTCGAGAAGTCATCTCCGACACAGTGTCCTCCTTACGGGTTTACCAGTCCAGGGTACGCTCTCCTCGTTTCTCTTCGAGGTTGTAGATCTCCCACACGTTGTCTCTGAGCAGCTTCCTGGCCACATCCATGGCTACCTCTTCGCCGAAGTCACCGCGTAGCACCTTCTCGGTCAACACCCCTGCCAGCACTTCGCGCATCTGACGCACGTGACCGTAGACGGCCTCCACATGCTGGCAGTCCCCGCCCCATTCCAGCTTGCTGCACGGCACAGTATCCAGCCATTCCGCCAGGTTGCGCTCCGCAACCGAGGGAGAGATTAGAGGTAGCCAGTTGAAGTCGAGGTATACGTTGGGATAGGTCTTGGCCAGGACCGACAGCTCCCCGCCGAATGGATAGCTACCGTGGAAGAGCACAAATCTGGCGCCAGGGTACGCAGTGATGAGGTTGTTCAAGTGCAGCGGATATGAGTTGGCCAAGACATTGCCGAAGCCGTGTTGCAACCCTGTGTGGAACTGAAAAGGAAGTCCGTACTCAATCGTCTTCTGAACCAGGTAATGCATGACATAGTCCTGGAAAGCCTTCGCCTCGGTGGGACTGATCTCATCGTCTGGCTTCGCGAAAGCTACCTGCGCATCGGATCGGCCCACGGGCTCAAAAAGCAGGGTTCGCCGGTAGGCAGCAACCGACTTGACTGCCACGACGCCCTTCTCCAAAGCTCTTTCGAACACCGCGTCGATCAGCGTCAGATAGTCGTCGAGTGAGTCGGCGTGTATTCCGTGTTCCTCATACAGAGCACGTCTGCCATAGCGGAAGACGTGTCTCTGAACCCTGTTCTCCAGGAACAGGACGCTGGCGTATCCGTACAGAAGAGGGTCCACCCAGAGCACTGGCAGACAGAACTCCCTGTCAGTGTCATAGACGCTGGGATCCGGCCGATGCAGCAGGGAGACCTCGATGTGCGCCCTCTCCTTCAGAACGTGATAGTACCAATCCTCTCGCTTGTTGGCGTCGTGTATCTTGTCAGAGAGCTCGCGCCAGTTGTGGTCACTGAGGTCATCATCGGGGAAATCGTAGAGGTCGTGAAACGCACCCATCAGCGCCCGATAGTATGAAGTGTTGCGGACCCTGTCAATGTAAGGTCTGATTCGACGCCAACCTTCCTCTGGATCGAACTCGTCTCGGACCCAATCGTCGGTTGGCATACCGGCCGAAACGAAGTCAGCCTTGACGTAGGTACGATCGAAGAGATCGAAAATGTCGACGTCGCGAGCGAGGGTATCCGTACGCTCCATGATGTGATCATGGGCATCTGCGATCGGAATGGAGTCGACCTCCCCTCGGATCCGCTCACGGAGATCACTGTCGGTATCCATGCGCTTTGTCTCCCCTTTCCTTGATGTCGCTAGGCTCCTTGGAGCACCGATTGCCGAATGCCAGCGTTGCGAGGCTATTCTCTCGCCGCCAGGGCGCTGCACCCAGGCGCATCCCGCGCCTCCTCGGCGAGTCCGATCAGCCAATCGGGGATCTGTCCCCCAGCATCCTCAATAGCTACGGCAAAGAGTTGCTGCACAATCTCAGGGCTATCGTCTGCCACGTTGTGGTCGAAAGGATGCGGACGCTCGAGATCATACAGGAAAGGGCCTCTCCCGTTCAACTTGCTGTTGAACCACCACCTGTCGTTTATCACCGTCACGGCGGAACCATAGGCGACCGTAACGTGATCGCGAAGCTGTGGACCACCCTCTAGGGCGTTGTCCAGAAACGGCAAGCCGTGCATGGAAAGAGGCGCCTTCAAACCAGCAGCATTGAGTACCGTGGCCGTGATGTCTGTGTGCTGTACGAATAGGTCACTCGTCTGGCCTGCACCCTTCCCCTCGGGGTGACGGATCAGTATGGGCACATCGAATACCTCTGGCGCCGCCGGGTAACCTCGTTTGCCCATGTAGTCTCTATCTCCTATGGAGTGACCGTGGTCGGCGGTGAGAATCACCATCGTGTTCTCCAAGAGCCCGAGCACCCGCATCGACTCCATCAAGTACCCAAACCAACGGTCGCACAAGGTGACTGACCCGCTGTAGTTAGCGCGCGTGCGGCGGAGCAGAGCCCCATCCAGAGCAGACGTGTCGCCATACAGCGTGATCACCTGCTCTCGTCCCTCCTCCGAATCGTACATCCTGCGGTAATGAGCCGGGACGAACCAGGGTTCGTGCGGGTCAAATGACTCCACCGTGAGGAAGAACTTCTCAGTGTCCCGGTTCTGCTCTAGCCAAGCCGCGGCCTCCTGTAGAACGCGCGGTGCGAAGTAGTCGTTCTCGCTCGGCCGATCGTACATGTTCATCAGACACTGGCTGATGAACCAGACTCTACGCTCCGTCTGCAACTCCTTTGGTAGCCAGAGATCGATCTCGTCTTGGGACGGCTTGGGACCAGATCGGAGTGGATCCATCTCCTTCCCGCGCAGGAATGTCCACTGATCGAAACCCCTCCAGAAGTTCTTCGAAGGTTTGAACATATGGTAGACATCGCAGATGAGCCCGGTTCGGTAACCGTTCTCCTTGAGAATCTCCGCCATGGTGGGCTGATCCTCCGGGATAGGTCCCCAGCCCGGCGCCCCCACGAAGTCACCTTTGAGTCGAATATCGCCGTCGTAGAAGGGGTAGACGCGTTGCCCCGTGTATAGCGCTCTTCGCGCGGGCAGAGTGGGAAGCGACTCCGGGTATGCTCGAGTCATCATCAAGGAGTCTTTGGCGAAAGCATCGAAACAGGGTGTTTGTACCTCACCCCAAGGTGGCGAACCATAGGCCCCGATGCAGTCCTTTCGGAGCGAATCGAATACTACCAGCACGATGTTCATCACTACCTCTCTCTGCATTCGTGGGCATAGGGCTTGTTGCCCCGCAACCTGCCTGTCAGTGCCCTGCAGCCTGGGGCATCCTCCTGCGCTCTTGCCGGCTGCACCAACCAGTGAGGGAAACCTCTTCCGGCACTCTCCACCGCAGCTACTGCTCGTGTACTTGCCACCACAGGCTGCCAACCTGCCAACTGGCAATCTGTCCCGGCAGAGCCGAGGCTACGTTGGACCGTGAACCCACTGCCCATCTGTCTCCACTCTGCACCTTAGCATCGACGAGGCTCCCGCTACTCACATCGCCACGTTAGGTGACAACCTCCAGGCGGCACCACCTCCACCGATGCTTCCCAGTGGGAAAGCATCGGTGGTTGGGCCAGGGCGACAGCATCGCATCCAGCCACCCCCCGACCGCACTCCCCTACGAGGCTGGGATCGGTCTTGGCCATCACAACAACACCCATATGCCCAAGACTATCACCGTCATCGCAATGAAACTGAGGGGCAGACCCACCCTCACGTAGTCGCCGAACTTGTAGTCTCCCGGACCCATCACGAGTAGGTTCGATTGGTGGGCGATGGGCGTAGCAAAGGCGACGGACGAGGACAGCGCCACCGCCAGCACGAACGGGCGCGGATCCATCCCTCCACGATCGGCCATGGCGAAGGCTAGGGGCGCCAACAGCACAGTGCTGGCGTAGTTGGACATGGTCAAGCTGAGCCCCGCCGTGGCCAAGCATACGATAGCCAGCAATGGCAACACCCCCAACCCGGTGGCCGGCGCCAGCACCACGTTGGCCGCCCATTGGCTCGCGCCACTTTTCTCCATTGCCAGACCTAGCGGCAGAATGCCCGCTACCAGCAGGATCACCTTCCACTCGATGGCTCGCGGCGCCTCTTCGATCCTGAGACAGCCTGTGAGAACCACCAGCAACGCCGCCGATAGAGCCGCCACAGAGATGGGCACAACGCCGGCGACGACCACCGCGATCATGACCAGCAAGATGGCGATAGCCAACGGAGCTTTGCGCGTTCTCCTGGGCACCTCTTCCTCTCCGAAGAGCACGATCAGCCCGGGATCCCTACGCAAAAGCCTGATACGACGCCACGAGCCCTGCACCAGCAGCACGTCACCCATACTCAGTGGAATGTCGGCGAGATGGCGCTCGATCGGTTCTCCGCCGCGCCAGATGGCCAGCACCGCCACTCCGAACTTCTCGCGGAAATGCATCTCGCGTAGCGTGAGTCCCTCGAATGGCGAACGCGGCGCCAACGTAACCTCCACCAGCCCCGTGTCATTGGCTAGCAGCAACTCGGCTTCGTGTTCCGTCGCCTTCTCGGTCTCCAGGCCCCACGTGCTCGCCACACGGTTCAGCCGCCTGGGCCCACCTTCCACGAGCAGGCGGTCTCTTGCCCGTAACGTATCCGCCGGGTCAGGGACCACCAGGCACTCGGACTCTCTTACCACACCCAGAACTGTCAGGTCGAACCCGTTTCGGATCTGGCACTCAGCGAGACTGTGCCCCACCATGGCCGACCCCGCTGGAACGCTGAGAGCGAAGATGTGTTCTGGAAGATGATAGATGTCGATGAGCTCCTCTGGAAGGGCCATGCGCCGCATTCGGTCGCGAGTGTTGCGCTCGGGGAGCAGACGGTACCCGACAGTGACCATGAACGCAGTGCCTGCTGCCACCAGAGGGGCTCCGATCATGGTGATCTCGAAGAAGCTCAGAGGCGGGAATCCGCGTTCCCTCAGCATCTCACTGACTATCAGATTCGGCGGCGTTCCGATAAGAGTGAGAGTGCCTCCCAACACTCCGCCGTACGCCAGCGGCAAGAGAAGGCGTGATGCAGCGACGCCAGACTGTCTGGCGATGCCCACGGCCACCGGCAAGAGCACTGCCACCGCAGCCACGTCGTTCATCACCGACGAAAGCAGCGCGACGCCAAGCATCAGCACTCCAACCAGAAGCACCTGGCTCCTCCCCGCGACGCCAAAGATGACCTCTCCGATACGTCCGGCAACCCCAGTCTGGAAGAGTCCCGCGCTGACCACAAACAGCGATGCCACAGCGATCACTGTCGGGCTGGCGAACCCCGAGAACGCCTCCGCAGGGGTCAGCAGCCCACTGACGACAAGGACGAGTACGATCAGCAGCGCAACCAAATCTGGTCGCACTCGGTCCGAGATGAGTAGTACAATGGCCCCCACCAGGATGGCTAACGTAAGCGCTATCTCTGGCGTCAATGCATCGCCTCCACGTTGAAGTCAGTGCCTCGCTGCAACATGCGCCGGCTCAGCCGACGCACTCATCCGTCACTCCTATTCCATGATGCCCCACAAGACCTTGCCCTCCGCTTGTGCCGGGGCAGGCATTCCCAGTAAGACCGCCATGGTCGGGGCGATGTCGATAAGGTTGATGGCGTGGTCCGTCTCCACTCCACTCTTGATCCCTGGCCCAGCGAAGATGCTCACCGCACGCAACGAGCCTATCTTCGCTCTCGACGCGTGGTAACAGCCGTGATGGCTGCCCTTGAGGCGCACCTTGGCGAAGAAGACCACGTCTCCCACCAATTCGTCGTTCAAGCCGAAGACTTCTGCCTCCTCGCGACGCAAGACAACCTCGCAGTACCTTCTGTCTGGAAAGGTGGGACTCCTGGCATCCTCCAGTACGTCGACGACCTCCTCCACCACCGCTTCGTAGTCTTCGGGCTCGACTATGCCGTGTGCCTCGCGTCCCTTCAGATTCACGTACACGTATCCGTCGTGAGCGACGCCAGCCTTGGTCCGTGACCAGTCGACCCTCCGCACGGTCGGGGGCGCGTAGCCTCCATCCTCCAACCGGGTCTGTGGCGGAGGGTCCTTGTAGACGAGCAGCCCACGCTTCTCCAGCAGGTCGTTGACGTCCAGCCAGGCTCCAACCCTGGCAGCATGACCGTGATCCGACGTGACGACCACCAGTGTGTCCTCATCTACGTTTCTCAGGATCGCCCCCACGAACTCGTCGGCAAGCTCGTACGTCCTGCCTATGACCCTGGTTGCCAGTTCGTGCAGCTTGTGGTTGGGGTCCAGGGCGGTGAGAAACGAATGGTCCATGTGGTCTATACCGTGCCACTGAGTAGCAAGGAGGTCCCATTCATTGTTCTGCATCAAGTAGTCGGCGGCTTCGCTCAGCCACTTCACCTGATACTCCATCTCCTCTACGAAGAGGTCCTCGGACTGCTCAGGCGTCGTCCATCCCCACCACAAGGGCATACAGACGCCCCCCAGTTCCTGGAATGGACCTAGCCTCTCCACCAGTGTTTCGGCCAGCCGGTCCGGAACCGTCCATCCCGCCGTGGGAAAGATCTGGCTCTGGAACAGCAGGAAGTCACTCGCGTCTGGAGCCAACGCGATCAGCTTGAACCTTACCCAACCCTCTTCGCGCCCGTTGGCCGTGGAGAACTGTCTGCGTGTCCACTCGCTCCACTCGCCGACTCTCAGATCGGCCAAGGGCTGCCGACCGCTTCTAGTCTCCGCGATGATCGCACGATCGTAGCCCGCTTCGCCGCTGGCCGTGACCAGCGCGTAGAGCGTCTCGGGCTTGCCGGTGGTTGTTGTGAGGGGGAGAGATGCCTCAAGGGCGGGCGCCGAGCTAGAGGGCACATCCTGCCACGCGCCGGCCGGACCGAGCTCTACCTGGAACCCCATGGGCATGGCGCGAGACGGCGCGGCGGTGACGGTATGAGCACCTTCCGGTAGGCTCGCCAGCTTCCGCGTACTGTAGGCACAGCGCGGCGCCAGGGCCAGGACATTCCAGTCCGGGTCAGCGAAACCGGCCACTTGAATGCCCTTCTCGATCGTAGGGGGCCATGATGCCGTGTACTTCAGAAGCAGCGGCTTCCTGCCCATACGCTCCGCCACCTGCCAGATACGCTCGGCCCGACAGTGATGTGAGAAGAAGGCGCTCTCCAGTTCGTCGAACCGACCGCCGGGCTTGTGGATGGCCATCGCCACCACACCGTGGGTCCCGGCGTGTGCACCGGTGGCTATGGTGTTCCAGTTCGTCGACGTGGCCGGAGGGAGAGAACTGATCGCCTCAGTGATCACGCCTCGCTCCATCAGTCGCTTGAGGTTAGGCAACCTCCCCTCATCCGCAAAGCGTTTCAACAGATCGAGGGTGGCAGAGTCGAGACCAATGAGGACAGCTCTGCGCGCGATGCCCCAGGCTGAAGGCAGTGCTGCCGTGGCGTGCTCCATAGTATCCTCCTCGGCCAGTTACCGCTGGGCAGCGGCAATGGCTGGATCATTCTGACGTTTGGGTGCGTCACCTCACCATACGCTGGTCCGGTGAGGTGACCAACTACGTCAACGGATGCGGGTAGGGGCTCTCACCCCTCAGTGAAGTGAGAGAGCCCCTGGCATCCACACATTGCGCCCAACGATCTGAGACTCTCTAGTACGCTTGCTCGAGTATGGAGACAAGATCATCGTTGGTGGGCCGTCGTGGGTTCACAGGAATGTGGGGACTCTTCATTGCCTGCTCCACCACACCCGCGAACTCTTCCTTCTTCACGCCGATATCCGCCAGAGTCTTCGTAAGCCCCACGTCGCTGATCAAGTCCACGACCGCCTGCACCGCCTCCTCCGCAGCCTCCGTCAGCGTCAGACCATCAGTGACTCGGCCCAAAGCCGAGGCGACCGAAGCAAACTTGGCAGGATCACCGATGATGTTGAACTGCGTGGCATAGGGAAGAAGGATCGCACACGCCAGGCCATGGGGGATGTCATACATACCACCCAGAATATCGGTGAGTGCGTGCACGACACCGAGGCGCGCATTCCCAAACGCCATGCCGGCCATGGTGCTGGCCATGAGCATGTTCATGAGCGCTTCCAGGTCGTTGTTAGCTACCGCGACGCGAAGGTTCTCGCCAACCAACTCTATGGCACTGAACGAAAGCGCATCGGTCAGAGGCGTTCCGGCTCTGGACAGATAGGCCTCCATGGCGTGGGTCAAAGCATCCAAGCCGGTAGCCGCAGTGACCGCCGTCGGTAGGGTCATCAGCAGAGTCGGATCCAGGATCGCGATCTTCGGGCGCACGAGAGCACCGGCAATCACCGTCTTGATACGCCGCTTCTCGTCGCTCAGAACCGCGCCCGGCGTGACCTCGCTGCCGGTGCCGCAAGTCGTGGGGATGGCGATCACGGGCGCGGGTTCCTTCGTGAACTTGTCCCTCCCCTCGTAGTCCAGGGCCTTGCCACCATTGGCGGCGAGAACGCCGATGGCCTTGGCGGCATCTATGGAGCTGCCCCCTCCGACGGCCACGACCGTGTCACACCCTGCACTCTTCAGTTGTGCATACCCGTCATCGGCCACCTGCACCGTGGGGTTCGGTTTCACTGAATCATAGACCTCGTACTCCACACCTTCAGCCTTCAAGGAGTCGCCCACGGGCTGGACCAACCCAGCGTCGACGATGCCCTTGTCGGTGACGATGAGGGCCTTCTTGCCCCCGCCGCCGCTGACTTCCTTGCCCGTCATCTTCTCGGCGGAGTTCGGGCCAGAGATGATTCGGGTACGTACAGAGAACTGAGCCAATTGCGCAAGATCCATCCGTCGACCTCCCACGAGTATCTATTGGCCGGCGGTGTCTGGAGGCACCTCGAAATGCGGTGCCCAGTCCACGACACAGCCGGTGCGTTTCCGGGGCCACGTCAGCCCCTGACCACCCCGCGCGCCCAACGACCTAGCCTATCGAGACCGCCCACACGCGGGCGACAGAACACACATCCAATCGTCAAGACCCTTCCCGGCTGGCAAGGGAACTCACCTAGCCTGTGTGGTCGGGTCGATAGTGCAGCTCCAGAGTTGTCCCGTCGGGATCCAGGAAGTACACCGCTGCCCCTCCGGTCGGCCCGTACTGAGGCTTCGAGACAAACTCCACTCCTCTGCTGGAAAGGTATTCATAGTCTGCCTCTATGTCAGAGCTCCAGAAGGAGATGTGCCCTTTGCCAGGGGCATTACTTGGTCCCGTCACAGGGGCATCGGATCCGGACACGTATTGTACGAGCTCCACAGTATGCCCACACGCGTCGATGAACACTGTCCTGACATGCGCCCTCGCCACGCCAGACATCGTGGCAATGTACTCGCCTTCCCGCTCCACGTCGTCTACGACGGAGAAGCCCAGTATGTCCCGGTAGAAGCTCAGCGACCTCTCCATGTCGCTCACGACGAAGCCTGTGTGTCCGATAGCAAGATCCATCAGTCGCTCCTCAATAGATCGCCAGCCTTGGCCACCTCTTCTGGCGGCACCCTTAGCCTTGGCGGGAACTCCTCATCAAGCGGTATCGTGGCATCTATGATCAGCGCGTCGTGTACGGCCGAGCCGTACGTGGAAGGGTCCAGCGTCGAACCCTTCAAGCCGCGCACAATCTCAACGTCGCGCGAGGCCTGCACCCGCGTGGCTATCGCCTCCAACACCTGCGCGTCGCTGAAGACATCCACATCGTCATCCACGACGACCACCATCTTGGGGTATCCCAGACCCAGCACCGCGTAGCCCGCGGTTCTGGGCTCACCATCGTGGTTCTTCTTCATAGCGATGTAGAAATGAAACCCCGATCGTCCCGACACCGGGGCATGTACCGCGGTAACCGAAGGCACAGCGTCCCTGGCGCGTCGCAGAGCGTCGGCCTCCCAACTCAAGCCTTGCAGGTTGCTCAGATCCCGATGACCTACGAAGTTCGTAACCAGGATAGGATCCCGGCGGTGCGTGATGGCCGTGACCATCACCACGGGCCTGAGCCGCGCCGGACCAAGGAACCCAGTCCATTCCCCAAACGGCCCCTCTTCCTGACGTACAACAGGGAGGATCTTCCCTTCCACGACAGTCTCGGCATCGGCAGGCACCAGGAAGTTCTCGCCCCAGGTCTCCGAGGCCACCATCCGTAGCGGGCGACGAGCCAAAGACCCGGCTATCTCCAATTCGCTGACATCCTTCGGTACCCGCGTCGCTGCGGCCATCGACAGCGTAGGATGGTGGCCCAACACGGCGGCGATCGGGCAGGGCTGCCCCAGGGACTCATCTTTCACGTAGTTGTCCATGGTGTGAAATGGGGCCATATAGATTCCCGTCTCTCGGGGTCCCCTGACCATCAACCGGTGAAAGGAGACGTTTTGGGTCCCGTCACCCGGATCCCTGCTGATGACCGGCTGCGTGAGATAGGGCCCTCCGTCCTCTTCGTGATGAGTCACCACCGGCAGTTGACACAGATCGGCGTCGGTCTCCAACTTCACCACTTGCTTGACTGGAGCATCCTCCGCAGAAACGACCTCCACTGGCATCGGTGTGGCGGCCCTGGCGGCGAACTCGAACGCAAGGGCAGCCTCACTCGCCTCGAGGGGGAGACCCAGGGCCAGGGCGGCAAAACGCCTGTCGGCAAACAGGTTGCTGACCACCTGCCTACCGGGATTGCCGGCCAGACCGGAGACGTTGGTGAACAACACGAGGGGGTAACGTCCTACATCCTCGAGATGCTGCAATACCGCCGTGACCCCGAACTTGGGGTTGACGGGCCTATCGATCCTGATCAACTCCCCTGGCAGGGACTCCTCAACACGAGCCAGGAAAGATCGTAGATCTACGGGAGAGCTCTCCTTCATCGTCGCGGTTGGGCTAGCCCTTCTTCCTAGGAACCTTCTT
Organism: uncultured Anaerolineales bacterium; assembly: GCA_964433755.1. GTDB lineage: Bacteria > Chloroflexota > Anaerolineae > UBA7937 > B3-Chlor > JAUVXJ01. The sequence goes on from CAYSSR010000002.1 coordinate 513,900, forward strand.
GAACGCCTCCACTACCTCCCTGACCGCCTTTTCGACCGGGATACGCTCGATGCTGGACGCACCTACGAATCCCGCGGCGTCGGTATGGGCATACAGGTACTCTGTGTCCTTGGGCGTTCCGAAAGGTCCGCCGTGCGCGAGGCAGATCACGTCGGGATTGACAGCCTTGGAGGCCTCGATGGTCTTCTGCACGTAGGCCGCCGAGCCTTCCATCGTCCCGTCGAAGTCATAACCGACGAGTCCACCCCTGGTAGGACCGGCATGAGCGATCACCACGTCGGCGCCAGCCTCGACCATCTTGGCAGCATCCTCCGGATGGTGTGCATAAACCACACTCAGGATGCCCCTCTGGCGGGCTCGCCCGGCCAGTTCGACCTCCCGCTCGAAGCCCATCCCCACCAGGTCTCGCAACCTGCGGTAGTCATCGTACATGGTCACCGTGGGGAAAGGGATCACGCCGTGAAAGCCGGCATCGATGAACATATCCAGCAGTCGATCCTGATCCATCCGAAACGGATCGTTGGCCTCACAACCCGCGATCACGGGCGTGTTCTTCGCCGCCCACAATATCTCGGGTGCCATTTCCAGGGTCAGACCGTTATTGTCTCCCATGCGACTGGTGGGCAGGCCCTTCAGCCGCGAGACACCTGTGCTGTACACCAGTATCAGATCCGCCCCGCCCAACTCCGCGCACTTGGCGATGATGCCCGCGCTACAGCCCGCTCCCAGAATCGCATTCCCTTCTGCTATCGTCTTGTTGAGCCTGTCGAGGATCTCTTCCCTCGTGAATGTGGTGCCCATACGCTCCTCCCAGCATAGAATAGACGGCTACGCTACTTCCCATTCATCATCTTCATGAACAATTCCACGACACGCTGCGCGAACTCATCGTCGTTGATGTGTGCATCGATCAACACAACCTGGGCGCTGTCTCGAACCGCCTTCTGAACCGTCTCCACGAAGGCCGCATCGGCCTCCTCGTCGTAGAAGAGCTCACCCTTCTGGTCATAAGCGGAGAAGCCCTTGGTGGGGATGACGATAGTCGCCGGGCCCTTGGCGCGGTTGACCTTATCTGCGATGAGCCGAGCAGCCTCGACGTTCTCCTCTGCGCTCGTACGCATCACGGTGAGCGCCGGAGTGTGATCGTAGAGGAGACGATCCCTGTACTGTTCCGGAACAGCCGTACGCCCGGCATAGGCCACCATGTCCAGGGCCCCAGGGCCGATGATCTGTGGCACGCCCAGTCTACCAGCCGTCTCCAATCTGTCGGGCCCAGACACGAAGGTGCTCCCCAGCATCTGGGACATGAGCTCCGTCGTGGTAAGGTCCAAGACCCCGGAGATGACGCCGTTGGCAACCAGTTCCTCCATAGCCTTTCCGCCAATGCCCGTGGTGTGAAAGACCATCACCTCGTATCCTCGAGCCTCCAGCCGCTCCTGGCACTTCATGGCCGCGGGCGTGGTTATGCCCAAGGCAGTCACGCTCGCCACCGGCCTGTCCTCGGCGGGCTCATCAACCTCGGTCTCCACCATGCCCACAATGGCACCTACCGCATTGTCCAACATGCGCTGATTGACGCGATTCAGCCCGACGATGTCAGTTATGGAAGGGAACATCAGGATGTCTTTCGAGCCCATGTAGCGTCGGGTGTCTCCCGAGGCAGACGTACAGACTGCCACCTTCGGTACCCCAAGTGGCAGCTCTCGCATCGCGGCAGTGGCCATGGCCGTTCCCTTGCCTCCACCGAGGGACATGACCCCGTCCAAGAAGCCACCCGTGTGCAGTTTCCTCACGACCTCCGTAGTGCCCTTCATCATGGCCTGCACTGCGGTTGACGTATCTCTGCGCTCCGTGAGTTCTACGAGATCCATTCCCGCCGCTCGAGCCACCGTCTCTCTGGTGATGTCGGGTTCGAATGCTGGTCGTCCGAGTACTCCGGTATCCACCACCAGCGCCCGGTGGCCTCTCCCCTCGATGCGCTTCTTGACGTATTCGACTTCCCGGCCCTTCGTATCTAGGGTGCCGATGAGTACGATCGTCTTGGGCTTGATTGATGTCATGACTTCACCCTACACATACGCTTCGCCTCGCTACAGCCAGCGAGCTACTCGAGCGCCTTCGTGCACAGCCTCGTAGATCTTTCGTGGCTCAACGCAGTCACCTATCGCATACATCTCGATGCCTAGACCTTCGAGATCCTTCACCAGAGCATCGACGGACTGCGCACCCAGCGCCACCACCACGCTGTCGGCCGGTATCAACTCTCTATCCCAGTTCTTGTCGATAGTCTCCACTCCGTCCTCAGTAACGAAGTCGATCTTCCTGTTGGTCAGCAGCCTCACCCCAGCCTCCCCCAGACGTTCCAGGAAGTACATCTTCTCACCCGCCTCGAGATCCACTCCGATCTCGCCAGTCATCTCCACCAGAGTCACGCTGGTGCCTTGCTGCGAGAGGTGATAGGCTATCTCCACTCCCAGACGCCCCCCTCCCGCCACCACGGCCGTCTTTCCCACTTTGGCCTTGCCAGCCAGGACCGCCTCCGCCGAGACGACTGCCTTGCCATCCGCCCCGGGAATATCGGGTACGCGGGGAATGGCACCAGTGGCCACGATCACCGCATCTGGCTGCATAGCCTTGACGAGGTCAGCGGTGACCTCCTTCCCCAGCTCCACTTTCACCTGGAGCTTCTCGACCTGTCTTGTTAGATACTGGACGTAGCCCGTGATCTCCTGCTTGAAGTCCGGGATCGAGGCCAGGAGCAGTTGCCCGCCCAGGGCCGAACCCTTCTCGCACAGCGTCACGTCGTGCCCGCGGAGAGCTGCTACCCGTGCCGCCTCCATGCCCGCAGGTCCACCGCCGGCAATGAGAACCTTCTTCTTCTTGCTGGCCGGCTTGAGTTCGAGCTCCCTCTCCTTCCCAACCTGCGGGTTCACGCTGCAACCGATGCGCCAGTGCCGCATCAGCCTCAGGATGCACTCGTTGCACGCTATGCAGGGGCGGATATCGTCCGCTTCGCCCCGCGAGACCTTGTCCATGAAATAGGGATCCGCAAGAAGTGGCCGCCCCAGAGCTACGAAATCGGCCTTGCCCTCTCGCAGAATCTCCTCCGCCAGCACAGCATTGTTGATACGGCCCACCACGATGACCGGGATGTCGACCGCTTCCTTGATGGCCGCCGCCGCCGGGACGTTGCACCCGCGCGACATGGCCATGGTGGGGAAGATCCAGTATCTGCACACTTGCAGGCCCGCCGACACGTCAATCACGTCGACTCCTGCGTCCTCGAGCGCTCGAGCGATGCGCTTGCCCTCCTCCACATCCACGCCACCCGGTGTATGCTCATCGGCGCTGAAGCGATAGATAATGGGGAAGTCCGGCCCCACCTCTTCTCTCACCCTCGCCACTATCTCCAGAGGGAAACGCATGCGGTTCTCGAAGCTCCCGCCGTACATGTCGGTGCGCCTGTTCATGTATGGCGACATGAACTGCGTCGGTAGATAGCCATGAGCACCGTGGATCTCCACCGCATCGAATCCTGCCTGCTTGGTACGGCGGGCGGCATCCGCGAACTTCTCCACAATCTCCTTGATCTCGGGGATGCCCAGTGCTCTCGCCACACTGCCCCGATACGAGCCGATCACGGACGAGGTCACTGGCTGTAGACCCTCAGTGGCTGACTCGTTGGTCTGTGCCCCAGCATGCTGGAGCTGCGTCGCCAGTTTCGCTCCGTAGGGATGGACGGCTTCTGCGAGGTCGTTGAAACCCTGGATGAACGCGTCCCCGTCGATACGCACGGGAAAATCGCCGGCCTTGCCCAGGGGCCAATCCACACAGGTGTTCTCGATGATTATCAGTCCTGTACCACCCTTGGCCCTCTCGACGTAGAAATCGATGAACCGCTGCGTCACGGCGCCAGACTCGTCGTCCAGGCGATTGGCGACCGCGGCCATGACTGAGCGGTTCTTAACCACCATTCTGCCCATTCTCCCCTCTTCGAGGAGCTTCGTGAACTGCATGAGACCTCCTTTGAGTTCTACTCCAGCACCAGCGGCGTCGCACGGTCCCGATCAGAGCTACCGCCGTGCCCGTTTCGCTCGTTCTATTGTATGGCGGACAGAATCTCCCGCATTCTCACCAGCGTCAGCCTGGTAGCTTCGAGATCAGGGTTAGCCTCATCGTGCAGCTTGCACTCGTCAAGAAAGAGGTTGTGATGAGGATGAAGAGCCATCTTGCCGTCGTAACCATCGCTGGCCAAGACCCCAAGAACGGTCTCGTAGTCCACATCATCCTGACCCACCAGGGCTACACCTCCATAGACGCCGGGGTCGCCGGGTTGACTCTTGGCACCCTTGATGTGCACGTAGCCGATTCTGTCTCGTATCTGATCGTACCCGTCGGGATACGGTTGTTCTCCACAGGCCCATCCGTTGGCGACGTCCCAGCAGGCCAGAAGCGCCTCGTGGCCGACGGCGTCCAAGACTTGGCGCATCTCCTGACAGTTGCCTACCAGAGAGAAGGTCTCGTTCTCCAGTACCAGGCGCAAGTCGTGGCTGGCTGCCACCTCCGCAGCCTGTCGCAGGCGTTGGGACACCGGCTCCAGATACTCCTCCAGATCGGGTCGGTCCACGGCCACCTTGGGGCTGGGCTTTCTGTAGGCGTACACACGCAGCAGGTCGGTTTGGAAGGCCTCGGCCAGACTGATGAGCCTATCCAAGTTGCCCAGCTCTGCTTCCCAGTCCGCCTCGTCCCACAGGTCGTGCTCTATCCAGGGCGAGGCGAGGCGACTGGCAAGACAGGCAACTCGCAGGCCAGACTCCTCCAGAACAGCCCGCGCCTGCTCCACCTCGGCGTCGGTGACGTCATCTATGCCCTTGCCATAGATACCACTGCGCAAGTCCACCCAACCTACGTCCCACTCTGCCAACTGCTTGACTGCACTCTCGAAGTCCAGTCCCAACTGGTCGGTCATCACGCTTATTTCGATCATTCTACCTTCCCTACCCTAGCGAACCTCTGTCAATGGAATCGACTGGCCTGGACCCTTGCAGAGAGCATGGACGAGTCTCACTGCCTCGAGCCCATCCAACACATCCGAAGTGGGCGTGATGCCCTTGAGCACTGACTCAGCGAAGTGTCTCACTTCGCCAGCGAAGCCCCCGACGAAAAGGACCTTGTTTCTGACCTGGGAAAGGGAGAAGGCCGGTTCCCACACTAGTGGCGCCTCCTCATCCGCTCCTACGAAGCTGTCAACCGGCGGACTGGCCGATCTGCGGTAGTAGACCAGCCTCGACACATTGTCAATCACCACGTTGGCCCCTTCACCAACTATCTCCACCCTTTCCTGAAAGCTGTTGGGCGACTGTAATGCCGTCATGTACAGCGTCCCCACAGCCCCGCTCTCGAACCGTAGACTGACGGCGTAGGTTGGCCTCCCGGCGCGCACACAGCGCTCGTAGTACAGCTCTTCCACGTCACCCATGAAGAAACGGAGCAGATCCAGATGGTGAATGAAGTAGTCCAGCAGAAGCATGAAGAAACGATCTTCCAGGGCGTCGGTAACCGTCGAGGGCGCCTCCGCAAGACGCTCCCGATCTATCCAGAGACCCAGACGGGCATTGATGGAGGTTGGATTCCCGAACTCCTCCGAATTGACTATCTCGTGCGCCCTGACGTAGGTGGGACAGAAGCGCTTCTTGAATGCGACCATCACGGACTTTTCGGCGGATCGGCTTGCCTCCACCAACTCCTCTCCCTGAGCGATGGTCCGGCAATGGGGTTTCTCGACGAACACGTGAAGACCACGCTTCAGCGCATCCTTCGTAATAACAGGATGGGCGTCCGGCCCCACCACCACGAACAGAGCGTCCAGTTCCTCCTTCTCCAGCATTGAGTGGTAATCTGTGTACCATCGCTGACCACCGAAAGCCCGCGCCGTAGCCTTAGCTCTGTCCTCCACCAAATCGCAGACGGCGACCAGATCGACCGGAGCGTGATACAACGAAGGGTAGATACTGCGCGTTGCGTGGGCGCCGCAACCCACGAATCCGATCCTCAGGTTCTGACTCACGTTCTTCTCCCTTGTACCTCTCTAACGACCGGGGTCTGGTGTCCACCAGTGTCGCATCATTCCCACGGGACTCCCGATGTAGTCTCGCACGGGTTCGATCCCATAGTCCTCCCACCTGCTGTTGATCAGGTCGACTAGCCCTTGGCGAGGCCTGGTCGTCGGGGGGAACTTCTGGGGAGTGCCCTTGTTTACACCATCGCTGCCCCAGATCCCCCTGGGCTCCCAGTCGAAAGGTCTCGTGGCGTCGATCAGCACCCTGTCCCAGTATCCCTTCCTCTCAGGCTCCTGGCGGGGATCGATGGGGGATCCCCGGTGGTCCTTCCAGATCTTGATGTCCTCGCTGCCCTTGACTCGCCAGGCCAGTGACCAATTGACCTGCCCGGCGTCCCAGGGGTCTATGTCTTCGTCCACCACAATGATGTGCTTGAAGTTCCAGACCGAGGTGGAAGTACCCCACAGAGCGCTGGCGATCCAATCCGCGTGCCCTTGCACGCTCGGCCTGATGGAGACCACCAAGTGGCCGGTGGAGGCCTGCGGTATGCACGCAACGTCCCTGATGCCCATGATCCCGTTCCGTTCCATGACGTCCCAGGCAGTGGCCGACTTGATGATAGCGGCCATCACGTGCGACTCCGCGATGGGATGTCCTTCCATGGACCCCTGGAAGATGGGATCGTCGCGGTGCGTGATCGCAGTGACGTGAATCACAGGCTTCGGGGACGGAACCTCTCCGTAGTAGCCAGGGTACTCGCCGAAGGGGCCCTCCGTCTTTCGTTCTGTCGGATCGATGAACCCCTCGATGACAATCTCTGCGTCAGCCGGCACCGGCAGATCTACGGTTCTTCCTGGGACGGTCTTGACGGCTGAGCCCTTGAGCGCGCCGGCATAGTCGTACTCACACTCCCCGGAAGGGATCAACATAGAGCCCACCAATGGAAGGGTGGGCTCCAGGCCAATGGCCACGGCGACCGGCATGGGCTCGCCTGCTTCGACGTACTTGTAGTACTGCTGACCGATATGCTGCCGTCCCGGACTCATGTAGATGGTGGCTTCATTGGGCTCGAGAGCCATGATCCTGTATAGGCCAACGTTCACCCAATCCGTGTCGTAGTCCTTGGTGACCACTACGTGCATGGTCCCCAGGTAGCGACCGCCGTCGCGGTGATGCCAGAGGGGGATCGGAAAAGCGAAGAGGTTCGCGTCTTCGCCAGACACCACATTTTCCTGAGCGGCCCCTGCTTCACCGATCTCGTGGCGTATCGGAGCCCTGAGGCACTCTCGCACTCTGTTGACGATGTCTCGGATGGTGATGCCCGTCGGCGAAAGCCCCATGCTCATGGCGATACGGGAATAGGATCGGAACTGGCCTACGAAGAGCTTGTTTGGCCCCGGGGGCGGATAGTCCACGATGTTCTCGAAGAGCATGGCCGGAGTGGCCTCTCCATAGACGTCGTAGGCCCGACGCACCACACCACCCAGCTCCTCGTTCCAATGGACCTGTCTCTGTACTCTGGCAAGCTGTCCGTGTTGCTCGAGAGAATTCAACCAGCCGCGCAGATCCGAATAGGCCGTCTCTAGCATGGGGAAGCACCTCGCGAAGTAGCAGTCACCGAACGGAAAGACGAGGGATCTGAAAGAACAGCCTCGAAGTGTGATGCGATACTGGATGCAACCCTACTCACTCGTCACCTTCGACGTAACCCATACTCTCCGAGAGCCTGGCAGCGACATCGAGGAGCACGCCTATACACCGCTCCATCTTCTCCTCCACGAGCGTGGCCACCGAAGCAGAGATGCCTAGCGAGCCCACCACGAAACCCCTATGATCGAAGATGGGCGCACCAACACATCGAATGCCAGGATGGTACTCCTCGTTGTCCACCGCGTACCCTTGTGCGCGCACCATTCGCAAGTGCTCTCTCAGGACTTCAGGATCCACTATCGTTCGCTCGGTCAACCTCCGCAACTCGGTCTCAGCCAGAAGTCGATCCAGCTCCGCCTCGGCCAGGTAGGCCGCGATAGCCTTGCCCGTCGCCGTACAGTAGGGTAGCGCAAGTCCACCGATCTGCGCCGAAATGGTCAGCGGACCGCTGCCGATCCTCTTGTCCACGTAGACGGCTTGCCCTCCCACGACACTCACCAGGTGAGCGGTCTCACCGGTCTTCGAGGCAAGTTCCCGGACGAATGGTGCCCCCCTCGATCTGAGAGTGAACTTCGCCAGCGCCTTCTGCCCCAGTTCGATCGCTTTGGGCCCCAGAGCGTAGCGCTTGTCTGTCTCGTCCTGCTGCGCATAGCCATGCGCCCGTAGAGTAGCCACCAACCGGTACACCGTGCTGCTATCCAAACCCATCTCGTTGGCTAGCTCTGTGAGGCCTACGGCACCTTCCCGGTCGGCGAGGATCTCGAGGATGTTGAGCGCCCGGTCCAAAGACTGGATCAATCTTACCTTGGGTTTCTTCGCCATCTTCCCCCACCCCCAGCGATGCGCCGAGCTTGCACTCCACTTCCCGTTGCTTTACCATTATACAACCTTATTTCTCATCAGTCAAGCATTGCCAGTAGAAAACCGTGAGGAGGCGCCCCTCGGCTTGCCCGAATGGCAGTACGGTGCTACAATCCTCCCCAAAGTAGCAGCCGTGTCAGCGAGGAGAGCCTCGTATCGACGGATGTCGAAGATCCAGGCAGCGTTGAGACTGACAGTTTGGCCTGTGGATCCGTCCACGAATCACCGCTGCGCGTCCGGCACGGGGAGGGTGCGAGTATCAAGGGAGCGCACCATCGCGTCCGGCGCTGAAGCCGGCGTGCAACCGACAACCAGAGAGCAAGAAGGCTAATTGGAGAGCGGAGGAATGAAGTGGCCAGCGTAATCTATGATCACGTCACAAAGCGCTTCGGGGAAGTAGTCGCCGTAGACGACTTCAGTCTCGAGGTCAAAGACAAGGAATTCCTTGTGCTCGTTGGACCTTCAGGCTGCGGCAAGACCACCTGCCTACGGATGCTTGCCGGCCTCGAGGAGCCAACCGCAGGCGACATCTATATCGGCGATCGCATCGTCAACGATGTCGCCCCGAAGGATAGGGACATCGCCATGGTCTTTCAGAACTATGCCCTCTATCCACATAAGAACGTATTCGACAACATGGCCTATGGCCTGCAACTCCGCGGGATGCAGAAGCCTTACATCCAGGAGAGGGTGCACAAGGCAGCCTCAGATCTCGGGGTGGACCAGTTGCTGGAGCGCAAGCCCAAGGAACTCTCCGGTGGACAGCAGCAGCGCGTGGCTTTGGGGCGGGCCATCGTCCGCGAGCCGCTGGTATTCCTGATGGACGAGCCCCTCTCCAACCTGGACGCGCAGTTGCGGGTGGAAGCCCGAGCGATGTTGATCAGGCTGCACAAGGAAGTGGGCACCACGTTCATCTACGTCACCCACGACCAGGTGGAAGCTATGACCATGGGCGAGCGGATTGCCGTCATGAACGCGGGTGTCTGCCAGCAACTGGACACACCGCAGATTCTGTACGACCATCCGACCAACCTCTTCGTTGCCAAGTTCATCGGGAGTCCGTCGATGAACTTCTTCGACGCGGAGATCAGGGGATCGAAGGCAGAGGTGCTGGTCGATACGGGCTTCCTCCAGGCCCCGATACCCGACGATAAGGCGGCCTCGGCTGCCAAGTGGCTAGGTAAGAAGGTCGTCTTCGGGATCCGCCCCGAGCACATTCACGACAGCCAGTTCGCCCCCCCGCGCGTCCGAGAGGCTCCGGTTACGGCCAGAGTGGACGTCGTGGAGGCGATGGGGTCCGAGACCCACGTCTACCTGGTCCGCGATGGCAACATGTTCGTCGCCAAGGTGGACCCTCGAACCTCCGCCACCTCGGGCAACGATCTTGAAGTGGTCCTCAACATGGACCGCCTGCATCTATTCGATGCCGAGACAGGAGACTCTCTGCTCTAGGATCCGGTTGCTAGCCGAGCCGACCCGTTGGTCGCCACCTCGACAAAGCAACCCTGGGCCCGGAGCAACTGACGGGGTGAGTGCACTGTCTGGACCTCGGTGCGCCGACGTACCCAGCGTGGCTGGCAGACGGGACTACGTGCCAGCACCAACCGGTATCCGGGAGCCGAGGACGAAGAAGAGACAGCCGTAGAATTCATCACGGGTGTGGAGAGCGGCCGGATGAGGTGGTTCGCGACCGCAGACTGCGTCATCCAGTCTTCGATCTGCCGGTCCTACGGTTCACCGAGCAACAGGTCCTTGGCTCGGCCCAAGGGGTGCATCCGCGCTGCGGTTGAGGTGTGACGACCGCCGCCGGGAAGAGCAGCATGCCCCGGGAGGCGCCCAAGGGACGATCGAGGTCAGTACTGCACCAAGGCGTGCGATTCCAGAGCCTCCGCTCTGCCCATCGCGATCTCACTGCACGGTCCTCCAGCCTCTCTCAGATCGGGGGCTAATGAATCCGCTTCTCATACCCTTGCCAGTGTGACTCTCTGATCTCGACCTTCTTGATCTTGCCACTGGCCGTCTTGGGCAGTTCATCCCTGAATTCGATGGAACGTGGCTTCTTGTAGCTAGCCAGATTGTTCTTGCAGAAATCGATGATCTCCTCCTCAGAGGCCGAGGTCCCCTCCCTCAGGACCACCACCGCCTTCACCGATTCCCCCCACAGATCGTCCGGAACTCCCACGACCGCTGCCTCGCGGACCGCAGGATGCATGTAGAGGACGTCCTCTACCTCTCGAGAATAGATATTCTCTCCCCCGCTGATGATCATGTCCTTCTTTCTGTCCACCAGGTAGATGTAGCCGTCCTCATCCATCCTGCCCACATCCCCTGTGTGAAGCCAGCCGTCCCTCATCGTGAATGCGGTCTCTTCGGGCATCCTCCAGTAGCCCTGCATGATCCGGTCACTTCGAGCCACCAGTTCGCCGGCCTCGCCTACCGGGGCGTCCCGACCATGCTCGTCCACTATCCTGATCTCACCTTCCTTTGTGGGCTTGCCCGCTGACTCCAGTCTCCTCAACTCCCTTGGTGAGCCTTCGAGCTTATGCTCTTCCCTCCTGAGCACAGTCATGTTCATGGTCTCGGTCTGCCCTAGCTCCTGAAAGAAGACCTCCCCGAAACGTTCGATGCCCCTCCTCAACGCTTCGACGGGTATGGGTGCTCCAGTGTAGCCCACGCCCTGCAAGCTGCTCAGGTCGTACTTCATCAAGTCCGGATGCTCCAGCAGCCTGATGATCATCGTAGGTACCAGGAAGACGTATGTCACCCCCTCTTCCTCAATGGTTCTCAGGATCGAACCCTCCTTGAAGCTCTTGTGGATGACCTGTGTAGCGCCGACAGAGAAGGCAGGGATCAAGTGGGCTGCGGAACCACCCACGTGAAAGAAAGGCATCACACACAAGACGACATCACTGGAGCTCAGGTTGCGGTAGGGGACCTGGGTCTCCGCGATGATGCTCTTATGAGTGTGAATGGCCCCCTTGGGCCGTCCGGTTGTGCCACTGGTGTAGAAGATCACGCAGGGGTCCTGGGCGTTCACTTCGTCCACCGGCTCATCGGGAGGGAAAGAGGCGATCAACTCTTCGTAGCTCAGTGCATCGTCTACCTCGGCATCAAGGCAAATGAATGACCTGACCCCACCTAACTCGTGCCGAATGGAGTTGACAACATCCGCCAACTCGCTCCCGAAGATGAGTGTGCCGATCTCCGAGTTGCTGATCAGGTAAACGAGCTCCCGTCCCACCGATCTGTAGTTCAGTGGCACGCAGACTCTGCCGGCCTTCGCCAGACCGAAGACCTCGAAGTACTGTGAGCAGTTGTAGGCCAGGATGCCTACCCGATCTCCTTTCGCGACCCCCAGGTCGGCCAGGGCGTTTGCCAGGCTGTTGATCCGTCGATTCACCTGCTCAAAGGTGTATCTCCGGCCCTCGAAGACGAAGGCAGTCTTATCCGAGTATCTCTGAGCGATGTCGTTGATCATATCGCGCAGGGTCTGCATGTCGCCTCCCAAACCGACAGTGACTCTCGTTTCTTGTGAGCAGCACGAGCTACCATTCCCGATGCCCACAACATCGCCGAGCTGCAGGTCCAATCTCGCAGCGCACGCGGACCGCCTGCTATTCGACGATGCCCGACCCGAAGAACTCTCTAGAGGTCGCGGGTCACTCGGGCCGCTGCGCCGGCCAACAGCCACATGATACACGATAACACGTTTGTGTTGTTTTGTCAATCACATCACCCGCAGGTGAATCACTAACTTGACACGCTGCTAGAAATGTGCTATTATTGAGCGCAAGGTCCCCAAGAGTTGCGTCTGTTGTTGGGCGGCAAGAGCAGACTGTGGAGCAGGATCTCTTTGACCATCCCAGGAATTTCTGCGTCGTGAGGCGCTTGACCGGTTCATCGGAGAGTTTCGTCGGCCGTTCCTCGAGACAGATAGTGCCCATGTAGGGATCTGAGCAGCACATCGCTCAGTCTCCCGGAATGGATTCATAGACGCACAGCCACCACCGCATATCGTTCGCAATCGAGATCGATCCCATCGCTCAGAGGGATTATGCTAGTGGCAAGACCAACTTACGGCTGTGTTACGCCCCGGACCCGGCTGTGCCAGCGCACCTATCTGGCCGGCAGTCGCCCTGTCTGTGATCCCGCCATCCGCCGCCGAGCCCCTGAGCCTCCACTCTACGCTTGGTCCGTGCTCAACTCGTCACCGTTGCCCACAGATCCGCTTCATGCTTCCGCCGCACGTAGACAAGTGCAAGTCAGTCTATTGCTCCGGCGGGAGGAAGCCAACTCCTTGTCCACTTGTGCTTCCTGCTCTGGGAATGGAGCCACGTTTCCGTAGTCGCCGTCGTTTTCGTTTGCGGGTCGTCAGTAGTCAGGTCTTGGCTAACAAGAGGATGAGTTCCACACATCAAGGGAGGAATCGTTCCCGACTAGGTCATAAGGAGGGAAAAGATGTGAGTGCTGAGAGTCTGACCATCGGTGCAGAACCCAAGAGAAAGGGAGGAAGAGATGGATAGTGAACTGTTGAAGGGATCCCCGCAGCTCGAAGAGCACAAGGAGGAAGAGATGGAGAACGAGAAAGGTTTGAGCCGTGCTGACTTTCTTCGCGGCGCGGCACTGACCGGCGCCGGGCTGGTTGCGGCAGCCTGTGCCCCGACACCCACGCCGGAGCCAGAGCCCACGACCCCGCCTGAGGCGGAGCCCACCACGCCGCCCGAGGTGGCGCCAACCGTAGGGCCCACCAAGGACAAGATCGTCGTCGGTATGGCCAGACCTCTGTCAGGCCCGCTGGCCATCATCGGAGACGCGGCCTTCAAGCCCATTTACGAGACCTGGGTGCCTAGGGTCAACGATGAGGGCGGAGTGTACGTAGAGGAGTATGGCGGAAAGCTGCCCATCGAGTTGATCATCTACGACGATACGAGCGATGTGGGCACGATGACCAGGCTTACAGAGAAGCTGATACTCGAGGACAAGGTCGATTTCCTGTGGCCAGCCTCTGGCACGTCGTTCGTCTTCGCCCAGGCTCCCATAGCCAACAAGTACGGATACGTGCTGGTGACGGCCGAGGGCGGCGCTACGCAAATCAAGGAGATGCTGCCTAGCTTGCCGTACGTATTCGTGACCTTGAGCTTCTCCGACTGGTACCAACTGCCCGTGTTCGCCGACATCATGTCTGCTGCGGGAGCGAAGACAGCTTACATCTCCTACATCGCAGACCTGCACGGCATCGAGTACTCTGGCGTAGCGGGCATCGAGTTCCCGAAGAAGGGCATCGAGGTCGTCGGTCTGAAGAGCTTGCCGCCTGACATCGAGGACCTTTCGCCCGTGATCAAGGACGCTGACGCGTCAGGAGCCGACATCTTCTGCTGCTTCGCATATCCCGACCAGGTCATGCCTGCCACGGGGACCGCAATAGAGCTTGGCTACAACCCCAAGGCCATGATCGGTGGTCCTGGCGTCAACTTCGGCTTCTACCATACCGCGTTTGGGCCTATGGTGGAGGGGATATGCGGCTTCACCTGCTTCGCCCGCGGCATGACTCCTGAGCTGGACGAGCTGGCCGACATACTCTACGAAGGCCAGCCCGAGGACATCAACGACTGGTGGGGCCATCCGTTCTACTGGGCAGGACTGGACATGTGGAAGGCGGCCATCGAGGCGGCGGGAACCCTGGACCAGACAGCGGTGAGGGACGTGCTGGCCAACGAGAAGCTCGAGACCGTCTTGGGAGAGACCTGGTTTGAGAACGGCCTCCTGGCGCTGGGTGCCCACAAGGGAGAGATCGGCCAGTGGGTCAACGGCGTGTTCGAGTCCGTCGGTCCTGAACCGTGGACCACTGCAGACCTGGTGTATCCCAAGCCAGCGTGGCCCACAGGATAGAAAGAGAACATCTAGACGAACCACAACCACACGCAGGCTGTCTGAAGGGTGCGAGGATTGCTCCCGGTGGAGCGATGAACCTCCGCCGAAGACATATCCAACCCTTTGGACAGCCTGCAACTGTGACGGACAAAGCTAGGAAGGTATCACTATGATCGTGACTATCCTGGATGTGGTGATCGCTGGTTTGCTGCTGGGTGGCCTTTACGCCCTCATCGCCATGGGGCTCAGCCTGCAGTACGGTGTAGCGAGGGTGCTGAACATCTCGCATGGTGAGTTCATCATGCTCGGCGGCATGACCACCTGGACACTGTTCACGGTGTTTGGCCTTAACCCACTGTTGTCCCTCGTTGTCAGCGGTCCTCTGGCCTTCCTTCTCGGGTTCATCATACACAGGACGCTGTTCAAGCGCCTGCTGACGTCGTCGGCATCGCCGGCCGTTTTCGAGAGCAATTCCATGCTGGCTTCTTTCGGTCTCCTGTTCATCATCAAGAACCTGGCTTCGATCTACTGGGGACCCGAGATCAGAGGCTACTCGTATCTGCGTTTTCCGGTCAGCCTGGCGGGAGCACTCTTTGGCGCCAACCGGCTGGTGACCTTAGGGTTTGCCCTAGCCATCGGCCTGGCTTTCTACTTGTTCGTGGCCCGCACTCGTATGGGCAAGGCCATCAGGGCCGCAGCCCAGGACCCAGCCACAGCGGGACTGATGGGGGTGAACATCAACACCGTGCTGGCTTTGTGTTTCGGCTTGGGCGCTGCTCTGGCCGCCATCGCTGGCGTGCTCATCAGCATCTCCTATCCCGTCAACGTAGAGATGGGCATGGAGTACACCATCATCGCCATCATCGTGGTGGTCCTCGGCGGATTGGGCAGCATCCCTGGCAGTTTCATTGGAGGCTTCGTACTGGGCATTGTTGGCAGCGTCGTGACTTACATAGACCCGCTCTTGTCGCTGGCTGCCTATTATCTGATCTTCATCGTCCTGCTCCTGGTAAGGCCGACAGGTATCATGGGGAAGTAGAGAAATGAACACTATCATGCTCGGTCTGAAGAAGTGGTGGATACCAGGGTTGCTTATCGTGATCCTTCTTCTGCTAGCCGGTCTGCCCCGTTTTGCCTCGCTCTATAGTGTCGTACTGGTCACCAGCATCTTGATGTACGTCATCCTCACACAGAGCTGGGTTCTGTTCTCCGCTCCTACCGGCTACATGTCACTGGCGACGGCGGCATTCTTCGGGGTCGGCATCTACACCGCTGCCATACTAGGGTGGCAGCTGCCCTTGCCTGTGGTCATCGTGACCGCGGGGCTCCTATCCTCTCTTCTTGCCCTTGTCGTGGGCGCTTTGACTCTCAGGCTACGAGGCGTCTATTTCATCATCTTCACCCTGGGGTTGGTTGAGCTGATCAAGAATGTTGTCCTATGGCATGCGATCAAGTTCACGGGCGCACGTGGCCGCTTTGTTGTCCTTGTAGACAACAACACCATCTACTACCTGATGCTCTTCATTCTCGTGGTACTCCTGCTAACCACCTACCTCATCAGGCGCTCCAAGTACGGCTTGGCCCTGAAGAGCATCGGCCAAGATGAGGAAGCCGCGGCTCATGCCGGCGTTAACGTGACGATGGTGAAGGTTCTCAGCTTCGCCATCAGTGCCTCGTTCATGGGGGCAGCCGGGGCGGTCATAGCCACAAGATGGACCTACATCGATCCCTACATAGCCTTCAAGTCCCTGTACTCTTTCATGCCGGTATTGATGGCCATCTTCGGGGGCATGGGGCAGTTCTACGGCCCTATCCTGGGGGCTGCCGTCTTTGCCTACATGGAAGAAGTCCTGATCACCAAGTTCCCTTATCACTACATGCTCCTTTTCGGCGCCATACTGCTGATCACCATCCTGTACCTCCCCGATGGACTCATAGGGTTGGCGCAGAGGTTGCGGAGAGCAAGCTTCGGAGGAAGGCAACATGCCAATACTTGAAGGCAAAGGGGTAACCAAGTATTTTGGTGGATTGGCCGCGGTCTCACGCGTTGACTTCAGCGTGGAAGAGGGTGAAATCGTCGGTCTGATCGGTCCAAACGGAGCTGGCAAGACTACACTGTTCAACCTGATCTCGGGCTCTCTTGTCCCCAAGGCAGGGACCATATCATTCAAAGACCGGAAGATCAATGGTCTTAAGCCCCATAGTATATGCAGGATGGGCCTAGCCAGAACCTTCCAGTCCGTCAAAGTCTTCCCCGACATACCGGTCTTCGAGAATGCTGTGTTGGGCGCCACCTTCGGCACTTCCACCAACATGTCCCCTGCGGATGCTGCAAAGGAGGCGACGGAGCAACTGGAGTTCGTGGGCCTGTCCGACTTCGGAGCAAGGTCAGCCAAGGATTTGACGCTGGCCAGACAGAAGCGACTCGAAGTAGCTACGGCGCTGTCTACGCAGCCGGAACTGTTGTTGCTGGACGAGTTGATGGCGGGTCTGAACGCCGCCGAGGTGGCGGAGGCCATGGAGTTGGTGGCCAAGATTCACGACAGGGGCATCACCGTCTTCATGATCGAGCACGTCATGAAAGCCATCATGAACGCGTGTGACCGCATCATGGTGCTCCATCACGGTGAGAAGATCGCCGAGGGAACGCCGCAGGAGATTGCCACGAGCAAGACGGTCATCGAAGTATATCTGGGAGAGTAGGCTCATGCTGGAACTCAACGACATAAACGTCTTTTACGGCAAGTCTCAAGCCTTGTGGGATGTTTCCCTCAGAGTCGACGAGGGAGAGATCGTCGCCCTGGTGGGAGCGAACGGGGCCGGCAAGACAACGCTGCTCAATACTGTGTGCGGCCTGGTGCGTCCATCTTCGGGCAGGGTGGAGTACCTGGGCGAGCGGATAGATAAGCTGGCGCCCCACTCCATCGTGGCACTGGGCATTTCTCAAGTGCCGGAGGGAAGAAAGCTCTTCACGCAGATGTCGGTGGCTGAGAACCTGGAGCTGGGTGCGTATTCCACCCACGCCTGGCAGTGCCGAGAGGAAACACTCCAGCAAGTCTGCGACATGTTCCCGACCTTGCAGGACAGGCAAGGGCAGCTAGCCAGGACATTGAGCGGTGGCGAACAGCAGATGGTGGCTATGGGCAGGGGTCTGATGTCCAGGCCAAAGCTATGTATGTTTGATGAGCCCTCATACGGCTTGGCACCGCTGCTGGTGAAGGAGATCTTCCGGATCATCCAAGGACTCCGTGACCAGGGGGTGACCATCCTGCTGGTCGAGCAGAACGTTCGACAAAGCCTGGAGATCGCCGACCGGGCCTACGTCCTTGAGAACGGGCGCATGGCCCTAGAGGGTACTTGCGAAGAGCTTCTGCAGAAAGACCTAATCAAGAAGGCCTATCTTGGGCTCTAGGCCAACCGCCCCTCCTGTGTCACGAGTGGGGACAGCGGTGATACGGAGACGGAGTCTCCTCTGGTGAGGAGTGGTTCCCCTAGCTCTCTACTTGGGTGTACCTCGGAGCATTCGACACGCAGTACCCGGGATTCTCAGCCCCCTACTCTAGGCTCTCAATGATGATCCGGGCCGCAGTCCTAGCACCTATCCCCGGAAGCAGACCGCACTTCTCGAAACCCTGGGCATTGGCGAAGGCTTCCATGTTCTCTTCGCTGGCGGCAGGATCCATGTAGCGCCCGAATACCACGTCCTCATGTATTCTCGGACACAATACCGAACCTACTTCAGCTTCGAAGCGGGGCATGAAGCTGCGGGCCGCCGCGATGGTACCGCCTGTGGCCTCGTAATCCAACACATCGTCACTTCCGAAATAGAGTCCAAGGGCAACCAGACCCCCGGTGACACCCCCACACATCCAGCCGGTTCCGCCGAATCCAGGGAATGGAGACAAAGCTCGGATGACCTCCATGTTTCCCAGGCCAAACTCTTCCATCACGGCAAGCGCCGTACTTCTGGCACAATTGCGCGCGATGAAGTTGTACTCCTCGGCCCGCCGCTGAACGCGGTCCAGGATCTGTTCCCGGTTGGCCAGAATCTGGTCCCTGTTTAGCGCTTTCCTGGGGATCCCCTCCGCGGCCAGTTTCCTCACTCTGGCCTGAAGCCCTGGCTCATCCCAGTCTCTTGCCGCCAGCTCGTCCACTCTCTTCTTCAGCGCCTCATAGTCTGCCATGGTCTAGCCAACTCCTTCGCTATCGTGTTGTGGTGATGCCACGTGAATCGAGGACACCGCTGTGCACGGCAGCCACCGGACAGAGAGCACTCGACACACCCTACAGCGGCTGCATGTCGAGCGGATAGAAAGCCATCGACAGCTTCGTGATGAGAGCGCCGGCAGGTGTGTTGGCGATGGCTCCGTCTTCGCCAATGGCGAAGAACTTGCCGGTCGATCTCATCTGATCCCAGTTGTAGAAGAACACCGTGGAGACAGGCAGACCGAACTCGCGGAAGGTGAAGATGTATTGGTTGTCGTCGAACTTGTAGACAGTGGCCAGATCGACGTCGCCTTCACCGCGCAGTGGCCCTACGATGCATTGCCAGGCATATCGCCTTGAACTCAGGTAGACATGCTCGAAACACTGCCCAGGACTGTATGAATAGAGGCCACGCAAGCCTATGAGATCACGAGTCTCCGCCGGCTTGCGCCCCGTGGGCGGAATGGCCGGATCGCCGAGCACACCGGCCGAGAACTCGTGGACCGCCCGAGGTTCCTTGCCCACATCGCCTTCGCGCATGATGGTGCGGACCGCGAGCACTTGCCGTGTTTGAACGTTGACCACGAAGGTCTGCGACTGGCGAGGTTCCTGGGAGAAGGTCATGTCGATGTAGTAGGTCTGCGGCGCCACCTCCACTACCTCGCACCAGTCCGTGCCGCTCTCACCGTCGCTTCTCCAGGCGACCTCGTTACGATCCACGAAGTCAAGATCGAAGGACTTCCCCATGTCGAGCGTGATCTTCATGGTCTGATTCACCAGCGCCTCTGTCTGGGGAAGACGGTGGGTCGCCATCTCCGAGGCATAGTCCTCATACTTGTAGTCCGTTTCACCTTCCTGCTGTGGCATCGTGCCCTCCCTCCTTGGCGAACAGGTCCTTCCTCACACGCCCCACTTCACGCCGGCATTGGTCAGCGCCGCCCCCGCAACGTCGACAAGCGCCGCTCCGCCATCAACCAGAAGAACAGACCCCGTCATAAACGTGGAATCATCGCTGGCGAGGTAACTGCAAATGCCGGCGATCTCACTGGGACTGGCCGTCCTCCTCAGGGGCACCATCGAAGACACGCACTCAAAAACGCCGTCCAGATCTGTCCCCAGGACTTCCCCAAGAGGGCCGAGCGATTTCTCCAGCATCTCCGTTCTAGTGCCGCCTGGGCAGACCGCATTACATCGGATCTTCGATGTCCCGAAATCTAACGCAACCTGCTGGGTGAGCCCGATGAGACCCGCCTTCGACGCACAGTAGGCTGGCATGCCAGGCAGGCAGCGTACACCTCCCAAGGAAGCGATGTTGATAATGGAACCTCCGCCTGCCTCGATCATGTGCGGTATGGATGCCTTCATGAGGTACATAGGCCCGGTGAGATTCGTCTCGAGAACCCTGTGCCAGAGTTCCGGATCTACGTCGACGACGGTGGTGCCCCCCGGGTCTATCGCAGCGTTGTTCACCAGCACGTCGAGTTTGCCGGCGACTCCGAGCACCGTCTCGACCATTCGCTCGGCATCCTCGAGCTTGGTTACATCCCCAGCGCACGTCACGACGCTCCCTGCCGGCGACGCCCCCGCCACGTCATCGAGCGGTCTCTGACGGCGGCCGGTGATGCATATCCTCGCGCCGTCAGCAACGAAGCGCTTGGCGATCGCGGCGCCTATGCCAGTGCCCGCTCCTGTGATCAGTGCTACTTTCCCGTCCAGTTTCATCTCCACGCCTCACTGAGCCCGTCAGTGGCAGACACGCCTGCCACCAGCATGGAGGGCCACCGCTTTCCATGATTCGGTGGCCCACTGCACAACAGCCAGCCTAGTCTTCGACCTTGGTCTCCTCTTCCAGCACCTCGGCCAAGGCTTTGTACCCCTCACCACCAAACGACTTGAACTGCATGGTGAGCAACTCCGAGAACTTGAAGCCTTTGGCACTGATCCAGTCTCGATGTACCTTGTCCCCCCTCCCGATCATGTGTCGAGCCAGGTCCATTGCAGTGCTCGAAACCTTGTTGCATACCGGGCAGTGATAGCTCATTGGCGACCTCCCAATCCTCAGTGATGTACACTCAGGACTGCTTGCTTTGTCTCTCCTTCTCCCTCAGCGCTCTGAAGACCTTCTCTGGCGTTATGGGCAGATCGTTCACTCGCACACCCACCGCTTTGTACACCGCATTGCCTATGGCCCCGGCGGTGGGATTGGTCAATCCTTCGCCAGCCTCCTTGGCCCCAAACGGTCCTTCGGGCTCATAGGTGTCGATCTCCAGGATCTCACACTCCGGCATGTCCAAGGAGCGGATGAGCTTGTAGTCAGCGATCGAGGGGTTGAGAATGTTGCCTTCGTCCATAGGCTGGTTCTCACAGAAGCCATAGCCACCGGCCATCATTATCGCCCCCTCCAGTTGCCCTTCGATGCCTACGGGGTTGATAACTGTGCCGCTCTCGTGGGCAGTGGTCACGTTCATCAGTTTGTACCGGCCCGTCTCAGGGTCAACCTCCACCTCGACAGCCTGGACGCCAAAGCTATAGGCGGGAGATATCATACCCTTGCGGTGGGGCGTATAGTGTCCCCGACCGATGATCACCTCGCCGTCTTTACCCCTGATCGCCTCCTTGACTACGTCGAAATAGGAGACGCCTCGCTCCGGACGGTCGACCAGGTGCACCCATTGGTCCTTGATATCCAGGTCATAGACGATGTTGGCGCCCATCTTGGCCGCGGCATACTCCAGGATCTGTCTCTTGGCGTCGGCTGCCGCCATCTTGACAGCGTTGCCGTTCATCAGCGTCTCCCGGCTGCCCCAGGCGCCGAGGTCAGCAGGACAGATGCCGGTATCGCTGGCATGTATCCTGACGTCATCGAGGTGTACGCCCAGCTCCTCAGCACAGATCATGCTCAGCGTGGTATCAGAGCCCTGGCCGATATCGCAGGCCCCCGTGAACAGGTCTACCTTACCATCGATGTTCACCCGGACCAGAGCTGCCGAGAAGGCGTAGGGGGTATCGAACCAGTTGAAGATACCGCCCGACATGAACCCATAGGCAGCTACGCCTATGCCACGGTTAGGGGGTAGCTTGCCGCGCTTCTTGATGTGTCCGTCGATCGCGTCCAGGCACTCGTGCAGCCCGCAGCTCTGGACAGTAGCCTGCCCCGGAACCACGTAGTTGGGCGTCATCCCATTCTTGCGCCTGATCTCGATGGGGTCTATTCCCAGATCGTCAGCCAGCATGTCCAATTGAGATTCCCCAGCGAATGCCGCCTGGGGAGCTCCGAAGCCCCGCATGGCCGACGTCGGTGCTGTGTTGGTGTAGACCCGATAGCCGTCGTACCGGTAGTTGGGATACTTGTACGGGAACGACGAGAAGAAACCAGTCAAGTAGAGTGCGGTCGCTCCCATGGCCGTGTAGGCCCCGCCCTCGGTGATCACTCTGACCTCTTTGGCCAAGAGGGTGCCGTCTTTCTTGGCGCCAAGTCTGAGATAGTAGTACATCGGGGTCCGCCGCTTGGTGGCGGTGAACTCTTCCTCCCGGGTGAGGACTATCTTCACCGGCTGACGCAGCTTCATGGACAGCACAGAGGCACAGAACTGGGCGGAATCCAGCTCGAACTTGCTGCCGAAGCCGCCTCCCGTGGGCGGTTTGATCACCCTTACGTCGCCCTCTCTCAAGTCCAGGATATCAGCCAGTAGTCTCTGAATGTAGTAGGAAGACTGGGTGGAAGTCCACACCGTAAGCTTGCCACTATGGTCGAAGCTGGCCACGGCGCTATGGGTCTCCATACAGACGTGCGACTGTGACGAGCACTTGAACTTGTCTTCGCGGACGTAGTCACACTTCTTGAACGCCTCGTCAACGTCGCCCCACTCGATATGACGGGTCACATTGATGTTGAGTTCGACACCATCGTGGATTTGAGGTGCCTCTTCCTTGATCGCTTCCAGCGGGTCGAAGACCGCTGGCAATGGCTCGTATTCAACCTCGATCAGGTCCAGCGCTTCCTCGGCCGTATCCTCATCGATGGCGGCCACTGCTGCCACTGCGTCGCCGATGTAGCGAACCTTGTCGCCGCAGAGAATCGTCTCATCACAGAGCTCGGGGAACCGCCGCCAGATACCCTGTTTACGTCCCGGAGTGTCCTTTGAGGTGACTACCGCCTTCACCCCGATCAACGCCTCCGCCTGGCTGGTGTCGATGTTCAGAATCTCAGCATGGGGATAGGGGCTTCTCAGGATCTTGCCGTGCAGCATGTTCGGCAGCACCATGTCGAAGGTGTACTTGGCACTACCGGTTACCTTCTCCGGGCCATCCACCCTGCGCACGCGCTGACCGATTACCGAGTACTTGCTCATATCTTCTCCTTATACTCGCCGCTGACCACAGCAGTAACGGCGCGAACGATGCTGTTGTAGCCGGTGCACCGGCAGATGTTACCGTGAATACCTTCCTTTATCTGATCCTTGTCAGGCTCAGGATTCTCGTCCAGCAGCGCCTTGGCCGACATCAGCATCCCCGCGGTACAGAAGCCGCACTGGAAAGCACCATGGTCAAGGAAGGCCTCCTGGAGAGGATGCAACTCGCCTCCGCTCGCCAGACCCTCGATCGTCAGCACCTCACCACCGTCGGCTTGCAGTGCCAGTATGGAGCATGACTTGACCGCCATGCCATTGAGAATCACGGTGCAAGCACCACAGCTACTGCTGCTACACCCTCTCTTGGTCCCGGTCAGTCCCAGGTGGTCCCTCAGCACTTCCACCAGCAAGGTCCCGCTCTTGACATACAGCTCGTACGGCTGACCATTCACTACTAGTCGTAGCTCTTTTCTCATGTTCCGAAACCTTCTTCCTAAGCCTGTCTTGCTCTGGCCAGGGCTTCCTTGCCTACTCGGGCCACCAGAACCTTGACCAACTCCCGCCGGTACTCCTCGGAGGCAGAGATGTCAGATATCGGCTCAGCCTCTTGTGAGGCCTCTTGCCCGGCTTCCTTGAGTCGCTTATCGGTGATCTTCTTGCCTCTGAGTACCCCTTCCGCTTGTTTGGCCCTTATTGGAGTTGGTCCACAGGCGCCCAGCACGATGCGCGCATCTCCGCACTTGCCATCGCCTGAGTCCAGAGTGATCGACACGGCAACTCCCACTGTGGCCATGTCGTGCTCTATGATGTTGAACTTGGTGTAGGCAGTGCCACTGTGAGGTGGGACTGCCGGCACTTGAAT
Source organism: uncultured Anaerolineales bacterium (assembly GCA_964433755.1). Taxonomy (GTDB): domain Bacteria; phylum Chloroflexota; class Anaerolineae; order UBA7937; family B3-Chlor; genus JAUVXJ01. The sequence continues at coordinate 537,761 of CAYSSR010000002.1, forward strand.
CTCAGTGAGCAACTCGGCAGGCTCCAGGGCAGTCTCGAAGTAGTCTACAAAGAAGTCTTCGAGCGCCATGTTTCTCTCGCCCTGAAGGCCAGCTACAGTCAAGGTAGCATTCAGCGCTATCAGCACCGGTGCTGGGTCTCCGGCCGGCTCACCGTGACAGAGGTTGCCGCCAATCGTGCCCCAGTTACGGGTCTGGATGGAAGCCAGGCTGTGCTCCATCTCGGCCAGTATGCCGAAACCATTCTTCATGACCGGTGATTTCTCTATGGTACGATGTGTGGTCAGGGCGCCAATCTTCAGCCCTTCTTTGGCATCAGACTTGATGTAGTCCAACTCAGACACGCCCTTGATGTCGATCAGGTACTCAGGCGCGAGCAAGCCCTGTCTCATCAGGATCAGCAGAGACTGTCCCCCGGCGATCACCTTACACTCATCCTGGTGTTCGCCCAATAGGGTTAGGGCTTCCTTGAGTGTCTTGGGAGCTAGGTGTTCAAAGTCTCGTAGCATTCTCGTCTACCCCGCTTGATTCTGTGGATCTGATCGATGTGAGCCTACTATTCCACCTTACTTGTCCCGCTCGGCCATTCGACTCTTCAGTGTCTCCTGCAAGTTCGCGGTGACCTCGTCTCCCACTTGCTTGACTTTGGCTCGCATGATCCGTTCCCCGAACGTAGCGAGTCGCCCGACCAAACTCACGTTCGCGCTGTATGACACCTCTACACTGTCCTTTGAGATCTCCTTCAGGTTAAGGGTTCCCTCCATCGTGAAGGTGCCCGCCTTGCCGATGTCTGCACCTCTGCCGACCGCTTTTACATGTCGCGGCGGATCTATCTCCGTTAGAACAGTGGTGAACTTCAACCTCACTGTTATCGGCCCAACCTTCTGTTTGATCACGGCGTCATAGGTGTTCTCGCCAACCTCTTCGAGCTCCTCGGCACCGGGAATGCACGCGGCGAGTGTGTCTATCTCGAACAGAAGATCCCACACCTCTGCAATAGGTGCTTGTAGAGTGAAGTTCCCTTCAATCAGCATTTGAAATCAGTCCTCCTCTTGATGTCTCTCGTGCTCACTGACGAACGGATCCATGGCACGAGTGCGGATGATAGATGGTATCTCGAATGCTCCATTTGACCCCGCCCCTGCAACGAACGGCGGTTTCTCCCTGGCGAGCTCCACCGGATCGCCGATGTATCCCCGGTATCTCTGGCAGAAGCACAGGTAGTAATGCCTACCTCTGTACAAGGCGCACTCCTCGCACAGTCTGTTGGAGAATGGGCACCTCATCTTTATCTTGGCCACTGACAAATGCTCCTGCTGCCCACACCAACGAGCAGGCTATTCCCGGCTCTTCTTCTCTCTCAAAGCCGCTACTACCTTCTCAGGTGTCACGGGCAGCTCTTTGAACCAGACTCCAGTAGCATCGTGAATGGCACTGACGACCGCCGGAGGCGTGCTCACGATGCTTCCTTCGGAGGCCTCCTTGGCCCCAAAGGGGCCGTCAGGATCGTCAGTAACCACGTCTATCAGCCGTATGCTTGGTACGTCTGTGGAGCCGGGCATTCTGTAGTCCAGGAAGGTCGGGTTCAGCGTCTTGCCTCTGTCCATGATGAAGTCCTCGTACAGAGTCTGCCCCATGCCCTGGATCGCGCCGCCCTCGATCTGTCCTTCGGCCGCTATCGGACACAGGAGGCGGCCGCAATCGGAAGCGATGAGAAAATCGGAAACGAAAATCTCCCCCGTCTCCACGTCTACGCCGACCTTGGCGGTTTGGGCAGTGAAACTGTAGGACGTCCCACCATTGCCTATGCCGCTGTCCAGGTCCAAGGGCTCCACGCCATAGCTTGAGTAGCCGGTGCCTAGTATGACCGCCCCCGTGCCTGAGTAGCAGGCAATCCTGGCCAGCCTGCCAAAGGGCATGCTCTTCTCAGGATCAGACAACGCAAACACCTTGCCCTGCCTGATCTCCACGTCTTCGGGATCTACTTGCCACGTCTTGGCGGCAGCTTCCAGTAGCTGCTTCTTGGCCTGTCGGGCCGCCTTCTGAGTCGCCTGTCCAGCAAGAATCGTGACTCGGCTGCCATAGCTGCCCGGGTCGACCGGGGTATAGGCCGTGTCCACCCTCTTGATGTCCACGTCCTCCAGATTGACCCCTAGCTCCTCGGCAGCAATCATGCACAGCACAGTGTCGGAGCCCTGCCCACAATCCGTAGCTCCCGTGAGAAGATTCACCGTCCCGTCTTCACAAATCCTGACCACAGCAGCGCATGCTTGATGCCCCATCTGCCTGGCGCCACCAAGGTAGGAAGTACTGGACAAGCCAACACCCCACGAGATGTCGCCATCTTTCCCGCGCGTTTTGTCTCGTTCTCGCCAGATGGGGTCCTGCATGGCTTTGTCGATGCACTCCTTGATGCCACAAGTCTTCAACGCTACCTTGTTGATGGTCTCGTATATGGTACCCGGCTCCGGATTGTCGATGGCATTTCGCATCCTCATCTCTACGGGTTCGATGCCCATCTCCTCAGCGATCATCTCCATCTGGATCTCGGCAGCGAAGCGGGTGTGGGTGATGCCATGCCCCCTCATGGCCGCGCCGATGGGGCTGTTGGTGAAGACCCTGTAGGCATCATACTTGAAGTTGGGCAGCTTGTAAGGCAGAGTGGTCATGAATCCAGCCAGATACATGCTGAGGGGACCAACGGCGGTGTAGCCGCCACCATCGGCGATCACCCGGTGATGTATCGCTGTTAGCCTTCCCTCCTTGTCCACTCCCATCTTGCTGTAGACGATCATGCTGTGCCGGCGCCGGCTGGTAGCCAGCTCTTCTTCCATGCTCTCTACGTACTTGACCGGCCTCCCCGTCTTCTTGGACAGCAGGACCGCGCAGAAATCGCCGGCCAGCGAATCGTTCTTCGTCCCGCCAAAACCACCCCCGATGAACGGCTGCACCACTCGTACTCGACTCAGAGGTAGCTTGAAACACGCCGCCAGGTGCCGATAGTGGAAGTAGGGGCTCTGCTTTGCCGCCCAGACGGTGATGTAGCCAGTAGGGTCGTAGTAGGCCAGCGTAGCCGGTGGTTCCAGGTAGCCGTGGGTGGCCCTGGAGGTTCTGAACCTATCCTCGCGCACAAGATGGGAGTTAGCGAAACCCTTCTCGACGTCACCGAAGTCCCAATGGTACTCGACACTGATGTTGTTCTTCACGTAGTCGTGAACCATGGGTGCCCCGTCTGTCATGGCCTCCTCTGGGTCGAAGACGCCGGGCAGCTCCTCGTACTCAACCTCGATCAGCTCACAAGCTTCCTCGGCCACGTCCTCATCGATGGCCGCCACCCCCGCTATCGCCTCGGCCATGTAGCGCACCTTGTCCACTGCCAGGGGCGGCTCATCCCTGGTAGGACGCATCCAGCCCCAAGTCCAGCCACCGAAATCCTCCCCGGTGACCACTGCCTTGACTCCAGGCAGGCTTTCAGCCCGGCTGGTGTCTACGTTGAGAATCCGGGCATGGGGATAGGGACTCCTGAGCAGCTTGCACCACAGCATGTCGGGCAATGAATAGTCGGCGGCATACTTGGCTTTGCCGGTAACCTTCTCCCTCGCATCCACCCGAGGAAGTCGCTCCCCTATGACCGAGAACTCTGCCATTGTCACGTCGCTCCCATCTTCTTGGCTGCCGAGGTTATCGACTCGATGATCTTGGTGTAGCCGGTGCAGCGGCACAGATTGCCGGCGATCGCTTTCCTTATCTCACCCTCGGATGGATCGGGGTTCTCGTCAAGCAGCGCCTTGGCTGACATGATCATCCCTGGGGTGCAAAAGCCACACTGTAGGCCTCCATTCTCGACGAACGCCTCCTGGATAGGATGCAGCTTCTCACCATCAGCCAACCCTTCGATAGTGGTGATCTGTTTGCCATCGGCCTCGGCAGCCAGCACCAGACACGAGTTGACCGTCCTGCCGTCCATGATTACGGTGCACGCTCCGCACTCACCAAGTCCGCAGCCCTCTTTCGTCCCTGTCAATCCCAGCCTATCTCTGACAACTTCGAGTAATGTCTCCCAGGGCTGCACGTCAAGCTCGTACAGAGTGCCATTGACTGTCAGACCTACCTGCTTCATCGGACAACTCCCGTTCCCTCGTCGCCGGACCTCTAGCCCCCGCCGATCGCGTGTTCCACTATGAACAGTTCCTCAACGTCCGGGCCCATCTGCCAGATCACTTCCCCTGTTCTCTTGTCGGCTACCAGTCCTCCCAGAGAGTCAGCATAAGTCTCTTCAAGGATTGCCTCTGCCTCCTCGAAGCTCACCTCACGTTCTTCCAGGCCATTCCTGCCCATGATGTACACTTTGATCATTCGTGCCATTTCAGCGGTCCTCTTCTGCCCGAACCCGCCCCTGGCTCATCGAGGGCCTGGATTTCCATTGGCGCTCGGTTGCCGGTGGAACCCAGCCCCTTGGACACCATACTCCCGCACTCACGGCATTGAAACAGCTTGCTGTATCGCCCGCTTGGTCAACGCGTCGACCATCTCACATCTGTATTCTGCCGAAGCCCGATGGTCACTGATGGGGCGGCACTCCTCGGAGGCAACCTGGGCTGCCCTTTCTATCACCTCGTCGCTTAGCTTCTGCCCTCTAACGGTCTCTTCTGCCCTCCTGGCCCTAATCGGGGTCGGGGCCACCGCTCCAAGGGCTATCCGTACGTCACTACAAATCCCATCCTCGGCCACGACCAACACCGCCACCCCAACGATGGCTAGATCCATGGCCCTCCTCGGTGTGAGCTTCAAGTATCGCGCTCTGCCGTGTGGTGGCAAGTTGGGCACCTGAATCTCTTGCAGCATCTCTTCGTCGCCAAGGACCGTCTCGCTTGGCCCGGTAAAGAAATCCTCGATGTTGACGATTCTCTCCCCTTCCTGGCCGACCAGCTTCAAGCGCGCCTCAAGGCAAAGCAGCGCAGGTGCCGTGTCGGCCGAAGGAACCGCGTTACACAGGTTGCCCGCTATGGTGCCCCTATTCCGAACCTGGGTAGAAGCCATGCTCTCGACAGCCTGGAACAACACACCGAATCGCTCTTGGACTACGGGCGAGGTTTCCGCATCGTGAATGGTAACCAGCGCCCCAAGGCTCAGTCCACCAGCCTCATCGTGCTTGATGTAATCCAAACCTGGGATGCCCTTGAGGTCGATGATGTACTCCGGTGCTTGAACCTCCCGCCTCTTGAGCTTGGGCAAGATATCGGTGCCGCCAGCGACTACCTTTGCCCTCCCCTTGTACTGAGAGAGCAGGGACAGAGCCTCGTCTATCGTGCTCGGCCTGAGATAGTCAAACTTCGGCAGCCTTCGGTAGAACGTTACCATCCCTGTCCCTCCTAGACATCGGGAAACTAGCTCTCGACTCTCACTGACGAAGACAACAGATATCTGGCTCGTGCTCACTCTCTCGTGCCGACGGCGCCGACAACTTAAGCCACTCGGGAGTCCCTATCCACAGACTTCCATTCTCGAGACCGGCACCAGCCGACCGCCGTAGAAACCCTTGATAGACCCAGTGGTCACCGGGAAGCATTCTGCTAGCCGGAAGCGCAACAACAAGTCTACCGCCAGGAGAACCCCTCCCCAGGCTAAGCACAAGGCAGACATGTGGCCAACGCCGCAGCCGTACGGGCAGCCATGGTTCGCTTACCGTTCGGCTTCGATTTCCGGACCCTCCCAGTCCTTCATAGGCTTCATCCACTCAGCCCGTTCCACGAAAGCATCGTGGGCCAGTGGCACCGGCGGATGACAAACGTGGTTCGGATCAAACTCGTCCTTGACCTCCAAGAGCCACTTATGGTAGTTCGGCCCGAAAGCAGGTCCTGTAAGATACAGTGGTTGGTGCGGACCCAGAAGCGAAGTATAGAAGCGCTTTCTGATGTTCTCCTTGGACGTCTCCAGGTAGAACTGGTCAACCCGGTCAGTGTTCTCGCTTGGGTCCCAGTAGACCAGGAACTCAGAATAGCCCTGGTGGCCTAGCTCGAAGCTCTGGAACCAACCAGGGTCACCATAATCTGGCATCAGAGGCGGTGTGAACTCCCTCTTCAGTTGGGCATAGTTTTCTCCATGGGGTATGGCGTGCTCGACCGTTTCTATGACGTAGTCCACAGAAACATACCCGCCGCACATCAGCCACATCCCGGCCGAGTCCGCGTTCTTGAACCAGGATTCGTCCGTCGGACGGGTTCGCCGTGCTTCCCCGCCGAGCTCACCTATGATGTCCATCAACACTCGCTCGTCGTACTCCAGTTGCTCCTCCGAAGTGAAACCTATCAGCAACACACGAAGAACGTGGAAATCCCTTATCGTTTCCTCGGTCTCCTTGGACCACAGCTCCCAGAACTCTTCCTTCGACCCTGCCCTGGCGATCGCGCGCCAGAAGATCGGCACTTTGGTGACGGCGCCTCCTATCTCTGCTTTTGCCATCTCGACCATGGCTTGCCGCATGGAGTCTTTGCTGGGCATGGTGAAGTTGATCCACTTCACTCTCTTGGTAGGAAGCTGTAGAGTGGTGTGTGGCGAGATGCCACTTGGCTCCAACTTCTCGGGCTGGAATGGGAGAAGCTTGATGGCCATTCTGGTCACGATGCCAAGGAAGCCTCTGTGCCCGGTGAAACCTCGCAGCAATCCTCTCAGATCTGGTCCCGGTCCCTCTCCCCAGAAAGGGTCATCCTGAAAAGCCAACGAACCTAGCCTGACCAGCTCACCGTCAGGCAAGACGAGTTCCGTCCCCAGTATCCGTCTGTGCGGCAGACCGATGCGGTAGCTGAGGGGTGACCACCCATCACCGATCATGTTGGCGATGGCCGACACCTGCGAGCCGCCACCGCCAACGATAGCGTACATCCCTCTGCTCATCGCCTCTTCTTGTAGTTGCGAATAGACAACTCCAGGGCCAACAACGGCGTAGAGATGCTGGTCATCGATCTCGAAATCGGTCATCCTCTTCATGTCTATGAGCAGGGCATCGGAGACGTGTGGATGAGAACGGGCGCCGTAGAAACCGGTACTATACGGAACGTACGGAATGTCGTAGCGGTTGCAGACCTTGACTATTCTCTGCACCTCTTCCGTGGTGCGTGGCATGATCACACAGCCCGGCACCTTGGTCATGACCCTCTCATACCCCAAGCCACACTCGTAGCCCCCGGGCCCAGCCCGATAGCCCTCGCAGATTGCTGGATCGGCCGAGATGTACTCGGGGCCAACGATGGACTCCAAGACCCCGTATGCTTCCTTAGATATGGCCATGACTTACCTCCCTTGGCCTGTGCTATCAATTGCTGAGAGCACGAGTTCCGAGAAGTCGAGTACCTTCAAGCCGCCCCCGTTGTTGCGAACGGCTTCGGAGAAGTTGTCCTTGCACCAGGGACAGGCCGAGACGAGAGCCTCCGCACCTACTTCTTTCACTTCCGTCAACCTCTGCTCCGCCGCCCACGAGGCGAAATCGGGGAATGCCTCCTTGGTTCCCCGGCCGGCGCCACAACAGAAGGCATTCTCTCTCATGCGTGGCATCTCTGTGAGCTCCACCCCAGGGATAGAACTCAGAACATCCCTCGGCGGTTGGTAGACTCCATTGGTGCCCCGTCTGCGCTCCAAAGGAGGATCCACTGCTCCCCACAGTCCGCGCTCTCCTTCCCACGGCACCCAGGGTTCGCTGAGCCGGCTCAAGCTGCACGGGTCGTGGTAGGTCAGCCGCAAGTCGACCCGATTGGCGAGCTTGAGGGCGCCATCCTTGACCAATCCGTCCACGTACTCTGTCAAGTGTACCACCTCGAAACCCAGATCGGCGGTTGATATGTTCAGCATCTTGGGGTAGTCAACCTTCCACATCCGGTAGCCCTCGGCGCAACTGGTCAGCAGGGTCTTGGCACCAGTCTGTCTGACGGCATCGATATTCTGCTGAGCCAGCTCTCGTGCTTCGTCTACCATGCCCACAGAATAGAGTATGTTGCCGCAGCACCTCTCGTCAGGCAGCAGCATGAATGGCGTACCCGAAGCATCCAGTATCCTGGCTGTAGCCTGGGCTATCTCAGGATGGACATAGGAAGCGGAGCAGCCCACGAAGTAGAGCACATCGGCCTTCGCCGAAGGCTTGATCCCCTCAGGCAGCCACTTGGTCCGGTTCTTGTGAGGAGCGCCAAAGGAGTTGTGTTTCTCCATGATGTTCTTGGCGACCTTCTCGTGCGCCGGCATGGGGCCTTTGCCGTCTTTCACCGCCTGTATTCTGAGAGCCTCGAGGGCCAGCTCTATCTCCAGGTCGAGGTTCCGCTTGCAGCCCACATCGCAAGCGCCGCAGAGAGTGCAAGCGTAGAGTATCTCTAACACCTCATCCGAATAGTCCAGCCTGCCTTCGAGCAGTGCCAGACCGATCCTCATCTTTCCATACGCACCATAAGAATCAAACAGATACCTCGCAGCGCTGGGGCATCTTGTGCTGTACTTCACGCCTGGCATGTAGACGTGGTCCACCCAGGTGCACCCCTTGCACTTGATGCACCTGCTCATGTCGAAGACGAAATTCGCCGCTTCTGTTACGTCGAGACTCACTTTCTCTGTAGGCATCCTATCCCCCTTAGAAGCACAGTTTCCCAGGATTCATGATCTTGTTGGGGTCGAAGATACTCTTCACCCTTCTTAGCGTCGTGGTGTAGTCGGCTGCCCTCTCGTACACCAACTCCGCCAACTCCTCCCCGTACGGCCTGGTGAAGAGAGCTCCTTCGCCTAGCAGAACCTTGACAGCCTCGCCGTACAAAGCTGACACTCTCTCTACTTCGGAGTCGCTCGCCGGATCATAGAAGAAGTTGAACTCGAGATGACAGGCTCGGTTGTGCTCTATGGGCTGGAGATAGACCCCGACGTCGGCCACGGGGTAGCCATGTTTGGCAGCCAACTCCTCGACCTTGTCGACGAATCTCGAAGCCCAGCCTGGCTTGGTGATGAAGAAGAGGCTCTGGCACGCCCCCTTGGGACGCTGCTTCCAGTAGGTAGCTTGCTCCGGCCAAGGTTTGCGGAGCATGGGCAAGAGCTTCTTGCCCAAGCCGGGGAATCCAGGCAGATGGTCGGCAAGCTGCATCTCCGGAAACTCGTTCCTGAGGATCTCGCCTAGTGCGTCTTCCTCATACTCGAGCTTCTCCTCGGGACGTCGCTGGAACCCACTTATCACCAGGATCAACGTCCAGGGCGGCAAGGAGGCACGTAGCTTCTCGAAATCCCTGGACCAATCGTCAGCGATCACGGTAGCCAGGTTGACGCTATTCAGGAGAAGGCACTCTTGACCTATCCTAACCCTCAGAATTCTGTACAGGAACTCGAGAGCGTAGTCGAGATCATGAACTGGAGCGAAGAGGATCTTGTCCATCTTGGGCTGGTATTCGATCTTCAGGTTGGCCCAAGTCACCACCCCCATAGTGCCCTGAGCGCCCTGGAGCAGGCGGTAGAAGTCCAAGCCTGGCCCGGACGGATTTCCACCCTTGGACGGCGAATCGGGATATCCAGTCACACTGGCAGAACCGGTCCTGAAGACCTCCCCGGTCGGCCAAACCACTTCCATGCTTTGGAGGGGCTCGCCGTAGTCATACACCGTGTTGGTGGGTACTTCTCTTTCGAGGTAGTCGGTAACCACGGAACGCAAAGGGTGAGGTAGCAGCGGCATCACAATCCTGAAGCCCTTTTTCACCAACTCACTGGTGAGCTGCTCCCAGGTTACCCCAACTTCTATCCTCACCCTCTTGTTGGATTCGTCGATCTCGAGGACGTTGTTCATCGCGGTCAAGTCCAAGACAATGCCGCCCTCTCTCGGAATAGTAGTGCCATAGAAGTGCGCGCCGGAACTGACGGGCACGACAGGTATCGAATTGGCATTCGCGAATTCGATGACCTTCTGGACTTCTTCCGTCTTCTTGACCTTCACCACATAGTTGGGAGCCCCTGGCGGTACAAGACTGAAGTCCGTGGAGTATGCCTGGAGGACTTCCGGGTCATCGGAAAAGCTCTCTGGCCCTACCAGTTTCAGAAGTCCTTCTCTTGCGCTCATGGTTTGACCTCCCCAAGATTCGACTCGTTCACACGCCATTCAACCGCTTTGATCGCGCTACGTCACGTCACCATACTGGCGCCAAGGACAAGCAACCTGGGCGCAGCATCGCTCGGATACACAATGGTATCCACTGTCTCGCCCAGGAGGCAAGCACCGACCGCCCCCTTGTGCCCGAAGACCGTCGGCGGCGGTCGTATCGACACACGTGCGTCGCCGGTGAACAGGTCGGCGTGGCGGATTCCGTCGCCCCCTATCCGCCCTAGCACCTACTTCCCGTGGGGATCACTCAACTCCAGTAACTGGAGCGTGGAGTCCCCTCGGCCTTCAACACGACCGCAGCGCCAGTCTCAGTTCTTCCCTCCTCCCTCGGAATGCTCCGTGGCGTAGGTCACTGCCAACTCCTGTGAGGTTGGACCCATTCGAAGGAACAGGTTCAAGAAAAGAACCGGCAACAAAACCGGCCTCCTCGCCGCCGGTACGAGGGACCACCGTGCCCAACACTCTTGAACGGCGCTCTCGGATCTTCGCCGTGATCCGGCGCCCGAGACCGACCTACTAGAACGGGAAGGGTCTCTTCTCCTTCTGGATGGTGACCCACTTCACCTCGGTCAACGCATCGACTGAGTAGCGGCCGCCCTCGCGACCCTGGCCACTCCACTTGGAGCCCCCAAAGGGGACACTGGCCTCGGCGTCGACAGAGGCATCGTTCACGTGGACCATGCCGGCTTCCAGACCCTCAGCCAGGTAGATGGCTTTCTCCAGGTCTGGGGTGATCAGCCCTGCGGAGAGGCCATAGGTGGTATCGTTGGCCACCTCCAGCGCCTCCTTCTCGTCCCCGACGGCGAGAATGGGGGCGACGGGTCCGAAGATCTCTTCCCGCCACGCCCTCATGTCTCGGGCGACATCCCCGAGGACCGTGGCTGCAAAGACCCGTCCCTCGTAGGTGCCTCCGGCCAGGAGCTTGGCCCCTGCCTTCACGGCGTCCTTGACGTAGGTGTCCACCTTGCGCACTTGATCTTCGTTGATGAGCGGACCGATCACCGTCTCAGGAACGGTGGGGTCGCCGGCGGGCAACGAGGCGGCCTTCTTGGCGAGTTTCGCGGAGAACTCCTCCACTATCGGTTTCTCCACGATGACACGACCAACAGACATACAGATCTGTCCCTGATGCATGAAGGCCCCAAATGAGGCGGCATTGACCGCATAGTCCACGTCTGCGTCCGCCAGGATGATGAGTGGGTTCTTCCCGCCCAGCTCGAGCGTGTATTCCTTCAACCCCGCAGCAGCCCTCTGGGCAACGTGACGGCCCGTAGTGGTCTCACCCGTGATGGTCACATAGGAGCAGCGGTCGTCATCGATCAGCGCATTCCCGAGTACGCTACCGGGTCCGGTGACCACGTTGAGCGCCCCCGGCAGCAGGCCAGCCCGCTCGAAGAGCTCCCCGATCTTGAGTCCGATCACCGGCGTCTCGCTCGACGGCTTGAAGACCACCGTGTTGCCCGTCGCCAAGCCATAGGCCACCTTGTACATAGAAAGAATGAGCGGGAAGTTCCAGGGCGAGATGGCCACCACCGTGCCCTTTGGCCTTCGGATGGTCATGGATAGCTTCATGGGCTCTGTATGGAAAGTCTCACCCAGGATTCGTTTTGCGTCGGCACCCGCCGTCATCAGCAAGTCCACTGTCTGTGAGATCTCGAACATACACTTGCCGAAGGTGCTTCCGCCCTCGCCGGTCAACACCTCGGCAAACTCCATTCGGCTCTCTTCCAGGATTGCCGCAGCTTTCAGAATGACGTTTGACCGATCAAGTGAGGGCGTAGCCGCCCACGGCTTCCGGGCTGCATAGGCGGCCGCCATGGCGCGGTCCGCATCCTTCTCGTCACCCTTCTGCACGCGGGCATAGACGTCGCCCGTGTACGGATTGAGATCATCGAAGGTCGCCCCCGATGCAGCATTCACCCATCCCCCGCCGATGAACATCTGATACGTCTTCATGACATCTCCTTTCCGTAGTGGATCCGTCCGGCACTACGGTCGCAGCACCGGTTTGATCACGCGCCCCTCTGCCATGTCTTTCACCGCTTGGTTGATGTCATCGAATGCATAGTGAGTGATCATCCGGTCGAAGGGGAACCGCCCCTGCTTGTACAACTCCACGAGCTTGGGAATGAACAGGTCCGCAATGGCATCGCCTCCGAGGATTCCCTTGACCGTTCGACCATTCATTATCAGGTCCATGTCCAGACTGACTTCTGTGCCCGGTGGCACGACCCCCAGGAGTCCGCAAACCCCCAAACGGGGCAGAACGTCTACCGCCTGCCGCAACACCTTGGGATTCCCTACGCACTCCAGGGTGAATTCCGCACCTCCGCCGGTCATGTCAAGGATGGTCTCGACCGGGTCCACCTCCCCGGCATTGACGGTGTGGGTGGCGCCCAATTCCTTGGCCATCTTCAGGCGGTCCGGATTGACGTCCACCGCGATGATGCTAGTGCAGCCAACCACCTGGGCAGCCATCACCGCACTCATCCCCACGGTCCCTGTCCCGAAGACGGCGATAGAGGAACCCGGCCTGGGGCGAAGCGCGTTCATCACCGCACCGGCACCAGTCATAATACCGCAGCCCATGGGCGCGAGTACCTCGAGAGGAACGTCATCCGGCACCTTGACCACGTTCCTTTCGTTAGCCAGGGCGAAATCGGCAAATGAGGACTGGCAGAAGAAGCAACCGTGGATGATCTCTTCGCCCTTCCGCAAGGTCGGACTATCGTCAGGACGTGCTCCGTGGAAATTGTGCAGAAAGAAATTCAGGCAGTAGAGTTCCGAGCCCACCTTGCACGCGGTGCACGCCCCGCAGTAGTCCCAGGCCAACACGACGTGATCGCCTGGCTTCACCTTGGTCACCCGCGCGCCCACCTTCTCGACGACGCCAGCCCCCTCATGTCCGAAGACGCTCGGCGGCGCAGGAATGGGCAGATGCCCATGCACGGCGCCCAGGTCGGTACCGCAGATGCCAACACCGACTATCCGCACCACCACTTCATCGTCGCGGGGATCGCTCAGCTCCAGTTGTTCAAGGCTGAATGCTCCCCCAGTTTCGTGGATGACCGCGGCTTTGATTTCCATGCTTCTCCTCCTGACCCTGGTGCGTTTGCCGTCAACTGATGGTGAATGGGCCCGTCCGTCACTCGCGCCACAGGAACCCGCCCTCGAGAATGAGGCCGGACGGCAATCTCCGTACGAGAATGCCCTGAGTGGCCCTGGCAACGTGTCGGCTGGCCGACCGAGGCAAGCCGCTCCCAACCAGACCGCTACCGAGGCGATGGGAATGGCGGCGATGCTGATGCTCACTGAGAGAACACCAGCATCAACCAGCCTGTAGACTACACCTAGGCTCTACTTGTATACGCCGTACTCCTTGACGGTCTCGACTATGGCGCTGAGATTCTCCCACTTGACCTCATCGAAGAAGGCTCCATTGGCCATGATGTAGCCGCCGCCCTTGCCGCAAACATCGATGAGCCTCTTGGTGTGATCTACCGCCTCCTGGGGCGAGCCCACGCTCAGCATATCCATGGGCATGTTGCCCCCTACGCAGGCGATGCCATCCAGCGCTTCCTTCGCTTTAGCCATGTCCGTCTGGTCGAACAGCCATGCCGTCTTGCCCTTGGGCAGGTCCCGAATGACCTCCAAGCGCGAGTTATAGCCCCCCTCGGCCCAGACAAACGGTACCACTCCCTCCTCGATCAAGCCCATGATGACGTTTCGAAGGGAAGGCCAATAGAAGGTCTTGAACTGCTCATCGGAGAGGAAACCGTCAGCCCCCTTGTGCAAAGGCATGAAGATGAGTGGGTTTCCGGCCTGTTTCGCCGCGTCTACTCCTATCTTGATGAACATTGGCGTTAGCGCTTCCATGGCCGCGAGCAGCTTGTCCGGCTGCCGGTACATGTCCAGCATGATCCCTTTGGTTCCCCTGAGGGTGTCGCCGATCACATCAAAGGGTGCCTTGGTGGCGAATGCCTGGTAGGCGGGGAATCCAGTCGCCGGCATCTGCTTGTCGAAGGCAGCGATGGTCCCATACCACTTCAGAGCCTCGGCCCCACCTTCCAGAATAGCCTCATAGGCGGCTCGGACGGGGGGTAGGCCATACGGAACAAAGGGGCCCGCAACTCCGTACAACTCCGTCAGGCCCGCCAGAGGAGGGAGCGTTCCGAGGGGCTCCAAGGCTCCGAACACGCGCGACGGCCACGTGTAGTAGAAGAAGTACAGGGGGTTGTGGATGAAGAGATCGTATTCATCCGCCTTCATATACTCGCCTTCAATACACTGATAGGTGGTATCAGGCGAGACCCCATGTCCGGGCCACTTGTACAGTTTGAAGTCAAGAATCTCGAGGAACTTCCCGGAGCCGGGCACCACACATCCACCGTGCCCATCTGGCTGGAAATCCTCGTAGAACTTCGTCCACGCCTCGAGGGTCTTGTCATAGTCGTACATGACGTCCTGAGGAGTCAACCCGGAATAGTAGGCAGGCGCAAAGCTAGGAATCAGCAGGACCGGCACCCTGTCTGGCACTTTCTTCAGTTGAATAGCATTCCTGATCCGGGTCGTCCTCTCCTTGTATAGCTTCTCGGCCTCGGGACTGGCGAACTCTACGCCCTCCGGGGAAATCCATCGATCAAACAGCGCATCCTGCTTCTCGTCCGACGACAACTCTCCCCATTCCTTGCCCATTTTCGTTCCCTCCTGAACATCACTCTGCTGGAGACCCCTACTTGGCGCCGATCCATTCTTTGGCTAGAGATACTCCGGCCATGGCATCTTGTCCATAGGCGTCCGCGCCAGCGTGGTCCCGAATGGCGTCGCTCATCTGCCCGCCGCCGATCATGATCTTGACCTTGTCCCGCAAACCGGCCGTCTTGATCGCGTCCACAGTGTCTCTCATCGAATCGAAGGCCAGGTTCAGGAATCCACTCAGGCCAACCACCTGCGGCTCAAACTCCTTGATGGCCTCCACGAACTTCTGCGGCGGGACGTCAATCCCCAGATCCATGACGTCGAACCCGTTGACGTCGAGCATGAAGACCACGATGTCCTTGCCGATGTCGTGGATGTCCCCCTCGACGGTGCCGATCACCACCTTGCCGTGACGCTCCACCTCAGTCGCCTCGGCCAACACCGGCTTGACGATCTCCGCGATCTGGTTCAGCATGACCCCCGACAGTATGAGCTCGGGCAAGAAGTAGGTACCCTTCTCGTAGCGCTGCCCGACGATGCCCATGGCCTCCCTGGCTGAGTCCAGGATCTCCATAGGGTCAGAACCGCTCTCCACCATCTCCTTGGCTATTGCGAGAGCCTCTTGTTCCCTCATCTCAGCAATAGCATCGACCAGCTTCTTGGACATAGTGTCCTCCTCTCACGAATGTAGCTAGTGCCTCATGCCCCCGACCCGTAGAGCACGTCAGTCCATAGTGCCTCCTCCCAAAGATATGGCTCAAGGCTGTCACCTCCGACCGTTGGCACACGTTGGCCTGTCCAACGCTCACCCGGAGCTGCCTTTGGCCCCCGGTCCATTCAGCAACCCGGCTCGATAGGCACGCGTATAGTTGAGGCAGTACCGGTCACGCCCCAACACGACCTCCGCCGCCAGCAGCGTCTTGCGCAACTCGCGGTCCAGCGGGTCCAGGATCGCCGTGTCCAAGCCAGCCTCCAGGGCCAGCGTCAGGAACGCCTGATTGATGAGTGTACGTACCGGCAGCCCAAAGGAGATGTTGCTTAGCCCGCAGGAAATGTGCACGTCGGGAAACTCGGCGCGCACGGCCCGGATGGCGTCGAAGGCGATCCTTCCGCTTTCCGTGTTGGCCGCGACGGCCATCACCAGCGGATCCACGTAGATCCGCTCATCCGGCACCCCCGTGTCACGGAGCGCATCCAGCACGAGCCGGACTACGGTCAGTCGGTCTTCCACCGTGGAAGGGATCCCTCTCTCGTCCATGGCCAGCGCGATGACCTCGCACTCCGTGTCGCGCAGCAAAGGCAGGATACCGTCCAGGCGTGTTTGCTCGCCGCTGATGGAGTTTATGAGAGGCGTCTGCCGGACCTCTGTGATGGCGGCTGCCAGTGCCCGAGGGTTGGCGCTGTCCAGGCAGAGAGGTAATTCAACCGCCTCCTGGACCGTTTGCACCAACCAGACCAGGTCTTCTGGTTCCCTCTCCGGAGGCGTACCGGCGCCAACGTCCAGCCAGTCTGCCCCTGCCTCGACCTGTCGTTGCGCCAGTTCATGGATGAAGGATTTCTCCCGCGCAGAGATGGCCTTCTTGACCCGTGTCCAGGTGCCGTTGATCCTTTCACCAACGATCCGCATCACGCACCCTCCGGAGTTGCTGAGCCTGCCAACTCCAACACTAGCACGCGCAGGAAGAACGATCTCGATGGGGCGGCAGCGTTGCCCGCCGTCTCGACGATACTCTCACCACCCCGCCAGCCCCAGCTCTCGCCGAGAACCTCTACTACATCAGTGGGATCCGCAGCGTAGATGGAGGGCTGGGATAGGTCGTTGCCGATCACGTGCCGCATGCCATCGGGGGCAATCCCCTGGATGGCACCAAATTGGATCGAGATCCCAGTGGGATGGATGATTTGTGGCATACATGGCACGTGGGTGTCGCAATAGTCGGTTACTTCGGCGATAGTATACCGAACCTGCGTCAGCTTGTCAAGTCAGACGCGTCCCTCAGTCCCCTACGTGGCAACTCTGCACCGTTTGTTCGGAAGACGCAATAGTCTCTGGACAGGCCAAGGCGTACGTCACTACCGGTGCCGAGGGAGATTCGACCACGCGTCCGCGCCGGCCGGAGCGGGACAGTGCCAACACACCTGCACGCAAAGGTCCGAACCACAGATCCTGATACACAGTCTGCGCTACGGTCCCTTCTAGATATAAGTCTGGTGCTCAGCCAACGAGTGCGGTGAGCTTGACGGTGATCTCTCTAGAGACGGCTTTTAGCCTTTCGAGCGATCCCATCGCCTTGTCCCGGGTCAGGGTGTACGCTGGACCCAGGATGGAGAGCGCAGCCACTACCTTGGCATTCTGGTCCGCAACAGGCACGCCTATGGCGTTGACGCCGAGCCTGTACTCCTCGAAGCACGCGGCGAACCCCTGCTCGCGGATCCGACGCAACTCCTCACGTAGAGCTGTGGAATCGGTAACCGTATACTCAGTGAAACGAGGCAGGTCGCGGCGCAGCAAGGCGCTCAGCTCGCTCTCGTCGCTGTGGGCTAGCAGCACCTTGCCCGATGAGCTGGAATGGAGTGGGAGCCGATCGTACCAGTCCATCTGCTCCCTCGAGCTGGGCGATAGCACGTGCAGCACGGTGGCAACTTCATCGTCACGCCACTCCCCAAGATACACTGTCTCCCCCACCTGATCCGATAGGAAGTATAGAAATGGGAGAGCTGTCACCAACAGAGGGTCGCTGTAGATAGCGGTGTATCCCAGGTCTACAGCCTCGCGTCCCAGGCGATACTTGTGGGTTGAGAGGTCTTGTTCGATGAGGCCACCTTGGCGCAAGGACGCCAGGAGGCGGTGAACCGTACTCCTGGTGAGGCCCAGCCTCCGGGACAGCTCACTCACCCCGAGCAGAGGTTCCTCCACGGTGAACTGTCCGAGGATCGCTATTGCCTTATCGACTGTTCGTGAGGGCACTTCTATTGTTCCGTCCTTCCTCTGTATTCCTACAGGGTTTCGAGATTGCCACCCCTGGGCGCGCGTATTGCTCCCACTTCATACGGGTCACGTCGGAGCGCCAGCCTCCCAGGTCGGACCGGGACTCCGTACCCCAGCACCGGGGGCGTGCAGAACTCCGCGTAGCCAAGCTTTGCGAGTCTTTGCTGGCCACTCCATCAACGGCCTGCAAACAGTGGTGTTTCTGCTTGTTCTCAACGATGAGCGACACTGCCGCTCCTCGCCAGAAGACGAAACCCTGCCTCGGTGTGTACCTATCATCAGGAAACGCCTCGGCCAGACCCCTTCTAACTTCTGGCCGACTGTAGCCCTGGCGTTCCATATTATGACTCACCTCCCAACAGATGTCAAACGCCAGAGGGCAAGCCAGGAGGCCTGGATCCATCAGTTGGGCGTCCATCCCGGCGAATGCAGACTCTGCAAGGCAGCAACGCCGGCATCGCCCGAGGAGAGCTGGGGCGGACCGCTGTTTCGCTGGGAGGAAACAAGGGGAACGGCCGCGGTACCGCTGTGGAGCTGAATGCGCCAATCGGCTGTCCTCCAGGGCTGTCGTCGTGAGGATGCAACAAAGCAGGATGGTGACGGAGAGGATCCGCCCTATCTGTGTGCACGGCAGGTGGCCAGCGCCCCACGTCGTTGCTCTCCGTGCGCGAGCGTGGTAGAATGGCTCGGATTCTCTCGGAGTTCTTTGCCACACGGAGGAATAGAAACAGCGATGAAGACAATAGCCGCACCGCTACACGGGTTGTTCGTCGCCCTCATGCTTCTGGGTCTGGCGACGAGTCTTGTACAGGCCGCTCCTCTGGACGAGCCGCCCAACGCAATCACCATCACCGGAAGCCCCTTGCGCATCGAAGTGGGCAGCAACATGAGCATTCAGGCCTACCATCAGAACTACGAGCACGGGGCGACGTACGGCGACGCCGACAGCGGCCCGTTCTGGTACATTGACGGGCAGGTCTACGGACCCAACATGCCAGCCTACGGGGGCTCAGCCGCCTTCTATACCAACGAACTGACCTGGTCCGATCACCGCGGGCCTTCGGGGTCGGGCGCCTCAGGGGACCCCTGGCGCGTGGAGACGCGAGGTCAGGTCAGCACCGGCACGTCCACCCTGGAGGTCACACAGCTCATCTCCTACGTGAACGGCCGCAACTACTTCCAGCTCGACTGGACCATGACCAACGGCGGCGGCTCCCAGAGCTGCTTCAAGTTCTACCACGCGGCCGACATCTACTTCGCCAACAGCGATTATGGCTACGGCTACTACGACAACGGGTCCCGCTCCGTCGGCGGTTACGATGAGGGTCGCACCTGGTTCATGGTCTTCGCTCCTATCACACAGCCGGATCGCTACAGGGAAGCGTATTACGACAGCATCTGGGAAGACATCGAGTCCGGCAGGGATCTCGACAACACCATCAACAGTGAGTACCTGGACAACGGCATCGGTCTGCAATGGAACGTCTGCCTGGCACCCGGCGAGTCGAGGACCGTCAGCGACCTGTGGAGCTTCGGCCAAAGCGAGGCCGAGGTCATCCCTACCGAGGTGGCCAGAGCAACGCCGGAAGGGCCTGGCGCGGTGGATGTCATGGTCAGGGATCACCTCAACGACGACGGCTCGGTCCCTTCCAACCCCAACGGTGAACCGTTCTGGATGAGCCCTGATATCATCGTCCGCCACGAGGCCGACGGTCAGACTGGGGAGACCGATTTCCAGAACCCCATCTTCGGCCAAACGAACTACGTCTACGTCGCGGTGCGCAACATCGGCACTGAGGACGTCTCCAACGTAGCGGTCAACGTCTACTGGGGTGACCCGGCCCTGCTCCTGGCCTGGCCCGATAGCTGGAACCTGGTCGGCTCCACGACGGTGGACGTGCCAGCGGGAGGTCGAGTCGTCACATCAGAGATACCCTGGTCGAACCTCCCCAGTCCAGGGCATCGCTGCCTCTTGGTGCGCCTGGTATCCGATCAGGACCCCATCCGCAACGAGGGCAACGTCCCGTTGGACAACAACATCGCGCAGCGCAACCTGCATATCCTGGAGCTGTCTCGGAGCGCGGGCGCCACTACGGGCAGCGAGGACGTCGAGTCCATCGTAGTCGGCCCTCCCGACGCCGAGACAGCCCAGGTTGACGTGGTCATCCAGTATCCGGATCTGCCCTCTGGCGCCGAGTTGGTCATTCGTATGGGAACCGACCTCTTCAACCGTTGGATGCAGGCCACCGGCGGCGACGTGGTCAACGGGACCGTGCGCGGTGAGGAGATCGTCGCCACCGGCCCCGACGAGACCATCATCCGCAACCTGCCTCTGAGCCCGGGGGAGCAGGCGCCAATCACTGTGCACATCAACGCTCCCACCGCAGACCCGTTCAGCTTCCAGGTCGTGGAGAGAGTCAACGGAACAGACACGGGAGGCAACGTCTTCTGGTACACCGCCCTGCTGCCTACGCCTTCGCCAGACACCGGCGAGGCCGAGATCGAGCTGCCTGAGGTCGATCTGCCCAGCGAGCTCACCTGCACCATACCGTGTTTTGGCGCTACGCTGCTCACGGTGCTGGTGCTGTGGTTGATCAGGCGGTAGCCGCGACAGGGTTCGTGCGCCAGCCTGGCGGGGGTCTCGTTCCTCGCCATCAACAGAGACACTTCCAAGCCGCCCACGATGAGAGGCTGTGGTGGTTCGGACCGACGCGGCCCGGAGCACAGCCACAGATAGACGCTCCGGAGGAGGTCATGTTGACTGAAGTACTACGGTCTGCCGAGGAACGGGGCCTTGCGCTTGGACTCATCTCTGCCCAGCACCTCCAGGAAGTCCGGGCCGACGTGGAGACGCCGCACCTGGAAGGCCTCTTCGACGAGGAGTTCTACCAGGAGCGTCTCACCTCCTTCGAGTGGGACCCCCCGGGCACCCTGCCCGAAGCTGCCTCTGTTCTCCTAGTCGCTGTGCCAGACCCACAGAGACGGATCCTCTTCGAGTGGCAGGGACGGTCTGTCCCTGCGACAGTCCCTCCCACGTATCTCCACTGGCAGAGCGTGGACAAGCGGGTCGAAAACGCCCTTTCGGAGATCCTCCAGCCGGACGGACACCACGTCACTCTGGCTAACCTGCCCAAGAAGCTCACCGCTGTCCACAGCGGGCTGGCCGCCTACGGCAGGAACAACGTGACCTACGTCCCTGGCAAGGGCAGCTTCAACCGCCTGGTGGTGTTCTGGTCTGACCTTCCTTGTGAGGAAGACCACTGGCAGGAACTGCGGATGATGGAAGCCTGTGAGAAGTGCCAGGCCTGCCGGCGAGCCTGCCCCACCGGCGCCATCGATCCCGCCCGCTTCCTGCTCAGGGCGGAGCGCTGCCTCACCTTCCTCAACGAGAAGCCTCCTGAGGTTCCCTTCCCGGACTGGGTGGACCCCTCTTGGCACAACTGCCTGGTGGGCTGCCTGCACTGCCAGAGAGTGTGTCCAGCGAACAAAGAGGTGAGAGACTGGATGGAAGGGGACGAGGTATTCTCAGAAGAAGAGACTGCCCTGCTGTTGGACGGGGTTGCTCAGGACCATCTGCCTCCCGAGACTCTAGCCAGGCTGGAGCGGCTGGACCTGATCGACCTTCTCGACGTCTTGCCTCGCAACCTCCGGGCTCTCCTACCTGGGTAGGCGTCAACGCCCCAATGCTGAAGCGCAAGCTGCCAGTTGTCTGAGGGGGTCGCGCATATCCGTCCCTTGTCAGTTGGCCCCCTTTTGGCTATGATGCAGATGGCGCAGTAGAACTGGACGGAGAGCTTGTCACGAAGGCAACGAAACAGGTTCCCTGGTCTCCATAGGTCCATCATCCCGGTATTGGTCGCCGCGACGATACTCCTCGGTCTGTGCCTGCCCCCTCTCGCCTCCACTCATGGCGCTCCATCATCCGCCGCCCAGGGGCCCCAGCCAGAAGCACCTCTAGTAGAGGTGCTGGGCTCCACCGCCCAGGGCGTGACCCTCGACGTTACCCTTCCTCCTCTGCTGGAGGAGGAGGTGCAGCAGAGAGGCACCAGCTACCAGCGACTGACCCTCCACAGCGCGGGCACGAGCGGGGAGGTCGGACGGCCGGAACTGCCCTCCTTCGGCCGTTACGTGGCCATCCCTCGAGGCGCTGAGGTCAGCGTTCAGGTCCTCGCTGACAAGGTGGAGACCCGCTCCGGCTATCTGGTGTACCCCGCCCAGGAACCGTACCCGGAGCAAGATGAGGAGCCCCCCTTCGAACTGGAAGCGGCTGCCTACCAGGTAGACGAATTCCTCCCCGCGGAGACCGTGGAGATAGAGGGGCCCTACGTCATCAGAGGCGTGGAGATGGTGCTGGTCAGGTTCCACCCCATACAGTACAACGCCGCACAGAGGACGCTCAAGATCCACTCTGGCCTCCAGGTAGGGGTCTCCTTCGCCGGTGGGGGCGACTTCGCTGACCGACGGGTTCGCTCCCCGTACTTCGAGCCCCTACTGAGCAGTCTATTGCTCAACTACTCAGCACTGGATACCTCTGACGGAGTGGACCTGGGGTCGGGTCTTTCCAGCGCCACCGGATGTGACTTCCTGATCATCACCGCCCCCGCATTCGTGGATGAGGCCAACTTGCTGGCCGAATGGAAGATCCGCCGGGGCATCGACACCAGGGTCAGGACGACCAACCAGACGGGATCAACCGCCTCTGCCATCAAGAGCTACATCCAGAACGCCTATGACAACTGGAGCCCTGCCCCCTCGTTTGTGCTCTTCCTGGGGGACGCGGAGTTCATCCCCACCAACTACCAGACCGACCACCCCCAGCAACTGCCGGAGGATTCGCTCATCGGTACCGACCTCTACTACGCCACGGTGGACGGCGCCGACTACTTCCCCGACATCAGCACGGGGCGTATCTCCGTGGACACCGCCAGCCAGGCTGCGTACATCGTCGGCCGCATTGTGGACTACGAGCGGTCGCCGCCTACGAAGGCCAGCTTCTATTCTACCATCGCTCTGGCCGCCTACTTCGAGGACGACGACACGCCCTTCACCCGGGAAGACCGCGAGTGGGTACGGACCTCGGAGGAGATCGCCAGTTACCTGGGCGGCGAGGGATACGACGAGCAACGTATCTATCGGGCCGATGCCTCGGTCAATCCGCTGTACTACAACGATGGGAGTCCTCTGCCCTCGTATCTCTTGAGGGAAAACGGGTTCCCCTGGATCGGCAGCACTTCGCAGATCGTGAGTTGGGTCAACTCCGGCACGTTAGTCCTCAACCATCGCGACCACGGCATGCGCTCGATGTGGGTCGTGCCTTTGCTCGAGGTATCCCACGTACAGGGACTCACCAACGGCAAGCGGCTCCCGGTGGTCTTCAGCATAAACTGTGAAACAGGATGGTTCGACAACGAGACCGATGACCCCGGGCACGGGACGTCCTACAGCGAAGTCACCTTCGCGGAGGCCTGGCAACGGAACCAGAACGGTGGTGCCGCAGGCGTGGTGGCCGCCACTCGTTTCACCTACGGCGGGTATAACGACCATCTGGACAAGGGCCTGATCGACGCTATCTGGCCCGATTTCAAGGCCTACACAGCCACATCCGGGCCTTTCGCCAGCCCGAACTACCAGATGGGGCAGGTGTTGAACTACGCTAAGCTGTACATGGCCACTTTCTATGCCGAGGGTATCTACAGGAAGATCCATTTCGAGATGTTCCACTACTTCGGCGATCCCACCATGGAGATCTGGACCTCGCGGCCACGCACACTCACCGTGTACCACTCACCGGTCTACTACACTGGCGCCTCATTCTACACAGTGACAGTGCAGAACGGTGCATTGGTCTCGCTGGTCAAGGACGGCCAAATCCTGGGCACGGCTGTCGCCACGGGCGGCAAGGCCACCGTCAACTTCGCTGCACCGCTCACCAGCGGGACCATCTATCTCACCGTCACCAAGCACAACCGTAGGCCCTACGAGTCCACCATCAGTGTGGTGGACATGCCCATGCGGGGGTACGTGCCGCTGTCGATAGTGGAACACTAGCGCTCCTTCGAGACGGGCCCATGCTCAGCCGATGGACCTTCGGCCCCGAGCGTCACGCGTCGTGGTACCATTGGCCTATTTCGCAGAGCAGCGGGACTTGTTATAATGTTTACCGCACCGCCGTCGGTGTTGCCCCATAGAAACCACGGCCACCGTTGGCCAACCGCTACGGACACGACAAGGCCAAGCAAGCCTCGACCGTCGAGAGAGAAGAACTGAACGGAGTAGACATGCTCATGCTAGGTGCGGGACCTGGCACAAGATGCTGGCGAAAAGGCTGGTGGGCGCTCGCCCTCCTCGTGCCTCTTCTGGCCGGGGCGCTGGCCCTCACGTCCAGCGCGCAGTCCAGCTCACCTCGACCCCCCGTGGAAATCGTGGTGGATAGGGAGCGCGAAGGCGGTCAAGTTCAGCTTCGCGAGGGGGAAATGCTGGTCATCAGACTGGAGAGCAACCCATCCACCGGCTATGGCTGGGAGGTGAATCAACCGCTGCTCTCCAGCGAGAGCCTCCCCGTCCTGCGACAGACCGCCGATGAATACCATCCCCGCGAGGAGTTGGGTCCCTCCTCCGCCGAGGGTGATGTCAGCGCCTCGCTTCTCCTGGGCGCTCCCATGACCCAGGTGCTGCGCTTCGAGGCGCTGAGGGCGGGCCAGACTTCGTTGGACCTGGTCTACCGCAGACCGTGGGAAGATCTCCCACCCCTCGACACCTTCTCCATTGAGGTGGAGGCCGTGGGCTCCTTCTCCGAGGCCTCTCTCGAGGGCGTTGAGACCGAGCTGAGCGGGGGCGTCGCTCCTGCCGCCGAAACGGCAACCTTGGGTGAAGGTGAAGGATTGGGCCTACCGCCCGCGTTCAACTGGTGCGACCAGGGAGCCTGCACTCCCATCAAGAATCAGAGTACTTGCGGCAGTTGCTGGGCCTTCAGCACCGTCGGTCCTCTGGAGTCGAATATCCTGTACTATGATGGGTTGGTGAAGGACCTCTCAGAGCAGTATCTGCTTTCCTGCAACACCAACGGTTGGAGCTGCGCCGGTGGCAACTTCGCCCACGACTACCACGAGTGGAAGCACATCCCGGAGGAGCTTGACGCCGGGGCGGTGTACGAGGCCGATTTTCCATATACTGCGCAGGACGACCCCTGCAACCCGCCCCACACCCATCATGAGAAGATCGTTGATTGGGACTACGTGGGGAACAACTACAGCGTGCCTCCCGTCGACGACATCAAGCAAGCCATCCTCGACTACGGGCCGGTCTCCGTGGCCATCTGCATCGGTTCCGCCTTCAGGAGCTACCCTGGGGGGGTCTTCGACACTAGCGAGTGCACCAGTCCGAACCACGCCGTGGTCCTCGTGGGTTGGGACGACGAGCAGGGCGACAACGGCGTCTGGTATCTCAGGAACTCCTGGGGAACCAGTTGGGGTGAGAGCGGCTACATGCGCATCGAGTATGGCACGTCAGCCGTAGGCTACGGCGCCAACTACGTGGTCTACCGCACCTGCTACGATCTGGATCTCGCGGTCGACCCCGCCGGCAGCGGTGCTATCGCGACTGACCCTCTGCCCGACTGCAGCGGCGGCTACGAGTCCGACACCGTCGTGGAGCTAACGGCCAATGCCAACCCGGGCTGGCAGTTCCACGCCTGGGATGGCGATGCTTCTGGCTCCACCAACCCCATCACCATCACCATGGACTCCAACAAGAGCGTCACGGCCTACTTCGTGTGCGATGGCTGCTCGACGCGCGCCAGGTTCCCTTTGGCTCTGAAGAACTTCCAGCATCAGCCGACTGGCTGGCTGTCCATCATCAGCGAGGACTTCGAAGGGTCTTTCCCGGGCTCGTGGGTCGTCGCGGACAATCAAGCAGGCTATGGGGAGTACTACTGGGGCGGGCGAGACTGCCGAGCCTTCGCAGGGAGCTACAGCGGCTGGGCAGTGGGAGCGGGAAGTGACGGCTCCTCCCTGGCCTGTGGCAGCAACTACCCCAACTACGTAGACAGTTGGATGGTCTATGGACCTTTCAGTCTGGAAGGAGCCAGCGCTGGCGATCTCCAATTCAAGCTGTGGCTGAACAGCGAGAGTAACTACGACTACTTCTTCTGGGGCGCATCCATAGATGGGAACACGTTCTATGGGCTGAGTGTCAGCGGCAACAGCGGTGGCTGGGTCGACAGAGAACTGGACCTCTCTGACGTCTACACTCTGGGGAATCTGCTGGGAGAGCCTGAGGTGTGGATCGCCCTCGTGTTCCAGAGTGACTCTGGCACCAACTACCCGGAAGGCGCCTACGTTGACAACGTCGTCCTGCGTAAGTACCTGGCGACAGCAGCGCAGCCGGCACCTACGCCCGCGGCCGCCTCTTGCACCGCCTGCGGCACGGAGCTGGAAGAGCAACCTGCCGTCATGGTCCGGAGTAGGTGAGCTACGTCCTCGAGCGCCATACTGCGCCCGTGCCCCGTACGTCGTGACTACATCCGCAGGGCGCTCGGCGTACCCAATCCACAGGTCGCTTGCTCCACTCCGCTGCACTCACGACCTGCGCACAGCGAACCGCGCCTCCTCCTCCAAGCTCCAAGTTGGCGCCCCAACGGAGGGTGCTGGAGCGCACGGTTCCATCGTTCGACGGTCAGCACGCCAAGCGCTGGCGGCAAGAGAAGAGGCCCCGCGTTCCATGGCGAAGCCTCGCTCGCGTTGACGGCACTGGACCGCAAATCAACGGCCAGCACGGATGTTCATCCTGCACTGCCTGCTGGCAAGCACTTCCTTGACCAGGCCTGACTCTGCTGGGCCGTCAGGTCTCCCTTACGTCCAGATACTCGACTCCCAGGTTGGCGATGCCTTCTGTGAGCTGCTTCTTCCCCAGGCCTGCCACCTTGGCGGTCACGATCGTGCCACCCGGCTCTTCACCGCCCCAGGTAGTAATGGCCAGCAGCCGTCCGCCCAGCTTGGAAATGGTCTCGGTGCACAGCGGCAGCATGCCCTGGCCGCGAGGTATCCTCATCGTCAGTCGCACGCCGGGCTCCCGGGCACCAAGCAACTCCAGAAACGCCTTGAAGATGTCAGTTTCGGTGATGATGCCTACGAGCTTGCCGCCGTGCATTACCGGAAGGGCACCTATTCGGTTGTCCGCCATGATCCGCGCTGCCTCTTCCAGGGGCGTATCGTCGGTGACGGTGAAGACCTCCTTGGTCATGATCTCGCCGACCGTGAGCTTGGAGACCAGGTAGTGAATCTCGTGAATGCTCAGGGAAGTAGCGGGCGATGGGGAAGCGTAGAGGATGTCTTTCTCCGCCACAATGCCCACCATGGCGCCCTTCTTGTTCAGCACCGGCAGACGACGGACCTTTTCATCGCGCATGATCCTCAACGCCTCGTCGACGGGCGTCTGCTCGGCAACAGTGATAGGATCCGGGCTCATGCGACTGCCAACCAGCATCTGAATACCTCCTTACCACCATGGTTGTCCACGTGTCCGAGCCTTCTTCAGTATAACACAGCACAAGGTGTCGCGCCATCTGAACTAGATTGGCCTCGGCTGGCCCGCTATTCGGGAGCATCTCTCTGTTCCTGCACACTTCTCCGCGACAGGAAGCTACCGGATCGCCAGTGTCGCTCACCACTGTGATGTGATAGAGTGCCGCTCGCTCGCCCAGATGCTCCTCTGTAACTTCGGCGATCAGCGTGGCCCCGCCGTAGATCCCCAAGGAACGCCAGCGCGCACTGCCGCCCAGCGGCGACCGACCGCAGTCTGCTGGCTCGCCCTACGCCTGTACGCTATAATCCTGGAGCTTTCCACAGACTCTTGCAGGAAAAGACACGCCAATGCTGGATCCGCACGCCTTCAAGCAGAGCGAGCAGAAGGCCTGGGACCTCTGCGCCGACACCTACGACCAGTGCCTCTCGCAGCCCTTCGCTACATTCGCTCGCCACCTGGTCGACTTGGCGGGCCTGCACACTGAAGAAAGAGTCCTCGACGTGGCCACCGGGACTGGCTTGGCGGCGTTGATGGCAGCGGAACTGCTGGGGTCACGAGCGAAGATCGTCGGCGTTGACCTGTCCGAGACCATGATCGGCCTGGCCCGGAAACGAGCTGCCGGACAAGGTGTGAGCAACGTGGAGTTCGTCCGCATGGACGCAGAGCGGTTGGACTTCCCCGACGACTACTTCGACGTGGTGCTTTGTGCGTTGGGCTTGATGCTCTTTCCCAAACCAGAGGTGGCTCTCTCGGAGATGGTTCGCGTGCTCAAGGAGGGTGGCACCGTCGCGCTGTCAGTCTTTGGCAGGGGGAGCAAGGTGGCCCTGCGCGCCTTCATGGAGCCCTTCATCCCACACATGCCACCTCCCCCGCAACGAGGCCCTTCGACCTTTGGCTTCGGCCGCAATGAAGCGTTGAGGGAAGCCCTGGAGCAGGCCGGCTTCTCAGACGTGAAGGTGGAGGAACGAGCGCACGTGCTGGAGTTCGAGACCGCGGAGGAGGTTTGGAACATACCGCTCTCTCTGGGACGCCTCGCCCAGATGCAGTCCAGGCTGCCCACCGAGGCCAGGCAGGAACTGAAGCGGCAGGTGCTTCACATCGCCACAGAGAGATATCTCAGTGCGCGAGGCGTGTTCGAGCTGCCTTTCGGAATCACTTACGCCGTCGCTCACAAGCCATCGTAGCCCTCGTAGCGTTGTCGGTAGCCTTGCACGATCTGCGGCAACGCTTCAGCGACATCCTCACGAATCACCACTTCAGCCAGGTAGTCGGCTGGCGTATCCTGGTTGTTGACGATGATCAGCCTCGAGCCCCTTCGGCGAGCCAGATAGAGCAGACTTGCTGCAGGGACCACGGTCAGCGAGGACCCCGCCACCAGCATCACGTCGCACGACTGGCTCTCCGCCTGCGCCTCCAGGAAGACGTCCGCCGGCAAAAGTTCCCCCATCAAGACCGCCATGGGCTTCAGCACTCCGCCGCAACTCCGGCAGTGGGGCACCTCGCCTACGATCATACACTCCTGCACCCACCCCTCGATGCCCACGACCTGATGACACGTGAGGCACACAGCTTCTCGCAGGTGGCCGTGGAGTTCCAGCACTCGTCTCGATCCCGCCCGCTGATGCAGGTTGTCTATGTTCTGTGTGATCACAGCCTTGAGCACGCCAAGCTTCTCGAGCTCGGCCAGGGCGGTGTGAGCTGGGTTAGGCTGGGCCTCCACGAAGAGGGCGGCTGTGGAGCTCATCCACTGGTAGAAGACTCGCGGATCCCTGCGGAAGACCTGTATGGAGGCCACGGCCATGGGATCGTTCCTGGTCCACAGCCCGGACCCAGGGCTGCGGAAGTCTGGGATGCCCGATGGGGTACTCACGCCGGCGCCGGTGAAGGCCACCGCATATCGGGCAGAGGTCAGCAGCTCGACGGCTCTGTCCAAGTCCTCCTCGAGGGGCACCTCTCCCCACCCTCAAGTCAGGTCGAACAGTGACTGTTGTTCGGACCCAGTGTGCAACTGCTCGCCGCTTGCCGCCCGGTGGGCATACCGTGTGGTCTCGGGCAGTCTGTAGCGAGTGCAGCAGCCCAAGACGTACTCCGTCGCCGTCTCCAGATCCGTACGATGGCCCACCGAGACGTAGACTGGGCTCACCCCTGTGCGGGTCCGCAGCACCACTCCGATGATCTCGTCGCCATCGTAGAGATAGGTGTACGAACCGCACTCCGTGGCCGGGTCGTTATGAGTCCCACACAGCCGCGACTTGGCACAGCCTATCGATGGCTTGTCCAGAATGACTCCCACGTGGCTAGCGATGCCAAAGCGTCTGGGATGGGCCACGCCTTGACCATCGAAGAGGAAGAGGTCGGGTTCGATCTCCAGGTCTTCGCAGGCGGCGAGGATGGCCGGGGCCTCTCTGAACGAGAGAAAGCCGGGGATGTACGGCATGGAGATGGGCACCTCTGCCAGGCGCTGCTCGAGCGGTTCTAGAGAGGGATAGCTGAGGACCACGACCGCCGCTCTAGCCAGGTCCCCTGCCATGCCGACGTCGACGCCAGCCACCGTGGACACTTCGGCGAAGTCGGGCTCGAAGGAGATCTTGTCCCTCAGGCTCAACTGTATAGCCTTGGCCTCGGCCGTCGATACGTCCCAGGGATGAGGCGCCACGGTGTTCAAGGTTCAGCCCCCGATCTGGCTGCCTCTACTCGTTGAACATCTCGCCTACGGAGATGCCCAGGTAGATACGCCTGATCACCTCGCCGAGAAGAGGAGCGACCGACAGGACCTTGATCTTGACGTCCTTCATCTTCTTCCTCTTCTCTTCAGAGATAGGAACCGTGTTGGTAACCACCAGCTCCGTCAACCCCGCATCGTTCAGACGCTCGGGCCCGGGATCGGAGAGGACAGCGTGGGTAACGCACGCGTAGATGTCCCTCGCCCCTGACGCATGAAGGAACTTGGTCGCGTTTCGCACCGTGCCAGCGGTGTCTATCTCGTCGTCGAAGATGATGGCATTCATACCCTTCACCTCGCCGATGAGGCTGAGCACCTCCGTCTTTCTTCCCCCCCGGCGCTCGCGACGTTTCTCGATGATGGCTAGCGGCACGCCGAGGGCCTCAGCAAAGTCTCGGCCCAGCTTCGTAGCACCCACGTCAGGGGCCACGACCACGGAGTTCTCCACGCCCTTCAGTCTGATGTAGTCGCTCAGCATGTGGAACGCCGTGATATCGTCGACCGGGATTGTGAAGAACCCCTGGATCTGATCGGCGTGAAGATCCATGGTCATGAACCGCGTAGCTCCGGCGACCGTGATCATGTCGGCGATCAGCCGCGCCGTGATGGGCACACGGGGTTGGTCTTTCTTGTCGGTACGACTGTAGCCAAAGTAGGTCACCACCGCGGTGATATCGGCTGCGGAGTCGCGTCTCAGAGCGTCGATGAGGATCAGCAACTCCATGATGTTGTCATTCACCGGCGCACACGTCGGTTGGATGATGAACGCGTGCTGGCCGCGCACGCTGCTGTGCAGCCTCACGAAAGTATTGTCATTGGGGAACTTGAAGATGTCCACACCTCGTAGGGGACAGCCCAGATACTCTGCCATCTCGCGAGCCAGGTCTGGATTCGCTGTGCCGCCGAAGACGGCCAAGTCCTCATACATGACGTTACCTCCTAGTCTTGCGCCTCACCGCGCAGCTACTCCCCACTGAGATACTCGTCCCGTAGAATGGCCATCAGGAGGCTATCGTGGTACCTCCCGTCACTGTAGAAGGCCTCACGGGCCCTTCCTTCCTCGCGAAACCCACATTTCTCGTAGCAGCGTTTCGCACGCTCGTTGAAGTCGTACACCGACAACTGAATACGGTGGAGGTTCATCTCTCTGAAGGCAAAATCCACCAGAGCGACGATGGCATCGCTGCCGTACCCCCGACCCCAGTACTCCTTCTCGGCGATGACGACACCCAGGGTCGCGCTCCTGTTCTTCCAGTCTATCTCGTGCAGGCCGACGTTGCCGATGTTCTCACCATCCTCGGTCTCAACGGCGAAGATACGGCTGTTGCTGTTCTTCAGGTACGCCTCGAACCACTGCTCCTCCTCCGCCTTGGACATGGGAAGGTACATCTCCAGATACTGGCGCACCTCCGGGTCGTTGAACCATCTCACGAAGGTGGGTATGTCCTCGCGCTCGATGGCCCGCAGTCGAGTCTTCTTACCGAGGATCATGCTCCTATCCCTCTACTGTGCTCTCCAGCGCCATGCCACCGAGGAAGGCTTCCAGCAGTGTGTCGGCGGCCGTGTAAGGGTCAATCCTCCGATCCGCGATCCCTTCGGTCAGCGCATCCCCCTCTCTCGCCCACACGTGCTCCATGAGCCGGTCCAGTAGCTCCTGGCCCAGTATGCGCCTCAGTTCGTCCTGCGCGAGGCTCTTCTTGCGCGCGAACAACTGGCCACTGTCTTCCAGGTGTGCCAGGTGGCACTCCACAGCATCGGCCAGGACGGCCGCTCCTTCGCCTTGCAGGGCGACGGTCTTCAAGAGAGGAGGTCGCCAGTCCCGGCCGCAGGTGCCCTCCTCCATGTCCAACATCATCTGCAAGGTCAGGTAGGTCCTTTCTGCACCATCCCGGTCTGCCTTGTTGACCACGAAGATGTCGGCGATCTCGAAGAGTCCTGCCTTGATGGCCTGGATATCGTCGCCCAGACCTGGAGCATCGACCACGATCACCGTATGGGCAGCGCGCGCAATCTCCACCTCCGACTGCCCTGCGCCCACGGTCTCAACCATCACCAGGTCGCAGCCGAAGGCATCCAGCACCTTGATGCCGTCCCCCGTGGCCCGTGCCAGGCCGCCAAGCTGTCCCCTGGAGGCCATACTCCGGATGAAGACACCTTCGTCGGTGCTGAGTTTCTGCATGCGGATGCGATCTCCGAGCAGCGCACCACCACTGAAGGGACTGGTGGGGTCGACCGCGATGATCCCCACCGTCCTGCCACGGGACCTGAACTCCTTGGCCAGTTCGTAGACCAGCGTGCTCTTCCCAGTTCCGGGGGAGCCGGTCACTCCGACGATGTGGGCTCGACCAGTGTGGGGGTAGAGAGCAGCAATCGCTGCCCGAGCAAGCGGGCCGCCATCCTCCATCAAGGTCACGAGCTGTGCGGCAGCCCGGCGATCGCCGGACAATAGACGGTCAACTAGATCCGAATTCAATTCTTCTTCACGTGTTCCTTGATGAATCCTGCGATCTCCTCCGACGATGCACCAGGCCCGAAGATGCCTATGACGCCCATCTCCTTGAGAGTTGGCACGTCCTCATCGGGGATGATCCCTCCTGCAAGGAAGACGACGTCGCTCAAACCCTTCTCCCTGGCCAACTCCAGTACGCCAGGGAGAAGAGTCATGTGGGCTCCGGAGAGGATGCTGAGACCGATGACGTCCACGTCTTCCTGCAAGGCAGCGGTGACGATCATCTCCGGTGTCTGCCTTAGTCCAGTGTAGATGACCTCCATGCCGGCGTCTCGCAACATGCGAGACACAACCTTGGCTCCTCTGTCGTGCCCGTCCAGACCTGGTTTGGCGACCAATACCCGAATCTTCTTCTCCGGCATAGATCCCTCCTGAGGCACACCGCGCACGCCGACTACGATTATAGCGCAGGCGCACCCAGTTGCCAATCGCTTTACGCTTCACTATAATGGCGTGCATGCTAAGCACAGAGAAGAAGTGGCTCGACTATTCCCTCCCAGTCATGGAGGAGATGCAGAAGGAACTGGCCGCAAAGGATCCGATCGTCCTGGCTGCGCGCACGGGCACGCGTTTCGTCAAGCGGGGCGAGGGCCAAGGGCATTTCACTCTCGATTACATAGGCCAGATCTACCACGTCACTTTTCCTGCCTTCGAAGCACGCGATGCTCGTGCGGACAAGGAGTGTTGGGCAGGACTACGTTTCCTCTTCTTGCACTACTTCCACAAAGCCGATGGAACGCCCCTCGCTCATCGATGGATCGCCTATCGAGAGCTCCCGGACGGCATGTTCTACTTCCACGCTTTCCAGGGCTACACGCGGGCGCGCCTGATCAAGACCTTCGGCAACGATCTGGCCAGGTTCAGAGATGCTTCGTCCAACGCGGGAGGAGAAGCACTGTCCCACGGCGATGCGGGCTTCCTGTTCGATGCCTTACCTCGTGTGCCCTTGGCCGTCGTCTACTGGTATGGGGACGACGAGTTTCCCCCCAACGCCGACGTGCTCTTCGACGCCTCGGCTGGCCGGTACCTATCGACTGATGGGCTGGCCGTGCTGGGCCGAGAGCTGTGCAGCAAGATCATCCGTGACGCCTAGAGACCCATCGACCTGTCGATGAAGCGCTATCTGTCGTCCATCTTGCTCGTGGCCGTCCTTCTGGGGTCCGCCGTGGTGTCGTCTGGTGCTGCACCGGGCACATCTGGCAACTCCCAGGACTCGACGGGCCTGGAGCAAACCATCTCTTTCCCCTCCTACAGGCCGGGTCAAGTCCTGGTCAAGTTCCGCACGCAGGTGCAACAGACGGAAACCGCTCGGGCTCTAGCCGGCTACGATCTTCCTGTGCTCGAAATCCTCGGCGGACTGGATGTGCTGCGGGTGGCGGTGGCCGTCGGTGAGGAGCAGGACGTGGTGCAGACGCTGCTGGAGGATCCCCGAGTAGAATTCGCCGAACTGGACTATGCCGTTCACGCCACCATCACGCCCAACGACACGAACTATGGCCTTCAGTGGGGACCAGAGAAGATACATGCTCCAGCCGCCTGGGACTTGTCCACTGGCACGTCCGACGTGGTTGTCGCCATCGTGGACACTGGAGTAGACCTGAATCACCCCGACCTCAACGACAAGATCGTGCCGGGCTGGGACTTCGTCGGAGACGACCCCTATGCCCAGGATGACCACGGCCACGGTAGTCACGTGGCTGGGATCGCCGCAGCCGAAACCGACAATGGACTCGGTGTCGCCGGCATCTCCTGGGGAGCGCGCATCATGCCCATCAAAGTCCTCGACAAGAACGGTGATGGCTACTACAGCAACGTGGCGAAAGGTGTACGCTACGCCTGCAACCACGGGGCACAGATCATCAACCTCAGCCTCGGCGGATCCACCGCGTCGAGTACCTTGCAGCACGCCGTGGAAGACGTATACCAGAATGGCTGCTTGATGGTCGCCGCTGCCGGCAACGACGCGAACAATGTGGACTACCCGGCCGGGTTTCCAGAGGTTATGGCCGTGGCAGCCACCGATCAGGATGACTCTCGAGCGTCCTTCTCAGACTACGGGCCTGAGATCGACGTGGCCGCCCCAGGCGTTGGCATCTACAGCACCGTCTGGAACCCGCCGGACGTCCACACCTATAGCTGGAAGCAGGGCACCTCCATGGCTGCACCGTTCGTAGCAGGGGAAGCCGCCCTCATCTGGTCGTTATGCCCTGAGTTCACCAACGTCGAAGTGCGGAGTATCATCCAGAGCACGGCCACCGACCGAGGTGCACCGGGCTGGGATAGGTTTTACGGCTGGGGCCGCATCGACGTCGCCGAGGCACTGGGAGCGACCGTACCCACACCTGTGCTCACCGTCGACCAAGAGGAGATGCTCTTCCTGGCCGATGCCACTACGGGTCCTTGGCCTCAGACGTTGCTGGTCGGCGACAGCGCAATATGCGGATCATTGGATTGGGCCGCGAACGTGGGTGAGACCTGGGCGGAAGCAGACCCCGGGACGGGTCAGGCCTCTCCATCCGAGCCCGCCGCAGTATCAGTCTCTGTGGACAAGTCGGGCTTGACTCAGGGCCAGATCTACGCCACGACGATCACCGTCAGCAGCTCCACGCCAGGCGTCGTGGGAAGCCCGCAACTGGTGGACGTCAAGTTCGTCTACTCCGACGAGCCCCTGCAAAGGACTGTGTTCCCTCTCGCGATGCGTAGATGAGCCCCTCGCGGGCCGGGAACGGCTCGGAAGAGCCCTTGTGCTTGCCGCCTTGCCCGATCTGCGGCCGATACCGGCGCGCACTATGTGGGCCAGCGTACACCGTCGGCTCGCTGCATGAAGAAGACCGACGACGCGGGCGTGCCCCGGATCCCTAGTAGAACACCTCGGCCAGCCTATAGAGTTCCAGATCGATCTTCTTTGTCTTTCCAGCCACCTTCTCCAGAGGCACAGAGACTATACGTCTGCCCTGGATGGCCACCATCTGTCCAAACCGGCCTTCCTTGATCAGGTCCACCGCCGCAGCGCCCAGACGCGTAGCCAAGACCCGGTCGAAGACTGTGGGAGACCCACCTCTCTGAAGATGACCCAGGATCACGGCGCGGCTCTCGAAGCCGGTACGCATCTCGATCGCTTTGGACAGGGCATCTCCTACATTCCGCTTGTCCAACCGCACGTGCCCGAACTCGTCGGTCCTCCCTAGATCCTCCTGTGCCTCCAGATCATCAATATGGGCCCCCTCAGAGACCACGATGATACTGAAACCCTTTCCCTGTTCCTCACAACGACGCGTGATGTGGTTACAGATGCTCTCCACACTCTGGGAACACTCAGGGACGAGGATCAAGTCTGCTCCTCCGGCAAGCCCGCCTATAGTGGCTACCCAACCCACATGCCGCCCCATTACTTCTACTACCACCACCCGATGGTGGGAATCGGCGGTAGTGTGAAGCCGGTCGCAGGCCTCAGCTACCATGGTCACTGCGGTGTTGAAGCCGATGCAGTAGTCAGTATCGGCCACATCGTTGTCCATAGTCTTGGGAACGCCTACCAGCGCCACTCCAGCCTTGGATAGGGCCGCCGCCACCGAAAGGGTATCGTCACCACCAACGGCTACGAGGGCATCAATACCTAGATCCTTGACGTGCTCCAAGCATTTCTCGGTACCACCCTCTCTCTGGAGAGGGTTGGTACGGGAGGTCCCCAGCATAGTACCGCCCACGTGGAGTATTCCCGAGACACTCTTCAGACTCAGCCGCTCTGCGTTCCCCTCCAGCAGCCCGGCCCATCCATTCCTGATGCCCACCACCTCGTAGCCATACTCGAAGGCACGCCGTGCCACTGCCCGTATGGCAGCGTTCAGCCCTGGCACATCTCCGCCGCCCGTCAGCACCCCAATCCGCATCCTTTTGCCTCCTCTCTATGGCCTTGGCCCGTAGTGGCCCGCGAATCCAACGCAAGAGGAACCGCGGTTCCGTTTCTTCAGGCCACGAGGCTCGATATCGTCTCAATGGTCACTGCTAGTATACACGATTCTGTGCAAACAAGCTAGCGCGTCCAACATGGCGGGCTTGAGGTGCAAAGATTTGGGGCAGGCGCATCAAGGGAAGTGACAGCTGTTACTTCGGGAATCCACAGAACCGGTGGACCTCACCAGCGCAACGACTTGCTTTTGGCGGAGTCGCGCCTCCGCTGTCAGGTCGGGCTTTCGGACGTTCGGGAGTTCAGGAAGGGAATCCCGCCTGCCGGGCTGTCAGCGAGTACTGCTTCAGGAAGGCGTCACGCGCAGGCACGAAGCGACCAGACCACAGTTCCCCGGCGGTAGCTGTCGCGTTGCTCTCGCACTCCTGGAAGTGTTGTCCCTGGGCGTCCGAGGCGTGGGCGTCGGCGAAGACGTGGCACAGGCACTTCTCCTCCAAGACGGACACCACGGTGATGAAGGCCAGGTGCATCTCCTCGGCACCGTCGGGAACCGCCATTTCGTGCAGCCCGCTGTAGATGCTTCGAAGCTGATCGGCCGTGCTCTGATCGGCACTACCGGAGCCTTCCAGCAGCCCCATCTCGTCTACCGAGGTGACCAGGCTTGCGAAGTCCTTCAGGTATGCCGACACCTCTGCCGGTACCGTGGGCTGGGGCACAGGAGTGTGCGTTGCCGTTGGATTTGGCGTGGCCGTTGGTGAAGGCCGTGGCGTATTGGTGGGGGGGACAGGGGTGCCCGTGGGGGCATCGGTAGGCCTCGACGTAGGAGTCCACGTGGGCGTCTCCGTCTCTGTCGGCAAAGGAGTAGCCGAAGACTCGGGGGCATCAGTTGGAGACGCGACAGCCGTCCCGGTTCCGGTGGCGGTGGACGTCGGAGTATGCAGCACCATCTGCGTCGGACTGCCGTCAGGCGTTCCGGTCGTGGATTGAACGAGCTGGAACAGCGCCCAGAAGACGACGACCACCGCACACAAGAGAATCAGCACTGTGATTTTCTGCCACGCGCTCATGTGTCTTGTCCTCGCCTACCTTTTCCAGAGCGTGACGCAGACCTCCAGAGGCGACTCCACAATCTCATAGTCGGACCAGGGAGTCTGATCCAGCAAACCCTCCAACTTCTGCTTGGTGTAGGCTTCTGCAACCGAATGGCGCAGACCCCAACGCATCAGAGCCGAGGGGATGGCACTAGCGAGTTCGTCCAACGCTTCCTGATCGGCGTCCTGCCGCAAATCCGTCACCCGGACGCGCCCTCCGTTCTTCAACACTCGGTGCATCTCCGCAAAGGCATTGTCAGCCTCCCGCCATTCGTGAAGCGAGCCACTGCTGATCACCAGATCGAAGTGCTCGTCCGGGAAGGGCAGTCGATGCGCTACACCCTCTTGGAAGGTGATCCTCTCGCCGAGTCCCTCCTCCGCGACGTGGCCGCTGGCGATCTCGATCATAGTCTTGGACGCATCCAGGCAGATGATTTGCACACCCTCCACCAGTTTGGCCAGCTCGATGGTCGCGAACCCCGGTCCAGGCCCAATCTCCAGCACAAGCCCCTCATCTATCAGTTCGGCGATACTCTCCGCCGTATCCCGATAGTCCGGTCGGAAAGCGGGCAGCCTCGCCATCTCGTCGTACTTGTATGCGAAGAACCCGTCGATGCCATCGGAGCGCAACATGCCGACGGTGCGAGTAACATCTCTCAGACGCATCACGCCTCCTCCACCAATCTTGCGCCGAGAGTGGCCTGGCGTCTTCTTTGCGACGCTGTGCCCACCGCTCTGGGCTCAGCTATCGTCTCCCGTCGATGCTCTTTCGGAGACGGTTCGCCCGTTGGACATATCCTACCACGGTTCCTCTTGTTGTCAAGCTGATTAGCAGAGAGTGCGGGGAAGCAGCGTGTAGGGCGGGTTCGTAGCCCGCCCTACAACGCTTCCCGTTGTCATCAAGCTCGATAGCAGACAACGTGGCAAGCCGGCATATCGGGGCGAGTCTGTGAACCACCCTGCGAGAGTGGCTGGACGGCCGACGATACGAGGCATGACCTCAAGGCGAGTGCCGGGCGGACTCGAGGGCACACGGGGCACCGACGCGTCCCTCTCCTGTCAAGAGCCGCCTGCTAACACTTGTCAGAGTCGAGGCCCGTGGTATAATCTACCCACTACCGGCAAGGACCGACTCGAGAGGGTGTCCGAAGATGGGCCAACTTGGTGATGCGCTACGTGAAGCGCGCAAGCAGAAACACTGGTCCCTGGCGCAGGCCGAGGGTGCTACCAGAATCAGGCAGCAGTATCTGTCTGCCCTGGAGAAAGAGCACTTCGCGGAGTTTGCCAGTGAGAGCCAGATCAGGGGCTTCATCCGGACGTACGCACTGGACCTGGGGCTAGACCCTGAGGAGATGCTGGAATACTACGACGCGGCGCCCAAGAAGACCTCCCGGCGTCCTGTTATGCCCAGACCGCGCTCCCTCAGCCCATGGTCCATGATCAACGTCCTGATCGTCGTCTTCATCGTGGTCATCGTAGGCGTAATGGGGCTGTACGTCGCGTCGAGACAAGCATCACCAGCCCCGACAACCCCACCCACACCCACCGCCACCAGGGTGGTCCAGGTCCGTACCATGCCCAAGTACGCACTCGAGGTGAGCCTCGACTACGAAGGGCACAGCCTGGACGCCAGCCAGCGACTGGACTTCGTCAATCTCACCGGAGACACGCTGGAGGAGATGGTCTTCAACGTGTTTCCTAACCACACGGAAGACATATTCGTTCTGGAGAGCGTAAGCACGGAACCACCAACAGAAGAAGCAGAAGTACCTGAGTTGGAGTACGCTCTGAGTGGGACAAGCCTGCGCGTCAGCCTTCCCACGCCCCTGGAGCCGGAGGAAGACGTCACGCTGTTCCTGGAGTTCTCCCTCGATCTCCCCCGCATGAACCCCTATCTCGAGTGGAGCAACGGCAGTCTCGGATACTCGGACCGCATCATGGCGGTGGGCAACTGGTACCCGGTGCTGGTGCCATACAAACAGGGGCAGGGATGGAACGCCTTCGCCTATCACATTGTGGGCGATCCCTACGTGACCGAGGTCGCTGACTACGAAGTGGAGATCGTGGCCCCCTCTCAGATCGTGATCGCGGGCACCGGCGACGAAGAGCAGTTCGGCAACCGCTGGCGTTACACGGCTTCCGAAGTCCGTTCCTTCGCCTTCACCGCCAGCGACCAGTACTCGGTATTGACCCAAGAGGCGGGGCACATCACCGTATCCTCCTACTTCCTCCCCACGCACGAGCGGAGCGGCTCCGAGGCCCTCGTCGCTTCTGCCGAAGCGCTGATGGCCTTCGAAGCGCTCTTTGGCCCCTACCCCTACTCCACCTATCGGGTCGCCGAGGTGGATTTCGCAGGAGCATTGGAGTTTTCGTGCCTCACCTTCCTCGGAGACGACTGGTACGCCGACCACGCCGGCGGCTATCGCAGCACCATGGTTTCGCTGCTCGCTCACGAGGCAGCACACCAGTGGTGGTATGGAGTGGTGGGGAACGACCAGGTCAGGGAGCCGTGGCTCGACGAGGCCCTCGCCAACTACAGCTCGCTCCTGTACTACGAGCAGATGCATCCAGAGTATGTGGAGTGGTGGTGGGATGTGGAAGTGGACAGCTACCGCCCGACTGGACAGATCGACCGCCCCATCTACGCCTTTATGGATGGCCGGACCTATCTCAACGCCGTCTACCGGCGCGGCTCCCTCTTCCTCAGGGACTTGAGAGAACGCATGGGCGACGAGGAGTTCTTCGCCTTCCTGCGCGACTACTACGAGAGCCAGGGACAGCAACTAAGCACCGGTGAAGATTTCTTCGCTGTTCTCAACCGGCACACCGCTGTGGACATCTCCTCTCTGACGGAGGAGTACTTTGGCCCATAGGCGGCTCGGGCCCTCGTTCCTCGCGCTCTTCCTTTTCCTGGCCTCCATACTCTCGGGTCGCCTCTTGGCCGGCAACCCTATCACCATCCGTACAGCGGCTATCCCTTCACCCCCACCTGCAAGCCCCACGCCGGTAACCACTCCCGTGGCCCATCCATCACCTACCCCCAGCGCAACACCCACACCTCCAGCCCCCACCCCAACCATTCAGGCCAGCGGGACTGTGGTTCTCGATGCCGGGAATACAGCGGTCTTCCACCTGGATCCTGAGTGCATGACGTATCCCCTGAGGCTGGTGCTGCTGGAGAGTAACGCCTACGTGCTGGACTCGGGCCAACTGAAGAGGGTCACCCTGGGGACAGCGCCCTCGTGCCAGGCGATTCAACCCTCCGGCAACGAGGTGGATGGCGTTCCCGTGCAAGAGCTCGGCGACATCACACTCTCGGAAGAGGACAGATCCCTGCTTCTGTTGGATCGGGCCGGCAACGTGTTTCGCTACACGCCCCAGGACGACGAGTGGAGCGTGGAGCGTCTCGCCAACACCCCAGGCACCAGCTCCAGCCAGTACTTGCTCACCATTAGAGCTGCTGAAGACGGGTTCTACCTGCTGGATACGAATCTGGGCCAGATCTGGCACCAGAAGCAAGGACAGGTAGAAACGCTGGATGTAAGTCTGGACCTGTCGGAGAGCGCCGACCTGGCTGCGGGGCAGGACCTCTTCGTCCTCGCCGAGGACGGATATCGCGGGCCGCTGCGCCTGTACAGGTTGAGAGGAGAGCCTCTCGCCCCCGACCCAGACTTCGAGCCACCCTCGGAACTGACGCGCCCAGCGCTGCTCTTCCTCGATCGAGGAACCGGTGGGCAGTTGTACGTCCTCGACCAGGATCACCAGCGCGTCTCTGCGCTGGACCCGGTCACGGGCAGCCTGGTGCGGGAGTTCCTCCTGGACACGGAAGACGTTGAGATCCGCGCCCTGTA
The DNA here is from genome assembly GCA_964433755.1 of uncultured Anaerolineales bacterium. Classification (GTDB taxonomy): domain Bacteria; phylum Chloroflexota; class Anaerolineae; order UBA7937; family B3-Chlor; genus JAUVXJ01. The sequence goes on from CAYSSR010000002.1 coordinate 579,162, forward strand.
CGCCGAGCAACAGAAGCTGTACCTGGCATCAGGGGATGCCATCTACGTCTATCCGCGCGAGGCGATGGCCAGCCCCGAGGAGGCGACAACCGCGGAACCTGCCGTTTCGCTGGTTTCCTTGCCACCTCACGACCCACGCGTACTGGACCTGCTGCCATCCCTCGCTCTGCCCATCGAAGGCACTGCACTCTCCAACCTCTCCTTCCGCCTTCCAGGCGCGCCCCGCCCCTACCGCTACGGAGTGCACCAAGGTATCGATTTCTACTGGGCGGCCGGCGAGCCGGTGACGACGACCACTCGCGTGTTGAGCGTCGCTGCCGGGGAGATTGTCAGGATCGACGTGGACTATTCGCCGCCCAGCGCCGACGAAATGGAGGCCCTGCTGGCCCACGCCGCAGCGGTCTTTCACACCCCCGCGGAGACCCTGGATGTCCTTCGAGGCCGCCAAGTCTGGATCGATCACGGTGAGGGGCTGGTCACCCGCTACTGCCATCTGAGCGCAGTGGCCGAGGACCTGATGGTGGGAGATCACGTTGACCAAGGCCAGGTGATCGGATACGTGGGCAACTCAGGCACGCCAGCTTCGTACTATGGACAAGGGCTGGAGATGCATCTCCATCTGGAGATACGCATCGGGGAGGGTTACCTGGGCCAGTATCTCCGGTCGTCCGAGGTGAAGCGTTGGCTCGCCACAGCCTTCGGGACGGGCGCTTGACAACGCTTCCAGCGGCACACTATAATCCTCTCGGCCTGAGGCAGGTAGAGTCTCTGTTCCTGCGGGCCAAGTCGCCACGAGGTGCAAGTGCGTAAGCTTCAGATAGGCATAACCATCTTCTTGCTCCTGGTGTTGGGGGTCGTGGCCTTCCTGGCCTACAAGCTCCACGAGTACGACAGCTACCGCGAAGCGATCTACCCAGGAGTCTCGGCGGCCGGCATTCCGCTCCAGGGCCAAACCAGGGATCAGGCTCGCCGTACGCTGGAAGAGCAAGTCGTGGCGCCCCTGAGCCAGCCCATCGCCCTGCAATACGTGACGGACACCGTCGTGCTCTTGCCCAGTGACGTCCAGATGCAGTTCTTCATCGACGACATGGTGGAGCAGGCTCATCAACTCGGTCGCGGGGAGCAAACCCAGTTCTGGGATGGCTACCTCAAGTTCCTTAGGGAAGGCCTGAAACCCATCCCCGAGGACATCCCCCTGCTGTACACGTACCAGCCGCAGTTGCTGGAAGAGTTCCTGAACGAGATCGCCACGGATAAGGATCAACCCCTCAGAGAGGTACAGGCCATCACCGACACTCTCTCCTTCCGGCCGGGCAGGCCGGGAAGAAAGCTGGACGTTGCCGCTTCCCTGCCTCTCGTGGAGAGCAGCCTCCTCTCCCTCGACGCAAGAGAGGTAGATCTGGTGGTGGAGACGCTGGAGCCAGCTCCTCCAGATATGGAGATGCTGCGTAGCATGCTACAGCATCGTATAGACGAGTTTGCAGGCATGGTGAGCATCTACGTCTCGGATCCGGACACTGGCAGCAGCATCGAGATCAACCCCAACATCGTGTACTCAGGGATGAGCGTGGTCAAGATCGGCATCCTGCTGGAGACATACCTCCACGCGGAGGGCACCGAGCTCGATGAGGAAACCCAGGACACGATGCTCAAGCTGGTCACCGATCCCACGGGCAGCAACTTCTGGGCCAATCTATTGCTGGAATCCATCGGCGATGGAAGTCAGTACGAAGGATGCAGGAGGGTCAACGCTCGGATGGATGAGTTGGGCCTGACCGCCACTTTCATCCGGGAGCCCTATCGCCTGGAAACCGAAGGGGCCCTCCGCGGGCCCGGCCTAGCCAAGCTGTCGCTTCTCCAGGGGCCTATCTCCGCCAATCCCGACCCCTTGATCCAGACCTCCGCCCACGACATGGGTGTGCTCCTGGGGATGATCTACGACTGTAGCCAGGGAGAGGGCAGGCTGTTGGACGAGTACCAGGGAAGCATCTCTGCGGAGAGTTGCCAGTCGATCCTGGATGACTTGAAGCAGAACCCCGTACGAACCATGATCGGCGCGGGGATACCTGAGGACGTTCCCCTGGCCCACAAGCACGGCTTCGCCTACGACACCCACGCCGACGCTGGGGTCGTCTTCTCCGAAGGAGGCGACTACGTTCTGGTCCAGTTCCAGTACGCACCCACGGACTGGCTGGTCTGGGCGCTCAGCCAACCCGTGTTCGAGGACGTCTCCTTCGCCACCTACAACTTCTTCAACATACCTGATCAGGAATGATGGCCAGACTGCACGGAGCATCGGCCCCTGACATCAGGAGATTCGCCCTCTACCTCGCGCTGAGTGCCCTTCTGATACAAACCAGCGCATGCAGTAGTAGCCCGGCCACCAGCACCCCCGCACCCACGCCTACGATCGCGCCGGCGCCCACGCCGCCACCACCGACTCCGACACCTCCTGGAGGAGCCGCCTCCATGATCTACCAGACGGATAGAGAGGGCAATTGGGAGATCTACCTTCTGGATCTGGAGTCGTCGAACGAGTACAACCTCTCGCAGCATCCTGCCGAGGATCGTAGCCCCGCCCTCTCCCCAGATGGTACTCAGATCGCTTTCGAATCCAACCGGGACGGGAACTGGGATCTCTATATACTGGACCTGGAGAACGGCGAGGTGGCCCGCCTGACCGAGAACCTGGCTTTCGACGGGGCACCAGCCTGGTCCCCCAACGGGAGGAACCTCGCCTTCGAAAGCTATCGCGACGGCAACTGGGAGATCTATCTCCTGGACATCGACGGTCTCCAGCTCACGCGGCTGACAGACGATCCAGGGGGCGACTACGCCCCCGCCTGGTCCCCCGATGGAGAGCAGATCGCCTTCACCTCGTGGCGCGACGGGGACAAGGAGATCTACGTCGTGGGTGTCGATGGCTCAGGGTTGCTGAACCTCACGACGTCGCCCGAAGACGACGAGTACCCAGCGTGGTCGCCCGACGGTGAGAGCCTGGCCTTCGTCTCCTACCGTGATGGCTACGCTGCAGAGATCTATCTCATGGATGCCGATGGACAGGGCCAGACCAGGTTGAGCCATAACGAGGTCAATGACTGGGCACCTGCCTGGTCGCCCGACGGCCAGGAGATCGTCTGTGCCACCTACGATCAGGGTGAGCCCTTCGAGGTGTACCACGAGTATCGAAGTGGCCACTACGACCTGTGCACCATCGACGTGCAAACGGGGCAAGCCACGGCGCGGACCCTGAGCAAGAGGCACGAGAGCAATCCGGTGATCGCCAGTCATCGTATTCCAGTCGCCGATAGGCAGCCGGCCCAGGAACCCGCCACCGCGACCCCGGTCCTCGTCTCGGACCCGGAGGAGAACGACGGCCTCTATGCCCTGGTGGAGCTGCCCGGCGTCACCGGAGGCGACACCCGCCTCAACGACCGGGTGGACGACTCGTACAACACCCTCAGGGCGGAGGTCCGCGAGCGAACGGGATTCGACTACCTGGCCTTGCTCAGCGACGCCAAGCGAAACATCGCTCTCCAGCGCACCCTGTACAGCGTCTTCAGTTGGCACAAGACGGGGCGTGCCTTCGATCTGCGCTTCGAGCTACTGGACGAGAATGGAGGTCAGCGTCTGGAGTGGCTGCGAGAGGACATCGGCGAGAAGCTGTACTGGCGCCTGCTCATCAAGTGCGCTGCCCAGGATGGGACGCAAGGAGAGCCGTTGAAGGCGCACCCCTGGCAGTACTGGTGGCACATCGTCCCCGAGTCCGACCCCGAAGCCTATGCCCAGGGCGGAAGGTTCCTGCCAGTCCCCGACGGGTACTACGAGGACTTCACCGCGCTGGCGGAGCGATACGGCTGGGAACGCATCGCGTCCTACGACGAGGAGGACTACAACTGGCGCAAGGACTCCAACGGCGTGGAGTACTGGCACTACCAGCGTATGGACGGCCTCACCTGGTACGAGGCCATGCGTGAGATCTACTCACAGGAGGTGCTGGACCAGTACTTCACGTGGGAGATCGGGAAGGATCTGGGGTTCAGCGACGAACTGCTGGAGGGGAAGGGCATACCGCGACCCGAAGGGTAATGTAAGATCTCGGAGGTCTTTGAGACCTCCGAGATCTGGGCACAGACAGTCAGAGAAGTCAGGTTAGCGCGCCTCGTCCCTGCGCGATAGCGACCGCCCCGTGCCTCCACGCCTCGCCTGTACCACTTCCGCGATGACGCTCACCGCGATCTCCTCGGGGCTGCGCGCTCCGATGTCCAGCCCGATGGGGGCGTGCACGCGGGCCAACAGTTCCTCTGAGTGCCCTTTCTCCCTCACCAGGTCCAGAACACCCCTCGAACGGCGCCGGCTGCCGATCATCCCTATGTACGCCGCAGGCTTGTCGATGACCTCGGACAGACACTCCAGGTCGTGAGCGTGGCCCCTGGTCATGATCGTCACATAGGTACGGTCGTTCAGCGGATAGCTAGCCAACGTCTCGCCGAAGGGGGCAGCGATCACCTCGTCAGCGTCAGGGAAGCGTTCTTCGTTGGCGAAGACCGGCCTGTCGTCCACCACCACCACCCTGAAGCCCAGCATCGCGCCCATCCTGGATAGCGGGACCGCGATGTGGCCTCCGCCGGCGATGAGCAGCGTTGGCGGGGCCACCTGCACGTCAACGAAGACCGCCGGCAGAGTCTCCGTGCCCGGTATCGTTCGGGAGATGCCCTCCCGCAAGGCCTCCAGCGCCTGAGAGGCGACCCTGGCTTGCAGATCTCCATCGCCCAGCCCGCCAACAGCCCGGCCGTCACCGAGGATCAGCTCGTGCGGATGTGATTCGTCCGTGGTAAGCGGAGTCAGCACGGCGAGTCTTCCACTCTCCTCCATGGCCCTCATTGCCGCTTGCAGCATCTCCAGGTCCCGGTCATCCCACAGATCGGTGAAGACCTCCATCACCCCGCCGCAGACCATCTCCGTGTCCAGGGAGACGTCCCCGGTCAGGTCCAGGGTCAGCATCCGGCGGCGGCCATCCTTCAGGGTGTCCATGGCCGCCTGCCAGGCCTCGGCTTCTCCACAACCTCCTCCAATGGTCCCCATGGTCTCTCCAGAGGCCCGAATGACCATCTTGGCTCCCACCTCCCGAGGAGTGGAGCCTCGGGTCGTGACTACAGTAGCCGTGGCCGTCTTCTCCTCACTGCGAACGCAGTGTTCTATCTCTTCAAACAGGTCTTCCATGCGCCAGCCCTATTCACTGCCCGACGAGACACCCGTCGCCCGGCCCGTTTGTGCTTTGCTGCCTCCTCCGAAGCCCGCGCGCAGCATGCTGACGAAGGCAGCGAGACCCTGGCTGACCAGGTAGAACCCCTGCTTCACCAGGTTCCACCGCCCCAGGCGCAGCCCCAGTTCCCAGTCGTTCCACGGTCGCGCCACGATGGCGTTCGTCCTCTCCAGTTGCGGCCTCAGCTCCTCCAGCCTCTCAGTCTCGCCCTCGCCAACTTGCTCCAGCACCTCCAGCAGCCTCAGTGCCTCGGACGTGCGCTGCTCCGCCTTCTCCACCTCCTGGGCGCTCATCAGCCCGTGACGGAGCTTGATGCGGTTCAACTCCAGGCTGGCCTCGTAGCTGCTGAGGACGATGTCCTCGCGCGTCATCCATTCCGTCTCGTAGTTGAGCACGTACTTCCAGCTAGGGCTGAGCAGAGCACGCCGGTGCTCCTCGAGAGTGCGATGGAAGATCCGATAGCCGTGTCGCTCCGGCTCCTCGAAGGCCATACTGCCGGGGTCCAGGAATGGGGCCAGCGGGGAGACGAAGAGATGCAGCTTCCCATCCTGGCCGTATCTGTCCAACAACTCCCCACAGTAGGCCACCGTGTCCATCACCGACTGGCGCGTCTGCTTGGGCAGACCGATCATGAAGTAGATGTCCAGCCGCTTGCAGCCCGCGGAGTATGCGGACTCGATGGTTCTTTCCACGGCCTCGTTGGAGTAGTGCTTGCCGAAGGCGCGCCGCACCTCCTCGTCGTGTGATTCTAGCGAGATTTCCAGCGAGAAGTTGGGAAGCGCATCGCCCACACGCTGAAGGAAGTCCGCTGTAGCGGGGGTGAACAACTCCAGAGTGAGGGGATCGTTCATCACGGCCATGGCATCGAGGAACCGCTGTGCGTACCCCATGCCCGCCTGCCTGATGTCGCCCACCACCATCAAGAAGCCCTTGCCGAAGCCACGGATGTTCTTCACGTCCTCCGCCAGAGCCTCAGGCGCACGGAAGGCGGCCTTCTCCCGCCCGAAGAAACGCCTGAAGGCATACTCCGAGCCGCCACAGGTGACGCAGTTGTGCGTGCAGCCGCGACAGGTGATCCCCGAGCCCATGGGGTACTCCAGCCAATCCCTGAAGGGCAGATTGCTGCTCAGGTCCCGATCCCTGAGCACGGTGCGTACCATGAAGGCGTGGTCTATGGGACGCAACTCCAGCGTGGCAGGAACGTTGGTCAGAGGGTTCACCCGGACCTGGCCCGAAGCATCCCGCCAGGTCAGATTGGGCACATCGTCGGGCTCGCTGCCCTCCCTGAGGTGCGACAGGAGCATTGCCAGCGGCGCTTCCGTGGAGTCGCCCCGCAGGACGTAGTCCACCTCCGGGTACTGCATGAGCTGTTCGTGATAGTAGGTGGAGGAGAAACCCCCAAAGATGACCGGCGTGTCGGGGTGGAGACGTTTGGCCAGTCTGGCCGTCTCGATAGCACCCTGTGCGTGGCACAGCCAGTGTAGGCCGATGCCAAACGCCCTGGGGCGCAGCCTTCCAATGAACCCCTCTGCATCGAAGGAGGGATCGTTGATCATCCGCAACCCCAGATTGACGATGCGCGTGCGGTACCCCTGCTGGTGCAGATAACCGGCCAGGGTAGCAAACCCGAAAGGGTACATCTCGAACACCGGGGTAGACGGGACTACCTCGCTGACCGGGCCATAGAGCTTGGGCTGCCGACGGAAGTCGTACACACTGGGGGGATGGAGGATCACCAGGTCCGATCTACTCATCTGTTTCGTACTCCACAGGTCAAGACTTGCTCCTACCCCAATGATAACACAGTAGCGGCCCGATCGCCTACGGGATGGGCCGCTACGTCACACGAGTGTCGTCTACTGGAGAACACGATCAGGCAGCTTGCTTCATCCTCTTGAAGATGGCCTTGCCCAATCTGCTGATGCCCTCCTCTATCTTCTCCGTCGAGCAGGTGGCAAAGGTGAGCCGCAGAGCATCCCGGCCCCTTCCGTCGGCATAGAAAGCCGTACCCGGGACGAAGGCCACCTTCTGTTCGATGGCTTCGCTGAGAACATCCGCACAGTCCACTCCGTCTGGCAGCCTCACCCACAGGAATAGTCCCCCCTGCGGATGCGTCCACGTGACACCGTCCGGGAAGTGTCGATCGAGGGCCGCCAGCATGGCGTCGCGGCGTTGGCGGTACGTCTCGCGAATCTTCAGGACGTGTTGGTCGAGGAAGCCGTTAGCCATCACTTCGTAGGCCATCATCTGGTCGAAGCTACTGGTGTGCAGATCTGCTCCTTGCTTGGCCTGGACCAGCTTCTTGATCACCTCGACCGGCGCCACCAGCCAGCCCAACCGCAAGCCCGGAGAGAGAGTCTTGGAGAACGTACTCATATAGATTACGTCACCCTCGAAGTAGCCTGACTGCTGGCCATTCTGCCTGGCACTGATCACGACCAGCGGCTCTATGTTCTCCCCCTCGAAGCGGAGTTCGCCGTAGGGGTCGTCCTCCAGAATAGGCACACCGTACTGGCGAGCCAAAGTGACCAACCTCTCACGTCTCTCCCGCGACAGGGTCACGCCGGCCGGGTTCTGGAAGTTGGGCAGCACGTACATGAACTTGGGATGGGTCTCCACGATCTTCTGCTCCAGCACGTCGACCAACATCCCATCGTCGTCGAGCGGCACACTGGCATAGGAAGCCTGGTAGGCCCTGAAGGATTGTAGAGCCCCTACGAACGTAGGCGCCTCGACGATGATCACGTCCCCCGGATCCAAGAGCACTTTGGATACCAGATCCAGCCCTTGCTGGGAACCCGTGGTGATGAGCACGTTGTCCACACTGGCCACGATGCCATACCGGCTCATCTTCTGCACGATGAACTCGCGCAAAGGTACGTACCCCTCGCTGATGCTGTACTGCAAGGCGCGGGCGCCCTGTTCCCTCAGCAGCTTGACACACGCTTCCTCGACTTCGTTCAGCGGGAACAGCTCCGGTGCCGGCATCCCTCCGGCGAAGGAGATCATGTCAGGCTGGCTGGTAACCTTCAATATCTCCCTCACGGCGGAGCTCTGCATGCCCTTCATACGCTGAGCGTAGCGGTATTCCCACGAGGTTGCCATCTTCCAGACTCCTTTCGCCCAGTCACGTCGAGCGGCCCACTCGACGGCAAAAACAAAACTCGCTATCCCTCTTCGGGTATAGCGAGCTATGACCGCCCCTCGTCAGTTGCTAAACATGAAGCGCCAATAATACAAGCCCATTTTGAGAGCGCCCACCGTCATCACAGAGGAATTATACCCGCTCTCGTGAAGAAAAGCAAGTCAAGAGAGGTACCGCTATTCTGTGCGCGTCCTGCCAACACTGCTTGTCACCGAGCCGAGCCTGTGATACAATGTAGCACTATGAATGCTACATACAGCAACCGACTGGATCGTCTCTCCCGCGCCCAGCAGGACAACCACGTGGACGTGTTGGCTGTCGTCCCAGGGGCCAACCTGCGCTACCTGACCGGGCTGGAGATGCACACCAGCGAGCGCGTCACGCTGGCGCTGTTTCCTCTGGACGGGCCGGTCTCCTTCGTGCTACCCGAGTTGGAGGCTCCACGCGCACGGGGGAGCCTCGGCACCGAGGCGTCCTTCTACGGCTATTCCGACCAGGAGGGCCCGGGTCCGGCCTTTCGCCAGGCGGCCGCCGACCTGCGCGTCGACGGAAAGGTCATCGGTGTGGAGCACCTGGCCATGCGTGTGCTGGAGCTGCGGCTGCTGGAGGAACACTCCACGGGCTCCCGCTTCGTCGATGGAGGACCTCTCCTATCCCGCCTCCGTGTCCTCAAGGACGCCGAGGAGATCGAGGCTATGCGTCACGCCAGCAAGGTCAACGAGGAGTGCTTCCGCCAGACCGCGGCTCACATCCAGCCAGGGGTCACCGAGCAAGAACTGGCCGCCATCTGGCAGAAAGCGGCTCTAGACCTGTCCGGCGGCGAGGTCCCAGACGTCCCCATCGTGGCCTCTGGTCTGAACGGTGCCTCCCCCCATACCACCGCCACGCCGCGCCCTGTCGAGAGCGGAGACCTAGTGACCATCGACGGCTTCATGCGCGTGGAAGGCTACTACTCCGATATCACCCGCACCTACGCGGTCGGGGAGATCGACGACGAACTCAAGACGATCTACACCATCGTACAGGAGGCGAACGCCGCCGGTACAGACGTCATCAAGCCGGGCATTCAGGCCCAGGAGGTGGATCGCACAGCTCGTGCCGTCATCGACAGGGCGGGATATGGAGAGTACTTCATCCACCGCACCGGCCATGGACTGGGACTGGAGATCCACGAACCTCCCTACGTCGTGGAGGGGAACGAAGAGGTCTTGCAGCCGGGCATGACCTTCACCGTGGAGCCGGGGATCTACGTGCCGGGCAAGGGCGGCGTCCGCATCGAGGATGACGTGGTGGTCACGGAGACTGGCTGCGAGACGTTGACGAACTTGCCCCGGGACCTGGTACACCTCTAGCCATCTCCCCACCCCAAGAGAACGGCCGACGGTACCGCCGCCGGCGTTGTATTGCTCGATGCCTGTGTTGAGACCAGATTCCTCACGACAACGGCCTGGAGCCAATCGTGCCTATCTCTCCCCTCCCGCCGCCTGGCCGTGGCGTGTTACCCGGCCGACACAAGGTGGGTTACAATACCGGCTATGCTTGACGACATCGTTCTGCTGCAACTGATCGCCGGCCTGCCGCTGAGCACCATCATTGCCGTCGTCGCCTTTCGCCAACGAGCTCTCACAGCGAGCGGCGCCGTCGGGGCCATCCTGGCGGGCACCGCTGTCTTCGCGTTCGGCGGGTGGACCTGGGGCCTGGTGCTGGTGGCTTTCTTCGCGATCTCTTCCGCCTTATCCCACCACAGGTCCGCAGACAAGAAGCGGATCACGGACAAGTTTCTGAAGGGCTCTCGGCGTGACCTGGGACAGGTCTTGGCCAACGGAGGCCTGGCAGCCATCGTTTCGGTGCTCTACCTGGCTCGCCCGACACCGGCCCTGCTGGCCGCATTCCTGGGCGCTATGGCCACGGTCAACGCAGACACCTGGGGCACCGAGATCGGCGTGCTCAGCCCGGTTGCTCCCCGCCTTCTTACCACCGGCAGAAGAGTACCCGCAGGAACGTCGGGAGGAGTAACTTGGCTGGGAACCTCGGCGTCCATCCTGGGGGCGCTGTTCATCGGCCTGTTGGGGTACCTCCTGGTGTGCCTAGACTCCTTCGCGGCCGGACACAGCGCTCTACAACTGTCGTGGATCATCCCCACCGCCCTTGTCAGTGGACTGCTGGGATCCCTCTTCGACAGCCTCCTGGGAGCTACGGTGCAAGGGATCTACTACTGTGCGGCGTGTGAAACGGAGACAGAGAAGCAGGTACACGGCTGCGGGCTGAGGACGAACCACGTAAGGGGATGGCGCTGGCTCAACAACGACGTGGTCAACTTCGTCAGCTCGGCGGCGGGAGCTGCGGTGGCCGTAGCCATCTGGGGGATCCTGGCGGGATGATGGTAGGCCAGGCCCGTCTCGGAGCCCAACTAGAAGAACAGGGTCCGGCCGCAAAGCGTGGCGTCGGACCCTGTCGAACGCTGGCTACCCAGGCTCTCTAGGACTGAAATCTGACGATACGCGCGAAGCTCTCCGCGTTCAGCGACGCACCACCCACCAGCGCCCCGTCCACTTCCGGCTGAGCCATCAGGTCGTCCACGTTTCCCGGTTTGACGCTCCCGCCGTACAGAATACTCACCGCCTGGGCGAGCTCGTCGCCGTAGAGGCCGCTCAGGTTGTTGCGGATCATGGCGTGCATCTCATCGGCCTGCCGAGGGGTGGCCGTGTGGCCCGTGCCGATGGCCCAGATGGGCTCGTAGGCTATGGCCACGCCCTTCATCGCCTCGGCCGGGATCTCCGATAGACCTCGTTCGACCTGCATGCTGACCACCGTCTTCTGCCGGCCCTCCCCACGCTGCTCCAGTGTCTCCCCTACGCAGAGGATAGGCTTCAGCCCATGCTCCAGGGCCACCTTCAGCTTCTGATTGACGAACTGGTCGCTCTCCTGAAAATGCTGCCGCCGCTCGCTGTGCCCCAGGATCACGTAGCTACATCCAACGTCCAGCAGCATGCCGGGAGAGGTCTCTCCAGTATACGCACCTTCCTGTGCCGGGTACAGGTTCTGTCCTCCCACCTGGATGTTGCTTCCCTGGAGGGTCTTCGCTACCGCGTGCAGCGCGGTGAAGGGCGGGCATACCAGTATCTCCCTGTCTTTCACATCGGCCAGGGTTTCCTTGAGCTGTTCGACCAGAGCGACAGACTCCTCCACGGTCTTGTGCATCTTCCAGTTGCCAGCCATGATGATCCTGCGTGTCACGGTAACCTCCGTCCCGTCGTTGTCGCCCCGTCACTTGCTCAGGGAGCCCGAGCGCTCCGCTCTGCCATTATACCACGACGCCGGTCCTGGTCCAACAGCCCCAATCTGGTGACTTTGAAAGGCGCACGCGAGAGCGTATAATGCTGATCGAGAGATGAAGCGGAGCATCGCGGTTCCGACAACGTGCCTGCACGTCCAAGCGGCAGGCGTTCTCGAACGATCGTAGCATGACCTCTTTGACCCTTGAGCTGACCCAAGTCCACAGACTGCTGCTACGTAAGCAGCACCTGGCTCCGCCTTCCACCAAGGCCAGTGCCAAGGACTTGGTGGGTGAAGTGGGTGGCCTGCATGCCACGGGAGCGGCAACTACGTACCTGTCGCTCTGGTCGCGACGAAGAGGCTTCGCCAAGGAGGCACTACAGGCTGCGCTGTACGACGATCGCACTGTAGCGAAAGTCCTCTGCATGCGCAACACCCTGTTCATCCTGACCAAGGAGCTGCTTCCGGCTGCCTACCAGGCCACCAAGAAGCGACGCGACGCGCTGATAGACAGATACCTGCGCCACTATGGAATGACCAGGTCGCGATACGACCAATGCTGTGACGTGGTGAGGGACCTACTAGGCTCTGAGGCCAAGACGGCGGCCGAGATCAAACGCGACCTATCGGACCCGGACACCAATCTGGTGGTCGATCTCATGCCCAACGACTGGCAACTGGTCAGAGGGCAACCTCGTGGAACCTGGCGCAGTAGTCTGCACGAATACAGCACGTTCGAGGTCTGGTACCCCGACGTCGACCTCGAATCGTTGACTCCTGAGCAAGCCCACGTGGAACTAGTGGAACACTACCTGTCCCGTCTCGGTCCAGCCAGCGAAGACGACATCGCTTGGTGGGCCGGCCTTTCAAGGTCAGAAGTCCGCACAGCCGTGGGTTCGCTCGGAGATGAGGTGGAGACGGTGCAGATCGAAGGCCTGGGAAGCGAACACCTGCTTCTATCCCGCGACCTGGACACTCTGCAGATCGAGCCTCGCGAGGAGCGCGACACCTTCCTCCTGCCCACCCTCGACCCCTACGTCATGGGCTACAAGGACAGGACCAGGTTCCTCGATCCTGCCCAGGCGAACAAGGTGTTCGACCGGGCAGGGAATGCGCTTCCCACCGTCTGGCAAGATGGTCACGTGATCGGCGCCTGGGTGGAGGACAGCAAGCGATCTGCCCTTCAGGTGCTCCTCTTCGATCAAGCCGATGCGCGACTAACCAAGCCACTGGAGGAGGAGGCAGGTCGTCTGAGCCAGTTCCTGGAGCACGACCCGCCCGACGTCCAGATCCTTCGCTACCCGGAGGACGGCTATGCCCAGAACCCCTTCAGGGTCGCGCGCAAGTCCTGACTACGCCGCGAGGTGGAGATGATTCAGCAATGGAGCCAGCACCTCAGAGGAGACCCGCTGCCCTGGCTCCTGGAGGACGACAACCCCTCAGTGCGGTACTTTGCCCTCAGGGACCTGCTGGGCCGGCCCACCGATGACCCCGACATGGTAGGAGCCCGGTCGTCCATCATGGCCTCGAAGCCCGTGAGAGAGATACTGGACGCCCAGTACCCCGAGGGCTACTGGGTCAAACCGGGTCGCGGATACAGTCCCAAGTACCGAGCCACGGTGTGGCAAGTGATGTTCCTGGCCGACGTGGGCGCTACGTCTAGCGAGGCCGTAGATCGAGGCTGCCGGTTCGTCTTGGAGCACAGCCTGGTCCCCGAAGAGAATCTCTTCTCTGCCACCAAGGCGATGACCGGCATCATCGACTGTCTCAATGGGAACCTCCTGCGGTCGCTTCACCAGCTTGGCTACGGGGACCATCCCCTTGTGCGTGAGGCCTTCGAGGCGCTGGCCGGGAGGATCCTGGAGCAAGGGTTTCGCTGTCTCGCCAACTCCTCCAGCCGGGCCGATAAGAAAACGTGGCTTCCCTGTGCCTGGGGAGCGGTCAAAGCCCTCCGCGCCCTGGCGTTGATTCCTTTGCGGCTCCGCTCCCCGGCAGTGAACGAGGCCCTCGACAGAGGCGTTGATCTACTCCTCAGCCGCGATCTGGTGACGGCCGACTATCCCAGCCGCAGTGGCCTGGTCAGTCCTCACTGGTTCAAGCTGGGCTTCCCGCTGGGATACGACAGTGACGTACTGGAGGCCCTCGACGTGCTCGCGCAACTGGGCCACGGTGGGCACCCAGATCTACGCCGAGCCATCGGGCTCGTGTTGGAGAAGCAGGACCATGAGGGCCGCTGGCCCCTGGAGCGCACTCTGACCAAGACGTGGACCAGTTTCGGACAAAGGAAACAGCCCAGCAAGTGGGTGACACTGAGAGCGATGACCACGCTCAGTAGACTGCCGTAGTCGCCTCGCCTCGCCGCCCCGCGCGACCGTCTAGTACTCCACCCTCTTGCCCGTAACGACCATCACCACTCTCTCCACGACCACCACCAGACCTATCACCCCGCCATCTACTATGATCGTGAGCAAGAACGCAAAGGTAAGGTGATCGAGCCCTTTCAGCAGAAAAGAAGTCAGCGGCGACGAGACCGGCCCGAGGAGGCCGAACCCGTACAGAACCACCGCGGCCAGGCAGCAGTACAGGGCCAGAGACAGCCAGGCCTGCCGATCCGACTCGCTGGGCAGCATGGCGTTGCTGATGGAGAAGACGAGGTACACCCACAGCCACAGGTTCGGCACGGACAGGTACCCCTGTAGCATCGAGAGCACGCCCCCCGGGTCGAGCTCCACGATCAGGTCAGGAAGACCGGCCAGGCCGAAGACCTGGTAGGCGATAACGAGGACGAGAACGCTTCCGGTGATCAAGGGCGCCAGGCCGATGATGCCTTCCCGCAGCGGGTCAGCCTTGGCCATGGACACGGATCCCAACCGCGTGGCACCCTTGCCCTTCGAGGAGGGTCCGATGGTCATCGGACCGGTGGGGACGCGCAATAGCTTGGCGGTCAGCCAGTGGCTCAACTCGTGGACGAGCACGCCGGGCAGCAAGAGCAGGAAATAGGACAGCATGGCGACGTCGTGGCTTCCGCCCAGCAACAGTCCCAGACCGTAGAGGTGCCTGCTCAGCCACCGCTTCGCTGCAACGAGACACAGCAAGAGAGCCACGAACCAGATCAGCGGCGCCCATTCACTCCAGTCTATCTAGCTGCCTCCTAGCTTGTTCCGCAAGCATCTCAGCGCCGGACTCCACTACGATCTCGAACTCCCGCCTCGCCTGCTCGGTGTCCCCCTGACGGGCGAAGTACAGACCCATACAGAAGTGCCCTTCCGGCACCTTGGAGTCGAGGCGGAGGGCCAGCTCACACTCCGACCTGCCCGACTCCAGATCGCCACCCTGAACCAAACAGATACCCAACTTGCCGTGCGGCCCGGCCGCCTCAGGATCCAGATCCACTACGATCTGGTAGTGATACACCGCGGGGTCATAATCACCCATCTGGAGGTAGGCGTCCCCCATGCTCAGGTGAGCCTTGACGTGTCCTGGGTCGATGTCCAATGCCTCCTCGAAAAGCTCCAGGCCCCTAGGGAAGTCGCCCTCGCGCACCATCAGGTTGCCCAGATCTACGTAGGCCTCCACGAACCCCGGATCCAGGTCGATGGCCGCTTCGTACTCAGCGATGGCCGCGTCCACGTTGCCCTGCTGGACGTAGCGTCGTGCCAGGTACACGTGGGCGGCGGGATCCTCGCGCACAGTCGCAGCCGTAGCCTCCGCGGCTGGCGCAGCCTTCCCCGCCCGTCTCAGCGCCACCCACGACAGCGACCCGCATACGCACACACCGATCACTATCCCCAGTGCGGCGATCACGGCGATCAGACGCCGCGAACGCCCCCGAGACGGTGCTGGTGGTGACAGCTCCTCCACTGTCTCCACGGGCGGCAGTTCTTCCACCGTCTCCGTTGGTGTAACCAGCTCCTCCGAGCTCTCCTCCGGCAGCAGCGACGGAGCCTCGACGGCCACGGACTCCCCGGCCAGTGCCTCCTGGAGCGCCGATACCATCTCCCGTACGTTCTCGAATCGATCGTTCCTATCCTTGGCCAGCGCCTTGAGCACCACCCTCTCCACCGGAGCCGGGACGTCGGGCTTGAACTCGGTGGGGAGGGGCAGCGGGCTGAAGATGTGATCGTGGATCACAGCATACGGGGTGTCAGCATCGTAGGGCACCTTGCCCGTGAGCATCTCGAAGAGCACGACCCCTAGCGAGTAGATGTCCGTGCGCGCATCCAACCTCTCGCCTCGAGCCTGCTCGGGGGAGATGTACTGAGGAGTGCCCACTAGCATGTCCCGGGACAGAGTGGAATCGCCGGTCTCCGCCATTCGGGCCAACCCGAAGTCAGTCAGGAAGACCTCTCCCTCCGAGGAGAGAATGAAGTTGCTGGGCTTGATGTCCCGGTGCAGGACTCCCTGATCGTGGGCGTAGGCCAGAGCCTGCCCGGCAGGCTCCAGAATGTCTATCACCCTATCCAGAGGCAGCGGACCTTCTTTCAAGAGCGCCTTGAGCGTACGTCCATCGATGTACCGCATCACCAGATACGCCATCCCTTCGTGCTCGCTGAAATCATAGATGGGCACGATGTGGGGATGAGTCAGCTTGGCCACGATCTTGGCCTCCCGCTGGAAACGGGCTGTGAACTGGGGGTCCTCTTTGAAAGAGGGGTGAAGAACTTTGATCGCCACGTAGCGATCCAGAGCAGGGTGGTACGCCTTCCATACCGTGGCCATACCGCCCACGCCAAGCTGCTTGGTGATTCTGTAGGGTCCGACGTTTTCCCCGACTACGAATGGCACTGGTGCTGCTCCTCAGCTCGGAGGCCTACCGGGCCCCTACCAGTAGCACGGCTGCCCAGGTCCGACGCACCTACATTGTATCCACACAGTGTAAACACTTCAACATCTGCATGTAAACTGTGGGCAAAGCGGACCGCTCGAGGCGAGGCCGGAGCACCGTGGAGTCAGTCTTGGTTTGCGGCAGCCTTCGCTTTCACCGACGAGTACAGACCCAGCAAGGCTTCGGCTAGCTTCTGAGGATCGTGCTGCCAGGGTGTTTCCAGGTCTACGAGATCTTCGGACAGCAACTCGTACCGCTCTCCGAGCTCACTCTGAGGCGCGACCGCTTCCACCCTCATGTGCCGCGGAAACTGCAACGCTACGTGGTCGTTGGCCAGAACGTAGGTGAACAGCCCCTCACCCACGTGTTCCTCGAGGGCACGCAGATGGTCATCGAGGGTGAAGTGGTCGGTCTCACCCTCCTCGGTGGCGATGTTGGAGATGTAGGCCTTGACGGCTGGCGATGCCCTCAAGGCGCTGGCGATGCCTGGGACCAACAGGTTGGGCAGGACACTGGTGAAGAGACTGCCCGGACCGGCCACGATGAGATCCGCATCCAGGATGGCCTTGATGGCACCGGGATACCCGGGCACTTTGTCCGGTTCCAGGAACACCCGCTCGATGGGCCGGGCGGCCTCGGCGATATGCGACTCCCCTTGTACGCGGCCCGCCCCCTCGATCTCCTCGCCGTCATCCCGCAACTCCGCCCACAGGGTGACGTTTTCCAGCGTGGAGGGCACGATCCGCCCGCGGATGTTGAGAACCCGACTCGACTCCAGGATGGCCCGCTCGAAGTTGCCCGTCACCGCAGCCATGGCCGCGATGAACAGGTTGCCGAAGCTGTGCCCGTTGAGGCCCTTGCCCTCCCCGAATCGATACTGAAACAGTCGCGCGGTCAAGGACTCGTCGTCCGCCAGAGCGGCGATACAGTTGCGGAAGTCGCCCGGAGGCAACAGCCCCAGATCGCGCCGCAAACGCCCAGAGCTCCCTCCATCGTCGGCCACGGTGACGATAGCGGTGATGTTCTCCGTGTGTTCCTTCAGCCCTCGCAGCAGCGTTGACAGGCCGGTACCTCCCCCGATCGCTACCACCTTCGGGCCTCGACTACGCTGGCGGTGATTGTAGATGATGTCCACGAGGTCGCTCTGGCCCGGAGAGCGAAAGGCGGAGAGCAGGGATCGGTTGAGCTGGAGAACGGCGACGACGATGGCTCCCACGCCAAGAACACCGAACAGGAACCCGCGCCAGGCACGGGGAATGAACTGCAAAGTGAGGTAGTAGACGACAGAAGGAAAGGACCAGGTCCGATAGAGGTCGACCAGAAGATACCCGGCGCCCAGGCTGACGATGGTGATGCCAGCGAAGAGGAGAAGCAGCCAGCGCTTCACCCCCATCCCTGGTATTAGCCATTTCAGACTGGACCCGAACTTGGGACGAAAGCGCATCCAGGTTTCTCCTACCCCGCAGCCATTATAGTGTAGCGCCGTCGGCAAGTCAACGGCAAGCGCGGGCGAGATCAGTCTGTGGGGTGCGAGGCAGGCTTAGCGCACGATTACCTATTACTGGGTCAGCGCCGCCAAGCCTCCAAGTAGGTACTCAGACCCGGAGAGTTCGACCTCCACCTGGAAGAGCCGTGGCGCCAGCAAACCGCTTCGATGTCGATGCTCGTCGGTCTCGCTAGCACCCCAGATGCAAGGCAGCGATGATCGGCCCCAGCTCAGCCAGGCGGTTGTAGGTCTCGCAGGCCTCGGTCGTAGGCTGCAAGATGACCTCGAAGCCGTTGGACTCCAGGTATTCGAGAGTCTCGCGTGGAACGCGCATCAGCCCCACCTCACCGGTGCCGACGACCAGCGTTCTGGCCTTCTCCTCCAGAATACCCTCCAGATCGCCGGGGTCCAGCCTGTGGCCGGCCTTCCGCAGCCACCCCTCTTGCACACGATCGGGGTAGATCACCACGTCCTGGGTGTATGGTTGGCCGTCGATCACTACGCACCCGAACACAAAGTCATCAATCACCGCAGCGCGCCTCCCGAACCCGCGAGAGCTCTCCGTTCCCATTCTAGCAGATCGGCAATCGCTCCACAACGCTGCGACGCTGCACACACCAGGCATACCGGATGCCTCCCGGGCCAGCCGCTGCTGACATGCACGTTCATCCCGGTGACACTCCGCGACGACATGCTAAGGATCTCCCGACCACCCTGCGAAGCGATCACCTGGCCCAAGCGCAAGCTCTCGTTGACCTATGGCCACCCCTGGAGTATCATTTGGGGGTTTGCGCCGGAGGTGAACTCGCGTCGTGAAGACCTACCTGGACTGCTATCCCTGTTTTCTGCGACAGGCGCTGGATGCGGCCCGCTACAGCGGAGCTGATGATGATCAACAGCGCATTGTACTGCTGCTGGCCCTGGACGCCCTTCGCTCCCTCGATCCGGCAAGCACGCCGCCCGAGATCGGGGACGTCATACACGGTATCGTGCGCCAGGAAACGGGTGCGACTGACCCTTACGCTCGTGCGAAGAAGGAGGCCACCCAGCAAGCCCTCGCGCTCTACCCCCGACTCAAGGCTATCGTTAGCGAGGCTCCAGACCCTCTGGAAACCGCCTTGCGGCTCGCCATCGCGGGCAACATCATAGACCTCGCCCCTGGCAGCCAGTACGACCTGTGGGCGACAGTCGAGCGCGTGCTGGATCAGCCGTTTGCGGTGGACGACAGTCGGGCTTTGCGAGGGGCCCTGGCTGCCACAGATGGGATCCTTTATCTAGCCGATAACGCAGGCGAGACGGTGTTCGACCGGGTGCTGATCGAGACCCTGGGCCACCCTGTGACCTACGCAGTCAAGGGCGGGCCGGTGCTCAACGATGCTACGATGGAGGACGCCGTCGCTGCGGGGTTGGAGTTGGCTGCCGAGGTGGTGAGCACCGGCTCCGACGCTCCAGGCACCGTGCTTCGTCTGTGCTCAGACGAGTTCCGTAGTCGCTATGAGAAGGCGCAAATGATCGTCGCCAAGGGGCAGGCCAACTACGAGACGCTAAGCGGCGAGGGAGACCGCTTGTTCTTCCTGCTGCAAACCAAGTGCGCTGTCCTCGCCCAGGATGTGGGTGCACCCCAGGGCAGCATCGTCCTCAAACAGGGATCTGGCTCGAACGCCGGAGGTAGGTAGATGGAAGAGTGTCTTCAGGTACTCACCACCATAGGCAGCGAAGAGCAGGCGCGTCTGCTACAGCGCATACTCCTGGAGGAGCGGGCCGCAGCTTGCGTCCAGGTCATCGGACCGGTGCACAGTGCATACTGGTGGGAGGGCAGCATCGAAGAAGCCAGCGAATGGTTGTGCCTGGCCGAGACCCGCGCCACCTCGTACGAACGACTGGAGTCACTGATCAAGCAAAACCATCCCTACGAGACGCCAGAGATCGTCGCCTTCGCCATCGTTGCCGCCAACCAGGACTACCTGGATTGGATCAGGACCGAGACGACAGCATGAGGTCTCTTTCTCGGACTGAACGAGCCTGGACGCCCCGCGTTGCAGCAAGTGGTCCGGGGAAGCGGTCGTCTTTGACATAGTCGATAGTTCCTGGTATACTGAGGAATTGAAGCAGGTCGGTCCATGGTTGCCCGTGAGAACGCCATCTGCGAGGACTTCACGCCACAGCCCAGCGGCAGGTGGAAGAGGTACGTAGCTGGTGATGCAGCGCTGGAGGCAACTGGGAGAACCCTGCTTTTCATTAACAACAGGACGTCCACGAGTCAGTACACCGACGCACAGATAGACGACTATCAGGGATTGCGCCGGAGCTCTTTCAGATGGCGCCCGCCGCTGAAGATGACGGTGCGAGCGCGGTTCTCGGACGAGGCCGGGGCCTTGGTGGGAACCGCAGGCTTCGGGTTCTGGAATGACCCCTTCTTCATGACCGGCAGGCGGATGCCAGCCCTGCCCAGGGCCGTGTGGTTCTTCTATGCTTCGCCTCCGTCGAACATGAAGCTGGATCTCAGTGTTCCAGGCCGAGGCTGGAAAGCGGCCACAATCGACGCCGCACGAATCTCTTTCCTGCTTCTGGCGCCAACCGCTCCTGTGGCGGTCCCCCTGATGAACATCGGCCCACTGTATCGAAGACTGTGGTCGATTGCGCAGCGGGCCATCGGGGTCAGCGAGGCGACTGTCCAAGCGCCGATGAACGATTGGCATACTTACGCCATCGAGTGGGGTACCAGACGGGTGCGGTTCAGCGTGGACGGCGACCTCGCTCTGGAGTCGGAGTCCTCGCCGGGAGGACCCCTAGGGTTTGTGATGTGGCTGGACAACCAGTATGCGGTAGTGACGCCCTGGGGGCGCCTGGGCTACGGCCTGTTGGAGTCGCCAGGCCGTCAGTTCATGGAGGTGGACACTCTCGCCATCGAGCCCGGGTAGGGTGCGCAGTCCACCCCAGCGCCGCGACGCGACACCCCGGACCCGAAGTGTACAACTGTATCAGGCTATAGCACCGAGCAAGGTGATCCAACAACGGGTGAATCGAGACACGAAAGGAGTCGACATGCCTGAGGGTATCAAATGGTTCAAGGAACTATCGAAGGGTGACGTCGGCATTGCCGGCGGGAAGGGTGCCAACCTGGGCGAGATGACCCAGGCAGGGCTGCCCGTCCCTCCTGGCTTCACGGTGACCACCCCTGCCTACCGCCGCTTTGCGGAGGCAACCGGCATACTAGACAAGATCAAGGGGATCATAGGGAACCTTGACGTGGACGACAACGCCGCCCTCCTCCAGGCTGCGGAGGACGCCAAGCGTGTCGTCGTCGATGCCAAGATGCCCAAAGATGTCGGCGATCTGATCGCGAGTGCCTACAAGGAACTCTGCGACCAGGAGGGAGAGGAAGTCTACGTCGCCGTCCGTTCTTCGGCCACAGCAGAGGACACCGCGGAGGCCTCGTTTGCAGGCATGAACGAGACCTTCCTCAACGTCCGAGGCAAGAAGGACGTCCTCGACTCCGTGAAGAAGTGCTGGGCCTCCCTCTATGGAGCACGTGTCATCTTCTACCGGGTGAAGCGCGGCTTCGATAGCTGGGGTATGGAGATGGGCGTCGTCGTGCAGAAGATGGCCGACGCCGACAAGGCGGGCGTTGCGTTCACCCAGAACCCGTCTACCGGCGCCCCTAATGAGCTGATCATCGAGGCGGCCTTTGGCTTGGCCGATCCGGTCGTCGCGGGAGAGGTTTCACCCGACTACTATCTCGTGGAAAAGGACACCCTCAACATCCTGGACCAACAGGTGAAGCTCAAGAAGTTTATGCGGGTTCGCCGCGACGGTCGCACAGTGGACATAGACCTCTCCGACGAAGAAGGCAGACGCCAGGTGTTGACCGAGGACGAGATCAAGGCCGTAGCCAAGGTCTGCCGCGACATCGAGAATCACTATGGCTGGGGCCAGGATATCGAGTGGGCCATCGAGAAAGACAACATCTACGTCATCCAATCGAGGCCCATCACCACCCTCGACATCGCCAAGGGAGCTGATGAAGTGTCGGCCGAGGATGCAGAGGTACTACTTCGTGGCCTGGGCGCCGCTCCGGGACGCGCCAGCGGAGACGTGCGTATCCTCAAGAACGTCGAGGACGGAGTCCGTCTCCAGGAGGGCGATATCCTGGTCACGGTGATGACCGCGCCCGACTGGGTGCCCCTGATGCGTAAGGCCTCCGCCATCGTGACTGACCAGGGCGGCATGACCTGTCACGCCGCCATCGTCAGCCGCGAGTTGGGTATCCCCGCCGTGGTCGGCACCGACGGTGCCACCAGCACTCTGGAGGACGGCGCGCTGGTCACCGTGGATGGCAGCACAGGTGACATCTACGCCGGCAGGCTGGCCGGCCGGAAGGAAGAGAAGGCCGAGGCGGTCGTGGGACGTGGCCTACCTGTCACGGCCACCAAGGTGCTGGTCAACCTCGGCGAGCCCAGCATGGCCGAGCGCGTAGCTCAGATGCCAGTGGACGGCATCGGCCTGTTGCGGGCCGAGTTCATGATCATCGAGGCCTGTGAGGGCACCCACCCTCGACGCTTCGTGGAAGAACACGGCAGCGAGATGTTCGTCGAGCGCATGTACAAGAGCCTGCTCACCTTCGCGCGGGCCTTCAATCCCAGGCCGATCACCTACCGCACTATGGACTTCCGGTCCAACGAGTTCCGTGACCTCCAGGGGGGAAGCGAGTATGAGCCTACGGAGGCCAACCCCATGATAGGGTATCGCGGCTCCTTCCGCTACGTTACAGAGCCCGACCTCTTCCAACTGGAGCTCCAGGCGGTGAAGCGTGTGCGAGACGGCGGCCTCAAGAACCTGCACGTCATGCTGCCCTTCGTACGAACCATCAGCGAGGTCAAACAGCTGGTCAAGTACATCGACGAAGTCGGCCTCTTCGACGACCCCTTCTTCGACCTGTGGGTCATGGCGGAGGTGCCTTCCGTGGTCTATTACATGGACCAGTATCAGAAGCTGGGCGTGAGGGGTATCTCCATCGGCTCCAACGACCTTACTCAGTTGGTGCTGGCCATCGACCGCGACAGCGAGGTGCTGGCGCCGCTGTTCAACGAGATGGACGAGGCGGTTCTGGATCACATCCACCAGCTCCTGGCGAAGGCGCGCAAGCTGGGCATGAAGAGCTCCATCTGCGGACAGGCGCCGAGCGTCTATACGGAGTACGCCAGCAAGCTGGTGCAGTGGGGTATCGACTCCATCTCCGTGAACTGGGACGTGATCGAGCAAACGGTGCGCAACGTCGCCTCCGCCGAGCAGAAACTCCTGTTGGAGAAGGCCCGGGGCACAGAGTAGCTGTATCTGACGGTATTTGGCAAAGCCAAAGTAGCCGCACGGGACTCCGTGCGGCTACTTTGTGCTCTGGGAAGCCCCAGATCCCCCTTCTTGTAGCGACGCTTGACCTCGCCTGTACCCGTGTGCTATAGTTGGCATTGGTTTCCGGGCATGGCGAACCCGGTCAGATACCGGCTCTGTGTACCACACGCCGCTTCGCGAAGGGCGACATAGGCGTCAGCACTCTGCTGTCGAAGACGCCAACACTAGATGCGAGTGGTAGAACCCGTAGGCCTCACGACGCATCACCGGAGGACCTGGATGAGACATCTCAAGTGCCTGGCTGACGCTCTCGTTTTCGTCTCCTTGTTGCTGTTTGCTTCCACGGGGGCCGCTTACGCTTACGTCGACCCCGGCACCGGCAGCTACGTTATCCAGTTAGTCATCGCGGCCATCGCCGGACTCGCCGTCGCGGTGAGGATCTACTGGGGAAGGATCAAAGGGTTCCTCTCCCGATCATCGCCTGAGTCAGAGACCACACAGAGCGATGAGCAGTAGGAGCACCCTCTCGAGCTCTTTCCGCGATCCCAGCGGGTTCCTCTTCACCGAGGATGGCTCGCTGTACCGCCAGGTCAACCAGGCGTACAGAGACAGCTACGACCACCTGATGGGCTCCGGCCTCTACGACGCTCTGGCAGACTCAGGGTCGCTCATCCGCCACGAGGAGCTCGGTCTCGGGCTCGCGCGGACAAACGAGGCCTACCAGGTCCTCAAACCGGAGGTCGTGCCGTTCGTCTCGTACCCTTATGAATGGTGCTTCAGCCAACTCCAAGACGCCGCCCTCTCGACTCTGGACGTGCAGAAGAAGGCCCTGGACTTCGGCATGACCCTGAAGGACGCCAGCGCCTACAACGTCCAGTTCGTAGGAGGCAAGCCCGTCCTGATCGATACCCTTTCCTTCGACGTCTACGACGAGGGACAACCGTGGGCCGCCTACCGGCAGTTCTGCCAGCACTTCCTGGCCCCACTGGCACTGATGAGCTACGCCGACGTCCGCCTTGGACAGTTGTCCCGCCTCCACATCGACGGAGTCCCGCTGGACCTGGCCAGTTCACTCCTGCCCTCCCGCACTCGCCTCTCTTTCGCCCTGCTCTCCCACATTCACCTCCATGCCAGAAGTCAGAAGCACTTCGCGGAGCGCACAGTGGACGTGAAGAGCCGGAAGATGAGCCGGGTGTCGCTCCTTGGTCTGCTGGAAAATCTCGAATCGGCAGTGAAGAAGCTGAAATGGCAACCCCTGGGCACGCTATGGAGTGACTACGAGGAACAGGAGTCGTACTCAGCAGACGCTCTGGACCAGAAGAGGCAACTCGTTGCCGGTTCCCTGGACCGGGTGCAGCCCAAGCTCGTGTGGGACCTGGGGGCGAACGTTGGTTTGTTCAGCCGGCTGGCCAGCGATCGCGGAATCCTGACCATCTCGTTCGATGCCGATCCAGGCTGCGTCGAGCGGAACTACCTGGAATCCAGGCACAAGGGCGAGACCAACATCCTTCCTCTCTTGATCGACCTCACGAATCCCAGCCCCGCCATCGGCTGGCAGCACCAGGAGAGGATGTCGTTGGTCGAGCGCGGCCCCGCGGACCTCGTGCTCTGCCTGGCGCTGATCCACCACCTCGCCATCTCCAACAACCTGCCCCTCCCCATGATCGCCGACTTCCTGGCCGGCATCTGTAGCTCTCTGATTCTCGAGTTCGTTCCCAAGTCCGACCACAGGGTCCAGAGGCTGCTCTCGACGAGAGAAGACATCTTCACGGGGTACACTCAAGAAGCGTTCGAGAGGACGTTCGAGCAGCACTTCGAGATCCAGGCCTCGGAACAGCTACGAGCATCGGAGAGGGTCTTGTACCTCATGGCAAGGAGAGGCGGTTGAGTCTCCTGAAGAAGCCCATACCCGTCCATCCCTTCCTACTGGCAGCCTATCCCATTCTCTTCCTGTATGCCCAGAACATCGATCTCACCGCCCCGGGCGACATCGTGGCTCCGCTGGCCATTGCCCTTTGCTCGACACTGCTTCTGTACCTGGCTCTGTATGCGGTAGTCAGAAGCGCTGGAAAGGCGGGGTTGCTGGTCTCCGCTATAGTCCTGCTCTTCTTCTCCTACGGCCACGTCGTTGATGGTCTGGAGGCGCTCGGGCTTGACGCGGGAGACTCCATGCTCCAGCCCAGCCTCTTTCTGGTCCCTATCTGGGCGCTCCTCCTGGCCGTGGCGGGCTTCTTCATCTTCAAGGCACGAGGCGAATTGCGCACGCCTACGAGCCTCCTCAACGCGATGGCAGCCGTGCTCATCTTACTCTCGTTGGGGGGCATCGCTTCCTATCACCTGGGCCGGGTGAGTTGGGCTGGCAGCGCAGGGCAAGAGAGCGCGGCAACGACTTCAGACGCTGCCGGTCCGTCAGAGGGCCAGCCCGACATCTACTACATCATCCTGGACGCCTATACCAGTGAGGAGGTGCTACAGGAGGTGTGGGAGTACGACAACAGCGAATTCGTGGATTACCTGACGGACAAGGGCTTCTATGTGTCCCCTGATGGGCACAGCAACTACCCGCACACGTTTCTCTCGCTGGCGTCTTCGCTGAACATGCAGTATCTCAACTTCCTGAGCGAGACTCTGGGCACCGATGGTACGGATCGCAGCATTCCCAACCAGATGATCCAGGACAGCGAGGTGGTCCGGTTCCTCAAGGCCCAAGGCTACAAGTTCGTCCACTTCCAGACAGGATGGGGCCCCACCGCTCACAACCCCAACGCCGATCGAGACATCAAATGCGGCAACGTAGACGAGTTCACTGAGGTGCTGGTTCGCACCACCGTGCTCAGGCCACTGGCGGATCGCCTCATCTCCTACGACCGCAGGGAGGTTGTGCTCTGCACCTTCGAGACGCTGGCCGAGGTGCAACACACCGTCGAAGGACCGAGGTTCGTCTTCGCTCACGTCCTCGTCCCCCACCCCCCATTCCTGTTCGGCCCCAACGGAGAGACGATCAACACGGACCCGGCGCTACGTACCAAGGACTGGTCCAAGTACTACTTGGGCCAGCTAGAGTTCGTCAACACGAAGGTGGAGGAACTGCTGGAGAGGCTACTCTCGGAGGCGGAAACACCTCCCATAATCATCCTTCAGGGAGACCACGGATCGAAGCTCATCCACATGAGCGGTGAGCCTAGCCCTCAGATGCTCAAGGAGAGGTTGGGCATACTGAATGCCTACCACCTGCCAGACGGCGGTGAGCGCTTCCTCTACGATTCCATAACCCCTGTGAACACGTTCCGGGTCCTCCTCACGGCATACTTCGGCGCCAGCTACGAACCTCTGGAGGACAGGAGCTACTTCTCCCGGCTCAAGCAACCCTACGACCTGCTCGACGCCACTGACATTCTGGCCCAGGAGTAGCACAAGAGGTTGGGTCCTACCGGAGCAAGGCGAGCTGTGCTCCAGCACCTCGACGGCGGTAGTTCTCTCCGACAACCTTGTCCAGAGACGAGAAGAGGGAGACCTTGGCGGTGTCTCCCTCTCGTGGGTCTTGGTCAGCAACCAGCGCCCGGTCTAGTCGACGTTGAAGAACCGATTGGCGGGAGTGCCACAGATGGGACACGGATCGGTGGGCGCGCCCTCCACGGTATTGCCGCAGACGGGACACACGTAGTAATCTACTGGCTGCACATCCTGTCCAAGGCTGTCGAGGGCTTTCTGGTACAGCCTGGCGTGTATCTGTTCCACCTGGTTGGCGAAGTTGAAGCTGCGTTGCGCCTTCTTGAAGCCCTCATCCTTGGCCGTGGTGATCATGCCCGGGTACATCTTCTCGAACTCGTGGGTCTCCCCACCGACCGCCTCGCGCAGGTTTTCTTCTGTGGACCCGATACCTTCCATGGCCCTCAAGTGCGCGTGAGCGTGGACCGTCTCTGCCTCTGCGGCTGCCCGAAAGAGCTTGGCCACCTGAGCGAAGCCTTCGTCGTCAGCCTGCTTGGCGAACGCCAGGTACTTGCGGTTGGCCTGCGACTCGCCCGCAAACGCCTCTTTCAGATTCTCCAACGTCTTGGAGCCTGCTAACTCTGACACGTCGTACCTCCTTCTAGCGTGTGTCGCGGGATAGACAACGACGATTCTCGTCTGCACGTCCATTTACCAGTATACGAGAAACGTGCGCGCAGGTCAACACGGCTGGACCGTTCGTCGTGTTCCCCCGCTCGCTCCCTTGCTCCCTAGATCGCATCGTGTACAATCAGTGCGCAGACACTGCACGAGGAGACCGAGCATGCCCAACAGCGGCCATTCCACTCCGAACCTCATCGCCAGAGAGGACTGCGTCCTCGTCGTCATCGATGTTCAGGAGAAGCTGATGCCTGTCATCGCCAACAGGGACAGGGTGACGGAGAACGTGGTCCGCCTTCTCAAGTCTTCTGAGATTCTCGGGCTCCCCATCATCCTCACCGAGCAGGAGAAGCTGGGGGACACCCTCCCCGGACTGCTGAAGGCCAGGTCCGGCCTCCAGCCCGTCCGCAAGCTGGACTTCGATTGCTTCGGCTGTCGGGAGTTTGTGGAAGAGCTACACCGTCTTGAACGGAGGACTCTGATCCTCTGTGGAGTTGAGACTCACATCTGCGTCGCTCAGACCGCCTTACACGCCGCTCCCGACCACACCGTCCACGTGGTCAGCGACGCCACCTCGTCGCGGAAGGAGGCCAACTGGCAGGTGGGGCTGGAGAGGATGCGCCAGGAGGGAGTGGTGATCACCTCTACGGAGATGGTGATCTACGAGTTGCTGAAACGCGCGGGCACAGATGAGTTCAGAGCGGTGCTCCCGCTGGTGAAGTGAGAATCAGACGATCCGTGCTCGCGACGGACGGAAGGGAGTCGAGATGAGCATCATGGCCGTCGTCATCGCGTCCATTCTCGGCCTCGTCCTGATTCTAGCCCTCCTGGCCTGGCTCGGACTCCGGGTGAAGCCAAGTCGCTTCTTGCCCTACCCCGAACAGACACCAACCCTGAGCACTGTGGAACTCCCGACGGACCTGCCAGCGCCCGTTTTGCGCTTCTATCGGACGATTCTCGGAGAGCAGATACCAGTCATCAAATCGGCGGTCATCAGCGGAAGGGGCAGCCTACGCTTCCGCGGCATCACCTTTCCCGCACGACTGAGGTTCACCCACGACGCCGGCCAGGGGTACCGCCACTACATCGAGGCCACTATCTTCGGCCTTCCTCTGATGAAGGTCAACGAGTACTACCTGTACGGCAAGGCCCGCATGGAGCTGCCCGTGGGCGTGATCGAGAATGAGCCCAAGGTAGACATGGCCGCCAACCTCGGCCTGTGGGGAGAATCAGTGTGGCTGCCCTCGATCTTCGTCACCGATCCCCGCGTACGTTGGGAGCCCATAGATGACGCCACTGCCCGTTTGGTCGTGCCCTTCGGCGAGGAGGAGGACAACTTCACCGTCACCTTCGACGCGGAGACCGGATTGATCCAGTCCATGGAGGCTCTGCGCTATCGCGAGGCCACGGACGAAGCCAAGATTCCCTGGTTGCTGGAGGCCCTGGAGTGGGAGATCTTCCACGGTGTGAGAATCCCTTCGCTTTCGTCGGTGACCTGGGAGGACGAGGGAACGCCATGGCTGATTATCGAGCTCGAGGAGGTAGTCTTCAACGTGGATATCGAGGAGTACATCAGGGCCAAGGGTCCCTGACCCGTACACCTCGTATGATCTCTGGCTGTTCAGCGACTGGGATGCGTTCTGCGGCAAAGGATGTGATCCCACGAAGGCAGTCCCCTCATGACACTGAGACATGCCAGCCGGCCACTCAGTGCGGCCGCTTGGCGTGCATCGATGGCGTCCCGGTTGGATGAGGTGGTCCCATGGTCGGTTGTCGAGCAATACACGAGAACCTCGGGACCATGATCTCGGGCTGCTCCCCAGATGCAGTCACGCCAAACAGTGGAGACCCCGTCGATGTCTGATGGCAGCGTGGACTATGACCAGGTTGCGCCCACGTACGATCAGCGGTATGCAGCCCTCACGTACGAAGGGGTAGCATCCACTCTGCTCCCTTTTGCCCGGGCCGCTTCGACGGGCCGGGTTCTGGAAGCCGGGTGCGGCACCGGCCACTGGATCGGTGAACTCGGGAGGGTTTGCGCACAGGTCTACGGCCTGGACCTTTCCTTGGGCATGCTAAGGCGGGCGCATCCAGATCTGCGTGGGTGCCTGGTGTGCGGCGAAGCCGGTCGCCTGCCCTTCTCCAGGGCCACCTTCGATCTCATCGTTTGCGTGAACGCATTCCACCACTTTGCCGCCAAGCGTGAGTTCGTGTCTCAGGCTCGGCAGGCGCTTTGCTCCGCCGGCAGGCTAGCCATCATTGGCCTGGACCCTCACACGGGCGCCGACGATTGGTACCTCTACCACTACTTCGAGGGGACTCGGGAGGCCGACCTTGCCCGCTACCCCTCTGCGGAGTCGATCGAGAGGTGGATGATCGAATCGGGCTTCGTAGACGTCACCTCTGGGATAGCGGAACGCATGGCGCACTCCTTGCATGGATCAGAGGTTCTCCGGTCGCCATTCCTCCAGAAGAGCGGCACCTCGCAGCTCGCACTGCTGACAGATGAAGCCTACGCCGCTGGACTCAAGCGCATCAGGTCAGACGTGGAGCAAGCCCACCGGACAGGAGTGGATCTGGAGTTTGTGGTGGACATATCTTTCGCTCTGGTCACCGGCCGACTGCCCTGATGCGAGAACGAGACACAGTCCATCACTCCCGGGGCAGGTGTGGGGTGCGCGGCTCGGCTACCTTTCGGCCAGGGTTCCGACCACAGCTTCGGCATCTCGCTTGCAGAGGCCCAATTCTTCCGCTCGGCCAAAGAACTCCTTCCCTGCCACCAGCACAGTGTGCGCGAAGAGGTCGCCCTCAGTGAGGTAATAGGCGATCTGTGCGCTTCGACCTGTGGGAGACGACAGGGGTCTCGATCAGCAAAGGCCCTTCGGACTTGAACACCGACTGCGTCAGTTCCACGCGCAGCGGGCGGTAGCTGGGGAATGTCGCTCTCACAGAGACTCGCGCCGGAAGAGAAGGGAACGACCCGCCGTATGGCGGGTCGTTTCGTGCTTCGGTCGCTGCTGGACTGAGACGGCAGAGAGAGAGGGCGAACTGCCATGCCTGGCAGTCAACCTACTCCGTCGTCTGTACCCGTCCCGGCGCTGAGCGTCTCACTTGAGAAAGATGGCGACTACCACCAGCGTCATGCTCAGGATGAAGCCCAACAGGACGATGGCCACGGCCACGTTGCCCTTCTTCAGCTCCTCCATCTCATCCAAACCCGGCGTCAGCATGTTGTACAGCCTCAGCGAGATGGGGATGATGATGGCGAAGCAGATGGCGGCCACTAGCGCCCACAAGATGGCGAAAAGCGCGTTCAACAGAAAGCTCTTCACATCGACAGTCGCCGTCATCGTGGTGGGCAGTAGTGGTGGTTCCTGCAACAGTGGTAGCAACAACGCAAACATCGTTCTACTCCTCCCTTGTTCAGAATTCTGCCTTGAAACTGTACTTCATTCGTTAACCGACACGCGTGGTGGCGCTCTGTACCTTCTCGCCTTCCAGGTAGAGCTCTATCTCGTACTCTCCGGAGTCGAGTGCAGTGCCTTCAGTGGTGTAGAGGTACGTGCTCCAGGTCCCGTCCTGCCCTGCCGTCCACTCATAGTAGTCAGGCTTGTCTATGATCACGTCGCCTTCGTAGAGCCAGACGTAGCCCCACTCCAGGCCCTCCTCCATGTTCTCAAACTCCCAGTTGGCGATGACCATGTTGCTGCCCCGAGGATACTCGGTAACGGGATCCTCCACGTTGCCATCCTCATCTATGTACTCGTACCAGGTGACAGGGCCGAAGGTGGGCTCTCCAGTGGGTGGGCCCTCCAACGCATATACCTTCAGGTCATCGAAAGCAACGTGGAGCTCCGGGTCGTCGTAGGTTCCCACATGGAGACCTATCCTGCCCGAGTCCAACTCATCGTCTTCTGCCGTGGCCAGAAGCTCGCCATTGACCAGGAAGGACAGCTCGGAGCCGACAGCCTCAACCCGCAATAGATCCCACTCTCCATCGCCCTCGATGTCAGGTGACTCCGTCCAATCGACGAGGTCGGTCCAGCGACCGCCGCTATAACGGAAGATGCTATACTGGCCGTCGGCACTGATGCCGAAGCGGTAGAAATCGCGGGTACCCGCATCCGCTCGGACGAGCAGGCCATAGCAGCCTTCTTCATCTCCCTCCACGAGGCGAGCCCGGACCTCAACGGCGACGTCGTCGAACTCGGAATCGCCACTGTATGCCCAACGCACCTGGTTCTCCTCGAACACTGCGATGTGATACTCGTCGTCCTCGTAGCCTAGCTCACTTGTGTCATCTTCTTCGTGACGAGTGAAGCCGCTGTCGTCGTCGCTGAAGTCATCCTTCAGGACCAGGGACCACCCCTCCGAAGGGACCTCGCCGGTCCAGACCACCAGGTCGTCGAAGGCGACGGACATCTCCGGGTCTTCATACGTTGCCGCATAGAAACCGATCGATCCGGAGCTGATATCGTCGTCCTCCACAGTGGCCAAAGGCTCACCATTGACGAAGAAGGACATCGTAGGGCCCTCGGCTTCAATCCGCAGCAGATCCCACTCTCCATCGCCCTGGATGGCACTGTCTCGTGTAAAACCGACGAGCTCCGTCCACCCATCGCTGTCGTGCTTGTAGATGTTGTAGTGGCCGTTGGCGCTGATGGCGAGGTTGTAGAACTCATCCCCACCAGGCCCTACCCGGATGATGAGGCCGTAGTCACCCTCCTCCGAGCCATCCTCGAGCCGAGCCTTGACCTGTACGGTGAAGTCGTCGAGAACCAGGTCAGCGTACCAGGTCCAGGCGGTCCAGGCGTCACTGAATATGTGGATCTGATACTCGTCGTTCGCGTAGACGAACTGGCGGTTGTCATCTTCGTCCTCGGGCAGCCCGCTGTCATCATCGCTGAAGTCGTCAGAGAAGACCGGTTCTCCGCCCTGCTGGCCCGGCATTGGGATCTGGTCCTCTTCATCGATTGAGGGCTCTGCGCCGGGAAAGTAGGTGTGTAGGAAGTCGGTCTCGCTGACCCAATCGCCAATCTGCGTATCGTAGACCCCGTAGGTGTAGGCCGAGGCGAACTCGGTGTCCGACATCTCGCCGTCCAACCAGTCGCCGAAATCGGCCCCGTCCACGAAGAAGGCCAGATAGTAGCGATCACCGAACTCCACGGCAGACAGCAGAGGATCCAGGTCCCCGTAGGCTGGGTAGAGACAGTACCAGCCCCAGACTACCTGGGTGCCCAAGTCATCATCCCATTCGTCGGAGATTGGCTCCATCACGACCATGGCTGCCTCGTCGTCGCCATAGACGTCCAGGACCTCATAACCTGCATCGGTCAGGCAGTCGAAGACCAACCCTTCGGGACTGCTCTCCTCTGCTTGAACAGGCGAGGCGGCCGATAGTGCCAGCAGCAAAAGGCCCAGGAAGAGCGCAGTTCCTGTGGCCCATCTTCTCATGCTCATTGCTGTTGTCCTCCTTTCTCCCTTGTCACTGGCTGCCATGCTAGCATGGCGAGACTGTAGCTCTGTCTGTGAGCGATGTCAAGCAGGAATGGTGCTTACGCCGATAGAACGTTGGCCGGTCGTGACCAGGATCATGTCCGGGCCTGGTGCTTCTCTGTCGGGGGATGGACGGTGAGAGCGTCTTGCCGAGGAGGAGAAGGCACCATGACAGCCTTCGCCTCGGAAGGGTTCTGCCCTGCGTGCAGGAGTGGGACGTGAAGCCGGCTCGTCAACGCCGGCAGCGAGATGAGCCACCTGCCAAGCAGCCCGTCTTTGACGTACCTCCCGGTTGCGAAAAAGGATGGGCCGTGGGAGAATCTCACCAACTTCAACTGGCGGCTTGCAGGGGCGAAGGAGGTGCTGATGTCTACAATGTCGAACTGGCTCAAAGCTGGACTCGTGGGTGCGGCGGTGGTTGTGGCGTTGCAGCTACTGGGTATCATCCCCTGCGTCGGATGTATCACCTGGATTCTGGTATACGTCGCCTATGGCTGCATCGGTGCGCTGGCCGCCCACTGGATCTCACCACCGAGGCAACCAGGGGAAGCGGCCAGAGACGGCGCCCTGGCTGGCGCGATCGCCGGGGCCATCGGCGGTGGCGTGGGCCTGATCATCCTCCTGGGGCTGACCACCGTCTTCGTCCCGCTGGGGATTCTGGGCGACGCTCTGGAAGGTACGGGTATGGATCCCGCCGCACTCTGGGAGACCTTCGCCAGCCTGGTTGGATCTCTCACTTGCGGCACAGGATGCTACGCCATCGGGGTCGGCATCGCTGCGGGGCTGGGCGCCCTGGGCGGTGTGGTTTTCGCCGCCATCCAACCAGACTAGCCGTACCGAGTGTCGGAAACAAGGCAGCGCCGGTCGATCTCTCTGACACAGGGATCTACTTCCCGAGGATGCCACTGCGCTCGCCTCTGAGCTACTGCCTACCTACGCTCCACAGGCATAATCAGGCAGTTGGGTCCGCCGCTGCCCTTGACGAACTCAGACAGATCGAGCTGGTGGACGGTCACGCCGTGGCCTGTGAGCTGCCTGGCCACACCACGATTGGCCCGCTCGACGATCACCTCGTTCTCGCCCAGGCAGATGACGTTGGCGGTAGTCGGTCCGCCACAAGGAATCCCAATAGTCTCGAAGCCTCTCAGGCTGTTCTCTGGGACCAATCCACGACAGTAGATCGCTCGTTCCGGACCAACCAGCATCATGGCCTTATCCAGATGCAGGACAGAGTCAGGTAGAGGCACCACGCGGATCTCATAGCCCATCGCTCCCAGGATTGTGGCCAGTTGCTGGATGCCCTGTTCATTCGTTCTGATGGAACGACCGACGAAAGCCACTGATCCCGCCAGGATCACGTCGCCGCCTTCGACCGTGCCGGGAGCTTCTATCTCCCCGACGCACGGCTCATCCAGGGAATCCAAGATTCCCGACATCCACTCCTCTTCGCCCTGCCTCGACTCTAGTCCTAACCTGAGCTTGACGTAGCCTTCGGGGGTGCAGAGGGCCGTGTCACGGGTGAAGACCGCGTTGGGATGACCAGCAAGCTCGGGCACGTCGATCACTTCGCTGCCGAAGTCCACCAGGCAGCGCTTCAGCGTTTCGTGCTGCTCGGTCGCCCTGTCCCGATCGGCAGGCTCGATGATGTTATGCTTCTTCAGATCGCTGACGCGGCAATACTCGTCTCCGGGCGTACAAATCACAACGCGCGTCAGTTTATCTCCCTCGCTATCGAGCATCGAGCCCGCCTCTCCTCTCTCCCCTGACGCAAGATGCGCCCGGTGAGCGATCTGTATGCGTATAGGCCAAAGCCATCATATCATGCCGCCAAGGTCTGGACAAGATCCGAAACGCAGATACGCGACCGCTGCCGCGTGCAGGGCACCCTCACCTTCCCTGCCAACTTCACCCTGGTGGCAGCCATGAACCCCTGCCCGTGTGGACCGCGAATACGGCGGTAGAGCTGCAGCGGGTGTTGTGCTTGGGGTGAGTAGGTGTGCCTGGTAGCATCCAGCTCTGCTCCTGCACCTCCCCAGTATCGCTGCAGCGATGATGTCAACGTCAGATGCTCCAAGGCCCGCTAGGGCAGCGGGGCCTCGTCCTGTTCCCAAATTACCTTGCCAGCTCTTTGGTTTTGTGGCACACTCCTAGTGCATCTGTGCTCCATTCCGTCAACCTGATGATCGACAGTACCGTGTAGAGACAGGAGGCGAGAAATGAAGAAGCGCATTCCAGTACTGCTATTGGCGGGTTTCTTGGTCCTTGCTATCGGAGGCTCCTGTGCCACGCCGACATCGGTGTCAGAACTAGGGCCGGACCCAGGTTCCGCGATTCCGCCGCCAGCAGATTCGCCGATTCCACAAGTACGGACTATTCTCGTCACGAGCGCCGCTGATAGCGGCCCTGGCAGCCTGCGCCAGGCCTTGGAGGACGCAGAGCCAGGTGACCTCATCACCTTCGACCCGTCCGTGTTTCCACCTACTGCTCCCGTCACCATCTCCGTCACGAGCGAACTGCCACACATCCATCAAGGCAACATGACCATTGACGCCAGCGATGCGGGAGTGATCTTGGATGGCAACAACATATCGACAGGGGCTGAGGTAGCCGGCTTGAGTATCGCATCCGAATGGAATGTTGTTCGTGGATTGCAGATCATCAACTTCTCAGGAATCGGCATTCAGTTCCATTCAGGCAGTGCCCACAATCTAGTTGAAGGTAACTTGATTAGTGGCAATCGGGGTATCGGCATCGGAATGTTCAATGCGTCGGATAACACAATCGAAGGCAACTACATCGGGACAGATCCAAGTGGTTCTCAAGCGTGGGGGAATCAGTACGAGGGCATTTACGTCAACGAGAGTTCCAACAACGACATCTTGCAGAACTTGATCTGCGATAATGGCGCAAGCGGCATCACACTTCTGGGGAGTAGTACATACTCCAATATCGTGAGCAGAAATCTGATCGGGGTCGGTGCCAATCAAAGCTCATTGATAGGCAATCAGGATAGCGGTGTCGAGATCAGGGATGGCGCTCATAACAATCAGGTGGGGCCCGATAACATCATCGCCAACATCAATAGCACTTCCACTGCCGTACGAATAAACGGTTCTGATTCGATTGAGAATACCATCACTCACAACAGCATCCATGACAGCCGTTGGATTGGTATCGATTTGTGGGGCGGCGGCAACCTGGAACTTGCACCTCCCATCATCATTGACTTCGACCTGGGCGCTGGCAGCATCAGAGGGCTGGCCTACCCGAATGCCTGGGTAGAGGTCTTCTCAATAGAAGACTCGAGTCTAGACGATCTCAATCGAAGTGTTTTTGAGACGCAAATAGAAACCGATAACGATGGTTTCTTCATCCTCGAGAATGGCGAACCTTTTGCCGGGCCTCATTTGACCGTCTCAGCTACGGATAGCAACGGCAATACAAGCGAATTCTCCCTGACAACAGATGGCAATGAAGGTACTACATCCCTGCAAGATGGCAACCCGTCGGATCCAACGCATCTAGAAACGCTCATGTCCGATGAACTTGAGGACAATCACATCGGTAGTTACTGGCACGACTTGTGGGATTGTGATCCTTTGACACAGTTGCTAGACGAGACGCGTTATCTGGGCGTCAAGCGTTTCCGTTTTGCCATCGCAGGAAAAGACATCGCTGATGGGATTGTTGCTGACCATGATGACTTCGTCTCATCCCTGGAAGAAAACGGCATGCAACTGAACTATCAACTGACACTCTACAATACACTCTACGACGATATTGCTCCCTGGCAAGCAAATGGGGTAGAGCCTGTCTGCTTGAGGTTCGATACCAACAGGTCAGATTATCAAGAGGAACTTGAGTATTACCTGGAGTACGTCGAGTTTATCGTTCGATACTTCAAAGGTCGCATCGAGTATTACGAGATATGGAATGAACCGGACAACCCGGCCTGTTACCTGGGGATAAGCGCAGATGATTACATCACACTGGTGAAGGAAACGGTTTCCGTTATTCGGGATCTTCAGCATAGATATCCGGAGGAATTACAGGACACCAAGATCAAACTCGGTGGTGTCGCCAACTTGAGATCCACTGAGGCACAGACATATCTATTCTATCTTCTCGAGTCGGACATCATGCCGTTAGTCGACGTCATTTCCTGGCACCCATTCTATGGGGATTCACCGGATGTTTATCCCGAGTACTACTATGCATACCCCGAAATCGTTCAAGATATCAAGAAGACCGCTTCTTCCCACGGTTTCACGGGGGAGTATCATGCCGATGAGATGAGTTGGCGACCTCATTCGGAACCGGAGGAGGATACCACTCACCCTTCCCAGGGCGAAATAGCCTACGCCAAGTACTGGGCTCGAGGGATCTTGATGAACCTGGGTTTGGATGTCACCGCAGGCAATCTGCGAATTGAACATCAATGGGTAGTAGCCTCATCTATGGTCCGTAACCTATCTACGACCATGGCCGGCAACAGGCCGATCAGCCTGGATGTGGAGATCGCTTCCCCAAGTGGTAATATCGCCAGCTACGGCTTCACCTTACCCAACGGTGATGTCCTACTTGCAGTGTGGACAAACGACGTGGCAGTTGATCACGACCCAGGCATAAACACGACTCTCACCTTCCGTGATCTGTCTGCTGATAGGGTAGTAGGCATTGACGTGCTCCATGGCTTCGAGCAGGAACTAATCACCGAGACGGAGAACAGCAGTCTAGTCGTCCGCAACCTGCGGGTCAAGGATTATCCGATCATCCTTCGTTTGATCGAGTGATGGTTCTTTCCTTCGGCGGCCCGCTCAGTTGGTGCCGTGAGCCGGTGTACGGATTCGGACCGCAGAATCATCTAGCCCACTGCCCTGCGCCACCCTCGCGCCTCACCAATGCCTGCATCCCTTGGCACGTGGTCAACAAACGCCCCACTGGACCGGAGCCACTGTTGGGCTTGGGCTGATGCGCCGGGGCTCGGTTCGCCAATAGCTAGCCGGGTATGACCATCGCGGAACGAAGACAGAAACCGTGCGGTCCCGTTCGTCCAGCTTGACTGGACTCCCGGGCTAGCCGCCGGCGAGAGGGCGGGTGTGCCATTCTTCCGGCCCAAGGTCAGCTGGGTGTCTGGGTGACTCCTACACCTCACTTGGCTCTCGGAAGACCTATCCACCTAGGGGTGCTTCTCACGTACTCTCTGCGAGTATCCCCATACTTGTCGAGGCAAGAGCGTCCTCCCTCGATGGCGTCCCGCGCCCTGCTAGATTCGTTGCATACAACGAGGCTTCACGAGCCCCGTGCAGCGTCACTTTCCTGCCAACCGACCCTGGACACACCTAGGGCATCTGCAACTGCCGCTAAGGCAGCAACCAGCAAGACCGCTGCCGCGGCCGTGAGCAGTCGCCCTTCACCAATGAGGGCTCCGCCGAGAAGCATGGCTCCGGCTCCGACCTGTAGCGCAAAGACCAGGTTGGCGACAGCCCACCACCCAGCAGCAAGCACAAGACCCTGCCTGGCAGAAGAGACCGCAGACGCAAAGATGAGTATCTGAGGAGCACCTGCAACTATGCTGTAGATGACCACAACCCCCGACAAGGAGACCCAGAGATCCATGGCCGCAGGCCGCGTCGCCCACAGCCCAGAGACCACGGCCACGAGCGCGAGGCACGCTAGGAAGACCGGAATGCTGGCGTTCTCTTTGTTGATCATCGTCGTTTCCTCCTCGTCATACCCAAATCATTCGCTAGCCGCAGATTCCAGGGCATCTCCTCTGCCCGCAGGGTCTGCCCAAGAGTACCTCTAATGTCATGGGCTCCCGGAACCCGTGCCAAACCAGTCCACTCGGAGGCAGGTCCAAACGGACCGGACCTCCTGGAGCGGCGCTCCAAGTGTCGCCTCGTCCCCGTGACAAGAAAGCCGAACGACCACACGTGGTGCTCGATCCCTCGGCAGCGGAGTGCAGGACACCACTCCTTGGCAGCAGAAGTGAGACCAAGGCCTTCCAGGCGGTCTGCTCAGCCGACCGCGAGGGCTACCGCAAGACCAAGGTCGCGTACGGTTCGCTGTGCTGCCGGCCCTTTCCGCACTGGTGATAGACCCAGCGGCGCCTATTGCGCCGTCTGTCTATCCCAACCGCCGTTGGCACACTCCACAGGGATCGTTTCACCCAGCAACTGATCTTCCCGGACTCTCCTCCACGACTGTCCGGAACGCTTACCTCAATACCTCTCTATACATCTACTAGTGCAAGTTCTGTGCCAGGCCGATCCAGTGGAGTGCGAAGCGCAGAGAAGCGCCAACCGAGAAGCCAAGGTGGTGTCCTGCATGCCCAGGAAGTGGGGACAAGACATCTGTGGACACACAACATGTGTGCGCAGACAGCCGGACGCTACCAGATATGGTGGTGTCGAAGTCTCAGAAGGCAGACCTGCGTGAATACAACGGGACGGGACGGCAACCCGCAGCGCTGCCAGGAGGAATCCATTTGCCAAGCGAATCCCAAGCGAGTGCGTGGAAAACCCACGGACTGTGTGATTCTCCGCAGCTGTGGATCGGCGAGCGGCACACGATTGGTGACCACTCGGTGAACTCTGTGGGTCGGAGTCCCAGGTTGAGACTGCTTTGCCTATCGGTTCACCGCAAGCCGGAGGGGGGTTCCGGAGCCGTTGGCGTAGTGCCCCGCACGCGCCGATGACCGGCGCGCCTCGACCTGGGAAAAGCCTCATGGTTCCCGCAGGTTATACGCCAGCCCATGGACGACAAGGTGGTGAAGGTGGTGACCGTCAGCCGCACCCAGGGCACCCTGATCTTTCCCGCGGACTTCACCCTCGTGACAGCGATGAACCCCTGCCCGTGTGGACCGCAAATGCGGCGGTTGGGCTAGAGCGGGTGCTGTGCTTGACCTGACAGCACCTCGGTCCGCAGCCGCACCAGCACGGGTCGACAGAGACCTGGCAGCCAGAAGCTCCATCTACCGGCATCAACCCGCTGGGCGGTCACTGGTGCCCAGCATTCTGAATAGCTGCCCCTGCACGCTGTCTGGCGAGCGGCAGCTTGACAAGATGGCTATGCTGCTGTATAATGGTGCCGACTTCGTTCCCCACGTCGCGTCACAAGGCCAGAGTGTGTCTCATAACGCAGCAGGGCTACTTCCTGATTGCCGTTCTGTGGAGTGCGTGCTCCACGCGTCGCGAAGCCCTCAAGGGAGAGTCCAATGGGTCTAGAAGTCGTAGCGGAGCGTCGCGTAGCGTGAACTGGACTTGGATTACGTGGAGAGC
The DNA here is from genome assembly GCA_964433755.1 of uncultured Anaerolineales bacterium. Lineage (GTDB taxonomy): Bacteria > Chloroflexota > Anaerolineae > UBA7937 > B3-Chlor > JAUVXJ01. The sequence goes on from CAYSSR010000002.1 coordinate 619,398, forward strand.
GTTGGTCCCGATTGTCGGTCCCGTGGTAGCGACTGCCCTGACTCTGTGTGTATTCGGTTGGCTTACGAAGAAGGACGAATCGCTCGACAAGCGCTTCAAGGGGCTCTGGAACCTTTCAGCTTGGCTCTACTACTCCGTCACGACGTTTGCCTTCTCCTGCTTTGCGACACTGGATTCCACGGAGCAACGCGGGTTGTTCTGCGTAGGCCTAGTCGGTCTGGTGATCAGTTTCTTCGTGCACGGAGCGTACACCTGGCAAGAACAGGAAGACCTACAAAGGCGATACGATCCACCTCTTCAGCTCAGGATCGTTGCGCTGGTCTTCGCTGTCGCGGCGGCAATCCTCGGGTACAGTGTTGCTGTCACCGGCTCTGGCACACCCGTTGACTGAGCAAAAGGAGACTCTGATACGTGGTTGAGCAGAGGGAGACCAATCTGACAAACCACCATGGAGGTGAGGTGGAGACCGCCGGTGAAATGCACAGGCGACTGTCAAACGCCGAGCGAGCTGCTACTTATGCAAGCACGATCGGGAGCGGAGCAACGCTCGGTGGGGTACTGGCCGCAGGATTGGTAGGGGCGAGTGCTGCCTCAGCCATCCTGGTGGGTCCGCTGGCGGGGGCAGTCGTGGGCCTCTTGGTAGGCGGGATGATCGATCGGCACGATGCCTCGCGAAAAGCGGCCGGTGAGTAGCAGGGAGTAGTGGCCAAATAGGCCCGGGACCGCACGGCCAATTGCGCATCCTCTGTCAGCTTGACTGACGCGACCCAGGCCGAACATGTACTTGGTATGCAACGAGCCTTAGTCGTAGTGGCGGCGTTGTTCGTGACGGATCAGCCATCTGATTCGAGGAAGAGCCCAACACGAGGTCCGCTTCGTAGACTGACACTGTCGAGAACTCTTGTTCTAGCCAGGAAGTACCGTTCCCCCAGGGGGCGGAGCTGTGCTACAATGGATGTGCACCCATGTTATGGGCATGCGAATCGTGTAAGCCCATGGCATGGTGGCGCAGGCTCGATACATATGGCATAGTGAAAGAGTGTACGATCCGGGCATGACCCAGTCATGTGTGCCCGAGCGTCGGGGCTGGAGGCTTGCACGGGACGAAAGGCTCGTGTTCATCGTTCACAGGCGTCGCGCAGTCACTAGCGGCAGACGGAAGTCCGTGGGACATGACAGACGCCATTGAGCTACAAGGGGGAAGCACGCGGCAATGCCAGAACTAGCCGGGCCAGGAGGCACCGATGACGGTTGGAATAGCGATAGTATGTCGGGACGGCATCATCGTTGCATGTGACAGTCTGTCTATATTCAGTCGGGGGGTCCCAGTCGCAAGGAATACCAACAAGGTCCACGTCTTTGAGCACGAAGCACTGGCTCATCCTGTCGCCATGATAGGCGCCGGTACATCGACATATATGGCCAAATTCGTCGATCGGAGCGACAAGATGTTGTCGACCATGCTCAAAGAAGAGGACGCTGCCCCATATGACATTGATGAGTACGCAGGGCGTGTCTGCGAGACAATAGCTGCCTACATGTTCAAGGAGTACGTACTGGACCGTAACGAGTTCTACGGGACCGACGTTCATGGATTCAATTTCTCTCTCATCGTGGCTGGCTGCACAAGCGAGGGAAGGCTACGTGCGTATTTTGTACGAGACACCGGCGTGTCGGAGGCCATCGATGACTGCGGCACGATTGGCAGCGGGGCGGCATACGCCGAGCTTTTCCTGAGACAGCTAATCCCAGAGTTCGCTCGATTCTCTACCGATGACGCAGCGTGTTTGGCAGCATACACAATCAAAGGCGTTGAGATCATGGATCCCTACGTTGGGGGAAGCACGAAGATCAAGGTGCTATCGGTAAAGGATGGTAAACTGCGGATCAAGCCATTTGCGAAAGGCAAGATGCCCAGGTCCGCCAGGAAGAAGATGGAGGCAGTCTTGGGGGGGATGGCGGGCGACATGCGTTCACTGGTGGGAATCGACTCTGGTGCGCAAGGAGGAAACCGCGATGGCTGAGAAACTGGCTAGAGCACCCGAGGAACGAACCGCTCTCCAAGAGGACAGGGGGACCCTGCTCTCTCTCGCTGATGAGTTCTACATAAGGCGATTCTCGGGCAATGACCATGGGAGACGCCACTTGACGAGAGAAGAGCTTCGGTCGATCTTGCGAACGATCGTCGCATCCGAGGAATCCGGCACGATTTCCTAGCAGACTGTGGCTTGGTCCAGTTCCTGTCATGAGCCCTTGAATCGGGCGCGGAAGCTGATGCGCCCTAGTGACTCTGCTCACTGTGAAGCCCGCCCCGCCTTTCGAGGGACGGGCTTCTGCGTGCCTGCGGATGCCTCGCGACTGCCGCGGCTCTCCTTCGGGAGCCAGCTGCAACCGGAGTTGTGGTTCCTAGGCCTCGGTGCACTCTGAGTCATGACACACTGTGGAGTGCGGTCGGTGAAATCGCTAGCCGCGGCTTCCGGCCTCCCTGCCCCTTCATGATCCGTGCTTGGTTCTGACTCGCCGCGTAGACGGACGACATCGAACAGAAGCGATGCTGCGCGGACTGGACTTCTAGAACTTGCTGCCCAGCCTTCATTTGCACCCGGCAACAGGAGAGCGCCGGATCCAGCGCGTCTCTCCTGTACGACGAGAAGTCCGACACCACGTGCGCCACTACCCTTGTCTTCCCTCTTGTCTTCCGCTACACTCCCTGAGGGCTACCAAGGGAGGCAGCATGCTGGCCAAGGTCTTCAGTTGCGCGGTCATCGGGCTCGACGGAGCCATCATCCAGGTGGAGGTGGACATCTCCCGGGGACTCCCCTCTTCCACCATCGTCGGCGTCCCCGACACCGCCGTGCAGGAATCTCGCGAACGGGTCCGCGCAGCCATCAAGAACTCCGGCGTTGCGTTCCCCGGCACACGCCTCACGGTCAGCCTGGCCGCCGCCGACCTCCGCAAGGAGGGACCCGCCTCCGACCTGCCCATCGCCCTGGGGATCCTCCTGGCCAATGACCAACGCTGGGCGGATGTGCCATCGTGTCTCTTGGTCGGCGAGCTCTCCCTCGATGGTACCGTGCGCCCACACGTTCCCGGGCAAGCCGGCCCTAATGCGTGCCATTGACCAGTGGACGCATGCGGCTCGAGCGTGCTACTCGAACTAGAGCAGGTCTTGTGCTTTGCTTGAGTCGGTCGTTCGCGTGCAGTGACTGTGGAGCAGAAGCAGTCGGGAATCGAACGGAATGGAGCAGTATGTGGCCCCGGACGAAGACCACACTGACCCTTTCTCTTGCGCACGATTGCCCAAGCAGTGGCCGATTGCCAGAGATGGTGACACGCCCTATAATCCCAAATGCTTCATCGGCGGCCGCATCAACAAACTGACGAACCATGCGCATTTGGGCGCCACGCCCTCAAGACACGAGGCGCCGGAGTCGATTGTGGCAGGGGACAGAGGTAGGTCAGCCTCCTGGCTACTGTGCTGGTAGGTACGCTGCGGCCTTCGATCATGCGATGCCTTCAGTGGGGGCAAGACTGACAACCTACCGAATCTAGTCTTCGTCTGGAGACTTGGTCCATTTCCGACATTTGTCCTGCTAGCTGCAGCGGTGATGTCAACGGGAGCCTAGAGAGACGTCAATGATCATTGGGCTGACGGGATCGTTTGGCAGTGGGTGCTCGGAAGTCGCCAACTTCCTGGGAGACCGGAGCGGCTATCAAGTCTATAGGCTTTCGGAGATCCTGGAGAAGGAGACACAGAGACAGCGCGTTCCGTTGCCTCCAACTGGCCCCGACAAACGTAGGGTTCTCCAACGGGAAGGTCTTCACGTTCGGTCCTGGAGAGGTGGCGGGATCCTGGTCCAGATGGCTCTTCAACAATGGTCCAAGAAAGGAAACAGGGGGTGTTGTGTCCTTGACGGCATCAAGAACCCTCAAGAAATCCACGAACTGAGAAAGAACCACGATTCGTATGTGATAGCCGTGGGTGCCTCAGCTCAGACGCGGTGGAAACGCGTGCAGTCCGAGTATCACGGTGATCGCGACCTCTTCGAGAGGCTTGATGATATCGACAAGGATGAGGGCATGGCCGATGGCCAAAACGTCGAGGCATGTGTTCATATGGCCGACGTTCTGATCGACAACGAGGACAACTGGTCGGATGACAACCTGAGGGACAAGTTTGACCGCAAGACTCTCGGATTCGTGGGACTGTTGGCTCAGCCTAGTCGCCGCGATCCACTTCACCCTGAGGTCCTCATGAACGATGCATATGAAGCAAGCCTCCATTCTCAATGCATGAGTAGGCAGGTGGGCGCCGTGCTCGTCCACAAAGAAGCCCCGTCTGATACTGCCCGCATCCTTGGAGTGGGGTACAATCACGCGCCCATGGGCTCGAGAGAATGTAGGGACCAGCACGGACAGTGCTATCGAGAGAAGATACGAGAGGAACTACTGGAGAGTCTTCTCTACTGTCCCAGCTGTGGTTCGGTGCTGGTACAGGGCTCCTGCATAGATCAGTCGTGTGCCTATTGGCTGGGGCACGGCGATATCCTCGAACGGTCCTGCCCAGGCCGGGCCCTCGACCTATGCCCTGCGGTGCACGCCGAGCAGGACGCTATCATCAAGGCGATGCGGGCCAGCCTCCAGTTCCCGCCGAACTGCAGCCTCTACTGCACGACTTTTCCTTGTGCCCTTTGCGCCAAATTGATAATCGCCGCCGACATAAAGGAGGTGATCTATGTAGATGCATACCCTATGAAAGAGTCGCGCAACCTACTGGAAGCCGCCGGGGTCCGGCTCCTCCAGTTTGAAGGTGTAAAGGGAGAAGGGTTCTCCAAGGTATTCCCGGCCTGGAGCGCCCGGGCCAAGGGAGATAGGGGGGACTAGGCAATGCGAGACAATCACAGGACGAGTAGCAAGAGGTATCAGGAATGCCCGGAATGCCATAGTGTGTTCGTCGACTGGGACCCTGATCTCAAACGATACCGATGCATGGAGCATGACTGCGATTGGCGGGAGACTCAGGAGTCAGATCCAGAAGAGTACAACTACTCCACTGGCACGTCTTGGACGCATGGTATTGAACAACGTAGATTCTTGGGGTGACTGTCATGAGTGGCCGATGCCGCCTCAGGCAAAGGCCAATGCCAGTGGTTGGGGCCAGCGGAGGTGACTACGCCTCTGAAGGGCCGAACTTGATCTCCGTGGAGGTTCTCGTCTCTCTGCACAGTCGAATCTCAATCCTTCCCTCACAGCGTTTTGTCGGTAGACTCTGGTCACCCTTTTACAGTCAGCAGTGCACAGCACGACCGCGCTTTGCGAGATGCCAGACCGCACCTGACGAACTCCGGCGCCACACAGACCTCTCTAGGCTACTTGCGCCCTACCGTAACTCACGTGCTGTACACGACCAGCGCGGTCCCCGCTCGCCTTCGATCCCATCCGGGTTCTGGCTGGCAGCGCAGGGAGAGCATCTCCAGGAGAGACGCTGTTGTCTCAGCGCGATCCTCGAGCTAGACCCCGAGAACGAGCCTGCACGCCTGACGCTGCCCGCGCATGGCCAGTGGGGAGACACTGCGCCAGCAACTCCCCCTCCCCTCCATGCGCCTCTTCACCACCTGGGCTGCCGCCCTGCCCTTGCCTTCCCCCTCGCCCTTTGCTACACTCCTTGAGGGCTACCGAGGGAGGCAGCATGCTGGCCAAGGTCTTCAGTTGCGCGGTCATCGGGCTCGAGGGAGCCATCATCCAGGTGGAGGTGGACATCTCGCGTGGCTTGCCCTCCTTTACCATCGTCGGCCTCCCCGACACCGCCGTCCAGGAATCCCGCGAACGCGTCCGCGCCGCTATCAAGAACTCCGGACTGGCCTTTCCCGGCACGCGCCTCACCGTCAACCTGGCCCCCGCCGACCTCCGCAAGGAGGGACCCGCCTACGATCTGCCCATCGCCCTGGGCATCCTCCTGGCCAACGACCAGCTCTGGGCGGATGTGTCATCGTGTCTGTTCGTCGGCGAGCTCTCCCTCGACGGCGCCGTGCGCCACACGGACGGCATCCTCCCGATGGCCAGCGTGGCCAAGGATGAGGGGTTCGAGCGCGTCTTCGTTCCGGCCAGCGACGCCCCCGAGGCTTCCCTGATCCAGGGGTTGGAGGTCGTGCCCGTGGAAAGCCTGGGTCAGTTGGCCATGCAACTCCAGGGTCTCGAGGAGATCACGCCCTATCAGCCCGACTCCGACATCGAGGACGAGCCCGCCCCCCAGTACGTCACCGACATGGCCCACGTCAAGGGACAGGAACACGTCAAGAGGGCGTTGGAGGTGGCAGCGGCTGGCGGCCACAACGTGTTGATGACCGGCCCACCAGGGGCTGGCAAAACCCTCATGGCCCGTGCTATGCCTTCCATCCTGCCCAGCATGACCATCGATGAAGCCCTGGAAGTGACCAAGATCTACTCCGTCTCAGGCTTGCTGCCGCCGGAGACGCCGCTCATCCGCCACCGCCCCTTCCGGTCTCCCCACCACACCATCAGCCACGCCGGGCTGGTGGGCGGTGGGCAGTGGCCTCGACCGGGGGAGATCAGCCTGGCCCACCACGGAGTCCTCTTCCTGGACGAGGTCCCTGAGTTCGGCACACGGGTCCTGGAGGTGATGCGTCAGCCCATGGAAGACAAGGTGGTGACCATCAGCCGCGCCCAGGGCACCCTCACCTTCCCCGCCAACTTCACCCTGGTGGCAGCGATGAACCCCTGTCCCTGCGGCTACTTTGGCGATCCCACGAGGGAGTGTACCTGCCCCCTGTCCTTGGTCAGCCGCTACCAGAAGCGGCTCTCAGGCCCACTGCTGGACCGCATCGACATCCACATCGAGGTTCCCAGGGTAGACTACGAGAAACTGACCGACGAACGGCTGGGTGAGCCGTCGGAGTCTATCCGCTCCCGTGTGGAGAAAGCGCGCCGCAATCAGCGCCAGCGCTTCGCCAACGATAAGCTGTCCTGCAACGCGGACATGGGACCAGCCGAGGTGCGGGAGTACTGCCAGATCGACGATGCCGGGCGCAGCCTGTTGCGAGCGGCCATGGAGCAGTTGCAGATGAGCGCTCGAGCCTTCCATCGAGTCCTCAAGCTAGGTCGAACCATCGCCGACCTGGCTGGCTCGGAGAGCATCGAGACCGCTCACCTGGCCGAGGCGCTACAGTATAGACCAAGGACCCACGTGTGACAGTATCTGGAAAGCCCTGGAGACTTCTGTGACGGAGTCGAGAGACTGTCCTTCTTGTCCCAACACGCGGAGACCTCCAGCCAGCACGGCGACGAAGACCGGTGGCTGGGTGAGGTGTCATTCGACGATGGCCTCACCTGGTCTCTGGAACAGGAGATGCGAGCCAGTCTGCACAGGGAAACCTGGCAGCAGACTGAGGTCAGTCCCCACGATCCGGCCTGACGTGGCGGTGCGTCTTGTCCGCATGAAGGGAGTTGTGGAGTGACCGAAACCACTGGGTCTATCCTGCTCGCACTGCTCTCTCTGGGCTGCCTACTGCCCCTCAACGGATGTGGCCAGCCGGTCATGCGATAGTAGACTATGCGCGGCACACCGCAGGTTTGCGTCACCAGAGGCGTACGAGGGAATCGACCCAAGTGACCTGACACGTCGAGCAGGTCCAGTGCCGCACGCTGTCTTCGGACAGCCAGGATGTCCACTGAAAGGAACGGTCAGATGAACGGCCTCCGTGCTCTCCGCCTACTCTTCATGATTGTCGCCCTGGTCGCGTTGGCCGGTCCCGTTGCCCCTGTCGCGGGCCAGGAGACATCCTTCACAGAGACGTTCGACGACCCCGGCCTTACTCGCTGGGAGCACTCGGAGAATGCCGTGGTCGTGGATGGCGTGCTGCGCATCGAACAAGAGGGCTTTGCCTTCCACCCCGCCTGGTGGGGCGACATGAGCCTCGTCGTGCAGTTGCGTTGGCCTGACAATGGAGAACTACTCATCCGCTATTCCTGGAGCGAGGACGCCAACTACACTGTCCGACTCGGACCCGAGTCCGTGGCCGTACAGAGGCAGGTTCTCGGTCCATCTGAAGACCTGGGAGTTGCGACGACGGCCATCCCGCCTGGAGAGTGGGTGGAGGTGAGCGTGACGCTAGCCGCCGGCATGCATCACGTGGCACTCAATGGCTCTACCGTGCTCACGGTCACCGATCCCGATCCCCTGCCGGAGGGCGGCGTTGGCTTGCTGGTCCAGGGTGAAGCCGTGGGCGAGTTCGACAGTGTGCAGGTGACCACCGGCGATCAGCAACCCTTGCCCGTGGAGGCCCCACCCACGGCCGAACCGGCCCCGACAACTGAGCCCCCCACCTCTACGGGCGGCCCGGCCTATCAGGCCGCGTCGTGGGTGCGTCTAGGAGGGCCACCGGGGGGACTGGGCTACGACATCCGCTACAAGTTCGACGATCCCGACACCTGGTACGTCACCGATGCCTACACGGGTTTCTTCATCAGCCACGATCGAGGAGTCACCTGGGAGCCCAGCAACGAGGGGATCGACCACCTGGAAGGAACCACCATCGTCCCGGTCTTCAGCGCCACAGTGGATCCCCACAATCCGGACATTGTCTGGATAGGGACGCAGTTCTCCGGTCACATCTACAAGTCCACCGACGGCGGCTTGACCTGGACCCAGAAGGATAGTGGCGTCGAACCCAACCAGGGTCACAGCTTCCGGGGTTTTACCATCGACCCCCGTTCATCGGACATCGTCTATGCTGCCGCAGAGGTGGAGGCCTACGTCTTCCGTGATGCGGGCACGATGCCCGACGCGCGCGACGAGACGCAGGGGGGACGCGTCTACCGCACCGTGAACGGGGGAGAGAGCTGGGAGCTGATCTGGGAGGGAGTTGCCCTGGCCCGCTACGCGTGGATCGACCCCACCGACCCCGACGTTCTCTACGTCTCCACCGGCTTCTTCGACCGTAGTCCGCTGAACGAGCCTGAGAACCCCACTGCCACGAATAGCGGTGGAATCGGGGTGCTCAAGAGCCTCGATGGGGGACAGACCTGGATCGAGCTCGGCCACGAACAGGGCATCGAGAACCTCCAGATCAGCAGCCTGTTCATGAAACCGGACGACCCGCAGACCCTGCTCGCCGGCGGTGGCACAACCTATGTTCCCCCGGTGCTGGTCGACGGGGTGGAAGGCGAACACGGCGGTGTCTACCTGACGACCGATGGTGGCCAGTCCTGGGAGGCGGTCGTCGAAAACGAGGTCATCACCTCGGTGGAGTACTGCGACCAGGATCCCCATGTCGCCTACGCAGGCGGCGCTCACTCCGTATATCGCAGCGAAGACGGTGGCCACACCTGGCAGCGCTTCGGTGATGATGCGAGGCGGACCTGGGGACCGCCCGGCCTCTACCCCGGTGTGCCCGTCGATATCCAGGTTGACCCTGACGACTGTTACCGTCTGTTCATCAACAACTACGTGGGAGGCAACTTCCTTTCCACCGATGGTGGCGAGACGTGGACGGTTGCCACCCAGGGCTATTCCGGCTCGGCCCCCACGAGGATAGCCGTCGATCCCCAAGACCCCTGGCACGTGCTGGCGGCCACGCGCATGGCTCCCTTCGTCAGCTACGATGGCGGCCTGAACTGGGAGGGCCTGCTCTACACCGAACTCCTTGCAGGGATCGGCACCCTGGAGCTCGATCCCAGCAACTCTGATCACCTTCTCGCTTCCGCGGAAGCGGTTCTGGCCCCGATCCTGGAGACGTACGACGGTGGCAAACAATGGCAGTCTCGTCTCGACTGGTTCAATCGACTCCCGCCCGGCACGAGCGAAGAGGACTGGGCCACGCTCAGGATCAAGCGTATCGCCTTCGCCCCGTCCGACCCCAGTATCGTCTACGCTACTACGCTACACGCGCCGACAGATCCGGATCTGCCGCTGCCCGAGGATTGGCGCCACGACGGCATGGGCATCTACCGCTCCATCGACGGCGGGCAGACCTGGAACCCGGCCAACGACGACACGATCGAAGAGCTGGGCTTCGGGTGCGTCGCTGTCGATCCCACCGACCCGCAGACTGTCTATGGCGGCGCCTACTTCGACCACGGACTGTTCAAGACCATTAACGGCGGGGCCACTTGGATTCCCATCAACGAGGGGCTGCCGCAGCCTTATGGCTACTTCAACGCCATGGCAGTCGATCCCGCCGACCCGCAAGTGGTCTATGCGGCTGGGCGAGTGGGTGTGTTCAAGAGCACCGATGGCGGAGCTTCGTGGACGCAGTTGACCGCCGGGTTGGACCCTCTGGGTGGTGGGACTGCGGTCGTGGTCGACCCGACCGACTCCCGAGTCGTGTACGTGGGTACGTCGCGACTCGGCGTGTTCTACACCAAGGATGGCGGGTCCCGATTCGAGTTGCTCCGCCAGGGCGTCGAGGAAGCGGGAAATCTGGCCATCGCCGACCTCTCCCTGAGTGCAGATGGGACGGTGCTCTACGCTGCGGTCACCGGCGCCGGGATCTACCGGCTGGGAACACCTTCCGGACCTATGCCCGCAGCTTCACCGACGGTGCAGGTTGGCCCTGCCCTGCCGAGCGCCACGCCCTCGCCAGCCCCGACATCCTCGGTCATCCCCGCTCCCTGTGGAGGAGGCATCTGTCCCGGGGCAGCGGCTATGCCCCTGGCACTGATCGGCCTGGTCCTGGTCTCTCGTCGAAGGAGCTAACGCCTTGAGAACCAGATGGCTGTGTGCTGTCGCCGCGGTGTTCTGTGGAGGCGCTGTTCTATGGTCCGCGTGCAGCACGGCCGAGCCTGGTACTTCAGCGTCGCCAGCGTCCACCGGGTCTGCTCTTCCCCCCGGTACCGTTGCGGGTCTGGTGGTGGACGAGGGCGGTCCGGTGGAAGGTGCAACCGTCCGCGTGCAAGCCACGGACAACCAGACCACGACCGACGACGACGGCTCCTTCGTCCTGGGCGGCATCTCAGCCAGCGAACCGATCACCATCACCGCCTGGAACGAGGGTTACTACGTGGGCTGGACGAGTACCCTGCCTGGAACAGAGCCGGTGGCCATCACCATCAAACCCCACTACACCACAGACAACCCGGATTATACCTGGTTCTCCATGGAAGGCTCGGAAGGCTCCGAGAGCTGCGGCCACTGCATGGCTGGCCACTACGCGGAATGGTTGGAGGATGCCCATTCTCAGTCCGCCACCAATCCACGATTCCTGAGTATGTACAATGGCACCGACCTGGACGGCAACCAGAGCCCCGTCACGCGCCGGGCCTACCGCCGGGACTATGGCTCGTTTCCCCTGGTCCCTGACCCCAACCAACCCTACTACGGCCCTGGCTACAAGCTGGACTTTCCAGACACGGCCGGGAACTGCTCCGCCTGTCACGTGCCGGCCGAGGCTGCAAAGCCAGGCGGAGCCTACGCTGCCGATCCGAATCTGGCCTCCGGCATCGAGACCGAGGGCATCTTCTGTGAGTTCTGTCACAAGGTCGGGGAGGTGGCACTGAGCCCGGAAACCAGCCTCCCCTACCCCAACATGCCCGGAGCACTCTCCATGCGCCTCTACCGCTCGCAGGGGGAAGAGGTGCTGTTCTTCGGCACTCTCGACGACGTCACACGCCGCGTCAGCTACCTGCCTCTGGAGGAAGAAAGCGCCTTCTGCGCCCCTTGCCACTTCGGGGTCTTCTGGGACACCGTGGTCTACGACTCCTACGGCGAGTGGCTGAGGAGCCCCTACAGCGACCTTGACACCGGCCAGACGTGCCAGGATTGCCACATGCCCGTCACCGAAGCCACGTACTTCGTCCTTCCTGAGCAAGGCGGCCTGGAACGTTCGCCGGGACGCATCTTCGATCATCGTATGCCCGGCGCCATGGACGAAGAGCTGCTGCAGAACGCGGTGACCATGACCACCACAGCTCAGCTCGAAGGCAGCACGGTGCTCGTGCAAGTGGAGATCACCAACGACAAGACCGGACACCACGTCCCAACCGACTTCCCAGGGCGACACCTGCTCTTGCTGGTCCGCGCCACCGATAGCGATGGCCACCCGCTGACCCAGCTCGAGGGATCGACGGTGCCCGAGTGGGGCGGTGCGGGTGATCCCATTGAGGGCTACTACGCCGGCCTCCCCGGCAAGGCCTTCGCCAAGGTGCTACAGGAACTCTGGACTGAGATCTCCCCTTCGGCGGCCTACTGGAACCCGACCCGCATCGTCAGCGACAACCGTTTGGCCGCCTTCGCCACGGACACCAGCACCTACGCCTTCGCCGCCCCTGGCGAGGGAGAGGTGGAGGTCGAGGTCACCCTTCTACACCGCAGAGCCTTCCGGGAGTTGATGGATCAGAAAGGCTGGGATGTGCCGGACATGATCATGGAGCAGCAGGATTTGCGCGTCCCTCTGGACCCGTAGGGCAGAACGCGTGTACAATCGTGGCGTCTAGGGTAGTGTTGCCACACCGGCGCCATCGCTTGCTTGGCTGGCTCGGCGAGCATCGAGACCGCTCACCTGGCGGAGGCTCTACAGTATCGGCCGAGAACGCACGTGTAGCTCTTCGACTCCCTCATCACAACCTGAGGAGAGTACGTAGGACATCGCCTACGGCAAGGACGGGAGGTTTGGCATGAACAGTGGTAGACCAGGCATCGTGGCTCTGCTCGTGAAGACCATCGTCGTCCACACCATCACTTACTTTCTGATGGGACTTCTGGCCTTCACTCTGCTGGGGTACGCGGAGGTCTTCGCCCGCCCATGGATGGTGTGCTGGATGCGCCAGACAAATGATACGCTGGTCATAGCGGGCACGTTGTTCCAGCCGATTCGGGGCCTGGTCTTCGGACTCGCGTTCTATCCCTTGAGGGAGACACTGTTCGGGAAGAAGAACGGCTGGCTGGTTCTCTGGTGGCTTCTGGTGGCCCTCGGCATATTGTCGACCTTCGGGCCGGCACCCGGATCGGTGGAAGGTTGGATCTACACCGTCATTCCCATCTCACAACAGATGAGCGGCTGGCTGGAAGTCGTTCCCCAGGCGCTGCTGCTCTCCGCGATCCTCTTCCATTGGGTGAACCACCCAGAGAAGCGCTGGTTGAACTGGCTGATGGGGGTGGTCTTCTTCGTTGCGCTCCTGCTGCCGACACTGGGGCTGTTCGTGGGCGTCTCCGGCCAAGTAACGCCGTTGCCGTGATGCTCTTCCCTTTCCGACTCTGACCAGGAATGGATGGGGCTCCGTAGCGTCCCCCGTGACCCTTGAGGCAGCGTTCGGCAGGAGCAAGAGTTGATCGACTGGTGCATGGATCTCTCAACGGAGCAGTCGAGGCATTCACGTCCGCGGATGCTTTCGGCTCTAACGGTGAGCCGCCGGTCCCTGAGTTCATTCCACGAGCATGGTGAGATCGTACTGAAAGGAGCAAGGCCAATGATCGCTAGAGCTTGGCATGGGATGGTACCGGAGGACCAGGCCGAGGAGTACCTGGATTATGTGAAGCAAACGGGGGTGCCCGGCCTGGGATCGACGCCAGGCAACCTGGGGGTGATGGTCTTCCGTCGCGTCGAGCAAGGCCATGCCCACTTCCTGCTGATGTCCTTCTGGGAATCCTACGAGGCCATCGCCAGGTTCGCCGGACCCGACATCGAACTGGCGCGTTACTATCCAGAAGATGAGAAGTATCTCATCGAACTGGAGCCTAGGGTGACGCACTACGAGGTCGTCGTTGGTCAGGAGATCCTGGAGTAGCACCGAGCGGCCGATCCGGCGCCTCTGCCTGGGTGGTAGCGATGGACCCAATGGCGTCCGGAGCGGCTGGCCGCAGCCAGTGCTCCTACTCGCGCTGGTCGGCACGTTCGAACCAAGGAGGGCGAGATGAAGAGGAGAATGGGCAAGACTCTGCTGCTGTCTCTGTTGGCGGTGACAGCCTTCGCCGGCTGTGGCCTACCACAGACGGAGAAACCAACGCCGACCCCGCAGGCCCCGACGGTGGCGTCGCAGCCAACGCCTACCACCGCTCTTCCGCCTGCCCCCACCGAGACTGTGCCCCCCACCCCAACTGAGACGATGACTCCCCCTCCGCCCACTGCCACGACCACTCACGCACCCACTCACACGCCAGCGCCGACCCCCACCGCCACTCTGGCGTCTCCCGAGCCCATCGTATTCGCAGACTGGGCCAATGGGGGGAACATGGACGTCTTCATGCGGTATGGCGACGGGCCGGCGACCAATCTCACCAACCATCCGAGTGCGGACGCCTACCCCGACCTTTCTCCCGACGGCACGCGGATCGTCTTCGCCTCCAACCGCGAGGGGCCTACCCGCGTCTTTGTGATGAACGTCGACGGATCGGGCTTGACCAGGCTCACCGAAAGCCAAGCGGGGGACACCCGCCCCACCTGGTCTGTTGACGGCACACAGATTCTCTACGCATCTCTGCTTCCCAATGGCAACTGGGAGATCTACATCATGAACGCCGACGGCTCAGAGCAGACCAACCTGAGCAACAATCCGGCCATCGACAGCTCTCAAGCGTGGTCGCCCGACGGCACGCTCATCGCCTTCGAGACGGACCGGGACGGGGACTTCGAGATCTACGTCATGAACGCCGACGGGTCCGGGCAGACCAACCTGACCAACAACCCAGTGGCGAATGACATCAGCCCCACCTGGTCGCCTGACGGCGCGCAGATCTTCTTCAAGTCCGACCGTGGCGAAGAGAGATTCGACTACCAACCCTACGTGATGAACGCTGACGGCTCGGATGTCAGGCCAGCGGAATAGGCGTGCGGACGGGATACTCGGCGTGATCACGTCTAGAGGAATGGCAGGATGGTTGAGTGGGCAGTCCCCCAACTCATGTCGTACAGTCCCCAAGAGTGGCTGCTGTTTGCCGCGATCGCCTTCTTCGCCGCGTACTTCGGAGGAGGGAGAGGGGTATTCAGGGGCCACTTGCTCATCGCGCTCGTGGTGTCGTTCCTGGATGTGGGCTACGCCATGAACCACCAGACCATGGACATGGATGCCATCTTCACCATGGGTGTCCTGGCCCGTGTCGTGTTGATCAACACCGTCCTGCTGCCGGTAAGTGGTCTGGGACTGTTCATGGGGAAGAAGTGACGAGGCAGATCGAGGGGAACTGACAAGGAAGGCCCAGCCCCGCAGCAAACACCTCCACAACCTGGGAAGCAGCCACCTCAGGTACCGCCTGTACGTCCACTGCGCCGTGGCGACCTTGGCGAAGCTGTCGATGACCTCCTGATTACCTGCGAGTATTCTCGAGGAGGATCCCTGGGAGCCTATGCATCAATCTGCGAGGCTCTGCGGACAGTAGGCTGACGCCCCCGCCCCGAGTTGATCGTGTGTGAAGGAATGACCGGATGGTGCAGTGGGCCTGAGTGCCCGACTCGGGGGTACAGAGGGATAGACGCGCTGGGGCTACTCATGGGGAAGAAGTAACGGGGCAGTTGCTCACTTCACGAACGATTCGAGATCCAGCTCGCGCAGTTTCTCTGGCGTGGGAACCCCATTCTGGTCCCACCCCATCGCCGAGTAGAAATCTCTCCTCAGGTGGTCTATGTCCACGGTCATGCCATGGGTTGGACCTGCATCGGGGACGCGGTCTTCCACGAAATGATCCGGCAAGTCGTCGTCGGCGAGGCCGGCCCCGAGCCTCAGGTTGATCAGCCTCTCCGCATTGATGATGCGCTCTCCGGCCAGTGCTAGCTCGTCTGCCGTCATCTCCTCACCAGTCAGAGCCGTGACCAAGGCTGCCTCGTCCCGCAAGCTGTAGTCGCACACGATGGACAGCACCGGCACCTTGCACAGGCCCAGGGCATCGAGGGCCGCCGACACGGCCATCGATCGCTTCACTAGCTCACCCTTGCCCTCCACGGACAGGCGATCCACAGCTTTCTCAGAGCCGAACCACTCCCGCCCCTGTTCCGGTGCCCACCGATACTCGGGCACGGCATAGACGCTGGTGAAATCACCGCCCCTGGTCGACACCGCATAACCCAGCGCGGTGCCCATCCCCCCTCGGGGGTCGTACCCGGTCAACTCCAACCCTTTGCTGTGGTAGGCGTATGCCTCCGCCCCTTTGCCGACCAGCTCGGCTGCCCGGCGCACTCCCTCAGCCAGGACGGCGCCGAAGCCGTCCTTCAGGGCGATGAAGCGCATCATCGCCGCCATGGCCTGCGCGTTGCCCCAGGTCAGCTCGACACCCTCGGTGTCCTCGGCAGAAAGGAGGCCTCGCTCGTACACGTCCATGGCGAAAGCCAGCACACCCGCGGTCGAGATGGCGTCGATGCCCAGCTCCCCCGCCAGGTTATAGAGGTAGAGAACCGCCTCGGGGTCATCCACCCCGCACTTGGACCCCAGGTTGATGATGGGCTCCAGATCGGGCCGCTCACCCCTCGTGCCAGCGTAGGGCCCCTCACGTATCTCGATGCCAGCCTTGCAGTGCACAGGACACCGGTGGCAGGTTCGAGGACGGGTAACGTGCTCCATGAGGCGTGTCCCGTCGATGCGGTTGGCACCCTCAAAGCGCACCTGGCGGTAGTTGCGGGTGGCTAGAAGACCAGCATCATGAGCCCAAGTGACCAGTGCGGTGTTGCTGAAGCGGGCCCAGGTGTCGTAGCGAGGAGAGGCACGCACCTTGTCCACGTATCTACGCAGCAAGGCATCGGTGGCCTCGTCGTGCTGGACGCTCCGCCTCTGTCCCCGCACGGCGATGGCCTTGAGGTTCTTTGCCCCCATCACCGCGCCCATGCCGGTCCGCCCTGCGGAGTGCCGCGTGCCGGTCATGATGCAGGCGTATCGCACCCCGTTCTCGCCGCCAGGTCCGATGACCATTACTCTCTGCTTCTTTCCCAGTTGATCCTCGAGGGCCTCAGTCGCCAGACGCGTCTCAAGACCCCACAGGTGGGAGGCATCCCAGAGTTCCACACGCTCGCGGTCTATCTGAAGTGTCACCGGATGCGCAGCGCGGCCGCGGATGAGCAGCGTCTGAACTCCGGCGGCTCGCAACTCGGCGCCGAAGTAGCCCCCGACGTTGGAGCTGCCGAGAAGGCCGGTGAGAGGGGAGATGGCGTTGACGTGAAGCCGCGAGGACGAAGCGGCCGCCGTTCCCGTTAGTAGCCCGGAACTAAGGACCAATACGTTCTCGGGAGCGAGGGGGTCGCAGTCAGGCTCGATGTGCTGAGCGAGCAGCCACGCGTTGATCCCCCTACCAGAGAGGAACTGGCGGGTAGTGGCTTCCGGCAAGTCCTGTCGGCGAATCTCACCGCTCGACAGGTCTACGCTGAGCAACCTGGCGGTGACAGGCATCTGGTTCGGTCCTCCATACTGATCGGCGCGCAACGGGATGCACTATGGGACGCTCATACTTGTGCTGCCTATTGTAGACGAAGCCGAGGCGACAGGAAAGACATCAATCTGTCGCATGCATCTGGCCTCCGCCATGGCCTCTGCCATGGCAATCGAGGCCACCGAGGGAGGCAGCGCATGTCGACGATCGGCCACAACCTCGACAGGCGCTCAAAAGGTCCTCATCTCGAGGGGGGTCAGATCTGTCCCCAGTTCCTCGTTTCCTCACCCGCGAACATGTACTGCACCCTTTCCCTCAGTACTGCGGGACCGTGAATACCTGCCACGCGCGTCCGAGGACCATCAAGCACGCACAAGGTACTTCGGCAACCTGGGAAGGAACCACCTCAGGTACCGCCTGTACGTCCACTGCCCCGTGGCGACCTTGGCGAAGCTGTCGATGACCTCCTGGTTGCCTGCTAGCAGCCTGAAGAACACGCCGGGGAACCTGTGCATGAGTCTGGCCAGGAGCAGCGAGTACCGCAGATTCGACCCAAACTCCTTCTGGCAAGTCGTTTCGTAGTCTCGTGGCAGCCCTTGCTGGTCGCCCTGCGAGAAGGCCCTGGAGATGGCCTCCACAGCGATCTGCCCCGACCTGATGGCGTAGGCGATGCCTTCCCCGGTGAAGGAGTCCATGAACCCAGCCGCATCACCCGCCAGAAGTACCCTGCCTCTCCCCACTGTCCGTCGCATCCCGCCCACGGGGATCACGTGGCCCTTCAACCGCTGCCGCCCGTCGAAACCACTGACCCGGAGGAACTCAACCAGAGCCTCCCGCGGCCTGCGCAAAGAGCTAGCCAGCCCGCCGAGGCCCACGGAGTAGTACCGTCCATGGGGAAAGACCCAGCCGTAGCCCATGCCTCCTACACCGAAGTGGATGTCTATAGTGTCCTGAGAAAAGCGGGGCGCCGTCTCCTTGCCGTACGGGACCTCAGTGACCACACACACGCCATACTCGTTCCTCCTGTCTCTCCTCCGCACCCTGTGCTTCAGTGTCCCCTGCGCACCCTCGGCCACGATCATTAAGGCCGCTCGGTAGGTCCCCTGGTCGGTGATCACCTCCACAGCCTCGTCCTCCTCGATGTCGAGGACCCTCTCGCCCAGCGACACTGAGACGCCGGTCTCTCGCGCCTTCTCCAACAAATGGGCATCGAAGGCGTCTCTGCTGACCATGGTCGTGATGGGGCTATCACTGCGCGCCTCGATGAAGCGCCCTCGGTAGTGCACCCGCGCCGCGAAGATGGTCGCCTCACACAACTCAGAGGGCAAACCGAAACCCAGGTAGGATAACGCCTGTTCGGTGACGGCGCCTCCGCAGGCCTTGTACCGGGGGAAGTTCTGCTTGTCGATCAGCAGGGTGTCCAAGCCCAGCGCCCCCGCCAGTCTAGCAGCAGATGAACCGGCAGTCCCGGCGCCCACGACTATCAGGTCCAACATGCTCTCTTCTACCTCTCGCCCGAGGTTGGTCAAGGAACACCGAGCGTGCAAGAGGACCCTGGCTGCTGGGAGTAGCACGCCTATGGCAGGGCCACGAAGCACATGGGTGGTCTCGGCAGCGTCAGGGAGCTTCTCAAGCTCTGCCCCAGAGACCAAGACACGTACGTTGCGGAGATGGACTGCGTCGTTAGTGCCACCGACTAGCGCTGGGTACGGCTTTGGTTGAGGACACTAGGCGCAAGACACACGCCGGATGAGAGACCAGCAAGGAGCGCCTACGGCAGCTCGCTATGCCAGTAGCCGTTGCTATCGAAGAGGATCGCCCAGTTTCCATCCGGTGCGAAGGAAACCTGTTTGATCTCAGAGCCGTCATCGTGCAGTTCGCTCAGCGCATCCTCGACGTCTTGCGCGAGACCCGCGCGCGTGAACCCGTTGCTGCCATAAAGGACGACCCAGCCTCCGTCAGACGTGAAGGCCACGTCCTTGATCTCCTCGTTCTGCTCGTTCAGGTCAGTCAGCGTCTGGTCGGCCTCCTCTGGGATTCCCTTCCGCCAATTGCCGTTCCTGCCGTATAGGATGACCCAGCCTCCATCCGGGGTGAAAGCGACCTGTTTGATCTCCTCGTCGCGGTCGTTCAGATCCACCAGCGCATCGTCGGCCGCCTGGGGAAGCCCGCTGCGCCAGAACCCGCTCCCGCCGAAGAGGATCACCCAACCTGAGTCCGACGTGAAGGCGACCCACTTGATCTCCTCATCGTCGTCGTTCAAGCTGCTCAGGGCGTCCACCGCCTCCTGTGGAAGGCCCTTGGCGGAATAGCCGTTCCGTCCGTACAGAACCGCCCATCCCCCATCGGGGGCGAACACCACCTGCTTGAGCTCCTTGCCCGCGTCGTTCAGCTCCTCCAGCGTTGCTCCCAGGCCCTCTCGGACAGACGGGAGGGTGGTCGCCGGCGACGGTGTCGGTAGCGGTGGCGTTGGTGACGGCGCCGCGGTCGGCGTCGACGACAGCGGAGCAGCGACCGTCGGGGACACGGCCGAGGTCACCGGGATCTGGGTGGGAGTCATAGACGGCGGAGAGGTAGGGGACGCGACCTCCACAGTCAACGCACTCTCCGGAGAGGGGCTCGCGATCACACCAGCAGGCGTTGGAGATGCTCCACCTTGCAGGAAGGGAAGCTGCGGCACCCAGGTAGTGAGCAGCGTATTCAGCAGCAAGAAGAGGCCGGCGACGAATCCCGCCAGTACCGTACCTACACAACCCCACATCTCCTTGCTGGCAATACGCCTCGACTTGCCCTCCTGGCTCATACCACCACTCCTCGTCCCACACCTGCAACAGCCTGATCCCACCGGCCACTGACGAACCGAGCCTCCCATCTGCCCGAGACCCAGTGGCGGCCATGATTATACGCTGCAACAGAAAAAGAGCAACGCTGGCCCGCCCGCAGTGTGCGGACTGCAAGGCCCGACGCAGTCCTGCGCGTGCACGTCGTAGCGCACGATTCCACTCACTCAGCGCGACCTTCTGAACAGCAGCAGCGCCTGCACTATGCCCGCCTGCCTCGCCGATTTGACCCCACACGTGTCGCTCTTCTTCGTGGCAAGCTTGCGTGGAATGGAGAGAGGAAACCCGGGCCCTTCGATACGTCCTCCGGTACGCTGCTTCGCAGCTACTCAGGACTACTCAGGGTGCGGCCAGCCGCGATACCAGTGGAGATTGGCTTACGGGCGTATCTTGTGCCTCCTTCTTCCACACTCTCCCATTGCGCGCTTGACAAAGCTGACGAAACTTGTTATGCTATAGTCGCTAAGATGCTAGCGACGTTAGTCATGGTGTAGCTACTAGGAGGTGCGGGGGTGGCAACAATCACCGATTCTCTGATGGACATAGGCTTGACTGAATACGAGGCCAAGGCCTACGTCGCCCTGCTCCGCCTCGGCCCGGCCAGTGGCTACCAGGTAGCCAAGGAGTCAGGAGTTCCCCGTTCCGCCATCTACGAGACCCTGGCCAAGCTGGTCATGCGCGGCGCTGTCCTGACTCAGTCCTTTGCCGAACAGGTCCGCTATGTAGCGGTGCCAGCGGAGCAGTACCTGGGCCGACTGCGGCGCGAGTTCCAAGCCCACCATGACTCACTGCTGGAAACGCTCGGGGATCTGGACAAGACCTCGGCCCCGCCGGGCAGCACCTGGACCCTGAGCGGACGCACCAACATGTACTCCTACGCCCACCAGATGATCGACCAAGCAGAGAAGGAGGTAGCCCTGGTGGTCGGCGACGACGATGAGCTGGATCACCTATTGTCCTCTCTCCAGGAAGCCCAACGCCGAGGGGTAGCCCTGACAGTGATCTCACCCACGCCCTACGGCGCTGGGGAGATTCCGGTGACGGTCCACTCACAGGGGCTGAGCCTGCGAACGGCTATCGGTCACGGCTTCACGCTGGTCGTCGATGGGCAGGAGGCTTTGATCGGCGAGGTGGATCGCAGCGAAAGCGCCGTGTGGACGACCAACGGTTACACCGTGGCTTGGACCTTGTGGTGCTTGAAACAGGAGATGGCCACGTTGCCTGCGTCAACCAAGCCCACACCGACAGAGTGAAGATAGGGGTTATTGCGGGGACCAAAGGCATGGAACAAGCCGAGCATTCGTGGCACACACTGACGGCCGAGGTTGCCGCCGATCGCCAAGGCACCGATCCCTACCACGGCCTGAGGGATGAAGAAGCTCGACGTCGGCTCGCTCAGTTCGGGGCGAACCGGGTTCGCCGGGAGGACCGGGAACCAATCTGGGAGAGCTTCTTGGAGGAGTTGCGGGAGCCCATGGTGATCCTGCTCCTCGTCACCGGCGTCTTGTACGCCGTATGGGGCGAGCTCACCGACGCGCTGACCATCTTCTTCGTTATCCTCACCTTGACTGGTATCGAGGTCTACAACGAGCGGCGGGCAGGAAAGGCAGTAGCCGCCCTCCGCAAACTGGCTGAACCGACGGCGACTGTGCGGCGCAATGGACGGGCCGTCGAGGTACCCGCCGACCAGGTCGTGCCGGGCGATCTGCTCCTGCTCCAAGCCGGTCGTCGAGTGCCGGCCGACGCGCGGCTGGTCGAGTCGTTTGGCCTGGCTACGGACGAATCGTCCCTCACCGGCGAGTCGCTCCCTGTGGAGAAGGAGGCCAACGTCGTTCTCGCCGAAGATGTGCCGCTGGCCGAGCGACGGAATCTAGTCTTTGGGAGCACCACAGTCACGCGAGGTCGAGCCACGGCGGTCGTGGTCGCTACGGGCACAGGCAGCGAGATTGGACGCCTGACCGACCTGGCCGGCCAGGTTGAATCGCCCCGCACGCCCCTCCAGAAGGCCATGACCGAGTTGAGCGGTTCGTTAGTCTGGCTGGCGTTGGGCTTCAGCGTGGTCGTGCCGCTCCTCGGTTGGCTGTTGACGGATCAGCCACTGGAGCAACTGCTGCTGACGGGCCTGTCACTGGCTTTCGCCACCATCCCCGAAGAGATGCCCATCATCATCACCATGGTTCTGGCCCTGGGCGCCTACCGGCTCTCCAGGCACAATGCCATCGTCAAGGAACTGCGTGCCGTGGAGACGTTGGGTGCGGTCACCGTGATCGCTACCGACAAGACGGGCACACTCACAGAGAACCGCATGCGCGTAGGCCGGCTCTTTCCCGGCGACCTGGCCGACAAGCTCTTGACTGTGGGCGTACTATCCTGCGGCGTCGCTCAGGGCAACGGAGCCTTGAGTGACCCGCTGGAAGTCGCGTTACAACGAGCGGCCCAGGAAGCCGATCTGGACGCACAAGGGCTGCGGTCGGTCGACGCCCTGCGCGACGTGTTCACCTTCGACAACGAACGCAAGATGATGTCAGCGGTGTACGGCCAGGGGGACAGGTTGTGGGTCGGGGTCAAAGGGGCACCGGAGGCGCTGCTCGATCGGTCGACACAGGTGGCTGCGGACGGGCAGAACCGACCACTGGGCGAAGCAGAGAGAGCCGCCATTGCACTCGAGACGGCGCGGATGGCCACGGAGGGGTTGCGGGTGATCGCCGTCGCGGAGAAGACAACGCTCGACGGGCCCTTGTCACAGACAGAAGTGGAATCGAATCTGACCTTCCTTGGACTCGTAGGTTTCGCAGACCCCGCGCGACCGGAGGCACGGGAGGCGATCCACGCCTGCCGTACGGCCGGTATCCGGCCGATCATGATCACCGGTGATCACCCTTTCACGACACGAGCCATCGCCGAGCAGGTGGGCATGGACGGCGACGGAACGATCATGACAGGGCCGGACCTGGACGCTCTGTCCGACGAGGAGCTAACCGAGACTGTGGGCACGGTATCGCTCTACGCACGCACAACGCCGGAGCACAAGCTGCGCATCGTTCGCGCTCTCCAGCAGCGCGGCGAGCGCGTGGCCGTGACAGGCGACGGCATCAACGATGCTCCCGCCCTCGTGGCCGCCGACATCGGCGTGGCCATGGGCGAGAGAGGGACAGACGTAGCCCGTGAGGCCGGGGACATCGTGCTGGCCGACGACAACTTCGCTACCATCGTCCGGGCGATCGACGAGGGCCGGATGCTGTTCGCCAACCTCAAGAAGGGTGTCCGCTACTACCTCACCTGCAAGGTGGCCCTGGTGTCGGCGACGCTGTTGCCCACGCTCTTGCGCGTGCCGGTGCCCTTCGCCCCCATTCAGATCATCTTGATGGAGCTATTCATGGATCTGGCGGCAGCGGCCACCTTCGTGGCCGAACCAAGCGAGGGCGATCTGATGCACCGCCCGCCGCGCGACCCTCGGGCGCGGTTCATGGATGGAGCCATGGTTGGAAGTATCCTTTCCTCGGCTGTGGGGCTCTTTGCCGCCGTGTCCATCTCCTATCTGGGAGCATGGTATAGCGGAGCCGATCTAGCCACCGCTCAGACCATGGCTTTCGCCACCTGGCTCATAGGACACGTTTTGCTGGCGTTGAACATGCGCTCCGAGCGGCAGCCCCTGTTCAGGCTCGGCCTGCTGTCGAACCGCCTCATGCTCTTGTGGGGTCTGGGGACGGCACTCTTCGTCTCGTTGGCTACACTGGTGCCGGCGGTGCGGACCGCGCTCAAGACGGTATCGCTGAGCGGTCAGCAATGGGTGCTGGTGGTAGCAGTGAGCCTGGCCGGCACGTTCTGGCTGGAGGCGCGAAAGCTCATAGCCCTCAGACGGGGACAAACCGCTGGGTCCGACGAACAGGCCAATAGGAAGTCTCGGGAATAGGATCCACGCATCCGTTCCCTGACACAGAAAGACGCAGGAGAACATGGCGAAAACAACCATAGAAGCAGAGGAGCGGACGACGATTCGTCAGCTTCCACGCAACGTCTGGGCGGTCAGCTTGACCAGCCTGCTCACCGACGTTTCCAGTGAGATGGTCATCAACATCCTGCCGCTATTCCTCTCCAATGTGCTCGGAGTCAAGACCAACATCATCGGCGTGATCGAGGGCCTGGCCGAGGCCGTCGCCAGCATATTGAAGGTGTTCTCCGGCTGGATGTCAGACCGGCTGCGTGCTCGCAAGTGGTTGGCCGTCGCTGGCTATGCGTTCTCCACGCTCGCGAAGCCCTTCTTCTACTTCGCCAACTCCTGGGGGACGGTGGCCGCTGCGCGCTGGGCCGACCGCGTGGGAAAAGGTATCCGTACTGCTCCGCGCGACGCTCTCGTTGCTGACTCCGTCGACGAGCGCACCAGGGGGCTGGCCTTCGGGTTCCACCGCGCTGCGGACACCGCCGGGGCCGTGCTTGGCCTGCTCATCGCGCTGGTCATCGTTTGGGTCTCGCAGCGTGGCGCGGTTGCCCTGGGCGAGAGCGCCTTCAGAACCATCGTCCTGTTCAGTATCGCCCCCGCTTTGTTGGCGGTGCTGCTGCTCGCCCTGGTCGCCCGTGATGTCCCCGTTCTCGAGCAGCGCGAAGGCCCGAAAATGGCTTTCCGTGCTCTCGGCAAGCCATTCATGGTCTTCGTGTGCATCGTCGGCCTGTTCGACCTCGGCAACTCCTCCGACGCGTTCCTGGTGCTGCGCGCCCAGGAACGCGGGATTAGCGTGGTTGGCATTCTCGCCATGCTCGTCACCTTCAACCTGATCTACACGCTGGTCTCTATCCCCGCCGGGGCACGGTCGGACCGTATTGGGCGCCGCAAGATCATCATCGGTGGATGGGTCGCCTACGGGGTCATCTATCTCGGCTTCGGGTTCGCTAGGACCGCGTGGCAGATCTGGGTGCTCTACGCCGCCTACGGGCTTTACTACGGGATGACCTACGGCACGGCCAAGGCGTTAGTGGCCGACCTGGTGCCGGCCGAGCTTCGCGGCACGGCCTTTGGCACCTACAACGCCGTCCTGGGCATCCTGGACCTCCCAGCCTCGGCCATTGCCGGCGTTTTGTGGCAAGGAATCGGAGGATGGCACGGGTTCGGTCCGTCCGCACCTTTCGTCTTCGGCGGCGTGCTTGCGCTGCTTGCCGCGCTGCTGCTCGGCGTCACGGGCATCGGCCGTGCACCGCGCCGCGCACCGGCAACCATGTGATCGTCCTGGCACACCAGGGCCAGCCGTATCCCCAGATCGCACGGCGGGCATCCATCCAAGACTGGGCAGCGCGGACTGAAGATCCCGGGGCAGCCACTGGCCAGTCTCGGCAGATCAGTCCGCACGTTCCAGTGTGAGCTGGATTCGACACGATCACCACACCTTGAGCGCTACCGGAGCCACGCCCTGGACCGGGTGCGTACCACCGCGTGCGGTACTGGCCGGTTGACAGCTCCTGCTAATCGGCATATGATGTTGACAAAGGATCACTATTAGCCACGAAATACCTCGGACTGCTCACCCAACGGAGATTCCATCTCGGAGACTCTGACCAAGGCACGCGAGCCAGGCAGAAGGAGGCACCCATCGTGTGGAACGCGCCCGTCATTCTTTGCGGTGCAGGGGATGATGGGCGCTGTGCCTTCGGGCCACGGTCAGCGGGAGACTCCAGGGCGGCCACTGCGGCCCGGGGTCCGCAAGCGCACCCGCTCGGATGCTGGAGGGAGGCTAGACGGAAAGGGGAGGAGGACGATGTCCAAGAATGTACGATGGTACCCAATGTGCGCTGTGGCTCTGGTCGCTCTTCTGCTCGTCGCCTGTGGATCGCCGACGCCAGCCGAGGAGATCCCCACCCAGCCCACTGCAAGCCCGGTCTCAACACCTCTGCCCGACGTGACCGGGGCTCCCGCTTACATCGAGCGGGGAGAGTCCCTGATGGAGCAGAGACAATACACGGCAGCGTTTGATGATTTCAGCGCCGCCATTGAATTAGAGCCGGAAAACGCCCCGGCCTACGTCGGTCGCGGCCGCGCCCACCACGCGCTGGGACGGTTCGACGAAGCTATGGCCGACTACGAGGAGGCTTTGCGGCTCGACCCTGACCTCGCCAACGGCTACTTCTGTCGAGGACTCACCCACGCGGCTCTGGGTGAGTACGAGGAGGCCCTGGCTGACTGTAGCCAGGCCATCCGCCTGGATCCTGACTTCGTCCTGGCCTACGTGAACCGCGGGGCAAACTACAGCAACCTGGGCCAAAACGAGGAAGCCATCGCCGACTTCACCGAGGCCATTCGCCTGGATCCTAGCTTCGCCGGAGCCTACTACAATAGAGGAGCACTGTACAAGGACCTGGGCCAGTACCAGGAGGCCATTGCCGACCTCAGCGAGGCCATTCGTCTCGATCCCAGCTTGGTCGGAGCGTACCACAAGCGCGGGACCGTGTACGCTGAACTAGGAGACCACCAACAGGCCATCGCCGACTTCACCGAGGCCATTGGCCTGGACCCCAACCTCGCTGGTGCCTACTTCAATCGCGGCTTTGCGCACAGTCAGTTGGGCCAACTGGAGCAGGCCATGGCCGACTCCACTGAGGCCATCCGCCTGGATCCCGATCTCGGCGAGGCCTACGGCCTCAGAGGAGCACTCTACTACGCTCTGGGTGAGCTCGACAGCGCCCTGGCCGACTTCAACGAGGCCGTGCGCCTCGATCCTGGCGATTCGGGGAGCTACTTCTTCCGAGGGGTTCTCTACTACGAGCTGGGCTCGCACGACAAAGCGATCAGCGATCTCACCGAGACCATTCGGCTCGGGCCCAGCGACGTTGACGCATACCTCTATCGGGGTCTCGCCTATGCCGGCCTGGGCCAGTACGAGGAGGCCGTCGCTGACTTCACGGAGGCCATTGGCCTCGACCCCGACTACGCCGAGCCGTACTACAATCGCGGGGGCGGCTACTTGAACATGGGGGAGTACGAGCAGGCGGTCGCCGATCTCGACCAAGCCCTTCGCCTCGACCCCAACCACGCCAATGCCTACTACAATCGTGGTTTTGCCCACGCGGGCCTGGAACAGTACGAGGAGGCCATAGCAGACCTGGAGTCCTACTTGCGCCTCGCACCGCCTGACGACGAGCCCTATCGAACCTACGCCCAGGAAATGATCGACGAGATACAAGCAGCACCGTAGGCGTCTCCTGCAAGTGGTCGAACATAGCCCCTGACTCAAATGCTTCGCCGTCGACGGCCGTAGGTCTGCTAACCAGCCTGGCACAGGCTCTGCCGCCCCCTGGCGCCTTTGAAGTAATGATGCGTCTGCGTAGCCCTCGTGGAGCGAGCGCGAGTTCCCTCTGGAGCACCATTTCATCCGGCCTGCGATGAGCCTGGGTTGAGCACAGCGACCGTGCGAGGAGTTCTTACGCAGGCTGGTGCTGCCGGAGCTTGCATCTCTAACCACAGCAGCGTACATTGTACTGGAACCGCAGACGCCACCGGCACACATGATGAGAGATTCGCGTGGCAGACCAGAGGAACAGGCACCAACGAGCACCCAGCGTGTTTCCTCGTCCCACCCAAGGTTCGCCAGGGAGCATCTCCAGGTCAAGTGCTCGTCCGCGAGGGTGTCAAGAAGCCGCTGCCGAACACCTCCTAGCGACGATGGACAGAGGACAGCCTCGAGTTGAGAGACACATAGCAGGACCACCCTCGGGATTGGAGACCCTCACCTTTTTCTTAGAGTTCTATGATATACTCTTCACAGGGCATACCTTGGAGAGAATGCGTGCGTATACTAGTCGTCGAAGATGAAGCCGGCATCGCTCAATTCATCCGCCAGGGTCTGAGCGAGGCTGGCTACGCCGTGGATGTGGCCGGGGATGGAGAAGAGGGCCTAGATTATGCATTGGCGGCCGAGTACGACGCCATCGTGCTGGATATCCTCCTGCCCCGAATGGACGGCTTGGACCTGCTGCGCGAATTGAGGGACCGGGCTGTGATGACACCGGTGCTCCTCCTTACCGCGCGGGATGCGGTGGAGGACCGAGTGCGAGGGCTGGATGCGGGCGCCGATGACTACTTGGTCAAGCCCTTCGCGTTTTCGGAGCTACTGGCCCGGATCCGCGCCTTACTCCGTCGTCCACCGCTACAGGCCGAAGCCGTGCTTCGTGTGGGGGACCTGGAGATGGACATCGCCCGACATGAGGTACGTCGCGCCCAACGCACTATTGAGCTCAGCCCACGGGAGTTTGCTCTGTTGGAATACCTGATCCGTCATCCCACTCAGGTGCTCTCCCGCACCCAAATCATAGAGCACGTCTGGAACTTCGATTTCTCCTACGACTCCAACGTGGTGGACGTCTACATTGGCTACCTGCGGCGCAAACTGAACCAGGGCTCTGACACACCGTTGATCCACACCGTCCGCGGCGTGGGCTACCGGCTGAGCGCAGAGGGCGGAGATGCCTAGCCCGTTTTGGTACAGGCGCGGCACACTGCGGATGCGCTTGACCGCCTGGTACCTCTTGCTCCTGGGGCTGGTCTTGATCCTCTTCAGCGCCTACGTATACTTTCGCCTCGAACACAGTCTGCTGGCTCAGATAGACTCCAGCCTCCAAGTGGCTGTCTCGCAAGCCCTGGCTAACCTGGACGCCGAAGACGGTCGTCTTGCCTTCCAAGACGCGGAGGGCTCTCTGGCTCTGGTTCGCCGCCTGGGCCAGGCGGGGCTCACCATACGCCTCATCGGCCCGGATGGGACGGTATGGGACAGTTTCGACGATTACCCAGAAGTGCCAGCCTGGCTACCGCAAGACCCGGGCTACGTTTCCTTG
Source organism: uncultured Anaerolineales bacterium (assembly GCA_964433755.1). Classification (GTDB taxonomy): domain Bacteria; phylum Chloroflexota; class Anaerolineae; order UBA7937; family B3-Chlor; genus JAUVXJ01. Next base: position 648,357 of record CAYSSR010000002.1, read on the forward strand.
ACGGGAGGGGAGACCCGTTGGCGCCTCTACACTCAAGGGGTCCAAGCACCCGACGGTCGCATCATCGGCTGGCTGCAGGCTGCGCAATCCCTGGCTTCTGTGGAAGGGACGCTTAGCGACCTGCGTCTTCAACTGGTACTGGGCGTGCCCCTGCTGTTGTTGCTGGCGGGCTGGGGTGGACTCTTCCTGGCCGATCGGGCACTGCGGCCCATCGATCGCATCATCCGCACGGCCCAGACCATAAACAGCAGTGACCTCAGCCAGCGTATCGCTTACCAGGGGCCAGCCGACGAGGTTGGCCGATTGGCGACCACCTTCGACCGCATGCTGGATCGCTTACAGGCCGCCTTTGAACGCGAAAGGCGCTTTGCCGCCGATGCCTCTCACGAGTTACGCACGCCGCTTACCGCGCTCAAAGGTCGTATCGACGTGACTCTCAATCGGCGTCGCACAAATGCCGAGTACGAGAGCGCCCTGCAAGACCTAGAGCACGAAGTCGATCGGCTCATCCGTCTGAGTACCGACCTGCTCTTCCTGGTTCGCCTGGATCAGAGACGCTTGCCCTACCAGCCAGGGCGCGTGGAGTTCAGTCATCTGCTGCAAGCCATCGTGGAGCAAGTCGAACCCCTGGCGCAGAAGAAGGGCCTGATTTTGGCCGTCGAGATTCCACCCGACATCTCTATCCCCGGAGACGCCGATCACCTCATCCGCCTCTTTTTGAATCTGCTAGCCAACGCCGTCCGCTACACTCCGTCCGGAGGGCGGGTGGCCGTGCAGGCCCAAGATGAACAAGAGCACGTGCGCGTGTCCGTTAGCGACACCGGCCCAGGAATCTCGCCGGAGCATCTTCCCCATATCTTCGAACGATTCTACCGCACAGAGGCTGCCCGCTCCCGAGACGACGGGGGTGCCGGATTGGGACTGGCGATCGCCTATGAGATCGCCCGTTGGCACGGAGGCACGCTGGAGGTCGAAAGCACACCCGGCCATGGCACCACTTTCACAGTGCAGCTACCGGTCCGGCGATCAGAGTGACATCTCGGAAGCCCAAGGTGAGGTTCAGTGGCTCTCATGGCCAGCCGCTCCACCCTGGCGCTATGCCTCCGAAGGTTGACTGGCTGCGCCCCTTGAGGCGCTGCTCCTAGAGAATAAGAAAGTTCTCATCGCCGCTTCACCGTCCCCTTACCATTCTCCTGTATACTGACTCCAGAACGGTGTCCCGGGCACTGTTCGAGATCAAACACAGTACAGGAGGCAAACCATGAGATTGAACAAGCGCATCGTCGGAGCAGCAGCTCTCGCGATATTGCTGCTGGGGAGCCTGGGCATCGGTGTGGTGACGGCCCAGCAGAACACTCCCGATGTAGCGCCAGCAGTGGCGGACCAGGAGGATGGGCCTGACGGACAGGAGCAGGAACCACTTTACAGCGGCAGTATCGCCGTGGATCAGGCACAGCAAGACGACATGAGTGAGGCGGAGGAGGCGGCTGCCCTCCAAGGGATGGCTGCCATCAGCGCCGAGGAGGCCAAGGCTGCGGCTAAGGCAGCAATCCCCGACGCCACCGCGGTGACGGTGGAATTGGACAGCGAAAACGGCGTCCTGGTCTATGGTGTGGAGATGAGCAACGGCCTCGAGGTGAAGGTGGATGCTGGCAACGCCCAGGTCGTGCACATCGAGCAGGACGACACGGACCAGGAGACCGGCGACCTGGATGACGTACAGGAGGAGTCCGAGAGCCAGGCTGACGATGCCCTGGAAGCGACTCACGGTGAGGAGGCGCCACCAGGGCAGTAGAATCGGCCGCCAGTTGGAGACGGCTTTTTGATCAGAGCATGCTGGGACCGGCCTATGAGCCGGTCCCAGCGTTATATGGAAGCCGCACTAGCGAGCCAGCGAATCCAGCTCTGGAGTGCCCGGCTTCTTGTCACTCTCAGCCTTGTGCTGCCCTTCACCCAGTGCCGGGGCAGACCTAGCGCGCCAGCACCCCACTTGTCAGATCCTCACATAGCGGCGTCCGTTATCTGATAGATGCAGCAACAAGTCGGGCGAACACCATCACGCTCCAGTGACCTGCATTTGGCAACGCACGTTGGCCGCAACAGGCGAGCGCCCACTCCCGAGGCTGGCGGGGCAAGGGTGCCCAACGGCCACGTGAGGTGTCCCGACACAGGGGGGATGCATGACCGGATAGCCGCGGCACCGGCCGAGCCCGGCAGAGCTTGCATTTGTGGCCGCAAGAGCATAGAGTGTACTCCGTTCCGGCCAATCATCCATCGCGATGTCGGGCGAGACACATGCCAGTAGAGACGAGTGAACGACCATCAACACCAAGTGTGCAAGAGGATCCCACCTACCTCGAGTTGCACGCCTACAGCGGCGCCACCAAGCACATGGGCGGCCTCAGCACCACCAAGGAGCTTCTCGAGCTGTGCGGCGTGGACGCATCCACTTACGTCCTGGAGGTGGGCTGCGGGGTTGGCGCCACCGCCCGCTACGTGGCCCAGAAGCTTGGTTGCCGCGTGATGGGAGTGGACATCCGCCCCAGCATGATCGAAAGGGCACAGGAGAGGGCGGCCAGAGCCAAGGTGCAGGATAGGGTCGAGTTCAAAGTAGCGGACGCCACAGACCTGCCCTTCGACGAAAACGCGTTCGACGTGGTCCTGGTGGAGTCGGTGACCACCTTCATCGAGGACAAAGCGGCAGCCATCTGCGAGTACGCCCGGGTCCTCAAGCCGGGAGGGCGCGTGGGACTCAACGAGGAGATCTGGCACCAGACGCCGGTTCCTCCGGAGATCGTGGAGTACACCGCCTTCACCTGGGACGTCCAGGCCGAGATCCTCGAACTGGAAGGCTGGGTGGAGCTCCTGGAGAATGCCGGACTGACCGTCACCACCGCCAGCCCCCGCCGGTATGGCCCCATGACTGACTTCAGCGAGCTGGCCCGCTACGGCTGCCGGGACTTCCTCACCATGCTCGGGCGGAGCGCGAAGCTCTACTTCACCAGCCCCGCCTTCAGGAAGTACATGAAGGACCGGCGGCGCCTCCCCAAGGGCATCTGGGACTACCTGGGGTATGCGCTGCTGGTGGGTAGAAAGTAGCGGCCCCGCATCTTCCGTCTGGACAAGAGGCTCCTAGCTGGCCGGTGCGGTAGGATCCCCGGGGCGCAAGACTTCTGCCTCCCCTTGCGCCGAGTATTCTCAAATGGTATACTGAACATCAGTTCTATTCCTTTGCCGCGAGGACGTCCGTGAACCTGAGGCAAGTCCTGACCCAGATGCAGGCTACCCCGGAGCTCCGGGACCAGGTCACCGCCTGGAAGGTGACCGAGCCTTCCGCTGGGTCTTTCGCCGACTTTCCGCCCGGCGTCGACCCCCGCCTCGTCGAGGTCCTCCACCAGAGGGGCATCGAGCGCCTCTTCACCCACCAGAGGGAGGCCATCGAGGCCGTGCAGAACGGAGAGAACGTCGTCGTGGTCACCCCCACGGCCTCGGGCAAGACGCTGTGCTACAACGTCCCCATCCTCAACTCATTGCTGGAGAACCCGGAGTCGCGGGCCGTGTACCTCTTCCCCACCAAAGCTCTGTCGCAGGATCAATTGGACGAGCTCCACGGCTTGATCACCGCCCTGAACGTGGACATCAAGACCTACACCTACGACGGCGACACGCCCGTCAACGCCAGGAAGGCTATCCGCGCTGCCGGACACGTGGTCATCTCCAACCCCGACATGCTGCACACCGGCATCCTGCCCCACCACACCAAGTGGGTCAAGCTCTTCGAGAACCTACAATACGTGGTCATTGACGAGGTCCACCAGTACCGCGGCGTGTTCGGCAGCCACCTCGCCAACGTCGTCCGCAGGTTGAAGCGCATCTGCCAGTGGTACGGCACTAAGCCCACCTTCATCCTCTGCTCCGCCACCATCGCCAACCCCGAGGAGTTGGCCAGCAAGCTCGTCGAGGAGGAGGTGCACCTCGTCCAGAACGACGGCTCGCCCAAGGGGGAGAAGCACTTCGTCTTCTACAACCCTCCGGTGGTCAACAAAGAGCTGGGCATCCGCCGTTCGTCGGTTCATGAAGCCCGTTCCCTGGCCAGGAACTTCCTCCTCAACGACGTCCAGACCATCGTCTTCGCCCGCCGGAGAAAGACAGTGGAGCTCCTCCTCTCCTATCTCCAGGACGACGTGAAAGGCACGCGCAAGGGGCGGAGCCAGGTGCGCGGCTATCGAGGAGGGTACCTGCCCAAGGAACGTCGCGAGATCGAGAAGGGGCTCCGCGAAGGCCAGGTGCGCGGCGTGGTGACCACCAACGCCCTGGAGTTGGGTATAGACATCGGCGCCCTGGACGCCTGCGTGATCACCGGCTATCCAGGCACCATCACCTCCACCTGGCAGCAAGCTGGCCGCGCTGGCCGCCGCGCAGACGTCTCATGCGCCGTCCTCGTAGCCAGCTCGTCACCGCTGGACCAGTACATCATCACTCACCCGCAGTACTTCTTCTCCCAGCCTCCTGAGCACGCCTTGGTCAATCCAGACAACCTGCTGATCCTTCTGAGCCACATCAAGTGCGCCGCCTTCGAGCTACCTTTCCAGGAAGGAGAGCGGTACGGCGACCAGTCGATCCAGGAGATCCTCCAGTTTCTGGAAGAACAAGGCATCCTTCACAAGGCTGGTGACACCTACCACTGGAGCGCAGACGCCTACCCCGCTGAGGAGATCAGCCTGCGGACCGCAGCCAGGGACAACTTCGTGATCGTGGACACCAGTTCGCCTGAGCCACAAGTCATCGGCGAGGTGGACAGCTTCAGCGCGCCCACTACAGTGCACGAGGACGCCATCTACATCCACCAGGGGGAGCAGTACCAGATCGACAAGCTCGACTGGGAGGGCAAGAAGGCCTACGCCACCCACGTGGACGTGGACTACTACACTCAGGCCAGCCTGGCCGTAGAGGTGAGGGTGCTGGACCAGTTTGCTGCCCAGCCTTCACCTTGCTGCAACAAGGCCCACGGCGAGGTTCTCGTCTCGGCCCTGGCCACCATCTACAAGAAGATCAAGCTGTGGACCCACGAGAACATCGGCTGGGGAGACGTCCGCCTCCCCGAACAGGACATGCAGACCACCGCCTACTGGCTGAGCTTCCCCGAGGCGGCCACGAGGGCTTTCAAGGCCTCCGATCTGGAGAGCGGGCTGGTGGGACTCTCCAACGTGCTGGGCAACGTGGCACCGCTCTTTCTGATGTGCGACCCCGGAGACGTGGGAGTCAAGCCCGAGGTGCGCTCTCCCCACACCAAGCAACCCACCATCTTCATCTACGACAAGATACCGGCGGGCATCGGCTTCGCCGAGAAGCTGTACCGCCTTCACGATCAGCTTCTGGACAGCGCAGAGCAGTTGATCAGAGACTGTTCCTGTGCCACCGGCTGCCCCTCCTGCGTAGGCCCCGAGGACGAGATCGGCGCTGGAGGCAGAAGACACGCACTCCACCTGCTGGAAGAGGCAAGGCAGGACAAGGAGCGCCCGTGAGAGAAGTCGGACATGGTGGATGACCTGCGGCAGCAACTGGAACGGCTGTTGTCGGGCCAGTTGGGGAGCAATCATCTTGAGCCGCGCCCACGTCGCCCATCTGCGCCCATCGAGGAACTGGTGGGCGGCAGGGTCGTGGAGACGGAGCACGGCCCTTGCGTCGTCGTGGACCGCGTGTACCCCGCTGGGTACGAACACGGCAGTGTGAACATCTCGGCCGCGCTGACCCACTCCCCGGAGACGGTCGCCGCCATTGGCCGTGACCCCAACCTGGAGGCCCTCAACGTCCCCCAGAGCGCCTTCCTCGACGTGGAGACCACCGGGCTGGCGGGAGGCACCGGCACTTGCGCCTTCCTGGTGGGCATCGGCTGGTTCGAGGAGCACGACTTTCACCTCCAGCAGGTGTTTATGCGCGACTATGGGGAAGAGCCAGCCCTCGTCGCAGTGCTCGAAGAAGCCCTGCAACCCCTCTCGGGCATCGTCTCCTTCAACGGCAAGGCCTTCGACGTGCCCATGCTGGAGAGCCGCTTCATCCTGTCCAGGAGGCGCTTCCCCCTCTCTTGCGCGCCCCACCTTGACCTCCTGCACACGGCGCGACGCCTCTGGCGTCTGCGTTTGGAGAGCTGCCGGCTCTCCACCCTGGAGACGGAGATCCTGGGTCTGGAGAGGGAAGGAGACGTACCCAGCTATCTCGTGCCTCAGATCTACTTTGACTACCTCAGACACGGCCTTGGCGAGCCGCTACGAGGGGTCTTCTACCACAACGCTCAGGATATCCTCTCCCTGGCTGCCTTGACCGCCCTGGCCTGCGAACTCTTCGACGATCCCTCGTGCGCCTCGATCGACTACGGCGAGGACCTCTACAGTCTGGGCAAGCTCTACGGGCAGGTGGGCCTGCGCCGGCGGGCGGAACAAACCCTGCGCGCTGCCCTCGACATGCCCGTGCCCCAGGATCTGCGCCGACAGGCGGTCTACCACCTCTCCTTTCAACTCAAACGCCAGGGAAGGTGGCCAGAGGCCCTCGAACTCTGGCACTTGGCCATCGAGGAGCACCACGGTCGTCTCTATCCGTTCGTGGAGCTGGCCAAGTACTACGAACACCGCGCGAAGGACTTTGATAGAGCAGAGGAGCTCGTGTCGGGGGCCATAGCCCTGGTTGGATCGTTGTCCGATGGTCGTGATGCCTGGTGGCAGGAACGACGTCTGACGGAGCTAGAGCACAGACTGCGGCGGGTGCAGTCCAAGATAGCCCGCAGGCAAGATCCGGCAACGTGATCGTCGCGCGCGCACAACTCAAGATGGCAGGCGGTAACGGTATCGGGCTAGAGACGCAGACACAGACGACAAGAGGAGACCGAAGCCCATGAATAAGGAGACGCTATCGCTGTCGTTCGAAGAGATGACCGAGGATGATCTCCCCGATCTCACAGCGGTGATGACCAGAGCCTTCGACGACGACGCCCGGAAGCATCGAGGGCTGGAGAAGGGGGGTCCCGAGGGATACGACAACGGGGACTTCTTCCGGACGTGGCTGCTTCCGTACGAGGAGAGCGTCGGCTACAAGATCCTCTGGGAGGACAAGCTCATAGGTGGCATCATCGTCTGGATCCTCCCTGAGGGCCACAACATCGTGGGCACTATCTTCATAGACCCGCCCTACCAGGACCGGGGGGTAGGAACCGAGACCTGGGAGTTCATCGAGGCCACCTATCCTGAGACCAAGAGTTGGCGGCTGGTCACACCCACCTGGGCCATCAAGAACCACCACTTCTATCAAGCGAAATGTGGCTTCACCGAGGTGGAGTCAGACCCCATCATCGGATCTCAGCCAGAGGAAGGCTCCATCTACAGGAAAGGAGAGGGCTACGCGGCTGAAAGCGAAGCGGCGCCGACAGATCCAGACGAGAGCTAGCTAAGGGAAGAACAAGTGCCGGGTTCACCTGTAGTCTACCTGTCCAGTTCACCGCCTTCTCGCGGTTTGTTGCCTACGCCGACGCCGATGTCTTGGTGCACAGAGGAGCTCCTGACAGGAGCGAGGAGTGCTCATGCCTGAGAAGCTGAAGGATCTGTTCTTCACCATCTCCTCCATGGCCAGGCTGAGGGAGGCCATTGCTCAAGCATACCCTACCTTCGACAAGGAGCGGTTCACGGCTCTGGTTTTCGACGCCACCTGGGACAGCAAAGAGCTGAAGCAGAAGATGCGCCACGTCACGGAGTGCCTGCACGCGACCCTCCCGGCAGACTACCCCGAAGCGCTCGAGATCCTGAGACAGGTCGCTCCGTCCGTCAGCGGGTTCGAAGCTATGTGCTTCCCCGATTACGTGGAGTGCTATGGGATGGACCACTGGGACTTATCGCTGCCCGCCCTGTCCTTCTTCACCAGATTCGCCAGTTCCGAGTTTGCCATTCGCCCCTTTCTGGCCCAGGATCCTGAGCGAGCCATGGAGTATCTATACACCTGGGCAGAGGACGAGAACCACCACGTGCGGCGACTCGCCAGCGAAGGCTGCCGGCCCAGCCTTCCCTGGGCCATGGCTCTGCCCCACTTCAAGAAAGATCCTTCCCTCATTCTCCCCGTCCTCGAGAAGCTGAAGGACGATGAATCCGAATTCGTGCGCAAGAGCGTGGCCAACAATCTCAACGGCATCTCCAAGGACCATCCAGACCTGGTGCTGGACATCTGCGAGCGGTGGTATGGACAGAACAGCGACACCGACTGGATCGTCAAACACGCCTGCCGCACCATGCTCAAAGCGGGGAACAAGCGTGCCATGCGGCTTTTCGGCTTCTCTGATCCCCAGCACCTCAGCGTGTCCAATCTGACGTTGGCCCAGCAGACTCTGCCCATCGGGGACGAACAGACCTTCACCTTCGAACTAACCGTGGACACCGAGGAGGCGTGCAAAGTCCGGCTGGAGTACGTGCTACACTTTGCCCGCCCCAAGGGCAAGTCGTCCCGCAAGGTCTTCCAGCTCAGGGAAGGCAGCTTCGAACCGGGCCATCACACCATCTCCAAGAGGCACTCCTTCGCCGACCAATCCACCCGCAAGCACTATCCAGGTCAGCATCGTGTCGTCATCGTCGTCAACGGTGTGGAGATGGCCGACGCTCACTTTCAGCTCACAGAGAGCATAGACACCTGACCCCATAGGAGGAGGACCGGGTAGATGAGTAACCATGCCGAGATCGTGTCCGTTGACGCCGCCAACGTCGGAGAGCGGGGGTTCTTCTGCTTTAAAAGCAAGCGGAAGGCGGACGGCTACGCTCAGAAGAAGAACTGGCTCCAGGAGCGCTTCTCCGAAGGGCTCAAGATCCACATCGTGTACGAGGACGGTCGGTCTGTGGGATTCATCGAGTACATCCCTGGTGAGTACGCCTGGCGAGCTGTGAGAGCGCCGGGGTACGTGCTCATTCACTGCCTGTGGGTGGTGGGCAGAGCCAAGGAGAAGGGATACGGGTCTCAGCTCCTCGATGTCTGCCTCGCTGACGCCAGGCAGATGGGAGCCAGCGGCGTGGCCATGGTCACCAGCAGCAAGCCCTGGCTTGCTGGGAGCCAGCTACTGCTCAAGCACGGCTTCGAATGTGTGGAGGCACTGCCCCCGTTCGAGTTGATGGTCAAGCGGTTCGACGACGCTGCCCCACCCTCCTTCCCCACAGATTGGGAGGCCAGGCTGGCGGCGTTCGGACCGGGATTGACCGTCGTGCGCTCGGACCAATGCCCGTACATGGAGGACGCCACCAACACCATCCTGGAGTTTGGCCGTTCCAAAGGCTTCGAGGCCAAGGTCATCCACCTGAAGACCTGTCGTGAGGTGCAGGATACATCTCCCACCCCGTACGGAACCTTCGCGGTGGTCCACGATGGACAGCTACTGAGCTACTACTACATGCTTCCCAAGGATATCCAGAAGAGCCTGGGTGGGGAACCAGGCTAGCCCGTCGCTACGGGGAAACCGTGACTCAGAAGATTGAGAAAGTGGAACACTACCTGGAGCAACTGGATCCAGAGCGCCGGCCGGCCCTGGCTCAGGTCAGATCCCTGATCCTGGAGACGGTGCCGGAAGCTGTGGAGAGCATGAAGTACAAGATGCCGACCTACAACTACAGGGACGCGGTGCTCTGTGCCTTCGCCTCGCAGAAGCACTACATGAGTCTGTATGTGGAGCCGCGAAACCTGGACCGGCACCGAACAGAGCTACAGCACCTCGATCTGGGGAAGAGCTGCATCCGGTTCGCGAGCCTGGAGCAACTCTCCCTGGAGCTCGTGCGCGCCATCCTGGAGGAGACCGTGCAGGCCATAGACGCGGACCTATCCCACCGGATGGAGAAGTGAACGCTTGGCAGTGGAGTGAAGAGCGTGGTCTGTGCAGCCGCGGGGAGCAAGGTCGCTGCATTGCAGGACTAGTGAAGGCGCATGGCGCCACCGGTGGCAGAGCAATCCCTGGACCGATAGACGGTCCACAATGCCGGAAAGACAAGGAGGTACTATAGGCATGGCTCAGGCTGGAGGATTCGTGTCCAACAGGCTAGGATCTGTCCGACGCGTCCTGGGCGTCGGTTTGATGTTCTTCTCTGCGGTGGGACTGGTGATCAGCGTGTTGGGCTTGATCGTCGTCTTCACCCTCAGCGGACAGGTGGCCTCGAACGCAGACCACGCCCTGGAGATCACCGTCGACGCCCTCACCTCCACCCGGCAGAACCTGGACTTGACCGACAGGGCGCTGAGGGAGGCCAGGGTCGCTCTCAGCACCACGGAGACCTTCGTGGAGGAGGCAGGCAGCGGTCTGGAGAATACCAGCGCGTTGATGGGGTCGTTGAGTGAGATCCTGGGAAGCGATCTGCCAGACGTGATCGAGGACACACAGGATTCACTCGCCGCCGCGGAGGAAGGCGCCGCCGTCATCGAGGATGTGCTGCGTGGCCTGAACGCCATCTCAGGACTCACCGGCCTGAGCTACGATCCAGAAGTCTCCTTGACAGACAGCTTCGCCGGCATGAACGAGAGCCTGGGTACAATTCCAGCTACACTGGCCGAGCTCGACGACAGCTTGGAGGGAGCCCAACAGAATCTAGACGACCTTCAGACCGCCCTCTCGCAAGTGGCCACCCCGCTGACCGAAAGCGAAGTGGTTCTGGCCGAAGCCCAGGCCAGCGTGCAGACCTACAGCAGCACAATCGACCAACTGGCCGAGGCGGCCGGCGATCTCCGCGCGGTTCTCCCGGCGTGGATTCGCACCGCTGTCCTCGCCCTGTACTTCCTCCTCGTCTGGCTGGCAGTGTCCCAGATCGGGCTGCTCTGGCAGGGGTGGGAGATGGTCAGTAGCCAACCCAGGCTCATGGAAGCCCGTCTCCAAGAACTGGAGAAGAAACTGGCTGGCCAGTCTCGAAGGGCACGGTAGAGAGACCATCACAGCCGCACGGCCCCTGGGAGCCTGCTACCTTCAGGGAAGATGTGGCCCAGTGATCACTTCCCAGAATCGTCGGGTCCGCGCCCTCACGGCGGGTACAGGGCTTGGCAGCGGTCAGTAGAATCCCGAGGTCAGCCAGCCACCGGCAAGTGGACGGCGAACCTGCACACCTCGTCGCCCTGGAGTACGCTCTCCAGCAACTCCACCTCCACAGGCTCTCCCAGTATCTCCTCCCAGATGCCTTTGTAGAACCCAGCTCCGCAATAGCAGTACGTCGGGGACATCGCTACGGACGACTTGAGAGCATCTCTGACCCGCGGGCAGTGGCAGTACAACTGCCGCTTCCTGGAGGGGTCTTGCTCTCTGAGATACTCCACCAGAAAGCCGCTCTTGGGTATCTTCGTGGCCACCACTGTGGGGCCGTCCAACGCGCCTGCCGATCCCCATCCCCTCCCAACAACATCCTGGACCAACTCCTCGTTCAACTGGAGAGTGTCCCTGAGCAAGGATTCGAACTGCGCCTGGAGCATTCCATGAACCTGAGCCAGGTCTCCGGTTTCCTCGTAGGTCTTCCTCAACGCCGCCAGAGCGGCTTTGGGGTACTGGCACGCGCAACCGGTCAGGATCGCTCTCCGGCCAGATTCCCCGACCAGGGAATCCAGTCTGCCCATCGCTTCCCTGGTCCAGGCGATGACCTCTTCCCTGGGAGAGTCAGAAGACAACTCTTCAGCTCCCCGCATCACCTCCCTCTCGACGTCCTCGCCGGCGACCTGCTTGAGACCCGTGGAGAACTTGTGCAGCCAGGCTCGTTCGAAATCCAGCTCCTCAGACAACGCGCCATCCCCCTCTTCTCTGACGTCTCCGTGCGGTGACCACGCCTCACCACGTACGATTATATGGCGGAGTCGTCGCCACCCACAAGCTCCATCTCCCTGCCGCAACGTGGTGCATCCTCTTGCCCACACCGCTGTGTGTGCCTATCATTAGGCGTGGACAGACGTGGCAGCAGAGCACCCGGCGCACGGCCGGTCCTGGGGAAGAACTGACCGTGCCCACAGGCGCTGTTCGAGCGTCGCCTTGTACAGAACCAGGGGGGCGCCATGAGCATCGAGAAAGCATCGTTCCTGGGAGGGGCCGACTTCCAGCCAGGAGACGACACCTACACGGACGCCTTCGAGACCGCCAGGCTCCTGGCTGAGAACGGGATCACCGTCCTCAACGGTGGAGGACCAGGCGTGATGAGAGCGGCCACCGAGGGAGCCCAGGCCGCGGGCGGGCACGTGATAGGGGTCACCTACTACCCCAAATACCCCCACGCCAGGTACGAGGGCAGGGATCCCCTCAACCCCTTCGACGAAGAGGTGGTGACCGCCGACTACTTCGATCGCACCAAGACCCTGCTTCAAATGGGGGACGTGCACATCGTCTTCAGAGGTGGAACCGGCACCATCAGCGAGTTCGGCATGAGCTGGGCCCTCTCCAGGATCCACTACGGACATAGCATCCCTCTCCTCCTCTTCGGCCGGTTCTGGGAGGAGATCACCACTTGTCTCAAAGAGTACATGTACATGAGGGAAGACGAGTTTCGAATCTACCACGTGGTCACGTCGCCCCAGCGAGTGCTGGAGACCATAAGGGATCTAGGCCAGCCCACGGGCTGACGGCGCAGGCTATCGCCAGGAGATGGTGGTATGACCGTAGAGAGGATCAGGGTCTTGAAGCACTCTGGTGAGTACGAGCCATTCTCCGAGAGCAAGGTAAGAGACTCTCTCACCAGAGCAGGAGCCGACGAGGAGCTCATCGACACCATCGTCGCCCGTGTGAGAAAGGAACTGTACGACGGCATCTCCACCAGAGAGATCTACCACCACGTCTTCCAGTTGCTCCGAGAGCTCCAGAGCTCCCTGGTCTCCAGCTACTCCCTCAAGCGGGCGATCATGGAGCTGGGACCGTCCGGCTTTCCGTTCGAGAGATTCGTGGCCGGAGTCCTCGAGGCTCACGGGTATACCGTCGCCGTGGACCAGACAGTGCCGGGGAGATGTATAGACCACGAGGTGGACATCATCGCTCGGAAGGGCCATGGACACTACATGATAGAGGCCAAGTTCCACAACCAGCCCGGCATCAAGTCAGACATCAAAGATGCCCTCTACACCTATGCCCGATTCCTGGACGTGAGGGAAGCCTGGGTGGAGATCGACGGACACCGGGGTCATCTGCACCAGGCCTGGCTGATCACCAATACCAAGGTGACCTCCAAGGTCAGGGAGTACGCCAGATGCGCGGGGATGCGCGTCACCAGTTGGGACTACCCTCCACGCGTCAGCCTGAGAAGCATGGTCGAGGAAAGCGGCCTCCTGCCACTGACCTGCCTGCAATCGCTGAGCCCAGAGGACAAGACGAGACTGCTAGAGGAAGGCTACATCTTCTGTCGTGAACTCACAGAACGAGACATCGCTCTCATTCCGCGCAACGAACTGGAGAAAGCACGGAACGAGGCTTTGCAGGCCTGCAAGGGGAAGGCGCCAGGATCCCCTCGGTGAGCTCCCCCTAGCGCCCAAATCGGCGCGGGCCGCTAGGCCGTTCTTCCCAGCACCTCGCCGGAGAAGGACCGCTCCAGCTCCTCGTCGACGAAGACGCCAGCCCTCCGAATCAGCTCGTCGTCGAAGTAGATCTCGCCGCCTCCATACTCTTCCCTCTGGATCTGGACCAGGTCCCAGTGTATCGCCGACCGATTGCCGTTGGAGGCATCCTCGTAGCAGTTGCCCGGCGTGAGATGGAACGACCCAGCGATCTTCTCCGTGAAGAGCACGTCCCGACTGGGATGGAGGATGAAGGGATTGAGGCCCAGGGCGAACTCACCGAAGTAGCGGCCGCCCTCATCGGTATCCAGGATCTCGTTGAGCCTTTGGTTGTCCCCCTGGCAGCAGGCATCGACGATCCGACCTTCACGAACCTCGAACCTGACGTCGTGGAACATGCTTCCCTGATAGAGTCCAGGGGTGTTGTAGGTGATGGTGCCATTGACCGAGTCTCTGACCGGAGCCGTCATCAGCTCTCCGTCAGGCATGTTGTTCCTGCCATCCCACTTCATGCTGGGGATACCTTTGATGGAGAACGTGACGTCCGTCCCAGGCGCCACGATCCTGACCACGTCGGTGCCCTCGAATAACTCGACCAGCCGGTCCATGGACTCGGACATACTGGCATAGTCCAGGCAGCAGACGTCATAGTAGAGATCTGCGTACGCCTCCCTGCTCATCTCGGAGAGTTGGGCGATGGAGTTTGAGGGATACCGCAGCAGACACCACTTCATCTCTGCACTCCGGCGCCATTCCAGGACAGGCCTGGCGTAGAGAGTCTGGTACATCTTCAGTTGATGTGGCCGGAGGTCCGCCAGGTCGAAAGGGTTGTCCTCCGCACGCACGATGAGCCAGGCCTCACAATTCCGCAGTAGCTCCAGATGTAGGGTGGTGAACGCACCGTACTGCTCCTCACTGGCCTGGCCTATCCACTGGCGCTGAAGCGATGGATCGTTGTAGTGCCAGAAGGGGACGGCACCCATCCTCGTCGCCTGCCCAATCACCACCTTGGCCAGCTCCAGGGCCTCCCTGCCACACACCTCCAGCAAGAGACGTTCCCCAGGCTTCAGCCCCAGAGAATAGCCCAGGAGCTGCTTGACCAGGACTTCGTCCCGCTCGTCCCTCATCCCTCCTCGCTCCTCATCGATCTAGCGGCCGACACCGCCCGCCCCTCCGTCGCGTGGTGTGCCCATCGCCCGGTCGCCCGCGATGCGCCACCCTCTCATGGCGCGAAATCCCGTCTGGTCTCTGCTCGGAGGTCACGCAAGCCCAACTGCGTGCTATTATCGCACGCAGGACTCATCTTGTCAAGAGGACAGCCATCGCCGCAGCGCCTTCCCTGGAGTTCAGTCGCGGCACAGACGTCAGCGCAGAGTCGCCCAGAGGGGGCCACCCAGGCACAACACCACAGCTTCTGTGGTTGCGTCGTCCAGGATCGACTGAGAGACGGCGGAGCATGGGGCGAGTCGCCAGCTCTTCCGTGCAGGCCCAGCGGCCCTCTCCTGGATTGGCCATCCGTCGCTGCTAGATCACGCCCGCCAGTTCCTTCGCCTTCCTTGCCGCCGACGAGACATCAGGAGCGTAGCCATCGGCGCCGATCTCGTCGCAGTACTCCTGGGTCAGCGGAGCGCCACCCACCAGGATTTTGACGCCATCGCGGACGAGCGACTCCGCCGCCTTCTCGTCTATGAGCTTCAAGTCCATTCGGAGTTCCCCTACAACGCCCACCGTTCCGTTCTCGAGATAGCCCGCCAAGATCACGAATGGTCAAGAACCAATGGGGTAGTGGCCATGCTCGTAGGCAGTCTCGAACATGGCCACCACGTTCTCTGGCGGCACGCCAGCCTGGATGTTGTGTATAGAGCCGAAGACGAAGCCGCCACCCGGCGCCAGGTCCTCGATGCGCCTCCTGGCCTCGTCTCTCACCTCTTCGGGTGTCCCGAAGGGAAGGACATGGGTGGCGTCCACCCCACCGCCCCAGAACACGATGTCGCGCCCGAACTCCCTCTTGAGCTGACCCGTGTCCATATCCTTGGCCGATACCTGGACCGGGTTGATGATGTCGATTCCGCTCTCGATCAGGTCGGGGAGTGCCCAGCGTATGGACCCACAGCAATGGAGGAAGATCTTGGCCTTGGTCTTGGAGTGGATGAGTTCCGTCAGGCGCCGATGTCGAGGTTTGATGATCTCCCGGTACAGATCCGGCGAGAACAGAGGTCCGTGCTGTCCCCCCAGATCATCACTCAACTCCACGATGTGGACGTAGGGTCCCACCTCATCGAGTATCGAATCCCAGAAGTCCAAGAGCCATTCCAGGATCCGCTCGGCAAGGGCCTCCACGTATGGCTTGTTACACGCCATGTCCAGGTACAACTGCTCGAGGCCCCGTACCCAGAATGATTGCTCGTAGACGCCGCCGATGGGCGCGTGCATCATCACCGCTTTGTCCGTCTCTTCCAGGAGCCTCCGCGCTTCATCAGCAAGGCCCTCCACCCGCGCCCGGTCGCGGGGATCCGGAAACTTGAACGCCTCCAGCTCCTCGATGGTCCCTTCCTTGAGGGGATGATCCGCCAGGTCGTACCAGTAGCCCCCTGGAGGCCTCCGGTAGAGCACACCCCATTCATCGACGAAGCTATCGGTCTCCTCATCGAGCTTGAACTCAAAATCAGAGCCGTCGTGGGGGAAGCAGCCGACGACGTCGGCGTGGAACATCTCTTTGATCTCCGGGGCCGGGTCCACGATTTGCTGGAACGTGTCCATGATCGTGACCGGCTCCGTCGGCATCCCCAGGTGCTCCAGGAGACGGCGATAAGCCACGTGGTGCATGGAAGTGACCAATCCCCCGAAGTCAATGGGGACGCGATCGGGTTCCTTGTGATCCAGGGTCAGGAGCACTCTCTCCCTACTGTTCATACAAACCTCCAAGACGTGCTGAAGAAGGATGGCACGCAACGCGCGGCCGATCTGTGACGAGTGGTAGACGTCATCGTGCGACGGGGCGAAACGACAACGACGCTCCAGATGAGGCAACGCCGCTATCACGTCGTGCAACCCGCTCTGGATTCTACCACGTGCCTGCGACCGCCACAAGCCGCAGGGGGAAGAAGCTGCTCGCTCTGAGATCGGGGTCCGACGAGGTATGGGCTTGCCGCAGATCTGTGATAGCGGTGGAGTTGATACCCCAGTGGAAAGCACGAGGTCACACACGCCGGGGCGCCGATCCACCATGCCCGTGAGGAGATCGAATGGTGGTCTAGGGCATCTCCAGCAAACGCTCGAAGACCCGGCCACGCCAGATCAGTCGCAACGCTAGCGCCCACCCCAGCACGCCAAGCACGATGAAGGCGTAATCCAGCGCGGGCAACAGCCTCAGCTCGAAGAACCCCCGCAGCGAAGGAACGGCCAGAACCCCGGCGTAGAACGCCAGCATTCCTATCGCCAGAGCCGTCGGCCGCCAATCACCGCTCAGTTCGTCCCCACCCACCCACCACCGCGTCGGCGGTTCCACGAAAGGGATCAGCACCAATCCACACAGCACCGCAGCCGTGGTCAAGGCGGAACGGGCCAGTTCCACGTCTCCGGTCGCTGCCAGATACCAGAGGTACACGGCGAGTGTGAGCACCGATATGGAGAAAGCCGCTGGCATCACGAAACGAATCGCCGAACGTATGATGCTGCGTGGCGAGGGTCCGGGACGCGCCCATGCCGCGATGGCGAAGATGGGTATCCCCACCGTCAACAGAGCGATGAGAGAGTTGTGCTTGGGCGTCACAGGGAAGGCCACTCCGACGATCTGCGTCGCTACCACCAGGAACAGCACGTAGAGCGTCCGCGTGAGCAACAGACGCACCACGTCCCCCATGCCCCTGAGGATACGCTGCCCCTCGCGAAAGGCGAAGGGCAAGGCCCGAAAGGAATCGCCGAGCAGAACGATGTCTGCCACACTGCGAGTCGCCTGGCTGCCGCTCTCCATGGCTACACCAACCTGCGCCTGTTTGAGCGATAGTACGTCGTTCACCCCATCTCCGATCATCGCCACGTAGTGACCACGCCTCCGCAGGAGGCGAACCAGCCTCTCCTTCTGCTGGGGAGCCACACGGCCGAAGATGTTGGTCTGTTCCACCAGTTCCTGCACCTGCACATCGTCCATCGCGTCCAGGTCCAGCCCGGATGCCACCTTCGCACTCTGCCCGACGCCCACTTGTCTGGACAGCGCCGCCACAGTCTGAGGGTTGTCCCCAGAGAGGATCTTCAGGTCGATGCCCAGGTCGACGAAGTGGCCGATGGTCTCGTGCGCCTCCGGGCGCAACTCATCGCTGAGGCAAACCAGGCCCAAAGGCGTCAGGGGTGACGGCAACAGAGCGTCCCCGTTTGCATCCAGCAGCGGTGCACCACCTGGCCAGTGTGCAAACAGGAGCACTCGCAAGCCCTCTTGGGTCCATCGCTCCCACAGAGGTCCAGCCGCAGCATCCGAGGCCAGATGCGCCCCAAGCACCTCTGGGGCCCCCATCACGTACGCCCCTACCAACTCCGGATCGTCGAAGGCCAGCGCGCTCCACTTTCGCTCCGAAGAGAAGGGAACCTCCTCCCTTACCTGTCGCCCTCGGCCCTCCAGAGCCTCGCTGATGGCCAAGGTCGTTCGGTTGGGGATGGTGACGCTCGCTCCGAAGTCTCCCAGGATCCTCCGCAAGGTCCGCTCGTCGATGCCGCGCTCGCCAGCCACCGCACGCAGATCGTGGAGTTGGAGACGATTCGTGGTCAGAGTGCCGGTCTTGTCCATACACAGCAAGTTCACGTTGCTGATCGATTCCACCCCGTTGGTCTCCTGGATCAAGGCGCCCTGCCCCGCCACACGCACGATCCCCATGGCATAGGAGACAGTAGTCATGAAGAACAACCCCTGCGGTACCAGAGCCACGACGACCGCGGCTGCTCGTACGCTCTCCACCACCGGGATGCCACGGGCCGCGTGGGAGATAGCGAGTAGTATGCCCAGTTGAGCCACCACCAGGACCAGGACGCGGATGATGAGGTCGATTTCCCGCTGAAGAGGAGTCTTGATCTGGCGAAAGGCCGTGGCCCCCGCCGTGAGCTGGTTGACCAGACAATCGCCCCCTACCTTCTCCGCCTCGTAGATGGCCACTCCCGACACGCAGAAGCTTCCTGAGTACACTGGGTCACCGGTGGCCTTGCGTACGCGTTCCGACTCGCCGGTTAGCGGCGACTCGTCCACTTCGACCCGGCCTCCTCCCGCGATGCGACCATCCACCACGAACTGATCTCCAGGACGCGCCACCAACACGTCTCCCAGCACGATCTCGCTCGGATCGACCTCCCTCTCCTCTGCGTCCCGGATCACGGTCGCCTTCGGGCGGGTCAGCAAGGCAATACGATCCAGCTTGCGCTTGGCCCTGATCTCCTGCGTGACACCCACCGCCACGTTCAGCAACACCAGCCCGGCAGTGACTACCGCGTCGCCCACGTGATCCATCAAGATCAGCACGAAGCCAATCAGGAAGAGGACCGTATTGATGAAGGTGAAGGCGTTCTTACGGACGATCTCGAGGTAGGAACGCCCCACGTGAAGGGGAACGATATTGGCCTGTCCGCTCTCGCGTCTAGCAGTCGCCTCGCTCTCGGACAGGCCTCTGATGTTGTGCACCGCTGTTGATGTCAAAGCTCGCTCACACTCTTCCTGCCGCCCCGGCCTCAATAGAACCCAGCAGCGGAGGTCCACCCCCTCACGTCGCCAGCATGGGACAGCACCCTCGTGTCTTTCACTGAGGCTCCACCGTCGGAAGGTTCTCGCACGGCCCGTTCATGTTGAGAGTGCCGGCTTCCACCCACCCCCTGATGGCGAGTCCCATACTGCCGGAGGCCAGGTCGACCTGCGCCCATCCGTCCGTGCTGGTGCCCAGCACCTCAGCGTAATCGCCGGGCCCCAACGTCGCCACCACCTTTGCCGAGGGATCGGGGCTGGCCAAGACCAGCACGTCCTCCATGGGCATCGTGAAACACACGCCTGGAGGAGGCGCCATTACCTCCGGCACTTCCCCGCACGAGCCCTCCAGCCGAACCGAAGCGGTCTCCTGCACCCAGCGCAGCCTGAAGACGCCTACGTTGGCCGCCTGAGCGACGCCTGGATCGAAGCCCCACCAGCCGTCGGCGGTCCGGGCCTGCGGCTGGACGCGAAAGCCCTCGACCATGGTTCCGAATACCGCAGCGGTGATGTGGGGCCTATCGTAAACCGTCACCTCGTCCACGGCAACCAACTCGCATGGTCCAGAGCCCACAACTCCTCCGCCACCCACCTCGGTACCGACCGGCACTGGCTGTGTCGTGGTCGGCGAGGGACTCGGGACCACAGTGGCGCTGGCCCGCGCTGCCGCCTCGGCATAGGTTGCAGGGGTTACCGGCGTGGCACTGGATACGGCAGCCTGCTGCACGACCTGTGTCTGCGAGGCCACCTCCGACTCCGAGAATCCCAGCGCTGCACAGCCAGTGCACGCCAGAATCACAACCACCGCGGCAAAGCCCACGAGTCTCCTCATGCCCCGCCTCACTCCAGCCAGCCTGCCGCAACTCGATACCACTCTCGTGCTCACCAGTAGTTGCGCGAACGACGATTGGCCACCGCTTCGAGAAGGATCTTCACGTAGTTGGGATCACCCCGCACCTGCCCTGAGAACCCGGTGTCGGGCAGATCCGCACTGCCACGGGACCGCACCAGCTCTCTCGCCCTCTCCACCATGGGCTCCACCATCCCGGCCAGCGACTCGGCGCTCTCCACTGAGGGCTGAAGTTGTCTCAGCCTCTCGTAGAAATCCTCGATCAAGTCGGAGTACTCAGACCCCTGCTCGAACTGATCCGGAGGCAGACTGTATCCCGCCGCCACCAGCTTCTCCCACACGCGGAACACGTCGCCTGTCTTGCCTGAATCACGGAACCAGCCCGCGCCGTACAACTGTGTCAGAGTGGCGTTGACCTCTTCGATGCGCCCGTCCACGTGGGATGTCGTCTCCGTCGAGGGCTCCTCCCCCGAAGACTGAGGGATGAGCGTAGTGAGATAGTTCTGGATCTTGTCGGTGATCCCCACGCCCGTTTGCGCCTTCACCCCATCCTCTATGTCCAGGAGCAAACTGGCCAGATTACGCAGGCTGCCCCTGGGCAATCCCGCCGCCTCGCCCAGGTCCCGGGCATCCTTGGCCAGGGACAGCATCTTCCTGGACAAATTCAGGACGTCTCCAAGACTCAGGCTTTCCTGCTCCCAACTCCGTTTCCTGGGGCTCATTTCCATCACCTTTCTTGCTCTGCTCTCCCAGCGGAGACCAACTCCTCCGCTATTCCTTCAACTCGATGCGCCTGGCTCGACCTGCCCCCCGACCTTTCTTGGTCCGGGAAGCAGGGCCGCAGAACCTCGCCCGGCGGCACACCTCAGATGGTACTCTATTCGGCGCTACTGGGCACAAAGCCCCGACCGGCTGACGAAGAACCCCACCTTGCCAGAGCCATGAAGGCCACGGTACCCGCCGTCGCCAAACCCAGAGTAACATACCACACCGCGACCGGAGCGATGTTGTCGTATGCGAATCCACTGGCGATGGGCCCTATCCCATAAGAGAGACCACTCACCATGCCGTAGACGCCCATATATCTGCCTCGCATGTCGATAGGGGCGATCCTGGCCACGTAGGTTATGGCGGTGGGGGCCCAGATCAACTCACCGATGGTCAGAATCACCATCGACACCAGGAATAGCCACATGTTGTTGGACAGAACAGCGCCCAGTGCGGCCAGTCCGGTCCAGAAGGAACCTGCGGCCATCACGTAGGCGTCACTGTATCTCTCCGTGATCCGGGTCACCGCGAACTGGAAGAAGACCACCATCAGCGCGTTCACCGTCATGATCAGACCGTACGTGCTCTCAGGGATGCCGAAGCCTTCCTTCATGTACACCGGCAGGATTTGCATGAACGGCTCGTAGGCCATCCACAGCAGGATGGAGGCCAGGCAGAAGCCTATGAAGCGAAAGTCGCGGAGGATATGCAGGTAGCCTCCTCCCACCACCTCAGACTCGTCGTCCTCGGACAACTCCGGCTTGGTCTCCTTGACCAGGAAGACGACCAACAGCAGGGCCACTGTGGCGCCCACCGCCGCACTGCTGAAGGTGAGCAGGTAGGAGGTGGCAGCCAAGAAACCTCCCACTGCGGGACCGATGGCTGCGCCTGCATTGGCCACCATCCTAAGCAGGGCATAGGCCCCTGCACGCTTATCCTTCTCTATGAGGTCGGCGATCATGGCGTCGGAACCGATGCGCGACGCCGGCTCGATCAGCCCACTCAGGGCGATGAGCACTGCGTAGGCGTTGAGCGAGCCCAACAGGGCAAAGCCCATCATTACTACGACCTCGTTGGACAGGCCGACCACCATGGCAACCTTGCGCCCATACCTGTCCACCACCGGTCCCCAGATCACCTGGGAGAAAAGGCCAACGCCCGCGTTGATGGCGAAGAGGAAGCCCACCATAGTGAGAGGGATTCCCAGCCGCTGTCGGAGGTAGAGGGTGAAGAAGGGCCAAACCAGACTCCCGCCCGCAGAGCCGATGAAACGCTGGCAGAACAGGATCCAGAACTGGAAAGGGTATTCGGCTATGATACTTCTGATCCGCAAACTCATGCTGTTGCCCTTCGCTCCCGACCCTCAGACGCCGGGACCCACGACCCTTGAACAAGGACGGGTGACAGGAAGGCATATTATACCACAGAGAAACGGCCATGGTACAAGATAGAAGGCTCCGCTGTCTAACCCTGTCTTGCAGGCGGAGTGTCAGGACAAGAGGAGAGCACCGCTTCACATCGGCTGCACGGGAAGGCGAATGCGCGGCCCCGGAGCGCCCCGCCGAGGTCGGCCTGATCCCTACATCCCCCGTGGCTAGTAGGGGAACTCGAGGCCCAGAGTGGCTAGTTCTTCCTTCACCCGCGTGTAGAGCTCGCTGTAGTCCGGCCTTGGCAGGGACGTCCGGACGTCGTAGCATTCCTGGAACTCGCTGCCCAGGGGCGCGTCGGCGATCCGATCCTCGTACTTGTCGAGGATCTTCAGCACGAGGGCGTTTGCCTCCTCACGAGACAGGTTCATGTGAGCGCAGGCATGCCCCACCTCGGCAGCCATGCGCGCCTCCATGGGTGTGGCCCTGTTCTTGTGCTTGTTGCGAGCCGGAGCCGCCTCCCACAGATTGGCGCCCGACACTGTGCTGGCCAACGCGTGAGCCGCCGCCTCGTACAGCACCATCTCCGTCGCTGGCCCCGCATTGAGGAAGCCATTGGACACGGAGATGATCTTGCTGTTCCTGGCCACAGCCTGGTGGCTGGCACTCGACACCCACAGAAGTTCCCGAGTGGTGCCCGACGTATGGTGGATGTGGAAAGGGAAGTTCATCTGATAGTGAGCCTGGTGCACCATGAGACCCATCAGGTGATAGGCCACCTGTAGCACCGCAGTCCCCTCTGCACGACCCGCGTATCCACCGTAGATGGGACCCGTCAGGCTCCCTGTGAAACAGCCGAACTGCTGATAGTGGGCCACCTTGTTCAAGAGAGCGTTGTCGATCTTCAGTTCCGTCAGGCCACCTACGAGACGGCTATCCGAGGTCCTCACACCCCACTGAGAATTGCTGATCGAGATCTGCCCTACGTCCGACTCCGCCGTTCCCGCCGCCACGAGGAACACGCCCGGGCGCCCCACGAGCTTTGCCGCCTCGCGTAGGCTCATAGCGTGCTCCATACTGCCCGCCAGTTCCGTGGGCGACTTGGCCTTGATCTTGAGCCCCATGCTCTCCTCGAGGATAGGGGCGCAGAACCCGTCGGCCAAGGGCTCTCTCAGATAGGCGACGCACATGGGCAGGAAGATCTCCTCATCGCAGGAGATGTCCGGGCTGAAGATCACGAAGGGTGGTTTCCCGTCCTCCACCTGGCGACGCTTCAGCACTCGAGCGTCCTTTCCCAGGCCGACGAGATACTCTCCCGGTATGAGGTACAGCGCTTCCCGCAGCTCCTTCTCGTCGAAGG
This sequence comes from uncultured Anaerolineales bacterium, assembly GCA_964433755.1. Classification (GTDB taxonomy): domain Bacteria; phylum Chloroflexota; class Anaerolineae; order UBA7937; family B3-Chlor; genus JAUVXJ01. Next base: position 671,936 of record CAYSSR010000002.1, read on the forward strand.
TCATGATCCGATGAGTGTCCACGCAAAGGATGCCCACCGCCAGGAAGAACTCCACACCTGCCTGCCACACCGCGTCAGCAAGTCTGTCGTCGCCAGGTATGGGTGTAGCAGGATCGTACTTGATGCCATACTTGCTGATCACCTCCTGCATCTTGGGCAGGAAGCGTTCCAGAGTGAAGGCCTCATCCTCGCAGAAGGGCCCGGTGCGGGCCCGCTCCAGAATCTCCCACATCTTGTATGGTGGCGCCGGCATGGGCTATCTCTCCTCCATCGCCTTATCGAGCACTGACACAGCGTGCATCGCATTCTCCGCCCAGGAGTCGGCGCCGATCTCCTCCGCCCAGGCTGCGGTGACCGGAGTGCCTCCCACGATGACGTGGAACCGTTCGCGCAAACCCATCTCCCGCAGCAGCTCGACGATCTCCTGCTGGCCAGGCATGGTGGTGGTCATCAGCGCCGAGGCCCCGATGATATCAGCTTCCACTTCTTGCGCCTTCTTGATGAAATCCAGCGCGTTGATGTCCGGTCCCAGGTCGTGGACCTTATAGCCATTCACCTCCAGCAACAGGGCTACGATGCTCTTGCCGATCTCGTGGATGTCCCCTTCCACGGTGCCAATGACCACCGTGCCTTTGCGCTCCCTCTCTAGCTTGCGCTCCTCCAGATACGGTGTCACCGGCTCCACAGCCCTCTGCATAGCCTTGGCGGCCAGCATCATCTCGGGGAGGAAGACCTCCATGCGCTCGAACCGGTCGCCCACCTCCCGTATCGCGTGAGTCAGCGCATCCACTACCTCCAGGGGGTCCATCCCTTCCGCCATAGCCTGCCGGGCCAGGGCCTCCGCCTCTTCGTCCTCGCCGATCGTAACCGCCTCCACCAGACTCTCGAGAGTTCCCATCGACTGCCGCCTCCTCATTGTGCAGAGTGTAGGGATTATAGGCCAGGCGAGGCCTTCAGGCAACGCCCTGCTTGTCAACATCCTGGCCGGCTCACGTGTGTAGCGCCGGGCACAGAGATCTTTCAGCGGGGCCCTGCTCCATCGTGGCGCGATGGTCCTTGTCTCACTCGGGCGGGGGAGGTATAATCGCCAACACACAGTAGCGGGCGGAGGACGGAGATGGGTTTCGTGCAAAGGCTCACCACCGGCGAGACGATCCTGGCAGACGGCGCGATGGGCACCATGCTCCAGGCGGCAGGGCTGGAGAAGGGCCACGCCCCAGAGGAGTTCAACCTCACCAATCCCGAGAAGGTGCTGGCGGTACATCAGGGATACGTCCACGCAGGTTCGGAACTCATCCTCACCAATAGCTTCGGCGGGAACAAGTACAGGCTATCCAAGTACGGCCTTGGCGACAGTGTGTACGACCTGAACCGCAGGGCAGCAGAGATCGCCAAAGAGGCCGGCGCCGCCTTCGTGGCCGGCTCCATGGGTCCCACAGGAGAGTTCTTCGCCCCTCTCGGCACTCTCACACCTGAAGAAGCGCAAGAGACGTTTGCAGAGCAGGCCAGGGGGCTGGCGGACGGCGGCGTGGACCTCCTGGTCATAGAGACCATGTCCGATCTGAATGAGATGGGAGCCGCGATCCAGGGCGCAAAGCAGGCCACCGATCTGCCTCTGGTCTGTACCATGACCTTCCAGCAGAAGCTCCACACCATCATGGGCGTCAGTCCATCTCAAGCCGCAGAGGCACTCGCCAACTGGGGAGCAGCCGCCTTGGGGGCCAACTGCGGCACCGGCCCGGAGGAAGTGGAGCAGGTGTTGGAGCAGATGAAGGAGACAGTACCCGACGCCTTCCTGGTGGCCAAGGCCAACGCCGGCGTGCCCCGTCTGGTCAAGGGTCGCACAGAGTACGACGCCACGCCCGAGTTAATGGCCGAGTATGCTGTTCGCTTCGCCCATATGGGCGTGACCATCATCGGCGCCTGCTGCGGCTCCACCCCCGAGCACATCGCCGCCATGGCAGAAGCGCTGGACAAGTAGCGCGATGGCCAGTTGTGGTGAGTCCGCCCAGAGATTGCCGCTCGCTCCAGACGATACCTGCCGACCCTGGGGTTCAGCTGCCGCTTCAGTCACGAAGGCGCCGCCCGACGTGCGCCTCACCGACCCAACACCGTCGTAGCCCGCTTTGGGCTGGCTTCTCTGCCTCTGCCCAAGGGACGCCCTGCTGACGGGACGATCTGAGACCGAGTCGGCAGAGCAGGTTGCCTACGCACCGCTTTGAGCGTAGAATAGCCCATCAGGAAGCCCATCCAGCGCACGCTCACCCCAGGAGTGTTAGATGGATGCGCAGTGGACCTCTGTGCTTCTCAGCTTCGCTACTGGAGCCTTGACCGGTGCCCTGGTGACGTACTTCCGGCACTGGCTGGCCCGCCGCAGGGAATCGGAAAGCCGAGAGTTCGCCCAAGCCCAGGAAAGAGAGCGCGTCAGGCGTGAGCACTACTCCCGCGCCCTGGGCTACGAGAGGACGAGGGAGAGCCTGCGCGGCTGCGACCTGTCAGAGCAGGACCTGGCCGGGATCTATCTGGCCAAGGCCGACTTGCAGCGCGTCAACCTCAGCTGCGCGGACCTGTCTACCTCGAACCTGGAGCAGGCCAACCTCATCGGGGCGAACCTGGGACGCGCCAGGCTATCAGGCGCCAATCTGACGGAGACGGCTCTGGAGGGCGCCAATCTGGAGGACGCAATCCTCCAGTCGGCGGTGCTGGAAGACGCCAACCTGGCGGGGGCCAGCCTTCTGCGAGCTGACCTGCGTAGCGCCGTGCTGGAAGGCACCAATCTGGAATGGGCCGACCTCAGGGACGCCCAGCTCCAGGGTGTGGAGCTGAAGAAGGCCAGGATGGAGGCAGCACGTCTGCAAAGGGCCGACCTGGCAGGCGCAAATCTGAAGGGAGTCGACCTGGCACAGGCTAACCTCGAAGGAGCCAACCTGGGAGGCACCAATCTCAAGAAGGCCAATCTGGATGGTGCCTATCTGCGGGGCGCCAGGCTCGATTCCGCCACCGTGATGCCCGACGACTGGGAAGATCTGGCGGCCACCAAATGAACATCGCAGTTGTCGCCGGGGTCTACCCAGCTCTGTGCACATGCTGAGGAACAGTACGTGCCATCCTTCGCTTTCCATATAGGATACGGTGGACCGTCCATCCACGCTGCGCGCACTGTGGCCAACCGCCACGAGTGTTGCATTTGCTACTCCGTGGAGTGTATGCTATATTGACGGCAGGACTCACGCAGGGCATCGGCCCTGCGGTTTCACGTAGTCAGCCACGTGCCCCAACCAGAAGCGGTCAAGTGTCCAATGGCGCTAGTGGCGGCGACGGGGAGCCAACGAGCCCAGGGTGTCCATGAATCACAAGGATGGGTTCGGGCGACGGCCCACGGTGTGGAAGCCCCCCGTTCAAGAACACGCACGAGAAAGGAGTGTGAGAGCAAATGGAAGCGTACTGTGTCAAGTGCAAGGCGAAGCGACCGATATCGAATCCCAAGGAAGTAGTGCTCAAGAACGGACGTCCCGCCATCAAAGGGACCTGCTCCGTCTGCGGCACCAACGTCACAAGATTCGTCAAGAAAGGCTCCTGAGCCACGAACAGCTCTGACGTCTCCGTCGGGTGCTATCCCCACCTACAAGCACCCGACGGAGAGCCTTTCCTTGCCGCCCTCGTCCCGTCGTCGTCAAGGCGGCCTTCCGAGCGCGGCTCCAGTACAAGTTGCCGCCCGCCAGTCTGACTGCCGACTTCCAGCCCCCCGGATGAGAACGGCGCACCGCCGATGAGTCAAGCTCCTTCAAACGTTCTTCTCGGTGTTCAGGGTTTCAGCGCTAAAGACTGGGTGGGGACCTTCTATCCGCCTCGCTCCTCGGCCGTACAGTTCCTGCCCTTCTACGCTCGCGTCTTCGACACCGTAGAGGTAAACAGCACCTTCTATGCGATCCCCTCTGCCTCCACCGTTGACTCGTGGGCACGGCGCACACCGGACCACTTTCTGTTCGCCTGCAAGATTCCGCAGGAGATCACCCACGATCAGCGCTTAGGGGGAGTGGAAGAGAAGCTCGGCGTGTTCCTGGACAGGATGAGGCTTCTGGGCCAGAAGCTGGGTCCCGTGGTCGTCCAGTTCCCCCGCTCCTTCACCCGGCGCTTCGAGGGGAACCTGAACACCTTCCTGCCCCTCCTGCCGAGAGACGTCTCATTCGTGGCCGAGTTTCGTAGCGAATCCTGGCACGACGAGGGGACACTCGACCTGTTGAGGGAGTTCGACGTGGCCTGGTGTATCAACGACTGGCAGGATCTCCCCCCGGTAGTCGAGACCACGACGGACTTCGCCTACCTGCGCCTGGTGGGCTACCATCAGGAATTCAAGTACCTGGGGGAGGTACAACGAGATCGATCGGAGGACCTGGCTGCCTGGGCCAGCAGGATCGGGGGCCTTGCGGCGCGCGTGGAGAGAGTCTACGTATACGTGAACAACCACTACGCAGGTCACGCCCCCGCCACAGTGAACCACTTGGCCAAACTGCTGGGTTTGCCCGCTGTGGACCCCCAGAGCCTGTGGCCCGCTCAGGCCAGCTTCTTCCCCGAGGCAAACGACTAGGCCGGTCTTCTGCCTTGGCTCACCTCGCGATCACCAGGACGACTCTCCTGGCCGCCTACTCCTGCGGCGGGCTGAACTGGGACTCAGGCCAGTCTCCCATGAGCCGGGTGGGGCCGAACTCCAGGATGTCGTTCACTCCGGTGAAGGCAGTGTAGTTCTCGGGGTGGGCGATGATGTCCTGGTCCAGTCGATCGTAGGTACCGTACTCCTCGATCTCCCGCCAGACCTCCAACTGGTACTGGCCGCCAAAGCCGAACTGCACAGCGTAGGCCTTCACCGACTTGGTACCCGGCGCGACTTCGTACGCGGCCCTGCCCTTCTCGTGCCACCACTCCACCACGTCCGCACCCTTGCCGGGCTTGATCCTGATGCTGTTCACCTCGTAGATGCGGTACTTCTCCATGGACCAGACCTCCTCCTGTTAGTGTAGTGTGCATGTGTGCAAAGGAGAGTGTGCAAAAGGGACGCCCAAGACATGCCTGCGAACCGGCTCCCACTGGTTTCGGCGCTGTCGACAACTCCGCGCAGTCAACCACGCCGCGACGCCGCCGAGCCCCCTCGACCTGCCTCTGCCGCACACTACACAACAGCTCGTTGACAGCCGAGGTTCACTCCTCGGCCATCGAGGCCCCGCAGTACTCGCAGAACGCATTGTCGGCGGGGTTGTCGGCACCGCAAGAAGAGCACGATTTCATCGCTATCTCCTCCACGGTGACCGCCTTGGCCGCCGGCGCTGGCTCCGCCTTGGGGGCAACCGTGGGCTCCACCTTACGGGACGGCGCAGGCTTCCGCGCGGTTGTCTTCTTCGGCTCTGCTTGGGGCTTTCTGCGTCCCACGACCAGCAGCAACACGACCACCACGACCACCGCCAGGACGAGCGGCACCAAGCATCCGCACGACAAGACCATCATCTCCGAGATACCCACTGATTCCATTGCTCCGTAGTCTCCTTCTCTGTCCGGCGCATCTCCGGGAGTGGACGCGCCTGTCAATCCTTCAATGTCGCTCCGCAATACGGACAGGCGACCCAGTCAGGCTCCGTGGCCTTACCGCACTCCGGGCACACAGAGGCGAGCCTCGCGCCGCAGTGGGGACACACCTGCCAATCTCCCTCCACTGCTTTGCCGCAGTCCGGACAGCCGACGCCCGCTTCCGACTCCACGCTGGACTCGTCCGCTGCCGCCTCTGTCCTCTCAGCCGACTGCTCTGCCTCCGTCTGCTGCCCCTCCTCAGAAGGTTCCTCCTCTCCCAACTGGTGCCCGCATTTTCCGCAAAACCGAATGCCTGGCGTGAGAGGGTGACCGCACTCGGGACACGCGCCTTCCGCTGGCGCCTCCTCGGCTACTTCCACATCAGCGGCCGTTTCCTCTCCAGCCAAGCGGTGGCCGCACTTACCACAGAAGCCGATCCCAGGACGGAGTTGGTTGCCGCATTGAGGGCAGACCTGTTCCCCTGCTTCCTCTGTCTCCACCGTCGTGGCCTCGATCGGGCCTTCCTCCACCTCGCTGGTATCCGCTGGTGCAGCGAGAAGCGCAGTGGGCGCCTTTGCCTCTTCTGCCTCTGCCTGCTGCTCCCCGCCCGCCGCGTCCCCACTCGCAATGGTCACGATGGCGCGCCTGGTATCGTTCTCCATCAGCCACAGATGACCGGCCGAGACGGGGACCCGATTGTCGTACGCCTCTATCAACTGGTCGTAGAGGTCCTGCCCCTTCCGCCCCTCGAACTTCCCACTTTGCGGGTTCAACCACTCCAGGCCCGAGAGATCGTACTCGAACACCGTATCCACCTTGCCGCGTGCACGAGTCAGATTCCCGGCGATGACGATCTGCCGCCCCACCAGGCCCTTCTTGAACCTGGGCCTGGCCAGTGCTGCGGCCAGGTATTCCTTCTTCCTGACCTTGCCCTTCTGCCAGGTTCGGCCGCCGGTGTCGACCTCGAACCAGTAGGACCTGCACAGATCGCTGAACACCGTCGCCACCCTGTAGAAGACCACGCGGTACCTGGAGACGCCCATGTAGACCCCGAAGTCGGATCTATTGCGTGTGGAGAACATCTCCGTGTCAACCTTGCCGATCCACTGCACCCGCTCGTCCGCGAAGGTAGCCACCGCTATAGGCTCGCCGCCGCGCAACCTATCCTTGCGCTTGTAGAAGGGTGAAGGAGCGCCGTTGGACCAGTTCTCCATCAGCTTCTCTAGGTCAACCTGGCTAATCTCCACGCTCACCTCCAGCCGAAAGCACAGTGGCCCCCGATCACACCTCTGCTTCCCAGCGAGACCTGCCCCGTCGCCACAACACCAGACCCAGGCCCGCCAGCGGGAGCGCCAGGCCGGAGCAAGGGCACAGACTACCTTGCCCCTCTTCCTGGACCGGCGCTTCCTCCACGACAGCGGTCACTGGCCCCTCCTGACTCTCCACCATGAGACCCAGGTCGTCCACCCACATCCGCCCCTGTCGGGATGACTCTCCCGAACCGGAGAAGTCGAAACTCACGCCCACCACCCTGCTCAGGTCGAGCTCGGACACGCCACCCTCACCGTACCAGTCAGGCTTGAGAAAGCTATCCCAGGGTACTTGTGTCAGCGCCCAGTTCTCAGTGCTCCCCAGCGGCGTGGTCAGCTCAGCTTGGAAAGGCGTCGGCTCCTCTGCATCCCCCACCTGTAGAGTGAGTGCCAGGGGTGTGCCTGGATCGTCGCTTAGCATCCACATCGACAGGCCGTCAGCATGGCTCCAGTCCCGAGGAACATCAAAGGCAACACCGCAGCCGGCCCAGCCTTCCGGCTTGATGCCATACTGCACCAAGAGTGAACTCTCGCCGCCGTAGGCTGCTCCCGAGTCCACCACGCACTCCATACTCGTCCCCTCGCCGTCGGTCCACGTCTCCCAACCGCCCCCTGGTTCGTACCCTTCGAAGTCGTCGATGACAGTCGTCTCCGCCTGTTCGATAGGGACAGAGACGTCCTCTGGAGTCGAAGGCTCCTCCGCTGCCGGCGAGGTCGGGCTCACCTCTGCGGGAGGACGCGGTTCCCCACCTCCGTATGACCGAATAGTCTGGTCCAGGAACTCCACGAAGAGAGGTCCAATGGTACGGTTGGCGAGCTCGTTGGGATGGGCGTCGTACTCGTCCATCCTGTACTCGGGCCGTAAGAAGTTGTCGTCTCCAGCCAGCAGGCCGAAGAAGTCGAAGACGAAGACGTTGGGATGACCGCTCAGGTATTCCCTCGATTGGAGCCAGCTCGTAAAGGCTCTGGCTCGCGCAGCGGCGTCAGGGCTGCTGTCGGCCGGCAGCTCGGGGGGCTGGGTCACGATGACAAAGACCTTGTCAGGGTACTGATCCATCCGATCTCGGATGGATAGATAGTAGGACCGGTACTCCTGCAACTGCTCCTCGCTCTCGATGTTGCTCACCGGGAAGCAGGACTTAAAGGCGATGACGTCGTACTGCATCATGTGGCTGAACGTGTTGTCGGGCGGGTCGTGGAGCGGCTGCCCGAAGATGGCCGCATAGCCGTCGGGGTCCGTGTTGTCTCCCGGCACGTCGAAGTTGGTCCCCGTCCACGTGCCATCGGCCAGGATCAGGCCATCGTCGTTGTAGCCGTGGTCGTAGAACTCGTACCCCAATGCCGTGAGTCCCTCGCGCACGCCGCCCTCGGCGATGAGATTAGCCCCGCACGAATGATGCAGGAAGATGATCCTGGTCCCCTGCGCCGCCGCTGGCCACGCTCCTCCTTGTGCCAGGACGAGAAGACCAAGCACGAGAAGCACTTGAGCACTCCGCCGACCCGAGCCAATGATACCGCTCATTCCCCCCTCCCCGACCAACCGCAGTCTCTACTGCCCATGGGCCCATTCGTACAGGAACACGTGACCGAAGGTCACACCGTTGGCGGTCTCCTTGGATTCACCGTAGGTGTTGTCGTCACCCTCGAACCACGGATCACGGCTCCCGGTCCGGAACAAGCGCGTGCCCAGCTCCATATACGTGGGATCGCCGCTGTACCGGTAGGCGTAAGCCATGGCATCCGCGCCCAGGAGCAGCCAGTTGGTGACCACAGGCACGTTGTTCCCCACCGACCATTCATCCCCGGGGTCCCCTTGCCGGTCGTCGAAGTACCACTCGTACGGGTAGGCGCCTCGTTCGCCGGTGTCTATGGGTTCCAGGTCTATCCACGCGTAGGTGCGCAGCCAGTCAGCGAAACCCGCCAGCGCACCCTGGCCATCGTAGGCATCCGGAAGCCCGAACTCCTCACGCATCTCCAGATACCTGCCCACAGACACCAGATACTGGCTCAGGAACTGGGGCTTCACGTAACTGTACTCGTCGTCCCCGCCCGGTGGACCATCGATGTAGCGTTGACTTGCCGGCCTGGCCCAATCCACCAGGGCATCCGCCGCGACGAGGTAACGTTCCTCGCCAGTGGCGCGGTACGCTTCAGTAAGCATGAAGAGGCAGTTGGCAGCGGGCCGAGAGGCCCCAGCGTACACACCATCAACGTCGCCCAGACCGTAGCCCTCGCCATTGGAGTCAGTAAAGCGATCCCCCAAGCGGGCATCGTTGTGCACCCGGTATTCGATACAATCCGCCAGCTCCAGCGCCGACTCGTACGCCTTCTCGTATCCGGTCAGGTAGTAGGTGAGCAACATCCCGGCCATCCCATAGATCGTATCTGGATGGCCGCTGTTCGCGTTACGATGTGGGTTCACGAACCCGGATTCGTCGTGCTCGCTGTGCCCAAAGGCCGTCCCGTCGGACCAGTAGCGGGGACTGTGCAGGTTGTGCACGATATCGACGTCTGCCGCGTGACGGTTCAGCGCCTCGGCTAGACCGAACCAGCGCGGATCTCCACCCCGGAGCCACTGTAGCCACATCCCGTAGTCGTTGTTGTACTTCGGATCCAACGGCGCGACCTCGAACCCCTCGTAGTCGATGGGCCAGTCCCCGTAGTCGAAGATGCCATAGAAATCAGAGCCCTCGATCGCGTCGAGCAGGCTGGGGAAGGTCTCGCCCATCTCCACGCCCACTCCGCTGTACGCCAACTGTTGATCGAGATACTGCTCGTAGTCTGGCCAACTCTCCAGATCAGGCAAGGCCGTAGGCCCGAAGGCACCACTGCCCACGTACCACTCTGGCGGGGCCTGAGCGAACAGAGGGCTACCGAAGGCCTCGCCTTGCATCCCCAGGTCAGATGACCCCTGCAACAGCAGGACTTCCTGGGTCTTGTGCTCGCCTGCCCTCAGTGTAAACGAGTAGTCATCAGGACCGAACTCGTCGGGGAACAAGCCGATTTCGAGGGTACCATCGGTACGCGCCCGCAGCGCCTTCGGGAAGCTCTGCCAGAAGTCCCGGACAGCAACCGTCCAGGCACCATCCGTGCCGCCCAAGCTGATCCATCCAGCAGCCTGATCTCCAGCGTCGACCGTGGTCTCGCCCAGTGTGGTCCGATAGCCACGGAAACCGACGTAGGCCTGCATGCGCGGCCGGGCGTCCAAAGGCTGTCCTTCCCAGTCGACCATTTCGGCATATCTGTCCCAGTAGTCCGTGCCGCTGGAGTCCTGGTAGAGGATCAACGAGTCGTCCAATACCCCCGTGGCCGGGCCGCCCTCCCCACCCGCTGTGTAGGTCAGGTTGCCTCCCAGCGCGGCGGGCACCAGGATCGACAGGTCGCTGAAGCTCACGCTGCCTGGAGAGCCGATGTCATAACAAAGAAGCTGGCCGTCCTCGGCCAACGAACACAGTGTGTTGTTCTCCACAGTATGGAAGATGCGCACGGCCGTCTGTCCGGCATAGAACCAGTAGCGGATGGTGTATTGAAGTCCCTCCTGGTAGGTGCCCTGGACTACGATGGAAGCGCGCATGGGACCACCGAGTTGAACGGTGACCTCCACCGGGCCGCTGCCTGCAAGTTCGGTGCCGTCAGATAGACGCACTACACTGCGTACGGGCGCCGACAGGCCGGGCCCGCTCAGGCTTCCATCCTCCCCGCTGATGACGAAGACGCCGGCACCCGTGTCCACGGTCACACCGCCGCCCGCCTCGGTCACGCGCAGGGTGGGGAATGCAGGCTCCGCTCCCCCCACGCTCTGAAGATGATAGACGCTCTGTCCCCCAGCCGGGACGTCCGCCTGGAAATCCACGAGGAGCCAGCGGATCGCTGCCCCGTCCTCGTCAGGTGCTGCTCCCCACCGCGCCAGAGGCACGAACTGGGCAGGCACCGCTCGTCCATCAGGCCCAAACAATCGCAAGCCAGTCACGCTCGTCAGTCCCAACCCACGTGGGATAGGTACACCAGACGTGACCGGTTCGGCGTTTCTGGGCACGGAGAGCGCATTGGAAACCACCAGAGGCAGGTCCAGCTCGTCGAGGCTGACGGCGGGGAAGTCAGGTCGCTGCTCCACCTGGACGGTGCTCTCGGGAGCCGCTGTCGGCCAGACGGTCGCCGCAGGCTCGGTGGCCGTCACCCCCACACCCTCCAGCAGTGCTTCCGGCAGTGTACACTGACAGGCCAGGAGGCCGATCATCGTCGTCGCCAAGAGAGCGTACAGGTAGCTTCTCTTCATCGATCAACCTCCGTTACGCCAGCAGGGGAACGGCGGCTCCTCTGCCATAAGTTGCCACGAAGCTCTCGAGCCATCAAGCGTACGTCGCCGGCTGCCAAGCGGGTGGAGCGTAGCTACCACCAAGGATCCGCTCAGGCAAGCGTGCCGACGAGAGACGTGGCGCACTCACAGCGGCACCAACTCGGGGCCAGAGGAGGTATCCTGCACCTGCCAGCCCAAGGCGCCGATCCGCTCCCGGAGTTCGTCCGACGTGGCCCAGTCGAGCCGTGCGCGAGCCGCCTCGCGCTCCTCCAGCAGGGACAGGACTTCTGGAGTAGGCTCCCGATCCTGTTCCTCCTGCGACTCGCCCTCAGCAGCCAGGACCCGTGCCCACACATCTTCGGGAATCCCGCTCCTCGGGTCTGGCACGTGGAGGTCGCCCAGTTCAGACGTATCGAAGCCCGAGCCGGCTTCATACCGCGCCTCTTCTCCGTCTCTGATCAGAGTCACGCCACCTCGTCCCATCACCTGGCAGTCCTTGGCGTGCAAGTCCATGGTCAGTGCCGTGTGCTCGTCGATCCCCACGATGGTCATACCAGCAGGCAACATAGCCACAAGCTGCTGGAACCTGGCCCGGCCCATGAGCCCGCACCTCGTGTCCAGTTCTGCGCCTCCCTCGTTGTTGTCCCAGTGAGAGACGATGGTCAGGGAGAGACCGTAAGGTCCGAAGAGATCCAAGCCCTCCACCCAATGCAGATCTTCCCCCACTTTGTAGATCTCGTACACGGGGAGTGTGTACGCGCCACTGGCGATGGCGGCAGCGCTAGCCAGGACCATCGCCGCGCCGAGGCGGTGTCGCGCCACCATCATCTGCCAGGCCAGGCTGTCCCTCAACTGACGGACGGCGTAGCTAGGACTGCCGGGTCCCCAGAAGATGTAGTTAGCGCGGAGGAGAGGTGCCAGCACCTCTGGATTGTCGGGGCTGTGAGGGGTACCGCGCTTGCGAGCCGGTATCACCGCTACCTGAGGCCGGTAGTTCTGGAGATGCTGCTCCAGAAACTCGGCCATCTTCCGCGCCACCAGCGCCGAGTTGGGCTGGAAGCCGGCCGGCGTCTCCAGGATCGCCACCTGGATGGGAGGCTCAAGCTGGCGCATCGCCCAGTCGTGAACCTTTTGTCCGCTGGGGGCGATCTCCCCTGAACCAAAAAGGACGATCAAACCCGGCTGTTTGGACAATAGCTACACCCCCCCGCACGCCCTCGATGGCGCCCACGTCGGCACAGTACACATCGACTCACGCACGGCGGACCCTCCACCCTCGTCGACGCAAGACGACAGGGGGGCCTTCCTCACCCCACCCTGTGACACTCTGCACTACTGCGGTAACAGTGAGGCGCATGGGCTAGGCGATGGTCTCCAGAACAGCCTCGTACAGCTCTCCCGGCTCCACCAGCCGCACGTGGTCAGCCACGTCGCCCAAGAGCTTCTTCGCCTTCTTGTGGTCGGATGCCTCGGCTATGAGAAGTACCGGGATGTTCATAGTCACGCAGGCGAAGAGGATGTCTCGTGGAGTGAGGGTCATGACGGAGGTCGGCATCACCTTGTGCAGATAGCCGATGACCACGGACACACCATCCGCACTGGTGATGTGGTTGACGTACTTGCCATGATCATCGAAACCGTTGCTGACAGGGATAGTGCCGATATCCCCTGCTGCCAACCTGGTGAGTACGAGGGGATCGGTGCCTTCGAGGTAGGCGACGACAGTCATTTGGTTCCTCCTTTTGGTGTGCTAACCGGACGCTGCGTGCGCACCTGGGCCAAGACGGGCTGCCTGGGCTCACGGTCTGCGAGGGTCCGAGACACAGACGCAGCGCGCGGCTGAGATGCGGATGCCGTGGTGACTCCAAGCTGCCCAGGCCGTCTCCTGACGATTATAGCGCCGCCCCGGCCCCAGGTCAAACCGCAGCACGCCAGCAGGATCAAGCGCATCAGCGCCACGTGCACATGCCTGCCCGCCGAGCCCGTGGACGCGAGAGGCTCCCCGCAAGGGAGTCAATGAGGGTGTGGAGTAGTGGCCTCGCGTTCGCCGCTGGACCGGCCCTTCGATACGTCCTTCGTTACGCTGCTTCGCAGCTACTCAGGACTACTCAGGGTGCGGCCAGCGGCGAAACCAGCGGAAACGAGCTCGCCGGCATGCCTCGTGCCTCCCTTGTCCACGCCCTCTCGATGCCACTTGACAACCCTGTGATCTGGAGTATAATACGTATGACCGATTTCGTTCATACAGTCACACTCAGGAGTTGCGTATGCCAAGGGCGTTCTCTCCGGAGGAAAGAGAGACCATTCGCCGGCAATTGCGGGAGAAGGGCGAAGAGCTTTTCCAGGCCTATGGCCTCAAGAAGACCACCGTGGCCGACATCACGCAGGCGGTGGGCATCTCCAAAGGCTCGTTCTATCTGTTCTATGGATCCAAAGAGGAGCTACTTCTCGAAATCCTGGAGCAGATCGAGTCCGAGGCGCGCGCACACATTCTGGATTACACCGTCCGCCCCCAAGAGAATGCCCGCCAAAGCGTAAGCGCCATTCTCAAGGGTTTCCTGCTGACGTGGGACACCTATCCCCTGCTCAGGAGGTTGGACAAGTCCGATTTCGACTATCTGGCCCGCAAACTGCCGGTTGAACGCGTTCAGGCACACATCGACAAGGACCAGCAGTTCATCGACAACTTCACCGACAAGTTCGAGCAAGACGGCATCGCGCTCCGGGTCCCGCCGCGCGTGGTAGCCAACCTGATCAAGGCCCTGTTCTTCATCGGGATTCGTCGTTACGACCTCGGCGAGGACGCCTACGTGGAGTGTATGGAAATCCTCATAGACCTGGTAGCTGGTTACATCACGGAAGGTGCAGAGTGAACCTGGCCATAGAAACGAACGGACTATCAAAATCCTATGGTGAAGTGCGTGCGGTGGATTCGGTGAGCCTGCGCGTGAAGGAAGGCGAGGTCTACGGTTTCCTCGGCCTCAACGGCGCAGGCAAGACGACCACGATCCGTGCTCTGTTGGGCATGATCCGCCCGAGCGCGGGGTCGGTCAGGGTGCTGGACCAGACTGTCGGCCCGAACGGACGTGGGCCGTGGAGCCAGGTCGGGCACCTGGCGGAGTCGCCCGCCGCTTATCCTGAATTGACCGTGCGAGAGAATCTGGAGATCGCCCGCCGCCTCCACTATGTCGCGGACGGGAAGGCCACGTCGCGGGCCATCGAACGGCTTGGCCTCGCGCCCTACGCGGACCGCAAAGCAGGCACGCTCTCCACAGGCAATCTACAGCGCCTCGGACTGGCGCGCGCCTTGCTGCACGAGCCTCGGCTCGTGATTCTCGACGAACCGGCCAAGGGGCTCGATCCCGCAGCCGTGGTGGAGATCCGCGAGTTGCTGGCTAGCCTTGCCAGCCAGCAAGGCGTAACCGTATTCATGTCCAGCCACATCCTCACGGAGGTGGACCGCCTCGCCACTCGTTTCGGCATCATACACCAGGGTCACCTGATCGAAGAGCTCGATACGAAGGCACTGGAGGAGTTGCGGTCGCCCAGATTGGAGATCAAAGCGCGCGATCTTCAAGCCGCGCAGACCGCACTGGAAGGAGGCGGCTTCGTTGTCAACAAGAAGGACAGCACCATTGTCCTGACCGAAGCCCGCGCCATCGATGCGCCCGAGAACATCGCAGCGCTCCTGGTCAACGCGGGCGCCCCTCCCACCAGGTTGGCGGTGGAACAACAGAGCCTCGAAGATCACTTCCTGGCTTTGACAGGAGAGAGACGATGAAGACGTTCCATGCTGCTCTTTGGGCCGAGACCCTCAAGGCACGCCGCTCGAAAGTGCCCCTCCTCAGCGCTGCCGCTTTCTCGCTCCTGCCCATAGTAGGGGGTCTGTTCATGGTGATCTTGAAGGACCCCGAGAGAGCACGGGCCATGGGTTTGATCAGCATGAAAGCACAGCTTCTAACCGCGGGGGTGGCTGATTGGCCCACGTTCTTCGATGTACTGTTGCAGGGGACCGGCATCGTCGGAGCATTGCTGCTTGCGTTCGTGACGGCGTGGGTCTTCGGACGCGAGTTCTCCGATCACACAGCGAAAGAACTGCTGGCCCTTCCCACCCCGCGCTGGAGCATCATAGGCGCGAAGTTCGCCCTCACCGCGCTGTGGACACTGGGGCTGGCCCTTCTCGTCGTGGTAGTGGGGCTTGGCGTGGGCGCGGCGGTCAGCATTCCAGGGTGGTCCGGCGGGTTAGCGTGGGAATCGTGCTTGACCCTGGTGATCACCACCCTCCTGAGTCTTGCACTTGCGCCCTTCGTCGCTTTGTTTGCCAGCGCCGGGCGTGGCTATCTGCCCGGGCTCGGCTGGGCCATTCTGACGCTCGCCCTTTCGCAGATCGCCGCTGTGATGGGATGGGGCGATTGGTTCCCGTGGTCGGTGCCCCCGCTGTTCAGCGGGATGGCAGGGCCACGCGCCGAGTTGCTGGGGCCGCACAGCTACGTGGTAGTGGCTTTGACCTTCGTGGCGGGAGTGCTCTGCACCGTCCTTTGGTGGCGAAGCGCGGATCAGGCGCGCTGACCACAGCGAATATGCTAGCTCGTATCCTCAGTGAGGTCTCGCGCCGTTGGACTCAACGCATCACCGCCCAGGCCGAATCCGAAACTAGGTCCGCTTCTGGCGCAGGGCGAACTCGCAGCTTGCCCCACCGACCAAGGTGCTCGTAGGGGCGGGTCTGAGACCCGCCCCTACGAGGGCTCTTCATCGGTCGAGGGCCTGGCGCAACGATGCGGGCTCCTGACATGCCCCGCGACGGTTCCACGGGGCGCGAGCCAGGTACCGCTCTGAGGACGTCCACGAGATGTCCTACCGTGGTGCGCCCATATCCCCATCCGCAGAGTGTGCCAGGAACTCGGTGACTGCCTCGAGGAACGAAGCGGCGCACTCCTCGTGCGGAACGTGGCCACAGCCGCCGAGCACAACCAACTCCGCCTGAGGCAGCTCAGAGGCGAGACGCTCGCTGCTGCGCGTAGGCACGATCCGGTCGTCCTCTCCCGTGATCACCAGCACGGGCACCGTAACCTCGTGAAGTCGCTCTTCCAGCCGCAGGGGATGTCGCGCCAGCACCAACTCCCACAGCGCCCGATCCCAGTTCGCAGCCTGGAGTGGCTTCTTGTAGTCCGAGATGAGCTCCAGAGTGATCTTGTCCGGATCACTCCACGCCTCTCGAATGATGGCTTCGCCCC
Organism: uncultured Anaerolineales bacterium; assembly: GCA_964433755.1. Classification (GTDB taxonomy): domain Bacteria; phylum Chloroflexota; class Anaerolineae; order UBA7937; family B3-Chlor; genus JAUVXJ01. Next base: position 688,336 of record CAYSSR010000002.1, read on the forward strand.
ACAGCGTTAGCGCGCGCACCAGCAACGGCCCAATTTCGCGAGCGGGAGAGGTGCGGAGGAAAGGCTGCATCCACTCCGGTGTTGGGGTGTAGTCATAGATTGCGGCACCCTCCAGTACAAGAGCCTCTACCCGCTCCGGGTGGCGCAGAGCGGTGAGCAAAGCAATGGTCCCCCCTGCCGAGTGGCCCACCAGCACCGCCTTCTCCACGCCCAGTTCGTCCATCAGGCGCACCGTGAGGTCAGCCTGGGCCTCCGGGCTATAGGGGTTCTCGTCTTCCCACTCGCCGGGCATGGGGCGCTCGGTGAGGCCAAACGCGGGCCGGTCGAAGGCGATCACCGTACCCACCTCCCCCAGCGGCTCCATCACCTTGCGCCAGGAGAAGACGCTGGCCGCGAAGCCATGCAGCAACACCACCGTAGGCTCGCCCTGGCCCTCGACCTTGTAGTGCACCTGCAAGCCGTCCACGTCCAGGAAGAGGCTATCCGGCTCTGCGAGGTCCTCGACCGGCAGGGTGTCCCGCGGCTGGGCGACTGGCAACAAGAGGGGACCTAGCAGCAGACAGCACGCCAGAGGAACCAGCAGGATCAACGCCCCACGCACTCGCCTGCTCATCGCTCTCAGGAGACCATGGAACCTTTCGCTAGAGAGTGGGGGCAGAGGTCAGTTGTACTGGAGACACCGGTCGTAGAATACGCCTATTGCTTCCCCCGCCTGGGCGTCGTGCTCGCTGATCGTCGCCACGACGTCTTCCCAGGCCAACACGTCGAGCCTCATGCTCTTCAGAACAGGTTCGAACCACTCAGACAACCATTCTGCCTTGTCGTCCCTGTGCGCCTCGACCCACTCCCTGACTCGCTGCTCGACCTTGGGGCCTATGGATTCATTGTTCACCAGCTTCTGGAACGAGCCTTCGCTGACCTTCTGCAGAGGAGCCAACACGCAGAAGCCCAACTTCGACATCTCCGAGGCCGCCCACTCCGCGCGCGTCAGCACTTCGGCCATGCAGGCCACAGTCCGAGCCGCCTGGTCGAAGTAGTCGGCGTGTGTGACCCCCGATGACAGATCACTGAACATCTTGGCTTCCACGATCACCAACTGCTTGGCATCCTGGCGAAGCTTCAGGTCACCTTTTCCTGCATCTCCGACGTCGAAATGGCCGATAGCACCATCGGCATGAGTCCAGCCCTCCGCCAGAGGATCACGACTGCGGGTCGCAAGGAACGCAGACGGCAAGAGCCCCTCGGAAAACCAGCGGGCCCCGTCGAGGAACTCCAATTCATGATCCGACACGCCGTGCGTCGAGAACCACTCCAGCACCAAGCGAAGCAGCCAGCCCTCCTCGTACAGGATCGTTGGTGGGAGTTTCGGCTCCTCGCTGCTGCAAGACTCTAGTATCCTCACTATCCTCTCCAGTGCCATAGGACTCCTCCCTTCCGTTCCTCTCCCTCCGCTGTAGTGGCATCTCCTCCCGGCTCGCGCTTCGCTGGCTTACCGCTGATACCAGTTGGTGATGGGCAGCCGTCGATCCTTGCCAAACGCTCGCGGGGTGATCTTGATCCCCGGGGGAGCCTGCCGCCGCTTGTATTCCGCCCGGTCCACCATCCGTATCACACGCCGCACTGTCTCCTCGTCGAAGCCCAGGGCCACGATCTCGTCCACGCCACGGTCCTCTTCCACATAGGCGTGGAGAATGGGGTCCAGCACGGCATAAGGCCCTAGACTGTCCTCATCCCGCTGGTCCGGTCTCAGCTCTGCCGAGGGCGGTTTCTCCAGCACCCGCCTGGGAATGACCTCACCTAGCCCGTTGCGATAGCGCGCCAGGTCGTAGACCAAGCCCTTGGGCACGTCCTTGATCACGGCGAACCCGCCGGCCATGTCGCCGTAGAGAGTGCAGTATCCCGTCGCCAGCTCGCTCTTGTTGCCTGTGGTCAAGACCAGCCAGCCAAACTTGTTGGAGAGGGCCATGAGCACGTTGCCCCGGATGCGCGCCTGGATGTTCTCCTCCGTCACGTCCGGCTCCACGCCAGCAAACTCCTGTTCCAGCATGTCCAGGTAGGCCTGGAACGCCCCGTCGATGGGCACCGTCTTCAAGGCCATGCCCAGGTTGGCCGTCAGTTTCTGGGCATCCTCAAGGCTCTCCTCCGAGGAGTAGCGAGACGGCATAGCCACACCGGTGACGTTCTCTGCACCCAGAGCATCGACCGCGATGACCGCGGTCAGGGTGGAGTCTATGCCTCCAGAGAGACCGATCACCACCTGCTGGAACCCGTTCTTGCGCACGTAGTCCCTGGTGCCCAGCACCAGAGCCTGGTAGACCTCCGCCTCGTCGTGCAACCTGGGTTCGATCCGGTGTTCGAGAGATGGTTTCGGACCTCCCTTCGCAGCGCCCTCCAGATCGACGCACTCCACCAAGTGTAGATCACTCAGCCGCTCCTTGCGCCTCCTCGGGTCGTGCAGACGCTGCCGGAAGATCCTCTGGGGACTCAGGTCGGCCACCAGCAGGTCCTCCTCAAACTGGACGGCGCGAGCCACCAATTGTCCGCGCTCGTCGAAGACCGCGCTCCCCCCATCGAAGATCAGCTCGTCCTGCCCGCCCACCATGTTGCAGAAAGCCACTGCCGCCACACTGTCGGCAGCTCGCGTCGAGAGCATCCGATCGCGACTCTGAACCTTGCCGTGGTGGAAGGGCGACGAACTGACGTTGATCACCACCTGCGCCCCAAACAGCGCCTGTTCCTCCGTCGGTCCGGCGGGATACCAGATATCCTCGCAGATGTTGACCCCCACCATCACGCCGTTGGAGCGGAAGACCAGGAGACGATCCCCGGCGCGGAAGTACCGCTCCTCGTCGAAGACACCGTAGTTGGGCAGGAACACTTTGTGGGCCACGGCGGCCACCCGGCCCTCGTGGAGTACCCCCGCCGCGTTGTAGATATCCTGGTCCCGGTCCACGAACCCCACGATAGCCACGATGCCGCGCGTGGCCTGGGCGATCTCCTCCAGACAGGCCAGGTTGGCGGCGATGAAGTCCGCCTTGAGCACCAGATCCTCGGGCGGATAGCCCGTGATGGCTAACTCTGGGAAGGCCACCACGTCCACGCCCAGCTCCTTGGCCTGACCGATTCCTTCGATTATCCTCCTGGTGTTGCCCTCCAGGTCGCCCACGACTGCGTTGATCTGCGCCAGACCGATACGCAACAGTTCCATATTCATTCCTCCGTCAACGAAGGATCTATGTCCTCAAACGGGGTCGGGTCGCCGCCCCCCCCGTACTCCTCACGGGACGGGAAGACTCGTCGATCAGCCTTCCTGGGACTCGAAGGTCACGTTGGTCTGCGGCTGGTCGTTCACCTCGAGCTGGAATACGTCCGGTCGTGAGTAGTGTCCATCAGTGTCCAGGAGCATTTGTCCCTCTGTGATGAGACCTAGATCCAGCTCGGCATAGACGATGCCTGGCTCCTCCCACAGAGGCTCCACCACGTACCTGTAGTCGGGGCCGACGACGGCGCTGCCGCCCTTCATCAGCAGGTCCTCTTCGTCTCCGGGAAGAGCCTCCAGAAGCTCCAGGCCCGGGCTATCCTTCTCGCCCAGCGAATGGAAACCGGCCAGGACGTCGCCCTTGGTCATCACGCACCCCGCCGCGATGACGAAGCACTGCCCCTCGAAGGCGTAGTGCCGGGAGCACAACTGGTGCAGCCCCCGCACCCAGGGCCACTGGGCCACGTGGATGGCCTCCTTCTTGGCGTGCATGGCCGCGCGGGCCAGGGGCATCCAGTGCTCCCAGCAGATCAGCCCGCCCAGGTGGCCCCATTCCGTCCCCATCACCGCGAGGGTGGACCCGTCGCCGCGCCCCCACAGCAGACGCTCGGTGTAGGTGGGGACCAGCTTGCGGTGCACCTGGAACTGCTGGCCGCCCATGTTGATGAAGATCATGCTGTTGTACAGCGTGCCCCCCAACCGTTCGTGAGCCCCCATGACCACGTATGTGCCCGTCTCGCGGGCCACATCCAGGAGCCGGTCCAGGTGTTTGCTCGGCAGCGTGATGGAGTTCTCGGCCAGCAGCCGGTACAGCGCTTTGGCTGGAGGATGATTCCACAGCGCAGCTTCGGGTGAGGAATCGATCCAGATGGGGTAGCCGGGCAGCCAGGTCTCGGGGAAGACCACGAGATCGGTCTCCTGCCCCGCTGCCGCCGCCTCGATCAGCGAGCATGCCTTTTCGATGCTGGCGTCAAGGTTCAAGAAGACCGGCGGATGCTGCACAACCGCCACCTTGACCGACGATGTCGCACCTACTTCGCTCATGATCCCTCTCCAACGGTCCGCCCGGTGGCAACCTCACCAACCTATCGACCGTCTTGTAGGACAAGCTTAAGCTTGTCCTACGATAGGCGCACGTCCTGCGCCGCGAGCGACGCCTGAAGCTGACCCCGGTCGATCTCCCTGGGCTGCACTCCCTGTGCCACGGCCATGGCGGCCGCAGTCCCCGCCGCCTGGCCGATAGCCAGGCAGGGCGGTATCAACCTGGAGCAGTTGTGGACCATAGCATCGACGGAGATGCACCTTCCCGCGGTCAACAACCCCTCCAGTTCCCGAGGCACGAGGCATCCGTAGGGGATGCTGATCAGAGGCTCGCCCTCCGTCCTGGGCGAGCACATGGCGACCACGTCAGCAAAACGCTGCTCGCCCATCCACTCGTCCCTGGTCAGGGTATGCTCTCCCACGATTCTCCTGCTACCCCGCGTGCCAAGCTGCGGTGCGGTGTCCACGAGGAACGCTTCCTCGAACCCCGGCAGGTGCTTGCGGAAGAACTCCAGGGTGATCAGCGCCGTCTCCCGCCTCTCCTTCTCCGCCCTGGTCAGCTCTTCGACGTCCAGAGCGTCCGCCGTGGGCACCGAGTTGTTGCACCACACGATCCCGTCCCGCACCGTCCGGTAGTAGATGGCGTTCAGCCCGCCCACTCCGCCGCCCGTCCCACCGGCGTCGCGCAGCTCCTTGACCAGAACGTCGAACTCCTCAGGGTTCTCGTTGACGAAGGTGTTGGCTTTCTCGATGTCTACCCCGCCCAGCCTGAACACCAGAGCCAGGGGGAGGTCCTGCCTCTCGAACTCCGCTCCCGCCGAGGCGAAGACGTCCCCATCGCCTGTGCAGTCCACCACCACCTCAGCCAGAACGGCCAGCCGACCCGATTTGCTCTCGAAGATCACGCCCTGCACCGCCCCGTCTGCCACCACCGCCGAACAGACCCAGCAGTGGAAGAGGCACCTCACCCCAGCTTCCTCCAGCATCCTGGCGCCCAGGATCTTGAGGTACTCCGGGTCCACAGTAGGGCTGTATCTCACCCTTCGGGACTGGGGTCCCACCGCCCCGATGTAGCGCCAGACGTTCACCTCCTCGGCGGCCCTGGAACCCCAAACCTCCTGCGGAGGATAGGTAACTGCGCCCAGCGCGTCCAGCCTGTCTATCAGCTCCTGCGCGATGCCTCGCACTACCTGCTGGCCCTCGTCGTTGCCCATCCGGTCCAGCATCAGCACCAGGCCGCCGGTGGCCATCCCTCCCACGTATCCATACCGCTCCAGCAGACCGACCTTTGCACCCTGGCGCGCGGCCGCGATCGCTGCCGCCAGGCCGGCCGGTCCTCCTCCCGCCACCAGGACCTCGACGCGGTCCAGAACGGGGATCTCGCGCTCTTGCTCCACAACCTTGCTCTCGTACTTCATGGGCACCATTCCCTGCCGCCTCCTGGACTAAGGCAGTACTGTGATGCATGGACCAAGCAGATCGCCGACGTCCGCCAGACCTGCCAGCTCGATTGTATCGCCACGGGCGGCCAAAGGCAAGGGCTCTGACGGACGCCAATCGTTGACAGGATGAACTGTGATGCGTATAATGGAAACACTGAAGCTCGGCGCCGCCTGGGTTGAGGCGTACGGAGAGGAATGCGGGCCGAGCATGAGACCATCGAATGAACACACTCATCGTCTACGACTCCACCTTCGGGAACACAGAGAAGATCGCCCATGCCATCGCCGATGTCGTGGCAGGGAACGGATCGGTGCGCACACTGCGGGCCAACAAAGTACAATCCTCGGACCTCGAGGGAGTGGACCTGCTGGTGCTTGGCTGTCCCACGCACAAGCACAGGCCCACAGATGCGGTGCAGGCCTTCCTCGAGTGCGTCTCCAGGAGGTCTCTTCCCGGCATCTCCGCAGCCGTCTTCGACACCAGATACCACAAACCTCGGCTCCTCACCGGCTCGGCGGCCCGGCGGCTAGCCAAGAGTCTTCGCAAGGCGGGGGCCTCGCTGCTGATGCCGCCCCAGAGCTTCTTCGTGGTCTCCCGAGAAGGGCCTCTCGAACCGGGTGAACTGGAGAGAGCGGCGGTGTGGGGTCGCGAGATGCTGGACAACCTCGCCGCGCAGCCGCCAGACTGAGCTCTGTCAAGACCACACAGCCCTCCAAGGTGTTGGGTGCGCTTTCCACGCCACCGGTGAGCAGCGAGCAACGAAGACCCAGGAGATCATGCCATAGCGGTGCAGAGTGCCCGTAGACGGCTGGGCACGCGGCTATAGAGATGGAGGTACCACATGCCTCGCACCATGCTCGAGACTCGCAATCTAGTCAAACGATACGACAGCTTCACAGCTGTCGATGACCTCTCCTTCGAAGTGTACGAGGGTGATATCTTCGGGCTCCTGGGGCCCAACGGCGCAGGGAAGACCACAGCCATCCGTACCATCATGGACATCTTCAAGCCGGACGAGGGCACGATCAGGGTCCTGGGGCATCCACCAGGGACCGTGCGCAGGAGAATCGGCTACCTGCCCGAGGAACGGGGTCTGTACCAGGACCTGAAGATCCTCGACGTTCTCGTCTATCTGGCCGAACTGAAGGGCATCCCACGCTCCGTCGCCCGCGAGAAAGCCCTGGTCTGGCTGGAGCGGGTCGAGCTCAGCGAGTGGGACAAGAAGAAGGTGAGAGACCTCAGCCGGGGCATGCAGCAGAAGCTCCAGTTCGTGGCTAGCATCGTTCACGACCCGGAGCTACTCATCCTGGACGAGCCTTTCCAGGGCCTGGACCCCATCAACGTGGACCTGTTGAAGGCTCTGATACGGGGCCTCCAGGCCGACGGGACAACCGTGATGCTCAGTGCACACCAGATGAACCTGGTGGAGGCCCTATGTGACCGTATTCTGCTCATCGACGACGGGCAGGGCGTGCTCTACGGCAGCCTGGCCGAGATCAAGCGGGAGCATTCACCAGGCACCGTGCGGCTGAGGACCCCCGATCTGCCTGGTGATCTACCGGGAGTGGCTCACGTGGAGCGACGGGACGACACGTTGACCCTCACGCTGGAGGGTATCACGCCCCAGCAGCTGCTGGAGGAACTGGTCAAGAGGGAGATCACCATCGAGTCCTTCGAGGTCGCCTCAACTCCTCTGGAGGACATCTTCATCACGGTGGTGAAGGAGAGGGACAATGCGTAAGACACTAATCGTCGCTCGACACGAGTATCTGGTGAACGTCCGGCGCGTCGGATTCATCGTGATGACGGCCCTGGTGCCCGTACTGGGGGCAATCGGATTGATCATCGCTGCCTTCTTTGGCGGCCAGGCAGCCTCGTTCCTGGCCAGCACCTTCGTCCCTCAGGAAGAGAACATCGGCGTCGTGGACGAACAAGGCTCCTTCACCCCCATTCTTCCAGAATACGAGGACCGCATCACTGCCTTCGCGGACGAAGAGCAGGGACGCGCTGCTCTCCGCTCTGAGGAGATAGGTGCGCTCCTGGTGATTCCTGAGGGCTACATGGACAGCGGCAAGGTGTCCATCATCACCAGGGAGGGTGGCTTCGCTGCTGCCGTCCTGGAGGACTCGGACACTCTCCAATCCTTCTTTGTCGATCACCTGCTGCGTGAGGAGGCGGATGAAAGACTCAAGGCGAGACTGGCCGACCCCATCGAGCCCGTGCTGGTGAGCCTCGAGGAGGAAGGAGAACCAGAGAGTGGGCCCTTGTCGGTCATCCTCAACATGATGGTGCCCTACTTCTTGGGCATCTTGCTGGTGATGACCATCTTCGTCACCTCCGGCTACTTGCTCCAGGGCGTGGCCAAGGAGAAGACCAGCCGGGTGATGGAGATCATCCTCTCGTCAGTTACTGCCCAAGAGCTCCTGGCAGGCAAGGTCCTGGGGCTCGGTGCTCTGGGCTTGACCCAGATAGTGATCTGGCTGGCCTCCACTGTCGTCCTCAGCGGCGGCACCGTGGGTCTGCTGGGCGTCGCGCTCCCCTTCCTGGCACGCCCGGAGGTGCTTCTGCTGGGAGTGGTCTACTACGTGTTGGGCTTTCTCGTCTACGCCGTGTTGATGGGAGGCGTGGGGGCCCTGGGAACCACGCAGCAGGAGTCCCAGCAACTGGCCGGTATCTTCTCCATGATGGCGGCCATCCCGCTCATGATCGGCGGCTTCATGTTCTCCAATCCGAACATGACCTTCGTGAGAATCCTGTCCTGGTTTCCCTTCACCGCGCCGACGATGATGCTCCTGCGCATGCCCATGGCCGAAGTACCGGTGATCGACATCGTGGGCAGCATCGTCGTGCTCATCATCAGCATCCCTGCCGTTCTCTGGGTGGGGAGCAAGATCTTCCGCATGGGTTTGCTGATGTACGGCAAGCGCCCCGGGCTGAGACAGGTCCTGAGAGCGCTACGCCAGGCCTAGTAGAAGGTCCACGGCTGCCAGGTTCACCGTGCAGGTTGAGGATGTCCGAGGACTGATGGCGGCCTTCGGCAGGGCTGGTCGGGTGCCACTCGACTGAGAAGACCGCGCTCGCTCAGGGCGGCCATGCCCAGCGTACGGTGGCGTCAAGACGCTACAGGGAGAAACAGGACGTCAGTTCGAGATCGAAGTCACTAGGGCAATAGAGGCCCGTACTCTTGTCCAGCACGTAATCGCCCTCATACTCGCTGCGTGCGATTCTCAGCAGCATCTCGACCAGACGGTCCAGGTCCTCCCTGCTGGTCTGAAGGCCCACGCTTGCGCGCACGAGGCCTGGCACCTCGGATCGATCCCCAGCGCTTATCCGTTCACGGATGTACGACGCTCTGTCCTGCGGCACGTGGAGGAGGTGCAGAAGATACGGGTGCGCGCAGAAGCAGCCATTCCTGACCCCGATGGCACCCTCGTAGCCCAGAATCGAGGCCACCAGCCCGTGGGGCACGCCTTCCATGATGAACGAGACCACACCCAGTCGCTCGGCGGCACGAGCAGGATCCGAAGGTCCGAAAACCTTCAGCCCTCGCACTTCCCTCATCCTCTCCAGGAGATATCGAGTCAACTCCGCCTCGTGAGCGATGATGGTAGCAAACCCGAGCTGCTCCAGTGTCTGACACGCGGCAGCCAGCGCCACGGCACCGACCACGTTCGGGGTGCCCGCCTCATCCCTCTCTGGTGCCTGGCTCCAACTGACCTCTTCCAGCGTAACGAAAGCGACTGTTCCACCGCCCACGCGGTCGGGGATGCCCCTTTCGAAGACGTGGCGCGTCCCGACCAGGGCACCGACCCCGAAGGGCGAGTACATCTTGTGGTCCGACAGGGCCACGAAATCCAGATGGTCAAGACAGTCGCCAGGCTTCATATCGATGGGCCGGTGGGCGGCGAACTGCGCGGCATCCACCGCGACCATCGCTCCAGCCTCGTGCGCCAACCTGGCGATCTCGTGGATCGGATTGACAAATCCCGTGACGTTGGAGCCCGCCGCTACAGCAACCATCTTGACTCGGCCGCCGTACGCCGCGAGTTTCTTTCTCAGATCGTCCAGATCCAGGTCGCCCTCAGGCAGAACAGCGATGTGATCCACGTCTACCACGGCGCGCCACGGGAGCAGGTTGGAGTGGTGCTCCATGGTGGAGGCCAGGACAACGTCGCCCTCCTCGAAGGGGAAACGGCGCGCGAGCTTGTTCAGAGCATCGGTCGTGTTCCTGACGAAGATGACGACGTCCTCTTTGGGATCCGCATTAACGAAACGACCCACCGTCTCGCGAGCTCGTTCGTACGCCTCGGTCGCCAGAAGCGACTTGAAGCCAGTGCCGCGATGGATGCTCGAATACCAGCGTAGAAACTCGTTCACCTTCTCTTGCACGACCTGTAGACACGGTGTGGTGGCCGCGTTGTCCAGGTGCACGTATCGGACGCGGCTCCCGTCCAGCACAGGCACCTGGGTATCAGCCCCCACTACAGCCGGCAAGATCCTACAGTCACTACAGTCGTCGCTCTTCTCGTTCTCCACAAGACCAATCTCCCCACAAGAAACAACGTCCGGCCCTCGCTCCCCACAGCTTGCCTGAGGGGCCATACCGCACTGGCAGGAACCGGACGCTAGTCAGCCACCTCGACTATCATCTCGATCTCCACAGGCATGTCCAGCGGCAACTGGCTCACACCCACGGCCGAGCGGGCGTGGTTGCCCTTTACACCGAACACCTCGATGAACAACTCCGAGGCACCGTTCACGACCTCCGGCTGCTGGCGAAAGCCCGGGGCGCTGGCTACGAAGCCTGTCACCTTGACCACCTGTGACACCTTGTCCAGAGAGCCTACAGCCGCCCTGAGAATAGCCAGTAGATTGATGCCGGTGATACGAGCTGCATCTCGAGCTTCCTCAAGGCTCACCTCGTCGGGAACTCTGCCCTGATAGACCCACCCGCCATCACGATAACATCCAGATCCCGCCGTGAACACCAGATTGCCCGTACGTACCGACTGCACGTACCTCCCTTGCGGCGGCGCTAGTTCCGAAAGCTCGATTCCCAGCTGCTCCAACCTCTGCTCAGCACTCACTATCCACTCCTTGCTTGTTCACGTCTCCATGGCTGCTGTGTTCCCCGGTCCCCCGTCCATCGCGCCCCCATGCCCGCGACAGACGATCACCCGAGCGCTGCGGACGCGCCAAAACCTCGAGACCGCTAGCAGGGGGTGAGAGGTACCTCCTGCAACTCCCGGGGCAGATAACTCAGGATCTCACAGCCCTGTTCAGTGATCAGACACATGTCCTCGATCTGGAACATGCCTACTCCATACACGTAGAAAGGCGTCTCCACGGCCAGCACCATGCCGGGCAGCAGCGGGCGCGTTTCTGTGGCAGAGATGAAAGGCGGCTCCTCGATCTTGGGATCGAGCCCCACGCTGTGCCCGAAGTGACCTCTCCTGTAGAAGCTGTACCCCGCCCCACGGACGGTCTGGAGGGCAGCTTCGTACACGTCGCAGATAGGCATGCCGGGTCGCAGCGTATCCCGGGCCCTTGCGTGCGCTTCCAGCAGAACCTCGTGCAGACGTCGCTGTGCCGGCTGGCCACTGCCGTAGACGTAGGTTCTAGCCACGTCGGAGTGGTAGCGAGCCAGGCGAACTTGCACGTCGAACTTGACGATCGCGCCTTCTGACCTCACGACGGAAGCCTCCGCCGACCCCGCCGGGCCGCCGACTTCCACCTGTCCGCCCACGCTGTTCAGGTCACCGGTCAAGCCTCTCTCCTCAGCCGCCCGCCTGACGCCCTTGGAAAGCGCTTCCCTGATGAGCGCCTCACTGGCCCCCGCTGATATCGCCTTGCCAGCCGCGACGATGCCTGCCTCCGTAAGGGAGCACGCCTTCCGCAGCCATTCGATCTCCTCCTCGCTCTTCACGCAGCGTAACTCATCCATCAGCGACGTACTATCGACGAACTCTACGTCGCTGTTGGCCTTGCACAACAGCGAGAAGGTGTTGACGTCGACGAAGTCCAGCTCCAGACCGATTCTGGCCCGGCTGAGCCCCCGATCCCTCACCACGCTGGCAAGAAACTGACCTATCTCGCCGCGATCATACTGCTCGGGGAGATCTGAGCCTCCCTCCACCATCCCCTCAGCCAATCGCGATGTCAGGTCCTCACCTTCGTTTCCGTCCGCCTCGAGCGTGTAACGTTCGGCCCACAGTGGGTAACCTCGCACGTCCTGTATGCCCGATCCTCTCCGGGCTCCGTCCACATCCAGGGCCGAGACGATAATAGCTGGCTCCACGTCCTTCGCGTGGGGCAGAAGGGCCATCGCCATGGGAGCCCGCCGATAGAGATCGAAGATGAAGCTCCCATAGCCGGTACCGTAGAAGAAGTCCTCCGGAGTACACAACAGGAGTGCATCCAGGTCCAACCCGGACATCAAGTGCCGCGCGCGATCCATGTCGATGTACCCTGCCACCGGCGCCTCCCTCCTGGTCCAGAGCCACGAAGTCGTGGCTACGCCCAGACCATCCGTTCGTATCGCTCCAAGACCTGCGCCGTAACGGGGCCAGGGCTCCCGTGGCGCATCACCCTTCCATCTATCCTCTCCACGGGCACGATACCTCCGCCCGTGGACGCGAGAAAGGCCTCGTCCGCAACATAGGCATCGGAGACCGTCAGGTCTTTCTCGATCACCGCTATGTCCAACCCCTCGGCTATCTCCATGACCACCGTCCGAGTGATCCCGGCTAGTACGTAGCGCGTAGGTGGCGTATACAGCTCCCCGCCCCTGGCCAGGAAGAAGTTGTTGCCGTCCGACTCGGAGATGTTGCCCCCCACGTCGAGCAGCAGGGCCGCATCGGCTCCCAATCTACGCGCCTCCAACCGAGCGAGTGTGCTGTCCATGAAACACAGAGTCTTCGCCACGGGCAGGCAATCGGGCGACCGCCTGCGAGCACCCGTGATAACCAGTCTCACCGATTGCTGGAGGGCCCCCTCCCACACGTGCATCAACACGTACACGGCCGGCTGGCATCCATCCGAAGTGATCCCCGGGGGATTGGGCCCTACGCCACGGGTCACTATGGGCCGCACGTAGGCGTGCTCGGGGTACGCATTCCTTTTCAGCAGGTCGAGAACGATCTCTTTCATCTCTTCGATACTCATGGGTATCTCGATGGCGCACACCTGGGCCAGATCGTACAGACGCTCCAGGTGCTCATCCAGCTTGAAGGCTTTGCCGCCGTAGACGCGCACACCGTCCCACACGCCATCGCCGTAGAGAAACCCATGGTCCAGCACCGGCACCGCAGCCTCCGATTCGGGGACGTATTCCCCGGCCGCGTAGACTATCAACTCCCCCATCCCGATTCCTCCCTCCAAGCGTTGCAGACGATGTCAGCGCCAGAGATCAACGCACTGCCATCTCAGCCTAGGTGGTTCCCCCATCGACCATCTCTCCGTCCACCACAACCCTGGCACCCCCCTTGAAGACCATAAACACGTCGCCCATGGCTCCTATGTCCTCCAACGGGTTGCCGTTCAGGACCGTGATATCGGCCAGCTTCCCGGGCTCGATGATGCCGATCCGATCCTCCCAGCCCAGGGCTTCGGCCGCCACGGATGTCGCCGCACAGATAGCCTCCATGTTGGACATCCCCAGGTCTCCCACCAGAGCTTCCATCTCGGGTACGATCTCCCCGACCTCCAGCAGAGGCTGCTGCGAGCCATCCGTCCCTAACCCTATCTTCACACCCAACTCCCGGGCCAGACGTCCGCTCGCCGCCGCCGTCTCCAGCCGATGGTGGATCACGTCCAGCTTGTCCTTCCACTCGTTGTATTCCGCACCGATGCTGGCGATCCTCTTGCCGGTGGCCAGCGTGGGTACGAGAACTGTGCCGCTCTTCACCATCATCTCGGCCAGGGACTCATTGATGGTGCACCCGTGTTCTATGGTATCGACCCCTGCCCTCAACGCGTTCTCCACACCACGCCACACCGACGCATGGGCCGCGACCTTGATTCCGGCATTGTGAGCGGCCTCGACGGCGCCCCGCATCTCTGCCTCCGTAAGCTCAGGTTCGTCCATGCCCAGGCCATTGGCCGCCAGCTTGAGGCAGTCTACGCCGTCCTTGATCAACTGCCGGGCCGCTTGTCGGGCCTCGTCGGGGCTATCCACCTCCATCCCAAGTTCCCCCGCATGACCGCCGGTCATGGAGATGATGGGACCAGCCGCGCAGACCCTGGGGCCGGGGATGAAGCCGGCGTCGATGAGATCCCTGATCTTGAGGCTGGCGAGATAGGCTGCCCCCATGTCTCGAACAGTGGTGAGTCCTCCCAGCAGAGCAGACCTGGCCCGCTTGGCAGCAGTCAAAGCCACCAGCGTTTCCGTCGGCATCAATCCCTCATAGCCAGGCTGGTCCGGCGATTGAGCCATGGGCACGATAGCCAGATGAACGTGCAGATCAATGAGTCCAGGTAGGATGACCTTGCCGGCCAAGTCGATGACCTCCGCCTGGGAGCGATCGAACTCTATCTCAGCGGCCTGCCCAACCTGCTCTATCCTGTCATCGCGGAAGATCACCGTCGCACCCGTCAGCGGCGAGGCTCCGGTGCCGTCGATCAGGATTCCGCCTACCAAAGCCTTGATCCTCATGCTAGGTACTCCTCAGGTTCTGGACGCCGCTGACGCACTCAGCCATCACGGCGTCCACCTCACCTAGGCCAGACAACACGCAATCTCAAAGCCTGGCGTGGAGCACAGTCACAGGGGCACTGCGCCCCACGCCATAGTGCGAGTCAATCCGAAGATAGATAACCACTCCCTAGCCGTCGAGCCTAGCTAGGTGAGACCCACCACTCGTGTGCGTTCCAGGTATTGGCACCCCCGCCGCCGATAGGCTGGTAGCCGTTCACACGGTTGTTGACGGCGTCGTACCAGACTCGATCGTAGATGAAGACGTCCACGGCCTGCTCGGCGACGTACTCCTGGAACTCCTCGTAGAGATCCGTTCGCTCATCCGGGTCGAGGGACTGGTCCGCCTGAACGATGATGTCCTCCACCTCGGGAAGCAGTGTATCCAGGCCGTGCCAGTTCAGGCCCCCGTCCACTCTCCACCAGAAGACCGCCGAAGAAGGCTCCGGCGACACGTCGAGGAAACCGTACCCCATGTCGAACTCGCCCGACATGAGTTGCCCCACGATGGTGGACACGTCAGCCGTGTTGATCGTCACGTCGGCGCCGATCGCCTGCCAGTACTGCTGCAGCACCTGGCAAACCTGTAGCCTCTCGGCCTGCCCGGCGACGTTGGCGATCTCCCAGGCGAACCTGGTGCCGTCTGGCACCTCGGGGACTCCATGGGCCTCCCGCACGCCGTCTCCATCGGTGTCCGTCCAGCCTACCTCCTCCAGCAACTCTTCGGCCCGGGCTGGATCGTAGGTATACTTGCTCTCCACGTCTACGTAGTAGGCGTTCGCCACGGAGAACGGGGACCACTTGACCGAGCCAAGCCCGCCCACTACCGTCTCCACGATGGCCTCGCGGTCATAGGCGTGATTCAGAGCGATGCGCGTGCGCTGGTCCTTCATGATAGGTTTCCGCACGTTGATTACCGCCTCGAACCAGGCATGGGCTGGCGTCTCGAAGACCGTGACATCGGGGATCGACTGAGCGAGAGGTACGTGCTCACCGATGACACGGAAACTCATGTCGACCTCGCCCGTGGCCAAAGCTGTGAGGCGCGCGTCGTCGTTCGGGATCACCGTGTAGTAGATGGTGTCCAGGTACGGCTCGCCAAGGTAGTAGTCTGGGTACTTCTCCAGCTCTATGTAGCTGCCGCTCTGCCATTCCACGAACTGGAAGGCTCCCAAGCCTGGGTACGGGTTGGTGAGATACTCCGCGGTCTCCCAACTCTCGACGTCGTTCAAAGCATGCTCGGGCAGGATCACCAGCACGGACGCCATCTTGTCCAGAAAGCCGGCATCCGGGTTGGTCAGTGTGACGACCACGGTGTAGTCATCCGGGGTCTCCACCGAATCCAAACCCACACTCGTCGACACGCCGCTATCGGGGTCCGCTGCCACCTCGAGGGTGAACGCCACGTCCTCGGACGTGAACGGCTCACCGTCGTGCCAGGTGACGTCGTCACGTAGCTTGAAGGTGTAGGTCTTGCCATCGGCAGAGATACCCCCATTCTCGACGCTGGGCACTTCCGTCGCGAGATTGGGCACGATCTCCGCGTCCGAGTTGTATCGAAGCAGGAACTCGTTGACCAACTCAGAGACCTCATAGGAGACCGTCAACGCGCTCCACTGGGTCACCAGTTTGTCAGGCTCCTGCTCCTGGCCGATGGTCACTGTGCCGCCCATGATGGGTCCCGAAGGCGTGGTAGGCTCAGGAGCCGGCGTGGCTTCCACCACCACCGTCTGAATGATCGTCTCCGGGGTCGGCGCCTCCGCGCCCGGCGTCGCTGTGGCGCACGAAGTGAGTAGACCGGTTGCCAACAGCGCCAACACGGCGAAGGCAGCTAGCTTGCGAGTCATCGCGTCCTCCTTTTCGCTTAACTGGACCTACGTTTCGCAGAGTCTCGCTCTGCCACCTAGCTTTCCGAGGGGACTATCGTAGACCTTATGCTACACCTCCTTTCCCCACAGGCGATCCCAACCGTGAAGCGAATTCATCTCACAGCCGCCCCATCAGCTTCGGATCGAGGCTCTCTCTGATGCCGTCGCCCACGAAGTTGAAACTCGTCACGGTCAGTGCAATGAGGATGCCTGGCAGAACAGCCAGCCAGGGCGCAGTGCGCATGTAGCGCTGGGCACCTTGGAGCATGTTGCCCCAGGTGGGCGTAGGCGGCTGAATCCCGAAGCCCAGATAGCTCATGGCTGACTCGATAAGAATGGCCCAGGCCACGGCCAGAGTGGCAGCCACAGTGAGAGGGGCGAGAACGTTGGGCAGCAAGTGCCGGACAATGATGCGTCCATTCCCACTGCCCACCGCCCGAGCAGCGATCACAAACTCCGAGTCTCGCAGCGACAACACCGCGCCGCGCACCAAACGTGCTACTCCCATCCACCCCAGGAAGACCATGGCTGCGATGAGTTCCCTGGGTCCGACATTGACGAATCCAGAGATGACCATCAGCAGGGGCAATAGTGGTATCGAGAGCAGGATGTCGATGATCCGCGAGATGACGGTATCGATGCGTCCCCCGTAGAAACCAGCGATCGAGCCCAGAAGTGCCCCGACGACCGCGCTGCCCAGGGCCACCCCCAGACCCACCGCCAGAGATATCCTGCCTCCGTAGGACAGCCGAGCCACCATATCCCGGCCCAGGTCGTCCGTCCCCAGGATGTGAGGAGGCGCGCCCGGCGGCTGGAGAGTGTTGTATAGTTCTATGGTGGTTGCATCGTAAGGAAGGAGCCAGGGGAAGAACAGCGAGAACGACATCAGCAACAGGATGACCACGGTCCCAGCCATGGCCAACGGGTTCCTTCTGAAGCGGCGCCACACCCTGACGCGTTCCATCGGCTACCCCCTCACCGCAAGCAACCCAGACCTCATTCGAAGCGCACCCGGGGATCCACCAGAGCATACGAGAGATCTGCTATCAGATTGCCCAGCACAACCAGCAGAGCGATGACCATGAAGTTGCCCATCACCACGGGATAGTCCCGGCGCACCAACGATTCCACCAGGAGACGTCCGTTCCCCGGCCACGCGAAGACCGCCTCCGTCACCAAGGCCCCGGAGAACAGGTTGGGCAAAGAGAGCCCGGCCAGTGTGACCAGGGTGATCAACACGTTCCTCAGCGCATGCCGGTAGGTCACCATCCTCTCTGAGAGGCCCTTGGCGCGCGCCGTGCGGACGTAGTCCTCCAGCATCACCTCCACCATTCCGGAGTGCGTGTACCTCCACCAAGTGGCGATACTGGGTGTGCCCAGAACCAGCGCTGGCGCCAGGAGGTGATGGAGCCGGTCCCAAAGAGAGAACTCCGCTCCTATGGTGAACATCCCACCCGAGGGAATCGCTCCAAACCGCTCGGACAACACCAGGATCACCATCAGGCCCAACCAGAAGGTGGGCATGGAGATGGCTGTCATGGTCAGCATGTTGGCGATCCAGCGCGCAACGGTGCCGGCCCTGGCCGCCGTGAAGATGCCCACAGGCACTCCCACTCCGATGGATATGATCAGCGCGGCCATGGTCAGCTCGACCGTGTTGGGCAATCGCTCCAGTATGACCTGCGTCACCGGACGGCCATCTCTGTACGAGAAGCCCCACTCCCCCGTCAGCACGCCTCTCAGCCATTTGATGTATTGGATGTGAAGCGGGTCGTTGAGGCCGAGCAGCTCCTCGATCCTCTCCAGTTGCCGGGCATCGAAGTTAGGACTCACGGTGTAGATGGCGGTCGGGCCTCCCGGCGACAGGTGGATCATCGAGAATGCGATGACGGAGATGCCAAACAATACCAGCACACTGAGCAGCAACCGTCTGACCAGATAAGCCCTCACGATCCTCCACCCCTCATCGAGCTGTCCACGCCCCAGCCCGCAATCGGCAGCATCACGTGTCTAACCAACCGTCGACAATGCCTGAAGCAAGCGGTCCACCTCATCCTCGGTGTTGAAGAAGTGCGGAGACACGCGGAGTTGGTCTCCCGCCCTGAAGGTAGCCACCACGTCGTTCTCCCGGAGTGCCTGTGCAGTCCTCTCTACGTCGGACAACACACAGGTGACGATGCCGCTGGACGTGCCAGGGGGCGTGTTCAGGTGGAGGCCCAGCTTCTCCAGCCCGCCCCAAACCCTCGAACTGAGTCGAAGAACCTGCGGCTCTATCCTGTCCATGCCTATGCCGTGTATGTACTCCAGCGCGGCTCTGGCTTCGTACAACCCCTGGAAGTGTACGGTGGACGCTTCCAGCCTCCTGGCGTCAGCGTGCAACAAGGGAGGCCGTACCGGCAGCTCATCCGGCCATGCCCTCACCTGTCGCCAGCCCGCGTACACAGGGTCCAGCATCGGGATCAGTTCCTCTCGGACGTAGAGGAAGGCCAGCCCGATGGGTCCCAGGAGCCACTTGTACGTGCCCGCGGTCAGGAAATCGACCCCCATTTTCCGGACATCGACCTTGATGGCGCCAACAGCCTGGATCGCATCGACGTGAAGGTATGCACCGTGAGAGTGAGCCAGTTCTGCCAGGGCTTCCAGGTCGTGTACGTAGCCGTTCGTGTGTGAGACGTGGCTCACCGTCACCAGACGGGTGCTGTCGTCGATCAGCCGTTCGAAGTCCTCCAACCGTACACTGCCACCGACGCTGTGCACGATCCGGTTCTCGATGCCTCCCCTGTGAGCCAGGTTGAACCAGATCGCCGCGTTGGAGGGAAAGTCGAGGTCATCCCACACCACTGAGTCGCCCGGACCGAGGCCCACAGAGTTGGCAATGATGTTCGTGCCTTCTGTGGTGTTCGTCGTGATGGCGATCTCCTGGGGTGTGGCGTTGAGAAGTCTTCCCAATAGGGCCTTGACCTCGTCGGCCACGACCAGCCAGTCATCCACGTGACCTGCCAAGCCCCTTCCGCGGCGCTCCAGGAAGTCCTTCCCAGCCTGGATGACGGGCGTCGGGTAGGGGCCGTCGTATGCGGTATCGAGGTAGATCCGCTCAGAGGTCACGGGGAAATCGGATCGGATCCTAGAGTTCATCGCTGCTCCTGTCCGTGTGGAAGCCTATGTGCCGCCCCGTCCTGAGCACGCTGCGTGGACTCCATCGCCAGGAAGAGTCCCTTCCATGCACTGCGATGAGGCAATGTCTCTGTGTTCCGTGCCTGGACACTACGACGCTGCACCGATCAGTCGGCGGCGGCGCCGTCCCTCTCCAGCTCGGTGAGATAGTTGTAGATCGTCTTCTCTGTCACCCCCAGGCGCTCGGCGACCAAGGGCACCGATCTCCTGAGCTGGAATATCCCTCTCTCCTCCAGGACGCCTACCGCCTCCTTTCGATCACGCTTGGTCATCAGAGACACAGGCTTCCCGATGCGCTTCACGGACTCTGCGATGATCGCATCGAGCATGTTGCCCAGATCGTCCGAGAAGAACTCGGTGACCTCGGACTTCTGCTCGTAGGAGGAGAGGTTGCGCAAGAACCCCTCGAAAAGGAGTACTGGCGTGAGATTCAGATTCACACAGAACGCCAGGAACGGCTCTCCCTTTTCGTCGTGCAAGAAGATGGAGCTGGAGCGAAGGGTCTTGCCATCTGCTGTGTAGCTGGTGTAGTTGAACAGTGGTTCCGTCTGGCCGGCGCGCAGCTTAGCCAGGCCCAGATCCGTGATGTGTCCTCCCACGCTCCTGCCCGTGACGTCGCCCGTGATAGCAACGATGGAATGCTCCAGATCACCGGACACATCGTGCACCACCACCTCACACCAGTCTCCAAACGTGGCAGAAAGCATCTGGCCAACGTTCTCCAGGAGCTCGAAGACCTCCTCCTTCTTCAGACGGTCCAAGTTCCCCAGCCTGATCATTCTCCCCCTCCTTGTCGAGATTGACCGAGACGCTCCATCCATGATGTCTGACATCCTAGCTCGCCACTACCACGAGCGATGAGAGTGATTCGTCGCTCGATTCGTAGTAGCTCAACGATGGCTACACATATCCAGAATCTCTTTCACAACTCCTACTCACCAGTATACTGTCTTTTTCATCGTTTGTCAAGCACCTACGCTGTTGCGCCGTGTTAAGGCCTCTTCCCGTTCAGCATGACTGAAGTAATTTCACTCATGTCAGCCATGCATGCAGAAGTAGTTTCTCAGTTTGTCGTTCTTCGCCCATCGTCAGACCCGCACCCGGATCAGGTGTCCCATTAGCATTGCCGTGCTCAGGCGAAGGCACTCGCCAAGTGTCGCGAGTCTCGGACGTGTACTCACCTCCTGGCCACGCCCATGCTCCAACTACGATTTAGCCTAGCATCGAGATCAGTCTGTCTCGTGGCACAGAGCGGGGCTATGGTGTATGCTTACGTCGCACCTCTAACAAAGCATAGCTGGAGCTTTGGCCTGACGCATCGCGCACGGTGTGTCATCCGGCCATGGCGAACCGTCGAGCCTTTCGTGGGCCAACACTGTGTGAGCCCCCGCGCGCTTGAGAAAAGGACGGACGACTGCAATGACTGATCTACGACTAGAACAGATCCCCCTTGGCGATGGCCGCCTGCAGCAGTTCGTGGACGTGCCCTGGCGCCTCTACCGGGGCGACCCCTTCTGGACACCACCACTCAGGGCCGAGTACCTCGGCAGCAAGCTGTTGGGGTCGCCCGGCCTACTGACACCAAAGCACCCCTACCACGAGCACGCCGAGGTGACCCATTTCCTGGCCCGAAAAGGCCCGGAGCTGCTGGGCCGCGTGTCCGCCGCCATCAATCGTCGTTTCAATGAGTACCACCAGACCCAGATCGGGTTCTTCGGCTTCTTCGAGACGGTAGAGGACTTCGACGTGGCCTCCAAGCTTCTCGACGCTGCTCGCTCCTGGGTAGAGCAGAGGGGCATGAAGGTACTTCGCGGCCCTGGGGAGTACTCCAACGCCACGCACGAGAGACAGGGTGTGTTGGTCTACGGCTTCGACTCTCCACCTACAGTGGAGTTGACCCACAACCCACCCTACTACGGGGAGTTCCTGGAGCGATATGGATTCCACAAGGCCAAGGACTACTATGCCTACGCTATGGAGGAGTACAGCCCCGACCGTCCGGCGCGGCTGGCCCGCATCGTCGAGCGGGTGCGGACCCGCTCCAAGATCGTTTGTCGCAGGGCCAATCTGGACTCGCTGGACGAGGAGATCCAGTTGCTGGTCAAGATCTACAACGAAGCCTGGGCCCGCAACTGGGGGTTCCTGCCCCTCACCGACGAGGAAGCGCGCGCCTTGGCCGAGACTCTACGACCGGTGCTCATACCCGAGCTGCTGCTCTTCGCCTTCGTCGACGGTGAACCAGCCGCGGTTCTGGGGGCACTGCCCGACCTTTACGTTCCGTTGAGACCCCGTTGGCGCTGGCCCCTGGACACAGATCTCGTCCGAACGTTGCGCGTGCTCTGGCAGCGCAGGCGCATCACGCGACTGCGGGCCATGTTCATGGGAGTGCGGCCGGGCTTCAGACAGATCGGCGCCGACGCCCTGCTCTTCTACGAGCTCTATAAGGCCGCCCTGCCCATGGGCTTCACCATGGTGGAAGGGTCCATGATGCTGGAGGACAACGAGAACATCACCCGCATCACCAGCGCCATGGGTATGCACCACTACAAGACCTGGCGCATCTACGACATGGAGCTGTGAGTCTGCCCGCCTCTGGGACCCGCCCACGTGACGTGCTTGTCGCCGGGGAAGGGCACTCGTCAAACAGATCACGACAACAAAGAAAGGGACACAATGACCGAGAAGGGTGAATGGGAACGATTCTTCGACGGTCATGCACCGCAATACATGGACAACCCCTTCACGGGGAATACCGTGGAGGAGGTCACATTCCTCCTCGATGAGCTCAAGCTACCGGCAGGTAGCTGGATTCTCGACGTAGGCTGCGGAACAGGACGTCACGCCGTCGAGTTGGCCAAACGTGGGTACCAGATCACGGGAGTGGACATCTCGGCGGGGATGCTGGCTTTGGCACAAAAGGCAGCCGCCGAAGCCGGGGTTACCATCGAATGGATACAGGCCGATGCAACCCAGTTCTCCACAACCAGACCCTATGATGCGGCGATCTGCCTCTGCGAAGGGGCGTTCGGTCTGCTGAACCTGGATCAGGGCCAGGCGGACCACGACCTGCTCATCCTTCGCAACGTCTTCTCCGCCCTCAAGCCTGGAGCGCGCTTGGTGTTGACGACCCTCAACGGGCTGGCGAAGATTCGCCGCTGCACTCAAGCGGATGTTCAGAGCGGGAGGTTCGATCCCTTGACGATGGTCGAGGTCTTGACCATGGAGGTAGAGACCGAGCAGGGCAAGGAGGAGGTCACCTTGCGAGAGCGTGGGTATCTGCCCCAGGAGTTGCTCAGACTGCTGGGTGAGGCAGGACTGGAGGTCGAGCACATCTGGGGTGGCACTGCGGGGAACTGGGGACGCCGCCAGATAGACCTCGACGAGATGGAGATCATGATTGTGGCCCGGAAGCCCGTCGACGCCAGATGACTCCACCACAGGACACGACGTCCACAGCCAGCGTGGAGTTCACAGGTCTGCACCATGCCGTGCGCCGCGTCGCAGGCCCGCGCGAGGGTCAGCTATCCCACACCGGGGACCGCCGAGACGATCTCGCCTGCCACGCGATGTAGGCCAGAGCCGGTCCGAAGATCAACAACACCGCGGTCAGATTCATACCCAGCGAGTTCCCGGCAATCATGTAGGGGAAGAACCACATCACGAAGAAGAGGTAGACCACGTAGTTCCACGTCGCCGAATAGGAGAACAGCGTGGTCAGCCTCGCTGTCCCCACCGACGGCACCAGTGCCCCGAGCGCCACGACCCATACCACGTACCACGGCTGGAACCACAACACGGCCACGCACAGGAAGACGAAGACCGTCCAGAAGAGACCTTCGACGAACTGGCGCGTCTCGCCTCTCAGCGTGAGAAGCCGCCCGGCGTAAAACAGGGCGAACACCCCTAGCGCGGCCGACCGCACCACACTGCGGGCCAGCTCAGCATCCTCCATCCAGTGGCGCAGCGTCAACACGGCCAGCGTGGCGAACGACGACGTAAACAGGCTCTCCCGTGCCAACCAGCCCAGCGAGTCCAGGCCTTCCCATAGCGGCAGGTGAAGTAGGACTACCGTAGCCACAGCCAATCCTACGCCCCACGCCACGGCGGCTATCCGGTTCTTCTCCTCGGATAGCGCACGCCACCCTCCCACAACGAACACGGGCACCACGATGACCATGGGCATCTTCACCAGACAGGAGAGAGCGGAGACCACAATGGCCAGGGAATAGCTTCCTCGAACGAAGAGGTAGACGGCCAGCAACACTGGGAGCATGACCAACACGTCGTTGTGACCGCCTCCCGCACTCTCGAACAACACCAGGGGGTTCCAGGCGTAGAGCACCGTACCCGCCAATGCGTATGACGGTCGCCAGTGCCTCAAGATGCCGTAGATGAGCCCTGAGTTCACCAGATGAACGGCCAGGGCCAGCGCTTTGAATAGCAGCAGGTACGACAGCAAGCTGGACCCGGCCAGCAACGCTACAGGAACGGAGACGTAAGTCCACAGAGGTCCATAGGGAGAGGTGATGTGCGGCCAGGCCGAGTACCTCACGAAAGGGTCATCGGGGAAGTCAGCCGGCCGGTACAGATGAGGATTGGCGCCATGATCCACGCTGATCCTGGCGTAGGCGATGTACTCGAAAACGTCGGCTGCGGTGATGGGGTACACGAGGACGAGTGCCAGTCCGCAGAGAAACGTGAACAGCAGGACGACGAGCAGCCCCTTCCACGAGGAGCGGCCTCGGCACAGCACGTACGCCGCGTAGCAGATGCCGAAGAGCAGCATGAAGGCGAGGGCGAAATCACGGGCCGCCTCGTGGCTCCGATCAGTCAGCTTGCCCAGGTCGAGGAGAGGCACGGCGTAGTAAGCAAGCAGCGGATAGGGTCTGAGGAAGAAGTGCAGGTACAGCGCCTCGGAAGCCAGCCCGAAGACGACGAGCCACCACCACCGCCAGCTCGCTGGCCACGCAGCGCTCCAGCCGGAGAGGCGTCCCCTCAAATCCGTCCCAGCCCTCCTCTCTGGTTATCCGCTGGCACCGCACGCTGGCGCGTCTGGGACACGATCCTGCTGCTACCCAGGTTCCACCCGTGGACGCGCCTACTCGCGCAGTTTGGCGCCCAGCTCCCTTTCCAGGCCGTTCACGATCTTGGAGTGGACCTTGGCCACCTGCCTGTCTGTCAGTGTGCGCTCGTCGTGCCTGTAGGTCAGCGAATAGGCCAGACTCTTCTTGCCCTTCGGCACCTGTTCACCCCGGTACACGTCGAAGAGGGTGATCTTGTCCAGCAGTCCGCCTCCCCCTCTCCGGATCAACTCCTCCACCTGCTGGGCAGACACTTCCTCATCCACGATGATGGACAGGTCCTGGCTGACGGACGGAAAGCGGGGCAAGGGCTGGAGATGACGGATAGGCTCGACTCGAGCCAATAGCTCCTCCAGGTCCAACTCCAGCAGGCAGACAGGCTGAGCCGGCAGATCGAAGCCCTCCCTGACCGCCGGATCCACCTCTCCGAACACGCCAATCTGCGACTCGCCGAGCAGCAGGTTGGCCGCCGCACCGGTCTGGAAGCTAGGATCCTCCGCAGGTGCGAAACTCCGCTCCGCCAAGCCCAGGCGATCCAGAAGGGTCTCCACCACGCCCTTCAGATCGTAGAAGCCAAAACGCTGCCTGCCCTCGGTGAGCCAGGAGCGCTCGTCTCGTTGCCCGGTCATAGCCACACACAAGCGCCGGGGCTCCTCGGGTAGTTCCTCGCCAGCTTGTGGAAGGTAGACGCGTCCGATCTCGAACAGCGCCACCCGCTCCCTGTAGCGCAGGTTATCTCTCACCGCCTCCAGCAGGCTCGACATCAGCGAGCGGCGCATAAACTCCCGCTCCGTAGTCAACGGGTTGGCGATCCTGACGTAGTCTTCAGGATCAGGGGCCGGCCCTGCGGGCTCCAGGTTGCCGTAGCTCTCCAGGTCGCCCAGGGAGTAAGTGATGACCTCGGTAAGCCCGCAGCCAACCAGGATATCCCGCACCAGCTCTTCGCCCTCCAGGGAGTAGTCGCGCTGCTGCGGAGGCAGCTCGTCCGCCATGAGAGTCGTGGGCAGCCTGTCGTAGCCCCAGACACGAGCTACGTCCTCTATCAAGTCCGCGGGGACGGAGACATCCAGCCTGTGATAGGGCACTACTGCCCGGATCACGCCGTTCTCCACCTGGCAGTCGAACTCCAAAGACTCCAGGATGTTCACGATCTGACCCACGTCGAGCTCCACTCCCAGGATACGTTCGACCTCTGCTGCGGTCAGCTCGACGAGCCTGGGCTCAGGCCTGGACGGATACGCATCGCAGTACCCCTTCTCGATCGTACCACCACCCAGCTCCTGCATCAGCGTGGCCGAGCGCTCGAGGGCGATCATGGTCAACTGCGGCGGTACGCCCCGCCCGAAGCGTGCAGAGGCCTCACTGGGCAGCTTCAACGCCTGGGAGGTCCTGCGGATGCTGTAGTTATTGAAGTTCGCCGACTCGATCAGTACGTTGCTGGTCTGCTCAGTGACCTCGCTCTCCAGGCCACCCATCACGCCCGCCACCCCCACCGGGCCACCGCCGTCCGTGATCAGCAGCGTATCCTCGTCCAGAACGTGATCCACACCGTCCAGAGTGGTCATGCGCTCGCGTGGGTGCGCCCTACGGACGATGATCAGCGGCACGCTGGACGGCGGCGTACCTCCATCCCTGCCTCGAAGGGTATCATAGTCGAAGGCGTGCAGCGGCTGGCCCCACTCCAGCATCACGTAGTTGGATACGTCCACGAGGTTGCTGATGGGTCTCATCCCGGCCATGGTCAGCCTCTGCTGCATCCAGGCTGGCGACGGACGGGTGGTCACCCCTCTCACCAGCGCCGCCGTATACCTGGGACAGAGATCTGGATCGGCGATCTCGATCTCCACCCAGGGCATCGATGCGGCCCCAACGTGCTCGGACAGCGCGGGCCACTCTCCGAGCTTGCATTCCTGTCCTGTCAGCGCCGCGACCTCCCTCGCCACGCCAACCACGGAGAAACAGCGCGCCAGATTTGGGGTGAGGTCCAGGTCCAGCACTGCGTCACCCATGTAGTCGCGCAAGGGTGTCCCCGTCGGCGCCGAGTCGTCTAGGATCATGATCCCCTCGTGCGCCTCAGAGATACCTAGCTCCTTCTCCGAGCAGACCATGCCTTCTGACGCCACTCCACGGATCTTGCTGGGCTTGAGCGTGACGTACTTCAGCTCCTTGGAGTGACCATCTATGAGTCGCGCTCCCATCGTGGCGAAGGGCACTTTCAGACCCTTCTCACCGACACGGATGTTCGGGGCGCCCGTGACCACCGCCATGGGCTGACCGGCGCCATACTCGACGATGGCGATAGTCAGACGATCCGCGTTGGGGTGAGGCCGTATCTCCAGTATCTCCCCCACGAATACCTTGTCTCTGTCCCACTCCGCGCCCACGTATTCGATGGCCGCCACCTCCACGCCCGCCATGGTCATGCGCTCGGCAAGCTCCTCCAGCGGCACAGTGATCTCAACGTAGTCTTTGAGCCAACTTACGGGTACCCTCATCGTGGTCTCCTTGTTACAAACAGCCCCTCAGCTACGTGGCTGGCACCATCACCGTCCCAGGTCATCCGAACTGCTCCGCGAACCGCAGGTCGTTGCTGTAGAAGAGCCGGATGTCGTCTATGGAATACTTGATCATGGCGATCCGTTCCGGACCCATCCCGAAGGCGTACCCACTGTACACGTCCGGATCGTAGCCGCCGTTTCTCAAGACTTGTGGATGCACCATGCCTGCACCAGAGATCTCCACCCAGCCCGTGTTCTTGCAGACGCGACATCCATCCCCGCCACAGATGATACAATCCATGTCCACCTCCACGCTGGGCTCCGTGAAGGGGAAATGGCTGCACCGGAATCGAACCCTCCGGTCTGCCCCGAACATCTGGCGGGCGAATTCGACCATCGTGCCCTTGAGATCGGCCAGGGTGATACGCTTCCCCACTGCCAGCCCCTCCACCTGGTAGAACATGAACTCGGAGCGAGCGGTCACCGCCTCGTACCTGTAGCACTTCCCGGGCAAGATGACGCGGATGGGGTCCGGGTAGTGCTTCCTCATGCTACGGACCTGGCCGGGAGAGGTATGTGTGCGTAGCACAACCCTCTCATTCACGTAGAAAGTGTCCCACATATCTCTGGCTGGATGGTGAGGCGGCATGTTCAGCAGCTCGAAGTTGAGGAGGTCGGACTCCACCTCCGGCCACTCCTCCACCTGGAAGCCCATACGGCCATAGATGGCGTAGATCTCGCGCAGGGTTTGAGTCGTAAGGTGCAGGCGCCCCAGCTCCACGGGTCTGCCCGGGAGGGTGACGTCGATCGAGCCAGCCCTCTCACCGACAGGTCGACTCAACTCCACTTTTCGGTCCTCGAACGCCTCCGCAAGAACCGTCTTCAGCTCGTTGCCCGCCTGCCCCGCGACCGGTCGTTCTTCAGGTGTGAGCTTGCCCACCCCACGGAGCAACTGAGTGACTGCTCCACCCTTGCGACCCAGATACTCCACCCGCCAGTGGTCCAGGTCGTCCAGACTGGATGCCGCCCGCAGTGCCTCTAGCGCTTCTTCTTTCAGTGCTTCGATCTTCTCCAACATCACACCACTCCTCCAGAGCAAGAGAAAAGCCCCCTTCGGATGTCCTTGAAGAGGGCTGCGCAAACCAAACCGGGAACGCGCCGTATCAACCGTACGGCATGGAAACGCCGGTGCCCTCTATGGCACCACTAAAGGTGAACATGTGCATGTCCCCATGAACTGCCATCGTCCTACCCACGCCGAGAGCTCAGACGCTGGTTCCTTTGGTGTCATTATAGCACAAGTCCACCCTCTTGGCAATAGGGCTTCGCTGGATCTCAGGATTGACATCGCCTGCCCACCGCATTATAATCTGATGGTCCCTTTGGAGAGAGGGGCGAGCGAGGCCACCTGTGGTTCACGCTGGCGCCCACGGACGTGTGGGATCCCGGGCATAGGGACGGGGCGCGCCTGGCCAGGCCCGTGCGACTGACTGGCTAGGCACCAGCGTACCATCTCGGCCCAAAGGTAGTCACCCACAGCATGCTCTGCAGCGTTCCTCGATCCTTTGTGGCAGAATAGGGCTCGCGTTATCTTCCTCCCGGAGGATGATGGGTAGTGCACGGCAGCCTCTGGCTACTTGATGGTAAGGTCAGTAGAACCACAGGGGCTGCGCTTGCGTCACGATCGATCCCGTTCCGACGAGCCGGCCTGCTCAGTCTCCACGGCGTCCTCCCCGCGAACCACCCGTGCACGCCACCGATCCGACGTCAGTGCCCCGGTCACCTATGGTCCGCACAAGAGTGCGGACGTGATCACCGTACGCGACAGTCCTCATTCGGCATACCCTCAGGAAGAAAGATGGAGGTGAAAGTCTGTATGAAGATCAAGTACCGCTTGGCAGACGAAGGAGACCTGTATCTGGTACACAGGGCGCTGGTTGACTCCCTGAACCAGTTCGCGGCGCAGAGAGCGCTGCCGTTGGTCGACCTCGACTACGAAGACAGCCTGCCCCTGTGGCGTCACTTCCTGGGGGCCGGTGGCAAAGGGTTCCTCGTGGCAGAAGTGAAGAAGAACATCGCCGGCTTCTGCTGCTACATCGTGAGAGACAGCTTGTGGTTCCTCTCCTATCTGGCCGTGGCACCTGAGTTTCAGGGGACAGGCGTCGGAAGGGAGCTATTCGAAAGGGCCTTGGCCGAGGCCCAGGGCAATGATACGACCAAAGTCATCGCTGCGTACACCAACGCATCCAATTGGCCCTCCGTCTCCCTCTACACTCGAAACGGGATCTACCCCCGCATGCCGGTGCTCAGGATGGAGGGAAACATCACTAACCTGTGCGAGGCCCCGCAAGAAGTGGAGCCACTCCCGGGAACAGTGACCTCGTTGACCGAGGAGAACATCGCCCGCATCAACGACATAGACCTCCAGATCAGGGATTTCGAGCGAGAAATCGATCATCGCTTCTGGCTTGGCGCCCGCGACATGCGATGCTACCTGTTCAACAAAGGCGACCAGCCAGCCGGTTACGCCTACGTCTCCAACGACGGCACCATCGGCCCTCTCGCCGCACTAGATGCGCAGAACATCGCAGGAATGCTCTGCTTCTGCCTGGATCGCTTGACCTCCGATGGGATAGACAACTTCGTGGTGCACGTCCCGGGCGAGAATACCAGTGCGCTCAATCTGCTCTACGACAGGGGGTTCAAGATCCACGACCTGAGCCTGGTGATGTCCTCCGTGCCGTTCGGCAAGTGGGAGAACTACGTCATATCACGACCCGCTCTGCTGTAGCGGGCCCCTACTCTGGGACAAGACAGAATGAAGGGCTTCTTCCGCGCGGGAAGGATTCTGGTTGTAGACGACGAATCCGCGGTGCGTACCTCGCTCGAAGAGATCTTGGAGCAGGAAGGTCATCGGGTGACCACCGCAGCCGGCGGAGAGGAGGCCCTGGCCGCGCTCGAAGAGGAGACCTTTGACCTGATCCTCGTCGATCTCAAGATGGAAGGCATCGACGGATTGCAGGTCATGACTCAAGCGAAGAAGATGATGCCCGACACCGTGGTCATCATGCTCACTGCCTACGGCACCGTGGACTCGGCCATCGGCGCCTTGCGCCAGGGCGCTCACGACTACCTGCTCAAACCGTGCGCTGTCGAGCAGATAGTCAGCAGCGTGGAAACGGGGCTCGCCAAACGCTGGGAGTCTCTGCGTCGCCGAGAGTTGGTGAGCAGCATTGAGCAGAGCCTGCGCGAACTGAAGACTCCTGGTGGTGCACTCGAACCAGGTGCAGAAGAGCCCCCTCTACCACGCTTCGTGCGGGCCAGGCAACTCCTCCTCGATCGGGAGAAACAGATCGTCGTCGCCAAGGGAGAGCCGCTGAACCTCA
Source organism: uncultured Anaerolineales bacterium (assembly GCA_964433755.1). Classification (GTDB taxonomy): domain Bacteria; phylum Chloroflexota; class Anaerolineae; order UBA7937; family B3-Chlor; genus JAUVXJ01. The sequence goes on from CAYSSR010000002.1 coordinate 718,778, forward strand.
CTCCCACCGAGTTTCGGCTGCTGGCATCCCTCATGAGCAACGTGAACCGGACCCTGAGTTTCCGCGAACTGGCTCACGATGTCCTCGCCTATCAGTGTTCGGAGAAGGAGGCACGCAGCTCACTCAAGACCCATCTCTGGAGGCTACGCAAGAAGCTGCGCAGCGCACTCGGCGACGATTCCTATATCGTCAATGTGCGCGGCAAGGGGTACTTGTTCTCCCCCTAGGAGAGGTCACCGAACCGGGACCCAATCGTGACCATTCCGGAACCGTGGCGCGACGAGCGCTGTGGTATACTAGACTCAGGAATGGTCGCTGCCTATGGGGATGAACGAGAGTATGGCTACGGATAAACGTGTTCTGATCGTCGACGACGAAGAGAAGGTCGTGTTCTTCCTCCGCGAGAGCCTGGAGGAACTGGGCCGCAACTTCACCATTGGAACCGCCGGATCGGCCGAAGAGGCACTGGAGAAGATCGAGAGTCACCCCTATGACCTCGTGATCAGTGACCTGCGCATGCCGGGAATCGACGGACTACAGCTTCTGGAGAGGGTCAAACAGAGGTATCCCGATACCCGCTTCATTCTCATGACAGCCTACGGCTCGGACGAGGTTGAAGCGAGGGCCCATAGCCTGGAAGTGTACGACTACATCGCCAAGCCGTTCCACGTCTCCGACCTCTTGACGGTCACACGGCACGCTCTCGCCGATGTGGGGAGCCAGGAAGAGGACGGCGTTACGCTTCCAACGAACAAGACAGACGCTGTAAACCGAGCCCTGAGCAACCTGCGGTTCGAGGTAGGCGCGCACTGTGTCATTCTGGCGGACGTGCAAGGTCACATCGTCTCCGAGGTGGGCATCAGACAGGGATTGGAGACGGGCACCCTGATACCGTTGGTCGCGAGCAGCCTGACCAGCGTATCGGGTATCGCGCAGTATCTCCAGGACCAGGAGACCTTCAATCTCCACTTCTACGAGGGCAAGAAGTACGACATCTACTCCACTAGCGTGGGCGACGATCTCTTCCTGACCCTCATCTTCGACCGTAGCAAACAGCCGAGCCGCATCGGCATGGTCTGGTTGTACGCCAAGAGGACCACTCAGGATCTGCTCAGGGTCCTGTACGGGCTGGGTGGCGGCGCGGTAGGCGAGCCCCCTGCACGAGAGGAGATTCTGGAAGCCGAGGCTGCCCCGCCGGAACCAGAGAAGCTCGAAGAACAGGAGCCAACAGAGCCCGCCACCACAGTGGCGGAATCCCCCGCCAGACAAGGGGAGACTACAGTCACAGCAAACGGCGAGTCTACGTTCGGCATCGAAGAAGCCCTCAAGAAGGGGCTGATAGACGAAGAATTCGCCCACCTGCTGAAGGGCGAAGGCTGAGAACAGGCGAACTGCGGAATCTGGGGCGGGCCAACGCACATAGTGGTGGCCCGCCTTTCGTTGTGACCTGACCCGGACACACTCCGTGACGATACAGCGTATCTGCTCACGGCAAGCTCCATCTGACCCCACCTGCCCACGGGCCTCTGCAACCTGCCTCAACGAGCGGACCTATGGTATACTTGCCCGCAGGCGTGCCCAAAGGGAGTAGCTGTGGGGAGGAGGGTTCCATGAAAGAGATACGCGTGTCCACCAGGAGCCGCACCGAGCTCGTCGACATCACTGGCGAGGTGCAGAAGGCCGTGGCTGACAGCGGTGTGCAGGATGGAACGTGTCACGTCTACGTACCACATACAACCGCTGGTGTCACCATCAACGAGAACGCCGACCCCAGCGTCCGCGAAGATATCCTCATGGAGCTTAACAAGGTCGTACCCTTTCAAGACAACTACAAGCACCTGGAGGGCAACGCCGCGGCCCACATCAAGGCCACCATCGTGGGCAGCAGCGAGACGATCCTGGTGGAAGGAGGCCGGCTTCTCCTGGGTACCTGGCAGGGCATCTTCTTCTGTGAGTTCGATGGCCCGAGGAGCCGCCGCGTGCTGGTGAAGGTCTCGTGACTATTGCCCGAAACCGCTAGCGCTTGTATAATCGGTCCGACGGAGCCCGCGTCGCCAGAGACGCACCAACGGGCAGAACCTGGCAGTCACGGTCTGTGAGGAAAGGAGTGAAGAGGTGGAACTATCAGATTACGAGCGACCACCTAGTCTGAGAGGTATCCATGGCTCCCCCGGCACCCACGCCAACTTCGATCACGATCACTGGATCGGCGAGCTCCAGGAACTGGGCATGGGCCTCTACAAACTCATGGACGATGGCAGCGGCTCCGTCTTGGAGTTCGCTCGCAAACTTCGGGCGAACGACATTATGCCCATCGTCAGGATGTGGGCCGAAAGACCGAACCCCGGCACGCTCTCCTCCAAGGCCCTCTCCACCGTCGAACGTTACGTCGATGAAGGCATCACCAGATGGTTCGAGGTCAACAACGAGCCCAATCTGGTCTACGAATGGAAAGCTGGTGAATGGCAAACTGGCGGCCGTCCAGGACTGGTCGCCCAGAACTGGCTGAGGGACGCCGAGGCGGTGATCGAACTGGGCGGATACCCAGCCTTTCCTGCCCTGGCTCAGTGCTCGCTCGATGCAGAGTCCAGTAGCATCCGCTGGTACGAGAACGCCTTCGAGTGGCTAGCCGCCAATGCCCCGGCCACCGCCCGAGAGGTCTTCTCCAGCGGGGCCTGGATCGCCACCCACGACGCCGCACTCAATCACTGCTACCAGGACGGCGAAGGGGAATGGCACTTCGAGTATCCTTACGACCCTGTCTGCCAGGCCGACAAGCCCGGCAGGACCATCATGGTTGACGACAACACGCTCATCGGACACCGCGTCCCCGTCCAACTACTGGAGCGGCATTTCGGGCTGGAGGTCCCGGTGATCAGCACCGAGGGCGGGGTCTTCGTTCCCCACGAAGGCACCGTGCAATGGGATCCTCGGTACCCCGGCTACGACGCCCACGGTCACGCGGAGCGTGTAGTGGCCATGTATCGCTGGCTGGAGACCAACACGCCTGACTACTACTTCGGCATGTGTCCCTGGCTCATCGCCAGCGAGCTCATGGGGCACACACCAGGTCCCTGGAGCATGGACTGCTGGTACTGGGTGGGCACGGAACTCCCCGTGGTCGACGCCGTGAAGCAGATGGGAGCCCCTGTGATGGGACCCAGGCCGGAGCCCGTGAAGCAGCCCGAGACGACTACGACTGCCCGCCTGGTCAGCAAGTGGATGACCGACGAGGAGCTGGAGGAATGGGTTCAGCACTTCG